>NZ_AP018664.1:0-2400000 GCF_003967075.1 Sphingobium amiense
ATGAAGGATGGGGTGCGCGTGGTGGCTTGGCAGGAGGGGCAGACGATTCAGGCGGACGACGCCCTCGAATCCGCCTGGGCCGGCATCCGCGCGGGCCTGCGCCGCGATGTGGGCGCGCGCATGTTCGACCAGTGGCTGAAACCCGTCCGCCTCGGCGACTATTGCCCCGAATCGCAGACGCTCGATCTGCTGGTCGCCAGCGACTTCAGCGCGAACTTCGTGTCTGGCCAGTTCGGCGACCGGCTGCGCATGGCGTGGCGCACGGCTGGCGTGGCGGTGCGCGAAGTGCGGGTGCGCCGGGCGCCCGACACGGCGGGACCGCGGCTGCTGGAAGTCGTCCATGTCGAAAAGCCCGCCGCCGCACCCGCGCCGGTCGTCGCCGCCTCCAATTTCCAGCCGCGCCACGGCTTTGCCGATTTCGTCGTCGGCGATACCAACCGTCTCGCTTTCTCCGCCGCGCAGGCGATGGGCGCGCAGGCCCAGCCGCGCTTCACCCCGCTCTTCATCCATGGCGGCACCGGGCAGGGCAAGACGCACCTGCTCCACGCCATCGCCGCCGATTTCAGCGCGCACAGCCCCGCAGCGCCCGTCCTCTACATGTCCGCCGAACGCTTCATGATGGAGTTCGTGAACGCGATGCGCGCCAACGAAACCATGGCGTTCAAGGCGCGGCTGCGCGCGGCGCGGCTGCTGCTGATCGACGACATCCAGTTCATCGCGGGCAAGGGATCGACGCAGGAGGAATTTCTCCACACGGTCAACGACCTCATCGACACCGGCGCGCGCATCGTCGTCACCGCCGACCGCGCGCCGCAGCTTCTCGACGGGATCGACGCGCGCATCCTCTCGCGCCTCGCGGGCGGCCTCGTCGCCGACATCCAGCCCGCCGCGCTCGACCTGCGGTTGGCGATTCTGGAGGCCAAGCGGATGGTGGCCGGCGACCCGCCGGTGCCCGACGCCGTCATCGACTTCCTCGCCCGTTCGATCCGCTCGAACGTGCGCGAGCTGGAAGGCGCGTTCAACAAGCTGGTCGCCTATGGCCAGCTCACCGGCCGCGCCATCGACCTCGACTTCGCGCAGCAGATGCTGGCCGACGCGGTGCGCGCCAATGCCCGCCGCATCACGGTGGACGAAATCCAGAAGGCCTGCGCCGCCCATTACAGGATCGACCCGGCCGAAATGCGCTCCAAGCGCCGCGCCCGCGCCGTCGCCCGCCCCCGTCAGGTCGCCATGTATCTCGCCAAGAAGATGACACCCCGCTCGCTGCCCGAGATCGGCCGCATCTTCGGCGGGCGCGATCACAGCACGGTGATCCACGCCGTCCGCACCATCGAAGCGCTGCGCGAGAGCAATCCCGAAATCGACGCCGACGTGCGCGCGCTGCTCCGCCAGCTGGAGGGCTGACGCGGGCACGGGGCCGGGCTAGGCTTGCCCCATGATTCGCTCCGCCCTGTTCCTGCTCCTTGCGCTCCTGTCCCTGACGCCCGCCGCTGCGCAGGTGCCTGCGCCCGGCCCGGCTACCGGCGACGTGCGCGTCGCGCTGGAAACGGACAGGGGGCGGATCGTCGTGGCGGTCCATCTGGGCAAGGCGCCCGTCACCGCCGCCAATTTCCTCAGATATGTCGATCAGAAGCGCTTCGACGGCATCGCCTTCTATCGTGGCGTCGGCGCGCCCGATTACGGCTTCGTGCAGGCGGGAACGCAGAATGATCCCAGGCGCATCCTGCCTCCCATCGCGCATGAACCGACGACGCAGACCGGCCTCACCCACGACGATGGCGCGCTGTCGATGGCCCGCTATGCGCCGGGCAGCGCGACCGGGGACTTTTTCATAGTCTTGGGCAAGATGCCAGCGATGGATGCTCATCCGGAAGCGGCGGGCGACAATCAGGGCTTTGCCGTCTTCGCCCATGTGGTCGAGGGCATGGACGTGGTGAAGGCGATCCTCGCCGAACCCAAATCGCCGACGATGGGCGATGGGGTGATGAAGGGTCAGATGCTCGAAGCCCCGGTAAAAATTCTCACCGCGCGCCGCCTTCCCTGACGTCGAGGATGCGCGTCACGCCCATGTCGGCGGTGACGTTGCCCACGGTGCGGAAAATGTCGGGCACGGTCTCCACCGCCAGCAGCAGCGGCAGCGCCTCGACCGGCACGCCCATGGCGAGGCAGATGGGACCGGTCGTCGTGAAGAAGGTGATCTGGCTCGGCAGCCCCACTGCCGCCAGGCTGACGATCGCCGCGACGCCAACCCCCAGCACCAGTTGTACGGCCCCCAGCGGCACCCCGTTCATCGCCGCCACATAGATGGCGACGCCCAGATTCGCGGTCGGGCTGGTGATGCGGAACAGCGAAATGGCGAGCGGCAGCACGATGCTGCGGCTCGTTTCGCGCACCTGCAACGGCCCGTCGCTCGCCTCGATCATCGCGGGCAGCGACGCGATGGAGCTTTGCGTCGAAAAGGCGATGGCCTGCGCCGGGAGCGCCGCTCTGGCAAACCGGAGCAGGCCGATGCGCCCCGCGCCCGCCACCATCGGATAGAGCAGCAGCGTGACGATCAGGCACAGCGCGACGATGAATCCGATATAGTGAAGCAGCGCGCCCGCCGTCGCCAGCCCCGACCGCGCGCCCGCCACCAGCGCCAGCGCAAACACGCCAAGGGGCGCGAGCCAAAGCACCCATCGCACCACCACCAGCAGCGCGTCGGCCAGCGCCTCGAAGAAGCCGGTCAGCATCGCGCGCCGCTCCGCCCCGATCCGCGTCACCGCAAAGCCGAAGACGAGCGCGAACAGGACCACCGCGACGACCTGCCCCTCGCTCGCCGCCCGAATCGGATTGACCGGGATGAAACCCAGCAACCACTCGGCGGACGGACGCACATCTGGCACTTCGGCGACCGGCGCTGCGCCCGCGAGAGCGCCGACCGCGCCGGGTGGCACGGGCCAGAGCCGCAGCATCACCGGCCCGGCCAGCGCCGCGACGCCCGCCGCCGCCGTCAGCAGCAGCGCGAACAGGCCGATGGCGCGCCCGGCCATGCCGTTGCTGCGCGCGGTCGCCGCCGCTTGCGCGATGCCCGTCACCAGCAGCGCGAAGATCAGCGGGACGAGCGGCATCTGAAGCCCGCCCAGCCACGCCTTGCCCACCGGCTGCGCCACCGCCACGGCCTGCGCCTCCCATGCGCCGCCCCATTCGGCGAGCGCGATCCCGCAGCCAAGCCCCGCCACCAGCGCCAGAAGGATGCGGACGGTCAGGGACATGGATGCTTCGCTCCGCTGTGCTTGGTCACGGGCGTCACGCTATCGGCTGCACGGGCATGGGCATAGGGAGAAAGCGGAAGCCTCCAGAAAGCGGGATGATGTGCACAAGATCATTGCATCCCCCGGCGGCGGCGACTAGCGGCGTGTGGAAACATATGTCATCAAACTGTCACATTCCGGCAATCGACCGGATGGGGGCGGAGAGGGGGATCATGCGTACCGGCTGGAAATATCTGTCTCCCCTCATCGCCCTGCTGCCCGTCACCGCAGCCCGCGCGTCGGAGGACAGCCAGATCTGGCTGACAAGCGCCGCGGTGGTGCGGCTGAGCGACAAATGGCGCGTCTCGGGTGAAAGCGTCGCCCGCTTCAGCGACGACCGCGACGGCCTGTATGAAATCGAGGTCAATCTGCTGCTGGGCTACAGGGTGGCGGACAAGGTCACGCTGTGGGCGGGCTACACCCACGATCCCAACTATGATGGCGGGAACTTCGCCGTGATGGAGCATCGCGGGCGGCAGCAGGTGACGTTCGACAATATCGTCAGGATCGGTCCGGGGCGGCTCAGCGCCCGGCTCCGCACGGAGGAGCGCTGGCGTGACGGGGTCGACGGCACGGCATGGCGCGTGCGCCCCTATGTCAAATACAGCCTGCCGCTCGACAAGAGCGGCCGCACCGCGCTGGTCCTCAGCCACGAAAGTTTTATCGACCTCAACAGGAGCAATTTCCAGCGCGTGCGGGGTGAGGAGCGGATGCGCAATCTCGTTGCGATCACGACGCCCCTGTCGAAGCGGATCGCGGTCGAGATCGGCTATCTGCACCAGCACGGCTTTCGCCCCGGCGCTCCGGACAGCAACGACCATGTCGCATCGCTGGCGCTCGCCGCCAGTTTCTAGGCGGGGCATGAAAAAGGGTCCGCCGCGCCCTCGCGCAGCAGACCCTCTCCCTGTTCGATTCGCCGTCAGCCCTTCTTTTCGGGCGGCAGCGTGATCTTGACGCTTTCCCCGTTCTGACCGGGGAAGTTGGTGAACATAACGTCGATCAGGTTCGGCACCAGATAGGTGAGCTTGTTCGACAGCGACTGCGCCTGCGCCTTGCCTTCGAACAGGCGGCGATTGTCCGCCGCGCGGTCGATCTTCAGGCTCAGGTCGCTGGTATAGACGGTATAGCTCGACACGTCGTTGAAGCCGCTGCCGCCGAACAGCCACGGATCGTAGAAGCCATAGCCCCACGGACGGCCCCAATAGCCGCCATAGCCGAAGCGTCCGCCCCAGCCCGGTCCCCAGCCCGGACCCCATCCGCCGCCGGCAAAGCCGCTCGAACGCACCTTTTCACGGCCATTGTCGACATCATAGGCGACACGCACGATCAGGTCGGCGCGGGCCGGGTCGCTCGCGGGAACATAGCCGGTCTGCGACAGGCGCGCCCCGACCAGATCGGCATAATGCGAGAATTCCAGACCGCCCGCGAGGCGCGGATCGTCCGCGACCACGGTGAAAGTCTGGCCCTGCGGCGCGGGAAGCTGCTGAAACCGGGCAACGTCGGCCTTGAATCCGGTGGCGCATCCCGACAGCGCCGTCAGCGCCAGCATGGGCGCTGCGATCAGACCGAATGTCTTGTTACGGGTCATTGTCATCACGTCCTGTATCAGGCGAAGCGCCTGTTGATCTTCCTGCGCCCTGCCATAGCAAAACGCAACTGAACATCGTTTGAACGCGCGAAGCCGTCAGATGGGCGCAAAACCATGTTCCGTCACAACAAGGACGGCGCGGCGGCCCGCTTCCCGTATGGAGATAGGACGGGTCGTCATTCAGATGCTGGCGTGCCGAGCCGCCATTTGCAGGCCGTCAGGGCTGAATGTCGATCCGGCCTCAGCGCATCAGGCCCATCGCATCATAGGCGGCCTTCAGCGTCGGCTCGGCCGCCGCCGCCGCCTTCGCGGCCCCCTTGTCGAGGATCGCGTCGAGCGCGGCGTCGTCGGTGCGCAGCTCCATAAACCGCTCACGGATCGGGCGCAGCGTTTCGACCAGCAGTTCGCCGAGCGCAGGCTTGAACGCGCCGAAACCCTTGCCCGCGAAATCGGCGCACACGGCGTCGGCCGTCGTGCCGGACAGGGTGGCGAAAATGCCGATCAGATTGCCCGCTTCGGGTCGTCCGGCCAGCCCTTCCGCTGTTTCAGGCAGCGGCTCGGGATCGGTCTTGGCCTTGCGCACCTTCGCCATGACGGCGTCGTCGTCGTCGGTCAGGTTGATGCGGCTCATGTCGCTGGGGTCGGACTTCGACATCTTCGCCGTGCCGTCGCGCAAGGACATGATCCGCGCCGATTCCCTGGGGATGATGGGATCGGGCAGGGTGAAGAGGTCCACGCCGAAATCGGTGTTGAACTTCGCCGCAATGTCGCGCGCCAGTTCCAGATGCTGCTTCTGGTCCTCGCCCACCGGCACATGGGTGGCGTTGTAGACGAGGATGTCAGCCGCCTGCAGCACCGGGTAGACAAACAGGCCGACCGAAGCGCCCTCGCGGTCCTTGCCCGCCTTGTCCTTGAACTGGGTCATGCGGTTGAGCCAGCCGATCCGCGCCGTGCCATTGAGCAGCCAGCAGAGTTCGGCATGGGCGGGCACCCGCGCCTGATTGAACAGCACGCTGCGGTCCGGATCGATTCCCGCGGCGACCAAGGCTGCGGCCATGTCGCGCACGTTGCGGATGCGGGCCTCGCGCCCCTCATGCACGGTGATCGAATGCATGTCGGCGAGGAAGAAGAAGCACTGCGCATCGCCGGTCATCTCGTCCTGCATCCGCACCCAGTTGCGGATCGCGCCCAGATAATTGCCAAGGTGCAGGTTGCCGGTCGGCTGGATGCCGGAAAGGACGCGCATGGGTGTGATCCGTTGCTGTGTTCAGGTTGCAGACTTGCGGCGGATGAGCGCCTTGATGTCGGACAGGCGATAGGCGCCCACCGCCACGCTCGCCAGCCCGTATAGCGCAACGCCCGCGCCGACAAGCAGGCAGAGCGCGACGTAGCGCTGGACCATCGCGCCGGTGAGCCACGGATCGAGCAGATGCTCCCCCGCCAGCAGCGCCGCGCCCATCAGGATCGCGGCGACCGCCAGCCTCGGCAGCCGCCGGCGCAACCCCGCGTCCGCGTGGAAATGCCCCCGCTTCACCAGCGTGCGATACAGCATCGCGACATTGATCGTGGAGGCGAGCGCGGTCGCCAGCGGCGGCCCGATATGCCCCAATGTCGGGATCATCGCGATATTGCCGACGATGTTCACGAGGATGGACAGCATCGCATAGCGCACCGGCGTCTTCGTGTCGCCGCGCGCATAATAGCCGGGCGTCAGCACCTTCACGAGCACATAGGATGGCAGGCCGATGGAGAAAGCGGACAGCGCCCACCCGCACCGCATCGCATCCTCGGCGGTGAAGCGGCCATATTGGAACAGCCCACGCACGATCGGTTCGGCCACGGTCAGGAAGGCGACGGTCGCGGGCAGCGTCAGGAACAGGGCGAGTTCGATACCCCGGTTCTGCGTCTCCATCGCCTCGGCCTCCTGCCCCCTGGACAGCATCCGCGACACGGTGGGGAGGAGGATGGTGCCAAGGCCGATGCCGATCAGGCCCAGCGGCAACTGGTTCAGGCGGTCGGCATAATAGATATAGGTGATCGACCCCGACGCCAGCAGCCAGCCCGACAGGGCGGTCGAAATCAGCAGGTTGATCTGCGACGCACCGGCCCCGGCGGCGGCGGGGACGATCAGGCGCAGAAGCTCCTTCACGTCCGCGTCGAATTTCGGCCGCCGCAGCTTCAGCGACACGCCCGCCCGGCGGCAGGCGAGCATCAGCCACGCGAGCTGCAGCGCGCCGCCCACCGTCACCGAAATCGCCTGCACCCGCGCTGTCTCATATTCGTCGGCCCCATGGAACAGCCACAGCCCCGCGATCATGCTGAGATTGAGCAGGATCGGCGCAGCGGCATTGACCCAGAATTTGTCGAGCGAATTGAGGATGCCGCCCAGCAGCGAAGCAAGGCTGATGAGCGCCAGATAGGGCAGGGTGATGCGCGAGAGCATGACCGCGAAGGCGAATTGCTCCGGCGTCGGATTCTGCCGCGAAAAGCCGCCCGAAAGCGCCCAGGTGATCGGCCATGCCGCCGCGATCAGGATGCCGGTGAAGAGGATCAGCACCGGAAGCAGCACGGCGAGCGCCCGCTGGGCGAAATCATAACCGGCGGGCAATCCGCCCTCGCCCGCCGCCTTGCGGTTGAACAGCGGGATGAAGGCGGCGGAGAAGGCCCCTTCCGCAAAGAGCGCGCGGAACATGTTGGGCAGGCGGAAGGCGACGCCATTGAATGCGTCCGACGCAAAGCCCGCGCCGACATAGCGCGCCGCCAGCGAATCGCGCACCAGCGCAAGGATGCGGCTCGCCAGCGTCAGCCCGCCGACCGACCCAAGGGCGCGGACGAGTTTCACCTTCTTCTCCCCTCCCCTTCAGGGGAGGGGGCGGGGGTGGGGGATCGCCTCACGCACGGCATTGCGGGGATGGCCCCCACCCCAACCCCTCCCCTGAAGGGGAGGGGCTTTCGGATGTAAGGCGCCATCGTCGTCAATCAGGCGTGACCGGCCGGCTCGCCCGCGGTCGTTTCCATCTGCTGCGCCTGCTGGAGGTAGAGCGCGCCGAAGTCGATCGGGTCGAGCAGCAGCGGCGGGAAGCCGCCGTCGCGGATCGCGTCGGCCAGCACCCGGCGGGCGAAGGGGAAGATGAGGCGCGGCGCTTCCGCCAGCATGAAGGGCTGGACCTGATCCTCGGGCACGTTGCGCATGCCGAAGATCGCGGCATAGACCAGCTCGACGGCAAAGGCGGTGCCCTGCGGCGCGGTGGCCTTCACCTCGACCTTGAGCGAGACTTCCAGCACTTCCTCGCCCACCTTGTCGGCGCCGATATTGAACTGCACGTCGATCTGCGGCTGGTCCTGCCACTGGTAGACGGCGGGCGCATTCGGGTTTTCGAACGACAGGTCTTTCACATATTGGCTGATGAGCGCGATCTGCGGCGCATTGTCCGCGCCGTTGCCGATAGTGGTGGTGATGTGGTCCGTTGCGTCGGCCATGCTCGTCCTTGACTTTCCCTGCTGCCCGGAGACCCTTCGTCCCCGTCGAAATGCGATGACCCGCGCGCTTAGCAGGGGGGACGGGGCGGAGCAATGCCCGTGGCCCCGCCCAAGCCTATTTGAAGTATCGCGCAAACATGCCTATGTTGCGTGGAACATCGTCCCGAACAAAGGGTATAGTCTTCCGTGTACGTGATCGTCATCCTTGCCCTGATCGCCGGTTTTCTGGCGCTGCGGCTCTATTCCGTGCTCGGCAAGCGCACGGGGCATGAGCAGGAGCCGGTCATGCGCCCGGCGGAGGACCGCGCGAAGGTGACGGTGCTGCAACCCGGCCCGACCAGTCAGGGCAGCGGCGAATCGGTGCGCCTGATCGAAGGCTTCATTGCCCCCGGCGCGGAAAATGGCGTGCGCGCCCTGATCGCCGCCGACCGCAGCTTCGACGTGCCGCAGTTCGTGGAAGGTGCGAAAAGCGCCTACAAGATGGTGCTCGAAGCCTTCTGGCGCGGCGACCGCGAGGAACTGGCCTGGCTGTGCGATCCTGAAGTGCAGGCCTCGTTCGAAGAAGCCATCGCCGCGCGCGAGGCTGAGGGCCATGTCCTCGACAACCGTCTCGTCCGCATCGAAAAGGCGCAGATCGTCGAAGTCTCGCTGCGCGACCGGATCGCTGAGGTCGCCCTGCGGTTCGAGGCTGACATCGCCGCCGTCACCCGCGACAGGGACGGCAATGTCGTCGCCGGATCGCTGACCGACGCGGTCGGCACGCGCGACATCTGGACCTTCACCCGCGACATCCGCAGCGCGGACCCCAACTGGAAGCTCAGCGAAACCGACGAGGTCTGATCGCGCCATGGGCTTGCGGCAGTCGGGGGGCGCGCTGCTGGCGGCGCTGTTGCTGTCGGCCTGCGCAGGCGGCGTCATCCCGCCGTCGAAGGGCGGCCCCGCGCCCGCCCGTCCTCCCCGCGCTTCGGAACAGGCGGCGCAGCCCGTTCCCGCCACCCCACGCCGGACCCTGCCCGTGCAGCCGCCCGCGCAGCCCGCGCCCGACACCGGCACGGCGGCGGGCATCGGCATCATGCGCGGCCCCGACATCGCCAGTCTCATTCCATCGGGCGAACGGTCGCGCCTCGCGCTCGCCGCCTTTCGCCTGTCCTGCCCCTCGCTCATGCGCCGCACCGACCAGAGCGGCCTCACGCAGGGGTCGGACTGGAACAACGCCTGCGCCGCCGCGTCGAGCTGGCCCGACGCATCGGCGAGCGAGTTTTTCTCCCGCTATTTCGAAGCGGTGCAGGTGGGCGACGGCAAGGCGTTCGTCACCGGCTATTATGAACCGGAAATCGCCGGATCGCGCACCCGCCAGCCCGGCTATGACGTGCCCATCTATCGCCGCCCTTCCGACCTCATCGACGTGGACCTCGGCCAGTTCAGCGACAGCCTGAAAGGCAGGTCGATCCGCGGCAAGGTGCAGGACACGAAATTTGTCCCCTATGACGAGCGCGCGCAGATCGTCGCCGGATCGCTCGCCGGGCGCGGCCTCGAACTCGCCTATGCCGCCGATCCGGTCGAGTTCTTCTTCCTTCAGGTGCAGGGTTCGGGACGGCTGCGGCTGCCGGACGGCGGCGTCATGCGCATCGGCTATGACGGGCAGAACGGGCGCGACTATACCGGCATCGGCAAGCTGATGAAGGATCGCGGCCTCATCCAGGCCGGGTCGATGCAGGACATCATGGCCTATCTGCGCGCCAACCCCGCCGATGGCGCGGCGATCATGAACGAAAACAGGAGCTTCGTCTTCTTCCGCGAACTGACCGGCGCAGGCCCGGTCGGCGCGATGGGCGTCGCCGTCACGCCCGAAGCGACGGTCGCCGCCGACCCCAAGTTCGTGCCGCTGGGCGCGCCGGTGCTGCTCAGCCTCGACCGCGCCGAACCCAACGGCATCTGGATCGCGCAGGACACTGGCGGCGCGATCAAGGGCGCGAACCGCTTCGACAGCTTCTGGGGCGCGGGCGACCGCGCGCGCGCCATCGCTGGCGGCATGTCGGGGCGGGGCAGCGCGCTCCTGCTGCTGCCCATCGGCACCGCGGCCCGCCTGTCGGCGGCGGCGCAGCCCTGATCCATGGCACGGCGGCGCCTGTCCCCGGAGGAGGAGGCGCTGTGGCAGGCGCTGTCCCGCACCGTGCGTCCGATGCATCGCGTCCGCCGCGCCGCTCCGCCCGCGCCGGTCGAAACGCCCGCTCCGTCGACCGCGCTCCCGGCATCATGGTTAACGAAACCGGTCGCTCCCGCCGCCTCCGCGCCCCCTGCGCGCACCCCCGCCGCCGTGCTCGACACCGGGTGGGAACGCCGCATCCGTAGCGGCGCGGTCAGCCCCGACATGAGCATCGACCTGCACGGCCACACGCTCGCCATGGCCCATGCGCGGCTGCATCAGGCGCTGGGCGATGCGGTGGCGCGGGACGTGCGCGTGCTGTTGGTGGTGACGGGAAAGCCCCCCAAAACAAAGGGGTTGAACGACCCGCCCCAGCGCGGCGCGATCCGGGCGGAGATCGGCCACTGGCTCGAAACCAGCCCCTTTGCCGACCGCATCGCCAGCGTGCGCATCGCCCATCCGCGCCATGGCGGCGACGGCGCACTCTACCTCATCCTGCGCCGCCGCAAATAAAGCCGCGCCGTTTCCACCGATGCTGATCCTTTCTTAACCTGTCGCCGTCATAAGCGTCCGGTCGATGCTCCGTATCGGAGCTATGAGCGGGCTGGAGACGAATGCAGGGGGTGACTTTGACAAGCCGCGCCACGGCTTTCGCCTGCGCAGCGGGCGCGGTGGTGTTCATTCTTTCGCTGATCCTGGGCTATGCGCAGGGTGAGGTGGACGATGTCGCGCATATCGGCCAGTCGCTCGTCATCGCCATCCTGTGCGGCACGATGAGCTGGGCGTCGGCGCGACGCACCGTCGCCACCACCGCCAGCGCCATCGACGCGGCGACCGAACGGCTCCTGTCTGCTGCCCATGGCGATCTCGACACGCCGCTCGTCCCTGACATCGGCCGCGAACTGCCCGACCTGTCGGTTGCGATGGACAGCCTGTTCAGTCAGGTGCGCACCAATCTCGACCATGTGCAGGCGCTCGCCCTGTTCGACCAGATCACCGGCCTCGCCAACCGCACCAGCTTCTGCCGGCAGGTGGAACGCGCGCTCGCCGATCATGACGGCAACGGCGAACCGACCCTGTTCTTCATCGACCTCGACGGGTTCAAGGGCGTCAACGACACGCTTGGGCACGCGGCGGGCGACCAGCTTCTCGGCAGGGTCGCCGGGCGTCTGCGCGAAGTCGTGATGGCGCAGGTTAGCACCGGCGGGGGCGACGCCATCATCGGCCGCCTCGCGGGTGACGAGTTCACCATGTTCTTCCCCGCGCTCACCGGCCCGGCGGCGGCGCAGCGCATCGCCCGCGCGGTGCAGTTCGCGCTCGGCGAGCGGTTCGACCTTGGCAGCCAGCATGTCGAGCTTGGCGCGTCGATCGGCATCGCCATCTATCCGATCCATGGCGACACGCTCAGCAGCCTGCTGCGCGCCGCAGACATCGCCATGTATCATGCCAAGCGCGAAGGGCGCGGGCGCGCGGAAATCTACACCGACGCGCTGGCGCTCGAAGCGCAGGACCGTGCCGAGCTTGAACGCGACCTGCTCATGGGGCTGCAACGCGACGAGTTCCTGCTGGAGTTTCAGCCGCAGGTCGATGCGCTGACGGGCCGCGCCGTCGCCGCCGAAGCGCTCGTGCGCTGGGCGCATCCGGAGCGCGATCTGGTCCTGCCGCCCGCCTTCGTTCCGCTGGCCGAGGAAAGCGGCGCCATCGTCGCGCTGGGCGACTGGGTCATGGGCCGCGTCTGCGAAACCGCCGCGCGCTGGGCCGAAGCGGGCATGGACCATCGCATCGCCATCAATGTCAGCGCCCGCGAACTGGGGCAGCCCGACTTCTTCCTGCGCCTGCGTCACGCCATGGCCGCGCAGGGCGCGCCGCCCGCGATGCTGGAACTGGAAATCACCGAATCGCTCGCGATGGACATGGAGCCGCGCGTGCTGGACCAGCTTGCGGCGTTGCGCGCCGATGGCGTCGCGGTCGCCATCGACGATTTCGGCACCGGCTATTCCAACCTCGCCCGGCTCAAGGAACTGCCCGTCGACCGGGTGAAGATCGACCACAGCCTCGTCCGCGACATCGTCACTTCGGCGCAGGCGCGCACCATCTGTTCGGCGGTCGTCGGCCTCATTCAGGGGCTGGGATTGCAGGTCGTTGTCGAAGGCGTGGAGAGCCAGGCGCAGATGGACATGCTGCGCGTGCTCGGCTGCACCCTGTTTCAGGGCTATCATCTCGCCCGTCCGATGAACGAGGACGCCTATCTCGCCCGCTATGCCGCGCCCGATGCGGACGCGGCGCGCGACGCCGGATAGGCCGCTTTCCTACGCCCGGTCCACCGGGCTCTGCTGCGGCAATGTGCCTGCTGCGATCGCCCCCTCAAAAAACCTGTCGCGTCGGTGGCGCGTCCCTGTCGCTTCGGCGGCGCGTTACCGTCGCTTCACAGGCGCGTCGAAGGCGCCTGCGAGGCGCTTTGCGCCCGCAAAAGGCCGGTTTTCCGCCATCACCAACGGTGTGAACTTCGACCCTCGCAGCGGTGGCGCGTCGCTGTCGCCTTTTCAGCCGCGCAGCGCCCGTTCGACCACCAGCGCATAGATGCGGGCAAGGTCGCGCAGATCCTCCACCGCCACCGCTTCGTCCAGCTTGTGCATCGTCGCGTTGCACAGGCCGAATTCCACCACCGGGCACAGTCGTGACAGGAAGCGCGCGTCGGACGTGCCGCCCGTGGTCGACAGTTCGGTCTCCACGCCCGTCACTTCGCGGATCGCCCCGCGGACGAGGTCGCTGAGCGCGCCGGGCTGGGTCAGGAACGCCTCGCCGCTGATCTTCGCGGTGACGGCGCCGCCCAGCGGCCCGGCGATGGCGCGGATGCGCTCGATCAGCGACTCGCCGCTATGCCGGTCGTTGAACCGGATAGAGATGCGCGCGCTCGCCCTGCCAGGAATGACATTATGCGCCGGATTGCCGACCTCCAGATCGGTGATCTCGATATTGCTGGGCTGAAACCAGTCGGTCCCTTCGTCCAGCACCTCCGCCTCGATGGCCGTCAGGATGCGCACCAGCCTGGGAATCGGATTGTCGGCAAGGTGCGGATAGGCGACATGGCCCTGGCTGCCTTCGACTGCGATCCACATATTGACCGACCCGCGCCGCCCGATCTTCACCACATCGCCCAGCCGCGCCGAGGATGTGGGTTCGCCGACGAGGCAGAGGTCCGGCCGCATCCCGTGCGCCGCCATCCGGTCCATCAGCGCCAGCGTGCCATAGGTCGCCGGACCTTCCTCGTCGCCCGTGATGATGAGGCTGATCGTACCCGGCAGGTCATCAGGCAACTGGCGCAGCGCCGCGACGAAGGCGGCGATCGCCCCCTTCATGTCCACCGCGCCCCGCCCGTGGAGCAGGTCACCGCGCCGCACCGGCACGAACGGATCGCTGGTCCATCCCGTCCCCGGCGGCACCACGTCCAGATGCCCGGCAAAGGCGAAATGCGGCCCCGCGCCCGTCGTCCGCCATGCGAGCAGATTCTCGACCGGCCCGTCCGGCGCTTCCCCGACAACGAAGCGGTCGACCGTGAAACCCAATGGCAGCAGCATCGTTTCCAGCGCGGCGAACACGTCTCCGGTCGCGGGCGTCACCGAAGGGCAGGCCATCAGCGCCTCGGCAAGGGCCACGGCGTCGTCATTGGTGCTGGTCATGGTCATCGTCGCGGGTTAGCGAAAGGTCCGGGTCTTGACCAGCGCCAGAAGGAGAAGGCCGCCATGCCTCGCATAGACCTTGAAACGATCGCGCAGACCGAAACCACCGGCTACCCGGCGGAACATGCCGCCATGGTCGCGGGGCGCCGGGTGCGCAGGCTCGGCCCGGTCAGCGGCCTCGCCGATTTCGGGGTCAGCCATGTGCTGCTGAAACCCGGCGCGGCATCGTCCCATCGCCACTGGCATGAGGATGAGGACGAACTGGTCGTGATGCTGGCGGGTGAGGCTGTGCTGGTGGAGGATGAAGGCCGCACGCTCCTGCGCGCAGGCGACATCGCCGCCTTTCCCAAGGGCGAGGCGAACGGCCATCATCTGCTGAACGAAAGCGCGGAGAACTGCCTGTTCGTCGCGGTGGGCCGCCCCCCGGCGGCGGACTGCCACTATAGCGACATCGACATGCTCTGGTCGGACGGCCAGTATCGCCACAGGGACGGGAGTCCCTACTGATGCGCGTGGACCGGCGCGGATGGATGGCGGGCATGGGCGCGCTGGCGGCGACGGCGGCCGCACCCGCCCGCGCCGCTCCGCCGGTGAAGCCACCCCGCCTCCGGGTCGGGGACACAATCGGCATCATCGCTCCGGCAGGCTTCGTCGACGATGCCTTCGACCTCGATCTCGTGAAAGAAACCGTCGTCGCCATGGGCCTGAAACCCAAGGCCGCGCCGCATCTGGGCAGCCGGTCGGGCTATCTCGCCGGCACCGATGCGGAACGGGCGGCAGACGTGAACGCGGTCTATGCCGACCCGGACGTCCGCGCCGTCTTCGCGGTGCGCGGCGGCTGGGGCTGCGCCCGCATCCTGCCCCTGCTCGATTACGCCGCGATCCGCCGCACTCCCAAGCTGCTGGTCGGTTTTTCGGACATCACCGCGCTGCACCTCGCCTTCGCGGCGAAGGCGGGTTTCACCACCATCCACGGTCCCAATGCCTCGGCAAGCTGGGGCAGCTATAGCTGGGATGCCTTCCGCGCCGTCGCTTTCGATGGCGCGACGCCGACGCTCACCAACCCGCTCGGCCATGAAGACCGGCTGGTGCAGCGCGTCGGGCGCATCCGCACCTTCCGCCCCGGCGTGGCGCGCGGGCGGCTGCTGGGCGGCAACCTCACTGTGCTCGCCGCGCTGGTCGGCACGCCTTATCTTCCCGACTTCACCGGCGCGATCCTCTTCATCGAGGATGTGAGCGAACAGCCCTACCGCATCGACCGCATGCTGACCCAACTCGCCCTCGCCGGAATCCTCGGCAGGGTGAAGGGCGTCGTCTTCGGCCAGTGCACCGACTGCGGTCCCGGCGGCCCCAGCTATGGCGGCTTCACCCTGTCGGAGGTGCTGCAGCAGCATCTGGAACCGCTCGGCATCCCTGCCTTTCAGGGCGGCCAGTTCGGCCATGTCGCCAATCAGTATAGCCTGCCGCTGGGCGTGGAGGCCGAACTGGACGCGGGCGCGGGCACGATCCGGCTGCTCGAACCGGCGGTCGCCTGAATCGCGACAGGAATGACGCCGGGGCTTCCCTATCGGCCCGCCCTGCGCCTATCGTCCCACCGAATGATGATCGACCCGCTCGTCCTGTTGCAGGCCTATTCCATTGGCGTCTTCCCGATGGCCGACGATCGCGATGCCGATGACGTTTACTGGGTCGAACCCAAGAGACGCGCGATCCTGCCGCTCGACGGGTTCCATCTGTCCCGCTCTCTGGCCAAGGTCGTCCGGCGCGACCGGTTTCGCGTCACCGCCAACCGCGCCTTCGCGCAGGTGCTGGCGCTCTGTGCGGAAAGTGCGGCGGATCGCCCGTCGACCTGGATCAACCATGAAATCGAGGTTGCCTACCGCCACCTGCACGAACGCGGCTACGCCCATTCGGTCGAGCTATGGGAGGGGGAGGAACTGGTCGGCGGCCTCTATGGCGTGGCGCTCGGCCGCGCCTTCTTCGGCGAATCGATGGTGTCGCGGCGGCCCGACGCATCGAAGGTCGCGCTGGCATGGCTGGTGGGGCGGATGCGCTTTGGCGGCTTCACCCTGCTCGACTGCCAGTTCATGACCGACCACCTGCGCTCCATGGGCGCGGTGGAAATCAGCCAGCGCGCCTATCTTCAGTTGCTGGGCGAAGCGGTCGCGGGGGTCGAGCTTGGCGCGGGCGCGGCGCTGTCGGGTTCGGGCGCGGCGGCCTCACTGGCATTCGATCCGCTGTCGCGCGACGCGGATGCCTCCTTGTCCCCGCCGCCCAGCTTCACCGTGTCCGGCCCGGTTTCGGGCCATTCCATCGTGCAGCTTCTGACCCACACGTCATAGACCGGATGCTGAACCACATTGCGATCGGGGCGGTCGCGGAACAGCCAGCCGGAAAAGGCGCGCCGCCATTTGCCGTCACCGCTCGACCGCACGTCCAGTTGCACGAAAGCGCCGGTTTCCTGCACATTCTCCCACGGCGCGGTCGTTTCGCACGCCTGCAGGCGGACGATGGCGTCGCCGACACGCAGCGCTTCGCCCGGCTTCATCGTCAGGTCGCGGGTCAGGCCGTTGCGCTTGTTCAGAAGGCCGATGACGGCGGATCGCTGCGCCATCGGCGTGCCGGAAACCGCTTCGGCGCCGACGCTGCGGATCGGGCTGCCTTCGACCTTTACCGGGCCGGTGCGGTTGGCGGCGGGCATGTCGTCGCCGCCGCAGGACGCCAGCGTCAGCAGGAAAAGGCAAGACAGGATCGGCAGGGCTTGGCCCACCGCGGGCCGGGTCATGCCGCGTCCGGACTCCACGCCTCATAGTCGCCGGTCGCCTTCTGGCGGACGCCGCCCTTTTCCAGCGCGCCGGTCGGGCGATAGGCGTTGGGCGTGCCGGTGGCGTTGGGGGTATATTCCTTTTCCCAGATGCGCGGCGGCGGCAGGAAGCTCTCGGGCGTGCCCGGAATGGTGTGGTGCAGCCAGCCATGCCATTCGGCGGGCACGCGGCTGGCGTCGTTGGCGCCGTTGTAGATCACCCAGCGGCGCGGATTGCCGTCGAGGCCGACGCCGCCTTCATAATAGATATTGCCCTGATGGTCCTCGCCCACCTTCTTGCCCTTGCGAGCGGTGAACAGCGAGGTGCCGATGGTCGCGCCATCCCACCAGGTGAAGATCTTGCCCAGGATTCCCATGGGCCATGCGCTTAGCCGCTGGCGCGGGCGCGGGCAAGAGGATGCGCGCGTCAGCGGGGCGGGGCAGGGCAGAAATTCAGGTCGATGGCGCTCCTGCCCTCCGGCACGGCGCAACCGCCCCAGCTTACGCGGTCGCCTTCGCTTATGCCCAGCTCCGCCGCCCGCCCGCCGCGCAGTTCCAGCACCGCCGCCACCGGCACCCCCGCCGACACGGGCGTGCGGTCATAGGGCTGGGCCTGCGCCTTCAGGAAAGCGATGCTGCCGTCGGTGTGAACGAACAGCAGATCGAGCGGGATCAGCGTGTCCTTCATCCAGAAACTCGCGGTGCGCGGCGGCTCCATGGGAAACAGCATCCCGCCATCTTCGGGCAGGCTCCTGCGGAACATCAGACCCTGCGCCTGCTCGGCGGGCGTGCGTGCCACCTCGACATCGAAGCGGTGCGTGCCGCCGCCGGAGCGGATGAGGAGGGGGAGCGTCGCCGTCTCCTGCCCGGCTTCCTGCTTTTGGGACTGACGCGCAGGCGAGCAGGCGGCGAGCAGGGCAAGCGCGATCAGGGAGGCGAAACGGAGCATGGCCGAGCCTTATCGCGATTCGAACCGGCGGGGGAGGGCGTTAACCCTCCTCCTCTTCCATAGCCTGGCCCGGCGCTGCGTCCACCCATCGGCGCGCCAGCGCATAGCCGTGCCCGGCCCGCAGGAAGGCGGCGATGGCCTTTTCCCGCTGCTTGGGGTCGAGCGGAGCGGCGGCATAGGGGCCGATCCGCTTGCGCCGGGCGAAGCGGTCGGCGGCTGTCCATGCGTCCGACGCCGTCTGCGCGTCCGCCTGCGTCCGGTCCTCTTCGGCGATCCCGGCGGCGCGCAGGGCTTCGTCCACCCGCCGCCCGCCATAGCCGCGCCGCCCGAGCGCGGCGCTCTTCATCATCGCGAAGGCAGCGTCGTCGATATAGCCAAGCTCCACGAAGCGCGCGACCAGCGCTTCCGGGTCCGCCTCCCGCTCTCCGCCCCAGCCGCGCTCGCGCAGCTTACGGCGCAGATAGGCCAGCAGCTTCCCCCGGCTGGTCGCGAACCGCGCCACATGGCGCAGCGCCAGCTCGCGCAGGCTCTCCTCATCGAGCGGCGGGGGGATGCGTTTGCCGGCCATGCACCCGCAACCATGGCCCAAGCGCCATGTTTATGCCACAGTCGGGCCGGAATTTTACCGCGCCTCTTGCGCTAAAGGGGTAATGCGGAGCGCATTGGCTGTGCAAGCGGGCCGGAAAGCTGCTAGCGGCGGCGCTTCGATAAGATTGACGACTACTGGGTCCAATAATGACGGGTTCGCAAGAGATGATGGCACCGACGCCGACCACCGACGATCTGCCGCGCCGCTTCTCCGATTTCGAGACGCTGGGCGAGGCGCTCGATTACGCGGCCAGCGGCAAGCGGGGTCTCAACTTCCACGACGCGCGCGGCAATCTCGCGCGGCCCTATCCCTTCCGCGAACTGCGCGACGACGCGATCGCCTGCGCTCACCGTCTGATCGCCCATGGCGTGAAACCGCAGGACCGCGTGGCGCTGGTGGCCGAAACGGGCGCGGATTTCGCGATGCTCTTCTTCGGCATCGTCTATGCGGGCGCATGGCCCGTGCCGCTGCCGCTGCCGACCAGCTTCGGCGGCAAGGAAAGCTATATCGACCAGCTCAACGTCCAGCTTTCGAGCTGTGACCCGATGCTCTTCCTCTTCCCCCGTGAACTGGAGGAGATGGCGGGCGAGGCGGGCCGTCAGAAAAGCGTCGAAAGCATCGCGTTCGAGGATTTCATCGCCCGCGACGCCGTGCCGTGCGACCTGCCGCAGGCGCGCGGTGACGAAGTCGCCTATCTCCAATATTCCAGTGGATCTACCCGCTTCCCCCATGGTGTCGCGGTCACGCATCATGCGCTGCTCAGCAACCTGTCGGCGCACAGCCACGGCATGCAGGTGCAGGACAGCGACCGCTGCATAAGCTGGCTGCCCTGGTATCATGACATGGGCCTTGTCGGCTGCTTCCTGTCGGTCGTCGCCAATCAGGTTTCGACCGATTACATGAAGACGGAGGATTTCGCCCGCCGCCCACTCGCCTGGCTCGACCTCATCAGCCGCAACGAGGGCACGTCGATCAGCTATTCGCCGACCTTCGGCTACGACATTTGTGCGCGCCGCATGTCCAGCCAGACCAAGGCGCAGGACCGGTTCGACCTGTCGCGCTGGCGGCTGGCGGGCAACGGCGCGGACATGATCCGCCCCGATGTGATGCAGAGCTTCGTCGACGCCTTCGCCGACGCAGGCTTCAGCCCGCGGGCCTTCCTCCCCAGCTACGGCCTCGCCGAAGCGACGCTCGCCGTCACCATCATGCCGCCGGGCGAGGGGATCGTCGTTGAACTGGTCGAGGAAACCGACCTGTCCGGCGCCGACGCGCCCGAGGGCCGTCCGCAGCGCTTCCGCTCCATCGTCAACTGCGGCAGGCCCGCGAAGGACATGGTGGTCGAAATCCGCGACGAGGATGGCGCGCCCATCGGCGAGCGGCAGATCGGCAAGGTGTGGACCACCGGACCCAGCCTGATGGTCGGCTATTTCCGTGATCAGGAGGCGACCGACGCCTGCATGGTCGACGGCTGGCTCGACACCGGCGACATGGGCTATCTGTCGGATGGCTATCTCTACATCGTCGGCCGCGCCAAGGACATGATCATCATCAACGGCAAGAACCACTGGCCGCAGGACATCGAATGGGCGGTGGAGCAGCTTCCCGGCTTCAAGCAGGGCGACATCGCCGCCTTCGCGATCACCACGCCGGGCGGCGAGGAAGCACCCGCCGTCCTCGTCCATTGCCGCACCTCCGACAACGAGGAACGCTCCCGCCTGCGCGACCAGATCCGTGAGCGGGTGCGAGCCATCACCGGCATGAACTGCGTCGTCGAACTGGTTCCGCCGCGCACCCTGCCGCGCACCAGCTCGGGCAAGCTCAGCCGGTCGAAGGCGCGCAACCTCTACCTCACCGGCGAAATCCGCCCCTACGACATCGCCGCCTGATCCGGCGCACGGATACGCGCGATCGTTACGGATTGATAACTCCTGCTTGATACAGCCGGGGCGTGATTAGGCCCACGGATCAATCGGTTGACGGAACCGGCCGCCCGCCGGCGTCGCTACGTGCCATGATGGGCATGGTGGCGCACGCGGACCGTCCGGCGGCTGCCGTGATCGCAGCGCAGCTCCGTTCGGCGGGCAGCGTCGCGCCGCTGCGTCACACGATGACGCTACTCGGCCTCCTGTTCCTCTGGCTGATTTTCTTCCGCTGCTGCCCCCCTGTCCTGCTGAGCGGCCTTGGCGTTGCCCTGATCGCGGCCAGCATCACCGGCCTCATCGTCGACCGCCGCCGCAACGCCAGCGACCGCGCGCCCGAACCCGCGGACCTGCGCCGCCATGCCGTAGGTGCGCTGATGAGCGGTCTCGTCTGGTCGGCCTGCATGGCGATGGTGGGCCGCTCCGGTTCGGCGGACGGGCTGGTCGCGCTGTGGACGCTGATCAGCTGCGTCATGGTGTGCAGCGCGATCAGCTACGCCCCGGTGCCCCTGTCCGCGACGGCGTTCCTGCTGCCCTGCATTGCCGGTCTGGGCAGTCTGTTCCGCGCGCCGCATCACCTGCCGGTGCAGGCGCTGGCGAGCGCCTACGCGGCCGCCCTGCTCATCGGCTGCTTCATCTACGCCCGCATCTTCTCCCGCCAGCACGCTGCGCGCGCCGAATTGCAGGAAAAGGGCGAAGTCGTCAGCCTGCTGCTGCGCGAATATGAGCAAGGCGGGTCCGACTGGCTGTGGCAGACCGATGCGGCGCGGCGGATCAGCGGCGTGTCCCCCCGTTTCGCCGATATGCTGGGCATGGCGCCTGAAGTGCTGGAGGGCATGCCGCTGATTCAGCTTCTCGCTGGCCGGGCGTGGGAAAGTGGGCGTTTCGCTGCCGGGCTGCACGGCGTTGCCGATCACCTGAAGCGCCGCGAAAGTTTCAGCAATCTCGTGTTGCCCGTCGAAGTGGGCGGGCAGTGGCGCTGGTGGGCCTTGTCCGCCTCTCCCCGCCACGACGAAGGCGGCGCGTTCCTCGGCTTTCGCGGCGTCGGCTCCGATGTGACCGAGCAGCGCGAATCGGCGGACAAGATCGCGCAACTGGCGCGTTTCGATCCGCTGACGGGCTTGCCCAATCGTTCGCACCTGCGCGAGGCGCTCGACCGCGCGCTGGAGGAAACGCGCGGATATGTTCCGGGCTGCGCCTTCCTGATGATCGACCTCGACCGCTTCAAATCCATCAACGACACGCTGGGCCACCAGATCGGCGACAAGCTGCTCGGGCAGGTCGCCCGGCGGTTGCGCCAGATTTGCGGCAGGGGCGAATTTTGCAGCCGGATCGGCGGCGACGAATTTGCCGTGGTCATCAGTCACGTCACCAATGCGGACGTCATCGCGCGGCTGTCGAACCGGATCATCGAAGCCCTGTCGCAACCCTATCAGGTCGATCAGCATGTGCTGCATATCGGCGCGTCGGTCGGATCGGCGCAATCGCCCGCGGACGGGGTCGGAGCGGAGGCGCTGACCCGCAGCGCGGACCTCGCCCTCTATCGCGCCAAGGCGGAAGGCGGCGGAGTGCATTGCGCCTATGAACCGCAACTCCATGCCGAGGCGGAGGAGCGCCGCCTGCTGGAACTGGCGCTGCGCGAGGCGCTGGAGAAGGACGAACTGAGCGTCCTCTATCAGCCGGTCGTGGACGCCGATGAAGGCACGATCGTCGGCTTCGAGGCGCTGGTGCGCTGGGCGCACCCGCAGATGGGCGCGGTGTCGCCCGCCAAGTTCATCCCCGTGGCGGAGGAAGCGCGGCTGATCGCTCCCATCGGCGAATGGGTGCTGCGCACCGCCTGCCATGAGGCGGCAACATGGCCCGACGACGTGCGGGTGGCGGTGAACGTCTCCGCAGAGCAACTGGCGCACCCCAGCTTCGTCACGGCCGTCGTCTCGGCGCTGGCGCAGAGCGGCCTTCCGGCGCAGCGGCTGGAACTGGAAGTGACCGAAAGCGTCTTCATGCGGGACGACACCGGCGCGCTCGCCGTGCTGGACCAGTTGCAGGCGCTGGGCGTGCATCTGTCGCTCGACGATTTCGGCACCGGCTATTCTTCGCTCGGCTATCTCAGCCGCACCCGGTTCGACACGATCAAGATCGACCGCAGCTTCGTGATCGGCGCATCGAAAAATGTGCAGGAAAGCAAGGCGATCATCCGCGCGGTGGTGACGCTGGCCGAAAGCCTCGGCATGGCGACGACCGCCGAAGGCGTGGAAACGCAGGCGGAGCTGGAACTGGTCCGGACTTTGGGCTGCCACAAGGTGCAGGGCTATTATTTCGGCCGGCCGATGGCGGCGGCGGATGCTGCGGCGCTGTTCAGCGCGCCGCTGCGGGTAGCGGGCTGACCGGTCCGCTCAGCCCTGCAACTGCTTTTCGACGCGGGTCCAGAGCTGGGAGAAGGACTGGGCGGGCGGCGAAGCGGGTGCGAATGCCCCGAGCGGCTTGCGCCGGACCGACATCTGCTCGATCGTGCTCGCCATCGGGATTGCGTGCCAGCCGGGCTGCGCGTCCATCGCCGCGCGGTGCAGGCTGCGGCGGCGGTCTACCATCGAATAGACCGGCAGGATCGGCGCATGCGCCCCGCCGCGCTGGACGAGGTAGCGGGCGACTTCCCCCATCGCGCGCTGCGACAGCGGGGACGGGATCACCGGAATGACGATCAGGTCGGCGGCGCGCAGCACCTGCTCGCTTGTCTCCGTGAGGCCCGGCGGGCAATCGAGGATGATGCGGTCATAATCCTTGCCGAGACTGTCGATCAGCTTGGCGAGCCGTTTCTTCTTGTCCATCTCGCGGAACAGATGGTCGAGGCCGCGCAGCGACGTGTCGGCGGCGATGAGGTCAAGGCCCGGCACGGTCGAAGGCTGGATCAGCTTGCGGACTTCCACATCCTTGCTGAAGATCGCCTGCGCGGCGTCGCGACTGGTCTGGTCGGTGGAGAGGAGCCAGCTCGACGCCGCCTGCGGATCGAGATCCCACAGCAGCGTCCGCCGCTTCGACACGGTAGCAGAAGCCCAGGCGAGGTTGACCGAGAAGGTGGTTTTGCCCACCCCGCCTTTCAGGCTGTAGACGGCGATGGTCGCCAATTCCGGTTCCTTTGCCATGGGGCGGAAGGCTAGGACTTCCCCCCGTCAAAGCAAGGCTGAAATCACGCGATCATGACAATGGTGTGACGATCCCGGAGCAACGGCGAAAAGACTTACTACAATATCTCGCGAACCCTATCCTGCGGACGGCAGAAGCGGACGCCCTTGTCCGTTTCCACAAAGGGGCGGTTCACATAGGCTGGGTTGGCGGCCATCGCGTCGAGGATCGCGTCCGGGTCCATGGCGGGCAGTCCCTTCTCCTCCGCGTCCGTGCCCATCCTGCGGATCGCTTCCGCCGGAGTGAGGCCCGCGTCGGCGATCAACTGCGCGACCTTCTCGCGGGTGTAGGGCGTCCTGAGATATTCGATCACCTGGACCTCCACGCCGGGCGTTTCCTCCAGAATGGCGAGCGTCTTGCGAGAGGTGCCGCAGGCGGGATTATGCCAGATGGTGGCTTTCATGAACCGGACTTTCCTGTGATGGAGGGAGGGGAGCCAGAAGCCAGCCTGCGAGGCGATGGCCCAGAACACCGCCCGCTATCTGTGCGACGATGAAGGGGGCGACATCGACCGGGCGGATGCCCGCGAAACTGTCGGTCAAGGCGCGGGCGATCGTGACCGCAGGGTTGGCAAAGCTGGTGGAGGCTGTGAACCAGTAGGCCGCCACGATCCACGCGGCGACCAGCGCCGGGACTGAAGCGGAGCGGTGCGCGACCCCGAGCCGGATCGTCAGCATCAGGCCGAAGGTGGCGATGGCTTCGGCAAACCACTGGTCCGGGCCGGTGCGAACCTTGCCGCTCAGCGAAAGCAGAGGCAGGCCGAACATGAGGTGGGCCATCACGGTTCCGCCCACGCCGCCCGCGCCCTGCGCCGTCATGCGCGGCAGCCATTCGCGCCGGGGGGTGAGCAGGGCGCTGACCACGGGGTTGAAGTGCGCCCCGCTGACCGGAGCGAGCAGTGTGATGAGAACATAGAGCGCCGCCCCGGTCGCAAGCGTATTGGCGAGGAGCGCAATCGCGATGTTGCCGCCCGCAAGCCGCTGGCCCATGATCCCGGATCCCACTACCGTGGCGACAAGCAGTCCTGTCCCTAACGCCTCGGCGGCCAGAATGCGCCTCATCATTGCCCCACGCAAAGATCGGGCCGTCCGCCGCAGCACTGATCGGTAAGGAAGCCGATCAGCGCGCGCACGGTGGGCGGGGCGATACTGTAGAGGAGGCGGCGCTGGTCACGGCGATGCCGGATGAGGCCGGGGCGTTCCAGCGCAGCGAGATGATGTGAAAGCGTGGACGGTGCTACGTCCAGCCGTTCAGCGATGTCGCCCGCCGCCAGCCCGTCGTCCGGCGCGGCAGCGAGCAGGCGGAACAACGCCAGCCGCGTGGGGTGAGCAAGCGCGCCTAGCGCATCGACGACCGCGTCCGATTCCATATTTCGATATTATTCGAAATATGGAATCGTTCAAGGGCAAAGCGAAGTCAGCCTTCCTGCTTCGCCAGCCAATCCTCCAGCCACTTGATCGTATAATTGCCGTCCAGAAACTCGGGATCGGTCAGCAGCGCCTGATGCAGCGGGATGGTCGTCTTCATCCCCTCGATCACATATTCCTCCAGCGCGCGGCGCAGGCGCATGATCGCCCCTTCGCGGGTGCGGCCATAGACGATCAGCTTGCCGATCATGGAGTCGTAATAGGGCGACACCTTATAGCCCTGATACAGACCGCTATCGACGCGCACGTGCATGCCGCCGGGCACATGATAGCTAGTGACGGTGCCGGGCGAAGGCGCGAAGGTGCGCGGGTCTTCGGCGTTGATGCGGCATTCGATGGCGTGGCCGGTGAAGCGGATGTCTTCCTGAGCGACTGAAAGCGGACGCCCTTCGGCGACGCGAATCTGTTCGCGCACGAGGTCAAGTCCAGTGATCATCTCCGTCACCGGATGCTCGACCTGAAGCCGGGTGTTCATCTCGATGAAGTAGAACTCGCCATTTTCCCAGAGGAACTCGATGGTCCCCGCGCCGCGATAGCCCATGTCGGCCATCGCCCTGGCGCAGACGCCGCCGATCCGTTCCCGCTCGGCCTGACTGAGCACGGGGGAGGGCGCTTCCTCCAGCACCTTCTGGTGGCGGCGCTGGAGCGAGCAGTCGCGTTCGCCGAGATGGATGGCGTTGCCCTCGCCGTCGCCGAACACCTGAATTTCGATGTGGCGCGGGTTGCCGAGATATTTCTCGATATATACGGTCGCATCGCCGAACGCGGCCTTCGCCTCGCTGCCTGCCTGCTGCATCAGCGTTTCGAGCTGGTCGGGGGAATTGCACACCTTCATACCGCGCCCGCCGCCGCCCGACGCCGCCTTGATGATGACGGGATAGCCCGCCTTCTCCGCGATGGCGCGCGCTTCCTCGACATCGCTGACCGCGCCGTCCGATCCGGGGACGAGCGGGAGGCCGAGCGCGCCAGCGGTGCGCTTCGCCTCGATCTTGTCGCCCATGGTGCGGATATGTTCGGGCTTGGGTCCGACGAATTTGATGCCGTGCGCTTCGACAATCTCGGCGAACTTGGCGTTTTCGCTGAGGAAACCGTAGCCCGGATGGATCGCGTCCGCGCCGGATATTTCGGCGGCCGAGATGATCGCGGCAACGTTCAGATAGCTGTCCTTCGCGGCGGGCGGCCCGATGCAGATCGCTTCGTCAGCGAGGCGGACATGCATCGCGTCGGCGTCGGCAGTGGAGTGGACCGCGACCGTCTTGATGCCCATTTCATGACAGGCGCGGTGGATGCGGAGCGCGATCTCGCCGCGGTTGGCGATCAGCAGTTTCTCGATGGCCATGGGTTCGGGCGGCCTTATTCGATGACGATCAGCGGCTGGTCATATTCGACCGGCTGGCCGTTATCGACCAGGATCGCCTTGATCGTGCCGGCGGAGGGCGCGGGAATGGCGTTCATGACCTTCATGGCCTCGACGATCAGGATGGTGTCGCCCGCGTTCACCTGCGCGCCGACGCGCGAGAAGGGCGCCGCGCCCGGTTCGGCGGCGAGATAGGCGGTGCCGACGATCGGCGACTTGACGACATTGCCGGCAGGCAGCGCGGCTTCGGCGCTCGGCGCAGGCGCGACAGCAGCAGCGGCGGCGGGCGCCGCGACCGGAGCGGGTGTGTAGACGGGCGCGGCAGCTACGGCACCGGCCTTGCGCGCGACGCGGATCTTGCGGTCGCCATCTTCGACTTCGATCTCGGTCAGGTTGGTATCGTCGAGCAGTGCAGCGAGGTCGCGCACCAACTGGACATCTACCTGCATCGCGCCCTTGTCATGCTTCTCGTTCATGAATGACCCTTGTTCGATAAATCGGTTCGATGCGGCCAGCGCCTAGGCAGTTTTACGTCAAAGCGCAACTTTCGCGCGTCAGGATGACGCGCCTTAAAGCTCCAGCGCCGCTTCCAGTGCGAGCATGTAGGACATCGGCCCGAACCCAGCGATGGTCCCCTTCGCAGCCATGCCGACATAGCTTTTGTGGCGGAATTCCTCGCGTCTGTGCGGGTTCGACAGGTGGACCTCGATCACCGGCACGCCGATCGACTTGATGGCGTCATGCAGCGCGACGGACGTATGGGTAAGGCCGCCGGGATTGAGAAGCACGGCATGCGCGCCCTCTGCATGCGCCTCGTGCAGCCAGTCGATCAGATGCCCCTCATGATTGGACTGGCGGAAGTCGATCTCCACATGGGCGCGGCCCGCTGCGTCGTCCATCCTCTCGGCAATGTCGTCCAGCGTGTCATAGCCGTATATTTCAGGCTCGCGCGTGCCGAGCAGATTGAGGTTGGGACCGTTCAGGACATAGATTTTGCGCATGTCGGTCAAGGCGAACCCCCCAATATGGTTGCGATGGGGGCAGGACGGCCCCTATATGCGCCCGATCCTTAGCCCTTCGTGTCCGGCCAAGTCGAGACACCTTCTTCGTCCGGGACAAGCAATCGTGAGCACAGACGGCACCATCTCCATCCGCATCAACGGCGAACATCGCCGGGTCCGCGACGGTCTCACGCTGGCGGAACTGGCCAGTGAGCTGGGCTTCGTGCCCGAAAAGGTGGCGGTCGAACGCAATCTGGAAGTGGTGCCGCGCTCGACGCTGGGCGCTGTGAAGGTCGAGGATGGCGACGAATTGGAGATCGTGCATTTCGTCGGCGGCGGCGACGTTTCCCCCGTCGATGGCGATGGCTGGACCGTGGCGGGCAGGACTTTCCGTTCGCGCCTGATCGTGGGGACCGGCAAATATAAGAGCTTCGAACAGAATGCCGCCGCGCTGGCGGCGTCGGGCGCGGAAATCGTGACCGTCGCGGTGCGCCGTGTGAATGTCAGCGATCCGAACGCGCCCATGCTGACCGATTATATCGACCCGAAGAAGATTACCTATCTGCCCAACACCGCCGGCTGCTTTACCGGCGAGGAGGCGATCCGCACGTTGCGGCTGGCGCGCGAGGCGGGCGGCTGGGATCTCGTCAAGCTGGAGGTGCTGGGGGAGGCGCGGACGCTCTATCCCGACATGGTCGAGACGCTGCGCGCGACCGAGATCCTCGCTAAGGAAGGCTTCAAGCCGATGGTCTATTGCGTCGACGATCCCATCGCGGCCAAGCGTCTGGAGGATGCGGGCGCGGTGGCGATCATGCCGCTGGGCGCGCCGATCGGGTCGGGCCTGGGTATCCAGAACCGCGTGACGATCCGCCTGATCGTCGAGGGAACGAAGCTGCCCGTGCTGGTCGATGCGGGCGTCGGCACGGCGTCGGAAGCGGCGCAGGCGATGGAACTGGGCTGCACCGGCGTACTCATGAACACCGCCATTGCCGAAGCGAAAGACCCGGTGCTGATGGCCGCGGCGATGAAGGCGGGCGTGGAAGCAGGGCGCATGGCCTACCGTGCCGGGCGCATGGGCAGGCGCATGTATGCCGACCCGTCCAGCCCGCTTGCCGGGCTGATCTAGCGGCGGCGGTCCCACCTCGGGGCGCGGATCGTTGCGCGGCATCGTTTATCCACTAAAGTCGCGCCGATGCAGACCCGGCTGGTTGAATATTTTCTGGCGCTCCATCGCGAAGGCCATTTCGCGCGGGCGGCGGCGACATGTCATGTGTCGCAGCCCAGCCTTTCGGCTGGCATCGCCTCTCTGGAGGAGCAGCTCGGCAAAAGGCTGATCCGGCGGGACCGCAAGTTCATCGGGCTGACGGCCGAGGGGGAGGCGATCCTGCCATGGGCGCGCCAGCTCGTCGCGACCGCCGAAGCCATGGAGCAGGCCGCCGATCTGGCGCGGGGGCCGCTCAGGGGCGAGATGCGGCTGGGCTGCATCCCCGCCGCCATGCCGGTCGTCGGCAGCCTCGCGCAAGCGCTGCTGCGCCGCCACCGGGGGCTTCATCTGTCGGTGCAGGCGCTGTCATCCCGGCAGATCGAGCGCGCACTCGCGGCCTTCGAACTCGATGCCGGGATCACCTATCTCGACTTCGAGCCTCCGGCTCACGCCCTCACTGTCCCCCTTTATGCAGAGCGGTCGATGCTGATCAGCGCGGCGGCCGGCGTCGCGATCCCCGAACCGCTGGGCTGGGAGGATCTGGCCAGCCTGCCGCTCTGCCTGCTCCACCAGGGTATGCAGAACCGCCGCATTCTCGACGCCCGGCTGGCGGAGCGCGGCCTTGCGCTTCAGCCCAGAGTCACGGCGGACAGCTATGTCGCCCTGCTGGGGCTGGTTCAGCATGGCGGGCTTTGCTCCATCATCCCGGACAGCCATGCGAACCTGCTCGATGGCGTGTCGTGGGTCAGAACCCGCATGCTGCCGGTGCTGACCGACCGGGTGCGGGTGGGTGTGATCGTCGCGGACAATGCGCCGCTCGGACGAATGGCGCAGGCCGTGCTGACGACCGCTAAGGAGCTGGAGTTGCCTCCCGCTTTCCACCGCCCGTATATGTTTTATCTGGATCTCCAGATAAGACATATTCTTTGCAGTCGAGATTTATGTCGAGCGGTTCGCGCGCAGGCGCGGATTTACGGGATGAAGACATCGGTTTTACTCCAGATAATTAAGGTGACTGGATGCCAGGCGCGCTACGGCCCCGGGGCGATGCTCGTTTTCGAACGTCGTTGAGCATCATGATCAGCGGATCCGCTGGCGGCCTGAAGCGGCCTGGCTTGACCAATGGCGACCCATGCGCAGCGAGGATTTGCAGCTTTTCCTCGGGGTCGGCCCGCAGATAGGCTTCCGTGCTCTGGATACTGGCATGCCCAAGCCAGAGCGCCACTTTGCGGATGTCGCCGGTCGCAGCGAGCGTGTGCATCGCGCAGGAATGCCGGAGCACGTGGGGCGTGACCCGCTTGCGCAGCAGCGACGGCTGCTTCTTCGCCGCCGTGGCTACATGCTTGGCGAGCCTGAACGCAAATCCGTCGCGCGTCATCGGCTCGCCATGAGCGTTCAGAAATATCTCCATCGCCTGACATTGCGGGCGAACAGCAAGCCAGGCCCGAAGACTTGCCTGTGTCTCGCGCCAGAGAGGGAGGATGCGTTCGCGCCGCCCCTTGCCAATGATGTGGACCGTTGCGAGCGAGCGTTCCGGAAAGTCCTGCATCTGTAGCGACAACAACTCGGCGACCCGCAGACCGCCAGCGTAGGCGAGGTGCAACATGGCGCGATCCCGGGTGCCCAGGCGAGACTGAGGATCGGGTGCATCGAGCAGCGCGGTGATCTCGTCCCGCGTCAGATAGTCGATCAGGGTCGTGTCGGTCCGCTTTGTCGGCACGGCACGTACACGCAGCGCGAGATCGAGGCAGGCTGGGACGCGATACTCGACGTAACGGAAGAACGCCCGGATCGCCGCAAGCCTGGCATTGCGGGTTCTGGGACTGTTCTTCCTTGCCTCCTCCGAATGGTCGAGAAACGCCATGATCAGCGCGGGATCGAAATCCTCAATCGTCAAGTCGGTGGGGCGCCGCTTCAGGTGGTTGGCTGCGAACCGGACCAGAAGCGCGAAGCAGTTCGCGTAGGTCGTCACCGTATGTGGGCTGACGTTGCGTTCGCGAGGCAGATGTTCGCGCAGGAACGCAGCGAGATGGGTGGCGAGCGCGGTCATGCTGCGTCTCCTCGGAAAAGCTGCTCACCTGCTGCGGCGATGTCACGAAGGAGGACCGGTGTTGCTTCGAGATACCAGTATGTGTTGGCTACATCCGTATGGCCAAGATAGGTGCTGAGCGCTGCTAAGTGATGCCGGATCGCCTCCCGATCGTGCTGGCAGGACTCCAGCGACCGAACGGCGAAGGTGTGCCTCAGGTCGTGGACGCGAATGCCCTTGGTTCCGGTCGGACCGCGGAAACCCAGCTTACGAGCCAATCTGACGAAGACGATGTGAACGACCGTCTGGTGTGGCGCCCGGCCTCTCGTGGTGACGAACAGATCATCGCCGCGGGCGTTCAGCCTTCTGCGAATGCTGAGATACGTATCGAGCGCCTCTCGCGTTGATGGCTGGATCGGCAGGAGGCGTTGCTTGCCGAATTTGCCGTTCCGGATAACGAGGCCGTCGTCGACCACATCATTACACTGGAGTGCGAGCGCCTCGGATATCCGCAGGCCGGTCGTCGCCAGCAGGCCGAACAGGTAGTGGTAAGTATGCGGGCTGATCTTGCCTTTGGGCGGAAGATCAAGGGCGGCCTGCATGATCGCTCTGAGTTGTTCGGGCTCGATGATATGTGGTGTCGGGCGGCGTCGCTTCCCTCTTCCGAAGACGCCTGCTGGCGGCACCTGATGCTGCTGATCCTCGGCATGGGCATAGAGGCAGAAGCGGCGGAGGTGGTCGAACCTGTCCCGGGCCACGTTCTGGGAACTGGCCGATCGGCACCAATCGTAGATCCGCTCGACTTTGATGTGCCGATCGCCGAGGTCGTTGGCATAGCTGGCAAAGAGACGGAGCCACCGTTCCTGCGCGTCAAACTTGCGGCCGAAACTGCGATGTAACGCGACATAGCGTTCGATCTGAGCGTTCATCATGCCGCGTCTCCCGGCCAATCCTGAGCGACCTTGAGCAGCATCGGGACGTCGACCTTGGCGTAGATGGCGGTGGTCGCCGGGGAACGGTGGCGCAGGATCGTGCCGACCGATTCAAGGCCGGCGCCGGCGCGCAGCATCCGTGTTGCCAGAGAATGCCGGAAGGCATGGGCACCCGTCGGCACGCCCTCGATGGCGCCCCGATGGAATACACGCGCTACGATGCCTGCGATCTCGGCCGACGAGTTGAACGGCCGGAATGGAGGTTGCACCCGAACGAACAACCGCTCCTCGTCTATCGGTGGGCGGGCCCGCTCGATATAGTCGAGGATCGCATCCCCTACATCCTGGGGCAGCGGCAGGCGATCGGGCCGCCTGCTCTTGCCGCATACCCTCAGACATCCTTCGTTCCAGTCGATATCCGCTAGACGGAGCTGCCAAATGTCACCGGCTCGCAGGCCGAGCCTGGCAAGTAGAAGGATGATGGCCTTGTCACGAATCTCGACCGCAGTATCGGTTTTGCAGGACGCAATGATCCCCTCGACCGTCGCCTCGTCCATATAGCGTGGCAGGGTGCCGAGCCGATAGCGCCTGATGGGCGGAAAGGCATGTTGCAACGCCGCGTCACACTCCCCGCGTGAGACAAGAAAGCGCACATAGCTCCGTATGATGCCGGCGACGGTCGGTGCAGAACCGGGCACCTCGGTGATGCGGTGGCTAACGATTCTTCTGATGGTAGCCGCGTCCAGATCCGATGGCGGACCGAGCAACAAATACCAGCGCTTCACTTCGTCGCTGTAACGACGGATCGTCGCAGCCGAACTGCCGCAATGGGCCTTCAGCCAAGCCTTATAGGCTGTCAGATCCTCGTCTTCATACGGTTGGCTCTCTGCCTGCGGAAGTATCTGCCGGTCGCGCAAAAATCCAAGGAAGCGCCGCGCGCCCTTACTGCGGCGTAACGGACCGTGATGGCCGATCAGCGTTCCGCGCTTGCGGTAAACCGGGCAACGACAGCTGTGGCCAGCATACAAGGCAACATGCTTATCAGTGACATCCTGCCAGCGCAGGCGAGAAACGCGCATCCACGCGGCAAAGTGCGCTGCCTCCGAACGGTAGCTCTTGATGCTCGCCGCGCTGTAATGCTCCTGCACGAGGAATGTCGCGTAATCCGCCAACGCCGTGTCCAGATGATCGATATCATCGGGCACGGCGACCATACCCCGGTCCTCCAGGAAGCGAACAAACCGCCGAACCTTGCTGGTGAACTTCGGACGGTTGGGCTCATGGCGGGAAAAACCCCGACAGCGACACCGATGCTTCTCGAAGCGGCGGACGACAGCGTCATCAACAATCGAGACCGCGATGCCCTGCTGATCGATCCAGTACAGGAAATGGCGAGCGGCCGTTTTGTAAAGCCCCGCTGCAACTGCCGCAGTCCCCAGAAGAGAAGAGTGGAAGGCGGTGGATAGAGTATCTGGGGTGGGAGTGTCTCCCGTCCAGGGCTTGGGCCGTCCGTATGAAACGACCGTTTTTGGCGACGTCATAGATCCTCCAGCTTGTTGGGGCTGGGGGCACCTTAATTATCTGGAGTAAAATCGATGTCTTCATCCCGTAAATCCGCGCCTGCGTGCGAACCGCTCGACATAAATCTCGACTGCAAAGAAATAGTCTTATCCTATCTATCATAAGGGAGAACGATTTGACGCTTTTGCGTCCGCGCCGCACTATCCCGCGACAGGATTGCTGGACGCTGGACGTATGGAAGACTTTATTTCAGACTGGGTCGCGCGACATGGTGCGGACCGGGACAGGCTGCTGCCTCTGCTCCATGCCATTCAGGAAGAGGCCGGCCATATCGACCCGTCGCTTGTCCCTGTGCTCGCCGAGGCGCTGAACCTGTCCCGCGCCGATATTCACGGCGTCATCACCTTCTATCATGATTTCCGTCATGAGCCGCCAGCGCGTCATGTCGTGAAGCTGTGCCGCGCCGAAAGCTGTCAGGCGCGTGGCGGCGCTGCGGTCGAGGAAGCGGCGACGCGGCTTCTGGGCGTGCCGATGGGCGAAAAACGGGGCGACGGCAGGGTCAGCATAGAGCCTGTATATTGCCTTGGGTTATGCGCTATCGGCCCCAACGCCCTGATCGACGGGCGACCGGTGGCGCGAATCGATACCCGGATGATCGAGCAGTTGGCGGTCGAGGTGAACGCGTGAGGATCTACATCAGCCGCGACATGGCTTCCGTGGCGCTGGGCGCGGACGATGTTGCGCGCGCATTTGAGGAGGCTGGCTGCGACGTGGTGCGCACCGGCTCCCGCGGGCTCTTTTCCATCGAACCGCTGGTCGAGGTGGAGCAGGATGGCGCGCGCATCGGCTATGGTCCGGTCGGGCCACAGGATGTCGCGGCGGTGCTGGACGGCAGCCACGCGGCCCGGCTGGGACGCGTGGATGACCTCCCCTTCTTCGCCTCGCAGCAGCGGTTCACTTTTGCCCGCTGCGGGCTGACCGATCCGGTCAGTCTGGACGATTATCAGGCCCATGGCGGCTGGAAGGGGCTGGAGCGCGCCCGGTCGCTGCCATCGGCGGAAGTCGTGGAGATCGTCACCGCGTCTGGCCTGCGCGGACGGGGCGGCGCGGGCTTTCCGACCGGCATCAAATGGAAGACGGTGCTGGATGCTCGCTCCGCCGACAAATTCATCGTCTGCAACGCCGACGAAGGCGACAGCGGCACCTTTGCCGATCGCATGCTGATGGAGGGCGACCCCTATTGCCTGATCGAGGGGATGGCGATTGCCGCCCATGCGGTCGGGGCGGGGCATGGCTATATCTACGTCCGCTCCGAATATCCGTTTGCCATCCGCACGATGCGCGCTGCCATCGAAGCGTCGGCGCATCTCGTTGCGCCCTTCACGCTCGAAGTGCGCGAGGGTGCGGGCGCTTATGTCTGCGGCGAGGAAACGGCGTTGCTCGATTCGATCGAGGGCAAGCGCGGACAGGTGCGCGCGAAGCCGCCGCTGCCCGCCTTGCAGGGGCTGTTCGGCAAGCCCACCGTCATCAACAATGTGCTGAGCCTCGCCGCCGTGCCCTTCATCCTTGCGGAGGGCGCGGAAGCCTATGCATCGGTTGGTTTCGGACGGTCCCGCGGCACCATGCCGGTGCAACTGGCGGGCAACGTCAGACATGGCGGCCTTTACGAAGTCGGGTTCGGCATCACGCTGGGCGAACTGGTGAACGATGTGGGCGGCGGCACCGCCAGCGGGCGGGCGGTGCGCGCCGTTCAGGTCGGCGGTCCGCTCGGCGCATACTTCCCGCCCAGCATGTTCCATCTGCCGTTCGATTATGAGAGTTTCGCGCAGGCGGGCGGTCTGATCGGCCATGCCGGTATCACGGTGTTCGACGACAGCGTCGACATGGCGCATATGGCGCGCTTCGCACTGAAATTCTGCGCGGCGGAAAGCTGCGGCAAATGCACGCCCTGCCGGATCGGATCGACCCGCGGCGTCGAGATCATGGACCATATCATCGCGGCGCGCGGCGGCGCACCTGCATCCCGCACCCGGCAAGAGGATACGGGCTATCTCGGCAAGGCGCTCTATTCCCGCGCGCCCGACCGGATCGACGTGTCCGTCGATGCGCAGGTCGGGCTGCTGCGCGACCTGTCCGATGTGATGAAACATGGCTCGCTGTGCGCGCTGGGCGGCTTTACGCCCTATCCGGTTCTGAGCGCGCTCGACTATTTTCCAGAGGATTTCGGGGCGTCTTCGCCCGTGACGGAGGCCGCAGAATGAGTTTCTCGCGCGAAATGGATCGCGGCACGCCGCCTGCGGTCGCGGGTGACAGGAGCGTGACGCTGACCATCGACGGCCAGAGCGTGACCCTGCCCGAAGGCACCAGCATCATGCGCGCTGCCTCGCTGCTGGGCGGTTCCATCCCCAAGCTCTGCGCCACCGATAGCCTCGAAAGTTTCGGTTCCTGCCGCCTGTGCCTTGTCGAGGTGGAGGGGCGCAACGGCTATCCGGCGTCCTGCACCACGCCGGTGGCCGAAGGTATGGTCGTCCGCACCCAGACCGAACGGCTCAAGCAGTTGCGGCGCGGGGTGATGGAACTCTACATCTCCGACCATCCGCTCGACTGCCTGACCTGCGCAGCCAATGGCGATTGCGAACTGCAGGATCAGGCCGGCGCGGTCGGCCTGCGCGATGTGCGCTATGGCTATGACGGCGCGACCAACATGGGGCAGGCGAAAGACCAGTCCAACCCCTATTTCGATTTCGATCCCAGCAAGTGCATCGTCTGCTCGCGCTGCGTGCGCGCATGCGACGAAGTGCAGGGGACGTTCGCGCTCACTGTCGAGAATAAGGGGTTTGAATCCAAGGTCGTCGCGTCGCAGGGAGAAGGCTTCCTCGGATCGGAATGTGTGTCCTGCGGGGCGTGCGTTCAGGCCTGCCCCACCGCGAGCCTGATCGAGAAGAAAGTGGTCGAAACCGGCACGCCCGACCGCGCAGTCGTCACCACCTGCGCCTATTGCGGCGTGGGCTGCACCTTCCGCGCGGAAATGCGGGGCGAGGAACTGGTGCGCATGGTGCCGTGGAAGGAAGGCAAGGCGAACCGGGGTCATAGCTGCGTCAAGGGCCGCTTCGCCTGGGGCTATGCCCAGCATCAGGACCGCGTTCTCAATCCCATGATCCGCGCGTCGGTGGATGAACCGTGGCGGGAAGTTTCGTGGGAGGAGGCGATTGCCTATACCGCGTCCGAGTTCCGCCGCATCCAGAACAAATATGGCATGCGCAGCATCGGTGGCATCACGTCGAGCCGCTGCACCAACGAGGAAACTTTCCTCGTCCAGAAGCTGATCCGGCAGGGTTTCCGCAACAACAATGTGGACACCTGCGCGCGGGTTTGCCACTCGCCCACCGGCTATGGCCTCGGCCAGACTTTCGGCACATCGGCGGGCACGCAGGATTTCGACAGCGTCGCCCAGGCCGATGTCATCCTGGTGATCGGCGCCAATCCGACCGACGGTCATCCGGTGCTCGCGTCGCGCATGAAGAAGCGGCTTCGGCAGGGCGCGAAGCTGATCGTGATCGACCCCCGCCGGACGGATCTGGTGCGTTCTCCGCACATCGCCGCGGAACATCATCTGGCGCTGCGCCCGGGCACCAATGTCGCGATGATGACGGCGCTCGCCCATGTCATCGTCACCGAGAAGCTCTATGACGAAAGCTTCATTCGCGAGCGGTGCGACTGGGACGAATTTGCCGACTGGGCCGATTTCGTGTCCGACCCCGCGCGCTCGCCCGAAGCCATCGAGCCGCTGACCGGCGTCGGGGCGCAAGATGTGCGCGCGGCGGCGCGGCTCTATGCCACGGGCGGCAATGGCGCGATCTATTACGGCCTTGGCGTCACCGAACATAGTCAGGGCAGTTCGACGGTCATGGCCATCGCCAATCTCGCCATGGCCACCGGCAATGTCGGGCGCGACGGCGTAGGGGTCAATCCTCTGCGCGGCCAGAATAATGTGCAGGGCGCGTGTGACATGGGCAGCTTCCCGCATGAATTTTCGGGCTATCGCCATGTGTCGGACGGCAAGACCCGCACCCTGTTCGAAGAGGCGTGGGGCGTGCCGCTGGACGGCGAGCCGGGCCTGCGCATCCCCAATATGCTCGACGCGGCGGTCGATGGCGCGTTCAAGGGGCTGTTCGTTCAGGGGGAGGATATTCTCCAGTCCGATCCCAATACCCACCATGTCGCCGCCGGCCTTGCCGCCATGGAATGCGTGGTCGTGCAGGATCTGTTCCTGAACGAAACCGCCAACTACGCCCATATCTTCCTGCCCGGATCGACCTTCCTGGAAAAGGACGGGACGTTCACCAATGCGGAGCGCCGCATCCAGCGGGTCCGCAAGGTCATGGCGCCGCTCAACGGCTATGCCGACTGGGAGATCGTGCAACTGGTGGCGAACGCCATGGGGCTGGGCTGGAGCTACGACCATCCCGCGCAGATCATGGAAGAGATCGCGGCGCTCACCCCGACCTTCACCGGCGTCAGCTATGACAGGCTGGAGGCGGAGGGGTCGCTGCAATGGCCCGCCAACGATGCGGCGCCCCACGGAACGCCGCTGATGCACATTGACGGGTTCGTGCGGGGCAAGGGCAAGTTCATCGTTACAGACTATGTGCCGACCGACGAGAAGACCGGGCCGCGCTTCCCGCTCCTGCTCACGACCGGGCGCATCCTGTCCCACTATAATGTCGGCGCGCAGACCCGTCGCACCGCCAACACCGCCTGGCACCCCGAGGACCGGCTGGAAATCCATCCCAGCGATGCCGAGAACCGGGGTCTGAAGGATGGCGACTGGGTGACGCTGCGCAGCCGGGCGGGGGAAACGACGCTGCGCGCGCTGGTAACGGAGCGCGTTGCGCCGGGCGTCGTCTACACGACCTTCCACCATCCCGAAACGCAGGCGAATGTCATCACCACCGACTATTCGGACTGGGCCACCAACTGCCCGGAATATAAGGTGACGGCGGTGCAGGTGTCGGCGAGCAACGGGCCGAGCGACTGGCAGCAGGACTATGCCCGGCAGGCCGAACGCAGCCGCCGTATCGGCGTCCCCGCAGCGGCAGAGTAGGACAGGGTCGTGAGCGACAATCCCGAAGTCATGTCGACCGCGGATCGACTGGTGTACATGGCCCATCAGATCGCGCGGAACATGGGCGGCGCCGGAGAGGAGCAGACGGCAAGAGCGGTCGCCGATCACCTCATCCGCTTCTGGGACCCGCGCATGAAGGACCATATCGTCGCGATCGCTCGCGCGCAGCAGGTGGAACTGTCGCCGACCGTGGCGCGCGCGATCGCCTATCTGGCGGAACGGCAGTCGCCTGACGATTCAGGCCAGAGCGCTGCCGACTGAAGGCGATCCATCGGATTCCTGTTGCGGCTGCGCGTCTTTCCGCCGCAATTCGACGTGCATCGGGTCGGTGAAGTCGGCATAAGCGGGCAAGATTTCGCAAATCTCCCGGATCGACCCGCTTCGCCTCCAGATCATGTCATAAGGAAGTCCCTCATGAAGACCCGCGCCGCCGTCGCCTTCGAAGCCAAAAAGCCTCTGGAGATCGTCGAAGTCGATCTGGAAGGCCCGAAGGCGGGCGAGGTGCTGGTGGAGATCATGGCCACGGGTATCTGCCACACCGATGCCTATACTCTGGACGGTTTCGACAGCGAAGGCATTTTCCCGTCGATCCTCGGCCATGAGGGCGCGGGCGTCGTGCGGGAAGTCGGCGCGGGCGTCACGTCGGTGAAGCCGGGCGATCATGTCATTCCGCTCTACACCCCTGAATGCCGCCAGTGCAAAAGCTGCCTGTCGGGCAAGACGAACCTCTGCACCGCGATCCGCGCGACACAGGGCAAGGGGCTGATGCCCGATGGCACGATCCGCTTTTCCTACAAGGGCCAGCCGATCTTTCACTATATGGGCTGCTCGACCTTCTCCAACTTCACCGTGCTGCCGGAGATTGCTGTCGCTAAGATCCGGGAGGACGCGCCATTTCAGTCGAGCTGCTATATCGGTTGCGGCGTAACCACGGGCGTCGGCGCCGTCATCAACACGGCCAAGGTGCAGGTCGGCGACAATGTCGTCATCTTCGGTCTGGGCGGCATCGGCCTCAACGTGATCCAAGGGGCGCGACTCGCGGGCGCGAGCAGGATCATCGGCGTAGACATCAACCCCGACCGCGAGGAATGGGGCCGCAAGTTCGGCATGACAGACTTCCTCAATTCGAAAGGCCTCTCGCGCGAGGAAACGGTCGCCAAGATCGTCGAGATGACAGATGGCGGCGCCGACTATACCTTCGACGCGACCGGCAATACCGAAGTCATGCGCACTGCGCTGGAGGCCTGCCATCGCGGTTGGGGCACGTCGATCATCATCGGCGTGGCCGAGGCAGGCAAGGAAATCTCCACCCGTCCCTTCCAGCTCGTCACCGGCCGCAACTGGCGCGGCACCGCGTTCGGCGGAGCCAAGGGCCGCACCGACGTGCCCAAGATCGTCGACATGTACATGACCGGCAAGATCGAGATCGACCCGATGATTACTCATGTCATGGGTCTAGAAGACATCAACACCGCCTTCGACCTGATGCACGCAGGCAAAAGCATCCGTTCCGTCGTGGTTTTCTGACGGGGTGGCCATGAAGACCGTTTCCACCGTCAGGAGCCACGGCGGCGTTCAGGGCGGCTATAGCCACCCGTCGCGCGAAACGGGAACGGAGATGACCTTCTCCGTCTTCGTGCCCCCGCACGCCGAAGGTGCGGCCCTGCCGGTCGTCTGGTATCTATCGGGCCTGACCTGCACCCACGCCAATGTCACCGAGAAAGGCGAATTTCGCGCAGCATGTGCGGAACTGGGCCTGATACTGGTCGCCCCGGATACGTCGCCGCGCGGGGAGGGGGTCGCCGACGATGCACAGGGCGCCTATGACTTCGGCCTTGGCGCGGGCTTCTATGTCGATGCGATGCAGCCGCCCTTTGCGCCCCATTACCGCATGTGGTCCTATGTGACGGAAGAACTGCCCGCACTGGTGGCGGATCAGTTTCCCGCCGATCCGGCGCGGCAGTCGATCATGGGGCACAGCATGGGCGGACATGGTGCGCTGACCATCGGCCTCACCTTTGCGGATCGATACAGGGCGGTGTCGGCCTTCGCGCCGATCGTCGCGCCGTCTCAGGTGCCCTGGGGACAGAAGGCGCTGGGCGGCTATCTCGGTGTGGACCGTTCGGGCTGGCGCAGGCATGATGCGGTCGCGCTGATCGAGGATGGGGCGCGCCTGCCCGACCTGCTGGTCGATCAGGGCGATGCGGACCCGTTTCTGGCGGAGCAACTGCGTCCCGAACTGCTGGCGGAAGCGTGCCGGTCGGCCGGACAGCCACTGACCCTCCGGATGCAGCCCGGCTACGATCACAGCTATTATTTCATCTCCACCTTCATGGGTGAGCATCTGCGCTGGCATGCGGAACGGCTGGCCGTCTGACTTTTGGCAGTCGGCGTCCCGGCCCTGTCTGAAAACCCCCGGCAATTGACAAGCGCGTCCTCCTCCTACAGATGGTAACGATACCATTTCAGGAGAGAGACGATGCAAAGGGGAGAGCGACTGCGCCTATCGCGGCGGAAGATGCTGGCAGGCTCCGCCATGCTGGCAGGAATGGCCTCCCGCTCCGGCGTCGCCATGGCCGCCAACACGGTCGCATTTCCGATGGTCGTCAAAGGCACGCCCGCAACCGTTCTGATCGACACCGCAGCGGACCCCGCCGTCCAGAACGTCGCCGCCAGTTTCAAAGCCGATCTGGAAAGGGTGAGCGGCGGCAGCGCGCTGCTGCTTCAGGACAGGCCGGGAACCGACCGCCGTCCGCTGGTGATTATCGGTGTCGCCGGGCAGAGCGCCATCATTGACCGCCTCGTTGCCGACGGCAGGCTCTCGACCGACGATCTCAAGGGGAGGTGGGAAGCCTATCGCCGCGTCGTGGTGCGCAATCCCCTCCCCGGTGTGCCCAGCGCGCTGGTCGTGATCGGCTCCGACCGGCGGGGCGCGATTTACGGAACCTACGACCTGTCGGAACGGATGGGCGTCTCTCCCTGGTATTGGTTCGCCGATGTTCCGGTGGTTCAACGCCGTGACGTGACGCTGCAGGTGCCGCGCACGCTTGACGAGCCGAAGGTCCGCTATCGCGGCTTCTTCATCAACGACGAAGATCCGTGCCTGAGCGGCTGGGCGCGCAAGGCGTTCGGCGGCGTCAACGCGGGCATGTATGCGCATGTCTTCGAACTGCTGCTGCGCATGAAGGGCAATTATCTGTGGCCGGCCATGTGGGGCAAGGCATTCGCGCTCGACGATCCCAAAAACGTTGCGCTGGCCGATTCCATGGGCGTGGTCATGGGCAATTCGCACCATGAGCCCATGCTGCGCGCGCAGGGGGAATGGCACCGGGGCGCGGATCGCGGCGAAGGACCATGGGATTACGCCCATAATCGGGAAAACCTCCAGAAATTCTGGCGCGGCGGCATCGAGCGGATGATGTCGAAGGGCGACGGGCGCGGCTATGAATCGGTGGTCACGATCGGCATGCGCGGCGACGGCGACGAAGCCATGGCGGAAGGCACCGCAATCGGCCTGCTGGAAGGCGTGGTCCGCGACCAGCGCAGGATCATCGCGGACGTCACCGGCCGTTCGGCCGAACAGCAGCCGCAGATGTGGGCGCTCTACAAGGAAGTGCAGGACTATTACGACAAGGGCATGACCGTGCCCGACGATGTCATCCTGCTTTTCGCCGACGACAACTGGGGTCAGATCCGCCGGTTGCCGCCGCCCGGATCGCCCCGGCGCTCCGGGGGCTACGGCGTCTATTATCATTTCGATTATGTCGGCGCGCCGCGTAACTATAAATGGACCAACACCAACCAGATCGAAAAGGTCTGGCAGCAGATGGATCTCGCCTACCGGCGCAATGCGCGGGCGATGTGGATCGTCAATGTGGGCGACATCAAGCCGATGGAATATCCGCTGGGCTTCTTCCTCGCGATGGCGTGGAACCCTGAAGCGATGCAGCCCGCGCAGCTTGCCGCCTATCCGCGCGACTGGGCGGCGGCGACTTTCGGCCCAGAGTTTGCCGAACCCATTGGCCAGATGGTCACCGCCTACAGTCAATATGCCGCGCGCCGAAAGCCGGAGCTGATCGACCAGAACAGCTTTCCCCTGGGCGGCATCGCGCCCGAGGGACTGGACGGCGGCGAGTTCGGGGACATGGTGGCGGAGTGGGATGCGCTGGAGACGCGAATGCTGGGCGTCCGGGACCGGCTGCGCGCCGACCAGCGCTCGGCCTATTTCCAGCTTCTGGAATTCCCGATTGCGGCGATGGCGAACCTTTACCGGCTCTACTATGCGGCGGCGTGGAACAAATTGCTTGCGTCGCGCAACGATGCGCGCGCCAATTATTTCGCCGATCAGGTGGAGCGGACATTCGCCAAGGACGCCGAACTCACCCGCCAGTATCACAGTATTAACGGCGGCAAGTGGGACGGCATGATGGCGCAGGTCCATATGAGCTACGTCATCTGGAACGACCCGACGCAACAGACGATGCCCAGCATCACGCGCGTCGCTGGCGATACGCCCGCCGACCGGCAGAAAGTGACGCCGCGCTTCGCGCTGCGCAAGCCCGTCCCCGAAGGCGTGGTCGCCATTGAGGCGACAGCCTATGCGCGGATGAGCCGCGGATCGGGGCCGCGCTGGACGCGCATTCCGCATCTGGGCCGCACCGACGGAGCGGTGGTGCCGCTGCCGCAGGGACTGCCGCCGACGCGGGTCGAGGATGGCGTCTGGATCGAATATGACGCGGCGCTCACGAAAGAGGGTGCGGGGACCGTCACGCTCTATCTTGCGCCGACGCTCGACACGCTGGCCAGGGGTGGGGGCGGCGGCAGCGTCAGGATCGGCCTGTCTGTCGACGATGGCCCGGCGCAGATCGTGGCGGCGCATCTGGAACCGACCGGCGGCCCGGAGGATACGGACGGCAAGAAACGCTGGGCGCGGGCGGTCTGCGACAATGTGATTGAGTTGCGCGCGGATGTCGGTCCGCTGACAGCCGGGCGTCACCGCATCCGCATCTGGCGGATCGACGACAATGTGGTGCTGCAAAAACTGGTGGTCGCGACCGCACCGGTCCCGCCTTCCTATCTCGGGCCGGTGTCAGCAGGTTGACGCGGTAACGCCCGTTACCGGATAGACCTGAGTGAGGTCGCGGCTGTCGCGGACATTATAGGCGGACACTTCGACGATGTCCTGCATCGCCACCGGCAAAAGGCCGATCACGGGCGTATAGCTGTAGGCCATTTCGACGAACATCACCGCCGAACCCTTGACTGCCGTGATCTTGTTGCCGGTCCGGCCCATCCCCGCGAAGCCCGTTCCGCTCTGCCCATCGCCCTGCACGCCATAGCTGGACGGGTAGTTTTTGGAGCCGAAGCAGCGCTGCCAGTGTATCCACTGGCCGTTGTCAGCGTTGACCTCCAGGCTCGACAGGATGATGCGGCTCTTGTGCGGCAGATCCATGGCGTCGCCCGCTTCGAGCGTCGCGCCCACGAACAGATCGTTGATTTCGGCCTCGCTGACCGGCTTGTTGGTCAGCACCGATGCATTGCCCATGCGCGATGCGTTGTCGGCGATCTGCGCCGCCATGTCCGACACGCGCTTCTTGATGACGACATAGCGGGTATATTCGATCCCCAGCGTGCCCAGCATTACGACGAAGGGCAGGCAGAGCGCGAACTCCGTCATGGCGATGCCCGAAATGGAGCGGAGAAGCGAGAAGCGACGCCGGGCCATCAGAGACATTTCCCGAGCGCGACGGCGGCCTGATCGCCATAGGGCTGGTTGCGCAGCACGGTCGATGATGTGATCTCGACCCGGTTCGACCAGCCGAGCAGTCCCGCCATCGGGAACAGGCGCGGGAAGCTCAGCCGCGCGGTGTAGATGACGGCGTCGCGCGCATTGCCCTGACCGGTTCGTGCGCCGTCCAGATCGCGCTGGCCGTTACCGTTCCAGTCATCGAAGCTCTCGCCATTGTTGCAGATGCCGTCATTGTTCGCGTCGATGAACGGCTCTGCCTTGGCCTGCGCCGCCTGATAGGTGAGATAGGCCTTGCGGGTGAAATCGACCGTGCCGCCGCCGCCCGCGACCTTCAGCACCTGCGAGCGGACATCTTCGTCTAGCTGCGTCTGTTTCGCCGCAACGGCGCTTTCCAGCGCCGAAGACCGACCGGCGCGGCGCATCTCGCCTTCCAGCACGGAGCGTGCGTAAAGCTGGTGGCCGATGTCGAACACGCCGAGCAGCAGCGTCAGGAACACCGGCGAGATCAGCGCGAACTCGACGATGGACAGGCCGCGCTGGTCACGGTGCAGGATGCGCCAGAGGCTGGCGGGCGTGCGGGCCATGGTTCAGTCCGTAATCCGCAGTTGCGCGATCTGCGTCGCGATCTCGGCGAAGCGGGCGTTGAGTTCGGCGGTGTTGTTCGCCTGATAGGCGCGGCCCGGACTGGCGCAGTTGGACAGCATCGTGTTGAGCGACGTGCCGAAAGCGATGACCCACAGGGTGATGCCCTTGCCCTTGATCGCGGTGCAGATGGCGGCGGTGCGGTCGGCGACTGTCGCATCCTGCTGCGCCTTGGTCTGGAGGCCGGTCGAGCGGCGGCGGTCGAGGCCGGGGAAGCCATAGGCGTCGTAGTGGTTGACCTCGGTATCGGTTTCGCCGTCCGTCATGAAGATCATGTGCCGCGAAATCGAGCCGCCATTGGCCGCGGTGGAATTTTCGGCGGCGAAGAGGCCCGTCGGCGAGATGAGCCGCCCGCCCCAGATCAGGCCGATGTCATGATAGGTTTTGCCGTTAGGCGTCAGATTGCTGAGATAGTTGGACAGTTCCGACGATGTCCGCGTCTTGAGCTTGGACGCGCTGTAGGGGCACACGGCATAGCTGCCCGACATATAGTCGCCGACATTCTGGTAATTGCTTGTCGTCTTGATGACAGAGGCCACATTGTAGCTCGTCATCGACGTGCGGGCGAACACCAGTTGGGACAGGGCAGGCCGCCAGCGGGTCGCCGAGTCCGTGGTCGGCACCGCATCGATGTCCATGTCGCGCGCATTGGCATAGTTGGTGCCGGTGACGGTGTCGCGCTCTTCGATGCAGCCATTCCAGGTGATCGTGCGGTTCACATGGTTATTGTTGACGGGCGCGGTGATGGTGCCGCCAGCCATCAGGCCGGAGGGAAGGTTGCCCTTCAGCCCCGAAACGTCATAGCTGATTGGACCATAATCCCAAAAATAGCGGGTGGTCGTGGTTGTCGTGCTGGATTCGAACGGGATGTCCGTTTCGGTCCACTTATCGACATAATTATTGTAGCGCGTTTCCGTTAACACGCACTGGCCGCCTGTGACGGCTACGCTATAGCTGCTGCCGTCGCGCGTGCGTTCGTAATCATTCTCATATTGGGTGCCGCCGCCGGGATAGGCGGAACTGCGGGTCGCCGTGATGACCTGAGTGGTCTTGAGCGTGTTGGCGGGTGCGTTACAGGCTTCAAGCGGCAGATTTGTCTTGATCGTCTGCGAAGAGCCAGAAACCTTGGTCACAGGACCGTTGGTCTTCTTGCGCGTCGTCGTCGATGTGCTTGTCACCTGATCCGTGCTGTTGGGACGCCGCGACTGGTAGGTCCAGTTGTCGACCATCCATTCGCGCTTCAGCAGCAGGCCGACGTTGACGGATTCCGAATAGGGCACGAAGCCGTAGCGGATCACCGATCCCGAAGTGCGCGCATTTTCAAGCGTCTGGTAGAAGGACTGGACTGCTGCTCGCAGCGATACGATCTTGTTGGTGGAATCGCCCGGATTGGTGTCGGCCATCGAACCGGTCGTATCGAGGACGAACATCACGTCCGTGTTGGGCAACTGCAATTCCGCCCGGCATGTCACCGCGACTGACTTGTTGTCGAAGCCCAGCACATGCATCAGCGTCATCGGCAGCACGGTCGATGCGTTGGCGGTGACGTTGCCGAGGCCATCGACCGTATAGTTCAGCGCCACATTGCTGGTGCCGAGCGATCCGTTGGGGAAGTTCGTCTGGAAAAAGCGGCGGGCCAGCGGCTCGTCTTTGTTCGTGTCCCACGTAAGGCCAACCATCGACTTGCGTCCCGCGAGCACCGAAGCGTCACACGCCTGCTGCATGCGTGAACGCACCAGATAGATGCGCGCCATGTCGAGGCCACCGCCCAGCATCCCGACGACCGGAATGATCGACGCGGCCACGATGGACAGCGCGTTGCCGGCCTGGTTGCGCCGAAGACGGCTTAGGAACGAAGATCGGACCACCACTTGATTGCCCCCCAATGCGGTGCAGCATTTCCATTCAATCCGGGCGTTTTAATTGAGAAGGCGTTAAGAATGATTTACCGTGTTTCGTCCGCTATTTGTGGCGCGTTTCGGATCGACGCACGTGAGTGATCCGGCGGATCGGTCCATCGCTGCGAGGGCAGGGGCTTTACAGACGGGCGGCACGCCTGTCTGTTGACGGCATGATGCCCGCCTTCCGCCTCCTCGCCCTCGCCGCTCTGTCTGCCATGCCCGCACTGGCGGCCGACACTCCCACGACGCCGTCCACCGTGGTGGCCGCCGCGCCTGCCGCTGCGTGGCGCGCGATTCCTGCCGATGAACTGCTGGTGGTGACCATCGAAGGCGGCAGGCGGGTCGTCATCCAGCTCGCGCCCGGCTTCGCGCCGCGCCATGTCGCCAACATCCGTGCGCTGGCCAAGGCACACTGGTGGGATGGGACCAGCATCAACCGGGTGCAGGACAATTATGTCGTGCAATGGGGCGACGCGACCGAGAAGAAGCCGCTGCCTTCTGGCCTCTCCCCCACCAGCGAAGCGGACTATGTGCTACCGATCGCCAACCGGCGTCTGGCCGTGACGCCCGCTTCCAGCCCAGACGCCTATGCTCCGTCCACCGGCTATGTCGGCGGATGGCCGGTCGCGATGGACGGGGAAGCGGCGTGGCTGCCGCATTGCTACGGCTATGTCGGCGTGGGGCGCAACATGGCGCCCGACGCAGGGACCGGCGCGGAACTTTATGCCGTCATCGGACAGGCGCCGCGTCAGCTCGACCGCAACATCGCCGTCGTCGGGCGCGTGATCGACGGTATGGCCTATCTGTCGAGCCTGCCGCGCGGATCGGGCGAGCTTGGCTTCTACACGGCGCAGGAACATCGCGTGCCGATCCTCTCGGTGCGGCTGGCGAGCGAGCTGCCGGTCAGCGAGCGCCCGCGCTTTGAGGTCATGGACGCGGCGTCCGCGAGTTTCGCCGACTATCTGCGCCTGCGCGCCAATCGGAAGGACGATTTCTACATTCGTGCCGCAGGCGGCGTCGACCTGTGCAACGCTCCGGTGCCGATCCGCGCCGCGCCCTGAGCCGTCACACGCCCCGCAGCCGATAGCCCTGCCAGTCGCGGATGCGCCGGATCGCAAAACTCGTGCGGATCGCCGACACGCCGGGCAGGCGCGCCAGACAGTCGCGGTGGATGGCGTCAAACCCCTTGAGGTCGGCGGCGGCCACGCGCAGCAGATAGTCCGCCTGCCCCGCCATCAGGTGACATTCGAGTATCTCCGGGAAATCCGCCACCGCTGTCTCGAACCGGTCCATGGTCTCGCGGCTCTGGCTGGTGAGCGAAATTTCGACGAAGGCGTGGAGCGCAAGGCTGAGCGCCGTCGGGTCAAGCCGGGCGGCATAGCCCGCAATCACGCCCGCTTCTTCCAGCGCCCTGATCCGCCGGTGACAGGCAGAGGACGACAGGCCGATCCGCTCCCCCAGCTCAGCCATGGAATGGCGCGAATCCGACTGAAGCGCCTCCAGCAGTGCGATATCGAACCGATCCATGCAATACTATCCCGACATTTACCCATATAGAGAGATAGCATCCTGATCTGAGACGTCAAAGGGCAGCTAATAGGGAACATCCAGCATGTCCATTGCGCTATAGTCCCGCGCACAAGGCGCAGGCGCGCCGCACCGCTTTCCGGAGAGAAGAGGATGATCGTAGGCACCGTCAGGGAAATCAAGAATCACGAATATCGCGTCGGTCTGACGCCCGAGAGCGTCCATGAACTCTCGGCGCACGGCCATCGCGTGCTGGTGGAAACCGGCGCGGGCGAGGGGATCGGCGCGAGCGACGCCCTTTATATGAAGGCAGGCGCGGAAATCGTCGCCACTGCGGCGGAAATCTTCGCCACGGCGGAAATGATCGTGAAGGTGAAGGAACCGCAGCCGCAGGAGCGCACCATGCTGCGCCCCGGCCAGATTCTCTACACCTATCTCCACCTCGCGCCCGATCCCGATCAGACCCGCGACCTGATCGCATCGGGTGCGACCTGCATCGCCTATGAAACGGTGACGGATGCTTCGGGCGGCCTGCCGCTGCTGAAGCCGATGAGCCAGGTCGCGGGGCGCATGGCCATTCAGGCGGGCGCCACCGCTCTGGAAAAGGCGCATGGCGGGCGCGGCGTGCTGCTCGGCGGCGTGCCGGGCGTCTTGCCCGCCAAGGTTGCGGTGATCGGCGGCGGCGTCGTCGGCTTCAACGCGGCGCAGATGGCCGCGGGCCTCGGCGCAGACGTGACCATCCTCGACCGCAGCCCCGAAGTGCTCGAAAAGCTCGGCATGTATTTCGAGGCGCGCGCCAAGACGCGCTTTTCCAACCGGGCGAACCTTGCTGAATGTGTAGCGGAAGCCGATCTCGTGATCGGTGCGGTGCTGATCCCCGGCGCCGCCGCGCCCAAGCTCGTCACCGCCGACATGCTCAAGACCATGAAGAAGGGCGCGGTGCTCGTCGATGTCGCGATCGATCAGGGCGGCTGCTTCGAAACCAGCCATGCGACGACCCATGCCGAACCCACCTATGTGATCGACGGCGTCGTGCATTATTGCGTCGCCAACATGCCCGGCGCGGTCGCCCGCACCAGCACCTACGCGCTCAACAATGTGACGCTGCCCCACGCGCTGCGCATCGCCGAACTGGGCTGGAAGGAAGCGCTGCGCCGCGATCCTCACCTGCGCGCGGGTCTCAACGTCTGGAACGGCCAGATCACCTATGAGGCAGTCGCCGAGGATCTGGGCCTTCCCTACACCCCGGCGGACGAAGCCGTCGCCTGAACGGCACCCGTCTAAAACCATGATCTAAACGGCGCTGTTCTGCAGGGGGGGCAGCGCCGTTTTGCCGTGTCATGGCGAGGAATTGTTTCCGATTTCTGTCGGAGCTGCGCGAAAGGAGGGTGCGGGTTCGCGGGCCTCATTCGTTAGACGGGTGGAGAGAGGGGCATCGACATGCCTTTCCCGCCTGATTTTGCCGAAGAGGGGCATGGGTTTCACGTCATGGTCGATATTCTGACTTTCGCCGCCTTGATCCGCCGGGGCGATGACCGCAACATGCCTGTGGGGCGCATCGGCCAGAAGGAGACGCGGTGATGCATGGCGATGTCATGGTCTGGCTGGTGCCGCTCGTCTCGATGCTGATTGCTGGTCTGGTGGCCGGTTTTGCCGCCGGTCTGTTCGGGATCGGCGGGGGCTTCGTTGTGGTGCCTGCGCTGCTCGTTGTCCTGCCGCTGCTGGGCGGGACACATGATGCCATCGCGCACGTCGCCATCGGTACGTCCGCCGCGACGATCATCGTCACGTCGATCCGCTCGCTTCTCTCCCACGCCAAGCGGGGCGCGGTGGAATTTGAGGTGCTCAAGACATGGGCGCCATGGATCGTGCTCGGTTGCGGCGCGGGCGTGCTGCTGGCGGGTCACGTCAACGGCAATGTCCTCAAGATGATCTTCGCCGTGGGCGTGGGCCTCATGTCGCTCAATTTCCTTCTCCCCAGCGTCAACGGCAAGGTGGTGAGCGACACCATGCCATCGGGCATCGTGCGCATGGGCATCGCCGGAGGGCTTGGCACCTTTTCCTCACTGCTCGGCATTGGCGGCGGCGTGATCGCGATCATGGTCATGACCCTGTGCGGCCGCACAATCCACCGCGCTATCGCAACCGCATCCGGCATCGGCACGCTGATCGCGATCCCGACCACCATCGGCTTTGCCATCATCGGGTTTAAGGAAACCGGCCTTCCGTGGGGGTCGCTCGGCTATATCAACGTGCCCGCCACCGTCGCCATCGCCTCCATGTCGATGCTGACCGCGCCGCTTGGCGTATCGGCGGCCCACAACATGCCTGCCGCGCCGCTCAAGAAGATCTTCGGTGTCTACCTCATAGTGATCTCGGTCCTGATGTTCCGCGCCGCGATGCGGGGGTGAGGGCGAGTGGGGAGGGGACACGCGCCCCTCCTCAATCCGCGTCAGGATCGCGGAAATTGAGCCTGCGTGTCACCGTATAGTCCAGCACGCCGACCAGCAGATAGCTCGCCCACTGCTTCGCGAGCGTCAGCACGGACCGGCTGGCGCGATGTTCTTCCAGGCTGATGGCGCGGCTGTCGCGTGCCTCTGAATCGATGAAGCGGCGAACCTGTGCGGCAAAGCCCGCATCCTCGATCCGCAGCATGATCTCCAGATTGAGGAACAGGCTGCGCATGTCGAAATTGGCTGACCCCACGAACACCGCGTCGTCGATCACGATCAGCTTCATGTGCAGTTTGCACGGCTGATATTCGAAAATCTCGACGCCCCGCTTGAGCAGGGGTCCATAGAGCAGGCGCGCCGCCGCCACTGTCGCGCCATTGTCCGACCGGGACGGCAGGATCAGCCGCGCGCCGTCCCGCCGCGCCGCCCGCGCAATACGCTTGAGCATGCCACGGCCGGGCGAAAAATAGGCGGCGACCATGTCCAGCCGCCGCGCCTGTTCCAGATCATGCTTCACCACCTGCGCCCAAGGGCTGAACCGCCGCGTCGGTCCGCCGATCAGCCAGCGCAGCGCTCCCCTAGACTGCTTTTGGTAAGGCCTGTGCCATTGGCGCACCATGCGGCGCAGGGTTCTGAAACGCTGTTTCTTCGTTTCGGTCCAGCGCCAGAGCTGCCCATACCAGCTCACCATCGCGCCGACGCTCTCCCCTTCGACCAGAAGGCCCACATCCCGCCAGCAATCGTCGGCGGGGATGCCGAAATAGCTGTCCTCGACATTGAAGCCGCCGATCATCAGGCGTCCATCGTCGGCAATCGTCATCTTCTGGTGATTGCGGATGAGGTAACGGGTCGAACGCCGCGTTCCGAACCGCGCGAAATGGACCCCGGCCTCCACCAGCGGCGCGAAGAAGCTGTCGGGCGTGCGCCCCGACCCGAAGCCATCGACCATCAGGGTCACGGCGACGCCCCGCGCCCTTGCTGCTACCAGAGCATCGCGGACCAGCGTGCCGCTCTCATCCGCCGCGAAAATATAATAATAGAGTTTGAGGCTGCGCCGCGCACCGGCGATCAGGTTGAGCAGTGCCTCGCGCAGCGCCGTGCCCTGCGTGACGAGGCGCAGGTGGTTGCCGTTGATGACGGCTTCCAGCACATCCCCGTCTCCGTCGTCGCTCTCGGGCCGAACCGTCGCCATGCACCCCTCGTGCCCCTGTGCCTGTCATGCCTACATGGCCTTTTATTGACTCTGCCACAACGCGCTGCTAGGCGGCCAGTTCACGACTTCCATTCGTTGTTTGCAGGAGGCCCTGTTTGGCCCGCGTTACCGTCGAAGATTGCGTCGACAAGGTTACCAACCGTTTCGATCTCGTTCTGCTCGCAGCGCAGCGCGCCCGGGAAATTTCCGGCGGTGCCGAGCTGACGCTCGACCGCGACCGCGACAAGAACCCGGTCGTTGCTCTGCGTGAAATCGCGGAAGAGACCGTTCTGCCTCACGACCTGCAGGATTCGCTCGTCGGTTCGCTCCAGAAGGTGCAGATTGACGATGACGACACGCCGGACGAAATCGGCTCGATCGCGCAGTCGGCGGAGGCTCTTCGCCTGACCGCCGCCGCGCCGCCGCGCAACCAGAATATCGGCGGCGACTACGACGGCTGACCGGCTGTAGACAAGTTCGGAGAGGGAATGAGGCCCGGCCCGCGCAAGTGGGACCGGGCCTTAAATTTGCCCCTAGCAAAAAAGGCCCGCCAACGGGCGAGCCTTTCCTGCTTACGCTTTCGCGAAGATCAGCATTTGGAATTGCGGTCGATCGCCCGGCCCGCAAGGGCACCCGCGCCCGCGCCGATGATCGTGCCCGGCGCCCGGTCGCCGCGCGTATCGACCGCCCGGCCCAGCAGGGCGCCCGCGACGCCGCCCAGCAACAGACCGGTGGTGCCGCTGCCCTTGCGGCAGCGATAGCGATAATCGTCGCGATAATCGCCGCGCCGCTCATAGCGGTCATAACGATGATGGTCGCGCGCGAACGAAGTCGACGGAACAACCGCCGCGGCGGTCGCGGCGGCAAGGGCAGTGGCCAGAATGGCTTTGCGAATCATCATGTTCTTCTCCTCTCAGAGCATGCAAATCAAAAACTGTGAGGAGCGTTATGGGCGCGGACACATGCGCCGAAGCTGAACCGCGATGTTATCCTTCGTTCAGGATCGTTACGCATCGCGTCCGCTGCATGTCAGGGCGCGTCGCCTTGTCCCGCCGCAACGGCGGGCAGCGCCCAGTCGATCGTCCCCCGGCCGTGCGCCGCAAGAAAGTCGTTGGCCCGCGAAAAGGGCCGCGATCCAAGGAAACCGTTGTGCGCCGAAAGGGGGGAGGGGTGTGCGGATCTGATGACCAGATGCCGGCTCTGATCGACGAAGCCCGCCTTCTTCTGGGCGTGAGCGCCCCAGAGCATGAAGACCACCGGCTCCTTTTTTTCTGCGACGAGCCGCACGATGGCGTCGGTGAACGGCTCCCACCCCTTGCCCTGATGGGAAGCCGCGCGGCCCATTTCGACCGTCAGGACGCTGTTGAGCAGCAGCACGCCCTGTTGCGCCCAATGTTCGAGGAAACCGTGCCGGACTGGCGCGATGCCAAGATCGGCCTGCATCTCCTTGTAGATGTTGACCAGCGATGGCGGCGTGCGCACACCCGGCTGCACCGAAAAGCAGAGGCCATGGGCTTGCCCCTCACCATGATAGGGGTCCTGGCCCAGGATCACGACCCGCACCTGATCGAGCGGCGTCAGGTCGAGCGCGCGGAAATAGTCCCGGCCTTTCGGGAAGATGCGCTTGCCCGCCGCCTTCTCCGCTTCCAGGAAGCGTTTGAGACCCTGCATATGAGGGGCGGAAAATTGCGTCGCCAGCGGGGCGCGCCAGCTTTCGTGCAGCCTGATCGTGTCGCTCATGGCCGTCAGATGGCCCGTCGCCCGAACCGCTGTCAACGGGACTTGCGAAGCGCGCGCCGATCCGCGAGAAACGGCGCATGTTGTCGCTTCGCCCTGCCGCCGCGCTCGCCGCGCTTGGCCTGTTCTTCGCGCCGCTGCCTGCCGCCGATGCGTTCGGACTGCCGCCCCGGCCACTGGTCGAACAATCGGCGCAGGCAAAGCTGCTTGCCGAGTTTGCGCGGTTCGCCGCTCTTTCGGACGGATCGGTCGGCATCGGCGTGCGCGACCTTCAGACCGGCGAAACGCAGGCGCTGAATGGCGACACGCTCTTCCCGATGGCGAGCGCCTACAAGGTGGCGGTGGCCGGGCGCATCTTCTCCCTGATCGACGCGGGCGACCTGCGCATCGACGATCCGCTGGCGCTCGATCCCGCGCTGGCGAGCGAGGGCGGCATCGCCTGGATGTTCTCCCGTCCCGGCGCGACGCTTTCGGTGCAGCGGCTGCTGGAGCTGATGCTGACGAAGAGCGATAACAATGCCACCGACGTGCTCGTCGCGCGGGCGGGCGGGCCGCAGGCGATCACCGCCTTCGTGACGAAGCTGGGTGTCAGGGGGCTGGAGGTCGACAGCGACACCGCGCATCTCCTCTACCGGGCGATGGGCATCGACCCGCAATCGGGCAGTTTCCGCGCCAATGTGGAGGCGGCGCGCCGCGCCGATCCGCAGATCGCGGTGCGCGACCTGAAAGATCTGCCCAACCCCGACTTCGCCATCGACCCGCGCGATACGTCCACGCCGACCGCGATGCTCGACCTGCTGACCGCCTATGAAAGCGGAAAGGCGCTGTCGGCGGGCAGCACGCAGCGGCTCTTTACGATCATGGGCCATTGCGAAACCGGGAAGGCTCGCATCCCCGGCATGCTGCCGCCCGGCACCGCCGTCGCGCACAAGACCGGCTCCATGAACGGCATCGGCAACGATGTCGGCATCGTCCAGTTGCCTGACGGCCGGCGCTTTGCGGTGGCCGTGTTCGTGATGAAGGACAGCCGCGGCCACACGTCGCGCGACCGTATTATCGCCGAAGCGACGCGGGCGGCCTATGATTATTTCCTCTACGCCCCTGACCGGGTGCACGGCCGGTCGCACGGCGCTTAACGCTGTCTTCCAGACCCGTTACGGTTGCAGGCGAAACAGGGAGGATGCCGTGACCCCATTGCGCCGCTTTCGCGACTTCTGGCCCTATTATCTTCAGGAACATGCCCATTCCGGCACGCGGGTGCTGCATTATGCCGGGACCAGCATCGTGGTGGCGCTGCTGGCCGGGGCAGCCGTGTCCCAGCGGCGGTGGCTGCTCGCGGCGCTTCCGGTCGCGGGCTACGGCTTTGCATGGGCCGGGCACTGGCTGGTCGAACGCAACCAGCCTGCGACCTTCCGCTACCCGCTCTGGTCGCTGCGCGCCGATTTCGTGATGTGGCAGCGATTCATGACCGGCCATATCGCCCGCGATCTCGCCAAGGCTGGCGTGCGGCCGGACGGGTCGATCGATCCCGCGCGGCGGATCACCGCCTGAACCGCGCTTGACCCCGCCGCCTCCTCTGCCACAAGAGGCGCGATGGGATTTTCCGCAGGCTTTTCGCGGCCCGACCGGGCAACGCTGGCGCAGCGCTGGCAGGCGCTCGAAGCGCGGAGCGACGCATCCTTCTTCCTGCGCTGGACCTGGGTCAGCGCGTGGCTGGACAGCTATGCGGTAAAGTCCGAACTGCTTGCCGTGACAGATGAAGCGGGCAGGGACGTGGCGCTCGCGCTCGTCGGCCACGCGATGCAGCGACGCCTGCTGGGGCGCGTGGCCACGATCAGTCTCAACCAGACAGGTGAAGCGGCGGCTGACCGGCCCTATGTCGAATATAATGGCCTGCTGGTGGAGCGGAGGCAGGAGGCGGGGGCTTATGCTGTCGCGATCGACGCGCTGGCCCGCCGCAGGGACTGGCGCGCCCTTCGCCTGAGCGGGATCGCGCCCGGATCGCCCCTGCTGGACCTGCCCGCACGCCGCAAAACGCGGGTCGATGCCTCGCCCGTTTACCAGATCGACCTCGATGCCGTGCGCGGTGCGGGCGGCGATTATCTGTCGTTGGTCAGCGCCAACACGCGCAGTCAGATCCGCCGGGCGATGAAGGATCGCGGCGGATCGGGGCCGCAGGCGGAGCGGGCATCGCTCGACATGATCGAGCCGTGGCTTGCCGAAATGGCGGCGCTCAATGCCGGTCGCCATGCCGACAATGCGTGGGAGGATGCGGCCTTTCGCGCCTTCGTGGCGACGCTCGTGGCGCGGGGGCATGCCGATGGCTCGGTTGAACTGCTGCGCTTCACGGACAGCCACGGCGTCGTCGGCCTGCTCGTTAATTTCGTGCAGGCTGGCGCTGCGATGAACTATCAGTCCGCCTTCGCAGAGTCGGTGACGGCGAAGGACAAGCCGGGCCTCCTCTGCCACGCCGCAGCGGTCGCCCATTATGCGGAGCGCGGCCTCGCCCGCTATTCGCTGCTCGCGGGCAGGGATCGCTACAAGCAGAGCCTTTCCACCTGCGAGGATGGGCTTGAATGGTGGGTGCTGGAGCGTTTCAGCCCCCGCCTCGAAGCCGAAGCGCTGCTGCGCCGACTCCTCAGGCGCCCAGCTTCCGCATGACACGGTAGGCGAGGCGGCGCAGTCCCTGCCGCTCCGGCGCGGCGCTCACCGCCCCCACCGGCAGGCCGCGACGGCGCAGCAGCGCGTTGAAGCTGTGCAATTCGCCCTCCGCCACGCTCCGATCCGACCGCCATGTGACGGACAGGCTGACCGACACGGTGGGACCGTTTTCGACGAAGTGCGGCGCTTTCACCGGCACATGGATGGCGTCGCCCGGCAGCAGCGTGACCGCCGTGCCGCGCGCCTTGAACCCGTCCTGCCAGACGAGGTTGCGATGGCCGCCGCCGTGGAATTCCTCGCTCTTCTGCGCGGGCACCAGTTCCTCGTCACGGGCCGGGAAGACAGTCATGGTCTTGGTTCCCATGATCTGAAGCAGGATATTATGCTCCGGGTCCATGTGGAACGGGGTGACGCTGTCCGGTGAAGAAAGGAAGATGAAGGCTTCCCGATGCAGCATCGGACCGGTTTTCTCCCCAACAATGGGTTCCAGTTCCGCCAGCGCCCCGTCGAGCAGCGAAGCGTAGGCGGGATCGCGCTCGACATTTTTGAGCACGGCCCAGCTTCCGTTGCTTTCTATGGTGCGGATGGTCTCGCCCAGCGTCAGCCCGTTCGACGGCGTTTCTTCGGGACGGACGCCGAGCGGCAGCTTGCCCAGATTATATTCGACGCTTCCGGAGGGCATCCGCTCGGCCAGCGTCGCCAGCGCGTCCAGCGACAGCAGGGGGTGCCCGGCCATGCCGTGCGTCAGCTTTGCGGGCTGGTCGGGATAGGCCTGCGCGAAGAGGGCGCGGGCGGCGGCCGGAAAGACCGCGCCGGATGGGGGCGAGATCGGGCGATGGGCGGTCATCGCAATCCTTTCAGCAGTCGGGCAAGGGTTTCGGCCTGGTTTGCGATAGCGAAGGCGATGCGGCGTTGCAGCCCGGCAAAACCCCTGCCGCGCAGGGCGATGCGATATTGCACGATGGTCCGCCGCTCCGCCCACAGGCTGTCGATCATCGGATGGTCGGGCGCGGCGCAACTGTCCATCCATGCGATAGCGGGATTGCCCTGCACGGCATGAAGGTTGGCGATCTCGATCAGCACGCCAGGGGAAAAGCGGCCCAGCGTTTCGTCGATGGCGATCTTGAACGAAAAGGCTCCGTCGAGATGGCGGAAATTGACCAGCATGGCGATGGCGCGGCCGTCGAGATCCATGCGCAGCATGTGCAGGCGGCCGCCATCCAGCGCGGCGGCGCAGGCATCCCTGAAGAAATTCGCATGGTCGGGGCGGTTCGCCATGGCAGTGCCGTTCGCGCCCTTCCAGCCGGCGGCCTCCAGCGCGAGAAATGCCTCGCACCAGTCGGGCAGCGCGGCGGGATCGTCCAGCAGGCGCGTCTCGACCTCGCCCATATCCGCCAGCCGCTTTTGCAGGCGGCGGAGTTCCTTGCGCTTCTTGGGCCGGACCTGTGCTGTCCAGTAGTCCTCCGCATCCAGATCGGAACGCAGCATGGCGCGTTCATAGCGATGGATTTCCCGCCAGCCGCGTCGCTGCGTCACGCATGTCGCCTCGATGGCGGCAGCGTTGGGACCGGCGGCGTCGATCCCTTCGAGATGAAGGAAGCCTCTGGCCCATGGCGCTGCGTCGAGCTGGTCGAGGAAGAGCGCCCATGCCTCCTGCTCGCGCCCTGCAAGCAGCAGCGGCGCGCCAAAGAAGCAGTGCGGGTGCATCCAGTTGCCGACGCACCGAAGGGGCAGGCGGCCATGGCGCGACCGCAAGACGAGAGGAAGCAGGCCGATCAGTTGTTCGCCCGACCATGCCTCGATCATATGCACCTCGCCCTCGCGCGCGAGATGGGCCAGCGCGGGCGCCAGCATGTCGGGCGCATAAAAGGCGTTGGCTTCGGCGGCTGCGGACGCAAGCTGCTGCCAGCGCACGGGCGCAGGCACGCCGCGACGCGGCAGCGTGGGAGGAGAAGCCATGTCCATGCCTCCCGTCTAGACCGCAAAGATTAGGGAAAGGCTAAATAGCGGCTCGGTGACGAACGCTTATGGGTAGATGAGTTACACCGAACACTGTAATTGTTCCGCCGTTCGTCGCGCCACGGGACCGGCCTAACTCTTTATTTCCAGACATTTCTGTCGATAGCCAAAAAATGATTTCGCAGCTGCAAAACAGATTGCCTTTGTCTCCGGAAAGGGCGTAAGCCTTCGCTCAAGCTGGTTGGGACCGGCCGGGGGGTCGCGCAACAAAAAGAAGGACGGCACATCGAACGCGATGGATCGTCGCCGCAGTCTGACCGAAATTCGGGAAGGAGGCGGAAAAAAGGGCTAAGCTGTGTCGACATCAGTTTCGAAAGTCGTCCCGTTCGGATCGGGCGGACGCATCGTGCAAAGCGCCTGCCGCAGTCTTTCCCTCGCGGCTGCGGGATTGGCGGCGCTGGAAGCCCGGTTCGAGGATCGGGACTTCGCCTCCACCTTCCTTCGGGTTATCGGCGTCATCATGCAGGTTCGCGGCCGCGTGATCGTGACCGGCATCGGCAAGAGCGGCATCGTCGCGCGCAAGATGACCGCGACTCTCACCTCGACCGGCACGCCTGCGATCTTTCTGCATCCCGCCGACGCGGGTCATGGCGACCTGGGCATGATTACGCCCGACGATGTCGTCCTGATGCTCTCCCACTCCGGCGAATCGACCGAACTCGGGCCGATCATCCAATATTGCAAACGCTTCGGCATCCCGCTGGCGGCGATGACCGCTCAGCCGCAGAGCACGGTGGCGCAGGCCGCCGACTATGGCCTGCTGATGCCTGAAATCGAGGAGGCATGCCCCAACGCGCTGGCGCCGACGACTTCGACCACGGTGCAGATGGCGTTCGGCGATGCGCTGGCGATCGCGCTGATGGAGATGCGGGGCTTTTCCGCTGACGACTTCCACAAATTCCATCCTAACGGCCGTCTGGGCGCCCAACTGGTCAAGGTTGCGGAACTGATGGCCACGGGTGACGAGATGCCGATGGTGCGTGAGGACGCGTCCCTGCTGGACGCCACCATCGAAATGACGCGCGCGCGTTTGGGCGGCACGGCGGTCGTGGATCGCAACGGGCGGCTGATCGGAGCCTTCACCGATGGCGACCTGCGCCGCACCGTCACGGGCAAGCAGAATCTGACCGAAGCGGTGGGCCGCTTCATGACCAAGATGCCGCTCGCCGTTGCGCCCGATGAGCTGGCGTCCGAAGCGCTCCGCCTGATGCATGAGCGGAACATCATGCTGCTCTTCGTCTGCGAACAGGGTGCGCTGGTCGGGGCGCTGCATATGCACGACCTGCTGCACGCCGGGGTCGCCTGAGCCTTCTGGTCGTCATTCCCGCGCGGGCGGGGTCGTCCCGCCTGCCGCGCAAGCCGCTCCGCCCGATTGCGGGACGGACCCTGCTTCACCGCACCATCGCGATGGCGCGCGCCGCCATCGGGCAGCAGGCGGATGTGGCGCTGATCGTTGCGACCGACGATGACGAAATCGCCGATCATGCGCGGGCCGCGGGCTGCGATGCGGCGATGACCGACAGCGCCATTGCCACCGGATCGGGCCGGGCGCTCGCCGCCGCGCTGGCGCAGCCCGTGCTCCCGGAGTTCGTCGTCAATCTTCAGGGCGACTCGCCGTTCCAGCCGCAGGGCGCGCTGGCGGCTGTCATCGCGGCTCTGCGGGCGGGCGCGCAGGTAGCGACGCCGGTCATCAACCTCGACTGGGATGCGCTCGACGCGCTGCGCGATCACAAGACGCGCTCGCCCTTCAGCGGAACGACCTGCGCCCGCGCGACCGATGGCCGCGCTTACTGGTTCTCAAAGACGATCATCCCGGCGATCCGCGACGAGGACGGGCTGCGGGCAACCGGGCGGCTGTCGCCGGTCTGGCGGCATATCGGTCTTTACGGCTATGGTCTCGACGCGCTACGCCGGTTCGAGGCGTGCCCGCCGACCGCGCTGGAACAGTGGGAGGGGCTGGAGCAGCTTCGCCTGCTGGAACTCGGCATCCCGGTCATGACAGTCGCGGTCGATCCGCCCGCGTTCGACAGCAGCGGCATCGACACCGAAGCCGACATTGCGCGGGTCGAAGCGCTGATCGCGCGCCATGGCGATCCGACGCCGCCGCTCTGATGCGCCGCATCTTCGTCATCCGCCACGGCAACACCTTCGCCAGCGGCACCGAGGCGCGCCGTATCGGGTGTCGCACCGACATCCCGCTGGTCGAAAGCGGCCATGCGCAGGCGCGGCAGCTCGCGGCATGGTTCGCTGCTCAGCCTTTTGCCGTTGAGCGCCTGTTGTCCAGCCCTCTGCTCCGCGCGCGCCAGACCGCGCAGGCCATCGCCGACGCCACAGGTCACGGCCCGGACGGCACAAAGGACTGGCTGAGCGAAATCGACCATGGACCGGATGAGGGCCGCCCCGAAAACGAAGTGGTCGCCCGCATCGGAGCGCAGGCCATTGCGGACTGGGACGAATATGGTGTCGCTCCGCCCGGCTGGATCGTGGATACAGACGCGCGCATTGTCGGGTGGCGCGCTTTCTTCGCCGAAGGGGGCGGTGGCGTCGACCTTCTTGTCACCAGCAACGGAGCCGCCCGCTTTGCTCTGATCGCGGCGGGCATTCCGGCGGCGACGCTCAAGCTGCGGACGGGTGCGTTTGGTGAGCTGGAAGTGACGGACGGCGCGGTCCGGCTTGTGCGCTGGGACGTGCGGCCCTAGCTTCTAGTGGCATTCCACGGTGACGTGCGCCATGCGGGGGAGAGCGCCGATGCGCTGCCGGATCGCTGGCGCGTCCGCACCGGCGGCAAGGCTGACGATCGCGGCATGGGCATGGGGACCGATGCGCCAGACATGCAGGTCGCGGATCGTGCCGCCCAGCGTTTCGACTTCATCCTTGATCCGCGCCATCAGGACGGGTTCCGCCGTGTCGAGCAGGATGGCGGCGGTGTCCTTCATCAGATCCCACGCCCATTTGCCGATCACGACGGAGCCGAGCAGGCCGACCGCCGGGTCCATCCACCACCAGTTCAGATAATAGCCCGCCACCAGCGCCGCGATGGCCAGCACCGAAGTCAGTGCATCGGTCAGCACATGGACATAGGCGGCGCGCAGATTGTTGTCGGTGTGGGAATGGCCGTGCCCATCGCCATGGTCATGGCTGTGATCGTGGCCCAGCATGAAGGCGCTGGCGATGTTGACGAGCAGGCCGATCACCGCGACCAGCGCCGCCTCGCCGAATGCGACCTCGACCGGCTGGAACAGGCGGACGCCCGATTCGACCGCGATCAATATGGCGGTGATCGCCAGCACCAGCGCCGATGCGAAACCGGCCAGATCGCCGACCTTGCCCGTGCCGAAGGTGAAGCGGGCGTTGCGCGCATGTTTGCGGGCGTAGTGATAGGCGGCTGCAGCGACCGCCATGGCACCGGCATGGGTCGCCATGTGAAAACCGTCCGCCAGCAGCGCCATCGACCCGCTGAGCCAGCCGAAAGCGATTTCCACCACCATCGTCGCGGCGGTCAGCCACAGCACCCAGAGTGTCCGCCGCGCATTCCGGTCATGCCCGGCGGTCAGGTAAATATGGTCGAAATAATGGGCCTGCTCGCCCTCATCTGAGGCAGCGATGTAGACAGGTGCACCGCTTTTTGCGGCATGGTCGTGATCATGGTCATGGTGATCATGGCCGTCATGATGATGGTCGTGCATCGTCACTTCCCGTAACGGCGGATGAGCGCCAGCATTTCTTCGCTGGCGGCGGCGCGCGCTTCGTCAGACAGGCCGGGGCGGGCGACATGCTCGCGCATATGCTGGTCGATCAGCTCCTCCATCAGGCTGCCGACCGCGCCCCTGACCGAAGCGACCAGTTGCAGCGTTTCGGAGCAGCCGGCGTCGCCCGCCAGTTGCCGTTCGACCGCCGCCACCTGTCCCGCGATCCGGCGGACCCGCGCCAGCAATTTGTCCCTGTCAGCCACAATATGCATAATATACCCCCCTATACTATATGCATTGTGCGGGCAAGCATGTCCGCAAGGGAGGTTCCTTTGGCGCGCCGCTTCCCCTACCAGCGTGAAATGGACATGGAGCACGACCTCGTCATCGTGGGCGGCGGGCTGGCGGGCGGGCTGATCGCGCTGGCGTTCGCGGCGCTGCGGCCCGAGGTCCGGCTGCTGCTGGTCGAGGCGGGGGAACGGCCCGGAGGCAACCATATCTGGTCCTTCTTCGATGGCGATGTGGCGCGCGAGCATCGCTGGCTGGTCGATCCGCTGGTGGCGCACCGCTGGCCGCAGGGGCATGAAGTGCGCTTTCCGGGCCATGGCCGCCGACTCGACACCCCTTATAACAGCGTGACATCTGTCCACTTCGCTGTCGCACTTGAACGGGCGCTGGGCGACCGGCTGCTGACCCAGGCGCCGGTCAGCGGGGTCACGTCCCGTGCTGTGACTCTGGCCGATGGCCGCGCGATCGGGGCGAAGGCTGTCATCGACGCGCGGGGGGCGGGCGACCTGAGCGCGCTGCGCTGCGGCTGGCAGAAGTTCGTCGGCCATGCCCTGCGCTGCGAAGCGCCCCACGGCATCGACCGCCCCGTCATCATGGATGCGACCGTGGAGCAGATCGACGGATACCGCTTCGTCTACCTCCTCCCATGGGACGAGCGGACCCTGTTCGTCGAGGATACCTATTATAGCGACACGCCCGATCTCGACGTCGCGGCCATCGACGCACGTATCGCCGCCTACGCCGCCGGTCAGGGCTGGCGGCATGAGGTGGTGCATCGCGAGGAAGGGGTTTTGCCGGTCGTTCATGGCGGCGATTTCGACCGCTACTGGCCAAAGGACGACCCCGTGGCCCGGGCGGGCGTGCGCGCCGGGCTGTTCCAGCCGATGACCGGCTATTCCCTGCCCGACGCCGTCCGCTTCGCCATGTGGGTCGTCGATCAGCCGCTCAATGACCTGCCCCGCGCGACGCGCGCCTATGCGAAAGCGCACTGGCGGCGGGGCGGCTATTACCGGATGCTGGGCAGGATGCTGTTCGGCGCAGCGCTCCCCGACCGGCGCTGGCGCATCTTCGAGCGCTTCTACCGACTCGACCCGGCGCTGATCCAGCGTTTCTATGCCGGGCGTTCGACCCTGACTGACCGTTTGCGCATCTTGTGCGGCAAGCCCCCGGTCCCCATAAGGAGCGCCATGCGCACATTGTTGAACCCGCCCGCCTGATGTCCAGAACCGCCATCGTCATCGGCGCGGGCTTCGGCGGGCTGGCGCTGGCCATCCGCCTCCAGTCCGCAGGCGTCCAGACCACGCTGGTCGAGGCGCGCGACCGGCCCGGCGGGCGCGCCTATGTGTGGGAGAAGGACGGTTTCACCTTCGACGCCGGTCCCACGGTCGTCACCGATCCCGACTGCCTGTCGGAGCTGTGGCGGCTGTCGGGGCACGACATGGCGCAGGACGTGACGCTGATGCCGGTCATGCCCTTTTATCGCCTCAACTGGCGGGACGGCACCAATTTCGATTATTCCAACGACGAAGCGCAACTGCGCGCCGAGATCGCCCGGCTCGATCCCAACGATGTGACCGGCTACGAGCGCTTCCTCGATTATTCGGCGGGCGTGTTCGAGGAAGGTTATCGCAAGCTCGGTTCGGCGGCGTTCCTCGACTTCGCCTCGATGATCAAGGCCGCGCCCGCGCTCGCCAAATATCAGGCGTGGCGGTCGGTCTATTCGATGGTCGCGTCCTTCGTGAAGAACGAGAAACTGCGCGAGGCGCTGTCGTTCCACACGCTGCTGGTCGGCGGCAATCCGATGAAGACCAGTTCGATCTACGCCCTCATTCACAAGCTGGAGAAGGACGGCGGCGTCTGGTTCGCGAAGGGCGGCACCAACCGGCTGGTGCAGGGCATGGCCACGCATTTCGAGCGGCTGGGCGGCGTCATGCGGCTGGGCGATCCGGTGACGCGGATCGAAACCTATGGCGACCGGGCGACGGGGGTCCACACCGCGTCGGGCTGGCGCGCGGAGGCCGATGCGGTCGCGACCAACGGCGACCTGATGCACAGCTATCGCGACCTGCTGGCGCACCATCCGCGCGGGCAGAAGCAGGGCGAGAAACTGGCGCGCAAGCGCTGGTCGCCCAGCCTCTTCGTCCTGCATTTCGGTATCAAGGGGAGCTGGCCGGGCATCCCGCACCACATGATCCTGTTTGGGCCGCGATATGAAGGGCTGCTGACCGACATTTACGATCATGGCGTGTTGCCGCAGGATTTCTCGCTCTACCTGCATCACCCGACCGTCACCGATCCGTCGATGGCACCGGAGGGGCATTCGACTTTCTACGCGCTGGCACCGGTGCCGCATATGGGCAAGCTGCCGATCGACTGGGAACAGTTCGCGCCCGCCTATGCCGAACGCATTCTGGACGAAATCCAGCACCGCCTGATCCCCGACATCCGATCGCGCATCGTGACGCAGTTTCATTATACCCCGCGCGATTTCGGGCGCGATCTGGCGGCGCATATGGGCAGCGCCTTCAGCCTGGAGCCGCTGCTGACGCAAAGCGCTTTCTTCCGTGCGCATAATCGCGACGATGTGATCCCCAACCTCTATCTGGTAGGGGCCGGCACCCATCCGGGCGCGGGCATCCCCGGCGTGGTGGGCAGCGCCAAGGCGACCGCGGCGTTGATGCTGGACGACCTTGGCAGGATGTAGATGAAGAGACTGGCGGTTTACTGCGGATCGGCGACGCCCGCCGACCTCACCTATGTCGATGCGGCGCGCCATGTCGGGCGGACGCTGGCGCGGCGGGGGATCGGCGTCGTCTATGGCGGCGGGCGCCTGGGCCTCATGGGGGCGGTCGCCGATGCGGCGCTGGAGGCGGGCGGCGAGGTGATCGGCGTCATTCCGCAGGCGCTGGTCGGCGCGGAAGTCGCGCACAAAGGCTGCACGGAGCTGCATGTCGTCGACACGATGCACCAGCGCAAGCAGATGTTCACCGACCTGTCGGACGGCTTCGTGACGCTGCCCGGCGGGGTCGGCACGATGGACGAACTGTGGGAAGCGATCAGTTGGGCGCAACTGGGCTATCACACCAAGCCTGTCGGCCTGCTCAACGTCGCGGGTTTCTACGACCAGCTTATCGGCTTCAACCGGCAGATGGTGGAGGCGGGTTTCATCCGCGCGCAACATGCGGGCATCCTGATCCATGCGGACGGGATCGAGGCGCTGGTGGACGCCATGGCGGCCTATCAGCCGCACGAGACGATCTTCGCCATGAAGGCGGAGCGGCTGTAAGTCCTCGACGCGGGGAGCGGGGGAGGGCATGGAATCCCCAATGACCGATGCCGCCATCCTCGACCGAACCGCTCTCGTCGCCCATGCGCGCGACAGCATCGCGCGCGGCTCGAAGAGCTTTGCCATGGCCTCGAAGCTGTTCGATGCGGAGACGCGCGAGCGGGCGTGGCTGCTCTATGCATGGTGCCGCAAATGCGACGATATTGCCGATGGACAGGACCATGGCGGCGCGCTGTCGGGCGTGACCGATGGCCCCGCCCGGCTCGCCGACATGCGCGCGCGGACCGACGCGGCGCTGCGGGGGGAGGCGACCGGCGATCCGGCGTTCGACGGCTTTGGCCTCGTGATGCGGGAGTGCGGGATTCCGGCCAGATATGCCCATGACCTGATCGACGGATTCGCGCTCGACGCGGAAGATTGGCGACCGGTGAGCGAAGCTGATCTGCTGCGCTACTGTTACCATGTGGCAGGCGCGGTCGGGTGCATGATGGCGGTGCTGATGGGAGTCGATCCCGCAGATGAGGCGACGCTGGACCGGGCCTGCGATCTGGGGCTGGCGTTTCAGCTTGCCAATATCGCGCGCGACATTGGCGAGGATGCGGCGGCCGGGCGATGCTATCTGCCTGCTGACTGGATGGCGGAGATGGATCTGACGCCCGCTGCCCTGATGACGCGGGAGGCGCGGCCCCGGCTGACGCTGCTCGGACGGCGGCTGGCGGCGATGGCGGCGGCCTATGAGGAGAGTGCGCGGCACGGCACCGGCGCGCTGCCGCCGAGGGCCGCGTGGGCGGTGCTGGCGGCGGCGGGCATCTATGGCGACATTGCCCGCGAAGTCGCGCGCCGGGGCGGGGCGGCATGGGACGACCGGGTCGTGACGCCAAAGCGCGAGAAGCTCGGCTGGGTCGTGAAAGCGGGAATGCAGGTCATCGGCCGCGCGCGCCGCTGGCCCTCTGCGACGCCGCGGCCGGCTAAGCTCTGGACCCGCCCGCGCTGACATCCGAAAAAAGGGGCCGATGCTTTCGCATCGACCCCAGGCATGTTCGCAGGAGGAACATCGTGAGGGGCGGGGCGGCATGATCGCCGCCCGGCCCAATGGTGAAAACTTACGGGTTGTAGGCGCGCTCGCCATGTTCGCCGAGGTCGAGGCCTTCATATTCGACCTCCTGGCTGACCCGCAGGCCGGTGACGGCCTTGGCGATGAAGATGGCGATGGCAGTGCCGATCGACGCCCAGACGATGGTCGTGGCGACAGCTTCGATCTGGACGATCAGCTTGGCAGCCATGTCATAGTCCGCAGCGCCGGGGCCGCCGAGGCTGGGTGCGTAGACGACCGCGGTGCCGATTGCGCCGACCATGCCGCCGATGCCGTGGATGCCGAAGGCGTCGAGGCTGTCGTCATAGCCGAGCTTCGGCTTGAGGACGGTGACGGCGTAGAAGCAGATGATCGAAGCGACCGCGCCGAGCACGATGGCGCCGAACGGGCCGGAGTTGCCCGCTGCCGGAGTGACGGCGACGAGGCCCGCGACGATGCCCGAGCAGAAGCCCAGCGCCGAACCCTTATGCCCGTTGATACGCTCGGCAAGCATCCAGAACAGGGCGGCCGAAGCGGTGGCGACGAAGGTGTTGATCATGGCGAGAGCCGCCGAACCATTGGCTTCCAGAGCCGAACCCGCGTTGAAGCCGAACCAGCCGACCCACAGAAGGCCGGTGCCCACGCCCGTCAGCGTCAGGCTGTGCGGAGCCATCGGTTCCTTGGGGAAGCCGAGGCGCTTGCCGAGGATCAGCGCGGCGACCAGCGCGGAAACGCCCGCGTTGATGTGGACCACGGTGCCGCCCGCGAAGTCAAGCGCGCCAGCCTTGAAGAACAGGCCGCTCGCCGCCCAGACCATGTGCGCGATCGGGAAGTAGACGATCGTCAGCCAGATCGCGGCAAAGACCATCACGGCGGAGAATTTGATGCGTTCGACCACCGAACCCAGCACCAGCGCGACGGTGATCGCCGCGAAGGTCATCTGGAAGCAGATGAACACATATTCCGGAATTTCGACGCCGGCGGTGAAGGTCGCGGCCTGCGACGCGGGCGTGACGCCCTTCAGGAACGCCTTGTCGAAGGTCGAGATGAAGTTGGAAAGGCCGCTGGTGTAATCCGGGCCGAACGCCATCGAATAGCCGTATATCACCCAGATCAGCATCGCGAGGCACGCGACCGCTCCGATCTGCGTCATGACCGACAGCATGTTCTTCGTGCGGACCAGACCGCCGTAGAAGAGGGCGAGTCCGGGAAGGATCATCGCCAGAACCAGAACGGTCGAGATCATCATCCAGGCGGTGTCGCCCTTGTCGACGGTGGCGGCGGGCGCCGCGGCATCCTGCGCCCAGGCGGGCAGGGCAGCGAAGAGCGTCAGGGCGGTCGCCCCCGCCACGCTGCCTAATTTCTTGGAAAAGGTCATCATTCCCCCCTTCTTACAGCGCGGTTTCGCCGGTCTCGCCGGTGCGGATGCGCACGGCCTGACCCACATCGAGGACGAAGATCTTGCCATCGCCGATGGCGCCCGAGTTGGCCGCCGCCTGAGTCGCTTCCACGACGCGGGGCGCGAGATCGTCGTCGCAGACCACCTCGATCTTGATCTTCGGGACCATGTTGGTGGAATATTCCGCGCCGCGATAGATTTCGGTCTGGCCTTTCTGGCGACCAAAGCCCTTCACTTCGCTGACCGTCATTCCCGCGATGCCGAGCGAGGACAGCGCCTCGCGGACATCGTCAAGCTTGAACGGCTTGATGATAGCCATGACAAGTTTCATGTCGCCCCCTTGATTGGTGTGCAGGGACATACCAGCAAGGGCCGTGCCAATTTGCTAATGACGGGTTAATGCGGCCTTTGCGCGGGACGGCACGAAATGGGGCGCTGCATTTTTGGGCAATGCCATGGCCGTGCCTAAAAAACAGGCAAGGGCGGCTACCAGCCCTCGCTTTCGGCAATCGCATCCCGCTCCTCGGGTCGCGTCGTGCGGCCTAAAGCGGCATTGCGATGCGGAAAGCGGCCATAACGTTCGATCATCGCGCGGTGCCGGCGGGCGAAGTCGAGCGATTCCGCATCGCCCGCGCCTTCGAAGAGGGTGAGGGAAAGATCCTGATCCTCCATCGCCTCGCTGTGCATGAAGGGCATGTAGAAGAAGCGGCGGCCCGCGCCGCCGATCTGCACGTCATAGCCGCGCGCGATGGCGCCGCGCGCAATATCGCGCGCCAGCGCGTCGGTCTGGAAGGCTTCGGCGCCGCCGCGAAACATGTTGCGCGGCATCTGGTCGAACAGAAGGATGGCGGCAAGCGCCTCGTCCGCGCGGTCGAGGAAATCGCCCGGCTCCCGCGTCTGCATATTCTGCCAGAGGGCGAGGTAGAGATCGGCGCAGGCGCGGTCTGTCGCCTGATCGTGTCTCCACCAGCCCTTTTCGCCTACCTGATTGAACCAGAAATCGAGCAGGCCGACGGCCCAGTCGGCGGTCACGGCGTCGTGGCTGTCGGTCGCGGAGGTCATGCCGGTCCAATGATGCAGGGGCCGGACGGTTCCGCGCCCCTGCACAATTTGGATCAGGTCGCGGTGCCGCCCACGGTCAGCCCTTCCATCAGCAGCGTGGGCTGGCCCACGCCCGCGGGCACGCTCTGCCCGCCCTTGCCGCACATGCCGATGCCTTCGTCGAGCGCCCAGTCGTTGCCGACGCCGATCACCTTGGTCAGCGCGGTCGGCCCGTCGCCGATCAGCGTCGCGCCCTTGATCGGATCGCCGAGCCTGCCATTCTCGACCCTATAGGCTTCGGTGCAGGAGAAGACGAACTTGCCCGACACGATGTCCACCTGCCCGCCGCCGAAGCTCTTGGCGAAGATGCCGGACTTCATGCGCGACAGCAGCTCTTCCGGATCGTCCTGCCCGCCCTTGATGAAGGTGTTGGTCATGCGGGGCATGGGGGCGTGGGCGTAGCTTTCGCGGCGGCCGTTGCCGGTGGGCGCGACGCCCATCAGCCGGGCGTTGAGGCGATCCTGCATATAACCGCGCAGGATGCCGTCCTCGATCAGGATATTTTCCTGCGTGGGCGTGCCTTCATCGTCGATGGAGAGCGAGCCGCGCCGGTCCATGATGCTGCCATCGTCCACGACCGTGACGCCGGGCGCGGCGACGCGCTGGCCGATGCGGCCGGAAAAGGCGCTGGTGCCCTTGCGGTTGAAATCGCCTTCGAGACCGTGGCCGATGGCTTCGTGCACCAGCACGCCGGGCCAGCCGGGGCCGAGCAGCACGGTCATCTCGCCAGCGGGCGCGGCGACCGAGGCCAGATTGACGCGCGCCTGCGCCAGCGCCTCGTCAATGGCGCGGTTCCAGACGGCGGGGTCCATCACCTGATCGTAGAGATAGCGGCCGCCGACGCCGAACACGCCGGTTTCGCGGCGGCCATTTTCTTCAAGGATGACCGAGACGTTGAGGCGGACGAGCGGGCGGATGTCGGTCGCGGTGAAGCCGTCCGCGCGCACGATTTCCACCACCGACCAGCTTCCCGCAAGGCTGACCGACACCTGTGCCACGCGGGGGTCGCGGGCGCGGGCGGCGGCGTCGATCGCGGCGCAGAGCGTGACCTTCTCGGCGAAGGGCACGATCTCCAGCGGGTTGGCGTCGGTGTAGAGATGGCGGTTGGTGTGCTGGGGCGGCGGAGCCGGTTGACCCTTTGCAGGATCGAGCAGGGTCAGCGTCTGCGCCGCCTTGCGGATCGCCGCTTCGCTGAGGTCATTGGCGTGGGCGAAGCCGGTCATTTCGCCCGACACGCCGCGCAGGCCGAAGCCTGCATCGGTGGAATAGTCGGCGGTCTTCAGCCGCCCGTCGTCGAAGCCGAAGCTCTCGCTCGCGCGATACTGGAGGTAGAGTTCGCCATCGTCGCAGCTCCTGAGCGCTTCGGCGGTCAGGCGGCGGGCGGAGTCGGGGTCGAGCAGGCCGGGGCGGTAGAGGAGGCCACGGGCGTCGGTGAAATGGGAAGCGGGATCGGTCATGGGGCCGATATAGGCGCGCATCGCCGCCTTCCCAACAGCAAAAACGCAGCGCGGCTCGACGCTCTGCGGCGCGACCGGTGCTAGAGGCTGGCGCCCGATGCGATGTCGGGCCTGTCGCCTGCGTCCGGGGTGTCCGCAACGCCGCCGATCAGGACGAAGCGGCGGTCGCAATAGCCGCAGTCGACATAGCCATGCTCGTCGATTTCGAGGAAGACGCGCGGATGGCCGAGGGCGGCGGGAATATCTCCCGACCCGTCGCAGGACACGCGGGATTTCGAGACTCGGATGATTTCAGGCGGCTGGATCATGGCGAAAGCCGTTAGCAGCGCGTTCGCAGGCCTGCAATATGGCCATTGCGTCGGTGGCACCATCGGCAGGATGGCGGACGGGCTTCAAGGCCGTCACCCCTCGCTTGCGCTTGGGAGTTTTGCGGGAAAATGTCCCCCGGACATTTTCTCTTCGGCTGCACCCTCGCAGCATAGCTGCTCGGAGTTTTTCGGCACGCCCGTCCCCCGGACGGGCTTCAAGGCCGAAAAACTGGTGGGCGATGACGGGCTCGAACCGCCGACATTCTCGGTGTAAACGAGACGCTCTACCAACTGAGCTAATCGCCCCCTTTGCAGGTGGGCGCCTCTTGCGGGCAAAATGGGCGGCGGTCAAGCCGGTGCGTCAACCGCACAGCAGGCGGCGGCTCGCCCCGAACCAGCGGGTCAGCGCGTCGGCGGTCTCCTGCGTCAGCGAGATGAAGACGCGGCGGCCGTCATGCGGATCGGCCAGCCGCTCGACCAGTCCGCGGTCGGTAAGCGTGCGGATATGGCGCAGCGCCGTGGTCGGGGGAACGGCGGCGGCGATGCACAGGCTGGATACCGACACCCGATCCTGATCCAGATGCGCGGCCAGCAGGTCGAGCAGCATGTCCCATGCGGGGTCGGCGAAGAGGTCGCCCGGCAGGAAGTCGGCGCGCAGACGCCGCGCGCGCAGCATGTCGCGGACCTGCGCCGCCGTGACCGGACGGTCCGTATCCGTTCCGGCGGCTTTGGCCGGGCGCGAAAGATCCGGGCCGGTCATCGCCAGCGGCATGCCGATATAGTCGCTCGGCCGGTCGGAGATGCGCGGGCCGAGGTCGAAGCTGGGCGTTGCGCTGCGGGGGCGCTGGGTCAGGGCGTCAATGGTGCGCGCCAGCCGCCCCACCTCATCGCTCAGTTGCTGGAGACGCGCGCTTTCGCCGTTGATGTCGTGGACGAGACCGGCGTGCGGCCGCCGTTCCGCCGACGCGACCAGCGCGGCGGCCAGTTCGGTCTGGTCGGGATCGCACAGAAGCTGGGTATAGGGGCTGCGCAGGCAGGCGTAGGCGAGGTCCATCGTCTCCCACCCCGCCACCAGAATCACCGCCATCCCGGTCTGGATCGCCTGCGTTTCCGCCTGAACCAGAAGCCGTTCCAGCGTCGGTCCGGCAGCCGGGCAGAAGAGAAGCAGCGTATCGCAGCGCGTCTGTTCGTCGAGCCGGGCGGAGGCGTGGTCCAGATCGGTAACGCCCAGCAGGCGCAATCCCGCAGCTTCCGCGACCAGCGTCACATCGTCGATGTCGATCCAGTCGCCGATCACCAGCAATCCCAGTCGCGCGTCGGGCGACGCGATCGGGGAAGAGACGATCGGGTCCATGTCTCTTGCAGACGGATAGGTGAAATCCGGCGTCATCATAAGCTCCCTGTTCTACCTTCGTTCCCGAGGATAAGGCAAGAACGGATTGAATCATCTCCATATCGTTCCGTAACGGACAGGAGTTGGTTCGATGCCGGAGCGCCGCCGCGCGAAACGGGCGGCGGGTGCATAGGAGACAGGGCTTTCGTCCGGATCGGCGGCAATCCGGCGCCGGATAGATCCATCCGAAATGGATTCAGTCAGACGCCCGTCTGTCTCGCAAATGCGAAGTAGAGCGCGCGCAGGCGGGTTGCGACCGGGCCGGGGCGGCCGTTGCCCACCGGCCTGCCGTCGATCCGCACGACCGACTGGCAGAAGGTCGACGCGCTGGCGATGAAGGCTTCCGTAGCGTCCAGCGCCTCCGCCACGGTGAAGGGGCGGCGGACGACCGCGAGGCCGCTTTCCTGCGCCAGCGCGTTGAGTGCGGTTGCGGTGCAGCCCGCCAGCACCGCCTCGCTATAGGGGCGGGTGACGATGCCTTCGTCCGTGACGATGAAGGCGGTGGAGGACGCGCCTTCGGTCACGAAGCCGTCCTCGACCATCCATGCTTCCTGCGCGCCCGCGTCGCGCGCGGCCTGTTTCGCCATGGTCTGCGCCAGAAGGCCGACGCTCTTGATGTCGCGGCGCTTCCACCGCAGGTCGGGCATGGTCGCCACCGCGATCCCGTCGCGGGCGGCGGGGCTGGCGAGGAAATCCTTGTGCTGGACGAACAGGAAGAGCGTGGGTGTGAGGCCGGCGGGGGCGATGAAGTCGCGGCTCTCGTCCGCGCCGCGCGTGATCTGGAGGTAGACCAGCCCTTCGTCGACGCCGTTCCTGACGACCAGTTCCTTCTGGATCGCCTCGATTTCCGCGACCGGCATGGGGAGGGCGATGCCGATGGCGGCGGTCGAACGCTCCAGCCGGGCGAGATGGCTGGCGCTGTCGATCAGCCTGCCGTCGATGACTGCTGCGACTTCATAAATGCCGTCGGCGAAAAGGAACCCCCGGTCGAGCGGAGAGATGCGGGCTTGATCCAGCGGCAGGAACGCGCCGTTCAGATAGGCGATGGACATGGTCGGCGCGATCCTTTGCTGCGGGCGGGCGGCCTGCCCATGCCGGGCAGGCAGATAGGAATCAAGCCGCTTAACTTCGCATATTTCCCGCAAGTTTTGACATTTTGTTGCGCGCCCCTGATCCTATCGTAAAGGCAACTGCATTATAACGGGCCGCGCCTCGCATAGGACAGGAAGGGTCAGGCAGCCTTGCCCTTGAGCGCTTTCTGCCGCCGCCGCTGGACCGAGGAGCCGATGCCCATCGCCTCGCGATATTTGGCGACGGTGCGGCGCGCGATGTCCATGCCCTTGGCGCGGAGCAGGTCGACCAGCGTGTCGTCGGACAGGATCGCCTGCGGGTCTTCCGCGCCGATCAGCGCCTTGATGTGGCTTTTCACCGCTTCGGCGGACACCGCGCCGTCGCCGCCCGTCGCCGACACGCCGCTCGTGAAGAAATATTTGAGCTCGTAAAGGCCGCGCGGGCAGGCGAGATATTTGTTGGAAGTGACGCGGCTGACCGTGCTTTCGTGCATGCCGATGGCGTCAGCGACGGCGCGGAGCGTCAGCGGCTTCAGATGCGCGACGCCTTCGCGGAAGAAGGCTTCCTGCTGTTTCAGGATTTCGCTCGCGACCTTGATGATCGTTTTCTGCCGCTGGTCCAGCGCCTTCACCAGCCAGTTGGCGCTGGCGAGGCAGTCGGCGAGCCATGCCTTGCTGGTGCGGTTCTGCGGGCCGCTCGCCAGTTCGACATAATAGCTGCGGTTGATGAGCAGGCGGGGCAGGGTGGCGCTGTTGATTTCGATCGCCCAGCCTTCGCGGGTCGGGCGGACGAAGAGGTCGGGCGTGACAGGCGCGGCGCTCGATTGCGAGAAGCGGAGGCCGGGCTTTGGATCATAGGCGCGCAGTTCGGCGATCATGTCGGCCATATCCTCCTCATCCACGCCGCAGATGCGGCGCAGATGGGGGAGCGCGCCCTTTGCCAGCAGGTCGAGATTGGCGAGCAGCCGGGCCATGCAGGGATCGTAGCGATCAGCTTCCTTCGCCTGCAGCGCGAGGCATTCGGACAGGCTCCGTGCGCCCACGCCCGTGGGATCGAAACCGTGGATGACGCCCAGCACGCGCTCGACATCATGGAGCGGGACGCCGAGCGCATGAGCGGTTTGAAGCAGGTTCGCCTCCAGATAGCCGGCCTCGTCGATCTGGCCGATGAGCTGGGTCGCGATGACAAGGTCCATGCCCGACAGCGCGGCGCGGGCCTGATCCATCAGATGTTCGTGCAGGCTGGCGGCGGGTGCGGCGAAACTGTCGAAATCGGGCGCGTCCTCGGCATAGCTGCCGCCGCCCGGCCCCATGTCCATGCCGCCGCCCGCGCCCGTCATGCGGTCGGCGGGGCCGTCGTCGATGAAGGTGGACGCGCCATGATCCACGTCGAGCGGACTGTCCGCCGCGCCCAGCCCCTGCGCGATGAGGTCGTCGGCGGACCCGGTTTCGGCGGCGAGGGCGGGGCGGTCTTCCACCCGGTCGATGCCGTCCGCCAGCGGCAGGGTATCGTCGCCGCCAGTTTCGAGCAGGGGGTTTTTTTCGAGTTCGGCAGCGACGAACGCCTCGATTTCCAGATTGGAGAGCGCCAGCAGCTTGATCGCCTGCTGGAGCTGCGGCGTCATCACCAGCGACTGGCTCTGCCGTATGTCGAGGCGCGGGCCGAGCGCCATCAGCGCGCTTCCTTCCCCAAGGCAAAGGCGCGCGGCATCGTCATGTCAAAGCTGGAAATTCTCGCCCAGATAGAGGCGGCGGACATCGGCGTTGGCGACCAGTTCGGTCGGGCTGCCGGCGAAGAGCACCTGCCCGTCATAGATGATGCAGGCGCGGTCCACGATCTCCAGCGTCTCGCGCACATTATGGTCGGTGATGAGGACGCCGATGCCGCGCGTCTTGAGCTGGCGCACCAGATCGCGGATGTCGGCGATGGAGAGCGGGTCGATGCCCGCAAAGGGTTCGTCGAGCAGCACGATGGACGGGTTGGCGGCGAGCGCACGGGCGATCTCGCAGCGGCGGCGTTCACCGCCCGACAGCGCCATCGCGGCGGAATCGCGCAGGCGGGCGAGGCCGAATTCGTCGAGCAACTGTTCCAGTCGGGCTTCGCGCGCCGTCTTGTCCGGCTCGGCGAGTTCGAGCACCGCGCCGATATTCTGCGCGACGGTCATGCCCCGGAAGATCGAGGTTTCCTGCGGCAGATAGCCAAGGCCCAGAATCGCGCGGCGATACATGGGCAGGTGGGTGATGTCCTGCCCGTCGAGCACGATGCGGCCATGGTCGGGGCGGACGAGGCCCATGACCGAATAGAAGCAGGTCGTCTTGCCCGCGCCGTTGGGACCGAGCAGGCCGACGACCTCTCCCTTGCCCACGGTCAGCGACACATCGGACAGCACGACGCGCTTGTCATAGCTTTTGGCGATGGAGATGACCGACAGCCCGTCGCCCAGTTCGTGCGGGATCTGGGGCCGGGGACCGGCGGTGCGGTCGGGGGTCATCACATCGTCCATATTCTCGTCCTAGCAGGCATCTTGCCATTTGCGCCGGGAAAATGGCGTCCCCGGCGGCAATTGGCAAGCTCTGTGCATGGGCGGGACTATTGCAGGTCGAGCACGACGACCGATTTGGGCGGCAGAGTGACGGACAGAGCGCCTCCGCTGACGCTCGCGCCGGTGAAGGGGGCGGGCCTCACCGTTTCGGGCGCGTCGAAGCTGTTATGGGCGTTCATCGCGGACGCGGTGAGGATGCGGCCCGAAACGCTCGCGGCGGTCAGGCCGTCCAGCCTGATGCTGACGCTGTTCGTCTGACCCGGATCGGCGTTGGAGAGCGCGACATGGACGCGCCCGTCCCTGCCGCGCACGGCAGAGCCGCTGACGGCGGGGATGACGAATTTATCTTTGTTATACCATGGCGTGTCGATGCTGATCGGCAGGACGGTGGCGTCCTGCCACGGCTTATACATTTCGAACACATGATAGGTGGGGGTCAGCACCATCCTGTTGCCGTCGGTCAGGATCATGGCCTGAAGCACGTTCACCATCTGGGCGATGGCGCTCATGCGGACGCGGTCGGCATGTTTCGCGAAAATGTCGAGATTGATCGCGGCCACCAGCGCGTCGCGCAGCGTGTTCTGCTGGCGCAGGAAGCCGGGATGGGTGCCGGGGTCCTGGGCATACCAGGTGCCCCATTCGTCGACGGCGAGGAAGACGCGCTTTTGCGGGTCATATTTGTCCATCACCGCGCTGTGTTTCGTGATGAGTTCATCCATCTTCCACGTCGCGGCGAGCGTGTCGGCCCACTGGGTCTCGTCGAAATTGACGGGATCGGCCTTGGGCGGCCAGCCGCCCTGCGGCAGCGTGTAATAATGGAGCGAGAGCGCGTCGAGCTGCTTGCCCGCGTCGCGCATCATCACTTCGGTCCAGTTATAGTCGTCGCCGTTCGCGCCCGAGGCGATCTTCACCATCGTCTTGCCGGCGGGCACTTTCAGGAAAGTGGCGTAGCGTTTGGTCACATCGGCGGCATATTCGGGGCGCATGTTGCCGCCGCAGCCCCAGAGTTCGTTGCCGATGCCAAAGGCGGGGAGCGCCCATGCGTCCTTGTGGCCGTTCTTCGCGCGCTCGTCGGCGAGGCTGCCTGCGGGGGCGGTGACATATTCGACCCATTCCGCCATTTCCTGCGGGCTGCCGTTGCCGACATTGCCGGAGATATAGGCTTCCGCGCCGACTTGCCGCAGCAGTTCATAATATTCGTGGGTGCCCACCGCATTGGGTTCGGTCACGCCGCCCCAGTTGGTGTTGACCTTCACCGGGCGCTTGCCGCCGATCCCCTCGCGCCAGTGATATTCGTCGGCGAAGCAGCCGCCCGGCCAGCGGATGACTGGCACGGCGAGGTTGCGCAGCGCCGCGATCACATCGTTGCGAAAGCCGTTGGTGTTGGGGATCGACCGGTCCTTGCCCACCCAGAGGCCGCCATAGATGCCGTTGCCCAGATGCTCGGCGAACTGAGTGAAGATGCGGCGGTCATAGACGGGGCCGGGCCGGTTCGCGCCGATCGTGGCGGTGGTGGGCCTGCCCGCCGTGTCGGCGCTGGCCAGCGGGGCGGTGAGCGCGCTCGCGCAGAGCAGCAGCGCGGCGGCGGCGCGGCGCAGGGTCGTGGTCATGGCATTCCTCTCCTGATGATTATTTGGGCGTGCTCACAGGCCGCGGACAGCGACGGGGACAGGTCGCGCGCGGGTCAGCGGATTGCGGGCGGGCAGGGTGAAGGGCGCGGCTTCGATTTCGAACACATCGCCTTCCTGCGTGCGCACGCCGTCCGAGAAGGAGAGGGTGGCGGTGCCGAAGAAATGGACGTGCACGTCGCCGGGGCGGCGGAACAGATCATATTTGAAATGATGATGTTCGAGGTTGGCGAAGCTGTGCGACATGTTCGCTTCGCCCGACAGGAACGGCTTTTCCCAGATGGTTTCGCCGTTGCGGACGATGCGGCTGGCGCCCTCTACATGCGCCGGGGGCGGGCCGACGAGCAGTTCGGGACCGAGCGCCGCCTGCCGCAGCTTGCTGTGGGCGAGCCAGAGATAATTGTGCCGTTCGGTCACATGGTCGCTGAACTCGTTGGCGAGGGCGAGGCCGATCCGGTAGGGCGTGCCGTCTTCCCCGACGATATAGACGCCGGCCAGTTCCGGTTCCTCCCCGCCATCCTGCGCGAAGGCGGGCATGGCGAGCGGCGCGCCGGGTCCGACCAGTTGCGATCCGTCGCCCTTGTAGAACCATTCGGGTTGCTGCCCCGTCTGGCCCGGCGCGGGCTTGCCGCCCTCCAGCCCTTCGAGGAACATGCGCATGCTGTCGGTCTGCTTTTCGGCGGCGGCGGCTTCGCGGTGCATCCTGTCGCGCCCCTCGGCCGAGCCGAGATGGGTGAGGCCGGTGCCGGTCATCAGGAGGTGCGCGCCGTCTTCATGGTCGATGGGGGCGAGCAGCCGCCCGGCGGCATATTCGGCGGCGATGTCGACGGCGTCGCCCCGGTCCGCCGCCTCCACCGCCTGCACGAGCGGGATGCCCCGCCGGATCGCATGGAGCGCCAGCGCGCGGACCGTGGCGAAGCCGGGGACGATATGAGCCGCGTCGCCCTGTGCCGCGATGACGGACCGCACGCCCTGATCCGACCGGTGCTGCAACAGGCGCAAGGCCATCCCTATTCCCTTTCACGCAATCGACAGATAATTACTCCGACATATTACAGCATAGTGTCATTGGCAATGCTTCTGTTATAGCCTCGCCCGTCTGTCTCATGGGGTGGAGAGGCAAAGGAACATCATGGCCGAAGATAACCCGCCCGCCAGAGCAGGCGGCGCGATTGCCAAAGCGACCCGTGGACCGGGGCGGCGGCTGCATGGCGCGATCGCGCACCGGTTGGGGACGGCGATCCTGTCGGGCCGGTATCAGCCCGGCGACACGCTGCCGGGCGAGGTCGCCTTCGCCGAGGAACTGGAAGTGTCGCGCAGCGCCTATCGCGAGGCGGTGCAGGTGCTGACCGCCAAGGGGCTGGTCGAAAGCCGTCCCAAGGCGGGCACGCGCGTGCTGCCGCGCAACCGGTGGAACCTGCTCGACCCCGAAGTGCTGGCATGGGCCTTCACCGGCGAGCCGGACGTGCAGTTCGTGCGCGACCTGTTCGAACTGCGCTCCATCGTCGAGCCGGCGGCGGCGCGGCTGGCGGCGCAGCGGCGCGACAGGGATGACCTCAAGCTCATGAAGGATGCGCTTGCCGCGATGCGCCGTCATACGCTGGCGACAGACGCCGGGCGGGCGGCGGACCGCGATTTCCACAACGCGATCCTGAACGCCACGCGCAACGACGCGATCCAGGTGCTGAGCGCCAGCATCGGCGCGGCGGTCAACTGGACCACGCAATATAAGCAGCGCGCCCGCGCCCTGCCGCGCAATCCCATTCCCGATCATGTGCGCGTGTATGACGCCATCGCGGCGGGCGACGCGCAGGGGGCGGCGGAGGCGATGGGGGCGCTGGTCGATCTGGCGCTGGAGGATACGGCGAGTTCGATGCAGGAGTGATGGAAAAAAAAGGGCCGGAGCGGCATCATGCGCTCCGACCCTTTCCCCCGTCGAGTGCGACCCTCGACGCCTATTGCGTAACCTGCTGGTCGGGCAGCGCGTTCGTCGTCTTCGATCCCCAGAGCGCATAGAAGAGGACATAAAGTTCGCAGGCGGCGGTCAGCAGGAAGCTGGTCTGCAGGCCGTAGCTGTCCGCCAGCCAGCCCTGCACCACCACCAGCGCCCCGCCCGCGATGGCCATGATGAGCAGGCCCGATCCTTCCTCGGTCAGCGGACCCAGCCCCTTGATGCCCAGCGTGAAGATCGTCGGGAACATGATCGAGTGGAACAGGCCGACAAGGATCAGCGACCACATGGCGACAGGGCCGGTGGTGAAGACCGTCACGAGCATGACCACGAACGCGCCGACCGAGAAGGCGGCGAGCACATGGCCGGCATCGAATTTCTGCATGATGGCGGAGCCGGCGAAGCGGCCGACCATCATCCCGCCCCAGAGGAAGGTCAGATAATTGCCCGCCTGTTCATGGGTCAGATTGGCGATCTGCGGCTGGCTGACGAAGTTCACGAAGAGGTTGGCGACGCCGATCTCCGCGATCAGGTAGATGAAGATGGCGGGGATGCCGAAGACGAGGTTGCGGTGCGACCAGAGCGAATATTTCCGGCGCTCCTCCCGGTCGTGGCGCTGCGTCGCCGCGCCCATCGCGGGAAGGGGAAAGCGCGCGATGACGAAGGCCAGCACGACCAGCACGATCGCCACAAGAACATAGGGCAGGATGACCGACTGCGCGTCGGCGAGCCGCTCCGCCTGCGTCAGCACGACATCGCCCTGCGCGGTGCCGCCTTTCGATCGCCCGAGGATCAGATAGGCGCCGAACATGGGCGCGAGCATCGTGCCCGCCGAGTTCATCGCCTGCACCAGATTGAGGCGTGAGGAGGCTGTTTCCGGCCTGCCGACGACCGCGACATAGGGGTTGGCCGCGACCTGAAGCAGGGTGATGCCGCTGGCGATCACGAACAGCATGACAAGCGTCACGCCATAGGAAGGGATCGACGCCGCCAGCGTCATGCCGAGCGCGCCCGCCGCCATCACGAGCAGGCCGATCACCATCGACTTCTGGTAGCCGACCCGCTCGATCAGCTTGGCCGACGGGATGGAGGCGAAGAAATAGGCGATGAACCAGACCGATTCGATCAGCGTCGTCTGGGTGTAGCTCAGCTCGAAGACGCTGCGCAGATGGGGCAGCAGCGTGTTGTTGATGACGGTGATGAAGCCCCACATGAAGAAGAGGCTGGCCAGCAGCGCGAGCGCCGGGCCGTAGCGCGTGCCGGGCGCATGGGGAGCGGTTGCGCCCGCGCCTGACGAAATCGGTCCTGCCATCCCATCCTTCTCCCTCAAGCGCTGCTGCGCGACCCTGCGGTCGAGGCTTGCGTCCTGCCAATATGTCCGAGTATATCCGGTCCAACCGCTCGTCAATGGGCGTCGATATTATCGGGAGGAACCGGGTGCCAAAGGTCGTCGATCAAAAAATGATGCTGTCGTGTGGGCTTGCGCTGGGTATCGCCATGGGGAGCGCGGGCGGCGCGCATGCCGCAGAGGCGAGCCGCGCGCCCGCCGGGACCGCGAACGGGGAGGCGGTCGAAACGATCACGCTGTCCAACGGGCAGGGCGTGTCGGCGAAGATCCTGACCTATGGCGCGACGCTCCAGTCGCTCTACGGGCCGGATCGCGAGGGCAACAAGGCCGACGTGCTGCTGGGCTATGACGACCTCAAGGGCTATGTCGAGGTGCCCAATTATTTCGGCGTGACCGTGGGCCGCTATGCCAACCGGATCGCGGGCGGCAAATTCACGCTCGACGGCAAGGCCTATCAGTTGCCGCTCAACGACAAGGTCAATTCGCTGCATGGCGGGGGCAAGGGATTCGACAAGCAGGTGTTCAAGGTCGTGTCGATCAGGAGCGGCCCGAAGGCGAGCGTCGTTCTGGGATACAGCAGCCCCGATGGCGATGCAGGCTATCCCGGCAAGCTGGACGTGACCGTTATCTACACGCTCGACGAGGCGGGCAATCTCGGCATCGTCTTCGACGCGAAAACCGACAAGCCGACCATCGTCAACATGACGAACCACGCGATTTTCAATCTGTCGGGCGAAGGGTCGCCGGACGGCGCGCTGGGCCATGTGCTGACGATTCCGGCCAAGGCCTATACGCCGGTCGACGCCAACCTCATCCCGACCGGCGAGCTGAAGCCGGTGGACGGCAGCGTGTTCGACTTCCGCGCCGGGCGGCGCGTGGCGGACGGCATTCGCGACGGGCGCGATCCGCAGATCGTGGCGGGCCATGGCTATGACCATAATTTCGCGCTCGACAAGGGGCTGACCAGAGCGCCCGAGCTGGCGGCGCGGCTGGAAGATCCGGCGTCGGGCCGCGTGCTCGAAGTGCTGACGACCGAGCCGGGGGTGCAATTCTACACCGGCAATTTCCTCGACGGCAGCTTTGTCGGCAAGAACGCCCATGTCTATCGCATGGGCGACGGCATCGCTCTGGAGCCGCAGAAATTCCCCGACGCGCCCAACAAGCCCGCCTTCGTTTCAGCGCGGGTCGATCCGGGCAAGCCCTATCATCACGAGATGGTCTACCGCCTTTCTGTCAGGCGCTGAGGCCGCGCGAATGAGGCTTGCGCGGGGGAGCGCGACGATGTAGACGGCACTAGACAGCGTTGTCATAGCCTCCAAGAGTGGCGACGCTGCGATCCCGGACAGCCCGATGGCGAACTGCACGCGCCTGACGGGCTGTCCGGGGCTATCCCGCCCCGTGATCGGCCGAGCGCCAGCGCGGCGCGACCGCGACAGGCTTCCACAGATCCGGTCCCAGCAGCAGAAGCGCCACCCCCGCGCTGGCCGTGACGAAACAGAGCATCGCCAGCAGCGCCTGCGCCGGGGTCGTCGCCGCCGACCGCAGAACGGCTGCGTGAAGCCAGCGGCTTTCGGGCCGCAGCCCCGCCAGCAGGGCAAGGCCCGTCAGCCGCAGGGCCGCCTTCGCCGCAAAACCCGGTCGCCATTCCGCCATGATGCGCGCCTTTCCACGTCAGGAAACCGCGCTTCATCTAGTCCGTCCCGCCATAGCAATGCGAGAGCGGGAACCGGCCGCGTCCATAGTATTTGCATAGGAAATCGCGCTCTTCCGCCGGAATCCTATGCAAATACTATGCAGATGCCCTATTCTCCCTATGGCAAATCAACCCCGTCCCGTGGCATCGGGCGCGGCTGAGGGTCGGCTGGGGTCATGGTGTTGATGGAACAGACGGGGGAAGACGGGGCGCATCCCCATAGCGGGCCAAGGCAGGGCACGGGCGCTCTGGCGCTGGGCGCGCTGGGCGTGGTGTTCGGCGACATCGGCACGTCGCCCCTCTATGCGCTCAAGGAAAGTTTCGTCGGGCATCATCCGCTGACGGTCGATCCGCTGCATATCTTTGGCGTGCTGTCGCTCATCTTCTGGACGATGACGCTGATCGTGACGGTCAAATATGTGTTCATCGTCATGCGTGCGGACAATCATGGCGAAGGGGGCAGCATGGCGCTGCTGGCGCTGGTGCGGCGGACGCTGGGCGAATCGCGCTGGACGCCGCTGGTCGCGACGCTGGGCGTGTTGGCGACCGCGCTCTTTTACGGCGATGCGATCATCACACCGGCGATTTCGGTGCTGTCAGCGGTCGAGGGGCTGACCGTGGTGGAAGCGGGGATGACGCCGCTGGTGCTTCCCATCGCCATCGTCATCCTCGTCGCGCTGTTCCTGATCCAGCGGCACGGCACCGCGCGGGTGGGGGCGATGTTCGGGCCGGTGATGGTCGTCTATTTCCTTGTGCTCGCGGCGCTGGGCATCCTCAACATCCTGCGCCATCCCGACATCGTCGCCATCGTCAACCCGGTCTGGGCCGTCCGCTTCTTCGCGCTCGACCCGAAACTCGCCTTTCTGGCGCTGGGATCGGTGGTGCTGGCGGTGACGGGGGCCGAAGCGCTCTATGCCGACATGGGGCATTTCGGGCGGAAGGCGATCAGCATCGCCTGGCTCTATGCCGCGCTCCCATGCCTGCTGCTCAACTATCTGGGGCAGGGCGCGCTGATGCTCGACCGGCCGGAAGCGGCGCAGAACCCCTTTTTCCTGATGGCGCCGGAGTGGGCGCGGCTGCCGCTGGTCATCCTTGCGACGCTGGCCACCATCATCGCCAGTCAGGCGGTGATTTCAGGCGCTTTCTCGGTCACGCAGCAGGCCGTGCAACTGGGCTTCCTGCCGCGTCTGCGCATCCAGCATACCAGCGCGGCGGCAGCGGGGCAGATCTATGTGCCGCTCGTCAATTTCGCGCTGCTCGGCTTTGTCATCCTGCTGGTGCTGGGCTTTGGCAATTCGACCGATCTGGCTGCCGCCTATGGCATCGCGGTGACGGGGACCATGTTCATTACCGCCTGTATGCTGGGCATCCTGACCTACAAGGTCTGGAAATGGCCGCCCGCCGTGGCGGGGGGCGTGACGGCGCTGTTCCTGATCGTCGATGGCGCCTATTTCGCGTCCAACGCCACCAAGATACCCGATGGCGGCTGGTTCCCGCTGCTGGTCGCGGCCATCGCCTTCGTCGGCCTCACCACCTGGGCGACCGGGCGGCGGATCATGCGCGAGCGGCTGCGCGACGGGGCGATGGAACTGGACCTGTTCATCCGGTCCACCATGAACAGCCTGAAGCGGGTGCCGGGCACGGCGATCTTCCTGTCGTCCACCACCGAAGGCGTGCCGCCCGCAATGCTGCACAATGTGAAGCACAACCGCATCCTGCACGAACGCAACATCATCCTGACGGTGAAAACCTATGGCGTGCCGCACCTTCACGCCACGCAGCGGTCGCGGGTCGAGGACCATGGCGCGGGCTTCTACCGCGTGATCCTGAGCCACGGATTCATGGAAGAGGTGGACATTCCCGCCGCGCTCAAGGGCGTGCATGACTGCTGCGGGCCGATCACGATCAAGGACAGCAGCTATTTCCTGAGCCGTCAGACCCTGGTGCCGTCGGCGCGGCCGGGTATGGCGATCTGGCGGGAAAAGCTGTTCGCGTGGATGGTGCGCAATGCGGAAAGCCCGATGGATTTCTTCAAGCTGCCGGTGAACCGGGTGGTCGAGCTGGGATCGCAACTGGAGATCTGAACCCTATTTGCGCCGCCAGCGGCGGAACAGCGTTAGCCCGGCAAAGCCGCCGCCCAGCAGCGCCGCGATGCCCGCGCCCGCCGACGCCAGCGCCCATGCGCCAGCCGCGAGCAGGCCCGTCAGGAAATCGACGATGATGAGCGTCAGGTGGATCATGAAGGGAGGAAGCGCAGGGCTTATTGCCCCAGTTCCTTCGCCTCCTGATATTTGAGTTCGAGAAAGCGGTTCTGCACCGCCAGCTTGTCCAGATCGCCGCTCGCCAGCGTCTCGCTCATCCGCGCGATTTCGGCGTCGATGACGGACAGCCCCTCGACCAGTTGCTTTTCGGGGACGCGCCCGTTGCGCTCCTCGCGGCGGAGCGGTTCGGGGATCGACTGGTAGCCCGTCACCAGTTCGGGCAGATGGTCGGCGAGCAGCCTGCGGATTTCCTGCGCGGCGGGATCGCCTTCGCCGACGCGCTCAAGCTGGGGGGCGAGCGTTTCGAGGCGGACGCCGATGCTGTCGACCAGAGTGACGGCGGGGGCGGGGAGCGCCTTGCGCTGGTTTTCCAGCCAGATTTCGGTCTTGAGGGGGAGCGCGGCGAGGTCTGTCTGCGCCAGCGCTTCGGCAGGCACGCGGCTTTCCGTGGGAATGAGGGCGATCAGGACAAGCGCGGCGATGATGACGCCCAGCGCGATCATGACGCCGGTGACGCCCAGCGGCATGATGAAACCTGCGGCGGCGCTGGCAAGGAGGATCGCGAGCACCGCCCAGAAAGCAAATTTGAGCTTGCGGATGAGGCCCGCGTTACGGCGCTGGCGCGCGCGCGTGGAGAGGCTGCGGCCGCGGTCGCTGTGGCGGCGCAGGACCGCTTCGGCATCGGCGAGGACGCGGTCGGAGCGGCTCACGCGCTCACCCCTCGATGGCGCTGAGCAGCGGGTTTTCGACGCGGGCTTCCTGCGCGGCCTGCGCCTGGCCTTCGGCGCGGGCGATATAGCCCTTCGACTTTTCGACCTCGTTCGACAGCGTGTTGACCGTGGTCTTCATGCTTTCGAGCGCCTTGAGCTTGAACGTGTCGATATTGTCCATCGTGTCGTAGATGTTCTGGAAGGCGCGCTGGAGCGTTTCGACGGGGATGGTGCTGGACGCGGCCTGCTCGTGGATCTGCGCGGTCTGGCTTTTCAGCAGCTCGCCGGTCCGGTCGATCATGTTCGCGGTCGTCGTGTTGAGCGCGGTGATCTGTTCGAGCACCAGCTTCTGCCCGACCAGCGCCTGCGCGACCGTCACCGCCGTGCGCAGTGCCGCGACGGTCGTCGTCCCGGCGCGGTCCACGCCCTTCACCAGTTCAATATTGTTCTTCTTGACGAGATCGAGCGCGAGATAGCCCTGCACCGTCACCGCCATCTGCGTCAGCAAGTCCTGCGTGCGCTGGCGGATATAGAAGAGCGCGGTTTCACGGATCGCCTTGGCCTTGGCCGGATCGGTCGAATCCAGTTCCAGCGCCTTGGCCTCCAGCCGGGCGTCCATCGTTTTGCTGATGTGGATCATCTGTTCGAGGCGACCCATCGTCTGCCACATATTCTGCCGCTCCACGTCGATGGCGGCGTTGTCCTTGATGAGCGTGTCCTTGCCGCTGGCGAGGCTGCCGAGGATCGAGTTGATGTGCCCCTGCGCGCTTTTATAGCCGTCGAAATAATCGCGCATCCGGTTGCCGAAAGGGATGATGCCGAACAGCTTCCTGGGCGCGAGCAGGTTGCCGCGCCTGCCGGGGTCGAGATCCTCCACCGTGCGGCGCAGTTCGGCGAGGTCGGCGCCGACCTTGCTGTCGCTGTCCATCGCGCGGACCGGGCGGTCGAGGAAGCGGTTGCTGTGCCCTGCGGCCTCCGCGATTTCCTTGCGGCCCATATTGGTGAGCTGGTCGACGCGCTTGCCGAATTCGGGCGAGTTGGCGTCCTGCGCGACGAGATCCTCGACGAAGGCGTCGACCTTCTCATCGAGCTTGCTGCGCGTGCCTTCCTCGATGGGAACGAGGCCCGCCGCCTTTTCCGGCGCGACCGCAGGCACAGGATCGGGCGGCGTCAGGTTCAGCGTGTCAGCGGTGGCGGTCGGCGCGGTCGAAGCCATATCATCTCCCAGATGGCCGTGGCGGCATCGACTGTCATATGTGCATAAAACAGTCGCGCCGCAAGTCTGTGCAAAGGGTTATAACTAGCCCGGCCCCGCCATTGCAATCGCTCCGGCTGCGGTTAGCATGGGGGCGGACAGGGGAGAGGAGCGGCGATGCAGAAAGCGGCGGAGGATGCGATGGTCGCGGCGGTGGCGGCCGATCCGCGCTATATCGCGCTGGTGGCGCGGCGGGCGCGGCTGGGATGGATGCTGTCCGCCGTCATCTTCTTCGCGTTCGTGGCCTATCTGCTGCTGATCGCATTTGACAGGGCGCTGCTGGGCGCGCCCATCGGCGATGGTGTGACATCGGTGGGCATCCCCGTGGGCCTCGGTCTCATCCTGCTCGCGATCGTGCTGACCGGCGTCTATGTCGCCCACGCCAACCGCCATCATGATGCGCAGATGGCCGCGATCCTGAAGGACCATGGCGCATGAGGGCAGTGCTGGCGCTGCTGGCGCTGATCCCCGCTCCCGCCTTCGCCGCTGCGCTGGAGGGCGAGGCGCAGCGGCAGCCGGTCAACTGGGTGGCGATAGGCATGTTCGTCGCCTTCGTCGGCCTGACGCTGTGGATCACCAAGGCGGCGGCGGCGCGCACCCGCACCGCGTCGGATTTCTACACGGCGGGCGGGGGGATCAGCGGCTTCCAGAACGGCCTCGCCATGGCGGGGGACTATATGTCCGCCGCTTCCTTCCTCGGCATATCGGCGCAGATATTCAATGACGGTTATGACGGCCTCATCTACTCGACCGGCTTCCTCGTCGGCTGGCCGATCCTGCTGTTCCTGATGGCGGAGCGGCTGCGCAACCTCGGGCGCTTCACCTTCGCCGATGTCGCGTCCTACCGCTTCGCGCAGCCGCCGGTGCGCAGCTTCGCGGCGGTGAGCACATTGCTGGTGGTGAGCTTCTACCTCGTCGCGCAGATGGTGGGGGCGGGGCAGCTCATCAAATTGCTGTTCGGCCTGCCCTATGGCGCGGCGGTGGGGATCGTGGGCGGGCTGATGATGCTCTATGTCCTCTTCGGGGGCATGCGCGCAACGACATGGGTTCAGATCATCAAGGCGGTGCTGCTGCTGGGCGGCGCGAGCTTCATGGCGCTGATGGTGATGGCGCAGAGCGGCTTTTCGCTGGAGGCGCTGTTCGCGCGCGCGGTGGAGGTCAAGACGCAGGCCGCGCTGGCGGGCGGCGCGGGCGCGGCGGAAGCGGCGGAGCGGGGCCGGTCGATCATGGCGCCGGGCAATTTCATCAAAGACCCGGTATCCGCCATCTCTTTCGGGCTTGCGCTGATGCTGGGCACGGCGGGGCTGCCGCACATATTGATGCGCTTCTTCACGGTCCCGGACGCGAAGGAGGCGCGCAAGTCGGTGCTGTGGGCAACCGGGTGGATCGGCTATTTCTATATCCTGACCTTCATCATCGGCTTTGGCGCGATCGTGCTGGTGGGGACGCAGCCGGCATATCTGGACGGCCAAGGCGCGCTGCGCGGCGGCGGCAACATGGCGGCGATCCACCTGGCCCATGCCATCGGCGGCAATGCGTTCCTCGGCTTCATTTCAGCGGTGGCGTTCGCGACCATCCTGGCGGTGGTGGCGGGGCTGACGCTGTCGGCGGCGTCGGCGGTGAGCCACGATCTTTATGCGACGGTGCTGAAGCGCGGGGAGGCGGATTCCGCCGACGAGCTGCGCGTGTCGCGCATCACGACGCTGGCGCTGGGGGCGTTCGCGGTGCTGCTGGGGCTGCTGTTCGAAAAGCAGAATGTGGCTTTCATGGTCAGCCTCGCCTTCGCGCTGGCGGCGTCGGGCAATTTCCCGGTGCTGATCCTGTCGCTGCTGTGGAGCGGATGCACGACGCGCGGGGCGGCGTGGGGCGGGACGATCGGGTTGCTGACCGCGTTCGTGCTGACGCTGCTGTCGCCCGCCGTGTGGACCGCAACCTTCGGCTTGGGGGAGGCGCCTTTCCCCTATAGTTCGGCGGCGATCTTTTCGGTTCCGGCGGGCTTTATCGCCATCTGGCTGATTTCTCTTGTCGACCGCAGCCCGCGCGCGGCGGTGGACCGGGCAGGCTATGCGGCGCAGCGGGTGCGGGCCGAAACGGGCATAGGGGCGTTTGCCGCGAGCGAGCACTGACTCGCCGCCCTTGCCGCCCGCCCTTGCCGCATTGCGTCATTTCCTGTAGGGGCGCGCCCGATAGATCCGGGCAGGCGTCGTGCCGGCCGGGAAGCCCGTTCCACAAAGGCCGTTCATGTCCCAGCGTAATATCGCCATCATCGCGCACGTCGACCATGGCAAGACCACTCTCGTCGACCAGCTTTTCCGCCAGTCCGGCACCTTCCGCGACAACCAGCGCGTCGAAGAGCGCGCGATGGACAGCAACGATCTCGAAAAAGAGCGCGGCATCACCATTCTCGCCAAGCCGACCTCGGTCGAATGGAACGGCACGCGCATCAACATCGTCGATACGCCCGGCCACGCCGACTTCGGCGGCGAGGTGGAGCGCATCCTGTCGATGGTCGACGGCGTCATCCTGCTGGTCGATTCGTCCGAAGGCGCGATGCCGCAGACCAAGTTCGTGACCGGCAAGGCGCTGGCGCTGGGCCTGCGCCCCATCGTCGTCGTCAACAAGGTGGACCGCCCCGACGAGCGCATCCAGGAAGTGCTGGACGAGGTGTTCGACCTGTTCGTGACGCTGGACGCCACGGACGAGCAGCTTGACTTCCCGGTGCTCTACGCCTCGGGCCGCAACGGCTACGCCAGCGAAGACCCGCAGCGCCGCGAAGGCACGCTGGAGCCGATGTTCCAGAAGATCGTCGATCATGTGCCGCCGCCGTCGCTGGATGAAGAAGCGCCGTTCAGCTTCCTCGTGACGCTGCTCGACCGCGATAATTTCCTCGGCCGCATCCTGACGGGCCGCGTCCAGTCCGGCACGCTCAAGGTCAACCAGCCGATCCACGCGCTCGATGGCGATGGCAATGTGATCGAAACGGGCCGCGCGTCGAAGATCCTGTCGTTCCGCGGCCTCGACCGCGTGCCGGTGGACGAAGCGAAGGCGGGCGACATCATCAGCCTTGCGGGCCTTACCGTCGCGACGGTGGCGAATACCATCGCCGATCCGCAGGTCAGCGTGCCGATCAAGGCGCAGCCGATCGACCCGCCGACGCTGTCGATGCGCTTTGCGGTGAATGACTCGCCGATGGCGGGCCGCGAGGGCAGCAAGGTGACGAGCCGCATGATCCGCGACCGCCTGATGCGTGAAGCGGAAAGCAACGTTGCGATCAAGGTGACGGAGAGCGCGGACAAGGACAGTTTCGAAGTCGCAGGGCGCGGCGAACTGCAGCTCGGCGTCCTTATCGAGACGATGCGCCGCGAGGGCTTCGAACTCGGCATCAGCCGTCCGCGCGTGCTGTTCGGCGAGGATGAGACCGGGGCGAAGACCGAGCCATATGAAACCGTCGTCATCGACGTGGACGACGAGTTTTCCGGCACCGTCGTGGACAAGATGAACATCCGCAAGGCCGAGATGACCGACATGCGTCCTTCGGGCGGCGGCAAGACGCGCATCACCTTCTCCGCGCCGTCGCGCGGCCTCATCGGCTATCATGGCGAATTCCTGTCCGACACGCGCGGCACCGGCATCATGAACCGCCTGTTCGAGAAATATGGTCCGCACAAGGGCAAGATCGAAGGGCGCAAGAACGGCGTCCTCATTTCCAACGGCGCGGGCGAAGCCAATGCCTATGCGCTGGGTCCGCTGGAAGAGCGCGGCATCCTGTTCGTGGGGGTTGGCGAGGCGCTCTACGAAGGCATGATCATCGGCGAGAACGCCAAGCCCGAAGACCTCGAAGTCAATCCGATGAAGTCGAAGGCGCTGACCAACTTCCGCGCGAGCGGCAAGGACGATTCGATTCGCCTGACGCCGCCCAAGAAAATGACGCTGGAACAGGCCATTGCCTATATCGACGACGACGAAATGGTCGAGGTCACGCCCAAGACCATCCGGCTGCGCAAGCGTTTCCTCGATCCCAATGAGCGCAAGCGCATGAGCCGGGCAAAAGCCGCAGCATAAGAAAAACGGGGCGGGGAAACGGTTTCCCGCCCTTTTTCATCATATTGATGCACCCGTTCGGGCGTCAGTCGGCGACCGCGCATTGCATAATTGCGCCCGGTCGTGGCACTTTGCCGCCGATACGAACCGAATCGCAACCATGGCCGGGCAAAAATGGACATGGTTTGACCGGCGGGGGCCATTCAGGAGGATTTTTGGGGGTGGTCGACACTCTGCCTGCCTTGAGCGAGGGGAGAAGCAGTGCCTGCGACTCGTCGCGCAGGGCTTCAGTTCCAAGGAGATCGCGCGCCAGTTGCACGTGTCGGAACACACGGTGGACCAGCGCGTCCGCAACAGCCTGCGCAAGTTCGGCGTGCCGTCCCGCAAGGAAGCGGCGCGCCTTTTCGTGTCGGGGCAGGAACATGCCGCGCTTTCAGACACATATCAGCCTTTGATACATCAATCGGAGCCGCTTGCCTCCGACACCGAACCTGCGTCATCCACGGATCAGCCGGACAGCCCGGATGCCGAAACGGAACGCAGGTCGCTCCTTCTACGCATATTGGCTTTCGGCCCGCCGCTCGGGGGATCGACCAATGAACTGAGTATCGACGGACGCATATTGGCGATGGTTCGCGCCGCGGTTCTGACCGGGGCAGGCGTCGTCACCTTGCTGCTGCTGATTTCCGGAGCCTTCCGCGCTCTGGGTTGATCCTTCCCACATCGCCACGCTGACGAACGCACCGCCCGGAAGGGTTCTGGTGCGAGGGAGAAGACTTGTGCTGAACCTTGACCGCGAAAAGACCCAGGCCGTTGCCAACCAGAACCGCTATGCCTTCGCCGCAATGGACGATGCGCTGGCGCAGGCCGCGCAGCTCACCACCGCCTTCCTGACCGCCGCTCAGGATTCGGGCCTCACCGCCAGCGAAAGCCAGCGTATCCTCAAGCAGATTCACGACAGCGCCAGCAAGATCATCGAGGGCCGCAGCGACATGCTGCGCGCCACGGCCTTGCTCACGCGCTGCATCGAGCATAGCCAGCATGAAGTCACGGCTTTCGGCTGTCCGCTGGGCCTCGACACCGAACAACGCGAAGAACCGCGTCACCTGACCCTGGTCGCCTGACCAGGCGGGAAGCCGTCGGCCTTCGCATGACCCTTGGCCCCCCTCTCAATAGGTAATGCGAATGCTGGCGGCTTCTTACTGGCTTCTGATGGTAATGACCTGCGCCTTCGCCTTCTGCTTCGGCGGAAGGGATGGCCGGTGGCTTGCGGCGATTTCGGTCGCCGCAACATTGCTGACGATGCCCGCCCAGCTCGCCGGATCGTGGCACGCCACGCAGATCTGGCTCACCCTCGTCGATGTCGGCGCATTCATCGCGCTGTTCTGGCTGATGGTGCGGAGCGACCGATACTGGCCGGTCTGGGTTGCCGCCTGCCAGTTGATGACGGTCCTGACGCACATAGCGACGCTGATCATCGGCAGCTTTTCGGACCGCATATACGAAGGATTGAGCACGGTGTGGGTGATTCCGCTCATGCTGTTCACCATCATCGGCATAGAACTTGACCGGAAGGCCTTCCATGACCGTGCACAACCCGCCTGAGCGGGCGCTCGACAGTCAGCAGGCGGTCGATCTGGTCGTCGCCCTGCAACGATGCCTGACCCGCTTCCACGCCGATCAGGCGGCGCCGCCGATCCTTGAAGGAGAGGCGGCCGATCGCCGTGCGGTGCTCGGCCGCTATATCCGGGGGCGCGGCGCGCGGGCGACGCTGTTCGGCCAGTCGCTGTTCTCGGACCCGGCATGGGATATATTGCTGCTGCTGTTTCAGGCCGAACTGGACGACGATCCGCTGACGCTGGAGCAGATCAGCGAGACGGGGCGGCTGTCGCTCAACGCCACGGTGGGACAGGTGGGCGTGCTGGAACGGCGCGGGCTGGTCTACGAATATCGTGGCTCGCCCAACAGCCGCCGCCGCCGCGCGCTGCGTCTGACGCCGCTGGCGGTCGATGCGATGAGTAGCTGGTTCACGCTGACATTCGGGCCTGACGCCTGACGCAAAGCGCTGGCGCGGCGGAACGCCCGTCCATATAGTCACGCCCGTCCGTTCCCGTCGCGAAAGCGTTTCATGCACCTCCTCATCGGCCTGGCCGGCATTCTCCTCATCCTTGCCATCGCCTTCGCTCTTTCCTCCGACCGGCGCGCCATCCGACCCCGCGTCGTGGGCGCGGCCTTCCTGTTGCAGGCGGGAATCGCGCTGCTGGTGCTCTATGTCCCGGCGGGGCGCGCGATCATCGGCGCGATGTCGAAGGGGGTCGGCAATCTGCTCGGCTATGCGCAGGCGGGGACCGACTTCATCTTCGGCCCGCTCGCCAGACCGGAGATCGGCGGGGCGAGCTTCGCCATCGCGGCGCTGCCGGTCATCATCTTCTTCGCGAGCCTCGTGTCGATCCTCTATTATCTGGGCGTCATGCAGTTCATCGTCCGCTGGGTCGGGGGCGCGATCGAGAAAGTGACGGGCGTGTCCAAGGTGGAAAGCCTGTGCGCGGCCGCCAACATCTTCGTCGGGCAGAGCGAAAGCCCGCTGGTGATCCGGCCCTATCTGGCGGGCCTGACCCCGCCGCAGCTCTTCACCGTGATGACCAGCGGCATGGCGGGTGTCGCGGGCACCATCCTTGCGGCGTATGCGTCGATGGGAATCAGGATCGACTATCTGCTGGCGGCGAGCTTCATGGCGGCGCCGGGCGGGCTGCTGATGGCCAAGATCATGATGCCCGACGAGCCGGAGCGCGAGCCGGAACTGCCGCTGGAAGACGACATCCACCTGCCCGACGCGCGGCGCAGCGGGGCGGGGCTGGCGGCGCTCAATGCCGAAACGGTTCCCGGCGAGCCGATGCCCGTCGCCACCCATGACGAGGAAAAACCCGCCAACCTCATCATGGCTGCGGCGCAGGGCGCGCAGACGGGCGTGAAGCTCGCCGTCGCGGTCGGCGCGATGGTGCTGGCCTTCGTCGCGCTGGTCGCGCTGGCGAACGGCATCCTGGGCGGTATCGGCGCGTGGTTCGGGCACCCCGACCTCAGTTTCCAGATGCTGCTCGGCTATGTCTTTTCGCCGGTCATGTATCTGCTCAACATCCCCTGGGCCGAAGCGCAGGTGGCGGGCGGCCTGTTCGGCACGAAGGTCGTGCTCAACGAATTCGTCGCCTATATCGCGCTGGGGCAGGCGCAGGGCGGCCTTTCGCCCGCGACGGTCGCGATCATCACCTTCGCGCTGTGCGGCTTCGCCAATTTCAGTTCGATCGCGATCCAGATGGCGGTGACGGGCAATCTCGCGCCCAACCAGCGGCCGATGATTGCAAAACTGGGGCTGAAGGCGCTGGTGGCGGGCAGCCTCGCCAACCTGATGAGCGCGGCGCTGGCGGGGCTGATGCTCAGCCTTTGATGGCGGGTGCAATCGCAGAGGCGCGCTTTGCAATGGAACCGGAGCGCGCCGATGCCATATGGGGAGGCATGACGCTCGCTTCCCTCATTCCCGCCGCACCCCGGACCAAGCTGCCCGATCCGGTCAGCGCCGTCATCTTCGACATGGACGGCACGCTGCTGGAGACCGAGGCGGCGCACCGGCAGGCGTTTCGCGACACGGGCGCGGCGCTGGGCTGGCCGCTGTCGGACGCGCTGCTGCTGTCGATGGTGGGCATCCACCGTGACGAAAATGCGCGGATGCTGGCGGAGAAGATGGGGCCGGACTTCCCGCTCGACCGCTTCTACGCCGACAGCGACGCGCTGTTCGAAGCGGCGGTGGATGCGGGCATCGCGCTGCGGCCGGGGGCGGAACTGGTGCTGGAGCATCTGGCGCGGGCGGGCGTTCCGCTGGCGCTCGCGACGTCCACCGCCGCGCCCTATGCGCAGGACAGGCTGGAGAAGGCGGGGCTTGCGGCCTATTTCGATGTCGTGGTGACGCGCAACGATGTGGAGCATCCCAAGCCGCATCCGCAGCCCTATCTGCTGGCGGCGCACCGGCTGGGCGTCGATCCGGCGCTCTGCGTCGCGGTGGAGGACAGTCATGCGGGCGTGCGGTCGGCAACGATGGCGGGAATGGCGACGGTGATGGTGCCCGACCTGTTGCCCCCGACAGAGGAACTGACGCTGGCCTGCGCGGCGGTGCTGCCCAGCCTTGCCGACCTGCGCGACCTGCTGCTGGCGACGGGTTAGCCCGCGCGGGCGAGGATGAGGCCGAAAAGTCCTTCGGCGTCGGTCCATTCCTCGACCGGTTCCCAGCCGCCTGCGCGCAGCATCAGTCGCCCGTCGCGCGCGCCATATTTGTGGCTGCTTTCGGTGTGGATGGTTTCGCCGGCCTCCATATGAAAACATTGGCCCGCGACGTGGAAATGCAGCGGGCGGGTCGCTTCCAGATGCATTTCGATCCGCGCTTTGGCGTCGTTCCAGACAGCGCGGTGGGCGAAGCTGCCGGTCGGCAGGTCGCCTTCCAGTTCGCGGTTGATCCGTTCGATCAGGTTCAGGTTGAACGCTGCCGTCACGCCAGCGGCATCGTCATAGGCCGCCACCAGCCGGTCGCGGTCCTTGATGCGGTCCATGCCGATCAGAAGCATCGACCCGTCGCCCAGCAGTTCGCGCATCGCCCGGAGCAGATCGACCGCGGCGGTCGGCTCCATATTGCCGATGGTCGATCCGGGGAAGAAGCCGAGGCGCGGCATGTCGCCGATGGCGGAGGGGAGGGCGAGCGGTCCGTTGAAATCGCCGACGACCGGCAGCACGGGGAGGGCGGGGAAGGCGCTCGCCAGTTCGGCGCTGCTGGCGTGGAGAAAGTCGCCGCTGATGTCGATGGGCACATAGGCCGCGGGCGCGATGGCGCGCAGGAGGTGCGGCGTCTTGCGCGAGGAGCCTGCGCCGAATTCGACGACAGCGCGGCCCTTGCCCACTGCCGCAGCGAAATCGGCGCCATGCGCCTTCAGCAACGCGGTTTCGGTGCGGGTGGGATAATATTCGGGGAGATCGGTGATCTGCTCGAACAGTTCCGACCCCTTGCGGTCATAGAACCAGATCGGCGGCGTTGTCTTCGGCGTGCGTGACAGGCCGTCCAGTATGTCGCGGCGGAATGCGGGATCTATCGTTGCGGCGGAAAAGGCGGGGGCAGGATCGGTCAGCAGCATGTCGTCACAGATCCTTCGCCAGCCGCAGCCCGGTGAACTGCCAGCGTTGATGGGGGTAGAAGAAATTGCGGTAGCTGGCGCGCATATGGCCGCGCGGGGTGGCGGCGCTGCCGCCCTTCAGCACGAACTGGCCGGACATGAACTTGCCATTATATTCGCCCACCGCGCCCTGAGCCGCGCGGAAGCCGGGGTGGGGGCGATAGGCGCTGCCGGTCCATTCCCACACATCGCCGAACATCTGGCCGAGCGCGCTGCCCGCCCCGGCAGGGTGGAGGCGGGGGCAGCCCGGCCCGTCGAGCTGGTTGCCGCCGGAGGGCGGGATATTCAGCGCCGCGCTTTCCCATTCCGCCTCGGTCGGCAGGCGCGCACCCGCCCAACTGGCATAGGCGTCGGCTTCGTAGAGGCTGATATGCGCGACGGGCGCGGCGGGATTGACCGGCTGACGCCCGTCGAGGCCAAAGCGGGTCCAGCCCTGTTCTCCCTTCTTCCAGTAGAGCGGCGCTTCAATGTTTTCGCCCTGCACCCACGACCAGCCGTCCGACAGCCAGTGCGATGCGGTGCGGTAGCCGCCATCTTCGACAAATTCGATCCATTCGCCGTTGGTTATGGGTCGGTGGGCCAGCGCATGAGGGTGGAGCACGGTGCGATGGCGCGGCCCTTCGCAATCAAAGGCGAAGGCGGTGCGGCCATCGTCGCCAATCTCCACCAGCCCCTCGCGCCCCTCGATCCAGTGCAGCGGGCCGGGCAGATCGACGGGGGCGGCCGCAGGCGCGCCGAACAGCGCGGGTTCGAGCGGGTTGAGCGAGAAGAGGTGCAGCAGATCGGTCAGCAGCAGTTCCTGATGCTGCTGCTCATGATGAAGGCCCAGCGTCACCAGCGCGCGGGCCGCCTGCGGCAGCATGCCCATGGCGCGCAGCATCGCATCGTCCACATGGGCGCGGTAAGCGCGCACCTCCGCCAGCGTGGGGCGCGTCAGCATGCCGCGCAGGGGGCGGGCGTGGCGGGCGCCTTCCGCTTCATAATAGCTGTTGAACAGGAAAGCGAAGCGCGGGTCGAACGGCTTATATCCGGCAACATGATCGCGCAGCGCGAAGGTTTCGAAGAACCAGCTCGTGTGCGCCAGATGCCATTTGGCGGGCGAGGCATCGGGCATGGACTGGACAGTCGCGTCGGCGTCGGAGAGGGGCGCGGTCAGCGCATCGCTCAGGCCGCGAACGGCGCGGTAGCGATCCTCCAGGTCGTCCTGGCGGGCATCCATCCAGCTTTTGGCCACGTCCGCCCCTTCCCGATAGGGTTGCGCCCTTCTCTTAGAGAACCAAGCGCATAAAGGGAAAGGTTGTTCCGTCGATGCCCTTTGGGTCAGGCGCTCTGGGCAAGGGTCGTTGCGCGGGCGATACGGTCACGGCCCGCCTGTTTGGCGTCGTAGAGCGCGGTGTCGGCGCGGGCGATGGCGTCCTCCACATCGCCGCCGCTCCAGCGGGCGATACCGGCGGAAAAGCTGATCGGGCGGCCATGGACTTCGCCGATGGGCCGGTCCCGCAGTTGGGCGGCGATGCGGGCGAGCGTCCAGCTCGCTTCATCCTCGATGCAATCCTCGAAGAAGATCGCGAATTCCTCGCCGCCCCAGCGCGCGACAAGATCGGCGCGGCGCACCAGGGCCGACAGGCGGGCTGCGAAGGCGCAGAGCACCCGGTCGCCTTCCTCATGGCCGCAAAGGTCGTTGACCCGCTTGAAATAGTCGATGTCGATGAGGGCGATGCAGCCTCTCTTTCGGTCATCGTCGCGCTGGGTGAGGTGCGACAGGAAACCGCGCCGGTTGGCGATGCCGGTCAGCGCATCCTCATGCGCGGCGCGGTGCAGATGGTCGATCCGCTCGCCCGTCGCGCGTGCTGCGCGGTCGAGGCCGCTGTAGAGCGAGCGGATCATATCGCCGACTTCCGGCAGGGCGCCGGATGCGGCCTGTCCCTTTTCCAGCGCGCCGGCCAGCGCCTGAATCGGCGTCAGCAGCGCGCCGATCCCGATAAGAGCGATGGCCGTGCCGATCACCGTCATGGCGGTAAGCAGCAGGAACTCCGCCAGCGCCATCCGTCCGCTGGCAAAGCCCCACAGCAGATAGCCGATCAGCGGCAGATGCGTCGAGACGAAGCAGAGCGTGAAGAGACGCAGGCGGAGCGAACGGGGAAAGAGGAAGGATGTGGCGAGATAGAATTGCACGGGCGGCCCCTTATGATGTGCCGATCCCCTTCCGGCCCCGCGCCTAAACCGCGCCTGAAGAAACGCGGTTAACGCGCCGCTATTGGATGGGCCGTGCCCCGGCTGAGTCGAACCGAGGGCAGCCCCCGAGTCAGCGCGACGCGCCGGGCACCCATTTCACATCGCCCGCGCCATTGCCGTTGAGCCGCCGGGCCATGACGAAGAGAAGGTCCGACAGGCGGTTGAGATAGGCGAGCGCTTGGGGGTTGAGCGCATCCTGCGCCGCTGCCGCAACGGCGCTGCGTTCGGCGCGGCGGGTGATCGCGCGGGCGAGGTGGACGGCGGCGGCCGCCGCACTGCCGCCGGGCAGAATGAAGCTGTCGAGCGCGGCGAGATCGGCGTTCATGTCGTCGATCTGGGCTTCGAGCCGCGCGATCTGGCTTTCGACGATGCGCAGCGCCCATGGCTGGTCCGGGCCATCGGGGATCGGCGTGGCGAGGTCTGCGCCAAGGTCGAACAGGTCGTTCTGGATGGTGGTGAGCCACGCCGCCTCGGGCGCGTCACCCAGCGCCACGATGGCGACGCCGATGGCGCTGTTGGCTTCATCGACATCGCCCACCGCCTGCATGCGCGGTGCGTTCTTGGGCGTGCGGCTGCCGTCGACCAGCCCTGTCGTGCCGTCGTCGCCGGTCTTCGTGTAGATTTTGTTGAGCTTCACCATGGGCGGCGGTGTAGCGTCAGTTGTTGCCCTTCGCCAGCAGCAGGATGGCGACGATAATGATTGCCGCCGCCTGAAACAGGACGCGGTTGATCATCATTCTGTTCTGCTTGAGCCGCGCGGGGCTTGGCCCCGCGCTTTCCGGGCGGTTGAGATCCTCCTTCGTCGTCTGGAGAAAGGCGACGATGCCCCGGATCAGCGCGACCAGCGTCGCGATCATGGCGAGGATGAGGGCAATGACGAGGATCGTGTTCATGGACCGAACCTAGGCGCTTGCCAGCGCGATGCCAACCGGAAAGCGCCTGTCTCTTAGGGCATGGGCGAGCGCATGGGGGTCGACGCCCTGTGCCCGCAGATCGGCGAGCGCGATGGACCCGTCGCGCTTCGCCAGCCTCCTGCCATCGGCCCCCACCAGCAGCGGATGATGGATATAGGCGGGGGAGGGGAGGCCGAGCAGCGCCTGCAAAAGCCGGTGGATGTCGGTCGCGCCGCGCAGATCCTCGCCGCGCAGCACATGCGTGACGCCCATCGCCGCGTCGTCGAGCGTGCAGGAGAGGTGATAGCTGGCCGGTGCATCCTTGCGCGCCAGCACCACGTCGCCGTGCGCGACCGGGCGGGCGGCGACCTTTTTGCCCGCTGCGTCGGGAGCGGACGGGAAGGGCAGCGCGGTCCATGCCAGCGGCCCGGCGCGCGCGGCGGCCTGCCCCATGTCGATGCGCCATGCGTGCGGCTCTCCGCCGGCGATCCGCCGCGTCCTTTCGCTCTCCGTCAGCGGGCGGCAGGTGCCGGGATAGACCGGGCCGTCGGGTCCATGGGGAGCGGACAGGCTCGCCTGAATATCGGCGCGGGTGCAGAAGCAGGGGTAGAGCAGGCCCATGTCCCGCAACTGCCCCAGCGCCGCGTCATAGGTCGCCAGCCGTTCCGACTGGAACACGGCATCGCCATCCCATCGCACCCCCAGCCAGCGGAGATCCTCGACGATAGCGGCGACATGTTCGGGTCGGCTGCGCGTGCCGTCTATGTCCTCGATCCGCAGGCGGAACGCGCCACCCGCCGCGCGCGCCATGTCGTGCGCCATCAGCGCCGACCAGCCATGGCCGACATGCAGCCGCCCGGTGGGACTGGGCGCAAAGCGCGTCACCATATGCTGTGGGCCGGGGAGTTGTGTCATACAGGCTCTTGACGCGGGATATTCGTTAATGCTGTCATGCCCCTGTCACGTTGCTGGTCAATCTGCGGCGGCGGCAAGGGGGTAGAAGGCTTTCTATGTACCATCCCGACCTCATACGGCACCCGGAAAACTGCCCGGCGCTCGTTCTCAATGCGGACTATACCCCGCTCAGCTATTATCCCTTGAGCCTCTGGCCCTGGCAGACCGCCATCAAGGCGGTGTTTCTGGATCGGGTGGACATCGTTTCCTCCTATGAGCGTGAAGTCCACAGCCCCAGTTTCCAGATGAAGATACCTTCGGTCATCGCGCTCAAACAATATGTGAAGCCGTCCGAACATCCCGCCTTCACCCGTTTCAACCTGTTCCTGCGCGACAAGTTCGCCTGCCAATATTGCGGCGCGATGCATGACCTGACCTTCGACCATGTGGTGCCGCGCCGCGCGGGCGGGCGCACGACATGGGAGAATGTCGCGACCGCCTGTTCGCCCTGCAACCTGCGCAAGGGGGGACGGACGCCGCGCGAGGCGGGGATGCGGCTGCATGTCCAGCCGATCCGCCCGACAAGCTGGCAGTTGCAGGAACATGGCCGCGCCTTCCCGCCCGGCTATCTGCACGAAAGCTGGCACGACTGGCTCTACTGGGACGTCGAACTGCTGGCCTAGGCGGCGGGCAGCCAGTCCAGATCCATGTCCTTGTGCCGGTTGGTGTAATGGCCGATCTCTTCGAGCCGCGCCATGTCGAGCAGGGTGATGCGCCCGTTGGCGCGGCTGATGAGACCTTCCTGCTCCATCTGACGGATCATCCGATTGACGTGGACGGAGGTGAGGCCGATCGAATCGCCGATCTCCTCCTGCGTCAGCCGCAGGTCGAAACTGTCGGTAATGCTGTCGTCGGTGACGCGCAGCCGGTCGAACATGTCGAGCAGGAAAGACGCGACCCGCGCCTTGGCCGACGTGCGGCCCAGCGCCGCCAGCCGGTCGGTCATCGAAATCCGCTCCGCATTGGACAGCAGGAACAGAAGCGCGGCGACGCGCGGCGATTCCTCCAGCAGACGGCGCAGCGCATGCTTGTCGAACGGGCACACCACCGCGTCCGACAGCGCCACCAGCGATTCCGGCGCCCGGTTGTAGATGGTGCTGGCCGATCCGATGAAATCGCCAGGGAAATAGACGCGCAGGATCTGCCGGCTGCCATCGGGCAGGATGACAAAACTCATCACGCGGCCTTCGCGCAGCACGAACAATTCCGTCACGGTTTCATTCACCCGCTGGATCATCGCGCCACGCTTTACCTTGCGGGGATTTTCCTCCAGCCGGGCCAGCGCGGCCTTTTCCCCGTCTGTCAGAGGGGCCTGTTTCGACAGCCTCTCTGCAAAACAGCTCTTTGCCACAAAAAACCCTTTTCCTTGCATGTCGTTACGGAGGCAAAACGCCCAAGCCGCCTTTTGGCTCCATTTCGCGGCGGCGCACTAAACTCGATCAAGGATCGGGGGAGCGGAAAAATAATCTTGCGAAATGCCCCGAAAGCGCGGCGAATCCGCGGTGAAAGGGGTGCCGGGCCGCCTTGCGCGAGGCGCAGGACACGCTATGAACCCTGTCCAATGGACCGTATTCACATTCGTGGTGGCAAGGCACTGTCCGGCCGCCTTCCGATCTCCGGCGCGAAGAACGCCGCGCTCACGCTGCTCCCCTGCGCGCTGCTGACCGACGAGCCGGTGACGCTGCGCAACCTGCCTCGCCTCGCGGACGTGGACAGCTTCGGCCATCTGCTCAACCAGCTTGGCGTATCGACGATGATCGAGGGTGCGCGGCCGGAGGATTTCGGCCGCGTCATGACGATGCGCGCGGGCCGTGTCACATCGACCGAAGCGCCCTATGACATCGTGCGCAAGATGCGCGCGTCGATCCTCGTGCTCGGTCCCTTGCTGGCGCGTGCGGGCGAGGCGCGGGTGTCGCTGCCGGGCGGCTGCGCCATCGGCAACCGTCCCATCGACCTGCACCTGAAAGCGCTTGAGGCGTTCGGCGCGAAGATCGAGCTGACGGCAGGCTATGTCCGCGCGAGCGCGCCCGATGGCGGGCTGCCCGGCGGCATCTTCACCTTCCCGGTGGTGTCGGTCGGCGCGACGGAAAACGCCATCATGGCGGCGGTGCTGGCGAAGGGCACCTGCACGCTGGAAAATGCGGCGCGCGAGCCGGAGATTGTCGACCTGTGCAACCTGCTCGCGGCGATGGGCGCCGATATAGAGGGGATCGGCACCGACAAGCTGGTGATCCATGGCCGCGACCGTCTGCATGGCGCGACCTATCGCGTGATGCCCGACCGGATCGAGGCGGGCAGCTATGCCTGCGCTGCCGCCATCACGGGCGGGTCGCTCGACCTTGTCGGCGCGAACGCCGATGATATGCACGCGATCCTCGCCGCGCTGCGCGAGGCGGGTGTGCAGGTCGACCCGCACCGGGACGGCATCCGCATATCGTCGGACGGGAAGCTCAAGCCCCTGTCCATCTCGACCGCGCCTTTCCCGGCTTTCCCCACCGACATGCAGGCGCAGTTCATGGCGATGCTGACGCTGGCGGACGGCGCTTCGGTCCTGACCGAAACGATCTTCGAAAACCGATACATGCATGTGCCCGAACTGGCGCGGATGGGCGCGGACATCGCGGTCAACGGGCGCACCGCCGTCGTGCGCGGCGTCAGCGGCCTCGTTGGCGCGCCGGTGATGGCGACCGACCTTCGTGCGTCGATGAGCCTCATCCTCGCCGGGCTTGCGGCGGAGGGCGAGACGCAGGTCCAGCGTGTCTATCATCTCGACCGGGGCTATGAGCGGCTGGAGGAAAAGCTGTCGGCAGTAGGCGCGGACATCGAGCGCGTCGGCGATGGCTGAGGGACGCGGCCTGGCCACCGACCGCGCAGCGCTGCTGGCACTTTACGATCTCGACGCGGGCGGCTTTCGCACGCTGGACGAGATTACGGCTTTCTCCGCGCAACTGTGCGACGCGCCGATTGCGCTGGTGAGCATCGTCGAGGATGTGCGCCAGCGTTTCCTCGCCCGATGCGGCCTCGATGCGGAGGAGACGCCGCGCGACGTGTCCTTCTGTGCGCGGGCGATGCTGGGGGACGATCTGTTCATCGTGCCGGACGCGACCCGCGATCCCCGCTTCGCCGACAATGCGCTGGTGACGGGACCGCCGCATATCCGCTTCTACGCGGGCGCGCCGCTCGTTGCGAGCAACGGCGATCCGCTGGGCGCTCTCTGTGTCATCGACACGGTGCCGCGCGAGCATCTGACGCCGCTTCAGCATCAGGGTCTGACCCTGCTTGCCAAGCAGGTCATGGCGGAACTGGAAGCGCGTCGCCGCAATCGCGACAGCATGTTGCGGCAACAGATGGACGCCGCCGCCGTGGCGGACAGCGACCGCATGTTCCGCACGCTGGCCGACACCATGCCGCAGATGGTCTGGTCGACGCTGCCGGACGGCTTCCACGATTATTACAATGCGCGCTGGTATGAATATACCGGCGTTCCGGTAGGATCGACCGATGGCGAAGGATGGAACGGCATGTTCCATCCCGACGATCAGGACCGGGCATGGGGCCGGTGGCGGCACAGTCTGGAAACCGGCGAGCCTTACGAGATCGAATATCGCCTGCGCCATCATAGCGGCCAGTATCGCTGGACGCTGGGCCGCGCTCTGCCGATCCGGGACAGCGACGGGGCCATCGTCCGCTGGATCGGCACCTGCACCGAGATCCACGAACAGAAGCTGATGATGGAAGAGCGCGAGATGATCGCGCACGAACTGTCTCACCGCATCAAGAACATCTTTTCGGTGATCGCGGGGCTGATCGCGCTGTCGGCACGGCAGCATCCCGAAATCCGGGAAGTTGCCGACGACCTGCGCGACCGCATCATGGCGCTGGGCCGCGCGCATGATTTCGTGCGCCCGCACAGCGCCGATTCCGCGCCGCAGATGGGGCAGGGGCTGGGCCGCCTGCGCGGCGTGCTCGACCAGATTTTCGCGCCCTATCGCACGGCGACCGGGTCACGCATCGTGATGACGGGGGACGATCCGCAGATCGACGACCGGTCCGCCACGCCGCTCGCCCTGCTGTTTCACGAAATGGCGACGAACGCGGCCAAATATGGGGCGCTGTCCGCCGACAGCGGCAGGGTGGAACTGCATATCGAACAGGAGGGCGCGGATATGCGCATCGACTGGATCGAGCAGGGCGGGCCGACCGCCGTTGCCGCCAATCCGGAAGGTTTTGGGAGCCGCCTCATGAAGCTGAGCGTGGAGCGTCAGTTGGGCGGGCGGCTGGAGCGTGACTGGCGGCCCGAAGGCCTGCGCCTCAGCCTCTGGATTCCGACCCGCTCGATGAGCCGCGCGGCAGGAAAGGCATGAAGCCCGCGATATCGGCGTCCGTCAGTTCCGGCTCCTCCGCCGCGGCTAGGTGCAGCGCGGCGACGATGCTGTTTGCCCGGAACGGCTTGGTGATGACACCGAGAGCGGCGACCGACGCTTCGCCGATCTGCGCGGGATTGGCGGTCACGTAAATCACGCGGACGCCGTGACGGCTGGACAGCTCCATGCCGATCTGCGGCCCGGTAGGCCCGTCGCGCAGGTTAAGGTCGACAAGGGCGATGTCGCAGTCGTCGGCGCTATCCATCGCGGCCTCCCGGTCGGCGGCGATGGCCCGAACCGCGAAACCTGCATCCTCGACAATCTGCTCGATTTCCAGGGCGACGAATATCTCGTCTTCGACAATCAGAACTTTCTTGGACATTGAACGGCCCACACAACTCCGAAGGCGAAGAACGCAGAACAGGACTTCCGGTTCCAGAGACGCACCAAATTCAGGCCTTTTCGTCGCTTTCGCCGGTCCAGAGCGTGTCGAATGCGGTCCCGCGCATCAGCAGGACCGATGCGAGATAGCCGCCCTCGGCCGCCTTGCGCGCCGTCGCGGTGGCGCTTTCGATGGCGGCGTCGGCGGTGGGGAAGGGGCCGTAATAGCGGTTGTCGAGATTGATCTTCCACACCCCTTCATGTTCCAGCACGATGTAGCGCGCATGCGGCAGCGGGGCCGACTGGCCGGGAGTATCGGTCATGGTCTTAGAGAACCTCCGTATTATAATGGTGCCATGCCATCACCGCCGCAGCGCCCCGGTGAGGCCGCCATGCTTCGGCCAGTTGCCGCGTCAGCGCTTCGCCCGGCCGTTCGGGAAGCCCCAGAATCCGCCCCACCTCGATCTGGACGGCAAGGTCGCCTGCAGGCCAGATGTCGGGCCGCCCCTCAGCGAAAAGCAGGTAGATTTCCGCAGACCAGCGCCCGATCCCCTTGATCCGCACCAGTTGCGCGATGGCTTCCTCATCGTCCTGCGGCAGGGCGTGGAGGTCGAGCGCGCCCGACACCACCAGTTCGGCGAGGCTGCGCGCATAGCCCTGCTTCTGCCGCGACAGGCCGCAGGCGCGGAGCGTGTCGAAATCGCGGGCCAGCAGCGCCTCGGGCGCGCATCCTTCGCCCAGTTCCGCCTCCAGCCGCCGCCACACCGCCGCCGCCGCCGCGACGCTGACCTGTTGCCCCAATATGGTCCGCAGCATGGTTTCATATCCCGGCGCCCGCACGCGCGGCTCGGGATAGCCCACGCGCGCGATCGCGGCGGCAAAGCCCGGTTCGAGAAGGGCGATCGCATCCAGACTGGCGCGCATTTGCTGGGCTGTCGTAACCATCAGGCGGATCGGCCGGAGCCTTGATTTCCTCGTTTCGCTCCGCCAAGGCGGGGGGAGCCAATAATGAGGGACTGGATAGATGCCGAAGCTGATCGTGGTCAACCGTGCGGGCGAGGAACAGGAAATCGACGGCGAGACCGGCCTGTCGGTGATGGAAGTGATCCGCGACCACGGCTTTGACGAACTGCTGGCCCTGTGCGGCGGCTGCTGCTCCTGCGCCACCTGCCATGTCTATGTCGATCCGGCCTTCGCCGGCGCACTGCCGCCGATGAGCGAGGACGAGAACGACCTGCTCGACAGCAGCGACCACCGCAACGAAACGAGCCGCCTGTCCTGTCAGGTGCAGTTGACCGGCGCGCTCGACGGCCTGCGCGTCACCATCGCGCCGGAGGACTGACGGCCCGCCGCGCCGCTACCGGTTGGTGGCGGCGTAGAGGGCGATGGCGGCGGCGTTCGAGACGTTCAGGCTCTCCATGCGCGGGCTGATCGGCAGTTTCGCGATGATGTCGCAATGGGCGATGCTGTTGTGGCGCAGCCCTTCGCCCTCCGCCCCGAGCACCAGCGCGACGCGGGATTCGCCGATGGCGTCGCCCAGCACCGTATCCGCGTCGCCATCGAGGCCGATCCGCCAGTAGCCCGCCTCCGCAATCTCGTCGAGCGCGCGGGCGAGGTTCACCACCCGCACCCACGGCACGATCTCCAGTGCGCCCGACGCCGCGCGCGCCAGCACGCCGGACTCCGGCGGGGCGTGCCGGTCCTGCGTGACGATGCAGAGCGCGTCGAAGGCCGCCGCCGACCGCAGGATAGCGCCGACATTATGCGGGTCCGTCACCTGATCGAGCACCAATATGCGGCGCCGGTCGTCCTGCCCTTCCTCCAGCACGTCGCCCAGCCACACATCGTCGAGCGGCTCGACCTCGGCGACGATGCCCTGATGCGGCGCGTCGGACGGGACCATCCGTCCCATGTCGGCGACATCGGAATAGACGATAGGCAGCACCGGCGGCAGTTCCAGCGCGTTGATCGCGTCGCGTGTGCCCCAGATCTTGCGCACGATGCGGTTGGGGTTGGCGAGCGCGGCAGTGACCGCGTGGCGGCCGTAGAAGCGGGGAAAGTTGCCCTTGGGCCTGGCGGAGCGATGCGTCTTTTTCATGGGCACGCTCTTTTCACAGGAGGCCATTGACAGGCAAGCCTCCTTTCGCCATTGAGCCGCCTCCAGCGCGGGAACCGAGCCTTCGGAACCCCGCGTCAGGCACTGGACAGGTGGCCGAGTGGTTAAAGGCAGCAGACTGTAAATCTGCCCGGGTTTCCCGTACGCTGGTTCGAATCCAGCCCTGTCCACCACCCCCTTATCCGCAAGCATCCGCGAATGACCGTGGAAATCCCGGAAAACCTAGGGTATTCTGCACTTCTTGGCCCGCATTTGTCCGCTGCTGTTTGCATGCAGCCGGAGGCTAGTGTGGGAGGGATGTGGGAGTAAGTTGGCTTACTCCCACACTGCGCCCCTCCCAAGGTGGGCTTGAAAGTGTGGGAGGAAGAAATGGGCAAGCTCACGGCGGTAGCGGTCAAGGCAGCGATGGCGAATCCTGGCACCTATCAGGATGGCGATGGATTGGTTCTCAGGGTCGATAAGCGTGGTGGAGCCTATTGGGTCCTAAGGCTCCAGCGAGACGGCAAGCGACAGGATATCGGCTTGGGTAGCGCCAAGCAGATGACACTCGCAGAGGCGCGGCAAAAAGCCACGGTCTTGCGTAAGGCGGTTAAGGTCGACCACCGCGATGTTCTGGCCGAGAAGAAAGACGAGGCCGCCGCCAAGGTGACGTTCCGCGCAGCCGCGACTCAGTACCACAGCGAAAACGAAGCGGGCTGGAAAAGCACGGTCTATGCGCGCCAATGGCTCGCCAGTCTCGAAAACTATGCCTTTCCGAAGCTGGGTGACATGCCGACGGGCAGCATCAGCAGTGCTGATATCATCGCTGTGCTGACCCCGATCTGGCAGGAAATCCCCGATACCGCCCGCCAGGTCCGCAACCGGATTTGCGCCGTGCTGGATTACTCCCACGCGAAGGGCTGGCGCTCCCGCGAGGCTCCATCGGGCAATGGCAGCCTGAAGGCGGGTCGCGGTCTGCCACGGCAAGTGAAGGTGCGTGAGAATCGCAAAGCGATGCCCTATGTCGCGCTGCCCGGATTCCTCACCGCCTTACGGCGTAAGCCATCCTTCGGGCGGCTTGCGCTGGAGTTGCTCATCCTGACTGGAGTGCGCAGTCAGGAGGTCCGCCTGGCGACATGGTCTGAATTTGACCTAGAGAGCCGGTTGTGGACGATCCCCGCCGAGCACATGAAGCGAAACAAGGCGCATATCGTGCCGCTGTCTGACGAGGCTCTGGCCGTGCTTGCAAAAGCCGATGCCCTGCGGATGTCTGAGAGCGACGTCGTGTTTCCCGGCGTAGCTGGTAAGCCTATGTCTGACATGACGCTGCTCAAGGTGCTGCGGGACATGAGCGAACCATACCACGTCCACGGCTTCCGCTCTGCGTTCACCGATTGGGCAGCAAATGAGGGCATCCCCGATGCCGTGGTAGAAGCTGCTCTCGCGCACAAGACGCCCGACGCTGTCCAGGCGGCCTATCGCCGCACAACCTATCTCGGCACACCCGACCAGCCCGGCGCCCGCGTGAAGTTGATGGCAGCTTGGGGGCGTTACTGCCTAGGGGTGGCGACGGGCGCGGACAAGGCAGCCCCGCCGGCTTGAGTGTGGGATCAGCTTACCGATGCTCTCGCGCAGCAACTGAGACGAGAGGCAAACTCTCACCTTGAGCGTCGCTCTACAATTCGGAGCGACCGCTAAAAGCGCCAATGGCGAAGCACTTCGCGGACGTAGCCAGGAGTCTCGCCATTGCGGGGAATGCCACCTGCACGCTCAACGGCGCCGGGACCTGCATTGTAGGCAGCTACCGCGAGGTGGACCACGCCAAACCTGTCGAGCATCTGCCGCAGGTATCGCGCTGCGCCGAAGATGTTGGCCATTGGATCGAAGCGATTGAAGACCCCAAGCTCTTTTGCCGTAGCGGGCATCAGCTGCCCAAGACCCGCGGCACCCGCCGGGCTGACAGCCAAAGGGTTGTAACGAGATTCTGTCCATACGAGCGCATCAAGCAGGCCCGCAGGCAATGAGTACTTCGCCTCAGCGGCATAGATGTGAGGCAAGTAGCTCGCTCGCCGAAACCCGGATGGGGCCGGCTTGGCGTTGGGTTCGTATCTGTATGGCAGGTTGACCCGGCCATCGTCCGCCACCGACAGGCGCGGTGCTGGGGCGGTCTGCGCGGACCGCCAGAGCCCATGCTCGACCAGTTGGAAGCCGTTTGATGCTTCTGCAATCCGAATGCCTTCGGAGGGGCTGGCCGCAGCGCCGTTCGTGGCTGGCGCTGTTATGTCCTGAGCACCGGCCGGGATAGCAGAAGTGATCGCGATGCCCGCGATCAAGAGAGTTCTGATTGTCATTTCTCGATCCTTGTCTAGCCGAATCGAGTGAGAACATATAAAGAACAAGAGATGTAGGAAAATTGGATTGGCGCAAGTGCAGAGCGGAGGCTGCGCGGGGAGGGCACCTCAACCGGAGAAGGTCGATGCCCCCGTTAGACAAAGTTCATCAACTCGAACGCCGCGCCCGCACGATCGTTGAAAGCCTTCAGGGGACATGGGGTCGGGGCAAAGGCATGTGCTGCTGCCCCGCACACGACGACCGCACTCCCTCACTGAGCGTGACACTGGGTCGCAAAGCGATACTCTTCCATTGCTTCGCGGGATGCTCGAACGAGGAGGTCATAGCGGCACTGGACCGCCAGGGTATTCGCAGCCGTGACCTTTTCGATGGCTCGGGTGCCGTTGCCGCGGATAGACCGGAAAAAAGCGCCTTCAATTCCAACGCGCGGCGTTTGTGGCATTCGGCGACGGCGATCTCGGGCAGCTCTGCCGAAGGATACCTCGCGCAGCGCGGGATTCTGCGTGCCTCTGATCAGCTCCGTTATCTCGAGCGTACGCCGCTCGGACCACGCGGTGCAGTACAGTACCTCCCTGCAATGTTGGCGGCCGTCACGACTGACATCGGCATAATCGCGATACACAGGACATTTCTCGACGCGCCGAGCGCAAGGCTCGCCGCTTTCGATCGGCCGAAGCGTGCATTGGGAAGCCTCGGCTGTGGTGCAGTCAGACTTGCCCCGCCGGCCGCAGGCCGGTTGGGCCTTGCCGAAGGTATCGAAAGCGCCCTGTCAGCCACGCAGATGTTTGGCGTCCCTTGTTGGGCAACGCTTGGTAACGAGCGGTTCGGCCTCGTCGCGATTCCAGAGAGTGTGCGCGAGCTCCACTTGTTCATCGACAATGATCCGGGAGGCGAACTCGCGGATCAGCGCGCGCGACAGGCCTATTCTGCATCAGGCCGTGTGATCCGCTCGCGAGAACCAGCATCGATCGGTTTCGACTGGAACGATGAACTCAAGGCGAGGCTCGCTCGGCAAACCTGATCAGCCAGCCAGAGGGGAGGGGGCCCTCGGCTGATTGAGGCCTGCGAGACGCAGGACCTCCTCAGGAGGTTTCCCATGTCCAACTCTTCCCTCGCCTTCGCATTCGATCCACCATCTCCGCCGCTCGTCGTGACGGCAGCCAAAGCAATGGCGTTGCAATTGGCGGCAGGCAGCGCGATTTCGCGTAGCGACATCAACCGCATCATGACGGACCACTTCGGCGGAACCGATGCACTCGGGGCATGGTCAGTCCGTGATGCTCACGCTGCGCTCGAGCTGGCGCAGGTTCAACACCTGCAAGCATCAGATCAAATCCAGCTCTCGAGCCCGATTGACGAGGCCGAACAGTTCTTCTGCGGTCTCGATGCCCGGGTTCCGACCCAGACCAATCGCAGCGACGAGCAGATCGAATGGCAGCAGTTTGCAACGCCGCCGCGCCTTGCCTGGCTTGCTGCCCGGGCTTGCGCGCTGGCCACTGGCGAGCTTGTGCTGGAACCCTCGGCCGGAACGGGCATGCTCGCGGTCTGGGCCGCCAAGGCCGGCTCGCGCCTTGCCCTCAACGAAATCTCGCCGCTGCGCCGCGACTGCCTGAGCGCCTTGTTCCTTGCGGCCCGAGTGACCGGCCATGACGCTGAGCTGATCGAAGAACTGCTCGATCCACCCATCATCCCGAGCGTCGTATTGATGAACCCTCCCTATTCCCACGGCATTGAGCGAGGGCACGATAGTCGCACTGGCTTGCGCCATCTGCGGTCGGCCTGGAACCGTCTGGTGTCCGGGGGGCGGCTTGTCGCGATCATGCCTGAATGGTTCGACTGTGCGAAGTTCTTGGCGGGGCTGAAGGGACCGATCTCGCTGCTGCTCAATGCCGCCGTCGAACGCGCGTTCGTCAGGCAGGGCACCGGCATAACCACGCGGCTGCTGGTTCTCGATAAAGCGGCAAGCTCCGACGAGCCTGTCGCGATCCGCACAAACGACTTTCGCCAGCTGACCGAACTTGTCGATGCTATCCCAACTCGCGCCAGCCTGGAGGCTGTTCCCGAGCAATCGCGCCTCCCGCTTCGTGCGCCGTTCCGCCTGGTGGCCGCGCCGCGCAGGCCGCTGCCGACGCCAGCAAGGATCACGCCCACAGCCTTCGCGATCAGGTCGCTCACCTACCAGTCGCTTGAAACCCCTGCGCTGCTTGCCCCTCAGGTTGGCCACTATCTGCCCTATCGCCCGAGCAGGATTGTGATCGATGGCGCGGCCGAGCATCCGACGCCGCTCGTCGAGTCTGTTGCCATGGGGTCGATCGCCGCACCGATGCCCGAAGCGGTGCCGCAGCTGCCCAACGGTCTGGTTCCCAACGGGCTGCTGTCGGCTGCCCAGGCAGAGACCCTGATCTACGCTGCCAGCGCTCATGCTCGCGATTTGACCGGCCGGTTCGAGCCCGAGGACAAGGGTTGTTCGCTCAAGGCCTCGGCGGAAGGTCAGGTGTACCGGCAGGGCTATTTCCTCGGGGACGGCACCGGCGCTGGTAAAGGACGCCAGGTCGCGAGCGTCATTCTCGATCGCTGGGTGCGCGGCGAGCGCCGCCATATCTGGATTTCGAAGAACGAGCCGCTGCTAGAAGACGCTCGCCGCGACTGGGCCGCCCTTGGCGGCCTCCCGATCGACATCCAGCCGCTGGCATCCTGGAAGCTCGGCATGCCCATCGCCATGCGCGACGGTATCCTCTTCGTCACCTATCCGACCCTGCGTTCGGGCCGAAGCGACGCAACGCGGCTGGACCAGATCCTCGCCTGGGCCGGCGACGACTTCGACGGCGTGATCGTGTTCGACGAAGCGCACGCCATGGCCAATGCAGCCGGCGGCGAAGGATCGCGCGGCAAGGTTAAAGGATCGGAGCAGGGCATTGCCGGGGTGCGCCTGCAGAACCTCCTGCCCCGGGCAAGGGTGCTCTACGCATCGGCAACCGGCGCGTCCGACGTCAACAACTTGGCCTATGCGACGCGCCTTGGGCTCTGGGGTCCGGAAACCGCCTTCGCCAATCGCGAGGCCTTCGTCGCCGATATTCGTGATGGTGGAATCGCCGCGATGGAGCTGGTAGCGCGGGATCTCAAGTCGCTCGGCCTCTACACGGCCCGGGCCCTTTCGTTCGCCGGTGTCGAGTATGAAATCCTCGAGCATTGCCTGACCGAGGATCAGATCGCGGTCTACGATGCCTATGCTGAGGCCTGGGCGATCTTATGCGCAGCTGCGCATAAGATCGCTTATCGCGAGGTAGCGATAATGCGCAGGAGCGCGGCATAGTCGCTGAATTCCTGCACTGTCGTGCGATCTTGCTGCACATTATTTTGATTGCGAACCTCGGTGGTCTCTGGACCAGCTGAGGAAACAATCATGTTGCAGACGCACGACGAATTGATCGCCGAACTCTCGAATTTGCTCACGGCGCAGAATTATAACCCGGTGGTTGTGGCGAACCATCGACTCTACGCGCGCGCATTTCTCGATTATCTGGCCGAGTGCGACATGCAGGTCGAGACTGTGACGCCTCAGCAGGTCGACCAGTATTTTTGCTATGCAATCCAGGATTTTCAGGCCCAGTATGGCCGAGTTCCCTGTCCGCGGTGGCACATGTTGCCCCGCACGTCAATCAACAAGCTCCTCCGGCTTGCTCAAGGCAAATGGCCGCCCGAGCCGGAGATAATCGAACCGGAAACTGTGTACCGGCAGGCGATCTGCTGCGAATACGAGGCATGGCTGCGCGACGAGCGCGGTCTGGCAAGCGCTACCATCGCGGCGCTTATGTGGGAGGCACGGAACTTCCTGCGATGGCAGTTCGAACGGAGCGGTGCTGCCAGCCTCGACACGTTGAGCATCGTGGAAGTCGATCTCTACATGGACATGCGCGCGCCTGGATTAAGGCGCAAATCATTGGCCGATGTCGCTGAGCGGCTCCGGTCGGTGGTGCGCTATCTGCATCGGACGGGACGCATCCCGACTGATCTCACGCCGCACATCATCGGCCCCATGCTTTACGCCTATGAAGATGTGCCCTCGACGTTGGACAAGAGCCAAATCGCCGCGGTGTTGGCGACGACGAAGAAGGACGGATCGCCGCGAGGAATGCGCGATTTTGCGGTACTTCAACTGCTTGCCACATATGGGTTGCGCGAAGGTGAGATATGCCGCCTTCGGCTTGAAGACGTGAACTGGCGCGGAGAATCCCTGCGTATCCGTCACACCAAGACCAATGCGTACTCCTACATGCCGCTATTGGCGCCGGTTGGTGAGGCGCTGCTCGACTATCTGCGTCATGGGCGCCCCCAGGTCGAGGGGCGGGAAATCTTCATCCGATCCTGCGCGCCCTACATCGCAATGACAAACCTGTACGGCATGATCCGCGGGCGGTTAGCAGCCGCAGGCGTCGAGCCGCCGGGAAAGCGAGGAGCGCATGTCTTCCGCCACGCGCGAGCGGTCGAACTACTGCGGGCGTCGGTCCCGCAAAAGATCATCGGCGACGTGCTCGGGCATCGATCAATCGAATCCACCAATGCCTATCTCAAGCTGGCGACAGATGATCTCCGAGCCGTGGCGCTCGAGGTACCCGGCTCGGAGATGCTGTCATGAGCGCCTGGCACGATCCCGATTGCACCGTTGTTGACGCCTTCCTGGAAAAATCGCAGTTCCGGCCGGGAAGCAGACCGACTTATCGCTGGTTCCTTCGCAGCTTCGAGGATGTAGCCCGACGTCATCCCGCGGTTGACCGGCAGATGCTCGACGTCTGGCTGAAGGAAATGGAAAAACGTTGGCGAATGCCGACGCTGCTCAACCAGGTCTGCATTGTCGATCGCTTCCTCGAACACCTCGTCGAAATCGGGCTGATCGCCGAGAATCCCGTTGCTGTGCTTCGTCGTCAGTACAACGCCAAACAAAACAAGCCGATCTGGCGGGCTCTCGCTTCCCCCAATCCCGACGAAGCCCTGGCCGCATTGCGACGGCCCGCGCCCTACGGCAGCGTGCTGGGGGACTTCATGCGCGAGCATGTCGCGTTGATGCGCAGCCGGGGCTATCAGTATGAGACCCAGGCTCACTGGCTATTGCGGTTCGATCGGTTCCTCCAGGCGAACCCCGAACTTGCCGGGGCATCGCTTGAGACAATGCTGGCGCGCTGGGCAACTGCCAAGCCGACCCGCAATCACGCGGCTGAATGTCAGAAGCTGGGGCGCATCCTGACCAAGGCGCGGTATCGCCTTGATCCCAGAATCCCGCCAAAACGCTTCAACGCCCGGCCAGAGCGGGAAGTGGCGCGCGAGCATCGACGGCCGCATATCTTCAGTCCGGCCGACGTCCGGCGGTTGCTCGATGTTGCCCGCTCGTATCCGTCGCCGGATGCTCCGCTGCGGCCTATGGTCCTCTACACGATGGTGGTTCTGGCCTATTGTGCCGGACTGCGCCGTAGTGAACTCGCCGGGCTTGATCTGGGTGACGTGGACCTTCAATCGGACACGATCACGATCCGGGAAACGAAGTTCTACAAGACCAGGATCTTGCCGCTAACCGGCAGCGTCATGGCCGAATTACGGGCCTATATCGATGCAAGGCGGCGCGCCGGCGCCCCGCAGGATCCGCGGTCCGGGCTCTTCTGGCACGAGCACTTCAATGATCGCTATACCCCCGTGACGGTCTCAACGATGATTACCAACGTCATGCGCCGCGCCGGGTTCAAGCCCCCGACGGGGCGGGCGGGACCACGCGTTCATGACCTGCGCCACTCGATGGTCGTGAACCGAATCCTTCAATGGTATCGATCCGGCGTCAATCCGCAGGACAAACTGCGCTTTCTCTCCACCTATATGGGGCACCGGGACATCAACTCCACGCTGGTCTACATCACTGTCACGCAGGACCTGCTGCATGAGGCAAGCGAGCGGTTCCGTACCGTTGGCGTCCGATGCCTCACAATGGAGGCGCGGCCATGACGAAGAGCAATCCGTTCCCCGCGTTGTTGCGGGCGTTCTTCCAGGAATGGTTGGCCGAGCAACGCAGTGCTTCGGTTCATACGATCCGGTCTTACCGCGACACCTGGCGATTGTTGCTTCGGTTTATCGCGGAGCGAAAAGGCGGCGGGGTTGCGCGGATCACGCTGGCCGATGTCTCGGCCGGCGAGGTGCGCGCGTTCCTCCATCATACCGAGCATGGGCGCAAAAGCACAATCGGCACGCGAAACTGCCGGCTCGCAGCGATCCGCAGCTTCTTCAGCTACGTGGCGGACAAGGATCCCGAATACATTGCGCAATGCGCCGAGGTCCTGACCGTCCCGCTGAAGCGGGAGCCCACCGCTGCACCCTGCTATCTCGAGACGGGGGAGGTCGAGGCGATCCTTGCTCAGCCCGACCGATCGACAATCGAGGGGATGCGCGACCATGTGTTGCTCTCGTTCCTCTACAACAGCGGCGCGCGCATCCAGGAAGCTCTCGACCTCTGTACCGACGCGATCCGGTTCGACGCACCGAACTTCGTGCGTCTTTACGGCAAGGGGCGCAAGGAACGCATCTGTCCGCTCTGGCCAGAAACAGTGACGTTGCTCCGGAAGTTGTTGGAACGCCAACCACGTGGGGCAGAAGAGCGAATCTTCGTGAATCGATACGGTGAGCCCCTGGGCGCCTCCGGGGTGCGGTTCAAGTTGGCCGCCTATGTTGAGGAAGCCGCCAAATCCATGCCGACGCTTCGGTCCAAACATGTGACGCCGCACAGCTTCCGGCATGCCACCGCCGTTCACCTTGTCGCTGCCGGGGTCGACATCACCGTCATCCGCAGTTGGCTTGGACACGTCAGCCTCGATACGACCAACCACTACGCACAGGCCAATCTGGAGACCAAACGAAAGGCGCTTGAACAGGTAGGCGCGCCGGCGGCGAGCAACGTCCCACCATCGTGGAAACGCGATGCCAGCCTGATGGAATGGCTCGACACCCTGTGAAATAATGCGAAGGACGTGGCGAAGTGTGCCGCCGCTTTGCGGGGCCGCGCCGCGCTCCTGCGCATTATCGCGACCTCGCGATAAGCGATCATCCACGCCAACCTGCGCGATGCGCTGGAAGCCACGCGGATCGTCGACGGCGAGACCGGGGGCACGCTCAACTCCGGTGCCAAGTCCGCAGCGCTGTCGATCTTCGAGGGAACCAAGCAGCGCTTCTTCGCGCAGCTGCTTTTATCGATGAAGCTCCCCAGCTTGCTGCCCGCGATCGATACGGCGATCGCCGATGGGCATGCCGTTGTCGTGCAACTCGTCTCAACGGCAGAGGCCATGCTCGACCGGCGACTTGCCGACCTGTCTGACGAGGAACGCGAAGCTCTCGAGATCGATCTGTCCCCGCGAGAAGCGATCTAATGTTGAGCTCAACATTACACATATTCTTTGCAGTCGCAGTTTATGTCGAGCGTGGCGGCGGGAGGCGCAGGTTTTCTTCGGTTTTCCAGGATTTCACTCCAGATAATTGCCTGAAAAGGTTGAATGCTGGGGCCGTTAGGATTGTCGGCACCGCTGGAATGGTGCAGGTTGTAGAAAATCCCCGAGGCAGTCGTTCGTCGCTTTCAATCGAGGTCCCGATGCAAGGCTGTCCGCCATGGAGATCTGCCATGCCGAACAAACTGCCCAAGCGCCCCATTATCGTTTTTCTCGCAGGGATTTTTCTGGGCTTGCCCGGCGTCGCAGGCGCAGTGACATTGACGTCATTAAAAGGCATGGATCTCGAAGGAAGCTATGGCTCGTATGCGCCGCGTGGCGATTGCTCTCGAGGGGCGAGCCTTGAGATCAACGAAACCGGCTTTACTTTCAAAGCGTCTGGTCAGACTGTAAAAAGCACCCGGTTTGAGTACGCGGCTTCGTTTCTTGGCCCGACCTATGAAGGCGTTAGCGCGGTCTTTTTTCCTTTTCCTGTCAATGCCAACGATTTCGGACGCGTGATCTTGACGGTCAATGACGACGAAAAGCGAGGCGTAGTCCGCCTTGAAGCAGACGTCGCGCCTGGACAGCGCCTGGATCCGTTCAAGTCAGCGCTCGTGTCGCAATCCCCACTGCTCTTGTGCAAGGGGTCTGGGCCGGCATCTGCTGCTTCAAAAGCACCTCTGCAAGCAAGGCCAGTCTTGGGAAAACCGACGCCGCTAGCCTGGACCAATCTTGCGAGTTCCATAGGAAAATTCCAAAGTGATTCCGATCCCAACGGAATAGATCTTTTGACAAGTGGTCCGATAGCTGACGCGATACGTTCGCGTTTGGGCCGCAAAATAGACCTGCTGGCCAGCAATCTTTCGGCGATATCCGGTCTCCAACGACAAGGATCTCTCTATTGGGTTACGGGAAATGCGCCGCATCAAGGCGGTGTAGAGCAAGCCTATGTTTTGCTTGATGCAAATCGCCGTGCTGTTCAAATTGGCCTTTGGGAAAAGGGAAAGTTGACGGTCTATGCGCCTCAAGGAGGCCGCTTGCCCGTGCCCCAGGACATTGCTCGCCTGCTTATGGACAGCCCACCTGAGGACGCAGTGCCGCTGCCTGGGACTGCTTGGGAGGTCGTGCCGGTCCAAGGTCGCGCCCCAATGGCCTATGTCGATGTAGCTGCTTCGCCAAACATCAAGTCGTTTAGCCTGTTTTGTGAAGGCAACCGCCCCATGATGGCCATGCTCTGTTGATTTCCACTGAGAGTTGACCCGGGATTTTCATCGAGAAGTGACCCGGTTGGAAGGTATGTCCCGCTATGCGGGTGGTGGGTCAAGCGGGTTATTTTTCCTTTCGTGATTTGGGGTCCGCGGCGCTGGCCCTGAACCGAAAGCTGTCATTGCCGGTCTCGAGGATGTGACAGTGGTGGGTGAGCCGGTCCAGCAGAGCCGTTGTCATCTTGGCATCACCGAACACGCCAGCCCATTCGCTGAAGCTGAGGTTGGTGGTGATGACGACGCTGGTGCGCTCGTAAAGCTTGCTCAGCAGGTGGAACAGCAGCGCGCCGCCTGACGGGCTGAACGGCAAGTATCCGAGCTCGTCGAGGATGACGAGGTCGAGGCGCAGGAGCCGTTCGGACAGTTGGCCTGCCTTGTTCATGGCCTTTTCCTGTTCCAGCGCGTTGACCAGGTCGACGGTGGCGAAGAAGCGGACCTTCTTGCGGTGATGCTCGACCGCCTGGACGCCAAGTGCGGTGGCGACGTGCGTCTTGCCGGTGCCGGGGCCACCGATCAGGACGACGTTATGGGCGCCATCGATAAACTCGCCGCGATGCAACTGGCGGACCATGGCTTCGTTGACCTCGCTGGAAGCGAAGTCGAAGCCGGCCAGGTCCTTGTAGGCCGGGAACCGGGCCGCCTTGATCTGGTAGGCGATGGACCGAACCTCGCGCTCGGCCATCTCGGCCTTGAGCAACTGGGAGAGGATGGGGATGGCCGCATCGAAGGCGGGTGCCCCCTGCTCGATGAGGTCAGCGACGGCCTGGGCCATGCCGTACATCTTGAGGGAGCGCAGCATGACCATGACGGCGGCGCTGGCGGGATCATGACGCATGACGCAGATCCTTCCCGCGCAGCGTATCATAGCGCGCGACATTGGCCTTCGGCTCCCGGCGCAGGCTCAACGCCTGTGGGGTATCGATGGCGGCGATGCTGGTTGGCTTGCCGTCGAGCAGCCGGTGGAGGATGTTGAGGATATGGGTCTTGGTCGGCACGCCAGCTTCCAGCGCCAGTTCGACGGAACAGAGCACCGCCTGCTCATCATGTTGCAGGACCAGCGCGAGGATCTCCACCATCTCCCGGTCACCGCCGGGGCGCTTGAGCAGGAAGCCCTGCAACTGCCGGAAGGCCTCGGGCATCTCGGCAAAGGGCGCGCCGTTGCGCAGGGCGCCAGGCTTGCGCTGGATCACCGCCAGGTAATGCCGCCAGTCATAGATGGTCCGCCCTGGCTGGTCATGGGACCGCTCGATGATCCGGCCATGCTCGCACAGGACCTGGCCCTCGGCGGCGATGACGAGCCGGTCAGGGTAGACCCGCAGGCTCACCGGCCGGTTGGCGAAAGAGGCTGGCACGCTGTAGCGATTGCGCTCGAAGGAGACCAGGCAGGTCGGCGATACCCGCTTGGTGTGCTCGACGAAGCCATCGAAGGGCCGGCCCAGCGGCATCAGACTGGCGACCTCTTCGGCATGCACATCGGCGATGGTGCCGGGCAGGACGCCATGCTGGATCTGACCCCATTGCGCGATGCACTGCTCCTCGAGCCAGACGTTGAGCGCATCGATGTCGGGGAAGCTGGGCATGGGTTGCCACAGCCGGCGCCGTGCATCCTGCACGTTCTTCTCGACCTGTCCCTTCTCCCAACCGGAAGCCGGGTTACAGAACTCGGGCTCGAACAGGTAATGACTGGCCATCGCGGCAAAGCGCGCGTTGACCTGCCGAGCCTTGCCCGTGCCGATCCGATCAACCGCGGTCTTCATGTTGTCGAAAATCCCGCGCTGCGGCACGCCGCCCAGCACCCGGAAGGCCTGGGTCAGAGCGTCGAACAGCATCTCGTGAGTCTGGAGCAGATAAGCTCGGACGGTGAAGGCGCGGCTGTGTGACAGCTTGGTGTGCGCCACCTGCAGCTTGGTCTGCTTGCCGCCCAGCAAGGCCCAGTCCTCGCTCCAGTCGAACTGGAACGCCTCGCCCGGCGCAAAGACCAGCGGCACGAACGTGCCGCGACCACTGGTCTGCTGCTCGCGCTGACGATCGGCCTTCCAGGTCCGCACGAAGGCCGCAACGCGCCCGTATGAGCCGTTATAGCCCAGGACCACGAGATCGGCGTGCATCTGCTTCGCCGTGCGCCGCTGCTTGCGCGACTTGCCAGCCTCGATCCGCAGCCAGCCTGACAGCTTCTCCGCATACGGGTCCAGCTTGCTCGGCCGCTCGGGAACCTTGAACTGCGGCTCTACCGTGTCCGCCCGCAGGTACTTGCGGATCGTGTTGCGCGACAAACCAGTGCGCCGCTCGATCTCCCGGATCGGAACCTGCTGCCGGAAATGCCAGCGCCGGATTACACTCAATAACGCCATGTCGATCACTCCTGAATCCTCCGACCAATCAGCCAGAGGGAAGTCAAAACATGGGTCACTTCTCAGTGGAAACTTATGCCCCTCCCGGGTCAACTCTCAGTGGAAATCAACAGCCAGATGCAGCATCGCGCGATCGCGGGTGCCAAGGCGTGTCCGGGGATCCGGGGCATCGAGCAAAGCCTTGATCTCGGCCCGGTCGAGGTAGTCGATCAGCGCCTTGTCGGTCTTCTTGGTCGGGATCGATCTGACGCGGAGGGCCAGATCCAGGCAGGCCGGAATCCGATACTCGATGTACCGGAAGAAGGACCGGATCGCGGCGAGCCTGCCATTGCGGGTCCGCACACAGCTGCCGCGCCCGGTCTCGACATGGTCCAGGAAAGCCATGATCATGTCGGGGCCGAGATCCTCGATCTCAAGATCGGTCGGCCGACGCTTCAGCCGATCGGCAGCGAACTGAACGAGGAGGACGAAGCAGTTGGCATAAGTCTTCACTGTGTGCGGGCTGACAGCACGTTCGCGTGGCAGATGCTCACGCAGGTATGCCGAGAGATGCGGAGCGAGCGCCGTCATGCCGCCTCTCCCCGGTAAAGCTGCTCGCTCGCAGCCGCAATGTCGCGCAGCAGCACCGGAGTGGCCTCGAGATACCAGTACGTGTTGGCGACCGACGCGTGCCCCAGATAGACACTGAGACCGGCCATGTGGTGAGCGATGGCCTCCCTGTCAGGTGGGCAGGACTCAAGGGAACGGACAGCGAAGGTGTGCCGCAGATCGTGGAGTCGCATGCCCGCCGTACCGGTTGGTCCACGATATCCGAGCTGCCGGGCCAATCTGACGAACACGACGTGGGCGCGCACCTTGTGCGGTGCCCGTCCCCGGATAGTGACGAACAGGTCGTTGCCCCTGGCCGCGTGCTTCTCGCGGAGGGCGAGATAGGCTTCGAGTGCTTGGCGCGTCGATGGCTGCAAGGCAATCAGCCGCTGCTTGCCAAACTTGCCGTTGCGGACGATCAGGCCATCCTCGACCAGATCTTTGCATTGTAATGCGAGGGCCTCGGAAATCCGGAGACCTGTCGCCGCCAGCAGCCCGAACAGGTAATGGTACGTGTGTGGGCTGATCGTGCCTTGGGGTGGAACGTCCAATGCAGCAGTCATGATCGCCCGCACCTGGTCCGGCTCAATGATGGTCGGCGTCGGGCGTGGCCGCTTGCCCCGACCGAAGACGCCGGCAGGCGGAACTTCGTGGCCTGAATCTTCGGCGTGAGCGAAAAGGCTGAAGTTACGTGCGGTGTCGAACCTCCGGCGGGCCACATATTGTGAGCTCGACGTATGGCACCAGTCGTAGATGCGCTGGACCTGAGTGTGCCGATCGCCGAAACCCCCGGCGTAGGCGGCGTACAGGCGCAGCATGCGTTCCTGTTCAGAGAACTTCAGCCCGAGGCTGCGATGCAGCGCCACGTATCTGGAAATGTGGATGTTCAGCATGACTGTTCTCCCGGCCAGGGCTGCGCGATCTTCATGAGCATCGGCAGATCGACCTTGGCGTAGATGGCAGTGGTCTCGGGCGAGCTGTGACGCAGGATGGTCCCGACGGACTCCAGGCCTGCGCCCGCGCGCAGCAGGTTGGTGGCAAGCGAATGCCGGAATATGTGCGACCCGGTCGGCACTCCTTCGATCCCACCGCGGTCGCGCGTACGAGCGACGATGCCCGCTATCTCAGCGGACGAGCGGAATGGCCGAAACGGTGCTTGTGCACGCAGGAACAGATGCTCTTCGGCGGCCTTCGGGCGGGCTGCCGCAAGATATGCCAGGATCGCGTCGCCAACATCCTGCGGCAATGGCAGGCGGTCCGGTCGACGCGTCTTGCCCTTGACCGTCAGGTGGCCGGATCGCCAGTCGATGTCGTCGAGACGCATGTTCTGAATATCGGCAGCCCGCAGGCCGAGCCTGGCGAGCAGGAGAATGATGGCCTTGTCCCGGACTTCCACCGGACGATCTGTCGGACAGGCCGCAATGATCCTCTCGATCGTTGCCGGGTCGACGTGGCGCGGCAGCGTCGAAAGGCGGTAGCGCTGTACTGATGGAACTGCATGCAACAATGCCGGCCGGCACTCGCCACGCACGACCAGAAACCGGATGTAGCTCCTCATTATCGTGACGAGCAGCGATGCCGACCCCGGCGTCTCCTTGCTTCGTCGTTGGAATGCGCTCCTGAGTCCGGCGGCATCCCATTGCGCAGGCTCGCCCAGCATTGGCATGAGCCGTCTGATATCAGTCCGGTAGCGCCGGATCGTCTCGTCCGTGGCGCCGCGGTGTTGCTTGAGCCATGCCAAGTAAGCCGACATGTGCGGGTCATCGTCCGCCACCGGTTCAACCAATGGGATGGCGCCCCGGCCTCGCAGGAACTCGACGAAGTGCCGTGCGCATCGCCGCCGCCGCTTGGTGCCCGTTGCGACCAACTTGCCCCGCTTGCGCCAGACCGGGCATCGGCAATCATGCGCTGCATAGTGGTCGATGATCGTGTCATCGATATCGATCCATTGGCGCCGCGCCATGCGAAGCCAGGCCACGAAATGCTCGGCCTCGGACCGATAGGCCTGTGCCGGTCCCTCGGCAAGTTGCAGGCGATCGATCGCATCGGAATAGTCGGCGAGGTGCCGTGGCAGATCGTCGATCCCGTCGTCGACTTCGACGTAGCCTTGATCTTCCAGGAACCGGACGAAGCGCCTGACCCTTGCTGCTTGGTCAGCCTTGTAGTGCGCTTGCTGCGCCGAATACCGGTGGCACCGGCACCCATGCTTTTCGAACCGCCGGACAGCCCGATCGTCAATCGTGCGGATGGCGATCCTATGCAGGCCCAGCCAATGCAGGAAATGGCGGACCGCCGCGCCATACAGAACCGCACAGCCTGACTTCTCGTCGAGCGACTGAGAGGAGAGGAATGTGGTGAGAAGGGTGCCGTGACTGGGCGGGTCTTCGACCCGGAGCGGGGCCGCTCGAAACGGCAATGATGATCTTGATCGCATGTTGGTTCCTTCGACTTGTTGAGGTCGAGGGAACCGTAATTATCTGGAGTGAAATCATGGAAAACCGAAGGAAACCTGCGCCTCCCGCCACCACGCTCGACATAAACTGCGACTGCAAAGAATATGTGATCGACTACCTCACCAAAAGCTTCCCGGTGCGGCTGATGGCTGTTTTCACCGACGAGAACGGCAATCCGCGTTCCGAGCCGATGAACGACGAGAACGGTGCACCGGTGCTGTGCCGCTCGGCGCTCGCCGCGCGCGACCGGATGATCGAGCAGCTCTGCGCCTTGCCGCCGATCGCTACCGCGCTCGACGCGATCATCGAGCGGTTCGGGGGCGACCAGGTCGCCGAGGTTACCGGGCGTACCCGCCGCCTGATCGTCGGGCGCGACGGGCGTCAGCAACTCCAGTCACGCAGCCCCCGCGCCAATGTCGCCGAGACCCAAGCGTTCATGGACGGAATCAAGCAGGTCCTGGTCTTCTCCGATGCCGGCGGCACCGGACGCAGCTACCACGCCGACCTCGCCGCGAAGAACCAGGCTCGGCGGGTTCATTTCCTGCTCGAGCCGGGCTGGCGGGCCGATGCCGCGATCCAGGGGCTCGGCCGGACCAACCGCACCAATCAGGCCTCGGCGCCGCTGTTCCGTCCCGTCACCACCGATGTGCGGGGCGAACGCCGGTTTATCTCGACCATCGCCCGGCGGCTCGACAGCCTCGGTGCGCTCACCCGCGGCCAGCGCCAGACCGGTGGACAGAACCTGTTCGATCCCGCCGACAATCTCGAAAGCGCCTATGCCAAGGAAGCGCTCCACCGCTGGTTCGGCCTGCTGTTCATCGGCAAGCTCGAAGCCGTGACCCTCGCGCGGTTCGAGGAACTGACCGGACTCAGGATCGAAGGCTCCGACGGCTCGATGGTCGATGATCTCCCTTCGATCCAGCGCTGGCTCAACCGCATCCTCGCGCTACCGATCGGCTTGCAGAATGGCATTTTCGATGAGTTCCTCGGCCTCGTCGAAGCACGGATCGATGCCGCGCGGCAGGCGGGTACGCTCGATCTCGGGGTCGAGACCATCGCAGTCGAGCATTTCGATATGCTCTCCGACACGCTGTTGCGCACCGATGCGCTTTCGGGTGCGACGACGCACCTCCTCGAACTTGAGATCGCCCGCGCGCTGAAGCCGTTGCGCCTTGAACGGCTTGAGGAGCTTTACGGCTTTTCGGGCGAGCGCCAGCAGTTTCTGCGCAATGCCCGTTCAGGCCGGATCGGGCTGCTTGTCCCGGCGCGCAGCCTGCTCGCTGATGACGGAACCCGGGTTGCCCGCTTCGAACTGGTCCGGCCCTTGAAACATGGCCATCTCACCGCCGAGCAGCTTGAGGAGAGCAACTGGGAGCCGGTCGATCCCGCCGAGTTCCACCGCCTCTGGCAGGTAGAGGTCGACGAGGCGGCCGCGAGCCACAAGCGCGAACGCCTGCATCTCGCGACCGGCCTGCTGCTGCCGGTGTGGGACAAGCTCCCGTCCGATTATGTTCGGGTGAGCCGGATTTCGGCGCGCGACGGGCGCTCGCTGCTCGGCCGCGAGGTGCCGCTCCACTGCGTTCCCGAACTCTGCCAGGCGCTTGGTCTTGAGAACGAACACGCGTTCTCGGCCGAGCAGATCGTCGATACCGTGCTCGCGGCAGGACGGCCGATGCAGGTCAAGGGCCGCGAGGCGCTCACGCTCAAGCGCAGCCTGGTCAACGGGGCGCAGCGACTCGAGCTCGCCGGTTGGTCTGCGGCGCGGCTCGACTGGTACAAGGCGCAAGGGTGCTTTACCGAGATCATCCGCTATCAGACGCGGTTGTTCGTGCCGACGGCAAGTGCCGCTGTGGTTCTGGCTCGGCTTGCCGGGCGAACGAAGCAAGTATTGCCAAATGACAGCATATATACCATATAGTGCCATATGGAGATTTGATATGTTGGCTTTGCAACCCGTTGATACCGTGCCCCAGGCGTTCCGGCCCGATCCTGTCACCCAGGAGGAGGCGGCCGCGATGTTCCGCGCGGTACTGAACCTGTTCGGAAAATGGGACCTCACCGATGAGCAAGCCGCGACTTTGCTCGATATGCCGGTGCGTTCCTATCGGCGCTGGAAGGCCGAAGGGCCGGGCCGAGTCTCACGCGACGGCGCGGCGCGGCTCTCGAACCTGATGGGGATTCACAAAGCGCTGCGGATCATCTTTTCCGAAGCCCAGCGAGGCTTCGCTTGGATCAAGGCCGACAATGCGGCCTTCGCCGGATCGAGCGCGCTCGACGTCATGCTTGGCGGTGAACTTACCGACATCATGCGTGTGCGCCGCTATCTCGATGCGACACGCGGTGGCTGGTGACCGACGCCGATATTCCCGTCAGCCATGTTGAGTGGAAGGGCGCGGTCAGAATCATCCGCAGCGCCTTTCCGCCGATCGACCTGTTCGAGGATCTCGCCGACCCTGCCGACTGGCCCCTGCTGATTTCGGCCGAGCAGAAGACCAATCCCCGGATCATGGCGACGATCGGCAATCTCGATCTTGTGCCGGTCGAACGCCGGGTTGGTGGAAACGGCGCATCCTATCTGATGGCGCCGTTTACGCATGTCAGCACGGACCGGCCAAGCCGCTTCACCGATGGCAGCTACGGCGTCCTTTATGTGGGACGGGTCTTCGAGACGGCGCTGTTCGAAACGATCCATCACCATGCCCGATTCATGGCCCGGACGGCTGAAGCGCCCGGTTGGACTTCGCAGTTTCGCGAGATCGTCCTGTCGGTGGGCGCCGATCTTCACGATCTCAGGGGTGGCGATGCCACTGACCATCCTGCCCTCGATTCCGATAGCTACACGGGCTCGCAAGGCATCGCGATCACGCTCAAGGCTGCCGGTTCCAATGGCGTAGTCTATCCGAGCATTCGGCATCCTGGCGGTGAATGCGCCGGGTTATTCTACCCCGATTGCGCTTCCGAGCCCATCCAGGGACGCCACCTTGACTACCATTGGGACGGCACCCGCGTCGATCTGGTGCGAGACGCAGGAACCGGGACGGTTTTTCGGGTGGTGAGTCTGGCCGGATGAATCAAATGAGCCGACAAACTATAGCGGCTATACTCGTTAGCGTTGCTACAGCTAATGTGAGCGAGAGGGACAGGGGCATTTTGTCGCGCCAGAACGTAAATTGCTTCTGCTCGTCAATCCATTCAATCTGGTGCTGCCAGAAGAACTTGTAGTGGGCATACCAGTCGCTGAAGAGGATTTGTTTGGACTGGTTGGAGCCGAACACCTCCGATTGGAGGTCGTCTAGGCGCTCGCGGTAGACCGCAAGGTCATCGTCCTCACCCGTCGCCTGCACGTCGCGGTAGAGGTCGCGCAGCCGATAGAACAGGGCCGTGAGCCGCTCCCCCTCCTCGCAATAGGCAACCTTGTTGTGATCGTAGTGCGTGACGTAGAGGCTCGCGATCCCGAGTACGACAAGGGTCGCGGCAATCCACTTGCTATTCAGTGGTTCGTAGATGAGCGCGAAGACGCCCACGGCGAGCGAGAGGAAGCCGATGAGGCCGGGAGCCTTCTGCACAACGTCGTGCGTGGCAAAATTCTTCTTCGCCCCGAAACCGACGTTGTAGCCGGTCTCAGCAATGCTCCTGAGCAGCCCCTCCCTATTCATCCTCGTCCTCTTGGTTCGCGCTGATAGGGACGTGGATGCGGTCGGTCGCCACGACTACATCGTTAATGAGGGCATAGCACTCGACAACGTGGTCGCCCTTGAATTTCGTATGCTCCACGTTCCTCTTGTATCCCTCGTCGGCGACTATCTGGCCCCGGATGCAGTCACGGTTGATAGCCTCCTGCCCCCGATTGAGCACTTTCCAGAACAGACCGTAGGAGCCGGGGATGTCCGTCTCGACTACGGAGAAGGTGAGCTTCTTACGCGGCATTAACAGGGTGCGATTGCTCAGCATCTCCCGCAGGGAAGCGGGTCGAAATCCGTTCTGTTCGACCTGGCAGTCGATACGGATGTTGTTACGAATGTCGATGGTGGCGAATACATCCTCGGGGAACTCCTCCGTCATGCGGACAGCATGGCCCGCGCGGTCGGTCAGCGCCGCCTTCTCCACCTTCTCGGCAGCGGGGAACAGCCGTCCGTATACCGCGCGCCACTTGTCGTTCTGGTTGTCCTTGCCCTCGGCCTCGATTGCCTTAAGGCAAAGCTCGTGGGCCTTCTTCGCCTTGCGCTGGAAATTCTTTTTCACCTTCACCCGCTGGCCGCTCCCCAGCGCAGCAAAGTAGTCCTGCTTGGGCAAGTCCTTGAGATAGGCGAAGAAATCGCGGCTCATCCAGTCATAATAAAGATAGCTCTTGTCGTCATACTCGCTGGTTGATTTTAGGAAGTTGTGCGCAAGGGTGTCGATCAGGAGGCCGCCGATCCCCACTCCGTGCTTGTTCTTCCAAGCCCGCGCCATCTTGCAGAGCCGCCGGAGGTTGTTGTTCTTCTCCGCCACAAATTCCGACATAGCCTGTATCTCGTCACGGGGCTTGGTGATCTTCCAAGACCCGCCGTTGTAGGTGTCGGGATATTTGAAGCTGCCGTCATCCTGCTCGAATACGGGCTGAGCCTCCACGGTAAAATTGGAATAGACGGCCTGAACAACAAGCCGATCCACCCTGACGGTCGTCTTGGGGTAGCGCGCGCGGATGGCGGCGGCGGCGTCGGACAACAGCTTGGACTGGCCGCCGTCTTTGTAGTTATCCCACTCACCCTTCGGCATGATGTAGAGCATGTCGAGGTCCGAGATACCCTTAACCCGCCTTATTCACCAAAAGTGTCCTGAAGGGTTGGCGGGAGTGGCGTAAGCCTCTGATCTGAATTAGGAACTGGGTGTCTAAGCCGAACCTGCCGCAGGGCAGAAAATGCCACGGGCCACACCCGCCATGAACGATGATATCGCAAGCTCATTTGGATTCCCAGCAGTCGGCCGCAAGAAAATCACAGCTGCGTTCGACGGTGGCCGGCTTACCTCGGATGGCGGTGTTCTACTGCTTGCACAGGCCGAGCGCGCGATGGGGATTTGCCAGCGCCTGGTGACCGGCCCCCACCGAGTGGTCCGTGTGATTTGTTAGTGTAAAACTGCCTCCGGCGCCATGGCTGGCCGCAGGTGAAGCGAAGCGGAACCGGAGGGCAGCCATGGCGGTGTTGCCGTTTCCGGGGCCGGAGGCCGATAGCCCAGCGAGCTGTGCGGCCTAACGGTGTTGTAATGCCGGCGCCAGGCTTCAATCAGGATCTGGGCTTCAGCCAAGGTGTAGAAGATTTCCCCGTTCAAGAGCTCGTCGCGCATCGAGCCGTTGAAGCTCTCGCAGTAGCCATTCTCCCATGGGCTGCCCGGCGTGATGTAAAGCGTCTTCACACCGACCTTCGCCAGCCATTCCTGGACGGCGTTGGCGATAAATTCGGGGCCGTAGCACATTGGGAAGCTGCCCCTCGAAGGCAGCATTCGCCTTGATGGAGACAAGGGCGCGTAGCGCCCGACGGCTTCATCAAGGCGGCCATGACCGGCCAGCAGGTCTCTAAAGTGAAGTTGTCGACTCAACACTTTGGAGACTGACCGACCATGACCAAGCGCAGTTCTACTCCGGCCGATGCCGTGCTGGTAGCCATCGATATGTCCAAGCACCGCCAGGAAGTGCTGATCGAACGCCCGGAGGGCGGACGACGTCGCCGCATGACAGTCATGGCTACCAAGGCTGATTACGACCGCCTCGCGGACGATCTGGCAGCCATCGGCAGACCTATCGTCGTTGGCTTTGAGGCCACCGGCAACTACCACCGTACGCTGGCGCACCGACTGCTAGCTGCGGGTTTCGAGCTGCGCCTGATTTCGTCGGTCGCCTTGGCACGGACGCGTGAGGCGTTGCATAATGGCTGGGACAAGAACGATTCCAAAGACGCCCAGGTAATTCTGCACATGCTCCAGATCGGCGCCACTCAGCGCTACGTCGACCCGCTGGCCGCCGGCATCAACGACCTGCAGGAGATGTCGAAGACGCACGAGGCCATTTCCAAGGCGAAGACGCAGACCTGGCACCGCATCCTGACCCATTACCTGCCTTTGTATTTTCCCGAGATCGAACGTTTTGCGGGCAACAGCCGGTCCGACTGGTTCCTGGCTCTGCTCGAACGGTTTCCGACACCGGCCAGCATGACGACGCTCGGTCAGGAGGCCTTCACGCGCGAGGCCTGGTCACTGGTCGGCCGCAAGGTCTCCAAGGCCCGCTTAATCAACGATATCTACGAGACGGCCTGCGCCTCGGTTGCACTGCCGGTCGACGAGGAATCCGTCGCGGTCGCCATGTTCCGCATGGTCATCGCACAAGCCCGCAGCCTGATCCGGCAACGCGATGAGATCGAGCGGACCGCCAATGCCATGCTCAGCGAGAACCGCGACTATCAGCTCCTGCGCATGATCCCCGGGATCGGCCCGATCAACGCGCTGACGATCCTCGCCGAGGCTGGCGATCTTCGGCGCTTCAACCATCATCGCCAGTTCCTGAAGTTTTGCGGGCTCGACCTGGCCACCTGTCAGTCAGGCACCTTCCGAGGCCGAACCAAGCTCTCGAAGTACGGCAATGCCCGGCTACGCCGCACCTTCTGGATGGCGACCCAGGTCGCCATTCGCCAGCGCGACAACAGTTTCCGCGACAAGCTTGGTCGCTATGTGGCCGGCCACGGCAACGACCCTGATCGCCGCCGCAAGGCGATGACCGCACTCACCGCCAAGATGGCGCGCGTCGCGCACGCCGTCATCAAGACGGGAACCGAGTACCGTCCGTTCGTCGAACGGACGGACACCAGATGGAAGGACCCCTCTCTGTGGAGCCGTGAGGGCGCAGCCGCGACCCTGTAGATAATGTTCGGGCCTTCCATCTGGCATCCGCATCTCATTTTAAGGACGGTGAGGACCACGACCGGTGCGGTCGCTGGATCCTGTGTTTGCTATGGCCGAGAGCGCATTCCTTGACGATGGAAGCCATCTGGATCAAAAAGTCATCAGCGCCGATCACGCTCGGCGCAACGAGACCTGCTGGCCTTTTCCCGCCGCTGCTTCCCAACCTAGGACGTTATCTGACCGTATGTGCGCCGGCGGACCACGTGTGACGAACAACTCGGCGAGAGCTGCCAGAACGTCCTCACTTCGCAACCGCCGCGCCGCCGGCAGAGCCAGGCACTCCCGACTGGCCTCGTCGATGATCGACAGGATGCGGAACTTGCGACCGTCATGCGTGCGCCCCTCGACGAAGTCGTAGGACCACACATGGCCCGGATACTCCGGCCGCAGACGGATACATGAACCGTCGTTGAGCCAGAGCCTTCCACGCTTCGGTTGCTTGTGCGGCACTTTGAGTCCTTCGCGGCGCCAGATGCGCTCCACCCGCTTGCGGTTCACATGCCACCCGGCATCTCGCAGCAAAGCCGTCACCCGCCGATAGCCATAGCGACCGTATCGCCGAGCCAAGGCGATGATGTCCTCGGTCAGCGCAGCTTCGTCATCCGCCCCGCGCGGCGCCTTGCGCTGTGTCGATCGATGTTGCCCGAGCACGCGGCACACCCGCCGCTCGGACACCGGCATCATGGTCCTGATATGATCGATACAGCGCCGTCGGCGCGCGGGGCTCAGAAGTTTCCCCTCGAAGCTTCCTGCAGGATCAGCTTGTCCAAGGTCAGGTCAGACACCGCCCGCCGCAACCGGGCGTTCTCCTTCTCCAGCTCTTTCATCCGCCGAGCCTGATCCATCTTCTGACCGCCATATTCCTTGCGCCAGCGATAGTAGCTCTGCTCCGTAACGCCAATCCGCCGGCACGCATCTGCCACCGTCCCGCCCTGCGCCAGCACGATTTCCGCTTCACGCAACTTGCCGATGATCTCTTCCGGCTTGTGCTTCCTCGCCATTCCATTCCTCCTTCGTGGCCAATTCTAAAATAGAAACTGGGCCACTCAGAAGGGGGCAGATCATAGCGATCGTAAGCCTGACTATTATGGTGAGGAACCAGGAGAGAATTTGCTCGCGCATCTCGATCGTCACGGGGCTATTGTCGAGATCGCCAAGTTGGCGTCGCAGGGTAAATCCGTGGCGGACACCATTCTGGATTATGCGGCATCCCAGCAGGCGAGCCTTCTGGTCCTGGGTGCTTACAGTCGCTCTCGCACGGCAGAGAGATTGTTCGGTGGTGTCACACGATCCCTTATCGCTGACGCAGAGCTGCCGCTCCTTGTTTCCCATTAGCATGCCCTGATTTACAGGCTTTTACACGCTCTGCCGCCGAAGAATGACGGGTTCAACGCACACGCGGTGTCATACAACGGAATTCACAGGCCGGTTTCGCGGGCGCCTTTGCTCTCGGCGCAAGCTGGCGCGCACCATATTTCAGAGCGGAACACCCTCATTGAGGGTATAGCGCGGATAGTACGCTAACCAACGCTAAAAACGAACGGAATGTGAGCTTGCGTTAAGTCATCAAGGCATCATTTCCCAGATGCAATGGCATGGCGAGCGTTCGACACTCCGCACGAAAACGTCGGACCTGAATTGGTTCCCCGTCGAGATTCATGCTGACATCATGATCGGACTCGAATTCGATCCAGGGACTGCGAGTGGCAATCTTGAGATCATTGATCCTATCGAGCCCTTCGTGCAGAAGGCTGGCAAGTACATTGAGCCCCGCATCGCGGCTGAGTTCTGGCAGGATCATCAGATCCAGTTCTCCATCGTTCAGCAGGGCGCCAGGGCAGAGCTGGATGCCGCCTCCTGCCTGGCGACCATTGCCGATTGCCATTGCGATAAACGAACCTTCCCAACTGAAATCGGGAGTCCGGAAGCGCCCCTTACACCCCGTGAACTCCCTGAGCCGTCCCATGCCCGTAAGAAGATAGGCCAGGCCACCCAGGCGGCTCTTCAAGGCAGGATCGGTTTCCGCAGTGACCCGCGAGCCAAAGCCGCCGGACACGAGATTGACGAAAGGCGTTTCATTCAGCATGCCGATGTCGATCTGGCGCGCCGTCGTGCAGAGGCTCAATCGCAAAGCCGCGGTCAGATCGTCGACCGGGATTCCCGTCGATCGTGCAAAATCATTGGCGGTGCCGAGCGGCAGCACGCCAAATGAGCAATCGCCAAAAGATCCCGTTTTATAAGCGGTCGCAAAGACCTCATTGACCGTGCCGTCGCCTCCACCGGCGATGATGCGATCCACCTCGCCCTGCCGGGCCTGGCGGACAGCGTCCCTGGTGAAACGACGGGCATCGCCCGCTTCCCAAGTGACCCGTACATCGACCATGTGGCCGTCGTTCCTTGCCGCCTGAACGGCCGCGCGGACACGCTCCTCCTGTGCCGCCTTGCCATGAAGAATAAGCCTGGCCCGGATCATTTCGCTCGCTCTGACGGCCGTGGCAGCACTGATATCATGTTTTCTCGTTCTCGGATCGGGATCGTTCTTTCCTAGCTATGCCGGTGTCACCACGCCCTGTCAGCAGGCGCGCGCCGCGGCCATATGTGAACCAGGCCCACGACCAATTGACGTAGACCATCAGCCTGCTTCTGAAATCGACCAGCAACATCAGATGGACCATCGACCAGCCAAGCCAGGCAAGAAAGCCCTTGAGTTGGAAACGACCGAAATCGGCGATCGCGCGGGATCTGCCGATGACCGCCATCGTACCAAGATCGCGATAGCGAAACGGCACCGCCTTTTCGCGGCCCGCGATCCGGTCGGCAATCAGTCTTCCGACATATTTTCCCTGTTGCTTCGCCACGGGGGCCAGGCCGGGCAGCGGTTTGGCCGTGCCCGGATCGAAGCTGGCGACGTCGCCGATCGCGAAGATGTTGGCATGCCCGGGCACGGAGCAATTCTCCGTCACCTTGACGGCGCCATTGCGCGCAGCCGCGGCACCAAGCCAGATCGCGGCGGGCCGCGCTTGCGTGCCCGCGCACCATAACACGACAGCGGCGTCGATCCGCTCATCGCCCAGAACGATCCCGTCCGCATCCACGAGCGTGACCGCCTCGCCCAGACGGACCTCGACGCCGAGCGAGCGAAGCGCGCCCGACGCATAGTCTGGCAGATCGCCGGGAAATGCGCCCAGGACATGCTGGCCAGCCTCGCACAGGACGATGCGGGCCGATTGGGGATCGATATGCCGGAAATCACGGGCGAGAGTGGTCCGTGCCAGTTCAGCAATGGTGCCGGCCAGTTCGACACCGGTCGGACCGCCCCCGACGACTACGAATGTCAGGAGCCTCGTCACCTCCGCAGGATCGTCGCATTGCTCGGCGCGTTCGAACGCGAACAGCAATCGGTCCCGGATCGACAAGGCGTCATCGATCGATTTCAGGACCTTTGCGTGGTCCGCCCACTCGTCACGGCCGAAAAAACTGTACGCCGCGCCAGTGGCAAGGACCAGATAATCGTAGCGGAGCGTTCTGCCGTCTGCGAGTTTCACGACCTGCGCGGTCGGTTCGACGCCAGTCACATCGGCCATCAGGACGCTCGCATTGCGGTTTCGCCTCAGGAGCACCCGGCTCGCCGTGGCGATATCAGCCGGCGACAGGGCCGCTGTCGCGACCTGATAAAGCAATGGCTGAAAAAGATGGTGATTGGTACGATCGACGAGGAGTACATCCGCATCCGCGTGCTTTAGCGCTTTCACAGCCGCCATTCCGCCAAAGCCGGCGCCCACGACCAAAATCTTCGGTCGCATCCTAAATTCTCATAGCCATTCCGACGGGCCTCCATCTTCGCTTCTGTAATCACGTCCATTGCTGCGATTTGCAACCGACCCTGCCGATAAGGCGTCCGCTCCCGACTATTGTGTCATCATCGATCACCCGGCCTGCTCACGCGGATCTAAGTGGTGACGAAGGTGCGAGAGCACATCTCCGCGCGGAAGGCTGGGCACACCGCCCGTCCGCCGTTGTGCCGTGCCAGAGGGCAGCGCCCGCAAGCAACCCGCCCGGCCAGAGCGAAGCGGAGGCCGGAAAGATAGATCGGATCAGGACATGGGAAATCGAATGCCCGAGAAATTGAAGCTGATTACAGCAGCGTCCGCGATGCCATCTCGCATCCGAGCAGCAGCAGACAGATCAGGAATCCACGGCGGAAGGCGACCGGGCTGATCCGGTTGCGAACGTGCTGCCCCGCCCACATGCCTGCTAACGACGGGATCACAGCAAGCGCCGACAGCGCGAGATAATCGCTTTGGAACGCGCCGCGCGCTCCAAGTCCAATCGCCAAAGCAATCGTCGACACAGTGAATGACAAGCCGAGCGCCTGGACCAGATCGTCCTTCGACAGCCCGAGCGCCTGAAGATAGGGCACGGCCGGTATGACGAAGACGCCGGTTCCGCCCGTGATGATACCGGTGATCCCACCGACAAGCGGCGACAGCCATGTCTCGACCTGTCCCGCGACACTGAACTGCCGAGCGAACAGCGTGTAGGTGGAATAGATGATGAGCGCGATGCCGAGCAGCAGCGTCGTCACTCCCGTATCGCCGCTGGCGATCCATCTCGATCCGAGCAGCGTTCCGACAACAACGGCCAGCATCATCGGCCAGAGCCTCCGCAGCAGCGCTCCAAAGCTCGGCCCCGCGAAGAGTTGCCAGACATTGGTGGCGAAGGACGGCACGATCAGCAGGCTTGCGGCCACCAGTGGAGAGATAAGCGCACCGAGCATGCCCATCGCCACGGTCGGAAGGCCCATTCCGGTGACACCTTTGACGAGGCCAGCGGCCAAAAAGGTCGCGAAGACGGCGGCGAGCATTACTGTCGGAAGATCAAACATGCCCCCTGAATATCCGCCTGGACGCCGTGGACAATGCGGATGAGTTGATGTCTGGCTTCGGCTATGCCGAAGCCAGACAAGCGGCTATTCTTGCCGCATGCGCTTCGATCTGACCGACCTTCGCCTGTTTCTCGCTGTCGTTGATGCCGGCAGCATTACCCACGGTGCGATCGAAGCGGGGATGTCGCTGCCGGCCGCCAGCGAACGGCTGCGGGATATGGAGGCGGCGGGCGAAGTGCTGTTGCTCCATCGTGGCCGTCGCGGCGTGGTTCCGACGGAGGCCGGTGAGGCGCTAGCCCATCATGCCCGTGCGATCCTGCACCAGGTGGCCCAGATGCGTGGCGAGCTGGGACGTTACGCGAAAGGACTGCGCACAGAGGTGCGCATCCTCGCCAATACAGCGGCTATCTCCGAGTTCCTGCCCGAAAGGCTTGCGCCCTGGTTGACGGCCCATCCTCAGGTCGATGTCGAACTGAAGGAGCGGCAGAGCACTGAAATAGCGCGGAGCATTGCTGCCGGCTTTGCCGAGATCGGCATCCTGTCGAATGCTGCTGGCACGGAGGGGCTGACTTTGCGCCCCTTTGCCATTGACCGGCTTGTCATGGTGTTCCCGGCCGATCACGATCTGGCAGGAAAGCGACAGGTTCGCTTTGCCGATCTGCTGGACTGCCATTTCGTTGGATTGATGGACGGTGCCCTGCAAAAGCATATCGAGATGCAGGCGGCACGGCTGGGAGCGAAGATCAAGCTGCGTCTGACGCTTCGCGGTTTCGACGGCATCTGCCGTATGGCGGGCGAAGGTGTCGGCATCGGGATCGTGCCGGAAACGGCGGCACGGCGCGCGAAGCGCTCGACGCGGATGGCTTTCGCGCCGCTTACAGACGATTGGGCAACGCGACAACTGTCGGTCTGTGTCCGAGATGAGACGGCATTGACTCCCGCCGCGCTTAGCCTGCTCGATCATTTGACTTCGAGCAGCGCCTGCTGAGCGGCGTGAAGCGCTCCATGTCAGCCCATAGCTTCCAGGCTGATCGCCCGCCGAACGGCGGGGCGCGCCAGCACCTTGGTCATCAGCCGCGCCCAATTGGGCCAACCCGCCTCCATGTCGAGGCCGATGCGACGGCCCCAGAGCCAGAACACGCTAAGATAGGCGTCGACGACAGTATAGCGGGCAGGGACGGCCCAGTCGCGGCCATCGGACAGGATGCGGTCGATATGGTCATAGGCGGCGCGGATGTTCTCCAACCCCTTGCCCTTGACCGCCTCATGCAGCGTGGGGTCGGGCACGAAGCGGTGCGGACGCCAGAGTTGGCTGTAGCCAACGCCGTGGAGATCGACGGAGATCCAGCTCAGCCATTCCAGGCATCGCGCCTCGGCGGCAGCATCGGCAGGCACGAGTTTCGCCTCGGGATAGCTGCCAGCCAGAAACAGCAGGATGGCGACGGATTCGGTCAGCAGGTCGGGCGCGCCGCCGGAGCCACCGGAAACGCCAGTGAGCGCCGGCACCCGGCCCCTGGGGTTGAGCGCCAGATAGTCCGCCGTCGACGTCCCCTCGCCATTTTTGGCGGAGCGGATCTCTGTCTCATAGGGCTGGCCGATTTCTTCCAGAACGATGCGGACGGCGAGCGAACAGGCTCCGGGCGAATAGTAGAGACGATGCATTTGACCCTCCAGTTCAGCGGGCAATGGCATGGTCAGGCCAGCGATTGCGGCCGTCGCGCAGCCACATCAGGGTATCGAGCCAGAATCCAGCGGCATGGCTGTCGTGGAACAGGCCGAAATGCCCAATCTCTTCGCGACCGTAATCCGATGGCTGAAGCAGCACCGACGTCCGCTCGGCGCCGGTGTAATATTCAAGCGTTCGGCGGATCGCGGCCGGTGTGCCAAGCTCGTCATCGCAAACGCTGACAGCCAGCACCTGGGCGGACACGGTCGCCATGCGCTCCAGCACACTTTGCCGCTCGTCGGGCGGGTAGCTACGCTCGAACCGTGACCCGCGAAAGCTCCATTCATGCGCTACGCCAGCCGGCAGGTCTTCAAGCCAGTTCAGCCTGCGACCAGGGAAATAGCCGAAAGCGTATGTCAGCGCAGGCATCGCCACATGCCATTTGAGGAAGAGAGGGAGTCGGCGACGGGCGGCATAGTCGCCCCACCAGGCATATTGCGCCCCGACAGTCAGGATGCGCGCTATGCGCCCGGCGCTGTCAGCAAGTCCCGGCAGAAAGCCGCCTATACTGTGGCCCACCACAAGCAGCTGGTCGCTTCGGCCGTGCTGTCCGATAAATCTGATAGCGCCCTCGAAATCCCGCTCGCCCCAGTCGCGCCAGCGATAGCCACAGCCTCTCAGACGCTCGGGTCGCGACAAGCCGATGCCACGATAGTCGTAAGTGAGCACGTCGAACCCGTGCCGGGAAAGGAACCGGGCATAACTATGGTAATAGCGGGCGAGGACGCCGGTGGCCGGATTCACGATCACCGTTCCGATGGGATGGGCCTTGTTCGCGCGCCAGAGATGGCCGCCGAGACGCACCCCGTCAGGGCAGGAAAGTTCAACCGTTTGCCCGTCAATAGTCGTGGAGTGCGAAGTCAAGCTGCTCATGACGGATATGATATGCGGAGCGATCGCTTGAGTATATTCACTGGTCGGTATACATTGCGGTATGACCAGAACCGATGTGCCCACACGCGATCGAATTATCGAGGCGGCCGGCAAGCTCTTTCACGCCGAGGGAATCCGCGCCGTCAGCGTCGATGCCGTCGCTGAGAAGGCGGGCCTGACCAAGCGGACGCTCTATTACCATTTCCGTAGCAAGGACGATCTGATCGCGGCGTATCTGGAAACGCGAGACCAGCCGAACCTTGCGCTGTTCCAGCGCTGGTTCACTGAAACGGTGGGCAGCACGGCCGACAAGGTGCAAGGCATCTTTTGCAATCTTGCGGCTTCCGCACGGCATCCGAAATGGAAGGGCTGTGGGTTCCTGCGGACATCGGTTGAGCTGATCCACCTGCCGGGGCACCCTGCGATCCTTGCAGGACGCACGCACAAGAAGCGCGTAGAGGACTGGCTGTGCTCGCTGTTTGCAGATGTGCGCCCACCAGACGAGGCCCGGCGTCTTGCGCGCCAGATCATCCTTCTGCTCGACGGGGCATTTGCCGTCGTGCTGCTTCATCGAGACCCGAGTTATATGGAGAGTGCTGGTGAGGCAGCGGCGCAGTTGGTCCGAGGTTAGTGCACAACCTCACACCATTCCAGGATCTGGAGCGTATAGTGCGATACGGCCCGATCGAACGCGGAAGTGATGGCTGACTGGCTGCTGGCGGATGCGCGCTCATCGACCGTGAAGCGGCGGCTTGCGATCGGTTGAAGACTGGCGGAATCGACAAGGGTGGCTGAGCCGCTCACTCTTATCGTCGGAGCGTCGGATTTTTGGGCGTTTCCGCGATAATCCGCTTCGAAACGATCTATCGTCAGGTGCAGGAGCGGGGCGCCGTTGCCCCGGGCGGCAGCGGGCAGGAGGCGAACAGAAGAGGTCGCCTGTTCGAAACGGCGCATCACCGCCTGGGTGAACAGGTCCGGTGCTGGCGCAACCCAGCGCGCATCCTTGATATAGAGGACGGTGTCGCCATGAGCCGTCAATATGCGGTCACCGTCGATCTCGGGAGCGAACCGGACGCGCCCCAGCGTTACAGGCTTTTTATCCCGCTCTATTATGGGGGCCTCATGCGCCGGGTCTTCGACGATGCCGAAGCGATAGAGGTTATCGGGCGGTCCGCTTTTCAGAACGGAGACACAACCGGCCAGCGGCAGGACAGCGGTCATGATCGCGATCCTGGCTCCACGCGTAAAACACATCATCGGGGTAGCTCCAGTTCCTGTCCACTGTCCTTGGTGAGCGCACGGCGCGGATTCTGGCGTATTTCGCGCAAGAACCCATCGAGCGATTCGGATGTCTCCTGCAGGCTATGCATCGCGGCATTGACGGCGGGGAGGGTGGTCGTTCCGATTGTCTCGCTTTGCCGGTTGATATGGGCGAGGGTGCCGCGCGCTTCGCCGATTGCGGCCTTGAGCTCGGTCGCCGCCTCCGACATCTCCGCGAGTGTCCGGCGTCCGTCTCCCTCGCCCATTTCCCGAATGAGCGCCGCTGACGCTTCGATATCGGTGGCAGCGGAATCGAGTTTTGCCAGCATGGACCCGGCATGATCGAACATGGCGCGATTCTCGGCGAGCTCGCCCATGGTGAGACGTACATCCTTTATCGTCGCGCTCAGATCGGCGATGTTCTCGTCCGAGATGAGCTTGTTGACCTGGTTGAGCGCCCTGGTCGCGCTTTCGACCATCTGGCCGCCGCCCTGAATCAGCGACGACATGGCGTTCGGCTTGCTTCGAATAACAGGCCGGTGGGAGCGCTCGGCCTCGCGCAGGAGAGGCTGTTGCGGATCGCCCGCGCTGATCTGGACGATACTCGTGCCGGAAATGCCTTGCGTTTCGGTGGATGCCAGAGAATCGCGGCGAACCGGCGTGCGTGCCTGCAGGGATATGTCGGTGATTACCCGGTTGGGATTGTCTTCGTCGAGCCTGATCCGTTCGATCTGACCCATCTTGATACCGTTGAACTGGACATCCCCGCCCACGCTGAGGCCGCGAACAGGGCCCTCGAAGATGATCCTGTATCGGTCATATTCATTGCTGAAACGCGATCCGCCCAGCCATACGACAAACACCACGCCGGCAATCAGCAGCAGTGTCGAGATGGCGCCTACCAGCGCGTAATTGGCCTGCCGTTCCATCAAATGCTATCCTGCTGTTCTGCCGCAGCGCGGCCGCGCGGCCCAAGGAAATAATCCCTGATCCAGGGATGATCCGATTGCTCCAGCTCGTGAAGCGGGGCCGTGGTCACGATTTTTCGATCGGCGATGACGGCGACCCGATCACAGACCGCGTACAGCGTGTCGAGATCGTGGGTAATCATGAAGACCGTGAGGCCCAGCGTATCGCGCAGATCGCGGATGAGCGCGTCGAATTCTGCGGCGCCGATCGGGTCGAGACCTGCGGTGGGTTCATCGAGAAACAATATGTCGGGATCAAGTGCGATCGCCCTTGCAACGCCAGCGCGCTTGCGCATGCCGCCCGACAGTTCGGCCGGACGAAGATCGGCGGCATGGGCGGGAAGGCCGGCAAGCCTGATCTTGAGGCGCGCCGCTTCGCGCATGAACCCCGGCGCGAGGCGGGTATGCTCCAGCATCGGAGCCTCGACATTCTGAAGCACGGTCAGGAAGGAAAAGAGCGCGCCCTGCTGGAACATGACGCCGATGCGCCGTTGAACATCGCCCTGCGACCGGCCCATATCCTCACCGAAAACTTCCACGTGTCCGGCGTCGGGCTGCTGAAGGCCAAGAATAGTGTTCAGAAGGACCGACTTGCCCGATCCAGAGCCGCCGACCACGCCCAGTATTTCACCACGCCTGACTTCGAGATCAAGATTGTCGTGAATGACCTTGTCACCAAATGCGGTGCGCAGACCGGTCACCCGGATCGCGAGCGGATCGGCCAGACCGTTGTTCACGGACCCGCTCACAGGCCGAGCACCATGAAGATCACCGCAAAGATGGCATCGAACATGATAATGAGGAAAACAGACTGGACCACTGCGGACGTCACATGACGGCCCAGACTCTGGACGTCTCCTCCCACCATCATTCCATGGCGGCACCCCGCGGCAGCGATCAGCAGGGCGAGGAACGGGGCCTTGCCCATGCCGATCCAGAAATGCTTGATACTGACGGTTTCCGCGAGACGGGTGACGAAGAAGGAGGGGCTGATGTCGATGGTGGCCCAGCTTACGAGAAGCCCTCCCAGGAGTCCGCCCAGGTCGCCCACGAACGTCATGAGCGGAATCATGACGAGCGCGGCGAGGATACGGGGCGTGACGAGGGCATCGAACCGGTCGACACCCATGACCTGCATGGCGGCCACTTCCTGGTTCATCCGCATGGAGCCGATTTGTGCCGCGAAGGCAGAGGCCGAGCGGCCCGCCAGAAGAATAGCGGCGATGACGACGCCAAACTCCCTGAGGATTGCGACGCCCACAAGTTCGACGGTAAAAATCTCCACTCCGAGGCTGGTGAGGAGATTGGTGCCGACCAGTGCGATGATCGCACCGATGAAAAACGTCATGATGAAAACGATCGGCAAGGCATTGATGCCTGATTCTTGCATGACAGCGAATAGCGGTGTGACCCGCAATCGCCTGGGGCGTAACAATGTGCCTCCAAGAGCAAGGATCATCTGACCGGTGAAAACCAGCATCGCATAGGCGTCGTGAGCGATTTCAATGATCTGCTGGCCGAAGCGCGCGAAGAACCCGGTCAGGTAGCCACGGGGGGGCGGGCTATCCTCGTGAGGCGTCATGCCCGGCGCAACGAGGTTGGCCAGACGTCGCACATCGTCACGTGTGCCGAACAGGATCTCGCCGTCGGTGGGCATCAGTTTAAGGAGCAGCAAGGCGCCGGTCGTGTCGATCCTCCCGAGGGCGGAGACGTCGATCCTGTTCGCCTGCTGTCCTCCCACAGCCGGCAGCGGCTGACGGCTCGCCTGGTCAAGGGTCAGGGCCGTCCAGTCGCCCTCGGCGTGGAGGGTCAAGGAACCGTCTTCTTCAACCAGCGTCCATGTCGCCGCCTTCATCGGATCAGCGCGATCCCGACGCGCAGACGCCTGGTGTTTCGATCATAGTCGAGGAGGTTTTCTCCATATCCGATGAAGCTCTGACCGAAGAGGTAGAAGTCCGGCCCGCCGCCCAGGATACGGCGGAGCGGATAGGACAGGTCGGCGGACAGCGCGCCCTTTCCGCTGCCGATATTGAAGCGGGTGGAGGTGGAGAGGCGCAGTCCATTATCCTCCCCGACCTCCATAAAAAGACCGGTGTTGCCGCGATACCGGCGTATGTCGGGATTGTCGGACTTGTCCCCGACGAAGAGGGAGAGGCGCGGCGCGATAGAGAGGCGATAGCCGCCGCCCAGCGGAATGGCGGCCATGGGCGCCAGATAGATGCTGTTGATGCTCCGCGAGGCCTCGCCGTCCCGGCCGTTGGACTCGTGCCGGATGCCACCCTGTGCGCTCAGGGACACGCCGCTCGCCAGTGTGGTCGAGGGCGTAAGATAGAATATCTCGGGCTGGAAATCGATGTTCCGGAAAGGCGAGGAGTCCGCGCCCAGATCCCAGAACATGCGCTGCGTGTAGGCGAAATGGAGTCCATCGCGCCAGCTTTGCGGGAGACCTTCCGCGCGGCGGCTTCCGAACAACTGATATTTGAAGCTGAGCTGGATCCGGGCTTCGCTGTTGGTGTCCGGACCATAGACCGCATAAATGGGTTCGTAGCCGGACAGGTTGGCGAGGAAGGCGTTGCCCGCCCTGCGATCCGAAGGCGGCGGTGTGGGAGCAGGGGCTCGCACAGGCGGAACCGGCGCAGGCGTGTGCGCCTCGGCGAGATGCGATGCCGGCGCCGCAGGGCGCGGTATCATGGCGATCTGGCTGACGTTCCAGGCGGGGATGGAAAGCCGGGCCAGGTCCAGGGATTGCCCATCACGGGCTGCCAGGCGGTAGCGGGCGCGCTCGAATCCGCGGGGCGCTATGATCACATGGTCCGCCACATCGCGGGCGCGCTCGAGCCAGACCGTCCGGATATCTCCCGACCGTTCGACCCGGGCCTCGATCCGATCAGGGAGCGCGAAGCTCTGCGGTTCATCGCCCTCGTTCAGCAAGCGCAGATCGACGAGCAAAGCGCCCTCTGCATCCTGTTCGCCCGCGTCCCGGACGAGCACCGCTACCGGCGCTGCCTGCGCCGCGGCGGGCACAAGGAGCGCTGTCGCCAGCAACCATCGGATAGACCGGTCCATCATGCGAGAAGGTGCTGTCCGCCATCGACCGGGATCACCGTTCCGGTGATCCGGCTGGCTGCGTCACTGACGAGGAAGGCAGCCAGCCCGCCGACATCCTCTATCGTCACCAACTGGCCGACCGGCGTCTGGGCGGCGGCGCGCTCGAGCAATTCATCGAACCGCGCGATGCCACTGGCGGCGCGGGTGGCGATAGGGCCCGGCGATATCGCATGGGCGCGGATGCCCTGGGGGCCCAGTTCGGCGGCGATATAGCGCGTCGCGCTCTCCAGCGCCGCCTTGACCGGTCCCATGAGGTTGTAGTTTTCAACGACGCGCTCCGAGCCGTAGAAGGTGACGCAGAGCAGGCAGCCGCCTTGCGCCATCAAGGGCTCGGCCAGCTTCGCCATGCGAAGGAAGCTGTGGCAGGAGACGTCCATCGCGATGCCGAACCCCTCGGCGCTGCTGTCGACGACGCGGCCATGGAGATCGTCGCGGGGTGCGAAGGCGATCGAATGCAGCAGGAAGTCGAGTCCGCCCCATCGGTCCCGCACCTGGTCGAACAGGGCCTCGAGCTGGCCGGGCTCACGCACATCGCAGGGGGCGAGCCATTCGGCGCCCAGCCGGTCCGCCACCGGCTCGACCCAGCCTTTCGCCTTCTCGTTCAGATAGGTCGCGGCAAGGCGCGCGCCGCAGCGGCTGAAAGCCTCGGCGCAGCCCGCTGCAATGCTCTGTTCGTTGGCGATACCGACGATCAGGCCACGCTTGCCGCGAAGATCGACGAGGGGGGTCATGTTTTAACTCCAAAAAGGGTGGCCAGTGTCTGCAGGACGATCATCCGTTCTTCGTCCGTCGGGATGACGCGGACGGTAATGGGGCTGCCAGGCGCGCTGATGACGTCGGCATGGACGGCATTGGCCCGCTCATCGAGGCTGATGTCGAGCCATGCGAGGCGCTCGCAGATGCCCGCGCGGATGGCGGCGTCGTTCTCGCCGATGCCGGCCGTGAAGACGAGACCGTCAAGGCCGCCCAGCGATGACGCCAGCGCGCCGGCCTCGCGCGCGGCACGCCAGATGAAGAGGTCGATGGCCTCGCGGGCTTCGGGCCGGTCGCTGGCCGCAAGCTCACGCATGTCGCTCGAGATGCCTGATACGCCCAGCAGGCCCGATTGCTTGTAGAGCAGCGCCTCCACATCGGCGGCGCTCATGCCCACCCGGTTCTGGAGATGCAGGATGACGCCAGGGTCGATCGACCCGCAGCGCGTGCCCATCATCAGGCCGTCGAGCGCGGTGAAACCCATCGTCGTGTCGATGCTCTTGCCGCCTGACATGGCGCACAGGCTTGCGCCGTTGCCCAGATGCGCGGCGATCACGCGGCCGGCGGCAAGCGATGGGTCGAGCTCTGCCAGGCGGCGGGCGATATAGTCGTAGGAGAGGCCATGGAAGCCGTAGCGCCTGATGCCCTGCTCGTGAAGTGCGCGCGGGAGCGCGAAGCGGGTGGCGGGTGCGGGGCGATCATGGTGGAAGGCGGTGTCGAAGCAGGCGACCTGGGGAAGGTCCGGCGCGAGCGCGGCGATCGCGCGGATGGCAGCCAGATTATGGGGCTGGTGGAGCGGGGCCAGTGGACAGAGCTTCTCAAGCTCCTCGAGCACTATGGTATCGATCAGGCACGACTGGGCGAAGTCGACCCCGCCGTGGACGACGCGGTGCCCGACGGCGAGGACTTCGCGCCCTTCGAGATGCGATGTGGCCCAGTCAAACAACCATGCGAGCAACTCTGCATGGGTCATGGCGCGTTCGTCGGGCCACTCGCGTTCGATCAGCACTGTGCCTGCTGCGTCGCGAATGGCGAGGCGGGGAGAAAGACCGATCCGTTCGATCTTGCCGCCGGCGGACAATGTCGGTTTGCGGTCGCGATCGAGCGTATAGAGCGCGAACTTGATGCTGGACGAGCCCGAATTGAGGCTGACGACGGCCTTCATGTGCGCATACCCTCCGGCAGGCCGGGCGCCGCCTTGGTCGCCGCGCGCGCTACCAGCACGGCAACGGCGCAGGAAGCAAGGCGCGTGCGCAGGCTGTCGGCCCGGCTGGTGAGGATGATCGGCACACGCGCACCCAGCACGATGCCTGCCGCATCCGCCCCGCCGAGGAAGGTGAGCTGCTTGGCGAGCATGTTGCCCGCCTCCAGATCGGGTACGACCAATATGTCCGCCTTGCCCGCGACGGGCGACACGATCCCTTTTTCCTTCGCGGCCGCCTCGCTGATCGCATTGTCGAAGGCGAGCGGGCCATCGAGGAGGCCGCCCGTGATCTGGCCCCGGTCGGCCATCTTGCACAGCGCGGCAGCATCGAGCGTGGTCGGCATCGCCGGGTTCACCGTCTCGACAGCGGACAGGATCGCGACCCTGGGTTGGCCGATGTCCAGCACATGGGCAAGATCGATGGCGTTGCGGATGATATCCGCCTTTTCTTCAAGGTTCGGCGCGATGTTGATCGCCGCGTCGGTGATGATGAGCGGCGTCGGATGGCCGGGCACGTCCATCACATAGGCATGGCTGATCCGCCGTTCGGTACGCAGGCCCGTCGCGCGCGACACGACCGCGCCCATCAATTCGTCGGTATGCAGCGATCCCTTCATGAGCAGCACCGCCTCGCCGGCCCGCACCAGTTCGACGGCCTTCGCCGCCGAATCATGGCTGTGCGCGCTTTCCACGATGCGATAGGCCGCCACATCCTTGCCGGCCTCGGCCGCCGCTGCAAGAATGCGGGCCCTCGGTCCCACCAGGATCGGATCGATCAGCCCTGCCTCGGCGGCCTCGACCGCTGCCGCCAGCGCGGCGGCCGAACAGGGGTGAGCGATGGCGGTGCGCGCGGGGTTGCCGCGCACGCCCTCGATCAACCGATGATAGCCGTCATGGTCTGACAGGCGGATATCGGGGAGCGCGATGCGCGGGCGGCGGATCTTCTCGGTGGGGGCCTTGACCTGCGCTTCGCCGGTGATGACGGTCTCGCCATTCTGATTGTCGCAGCGGCAGTCGAGCAGCAGGATATGCTTGTCCGCCCGCTTTTCCGTCACCGTCACCGTCGCGGTGATGGCGTCGCCGATGCCCACGGGCCTCAGGAACCGCAGCGACTGGCCGAGATAGATGGCACCGGGGCCGGGCAGTTCGGTCCCGAGCACCGCCGATATCAGCCCGCCGCCCCACATGCCGTGCGCGATCACCCGGCGGAAGAAGTCGCTTTCGGCATAATCCTCGTCCAGATGGGCCGGATTGACGTCGCCCGACACCAGCGCGAAGAGCTGGATATCGCGCTTGGAGAGCGTGCGGGTCACGCTCGCGCTTTCGCCCACGGCGATCTCGTCGAAGGTCCGGTTTTCGATCATGGCCTCATCGGTCATGGCTCAGCGCTCCAGGACATAATGGCCGGGCGCGTCCGCGATCGGCGCATAGCCTTTGTCCGCGGCGCCCATGGACGGCGGGGCCCCGGGCGCGCCCGAACGGCTTGCAAGCCAGTCGCCCCATTCGGTCCACCAGGAACCCTGCTTCTTCTCTGCGTGGCGTTCCCATTCCTCCGGATCGTAGGAGAGACCATCGGTTTCGCGCGTCAGCACGCGGTAGCGCCGGCCGTTGTGGCCCGGTTCCGAGACGATACCGGCATTATGGCCGCCGCTCGTCAGCACGAAGGTGATCTCGGCCCCGGTCAGCAGGTGGATCTTATGCACCGAATGCCAGGGCGCGACATGATCGCGCTCGGTGCCGACGACGAACAACGGTCTGCGGATCGCCGAGAGCGCGATGGTGCGACCATTGACCTTGTATTTGCCCTCGGCCAGGTCATCGTCGAGGAACAGGCGCCGCAGATACTGGCTGTGCATGGCATAGGGCATGCGCGTCCCGTCGGCGTTCCAGGCCATGAGGTCGTTGAGAGGCGCGCGCTCGCCCATCAGATATTCCGACAGGATGCGCGACCAGACGAGGTCGTTGGATTTGAGGATCTGGAACGCGCCGCCCATCTGGCCGCTGTCGAGATAGCCCCGGCTCCACATCATCTTTTCGAGGAGATTGAGCTGTCCCTCATCGATGAAGAGGCCCAGTTCGCCCGGTTCGCTGAATTCGGTCTGCGCCGCGAAAAGCGTCACGCTGGCAAGGCGATCGTCACCCTCGCGCGCCATCGTCGCCGCTGCGATCGAGAGCAGCGTGCCGCCTAGGCAATAGCCCACGGCATGAACGGCGGGCGCGCCGGTAATCGCGCTCACCGCATCGAGCGCCGCCATCGGCCCGAGTTGCCGATAGGCCTCCATGTCGAGGTCGCGGTCCTCGCTGTCCGGATTGTGCCAGGAGATCATGAACACGGTGAAGCCCTGGGACGTCAGCCACTGGACGAGGCTGTTCTCGGGCGAGAGGTCGAGGATGTAATATTTCATGATCCATGCCGGCACGATCAGGATCGGCTCGGGCCGCACCGTGTCGGTGGTGGGGGCGTACTGGATCAGTTCGATGAGGCGGTTGCGATAGACGACCTTGCCCCTGGCGGTCGCCACCGTCTCCCCCACGCGGAAGGCGTCCGTGCCCGCCGGAGGCAAGCCTCTTACGAGATGCTGCATATCCTCGATCAGATGGCGGAACCCGTCGACCAGGCATTGGCCGCCGGTCTCGACGATCTTGCGCTGGAGAACCGGGTTGGTCGTAAGGAAGTTGGTCGGCGCAAGGATATCGAGCATCTGTCTGGCGGTGAATTCGACCATGTCCTCATGATGGCTGCCGACGCCGCCCACCCCGGTTGTCGCCGCGTGCCACCATTGCTGGTTGAGAAGGAACGCCTGCGAGAGGAGGTTGAAGGGCGGCTGCTGCCAGGCGGGATCGGCAAAGCGGCGGTCCTGCGGCAGCGGCTCGATCGCGGGCGCCGCGTCGCGGTCGCCTGCGGATCGGACGGCATAGTCGAAGAGCCGCACATATTTGCGGGCCGCCTTGGCGGTGAGTTGCAGCTGCTTGCCCGGTGCGAAGGCGAGATGATGTCCCCAGTCCGAAAAGGCCTGGAGGATGGTGATGGGGGAGAGCCCCGCGGTCATCTGCGCGATCGCGGCGCCCGCGGCCCTGTCGAGGGTTTCGGCGATCCCGTCGAGCGGGTCGGGTGCCTGGGGCATGTTCTGGGCGCTCATGATCGGTCCTTTTTGAAGATTTCCATTACAGGGCGGCTACCGGTCGGGCCGTTGCCCGGGGAGGCAAAGCTGCGGCAAAAGGCCGCTGTCGCCCTTGAGAACAGAGAAAGAAAATCAATCCTCATAATTCTCTCCCAGGTACAGACGACGGACTTCGTCATGGTGAAGAAGCTCTTGCGGCTTGCCCACGAAAAGCACCTTGCCGCCGTGGATGACATAGGCGCGGTCGACCAGTTCGAGCATCTCATGGACGTTATGGTCGGTGATGAGGACGCCGACGCCACGCCTTTTGAGATCGCGGACCATGAGCTTGATGTCCGCGATCGAAATGGGATCGATCCCGGCGAAAGGCTCGTCGAGCAGGATCACGCCAGGCTCGGCCGCCAGGGCGCGCGCGATCTCGCAGCGCCGCCGCTCGCCGCCGGACAGGGAAGGGGAGGGTGTCGACCGCAGATGCGTCAGGCCGAAATCGGCAAGCAGTTCGCCCAGCCGGCGGTCGATGTCGCCAGGGTCGGTCATGCGCAGTTCCAGCACAGAGCGGATGTTGTCCGCAACGCTCATCCCGCGAAAGATCGAGGCTTCCTGCGGCAGATAGCCAAGCCCGCGGTTGCCGCGCTCATGCATGGCCAGTGCTGAGACATCTTCGCCGTCGAGCAGTATACGACCGCCATCGAGGCGTATGAGACCCATGATCCCGTAGAAGCAGATCGTCTTGCCTGTGCCGTTGGGGCCGAGCAGGCCAACGATCTCGCCGCGATCGACCTCGAGCGAGAAGCCGTCCAGCACCTTTCGCCGTCCGAACGCTTTCTCGATCGCCTGGACTTTGAGCGCGGGCGGGCCGACCACCGACACCGACCCGGAGGTGTCCAGCCTGGCGCAGTCAACGCCTTCGCGGCAGGCTGATGGAGTGTCGGCAATGCGGCAGGCGCTGTCATCGAGCATCGTCAGAGGCCCGGCGCGGCACATTCGCATGAGAATCGCCGCCGCGCCGTGCCGCTCGTGATCATGCCATCGCCTCCAGGGCGAGGGCCACGCCCTGGCCGCCGCCGATGCACAAGGTGACAACGCCCCGGCGCAGCCCGTCGCGCCGCATCGCATGCAGCAGGCGGGTGGTCAGCACGGCACCGGTCGCCCCGATCGGATGGCCATGCGCGATGGCGCCGCCTTCCACATTGACGATGTCCTCAGGGAGGCCGAGTTCCTGCGTGACCGCGATGGCGATGGCCGCGAAAGCCTCGTTGATCTCGACGCGATCGAGGTCTCCGACCGACCATCCCGCCCGCTCGAGCGCCTGCCGGACGGCGGGCACCGGCCCGAGGCCGAAGAGGCCGGGGGCGACCGCGCCGACACCGAACGCGACGAGGCGCCCCAGGGGCGTCACGCCATTGCGCTGCGCCCATTGCTCGTTCGCGACGATCATCGCGGACGCGCCGGTGTTGAGGCCGGGCGCATTGCCCGCCGTGATGGTGCCTTCCGGTCGGAAGGCAGGCTTTAGACGCGCGAGGCTCTCAAGGCTCGTATCGGCCCGGTTCTGCTCATCTTTTGCAAAGAGCGTCACAGCCTTGCGAGAAGGAATCTCGACAGGCACGATCTCCGCCTCGAACCGGCCATTGGCCTGGGCCGCGCTGAAACTCTGCTGCGAGCGCAACGCCCAGCCATCCTGCGCCTCCCGGCTGATGCCGAACTGTGCGACCAGATCCTCGGTGACCCAGCCTGAATGCTGATTGCTGAAGGCGTCATTCAGCCCGTCATGGAGCATGGCGTCGAGGAGTTTGCCCTCGCCCATACGATAGCCCCAGCGTCCCTTCTCGATGAGATAGGGCGCCTGGTCCATATTCTCCATGCCGCCGGCGATCACGGCCTGGCCAAGGCCGAGCATGATCTCCTGGGCGGCCGAGGCGATCGCCTGTGCGCCCGATCCGCAGACCCGGTTGACGGTCATGGCAGGAGCACTGTCGCGTAACCCCGCGTTGATGGCGGCCTGGCGGGCAGGGTTCATCTTCGCGCCTGCCTGGACCACCTGTCCCATGACGACGCTGTCGATATTGTCAGCGCCCACGCCCGCGCGCCTGAGCGTTTCGGCGATGGCGACGCTGCCGAGCGCGGGCGCTTTCATGTCCTTGAGCGCGCCGCCATAGGCGCCGATGGGCGTGCGAACCGGGGCGCACAGAACGACAGGACTGGTCATGAGAATAATCCTTCCACGCATTTTCAGGCGAGATACTTGCCGCCGTTGATCGAGAGGGTGGCGCCGGTCACGAAACCGGCCTCGTCCTCGACAAGATAGAGCACGCCGCGCGCGATTTCCTGCGGCGTGCCGAGCCGGCCGACCGGCACCGCGGCCAGCACCGCCTCGAGCGCGTCCTGCGGCACCGCGGCGACCATGCCGGTATCGGTATAGCCCGGCGCAATCGCATTGACCGTGATGTTTCGAGACGCGCCTTCCAGTGCCAGCGCCTTGGTGAAGCCGATCACGCCTGCCTTGGCCGCTGCATAGTTGGTCTGGCCAAATTGTCCTGAAAGACCGTTTACCGAGCTGATATTGACGATCCGTCCGAACCGGCGCTCGCGCATGCCCTCGATCACGGCACGGCACATGTTGAAGCAGCCGCCCAGATCGACGTCGACGACGCTGCGCCATTGCTCCTCGGTCATCTTGTGCAACGTGCCGTCGCGCGTGATGCCGGCATTGTTGACCAGAATGTCGATGGGGCCGATGTCTGCCGCAACCTTCGCCACGCCGTCATGACAGGCGGAGAAATCGGCTACATTCCAGTTGTAGATCGGGATCGAGGTTTCCGCGAGGAATCGCTCGGCATCCTCGTCATTGCCATGATAATTGACGGCAACGCGATAGCCTTTGTCGCGGAGGAGCATTGCGGTCGCCGCGCCTATTCCGCTGACGCCGCCGGTAACGAGTGCGACTCTGGGCATGACATCATCCTTTGGCCTTCAATAGTCGCCATGGGCGCCTGGGCCGCACGGCGGGAAGTGGCGCATGCGCTATGCCGCGATGCGCCTGGTCGAAGTCTCTCCCGATATGATTCGGCCCCTGTCATGGCCGATTTAGTCGTGCCTGATCTCGCTGTGAGGGAGCGGCGGCGCCATTAGGAACTATACATAGAAGTTTCGTATTTGATCGTCAAACGGCTTTGCGTGTCGCGACGATTTGCCATGACATGCGAGGGTCTTGGGCGGGCGCCTGCCGGCGCGAATCAGGTCGCCGCTCCCTGGGCCGCCGGGGGGCGCGGACGTTGAAGCTCCTGGACCCATTCAGCATAATCGGTCGAACGCACAGTCCGGACGACGATCGGTGCGAGCGGAAGGGTTGCGCCGCGGCTGCCTGAATACCCTGGAACCTGGGGGCTGCGACCAGGCCGGGGCTAACGGTCGAAGCAACGCCGTCCATCGACAGGCGAAAACAAGGGCGTCGCGCGTTCGGTCCTGGGCCCTCGTCCTGTCAATGCCTCGGACAGAACGGAGCGCTGGCGGACATCGCAATCACCTTTTGGGTGCGTGTTGCAATTCAGGTTCGAGGAGCGGAACTGCCCGTGCCAGCAGATCCATGGTCTGGGCGAGATGTTCGGTCTTGGCCCGAGCTGTGTTGGCAAGATCCTTTCGTAACAATATTCTCGCGCGCGGACCGGTCACCGTTGCATCGAAGATGAACGCTGCCAGAAAGGGCAGATCCTCTTCTATGTTGCGCACACGCGCCTCCTCCGTCAGCAGATCCTGGATCAATGAGGCGCCGGGGTTGCGATGAATACTGAGCTGCGCCTCGAGCTTGCGTTCGAAAATCCAGGTCGCGAGTGTCTCGATGCCAATGACCTCGGGTTTGAGCGCAGCGTCGAGCATCTTGCGGCAAAGCTTCAGGAGCCGATTGCGTAGGTCTCCTGATCGCCGGTCGACGGTAATCGCTTTGAGATGGCGCTGGGTGCCGTGCTCGGCACGGGCGATCAGAAGCTGGGTTTTCGATCCGTAACGCGAATAAAGCGTGCGCTTGGAGACGTTCGCGGCCGCGGCAATGTCATCCATGTTGGCGCCTTCCACCCCATGGGCGATGAACTGGTCGAGCGCGACCTGCAATATATGCTCGCCCAATTGCGCGGCTATTTCCTGCGGCGGCCGTCCGCCTTTTGGATCGCGCGGCGCCAGCTTGTGTCGAGGTGATCGGCGGCTTGTCACCTTTTTGTCATTACCTTCCTTTTTCATGCGGGCCAAAGACCGCACTTGATCCGGGGCGGGAAAGCGGCAATAACGACACTCATAAGTATAGATACTAATAGTCCGGAGAGGCGCGACGGGGGAAACCGCGCGGCGTGACCTGAAAAATGGAGCCGGAGTATCATGACGGGAATTGCACTCGTAACTGGGGGAACACGTGGAATCGGCGCGGCAATCGCCCGGTCGCTCAAAGCAGCGGGATGGAATGTTGCCAGCATATATCATGGAAACGACGCCGCCGCCGAGCTGTTCCGGGATGGTACGGGCATTCCCGTCTATAAATGGGACGTCGCGGAGGAACAGGCCTGCCGCGAAGGCCTGGCCCGCGTGGAAAAGGAACTGGGCCCGGTTTCAGTGCTGGTGAACAATGCCGGCATCACGCGCGACACCATGTTCCATCGGATGAGCTTTGCGCAGTGGCGCGAGGTTCTTGGCACCAACCTCGACTCGATGTTCACAATGACGCGCGCCGTCATCGAAGGCATGCGCGAACGCCGCTTTGGCCGGATCATCAATATCTCCTCGATCAACGGCCAGAAGGGCCAGATTGGCCAGGTGAACTATTCGGCGGCCAAGGCGGGTGTGATCGGCTTCACCAAGGCGCTGGCGCAGGAAAATGCGTCGCGCGGCATCACGGTCAACGCCGTATGCCCCGGCTATATCGACACCGAGATGGTCGCTGCCGTGCCGCAGGATGTCCGCGAAAAGATCATCGGCGGCATTCCCGTCGGGCGCCTGGGCGATCCGGCTGAAATCGCCGAAGCCGTTTGTTGGCTGGCCTCGGACAAGGCCGGTTTCAATACCGGCTCGGTGCTCACGATCAATGGCGGGCAATATATCGCCAACGGCTGAAACTCTTGCCGTCCATGAATCTAATGCGTGGTTCGTCTTCCGATCTGCACTCCAGATCCAACCCCACTTCAAGGAGCAGTCTCATGAGCTATCCGTTCGACCAGTTTGCCGCTGTCGCCGGCGCCAATCGGCAACTCGCCCTCAAATGCGCCGAGATCATGCGCGAAGCCGGCCAGCGCCAGGCGGCGATCGCTTCGCGCACGTTCGAGCTTCTCTCGGCGCAGAGCGCGGAGAAGGCGGGGGCTGTGCCTCTGCCCAATATCGCCGGCTTTTCCGAGATGTGGCAGGAAATCAGCCGGAACGGTCAGGCGTGCGCCCAGGACATGAAGGGCGCGCTCGACGATTGGCGGGCCGGGGTTGGTGACAGCCTGTCACCCGGCCAGGCCCAGGAGCAGGCGGCTCATGTGCTGCAACTCTGGACGTCTTTCTTCACACCCTCCCAGGCGGGAGATGCCGCAGCCGCCAAGGCGCCTGTGACCGCCCCGGCCAAGACCGGAACGGCCAAGCCCGAGACCGACAAGACCTGAAAACCACAGTTCGACCGCCATGCCGCCAACCTGCGGCATTTCGGCAGGGCGGGGGCAGGTTGAAGTCTTCTTGCAACAGGGGATGTTGTGCGATTTACTGATCAAGTCCATATGAAAGGGTGGCGCCTGCCGTGCTTTCCCCTGCGGCCGAGGACCGCTGTTGTCGCCGCTTTGATGGTGGGTGTGACCGGCTGCTCTTTTGCGCCTGAGCATGTCCGGCCACCCCAGCCGGTGCCGCCGACCTACGAGGCGGCCAACATCGCCGGGACCACGATCGCGCGCATCGGTTGGCACGACTTCTTCCGGGAAGCCGAGTTGCAGCGGCTGATCGGCGAGGCGCTCGCGAACAATCGCGATATCCGCATCGCGGCGACCCGCGTCGCCGAGGTCCGCGCCGCCTGGCGGATCGAGGGCTCCTCGCTCTATCCGCAGCTCGATGCGGTCGGCACGGGAACGCGGGGCCGGACCCTGTTCAATCTCCCCGGCGCGGGCGCTACGCCTGTCGATGTCAAACAGATCAGCGCGCAGCTCTCGGCCAGTTGGGAGATCGACTTCTGGGGACGGCTGCGCAACCTGCGCGATGCCGCGCGCTGGCAGTATCTGGCGACCGAGGAAGCGCGCCGCGCGGTCGCGAGCCAGCTCGTCGCGCAGGTCGCCAACGGCTATCTTCTCGAACGGGAATATGAGGAACGGGTCGCACTCGCCCGGCACTCGATCGAAACGCGCGAGGAAGCGCTGCGCATCATGCGCCGCCGCTATGAGGTGGGATCGGGATCGAAGCTCGAGATGACCCAGGCGCAGCTGCTCCTGGGCCAGGCCAATACGACGATGCAGGGGCTGGAGCAGGACCGGGCCGTCAACCGCAATGCTCTTGCGGTGCTGATCGGGCGGCCTGTCGAGATCGCGTCCGGGACCCTGTCTCTGACCGACGTGCCCGAACGGCTCACGCTGCCTGCCGGGCTGCCCTCCGACCTTCTGGCCAACCGCCCGGATATCGTGGCGTCCGAATATCAGCTGCGCGCCGCCAGCGCCAATATCGGCGCGGCGCGGGCGGCTTTTTTTCCGAACATCAGCCTGACGGGCGCATACGGCACGATGAGCGATGAGTTGGACGGGCTGTTCTCCGGCGGCAGCGAGGCGTGGAGCTTCACCCCGACCATCCGCCTTCCGCTTTTCAACGCGGGACGCCTGAAGGGCAATCTCGACGTGGCCAGGGCCCGGCAGGAACGGGCGGTCGCGCAATATGAACAGACCGTGCAATCGGCGTTCCGCGACGTGTCCGATGCCCTTGTCCGCCGGCAGCAGTTGCAGCTGCAGATCGACACGACACAGCAGATGCTGGACGCCCAGCGCGAACGCGCGCGGCTCGCCCAGCTTCGCTTCGACAATGGCCGCTCGGCCTATCTGGAGGTGCTGGATGCCCAGCGCGACCTGTTCGACGCCGAACAGGCCCTGGTCCAGCTTCGGCGGGCCGAACTGGCCAGCATCGTCGTACTTTATTCGGCGCTGGGCGGAGGATTTGTCGCGGACGACGCCTTCGACGGCAACCTATCGAACAGAAACGGGGAACAGTCACAATGACGCAGACGACAGGCAAGACCTGGTTCATCAGGGGCGCGATCGTCGCGGCGGTCGTGGCGGTGGCCGTGATCCTCTGGTCGCTGCTCAGGCCCGCGGACCTGCCGGAGGGTATCGTCAGTGGCAATGGCCGGCTGGAAGCGCTCGAGATCGATATCTCGGCGAAAACGCCGGGCCGCATCCGCGATATCGTCGCCGAAGAAGGCCAGTTGGTGAAAGCCGGCGAGGTCGTCGCCCATATGGATGTCGAGACGCTCTCTGCTCAGCTTTCTGAAGCGAAGGCGCAGCTCGCCCAGGCGCTCAATGCCGTCCAGATCGCGCAAACCCAGGTGGGGCAGCGGCAGAGCGAACGCGCGGCAGCGCTCGCCACTGTCCGCCAGCGGGAAGCCGAACTCAATGCGGCCCGCAAGCGGCTTGGCCGGTCGGAAACGCTTGCGCGCGAAGGCGCCACGCCGACGCAGGAGCGCGACGATAACCAGGCGGCGGTCGAAGGAGCTTCCGCCACGGTAGAAGCCGCGCGCGCGCAGTTGGCGTCGGCCGACGCCAATATCGCCGCAGCGCGCAGCCAGGTCATCGGCGCCCGATCCAATGTCGATGCGGCGCGCGCAACCATCGCGCGGATCGAGGCGGATATCCGCGACAGCGACCTCAAGGCGCCTCGCGGCGGCCGCATCCAGTATCGGGTTGCCCAGCCGGGCGAGGTCGTCGCCGGCGGCGGCCGGGTCATGAACCTCGTCGATCTGACCGACGTCTATATGACTTTCTTCCTGCCGGAAACGGTCGCGGGGCGCGTGCGCATCGGCAGCGAGGTTCGCCTGGTGCTCGATGCCGCGCCCGATGTCGTCATTCCTGCAAAGATCAGTTTCGTGGCCGATGTCGCGCAGTTCACGCCCAAGACGGTCGAAACGCAAAGCGAGCGCCAGAAGCTCATGTTCCGCGTCCGGGCGAAGATCGATCCCGCGCTGCTCCAGCGCCATATCGCGCTGGTAAAAACAGGCCTGCCGGGCATGGCCTATGTGCGGATCGATTCCCAGGCAGCCTGGCCGGACAAGCTGTCGAACCTTGTAAAGGAATAGGCCGGTGGCTTCCCCCACGCCCCCCCAGGGGCCACCGGTCGTCCGCCTTGCCGGAGTGCGGTTGCGCTACGGCAAGGCGGAAGCCCTGCGCGGCATCGACCTCAACCTGAGCCCAGGCCGGATGATCGGTCTGATCGGCCCCGACGGGGTCGGCAAGTCGAGCCTGCTATCGCTGGTCGCGGGCGCTCGCGCCGTGCAGGAGGGGACGGTTCATGTGCTCGGCGGCGATATGGCCGACCGCCGTCATCGCGAGGACGTCTGTCCGCGCATCGCCTATATGCCGCAGGGTCTGGGACGGAACCTCTATCCGACACTGTCTGTCGAGGAAAATCTCCAGTTCTTCGCCCGTCTCTTCGGTCATGGCGCGTCCGAGCGCCGCCGCCGGATCGATGCGCTCACCCGCAGCACGGGGCTCTATTCCTTCCTGTCGCGGCCTGCCGGCAAGCTGTCGGGTGGCATGAAGCAGAAGCTCGGCCTGTGCTGCGCGCTGATCCACGATCCCGATCTCCTGATCCTGGACGAACCGACCACCGGCGTCGATCCGCTGGCGCGCGCGCAGTTCTGGGATCTGATCGCCGGCATCCGCGAAGATCGTCCCGGCATGAGCGTGATCGTGGCGACGGCCTATATGGACGAAGCGCAGCGGTTCGACTGGCTGGTGGCGATGGATGATGGCGCGATCCTGGCTACGGGCACGCCTTCGCAAATCCTTGAGCGGACCGGCACGGATCATCTCGAAGCTGCCTTCGCCGAACTGTTGCCCGAAGAGAGGAAACGCGGCCACAAGCCGGTCATCATCCCGCCGCTCGACGTCGACGAGGATGACATCGCCATCGAGGCGGAGGGGCTGACCATGCGCTTCGGCGATTTCGTCGCCGTCGATCATGTCAGTTTCCGCATCCGCCGCGGCGAGATCTTCGGTTTCCTCGGCTCAAACGGCTGCGGCAAGTCGACGACGATGAAGATGCTGACCGGACTGCTGCCGGCAAGCGAAGGGCGGGCCTGGCTGTTTGGCCATGAGGTCGATCCGCACGACATCGCGACGCGCAGGCGGGTTGGCTATATGAGCCAGGCTTTCTCGCTCTACGGCGAACTGACCGTACGGCAGAATCTCGAACTGCATGCGCGGCTGTTCCATGTGCCGGTCGACGAAATACCGGGCCGCGTCACCGAGATGGCGGAACGCTTCAGTCTCGAGCCGGTCATGGACGAGCTGCCCGAGCAACTTCCGCTCGGTATCCGCCAGCGTCTCTCCCTCGCTGTGGCGATGGTTCACAAGCCCGAACTGTTGATCCTGGATGAACCCACCTCCGGCGTCGATCCGGTCGCGCGTGACGCCTTCTGGCGGTTGCTTGCCGAACTGTCGCGCCGGGACAGGGTGACCATCTTCATCTCGACCCATTTCATGAACGAGGCCGAGCGCTGCGACCGCATGTCGATGATGCATGCGGGGAAGGTGCTCGACAGTGACGCCCCCGCGAAGCTCGTCGAGAAGCGTGGTGCTGCGACACTGGAAGAAGCCTTTATCGGCTATCTGGTCGAGGCCGGCGGCGACGGGGATGGGCAGGCCGCCGAAAGCGCGATTGTCGCGCCTGAACGGCCCCAGGAAAGCCATCAGGTCAAGCGCCGCTTCAGTCTGCAGCGCATGCTGAGCTATGTGTGGCGCGAGGCCCTGGAGTTACAGCGCGATCCCCTTCGCGGCACCCTGGCTCTGGCCGGCTCGGTGATCCTGCTGCTGGTGATGGGCTTTGGCATCAGCATGGACGTGGACAATCTGCGTTATGCGGTGCTGGATCGCGACCAGAGCAGTATTTCCCAGCGCTATCAGCTCGACATGGCGGGTTCTCCCTATTTCGTCGAGCGGCCGCCGCTCACCGACTATGACGATCTCGACCGCCGCATGCGGAGCGGCGAACTGGCGCTCGCCATAGAGATTCCGCCCGGGTTCGGGCGCGATGTCCTGCGCGGCGAGCGCGTCGCCCTGGCCGCCTGGTTCGATGGCGCCATGCCCATGCGCGCCGAGACCGTGCAGGGCTATATCCAGGGACTGCATCAAAGCTGGCTGACCGACCAGATGCGCATGGCCGGGGTGGGAAGCACCGCCGGTTCTATCTCGGTCGAGAACCGATTTCGCTACAATCCCGACGTGAAAAGCCTGCCGGCGATGGTGCCCGCGGTCATTCCGCTGCTGTTGCTGATGTTGCCCGCCATGCTCGCGGCCCTGGCCGTGGTGCGCGAGAAGGAGACGGGCGCGATCATCAATCTCTATGTGACACCCGTCACCCGCGCGGAGTTCCTGCTGGGCAAGCAACTGCCCTATGTCGCGCTCGCCATGGTCAATTTCATCGTCATGGTGCTGGTCTCGGCCATCCTCTTCGATGTTCTTCCCAATGGCAGCATCGTGGCCATGATGACGTCGGCTTTCCTCTTCTCGCTGATCGCGACGGGCATGGGTCTGCTTGCCTCCGCCATAACGCGCACCCAGATCGCGGCGATGTTCCTCGCCATGGTCGGCACCCTGATCCCGGCGGTGACCTATGGCGGCATGATAGATCCCGTATCGTCGCTCGAAGGGGTAGGGCGGGCGATCGGCGAGATCTATCCCGCAAGCCATATGTTCACGATCACGCGCGGCGTGTTCAACAAGGCGCTGGGCTTTGGCGACCTCGTCCACTCCTTCTGGCCGCTCCTGGTCTCGGGACCGGTCATCGTCGGTCTGGCGATCGCGCTCCTTAAAAAGCAGGAAAGCTGACATGCGCCAGAAGCTCTCCAACATCTACCGTCTGGGCGTGAAGGAATTGTGGAGCCTGTGGCGCGATCCGATGATGCTTCTGTTGATCGGGTTCAGCTTCACCTTGTCGGTCTATATGTCGGCTTCCTCCATGCCCGAAACGCTGCACAAGGCTGCGCTTGCGATTGTCGATGAAGATAATTCACCGCTCTCGCAGCGGATCGTCGCGGCGTTTTATCCGCCCCAGTTCAAGGAGCCGGTAATGATTAGCCCGGCACAGATCGACCCCGGCCTGGACGCGGGTACATACACGTTCGTGCTGCATATCCCCTCCGGTTTCCAGCGCGACGTGCTGGCGGGGCGTCCCGCCGAGGTGCAGCTCAACACCGATGCGACGCGCATGTCCCAGGCTTTTACCGGCAGCGCCTATATCCAGCAGATCGCTCTTGGCGAGGCCAATGAGTTCCTGCAGCGCTATCGCGGCAGGACGGCGCTGCCGGTCGACCTCGAGCTGCGCGCCCGGTTCAATCCGACCCTCGACAAGAGCTGGTTCGGCGGCCTCTCCCAGATCATCAACCAGATCACGATGCTGTCCATCATTCTCACCGGCGCCGCGCTCATCCGCGAACGGGAGCATGGCACGATCGAGCATCTGCTCGTAATGCCTGTGACGCCGTTTGAGATCATGATGAGCAAGGTCTGGTCGATGGGGCTGGTCGTTCTCGTCGCCTCCTTCGTGTCGCTCACATTCGTGGTGCGCGGCGCGCTTGGCGTTCCCGTTGCGGGATCAACGACATTATTTTTCGCCGGCGCGGCACTTGTCCTGTTCGCGACGACATCGCTCGGCATCTTCATGGCGACGCTCGCGCGCAACATGCCGCAATTCGGAATGCTCGCGGTCCTGGTCCTGTTGCCGCTGCAAATGCTCTCCGGGGGCACCACGCCCCGCGAGAGCATGCCGCAGATCGTTCAGGACGTCATGTTGATTGCGCCTACGACCCATTTTGTCGAGCTAGGCCAGGCGATCCTGTTCCGCGGCGCCGGGTTCGATGTCGTCTGGTCCCAATTTCTCGCGATCGCGGGGATCGGCGCGCTGTTCTTCGCGATCGCGGTGTCGCGATTTCGCAAGACGATCGCGTCGATGGCTTGAGCGGCGGGACCGACGAATGAACGCAGAAAGATACAGAGGTTCGTCTGGTCCGATCGCGCTGACAGATGCGATGAAAGCGCCGCGGGCCGGCTCTTTGGCCCTACCCTGACGCTTATCTCTCGCCGAAGGAGGCAAACGGTCGATCAATCAATTTATAGAAGATATTGGTTTAAGCACCCATGCATCATCATCTCGACGCAGTCGCGGGCCAGGCGCTGCTCACGTAAGTGTGCGTTGTCGGAGCCGGCGCCGCTGGCATCACATTAGCCCGAAAGCTGCTCGAGTCAGGCATCGACGTCGTGTTGCTGGAAAGCGGCGGTATCGACTTCGACCCCGAGATTGCCGCGCTCAATGAAGGCGAAATCACCGGGCTCGACTATTACGACCTGGAAAATGCGCGGTTGCGCTTCTTTGGTGGGTCAACAGCGATATGGGGCGGCCGCTGCGCGGAACTCGACCCGATCGATTTTGCCAAGAGATCTTGGGTCGAACATAGTGGCTGGCCGGTCAGTTGGGCGCAGATGCAGCCTTATTATCGGCAAGCCAGGGAAATTCTTGGGTTGCGCCCAAGGCATCCTGTCGCATCTGATCTGATCGCGGCGGGCATCGCCATGCCTGATTTCAACCCCGATCGCATTCGCTCCCTGCTTTGGACCTTCGATGAGATACATGGCCGCTTTTCCTTCGATAATTGCCGGGACCTGCGTGACCATCCCCGCTGCCGGATTGTCACGCAGGCGACCGTACAGGAGGTGGTGGCCGCTCCCAGCGCGCGAACTATCGACCATCTGGATGTGCGCAGCCTTTCGGGAAATCGCATCACTGTCCGGGCGCGCCACTATGTGCTTGCGACCGGCGGCATCGAAAATGCCCGGCTGCTGCTGGCATCGCGATCCATCATGCCGATGGGACTGGGTAATGGTCACGACTGGGTCGGCCGTTGCTTCATGGAACATCCTCATGCGCGAGGCGGACGTGTCATCTCGGGAAAGACATGGCTACTGCTGAACGCTTTTGCCAAAAGGCATAGAGTGGAGGGGCAGCCGGTTGCTGCGCTGCTGGCACCGGGCATCGAGCTCCAGAAGGAGCAAGGGCTGCTCAACACCTCGCTGACGATCGCTGGACGTCAGCCGCCTCATGGGCGTGAAAGCTATGCAATGCGGACCTATGGCCGACTGAAGCATGAAATGGCGCCTGACCGCCGTGGCCGCAGACTGTGGATGACGGTCAAGAAAAACGCCCATCGCATCCTGCGTTATTCCGAGCCGGCGCGGCCTTGGGTCCTCAACAAGATGCGGCTGCTCGATGTCGCCCTGCTTGTGCGGGCCGAGCAGGCACCCAATCGGGAAAGCCGGGTCATGCTGTCGAACCTTCGTGATCCGATGGGCGTGCCGATTTCGCGCCTGCATTGGCGCACCAGTGCAATAGACACGCATAGCGTCGCCGGTCTCGTCCATGCGCTCGACGCCGAATTGCGGCGCCTGAATCTGGGCACAGTCGAGGCGGCACCCTGGCTGGAAGGCGAGGACTGGCAATTTGATCCGCTGGTGAGCGCGCATCCGATCGGCGGTTATCATCATATGGGTACCACCCGCATGTCGGATAGCCCGCACGAGGGAGTTACCGACAGCTATGGTCGGGTCCATGGCATCGAAAACCTGTCCATTGCAGGCAGTTCACTCTTCCTGACATCGGGCTGGGCCAATCCGACCCTGACGATTATCGCGCTTGCCTGTCGCACAGCAGCGGCGATCGTGGAGGGCCTCAAGGCCGGCGAGAAGACGCGTTCGGGGATGGTCATAGAGGCTGAGAGAACGCGGTGAGCGGGATTGTCATTCGGATGATTTTATATGATCGATCACCGGGACCGCTGCCCGGATCGCCTTTCAGAAACACCTGCCGACAACGGAGGAGGCACGCTATGAACCTGCCCGGATGATGGCGATCCTCAGAATCTTGATCGGCAGGTCTGCCTCCCCCTAGATGCCGCATCCGTGGTCCCGCTGTGCAAGCAGGTTCGCGGGCTCGTCACGACGCTTGGCGCCTTGCCGAGCCTTGCACAATGACCGTATTTCCAGAGGAGACGACCCATGCTGACCGTTCATCATCTTGGCATATCGCAATCAGACCGGATCGTCTGGCTTTGCGAGGAATTGGCGATACCCTATGACTTGGTCCGCTACGACCGCGATCCCGTCACACGGCTTGCACCTGCCACATATAAGGCGCTGCATCCCGCCGGGACGGCGCCAGTCATTACCGATGACGCCCTTGCACTTTCCGAATCCGGTGCGATCGTCGACTATATCGTAGCCCGCTATGGAAACGGGCGGCTGACCCTGCCGTCGGATCATCCTGACTATGCGCGTTTCCTCTACTGGTGCCATTTCGCCAACGGTTCGCTCATGCCCGCGATGATGATGCTGATGGGTGAGGGAGGAATGGCCCAGGTTATGCGTGATCGCATCGCCCGTTATCTGACGGCGCTCGACACGCATTTCGGCCAGGGTCATAGCTGGCTCGCCGGTGATGTTTTCACGATCGCCGACATCATGATCATGTTTCCGTTGACCACGATGCGGGCGTTTGTTCCCCTTGACCTGTCTCCCTATCCAGACCTTCGGGCTTATTTGAAGCGGGTATCCGGGCGTCCCGGCTTTCAAGCCGCAAAAGCAAAAGCCGATCCCGACCTCGAATTGCCGATCGATTGAAGTCCATGATGGAGCGGGAGCCGACGTATGCTCTCATATCGCTCGTCAAAGGCGATCCCGGGCGCAGTGAAGGCTCGCAGCGCCGGGGGGACCGGAGGGTAGGGGAATAGGGTGGCGATCAAGAGTAAAGGGTGCGCAGCGGCGCCTCAGCGATGGGCTTCGTCCTGTTTTGGGCTCATATGCCCGTTCTGGCGTGCCGACAATGAGTGCGAAGGTTTTTCCTGTTCGTGTCACGACCTTGCGCTGATTGGGCATCCTGAGCGAGATGACCGTTACGGTTTCGATGAACCATTTGCGCTTTTCTCGGAGGCATCCTTTACACCGACCTTGTTCAACAGTTTGCTCCAATCGATCCGGACCAAAAGCACGACGAAGCCGATCATCGCGACCTGCAGCGCTATTCCCATGGGGCTGGAGAACATGGAGGTGAAAAGGTCGTTCATGCTGGTTTCGCGGATGCCCTTCGCGGAATAGGCGTAGATGGAATAGGAAACGAGCCGCCCCGCGAAAAAGGCGAGCGTAAAACCCAGCAAGCGAATGCCTGCAAAACCTGCCGCAGCGAACAGTTGAGCCGAGGGTAACGGCGACAGTGCGAACAGGCCCAGGGCCAGTATCATATTGCGCTGCCTGGCTTCCAGCGCCTGGCGGGCGGCTTCCAGGTTCTGACGATATTTTGCCGGCAAATACCCGCCGAAAAATCGGAAAGCATAGGCCAGCGCCAGTCGCCCGGATGCAGCCGCCAGTGCGCCAATGAGAACCAGAGCGACTACCGGCAGGTCTGTGTTCAGACTGAATAACAGGATGATCGACCATGTTGGCGGACCGAATGCGGGTAGCAGGTTCACGCCCAATATGATGACGAACAGCAAAATGTAATCGTTCAAGTCCGCAGTGAGCCTTCATTTATGCATATGGCACGAGCCCACCGCTATGGATGTCGCGTCCCTTGCGCGCAACCCGTTCGCCTGGGCCACGGTGAGGATATAATGTCATTTTTTAAGAATGAGCGAACTGAGTCCGGGGTTTTTTGGGCCAATCCGCGGCTCTTGAACATCAGTTCGCTCATTCTCGAAAACTGAAGTATCCTCGAGGGTGTACTTCTCTCCCCAATTGCGATTGGATCGCATTAAGAATGATGATAGCGTAACCGAATTTGGCAAGGCGATGAGGGACCAGGAGTGCCCAACGGAAAGGCTACCCTCAAATTGTTCCTCTCGCATCGCGAGGCCCTTATCCGTTATGCAAAGAGGATAATGGGCGAAACCGCCGACGCGGAAGACATTGTGCAGGAGGCCTGGCTTCGCGCCAGCACTGGAACCGCCAAGCTGCCAGCGCCGGACGCTATTGCCTATCTGCGAATGACGGTGCGCAACCTTGCGCTGAACGGGACGAGGCGCAAGCAGATCGAGGCGCGGATCTTCGATGCGCGCGACGAGATAGAAGCGATTGGCATTGCGTCAGATCAGCCGGACCCGGAAGTGATCGCGATCTCGCGCGACGAATATGCGCGAATTATTTTCGCGCTCCGGGAGATGCCGGAAAAGATGCGGATCGCTGTCGAAATGCATCGGATCGGCGGTAAAAAACTCACAGAGATCGCAGCCTTTCTGGGAATCTCGAAATCGACAGCTCACACGCTGATCCTTGAAGGCATTGAGCGTTGCCGCGCCATAGCGGATCGCATGTCCGCATGAAAATTCGCATTTCATCCGGAAAAATGCCCTGCTCGATTGTTTAATGAATGGGGGAAAGCCATCATGGCGACTGTTCATCACAAAGGGAAACCATGAGCGCCGGGCGCGACACAGGTGAAGACATGGCCGAACGGCGCCGCGCCAACCGCGAGGCGTCAGGATGGGTCATTCTCCTTCAGGAAGATCCTGAAGATCACGCCCTACGCTCCGAGTTCGACGCATGGCTGGATGCAAAGCCGGTTCACCGGGACGCATGGGCCGAAACGCAGCGCATATCGCATGTTGTCCGCACGATGCCTCCGGCCCACGCCCATCGTTGGCGCAGGGTGAAGCCATCCATCCTGCCGTTCCTCGGCCGAAACAACAGGCGGCGAGCCGCGCATATCTTTCTGGGAGCAGCGGCAGCCTGTCTTGCGATCACCGTGGCCCCCGGTGTGCTGCTCGATCTGCGCGCCGATGCCATTGCGGGGACCGGCGAAATGCGATCGGTTGAGCTTGCCGATGGCAGCAAAATGATCCTCGCGCCAGAAAGCGCCGTCGCGTTCGATGTGAGCAGGGGCGGAGAACGCACAGTGCAGCTGCTTCGGGGCAGGGCATGGTTTGATGTCGCGCCCGATCCCGATCATCCATTCCAGGTCGTCACGGACGTTACCACGACCACGGTTCTCGGCACAGCTTTCGAAGTGCGGAAAGGGGCGGGGCATCAGGTGTCGGTGGCCGTTCGGAACGGCCTCGTCCGTGTGGCCTGCGACGACCAGCCAGATCAGACGGAGAGGCTGACCGCCGGCGAAGCACTCGATCTGAGATGTGCGGAGCAGAGCGCCTTCCGGAAGGATGTCGATCCTGCGCGGATCGCGGCCTGGACCGATCATCAGATCATCGTAAGCGACAGGCCAGTGCGCGAAGTGATCGACGCGCTGAGACCCTGGCATAGCGGTTTGATCCTGACCTATGGCACCGGTCTCGACACACGGCGGGTTACCGGCGTTTATGACACGCGCCAGTCGAGAGAAGTGCTGCAGGCCCTCGCCCAGTCGCATGGTTTGACAGTGCGGAACGTCACGCCATGGGTCACGGTCATCACCGCCGATCAGGGCGACGATTAACAGGGATTCGCGCTTTTTTCCGCTTCCTGTGCATTTTTTTTCCGGAAATTCCCGAGCCTCGATTGTTCTTTATAGTAGGGGCGTCTGCAATTGAGTATCAGTTGCATGAGATGCCGCCGCTAAGGAATGAAAGGGTGGCTCATAGTGCGTTCGGGGGTTTCAAATTCAGATAAAACACAGGGCCGGATGCTGGCGATATCGTTGCTGGCATCGGTTGCGGCGGTGGGCATTATGGCCCCGCATGCAGCGCAGGCCCAGACTGGCGGCGAGGCTGCTACACATGATTTCAACATACCCGCGCGGACGTTGAGCGAAGCATTGGCCGATTTCGGGCGCCAGTCAGGGATGCAGGTAAACGTGGACGCGGACGAGATCCGCGACCGCGCGTCGCCGGGTGTGTCGGGCCGCATGTCGAGCGACCAAGCCTTGAACCGCTTGTTGGCAGGAACTGGCCTGACTTGGAGACTCAATAACGGGTTCGTCACGCTCCAACCAGCACCCCAGACGGCGCAAGCCTCCGGGGATACGCGAAGTACCGTCAATCTGGGCTCGTTGCGTGTGGAAGGCCAGCAATCCGGTGGCAATGGCGGGTTCGGTCGTGACGGGAGCGTCGGCACCGGTGGTGCGGCGGGCGGCGCGGACGAGATTTTCGCGGCCCCACGCGCAGTTAGCGTCGTCACGCGCGAGGAAATGGACCGCACGCCCGCACGCCACGCTGCCGATCTGATCGCGGAAGTTCCCGGCGTTACCAGCGCGGTCAACCGGCTCAATCCGGGGCTCTCGGTCAATATCCGGGGCATGCAGGACTTCGGCCGCGTCAACATGATGATCGACGGTATGCGCCAGAACTTCGTCCAGAACGGCCACCAGGGTCGAAACGGGCAGATGTATGTCGATCCTGAATTACTGACAGCCGTCGCTATAGAGCGAGGACCGCGAAGCAATGTTTACGGGATGGGTGCGATAGCGGGTAGCGTCGATTTCAAGACTATTGGACCAGAAGATATTCTAAACGGCGAGAGCGATCGCATTGGCGCGAGACTGCGCGCTACGACTGGCCTTGGCGGGGAAGGCAATGGAGTCAATTTTCTTGGAAGCGCCGCGATCGCCGGCAGGTTGACCGATAACATCGAGCTAATGGCTGCTTACTCACGGCGCGACATTGGCGATTACGACGTCGGCACCAAAGGTGATGATGGGCTGGCCAATTTCACTTTTACGGGTGCTGATGGGCTGGAGACGATCAGCCGCATCAAATATGCGAGTCAGCTTCAGGAATCCGCGCTCATCAAAGCGCGTTGGACGCTGGGGGACGGCCATGTCGTTCAGCTCAGCTACGTTGGCACCTGGCTCGATTATGAGCATGTGAGTGACACTCGGACTGGTCTGCTGGATGAGAATGGCTCGCCTTGGAAGCGCTTGGGTACATCGAGCATCACGTCAGAGAATTTCGCGTTCGACTATAACTGGAAGCCGGACAGCAACTGGATAAATCTCAGGCTAACCCGCCTTATTCACCAAAAGTGTCCTGAAGGGTTGGCGGGAGTGGCGTAAGCCTCTGATCTGAATTAGGAACTGGGTGTCTAAGCCGAACCTGCCGCAGGGCAGAAAATGCCACGGGCCACACCCGCCATGAACGATGATATCGCAAGCTCATTTGGATTCCCAGCAGTCGGCCGCAAGAAAATCACAGCTGCGTTCGACGGTGGCCGGCTTACCTCGGATGGCGGTGTTCTACTGCTTGCACAGGCCGAGCGCGCGATGGGGATTTGCCAGCGCCTGGCGGCTTGTATTGCCGATCCGCGCGATCCAGCGCGGGTGATCCATCGCCTGGATGACATTCTGCGTGCCCGTGTGTTCGCGATTGCGTGCGGCTATGAGGATGCCGATGATCTCGATGCTCTGCGCGACGATCCAGGCTTCCGCCTGGCGCTCGGCAAGCTGCCGGAATCGGGCGCGGGGCTGGCCAGCCAACCGACGATGAGCCGGTGGGAAAATGCACCGACTACGCGCGAACTGGCCAGCATGATGGCCGCGATGATCGACATCTACTGCGCCAGCTATCCCGCCCCTCCGACAGCGGTCACGCTGGATATCGACGACACGTGCGACGTCGTGCATGGCTATCAACAGCTCTCGTTCTGGAACGGGCATCATGGGGAGCGCTGCTTCCTACCGATCCATATCTACGACACCGCGACCGGCAGGCCGGTGGCCATGCTGCTGCGCACAGGCAAGACGCCTTCTGGAAAGGAGGCGGCGGGGCACATCCGACGCCTGGTGCGTCACCTGCGCCGTAATTGGCCCGATACCCACATCACTATCCGCGGCGACGGGCACTATGGTCGACCCGAGGTCATGGCCTACTGCGATGCGGCCCGCGTCGATTACGTGTTCGGCCTGCCCACCAATTCAGCGCTGCGCGCCGATCCCGCCATTGTTGCGGTCGCCGATGCCTGCGCGGTCAAGCGCGCCCAGCGTCAGTGTCCCGTCCTGCGCAACTATGCCGAGACCCGCTATGGGGCAAAGACCTGGAAGTGCCAGCGTCGCGTCGTTGCACGGATCGAGGCCAGCACGCTGGGCATGGACATCCGCTATGTCGTCACCTCGTTGGCAACAGGATCGGCCGAGCACATCTACGACACGCTCTACTGCGCGCGTGGTCAGGCCGAGAACCTGATCAAGCGCCACAAGTCCCAGCTCGCCAGCGACCGAACCTCGTGCCGCTCGGCCAATGCCAATCAGATGCGCCTGATACTGCACACTGCCGCATACTGGCTGCTATGGCGCATCCAGCAGGCGATGCCCAGGACCGCTGCTCTGGCAAGCGCGGAGTTTACCACCTTGCGCCTGCGGCTGCTCAAGGTCGCTGCGCGCGTCGTAGAAAGTGCTAGCCGCATCCGCATTGCCTTCGCTTCCGCCTGTCCGGATGCCGACCTGTTCCGCGCCCTCGTTCTCCGGCTGAAGCCTGCGCCGACGTAGCCCATGCGGCAGCGCCGCAGAACTCCGAGCCCAGCCCTTCAACCCGAAAAGCCCATCAATCCGAATGCGGTGAAACAAACGCCAGCGATGCCGGTCGTCCGCGCAATACAGCCAGCCGCAGCAAATGCCCAGAGCGGACCCGAAACCGAGCGTCGTGAATAAGAGAGGTTAATGGCGGTGTGTCGCCCATAGGAGCCGACTTGCAGTGTGTTCGCGGTCTTGGATTCAGTGTCGCGGAAATTTTTGTTGAGCGCGCAGGTGATCTCCCCGTACCGATCCGAGATCGTCTGGGCATTATCGACTGCAAGATTGCTGAGAAACTGCTTGAACGTGTCCGCGATACTCAAGCTGACTACCCCCGGTTGAGATCCCCTGAACAACATGTAGATCAAATCGGGAACATTTCAATGGTTCCGCACAAGTCACCCCCAACAAATGTCAAGCGGCCAGCTAAACGGGCGCAGTTCATCGAGTTACGGCATGAAGGCATCTCTAAGCCCGCCTGCAGGCACAAGAGAGGGGAGGGGGCTGGCTTCTGATTGAGCCATTGAGTGTCGATGGTCGACGTCTCGGGCTCACAGTCAGGAGTATGTCCCATGATAAAATCGCTCCCGCTGAACAAGTTGGTTCAGTCACCCCGCAATGTGCGTCGTCACGGTGATCCAGCCGCCGATGCCGAATTAAAGGCGAGCATCGCTGCCCACGGGCTGTTGCAGAATCTCATCGTCCGTCCTGCATCACGCGGCAAGTTCGAGGTCGAAGCCGGCGAGCGACGCCGCCGCGCCATGCTCGCCCTGGCCGATGACAAGATCCTGCCCAAGGATCACGAGGTGACTTGCTTGGTGCTCGAAGACAGCGCCGACGCTGCAGTCGAGACCAGCCTCGCCGAAAACTTCCATCGTTTGGCCATGAATCCTGCTGACGAAGCGCAGGCCTTCGCTGCCCTGATCGACGCTGGCACATCGACTGACCAGGTTGCGCGCCGGTTCGGGCTGACTGTCCGCTTCGTCGAGGGCCGCTTGCGTCTCGCGACGCTTGCTCCGGTCGTGTTCGAGGCGCTGGCCTCGGGCGAAATCACACTGGACCTCGCCAAAGCGTTCGGCGCCACGTCTGACCAGGAAATCCAGGCCCGCGTCTTCGAACAGGTCTCCTCGGCCTATTATGCGCCGAGCGCAGACAGCATCCGGCGAATGGTGCTTTCCGGCACGGTCCGGGGCAGCGATCCCCGGGCCCGGCTCGTTGGACGCGACGCCTACATCGCCGGCGGCGGCCGGATCGAACGCGAATTGTTCGACGATGACGACAGCGAGTCCTGGGTCGATGTCGCGCTTCTCGAGAACCTCGCTGCTGCGGAGATGGAGAAACGAGCGAAGGCGCTCGCAGTCGAACAGGGCCTTGCCTGGGTCAAGCCAACACTCGATCCCTACGCGAGCCACGATCTCGTCGAGGGCCTTGTTCGACTTCCCGCAGAGCCTGCCCCGCTGACGGAAGCAGAACTGGCAAGGCTTGATGAGCTCGATGCCTCTTATGACGAGCATGCGGCCATTCTCGAAGATGAAGACAGCGCCGAGGAAGCTGTCGCTGCGGCCGAGGCGACGATCGAGGCGATCGAGCGCGAATGCCAGGATATCAGAGCAAAGCCGCCGGAACTCGCGCCCGAACTCAAGGCTGAAGCCGGAATGATCCTGGTGCTGTCGCGGGATGGCACGCCGGTGCTCCAGCCGGTCTTCTACGGTGAGCGCGAAGCTCACGTCGATGATGACGACGATGCCGTCGAAGTCGTCCCGGGTGATGGCAGCGAGGGCAAGCGTCGCGCGGCGCTATCGAAGCGCCTGGTCGACGAGCTTGCCATGCAGCGGCGCGACATTCTCGCGCTCCACGTTGCGTCGGATCCCGGACTTGCGCTCGACATCATGGTCTTCACGCTCGCCGATGCCGATACCCACGACTGGCGATCGCGTGCTGCAACGACGCTTCGCGGCAGCGTTCCTGCAGGACCAATTATCGGGTTCGAGGCGAAGGATGCACCGGCCAGTGCGTCACTCGCTGACCTGCGGTCCGGCCTCGATGAGACCTGGCGATCTGGCGAGGACGCCTCGACGCGCTTCGAGATGTTCCGGGCGCTTTCCGATGAAAGCCGTGCAGCCTGGCTCGGCTTTGTCGTCGCGCGCACGCTCGAAGCGAGTCTCAATATGGTGGGCGAACGTCACATCGCGTTCCAGGATCATCTCGGCAGCCTCATCGGCATCGACTTGGCGCAATGGTGGCGGCCGACCGCGGCGAACTACTTCGACCGGGTCTCGAAGCAGGTGATCCTCGATGCGCTCACTGACGTTGGCGGCCTGGAGCTCTCCTCGCGCTTCGCATCGGTCAAGAAGGGGGATCTCGCGATGAGCGCCGAGCGCGTCTTCGCAGGCACATACATCACCGAGGTCGAAGTGCGCGAACGGGCACTTGCCTGGGTGCCCGAAGTCATGCGCTTCGCTGGTCAGTCGGCAAGCGACGCCGGGGACGAACCGCAGGATTCGGACGCGGATTGCGTTGCCAATGACGACCATCAGCCCCCGAGCGAGGTGGCCGCCTGACCTCCTCCTGACAGGTAAGGCCAATCGCCAACGAGAAGCGGTCCTTCGGCTCATGCCGGAGGGCCGCTTCCTTTCTGGGAAGAGAGCGGAGGGGGCTCCGGGATCTCCGGCACTGACCGACGAGCCTGTCGGCAGGCCGCATCAGGAGATCCAACATGGCCTATCGCAAGGGACAAAGCGGCGGATTGTCGCCCGCTACCCGTATCACCCAGGAAATCATCGCTCGTCTCGAAGCCGGGACCAAGCCGTGGATCAAGCCGTGGCGCGGCGTGCCGGTATCGCGGCCGTTGCGGGCTTGCGGCGTTCCATACCGCGGCATGAATGTGTTCTGGCTCTGGATGGTCGCCGACATGTGCGGCTACGGCTCACCGTTCTGGATGACCTACAACCAGGCAAAGGAGCTTGGGGCGCAGGTGCGCAAGGGCGAAAAGTCGACCATCGCCATCTTCTACAAGAGCTACACCAAGGAGGTCGAAGCCCCCGACACCGGGGAAAGGGCCGACGAACATCGCCGCGTGCTGAAGGCCTATCCGGTCTTCAACGCCGATCAGGTCGATGGTCTTCCCGAACGGTTCCATCCCGCCGCAACGCTGGAGGTTGTAGAGCCGGAAGGCCGCCAGGCCGAACTCGACACTTTCTTCGCGAGCATTCCGGCAGTGCTGCGTCACCAGGGCGATGAAGCCTATTATGAGCCGGTGGCCGATCGCGTGACGATGCCGCCCGCGCATCTCTTCTCCGGGTTCGATCACTATTATGCGACCCTTGCGCACGAGCTGTCGCATTGGACCGGCCACGCCAGCCGCCTGGACCGCGATCTCAAGAACCGTTTCGGCTCGGCCGCCTATGCCGCCGAGGAGCTCGTCGCCTTATCTGGACAGTCTGCACCGTGCCTCACGCACACTTGAACGGTATGTTTTGGCGCAACGCAGGGGGGCATCAGGCCGGATGAAGCGCTATCCATAAGCTGGCGTAATCCGGCCTGATGACCACCGTCCCGCAGGCGCGCAACGTGTGCGATCTGGAGTTGGGAGGGGGTCTGGGGGAGGGACTGACAAGCTGTGGATACTTCAGGTGCGTCGATCGTCATTCAGGAGCGCCGGACGGCGGATGGCCTGGACTCCTACATCCCGGTAATCCTGCGTGATGGTGCGATCTATGATCTCCACCTTGAGCGCTACTTCCTCGATTTGCCGCTGAACGGTTCGCGTTCGCGACACTCGTTGCGCGCCCATGGCTATGATGTTCTGGTCTGGGTTCGCTTTCTCGCTTCGGCCCGTGGCAAGTCTGTTTGGCAAGCCGATGCCAATGATGTCGGTGCCTATCATCGTGCCCGGCGGCGCAGCGATGCTGAGTTCCGGATTTCGGCATCGACGTGGAACCGGGCGATTGCCTCGCTCGACAAGCTTTATCGATGGGCCGAACGGGAGGGTCTGATCGAGCGTACACCTTTTACGCATCGTCAGGTCTGGCGACGATCGCACGATGGGCGCCGGGCGGCAGTCACGGGCCGCAATGACGCCTATGAGCGCGCAGCCCGTCGTTCCGACGTCCGTTTCATCGATCTCACCGATTACCGCGCCTTCCGGGAAGTTGGTTTGCGCGGCCTGACCGTTGAAGGGACCGAGCGTCCTGGAGCGCGTGACCGCAATGGCGCGCGCAACGCGCTGTTCGCCGATCTGCTGGTCACCACCGGCCTGCGCCTGGAAGAGGCATCCCACTTGCTCGCAGCTGAGATTCCGGTTTGCGACGCCCGCTCGGAACGTCAGCGGCGGGTCGAGCTTCCGGCGGCACTTACCAAGGGTGACAGGGGGCGAAGCATGCTGCTACCGCGCCGTTTGTTGCCGGTGTTTGACGCCTACATCGCCGTTGAGCGAGCGGCGGCCGTCGCCAAGTTCGCACAGCGCCGTGGCTGGGAAGCCATCGACCGCCCGATCTTCATCCACAGCCCCTCATTCGGGCAGCGCGCATTGCCTCTCGTTGGCGGTGGCACGATGGACATGGAGGTCGTCACACCGGATGAACGCGCAAGGCTTGTTATTTGCGCTGACGATGGAACGCCGCGCGAAGCCGCGGTCCTCTGGCTGACCGAGGTGGGCCATCCTGTGTTGCCCAACTCGTGGGAAGCGATCTTCGCACGGGCAAGCCGCCGTTGCACGGACGCAGGCATCCCGGTCCGGCTTAGCCCCCATCAACTCCGGCATTCCTTTGCAGTCCACATGCTGGCCATGCTGATCCAGCGCCGCCTCGCCGACGCAGCGGCACCAGTGGGCGCCATGGAAGGTTATCGCCAGCTGGTCGGCGATCCGCTTCAACAGGTCCAGCGATTGCTTGGCCATTCGAGCCTCGCGACGACCTCTATTTATCTGGATCACCTCGCCACGCGTGCCGATACCGTCGATGCGGCAGTCGAAGAGCTGTTGGCACTCGTACCAGGCTATCTTCGATCATGAGCGCTGCTCCACGCAAAGGACGCAAGGTCAGCTTCGAGACCGAGGCGGCTGCGCCCCAAGCCGATCCATGGTCGCAGATCAGCACGCTGCGCTTCATGATTCATCCCTTATATGGCGGCGAGCTGCTCGTCGATTTCACGGGCTTGCGGCCGCGCGGCCTGGCGCTCGCTTTTGCCCGGAGCCTGTTCAAGCTGGCCGCACCGCGCGGCCCCATCATGGTACGTTCCTCCCTCAAGACATACGCCAACCAGCTGCCAAGCTTCTTTGCCTACCTGGCCGGGACAGGCGACCGGATCAACGGCCCTGCTGACCTTCGCGCCCATCACATCGATGGATTTGAGACATGGCTCAGCGCGCAGGGCAAGTCTCGCGTGCATGGACAAACCTATGTCGCCAAGGTCGTTTCCGTCCTACGTCGCATCGCGGACGACAGCCCTGAGCTTGTCGATTGCGGCTTGCGGGAACGACTGCGCTACGTCAGCTCACACGCACACGTTCGTTCCCGTCCACGCGATGCCTACAGTCCGTATGTAGCCCGCCAGCTGCGCGATGCGGCACGCGCGGATATTGCTGCGATCGAGGCCCGCTTGCGATCGGGGCCACAGATCGATGAGGTGGCGCAGATCGATGGCGCATATTGCAAAGCCCATGCTGCCATCGAGACATACGGTGTTCTGGGCTACCGTGATCCCACGTTTCAGAGCCTGTACAAGCTGCGCAAAAAGCGCGATCTCACCAGTGACAGGCTTAACCTGAGCCTCCACGCAGCCCACTATCTTACTGCCGACGATATCGTCCCGCTTCTTGTTCTGCTCTTACTCGAGACAGGGCTTGAGCTGGAGTGCTGCAAGTCGCTCACCCTCGATTGTCTGCGCAATGCCGCAGGTGGTACCGTCGATATCGCCTACACCAAGCTGCGGGCACACGGTGCCGAGCACAAGACAATCCGGGTGCGTGATCGCGGCTCATCCACCCCTGGCGGTCTGATCCGACGCATCATCGCCCTATCGTCCAAGGCCAGGGTCCATAACTTTAGCGATAACCTTTGGGTCTATTTTCAGCCGGGCGAGATCACCGCAGGTATTCGTCAACTGCGCTTGAAGGTCAGTGCCTGGACGCAGCGCCATTGTATTACCGATGATCAGGGTAAACCGCTCCATCTGTGTCTTTCGTATCTGCGCAAGACGCACAAGGCCTTGTGGTATCTGAAGACCGAAGGCCACATGGCCCGCTTCGCCGTAGGTCATACCGTCGATATCGCGGCACGGCACTACGCCGATATTCCCTCCCTCAGACCGCTGCACGAGCAAACCGTGGCAGATGCCCTCGAAGAGGCGCTCGCTGGTCCAATGATCCTGCCTCCTCAAGACGAGGACCGGCTGCGCGGCAAGTTGGCAAGCCCTGATCCCGATGATGGGGGCATTTCAACCGCACTGCTCGATGGCGAACAAGACGTCTGGCTTGCAAGCTGTGGCAACTTCTATTCCAGTCCCTTCGCATCCGTCGGCACGCCATGCCCAACACCGTTCTGGGCCTGCCTCGATTGCCGCAACGCGGTCATTACCGCGCGCAAGCTGCCTGCCATTCTCGCCTTTCTCTCCTTCGTCGACGCTCAGCGGATCGGCCTGAGTGCCGCTGATTGGACCGCCAAGTTTGGTCATGCCCATGATCGCATCGTTCAGCAGATCCTGCCTGCCTTCGCCGAAGGCGTCGTGGCAAGGGCCCGTGCGCAAGTCGCGAACGACCCTCCCACGGTCTATCTGCCGCCAGAGGCACGGGTATGACCGTTGTCCAGCTTCTGGCGGAGAGCGACGATGAGCGCGATGCCCTCCCTGTGCTTATGTCCGCGCCTTTGCGCCCCGGCTGCGATCGCGCGCATATTTCACGATACGGCGATCCGGTGTGGGATCTGGCTCCCGGCGTATTTCGCGACAACGCGCGGCGCTGCCATGTCACGGTACATTTCGGCGGTATTGAAGACCCATCTATTGCTGATGCCCTGCGCCAGATTCTCCATGCGCGGCTCAATGTCGATCTCCCCGGTCACCGTTCGCGGCTTGAGCCGGCCGGGGTGCGCGGCGAGGCCAACCGGACCTTGCGCTTTTTCGACTTCGTGAAGGCTCAGCTGGGGCGTTTCGATCTCGGCCGGGTCGATCAGGCTCTGGTCGATCGCTACGCCGGATCTTTGCGCCTTGCCGGGCTGCGCCCAGTTGTAGCGGCAGCGCTGCTGCGGATCGTCTTTGACCTGCACGAGTTGCAGCATCATCTGCCGACTGCGCACCTGTCCTTCGAACCGTGGCCGGGACGAAGTCCGTTTTCCGTGGCGGGCGCAAAGCATATTGCAGGGGAGAACCGGACGCCGCGCATTCCCGAATCGATCATGACGCCGCTGCTCTCCTGGTCGTTGCGCTACGTGACCTGCCACGCAGGCGATATCCTTGCCGCACGGGCGGAACTCGATCGCCTTGAAGCAACGCGCAACCGTCTGATTGCCGCTGGGGAAGGTCTGGATCCCGCTGTTCGTCGGTTACGGCAACGCGAACGCCTTCTCGACTATGTTGCATCCTTGCGGCAGCATGGGCGCGGCATTCCGATCTGGACCACGGCACATAACGGCGCAACGCGAACAGACCCGCAAACCGGCGCCGTCACGCCGCCGATCAACTACCACCTGATCCACCTCCATGCCGGTATCAACGCGCAGGCCGAACCTGCCATGCACCTTGGCCTCGCCACCGGTGCACCAGACCTCATCGCCGCTGCCATCGCAGAACTCGGCACCGAGATCGGCGGCATGGATACGCCCATTTCTGCCGATCCCGATACTGGCCTGCCTTGGCGCACCCGCTTCGATGCCAAGGTTTTGCCCCTCGAGGAAGTCATGCTGCAGTCCGCAGCCTATATCGTATGTGCCTTTCTCTCAGGCATGCGGGACAGCGAGATCCAAGCCATGAGGCAGGGATGCCTGTCTATTACCAAAGCCGAAGACGGTACGATCTTGCGGCATCGTATCAAGTCCACTGCTTACAAGGGCAAGCGCGGCGGCGGCGAGGAGACCGAGTGGGTTACCATCGCGCCAGTCGCTGAAGCCATCGATGTCCTCGAACGCCTTTCCGCGCGTGCAGGGCAAGCGCGCGGAACAACGACCCTGTGGCCAGTCCTCACGCTCCGGGCCAATACCAAGACGCACGTCTCTGCAGAGATAGTCCGGCAACTCAACCGGTTCCGCGATCACCTCAATGACCAATTCGGATCCGCGCAGGCACCCGTCATTCCTGCCGGACCCGACGGCCGACCATGGCGTCTGACAACGCGTCAGTTTCGCCGCACAATCGCCTGGCACATCGCCAACCGGCCCTTCGGAACAATTGCCGGCATGATCCAGTACAAGCATGCCAGCGTTGCGGCTTTCGAAGGCTATGCTGGCAGCAGCCGGTCCGGATTTCGGGGAGAGATCGAAGCCCAGCGTGCGCTCGGGCAGATCGACGATATCCTTGTCTACTTCGACGAGCGGCAAAGTGGCGCACGCCTTGGCGGACCTGCCGCGAACAGGGTCGGAGTTGTGCTTGATACTGCCGCCCACGAGTTGGCGCCGCTACCTGCCATGATTGCCGACCGTCCACGTCTGCGCACCATGCTGGGCAGTCTCGCGCGGACATTGCATGTCGGCCCGCTGGCCGATTGCTTCTTTGATCCGGCAACTGCCCTGTGCCTGAACCGGAGTTCGGAGCCAGGCGCAAGCGGGCCAATGATCTCCATGTGCGAACCGGTCCGCTGCCCCAATGCCTGCATCGCCGAACGGCATCGCCCGGCATGGCAGCGCGGTGCTGATGAGGCACGGTTGTTGTTGCGCGAGAAGCGGCTTCCAGAGCCGCAGCGGGTGACGCTTCAGGCCGAGGTGGCCAGAATCCAGCGTGTTCTTGAACAGATCGCACCGGGTACCGCCACACCGCATAACGGTATGGCGGGAGAGGAAGAGGAGGCGGGTTTGCGGGTGACGGATTGAAGGAGCGGAAGACAGTTTCCCTCCGCCCGTCGTGGAGACCTGCCATGTCCCGATCCTACCCTGCTACGCCGCGAGCCGACGTCTATTCGCGCATTACTACCGAGATTGTATGTGCCATCGAAGCCGGTGCCGGCGATTGGCGTATGCCCTGGCACCATGATGGCGCTGCCACCACCAGGCCGCAGAACGTCACCTCCCGCCGCCGCTATCGCGGCGTCAACGTGCTCGCGCTCTGGATCGCAGCCGAAGCGGCTGCCTATTCCAGCGGTCTTTGGGGGACCTATCGCCAGTGGGCATCGCTTGGCGCACAGGTCCGCAAAGGTGAACGCGGAACGACGGTTGTGTTCTGGAAACAGGCCGCATCGCGCACCGATGATGATCATGACGATGGCGAAGCCGGACCCGGCCGCATGTTCGCGCGGGCCTTCACCGTGTTCAACCTCGCCCAGGTCGAGGGCTATGAACCCTCACCTGTCGCAGTTCTACCCGAGGGCGAGCGGTTCGGGCACGCCGAAGCTTTCGTCGCGGCCCTCAAGATCCCGGTCACCGAGGGCGCCTACGATGCGCACTACCGGATCGACCTCGATCACATCTTCATGCCGACCTTTGCCTCGTTTCGGGATGCATCAGCACAGATGGGCACGCTTTTGCATGAGGCGGCCCACGCCACAGGGGCAAAGCACCGGCTCGACCGCAACTTTGCCGAACGTTTCAAGCGCGACAGCTTGGCGATCGAGGAAATTTGCGCTGAACTGACCGCATCGTTCGTGCTCGCCGACCTCGGGATCGCTCACCATCCGCGGGCCGATCATGCCGCCTACGTAGCATCGTGGTTGCGCGCACTCAAAGACGACCCTCGTGCCATCTTCACCGCCGCCAGCAAGGCGCAGGCGGCCGCCGACTGGATGCACGCCCAGCAGCCCCAGCCTGAGGAGATGGCCGCATGATCCGCGCCCCGAAAATTTGCGGTGGAAGTCACATTAGGGCTGGACTGTCAGGATATGTGGCTGAGCTATCGAGCGCCATGATCGGGGCCGAGCTTGGTCTTCCGGTTGCCCATCTCGATAGCCACGCGAGCTACATCGAGCACTGGCTCACGCTCCTTAAACAAGATGATCGCGCCATCCTCACCGCCGCCGCCAAAGCCGAGGAAGCTTCAAGCCTTCTGCTCAAGCTCGGTGGGCGGATCACTGCCGATGACAGCGACGAAGCGTCTCGCGACGCCGCGCTTGCCGCCTGAAGGAGGATGTCATGGGCCGATCGGTCAGCTATCCCAGCGGGGCAATCGTCGCATTCACGGTGCTCAATGTCGAGAACGATGACGACTGGGAATTCGAATATGAGTGGCTTCGCGAGGACCTGCGCGAGCGGGCAGGCAAAGCCTTTCCTTCCTTGGTCGCACACGACGGCTGGCGAGGCCGTGAGGACCGCGTTCTCATGCGCAATGCCTATGCCGATTTCGGAGTGTCCGTATACGGTGGCCTCGTCGCGGTGTGGATCGCCGAACGAGACGATGGCGCCTATTGGGACGCCGATTGGCGCACGGCCAGGTCTCCCCGGGCGCAGCGCTGGCTGTCCCAGATCGCCGCCCGCTTCGACGCCCTGTTCGGCGATTATGATTGCCTCGGGCACATGTCGAACGGTGAGGGCGTCTATGCAAAGCGGGTAAGCTGAGCGCGAAAGTCGCAGGTCGTGCTGAGCTCGCTGGCTTTGTCCCTTCTGGCGAACCTGTCTCGACGCCCATGGCCTGTAGCCATGCGAGAGAGGCCCTGGGCCAGCCGTCAGTCTCCGCAACCCGGCTTGCGCAGGCCCGTGTTGGCCCGGCCCTTTGGGCCATGGGCCTGCCCGCGCCAGCCTGCCCAAGCGGGTTTCCCCTGTCGGGTGCGGATCCTGCCTCAAGCTGGCCCTGACGGGCTCTCGCCGGCGCAGCCATGAGCGGGTGCGTCAGCCTCACGCCAGTCAGGAGGACAACACCCATGCACGCATCATTTACCGACCAACTCGCCGGGCTCGATCTTTCCGGCTTCTCGATCGGACCTGCCCCCGTTTCCACCAACGATTTCCCGGTTCGCGAAGCTGTCGTCCAGACCCTTGAAGCGATCTGGTCCGATCTTTTTGCCATGGTTTCCGGGACTGCGCTCGAGGCCGACGCCGAGGACCTCGGCTGGGCCTTCGTCAACATCTTCCACCGTTCCGCGACCCGCAAATCGGCTACCGTGGACCGCGCAACCGACGAAGTCCGCGCGCTCATTGCCACAGCCGATGGATCCGAGATTCACACGCACGAACTCGAGACCCAGGTCGAGCGTGCGCAATGCGCCGAAGGGGCCATGCTCGCCCTTGAGGAAATGCGCGAAGTGGCGGCCACTCTCTATCTCAACGAATTCGGCTCGTCCTGGAAACCCGTATCGAGTTCGCGCTTCAATCACAGCGTTATGCTCACTTCCGCGCTCGTCGAAGGCCGTGACTTCGTCCGTGCCCGTTCCGAAGCCAAACGCCGCGCCGCAATGCCCGAAGGCACGCCTGTTATCTTTGCCGGTGGCCGCACGCGCCATCCCAGCGAGCAGGACGCACTCACATTTGCCAACAATGTCTGGGCGACCCTGGACAAGGTGCATGACCGGGTTCACGACATGGTTCTCGTCCACGGTGGCGATACCAAGGGCGTCGACCGCCTGGCATCGTCGTGGGCCGAACGGCGCAGCGTCCCGCAAATCAGCTTCTCACTCGACATGCGGCTCGGAGCCCGTGCCGGCTTTAAGCGCAACGAGCGGATGCTCTCGCTCGACCCGCGCTATGTCGTTGCCTTCCCTGGCAATGGCGTCCTCGAACGCCTGGTGATCGAGGCCAAGGCCCGGCGGATCACGGTCGTCGATCGCCGCGGTCCGCTCGGCACCAGCCCCAAGGCGCATCTCCCTTCGCCCGGTTGATGGCCGATCGGCCTTTGCGCCAGCGCCGGATTGGCGCTGGCGTTGCCGGGACAGAGGAGAGGCGTGCGCCTGCGTGGATGGAGGCAGGCGGATGGTCCGTCCGACCCCATCACTGGAGGAACTTCCCATGGTCGATATGTCCCAGGCGCTGGCTGATTTCGAGCGGGCCCGCGCCGAAAGCCGTGTGCGCGTCACCACCAAAATCGATCGGCTGAAGCACGCCGTGCTCGCGCCTTTGCGCGAGCTTGGCATTACCTCGGTCGAAATCGCCTTCGACGGCTACGGCGACAGTGGCGCAGTCGAACGCATCTTCTCTTATGATGCCGAAAACCAGGAATCCGAACTCCCCGAGGAGGCGGTGGTTTTGCTTGAAGGCGACGATACGGCCCGAGAAACATCACTGCGCAGCGCGCTCGAAGAGCTCACCTATGCCGCGCTCGAACTCCACCATCCCGGCTGGGAAAACAATGACGGTGCGGGCGGCGCACTCGAAATCGACGTGGCGCAGGGCAGTTTCATGCTCGACTGCAAGCTTCGCTACACCGCCTACGATGACCATTACGACGAGCTGTGAGGAGGAGGCGATGGCGCATTGCTATTTTCGCGCCCTCTCTTCGGTCCGGAAATGGGGCGGAGTGGTCGAGGACTATCTCCCGCTCCATCAATGGTTCGACCAGTCAAAGGCGATCCTGGCGGATCCCCGGCATCGCGCGCTGCGGCACCATGCCGAGGGTATATTCATGCTCGAAACGCTGTTCGGTGCGGCCATCGTCAATGCCGATGGGCGACCCGTTCCGGTGCGCCTTGTGGGCGAGCAGCACGTCCGCGAGGACCTGGGCTCGATCCCCTCCTTTGCCGATTGGGCACGCCTCATTACGCCGCAGGCTTGGATGCTGCGAGGGCACCGTCTGGACGAGGCCGTTGCGGCGGCGAAAGACCATGCTGCTCCTGGCGCTGCGCTGTCGGCCGGGGGCTTGCCAGCAGCGGGCGGGGCGGTCCGTCTCGAAATCTGAGGCTGACCCCCTGGTGGATTCGCTGGAGCAGTGCGACCCGGCCGATCGGAACACGAACGAGGGCAGGGCACATCTGCTCAAGGCATCGGGCGCAACCCGGCTTCCATGCAAACCTGTCCCTGAAGCAACCCCCGTCGAGACGCGCAACCCGGATCGGGTCCGGCCGAGTTGCCGGGCTACGCCCGGCTGCCCGCACCACCCGAACCAGTTCCGGGTTCCCCTCCGGTGCGCTTCGCCGTGGGCCGCTTCTGCTCGGGTTTGCAGCCGGGATGGACCCGGATGCTCGATCAGGAGAAGACCCATGACCAATCTCGTTATCCTCGTCGGCCGCATCGCTCGCGACCCCGAAACCCGCACCACGCAAGGTGGAACCAGCATCACCTCGATCTCGGTCGTCACCGACCGGCCCGCCCGCAAGGACGGCAAGACCTACAAGGACGAAAACGGCTACACCGCCAAGGAAAGCGAATTCCACCGCGTCACCTGCTTCAACGGCCTCGGCGAGAACGTCGCCAAGTACTGCACCAAGGGCCAGCTCGTGACGGTCGAAGGGCGCATCCACTACACGCAGTGGGAAGATCAGAGCGGCACCAAGCGCTACGGCTGCGAGATCATCGCCGACAAGGTGGACTTCCTCACCAAGGGTCGCACATCGAGCAACGACGGTGCGCCCGACATCGACGAGGACTGAGCGACCGTCCCCTATGAAAAGGCCCCGGTGGCACGCGCCGTCGGGGCCTTTTCTTTTGCTTCCCGGCGTGGGCGGCGGGGCGGGGCATCGAGCCCGCGCCCACCGCCAGAGAGTGTTCAGGCGGGGGAGAGCCGCTTGAGAGCGTCCGCGATCCCGATTGCGAGCGATGCGCGGATAAGCTGCTTAAGCTCTGCCGGTTCGATCGTCTCGGCGCCGCATTCGACGAGAACCTTGCCCAATTCGCCGGCCGCTTCGTCGCGGAGCCTGGCTTCCTGGGCATCGAGTTCGTCGCGCTGCTCGCGCAGCTTTTTGAGCGCGTTTCGTGCGCTCGGTTTGGACCTGGCCATGTGATGTTCCTTTCGCTGGCCGTTGGTCCCCTCCGCAAGCGATAATGGCAGCTCACCCGCATGTAGGAAAACGGTTTTTGGCGCGAATGGCGGCGCTTCCACCAAGCGTTGGAGAGGTCTCTCTCGCAGAAAGACCAAGTGTGATGCGGGCTTTGGGGCCGCGTCAAGGACGATGGGGCCCCACCATTTTTGCCGGGCAAGCCCGGAAAAAATCGTTTCCCCCATCGCCGCTTCGCGGCCGCGTTCCGCGGTCCCTGACCCGGCCCGTCACCCGCCTCTCGCAGCTCCTGATGCGACGCATCGAACATCAGGAGGAAAGATCATGTACGCTTCATCGAATATCGCGCAGGGCACGTTCCAGGCAGACCAGGCGGCATTCGTTGCCGCGCTCGACAAGGCGCACGCCAGGTCCTTTCACAGCTACTTCACGCAATTTGTTCTGACCGACGATGAGGCTGGCTATATCGCGGTCGACGAGGGCGATTACGGGGCGCTGCCCAAGGCCATGTTGGACAGGGTCATCGACACCGTGCCGGGTAAGCTCAACGATGAGTTCTGAAACCGCCGTAAGGAGGAAGTCCGTTCAGGGCTTCCTCCTTTCTTTTTGCTCGGCTCCCGATTCTTGGTGACCCGGATGATGCTGGTCGAGCGCGCCAAACGGCGTCAGTCGTCGACGCTTGGGGCGTCGAACTCCTCAAGGCGGTCGGGCATGTCGAGCACCTTCATGGCCGCTGCGGAAATCGCCTCCGCTTTCGTCGGGAAGGCCTCTGCCGAGCTGATCGAAACGCCGTTCGAATAGGTCACCGTCGCCTGGAAACCGTTGCCCTTGCGCGTCGCGCTCAGCGTCACGTTCGTCATCGCCATGCTCCCGGATGGGGGTGCCCACGATGCTCTTATGCCCGGGGCGTTCACGCTTGGCCTATAGCAGAAACCGCGCTCCAGCGGCACTGTCCTTGCTCCACCAGATGGGAACTTCAAGACCGCCGATCCTGTTCAGGGCAAGGCACTGGAACGCACCTTTGAAGCTGGGGACAGGGGAGCACACCCTACGCGACGGGTCGCAGGAAAAGGGGGGGAGGAAATGACGAAAATACAGATGCATAGGTGCCTTTCTCTGAGATGGCAGCTTCTCCGTCAAAAATGACGTGGGCGAGGGAATGTACGTGGATTTGACCAAAGCCAGACCGAGAATGGCGGGATCCAGCCAGGTTGCTATGTTCTTGACATGTTCTTAAATCTGACTTAGTGTCGCGCTTGCCTTTCGCAGTGTGAACCGGGCTCCTGACCATAAGGAGTCCGTGCATGACACGGCCAATCTGTCTCCAGGTTTACATCTCCAGCGAGCTCAGCTCGCTGATCCGCAAGGCCGCCAAGGCCAAGGGGATCAGCATGAGCGAATGGGTTCGTGCCTTGCTTGCCAATGCCTGCGCAGAGGACGATCTTGCCTCGCGCCTCGACACTTCCATCGAGCGCATCTCGCGCCGCTCGGTATTCCTCATGGTCGGGGTTGATGCGCTGCTGGCAGGGCATCCCGATCACGCTCTGCGCGGTCGGGCTCATCAGGCCTATGCGCGCAAGTGCAAGGAGCTCGGTCTCTCCACGTCCGCCGGCGAGGGAGGTTCCGATGAAGCGTAACCTCGTCAACTTCACGCGCGGCAGCCAGCTGCTCGGCCATTTCAGCTTCATGTTCGCGGCGGGTCTCAAGGGCCCCCTGATTGTCGCCGCGCTCGTGATCTCATGGACATCGTGGTGGACCATTTCAGCAGGGCTCACCGATCACGAAGTCTACCTGGTTTGGATGCGGATCTATGCTGCCATCTACGGTTTCATGGAGTTCGATCCTGCCAAGCGCATCACGCTGGAGACAGCATTCGGCGCGACCATTCAGTTTCCGATTGCGCAGCTCGATCATTATCCGCCGGTCGTCCATGCGTGGGAGAAACTCACGGCTCTTCTGAGCAGTGCCTTGTGGCGTTCCGGGTTCCTGCTCGTACCAGCCTTTGCGGTCTTCTACTGGTTCGCCGAGCGGTTCGGTGGCCGCTCCAAGGAGCGCAAGCACGAGCGCGGCGCGATGCTTGTCACGCTCTCCGAGCTCGTCGATGAACTGACCACCCACAACCGGCGCGAGCGCACCCGTGAACTCGATTCTGCGCTGGGCTGGAAGTGGCGGCTCAGCCTGCCGCGAGAGATCGCCCGGGTCTTTCCCTATCGGCCAGCACATATTGCCACGGTTACGTACCCATGGCGGCTCGAGCAGAGCCATGCGATGCTCATTGGCACCACCGGCATGGGCAAGACCGTGGCGATCTCGGACATGATTGCGGAGGCAAGAGCCAAGGGCCAGCGCTGCATCGTCTTCGATTTGACCGGTGCCTTTATCGAACATTTCCATACGGCCCACTGCGACATCATCCTGAACCCGCTCGATGCGCGCTGCCCCCAGTGGAGCCTGTTCGACGAATGCCGCACTGAGGGAGAGTTCTGGGCAGCTGCAGATGCCCTGGTACCCCATGACGGGGGCGGTGAAGCACAGTTCTGGGTGATCGCCGCCCGTGCCTTGTTCGTCGAATTCTGCCTCAAACTCGTGGCCGATGGCAGGGCGAGTAACGAAGCTCTTGCCCGCGAGCTCATGACCGCGGATCTGTCGCGCGTTCATGCCATGATGCGCGGCACCATCGCCGATCCGCTGACCGCACCGGAAGCCGCCCGCATGGCGGAATCGATCCGGGCGGTGTTCAACGTCAATGCCAAGGCGCTCAAGTTGTTGCCGACTACCGCGCCTCGCTTCTCGGTCCGAAAGTGGATCGAAGAGGGCGCAGATGGAGTCCAGGACCAGGGCTCCATCCTGTTCATATCCGCCCGCTACGTCGACATGAGCGTTTGCGCGCAGCTGCTCACGCTCTGGCTCGATACAGCGATGAATACGCTCATGACTGGCCCACGCACGCGCGATCTGAAGTGCTGGTTCTTCGTCGATGAATTAGGGGCATTGCATCGCCTGCCAGCCCTCGAGAAAGGATTGCAGACAGCGCGCAATTTCGGCGGCGCCATTGTCCTCGGCATCCATGCCTACGCCAAGCTCAAGGAAGTCTACGGCGAGAACATGGCGATGACCCTGTCATCGCTGGCCCGGACGAAACTGATCCTCGGGACCGCTGACCGGGAAACGGCAACCTGGTGCTCCGACTTCATTGGCCATCGCCAGGTGCGCGACATGGAGGAGGGCTACACCTACGGCTACAACAATGCCCGTGATGCTGTGAGCCTCACCCCGCGCAAGCACATCGAGCCGCTGCTGCTGCCCGACCAGTTGATGAACCTGCCGCGGCTGTCCGGGTACATCAAGTTCCCCGATGGTTTCCCTGCCGCGCCCGTCAGGCTCACCCCGGTCGATCGGCCCAAGCGAGCAGAGACATTCATCGCCCGGGTGAAGGATGGCCCCAAGGCACCGGTTACCGAGCCTCAGCCGCCGGCACAGCAGGCGCGGCAGTCGACAGCATCAACGGGCAATGAGCATCCCTCGTCTAACGACGATGGGGCGGGCAAGCCGGTCGTGCCCAAGCAGGGAGAGCTGGCCCTCGACCAGAGGCTGCAATCCGAGCCGAAACAGAAGCCTGACGCGGCCGTAAAGGATTTGCAGCGGCCAGTTGAAAGCACGCTCGGCAAGACGCCGAAGGAGCAGGAACGGGCCGCTCGATCGGGGAAAGAGAAGGTGGGCAACGCCAAGCGGGAGAGTTCGAACACCCGAACTGAAGCAAGGCCGAGAAAGGCTGGACCCTCCACCCGCCCGCTCCTCCCGACCGGCGAGGCTGCCGCGATGCCGGATCAGTCGGCCACTCCCAAGGGCACTGCTTGGGCCGGAACGCCGGAAGCGAAGCCGCCGCACGAGGGTAAGCCGGATAGCCCCAAGAGTGGAGGACCCAGCGATGCAGCAGCGCGTAAGCTGATGCTCGAGGATGGTCTGCGCGAGCAAGAGCTGCCGCCGATGACGGGGCCTGACCTCGGCGACATGGAGATGTGAGCATGTCACCGATTGCCACCGCTACGGGAGACGGTCGATGCTGTCGGTAGCCAATGTCCGCACAGCAGGCGGCGCGGCCAACTACTTTGCTGCCGACAACTACTACACGCGGGCGGATGCCGACCGCTCCGGCGAATGGCTCGGGAAGGGCGCTGCAGCCATGGGGCTAAACGGGAGCGTAGACGCGCGGCAGTTCGAGGCAGTCCTCAAAGGCATGCTGCCCGATGGCAGCCGGGTTGGCAGTGACAATCGGGCCCATCGGGCAGGGACCGATCTCACCTTTTCAATGCCGAAAAGCTGGTCGGTCCTCGCGCTGGTGGGCGGCGACAAACGGATCCTCGACGCCTACGCCGCGGCCGTCCGGGAAACCCTGCGCTGGGCCGAGAAAAACCTCGCGGAGACCCGGATGGAGGTCCGCGGCAGGGAGCGCGTCGTGCAGACCGGCAACCTTGCGATCGCGCTCTTCCAGCACGACACCAACCGCAACCAGGAGCCCAATGCGCATTTCCATGCCGTCATCGCCAATGTGACCCAGGGGCCGGACGGCAAATGGCGGGCGCTGCGCAACGACAAGCTCTGGCAGCACAACACCTTGCTTAATGCCATGACGATGGCCCGGTTTCGTCTGGACGTGGAGAAGCTAGGCTACGAGGTTGGGGAGTTCGGCAAGCACGGCAATTTCGAGGCCGTCGGGGTGCCAAAGGCCGTGCGCGATGCCTTCAGTTCCCGGCGTGCAGAGATCCTGGAGGCAGCAGCCCAGATGAACTTCTCTGGGCCGGGCGTCCTTGATGCCGCAACCTTGATGACCCGCGCAGAAAAGAGGCTGATCGAGGATCGCGATGCGCTGACGCAGCAGTGGCGGGAGACCTCCGCGAGGCTCGGCTTTGATCCCGCTTTGGTCATTGCCAGAGCCAACGCACGCAGTGCGCAGGACCTTGGAAACGTGACCGGCTTTGGCCCTGCCGTGCGAGCGCTTGTCCGCCAAGGGCAAGCCATTGCAGCCGCCTTTGCCGAGCGGCTGGGCCTGCGTGAAGGCGATCCGTTGATACCCGCACGTATGGGTAACCGCAGCGTGGAGCAGGTCGCCGCGATCCATGCGGTTGCCTCGGCTGTCCGGCATCTGGGCGAGCGGGAAGCAGCCTTTACCCGCTCGGAGATCTATCGCGCGGCGCTTGGCTTTGCGCTGCCGACCTCGCTCGTTGAGATCGAGAACCGGGTCGACCAGCTCGTGCGTCAGGGGCACCTGGAAAAGGGCAGGGGAGGCGACCGGGACCTCCTGACAACGCGTGATGCGGTCAGCCTTGAGCAACGTATCATTGCGGCGGTCGAAAGTGGGCGCGGTGTGGCCCCGGCGATCATTGCACCGGAACTCGCGGGGACACGGCTGCAGGCCCTCTCCCAGATAAAATACGGCCTGACCCTCAACCCTGGGCAGGAAGGGGCAGGGCGCTTGCTGCTTGGATCGCACAACCGCATCGTCGCGATCCAGGGCGTTGCCGGTGCGGGCAAGAGCACGGTCCTGAAGCCCGTCGCCGATATCCTGCGGGAAGAAGGCAGGGCAGTGCTGGGCCTCGCGGTCCAGAACACGCTGGTCCACATGCTCGAGCGCGACACAGGCATCCCGTCGATGACCGTATCGCGGTTTTTGGGCCAGCACCGCGACCTGCTCGAAGAGGCTGACGCGGCTCGCCTAGCCGAGGCGAGAGCAGCGATGCGCGGTACTGTCGTGCTGCTCGACGAAGCATCGATGGTCGGCAATGCCGACAAGGAAAAGCTGGTGCGGCTGGCAAACCTGCTCGAACTCGGCCGCTTTGCCAGCATTGGCGACCGCAAGCAGCTGGGCGCTGTCGATGCCGGCAAGCCGTTCGACGTGATGCAGCAGGGGGGAGTCGAGACTGCGGTGATGGGCACCAACCTCAGGGCGCGGACCGAGGTGCTGCGTAATGCCCAGCAGGCTGCCCAAGATGGACGGATCGAGGACGCCATGCGTCATCTGGCGCCCCAGGTGATCGAGGTGGGAAACGGAGCAGCCGTCGAGGCTGCGGCGGCATGGTTGTCGCTCCCATCAGGGGAGCGCGAGGCTACCGCAATTTACGCTTCAGGCCGAGCCCTGCGCAGCGCTGTGAACGAAGCCGTACAAACGGGCCTGAAGGCAAACGGGGAATTGGGACCTGGGGCGATGCGCCTCAGTACTCTGTCGCGCGTCAACGTCACCCGCGAAGAGCTGCGTTATGCCAGCACCTATGCGCCCGGCATGGTGGTCGAGGTCGCGCGCCGCCAACGCGGGCAGGGCCTTTCTCCCGGCGAGTATCGCGTGATCTCGGCCGACATCGCGCGCGAGCGGGTTACGCTGGAGAACGAGCGGGGTCGTCAGTTCGAGCTTCGTCCGGGCAAGTTCCGGCCACAAGGTGAGCAGGATGCACTGCGGCTCTTCGAGGTGCGCGAACTCGACATCCACACCCATGATCGGATCCGATGGACCGAGACCGATCACAAGCGGGGCCTGCTTAATGCCGACCAGGCTCGGATTGTTGCAGTTGATAGCGCCGGGGTCGTTGTGAAGACATCTCTGGGTGCAGAGCACAGGCTGGAGCAGGGCGACCCGATGCTGCGCCGTCTCGATCTCGCCTACGCGCTCAATGCCCATATGGCTCAGGGCCTCACCTCCGATCGCGGTATCGCGGTCATGGACAGCCGTGAACGCAATCTGGCCAACCAGCAGACGTTCCTGGTGACAATCACCCGGCTACGCGATGGCCTCACCCTGTTTGTCGATAATGCCGGCAAGCTCGAAGCGGCCGTGGAACGCAACGCAGGCATGAAGCGCTCGGCGCTGGAGACGGTCGATCTGCTGCGCGATGCAGCCGCCAAAGGGCAGGCCAAGGATCGCTTGGCACCCGCGCTTGAACGCAAGCCCCCAGAGCTCGATCGCTCGATCGCCAAGCCCTTCGAGATCGGCATATAGTGTTCTGCCTTCCACACCTCTCCGATCACCATCGGTTGACTGCAAGTTCTTTATTTGTTCTCATGAGCGCATGCGCCGAATCTCTGACGACCTTCTTCTGACCCACCTCGAAGTCGCCCTGGCCGTTGCGCCAGAGCACACCCTCGCTCGCCTCAATGCCGATGATCCGCGTGTGCAGCGTGGTGCGCGTGTCGATCTTGCCCGCCATCTGGTGGAGCGCATGTGTGGTTTCAGGATTGAAGGCGATGCCAGTGGCCCATCCAGCGCGCAGGCATGTCTGTTTCCAGGCGATCTATCGCCGATCGGATGAACGAGACGGTAGCGTCGAAGACGGCTACTGCAGCCGGGCGCCATCACGGATGGAGGTCAGCTGGACAATCCGCTCAGCGATTGCCTGCCACGCACGAATTCCAGCCTGGTCGTGCGCGAGAGCGAGAGCGCCAATCTGCTCGGCGACGTGCAACGGTGCCTTGTCGCCATGGGTTAGCAGAACATGGTTGGCACAGGCCCAGAGTTCCCAATCGCTGAGCATCAAGAAAGCTGTCCGGCAAGCCCGGCCAGGGTCGCCAGAAGTCCGTAAATCACGACACCACCAACGAGCAGGCGTTCGATTGGAACTTGCATTCGGCGAGGTTGGGCTGTCCCAGCCGGCCAGACTTGCTTGCAGATCAAGCCGTTGAAGCCTGCACGGTGGCCAGTGACCTCGACCTCGCGGCCGACAAGGCGTCGAGCCGACCTCGGCGCATCCAGTTCCCAATGGCCGCCGCCTGCCTGGAGCACGAGGCCAAGCTGCCCTTCGACCAGCTCACCACGAAGGTGTAGGTCGGGGCTTACCGGCACGCTGGCCCTTTCCAGTACCGGTCCCATCGCAGCACCGTTCGCGTACGGATCATCGCGCAGGAGAGATCTGCGCCGGAGGGCAGGCGGCACCAGGCAGCCGTGCGGCTTCCGCCTGCGGAACCTTCGGAACGGCACGACAGCCGCGGACCTCGAACCACAACGTGACCGGTCGGGATCGTCCCGCGCGCGCCGCCCATCAGCTGGACGAGCGCATCGCGTGCCTCGATCGCCGTGGCATCGGGGCAGGGCTGATTGGTCCGGCAGGTGCCGTCCATTTCCCGCGCAGCGATGCCGGCGATCCGAAGGTGAGGACCTTCCGCACACCAGACTGGACCGTCACCATCCCAGACGTGAGTCGGTGTGCAGGTGAATGGCTGTCCGGAGGCGACGATAGAGGCGGCAAGCAAGGCGAGTATCATATGGCTCCCTTAGAGTGCTCGTCCGAACCAGAGAACCCGCCCGACGATATTGAGCGTCCGCTTCTCGAGGCCGCGCCAGCTCGGATAGGCCGGGTTGTCGCTCAGAACTGAGGCGCGCTTGCCCTGCGGTTCGAGGGCAAGCCGCTTGACGCTCAGCATGTCGTCCATCCGCAGGACATAGATCCCGTCTCTCAGGCGCGCCTGGCCGTCCCCGAGATCGACCATCACTTCGTCGCCATCATGAAGAGTGGGCTCCATGGAGTCGCCATGCACGGCGATGATCGACAGGCTCGATGCCTTGCTTGCGGTCAGACGGCGCAGCCATTTCTCGTCGAAGCCGAATCGCGCTGATTTGGCTTCCATCTCCGCGAGCGCGCCGTGGCCGGCTGATGCCTCGACATTGAGTAAAGGCACATGGACCAGTTCGACGACCGGACCTGAACGACGGGCGGGGGCACCGAGAATTTTCTCATCGACCCCGAAAAATCGCGCCAGAACCGAGCGATCCTGCTCGTCCAGCTGCCGCGGGCTGCCGCGCCGGATGTACTGCTGGATGTAGGCGGCATTGCGCCCCAGCAGGCGCGAAACCGAGGAATAGTTCACTCCTCGTTGCTGGATCAACTCGTCCAGGGCTCTTCGTGCGTCGTCCATGACTGCCAGTCCTATCGCGGGCTCCTAGGAAAATCGATCCTAGACTCTAGGAAGTCTTCCTAGTAAGAACATATCAAGAACGCAAGCGCAAAGCGAGTCTCGAATCATGGAGCTGCTGGAGCAGATCGAGGAATATCTGGCGCGAACTCGGACGTCGCCGAGCACCTTCGGCAGGTTGGCTGCCGGAGATCCTAGGTTGGTCGCTGACTTGAGGTCAGGCAGGCGTCCGAGGGAAAAGACCAGAGCTCGCTTGTATTGTTTCCTAAGCCAGGGTTCGCATAACTGAGGCGTCCTGCGCACGCCTGCGGCTCATTTGGCCGGTTAAAGTTCCTACTCGGTCGTTGGATTTCAGGCAGATCCCCGCGCAGACGGTTGCGGGGTGGGAGCCCCAAGGCTACTCGAGGGGTGTGGGGGGCACTCGACGATATCAGATCGCGATACAAGCACTCCCGATTGGATTGAAAGAGTAATGGCAAAGCTTACCCTTGAAAAGTTGGAGAGGCATTTATTCGCGGCTGCGGACATCTTACGTGGAAAGATGGATGCTTCTGAATTCAAGGAGTATATCTTTGGTATCCTGTTGTTAGCGTCCGCGCTCGTGGTGTAATTTCCGGTGTAGGCGATGGTGTATTCCGGGGTGGGGCATGCCCCACCCCGGAATGCGGCGTCGCTGGTGGCCACCGGGTTCATCGTTATGGTGGAGTTTGCACACTTCAACCGTGACGAAGAGGAGTTCCCGATGACCGAGGACAGATTACTGATCGAAGAGCTGGCTGCAAAGGGCGGCCAACCGGATTTTTTGCGCACCATCGCCGAGAACGTGCTGCAGCTGATCATGGAGGCCGACGTTGATGGCCTGATCGGCGCGGGTCGCCACGAACGCAGCAGCGAGCGCGCGACCTGGCGCAACGGCTATCGCGACCGTTCGCTGGATACCCGGGTAGGCACGCTGAACCTGAAAATCCCCAAGCTGCGTGCTGGGTCCTATTTTCCGGGCTTCCTTGAGCCCCGCAAGATGGTCGAGAAAGCGCTGGTTGCGGTGATCCAGGAAGCGTGGATCGGCGGGGTCAGCACCCGGCGGGTCGATGAACTCGTCCAGGCCATGGGCATGACCGGCATCTCCAAGTCCACCGTCTCCAAGCTTTGCAAGGACATTGACGAGCGCGTCCATGCCTTTCTGAAACGCCCGCTCACCGGCGAATGGCCGTATCTCTGGCTCGATGCCACCTATCTCAAGGTACGCGAAGGCGGGCGGATCATCAGCGTTGCCGCAATAATCGCCATGGCCGTCAACACCGAGGGCCGGCGCGAGATCGTCGGCCTGCATATCGGCCCCTCGGAAGCGGAGGTCTTCTGGTCCGACTTCCTGAAGGACCTTGTTCGGCGCGGTCTTACCGGCGTGAAGCTGGTCATCTCCGATGCTCACGAGGGCCTCAAGGGCGCGATCACCCGCGTCATGGGCGCCACCTGGCAGCGCTGCCGGGTGCACTTCATGCGCAATGCCCTGTCCTATGTGCCCAAGGGCCAGAACACTGTCGTCGCCGCCGCGATCCGCCAGGTCTTCCTGCAGCCCGATCAGAAAAGCGCAACGCAGGTCTGGCGACAGGTCGCCGACCAGTTGCGCACCCGTTGGCCCAAGCTCGGCGCCTGCATGGACGAGGCCGAAACCGACGTGCTCGCCTACACCGGCTTCCCCACCCAGCACCGCACGAAGTTACACTCAACCAATCCGCTCGAGCGGCTCAACAAGGAGGTCAAGCGCCGCGCCGACGTCGTCGGAATCTTCCCGAACGAAGACAGCATCATCCGCCTCGTCGGGGCTGTGCTGATGGAGCAGAACGACGAGTGGCAGCTCCAGCACCGATACATGCAGATCGAAGGCATGGCCGAACTCAACCAACCCATGATCGAGGAGGAAAATCAGCCCCTACACATCACCGCCAAAGCCGCCTGACGATGGCCCACGGCCACAGCCGAAATTACACCACCTTGACGGACGCGACCATCCTGTTCCTCAAGCGTTGTTCTGACGTGTTTGAGCAGCAGCGGGACAAAATCCTCAAGGAGCAACGGGTACAGGGGCGGTCTGAAGCTGAGGCTCTGCAGCGGGCAGATCATCCGTCTTCATACGAGAAGTCGTTCTTTGTTCCGCCCGTAGCCCGATGGACGAGGCTACTGAATGATGTTCATTCCAATGTCGCGAATGAGCTTAACAAGGCGCTGCTTGGGCTGGAAAACGCCAACCACCAGGCGTTGTCCGGTGTTCTCGGTCACATCAATTTCGCGCGTAAAGTCGGCGAATCTGAAATCCCCGACGAGAAGCTGCGGCGCCTCATCAGCCACTTCAACAAGTACCGGCTACTGGACGAGGATTTCGAGTTTCCCGACCTCTTGGGTGCTGCTTACGAGTATCTCATTAGCGAATTCGCTGACTCTGCCGGCAAGAAGGCTGGCGAGTTTTACACCCCAAGAGGGGTTGTGCAGCTCATGGTGCGTATCCTCGATCCGCAGGGCGGCACATCGCTCTATGACCCGACCTGTGGCAGTGGTGGCATGTTGAACCAGGGGAACGAGTACGCCCTTCAACACGGTGGACCTCGGCTGCGCCTCTATGGACAGGAAGATAACGGGGCCGTCTGGGCAATTTGCCGGATGAACCTGCTGCTCCATGGCGTTCCCGACGCCGACATCCGAAATGGCGACACGCTGCTCGAACCGAAGCACATCGAGGACGGCCGCCTGATGCGCTTCGACCGTGTGATCGCCAATCCGCCTTTCAGCCAGAACTATACCAAGCGCGGCATCCAGTTCGGCGACCGCTTCCGCTTCGGCTGGTGCCCGACGACTGGCAAGAAAGCCGACCTGATGTTCGCACAGCATATGCTGGCGAGCCTCAAGCAGAACGGTAAGATGGCGGTTGTAATGCCCCACGGCGTACTGTTCCGCGGTGGGGAAGAGAAGAAGATCAGGATTGCCCTTCTCAAGGACGATTGCATCGAAGCGGTCATCGGTCTGCCCCAGAATCTTTTCTACGGAACCGGCATCCCGGCCTGTGTCCTGATAATGCGCCATCCGGACGGCAAGCCTAATGCGCACAAAGGCAAGGTACTTTTCATCAATGCCGACCGTGAATATCGCGAAGGCCGTGCGCAGAATTTCATCGATCCGGAGCACATCGAGAAGATTGTGAGCGCCTATGACGCCTTCGCGGACGTGCCTGGCTTCGCGGCCGTGGTCGACAACAAGACCATCATCGATGACGAAGCCGGAAACCTGAATATCCGTCGCTACTCCGACAGCAGCCCACCGCCAGAACCGCATGACGTGCGCGCGCACCTTCATGGCGGTGTGCCAAAGCGCGAGATTGAAGCCATCCGTCCTCAGGCGCTTGCGCAGGGCTTCGATGTCGGCGCGCCGTTTTCCGACCGCGACTCCGACTACGCCGAATTCTCCGCCATTGTGGCGAAGCGGGCCGACATCCGTGCATTGGTGGAAGCAGATGCTGGTGTCGCTACCCGAGCCGAAGAGATGATGGGCGCCTTTGATATGTGGTGGGCTTCGGCACAGACAGGGTTGGTAAACCTGCCAAAGACCAAGCGCCTCATGCCGCTGCGGCGGGAGCTGCTTGACAGTTTCGAGCCGGCCATGCTTCCGGTGGGCTGCGTCGATCGCTATGCGTTGATGGGCGCCATCGCGGGCTGGTGGGACGAAATCCGCTATGAGCTGCGCGTCATCGTCGAGAACGGGTTCGCCGAGCTCGTCGACGGCTGGGTCGATACGCTCCGCTCCGCGCTCGAAGACGAAGAGGCCGACGACGACGAGGACAGCGACGTCAAGAAGACCGTGAAGGTGACGCTGGAGGAGCTGCTCGCGCATCCCTTCGTGCGGCACCGGATGGCCGACTATGTGACCCAACTCTCTGCGGCGCAGGCTGAGGTGGAACGCATCAAGGCCGAGAAGGAAGCTTGGGAAACCGGCGAGGGAGTCGAAGGTGCCGAGGATTGGATGGACGGGGCCGAGGAAGGCGCTACGCTCCCCAAGGTGCTGGAGAAGCGCCGCAAGGATCTGCGCGCCGAAATGGGCGAGGATGACAAGCGCCGCAAAGAGCTGGTGAAGACCACGCCCGCCGGAAAGCCCTCCAAGGGCTCGATCGACTGGATGCGGGCTCAGGGCATGGACGTTCGTGAGTCCGAGGCCGAGCTCGCCGATCTCTATCGCCGGCTCGCGCCGCTGGTCGAGGAGGCAGAGACCATCAACGCCATGCTCGCCCCCTATGAGGCGATCAAGGAGGAGTTGAAGGCGGCGCGCGTGACACTGCGGCGGCTGAAGGCGGCTTTCGTCGAGCGGCTGACGGCGGCGCGCGCCGAGCTCGACAAGGACGACTGCCGTGACTTGGTGCTCACCATCGACCGCGAGCGGCTCTTCGAGCGGCTCGAGCGCGCCCGTGTGCGTCGGGTGGGGGGCATGGTCACCGGCCTCGAACGCCTTTGGGACAAGTATCGGACTAGCCTCAAGCGCATCGAACGGCGAAGGGCTGACGCGACGTCGCGGCTCGACAGCTACCTGGAGGAACTCAGGTATGCCTAGAACCGTCGTATCCGATCTGGTCGAACTCGTCGCTGACAAGCAGGTCGCAGACCGGATGAAGCCCGAGGCTTACATCGGACTTGAGCATATTCCCGAGCGAGCCATTCGCATCGAGCGGGTCGGCGACACCGAAACCATTCGCGGTATGTGCGTCCGCTTTCGCGAAGGCGACATATTGTTCGGAAAGCTGAGGCCGAACCTGCGCAAAAGTGTTCTGGCCCCGATCGAAGGTTTGGGATCCACAGAAATACTCGTTCTCCGTCCTAAGCCCGGTGTGGATTCATCATTCGCCGGTCATGTTCTGCGCTCCGAGACCGTTTTTTTCGAAACAGAAAGAATGACGGAAGGCACGCGGATGCCTCGGACATCCTGGAGGACGCTCTCAGGGATCGAGGTGTTCGCACCAACAGAATCACACGCGCAGAAGATGATCGCAGACATCCTCGACGCAATCGACGACACGACTCTCGAAACGGACGCAGTGATCGAAAAGCTGCGCACCATCCACATTGGTATCATCGACGACCTGCTGACACGTGGTCTGGCTAATGACGGCACTCCCCGGGAACCTTCCACCCTTGCTGAGACGGAAGTCGGCCTTCGGCCAGGAACATGGACGGTAGCGAACCTGGGGCGCTTCGTCGTCGGTGCCGAGTATGGAACAAATCTGTCCTTGGGCGACAGCAGCTCGGGCATCCCCGTCCTCCGGATGAACAACATCCAGGATGGTGAGTTCGATCTGTCCGATCTGAAGTATGCGCCGGCTCATTCGGTCGAGCGAATTCGGGTGCAGCGCAACGACGTCCTGTTCAACCGCACTAACAGCTGGGAGCATGTGGGCAAGACAGCCATTTGGCGGCATAACGAACCTGGTCCCGCCTTTGCATCCTATCTCGTGCGCCTTCACTGTGGCGAAGAACTGCTGCCCGAGTTTCTTCACCTCTGGCTGAACTGGGCGCCGGTCCAACGCGCCATCCGGCGGTTCGCGACTCCGGGTGTTCAGCAGGTCAACATCAATCCGACAAACCTGCGGCGGGCGTTGATTGCGGTCCCGGACACCTTGGACGAACAGCGCGCCATCATCGAACGCGTGAATGGTGTCTCCGCGGCCATTGAAGTTCACCGTCGTGAGCGCGCCAAGCTCGTATCCCTTCGCGAAGGGCTGCGTGATGATCTTCTCAGTGGTCGCAAGCCTGTGGCTGCCATTCGGGAGGTGGCCGAATGACCCAGCTGGACCGCCTGGATGAGCTGAATGTCGTCGAACGCCCGCTGCTGCGCCAACTGGGCGCCATGGGCTGGCGCCATGTCGATGGCGCCGATGAAGACCCGTCCAGCGGCCGCAAGGACTTTCATCTGCTCGGCCGTACCGATTTTCAGCACACGCTGCTGCGCGACCAGCTGGAGGCCGCGCTGCGCCGCCTGAACTGCAACGGCGATGGTTCCGAATGGCTGGATGACCGCCGCATCGATCAGGCGATCTCGCAATTAGAGCGGCCGACGGCGAGGGATTTCATCGCGATCAACGAGGAACTGCACGATAAGATCGTGCGCGGCGTGAATGTCTCCGGCCCCGACGGTGAACACGAGCGTCGCGTGCGGTTCGTCGGCTTCGAGCCGGATGATGAAAATGATTTCATCGCGGTGAACCAGTTCCGCGTGGACCCGCCTGGTGCCACTGGCGTGTCCGGATTCATCGTGCCGGACGTCGTGCTTTTCGTTAACGGCCTGCCGTTGGTGGTGATCGAGGCCAAGAGCCCCGCCGTCACCGACCCGATCGCCACGGCCATCGACCAGATGCGCCGCTATGCCAATCGCCGCTTTCCCGAGAAGAATGAGGGCGCGGAGCGGCTGTTCTGGACGAACCAGCTTCTGGTCGCCACCGACTATTACGACGCGCGTTTCGGTTCCGTCACGGCCCGGCCTGACGATTTCCTGCCGTGGCGCTCGGTCAAGCCGATCGGCATCGAGCATACGCGCGCCGCCAATGACGAGGTCTGCCGCGAGATCGGCAAGGCGCCCGGTACGGAATTGGTGCAGCAGGAGGTGCTCGCCGCCGGTCTTCTGCGGCCGGCGTATCTGCTCGACGCGATGCGCTCGTTCACCGTCTTTATGACGACGGACGATGGCGTTCGGATCAAGGTCGTTCCCCGCTATCAGCAGTTCCGGTCTGTCCATATCGCGCTTAACCGGCTGCGCGAGGGCAAAACGCGCCGCCAGGATGGCATGACGGATCGACGGGGCGGCATCATCTGGCACACCCAGGGCTCCGGGAAGAGCCTGACCATGGTGTTCCTGGTCAAGAAACTGCGGACACTCCCGGAGCTTCGGCGGTTCAAGGTGGTCGTGGTCACGGACCGCACCGATCTCGAGGACCAACTGTCGAAGACTGCGAAGCTCGCCGGTCAGGTGATGCGGGTTGCGCGGAATGCCGACGGCGCGAAGGCGCATCTGGGCCGCCAAGAACCTGACTTGGTATTCGTGATGATCCAGAAGCTGCAAGAGAGGAACGGCGGCGGTGACGAGCAGGAAATCGTATTTGCTGCCGAGAATGACGAGCGTCAGGCTGTGGAGAATGATGCGCTTCTCCCGGCAAAGTCCGCTCAGCTGCGTCCGAGCAAGCTGGTTGCGAAGATCGGCGAGCGACAGGCCTTCCCCGTCTTGAACGAGAGTGATGACGTCCTGGTCCTCATCGACGAGGCGCACCGGTCGCACACAAGCGGGCTGCACCAGAATCTTCTGGACGCCCTGCCGAACGCTGCGCGGATCGGCTTCACCGGAACCCCGATCGAGGAGAAAAGCAAGAAGAAGACCAGGGAGATCTTCGGCACCTACATTGACCGTTACCTGCTTCGGGATGCCGAGGCTGACGGCGCGATCGTAAAGATCCTCTACGAGGGGCGCGAACTGAAAGCCGATGTGACCGACAAGGGCACGCTGGATGGACTGTTCGATGCGACCTTCGTCGGGAAGTCTTCCGAGGAGCGGGAGGCGATCAAGGATCGCTATGCGACGCGCGCACGCGTTCTGAATGCCGCCGACCCGTTGAAGGCCAAGGCGATAGACGTACTCCGGCACTACATCGTCGCCCGTGAAAAACTCGTAACCTGCTGATCTGGTTTTGGAAAATTGACATTTAAAGTATCGGAGATCGCAAGGTTCTGGCCGGTTTTGTGGAAAACCTTGCGAATTTGCGCGCGCCCGCACGTAGGGGCTGGCGCATGGCGGCGCGGCGTGATTCATTTGGTGGATCGAAGGAGCGCCGCGATGCCGCCGAAGAAACCAGGCCTTTCGGAATTCGAACTGTTCCGGATGCTGCTGACCAACATGATCAACATGAGCCACCCGCTGGTGAAGGTGGCGAACGAGATCGACTGGACGCGCTTCGATGCGGCCTGGGGCAAGTTCTACCATGAGAAGAAGGGTCGCCCGGGTCTGCCGACCCGGCTGATGGCGGGGCTGCATCTGCTCAAGCATATGCACGGACTATCCGATGAGGAGGTGTGCGCCAGGTGGGTTGAAAATCCGTATTGGCAGTACTTCTGCGGCGAGGAGTATTTTCGCTTGTCGCTGGTGTTCGATCGCTCCTCGATGACCCGCTGGCGGGGCCGGATCGGCCCGGACGAGCTCGAGCTGATGCTGGCCGAAACCCTGCGGGTGGCGATGGCGAGCGGCGCGCTGAGCCCGCAAGCCTGCGAGCGGATCACGGTCGACACCACGGTGCAGACCAAGGCGGTGGCGCATCCGACCGACGCGCACCTCCTGCTGCGGGCGATGGAGCACGTCTGCCGGCTCGCGAGGAAGCACGGGCTGAAACTGCGCCAGTCGTTCCTGCGGCTCGGCCGGGAAGCGCGCCGCGAGGTGGCCCGGCTGATCCACGGCAAGGGCCACAAGCAGGCCCTGCGACACTTGCGCAAGATGCGCACCTGGCTCGGGCGGCTGACGCGCGATGTCGGTCGCAAGATCGAGGCGCTGGGCGAGGACGGAGCTGATATCGCCCAGGCCTTCGCCGAGACGCTCGAGCTCGCCGAAAAGGTGCGAACCCAGCAGGCGAAGGACAAGAACAAGGTCTACGCGCTGCACGCGCCCGAGGTCGAGTGCATCGCCAAGGGCAAGGCGCGCACCCGCTACGAATTTGGCGTGAAGACCTCGATCGCGGTGACCAACGCCCGAGCCAGGGGCGGCCAGTTCATCCTCGGCATGCATGCGCTGCCGGGCAATCCCTTCGACGGACACACGCTGACCGGCCAGATCGCACAGGTCGAGCGGATCACCGGCATCAAGGTGACCCGCGCATATGTCGATCGTGGCTACAAAGGGCATGGCCACAAGGGCGAGGCTGAAGTTTACATCAGCCACACGCGGGGCATCACCTCGCCGACGATCAGACGCGAGTTGGGCAGGCGCAATGCCATCGAGCCGATCATCGGCCACACCAAGGCCGACGGGCTACTCGAACGAAATCACCTCAAAGGCGCCGCCGGCGATGCGATCAACGCCATCCTCGTGGCCGCCGGCCACAACTTGAGGCTGCTCATCGCATGGTTCGCCGCGCTTTTGCGCGCCATCTGCAGCCTATGGCTACTGCCGGAGCCCGCTCTCGCCCGCTGAGCGAGCCTTCTGCGCGTCCTGAGCGGCGCTTCGCGCCTTCAGCGACAATTATCCTGGCCGGTCCAGCAATCACGCTGCGACCGGCAAAATCTTCAAATCGCGTTGTTCACGGACGACTACATCGTCAACATTCTCCCGAATGATCTGAAGGCGCAGCTCGTCGCCTCCAGCAGGGAATTGGCGGTCCAGTATGTCGATGCGCTGAACGACGCTCGCGACGAGATTGTCGTCGCCATTGAGGGCGCTGCGGACATCTTGAAGGATATCGCTCCTGAGGATGCGCAGAACGCCGGTGGAGATGTGGCGTTCCTGGCTACCGCGTTGCCTTACCTCGGAACCATCAAGACCCTGGAGTTTGCGGCTGTTATCTCAGTGGACCACAACGATCTGCCTCACCTGAAGGCATGGGGAGGCGCAACCGAGACCAAACAACGGATCGAGCGCTTCAAGAAGCCGCTTTCCCGAGACGGACTCGCGATCCTCGTTGTGAAGAGCAAGCTCCTCACCGGCTTCGACGCGAAGGTCGAGCAGGCGATGTACCTTGACCGGGCCATGGCGGGCGCTGAGCTATTGCAGGCCATCGCACGCACCAACCGCACGGCCGGAGAAGCGAAACGGTTTGGGATTGTCGTCGACTACTATGGGGTCGGAAAGAACCTGGCCGATGCGCTGGCGCTCTATGACGCCGAAGATCAGAGTGATCTGACAGGCGGGATCGGCAAGCCTGAAGAGCTGTTGCCTGAGCTTCGCCAAGCAAGGGATGCAGTCGTGAAGCAGTTCGCCGATGTTGGCATCACCCTCGGCACTGATCTGCAGGCTTACGTCGATGCGTGCGTGGGAAAGCTCAAGGATCAAAAGTTCCGGGCGCAGTTTCTTGTCCTGGTAAAGCGCTTAATCGGCTTGTTCGATACGCTGATGCCGCGACCCGAAGCGAGGTCGTTCGCCAAGGACGTCAAGATTTTCGCCTTCATCGCAAAGGCTGCAGCGAACCTTTATCGGGATGGCACGCTGGATGTGCGTGGGGTGGCACACAAGGTCCAAGCAATGCTCGATGCCTTCATCGAGGCGCATGGTATTGATCCCAAGATCCCGCCCATTGAGATCCTCGATCCAAACTTTGCCGCAGAGGTTTCGCGCAAGAAGTCCGATCGTGCCAAGGCGGCCGACATGGAGAATGCTCTCCGTCACCACATTTCAATTTCGTTTGAAAAGGACCCCGCGAAGTTCAAGAGTCTCAGCGAACGACTTGAAGGTATACTGACCAGTCATCAAGACGGCTGGAACGAGATCGCCAGGCAGCTTCAGGCACTGATCGATGAGGCCTTGGCTAGTTCATCCGCGCCATCCGCGTATCATGGGCTCGATCCCTACACAGAGGGCCCGATCTTCGGCATACTGCGGATGCGATACGGGAATGACGACCGGGACGCCGAGCTTGCGGAATTGGCTTCGGAAATTGTTCGGCACCTGTTGCAGGAGGCAGCTGTAGTTGGCTTTTGGGACAATCCAGTCGGGCAGGAGGAAGCGCGACGGTGGGTTTTCCGCCAGCTCGACAGCAGCAACCTGTTCCCTTTCGTCGAACTGGATGCAATTGCGGCTGATTGTATGGGGGTGGCGAGGTCCAATCGTTCGGGGTTCCGCCATGAGTGAGACCATCTGCGTCGATGACCTCACGTTTCTCGTCAAGCGCAGCAGTCGGCGAAAGACAATTGGCCTTACAGTCGAGCGCGATGCGTCCCTTGTTGCTCACCTGCCTACGGATGCCGACATCGACGAGGCGCGGAAGCTTATCAAAACGAGACTGATTTGGATTCACCAGAAGCTTTCTGGTCACAAAGGCGTGGGTCGGGAGACGATTTTTCGTCAGCCTGAGTTCGTTGATGGTGAGGGATTTTATTTTCTTGGGAAGCATTTTCGCCTTAAACTCGTAGACGTCAATTCTGATGGGCCTCCAACTCCAACAATCCGCTTCGAAGGTGACCGTCTTTTGTTTCGGCGTGATCAGATTAAATCAGGGTTAAAGCGAATAGAGGAGTACTACACTCGGGCTGCCAACCCATACTTGAATGAACTGGTCGATCGCTGGAAAGCGATAGTGCGCGTCAATCCTAATAAGTACGTACAGATTATGGATTTGGGTTTCAGGTGGGGCTCATGCAGCTCTAACGCAAACTTGAATTTCCACTGGAGAACGATGCAGCTCCCTCCGCAGATAATCGAATATGTAGTAGTGCATGAGCTCGTACATCTAAAATATCCGGACCATTCAGAGTCATTTTGGTCAGACGTTCGAAGGGTGATGCCGTCATTCGCCGAAAGAAAGGAATGGCTCAGCGCAAAAGGTGGCGACCTCTAGTTGTTAGTTGGTGCGAGGCCGCTTGTTCGAGAGGTGTCGGGCGAATGGCGGAAGCGGGGTTAGATGCAATCTTTGTTTTCCCTGGGGCAAACGTCAGTGCTCTTAACGTATTGTGCGCACGTCAAAGTCAGTAGTCCACGGCGAAAATGCGGTTGAGCTGCTGAAGGGGGCTATGTGACTGAGGGAAGTGCGACCGGTTCTGACGTACTCGGATCTTATCCAACCGAGATGGAGATCAGATCTAGCGGGTTAGTGCATTCAGCGGAAAGCGACATTCTTCGCCTGCAGCAGATTTTGCGGGAGGGGTATGCCTCGGGCTTCACGATCTTCAAGGAGCTGCTCCAGAACGCCGAAGACGCGGGTGCTCGCCGGATGGTCGTGGCCGGTCACGCTGGATTCGATGAAGCGACTAACCCACTGCTGCGAACCCCTGGGCTGATTGTCGCAAATGATGGTCCCGTCCTTGCCCGCCATATGGACGCGATCACCCGTGCCAGCGGCGGGAGCAAAGCGGATGAACGGTCGGCAGTAGGCCGGTTCGGTCTAGGACAAAAATCAGTCTATCATCTGTGCGACGCATTCATCGCGCTTGGCCGGGTGGAGGATCGCGAAGGCCGACCGCAAACGCTGATCATGAACCCATGGGAACAGGTTGCTGAAGCTAATGCGGCACGTCGCGACTGGCCTCAGCTTTCTGCCACCGAAGCCAAGATGCTACTCGATAAGGCAGCGGCGCTGGGCATGGAGCGTGGCATGGCGCTGTTGTTGCCGCTGCGGACCCCACATCTGCGTCCCGGGGCCGCGCTGTGCCTGTCCGATACGAACTGGCACCCTGATGGTGCGATCTCAGATATCCTCGATGGTGAGGAATTGGCCGCGACATTGTGCTGCCTCCGCAATCTGGAGAGCGTGGAGATCATACCAGTCGCGGGCGAAGTGCGCAGGATCTCCCTGCGAAGCGGTGCCCGGCGCTTGTCTGGTCCGGGTGTGGAGAGCGGGGCCACGAGAATTGACGGTAACGTCGACGGAGCTGGCTTCGAGCTCTCGTTCAGCGGACGTCAACAATGGAAGCATGATGGGCAAGCTGCGCGACTGTTGACGGCCGATGGATGGGACAAGGTGTTCGACATCCACGGTAAACTCATTCCACCGAAGGCGAATCCGCATGGTGCAGTAATCCTGTGCCGATCTGCTGCCCGTGAAGGTATGGGCCATTTGCGGTTGCGTAATGCTGTTTACTTGCCGCTAGGTGAAGCTCTGTTTTCCGAACCACTCGAACGCGGAACGGACAATATCGATCTGCTCGTGCACGGCTATTTCTTCGTGTCGAGCGACCGGCGAAAACTGCGTGAAGACGATCATATCGAAACTCGTTGGAACCAGGCGCTCCGCCGCGAGGCGGCGCTGCCGCTGCTGCTCGATGCGATTGCAGATACCCTGCCCGGCTTACCCAGCGATGCAGAGCGTCATGCGCTGATCCGAGCATTACAGCGTACGCGATGGTGGCATGAGCACCGTGTGGAAGCCTGCCAGGGCAAGGCTCTTGCCAGGTGCTGGACGGGTGACAAGGCGGAAAGCTGGCGGGTTTGCGCCGGTGACTCGCTGCGTCCAGTAGCGAGAGGCGATGCAACCTCGATTGCCCGCCTCAAGGTCGCTTTTCCTAGACTCGAGGAGTGGTGCAGCGAAAACGGCGTCGTTTTGGCATTCGGCACGGTCTTGGCTGATGCTGATCCACACTGGCCGGATGCGCAGCTTGCTGACTTGGTGCGCCTTGCCGGGCCGTCCGCCTTCCAAAAAGGACAGATCGCCGAAACGCTGGCGACGGTGCTCGAGGGCGCACAGCCCGGCGAAGCAACACGGATGGCGTTGGTTGAAACTTGCCGCAGCGCCATCGCCATGGTCGAGCAAAGTTTCGCTACTGCTGACAAGCTAAAGCCGCTTGTCCGACGCCTCCCGCAGGATCGCATCTTTGTTCTTCCGCCGAGCGTAGAAAATCGTGAGCTCCTAAACGCGTTGGCTGCCGCTGGAGGTAGCATTCCGGTTAAGGCTGCGTGGTCGGAGCAGGGTGGGGCGATGTCCCGGCAATTGGGGCTCAACGAAACAATCGAACTGTTGACCGCCGCCGAACCCTTTTTGTCATCTCGAGGAACCATAGCGCAGGAAGCTTCGACGCTGATATCGCATCTCTTGAGGAACGGTCCATCGCTCGACGCATTGGCGGCGGATCGTCGGGGTAGCGAATTGCAGGTTATTCCGGCGCGCATGATGCAAGCCGAAGAGGAAGTGCGGCTATCTTTGGGCGCCATCGCGGGATTGAAGCGCAAGGGTTTGCTGTTCGATGCGGCTCCAAATCGGGAGCTGGTCGTGCTCGCTGGCGCAGTCCTCTCACCCCCGATTTACCGTGTTACATTGAAAGATGGAGGGTTGGGGGATTTGGCCTCGGCCAAGAAGGCCGATTGCCTCCTGGCAGTCTTGCGGCAGGTTGATCGCTTCGGGGATCCTGGCAAGTGTGGCGAGCTTGCTGAACTGCTCGGTGCCGATGCTCCACGCGAGGAGTTGCGGCGCCTTGTTGCGCGAGATCAGGCTTTGCCTTCGCACGTCAACTTGATTGAGCTCGATGAGCTCGGTGGGATACTCGATGATCTGGTACTGGCGCTGTTGGAGGACAGGGAAGATCGCCTCGTAGCGTCCGCGACTGCGGCGGAATTGAAAAAGGCATTGCGCGATCACATTGGCCTGCGACGGATCGATCTTGCCGAATTAGGCGCATGGCTTCGCGATGCGCAGTGTGCTGGCACCATGCCGCCGATGGACGACTCCAAGGCTATTGCATTGCTCAAGTCAGGGATCGATGACGATATTTTGAAGTCGCTGCCCTTGCACCGATCCGACCAGCATGAACCCCTTCTTCCGGCCACTGATCTGTTCAGCGGTCGTGTTTCTGATGTTGCACCTGCGCTCTTGCCATTTACCAGTCTGGTCGAGCTTTGGGGCGATCCTTTAGCAGCGGCGGTTCAAAACAGGCTTATCGGGCGCTGGGGGCCTGAAGCCGCGATCCGCACAGCATTGTCCGCGCCAAATCCCCATCAGTTTACCTCGGAAATTGCTTCAGCATTGGGCGCCATCGAGCAAGTGCCTGATGATCTGATAGAAAAGCTTCAGGCGACCGCCTGGATTGCTGCGGACGGGAATGCTTGGACACCGACCAAAGTCCTCGACCTGCCTCTGGATGCTGAACATGCGCTCGAGGAGCTGATTATTGACCAAGGCGGACTTCTGTTCGCAAGCATGCTTCCCGGCTCCCTTCGCGAAGAAAGTGTGCAGCGGCACTTGGCGAGGCTAAGACCCGATCGATCCCAGTCATTTCTCTTTGCCGCCCGCCTTGCCGCTGACCACGGAGCCACCGGGCTTTGCCTTGATGTCGTCGAGCACCTAGATGAGCTAGCGAAGCTGGCGACCTCGAGTGTTGGCCTTGATGCAGAAGCGTGGCCTCTGATCTCTGCGGCTCTTCGCGACGGCGTGGCCGATGAGGTCATCGCGGGAATGGCTGAAGTTTTGAGCGCGCCCTCTCTTGCCGACACCGTTGCTCAAATGAATGCAATGGCTGCACTGAGCGGGCTCGGCACGAATTCTGAAGCAGTACGGCGCCTTTACCGCTCAACATTTGCCCGAAATCTGCGTGCTTTGACGCATGCGTCCAGCTATCTACCGCCCGATCTCCTTGTACCGACCGAAGCAGGTGGGTTCAGCAGGGCAGACAGGGTTGCGCTAGGAGCAGCAGGTATCGACCCTGCGGCGCTCCTCGCGCACGATTATGCGGGCAAACTGGAACAGCCCGACGATCAAAAAACAGACACCATTCCAGCCAGCAAGTCTGCCAAGGCGGACTGGCTCGAGAGTGTCGAGCGCGCTTTCACTCCAGTCAGCCAATACGATGTGCATGATGGGATTCTGCTAGCTCTGGCGATGCTTGGTCGTAATGATAGGATCCAGTCGCTCGCGGCCAGATGGGAAGGTCAGCGATCATTCCACCGCATTTGCGATGATCTCGACAATTTGGCCGACGAACACCGTGGCTTGACCAACGCAAATTTGGACCGGCTTGCTGAACTGCGTTTTGCAGTCGAGCTGCCGGAACACGGGCACGTTACGGTGCGATCAGCTGCTGGAACGGACTGCACCGTTCCGCTGTCTGGCAAAGACGATGCGCTGCTGCTGGATTGTATCCAGAGAGGAATTGAGCGCGACGAATATGGCTATCGACACGTCTATGACCTCGTGATCGGACCGGTATCGCCATCCGATGAATCCGAGGCGCGGCTGTTGTTGCATCAGTTCGTCAAAAAACTTGCTCCGGCTTTGATGCTAGGCTTCGAACGTCACAAGGCGGCATTGTCGGAGCTCTTGGACAGCTATTTTACAAGCGATCAGCGCACGCTCGCAGACACCTGTGAAGAATTGCAGGAGGTGCTTCATGATCGCTTGGCCGGCATCAAGACCGGGCCCGTAATGCGCGGGGCATTGAATGATTATCATCGCGACGCACCACGCGACCGGGACAAGGCGCGCAACGCACTTTGGGCAGCCGCGCAGTCGGACGACGGGGCGAAGGAGCTTCTCGAAGCCACCCGTCAGAAGATCGACGAGATGGGTTATGCTCCGCATCGCGTGGTTTTCGAACTGTACCAGAATGCTGTCGATGCCCAGGCGCAATGGCACGGTATCGGACGCTTCCGGGTAGAAGCGATCTACGATGACGATCAAATGATCACTTGCTTGCGAGTGATCCATTGGGGGCGCCCCATCAATCAACCAGGGAGTGATCCACGCAAGGCAGAGGAAGAAGGGCACCGACGGGACCTTTCGAATATGCTTGCCATCAATCACTCTGCCAAAGATGGAGATCGGGTAACCGGTCGCTTCGGCCTTGGATTCAAGACCGTGCATATGCTTGCCGACGAAGTTCGCCTCGCCAGCGGAGGCATAGCTATCCGGATCTTGGGAGGCATGATCCCTGCAGATTGGGCAGGGGGAAGCAGGACGGTCACCCCATTCCATGACAGGGGGCGCAAAGCGACTCTCATCGAGCTTCCGGTTGCTCCGGGCCGATCAGGAGATGCGCTTGACGCTTGGGAAGCGTTTCGGGAGGCGGCTCCGTTCTTGGCGGCGCTCGGTCAGGAAGCATCCATCGAGGTGGTGGCTCCAGACGGTGAGACCGTGTTCCGACATGAGGAGCATCCTCTTGTCGATGGCGTGAGCTGGCTGACAATCGATGCTACTCGCCACGTATTGCGCTTCGATTTAGGGAGCGATTTCCGGCTCTTCCTGCCCTTCGGACGTAATGGGCCCTACTCGTTTCCGCATGATGTGCCGCAGTTTTGGCACCTTGTCCCGCTCGTTGGTGAACGTCGCCGGGGGGCCTGGCTTCTGGAAGGCCGCTTTCCGGTTGATCCGGGGCGTACCCAATTGTCTGGCACGGCCGATGAGAAAGATAGCCGATTTGCCCGGCTTGGCATTGCTCTTGGGCCACGGCTCATCGCTTTTTACGACCATTGTCTTGCTGACTGGTCAAGCTTCGCGCGAGCGACAGGTCTCGATCCGGAAGGACGGGACAATTTCTGGCTCAAGCTGGTGCAGCTTTTTGCACAAGATCTGGCAAGCCACGGGTCCGAGCAGTCACTACACAAGTCAGGCCAAGGCCTTGCGAGGCTATGGGCGGAGCGCCCCGTGGTACCGCTGGCTTTCGGCGGTGCAACGCGCGCGGCTGATGTCAAATGGCGCTTGTCGGGAGCGCTTGCCGATCGCGATGCTCAAGCTGCGATCTCGAATTTGCTCGCCGAAGTGGACTTCAAGAATGCAGTTGTCACCGAGGAAACAGGACAGCTTCTGAAATCTGTTGGGCTGCCTTCGGGGCAACGCCTGGATGTCGTCACCTTGGCCGAAAACCTTGCTGGAGCCGAGGGCATAGATCCTGGGCTGGCGGGACGCATTTCCTGTCTTTGCGAGGAAGCAGTTTCGCAGGCGATGACCGGTGAGGAAGTTAGCGTCCGCGCTCGTGGTGTAATTTCCGGTGTAGGCGATGGTGTATTCCGGGGTGGGGCATGCCCCACCCCGGAATGCGGCGTCGCTGGTGGCCACCGGGTTCATCGTTATGGTGGAGTTTGCACACTTCAACCGTGACGAAGAGGAGTTCCCGATGACCGAGGACAGATTACTGATCGAAGAGCTGGCTGCAAAGGGCGGCCAACCGGATTTTTTGCGCACCATCGCCGAGAACGTGCTGCAGCTGATCATGGAGGCCGACGTTGATGGCCTGATCGGCGCGGGTCGCCACGAACGCAGCAGCGAGCGCGCGACCTGGCGCAACGGCTATCGCGACCGTTCGCTGGATACCCGGGTAGGCACGCTGAACCTGAAAATCCCCAAGCTGCGTGCTGGGTCCTATTTTCCGGGCTTCCTTGAGCCCCGCAAGATGGTCGAGAAAGCGCTGGTTGCGGTGATCCAGGAAGCGTGGATCGGCGGGGTCAGCACCCGGCGGGTCGATGAACTCGTCCAGGCCATGGGCATGACCGGCATCTCCAAGTCCACCGTCTCCAAGCTTTGCAAGGACATTGACGAGCGCGTCCATGCCTTTCTGAAACGCCCGCTCACCGGCGAATGGCCGTATCTCTGGCTCGATGCCACCTATCTCAAGGTACGCGAAGGCGGGCGGATCATCAGCGTTGCCGCAATAATCGCCATGGCCGTCAACACCGAGGGCCGGCGCGAGATCGTCGGCCTGCATATCGGCCCCTCGGAAGCGGAGGTCTTCTGGTCCGACTTCCTGAAGGACCTTGTTCGGCGCGGTCTTACCGGCGTGAAGCTGGTCATCTCCGATGCTCACGAGGGCCTCAAGGGCGCGATCACCCGCGTCATGGGCGCCACCTGGCAGCGCTGCCGGGTGCACTTCATGCGCAATGCCCTGTCCTATGTGCCCAAGGGCCAGAACACTGTCGTCGCCGCCGCGATCCGCCAGGTCTTCCTGCAGCCCGATCAGAAAAGCGCAACGCAGGTCTGGCGACAGGTCGCCGACCAGTTGCGCACCCGTTGGCCCAAGCTCGGCGCCTGCATGGACGAGGCCGAAACCGACGTGCTCGCCTACACCGGCTTCCCCACCCAGCACCGCACGAAGTTACACTCAACCAATCCGCTCGAGCGGCTCAACAAGGAGGTCAAGCGCCGCGCCGACGTCGTCGGAATCTTCCCGAACGAAGACAGCATCATCCGCCTCGTCGGGGCTGTGCTGATGGAGCAGAACGACGAGTGGCAGCTCCAGCACCGATACATGCAGATCGAAGGCATGGCCGAACTCAACCAACCCATGATCGAGGAGGAAAATCAGCCCCTACACATCACCGCCAAAGCCGCCTGACGATGGCCCACGGCCACAGCCGAAATTACACCACCTTGACGGACGCGACCGGTGAGGAACAATCAGAATTCCGCAAGTTACTGCGTGAGCGGCTCTGGCTCGCCGAAGATGGAAGTTGGCAGCAGATCCGTCTTCTAGCGTTTCCGCTGGGCGACAACGATGAACAAGGCAGGGCTGCATTCGCTCCTCCTTCGGGCCGCCTTTCATCAGAGTACGTAGGCGCCGCCTTTGAGCTCGCTGCCTTCGCCCGTGAACAGGCAGGTCAGCTACCCGTTGCCAAATGGGCTGAGACTGCCGGTGACAGCGCCGCACGCCAGCAAGCCTTCATTCGTTATCTGGTCGGTGCGGATGATCGGACCGTCGCACTATTGGCGAGCGCGGCAAAGTGGCTACCCAATGTCGACGAACTCGCCAACTCCCCTCTGCTGGCCGGGCTGAAGCAAGACGAGAAGAACCGGTTGCTCGCTAAGCTAGGGTATTCATTCGGCCTCCCTTCAACACCGGTCGATCCAATCAGCCGCTGGCAACCTGACGCTGCGCAGGCGCTCTCAAGGATCGCGCAGTGGTGGCGCGACAATCATGGGGATTTGCGGGCTGCCTATGATCGAGCCGTGTATCCTGAAGATTTTTCCTCAGCAGCCCTCGCTGACGGGGATAAGCCCGCTTGGTTCACCATGCTTTCCCTCGCAACCTTCCAGACACTGGGGAGGATTAAACCGGCTCAATCCCGGCAGTTTGTTACCAAGGCAATCCAAGATGGCTGGTGGCACGAACTCGCGACAATCGACCCTTGTGACGAGGAGCTGAGGCCTTTTGTCGAGCGCCTCCGAGCCTGGAGCGATCCAGATGCCGATGAAAACTACCTGATGTGGCGCAGATGCCTTCCTGATCTATGCATGATCGCGCGGCATCTCGAAAGCTACCAGAGACTGTTCCGCAAATTGCCTGCGGTGGTTGCCCAAGAGGGTGACGTGAGCCTGCGCGGACATTTGCGACCGGCATTCTCTCACGTTGCCGCTCGTATGGGCATTGAAGCAGCCCCTCTAGCAAGATCGCTTGGCATTGGCGCCAACTGGCTTGTGCGCGAATTGGGCCGCAAAGGTATCTATTCTCAGGCACAATTCGAGCAGATCATGCCTTATGGCTGGAGTGCGGCGGAACGCGTCCGACGCCTCGCTTACACGCTCGGCATGGGCCAGTTTGAGCGTGGCATCGACGAGGGACGTGCCCTGTATGGAGCGGTAGAGCGTCGCATTGGTGAAGCCGCTCATTTCGATGGCGATGGTGATTTGCCATTGCACGTGATCACACTTGCCAAGCACCGCGATGACCTCGTGTCGATCCTTCACGATGCAGACGTCGACGAATGGCCAGACAACAACTGGGACGATGCAGAAGATGACGATGCCTGAAGCACTAACCGCTGACGCAAGAGTCACTCACCCACGCCACGGCGTGGGCCAAGTTATTGCCGATGCAGGAGAATTCGTTGTTGCGCGTTTCGGCGCGACGATTCAGCAGGTTCTTCGCGCGGAACTCACGCTTGCTCGGTCGCTAGATCAAGCGCTGTCGACCGGGACTTTTGATGACAGTGCCGATACTTTGATGCGCGCTAGCGCCATGGCGATCCGGTCCGTTAACGATCAGTGGGGGGTGTTTTCTCGATCACGCGTCCAGCTGCTCCCGCATCAACTCTGGGTTTGTCACAAGGTTAATCGAACTTTCCCGTTCCGCTGGTTGGTGGCCGATGACGTGGGGTTGGGCAAAACGATCGAAGCCGGTCTGGTGCTCATGCCTTTGGTTGCTCGGGCGCAAATTCGCCGCCTGCTGGTATTGGCACCAGCAAAGCTAGTGCCCCAATGGCAGAAACGCCTGCGGCAGATGTTCGATATCCGCCTGCAGGTCTACGATCGTTCCGTTGATACACCTGCTGTGGATTTCTGGGATACGGCAAACATGGTGGTCGCGTCGGTCCACACGCTGCGCCGGGAAGTCGCCGACGGACGGGCTGAAGGCAGCCGGTTTCTTGCGGCCGATCCTTGGGACGCTGTCGTGGTCGATGAGGCGCATCATTTGCACGCGGATGAACGCACGGGAGAGACCCTTTCCTTTCAGCTCCTTCGCGCGCTGGAGGAACGGCACAGAATCCGTTCTCTCCTTCTGTTCACGGGCACACCACATCGGGGCAAGGACTTCGGCTTTCTGTCATTGCTGAGTCTCCTCGATCCGGATCAGTTCGGACCTGAGCACGACATCGACGAGCAACTGGCCAAGCTTCCGGATGTGATGATCCGTAATAACAAGGCGACCGTTACCGATCTCAAAGGCAACCGCCTTTTCACGCCGGTCACAGTGCAAACAAGGGAGTATGCCTTCAGCGCTGCGGAAAGCGCATTCTACGAAACGTTGAGTGCCTTCATCATCGATGGGCGAGCATATGCATCGACCCTCGATGGTCGGGCACAGTCGGCAAGAATGCTCTTGCTGATTGCGCTGCAGAAGCTTGCGGCGAGTTCGATTGCTGCGATTCGTAGCGCCTTGACCAAACGCCGCGCGAAACTGGCAGATGTTGCTGAGCAGGCTCGTACGCCGTCTGTGTCCATAACGGAGGGTGATGACGACGAGACATTGGACGACCGCGCGCGGGCCGACGAAGAGGCGTGGGGCAAGATGCTCGCCGAACTGATGGAGGGCGAGATCGCTCGCCTGGATGAGCTGCTTGAGTTGGCTGCACCCATTCAGCAAGAGCGGAAGATCGAGCGACTGGTAGATCTCATCGAGAGCGATTTGCCCACCGGCGAGCCAGTGCTGCTCTTCACCGAATACAAAGCAACCCAGGCTCTCGTCGTTGATGCCCTGCATGCTCGATTTGGTCACGGTTGCTGCGGCTTCATCAACGGTGATGAACGCTTGGACGAAGTTACCAAGGCGGACGGTTCGCGGGGCCCGAAAAGTTGGTCGCGCGATGCGGCAGCGGAAGCCTTCAACCAAGGCACGATCCGCTTTCTGGTTTCAACCGAGGCAGCGGGCGAAGGGATCGATCTTCAGGAGCGCTGCGCGACGCTCATTCATGTCGACATGCCCTGGAATCCCATGCGGCTTCATCAGCGTGTCGGCCGCCTGTCGCGCTACGGTCAGACAAGGCCGGTTCAAGTGTTCATCCTGAGGAACCCAGACACGGTGGAGGCGCGCATTTGGGACCTCCTGAACGCCAAGCTCGAGCGAATCCAGCGCACCTTGGACGAGGCAATGGATGAGCGAGAAGACATCAGCCAGCTCGTCATAGGCATGACTGGGCCAAGTGCTTTCGAGAAGATTTTTGCTGCAGGCCAGACCCAGCCGCGAGAAAGCCTCGATCAGTGGTTCGACCGGGAATCTGCTACGATTGGCGGAGAAGACCTAGTCGATAAGGTCAAGACCATGCTTGGCAATGTCACTCGCTTCGACTTTGCCCAAGTTGGAAGAAATCTTCCGCAGGTTGATCTGCCGGACCTCGAACGTTTTTTCGCGATGATGATGGAATCGAAGGGGCGGCGCGTTTTCCGGAGGGACGATGGTCTCGACGTTCTGACGCCCGATAAATGGGCCGATGAAGACTACGCCATGCAAGATCGGTACAAGGGGCTGCTGTTCGATCGCAATGCTCGCTTGGGCAATGGAGAAGGCCCGACCCGTCTTGTCGGCGTGGGGCACACACTTTTCGATCGAGCGCTGAAGGAAGGGGAAAACCTCCAATCGGCTCTGGCGACCTGCACGCGATTGCCCGCTCCCTTGCTTATCGCCTCAGTTGAGGATCAGGTCACTGGCCAGGACCACTCGGTTACTCGAATTATCCTAGGTGCTTGGCGCGATAACGCAGCTCAGATCCATGTTCTCCGAGACTGGGAAGTCCTTCAGTTATTGAACACGTTAGGTCGCTCGGACAATCCGAAGTCGCCTGAAATCGACATCCCACAGATGCGGGCATTAGAGGCTGATCTCCTTGATGCAATGTCGCAAAGTTTGCCGACTGTCGCGGACATGATGACCCGTCCAGGCATCCGAAGCGAGATGATGCTCTTGCCGGATCAAGGCGCCGATACGTGACGGCCTAGACCGAATTGGAGGAGAGGCTGCGCACTCTCCGATGCAGGGCATGTTTTACTGGTTACCATCCTCGTTTCTGCTATGTTCCAAGGAGCAGCGAGATGAATGCGATCATGAGCAACTTTGACATCGATACTGGCAACCGACCTGCATCCCGAAATTGGGAAGGTCTGTCGGAGCTTGATCAGGCGCTCCGCGAGAATCGCCTGATGGAGTATCGTATCAAGAAGTCTTGGGCCGACCCTTGGGGGCGTAAGCTGACGATTATCGGGGTCTTCGTCATTGTTGCCGTTTTCGCATTTTTAGCTGGTGCGTCATTCGGACTGTGGTGATCTCTGCAGATCACCACTCTTTCACTTCATCCGCTGCCTCTGCACTGGCGCCTTGGGCTCCCTTTGTAACGGCGTCGAGGCGTCCGGTGGGTCCGCTGATCCTTTGGCGACCGACCGCCTGAGCCCTTTGCACCTCTTCATGGAGATCGCCGGCTCCCACGCGGGGCACTGAACCGGAACCCCCGCCGTCGGTCTGTGCCCGGCTGCGGACTGAGCCCGCGCTTGAAATGACCGGTCGGGATACGGGCAGTCCGGTGGCGAGTACGAGGCGATCGTCGATCCCGTCGCGAAGCTGCTCGGCATAACTTTCAACGAACTTTGCCTGCAATGCCTGGCCTTCCGGACTGAGCTGGAATGTCACGTCGTCGAACCGAGCGTTGCCATAATAATCGCGGTTGCTTTCGATCTCGGCAAGACCCCATTCTCGGTAGGCTTGGGACAGATTGAGATTGCCTGCAGCGCTGTTTCCCTCGAAGAAAGACGCTTGGCTCTCAAGACGATTGGCAAGCTCCTCGGCTCGGCGAGCCTCGATAGTGAAGCTCTGTGCTTCCGTCAGAGAGGCATTCATGCCGCTTGCGGTGCTCGAGATCGACGAGCTTGATGCGGTACTGACCGAGCGAACGAACCCATCGCGGGTGCTCGACCAATTGCGGCTGTCAGACATCTGGGACAGGCTCCCAAAGATCCGCGAACGGTCTTCCGAAGCGATGCCGATGTCGCTGTCGGTCCACGTGCGTGTCCCACCGCCCTTCGCTCCAATGCTCCCAGAGAGCACGCCATTTGAAATTCCGGCTTTTGCCCCAGCTTCGCCACCGAGGAACCAGGCCGTGGAGATGTCATCGGCCGCTCTGCGGGACAGCCCGAATTGCTGCTGCAGATTGGTCGATGCCTGATCGACTTCGCTGAATGCAGTCTGGATGCTGTCGGAGTTCGAGGTGCCGGTCGCGCTCTCGAAGGATGCGCCTCGGCTGAACTGGTCCCTGAGCTCGCGGAACTTCGTGACGGCGCTGGTTGTCGATTCCGTCGCGACATTGGCATAGGTCTCACTGTTGGCGCGGGCCTGCGATGCCATCGTCGAAAGGCGCGCCGTGAACTCCTGGCCCAGCGTCGGCGTGAAGGGATAGCTGGAGGTCGGTATCTGATCGTAGCTGCCATCCGGGAAGCTTGTGGTCATCGAGCCGGTGTCGCTGAATGTTCGCGTCTGCGGTGCACCATAGGTGAAGCTCGGAGCAATCGTGCCTTGGGCGAACTGACGCGTGAGGACGCTCGAGTTTTCGAAGCTGCTGTTGCCGAGCGAGATATTGCCTGTGCTCGCCTCTCGGGCCGCTTCTTCCGCCGCGTTCTGGCTCGGGTTGAGGTAACTCGTCGCGTGGTGCGAAATTGCCATGGCGCCCTTGGCCACACCCCCTGCCAGGAACGGGACGGAGGCGATGAGGTAGCCTGCCAGCAGGCCAATATCGCTGTTCACGTCGGCCATCCCGGTGAAGCTGGCAAGGCTGAGGCCGTTGCTGCCCGTAACCGCGCTCATGTCAGCCGCGCCCTTGTACATCAGCATCATGTGGAGGATCACGAACAGTGGCCCCCAGGCCGCGAGGTAGAAGAAGCCCGTCACATAGCCCTTGAGTGCGACCGGCCCCGTCTTAGGGAGCAGGAACAGCGGGAAAAGCACCGGGAAGAGGGCGTAGAACAGCACGGTCAGCACGACGTTCAGGAGCGGGACCCACTTCATCGCGTTGCTCGCGATCGAACCATAGGTCCGCTCGGTCTGGATGTCGGCGCGGGTCTGGGCATAGACGTCGACATTGCCCGCGCCGCTGCCGCCGGACATCGAGTGCATGGCCTGGCTCATCGCGTTGATGGTCAGCGTCTGCTTGAAGATCTCGGTCGCATTCTCCGAGACGCCGGTCAGGTACTGATAGGCGACTGGCAGATCGGCGAAGAGCTTCGCCTTGGCGAGCGCGGCCGTCTGATTGGGATAGAGCTGACGGCCAAACACCGACCCCATCGCATCGACCAGCCCGGCCCACTGCGCATTGAGCGTGTCGTATGCCTCGCGGCAGGTGACAATGTTCGAGCTCACCTGGCCCGTGGTCGCATCGCGGGACAGAAACCTTTGCGCCCGAGCCTGGCTGCCCGGGGCTATCGTCGCCCAGATATCGCCTGTCTCCGCCAGCTCCTTCATCGAGTAGCGGCCGAGCAGGACGTCGTAGAACACGCATTGCCGGAAATGCTCGTCGAGATTGGCAGCGAACTCGGGATCGGAAATCCGCAAGGAGCGGGTCGCATCGTAGAGCCGCGCGCCGTAGATCATGCCGTTCTTCGAATAGTTGAGATCGCCCGGCAGGCCGAACACCACCTCGGCCGAGCCCGTCAGATAATCGCCCACCTGGCTGGTAAAGCTCGCCATGAGTGCCAGGCCCAGTGGCACATTGCTGACATTGGCAGGCGCAAGGCTGGGGTTGAGCCGGTCGGTCACATGGACGTCGAGCCGCGGCACCATGAGGCAAGAGTAGATGAGCGTTGCGCCGAGGAACCAGTTGATCCAGGCGCGCCAGTCCTGATTGAACGCAAGGGTCAGGGCAGACAAGCCCAGCCCCATTACCATCACCACCTGGAGCAGGCTCTTGTAACCGCCGTTGCCGGTCCAGGCGGCGACCGCCTGGAAGACGTTGACCAGATAGTCCCCGCCGCCGACCGTGAAAATCTCGACCATGTCTGTTATCCCGCCTGGATGTGGTTGGGTCGGTCAGTGGGTGAGGGCGCGGCTCTGGACGCCGCGCGACCAGTCCAGCGATGCGGCCATTCCGGGCGACATCGAGGCCGCCAGCACGTTCTCGATGAACGCCGTCTTCTCAATGATCTGCAGCACCGCATTGACCTTGAGATGCGTGTTGGCCTGCCGGTCAGCGAGAGCCTGACGCACGACATTGACCTGGTTCTGCCACATCGCGATCTTGGCTTCGTCAGCTCCGATGAAGCTCGACATCGAGCGGCCCGCCTCGCTCACGATCCGGTCGAGCACGGCAAACAGCAGGTCGACACTGGCGATCTCGGCCAGGGTCTCCCGGTCGTCGGTCGGCATACCCCGGCCATAGGCCGCCTGGACGGTCAGGATCTTGTAGAGCGGGATGGACGCGACCTGCAGCAGTTCCTTCTGCTCTGCGCTGATCGCGGTGTCGTCGCGGATGGCCTGAACCATCCCGCCTATGAGCGCCGCCACCCGCGGCCGCAGCGCTTTCGATGCTGGCAGGCTCAGCGACCTGAAGCCCGGGTTGAGGCACTTTTCCGGCTCGTCGCAGTCGAAGATGAGGACGTTGCCATTCGAGGTGCCATCCAGCAGCGAAGTCACGAGGGTGGACGATGCCTCACCGACGATCGGCACGAACTTGCCCGGCTCGTCGTCCTTGGGGGGCACGTAGATGATCGTGCCCAGCAGCGTCATCGCATATTCGGCGAGCTCTTCGTCGAACCTGCCGCCTGGCGAGAAGAACGCCGACTTCTTGAGGATTGTCCAGGTGTAGTTGCGCGGCACGCCGGGATTGACGTCGTCATACTTGCCCGAGCCTTGCGCGGTCGTGCTCGATCGCTGCCCCCTGGTGCCGCACCCATGTTTGGCCGCGGCATAGTCGGTGAAGATGCCTTCGGAGTTGCCGATCGCCTCACAGATCGCCTTGTCGGCAAGGTCGCCCTTGGGCCAGATCCCGCCCACAAGGCCCTGCGCCATCTCGCAGGAGTTGATGTTGAGATTGTTCATGAGCTGAGCCTTCTGGCTGAACTCCTGCATGATCTTCGAGCATTCCGGGCAGACGGTGTCGATCGCGAGGCTGAAGGCGAAGCCGACGGCATTGTTCGCGACTGCCTTCAGCATCGCGACGATCTCGCTCGTGTTGATGAAGCTGAAGGACCCGGCAAAGATGTCGATCCCGCCGCAACCGGCGCGGGCGCGCGGCAGCTGCAGGTTGGCAATGTTGGTCGTCTTCTGCGGGAACCGCGTCCAGACATTGCCGAGGCTGTAATAGCCGGCAGACTGCCCCTGAAACGCGGTCGGCCCGTTGACGTTGGCTGCGCCTCCGACATCGTTCAGAAACGAGTCCATCGAACTGCCGACATCGGCCGATGCGCCAGATAGCGGAAGGGTGAGGGGGAGGGTGGCTGCAAGGAGCGCAGCGACGGCTCTTTTCATCCTAGTAGTCACGTCCAGCTTCCTTCGATGTGAGGAGGTAAATCCGGTCCTGCAGCTCGTCGGCGCTCATGACGCCGTAGCCGATCGGAATGGGGCGGCCGGTCTGCGCGTCCCAGAGGACGACCGCTGGCGTGACCTTGGGCTCGAGCCCCATGCGGCTGCGCTGGTTGGTCTCGACCGTGTAGTTCGGGAAATGCCGCGACGGACCGCCGTCGGTCGAAATCGCACGCACCGCGATATGCCAGGTCGAGGCAACGCTCTGCACGATTGGCGACATGACCTCACAGGCGCCGCAGCTCTGGGCGAAGAAGTAGAAGAGGCCGTAGCGCTCGGAGAGCTGTGCCATTGCCGCGTTCCGTTCCGCGCTGCGCGAATCCTGCCACTGGCGCTTGCCGAGCGTCGAGACCGGGCGCTGAAGCGTGTAGTCGAGCTCGGGATCCTGCCAGATCGCCCGCTGCCAGACGTCGCTGAAGAGCGACGCGCGGTCGAGCTGGGCCCGCTGGAAGCGGATATAGGCCGTAACGTTATTCGGCGTCGGCTCCAGGATCGCCTTGGCCTTCAGTTCGCGCAACGTCGCCGTGATCGCATCAAGTTGGCTGGTCGCGCTGGCCGTAGGCGCAGGCAGGGGTGTATTCTGCTCCGGCGTCTTGGGACGTTCGCAGTAGAACCAGTATCCAAGCCGCCGCTCCTCGCAATAGAAGCTATCCTGGCGCTCGGCCGATTGTGCGCTGGGCGGCGCATCGGTCCGGCTTGCGACGGGCTGGGCGGTCGCCAGAGAAAACTGGCAAACGGAATTGGCAATCGCGCAGGCGGCAAGCAGCCGCCACGCGGCCTTACTGGCGGGCGCGGGCATAGTAGTCCTCGATCTTCTGTTGGATGTCCTGGGTTGCCTGCAGCTCGTCAGGCAGGCGGGCGGCGTCGGTGAACTCGGCATAGACCTCGCTGAAATCCATTTTCGAGAGGTCGAGCCGAGCAAACTCGTCGATGGTGAAGCCCTGGCATTGCTCGGTCTTCGGCTTGCCCCAGGGCTTGTTCAGCTGCTGGCGGCCTTGCTCCTGCAGGATCCGCGAGAGCTTGGATTCAAAGCAGCAATAGACCTTGCGCTTGGTCAGGCACACGCCAAGGAACGAGGACGAGCAATAGGTGCCGACGTAGGCGCACAGACCCTGCGCATCCTTCTGATGCAGCAGCATCTCCTCGCGGCTGCAGCCCAGCGCCACGAGCAGCTGGATGCCCGGGATAAGCGGGAAGCCCTTGCCCTTGCAGCAGTTGAGCACGCCGAAGACCTTGGACGAGCAGCTTTCTCGGGTTCCCTTGAACAGGGTGAGATTGTCCGGATCGAATTCGCGGCGCGCCTGGTTCATCGCGTTCAAGGCGACGGCCGCGTCCTTGAACTCGTTGTTGGCCTCGCGCTGGATGGTCTCGCACGAGCCATCGATGCAGTAGACATCACCGTCGCAGATGAACTGGTTGGTGTTCCCAGGCTGGTCTGGAACCGGGCAATCATAGACCCGCTCCCAGGTTCGGCAGGGCTCGCCAGCGAGACAGTCTTCGCGCACCAGCTTGCAGCCCGGTGTGGCTTCAAGCGTCTGGCAGTCCTGAGCCTCCGTGAATTGTGCGCAGCTGTAACTGCGGCTCCATGCCCAGCAAGGCTGCGTCACGGCGATGCCATCGACGATGCGGGTCACCGGATCGCTGTCGGTGCACGTCTCGGTGTCCTGCTGGCACGAGCTGTCGGCCGCGAGGCCGGCGCATTGGCCTTCGTCGCGCGTGGTCGTGACGACGTTCTCGCCGGTCACCGTATAGGGCGTAGCGCCCTCGACCGGCGACGTGCAACTGACGAGATCAACCCTCAGATCGCCGGAGTTGCAGCCCCAGTAGATTCCGAAATAGGGATCGCACAGGTTGATCGGATAGGACTGCGTGACCGTGCATTGCGGCGCGGGGTAGCGGTTGCAGTTGTAGACCGAAGCCGGGTCGACCCCGCTGCCGCCAACGCAATAGTAGCCGTAGACCTGACGTTGCACGACCCGCGCGGTCAATGTCACGGGGCAGGTCCGGGTTTCTTGGGTTGCCGTGTAACCGACGTTGCAGGTCGCCATGTAGCGTGCCGCGGTCCCGCTGGCCGGCGGCAAGGGCACGCAGCGCCCCTGCGAGCCGCCAATGGCCATCCCGCTCGTGTAGGCGAGCGGGTCATCGCTGATGACATTGCTGCGCGCGATCGTCGCATCGAGATCCTGAGGGGCAAACCGGGCCCGCCGGTCCATCGAGTCCCGCATTGCCTTGTAGCCGGTGTTGGTCGTGGCCTGGCTGGCCGCTTCGCGGCTCATCCGGTCCGGATCGTCGAAATAGCCTGACTGGCTTGGCGTGCCGCCGAAATTGGGGATGCGGCTGGCGTCAGGGTTTGTCGTCGCCGCGCCTTGTGCGGATGCCGCCTTGTCACGCCCGAAAGCCTTGCCGTCTGCCTTGGCGGCATCGGTTGTGGTCTGGGCGTGAAGCGGCCCGGTCAGGGTGAGCAGGAGCGCACAAAGGCCGGCGACAGGGAGGGATAGCCGTTTCATGGAACCTGCCTTTCAAGACGGGCAAGGTGATGGGCTGCGAGCAAAGCGCCAGGGCCGCCGCCGCGCGCGAAGGTCTCAAGCGCGTAGGCTGCGCTGACATTGCCGCTCATCCGGTCGTGAGGCGGAACTTGCGTGCGGCAGTCGAAACCATCGCAGAGGTCAAAGTCGCTGCTGGTCACGACGTAGGCAGGAACCGCCTCAATCCCGAAGGCGCGGAACAGGCGCGGGTCGATGCCGACACCGTCCAGTTGCTCGCCCGGCTTTGCGACTTTCGCCAGCGCGGCCGTTAGGGCCTTGGCGCTGTTGCCAGGCAACCCGCGCAGGGCGACGATACCGCCCGCCTTGGCCACGTCGTCGATCATCGCGCGCAGCGCCGCTGGCGGCATCGAGAGCGAAGCAAAGGCCATGAACCTCGGCGCCTCGCCCATGCCATCACTGGTCATGGTGCCGGCGTCGGCCACCATCCGGTCAAAATCGAAGGTGCTGGCCGGATCAGGCTTCGAACTTGCGGCGGCCTCACGGGTGTAGCGGCGAGCGTGCACCTCGGCCTCTTCGGTGCTTGTCCTGGCCTCCCGCGCTAGAGTTTCGGCCCTTGCGCGAGCGTTGGCGGATAGGGCTTCGGCATCGTTGGCCTCGGCGCTGGCCCGCGCCCGGATGGCCGCCAGATCAAGGTCTGGCTCGGCTGTCTGTGCGGATGCACCAGCCAGAGCGGCAAGGCTCGAAAGCGAAGCGACTACAAGGAGATGAGGAAGGGTTTTCATAGCGCGCAGCAGTTCCGCTTGCGCCAGACCAGGTAGCCCATGTCCTCGCCAATGGCGGGATAGACCTGGCCTGCCGACATGAAGGTGGTGGAGGCACCAATGGGCGCGCAGGCATAGCGGCCCTTGGTCTGCGGATTGGGATTGGTGGCTTGGAAGCGGTACTGCTGCTTGCGCATCACCGGCATCAGGTACTTGCCGCAAAGCCCCTTACTGCCCATCGTCCCCCAAGCGACGAGTTCGCGGTGGAGCTTGTAGGAGAAGCGGGCGAGCGCGAGCCGCGAGGCCTGGACATGGCCAATGGTCGCCGAGACATTGCCGTTGAGCGGATACATCGTGCCCTGACAGCCCGCGCACCAGAACAGTTCATCAGTCGGCAGCTTGGCCGTTGCCGCCATGCAGTCGGCCGCGCAGGCTGCAAGCGCCAAGGGATTGGCGAACAGGACCGCCTCGGGGTTGATGATCGCGGTGAGTTCGCTGTCCTGCCAGAGCGGGTCGATCTCGGTAATGTAGAGAATGTCGATCGAGCCGGACTCGAGGCACAGGAAGTCGGCAACGATCTCCATCCAGTAGATCAGCGGATAGGCATACCAGTGGACATGCCACTGCGAGTTGTACTGAGTGTTGCCGCCGACCGCCGATGGTCCGGCCATCGACTTGAAGCCGATGTCGAAACCCGGATCGAGCTTCATCCCGCCCAGATTGACGAAGCACCACGGCTTCATGCTGACATCGGCAAGCCGGACCGGCTCCCAGAACCCCATGGCAATCCCGGGCCGCAGCCCGCACAGGCACACCGGCAGAGCGGGGTTGTTGGTGTCGGGCCGACTTGACGGCCAGATCTTCAAGCCTCCGATCGAAATCGGGAATAGGCAGGACCAGCAGATGTCCGTGATCGGATTGACGAACTTTCCCGTGCATCGGCCTGGACCGGCCGCAGCCTGGGCAGGCGAGCTGGAGATGACGCTCAGGCTGGTGAGCAGAAGTGCTCCGCAAAGCCATGACAAAAGACGATGTTTCCTGCTCATGATTGCGCCCGCTCTTTGGGAGTGACCGGCTGTTCGGTGATCAGGAGCGCGCGGCCCTGCTGCTCGACCGTTGCGGGCACAGCGCGAATGCCGAAGTGCTTCACCAGCGTGCCGCCCTGATCGAAGTAGAAGCGCCGCTGGCGGGCTTTCATGAGTTCGAGCGGCGCACCCCGCACGAGGATGAGCTTGGCCTTCGTGCTGGCATAGCGACGGGTGGCCCAGGCAAGCTGTGCCGGGTCGTCTCCATCCAGGAAGACGAGCGGAGCCCGGAGCGGCACGGTATCGAGCGGATTGACGCGCGTGCCTGCGGCAATGATGAGCCGGCCCTTATCGTCAGCAATGTCGCGCTCGACGGTGATCGTCGGATCGAAACGCCAGCTGCGTATTGCCGAGGCGAGGGAGATGCCTGCGACAGGCTCAGGCCGGTTGACCCGGGCGATCGTTCGCCGCTTCAGCTCTTCATTGAGACGCGCGGTCTCGCCGGTCTTCTCGAGCTGCGTAAGCCTGGCATGCATCTGCTGGAGTAGGTCCGGCTCGACCACTGGCCAAACCGTGCCGTGCTGGCCGTAGTCGCGAGCCATTGCCTGGGGTGCTATGGCAAGCGCAAGCGCAGTCGCGCAAATGGGCAAGGTGATGAGCCTCACAGGATTGGCCTCCCGACCCCGAGAATGCGCGGCCCACAAATCCAACCGATTGCGGCGTAGCGGCTGTCGAAACCATCCTTGTGTTCGCTGGTGACGAAGTAGCAGCCTTGCGGAACGCGCCCCGTCGGTCCGAGCGCGAGGGGTTCGCCAAGGCGACTCTTGAGCTTGGCCTTAGCGACCGCCTGCCCGTTGACGAAGTAGGTGCGATTTCGCTCGGTGACGATGTCGCCCGGGACACCGCTCACCCGCTTGCCGAACGGCTTTGGCTCCGCCCCGAAATGCTTGACCAACAAAGGCGAGGTGGGTGGGTCGAACAGGATGATGTCCCCGCGATGCACGGGTGCCCCCCGCGTGACCCAGATGGCCCAGTAAGGCAGACTGGGGCTCACATTGATCATAAGCGCATGGCCCTGCGCGAAGGCGGCAAGCGAGGAGAGCGCCAGTGCCCCGGCGCCGAGCCCGCCCCAAAGCACGAGGCGTTGTACGAAATTGGGCGCCGACGCTGAGCGGATCGAGAGATCAGCGGGCTGCATTGGGAAGGGCTCCCATGCGGCGCACGACGTCGGCACGCACAGACCCGGTCAGGTCCGGCGTGCTCCCGGCGACCACGGCTTCGGCAACGAGGACCGTCCGGCCTTCGCGCCCGAGCTTCTGCACAGAGGCTTCCACGGCTTTCAGGTAGGCCTGGACGCGTTGCCTGGTCTCTTCAGGCGGCCGGCCAGCGCGCGCTTCAGCTTCGATGAAGTCGCCCATGATCCGGCTCAGCTGGACCGTGACGACCTCCCGCTTTTCCAGGGTGAGCAGCTTGTCGGTCGCCCAGACACCCCATAGCGTCTGACCAACCATGCCAGCGCCGACCAGGACGGCGGTGAGATTGATCGATGCAAGCCGCCCGCGCAGCCTTGATGTTGCCAGAATGTTCTTCACAGCTTTTCTCCCGAGAGTTCGCGGTCGAGATCACGGATGAAGCGCGGCATGCGCCACACGACGACGAGCGTGGCGAGACCGATCAGAACGAACTTGCACTGATCGACGAATGTGACGCGCCGAGTGAAATCCGCCGCCAGGAAGCGATCACCGAGATTGGCGACATGGGCGAAGAAGGCGTCGGGATTGCCGCCCGATAGAAGGAGGAAGAAGAGCAGCGGCAGGCCCATTGCCATCAGATAGGACGAGCCGAGAAACAGACTACCGCGCAGCACTATGTAGCAGCCATCGGCCATGCGCGAGCGCAAGGTCTGGACTGGCTGGCTGACGGGCTGTTCGTCTTCGGGCGCATCCGTCCGGTCGAACGGGGTGACGAGGTGGAGAGGCATGAGTTTCAGAATCCTTTGGTGAAGAGGTGTCAGCGGTTGGGATGAGCGATGCGCTCGATGGCATCGGCGAGTTGGTGGCCGCGGGCGATCTCGGCATCGATGGCGGCGAAGGTTTGGGGCGAACTCGAGAAGAGCGTTGCCGAATAGTCATCGAGCACGAGCCGCCCGATCGCCTCGGTCTCCGGCCCCTTGATGAACACCTCGGAATAGTCGCTCCCGGAGCGCTTGAGACTGCGGATCAGCGTCTCGGTGCGATCGTCCATATCGAGGCGCTTGCTGGCCTTGAAATCGGCGATCGTCTCCGGCTTCTGCTGGAGGATCAGCATCCAGTCGCTGTTCTCGAGCGCCGCCGTCGCCCCGTCGGACTTGTAATAGTCGTTGAGCGACTGGGTAGCGGTCGCCAACGCGCCGCCATACTTGCGGCAGGTGCGGGCGTAGGTTTCGACGAATTCACCCATCGAACCGCCCTTGAGCATCGACCAGGCTTCATCGATCAGCAGAAGCTTGCGCAGTGACCTCGGGCTTCGCGTCATGGCTTGGCTGGTCATGAACATGATGGCTGAGAGGACGACGCTGCGCAGATCCTCCCGGCTCGCAAGGTCGGACATCTCGAAGACCGTGAAGTCCGCATCGAGGTCGAGGCTTGCCTGGCCTTCGAAGAAGGCGCCGTAAGTTCCGCCCGCCATGTAGGGGGCAAGCGCGGTTGCGATATCAGCGGCAGTGTCATGGCCGAGACTGGCCAGCATCTCGCCGACGGTCGTAACTGTGGCAGCCGCGCCGTGCTGCGCCCAGACGAGGTTGACCGCCCGGTCGATCAATCCGCGCTCAGTATCCGTCAGCTTCGCGCTGTGGCGAGCCATTTGCCCGACGATGGCCTTGATCATCCCGAAGCAGTCGAGACGGTAGTCCTCGTCTTCGGCGGCGCGGGTCGCATCGATCATCGAGAACGGGTTGAGACAGAAGCCCGCTGCAATTGTGAACTCGACAAAGCGGCCGCCCTGCAGCTTGACCGAGTGCTCGAAGCTGCGGCCATCGTCGATCACGACAACCTGTGCGCCGGCGCCGCGCAGCGCGGCGCACATCTCCTGGAGCAGCACCGACTTGCCCGATCCCGACTTGCCGCAGATCGCAACATTGTGGTTGCCGGCCTCGTTCTCGAACGGCGACCAGAAAAAGGGCTGGCCGCGCCGCCCGACGAACAGCAGGTGGGGATGGGCGCTGCCGAGATACTCGCCCTGCATGGGCGCGATATTGGCGGCGGTCGTCGACAACACAGTCTTGAACCGCTTCAGCCGCTCCATGTCGGTGCCGAGCCCGTCAGCCAGGGTGAGCGGCATCGCGGCGAGCAATCCCTGGATCTGGAGGTAGCGCTCGTCGGTAAGGTCCCAGCCCGCCGCCTTGTAGATCGATTTGATCGCGCGTTCGTGGCGATCTCCCTGACCCAGCGGTGAATAGGTCGTGACACCGTAGAAGACCCGCACGAGACGGCGGCCTTCCTGGAGCTCGGCCTGAACATGCTGCCACTCGGCGGCCTGTTCGCCGATCCGAGGCAGGAACCGCGCGCTGCGGGTTCCGGCGAGGCTGGTCGTCCGCATGAACTTGAATCCGGCCTTCGCCGATGCAGCCTCCTGATCCGGATAGACGAGACACAGCATGGTGGCGGCCGGGCAGGGGAAGCGCAGCTTGTCGGTGAACAGGTCGCCGATCAGCCGCGCGCATTCCCACGGGGCCCAGCGCGATGGCATGTTGCGTACAGCAAAATGCCGGACATCGAAGGCATCGGGATAGACGGTCCCGATCTCGGGCACGCCGTCATTGACCTTGCCAGTGGGACGGAAACGCTCGGTCACGAGCCGCATGCGATCTTCAGCCACCACCAGTTCGATGTCGTGGCGGATCGCCTGGGAGGCGATTGGATCATTCGGGTTGTAGGGCACCGCATCGTCCTGCGGGGCGGTGGTGGGCGAAGTCAGATCATCGATGACAGCGATGAGCGCTTCCGGCCCGACTTCGACCACGCCGAGATTGAGCGACTTGAGCATCGCCACCAGGCCATCGCGGGTCTGCTTGAGATCCTCATTGCTGACCGATTTGGACGTCGGCACCCCGACCGAGACGATGACCTGGTGATGCCGAGCATGGAAGGGCGCGTCCGGCGAACCGGACTCCCAGACGAGCGAATAGAGCCGCCGCGCCCGGTGCCGGGCAATTGCCTCGTACACGCCGCCCTGAATGTACCGTGGGGCGAACCACGGGGCGATGATCCTGCTGATGCGCGGGCTTGCTAGGTGGAGCACCTGCAGGCAGGCGCCTGCTGGCAGTCCTTCCGAGAAGAACTGTCCCAGGATTTCCCCGGTGCGCTCGTCGGCTCCGATCAGCGGCGTAACCGAAAGGACAAAGCCCTTCGAGCGTGCGTTGAAGTAAAGGCGTGTTGCCGGATCGTAGACCCGGTAGGGGAGCCAGTCGGAGAGCATGTCGACCATGAGCTGCGGGCGGGCTTTGTCAGCGTGCTCGGCATCACCCAGCAATCCACTGAGCAGCCGATCGACGACGGTCTTGAGTTGTTCGGCCATCACTTGGGCTCCTTCGGCTGGGAGGTGCTGACGATCGGCTGTTCGCCGGTTCTGACTGCCGGGCGGATTGCAGCTTTCGCGGCTTCAATCGCCGCTGCGCTGGGGAACAGCGGAGCGCTCTGCCCCGCCTCAGGCCGAGGGGCTCGATCACGCGGGGGAGGCGACGTGTCGAACCCCTCGACCGCCGGTGCCTTGGCACCGGCAACGGCCTCGCGCGCCGTGGAGGGGAGGACCAGCGGCGAGGCATCTGAAGTTTCGTTGAAGGGACTGGGGGCATCGGCGCCCGAGATGCCGCCAGCCTGACCCGCGTCGTCGCGTGCAGACGAGAAGGGCGACGCCTCATCAGGTACGTTCGGGTCTCCTTCCGCACCGTCCGGTGCTGGGGCTCTCTGGGCGGCTTTCAGCTGCCGACGAACCTGGCGCATCAGGGATCCGCCCTGGTCCTCACCCGCCTTGCGGCGCAGCTCGGTGGCCCAGCGCGGATTTTCGACGACGGTCCAGGCGACCGCTTCATCGTGCAGCGTTCCAGCTTCATCGACATGTGCGGGGAAGACGACGCGCAAGGTGCGTTCCGCTGTGCGGCTGGTGTCGGCATCCACGACGCCTGACCTCTGCCGCGCGTCAGCATGGAGCAGCGTGCCGTTCGACAGATTGTCCGTCGCCTTGGCATCGATGACGTGAGCCGGTGCGCAGTCGCCCTTCGGCGCGCGGCAGGTGAAATCGCCCTCGACGTTGGTGCCGAACGTGGCGCAGCCACTGGCAAGACCGGCCAGACAGGCGCAGGCAAGGAGACGTGTCGGAAAACGCATGGGTCTATCCTTTGGGAGCAGGAGTGGGGGCCAGGGAGGGGCCAGCGCGCAGGAAGTCGCGGAGCACAGCGGCAGGCCGGAAGCCTTCGAGAACGGCGCCATCGGCGGGGCGCACGATCACAGGGGTGCCGCCAAAACCGTGGGCCCGCGCGAAGGCCTCGTTGGCATCGAGACCGCTTGTGTCGCAGGGTTTGGGATTGGCGAGCGCCAGACCCGAATAGGCCATATGCAGCGCCAGCTCAGGCCGCGGCGAGCACAGCACCCGTTCGGCATCGCGCCGGCTCTCCGCCCCGAAGATCGAGATCGGCCGCTCTTCAACCCGCGCCCCGATCGCCTTCAATTCGGCCTCGAGCTTCTTGCAATAGCCGCAGTGGAAGTCTGAAAAGACGACGACACGTGGACCATCGGCCGGTCCCCAGGTGATGGCGCCTTTGGCGGGAAGCTTGCCGAGCGGGACATGTCGCGGTGCCGCGTTTCGATCTGAAGCTGCGGCTGCGCTCGGGCCGCCTTCCGCTTGCGTCTCGGGATTGCTGCGCCGCGCTGCCCCCGCTGCCAACAAGTCCGGATTGAGGGCAAGCAAGCGGGCAGCCGTCAGGTCCTGACGGGCTTCCATGTCGTAGACCCGGCCGATCACCAGATACTTTGCTGCCCGATCGACGTAAAAGAGCGTCGATTTGGACGCGACCTCGCACAGGCCGCCCAGGCCCTTGCAGTTGATCGCGTCGATCGGCGTCTTGGGCAGGCGCAGCTTGAGCGCCTCTCGAACCTTCGCCGTGTCCGGAGCAGCAGCAGGGGCAGCAAGGCTTGCCACACCCCATCCCGTCGCGGCCGACACGGCGATGATCGCCGCCAGTCCAGCGCTGGCACGCAACCAACGGCGCCGACGATTGTCCTGCTCAAGGAGAGTATTTTCGATCATTGGGAGTTCCTCACGTAGACGCCGTCGAGGAACACGATCTCGACATCGATGCCGGTCGGCATCTCGACGACGGGTTGGTACTGTTCGGCGCGCTCGATCAGGTATTTGCTGACCGTGTCGGCCGCATCGGCGGCACCCTGGCCAAGCCCGCCACCGAGAATGTCGCCGGCCGAGAGCTTGGAGCGACTGCCGTTGGGGTTGGTCGTGACGCCGGAAAAGACACTGTTGGCATTGGCCGAGAAGCCGCGCCCGAAGCCGCCGACGATCCCGGCCAGCAGGGCCTGGCTGACGAGGCTGCCTTCGCGGCTGACGACGCGGCCGCGGACCCCGGACTTGCCAGCGAAGCTGATGAAGCCTTTGACCTCGCTCACTGCGACCCTGCCGCCAGGCTGATCGCAGGTCATGCGGGCGAGCTTCACGTAGACCTTCTCGCTGCTGAGATCCCCGCGTGCCGCGCCGTTGACGACGCAGCCCTGAATCCGGGTGGTCAGAACCTTTCCGTTCTGCATGACCGAACGAGCAGGGCCGGTAATCCGAAGCACCACAGGCAGCGGATCGGTCTGGCTGGCGACGCCTGCCGAGGCGTCGACGCCGACGATTACGCGTGCCGGAGCGTAGGAGTTGGGCGGCAGATAATCGGGCGAATCCTCGACGACGACCGGTGGCGCATCGGGCCGGCCCACACGGAGGCCATTGGTCGCTGCCTTGTCGGAGCTGAAGCTCATCAGCTTCACCTCGCCAGGCGACGAGATCATGCCGCCCTGCGGATCACCCCCTGTAGGCGCAGCTCCTGACTGGGACGAACGGGCTCGCGCGTCGTAGCCGCCTGCCTGCGGCCCATAAGCCGGTGGCAGAACAGCCGATGCCGGTGATGCAGGCTGCGCGGCAAGCCGGGTCTTAAGCTCGGCGTTCTCTGCCGAGATGGCATCGATCGCGGCCTGTCCATCGACACGCATGGCCTGGTTCTCGGCTTTGAGAGCCGCCAGCTGCGCCTCGATCTCCGTCCGCGGGACGCTCCCATCCTTCAGCGCCTTCTGCTCGCGGGTGACCGCATCGAGCCTGTTGCCGTAGGTCGCGACGAACTCGCGCTGGGACAGGTCGCGGTTGACCAGGCCTGCCGTGTCGATCGTCTGCGCCGCATTGGGATCGCCGGTCTTGGCCTTGTCGTCGCCGCCAAGGATGAACCAGCTTCCGCCGATGAGGGCGAGTGCTCCCAGCGACCCCAGCAGCAGCTTCTGACGGCGCGCGGTGCGGGCGTTGAGCCCGGAAAGTTCGGACGATGCCGCGCTCTCGGCCTGCAAAGGGGCAGTGCTTGGCGTATGGGTTGCATCAGTCATTGCCGGTCTCCCCGCTTGCGCCGACAACAAAGGCGGTTGTGCTGGCCCCGGGTTCGAGCTTTGGCTCGGCGATCGAGACGGCGAGCGTGTCGCGCGGTGCGAGATCGCGTTCGGCGAGCGTCACGGGTTTCGTTCCGCGATTGTGGATGCGGACGACCTTCCCAGTGAGGCTGGCGCCGCGATAATCAGCGATGAGCTGGACTTCGAGATCGCCGACCCGTGCGGGTATGGCAGTCGATTGGCGGACCTCGAAACCGTCGACCGTCCGGTCATTGGCCATCGCCTGGATGAGCCTGACGGCGCTGGTCTCGATCGGGGTCTGGCTTTCCCAATCCGCCGCCCGGTTCTTCGCGATGGCGGGGTTGGTGATGAAGACCTGGGTCGCCGGAATTTGCTCAACCCGACACGCGACCTTGTAGACGAAGCCCTTCTTGGTGGTGGTGAAGAAGCTGATCGACCGCGCCGCGTAAGTTTCCGGCACCGACACATAGATGTCGCCGCGCACCGGCTCGTTGGTCACTGCAAAGTCGTTGAAGGGTGTGCCGGTCGAGATCTTCGAGACGCTGGCGAACTGGTCGTCGACCAATGCGAAGCGGGTCAGCTCTCGCGCTGAAACGCTGCACTCAATTCCGGCACCGTCAGCCGTTTGCTTGAACTGGTCGGCGGCATGAGCGGGGGATGCTGCGGTGAGCAGAGCGGCCGCGCTCAGAAATAGACCCCGTGTATGGGTCCCTTTTCGGTAAGCCATCACTGGGCCTCCTTCGATTTGTCCTGTGGGGGGAGCTGGGCGAACCCGGAGAGCGCGAGGCGCAGGCCGCGGTAAGTCCAGCTGAAGCGGAAGCGGCGCTCGTCGCTGGCAATCACCTGCGCGCCGACGAAGGTCTTGAGCGTGCCGGTCACATCCGATGTCAGACCCTTGGGATCGACCGTCATCGACCGGATCACGAATGCCTGGGTGACATCCGAGCCCCGCTGCTCTTCGACGATCCGGACGAGTTCGGCCTTGAGGCGGCCATAGCTTCCGGGATCTGCCAGCTTTAGGATCTCGTTCATCCAGTAATCGAGGCCCTCGGGGCTGCGATTGAGGAGAACAAGGGCGGCATCGCGGGTGACGAGCTCGAGATAGTCGGCCTCGACCCCGGCACTGCTCACCGTGAGCTGTTTGGGAACGGTCGGAACCAGCACCACTTCGCGGTCACGGGTAGCGGCAAGGCTACCGGCGATGACCAGTGCGAGGCCTAGGCCAGCGCTAGTGAGCGCAAAGAGGTTGCGCTGGCGCAGCAGCGATTGCTGGCGTTCGTGAGATATGTCGGAATACATGGAAGTGCCCCTCAACCGGCGAGTAGTCGGCAGTGGGAAGGCGGCGTTGCCTTGAGGCCCAGAAATCCTGCAGGCAGATACCAGTATGCGGCGTGGGCTACCCAGGAGCTGGCGCGTCCTGCTTTTGCCTTTCGCAAAGCGAACCAGGCGCCGAAGGCGACTATGATGCCGATAAAGATATGCTGGGTGAGGATCCCCCAGGTGAAGGGGGCCAACATTCCCGCGAACTCGTCGATGGTCCAGAAGCCGATAAGCTCCGGGTCATCGAGCCGCCGAGGAATGATGTATGGGTCTGCCATGGCGACGCCGCCTTCCCTTGCCGCGCTCAGATGACCGCGGTCACGACCGAGGTGACGATCGGAACACCCGTGCCGACACCGATGCCGACACCCACCGGAACGGCGACCTGGCCGAGCGAAAAACGCCCGGATGCCAGACCGATCAGGCCGCCAGCGAGGCTGAGAACCGTGATGATCTTGCCGCCCGAGCCTTCCAGAAAGTCCGTGAACTTCGTGAGGGCAGGGGTGAAGGTCGTGTCAGCGCCGGCATAGGCGGCGCTCGCCGTAAGCGCCGCGATTGCGACCGGGATGGCAAAGTTGAGGGTCTTGCCGAGACCCTTGACGCTGGCGCGCCGGGGGAGGGTGAGAGACTGCATGTGAAGCTCCGGTTGGAGGGGTGGTCACAGCGTTCTTGCGTTCGCTGTGCGTTCCACATGCATCTAGGAATTGGTTGTAGGAAAGTGTTCAGCGGCAATGCCGCGTGGACGTGGAAGGATGCGGACGCATCTTATCCAGTCCAGCGCTTGAAATCGACGATAACGACGTAAAATCAGTCTTTTGGTGTCGGTAAATGCCGTCACGGCAGCCGGGATTTGGCGACGAATCGGATAGAGGAACTGATTCGCCTCTAAACGAGATGTTCCGCGTATGTTCTTTTCATTTTCCTACATGGGATGCTTCGCGTTATGTCTGCGAGTCGCACCAGTCCAGAACCTAGGAGACAAGCATGTACCATCCAACCGCTGCCGCCAGACCGGCCAATGAAAGCCTGGCCCGCGTCCTTGCCCATGCGATCGAAGCCGCTGACAAACCTCGCCACCGGATTGCCAATGAATGCGGCATGCATCGCGAGACCCTGCTTCGCCTTGCGCGCGGCGAGCGGCCTATCGGGCTCGACGAAGCAGCACGTGTGCTCTCCGCCTGTGGAGCCCATCCCCGCGCATCCATGATCCTCGCACTCGCCGGGCAGGAAGATCTCGCCTGCGAGTGGATGCATGGCGAGATGGGCGAATTTCTCGAAGAGTTTCTCACGAGCCTTCCAGTCCATCTGCAGCGGACCCTCGGGCGACGGATTGAGGATGTGCGGCCCCGCTGGGCCAACGGCACCTCACAGCTGGTGGCGCGAATGCTTGCCAAGCACATCGATGATTTTGTGGGGCGCGACATCGCGATGTCGCTGTCGCGGTAAATCCCAAAGTTCGGAGGGGACCGAACCCAAGTGAATGAGATCAGCAATGCCGCTTTCTAATCAGGACATATCGAATACCCCTCAGCTCGCCGCAGCTTTGCCCGTCCGTTTTCTCCGCCTACCGGAAGTCATCGCGCGGGTCGGGCTACGCCGCTCCGCAATATATCAGCGTATGAGCGAGGGGCGGTTCCCACGGTCGCGATCGCTAGGGCCCAAATGTGTCGTGTGGGTCGAAGCGGAAATCGACGACTGGATGCGCGAGATCGTATCAAGCTGAATGTTCCAGCCTATTTCAGGTGGGGAGCGCGGGTTTGCCAAACGAGCCGTGGAGATCGTTGCAGGCGAGCTCGATGCGTCGCCGGCAAAGCTGTCGGATCAAGCACTCACGATCACGGAGATCATCCGCCAGGACGATAGCAGAGCCGAGCCCGATCCCGGTCATGCGAGCGCCAGCAGACTGGTGAGCGCTAACACCACATTGGCCGGCTCAACCTATCCAACGCCATGCTGAGGTGGGATCACCCTCGACCTCGAATGTAGCCATGTGTCTTGCTGCCGATCTTCCAGCTGTCTGCTTAACAACGGCGATTAGAGAGCTCCGTGGTACACGACCCGGATTACGACCAAAGCGAGCTGGTCAACTTCTCTAAGATGAACAGCCGCCTCCGAAGCACTCTGCCGATCAGGCTGTGTCAAAGCGCAGTATCAATCCTCCCAATTTGGGTCTTTGCTTACCGCTCAGCTCGAATCCGAAGCCACCCCAGCGCGGAAGGACGGCGGGGCATCATGTCAGTCGTTCGTCGAGCGCAGGTCACACAGCTGAATGGTGACGGCTAGCGTGGCATCGAATGGTCCAACACGGTTAGACAGGGTCGGGGTTTGCCCCTCAGACCTTAGTTTGCCAACTTTCCCCATCCCAAACAGACAATGGTCAAGCTAGGTTCGTTGTCTCGAACTTGCCTGAACTCGTGGTTCTCGCAAGATCAGAGTGCAAAACGCAAGAAACCCATTCAACTGATCGGGCCAGATCATGAAATTGTCTGCCGAGTTCGTAACCGAAACCGCAACCGCCGTTCGAAATTCGCGCTCGGTCCCGCTTCCCGGCGGACATGGGGCGTGGTTTCCGGATGTCCGCAGGCGATATCCGCAATTGGCCAGCGCACCAGAGCTTGAGGCGCGGTGTTACGTGGTCCTAGCCCTGTTGGGCGATGGAGAAGGCGAACAACGTTGGAACCCGAAAGAATGGTGGCCGCATGCGCTGATCTGGTTCGATCTTTATTGCCCGGAGCTTGGCCGCCGCCTTGCAAAACAACGATGGGTCTATCTGCTGGCAGCCTTGCTGCAGATCACCAAAAGCTGGTTGTCAAAGCAGCCTGACTGCGAGGACCTTATCACCACTGCCTGCTATTTCCATGACCGTGCCGAGGAACGGCTGCATCAGATAACACGAGGAAAGCAACTGCAAAGCAGCCTTTCTACGCTATTGCCCGCGCCGCCCGGCTTTGCCGTTGATCAGCCTGATGCGCGATGGCGCAGGGCTGGCGACGAACTGGTCGGGCCGCAGGCCGAAACGGCTGAAATGCTGCATTTCCTGCATGTCCTGCACAGCCAGTTGGGCGTAGCGCAGCATCCGCCAGACGAGCGGTATGCCACCAGAACGCCGTTTTACCAGCAAGTGCAGCAAATTCTGCAGCAGGGCACTGGATTGCCCGATGACCTGCGCGCCACGGCACAGCGCATGGCCCAAGCCCTGTCGGCAACAGTGCTGCTGGCAAAGGACCCGGCGCATGCCCGCCCTATCGCACCTTTGGCGAAAGCCCTGCCTGATTGCTTTCAAATCGCCCACCACCTGACGCGGTGCCCGCCGCGCACGCTGATCGAAGCGCAGTTGGCCCATGCACCGCTTGCCCGCGACAGACTGATGCTCGCCTATGACCTCGGCATGGCGGTGGCCGATCTCGCCATGGACATCTTTCTTTCGGGCACAACCAAAAGTCCGGCGTTCCGTCCCGGCGCGTACGATTACCTGCACAGCCTCGTTCGCTATGGCCCGAAAATGGCAGGCGAGCCGGCAAAGCGTGGGGCGCTGCGCTCTGCCATGCCCGAAGTGCCGGACAGGCCCTCAATAACGGGCATGCCAATGACGCGCGCCTTTGCCGAAAGGATGCGCGTCGGACTGCTGGCCGAACCTGCTCGGGCACGTTTATCGGCCGACCTCGGACAGGAAATCACTGCCACTCCATGGGGTGCCGGTCGCGCAATCGCAGCCCCCGAAGCCAGAGGTTCGCTATGACCACCACGCCTTCCACCGCCCGCCTAGACAAGTGGCTGATATGTTCGGACCCTGCGTTCCAATCGATTTCCGGCTTCTGGCGCACCGAAACTGGCACACCCTCGCTGCTGGATTGGCGGCTGACCAGTCAGATGATCGAACCGGTCCCGCGCGAGCAGCTCGCAACCCGGCTCGAAGGGTTGGCTCAAGAGGGCAGCGCATGGAACCTGCTGGTCGTTGTCGACATGGCCGACATTGCCTTGCTGCAACACTTGCAGCACGTCGCCCCACACATGAACGTGCGGCTGGTGGAATGGGGCGAAACACCCCTTGCTGCCATTCTGGGCATGAATGCGCCGGACCAGGCTGTGCTGGCGGCCTTGCAGGCCATCTCAGGCGATGCAGGCAGCGTGGATTTGGCAAACCGACCCGCGGATCTTGCCGGCTATGTTGATGCTCTGAATGCATGGGAAAACGCATGCAGGGCTAATGATGCCGATGCCTTTGCCCTCAGCCTGCCCGCCTTTGCCGATGCCCCTATCCCCTGGCACACCTTGCTAGCGGCAGCAGCGCAGACGACTCCACAAACTACAGCCGCCAACGATAACTGGGTGGAACTCGTGCGCCTTGCCGCCGCAACCAGCGGGGATGATGTGCAAGCTGTCAGCCTTGAAGACCCACGCAACACACCCGCGCAGTGGACGCTCACCTTGGCGCCCATTGATGGCGGCCCTGCCACGCTTGCCGTGTTCAGAGTCAACGAAGCTGCCATTCCGGCCTTCCGCGGCTGCACCATCCGCTTGCGCGTGCTTGGCGATGTGATCAGCCTGGGCGAGGTAGACGAAGACGGCCAGGCTGAAATCATCCTGCCATCGCCAATTGCGATTCAGGGCCTTGCAATCTCATGGGATGAAGGGAAGTAAATGTCCTCCGTGACCCATCAGCCTTATTGCGCATCACTCTTGCTGGCCGGGCCTGCGGGTGGCGAGGTGTGCAAGGTTCTTGGCCTGCGCGTGGCGTTTGATCCCCCGGTCCTTGAACGGGAGTTGGTCAAGGTGGATCGGGCACCGGTCAACAATGTGCACAACGGCGAATTGGGCTTGTCGGCCAAGCGCGCGAGCACTGTCGCGCTGCAATTGCTGTTCCGGGAAAGCAACCACAACCATCCCGTGCAGCGGCTGTGGATCGAGATTGACCCGCCAAGCCTGCTAGTCACCGGTCGCAGCGCCGAATTGCTTTTCGGACTGGTCGCTTACCTGCATCTGGGCGCACCTAACCTGCCCAAAGGCGTGCCCGACAGCGATTTCATGGCCACCGGATTGCTCGATTCTGATGGCAATGTCGGTTCGGTCGAGGCGGTGGCGGTCAAGGTCCGCGCCGCCCTGGCCTCTGGTCCCAAAGTCGGCACACGCCTGTTCTACCCGCGCGCCGACGAAGCGCAGATCGGCGATGACCTGCGCGCCGAATGCCGCAGCAACGGCCTGATCCTATGCCCGGTTGACCGGATCGATGAAGCGCTCGATGTCTTGGGCGTTCCGATCCTTGGCTCATGGCCCAGCAGCCTCTCTCCGTTCCGCGCCTTGGAAGCCTTCGATACCCGCTTCAGCCGCGTGTTCTTTGGGCGGCAGCGCGAAGTCGAAGCGCTGACATCGCTGCTTGAGGCCCGCGCTGCCGCCGGTCGGTCAGGCGCGCTGATCATCGGCGCATCGGGGGCGGGGAAAAGCAGCTTCTGCCTTGCCGGCGTGCTTCCAGCGCTGATCAAGCGCAAGCCCGGCCTGCAATATGCCGTCTGGCGTCCGCGCGATGCCGCCTCGGGGCTGGGTGACGAACCGGCTGATGAACAGCGGCTGGCGCAAAGCATCCTCTCGCAATGGCAGGTCCGCGATGAAAAGCAGCGGGGCATGGCGCTGGCGGTTGCTCCCGAAGGCGCACCCTCGCTTCAAGACCTTCCGGCATGCCTGGCCACAGAAGCAGGCCAATGCAGCGTTCTCGTCATCGATCAGTTCGAAGAACTGTTCACGCTGAACTTCACGCCGCAGGCCCGCATCGGCTTGGCCCACCTGCTGCAAGCGCTGCAGGCGCGCGGCATCTGGGTGATCGGAACGTTACGCAGCGAATTCTACGCCAGCTATCTGGAGCTGGCCGATGAAGAAGGCCAGGTCGTCCTCACCCCGCTGTTCGAAGGTGATGGCCAGTACAACCTGCCGCGTATGAGCCGCGACGCCTTCTCGCAAGTCATCACCCGACCCGCCGAACTTGCAGGCCTGCAATTCGAACAGCGCGCCAACGGGGTGTCGCTCGCACAAACCCTGCTAGCCGATGCGATGGCCACCGACGATGCCCTGCCACTACTCGGCTTTGCCTTGCAGAAGCTCTACGACGCGCGAGAGTTGCCGGAAGCCGGCGATTTGGCAGACGCCACCTTCCCCCGCACGCTAGGCTTTGCCGCCTATGAAAAGCTGGGCGGCTTGGCGGGTGCAATCGGCACTGTAGCGGCAGATGCCTACTCAGCGCTCGATTCAAAGGCGCAAGCCGAACTACCCGGTCTTCTCGATGCTCTGGCTGTCCCCTCAGCTGATGGCACCCGCGAAACCGCTCGGCCAGCGCCGATCGACCAATGGCCACTGGGCACCCCCGGCCGTCGCCTAATCGACGCCCTCACCGCGATCTGCGTGCTGGTCTCCGAACAAGGAACCACACCCGATGCCCCCGCCGTGGTCCGAGTTGCCCACGAGGCTCTGTTCAGCCACTGGGAACAAGCGGCGAAATTACTCAACGACTCCCGCCAAAACCGCCTGCTGATCGAGGAATTCCGGCAAAAGGCAAAAGTCTGGGACGACGAAGATCACCCGCGTGATCGCCTGCTCACCAGCCCTCGCGATATCGTCAATGCGAACGCGATAAGGGCCCTAGTGCCAGTCGTGGCGAGGAATGCCGCACTGACGGCATTCCTCGATGCCTCTGCCTCACGGGTCAGACGACAGCGCAATGTGAGATACTTCTCCGCCGCCACAATTGCGGTGGTTCTTGCCGGGTCGACGGTTTGGGCGCTGGTCGAACGTGACCGGGCAGCAGTCAGTCAGCGGTTTGCGGAGGCAAAGGCAACCGAGGCGAAGGAAGAAGCCCTTGCAGCAATCTCCGCCAGGAATTCCGCGCGCGACCAAACCAAGATTGCCAATCAGGCAAGAATGCTGGCTCAGGCTGCAGCTGTTTCCGAGGCCAAGCAACGCGCCGAAGCCCTACGGCAGCGAGACTTGGCGCTGACCGCGACGCGCCTCGCGACCCGGCAACAACAGCGCGCCGAGGCGCAAACGGCAGAGGCACGCAGGCAACGGTCCCGGGCAGTCGCCCAGTTGGCCGGCCAGGCGGTTGAACAAGGGGACGCCATGAGTGGTCTTCTACTGGCCCGTTCCCAACTCGATCCGGTCGACGAAGCCAGCTGGACCGGTGCAGCCGAGACCGCTCTCTTGCAGGCCTATCTTGGCAACCGGGAAAGAATGGCCCTTCGGCTGGGCGACGACAATCGTGTCAGCCAGATCAAGGCACTCAGCCCAGATGGACGTCGAGCCGTCGTCGCTCATGAAGACGGGACGACCCTGATCTGGACTTTCGATGCCGCGACACCAAGCTCGATCGCGTTGCCGCAGCTCGGCATGGGAAGTCATTACGCACAATTCAGTAATGACAGCCAAAAGTTGGTTACTGCTAACGTTAAGAATGGTACTGTAATCTGGGAATTGAAGACGGACCAGCCATTAGCAATCCCACTGCAGGGAACAGGTGACAAAGCTGCAATTGCTAGCTTCAGCCGCGATGGCCAACATGTAATCACAACAGCGATCGACTGGACAGCTCTTATATCTACCGTCAATGGCAAGTTGAAGTTAACGATAGGGTCCGAGGCAGGGCCGGTCGCTATTCAACGGGCCGCACTCAGCTCTGACGGGAGATTTGCGATCTCACTGTCGCATCCAAATATAGCTCACCTCTGGAAGCTGGATGCTGACCCCCCAGTCCCGGTTCCGCTCCCGGGGCATTATTCGGCTTTAGATGCATTCGCCTTCAGCCCGGACGGTCGTCAGCTTGTCACGGCTTCAGACGACAACACGCTCCGCATCTGGAACCTCGATACCGATCCTCTCAATTCAATCGTTTTAACCGGACATACTCACAGGGTTTCCAGCATTGCGTTCAGCCCGGACGGGTCGCGGATTGCGACGGGTTCTAGCGATGGAACCGCGCGTATCTGGAATGCGAGAGGCAACATGTCTGCCGTCGCCGTACTTGAAGGGCATTCACGTTTTGTCACTCACGTCACTTTCAGCCCCGACGGCGAAAGGGTCTTAACAGGGTCCGGTGACGGCACAGCGCGGATTTGGACACTGGGCAAAGAGACACCGTCGTCCATCGTGCTCGCTGGGCATCAAGCTTCGGTCGAGGCGGCAGAGTTTTCCCAGGATGGCCGCTACGTCACGACTGTCGCCTTCGACGGGACGGTCCGTCGCTGGGATTCGACACCCGACAATTCGAATGTCATTGTCCTCGCCGGGCATATGCAGGGATTGACCAGCGCTGCTTTCAGTCCGGATGGACGCAGCGTTGTTACGACTTCCGACGACAAAACAGCGCGGGTTTGGCCGCTCATCGGCGGTGGACGTATATCGATGCCACTTGTCGGTCATACCCAAACAGTAGCTAAGGCTCAGTTCAGTCCAGACAGCCGCCGCGTCATTACGGCGTCATATGACGGTACTGCCCGCATTTGGGACATGGCCAGCGATACGCCCGCTGCCGTGACGTTGTCTGGCCATTTCGGCCCACTGATAAATGCAGAATTCGGTCCGAGTGACCGTCAGATTTTGACCGCATCCAGCGATGGAGACGTCCGCATCTGGACTGCCGCGCGCGATAGGTTGCAGTTTGCATCGGTCAAAGGCCCTGAGCGGTATCTGCGCAGCGCCAGACTTAGCCAGGATGGCAGAAGACTTGTTACTGCTTTCGGGGAAAACGTCGCCCGGGTCTGGTCCCTCGATAATGACCATCCATCATCAATCCTTCTCACTGGACACGCACTTAGCGTCAACGAGGCGAGGTTCAGTCCCGATGGACGGTTTGTGGCAACTGCCTCCGAGGATGGAACGGCGCGGATCTGGCGGATCGATGGTGGCAGCGTCGACTATGTTCCGCTTGCAGGTCATGACATTGTCGAGGATGTCATTTTCAGCCCCGATGGTCTGCATGTTGTCACCCTCTATATCGATGGCACTGCGCGAATGTGGGACCTTACCCTTTGGCCGCTCAGGTCAGTATTGCTGAGTGGCCACAGCACAAGGATTCACTCGGCTGAATTCAGTCCTGATGGCAAGAGGCTCGTCACGGCATCTGCCGACGGAACTGCCCGCATCTGGAAAGTCGATCATGACCTTGCGACCGCCGCCATTCTCGCAGGCCACAGGGGCGCTGTAGTTTCCGCCTCGTTCAGCCCCGATGGGCGGCGGGTCGTAACCGCTTCTTCGGACGGGACGGCACGTGTCTGGGACGTCCCGGACACGCGTGAATTACTACCCCTTGTCGATGCCGTGATTACACGCTGCCTGACCTTGCAGCAGCGCGAACTGGCGGGTCTGGACCCGTCTGACGAGCAACGGACCAGCGGTCCTGCTACAGGCTCCTGCGTTGACCGTTCGACCGTGCCTCAGACACGACAGCATTGATGAACAGGTCCGGTCCAGTTTGCCAGGTATCCGTCTAATAGCTCTGAAGCTGATCGCTTAGACCGAGTTCCACAGGGTGTCCCCGCACTAGGGGGCGCCGGCAATGGAGACCGGATCATGTTCAACACTTCGACCAAGCAAAAGTTCGCCATCTTCGCTGGCGCTGTAATGGTGATGGGGCTTTCCCAGCCGGCGTCGGCGCAAAGCACGCGTGCCCAGGTGCGCGCCGAGATCGCTCGATTGGCAGACGGTTATCCTGGTTCGACAGCAGTATATGCTGGTTGCCGCGCAGTCGCCGAAGACGATTACGCACGAACCGGCAGCGTCTCTCATGCCCTTGGCGCATTGACCGGATGCGCCAGCGTCGGCTGCGTACTTACGGACGTCTATACCGACTGCCTTCGCGTCAACGCCCGACTGTTCGTGCTCGAACTTCGCCTTTCCTGAGCGCGCCGCAATTTTGCCTACCACTCCTTGGGAAAAGGAGCCAACCCATGCGTAAAGTCCTTCGATTGCTTTTTGCCATAGCTTTCGCGGCCATCGCCGTCGCGGCACTTGAGGTCGATACCCGCCTGCCGCTCGGTCTCATGCTATGGGCTGGTGCCGCCAGCTTCGGCCTCGCAGCACTCATCATTGCGCTACCTGCCTTTGACAGACTGCGGTCACGCCGGCTGAGAACGACTGGATGGCTGATGTGCGTTGCGCTATTGGGCGTAAGCGGGAGCCATCTCTGGATTTCCGCGGAGGCCGCACAGGCTGCCAGGACAGGCTCCTCCCCTGCGGCAGAGGTCGACGATATGCTCCGCTGGAGCGCGACGGCCGGCAACGCCGAAGACATGTACAATCTTGGAATCCGCCTGAGCACAGGTGACGCGAAGTCGCAACAAGAGGCAGAGCGCTGGCTCCGCGCGGCAGGCGCGCGGGGCTATGCCGAAAGCACCATTCCTCTTGCTCGCCTTTTGATCGCCCAGGGGCGGTATGCGGAGGCGCAAGGTCTTTTGCAGGCTGCAACGTCACCGCGGGACGCTGACGCCAAATGGCTCTTGTCGCAGGCGATCTGGGCGAAATCGCCCAATCGAACATCTGACGATGCGTGGCAGTCGCTGCTTCGTGAGGCGGCCGATGAGGGGCAAGTCGATGCCATGGCGCTTGTCGGGGTATTGCATGCCCAAGGCGAACAGGGTTTTATGAAAGACCCCGTCAAAGCCCGGACATGGTATAGGAGAGCCGCCGAAAAGGGCCATGCACGCGCCGCGTTCAACTTGGGCCTGGACTATGAGTGGGGGATGGGTGGCCTCCCCGATCGTGAACAAGCCATCGCTGCCTATCGGATCGCCGCCGCCCAGAACCTGCCCGAAGCCAAGCTCAACCTTGGTGTCCTGCTCATGAACCGATTGGACAATGATTCACTAAGGGAGGCCAAGGAACTTCTGAATGATGTTGCGCAAGGCGATCGATCAGACTTGGCCGCCATTGCCCAAGAGACTATTGAAATACTCGAAAAGAAGATTTAATTTCGTACATAATTTCCCCATTTTTCATTGGATTGAGGAAAGAATCATGCGTGCTGCAGCTATTTTTTTCCTTCCCGCGCTCATTTTCAGCGAATCGGCATTCGGCCAGACAGGGAAATTAGTCGGCCTCGACCAGGGAAAATATGTCGGCACTTATGAGTGCGCACAGGGTCTGACCGAACTGGAACTCTACATCCAGGGTGACGGACAATATGGTCGCTCTGAAGGCGCCACCGTTGGAAAGTTTGTCCGCCTGGGCGAATTCCGGTTCAAATATCGGATGTTCCGTAACACATTCGATTGGGGACGATATCATGTGCGCATCCAGGAATACCCAGATGGTCGCGTCGTAATGACACCGGACCCCGACAAGGGGAGGTTGAACAGCATGCCGCCCGGCTTCAGGCCTGTCGGTGCCGTTCTCCGCCGTGACGGGTCAGCAGGCTTCTTTGGCATGCAAGGTAAAATCTCCGATCCACAATGCGGCGCGATCACAATGCACAAATGGGAATCAAACGTCCGTCTCGATAGCAGAACCATGAGAGGCGCAGTTGGCGCGATTACGGACGCTTACAGGCGCAAGGAAGAGGCAGAACGGGCTTATCGCGATCGTGGATGCAGAGAAGTTGTCACTTATGCAGATAAAAATGGCGATGTTGATACAAAAACAGTCTGCCAGCGATAGATCTGCAGACCAGGCCACATTTCCTGCATGTCAGGCACTTGAATAGCCGTCAGATGAAGCTGGCAAAGCCGTTCGCGCGGCTAATCAAGGGGGCGGCGTGTTCGTGCTCTTGATGATGCAACATGTTGTAGAGCAAAAGGAATTTGTTTTCTCACATTGAGAAAGGAGGCGTCATATGCGGAAATCTTTATTGTATGCTGCGACCGTTTGTATTCAAATCAACGGCGCTGCCTTTGCGCAAAACGGGGCAACATTTACGCCTCCGCCAGATTATGTCGAGGGCGAGCCAGTCAAAGATCTCGGCGAGGCCGCGCCGCGACTAAGAGCAGCCGATCAGACGGTTTACACCGGTACCTACACATGTGAGCAGGGGCTGACGGATGTCAGCATCGATTTGAGCAACATAGGATATGGCCTAGGCGGTACTTTCAGCTTTGGCGGTGGTCGAGTTCCTCATGGCAGTTATGAATTTGCCTTAATTCCACTTGGTGGTAGCCGATATCAAATAGATCCTGTCCGTTGGAGGCAACGGCCAGCGGGATTTAGAATGGTCGGGGCGACCATAACCATAGTGAACGGTCAGCTTAGCGGCGATATTGATGATCGGGACTGTACGACCATTAGAGCTATCGCACGTAATGCTACTGAACATCTTAAAACAGGATCTGGGATAAGCTCGGTTTCTACTTCAAATACACCTCAAAAGCCTGCTACGGTATCCAATAATGGGTCCACCAATGGAAGTGCATTGGACCAGATGCTCGACAGATTGGTCCAAGCTGACTCCAGAACTTGGGGATTTAATAGGTATGTTTCAGGAAGCATGTCAGGATCGCGGTATCTCTCAGGCAGCTCCTCCAGTAAAAACTATGTTGCACAAGGAAACTATAAATATGTAGGTTTCGCTGGGGGGGTGTCGTCGGGATGGGTTAAAATAAAGGTCATAAATTCTAGTTTGCAGTGTATCGAGTTTCACGACCAGGCCGGAAATTGTCGGGCTCCAGGGGCATCCCTTAGCGCTCAGGCACTTGTCGGAGTGATGGCAGCAGGCGCGGCTGGCGCTGGGAGTTCTGGTGGTGGCGATACGCCTTGCAATCCGAATGACTTGGTCCTTGTGGGTGACCAATGGCAGCCTGCCAGATCTTGCCGTTGAGTAGTGTTTCACGACCCCGAACCAATTACTCGGCGTTCCAAAGTCTGACCATGCGCGAGATGATTCGGCAGGTGTCCTATCTTACTGAACTGGGGGCGTTATCGGAAAAGCCTGTTGCCACATAAACAGAAAATCCTGACGCCTACCAGCGACGACGCGTTATTTGTCTAGACTTAGGCGCTTCCGTCCGCCGACTTCGATGTAAATCGGTCCTGACCGCTTCGCTTCGAACTCGTGGTCGTGTCTGAGGTATGGCAAAAGCGTACCCCCTTCGTAAAGGCTCTGAACGAGTCGTTGTTGTTTCGTGTATGGGTCGGTTTAGGCGCGGATTATGCACCTGCTTCTATGGGGCAAAACGCTCAAAGTGTACAACCGTACGTCGAAGAAAACAAGTTGTGTGGGAGAAAGTGTGGGAGAGAGCATCTGAAGTTCAATTTTTTACTCAATAATTACAACACTTAAGGTTGTGGTTCGGTACAAGCCCTGTCCACCATCCTGCGCATCGCACCAAGATGCGCGCCCGATGGCACCGGATGGACGCATAGCTCAGTTGGTAGAGCAGCTGACTCTTAATCAGCGGGTCCTAGGTTCGAGCCCTAGTGCGTCCACCACCTTTTCCTCACCCCGCCCTGAGCGCCACGCGGCACAGCATGTCGTGGGACGCCATGAACAGCGTGCGGCCGCTCTGGCCGATGCAGCAGTTGGCGACCGCCTTGCCTGTCGCGATCAGGCCCAGCATCGTGCCGTCCGCGCCGAGCACATGGACGCCGCCGGGGCCGGTGGCGAAGATCGTGCCGTCGGGGGCGGTCTTGACGCCGTCGGGCAGGCCGGGGAGACCCTGCGCCTGCCATCGGGCCATATCGTGCAGGACGCGCGGGTTGCCGGGCATTCCGCGCGCGTCGATGTCATAGGCGAGAAGCTGCGGCAGTTTGGGGTCCGACAGGGCGAGGTAGAGCGTGCGGCCATCGGGAGAGAGAGCGACGCCGTTGGGGCGGAAGCGGCTGCGGTCGACCAGCGTCACCTTGCCATCGGGCGTCAGGCGATAGAGGCCGTTGAAACCGATCTCCGCCAGCGGGGAAGCGTCGGCGTCCTTGAGGCCGTAGGGCGGATCGCTGAAGTAGATGGTGCCGTCTTTCGCGATGGCGAGGTCGTTGGGGCTGTTGAACCGCTTGCCCTGATACCTGTCGGCGAGCACGGTGCGCTTCCTCGTCGTCAGATCGACGCGGACGATGGCGCGCGTGCCGCTGTCGGCGAAGACCAGCCGCCCGGCGCGGTCGAGCCGCATGCCGTTCGCGCCGGGTTCCTTGATGCCTTCGGGCACGGGCGTCTGAAGCCCCGAGGGGTTGAGGAAGGGCGCGACGCCGCCTTTGGCGTCCCAGCGATAGACGATGTTGTTGGGCGGGTCGGCGAAGAGGAGATAGTCGCCGCGCGGCACCCAGACGCCGCCTTCGGCCCATTTATAGCCGCGCCCCAGCACCTCGATCCGTGCGTCGCTGGCGACGATGGCGTCGAGGCGCGGGTCTATGCGGGTGACGCCGGGCTGGGGGGCAGGAGGCTTGTCCTGCGCTCCCCCGCGGGCCGCCACGCCCGTCAGCGCCAGCGCGCCCATGCCGGCGAGGATCGCGCGGCGGTCTGCCTGCACAGGCGCGCTCATGCCGCGATTTTCACGGCGCGGCCTTCGCGCGCGGAACGGTAGATCGCCTCGATCACGCGCAGGTCGGCCAACCCTTCCTCGCCCGGCACGATGATCGGGCTGCCGGTCAGCACGGCTTCGGCCAGATGGTCGAGCTGCCCGGCGAACTGGTTTTTCGCCATGGGCGGCGGCGCGCGGTCGGCGACCTGCCCGTCCTTGCGGATGCGCATGCGGTGGCCTTCATAGGGGGTGCCCGGCTCCATATCTATCCAGCCTTCGGTGCCGATCACGCGATACTGGTTGTGGGCCGAGCTGTAGCTCGACACGCAGGTCGCGGTGACGCCGGAGGGGAAGCGCAGCAGGAAGTCGATGCGGTCCTCCACCGTTTTGAAGCGGGGGTCGGAGCGGTCGGTGGATTCCATCGCCATCACCTCGACCGGCTCCTCGCCCGTCAGGTATCGCGTCGCGTTGAGGCTGTAGATGCCGATGTCCATCAGCGATCCGCCGCCCGACAGCGGCCTGTCGAGCCGCCACTGGTCGGGGCGGATCGGGAAGCCATGCTCCGCCGTGATGACGCGCGTCGGCCCGACGAAGCCGCTGCGGGCGAGGTCTATCGCGAGGCGGTTGTGCGGCTCGAACCGGGAGCGGTAGCCGATCATCAGCTTTCTGCCCGCTTTCCGGCACGCGGCGATCATCGCTTCGCATTCGGCGACGGAGACGGCCATCGGCTTTTCGCACATCACATGCTTGCCCGCCTGCGCCGCGCGGATGGTGTATTCGGCGTGCATCGAATTGGGCAGGATGATGTAGACCGCGTCGATGTCGGGATTGTCGCGAATCCTGTCGAAGCTCTTGTAATCGTAGCGGTGGGTCTTGGGCACGCCATATTCCGCGCCGTATCGTTCGAGCTTTTCGGGTGTGCCGCTGACCAGCGCGGCGATGCGGCTATGTTCGCAACTGGCGAAGTTCGGCATGATCTGCCGCGTGGCGTAGGAGCCGAGACCAACAATTGCGTAGCCGATCTTGCGGCCCGGCGTCGCCGCCATTGCAGGCATTGCGGCGGCGGCGAGGCCGAGGCCCATGCCCGCCATCGCGCTCCTGCGGCTGATGCTGCCTCTATCCGTCATCATCCTGTCTCCCGTTGACCTGTCGCTGATGCAGGGCAGGATAACCCATACAAATGCCCGCGCCCACCGCTCTGGGGTCGTAGGCGGAACGGAAAGCCGCTATCCTATGTTGCACGACACAGCTTCTGTTCATCACGAGTGATCCAGCCACGCCCTGATGCACCCTGACCGACGCACTTTCCTTGCCACCGCCCTTGCCGGTTTCCTGACGCTTCCCGCCCCCCGCCGCGCGCTGGCGGCGGACGAGGTGGCGCGGGTGGACGCGCTGATCGCGAAGATGACGCTGGAGGAAAAGGCGGGGCAGATGACCTGTCTGGCCGACAGTTTTCGGCCCTTCAATCCGCCCAATCCGCAGGTCGGTATTCAGGACGAGAAGCGGCTGGCGGACGAGATAAGGCGCGGGCGGGTCGGCTGCCTGTTCAACGGCATCGGCGTGGCGGGCGCGCGCCGGGCGCAGGAGATTGCGGTCGAAAAGAGCCGCCTTGGCATTCCGCTGCTGTTCGCGGGGGATGTGATCCACGGTCTCAAGACCATCTTCCCGGTCCCGCTCGCCGAAGCGGCCAGTTTCGACCCGGACCTGTGCCAGCGCACCGCCCGCGCCGCGGCGGTCGAGGCGACGGCGGCGGGCCTGCACCTCACCTTCGCGCCGATGGTCGATGTCGCGCGCGATCAGCGCTGGGGCCGCGTGGTCGAGGGGGCGGGAGAGGATGCGACGCTGACGGGCATCCTCGGCGCTGCGCGCGTGCGCGGATTTCAGGGGCGCGACCTGCGTCGCGACGACAGCCTGCTCGCCTGCCCCAAGCATTTCGCCGCCTATGGCGCGGTGGCGGCGGGCCTCGAATATGGTCAGGTCGACATCAGCGAGGAAACGCTGCGTGAGACGCATCTGCCGCCTTTCGGCGCTGCGTTCGCGGCGGGGGCGCTCACGACGATGGCGGCCTTCAACGAGATCAATGGCGTGCCCGCGACCGCCGACAGCGAATTGCTTACCGACATATTGCGCGGCGAGATGAAGTTCCGGGGCTTCGTCTTTTCGGACTATACGGCGGACGAGGAACTGGTCGCGCACGGCTTCGCGCAGGACGACCGCGACGCCGCGCGGCTCGCCGTGCTGGCGGGCGTCGACATGTCGATGCAGAGCGGCCTCTATATCCGCTACCTCCCCGATCTGGTGAAGAGCGGCGCGGTGCCGGAAGGCACGGTGGATGTGGCCGTGCGCCGCATCCTTTATGTGAAGGCGGCGATCGGGCTGTTCGACAATCCCTATCGCTCGATCAGTGAAGAAGCGGAAAGGACGCGCATCTTCACGCCCGCGCACCGGGCGCTGGCGCGGGAGGCGGCGGGGCGCTCCATCGTGCTGCTCAGGAATGAGGGCGGCCTGCTGCCCATCGACGCGTCGAAAGGCCAGAAGATCGCGCTGATCGGCCCGTTCGGGGAGGATCGCGCCAATCTCTACGGGCCGTGGGCCTTCTACGGCGATCCGGACAAAGGCGTGGACATCGCCAGCGGCCTGCGGGCGGCGCTGCCCGATCCGGGGCGGCTCACGGTCACGCGGGGCTGCGACATCGACGCGCCGGTCGCTGGCGGGATCGACGAGGCGGTGGCGGCGGCGAAGGCGGCGGACATCGTGCTGCTCGCCATCGGCGAATCGCAGGCCATGTCGGGCGAGGCCCAGTCCCGCACCGCCATCGAAATTCCGCCCGCGCAGCAGGCTCTGGCCGACGCCGTCGCCGCGACGGGCAAGCCGGTCGCGATCCTGCTCCGTCATGGCCGCGCGCTGGCGCTGCATGGCGGCGTCGCCAATGCGCAGGCGATCCTCGCGACATGGTTCCTCGGGTCCGAAGCGGGGCACGCCATCGCCGACATCCTGCTGGGCAAGGTCGATCCGTCCGCCAAGCTGCCTGTCAGCTTCCCGTGGGAAAGCGGGCAGGAGCCTTTCTTCTACGACCGCAAGTCGACGGGCCGCCCCGTCACCGCCGCCGGACAGACCGAATATAAGGCGCGTTACGCCACGACCGACAACAGCGCGCGCTTTCCCTTCGGCCATGGTCTTGGCTACACCGACTTCACGCTCGACCAGTTGAAGCTGTCCGACAGCGCGCTGCGCTGGGACGCGGCCATCGAGATTACGGTGCGCGTGACCAACACCGGCAAGCGCAAGGGCAGCGAAGTGGTGCAGCTCTACACCCGCGACCGGGTCGCCAGCCGCACCCGCCCGATCCGGGAACTCAAGCGCATGGAGCGCGTGACGCTGGGTCCGGGGGAAAGCCGGACGGTGCGTTTTTCCCTCTCGCGTGTCGATCTGGAGTTCGTGGGCGCGCGCAACCGGCGGATCGCCGAGCCGGGCGATTTCGACCTGTGGGTCGGGCAGTCGAGCGTCGGCGGACTGAAGGGCAGCTTCACCCTGTTCGCGGACGTTCCGGCGAAAGCCTGACCTCGCCGCCTTGACGCTGCGGCGCGCGGTCCATAGCGTCGCGCGCGATTGACGGGGACTGCGAAAGGCATCGGGCATGGCTGACACCGCTGGCGAGCGTCCGCCCGGCTATCGCTATTCGCGGCGCGGGACGTTCGATCTGGTGCGCGAACTGTCGGTGGTGGACAATCGCCGCAACGCCTTGCTGCTGATCCTGCAATGGGCGGTCATGATCGCGGCGGTGGTCGTTGCGATCCGGGTGGACCGCTTTCCGGTCTACCTGCTGGCCGGCCTTGTGATCGGCACGCGCATCCAGTGCCTTGCGGTGATGATGCACGATGCCTGCCACGGGATGCTGTTCAGCAACCGGCAGGTCAACGACTGGATCGGCGACCTGTTCGTCGCCTTTCCGCTGGCGTTCAGCATCCACCTCTACCGCGCCAATCACATGCATCATCATCGCCACACCAACACGATGCGCGACCGCGACTATCGGGTGCAGCGGCGCGACAGCGACCAGATTTTCCCCAAGCGTCCCGCCGCGATGGCATGGCTGCTGGTGCGCAGCGTCACCGGCCTCAACTATTACCGCATGGCGCGCGACAGCCGGGTTTGGGTGCCCTTCGCCAATTTCCACAATCCCGGCCGGTTCGACTTCGATTATCGCCTGTCGCTGCGCCTGCGATATGTGGTGTGGGCGGTCGTCTTTTACGGCGCGATCCTGCTGACGCCGTGGCGGTGGCAGATACTGGGCCTCATGTTCATTCCACTGTTCATCTGGGCCAATGTCTTCAACCGCATCCGCGCGATGGCCGAGCATAATGGCGTCACCGACGAAAGCGAGATCAAGGGCACGCGCACGGTCATCCCGAGCCTGCTCGACCGGCTGCTGATCGCCCCGTTCAACGTCAGCTACCATCTGGAGCATCATCTGTTTCCGTCGGTGCCGTGGACCAATCTCAGGCGGCTGCACCGGCACCTGATGGCCGATCCCGATTATGCCGCGAACGCGCACATCACGCGGGGCTATGCCGGGGTCATTGGGGAACTGACGGCGCGCTCGCCCGCCGCAATGCCGCTCACGCCTTCCTGAACGCTGACAAGCGCGTTCCGCTCTGTTAGGGGGCGGCCCCATGCTCAATCTGAACGCCATCACCGTGCGCCTGGGCGGCCGCACCATCCTCGACCGCGCGGCTGCCGCACTGCCGCCGCGCAGCCGCGTGGGCCTTATCGGCCGCAACGGCGCGGGCAAATCGACGCTGATGAAGGTGATGATCGGGCAGCTCGACCCGGACGAGGGCAGTTGCGACATGCCACGCGACACGCGGCTCGGCTATATCGCGCAGGAAGCGCCGTCGGGCGACGCGACGCCGTTCGACACCGTGCTCGCCGCCGATACCGAACGCGCCGCGCTGATGGCGGAGAGCGAGACGACCGAAGACCCGGATCGGCTGGGGCATATCTACGAGCGTCTGACGGCCATCGACGCCTATACGGCTCCTGCGCGGGCGGCGCGCATCCTCGTCGGCCTCGGCTTCGACGAGGAGATGCAGGGCCGCCCGCTCGACAGCTATTCGGGCGGCTGGAAGATGCGCGTGGCGCTGGCGGCTTTGCTCTTTTCCGAGCCGGACCTGCTGCTCCTCGACGAACCGTCCAACCACCTCGACCTTGAAGCGACGCTGTGGCTGGAGAATTTCCTCAAGGCCTATCGCGGCACCGTGGTCGTCATCAGCCATGAGCGCGACCTGCTCAACAATGTGGTCGACTATATCCTCCACCTCGAAGGGGGGAAGGTGACGCTCTATCCCGGCGGATACGACGCCTTCGAGCGGCAGCGGGCAGAGCGGCTGGCGCAGCAGGAGGCTGCCCGCGCCAAGCAGCAGGCGGAGCGCGAGAAGTTGCAGGACTATGTCGCCCGTAATTCCGCCCGCGCGTCGACCGCCAAGCAGGCGCAGTCGCGCGCCAAGGCGCTGGCGAAGATGCAGCCCATCGCCGCCGCCATCGAAGACCCGACGCTGCATTTCGGCTTTCCCAGCCCGCCCGAACTGCGCCCGCCGCTCATCACCATGGACATGGCGGCGGTCGGTTACGACGAAACGCCGATCCTGCGTCGCGTCAACCTGCGCATCGACCCGGACGACAGGCTCGCGCTGCTGGGGCGCAACGGCAACGGCAAGACGACTCTCGCCCGCCTTATCGCCGCGCAACTCAAGCCCATGGAAGGGCAGATGAACAGTTCGGCGAAGATGAATGTCGGTTATTTCACCCAGTATCAGGTGGAGGAACTGGACGTCACCGACACGCCGCTCGAACATATGACCCGCGTGATGAAGGGCGCGACGCCGGGCGCGGTGCGCGCGCAACTGGGGCGCTTCGGCTTTTCGGGCGAACGCGCGACGCAGAAGGTCGGCAGCATGTCGGGCGGAGAGCGGGCGCGGCTGGCGCTGGCGCTCATCACCCGCGATGCGCCGCACCTGCTGATCCTTGACGAACCGACCAACCACCTCGACGTCGACAGCCGCGAGGCGCTGGTGCAGGCGCTCAATGAATATAGCGGCGCAGTGGTGATCGTTTCGCACGACCGGCACATGATCGAACTGGTCGCCGACCGGCTGGTGCTGGTGGACAATGGCACGGCACAGCCCTTCGACGGGTCGCTGGACGACTATACCGACATCATCCTGCGCAAGGCCGATGGCAACGGTTCCGGAGGCGATGCGCCAAGGGTCGACCGCAAGGCCGACAAGAAGGCGGCGGCCGAATGGCGCGAGAAGCAGAAGGCGCTGAAGAACGCCGTCAACAGAGCGGAGCGGGAGATGACCGCGCTCGCCACCGAACGCAAGCGCATCGACGCCGCGCTGTCGGACCCGAAGGCCGCAACCGGTGCGGAAGCGAAGATGACGACCAGTCAGCTCATGGTGAAGCGCGCCGAGGTCGAGAAAAAGCTGGAAGCGGCCGAAGAGGTTTGGATGGAGGCGGGCGCGGCGCTGGAGGCAGGCTGACGCCCTGGCTCATGATCCGATCATATTGCATCGGATCATGAGCAGATGTGTTTGTTTGCCGCCTTTTCCGAGCCAGCGGACGTGCCCGTCCGCTTCGAAAATGCTCTAGCCCAGCGTCAGCCGCCAGTCCCAGCGCAGCGGATCGCCGTCCATCACCTCGACGCCGCGGGCGATGAGGCCGTCTCGGATTTCGTCCGACAGGGCGAAGTCCTTTTCGGCGCGGGCGGCAGTGCGGCGTTCCAGTTCCGCTTCGATCTCCTCCGGCGTGATCTGCGCATCCTTCGGAGCGACCCGCAGGTCGGCGCGGGTCAGCGTCAGCAGGTTGAGGCCCAGCGCCTGATCGAATGCCGCGATGAGGCACAGCTTCTCGTCGACCGGCACTTTCTTCATCGCGACGGCTTCTTCCAGCAGCGGCAGGGCGCGCGGGGTCATGAGGTCGTCGCTGATCGCCGCGTCGAACTGCTCCAGCAGCGGCGCGAGTTTGGGATGCAGATTGGCGCGCAGATAGTCGAGGCGGGGCGATTGCCATGTCACGCCCTCGGCGCGGGCCTTCAGCCCCTCGACCGCCATGACGAGGCGCTTGAGGCGCGTCAGGGCGGCCGCCAGATTGTCCGCGCTGAACTCCAGTTCGCTGCGATAATGGGCGCCAAGGCACAGCAGGCGGTAGGCGAGGGGGTGGACGCCCGCGTCGATCAGGGTGAAGAGGGTGGTGAAGCCGCCCTTCGACTTGCTCATCTTGCCCTGACGGTCCACGAGGAAATTGTTGTGCATCCACCAGCGCGCGCCGGTGAAGCCCGCTTCCGCTTCACCGATCTCCGGACCGCAGCAGGCATGGAACGCCTGATTCTGGGCGATCTCGTTGGGGTGGTGGATTTCGCGATGGTCGATGCCGCCGGTGTGGATGTCGAACGGCTGGCCGAGGCGCGCCTGGCTCATGACCGAGCATTCGAGGTGCCAGCCCGGCGCGCCCCGTCCCCACGGGCTGTCCCATTCCATCTGCCGCTGCTCGCCCGGCGGGGACTTGCGCCAGATGGCGAAGTCGCTGGGGTTGCGCTTGCCCGCCACCGGGTCGATCCGGGCGTGAGCAGCGTCGTCGCGGCCGCCTGCCAGTGCGCCATAATCGGGCACAGTTGCGCTGTCGAAATAGAGGCCGCTCTCCAGCTCGTAGCAGTGCGCGGGCGCGATCTTCTGCGCGAAGGCGATCATCTGCGGCACATAGTCGGTCGCGACCGTCCATTCGCTTGGGGGCGTGATGTTGAGGTCGGCGATATTCTGCTTGAACGCCTGCGTATAATGGGCCGCGACGTCCCAGATGCTTTTGGCCGCAGCGCGGGCCGCCGCCTCCATCTTGTCATCGCCCGCGTCGGCATCGCTGGTGAGGTGGCCGACGTCGGTGATGTTGATGATGTGGGTGACGGCAAGCCCCTTCCACAGCAGGGTCCGGCGCAGCGTGTCGGTGAAGACATAGGCGCGCAGGTTGCCGATATGGGCGTAGTTGTAGACGGTCGGGCCGCAGCTATAGACGCGCGCATGGCCTTCCTCGATCGGCGTAAAGGGCTGGATCGAGCGGGAGAGGCTGTTGAACAGGCGCAGCGGCGCGGGCGTGTGCTGGTCGTCGGACATGCATGTCCTGTGTCGCGGGAAGGGGCGGGCGTCAACGGGCATTGGCGAAGCGGCGCTCCGCTGGCGGCATTGTAATATAATGTTGCCCCGCGCCGCCCGGCCTTGCGCAACGGTCCTTCGGTGCTCAGATTGAGGAGGCGAGCCGGGTTCCTCTGGCGGCGGCGGTGCCCCCCTCATCCCGCCGCGATGTCGGTTCGCATCGAGTGTGCCGGGCGCGGGTCAGGTGGCGCGAAAAGCTCCCTCCCAGGCATCGCGCAGAACCGCGCCGGGCCACTCGAACCAGCGGGCGCCGCTCAGTGCGCCGCACCCCAGCTCAATCCCGTGCCGATTTCGACGCCCAGCGGCACCGAGAGTTTGACGAGCGGTTCGGCGGCGGTTTCCATGACGTGTCGGATGACGGCGCTGGCGGCGTCCACATCGCCTGCGGGCAGTTCGAACACCAGTTCGTCATGGACCTGAAGCAGCATCCTGACGTTGGGCAGTCCCGCCGCTTCCAGCGCCGGTCCCATGCGCGCCATCGCCCGCTTGATGATGTCGGCGCTGGTGCCCTGAATGGGCGCGTTGATCGCCGCGCGCTCCGCCCCCTGCCGTTCATGCTGGATGGGGGCGGCGATGCGGGGAAACCATGTCTTCCGCCCGAACAGGGTTTCGGTGTAGCCCAGCCTGCGCGCCTTCTCGATCGTGTCGTTGATATAGACGCTGATGCCGGGGAAGCGCTCATAATAGCGGCTTATCATGTCCTGCGCTTCGTCCGCGCCGATCTCCAGCCGTCCGGCCAGACCCCAGCGGGAGATGCCGTAGAGGATCGCGAAGTTGATCGTCTTCGCGCGCCCGCGCGTGTCGCGGTTGACCTCCCCGAACAGTTGCTGCGCGGTGGCGGCGTGAATATCCTCCCCGTTGGCGAAGGCTTCGCGCAGCGCGGGCACGTCCGCCATATGGGCGGCGAGGCGCAGTTCGATCTGGCTGTAGTCAGCGGCGAGGATGACGTTGCCCGGTTCGGCGACGAAGGCGTGGCGGATCTGCCGCCCGACCTCGGTCCGGATGGGAATGTTCTGGAGATTGGGATCGGTCGAGGAGAGGCGGCCGGTCTGCGCGCCGGTCAGCGAATAGCTGGTGTGGACGCGGCCGGTATCCCGGTTGATCTGCGCCTGAAGCGCGTCGGTATAGGTGGATTTGAGCTTCGATAGCTGCCGCCACTCCAGCACTTTCGCGGCGATGAGCGCGCCCTGCGCCTTCAACTGTTCGAGGATGGTGACATCGGTGGAATAAGCGCCGGACTTGCCCTTCTTGCCGCCCTTGTAGCCCATCTTGTCGAACAGGATCGCGCCGAGTTGCTGGGTCGATCCGATGGCGAAGGGCTGGCCTGCGATTTCGTGGATTTCCGTTTCCAGTGCGGCGATGCCCGCGGTGAACTCGGCGGAGAGGCGTGACAGCGCCTCTCGGTCGACCTTGATCCCTTCAAATTCCATGCCCGCGATCACGCCGACGAGCGGGCGGTCGACCAGTTCGTAGACGCGGCTCGCGCCTTCATTGGCGACGCGGGTCTTGAAGCGTTTCCACAGGCGCAGCGTTACGTCCGCGTCCTCGGCGGCATATTCGGTCGCGCGGTCGAGGGGGACTTCGCCGAAGGTGATCTGGTTCTTGCCGGAGCCGACCACGTCCTTGAAGCTGATGCACTGGTGATTGAGGTGAACCCGCGCGGCTTCGTCCATGCCGTGCCCGGCGAGGCTCTGTCCGGCGTCAAGGTCGAAGCTCATGACAATGGTGTCGTCATAGGGCGCGACTTCGATACCGTGGCGGCGCAGGACGGTGAGGTCATATTTGAGGTTCTGGCCGACCTTGAGGACGGCATCATCCTCCAGCAGCGGCTTGAGCTTTGCCAGCACCAGCGCCTTGTCCAGTTGCGCGGGCCGCTCGGCGAACATGTCGGTGCCGCCATGGCCCACGGGTATGTAGCAGGCCGCGTTCGGCCCGGTCGCAAGGCTGATGCCGACGAGGCCGCAGGAGACGCAGTCGAGCATGTCGGTCTCGGTATCGACCGCTACCACGCCCTCCGCCTGCGCCGCCGCGATCCAGCGGTCGAGCGCGTCCTCCGTCACCACGGTTTCGTAGAGGCTGCGGTCTATGGCGGGTTCGTCGGCGAAGGCGGGCGGGGGCGGGGCGGCTTCGTCGGTCGCCGCCGCCGCTGCCGCCGCCACCGCGACCGCCGCCGCCGGGGCACCGAGGCGGCCCAGCAGGGTCTTGAAGCCATGATGCTCCAGAAACGCCTGCAACGGCTCCTTGGGAATGCCCTTGAGCGTCAGTTCCTCCAGCGGCTCGGGCAGGTCCATCCTGTCGTGCAGCGCCACCAGCCGGCGCGACAGGCGGGCCATGTCGGCATGGGCGATGAGGTTTTCCTGCATCTTCGATTTCTTCATCAGCGGCGCGGCTTCCAGCGCCGCTTCGAGGCCGCCATATTCGGTGATGAGCTTCGCCGCCGTCTTGGGGCCGATGCCGGGGATGCCGGGCACATTGTCCACGCTGTCGCCCATCAGCGCCAGAACGTCGCCCAGCAGTTCCGGCCCGACGCCGAATTTGCCGACGACATAATCCGCGCCGCGCCGCTCATTCTTCATCGTGTCATACATGTCGACGCCGGGCTGGATGAGCTGCATCAGATCCTTGTCGCTGCTGACGATGGTGACGTGCCAGCCCTGCGCCACCGCCGCCTGGGTGTAGCTCGCAATGATGTCGTCCGCCTCATAGCCCGCTTCCTCGATGCAGGGGAGGGAGAAGGCGCGGGTCGCGTCGCGGATCATCGGGAACTGGGGGACCAGATCCTCGGGCGGCGGCGGGCGGTGCGCCTTATACTGGTCATACATGTCGTTGCGGAAGGTGTGCGACCCCTTGTCCAGCACCACGGCCATGTGCGTCGGCCCTTCGGCGCGGCCCAGTTCCTCCGCCAGCTTCCACAGCATCGTCGTATAGCCATAGACTGCGCCGACCGGCTGGCCGTGCCGGTTGGTGAGCGGAGGCAACTGGTGATAGGCGCGGAAGATATAGCCCGAGCCGTCGACGAGGTAGAGGTGATTCTGGGTCATCGGGTGGAGATAGCCCGGATGGGCGATCCTCTCCAGTGGGGCGGCACGGGGTTTGACGGAACACGCGGGCGGCAGGATGATTTCCGCTTCGTTTCCAGTAAGGGGGCGTCATGAAGATCCGGTCGATGCTGATGGGAGCGGCGCTGTTCGCGCTTCCGGCCGTTGCGGCAGCGCAGGAGGGACGGGACTTATGCCCCGACCGCCCCGGTCTCGGCACGCCGCCCTGCACGGTGGAGCCGGGGCGGGTGGTTGCCGAACTCGGGCTGGGCGACTGGACGCATGAGAAAGACGCGGCGAGCCGCACCGACACGGTGGAGGCGGGCGATCTGCTGGTGCGGTTCGGGCTGACCGATCGTCTCGAAGCGCAGCTTGGCTGGACGGCCTACGGGCATGAGCGGGTGAAGGACAGGGCGAGCGGCCTCATCGACCGCAGCGAGGGCGTGGGCGATATGTTCGTCGGCGTGAAGCGCAATCTGCGCAATCCGGACGGGTCGGGCTTTTCCGTCGCGCTGCTGCCCTATGCCACGCTGCCGACCGGCGGATCGACCATCGGGGCGGGGGACTGGGGAGCCGGATTGCTGGTGCCGGTGAGCTATGAACTGGGCAAGGGCGTCGCGCTGGAGGCGACGCCTGAAGTGGATGCGGCGGTGGACGAGGACCGGCACGGGCGCCATCTGGCGTGGGGCAGCGTGATGGGCGTGAACATCGACGTGAGCGATGCGGTTTCCGCTACGGTCGAAACGTCGCTGATGCGCGACGACGATCCATCGGGGCACAGCACGGAGGCGCTGGCCGGGCTGTCGCTGGCGTGGCAGCCGGGGAAGGCGTGGCAGATCGACGGCGGCGTCAATCTGGGCCTCAACCCCGACAGCCCAGATCGGGAGCTATATGTCGGTATCGTGCGCCGCTTCTAGTCAGCGCTTTTCATGGTTGGCGGCGACGGCGCGCGACACAGCCTGCATCAGTTCCATGCGCTCGGGGATCGGGCGGGTGGTGGAGCCGATCATCACCGCGACGGCATAGCTGGTGCCATCGGGCGCGGTCATGATGCCGATGTCGTTATAGCCGGTCGAGCGCGGCGGGAGATCCTGCCCCGTGCCGGTCTTGTGCAGATAGGTCCAGCCCGGCGGCACGCCGCCCTTGATCCGGCGCGGCCCGGTCTTCGCTTCCGACATGATCGACATGAGCAGGCGCGAGGAGGCGGGCGACAGCATCCGGTTCTGCTTGAGCCGCGCCAGCGCCTGCACGATGGAGGAGGGCGCCGCACCGTCGGGCGGATTGGCGAGATAGCGGTCGAGCGCCTTCACCCGCGCCGCCATGGGCAGCTTTGCCCGCGCGGCGTAGAAATTGCGGCCGACCGAATAATCCTGCCGCCAGTCCAGACCCGCCGTCGCCGATTGCAGCAGCCGCTCGCCCGGCCCGAAGCGGATGTCGCGGATCGTCTTGCGGGCGAGATAGCCGCGCACCGCTTCCGGCCCGCCGACCGCGCGGAGCAGCGTGTCGTTGGCGGTATTGTCGCTCTGCGTCATGGCGCGGTGGAGGAGGTCGGAATAGCTGGTCGTCCACATCCCGTCCTTGAGCATCATGGCGCTGGGCTGATGAAAAAGGGTGAGGTCGTTGCGGGTGATCGTCGCGGTATCGGTAATGCGCAGCTTGCCGCGATCCACCGCGTCGAGGAAAGTCATCGCGACCCAGAGTTTCGACACGCTCTGCTGCGGGAAGAGGGCGTTGCCGTTCCACGCGACGGTCCAGTCCGCGCCAATGCGGCGCACGGCGATCCCGACCTTGCCATTGAAACTCTGGCCCAGATTGCGGACGACATCGACGAGCGCGGGCGGCGGCGCTTCGTTCTGGTCGATGTCCTGATAGGGTTCGGGCGGGTTGGCGACCGGCTTGATCGGCCATGTGTTCGTCTTGGGCTGCGGCTTTTGCGGCACGGCGGCGGCAGCTTCCGCCTGCCTTCCCTGCGGCGCGCTCACGCAGGCCGACAGCGCTGCGATCAGCAGGACGAAGCGCGCGGACCCGCCCCGATTATTATTCGATGTCATCCAAACCCCGCACTCTCTCCTGTCCATTAGGCGCGGCGCCCGGCGGTATCGGCAAGCACCGTGCGACGAATGATTCCACAAATGCGATGGAGAGAGGATGAACGGGGCAACCCGTTGAACGCGGACGACGATCCGATCAGTTGCGGTTCAGCGGCGAAGCGGCAATAGCGGGCCATGGCTTTTCGAGTAGACAGACGGACCTGGCTGACCGGCGCGGCGGCGGGCGGCATTGCGATGATGGCGGGCCGTGCGGTCGCTGCGCCCTTCGTATCGCGCCGGATCGCGGTGACGGTGCGCGGCGCGGGGCGCGACGTGCTGCTGATCCCCGGCCTTGCGAGCGGGCCGGGGGTGTGGAGCGGCGTGGTCGACGCGCTGCCGGGCTGTCGGCTGCACATCGTCCATGTGCGGGGATTTGCGGGCCTCGCGCCGGAGGGCAATGCGAGCGGGCCGGTGGTGCAGCCGGTCGCGGACGAGATCGCCCGCTATATCGGCGCGGCGGGGCTGATGCGCCCCGCCATCGTGGGTCATTCGATGGGCGGCACGCTGGCGATGATGCTGGGGCTGAAGGGGCTGGCGTCGCGGGTCATGGTGGTGGACATGCTTCCCGCCGGAGCGGCGATGGTCGGCGGAACGGCGAGCGGCATGGGCTTTCTCGCCGATCAGCTCAGCGGGTATCTGACCGGCACGGCGGCAGGGCGGCGCACTCTCGCGCAGATCGTCGGGCGGACGCCCGGCGCGCAGGGGAGCGACCCGGACGTGATCGCCGGGGCGCTGCGCGACCTTGCCAATATCGACCTTGGCCCGCAGCTTGCCCGCCTCACCGTTCCGCTGGAGGTCGTCTATGCCGTGGGCGACGACGCGCAGATGAACGCCGCCATCGCCGACCGCTTTCGCAGCGCCTACGGGAGTAGGAAAGGGACGATGCTGAAACCGCTGGGGCCGAGCGGCCATATGGTGATGCGGGATCAGGCGGCGCGGTTCAATGCGCTGCTCCGGCAGTTTCTGGCGGCGATTTGACACGGATCAAAGCGACCGCGCCGTTCGCCTGACAGGAAGGACGTGGACGCTTCGAGCGTCCCTCCTCAAACTCACGAGGCGAGCGCGTCCCCCGGCGCGCCCGCCTTCTTTTTTACGGTGCCAGGACGGTATCGACCGCTTGGGCGAGCGTTTCGGGATAATCGAGCGTGTAGTGGAGACCCCGGCTTTCCTTGCGGTGAAGCGCCGAGCGGACCACCAGCCGCGCGACTTCCAGCAGGTTGCGCAGTTCGATGAGGTCGGGCGTGACGCGGAAATTGCCGTAATAATCGTCCACTTCCTTCGCCAGCAGGTCGATGCGGTGCTGCGCGCGCTCCAGCCGCTTGGTGGTGCGGACGATGCCGACATAGTCCCACATGAAGCGGCGGATTTCCTTCCAGTTGTGCTGGACGATCACTTCCTCGTCGCTGTTGGTGACACGGCTTTCGTCCCACGGCCGGATCGGCGGCGGCGGGGGCAGCGCATCCCAGTTGGCGCGGATATGCCGCGCCGCCGCTTCGCCGAAGACGAAACATTCGAGCAGCGAGTTGGACGCGAGCCGGTTCGCGCCGTGAAGGCCGCTTTCGCTGACTTCCCCGGCGGCATAGAGGCCGGGCAGGTCGGTGCGGCCGTCAAGGTCGATGACCACGCCGCCGCAGGTATAATGCTGCGCCGGGACGACCGGGATCGGCTCCTTCGTGATGTCGATGTCGAGATCGAGGAGGCGGGCGTAGATGGTCGGGAAGTGGTGCTTCACGAATTCGGGGTCTTTGTGGCTGATGTCGAGATGGACGTAGTCGAGGCCGAGCCGCTTGATCTCATGGTCGATGGCGCGGGCCACCACGTCGCGGGGGGCGAGTTCCTCGCGTTCGTCGAAGCGGGGCATGAAGCGCTCGCCGGTGCCGGGGATTTTGAGATGCCCGCCTTCGCCGCGCACCGCTTCGGTGATGAGGAAATTCTTGACCTCCAGATTGTAGAGGCAGGTCGGGTGGAACTGGTTCATCTCCATGTTCGAGACGCGGCAGCCCGCGCGCCACGCCATCGCGATGCCATCGCCGGTCGCGCCGCGCGGGGCGGTGGAGAAGAGGTAGGTGCGCCCCGCGCCGCCGGTGCACAGGATCGTCGCGCGGCCCAGCAGCGTATCGACCCGCTTCGTCTTGCGGTTGACGGCGTAGACGCCCCAGACATGGCCATCGCCCGAATAGCGTTCGCCATGGCGGGAGGTGATGAGGTCGATGGCGACCATATCCTCCATCAGCGTGATGTTGGGATTGGCGCGGGCGGCTTTCAGCAGCGCGACCTGCACGGCGTGGCCGGTGGCGTCGTCGACATGGACGATGCGGCGGTGGCTGTGCCCGCCCTCCCGCGTCAGGTGCCAGCGTTCGCCAAACTCCTCGCCCCCGTTGAACGGCACGCCGAGTGCGGCGAGCCGCTCGATGGCGGCGGGCGCTTCGGAGACGACGAACTCGACCGTGGCGCGATCGTTGAGGCCCGCTCCCGCGACCATCGTGTCATGGACATGCGCCTCGAAACTGTCGCCGCCGTCGAGCACTGCGGCGATGCCGCCCTGCGCCCAGTTGGTCGACCCGCTGTCGAGCGCGCCCTTCGCCAGCACCAGCACCCTGCGGTCCTGCGCCAGATTGATCGCGGCGGTGAGACCGGCGGCGCCGGAACCGATGATGACGACATCGTGAAGGGTGGTGGTCATAGCGGGTCTTTTCTCCCCTCCCGCTTGCGGGAGGGGCCGGGGGTGGGCGTTTGTGGGAGCGCAGCTTCGATCTGGAGAACCACGCCTTCCAGATTGCCCATCACATCTGCATTGGAAAAGCGCAAGATTTCGTAGCCCTGAGACCGGCAGTAGGCGTCACGCCGAGCGTCATATTCCGCTGTCTGATCGTGGCTCGCGCCGTCGAGTTCGATCATGATGCGCAACTCGCGGCAGAGGAATCGGCGAAATAGGGGCCGACCGGCATCTGGCGGCTGAATTTATGGCCGAGCTTTCGGTTGCGAAGGCATTGCCACAATAGCTTTTCGGAAGAGGTCGCATTGTTGCGGAGTTGCTTTGCGCTTCCGGTAGCGCGTTGCTTGAAAGGCCGCGCCTGCCCACCCCCTGGCCCCCTCCCGCTTGCGGGAGGGGGGACATTGCCTTCACGCATCCGCGGTCAGGTTGAGGAACACATCCTCCAGATCGGGGTCGCGGGTGACGACGTCGACGATGGAGAGGCCGCTCGCCTGCACCGCGCTCAGCACCTGGCCGGCGTTGGCGCGGTCCTTCATGTAGGTGATGGTGAGCGTGCGTTCGTCGATGAGGTCGACCTTCTCGAAGCAGGGAGCGTCAGGCGCGGCGGCGATGTCGCGGTCGACGGTCACCTGCACCACCTTTTCCTGCGCCATGGCGATGAGTTCACGGGTCGGCTTGTCGGTGATGAGGCGGCCATGGTTGATGATGCCGATGCGGTCGCACAGTTCCTCGGCTTCCTCCAGATAGTGAGTCGTCAGCACGATGGTGACGCCGCGGGCATTGAGTTCGCGGACATAGGCCCAGAGCTGCTGGCGGAGCTGCACATCGACGCCCGCCGTGGGTTCATCGAGCACGAGGATCGGCGGCGAGTGCACCATCGCCTTCGCCACCAGCAGCCGCCGCTTCATGCCGCCCGACAGCGTGCGGGCGTAAGCGTTGGCCTTGTCCTCCAGATGGACGGCGCGCAGCAGTTCCATGGAACGGCGGCGGTCCTTGGGCACGCCATAATAGCCCGCCTGATTTTCCAGCGTTTCGAAGGGGGTGAAGAAGGGATCGAAGACGATTTCCTGCGGCACGATGCCGATGGAATTCTTGGCATTGCGGGGATGCGCGTCGATGTCGAAGCCCCAGATGCTGACATCGCCCTCCGTCTTGTTGACGAGGCCCGCGAGGATGTTGATCGTGGTCGACTTGCCCGCGCCGTTGGGGCCGAGCAGGCCGTAGATCTGGCCGCGCGGGATCGACAGGTTGATGCCGTCGAGCGCGCGCTTGCCGCCCTTGTAGACCTTGGTCAGGTTGCGGATTTCGATGGCGGCTTGGGGCGTGTCGGTCATGGCTGATCTCTATGGGGATCGGGGCCACGGAAGGGAAGAGGGCGCGACATCAAAGCGACACCGAAGCGACAGGTTCACGGGGGCCGAAGTTCACACCGTTGCAGGATCAGGCGGGACGGGCGAAATCGCGGCGCGACGCGCCCGTGATGCGCCGCCGATGCGACGGTCACGCGCCGGTGAAGCGCCGGTAAGGCGACAGGGACGCGACACCGGCGCGACACCGGCGCGACAGGTCAGGTGCGGGGCGGGCGCGGGCGCTCCGGAGCGAGCGGGTCGGCGAGGCGCTGCGCATGGAACAGCAGCGCATTGGCCCAGTGACGGTCGAAATGCGTGCCCGCGAGCCGGGCGCGCAGCCGGTGTGCGCTCGACCGCGACATGCCCACGACACGCGCGGCCTGCGTCACGCAGCCGCTTTCGAGCAGGGCGAGGAGGAAGATGCGCTGCGTGTCCGGCGTTCAGCGGGCGCGGGCAGGGCGGGGCGAAGCGGGGGAAGATGTCTGGTCCATGCCGCAGGATGATCCGGCACGGAAGCTGTAGGAAAGAGCGGGGTTGCGCACGGAAGGGATGGATTTCGCCGCGCGGCTGTGGAAGCGGTGCGGCATGACGCCCGACCGCCCGGACGATGCCGAAACGCTGCGCGCGGATTTCCGCGGCGAAACGCTGCGCCTGACGGGGGACGATCCCGCAGCGCGATATGGCGTCGCGGTGTCGGGCGGGCCGGACAGCATGGCGCTGCTGGCGTTGGCGGCTTCAGCCTTTGCCGGGCGGGTCGAGGCGGTGACGGTCGACCATGGCCTGCGCCCCGAATCGGCCGGGGAAGCGGCGATGGTCGCGCGCTGGTGCGGGCAGGCGGGGGTGCCGCATGTGACGCTGACGCCTGACGCGCCGGTCGCGGGCAATGTGCAGGCATGGGCGCGGACGATGCGCTATCGCTTGATCGAGGGCTGGCGCGCGGCGCGGGGCATCGACTGGATCATGACCGCGCACCATGCCGACGATCAGGCCGAAACGCTGCTGATGCGGCTCAATCGCGGGTCGGGCGTCGCGGGACTCGCGGGCGTGCGGGCGCGGAGCGGGCGGGTCGTCCGGCCGCTGCTGGGGCAGCGCAAGGCGGCGCTGCTGGCGTTCGCGCGGGCGCAGGGGCTGCCCTTCGTCGACGATCCGTCCAACCGCGATCCGCGCTTCGACCGCGCGGCGATGCGGCAGGCGCTGGAGGGCGCGGACTGGATCGACGCGCCCGCGCTGGCCCGCAGCGCCGCCGCTCTGGCGGAAGCGGAGGCGGCGATCGGGTGGAGCGTCGCGGCGCTGGCGCAGGCGCATGTGCGGGCGGAGGACGGCGGCTGGGCGCTGGACCGCAGCGACCTGCCGCGCGAATATCTGCGGCGTCTGGTCCTGCACATGCTGGCGCTCGCCGAGCCGGAGGGCGCGCCGCCGCGTGGCGAGGCGCTCGATCATGCGCTGGCGCAGGCGCGGGCGGGGGGGCAGGCGAGTCTGGGGCGCTGGCTGCTGAAAGGCGGCGCGATCTGGCGTCTGCGCCCCGCCCCGCCCCGCCGGTAGCGCAACGATTTCATGTCGCTTCGGAAATGTTCCGCACGTCGTCGCTCCGGCGGCTCCTTTCGCCGATTTTGTGCGCTGCGAAGATGAATCCTTAACGCGCTTTGGGTAGGGATAAGGCTCTTCAAGCGGGGATTTTTGGAACGATGGTGGAATTTGCGGCCCTGACCTACGGCCTGCTGGCGAGCGTCATTCTTTCGGCGGCGCAACGGAACCGGAAACTGGCGCGGCCGCATCCGCCGCTGCTGCTCTACATGGGCTATCTGCTGTGCGGCCTGTCGGGCGGCGTGGCCATCGCGCTCGCCTATGTGGCGGCGACGCTGTTCATCGGCGGGTAAAGACCCGGCGAATAGACCGACGGAAGGGGCCGGGAGCACGGCCTGCCGCGCTTGCGCTTTTGCCGGCGCGCCCTATCTTGTCGGCTGAAAGAGAGTGATGATGAACGACGAGAAAGACCCGCAGGGCAACCCCTGGATCAAGAGCGCGATGATATGGGCCGGCGTCATCGTGGCGCTGCTCCTCTTCGTATCGCTGTTCGACAGCCGCACCGCTTCGACCGCGGGCACCGGCATCGCCTATTCCGAATTCCGCTCGAAGGTGCAGGAGGGCCAGGTCAAGGACGTCGCCATCGCGCCCAACAGGATCAGCGGCACGCTGTCGAGCGGGCAGAAATTCTCGACCGTTCCGGTCAACGATCCGGGCCTCACCGGCCTGCTGGACGACTATAACGTCAAATATTCGGGGCAGGCGGAAGAACAGCCGAGCTTCTGGATGATCCTCATCTACCAGTCGCTGCCGTTCCTGCTGATCTTAGGGATAGCCTTCTTCGTGCTGCGCCAGATGCAGAAGGGCGGCGGCGCGGGCGGGGCGATGGGCTTCGGCAAGTCCAAGGCCAAGCTGCTGACCGAAAAGCATGGCAAGGTGACGTTCGACGATGTCGCGGGCATCGACGAGGCGCGCGAGGAATTGCAGGAAATCGTCGAGTTCCTGAAGGACCCGACCAAATTTGCGCGATTGGGCGGCAAGATCCCCAAGGGCGCGCTGCTGGTCGGGTCGCCCGGCACCGGCAAGACGCTGCTGGCGCGCGCCATCGCGGGCGAGGCGGGTGTGCCCTTCTTCACCATTTCCGGCTCCGACTTCGTGGAAATGTTCGTCGGCGTGGGCGCGAGCCGCGTGCGCGACATGTTCGAACAGGCGAAGAAGAACGCGCCCTGCATCGTCTTCATCGACGAAATCGACGCGGTCGGCCGCCATCGCGGCGCGGGCCTTGGCAACGGCAATGACGAGCGCGAGCAGACGCTGAATCAGCTTCTGGTCGAAATGGACGGGTTCGAGGCGAACGAGGGCATCATCATCGTCGCGGCGACCAACCGCCCCGACGTGCTCGACCCCGCGCTGCTGCGTCCGGGCCGCTTCGACCGGCAGGTCGTGGTGCCGCGCCCCGACATCGAGGGCCGCGAGAAGATCCTCGCCGTCCACATGAAGAAGGTGCCGCTGGCGCCGGACGTGAACCCGCGCACCATCGCGCGCGGCACGCCGGGCTTTTCCGGCGCGGACCTCGCCAACCTCGTCAACGAAGCGGCGCTGATGGCCGCGCGCCGGGGCAAGCGCCTCGTCGCCATGGACGAGTTCGAGGCGGCGAAGGACAAGGTGATGATGGGCAGCGAACGCCGCTCGATGGTCATGACCGACGATGAAAAGAAGATGACCGCCTATCATGAGGCGGGCCACGCCATCGTCGCGGTCCATGAACCCGCGTCCGACCCGATCCACAAGGCGACGATCATCCCGCGCGGCCGTGCGCTGGGCATGGTGATGCGCCTGCCGGAGCGCGACAGCTACAGCTATCACCGCGACAAGATGCACGCCAACATGGCGGTCGCGATGGGCGGGCGCGTGGCGGAAGAGATCATCTTCGGCCATGACAAGGTGTCGAGCGGCGCATCGGGCGACATCCAGTATGCGACCAAGCTCGCCCGCGACATGGTGACGCAGTGGGGCATGTCCGACAAGCTCGGCCCGCTCCAGTACGAAGAACAGCAGGGCGAAACCTTCCTCGGCTATTCGCAGAGCCAGCGCGTCCATATGTCCGACGAAACCGCGAAGCTGATCGACGCGGAAATCCGCGGGCTGGTCGAGCAGGGCTATGCCCGCGCGCAGTCGATCCTCAAGGATCATGAGAACCAGTTGCACCTGCTCGCCAGCGCGATGCTGGAATATGAAACGCTGAGCGGCGAGGAGATCAAGACGCTGCTCGACAAGGGCGAGATCACCCGCGAGGACGGGACGACGATCAGGCCTTCGGCCATTCCGGCGGCGGGCAGCTCCATCCCCCGCACCCGCAAGCGCAAGGGTCCGTTCGGCGACCCGACGCCGCTGGGCGCGTGAGGCCGAAGCGAGCGTAAAAAACGAGAGGGCGGGGCCGGTGGCTCCGCCTTTTTCGTGGTGCGGGGGTGATGGAGGGGTGCGGGCAAGCGGTGATGCGATGGATCTGCCTTGAAGCGGACATCGTGGGCATGGACATGCGGTTAAGCATAGCCGGTGACGAACCGATATATCTCTGACGCTAAACGTCCTGCCAGACGAGCGATGGAATGAGGTTCGAGAACATGAAATTGACCCTGTGTGCGGTGATGCTGGCATCATTGGCAGTTCTGCCGAGCCAGGGCATGGCGCAGGCCGCCACATCGGATGGAGAGGTCTCGCACCAGGGCGTGCAACCCGTGGCAGTGTCGTCACGAGCGGAGGAGACAGTTTCAGGGATCAATGCGTTCTCGCTCGATCTCTACAGGCATATGCTCGCCGACGGGGGTAACCTGTTCCTGTCCCCGGCCAGCGTTTCGACCGCCGTTGCGCTCGCCTATCGGGGCGCTGCTGGCCGCACGGCCACGGAGCTTCGCAGCGTGCTGCACTATAACGCAGATCCGAAGGCCTATCTTCCGCTGAGCGCAGAAGCCTTCGCCGCCATAAGTCCTGTCGGCGAAGCCCGGACGCTCCAGATGGCCAACGCGATCTGGGTCCAGGACGGTTTGCCGCTGCACGTCGATTACCGTATGGATGTGCAGAAATATATGAGTGCCGGTCTGCACTACACCGATTTCCGCAAGGACCACGAAAAATCGAGAGTGGAGATCAACGCGTGGGTCGCGAAAGCGACAAGTGACCGCATCCGCGACCTGCTGGAACGGGACAAGGTCACAAAAGAAACGCGGACGGTCCTCGTCAACGCCATCTACTGGAAAGGGCGCTGGGCGTCGCCGTTCGATGCGAAACTGACCAGGACCGAACCATTTAGGAGGCTCGACGGCAAAAAGGCGCCGATGTTGCTCATGCAGCAACGCGGCCAGTTTGCCTCCCTGCATCGCGGTGGCGTGCAGGTCATTGACCTGCCCTATGCGGGGAGCAACATGGCGATGACGATATTCCTTCCCGGTGATCCTGAAGGATTTCGGAGGTTCGAGTCCGGGTTGACGGACAAAAAACTGTCCCGATGGCTGAACGACCTGCGATCGGCCCCCCTGCGCGACACGATCCTGACCATACCGCGCATGCATGCCGAATGGGGGATGGATTTGAAGGAGCCGTTGCACGACATGGGGGCGCCTACGCCGTTCAGCGACGCTGCGGACTTTTCTGGAATGGCTCCGTTGAAAGGCAGCGGGCCGGGTGCGGAGGGGCTGAAGATAACGCAAATCATCCATCAGGCCCGGCTGGATGTGGACGAATATGGGGCTGAGGCGGCCGCTTCGACCGCCGTGACTGGCGATATCATAAGTTCGGGCAGAAGGGGTCCGCCACCCCCGCCGCCGGTCGTTTTTCGCGCGGACAGGCCATTTTTCTATCTCCTCCGCGACAGGTCGAGCGGACTGATATTGTTCATGGGCCGCCATGTCATGACGAACGATCGCACAGACTGAGCCGAAGTCCGCGGTCCGCCGCCATCCCACCCCATTCCCCGCCCCCAACAAAAACCCCGCAGGGGGTCTGGTCCCGCGTCGCACAAGTGGTTACATGGGCCGCCACAAATCCCCCCGGATGCCGCCGACCGCCGGTGCGTCCGAAAGTAGAAAGTGGCTCGTTTCCATGGACATTCGCCTTGGCCTCACCTTTGACGACGTGCTGTTGCAGCCCGGCGAATCCGATGTGCTGCCGAGCCAGGCGGACACATCGACCTATGTGACCAAGGGCATCAGGCTCAACATCCCAATCCTGTCGTCCGCCATGGACACGGTGACGGAAGCCGACATGGCGATCGTCATGGCGCAACTCGGCGGGATCGGCGTGCTGCACCGGAACCTGACCGTCGAGGAACAGGCGGACGCCGTGCGCGCGGTCAAGCGGTTCGAAAGCGGCATGGTGGTCAATCCCATCACCATCCTGCCGACCGCCACGCTGGCCGACGCGCAGATGCTGATGCAGCGCCACAGGATCAGCGGCATTCCGGTCGTGGAACAGTCGGGCAAGCTGGTCGGCATCCTGACCCACCGCGACACGCGCTTTGCGGAGAACCCGGACCAGCCGGTCAGCGAGCTGATGACGAAGGACAATCTCGCCACGGTCAAGACGGGCGTCGGGCAGGAGGAGGCGCGGCGGCTGCTGCACCAGCGGCGGATCGAGAAGCTGCTGGTGGTGGACGAGGCCTATCACTGCGTCGGCCTCATTACGGTCAAGGACATAGAGAAAGCCGTCACCTATCCGCAGGCGACGAAGGACGATGCGGGCCGCCTGCGCGTCGCCGCCGCCACCACGGTGGGCGAAAAGGGGCTGGAGCGCAGCAAGGCGCTGATCGACGCGGAGTGCGACCTGATCGTCATCGACACCGCGCACGGCCACAGCAAACAGGTCGCCGTCGCGGTCGAGGCGGTGAAGAAGCTGTCCAACCATGTGCAGGTTGTCGCGGGCAATGTCGCAACCGCCGAAGCGACCAAGGCGCTGATCGGCGCGGGGGCGGACTGCGTGAAGGTCGGCATCGGGCCGGGGTCCATCTGCACCACGCGCGTGGTCGCGGGCGTCGGCGTGCCGCAGCTCACCGCCGTGATGGATTCGGCCGAAGAGGCCGCGAAGCAGGGCGTGCCGGTGATCGCCGATGGCGGGCTGCGCACCAGCGGCGACGTGGCCAAGGCGCTGGCGGCGGGCGCGGGATGCGTGATGGTGGGATCGCTGCTGGCGGGCACGGCGGAAGCGCCGGGCGAAACCTTCCTCTATCAGGGCCGCGCCTATAAAAGCTATCGCGGCATGGGCAGCGTCGGCGCGATGGCGCGGGGCAGCGCCGACCGCTATTTCCAGGCGGACATCAAGGACCAGATGAAGCTGGTGCCCGAAGGGATCGAGGGGCAGGTGCCGTTCAAGGGACCGGCCAAGGATGTGATCCATCAGCTTGTCGGCGGCGTGAAGGCGGCGATGGGCTATACCGGCAGCGCGACGATCAAGGATTTGCAGGAACGCGCGCGCTTCGTGCAGATCACCAATGCGGGCCTGTCCGAAAGCCATGTCCACGATGTCACCATCACGCGGGAAGCGCCCAATTATCCGACGCGGTAAATCCTCCCCGGCACGGGGAGGGGGACCAGCCGCAGGCTGGTGGAGGGGCAGGTCCGGCCTGTCCTGCCTCAGCCTGAGTGGGTCTGGCCGCCCGCGCCCCTCCACCACCCGCCTCCCCGTGCCGGGGAGGATATGACCCCCGCCGCGCGCATTCAGGCGGCTATCGACCTGCTGGACGCGATCATCGCGTCGGCGCGCGATGGCGGGCCTGCGGCGGACACGCTGATCGCGCGCTATTTCAAGGAGCGGCGCTATGCCGGGTCGCGCGACCGGCGGGCGGTGCGCGACCATGTTTATGACGCGATCCGGCGCGCGGGCGAGCGGCCGGAGACGGGCCGCGCGGCGATGATCGGCCTTGCGGGCGAACGCCCCGAGATCGCGGCGCTGTTCGACGGGTCGGTGCATGGGCCGCTGCCCATCGAGCCGGGCGAAGAGGGCGCTGTGGCGGGCGCAGTGCCGGGCTGGATCGCGCCGCTGCTGGCGCCTGCGGTGGAGCAGGAGGCGCTGCTGGGCCGCGCGCCGGTGGACCTGCGCGTCAACCGGCTGAAGGCCGAACCCGCCGGTGTCGCACCGCTGTTTCCCGAAGCGGAGGCGGTGGCGGGCCTGCCCGACGCGCTGCGCCTGCCCGAAGGCTTTCCGGTCGAGCAGTCGGCGGCGTGGAAGGACGGGCTTGTCGAAGTGCAGGATGCGGGCAGCCAGTGGATCGTCGCCGCCTGCGATGCGCGTCCGGGCGCGACGGTGGTGGACCTCTGCGCCGGTGCGGGCGGCAAGACGCTGGCGATGGCTGCCGCGATGCGGGGGCAGGGCAGGCTGGTGGCGGCGGACACGATCCGCTCGCGCCTCGCCCGGCTGGAACCGCGGGCGGAGCGGGCGGGGGCGACGTTCGTCGAAACGCTGCTGCTGGATCAGGCGCATGAAGCGCGCGGGCTGGCGGACCTTGCCGGGCAGGCGGATGTCGTGCTGGTCGATGCGCCCTGTTCGGGCACGGGGACATGGCGGCGCAATCCCGAGGCGCGCTGGCGGCTGACGCCGCAGCGGCTCGACCGGCTGGTGGCGGAACAGGCGCGCATCCTCTATTTCGCCGCGCCGCTGGTGGCGCCGGGCGGCTGGCTCGTCTATGCTACCTGTGCGCTGACCGATTATGAGGGGAGGGGGCAGGTGGACGCGTTTCTGAGCCGCCATCCGGGCTGGACGCCCGAACCGCTGGCGCTGCCTGCCGGGCGGGCGCACGGGGCGGGATGGCTGCTGACGCCGGGGCATGACGGGACGGACGGGTTCTTCTTCGCGCGGATGCGGCGGGAGGCGGCCTAATCAGCCATGGACAAGCGCGTGCAAAATGGCGAGGATCGGGAATCAACGCCTGAAACATGGCTGGAGTTATTGATGCGTTTCACCCCTGCTTCCATCGCGCTCGCCGCCGTCCTTGCCACCGTGTCCAGCATGGGCCTGTCGCAGAAGCCCGACAACCAGATCAATCCGCAGTCGATCCAGTGGCAGAAGGCCGGGGAAGCCGCGCGCCGCGCGGGCAACCTCAACGGCGCCACCGACGCGCTGGAAAGCGCGCTGGCGGTCGATCCCCGCAACCGGGCGGCCTATGTCGAACTGGCCGAAGTCGCGCGGGCGCAGGGGCTTCAGGGCAAGGCGATCCGGCTCTACAAGGAAGCGCTGCTGCTCGACCCCACCGATGTCGTGGCGCTGGCGGGCCAGGGCGAGGCGATGATGGAGAAGGGCGCGGTCGCGCGCGCGAAGGACGTGCTGGCGCAGGCGCAGAAGCTGTGCAAGGCCGATTGCGCGCCGGTCGCCCACCTGTCCGCCGCCATCGCCAAGGGGCCGCCCGCCGTCGCGATGACCGACAAGGTGCCGCCCGCGCCCAACAAGGCGCCGACCGAGACGCCCTGATCCGCGTTCAGGCCCCTCCCTCGCGCCACTGGCCGGGGGCGATGCCTTCCACCGTCCATTCGCCGACCGCCCAGCGCACGAGGCGCAGCGTGGGGAAGCCCACCGCCGCGGTCATGCGCCGCACCTGCCGGTTGCGGCCTTCGGCGATGGTGAGGCGCAGCCAGCTATCGGGCACGGTCTGGCGCACGCGGATCGGCGGGTCGCGCGGCCACAGCGCCGGCGGGTCGATGCGGTCGGCCTGCGCGGGGCGGGTGGGGCCGTCTTTCAGCAGCACGCCGCCGCGCAGGGCCGCGAGCGCTTCGTCGCTGACGATCCCCTCCACCTGCGCCAGATAGGTTTTGGGCAGCTTGAACTTCGGGTCGGCGATGCGGGACTGGAGCCGCCCGTCGTCGGTCAGCAGCAGCAGCCCCTCGCTGTCGCGGTCGAGCCGCCCGGCGGGATAGACGCCGGGCACGGCGATGCAATCGGACAGGGTGGCGCGGGCCGTGGGGCTGTTCCGGTCGGTGAACTGGGACAGCATGTCATAGGGTTTGTTGAAGAGGATCAGGCGGGGCATGGGCGGCCCCGTTTAGCCGCATGGACGGGCAAAAGTCGAGCAACGCCGACCGTCATCCTCCCCTGGCAGGGGAGGTGGCGCGCGCGCAGCGCGTGACGGAGGGGTGTCGTCCTTTCGAGAGCGGGATACCCCTCCACCGGCTTCGCCGGTCCCCCTCCCCTTGCAGGGGAGGAACCTAAGCGCTCAAGATCCGCGCGATTTCGACAAACTCCTCGACCGTCACGGTTTCGGCGCGGCGTTGCGGGTCGATGGCGAGGGTCGCGAGGGCGTCCAGCGCGCCGGGCAGCCGCTTGAGGCTCTGGCGCAGCATCTTGCGGCGCTGGCCGAAGGCGGCGGCGGTGAGGCGTTCGAGATGTTTCAGGATCACGCCTTCGGGCGCTGACTTGGGGGTGATGTGGACCACCGCCGACATGACCTTGGGCGGCGGGGTGAAGGCGCTGCGGTGGACCTTCATCGCGATGCGCGCGTCGCTGCGCCACTGGGACAGGACGGCGAGGCGGCCATAATGGTCGGTGCCCGGCTTTGCGACGATGCGTTCGGCGACCTCCATCTGGAACATCAGCGTCAGCGTCGCCCACCATGGCAGCGGCGACCAGTCGGCGGAGAGCCAGCCGACGAGCAGGGGCGTGCCGACATTATAGGGGAGGTTGGCGATGATATGCGCGCCCGTCCCCGCCTCGGCGTGCGCGTCGACCTGCATCGCGTCGCCCGAAATGACGCGGAGCTGGCCGGGGAACGCCTCCTGCAATTCGGCGAGCGCGGGCAGGCAGCGCCCGTCCCGCTCCACTGCGACGAGCTTCGCGCCCGCGCGCAGGATCGCGCGGGTCAGGCCGCCGGGACCGGGGCCGACCTCGAAGGCGGGCTGGCCGTCGAGCGGGCCGGGGATGGCGGCGATGCGGTCCAGCAACTGTTCGTCGAGCAGGAAATTCTGCCCCAGCGCCTTGCTGGCGTTAAGGCCGTGGCGGGCGATCACTTCGCGCAGCGGCGGCAGCGCCGGGCGGCTGTCAGCCATGGGCGAGGCGGGCGCGGGCGGATTCGGCGGCCATCCTGAGCGCGGCCATCATCGCGCCGGGATTGGCGCTGTCGGTCCCCGCGATACCGAAGGCGGTGCCATGATCGGGCGAGGTGCGCACGATGGGCAGGCCAAGCGTGATATTGACGCCCTCGTCGAAATTCAGCGTCTTGATCGGGATCAGCGCCTGATCGTGATACATGCAGAGCGCGGCATCGTAGGTTTCGCGCGCGCGGGCGTGGAACATGCCATCGGGCGAGAGCGGCCCGACGATGTCCAGCCCTTCGGCGCGGAGCTGTTCGACGGCGGGGCGGATCACGTCCACTTCCTCGCGGCCTAGCGCGCCATTCTCGCCCGCATGGGGGTTGAGGCCCGCGACGGCGAGGCGGGGGCGGGCGATGCCGAAATTGCGTTGCAGCCCCTTCGCCGTGGTGAGCGCGCGGGCGCGGATGAGGTCCACGGTGAGCGCGGCGGACACATCGGCCAGAGGGATGTGGATGGTGATCGGCACGACCTTGAGCGAGGGGCCGGCCAGCATCATGACGGCATTATGGGCGGAAACGCCGCAGCGTTCGGCGATGAATTCGGTCTGGCCCGGATGGGTGAAGCCGACGCCGTAAAGCTGTTCCTTGCCCACCGGCGCGGTGACGATGCCGGCGGCGGACCCCTGCCGCGCGAGGCCGACCGCGACTTCGAGCGACTGGAAAGCGGTGAGCGCGCCGTCCTGCGTCGGCGTGCCGGGGGTGACGGGATGGCTGTCGCCGACCTGAAGCACGGGCAGCGCGTCGGGAAAGACGGCGGCCGCCTGCGCGGGCGTTTCGATAAGCTGGACGGGGCCGAGCCACACTGCGCGCAGGGCCGCAATGTCGCCGACCGCGAAGAAGGGCGGCAGGCCGCGCGCTTCGCGCATCACCCAGCTTTTGGCGGTGATTTCCGGCCCGATGCCCGCCGGATCGCCGAGTGGAACGGCGAAGGGAACGGGGTCGGGCCGGGCGGGGTCAGTTATATTCGATGACGGCATCACGGCGAAGGTCGCGCAGGTAGATGCGCGCGCGCTTGTTAACTCGTTCTTCCTCAAGCTGGGCCTGAATCTGTTCGGCGTCGGGCGCATTGGCGGAAGCGGGATCGTCCCGCCCGCACACCACGAGCACGCGCACGCCGTCGGTGATCGAACCGAAGGGCGGAGTCGATTCGCCGACCTGAAGGTTCAGCAGGATGTCCTGCAACTGGGGCGGCAGGTCGCGCACCTTCACATTGTCGTTGTCGACCACGTCCGCGCCGATCTTCGCGCCGATCTCGTTGGCCTGACCGCAGCCCTTGATTTCCTTGATGGCGGTGGCGAAGGCGGCGGCCTTGGCGCTCGCCTGTTCCTTCGTCGTGCCCTGCGGGAAGAGGACCGAGAGCTGCTTGAGGCTGAGCAGCGAATCGCGCGGATCGGCGGTCAGCACCTTGCGCTTGTCCATGACGTAGAGGATCGACACGCCGCCCACGGTTTCGATGGGACCGGCGATCTGGCCGACCTGCATTTCGGTCGCGGCCTGCGCCAGTTCGGCGGGAAGCTGCGCAGGGCGAATCCAGCCGAGGTCGCCGCCGACCGCCGCCGTCGACGCTTCGGAAAACTGGCGGGCATAGGCGGGGAAGCTGCCGCCCTTCTGGATCTGTTCGATGATGTTGCGCGCGTTGGCGATGATCTGCGGGCGGTTTTCCGGCGTCGAGGAGAGATAGATTTCGCCGATGCGGAATTCGTCGCTGCCCTTGGCGGCGTTGAGCCGGTCGACGACCGACTTCACCTCTTCCTCCGACACGTTGACGAAGGGCTGGATGTTGCGGCGGAGCAGGCGGCTCCAGGCCAGTTCGCCCTCGATCTGGCGCTTGATGCTGGCGGGCGCGCTGCCCCGTTCGCGCAGATAGGCGTCGAACTGGCCGGGCGACTGGCGGAAATTGCCCGCGACCCGCTCATAGCTCTGGTTCACTTCTTCCGGCGCGATCTTGATGTCGTTGGCGGCGGCTTCCTGAATCTGGAGCGTTTCGTCGATCAGGTTGCGCAGCACCTGCACGCGCAGCCGCTCCTTTTCATCGTCCGACACCTTCCCGCCATTGGCGGTGATGATGAGGGCGAGCCGCTGGTCCACGTCCGTGCCGGTGATGATGCGGCCGTTGACGATGGCGGTCGCCTTGCGGACGTTGGGATCGCTCTTGCCGAAGACGGTGAGGTCTTTGGGCAGGTTGAGCTGCTGGGACGCGAAGTCCTGATCATCATCGACCGTCTGCGCACGCAGGGGCGCGAGGCCCGATCCGACCAGCACCGAGGAGAGGAGCAGCATGTTCAGGCCCGGACGGACGCCGCGGACGAGGCGGCGGGGCGAGAAGGGGGCAGGCAGCATCTTGCGCAATCATCTCCAATCGGGGTTCGAAGCGTCATGCCCCGGTCCGCCTTAACCGCCCCTGACGGGGGCGGGTGCCTGTTCCTTATATGCCAATATTGCGGAAAGCTAGACGAAGCTGGAAGCTGTTGCCCCTGCGGGCGTCGCCATTGGCCTGATAGTTGCGGACCCAGGTGAAGCCCAGCGTCAGGCAGTCGTCCTCATAAGCGACGCCGAGGCGGTGGCGCACGGGCTGATAGCCGTCCGCCATGCTGACCGGGTCTTCCTTCTTGTCGGTGAGGTCGATGACGGTGGAGCCGAACACCGACCAGAAGCGGGCGAACTGCGCGCGCGCGCCGACGCGCAGTTCCTCGCGGTCCTGAAGGTCTTCCAGATTGGCGAGCGCGTTGCGGTTGAGGCGGAGATAGCCGACCATGACATAGGTGCTGCGGCTGCCCACGGTCGCGTCGATTTCATTGCGGCGCACGGCGAGGCTGCCCTTGTCCAGCCGGTAGCGGTGCGTCAGGCTGACGAAATTGCGGTAGCGGATGGTGGTGCGCCCGACGATGTCGGAAAATTTGCCCGACAGGCCGGTGCCGTCGGGCAGGATGCTTTCGCGGCTGTTGAGGCGATAGCTCTGGCCGACGACCGCCTGCACCGAAAAATGCGGCAGGTCGAGACCATATTCGAGGCCATAGGTAGCGCGCGAACTGTCCTCGAACCGGTCATATCCCGCGAAGCGGTTCAGGGCGAAGAGGTTGCTGTCTTCCAGATCGACGGCGCGGGCGTCTTCATTGGGAAGGCGCAGGTTGGCGAGGCGCGGCGCGGCGACGATCTGGACGCGCGGGGCGATGCGCTGCACGCCGCCGAACGCTTCGCCCATGAACGGCCAGCGCATGTCCACCGCCGCTGCCGCGATGCCGCGCGCCTGCCAGCCCGGCTCGCCCGCATAGGCGGGGATCGGGTTCTGGAGCGCGTCGTTGCTGTGATAGACATCGCCGCGCAGATAGCCGGTGAAGGTGACTTCCTGCCCCAGCCCGGTGAGCTTGCGCAGGTTCCATTCGGCGGCGGCGAAGGCGCGCTGCGTGTCCTGCCCGTCGGTGCGGGTGATGGCGAGCGTGTTCGCCTGAAGCTGGACCACGCCGCCCAGCCACGGGTCGGTCAGCCGCAGGCGATAGTCGAGCACCGGCAGCGCGATCGGCTGCTGCCCCTGCGAATCGCCCTGACGCAGCGTCTGGACCGCCCAGCCGCGCAGCGAGAAATAGCTGTTTTCGCCGATCCGCTGCACGCCGACGGTGTTGCGCAGCCGGTCGTCGCGGCTGATGTCGTAGCGGCGCAGGAAGGTGCGGTCGGTCGTGACCCGGATCGAGCCGTCGACGCTCCATTCGGGCGTCAGTTGCATCGTGCCGCTGGCGTCGAGATGGGCGCGGATTCCCTGTTGCGAATTGGCGTCGGGGTCGAGACCGCTGATGCCCAGGCGCCGTCCGTAAGTGGCGTAGCCCGTGATCTGGTAGGCGCCCCGATCGTAGAGATGGCGGAAATTGCCCTCCATCATCGGCAGCACCTTCGAATAGACGTGCGGCGTGATGGTGAGATCGCGGTTGGGCGCGAGCTTCATATAATAAGGCAGCGCCACTTCGAAGCCGTTGTTGCGGTCGTAGCGGATGTTGGGGACCAGCAGCCCGCTGCCGCCGCCCTCGCCCGCCGGGTGCGACAGGCCGGGGAGCGGGATGAGCGGCAGGCCGAACAGTTCGACATTGGCGTTGGTGTAGGTGACGCGCTGGCGCACGGGGTCGTAGACCACCTTGACCGCGTTGATCTGCCAGGTGGGTTCCTTGGGGCAGCCGTCGCTGTCCTCGACCGAGCAGCCGGTATAGGCGGCGCGGTTGAGCGTATAGACGCCGTTGACCCGCGTGCCCTTCACCGCCGCGAGCCGTCCGCCCGACTGGAGCACCAGCAGCATATTGTCGACTGCGCCGTCCTTCAGCGAATCCGTCACGTCGAAACGGTCGCCATAGGCGATATTGCCGTCGGGATCGGTGACGGAGACATTGCCCTGCGCCTCCACCTTGCCCGTGGTGCGGTTCCACACCACACGGTCGGCGCGCAGGCGGTTGCCGTCACGCAGCAACTGGACGCTGCCGCTGGCGGTCACGATTTCGGCGTTGCTGTCATATTGAAGCTGGTCGGCGGCGAACCCGATCTGGTCGTCGCCCGCCGGGACTGGCGCGTCGGGCGCGCTGACAGGAGTCGCCGGTTCGTTGAGATTGGGCTGCGGCGACCTGTCCTGCGCGCGGGCGTGCGGCGCGAGTCCGAGCGCCGCACCGGCCAGAAGAGCGGCGCGCAGGGCGGGGGAGAAGGGGGCGTTTGGCAAGCGAAGGCCTTATCGTCGGGCGTATCTGACCTCCGCCTATCGCAGAGAGGGTGGCTCCGCAATCGCTGCTGATCCTGCGGACAGGGCAAAATCGGTCGAACGGCCTTTGCCACGGCGGGAAAGCCGCACTATCTGGCAAGCTGAGAGTGCGGCGTCCTGCCGCTCCTGTGACAGGCCGACAAGAGGATAACAGCCCGATGGACATTCGTTTCGCCCCGACCCGCCCCGATGCCGATACGCTGGTCCTTGCCGTGCAGAAGGGCTTTGGCGCGCTGCCGCTGGCGGCGGCGGCGACCCTGAGCGCGGGTGCGGCCGCTTCGCGCTTCACGGGCGAGACGGGGACGAGCTTCGAGAGCTTCGTTGAGGAAGGCGGCAAAACGCTGCGCGTGCTGCTGCTGGGCACAGGCGCGGGCAGCGCGCAGGACATGGAGAAGGCGGGCGCGGCGCTGACGGCGAAGCTCGCCACCAGCGGCGCGGCGCACGCGGCGGTCGAGTTCGTCGGCGGGGCGAGCGGTGCGCTGGCCGCCGCGCTGGCGTTCGGCGTCAGGCTGCGCGGCTGGCGCATCGACACCTATCGCACGAAGCTGAGCGAGAAGGCGAAGCCCACGCTCCAGACCGTGACGCTGGTGGCGCAGGACGCCGATGCGGCATGGCAGGCGCAGGACGCCGTCGCGCAGGGCGTCGCCTTCACCCGCGAACTGGTGTCGGAACCGGCGAACATCCTCTATCCCGAAAGCTTCGTGGAGCGGTGCCGGCACCTTGCCGACCTTGGCGTCAGGATCACCGTGCTCGACCGGGCGGCGATGACGGAACTGGGCATGGGATCGCTGCTGGGCGTGGCTCAAGGGTCGCCCCGCGAGGCGCGGCTGCTGGCGATGGAATGGGACGGCACCGGCGGCTCCAGCGAAAAGCCGGTGGTGTTCGTGGGCAAGGGCGTGACCTTCGACACCGGCGGCATTTCGCTGAAACCCGGCGCGGGCATGGAAGACATGAAGTGGGACATGGGCGGCGCGGGCGCGGTCGCGGGCGCGATGAAGGCGCTGGCGGGGCGCAAGGCGAAGGCGCGGGTCGTGGGCATCTGCGGCCTTGTCGAAAATATGCCCGACGGCAATGCGCAGCGGCCCGGCGACATCGTCACATCCATGTCCGGCCAGACCATCGAGGTGCTCAATACCGACGCGGAAGGGCGGCTGGTGCTGTGCGATGCGCTGACATGGGCGCAGCGGACCTACAGCCCGGAGGTGATCGTCGATCTCGCCACGCTGACCGGCGCGATGATCGTGGCGCTGGGCAATGAATATGCGGGCATTTTCTCCAACGATGACGGGCTTGCGGGCGACCTGATCGCGGCGGGGCAGGCGGTGGGCGATCCGCTGTGGCGCTTCCCGCTGTCGCCCGCCTACGACAAGCTGATCGACAGCCCCATCGCCGACATGAAGAATATCGGGCCGCGCTATGCCGGGTCGATCACGGCGGCGCAGTTCCTGAAGCGCTTCATCGACGAAGGCGTCAAATGGGCGCATCTCGACATCGCGGGCATGGTGTGGGCCGACAAGCCGGGCGGCACCTGGGACAAGGGCGCGACCGGCTATGGCGTGCGCCTGATCGACCGCTTCGTCGCGGACCATTACGAACGCTGATGCAGGTCGATTTCTACCAGCTCAGCCGCGATCCCGTGGAACAGGTGCTGCCCGTCATCGCGGCGCGGGTGCTGGACCTCGGGCAGCGGCTGCTGGTGGTGGCGGGTGAGGGCGAGCGGCTGGAGCGCATCTCGCAGGGGTTGTGGGCCGGGCCGCCGGAAAGCTTCCTCGCCCATGGCCGCGCGGGCGAGGCAGGGCAGGCGGTGCAGCCGATCCTGCTGAGCGAAAGCTGCGCGGCGGCGAACGGGGCGCGGCATGTGGCGCTGGCCGACGGGGTGTGGCGCGACGAGGCGCTGGGCTTCGAGCGGGCCTTCTATTTCTTCGACGCCGACACGATCGACGGCGCGCGGTCAAGCTGGCGCGCGCTGAGCAAGGCGGACGGCGTGGAACCGCGCTTCTGGCGGCAGGAAGGCCGCAAGTGGGTGCAGGGGCCGTAGGGGTGGTGTGCTGATGGGCATTCGCGGAAATGTCCCCCCTCCCGCTCGCGGGAGGGAGTCAGGGGGAGTCAGGGGGTGGGTTAAGCGGTGCAAAGGCCCACCCCGCTGCGACTAACGCGCTGCGCGCGTAAGTCTCGCAGCCCCTCCCGCAAGCGGGAGGGGGACATCTGTGTCCACCCCGACCCACAAACCCCGGCCCTAACCCCCGCGATCTGGCTCGCCGATCTCCATGTCCGCGAGCGCCAGCCGCAGCAGTTCCGCCATGGCGTTGCGGGCCGCTGCCGTGTCACGCGCGGCGATGGCGGCGAATACGGCGCGGTGATCGGGCAGGGGGTCGCGGGGCATCAGCTTCTTGCGATGCTTGAACTTGGTGGTCCAGCTTACCGCCGCGCCAACCGAACTCGCCAGCGCCGCCAGCGCGTCATTATGCGTCGCGGCGAGCACGGCGTGGTGGAAACGCTGGTCCGCCGCGCGTCCTTCGGGCGTCGACAGTCCGACCCGCCCCATCTCGCCCAGAGCCGCTTCCATCACCGCAAGCTGATCGTCCGTGCGCCGCCGCGCCGCGAATTCCGCCGCCGCCGGTTCGATGACGCCGCGCAGTTCGAACAGGTCGCGGATGAAGTCGGCGTCCGGCTCGCCCGCGAACATCCACGCCAGCATTTCGGGGTCCAGCACGTTCCAGCGGTGGCGCGGCAGCACGCGCGTGCCCGCCTTGGGCCGGCTTTCCAGCATCCCCTTGGCGATAAGGATGCGCACCGCTTCGCGATAGGCGGTGCGCGATACGCCCAGCCGCTCCGACGCCTCGATCTCGCCTTCGAACAGGTCGCCGGGCCGGTGCCGCCCGGTCAGGATCGCGGTGCCAAGGTCGCGGGCGATGGCCTGATGGATGCGGAGCGCGCCTTCTTCCGGTCCGTCTTTCCGCGCGCTCGTCATGGCCTGTGGTCCCCGCTGCCTCAATCCTCGAACGCTGCCGTAGGACAATGCCGCCCGCAAAGGAAGGCGTCCGCCGCCAGCCGCAGCGGGGCGAGGTCCACGTCGATGGCGCCATCGCCCACCAGATCGACGAAGCGGCGATACATGGCGGGATATTCCTCGTCCGGCGCCTTCACCTGCACTTCGCCGTCGAGGCGGAGCGTGTTGCCGCCTTCCGACAAAAGCAGGCTGCCGCGATCCGTTTCGACCGCGATGTCCCATGTCTGCGGCCCGGTCTGCCGCCAGTCGAACACCGCCGCGACCGGCGCGCCCGACGCGGTCGCCATCTTGAGCGTCGCGCCGATGGGCGCATCCCTGTTCGCGGGCACTTCCAGCATCGCCGACAGCATGGTGACGGGTTCGGGCACGATCTCCGTCAGCATCGACAGCGCGTTGATGCCGGGATCGAACACGCCGAAGCCGCCCGCTTCCCAGATCCACGGCTGGCCCGGATGCCAGTGGCGCACATCCTCGCGCCACTGGATATCGACGCTTTCGATGCGGCGCTCGGCGATCCACGTCTTCGCCTGCGCGACGGCGGCGGCATAGCGGCTGTGCCAGCTCGCATAGAGGGTGACGCCCTGCGCTCTGGCCAGCGAGACCAGCGCGTCCACTTCGGACACGGTCGCGCCCGGCGGCTTTTCGAGGAAGACATGCTTGCCCGCCAGCAGCGCCTGCCGCGCGGCGTGATAGCGGACCTGCGGCGGCTGGCACAGGATCACGGCGTCGAGGCTGCTTTCCCCCGCCAGCATCGCGCCGAGGTCGGGGTAGTTCGCTACCCCGTCCCCCTGCGCGTTGCGGCTGGCGACCGCGACCAGCTCAATGCCGTCCGTCCGTTCGATCGCGGGCAGATGCTGGTCGCGCGCGATCTTGCCGAGGCCGACGAGTCCCGCCCGGATCGTCATGCCGCGACGCTCAGTCTGCCCTCGATCCGGCGCGTCAGACCCCAGGGATTGCCCTCCTGCAACGCGGGCGGCAGCAGCGCGTCGGGCACGTCCTGATAGCAGACGGGGCGCAGGAAGCGCATCATCGCCAGCGTGCCGACCGAGGTCGAGCGCCCGTCGGCGGTGGAGGGGAAGGGGCCGCCATGGACCATCGCGTGCGTCACCTCGACGCCGGTGGGCCAGCCGTTCGTCAGGATGCGCCCGACCTTGCGGCTCAGCGTCGGCAGCAGAGCGGCGGCGTGCGCCTCGTCGCCCGATCCGATCTGGAGCGTGGCGGTAAGCTGGCCTTCCAGACCCGCGATCGTGGCGATCACTTCCTCAATGCTGGCGCAGCGGATGAGGACGGAGGACGATCCGAACACTTCCTCCGCCAGCACGGGATTGCCCTCGAACGTCGCGCGGTCGGTCGCGAAGAAGGCTGCCTGTCCGCGATTGACGCCCTCCGCATCGGTGCCGCGCGCCACGGTGGTCACGCCCTCGGCGCCCGAAAGCGCCGCGACGCCCTTTTCATAGGCGTCGTGGATGCCGGGCGTCAGCATGACCTGCGGCGCGGCGCCCGACAGAGCCTGCGCGGCGGCGGCGACGAAGCTGTCGAGGTCCGGCCCGTCCAGCGCGATGACGAGGCCGGGATTGGTGCAGAACTGCCCCGCGCCCATCGTCAGCGATCCGACGAACGCCGCGCCCAGCGCTTGCGCCCGATCCTTCAGCGCGCCGGGCAGCAGGACGACCGGATTGATCGAGGACATTTCGGCGTAGACGGGGATCGGCTCCTTGCGCTCCGCCGCGATCTTCATGAGCGCGGTGCCGCCGCCGCGCGATCCGGTGAAGCCCACCGCCTTGACGCGCGGATCGGCGACCAGCGCGCCGCCCAGCGAACGGTCCGCGCCCGGCAGGTAGGAAAAGACGCCTTCATGCAGGCCGCACGCCCTGACCGCCGCCTGGATGGCGCGCGCGACCAGTTCGCCGGTGCCGGGGTGGGCGCTGTGGCCCTTGACGATGACGGGCGATCCCGCCGCGAAAGCCGCCGCCGTATCGCCGCCCGCGACCGAGAAGGCGAGCGGGAAGTTGGACGCGCCGAACACCGCGACCGGGCCGACCGAATGGTTGACGCGGCGCAGATCCGCGCGGGGCAGGGGCGCGCGGTCGGGCATGGCGCGGTCGATGGTCGCGTCCAGCCAGTCGCCAAGGCGCACATAGGAAGCGAACAGGCGAAGCTGACTCACGGTGCGGCCGCGTTCGCCCTCCAGCCGGGCACGGGGCAGGCCGGTTTCGGACATGGCGGTTTCGATCAGCAGGTCGCCAATGCCCATGATGTTGTCGGCAGCGGTTTCGAGGAAAGTCGCGCGCGCGTCGGGGGAGAGGGTCGAAAAGCTCTCGAACGCGGCTTCGGCAAGCGCGGCGGCTTCGTCGACCTCGGCGGGCATGGCGCTCGAAAAGGCGACGTCGCCCTTTTCGCCGGTCGCCGGGTTGATCGCGTGGAAGGGCGCGCCGCTGTGGCGCTCGCTCGCGCCGATGAGGATGGCTCCGTTGAACATGGCTGTCTCCTGATGAGGTCCGGAAAGGCGGGGTCGGGCAGCAGATGGCCCGCCGCTCCCCGCCTTTCAATAGATTTTACGGTAGCGCTATCAATGATTGTCGCGGGGCAGGCCCATGGTCTGCGCGATCCGCTGATATTTCTCCGCGCCTTCCAGGATCGCGCCGGTGTTGAGCTGACCCACGACCGACCGCTGGATTTCCTGCCAAGGGGTCTGCGAGGCGGGATAGGGGAAGCCGCCCGCCGCCACCAGTGCGGTCCGGCGCGCCTCCAGTTCCGCGTCGGAAATGAGGACGTTCACGGTCCCGGCCTTCAGGTCCATGCGCACCCGGTCGCCATCCTTCAGCAGCGCAAGGCCGCCCATCGCCGCCGCTTCGGGCGAGGCGTTGAGGATGGATGGGCTTCCGCTCGTGCCAGACTGCCGCCCGTCGCCGATGCAGGGCAGGGCGGACACGCCTTCGGTGATGAGATAGGCGGGCGGGCGCATGTTGACGACTTCCGCCGCGCCGGGATAGCCGATTGGCCCCGCGCCGCGCATGAAGAGCAGCGTGTCGGGCGTGATGCCGGTGGCGGGATCGTCGATGCGGTGGTGATAATCCTCCGGCCCGTCGAACACGATGGCCGGTCCCTCGAACGCATCGGGATCGTCCGGGTTGGACAGGTAGCGCTGGCGGAACTCGTCGCTGATGACGCTGGTCTTCATGACGGCGGCGTCGAACAGATTGCCCGACAGGACGAGGAAGCCCGCTTCTTCCTTCAGCGGCCGGGCGAAGGGGCGGATGACCTTTTCGTCCTCGATCTCCACGCCCCGGCAATTGTCGCCCATGGTCCGGCCGTTGACCGTCATCGCGCCTTCGCGGATCAGACCCTGCTGCATGAGCTGGCTGACGACGGCGGGCACGCCGCCCGCGCGATAATAATCCTCCGCCAGATACTCGCCCGCGGGCTGGAGGTTCACCAGCAGCGGGATCTTGTGCCCCACCGTCTCCCAGTCCTTGAGCGGCACGTCCACGCCCATATGCCGCGCGATGGCGGTCAGGTGGATGGGCGCATTGGTCGATCCGCCGATGGCGCTGTTGACCGCGATGGCGTTGTGGAAGGCGTCCACCGTCATGATGTCGGAGGGTTTCAGATCCTCATGCACCATCTCGACGATGCGCTTGCCGGTCAGATAGGCCGCTTCCTGCCGGTCGCGGTAGGGCGCGGGGATCGCCGCCGATCCGGGCAGCATCATGCCCAGCGCTTCGGCCAAGCTGTTCATCGTGCTCGCCGTGCCCATGGTGTTGCAATAGCCCGTGGAGGGAGCGGAGGAGGCGACCAGCTTGATGAAGCCCTCGTCGTCGATCTTGCCCGCCGCCAGCAGTTGCCGCGCGTGCCAGACGATCGTGCCCGATCCCGTCCGTTCGCCCTTGAACCAGCCGTTCAGCATCGGGCCGACCGACAGGGCGATGGCGGGGATGTTGACCGTCGCCGCCGCCATCAGCAGCGCGGGCGTCGTCTTGTCGCAGCCGGTGGTCAGGATCACGCCGTCGAGCGGATAGCCGTAGATCGCCTCGACAAGGCCCAGATAGGCGAGATTGCGGTCGAGACCGGCGGTGGGCCGCTTGCCCGTCTCCTGAATCGGATGGACCGGAAATTCCAGCGCGATGCCGCCCATTTCGCGAATGCCGTCGCGCATCCGCTCCGCCAGCACCAGATGATTGCGGTTGCAGGGCGAAAGGTCGCTGCCCGTCTGTGCGATGCCGATGATCGGCTTGCCGCTGCGCAGTTCGTCCAGACTGAGGCCGAAATTAAGGTATCGCTCCAGATAGAGCGCCGTCATGTCGATATTGTCCGGGTTATCGAACCAGGCGCGGCTGCGCAATTTCGGGGCGGGATTGGACGAATCGCTCATGAGGCTTCCTGACGCAGAGAGGGTGACGCGATGACGCGCTTGCCATCCCGATATACTCATACAAATTGCATTTCAAGGACCGGATGCGGCTTCTGCCCTGCGGCCGGTCACTTTTGTGACGGGCGTCCCCGACCCGCCGGGTGAGACGATTCGTCCCGCCGCGCCCGCTTGAATTGGCGTCGGCATCGGCGCATGGACCCGTCATGACCCGCGCACCCCGCTCCGCCCCGCCGCGCCCGCTTGCCATTGGCCGCTGGCTGCTGTGCGTCGCCGCTCTCGTCTTCTGCATGGTGGTGGTGGGCGGCATCACGCGCCTTACCGAATCCGGCCTGTCGATCACCCAGTGGAAGCCGATCACCGGCGCGATCCCGCCGCTGACCCACGATCAGTGGATGGAGGCATTCCGCCTTTATCAGCAGATCCCCGAATATCGGGAGATCAATCGCGGCATGAGCCTGTCGGATTTCCAGTTCATCTTCTTCTGGGAATGGGTCCATCGCCTGCTCGGCCGCCTGATCGGCCTCGCCTTTGCGCTGCCGCTCCTCTGGTTCGCGTGGAAGCGCGCGATCCCGCAGGGTTATGGCCTCCGCCTCGTCGCGCTGCTGGCGCTGGGCGGATTGCAGGGCGCGATCGGCTGGTGGATGGTGAAGTCGGGCCTGTCGGTGCGCACCGATGTCAGCCATTATCGCCTCGCGGTCCATCTGCTGACCGCGCTCTTCATCATGGGCGGCCTCATCTGGACCGCGCTCGACCTGTTCGCGCTCGCCCGCTCGCCGCACGCGCGGCCGGCGCGGCTGCGCCCCTTCGCGCTGCTCGTCCTGCTACTGCTGTTCGTGCAACTGATGCTCGGCGCATTCACGGCGGGGCTGGACGCGGGCTATGTGTCGAACACATGGCCGCTGATGAACGATCATCTGGTGCCCGAAGGGATCGACTGGACCGGATCGCTGTGGGCCATGGTGTCGAGCGATCCCTATCTCGTCCATTTCCTCCATCGCTGGTGGGCGTGGGCGGCGGCGGCGGGCCTGTTCATGCTCGCCGCGCGGGCGAAGCGGGCAGGGGAACGCCGTGCTTCCATCGCCATCCACGCCAGCGTCGGCACGCAGATCGCGCTCGGCATCGCGACGGTGGTGAGCGGCATCGCCCTGCCGCTCGCCGTGCTGCATCAGGCGGTGGGCGCGCTGGTGGTCGCGGCGGCGGCCTTCGCGGCTCATGCCGTGGGCGGTCGATCCTCGCCGGATGATGCCTCGTCCATATCCTCAAAATAGACAGAGGTATTATTTTACCCGTCGCGAATCCCGCCGAATCTCTTGACTTGCGCGGCGACTGGAGCCATTAGCGCCCCACTTCCGGGTGTCGGCAACGGCGCCCGGTTCCTTTTTACATTCTGGAGATTGGCACCATGAAGGCGCTGATGAAGACCACCAAGCCGGCGACCCCGGCCACGGTCGAAAAGAAGTGGATTTTGATCGACGCGGAAGGTCTCGTCGTCGGCCGCCTCGCCTCGACCGTCGCGAACATTCTGCGTGGCAAGCACAAGACGTCCTTCACCCCCCACGTCGATTGCGGTGACAATGTCATCATCATCAACGCGGCGAAGGTGAAGTTCACGGGCCGCAAGCTGACCGACAAGGTTTACTACAAGCACACCGGCTATGCCGGCGGCATCAAGGAGACCACGCCCGCCAAGATCCTGGAAGGCCGCTTCCCCGAGCGCGTCCTGGAAAAGGCCGTCGAGCGTATGATCCCCCGTGGTCCGCTGGGCCGCCAGCAGATGCGCAACCTGCGCATCTTCGCGGGCGCCGAGCATGCTCATGAAGCCCAGAACCCCGAAGTGCTCGACTTCGCGTCGCGCAACCGCAAGAACAAGGTGGGTGCATAATGTCCGATAACCGCCAGTCCCTGTCCGACCTCGCGTCGCTGACCACGAACGCTCCTGTCGCCGCCGCTCCGGCTGCCGCTGCCGCGCCGCTCGAAGGCGGCGAAGCGCCCGCCGCTCCGGTTCAGCCCTCGGCCCCGCTGCGCGCGCAGGAAATCGACGGCCTCGGCCGCGCCTACGCCACCGGCCGCCGCAAGGACGCCGTCGCCCGCGTGTGGGTGAAGCCCGGCACCGGCAAGATCACGGTCAACGGCCGCGATCAGGAAATCTATTTCGCCCGTCCGACCCTGCGTCTCGTCATCAACCAGCCCTTCGGCGTGACCGATCGCGTGGGCCAGTATGACGTGATCTGCACCGTCAAGGGCGGTGGCCTTTCGGGTCAGGCCGGCGCGGTCAAGCACGGCATCGCCCAGGCGCTCAGCAAGTATGAACCGGCGCTGCGCAGCGCGGTCAAGGCCGAAGGCTTCCTGACCCGCGACCCCCGCGTCGTCGAGCGCAAGAAGTATGGCAAGGCCAAGGCCCGCCGGAGCTTCCAGTTCTCGAAGCGCTGATCGTTTCGATACCGTTACGAAAAGGGGCCGGTCATCCGGCCCCTTTTTTGTTGCCCGCCCGATTCCGCGTATAGCTGTCTACATCGCTGTCGCTTTATCCGCGTCCTGCGGCACCGCCACCTCGACCGCGCCCGCCGCGATCTTCACCGTCGCGGGCGTCATCGCCAGAACTTCGCCGTCGATGGAGATGCGCTGGCGCGGCTTGGCGTCGATGCGGAAACTGGTGCCCGAAAACTCCTCCGTATTCTTGTCCCGGTCGCGCAGCTTCACAAACTTGGCATACCAGTCCCAGGCGAGCCGAGGCTTGCTGCGTCCCACGACCGCCTGGATGACGATCCTGCCGCTGTCCACATTGGCATGATCGGACAGTTCGACCCCGCCATGATAGGGCCCGTTGAGGATGCGCACCTCGGTCGACCACATGCGCCGCTGCCTCCTGCCATCGTCGATCGTCAGGCGAAAGGCGCGGAACCCTACCGAACATTTCACCGCCCAGATCAGATAGCCCACGCGCCCCAGATAGCGTTTGAGCTTGTGCGGCACCGTCCGCCCGATCATCGGCGACAGGCCGAGCGACGCCGCATTCACGAAATAGTCGCGGTCGATCATCCCCAGATCGACGCGCCGCCGCCTGCCCGTCGCAATCGCCCTGACCGCGCCATCGAGGTCCAGCGGCAGCCCCAGCGTCCGGGCGAAGCTGTTGGCGGTGCCCAGCGGCAGCACGCCGAAAACGACATCCTTGCCCACCAGTTCATCGACGGTGCCGGACATCGACCCGTCGCCCCCGCCCACGATCACCATCGGCGCGCCGTCCGCCACCGCCCGCGCCACGGTCGGCGCCATCTGCTCGGGATCTTCGACCGCATGGGCGGCGATCAGCCGGACGCCCGCCGCCTCCAGCTTCGCCCGCGCGTCCTCGAACTGGTCCTGCCCGCGCCGGCTGTGCGCGTTGACGATCAGCACGGCTTCCTTGGGGAGGGGCTTCGTTTCCATGCCGCAATAACTCTGCCGTGCCGATTAAGGTCCGCGCGGAAACCATCGGCGGACGATTCGTTTCCTTCCCATGGCCCGCATCGCTCATCTGTCCGACATCCACTTCGGCGCGAACGATCCCCGCATCGTCGATGCCGCTACCGCCTGGTTGGAGGAACGCCGCCCCGACCTCGTCGTCATCAGCGGCGACTTCACGCAGCGGGCGCGGGTGGAGCAGTTCCGCGCCGCGTCCGCCTGGCTCAACCGGCTGCGCGCATCGGGCCTGCGCACGCTGGTCGTGCCGGGCAATCACGACATTCCGCTCTATGACGTGATCCGCCGCTTCGCCGCGCCGCTCGACCGCTACGAACGCTATATCAGCAACGTCCTGTGCCCATGGTATGAGGATGAGGAGGTCGCGATCCTCGGCCTGAACACCGCGCGGTCGCTGACGATCAAGGACGGGCGCATCAATCACGCGCAACTGGAACTGCTCCATGAGAAGTTCGCGCCTGTCGCTCCGGCCAAGACCCGCATCCTCGTCACCCACCATCCGCTCTTCGCCATGCCCATCGGCAAGGGGAATGAACTGAGCGAAGCGGTCGGGCGGCATGACGACGCGGTGAAGGCGGTGTGCGAGGCGGGCGTGCATGTCGCGCTCGCCGGTCATTTCCACCGCACCTATGCGGAGACGGCGGACAGGATGGTCGAGCATAGCGGCGGCGCTCTGGTCATTCAGGCGGGCACGGCGACCTCGACCCGCCTGCGCAATGCGGAGCCGCAGAGCTTCAACTGGCTCCACGTCCGGCGGAACAATGAAATGGAATTACAGGTCATCGTCTGGGACGGAACCGCTTTCCGCCGCGCGAGCCATGTCGAATATCGCCGCGAGGATGCGCAATGGAGCCGCCGTGATATGATCGACGCGCCGGTGGTCGGCGCGGTCGAGCCGCGTCGCTTCAGCGCCTAGCTCTTGCCCTTGAGCGCGGCGGCCAGCGAAACGGTCGCGCTTCCCCGGCGGGCGGGTTTGGCCTGACTGGCGTCGGGTTTCCATCCGGACAGGTAGATCACCGCCATGTGCTCCGCCGTCCGTCCGTCCGCGTCAGCCGCATCGGCGAAGTGCTCCGCCGCGCGCATGATCGTCCGGCGGGAGAGGGCAGGCGGCCGCGTCGCCAGCACATTGCCCGCGCCCATGCCTCGGAGGTCATGCATCAGCCGCGCGATGTCGCCATAGCGGATGGTCAGCGTCTCCCCGTCCGCCACCGGCATCGCAAAGCCCGCGCGGCTCAAAAGGTCGCCCGCCGACCGCACGTCCACCTGCGGATGCACATGCTGCCCCGGCCGGTCGCCCTCGGCCGCGAGCAGCGCGGCTTTGAGGCGCGGCAGGCTGCCTCCGCCGCTGAACGCTGCGAGCATCAGCCCGTCGGGCCGCAGGACGCGCCGCATCAGGATGAGCGCGCCGGGCAGGTCGTTGACGCTGTCCAGCGTGCCGCAGGCGATTATCAGGTCGAAGCTCTCGTCGGCGAAGGGCAGGGCGTCCTCATCGACCTGCACCCCGTCCGTCGCCCGCGCCGCCAGAAAGCCCGGATCGGCGCAGGCCACGCGCTTGCCCATCGCCTCCAGCGCGGCCCGCGCGCTGCCATCGGGGCATCCGATCACCAGCGCCTCCGGCAAGGGCCGCTGCACGTCGCGGAGCCGGTCGAGCAGTTCGTCCAGCATCGCGCGATAGAGGAAGTCATGCCCGGCAAAGCGCGGCAGCATCCGGTCGCGCTGGCGGGCGCGGCGGGCGCGGTCGAAAATGTCGGGGCGGTCGTCCATGGCGGGCCTTGTGCAGAAGGCGCGAAGCGGGGACAAGGCCGATCATGCCTCTCGCCCCGCTTCTCAAGGCCGCGCTGCGTACCGCGCTCGATTATGCGCTGCCGCCGCGCTGCCCCGGATGCGGCGTCATCGTGGGGGAGGATCACAGCTTCTGCCTCGATTGCTGGAGCGGCATGGCGTTTCTGGGCGAACCCTGCTGCGCGCGGTGCGGCATTCCCTTCCCGCATGACATGGGGCAGGGCGCGGAGTGCGCGGCCTGTCTCGCCGATCCGCCGCCGTGGGACAGCGCGCGGGCGGTGCTGGCCTATGGCGATGTGGCGCGCAATGTCGCGCTGCGCCTCAAATATGGGCGGCGCGTGGCGCTGGCGGGCCTCATCGCCCGGCAGATGCAGCGCCATGCCCTGCGACTGGAAGGGGCGCCCGTGATCGTCCCCGTGCCGCTCCACCGCTGGCGGCTCTGGTGGCGGGGCTTCAATCAGGCGGCGCTGATCGCCGATCATCTGGGGCGGCTGACGGGATGGCCGGTCGACCGGCACGCGCTGCGGCGCATCCGCCGCACCCGGCCTTTGCGCGCCATGAAGCCCGCCGCCCGCGCCCGCGCGGTGAAGGGTGCCTTCGCGCTGGAAGAGGGGCACGCGCTGGCGGGCCGCCCGGTGCTCCTGATCGACGATGTGCACACCAGCGGCGCGACCGCCGCCGCCTGCGCGCGGGCCTTGCGGCAGGGCGGCGCGAGCGAAGTCCACCTGCTCTGCTGGGCGCGCGTGGTGCCGGGCGACCATGGGGCCGATTGACAAAGCCGCGCGTTCACCCAATTTGCGGGCAAAGGAGCATCGCATGGCGAATGTCGAAATCTATACAAAGGCGTGGTGTGGATATTGCGCCCGCGCCAAGAAGCTGCTCGACAGCAAGGGCATCGACTATCAGGATTATGACATCACGATGGGCGGCCCGAAGCGCGAGGAAATGCTGGAGCGCGCGCCGGGCCGCACCACCGTGCCGCAGATCTTCATCGACGGACGCCATGTCGGCGGCAGCGACGACCTGATGCAGCTCGACCGCGAGGGCAGGCTGGACGAGCTGCTCGCCGGGTGACGCAGATGCGCGCCGCGATCTTCCAGATGACGAGCGGAGTCGATCCCGCCCGCAACGCCGCGGCCATCGTGGAGATGGTCGCGCGCGCGAAGGGCGAGGGCGCGGACATGCTCTTCACGCCCGAGATGGCGGGCTGCCTCGACCGCGACCGTGCGCGGGCGGCGGCCACCATGCGCGGCGAGGCGGACGATCCGGTGCTCGCCGCCGTGCGCGAAGCCGCCGCGCGCGAGGGGCTTTGGGTTCATCTGGGATCGCTGCCCCTGAAAGGCGAGCGGGCGGACGGTCGCCTTGCCAACCGCAGCTTCCTGATCGACGGCAGCGGCGAAATCCGCGCCCGTTACGACAAGATCCATCTGTTCGACGTCGATCTGGCCACCGGGGAAAGCTGGCGCGAATCGTCCGTCTACGGGCCGGGAGAACGGGTGGTCGCCGCCGATACGCCATGGGGGCGGATGGGCTTTTCCATCTGTTACGACATGCGGTTTCCCGACCTTTATCGCGCGCTGACCAATGCGGGCGCGACGATCGTGCTCGCGCCAGCGGCCTTCACCGTGCCCACGGGCCGCGCGCACTGGCACGTCCTGCTGCGCGCCCGCGCGATCGAGGCGGGCTGCTTCGTCATCGCCGCCGCGCAGAGCGGCGCGCATGAGGATGGGCGCACCACTTACGGCCACAGCCTCGTCGTCGATCCATGGGGCGAGGTGCTGCTCGACATGGGCGAGGGGGAGGGGCTTGGCCTTGCCGATCTCGACCTCGCGCGCATAGAGGATGTGCGCAGCCGCGTGCCCGCCATCGCCAACCGCCGCCCTATTCCCGAGGACGTGACAATCCCGTGATCGTGTTCGACCTGAAATGCAGCGGCCATGGCCATGTGTTCGAAGCATGGTTCGGTTCCAGCACGGACTATGAGGACCAGCGCGAACGCGGCCTCATCGCCTGCCCGATGTGCGGCGACACGTCCGTCGCCAAGGCGGTGATGGCCCCCGCCGTCGCGCCCAAGGGCAACAGCCGCGCCGTTGCCCGCCGCGCCGAAGGAGAGTCCGCTCCGGTCGCCGCCAACGCCCCGGACCCCGCCAAACTCCAAGCGATGATGGAAGCGCTCCGCACCGCGCAGGCGAAGGCGCTGGAAGGATCGACCTGGGTCGGGCGCGGCTTTGCCGAGCAGGCGCGGGCGATGCATTATGGCGAGCAGGACCGCGCCAGCATCCATGGCGAAGTCGCTCCCGCCGAGGCGAAAGCGCTGATCGAGGAAGGCGTCGAAGTCGCGCCTCTGCCTCTCCCGGTGGTGCCGCCACAGTTCAAGAATTGACCGGCACGATCAGGCGCAATAGAGCGCGTGACGGCATGCGCCCATAGCTCAGCAGGATAGAGCGTCGGATTCCTAATCCGAAGGCCACAGGTTCGAATCCTGTTGGGCGCACCACATGTTTCTGCCCTCAGACGCAGGACGGCCGCATCCGGGCGCACCATTTCGCGGCGCGTCGTCATCCGCCCCGGCGCTTCCGGGCGCCCGTCATTCGGTTATTTCGACGATCGCGCCTGTTTTCCATGCGGCCTGCCGGTCCTGCCACTGCTGGCCTTTCGCCGCATCGTCCGCGTTGGCGAAGCGGATCGAGTAGCGCGGATCTTTGGCGAGGCGCTCCGATCCGTCGCGAAGCGCCAGCAGGATCTCATATTCGCCGGCGGGCAGATCGGCCTCGATCGGCAACTGAAGCGCGACCTCCTTCGACGATCCGGGCAGCCATGTGCGGACATCGCCGCGCGGCGCGCCATATTCGCGCGTCTTTCCTGTCTTGCGGTTCTGGAGGATGATGCTGAGCCGCTTTGCCGCATAGAGCGGCGCCCAGCCGCTGTTGCGGAGGCTGAGGGTCAGCGGCATGACGGAGTTGCGGCGCGCGGTCCGCGCGAATGCAAGGCCGGTCAGCGAAATGCGATAGCCCATGCTGGCGCGCACCGTGTCAAGGCATCCCCCCGCCTGCCACCGGTCGTGAAACAGCGGCCGGTAATAGCCGTCATTGAGGTAGGTGAGGCCGAACATCGCGCCTTCGCGGACGATCGCTTCGCACGACGATCGCGGCGTGGGGTTCTCGGCGGCAAGCGGATTGCAGGTTTCGCCGCCGAACGGACCGGCGCGGCCCAGATCCGCCATCGCGCGCCGCGCCTTTTCGCGCTCGGCGGGGTCTTCGGAATAGGTGCCGACATCGGTGTCGCTGGCAAGGAAGCAGTCATTATGAAAGCCGATCCTTATGCCCTTGGCCAGAGCCGCGCCGAGACCGCCCTCGGCCGCCAGGAACTCGGTGATGTAGGCGGGATAGCGGAACTGCACCGCCTGTCCGTGCGGAGCGGCGGCAAGCAGCGCCTTCATCAGCGCCGCGCGATGCGCGGGAGAGGCGAGGTCGTTCGAGGATGTATGCCATTCTCCCCACGCGCCGACATAGCCCGCCTGGAGGAAGGCGATGACGTCCTCATTCTCCGCAAAGACGCCCTGAAGCTGCGCGATATGATCAAGGACGCGTTGGAATGAAGCATCCTGGGCCTTGGCATAGTCGGTCTCGCCTGCGGGATAGTTATAGATCGGCCGCACGATCAGCTTGATCCCGCCGCGCCGCGCATTGGCGAAACCCTGACCGATCTTCCGCAGAAAGCTGTCCGGCAGAGGGGCGTCGCGATAGGCCGACAGGTCTACCCGGACATAGATCAGCCGATAACCCTGCGCGAAGGCCGCCTGTGCTTCCTCGATGCCGAGTTCCTGAAGGGGGACGGTCGCCGAGCGGTAAAAGCCGCGTTCCGGATTGGGGTGGGCGCCGTCATCCGCCGTGAAGGTGATCTTCGTTGCATCGGGCAAGGATTCGCTCGCCGCGCCGGATGGGGCCGGCCCGGTGAGGCACAGGATGGCCCCGGCGGACAGCAGGCTTTTCCAGCGGATTGATGAAAAGATAGGAAACGAAACTTGCATACCCGATCCTCCCAAATAGTCGCGAAACGCCGCGCGCATAGGCGGCTTTAGGCGCAAAAATGCCGATCCCGCAACTTTCCTTTTTTTTCCTTTGACAAATTATCATATATTTGCGATTTCCGCTGAAGGCCGGGCTGGCGGGAGGAGATCCGGGCCGCAGGCAGGCGATCTTGAACCTTGGGAGGGGGAGTAGGCATGTCGGAACAGCGTAGCGTCGGTGGCAAGATCGGCATGGGCGTCCGCCTCTCGAAGCAGGAGGCGGCCCGGCGCGCGCTCATGCTTGGCGGGTCGATCATCGCCGCGCTCACCGCGCTTCCCGCGTTCGCGCAGGCTCCGGCGGCTGACGAGGCCGCAGGGGTCGCTGCCCCGGAAGTGGCGGAAAAGCCCGCCGATCAGGGCACGATCATCGTGACCGGCATCCGGCAGAGCCTGAAAAAAGCGCAGGAGATCAAGCGCGCCGCTCCAACCGTGGTCGATGTCATCACCGCCGACGATATCGGCTCGCTGCCCGACCGTTCGATCAACGAAGCGCTTCAGCGTGTTCCGGGCGTGGCGATCAACCGCTTCGCCGCGCCCAATGACTCGGCGCATTTCTCGGTGCAGGGTTCGGGCGTTACGGTCCGTGGCCTCAACTATGTGCGCAGCGAATTTAACGGCCGCGACGCCTTTTCGGCATCGGGCGGGCGTGAGCTCGGGTTCGACGATGTCCCGGCGGAACTTGCAGGGTCGGTCAACGTCTACAAGAACCTGACCGCCGACATGGTGGAAGGCGGGATTGCGGGCACGGTCAGCATCAACACGCGCAAGCCCTTCGATTCCGCCAAGCGGCTCATCTTCCTGTCCGCCGGCGTCAATTATGGCGACATCGCCGAAAAATCCGCCCCGGCGTTCGTAGGCCTGTTCAGCAATCAGTGGAATCTTGCGTCGGGCGGCCGGATCGGCTTTCTTGTGGGCGGCAGCTATTCGAAACAATATAGCCGCGCGGACTCGATCTTCCTCAACGGATTTCAGCCACGCTTCAATGCGCCGTTCGATGCCGATGGCTCCACCTGCTCGGTCGGCCGGATCATCAACCCCGGCCAGCCTTACGCGCTGCGGGTCTGCGACAATTTCCCGACTCCGGCGGGCTTCGATCAGGTCTATACGCCGCTCGGCGCGGGATTCCGCTCGCAGGATTTCGACCGGTCACGCCAGAGCATCAACGCATCGCTTCAGTATGAAAATGCCGGCGGCAACCTGATGGTCACGGCGGAATATATCCGCTCCCGCTTCAGCGAACGCTGGACCGAGCGGACCATCGAGAGCGACAACTGGTTTCCCGACGCGGGCATGATCTATCCGGCGGGCTATCTCGATCAGGAAGGCTATCCCCACGATCCCAACGCCAATTTCATGTATGACGACAATGGCGTCTTTAAATCCGGCACGCTCGTCCACAGCGGCGGACGGCCCGGCTATGGCTGCACGGCGCCCGACGGTTCGAGTTCATGGTGCGAATATAACCAGTTCATTCCGGGCGGCATCTTCACCAAGCTGTCGAACCGAACCGCCTACAACAAGGTGACGGCGCAGGACGCTTCCCTTAACGTCAAATGGTCGCCGACCGACCGGCTGCACATCGCGATCGACGGTCAATATGCGACATCGCGCGTGACCAATGCGGACGACGCGATCAATTTCAATACGCTTACCAACATGTCGATCGACCTGACCGGCAAATATCCCGACGTGCAGTTCGTGACGCCCGGTTTCGATCCGGCGACCTATATCGCTGACGGCAACGCGACCTATTATCGTTCGGCGGTCGAAAATCGCGGGATCAACGATGGCGACGAATATTCGCTGCGCGCCGATCTCACCTACGATTTTTCGGAAGACAGCTTCCTGCGCGAAATCCGCGTCGGCGCCCGCCATGCCAAGCGCCAGCAGACCGTCCGCACCAACGAGTTCAACAACTGGGGCGCGCTGTCGGAAACATGGATCGACGGCGGTCCGCGCTTCGTCAGCACGACGCCGGGCGATCTTCAGTTCTACGACTTCCCCGGATTTTTCCATGGCGACGTGAAGCAGCCCGCGGGCGCGCTGTTCATGCGCGATTCCATCCTTGAGAAGCCCGGCGCGCTCATCGACTATGCACGCTCGATCGCCGCCCCCGGCTTCTTCCAGCCGATCGAGGATCGCGGGACAAACCTTATCAAGGGCTATTTCCTGCCGAGCGAGGTCTATCCGAATAGCGAGACCACATGGGCAGCTTATGCTTCGGTGAAGTTCGGCACCGATCTTGGCACCATGAAGCTGTCCGGTAATATCGGCGTCCGCTATGTGCGCACGATCGACAAGTCGTCCGGCGCGATCAATTTTGCGCCGCCGGATCAGGTCATCCCCGATAGCTTCAAAGGCAATTTTGCTAACTATTGCACAGACATTGCCAATCAGCCGAATGGCCAGATCCCGGCGCTCTGCGGTCCGGGGGTGACGCCCCAGCAGCAGCAGGCGGCGCTCGCCTTCGCCAATGGTGCATCGCTGGGCAATGTGGCCAACAACAAGTTCGATCACTGGCTGCCTTCGCTCAACGTCCGGCTCGATGCGACTGACAAGCTGCTCTTCCGGTTCGCGGCGTCCAAGGCGATTTCGCGGCCCGAGTTCAGCAAGCTGCGCAATTATGTCGGCCTGACCTTCAACAACCAGACGGGTGGATTCACCGCGCGGGCGGACAATCCCTATCTTCGTCCGGTCGAAGCGTGGCAGTTCGACCTGACGGCGGAATGGTATTTCGCGCCGGTCGGTTCGCTGACCCTCGCGCTCTTTTACAAGGATCTCGACAAGGTCATCGTGTCGAACCAGGAATATACCCGCAACCTGACGAACAACGGCGTGACGCTGCCCGTGACGGTCAGCGGGCCGGCCAATTCCACCGGGCATACCAAGATCAAGGGCGCGGAAGTCGCCTATCAGCAGACGTTCGATTTCCTGCCCGGCGTCCTCAAAGGTTTCGGCACGCAATTATCCTATACCTATATCGACGTGGGCAAGATCGTGATCGGCCCGCCCGCCTATGCGCCGTCGAATAATCTGGTCGAAACGGGCAACCAGCCGACGATCGACATCACAGGGCTTTACGAAAATCTGCCGCTCGAAGGCCTGTCGCGGCATAATTTCAACGCGGCCCTCTTCTATCAGGGCAGCGCGCTGCAGGCGCGGGTCGCCTATAGCTGGCGCTCGCGCTTCCTGCTGACACGCCTCGATTGCTGCTTCCCGTTCGGGCCGGTCTATAATGAGGCGAGTGGCCAGATGGACGCGTCCATCGCCTATGACGTGACGTCCGCGCTGAAATTCGTGCTGGAGGCCCAGAACCTGCTCGACACGACGCTCAAGACCTCTTTCGCGCTCAACGGTCAGGGTCTGCGGACGCCGCGTTCCTGGTTCAAGAACGACCGTCAGTTCGCGCTGACGGCCCGGTTGAAGTTCTGAAAAATGCACGGCGCGGGGGTCGCGCAACCGGCCCCCGCTCGACCGCCAGAGGAGCATGATGTGAGGCGAGCGGCGATGGGCAAGGCAGGGCGATCGGGCGGCAAGCGGCACTTTGCGGCACGGGCCGCGCTGGCGGCGGTCCTGCTGTCCTCGCTGCCTGCCGCTGCGCAGGACGCGGCATCGCCCCTTGACCCCAGCGGCACGTTTTCGGTCTACGACACGCGGGCGGCGCAGACGCCGCCGATGGGGTGGAATCCCTGGAACGCCTTTCGCACGGACGTAGACGAGGCGAAGATCAGGGGATCGGCGGAGGCTCTGGTCGACAACGGCCTCGCCCAACTCGGCTATCTCTACGTCAACGTCGACGATGGCTGGGCATTGCAGCGGCTCGCTGACGGGGCGCTCAAGATCCGGGAGACGATGTTCCCGTCGGCAAGCGTCGATCACAGCGCGACCGGTTCCTTCCGTCCCTTCACCGATTTCATTCATGGCCTTGGACTTAAAGCCGGACTTTACACCGACATCGGCCGCAACACCTGCGCCCAGCGCTGGGATGCGGCCAGCCCCAATCTTCCTGTAGGCTCGGTCGCCGAACGGCAGGTGGGCGCCATGGACCATGGCGAACAGGACATGAAGACCATGTTCGCCACATGGGGCTTCGACTATGTGAAGATCGACGCGTGCGGGGTGGCGGACTATGCGCCCGATGTCGAGCCGGTCCGGTCGGGGCAGTTCGCGGTCTTCCCGCCCACTATCGTGCGGGGCGATATTCCCAAGTCCGATCCGGCGGCGGTCGAGGCGCAATATGCCGCACTGAGCGCCGCGATCCGCAAATGGGGCGGTCCTGACGCGGTGCTCAGCATCTGCGCATGGGGCGAGGCGCTGTCGCCGCGCTGGGGCCATCGCCACGGCAATCTGTGGCGCACCAGCCCGGACATAGAATTTACGTGGGAAAGCATGCTGCGCAATATCGACAGCGCCGTCTACCGCACGCTCTATGCCGGGCCGGGGCGCTGGAACGACCCGGACATGCTGGCGATAGGCCATGGCGATTTCGACGAAAATCACCTGACCGAGGCGCGCGCGCACATGACTATGTGGGCGATCATGGCCTCTCCGCTGCTGCTCGGCTATGACCTGCGCCAGTCGCCGCAGGCGCTGCTCGACATCGTCGGCAATCGCGAGGTGATCGCCATCGACCAGGACGCATCGGGCAATCAGGGCGTGGCCTATCGCAGCGGCGAGGGCATGGTGATGGTGCGCACGCTTTCGGGGCCGGGCGCGCGCGCGGTCGCCTTCTTCAACCGTGGCGACAGGCCGATTTCGCTGAAGGCGGACTGGGATCAGCTCGGCTTTGCTGCCGGAACCCCCGCTGCCGTGCGCGACGTCTGGACCAAATCCGCGCTCGCGCCTGCGACGGGTGCGATCAGCGTCGATCTCGCGCCGCATGAGGCGAAGCTGTTTCGCGTCAGGGGAACGCCTGCGGACCCCAAGGCGCTGTGGCTCGACGAGATGCCCGGCCGCATCAATGTGGCGGTCGACGGGCTGGGCAACCGGGCGCTGCCTGACGACTGGACGCCCGCGCGCGTGGCGGCCGCGCCCGATGGAACGGCGCTCGCTTCCGGATCGCGGTCCTATGCAAAGGGCGTCGGACTGTTTGCCGGTTCACGCCTCGAAATCGCGGCGCGGGGCGAATTTGCGCGCTTTACCGCCACGCCGATTGTTCTTGGCGCTGCCGCGCCCGTCACCTTTCGGGTTTATGCCGATCGCAAACTGGTCGCCGAGATGAAGGCCAGTGCAAAGAGCCAGACCATCGGTGCGGACGTTTCCGGCGCGCAAATCGTCGAACTGGTCGCCGCGTCGCCCAAGGGGAAGGGGCTTCCGCCGATGATCGGCTGGGCGGACGCAAAGCTGTCGCGATGAGATTTCGGTTTTAAGGGCTGCACGCCGACTGCGGTCTGCACAGGCTATACCGGCTGTGCAGACCGCATTTTTTGCCCCTGCTCTATCGCTCTGCGGTGCGGGGGCAGGCGCACGGCCATATTCTCGTGAACCTGCCGCATCTTTCGCATCGCCCCGGCGAGCGCTTCGCCGTCGAGAGCAGCGGTCAGCGGGTCGACATCCGCAGGGGGCAATCCCTGTCCATTGAGGACTGCGGACCAGCTTCCCACGGTGAACAGTTCATCGTCGTAACGGAAGATGCGCCCTTTCAGCCGGTAGAGCGCAAGGCGGCGGGCAAGCGTATCCGGAATGTCCATCGTCCGAACATAGGTCCAGAACGGCGTGTCGGCCCGCCGGGTGACGTGATAATGGGCGACAATGAAATCGCGGATCGCGCCGTAGCCCGACGTCATCAGCCTATTATATTCGTCGCGCTCGACATCGGCCCAGCGTCGGTCGGGAAACAGCGCCAGCAGCTTTGATATGCCGGTCTGGATGAGGTGGATGCTGGTCGATTCGAGCGGCTCCAGAAAGCCGCCGGCCAGCCCGAGGGCCACGACATTGCGGTGCCAGAGCCGCTCGCGGACGCCGGTCCGGAACCGGATGAGCCGAGGCTCCGCCGTCGCCGCCGTGTCGAGATTGTCCAGCAGGATGCGTTGCGCCTCCTCTTCTCCCATGAAGGCGCTGGCAAAGACATGGCCGTTGCCGGTGCGATGCTGAAGCGGAATGCGCCATTGCCAGCCCGCGCCATGCGCACGCGAGCGGGTGTAGGGCGCGATAGCCGGTTCGCTTTCGGTCGGGACGGCAATCGCGCGGTCGCAGGGAAGCCAGTGCGACCAGTCGATGAACCGCACGCCGAGCGCTTCGCCCAGGAGCAGGCTGCGAAATCCGCTGCAATCTATGAAGAGATCGCCCGCCACGCGCCGGTCGCCCTCCATCCGGACGGCGGCGACATTGCCGCTTTCGCCGTCCAGCTCCGCGCCGAGGATACGGCCCTCGATCCTTTCGACGCCGCGTTCCTCGGCATAGGCGCGCAGGAAGGCGGCGTAGAGCGCGGCGTCGAAATGATAGGCGTAGCTGAGGTTCGAGAGCGGCGAGCGCGGGTCTGCGGAAGGGGCAGCGAAGCGCCCGTGCCGCGCCGCCACCGCGCACATCGAATAATCTTCGAGCGGCCCGACACCCTCTTCGTCACGGAGCCAGTGCCAGAGCTGGTGGAAGGGTATGCCCTCAAAGTCGCGCCCGGTCCGCCCGAACGGATGGAAATAGCGCTCGCCGACCGCGCCCCAGTTTTCGAACTGGATGCCGAGCTTGAAGCTGCCCTTCGTGGCCGACAGAAATGCGTCCTCGTCGATGCCGAGCAGGTCGTTGAAGCCGATGATCGGGGGAATGGTCGCCTCGCCCACGCCGATCGCGCCGATTGCGTCGGATTCGATCAGGCGGATGCGGCGGCGGCCATCGGCGAGGACGCGCGAGGCTGCCGCCGCCATCATCCAGCCCGCCGTGCCGCCGCCCACGATCACGATGTCGCGGATCTGATGGCCTTCAACCGTTGCCATTGGCCATCCTTTCCTCCAGCCACAGGCGGTAGGCCGGATGCGATGCGCAGAGCGCTTCCACTTCGCGCCGGCGTGCTGCAAGCGCGGCCCCTGCGCCGGTGGCCAGAGCCTCCGCCGTCACGTCATAACCGGGCGCTGCCTCGACGAGGCCCGCCATCGCCCCCACCCATGCCGCGTCCGAAACGAGGTCCGTTTCGCGCAAAGGCAGGCGGCCCGTTCGCGCAAACCGCTCGATAACGAGCGCGAGGCGGGCGGCCGCCGGGCCGGGCCGCGCGGCTTTGTGGAAAGCAAACAGCAGCGCGACAAAATCCCGCAGTTCGTCGGACATGAGGTTCGCGCGGCGATTATATTCGCGCGCGAGCACCGGCTCGGGCGAGGCGGCTGGCAGAAGATCCAGCAGCAGGTCGAGATGGAGCAGCGCGAGGCTGAAACCAAAATGGCCGAGCGGCCCCGCAATCGCCGCAGCGTCGCCCAGCGCAACCCGGCGGCCATCCATCGGACAGGTGAGCCGCCCGGTGCGGAAGGGGATCGCCCCCGCAGCCGTTTCGCGGATGAGGCCTTCTGCGTGACGGGCACTCTCAATGTCGAAAACCGACACGCGTTCGCCATCGCGCTGTCCGGGCATCAGCGTCGTCCACCCCCAGCCGTGCGCCGTGATAAGATCGCTGAGCGAAGGGTGGCACGCCAGCGGTTCGCGGCAGACGCTGCCTTCCGGTATCTCCGCGCTCCAGTCTTCGGCAGGGGCATCGGCAAGGAGATGGCCCGCGCCGCGACTTTCGATGAGCAAGTCGACCACCACCGGCAATTCTGCGCCTGCGGCGACCGACAGGGTGCCGTCCGCCGCGACGGTCAGCGTGACCGATGCAGCCGAGGCATGGCGAACCCCCGCTCTGGCGGCGATGGTGCGCAGGCAGGCGGTGAGGCGGGGCGCGTCCAGCCGCAGCGCGTACCCGATGTCGCGACCCGCCGCGCTGCCATCGAGCCGGTCGGGCGCGAGGCGATCCTTTTCGGCAAGAGCCGCCGCCCCACCAAGGCCAGTCCGCACGTCGCCACGCGCGCCTGCGACCAGCCGCATCGGGACGCCGCCTGTCGTCACTTCGCTTTCCTGAACGGAGACCGTAAAATCCTCGCGGCCCCAGCCATGGAACCGGTCGGCGAGTTTGTGGGTCGCGCCGCATTCGCGCACGAGCATGTCTTCGCCAAGGCCCAGCCTGTCGAGAACGGCAAGCGCGGGCGGATAGGCGAGGGGGAAGGAGTCCGCGAGCGTTCCCCCCGCATGGCCCGTGTCGATGAGGTGGATCGTCGCAACGGGCAAGGCGCGCCTGAGGGCGATGGCCGCGAGCAGGCCTACCGGTCCCGCGCCGAGCACCATAGCGGTCTCGACCGGCCGCCGCCTGTTGGCCGCGATCATGGCGCAGCCCGTGCGCCGAGTGCGGCGTGGTGCGGCGGCATGGCTGCGACGCGACTGGCGATATGCGTATGCAGGCCGCGCAGCGCGGCAGCGAGACCGCCGGATTCCGGCAGTTCGGCGCGCACGTCCCATCCTTCGGGCAACACCCCCTGTCCGACCAGAACCGAAATCCAGCTCGGTTCCAGAAACAGCCCGCGCCGATATTGCGGCACCAGCGCGGCGCTGCGCCACAGTTCGAGCTTTTCGGCGAGCGTGTCGGGGATGTCCATGGTGCGGACATGGTTCCAGAAGCTGGAATCCCGACGCTCCGTCGCATGATAATGGAGGATCAGGAAATCGCGGATGCGGTCATATTCATAGTCGACTTCCCGGTTGAAGGCGTCGCGTTCGATCGGGTCTATGCCGCGTCCGGGGAAATGTTCGACGAGACCGGTGATCGCCATCTGAATGAGGTAGATGCTCGTCGATTCCAGCGGTTCGAGAAGGCCCGAGGCCAGCCCCACCGAAACGACATTTCCGACCCAGCTCCGGCGGCGGCGGCCCGCGCGGAAGCGCAGCAGCCGCGGTTCGGCAAGCGCCTCGCCCTCAATCGCGGCGAGCAGCGCCGAGGCGGCTTCCTCGTCGCTGCAATGCGCGCTGGAATAAACATAGCCGTTGCCGACCCGGTGGCGGAGCGGAATATGCCAGCGCCAGCCCGCAGGCATCGCGGTCGCGCGCGTGAACGGTTCGATCCCGGCATCGGCGGCGCGACATGGCACCGCGACCGCGCGGTCGCACGGCAGCCAGTGCGACCAGTCTTCCCATGCTTCGTCGCCGATCAGGAGCGCGCGAAAGCCCGAGCAGTCGATGAAGAGGTCGCCTTCGATCCTTTGTCCGTCCGCGAGCAGCAGCGCGCGCACGTCGCCGGTTTCCGCATCACGCTCGACCGAGGCCACGCGGCCCTCCGTGCGGGTGACGCCACGCGGCTCGGCTATGCCGCGAAGATAGGGGCCGAACAGCGTCGCGTCGAACTGGTAGGCGTAGCCGAAGCTGTCGACCTGCGCCGCATCAGGCTGCGGGCGGGCAAAACGGCGCGCCTCGGCGGCCATCACTGCGAGCGAATATTCGTCGATCCGTGCGGCATGCCCTTCCGCCCGCGCCCGAAGCCAGAAATGGTGAAAGCCCACGCCCGCAAGCGGCCGGCCATAGGTGCCGAACGGATGGATGTAGCTTTGGCCTTCGCATCCGAAACCGTCGAACTGGATGCCGAGTTTGTAGGTGGCGTGCGTTGCCGCCATGAACGCGGCTTCGTCGGCGCCGATGCGTTCGAGAAAGGCGCGCAGGTGGGGCAAGGTCGCTTCGCCCACACCGACGATCCCGATCTCCTCGCTCTCGACGAGGTGGATGTCGACTGCGCCGCCCATCAGCGTCGCGAGCGCGCTGGCGGTCATCCATCCTGCCGTGCCGCCGCCAACGATCACGACGCGGGTTCCGCCCGACGCCGCGCCGGTCTGGCTGGCCTGCATCGCCCTAGACCCTTTGGCCGGTGCGGACCCGGTCGCGCGCATAGAGCGCCGCGCCATAGGCCGGATCGTGCTGCGGCTCGACGATGTCGAACAGCGAGGCTTCTTCGAGCCGCGCGACGAAGCGCTGCCGCACCGGATGCGCAAGGGCGAGGACGCTTCCCGACCAGGACAGGGCGGCGCGTTCTCCCGGCGCGAAGCCGACTGCGGCCCGCACCGCGAAGGCGAGATCGGCGAGATGGTCGGCCGCTTCTGTCAGAATGGCGGCGCAGTCGGCGTCCCCTGCCTCCGCCGCTTCGAGAATGAGCGGGGCGAGCGCGGCGATTCCGTCGCGTCCGGGCGCCTGCGCTCCCATGACCGCGCTGCACAGGTCGAGATCGTGCTGGAGCGCCAGCGCATCGCGCAGCAGCGCGTGGAGCGGGCCTTTCGGCGCGCGCCCGTCGCTCATCCGCGCAAAGGCGGCGAGACCCCGCGCGGCGATCCAGAAGGCCGATCCTTCGTCGCTGAAAATTTCGCCCCAGCCGCCCGCGCGCGCGGCGCTGTCGCCGCGAACGCCATAGGCGATGGACCCGGTTCCCGCGACGACGTTGATGCCGTCCGCGCAGGCGAAGGAGCCTGCCCAGCCGCAGATCATGTCATTGCCGCACCGATAGCGGTCATGCCCCAGGATCGACCGGCAGCCAGCGTCGAGAGCCATGTCGGCACCGGCATCCTCGCCGAACGCCGGCAGACCGAAAAAGGCGGCGGTGATCGCGTCCGCGCTTATTCCGAGCATGGCGCAGGCGCGCTCCACGCCGCTGCGCAGCCTTTCGATGACGGCATCGGTTCCCAGTTCGGGATGATAGGTTCCGGCGGCGGTGAAGCGTATCTGTTCGGCGCCGTCGCCGTCGATGCAGGCGAACGCTGTTTTCGTGCCTCCGCCATCGACGCCGAGATAAAGGGGGGTCATGCTGCGGGCCGGTGGATCTCGACGCCCTGAACGACGCGGTTGACCGTGCCGCTGCGGTTCGGGCTGTCGGGATCGAGGCCCAGTTTCAGCGACCATTGATAGGCAAGAAGTTGCGCAGGGACGATATAGGCAAGCGCGAGTTCGGCATCGCTGGCGTCTTCCAGAGCGGAGATCCGGATCGTCTCACAGCTTTCCTCGCGGGTCGAGATCGCGATCACCATCCCGCATTTTCCGTCTTTCAGCAACTCGGTCAGGAGATCGCGGTCGTAGCGCCGGGTCAGCGGATCGGACGAGACGAACATCACCGCCAGTGTGCGATCCGTGATGAATGTCTTCGGACCGTGGCGGAAGCCGAGGGACGTATCGAAGCAGGTCGCCACCGCCCCGTCGCTCAGTTCCATCAGCTTGAGCGCCGCTTCGCGGGCGACCCCGGCCAGCACGCCGCTCCCCAGGAACACCGCGCGCTCGAAGCCCTGCGCGGCCAGCCGCGCGGCGCGGTCCTCCTCACCCTCGATCAGGTCGACGATGGCATCGGCGATCGCTGCGGTAGCAGCCTGCGCTCCGCCGGGGCCGCCCAGCACGCGCAGGGCGGTGAGCATCATCGCCGTGAAGCTGGAGGTCATGGCGAAAGCGCGGTCATGTGTCGCTTCGGGCAGGACGAGGGTGGCGATGCGGGGACCGGCAAGCCGGGCGAGTGCGCCGTCCGCATTGCAGGTGACGATAAGGTGATAGGTTTCCCCGATCATCCGGTCAGCAAGGTCGATGGCGGCGCTGCTTTCGGGGCTGTTGCCCGACCGTCCGAACGATATGAGCAGCGTCGGCGCTTCACGCCGCAGGTAAAGGTGCGGGGCGCTGACGATGTCGGTGGTCGCAATCGCTTCCACGCTACGCCCCAGCACCCGGGACAGAAACGGCGCGAGGCTGTCGCCGATAAAGGCCGACGTTCCCGCCCCGGCAAGGATCATCCGAAGCTCTTTCCGGGCAAGGAGGGGCTTCAGAAACGCGTCGATCCTCCCGCCCTCGCCGTCGATCAGCTTCTGTGTTTCCCGCAACGTGAGCGGCTGCTGCCTGATTTCGCGCAGCGTCCAGTCGGCGGTGGTGTCTTGGACGTCAGGCATCGGGATTGCAGGCTCCATCATAGTCATCGAGAGTGGCGGCGATATGCGCCATGGCCAGATCGGCAGGGTCGAAGCTCGCGACGCCCGCGCGCACGGCATGATAGGCGGACGGAAGATACTGGCTGATGAGCGGCAGCGGCGGCGGACTGGCACGCAGATTGGCGAACAGCCTTTCCTGCGCAACGGTGATCGCCGGATCGGGCCAGTAATAGCGGATGCGGTCGGACAGGCTGTATTGCAACTGGAAGCCGAGCGCTTCGCCGTCGCCATGATAATATTTCCGCCAGTGCGCCGGGTCGCTGCGCATCCGGTCGAGCGCCGTGTCGCGAAGGCGGCCGCGCTGCGCCCGCTCGACCAGTTCGCCTTCCATCGCGTCGAGCGCCCACAGCGCCTCGCGCAGGGCGAAGGTCACGCCGGGTCCGACCTTCAGGATGGCGAAATGATCGCGGACGAGCGCCTTCAGCGCGTCGGGCGTCTGATAGTCGGTCGAATGCGCTTCGAACACCAGACCGTCGACAGGCTGGATCGAGGCGGCGAGATCGGCTGCCGCGGCGGGATCATAGTCGATGACCTTGTCATGGTCGAACTCGACGCCAGGCTGGACAACCGTCGCGATTACGCGCGTCCATGCGTCGGAAAGGCCCGCTGCGTGAAACAGCCGTTCATGGATCGCGATGGTTTCGAGCGCGTCGGCCGGGGTCGTCACCGCCAGCGTGTCGAGATCCTCGGCGGCGCCCCCCGGCACCGGAACCTCGGTGCCGATCACGTAAAGCGGCGCAAGCTCCCGCGGGCCGGAAAAGGCAGCCTCGGCCGCGGCGCACAGGGTCGCGGCGCGTTCAGCGATCACCTGCTTGTCGAGCGGCTCGGGATCGTCCGCGCAGCTCATCGAGCAGTCGAGATGGATTTTGCGGAAGCCCGCCCGGACATAGTCGCCGACCATCCGGCAGGCGCGCTCCATCGCCTCTGCGGCGGGCAGGGCGGTCCAGGCATTGGGGCCGAGGTGATCGCCGCCCAGAATGATCGCCTCGCAGGGGAAGCCGACCCGTTGCGCGATCGATTCCACGAAGGCGCGGAAGGAGGCCGGGGTCATGCCGGTATAGCCGCCATATTGGTTGACCTGATTGGAGGTCGCCTCGACCAGCACCATCTCGCGGCCCCGGCCCAGCGCATGACGGAACGTCGCTTCGATCACGAGCGGATGCGCGGAGCATATCGAGGCGATGCCGCGAACATGCCCGGCCTTATGGTCTGCAAACAAACGGCTGAATTTATCCATGATCCCCTCTGCTGACCGATGCATAGCAATGGTGGTAATTAAAGGCAATGAAAAGATACAAAACGAACGTTATGCGCCCGGTCGTGTTATTGCGTTTGTTTCGCACTGCTTTCGTCCGGTTCCATCGCCAGCAGCAGCGAAGCGACGAGGGCGAGAATGATGCCGAGACTTTTCAGATAAGTGGGAACCACGCCGAAGATGGCGAGCGAAAGGAGTGCGGTCGCCAGCGGCGCGCCCGCATTCGAAAGCGGCGCCACCACCAGCGCCTTGCCCGTCCGGAAGGCGAGGACAAGTGTGAGCGCGCCGATTGCGTTCAGAAGCTGGACCGCTGCGGCCAGTCCCGGCCCGCTCCATCCCCAGTTGATCGCGGCCGAAAAATCGGTGAGGCTCCACGCCACCGGAATGAGCGCGAGGCCGGACACCGTCATATAGGCAAAGATGCTGGCGGCGGGCATGACATTGTTGGCCGCCTTCATGAGGTAGGCCTGAAGGCCCCAGCACAGCATCACGAGGAGCGCCGGGATCGCCCATGCCGCCGTGTGGCTGCCATCGCCTCCGGGCGCCAGATCGAAAAGAGGCAGGGCGGCAAGTGCGAGCACGATGCCGACCGCTCCCATCCGGCCCGTGCGTTCCCCAAGGAGGAAGAAGGACATGGCGATGGTGATGACCGGAGACAGGGAGATCACCGGAAAGATGAAATAGGCGGGGCCGCGCGCGAGCGCGTAGAAAAGGATCATCTGCCCGCCCGCCCCCAGCAGGCCGACGGCCATGCCGTAGAAAATCGAGCGGCGATCCGTCGCAAGCCGCCAGCCGTCCATCCGCAGGATGATGAGCGCGGGCGGGATCATCGTCAGCGCCCAGACGCCATAGACCAGCGTCGCGGGAAAGCCATAATCGCTCGACAGGCCGGACAGGGCGCCCCACACGCCCCACAGGATGACGGTCGTCAGCGCATAGAGAAGCCATGCGCGGCCTGCGGAGGCCTTCATGCGTCTTCTCCCGCCGGGAGGGTGCGCAGCATCAGATGCCCGTCGAACGCCACCCTGACGCGATTGGCGGCGGCGGTGACCGTCGCCACCGGATTGCCGGTCAGGGCATCGACGACGCAGTATGCGCCTTCGCCAAGACCGCGCAGTTCGATCTCGCCATCAAAACGGGGCGCATAAAAGGCGTAGTGCATAGCGCCATCCTTGCCGATGGCATGAGCCTCCGGCCGGTCGAAGGCGAGGTCATATAATCCACCCCGATAGTCGCCCTGCGACAGCCGGTTGTCCTGATAAAGGTCGATCCACCTGCGCCAGTGCGCTTCCTTTTCGGGGGTCAGCACATAGCCGCCCGGCGGGAGGGTGGCGGTCGGACGGTCGGTGTCGCGCGGCCAGGTGAATTTGGTCGAGACGATCGCGCCGACCCCATAGCTCGAGGCGAAGTCCCTGCCGCCATCGGACAGTTCGACATGGTCGCCCGCGAAGGCGGCTCGCGGCCCCATCAGCGCCTTCATCGCCTTGCCCTTGAGCCGGACCTGCCACGATGTCAGCGGGTCTGCGGCAGGCACATTGTTCGTGGCGGGCAGGTTGTGAAAGGCGAAGCTGTCGCCGCATGGGCAGATTTCCACCACGGCCTGCGGATTGGCCGCGACCGCTTCGTCATAAAGCTGCTTCCAGAAATCCTGCAGTTTTTCGATGGATTCCTCAGGCCGGGCATGATGATGCGCGGGGTTGTGGCAGGGCGCGACGCCGTTCAGATGCTGCCCGTCTAGTTTCAGTCCGGCATAGCCCCATTCGCCGATCATCTTGCGCACGAGCGCGCGGAAATGCGCCGCGACCGGTTCGTGGGCGGGGCACAGCGTGAGGGCGTCCCACCAGCTTATCGTCTGCGGCTTGCCGTCCGGGCCGAGGAGCAGCCAGTCGGGATGATCGCGCAGCAACTGCGACGATGGCTTCGCCGCCAGCGGCGCGACCCAGAGTCTCGCCCGCATGCCGTTGCGGTCGATCTGGCGGACGAAGGCGCGCATGTCGGCATCTCCGGCGGGATATTTGCCACGGTCGGGCGTCCAGTCGCCGATCGTCTGCTGCCACCCGTCGTCGAGCACCGCCCAGCGCAGTCCGAGCTGCCGCGCCTTGGGCAGCGTCGCGAAAACCTGTTCGGGCGTGTAGTCTCGCTCATAGCCCCATGCGCACCAGATCGGATCATAACTTGCCGCGGGGGGCGTGGGCGCTGCGAGGCCGCGATCGGCCATCAGGCGGCGATAGGCGTCCAGCGGGCGGAAAAAATCGCCCTCATGAACCATCACGAAAGTGGGGAGGGGAGGCAAGCTTTCGCCCGGCGCAAGGCTGAACGGGCGATCATCGACAAGGGCGATGCGCGTTCCTGCTCCCGTCGCGGCGACGGGAAGCGACACGAGGCGCGGCACGGTATCGAGATGGCCCACCGCGATGCCGAAATTCCGGTTCCACACATCCGCAACCGGCGTGCCGCCGCCATAGTCCGACGCGTTCATACCCATGAAATTGCGCTGGTCGAACGTGGGAGTGACGGGCTGAGCCCAGTCGCGCCGGTCGGCATAGGACGCTCCGGCAAAGCTCCATGCCGGTCCCTCCATTCCGCGCTTCAGCAGATGGTCTGCGAGTGTCCATCGCGCGACGGATATGGTGCGGTTCGAGATGTTGCGGAGCGATGTTTCGATCAGCGCCAAACCGGGATAGGCGGCGTCGAACCGGATTGTCTTCGCCAGTTCCAGACCGCTGGCGGACACAGCGCGTATGCTGTGCAGAGTCTCCGTATCAGCCCTGCGCGCCTGCCGTTCGATGACGACGAAGGTGGGATGCTCCTCTCCCTGCGCCAGCAGGATGCTGTCCTGCGCCTGCGATGGAGAGATCGACCGACCTTTGAAAAGGAGGCTCATGCGCAGGGCGTCGTCGATAGCCAGCGTCAGCACGCCATCGGATATTGGCGTCACGGAGCCGACTGCGGCAAAGACGCGGGTTGCAGGGAGAGGCAGGGCGGTCGTAGCCGCGCTCGCCAGCATCCGGATGAGAAGGTTGCGGCGCGTCGTCGCCAGACTTCCGGTCATCGTCACCGCCTGTTGATCCCGATCATCGGACGAGGTTGCACCATTTTCCCGAATGTGCAAACACAAAGAAACATTTTGTATCGTTATCTTTCCTTATGACTTAGGAGAGCGGGAATGAAGTTTCGCTGTTTATCCATCATGGCGGCGTCGCTGGTCCTCGCTTCCTGCGCCACGCTGCCGCGCTCCGCCGCTGCTCCCGCATTCTATGGAGAGGAGGATTTCGCGGCGGTTCCCAAGATGGACGCCCATGTCCACATCAACATTTACGATCCCGCCTTCCTGAAGCTCGCGCGTGACCGTGGCTTCGCGGTGCTGTCGATCAACGTCGACTATCCCGATTTTCCGGCCCTTGCGGAACAGGCCGGGGTCGCGCGGCGGATGAAGGCGGCCGAACCCCGGCTGTTCGATTATGCGACGACCTTCCCGATGGACGGCTTCGGCGGCGCTGGCTGGTCAGACAGGACAATCGCCGGGATCGACGCTGCCCTTGCAGGAGGCGCGGTGGCGGTGAAGATCTGGAAGAATGTCGGAATGGTGGCCCGCGATACCGAGGGCCGGCGCGTGTTTCTGGACGATCCGCGCTTCGATCCGGTGATCGCGCATCTTGCGGCGGCGGGCGTGCCGCTGATCGCGCATCAGGGAGAGCCGCGTAACTGCTGGCTGCCGCTCGATCGGATGACGACGCTCAACGACCGCAACTATTATCGCGATCATCCCCAATATCACATGTATCTCCACCCCGCCGAGCCGAGCTATGAAAAGCTGATGGAGATCCGCGACAGGTTCGTTGCGCGGCATCCCGATCTGGCGTTCGACGGCGCGCACCTCGGCAGTCTGGAATGGAGCGTCGATGCGCTCGCGGGCTTTCTCGACCGCCATCCGGGCGCGGTGGTCGATCTTGCCGCGCGCATGTCCAATCTTCAGGTCCAGTCGCAGGCTGACCGGGACAAGGTCCGCGCCTTCTTCATCAAATATCAGGACCGGCTGCTCTACGCGACCGACCTCACGGACAATCCCCCTGACGACCATGCTCCCGCGCAAAATCCGCCCGCGACCGGCGCGTTCGTCGCGCAGGCGGAAGCGGTGTGGCGCGCCGACTGGCGTTATCTCGCCACCCCCCTTGTCCAGCATGTCGACGCCATCGACGCGGATGTCGCGGGGCTGGAGCTGCCCCGCACGGTGATCGACAAGATTTACTGGAGCAACGCCCGGCGCTTCTTCCGTCTCTCGCCCGATCCTGCCGCTGTGACCGGCCGCTAGCCGTTGTGGATCGCGATCCGGGCGCGCTGTGCGGCCAGTTCGATATCTTCCGGGACCGCGCCATCGGTCACCAGCGCGTGAATTTCATCGAGCTGGACGATCCGGTGCAGGCATACCCGGCCGAACTTGGTCCGGTCGGTCACGGCGATCACGGTCGATGCGGCGGCCACCATTTTCCGGTTGAGGATCGCCTCCGGCTCGAAATGGGTGGTGATGCCCCGTTCGACATCCATGCCGTCGACGCCAAGGAACAGTTTGTCGACATGAAGATCGTCAAACGCCGCCACCGCCTGCGCGCCATAGAGTGAGCGATTGCGGCGGCGCAGCGCGCCACCCAGCATCACCGCCGTGATATGCTGCCTCGCGGCGAGGATGGTCATGATGTCGAGATCGTTGGTGAGGACGGTGATGGATTCGTCGTCCGGCAGGTTGCGGGCGATTTCCTGCGTCGTCGTTCCGGAATCGAGGATGATCGATTCCCCCGGACGGACGAGCGCGGCGGCCAGCGCGCCGATGCGCTGCTTTTCCGCCGCATTGATCGCCCGCTTGTCCTCCGCGGGCAGTTCGCGGGTCAGGTTGACGGCGTCGGACGCGATTGCACCGCCATAGGAGCGTTCGGCGATGCCGCGATCGGCAAGGAACTGCAAATCCTTGCGGATCGTCTGCATCGTGACGCCGAACCGCTTGGCGAGCGGGGCCACCTGAACGCTGCCCTCCTCGCGCACAAGGGCGCTGATGACCTGACGGCGGCGGCTGGTGTCTCGCGTAACAGGCATCTTGTGTCTTCGTCTCCGCTTCGCCGGGATAAGCGCCCACCTGCGCCACTGCCTGTCTTATACGCAGGAACGGGGAAAAATTAAGGGCCAAAAGACAGATAAGGAAAGTAAACGGAAAGATTGGAGCTGAGGCTCAGGTCCGATCTTTTAAGGCGTCCCGGCGGCGCGAAGCGACGCCAGCGTGGTGACGAATGTTCGCGCCTTCGCGCCAACCTCTTCTGCCGACCGGCCCGGCCTGTAGAGCGAGGAGCCAAGGCCGAAGCCCGATGCCCCGGCGGCGAGCCATGGCGCCATGCTGTCTACTTCGATGCCTCCTACAGGCAGCACGGCGACCTCGCGGGGCAGCACGGCGCGGATCGCACCGAGGATTTTCGGGCTGGCGGCCTCTGCCGGAAAGAGCTTGAGCGCCGTCGCGCCCGCACCGAGCGCGGCGAAGGCTTCGCTCGGCGTGGAAAAGCCCGGCAGCGAGATCAGTCCCGCCTCTCGCGTCGCGCCGATCACCGCCGGGTCGCTGTTGGGCGACACGATGATCTGACCCCCGGCGGCGGCGACATCGCGCACATTTCCAAGGGTAAGGACAGTGCCTGCCCCCACCAGCGCCCGCCCGCGCAGGGCACCGGCCAGCCGTTCGATGCTCTCCAGCGGGCGCGGCGAATTGAGCGGAATCTCGATGAGGCCGATCCCCGCACCGACCAGCGCTTCGCCGACAGATTCCACCTCCTCGGGGGCGACGCCGCGCAGGATGGCGACGAGCGGGCAAGCCCGAAAGGCGGCTTCGAAATCATGGAGGAGCGTCACGGCAAAAGGCTTTCTATGCGGATGATGCCGCTCAGGAAAGCGGCGTGGCTGTCGATGATATGCGCTTCCCGACCGGCAATGGCGAGCGCAGCGGCGTAGAGTGCTCCGAACTGCGCGTCGGCCAGAATATAGGCGGCGCCGTCTTCATAGTCGCCCAGCCGCGCCGCCACTTCCGCGCCGATCAGCAGGCCGCTCGCGAAGGAGGATGCGTCTTTGGGATCGAGTCCGCCGGTCAGAATGGCGGCGCGGATGCCGAAGAGGCTGGCGGAAAGATCGCGCAGCAACCCCTCCCGCACGCCCCGGTCGAAGGCCTCGTTCGCGTCAACGCGATGCGTGAGCGCGGACGCGAGAATGCTGTGCTGCCGGAGCAGGCCGAACAGTTCGCCGGTCATCGCGGTGGTGAAGCGCGTGAGCACCCCGTTCCGGATCTCCGCCCATTTGCTGTGCGTGCCCGGCTGGATCAGCAGCGCGTCGGCAGGCACAAGTCCCGCTGCGGCTGCGCCGAGGATCTGCACCTCCTCACCCCGCATCACATCGGCGCGGCCCGCCCCGACCAGCGCGACGCCGGGAACGATATGGACACCTTCGCCGACATTGAAGCACTGGGCCGCGAGCGCCTTCAGATCGGCGGGGGCCGGAACATAGGGCGTTTCGCGCCACCCGATCGACGAACCGACCATTCCGGCGAGCAGGATCGGCATGGCGCCGAAGCGGGCGCGCAGCGCGCCGATCTCGCCCTCGAAATCGGGCCGCGCAGCGACGCCGAGGTCGTCGCGTTCGGTCCAGACGACCTCGCCCTTTTCGATCAGATACAGGCGCCGGTTGGTGGTGCCCCAGTCGGCGGCGATGAACCTTTCCTGTGTCATGACTGCCTCACCACCAGGTAGCATAGAGGGCGATAAGGATCAGGATCACGGCCACACCGGCGAGGTTGAACTGCCGCGACGTGGTAAAAGTCACGCCTTCCATCGTGATGCGGTTGGAGTCGCCGCGCGCTCGCACGAGCAGTGAGAGGACCACCGCGAGCGCCAGTGTGATCGCGAAGACGAGCGACATGCGGTTGAGGAAGGGCAAGCCGGGCATCGCTTCGCGAAAGACGTAGGACAGGACGACCGAGCCGATGGCGGCGGCAATCGCGCCTGCTTCGTTCGCGCGTTTCCAGAACAGCCCGAGGAGGAAGATCACGGTGATGCCGGGCGTAAAAAAGCCGGAAAATTCCTGAATGAACTGGAATGCCTGATCCGACTGGCCGATGAGGGGCCGTGCGGTCAGCAGCGCGAGCAGGATGGCGACGCTGGCTGAAATGCGCCCCACCAGCACGAGCCTGCGTTCGTCATGGGCGGCAGCCTTCCGCCCGAACTTGGCGTAGAGATCGAGCGTGAAGATCGTCGCAATCGAATTGATCTTCGACGCGGTGGAGGCGACGATCGCGGCGATCAGGGCCGCGAAGACGAGACCTAGCAGTCCCGACGGCAGCAGCCGGAGCATCGTCGGATAGGCCTGATCGGGGCGCGCCAGGCCGGGGGCGAGCACGACCGCCGCGATACCGGGCACGACGATGACGAGGGGCATCAGCAATTTGAGGAAGGCGGCGAAGACGATGCCCTTCTGCGCCTCGCCAAGGCTCTTGGCGGCGAGTGCGCGCTGGATGATATATTGGTTGAAGCCCCAGTAGCTGAGGTTCGCGATCCACATTCCGCCCACCAGCACGGCGACGCCGGGCAGTTCCTTATAGTGCGGATTGTCTGGCGACAGGATCATGTCGAAATGACCCGGCGCGCGCTCCATCAGGATCAGGAAGCCCGCGACCGCGCCCTCACCGCCGCCGATCCGCGACAGGGTGAGCGCCGAGACCATGAGGCCGCCCGCGACGAGCAGCGTCACCTGCACGATGTCGGTAAGCGCCACGGCCTTGAGACCGCCTCGTAGCTGGTAGAGGAGGGCGAAGCCGCCGAGCGCGAACAGCGCGACGTCCTGATCGACGCCCGCGACCTGATTGACGGCGATAGATCCCAGCCAGACGATCGACGTCAGGTTCACGAAAATATAGAGCGCCAGCCAGAAGATCGCCATCACGGTGCGGATTGACGTGCCGTAACGCTGCTCCAGAAACTGCGGCATCGTGTAGATTTCGTTGCGCAGGAAGATCGGCAGGAAGAATTTGCCGACGATGATGAGGGTCAGCGCCGCCATCCATTCGTAGGACGCGATGGCGAGGCCGATGGCGTAGCCCGATCCTGCCATGCCGACGATCTGTTCCGCCGAGATATTCGCCGCGATGAGCGAAGCGCCGATCGCCCACCATGGCAGCGACCTGGAGGCCAGAAAATAATCCGTGCTGTTCTTGGCGGTCCCGGCCCTGTCGCGGCTCACCCACTGCGCCAGCGCGAAAATGCCCAGCGCGTAAGCCACCACCACAACGATGTCGATTGTCGCGAGATTCACCGCTGTCCCCCTCCGCCTGACCGGGTCCGGAAATGCGATACCGGGTCTTGGCACGTCAATTATATTATTTATAAGCTTTGTCTACACGCATGAGGCTGACCATCGCTATTTTGCTGACTTGCGGCGCGGCGGGTGACAAAGGGGAGGGGTGACAGTGAACCAGTTTCCGAAGCCGAACGGCTGGGCGACGCCGCGCCTCGGCCGCAATCTCACCATCGGCATGCTCGATGCGATCGGGCGGGACATCGTTACCGGCCGCTACGATGCGACGCCCTTTCCCACAGAAGCGGAGCTGACCGCCCAGCATGGCGTCAGCCGGTCGGTTACGCGCGAAGCGGTCAAGATGCTTACGGCCAAGGGGCTGGTCAGCGCGCGACCGAGGCAGGGGACAATCGTCGAGCCATCGGCGAACTGGAACATGTTCGATCCCGATGTGCTGCGCTGGCTGCTGGAGCGGCGCGCCTCGCCCGAACTGCTCCGCCATTTCAACCAGTTGAGGGTCGCCATCGAGCCGGAAGCCGCTGCGCTCGCCGCTGAATTTCATGACGAAGCCGATCTGGATGCGATTGCGGCGGGACTGGAGCGCATGCGCGAGGCCGAGCAGGGGAGGGACGATGCGCTCGCCGCTGACATCGCATTCCATGTGGCGATCATGGCGGCGTCGCATAATCCCTTCTATCGGCAGTTTCGCGATGTGGTCGCGACCGCGCTCCAGACGTCGATCCGCTTCACCAACAAGATCAAGGGACATACGGCAAATATTGCCGACCACGCCCGCGTATATGAGGCGATTTCGGCGGGCGATGCCGATGGCGCGCGCCGGGCGATGCGGCATCTGATCGGAGAGGTGCTTGAACTGATCGCGAAGAGCGATGCTGCCCCGGCGGGCCTTGCGCCGGCCTGACGCGCTGCCCGATGGCTGTCGAGCCGCCACAGGAACATTGGACAGCAAACTCAATCGTCTGTCCTTCCCCTCGCGATCCGGTTGATGAGTCAGGACTTTCTCGCGCACGTCCTTAGACCTTGGTCTAATTCGCCATGCTCCTGCCTGTGACCGGAAGGATTTGTTAACCGCGCTGCCGCCTTGGTCTCCCCATACATGAATGGAGAAGACTATGGACTGCAACATCAAGGGACTGGCGCACCGCAGAAAGGCCGGTCTGCGCGCGGCTCGCATCCTCTTGGGGCTGTCGCTCGCAGCCTTCGTCACGCCTGCCGGGGCGGCCACGCAGGGCACGCTGGGCACCACCTCGCAGGGCAGCATCACGATCACGGCGACGGTGCCCAATCGCGCACAGATCACCGGTCTGACCGACATCAATTTCACCAACGCCGATCCGACGACGACCGCCACCGCAACGCAGAATGACTGCGTATGGAGCAACACGGCGACCAAGGGTTACAGTATCAAGGCGACGGGCAGCGGCACGGCGGGCGCCTTCACGCTCGCCAGCGGCGCGCTGACGCCCATTGCCTACAGCGTCCAGTGGAACCAGAGCAGCGGCCAGTCGTCCGGCACGTCGCTGACGGCGGGAACGGCGCTGTCGGGCCTCGTGTCGACGGCCACCACGCCCACATGCAGTTCCGGCCCGGCCACCACGTCCAGCCTCATCGTGTCGATTGCGTCGGCCGACCTTCAGAACATGGTCGCCGCGACCAGCTATACCGGCACGCTGACGCTGCTCGTAACGCCGCAATAGGCGCGGGCGGGAAGATCTGGTTATGGCTGGCTCGGCACCTTCGGGTCGCTCCATGGTTGCCGTGCCAGCCAGGGGGTGGATGGGCGGCTCGCGTCGCGCGGTGCCGTCCATCCATAAGATCGCGTCCCTTGCAGCACTGATGCTGGCCTGCGCCCTGCCGCGGCCGGCTTTCGCGCAACTGGCGCAGCTCAGCGACCTTTCCGATGTCTCCTTCGGCACGATCGTCAATGTGACGTCCGACGTTTCCCAAAGTCAGACGGTCTGCGCATACAGCAACGCGCTGTTTTCCAACTATACCGTCCGGGCGACCGGATCGGGCGCTGGCGGCGCGTTCACGCTGGCTTCGGGCGCAGCGACGCTCGCTTACGAAGTGCAATGGAATTCGGCCGCGAACCAGAGCGGAGGCACGCAACTGACCGCCGGGGTCTCGCAATCCGGCTTCATTTCGCAGGGCGTGACGCCCGGCTGCACGCTGGGCCTCACCCGCAGCGGCAGCATGACCGTCATCCTGCGCGCCGCCGCCCTCTCCGCCGCGCAGGCGGGCAGTTATTCCGGCACGCTCACCCTGATGATCTCGCCGAACTGAGGGGGAGGAGCGTGATGCTTCCCACCCGTGCGGTCCTTCCGTCCTCGACGGGCCTTGCGCTCATCCTGCTGGCGTTGACGCCTGGTTCCGGCCATGCGCAGGGGGATGCGGGGCTCGCGGTCGGGATGCCGTCCGGCTTTGCGGATCTGGCGCGGGCGCAGCAGATCGTCGTCGATCTCTATTTCGGCGGAGAATCCATCGGACAGGCGCAAGTGGAGGTGGAAGGCGGCACCGTGCGCCTGAACGATCCCGCCACCGCCGTGGGCCTCATCCCCCATGTCGCCGATGTAGCGGCGGTTACGGCGGCGCTGAGCGGTCCGCTCGACGCCCATGCCGATCTCGTCTGTTCGCAGGGCAGCAATCCGGACGATTGCGGGCGTCTTGCACCGCCCGTTGCGGGCGTTATTTTCGATCGGGACCGCTTTCGCCTGACGCTGTTCGTGTCGCCGCGCTATCTGGCCGTCCGGTCTGCGATGCAGGACGTCTATCTGCCCATGCCCGACGCCGGATTGTCGCTGGTGGACTGGGTGGCCGGGACCGTGGCGGGATCGTCGGGAGGCAGGACCGAATTTGCGATCCAGAATCGCGCGGTGCTGGGCGACCGGGATGCCCGCCTCGTCAGCACCACTTCCTATTCATCGACCCTCGGGCTGAAGGGCGACGTTCTCGCGGTGCAGGTCGACAAGCCCGGCATACGCTACACCGCAGGCGCCTTCTGGGCGCCCGGCCTCGATCTCGCCGGGCGGCGGCGCATATTGGGCGCGGGCGTGGAAACGCAGTTCGACACCCGCGCCGACAAGGATGTCATCAGCGGAACGCCGCTCATCGTGTCGCTGGCCCAGCGCTCGCGAGTCGATATGCTGGTCGACGGCCGGCTGGTGGGATCGCGCGTCTACGATGCGGGCAACCAGAGCATCGACACATCGGCGCTGCCCGATGGCAGTTACGAAGTGAAACTGCTCATACAGGAAATCGGTGGCGTCCAACGCGAAGAGCGGAGGTTTTTCGCCAAGAATGCGCGGATCGCGCCCGCAGGCGAATGGCTGTGGTTTGCGCGGGGAGGGGTGCTGGTGCAGGATCGCCCCGGCGCATTCCTGTCGGCGACGCGCAAGCTCTACGCCGAAGCGGGCGCGTCGCGCCGCCTTGGCCGTCACTTCGCGCTCGACACGAGCTGGGTCGCGTCGGGCGACCGCCTGATTGCCGAGGCGGGCGCCTATCTGCTGACCGCCCCCGCGCAGTTCCGCCTTGCGGTTCTGGGGTCCAGCAAAATGGACAGCGGCATTCTGTTTCAGGCGAACAGCACCGGCGTATCGCGGCTGAACTTCAACATCGACGCCCGCCGCGTGCACACGCATGACGACAGCCCGCTGATCGCGTCGAGCGATCTGACCGGGCCGGCGGCGAGCCGCCCCGGCTTCCCCGCCGCGCGTCCGTGGGGCGGCAGCTTCACGCAGGTGATGGGCGATATCAGCTATCGCCTGAAGCATGCGCAGATCAACCTGTCGGCCTTCTACCGGCGCGACCATCTGCAGGATCATTATGCGGTGGGGCCGACCGCGCGCTGGTCGGTGCTGCGGCGCGGAGGCATCGACCTTACGCTGGAAGGCAATCTGTCGCAGTCCAGCATCGGACGTTCGGCCTATGCGGGGATACGCCTGCAGATTCTGGGCCCGCGCCATTCCTTGTCCACGACAGCGGGCGTCCAGTCCCTGCCGTCCGCGCCGGGCCGCCGGAACAGCGGCATCGTCGGCGGCGTGCAGGGAAGCTGGCAGAATGACGATGTCCGGGGCGGCAGCCTGATGCTGACCGGCAGCGTGGATCATCTTCCGGACGACGATGTCGCCCATGCCCGCGCCGACTGGCGTGGGCCGATCGGTGCCTTCGGCGCCGACGTCGTTCAGCAACTGGACGGCGCGGGCCGCACCCAGTTCAGCCTGACGGGCCAGACGTCTCTCATCGCGAGCCGTGGCATGGCGGCGCTGGGCGGTCGCGACCAGAGCGACAGCATGATCGCCATTCGCCTGAAGGACGCGCCGCCGGACGCCGTTTTCGAAGTGCTGGTGAACGAAACGCCGCGCGCCCGGTTGCGGGGAGGCGAAACCCAACTGGTTGCCGTCCCCTCCTACCGCCAATATGGCGTCCGTATCCGCCCGGTCGGCGGAAGCCTCGCGCATTTCGATACGGCGACACGCCGCATCAGCGTTTTCCCCGGCAATGTCGCGACGCTGGCATGGTCGGCAAAGAGCGTCGTGGCGATGTTCGGCCGCATGCTGTGGCCAAACGGAGCGCCGGTGGCGGAAGCCGACATCGTGACCCGCGACGCCATCGCCCGGACCGATGCGCAGGGCTATTTCCAGATCGAAACCAGCCGCGACGCCGATCTTGGCGTTCGCGCACCCGATGGCCGCAATTGTCAGGTGTCGATTAACGCGCCTGAAAGCACGGCGGCCTATATTCCGCTGGGGACGGTCCTGTGCAGGCCATATACCCCGCTCGGCCCGCCCTGGCGCATCGCTGCCAACGAAGGAAGACCATGACCGACATCCGCGCCCTGCTCCCGCGCATCCTCCTCGCTGCCCTCGCCCTGACGGCTTCGCCGGGCGCACGCGCCAATCTGGTGCTGAGTCAGGTCATCCTCGACCTCGTTCCCGGCACGCCGCAGGCGCAGGACATCGAAGTGTGGAACAACAGCAAGGAGCGCAGCTATGTCGTCGCCGAACCCGTCGAGGTGAAGGCGCCCGGCACGCCCGAGGAACAGCGCGTGACTCAGCCCGATCCGGGCATCCTGGGTCTGCTCGTCACGCCCCAGCGCATGATTCTGGAACCCGGCCAGCGGCGTCTGGTCCGGGTGGCGGCGGTCGCGCCGCGCGGCGCGCGCGACCGGATCTACCGTGTCGCGATCAAGCCGGTTGCGGGCGAGGTGACGGCGGGCAACAGCGCGCTCAAGCTGATGGTGGGCTATGACGTGCTCGTCATCTATCGTCCCGAACAGCTCGACGGGTCCGTGTCGGCGCAGCGGTCCGGGGGCAGCATCACGTTCCGCAACAGCGGCAACACCAATGTCGAAATGTTCGAGGGCAAACAGTGCGACGCCGCGGGCAGGGCGTGCCGGACCCTGCCGTCCAACCGGCTGTATCCCGGCGCGACATGGCAGGTCGCCGTCGATCCCGCCAATCCGGTCGAATATCGCGTGGCGACCGCCGGTCAGTCCGTGGTCAGCAAATTCTGACGACGGGTGGCAGCTTCAGCTTTGGTTTGCGACCCTTGCAATTTCATCCAGCCGCTGAGCGAGGGTGAGGGGGTCGAACGGCTTGAGGATCACATCGGCCGCGCCCGCTGCCTTATACTCCTCGATGTCCGCCAGTCGCGCCCGCGCGGTCAGGAAGACGAAGGGCACGGTGGCGAAGTCCGGCAGCGCCTGCAGCGCCTTCATCAGCTTGGGGCCGCTGATGCCCGGCATCATGACGTCCAGCATGGCGATGTCGGGCCGCCAGTCGTCCGATCCCGCCGCCGATAGCGCTTCCTCACCCCTGTCGAAGGCGCGGAGTTCCACCGAAGGGTCAAGCGACAGCGCCAGCGTGACGATATGGCGGATGTCGTCGTCATCGTCGACATAGAGAACAGACAGGCGATGGGACGTCGTCATGCTGGTGCCTCCCCTTGGTCCGATAGCTTCGCGGCGATCACGCGCCGCACCGTTGCTTTGAGATCGGGCAGCGATGTGCGTGACTTGGTGAGCACCGCGCTGACCTGCTCCTGAAGGCGGGGGTCGATGTCATGCGCAGAATAGATGATCGTCGGGATGGCGACGCCCTCCTCATCGAAGAGGTGAGGGAGCAGGTCGAGGCCATATCCTTCCTCCAGATGCATATCGAGGATGGCGAGGTGCGGGGTTTCCACCCCAAGCAAAGCGCGCGCTTCGTCAAGCGTTCGGGCCTTGAGCATATAGGCCTGCCCCTCCAGCGCCGACGCGGTGATTTCCAGCGTGTCCTGATCGTCGTCCAGATGCAGCACGACCGGCCTTTCGCCGTTCGGTTGCCGGAAGGCGGCGGAGATGGCTGTTTTGAGACGCAATACGTCCACCGGCTTGTCGATCCAGTCGACAAGATCGAGCGGTAGCGGCGCATCGGCGTCGGGCGGCGAGGCGATCATCAATATGGACAGCGATTCCGGCCCTTCGTGCCGCCGCACCTCCCGCGCGAAGTCGAAAGCATCCGCGTCGTCCAGCGCCATGTCGAGCAGCAGCAGGCTGTAACTGTTGGCGGATATTTCCGCGCGCGCGGCAGCGGCATTGGTCACGATCCGGGCGAAATAGCCTTCTTCGGCGAGATGGGACTGAAGCGTTTTGGCAACCGCCGCATTGCTCTCGCAGATCAGGATGGAAGCGCCGCCGTCCTCGTCCCTGCCGGATGCCGTCGCCGTGGACCCCAATATCGTCGGCAGCGACAGGGCGAACCGCGTGCCGCCCTGCGGACGGTCCTCGAACCATAGTTCGCCGCCATGCTGGGTCATGATTTCCCGCGCGATCGCCAGCCCCAGACCCGTTCCGGGCGCGGCCTCTCCATTGCCCGCGCGCTCAAACCGGCCGAAGATGCGGGCGCGGAACTCGGGCGGTATGCCCGGACCGTCATCGTCCACGTAAACGATGGCCCGCCGCCTGTCGCCGCTGGGCATCAGGCCGACCGTCACCTTGCCTTCTGCGGGCGAAATCTTGATCGCATTCGAAAGAAGATTGGTGAGCACCTGCTGCAAGCGCTCCGCGTCACCCTGCACCATGACCGGGTCGTCTCCGGCAGAGGTTTGCACCGCCACGTTCGCGGAGCGGGCGAGACCCTCGAAATCCTCGCAGGCATGCAGGATGACGTCGCGCAGGTCGGTGGCGGTCAGGGCCATCCGCAGCTTGCCCGCTTCGATCCGGTCGATGTCGAGCATGTCGTTGATGAGGCGGATGAGCCGCTGCGCGTTATTTTCCGCAATCGCGACGAGACCGGTCGACTGGGGCGTCAGATCGGCGGTGTCGCGCTTCAGCAGCGCAAGTGCGCCGACGATGGAGGTCAGCGGCGTGCGCAGTTCATGGCTGACGGTGGAAATGAGGTTGTCTTTGAGCTGCTCGATGCGCTTGCGCTCGGCGATATCCCGGAACGAGGCGACGATATGCTCGCCATCCGACAGCGCCATCACCCCCAGCGCGATGTCGACGGGCAGTTTCCGGCCGCTCTTGTGGCGCACGAGGCAGTCGGTCCAGAAATGGGTCCGCAAGGTGCCGTCGGCCAGCCCGATGCGTTCGAGAAAGGTGCCGACGCCCGAAGCAATGTCGGAGATGAGGTCGAAGTCCCGCCGCGCCAGCTCATTCGGCTGGTAGCCCAGCATCCGGCTGGCCGCGAGGTTGATGGTTTCGATGCTGCCGCTGGGATTGATGATGATGATCGGATCAATGGTGCTGTTGAGGATCGTTTCGTTGCGCTGCGCCGCTTCGTAAGCGCTCAGCTCCAGCTCATATCGGCTGGCGCGGTTGCGCCACACGGCGACCAGCGCCGTCACCAGCGACAGCGTGCTGAAGCCGAGAAACAGCCACCACAGACGCTGAAGAGTCTCCGTGCGTTCGCGATAGGCGTTGAGACGGGTTCTGCCGATCTGCTGTTCCTGCGCGATGATCCTGTTGAGCTGGGCCTGAAGGCGGGACATCAGACGCTTGCCTTCGCCGTCCGACACCCGCTTCTGCGCGGCGGCGGCGCCCTGCGTGTCGTAGATGCGGAACACCGCGTCCATTTCGGCGATCTTGGCATTGGCGAGCGCGCGCAGGCTGAGGAAGCTCCCGCGATGCGCGGCCTGACTGCGGAAGTGGATGTCCGCCGCGGCGAAGGATGCCCCGATTTCCGAACGCCATTCCCGGTAGCGCGCCCGGAATTCCGGATCGTGGGTGATGACATAGCCGCGCTGGCTGCTTTCGGCCGCCCTCAATTCCGACAGCGTGTCAATGAGGGTGATGCGCCGTTCGAACGACCGGTCGGCCTCTTCGCGAAGGTCGTTCCACCGCTGATATTCGGTGCCGAGCCAGAACAGCGATGCGGCAAGGACGAGGGGGAAGAGAAGGGCGAGAGCAATGAAGAGGAAGGGACGGGGAGCCTGTGGTGCTTTGGTCATCTGGCTTTTTCCCCCGACACTTCACCCAGTAACGGCTGGATGGCGAGCAGCGCCTGGGCGCGGTTGTTGACCTGAAGTTTGCGGAAGATCGCCGTGAGATGCGCCTTGATCGTGGCTTCGGACACGTCGAGGTCGGCGGCGATCTGCTTGTTCAGCCGCCCGTCGGACAGGGCGATGAGGACGCGCAACTGCGCGCCGGAAAGGCTGGCGATCTGCTCGCGCAGTCCGGCGGAGCCGTTCGCGGCCGCGATGTCGGGAAAGCAGCGTTTTCCATTGACCAGATCGCGGATGTCGCGGGCCAGTTCGTCGAACGGCGTGGACTTGTACAGGAAACCCGCCGCGCCGAGCGCCATCGCGCCTTCCACCAGCACGACGGTTTCGTGCGCCGAAATGACCGCGATCGGGATGCGGCTCGCGATATGCTGGATCTGAAGGAAGCCGGAAAAGCCCCGTGCATCGGGCAGAACGAAGTCGAGCAGGATCAGGCGATAGCGGCCATATCGCTCCAGCGCGGCCAGGCTTTCCCCCACGGTGCCCGCCGTGTCGATCGCCACCCCCGGAACGGCCGCTCGAGCAGCGAGCGCCAACCCTTCGCGAAGGAGCGGATGGTCGTCCGCAATCAATATGCGGCCGCCCGGTGAAGTGTCCACCATCCCCTACCCTGTCTTTGTCCATCCTGTTAGAATGGACGCAGCCCCCACTGCTCGACGAGGACCATAAAAAATTTATGCCGCGAATGCAAAGGCCTTTGGCCGGCATGACCTTCGGAAACCTTTTGACATATTCGCATGTCGGACAGGCGCTGGAGAAGGCGGGGTGGGCGCTTTGCGGGCAGGAACCGCCCCTGCATGACGAGATCTGCCTGCTGATCGTCGAAAATATCGGGGATCATGCCGGCGATCCGCTCCGTCATATCGTGGGAATTGCCGTGCCCGGAGGGGAGGGTGATTCTGGCGCGGATTTCTCGTTCGATCCGCAGGGCGGCGTCGCAGCGCTGGCGCTATTATTCGAGTCCTGGCTGCCGCCCGATACCGAACCGCTCGACCGGCTGCTGGCCATGTTCGGAGAAGCCGAGTTCCTGCCGCTGGTGAAAGGGCTGCAAAGGGAACTGGCCGCCGCGTGCGACGGCGATCATCTGGGGTGCATCAGCCCGCACCGGCTGGCCGGGCTGTCGGGCACGCTGGGCTTTGCCGTTCTGAGCAGAAGCTGGAGCGCGGTCGATGCGGGGGAAGGGGATTTCGCCGTGGCGCGGCAGGAAAGCCGCAAGGCGGCGGTGGCGATCACCCGATGGCTGGATGGGCGGGGATGATCTGAGACCGGACCGCCTTAAAGCGACAGCGATGTAGACAGGTACGCGGGGATCTGCCGCGATTCAGCCCGCGTTGAAATCCGACAGCCGTTCCGGCGAAATGGTGTTGCTCATCAGGACGACGGGGTCTTCGTCGCTTACCGCGATGTAGGCGTGCGGGGTCATGCTGTCGAACTGGATGCTGTCGCCTTCGTTGAGGCGAAGGGGTTTGTAGAGCTTGCTGTGCAGTTCCAGCGCGCCCGAGATGATGAGCAGAAATTCTTCACCCGGATGGGACGAGAATTCGCCATATTCCTCAATCGACCGGCACTTGACCGTCATTTTCCAGTAGACGCTGCGTTTGTTGAGCAGGTCATCGCTGAGCGTTTCCATGTCCCAGCGCGGATGCCGGGAGATGTGGCCTTCGCCCGCGCGGGTGATCGCCCGGCCTCCGCCCAGGCCCGGTTCCTCAATAGGGCCGATGAGGCTGCTGATCGGGACGGACAGCGCGATCGAGATTTGCAGGACGGTCTTGAAGTTGGGCGAAACCTTGCCGTTTTCGAGCTTGGACAGGGTCGAAATGGGCAGCGATGTCATTTCGCTCAAATCGGCCAGACGCAGATTGCGGGACTTGCGAAAGTCCCGCAGGCGCTTGCCCAGTGCCACATCCGGATTTTGACCAAAGGCCTTGCCAGCCATCCTATTTCACCGCTTCCAACATTGCCGGGCGAGTTCCGGCCGCATCATCGGCAAGCCCTGTCCCGTCCGGTTTCCAAACATAAGCCATCGGGAACCCGCTCATGCATTTTCGGCGAAAGGTCAATATGCTGCTGCGCGCGGCGCTGCCGGTCGTGCGCTGTCAGACCAGTTCGAAGAAGCGTTCAAGCTCCCGATCTGTCACCATGGCCTGAAACTGCTCATATTGCGTGCGGCGGCTGTCGGCATAGGCTTCGACGAAGGCGTCGCCGAAATAATGGCGGGCCATTTCGGAGCCTCTGAATCGGGTGATCGCGGCGTCGAAACTGGCGGGGAGACGCTGCGATTCCAGTATCTCCATCTCATAGGCATTGCCTTCGCAGGGCGCCGACGGTTCGATCCGGTGCTCGACGCCGTGCAGGCCCGCGGTGATGACGCCGGCCAGCGACAGATAGGGATTGGCGTCGGCGCCCGGCAGGCGGCACTCGATCCGGCTGCTGCCGGGCGATCCGGGGATGGCGCGAATGGCGCAGGTTCGGTTCTCTATGCCCCAAGCGGTTGAAATTGGGGCAAAAATACCTGGGACCAGACGCTTGTAGGAATTGATGTTGGGCGCGAGCAGCAGCAGGAAGTCGCCGAGCAGCGCCTGCATCCCGCCGATGAAATGGCGCATGGTTTCGCTCATGCCATCCGGACGGGACGGGTCGTGAAACACGGGTTCGCCCGCCAGCGTCTGAAGCGAGGCGTGGATGTGGCCGCTCTGCCCGTCGGCATTGTTGGACCAGCGCGCCATGAAGGTCGCGAGCTTCCCGTTCCGCTGCGCGACGACCTTCGCGAAAGTGCGGAACAGCGCCGTGGCGTCGGGCACGCTCGCGTCGGTGCCGTAGCGGATCGCGAGTTCCATGAAGCCTTCGCCCATTTCCTCATGAAGGCTGTCGACCGGGATGCGCAACGCGGCGCACATGTCCATCAACTGATTATAGAGGCTGGACTGCGTTTCCTGCCGGACCAGCGAATAATAGGTGCGGTTGGGGGTCGAGGGCTGAAGATTATGATAGCCCTTGGCGATGATCGACTGGGGCGTCTCGTCGAACATGGTGAATTCCAGTTCGGACGACGCGCAGGGTCGGAAGCCCAGCCGCTCCGCATGCCGCTGCATCCGGTGGAACATGTTGCGGGGGCAGTAGTCGGCGAAATCCTCCGCAAATTCGGCGAGGATGAGCAGATTGCGCCGGGGTTCGGCCCACGGGATGAACCGCGCGGTTTCGGGCACCAGCCTGACGGGACGGTCGGGATAGCCTGAACTGCTGTCCGCCAGAACCGGGACGGCGAGAATGGCGTCGGTGGGATCGAGGACGAGGGAGATGGCCGGAAAGCTCATCGCTTCCAGAGCGCTTTCGAGCTTCGCGCGCGACACATATTTGCCGCGAATGGTCCCCTGATAGTCCGCAAAGGCGATAGTGGCGAATTCCAGATCACTTTCGGAAATAAACGCCCGCAGCTCTGTGAGCGTCGGGTTTTGCGGAAGGTTCGCCAAAAGATCCTCCATTATAGCGCGCTCCTGTCGCGGACGAGGAGCCGCCGCCGGAGTCGCGTCAAATTAGCATGTATCCGTCGACCCGCACGAGCCGTCGCGGATCGTCCTCCTCTTGAGAGATATTTTCGAATCTGTCAAATATTCTTGAAATCAGAAAATGACATGGCTTATGAGGAGCGCCATGGAGGACTCGATGGCATCCTATGACTATGTGATTGTGGGCGGGGGATCGGCGGGAGCGGTGGCCGCTGCCCGCCTGTCCGAAAATCCCGATTGCAGCGTCCTGCTGATCGAGGCAGGCGGCGGGGGCACCGCGCCTTTCATCCAGATCCCGAACGGCATCTACTTCGTGAAGGGCAGTCCGCGCTATCACTGGATCATGGATGTCGAGCCGGACCCGACCCGCAACGGACGGCAGGAAACGCTGACCTGCGGTCGCGGGCTGGGCGGCGGCAGTTCGATCAACGGCATGGTGTTCGTCAAGGGACTGCCGGTCGACTATGAGCGGTGGAGCCGGGCCGCCGGTCCGCAATGGGGCGTCGATCCGGTCAACGCGGCCTTTCATCGCGTGGACAGGACGCTGCCGGTCGCTCCGCCCGCGAACATGCATCCTGTCGCGCAGAAGTTTCTCGACAGCGCCATGGGCTATGGCCTGCGCCTCAACAGCACCGAACTGCCGCAGGTAGGGAACGGCGTCATGCCGTGCCCGAGTTCCGCGGCGGACGGCTATCGCCAGAGCACCGAGCGGGCCTATCTGCGCCCCGCGCGCGGGCGTCCCAACCTGACGGTCGTCACGCGCGCGACCGCCACGCGCCTCGTCGTGGAGCGGGGACGGGTGCGAGGAGTGACCTATCTGCGTTCCGGCAGGCTGGAGACCGTCCATGCGCATGAAGAGGTGATCCTTTCCGCCGGCGGGATCAATTCGCCCCGGCTGCTGATGCTGTCGGGCATCGGCCCTGCGGATCATCTGAAATCGCTGGGGATCGAGCCGACGCTGGATCTGCCGGAAGTGGGCGCGGGCCTGCAGGACCATCCGTGCATGTGGATCAGCGTCAATGTCGATGAAAAGACGTGGAACGACACGCTGGGCATCGGCGGCATGGTGAAGGCGGGTGCTCAGTGGATGCTCAACCGCACCGGCCCTGCCGCGTCCGCCATGTGCCATGTCACGCTTTACGGTTCGACGCAGGGCGCCGATGGCGTGCCCGACTATCAGATGAGCTTCATGCCCGCCGGTTATGTGGTGCTGGACAGGGGTGTCGAATTTCTTCCTTCGTCTTCCGCCACCGTCGCTGTCAGCCTGTGCCGCCCTACAGGGCGCGGCGCGGTCAGGCTGCGCTCGGCCGATTTCAGGGATGCGCCGGAAATCTCCTACCGGCTGCTCGACACGGCGGAGGATGTCAGCACGCTCACCAAAGCCTGCCGCATCGGGCGCGAGATATTCGCCACCGATCCGATCCGCCGCCACATATTGAACGAAGCCCAGCCCGGATCGCAGGTCGAGAGCGATGCCGACTGGGAGGCCACCCTGCGCGCCAAGGCGGTGAACATGTGTCACCCGGTGGGCAGTTGCCGGATGGGGCTGGATGACCGGGCGGTCGTCGGTCCCGATCTGCGCCTGCGCGGACTGGACGGCATCAGGGTGGCGGACGCATCCATCATGCCGACCATCACCAGCGGCAACACCAACGCGCCCTCGATCATGATCGGCGAGCGCGTGGCCGAATTCATCCGGGGCGAGCGATCCTACGGCGCGCCCGATCTGGCGGAGATGGCGGCATGAGCGGGCCTGCGGACAAGAAACTGCTGATCGTCAAGACGGGCACGCTGCGGGAGCGGGCGGCGGAGCTTGTCGACAGGTTCGGGGATCAGGAGGCGATTTTCCTCGCCGCCACCGGCCACGATGCGGCGATGACCGAGGTGGTCGAGGTTTACACCGGCGCGCCGATCCCGTTGCCGCCGTCGAGCTATGCGGGCGTCATCGTCACCGGCGCGGGCGCGATGGTGACCGACCGCGAACCGTGGATGGAGCAGACCGCAAGCTGGCTGCGCGAGGCGGTCGCGCAGGAGGTGCCGACGCTGGGTGTCTGCTTCGGCCATCAGTTGCTGTCGCATGCGCTGGGCGGCGAAGTGGGCGTGAACCCGCGCGGGATGGAGGCGGGGACGGTCGATGTCGCCTTCAACGACGATGCCGCCGACGACCGCCTGTTCGCCGATCTTCCGGAGCATGCGGGCTTTGGCGCGCATCATTATCAGACGGTCCTGAAGCGCCCGGACGGCGCGCAGGTGCTTGCGTCCAACGATGTGGATGCGCATCAGGCACTGCGTTTCGGGCCTGTCGCCTGGGGGGTGCAGTTCCACCCCGAGTTCGACCGGTCGTTCACGCAGGCGCTCGTCGATGTCGCGGCGGAAGGGATCGTCAAGGCGGGCGTCGATGTCGACGCGATCAGGGCCGGGATCGAGGATATGCCGCACGGCCCCGAGCTGCTGAGGCGCTTCATCGCCATCGTCGAGGATCGGGCCTGACCTGCTGCTCTGTGCGCATATGGTTGCCCCGCACGGGCGATTGATTTTCCAATAAGAAAATATTATTCATTTAAGAAAAATTACGCCCTTGCATGGAGTCGCTGGATGACCCAGATTTCCCCGAACATGTTCCGTGTCATTTCGCCCGTCGACGGGTCGGAATATGCCGTTCGCCAATATGCGGATGCCGAGACGCTCGACCGCACCATCGCCAACGCCCAGAAGGCTCTGATCCAGTGGCGCAGAACGCCGCTAGCGGAGCGGGTCGCCATCGTCCTGCGCTTCGGCGAAGAAATGAAGGCGCGCGCACCGGCCCTCGCCGAGGCGATCGCCCATCAGATCGGGCGGCCGCTGTGGCAGTGCGACGAGACGCCCCGGCTCGTGCAGATCGGCGAAGTGCTGAGCGGACTGGCCGACGATGTGTTCCAGCCCGTCGCCTATCCGAGCGACGGTCAGGTCACGCGCTACACGCGCGCGACGACCGGGGGCATCCATTTTTCGATCTGCGCGTGGAACTATCCCACCGCGATGATCGGCTATCTGGTGACGGCGCCGCTGATCGCGGGCAATGTCGTCATCCTGAAGCACAGTCCGCAGACGCCGGTCACGGCGGAAATCGCCGACGAGGCGTTTCGCGCCGCCGGTGGGCCTGCGGGCGTGTTGCAGGTCGTCCACATGGACCACGCGTCCGCCGAGCGCCTGATCGGCAGCGGTATCTTCAAGAAGGTGAATTTCATCGGGTCCGTGGGTGGCGGGCGCAAGGTTCATGCGGCGACTGCGGGCACCTTTACCGAAGTCGATCTGGAGCTGGGCGGCAAAGACCCGGCCTATGTGCGCACCGACGCCGATTTCGACCATGCGATCCCGCTGCTGGTCGAAGGGTGTTTTTCCAACTCCGGCCAGTCATGCTGCTCGGTCGAGCGCATCTATGTGGACCGGGCGATCCGCGACCGGTTCGTCGATGCGTTCGTCGCGGAGGCGGAGAAATGGACGATCGGGCACCCGCTGGACGGCAGGCCGATGGTCGGATCGGTGGTGGGGGCGCATGCCGCGGGCTTCATCCGCGGCCATTGCGACGAGGCGGAACGGTCCGGAGCGAAGCGGATCGCGCCCTATGCCGCCGCCGCCGCCGCGCTCGGCGAAGCCTATGTCGCGCCGCAGATCCTGCTGGACGTGGACCATTCGATGCCGGTCATGCGGGAAGAACTGTTCGGTCCTGTCGCGTGCATCCAGTCGGTGTCGGGAGACGATGAAGCGCTCGCGCTCATGAACGATACCGAGTTCGGCCTGACCGCGAGCGTATGGACGCAGGATATCGAGCGCGGCGCGGAGCTGCTGGACGAGGTCGATGTCGGCGCGGCCTTCATCAACCGCTGCGACCATGCCGACGCCTATCTGCCCTGGGGCGGGATCAAGATTTCCGGCATGGGGCGGATGAACGGCCGGGCGGGCCTGCTTTCCGCCACCGAAACGAAGTCCTATCACGTCCGGCACGTCGCCAACTGACGGCGACGCGGCGGGGGCGGGGATCAGGCCGCACCCGCCGCCGCCCGCACGGCGTCAGGCGGCGGGCAGGATGGCGCGCCGCAGAGCGCGCGCGATATGTGCCGCCAGCCGGGGCTGGAGCGCGGGATCGCCCGCAAGATCGTTGCGGATTTCCAGCGCGACATTGGCCAGCCCACGCTTCCGGCCATGCTGTTCCATCGTGTAGGTCACGAATTCCCTGGCCGAGTAGGGCTGGTTCGCGCCGATCTCCAGCCCGGCCATGTCGCCCAAATCCTGCAATGCCTGCATCAGCGACGCGCCGAGCGCATCGCACTCGTTCCACAGGACGCCCATGTGCCAGGGACGGCGCACGCCCTGCATTTCCGGGGTGAAGCTGTGGATCGGGACGATGGTGGGTGTGACGCCGCTCGCCAGATGGCGCTCGATCATGGCGCCGATCCTGTCGTGCAGGGGCGTGAAGGCGAGTGCCCTGCGCCGCTGCCGCTCCTCGGGCGTCAGGCCCATATTGCCGGGGACGGCGATCCCGTCGCTGATCGCGGGAATCGAATCGTCCCGGTCCGGATCGCGGTTGCAGTCGATGAAGAGTCGCGAATAGCGAGCGAGCACCGCACTCGCCCCGAGATCGTCCGCCAGCCTGCGCGCAATGTCCGCAGCGCCGATGTCCCAGCCGATATGTCTGGCGAGATCGTCATCCTGAAGCCCGAGCTTGCCCCAGCCCGGCGGAACGTGGGGACTTGCATGTTCGCAGATCAGCAGAATCGGGCAGCCTGCGCCATGGTCGATCACTTCCACGGCGTCATGCGGGTCGACGGTCATCGGGCGGAACCGCAGTGCGCCGGTCGCCGGGCGGGCATAGCCAAAGCATATCGCTCCGGACCAAATTCGCATAATGTCCCGTCGCTGCCCACGCCCGACCCCTTTCAAAATTAATTTGCTAAATCAGAAAATATTTCATAATTATGATATAATTCTCCCGATTATCAAGGTGGATCATGAATTTTGAGGGCAAGGTCGCTGTCGTTTCCGGTGCTGGCGGGGGAATGGGGCTGGCGCTGGGCGAGGCCTTGCTGGAGGCGGGCGCCAGCGTCCTGCTGATCGACGTGAAGCCGATGCCGGAGCTATTCTCCCGCTTTGGCGAGCGCGCCCTCTATCGGCAGATCGACCTGACCGATGTCGATGCGGTCCGTCAGGCTTTCGACCTGGTTCAGGAGCGTTTCGGAAGGCTCGATTATCTGGCCAATGTCGCCGGTGTCCTGTGGTTCGGCCGCGACAAGGGCGCGACCGAGATTGATCTGGACGACTGGGACGCCGTCATGACGATCAACCTCAAATCCATGGTGCATATGGTGAAGTTCGCCGTTCCGCTGATGGCGAAGTCGGGCGGCGGCAGCATGGTCCATATTTCCACCGTGCAGTTCCTGCGCGGCGATCTGCGCCCGCAGGACGCCTATCAGGCCTCGAAGGCGGGTGTGTGTGCGCTGTCCCGGTCGCTGGCGATCCAGCACGCGCATCAGGGCATACGTTCCAACACCGTTCTGCCCGGCGTCACCTGGACGCCGATGCAGGCGCGGTGGGAAGGCGACAGCAGGACGCAGGAACTGGTGGCGCAGGCCGTGCCGCTGGGCCGGATGGGCAGCCCGGCGGACATCGCCAATGCGTGCATGTTCCTGTTTTCCGATCAGGCGTCCTACATCACCGGGGTGGACCTGCCGGTCGATGGCGGCCTGCTCGTCAAGCCCGTCGCCTGAGGCATGATATCGGACGCGGGAAATAGCCTTCGACAATCGTGCCAGCCACGATATGCATCCATTGCACATGGAGCGGCTGCGAAATGAATGACAATGAAGCGCCTGCCGATGCGGTGCTGGCGCGCGGCAATATCGGCTGGGTTCAGTTGCTCGCGCTCGGCGTGTCCTACGCCATAGCGGGGGACTATGCCGCCTGGAACTACGGTCTGGGCACATCCGGCTGGGGCGGGCTGATGATCGCGGTCGGCGTCATGGCGATATTCTATCTCTGCCTCATGTTCTGCATGGCCGAACTGGCGGCGGCGATCCCGAGCGCGGGCGGCGGCTATGCTTTCGTGCGCAGGGCGTTCGGGCGCGCACCGGGTTTCGCGGTCGGTTTCTGCATCGCCATCGAATATGTGATGCTGACCGCTGTGATCGGCATATTCCTGTCGAGCTATTTTCAGGGGCTGACCGGGATGGGCGGCGTCTGGGTCATGGTCGCGGCCTATGCGATTTTTCTGTCGATGCACCTGCTGGGTGTTGGCGAAGCGCTGAAGGTGATGCTGGCGCTGGCGGCCATCGGCTTTGCGGGCATCGTCGTTTTCACCCTCTTCACCCTGCCGCATTTTTCCTTCGCGTCGCTGGTCGCGGGTGGCGGGCCGGTCCCGCCGGGCGCTTTCCCGTTCGGCCTGTCCGGTGTCGTTGCGGGGCTGCCTTTCGGCATGGCGTTCTTCCTTGCGGTCGAAGGGCTGCCGCTCGCGTCGGAGGAAGTGCGCGATCCGGTGAGGGACATGCCGATCGCGATGATCCTTGCGTGGGCGACGCTGCTCCTCCTCGGAGTCGTCCTGCTCTTCGCGGCGCCGGGGGCCACCGGCACCGCTCCACTGCTGCGGACGGACAGCCCGCTGATCGTGGCGATGAACGCCGTCCGGGTGCCGCCTGTGGTGATGCTGCTGGTCAACGTCGCCGGGCTGGTCGCGATTTCCGCCAGCTTCTTCTCGACGATCTACGCCTATTCGCGCCAGCTTTTCGCGCTGTCGCGGGCGGGATATCTGCCGCGCTTCCTGTCGCATACCAACCGCCGCCATGCGCCGTGGGCCGCGCTGCTGTTTCCCGGTGTCGTCGCCTTTGCGCTCAGCGCATGGTGGAGCGCGGAGCCGGCGCTGCTCGTCGGGGTCTTCTGCGCCACGCTGTCCTATCTCTGCATGCTGGCCGCGTTCATCTATCTGCGCGTGACGCAGCCGGAGATGCCGCGGCCCTACCGCGCGTTCGGCGGCGCGGTGACGGTGGCTGTGGCGCTAGTCCTGGCGGCAGGCGCGTTCCTGTCGAGCTTCCTCGCGGCGCCGCTGTGGTCGCTGATCGCCGCTGGCCTCATCGGTCTGGGGCTGGTCTATTACGGTCTCTACGCGCGTCATCATCTCACCCACTCGGTCGACGACCGGCTGATGGGAGAGGGCGCGGACTGAACGACCGGTTTTCCCCACGCGCTGCCCCGCCGATACCGGTGCTTGTGTTGGCGGGTGGCACGGGTTAGCCTCGCAAGTCGAGGGGACTGCGGTCGGCGGCGTGGGGAGAGGAGATAGAGTGCGACAGGATGAGGTCAGGGACTTTCCCCGATCTCCCTTTCACGGAGGAATCTTGCCATGGAGATCATGCGGGACAGTCACTCGGAACGGGCCGTCGAGCAGGCGCTGCAATTCGGAAGCCAGATCGTCGGCGCGAGCAGCGCCTGCCTCGTCTGGCTGGAGGATAATTACGAGTTCTCCATTGCCGACGAATATAACATGCCGACCGATTTCCTGGCGCGCTATCCCAAGGAGCTGCGCGGGATCGACCCGCTGAACACGCTGGCGCTGACGATGCGCGGCGCGCGCACCGAAATGCTCTACCATGACGAAATCCGCGCGTCGGATTCATGGACCGAATATGTCAGCAGCATTAGCCAGTATAATTTCGGCGACGAGATGGACATGCTGCTGTGGAGCGCCGGTCGGCCCATTGCCGGACTCGCGATGTTCAGGCCGCCGCGCGCCTCTCCCTTCCAGAACGAACATCTCAACTGGGACGGCATTCACGCGCATCTTCAGCATACGATCCAGATGCACTGGCGGGTGCGCGATGAACGGGTGCGGCGGATTCTGAGTTCGCGCTGCGGATTGCAGCCCAGAGAAATCGAACTGGCCCAGATATTGGTGCAGGGCGCGAGCAACGCCGATATTGCCGACATCATGAACATATCGGTGTCGACGGTCAAAACCCATGTCGTCAACATATTGAACAAGATCGGCCTGCACAGCCGCGCCGAAATTGCGGCCTATATCAACTACCTCCAGTTCGAATAACGCAGACGGCCCTATCGCGGTTCGCAGACCGGCGTTTCGCGCAGTGCGCCGTCGCCGCCAGATCAATCTTAAGATGGATTGATGGCCGGTGGATTCGATCTAGCATCGCCAAAATGAGATCGCCTCACCGAACCGCATCCGTGCGGGAAGGGGCGTGCTGCGCCGATTGTTCTTCGGTGAAGGACAGGGCCGATGCTGTAATCTCTTCAATGAATATGGCGGCCAACGTGCCGGAGTTATTCAAGAATATAAGCAGGAAGCAGGCGGAATAGATTTAATATTTAAGGGGGTAGACAATGGAACATGGTTCAGCCGGAAGATCCCGGTCCAGATTATCGTCTTTGCGTTCCGTTTCCATGCTGGTGCTGATCGGCGCTGCCTGTTCCGGCGGCGCGGCTCTGGCCCAGACCGCCGCCTCGCCGTCTTCGGCCGATACGGCGCGGGATAGCGACGCGATCGTCGTGACCGCGCAGAAGCGCAGCCAGGCGGCGCAGGATGTCGGCATCTCGCTCAGCGCCTACAGCGGCGAGTCGCTTGCCCGGCAGGGCGTCATTTCGATGACCGACATTGCAAGGCTGTCGCCCAGCGTCGGAACGTCGGGCAGCTTCGCGGGTCAGAACATCACCTATTCGATCCGGGGCGTCGCCCAGCAGGATTTCCAGCCGCATTCGGAATCCCCCGTCGCCGTCTACATCGACGATGGCTATGTCGCGGCGAACAACGCGGCGGGCATCGGCATTCTGGACATTGAGCGGGTCGAGATACTGAAGGGGCCGCAGGGCACCCTGTTCGGACGCAACGCGACCGGCGGTCTGGTCAATATCGTCACCCGCAAGCCGACGAAGGATCTGTCGGCATTCGGGCAGATCACCTACGGTTCCTATAACGATATTCGGGTCGAAGCGGGCGTCGGCGGGCCGATTGCGGAAAATGTGCAGGCGCGCATCGCGGGCGCCTATCAGCATACCGATGGCTGGGTGAAGAATATCTCCCCCACCGGCGGCAGGCTGGGCGGCAAGGAATCGGTCGCGCTGCGCGGGCATCTGGCGATGCAGCCGAGCGAGGCGGTCGATCTGCTGCTGACGGGCTATTACAGCAATGTCGACCAGAGCTGGGCGCCCTATTTCATGATCTCGACGCGCAGCACGCTGGAGAATGGCATCCCCAATTCGGTGATCGTGCCGACCGCGAGCGGCCTTGGCGATCCGCCGTCCGACATCAAGGGGCGCACGGTCGATTCCAACCATGCCGTGTCGCGCGGCGCCTATAACCGCATCTACGGCGGCACGTTCAAGGCGACGGCGGACCTTGGCTTTGCCGATTTCATCTCCGTCAGCGATTACAAGGTCGTCAAATATAAGGCGCTGCTGGACGACGATGCCAGCCCGTCCGACCTGCTCGACACGATCATCACGGCGAAGGTGAAGAATTATTCCGAAGAAGCCCGGCTCGAAAAGAAGATCGGCAATCTGAACCTGACCGGCGGCGTCTATTATCTGCATATCGATTCGCAGACGGTCGATCTGGAGCGGCTGTTCGCCCCGCTCGGCAATCTTCAGGTGTCGTCGCCCTTCCGCCTGCTCACCAACAGCTATTCCGCGTTCGTGCAGGGCGAAGTGGAGGTTGCGCCCAAGGTCACGCTGATCGGCGGTTTCCGGGCGACGCGGGAGAAGAAGTCCTTCACCTACGACGCGTTCGCGCAGACGCTGGACGGTGCGCCGCTGGCTCTGGCGCGCAGCTATGAGGGCAAGTCCGCGCAGTGGCTCTATTCGTGGAAGGCGCAGGCGGAATATCGGCCCAATTCCGACATTCTGCTCTACGCCGGATATAATCGCGGCGTGAAGGCCGGGAGCTTCAATGCGCCCTTCGCCGGTGGCGGCACCCCCGCCGACCCCGAGGTTCCCTACAAGCCCGAAAAGCTCGACGCGTTCGAGATCGGGGCCAAGACCAGTTTCCTGAACGGTCTGGGAACGCTGAACGGATCGGTCTTCTATTATGATTACACCGATTATCAGTCGTTCAAGTTCGTCAATTTCTCCAGCGTCGTGGCCAATAATGCGGCGACGATCAAAGGGGCCGAGTTCGACCTGCATCTGCGGCCGGCTTCGGGTTTCGAACTGACCGCGGGCATGAGCTATATCGACGCCACGGTGAAGGGCGTGACCGTTTCCAACGCGCTGGGCGTGGCGGTGCTTTCACGAAAGCCGCCCTACACGAGCAAGTGGCAGGGCAATGTCGCGGCCAATTACGTCATTCCGGTCGGCGGCGGCGAACTCAGCCTCAACGCCAATGCGCAATATCGCAGCAGCTTCTTCTTCTCGCTGACCAATTTCGATGCGACGAAGGTGAAGTCCTACGCTCTGGTCGGTGCGCGGATCGGCTGGACCACGCCGGATGGCGCATGGGACTTCGCCATTCTGGGCAAGAACCTGTTCGACAAGCGATACAAGACGGTGGGCTTCGACCTGTCCGACTTTGGCGGCCTGAGCCAGGTCGGCATCGGCGAACCGCGCTGGATCGGCGGGTCCATCACCTACAAGCTGGGGAGATAGGGCCGCCTCCGAACAAAGGGGGGCCGGACGGCGCAAGACGGCGGACATGACAACCGCTCGATTGCGCCGTCCACAGGGTCGCATTTCATATCGGACAATTTGGCGCAGATGCTGCACGGGAAGAGTGGATAATGGGATACAAGATTTCCGTTGATACCGGCGGGACGTTTACGGATGTGATCGTATGCGACCCGGACGGTAAACAGCATATCGGCAAGGCGCTTACCACCTATGGGCGCGTGTTCGACGGGATGAGCGAGGCCATCGCTTCGGTGGGGCAGACGCTGGGCATGGAAATGTCCGACCTGCTGTCGAAGACCGAGCTTTTCATCTACGGGACGACCCGCGCCACCAACGCGATCGTGACCCGCAATGTCGCCAAGACCGCGTTCCTGACGACCCAGGGTTTCCCCGATACGCTGGTCCTCAAGGAAGGGGGCAAGCGCGACGGTTATGATTACACCAAACGCTATCCCGATCCCTATATCCCGCGGCGCTACACGTTCGAGATACCCGAACGGATCGACGCGCAGGGCAGCATCGTGCGCCCGCTGGACGAGGATGCGGTCATCGGGACGCTCAACCTTCTGCGCGAGCGGGAGTTCGGGGCGGTCGCGGTCTGTCTGCTCTGGTCGGTCGTCAATCCGGCGCATGAAGTGGCGCTGGGCCGCCTTATCAAGGAACATCTTCCCGGCGTGCCCTTCACGCTGTCGCACCGGCTTTCCCCGGTGGTGCGCGAATATCGCCGCGCGTCGGCGACCGCCATCGACGCGTCATTGAAGCCGCTGATGCAGCGCCATTTCCGCGATTTCGACGCGGATCTGCGGGCCGCAGGCTATACGAAGGAACTGCTGGTTTCGACCAGCATCGGCGGCGTGATGACGATTGATCAGGTCATCAACGCGCCGATCAACACCGCCAAGTCCGGCCCGTCGATGGCGCCGGTCGCGGGCATCGCCTATTCGCGCGCCGAGGGGCTGGGCGACAGCATGATCGTCTGCGACACGGGCGGCACGACCTTCGATGTCGGTCTCTCGCGCGACGGAGATCTGGTCTACAGCCGGGACACCTGGCTGGGTGGCGAGTGGGAAGGCGACATATTGGGCATCTCGTCCGTCGACATCCGCTCGATTGGCGCGGGCGGCGGGTCGATCGCGTGGATCGACGGCGGCGGGCTTCTGCGCGTCGGGCCGCAATCGGCTGGGTCGGAGCCGGGACCGGCATGCTATGGCCGGGGCGGCCAGTTGCCCACCGTGTCCGATGCGGCGTGCGTGCTGGGCTATTTCAACCCCGATAATTTCCTGGGCGGCCGTATGCAGCTCGACGTCGAAGCGGCCCGCGCCGCCATCGCGACGGTCGCGGGGCAGATGGGCGTGACGGCCGAAGAAGCGGCCTGGGGCATTCTGCTGCTGGCCAGCGACCATATGGTGAAGGCCATTCACGAGATCACCATATCGCAGGGCATCAATCCGCTGGAATGCACGATCGTGGCGGGCGGGGGCGCTGCGGGGATCAACATCCTCAAGATCGCCGCCGAACTGGGCGCGAGCAAGGTCGTGCTGCCGAGCGTGGCTTCGGCGCTTTCGGCGTCGGGCATGCAGTTCGCCGACATCGTCATCGAAGAGACGGCATCGGTCATCGCCTTTTCCGACCGGTTCGATTTCGTCGCGGTCAACGATGTGCTGAGCGATCTGGATGCGCGGCTGCGGACAGCGCACGCGCGGATCAACCGGGGCGGCAAGAGCGATGTGCGCATCGAGTTTGTCGCCGAAAGCCGATACCGGTCGCAGGTCTGGGAACTGGACACCGTGGTCCCCTCCCAGCGCTTCACCGGTCCCGACGATCTCGAACGCTTCGTCGAGGCGTTTCACCGGCAGCATGAGCGGGTGCTGGGCATCCGCGATGACGGCTCCGCAATCGAGATCATCAGCATTCGCGGGCGATTGACCGTCGTGCTCGACAAGCCGGCGTCATCGACGTCGCAGACCGGCCTGTCCCCGGTTGCGGTGGAAGCGGGAAGGCGGCAATGCTATTTCGGAGGGCAGGCGGTCGACACCCCGATCTTCGACGGGGTGACGCTGGCCGCCGGGATGACGATTCCCGGCCCGGCGATCATCGAGGAGCCGACGACGACCGTCGTCATCTTCCCGGACATGACGGCGCAGGTCAGCGCCGCCGGCAATTATATCCTGCACACCTGCTGAGCGAAGGATCGACCATGGATCAAGAAACCGCAAAGGGCGCCAATTCCATCCTGACCGCCGTGCTTGCCAATCGGGTCGACGGCATCGTGCGCGAGATGACCAACACCCTCCTGCGCGCGGGCCGGTCCGCCGTCATCAATGTGGCGCGCGACTTTTCCTGCGCGATCTGCACCGCCGACGATGAACTGTTCGCCTGCGTCCAGGGGCTACCGGTGCATGTGTTCGGCGTTCACAAACAGGCGCGCGCGATGCGTGAGGCGCATCCCGATCTGGCGGAAGGCGACGCCTTTCTCGACAATGATCCCTATGTCGGCAATTCCCACCCCGCCGACCACGCGATCCTCGTCCCCGTCTTCTTCGAAGGCGAGCATATGTTCACCGCCGTCGCGAAATCGCATCAGGCGGACAACGGCAATTCGATCCCGACCACCTATTATGCCTCGGCGACCGACGTGTATCAGGAAGGCGCGCTGATTTTCCCGGTGGTGCGCGTCCAGCGCGACTATCAGATGAACGAGGATGTCGTGCGCATGTGCCGCCGGCGCATCCGCGTGCCCGATCAGTGGTATGGCGACTTCCTTGCGACGCTGGGCGCGGCCCGCATCGCCGAGCGGCGGCTCAAGGATCTGTGCCAGAAATATGGCAAGGAGACGATCAAGCAGTTCACGCGCGACTGGCTGGATTATTCCGAGCTGTGCATGGCCGAGGCGATCGAGAAGATGCCAGCGTCGAAGATCACGGTTTCGGGCGCGCACGACCCGTTCGAGCCTTTCCTGCCCGATGGCGTGCCGTTGAACGTCACGTTCGAGATCGACCCTGACAAGGGGCGCATCGAAGTCGATCTGACGGACAATCTGCCCAATCTCGATTGCGGGCTGAACCTGACCGAAGCGACCGCGACGGCGAGCGTGCTGGCCGGGCTGTTCAACTCGCTGGAGTGCGGCATTCCGCAGAATCACGGCAGTTTCCGGCGGGTCGGGGTGAAGCTGGGCGACGGGTGCGTGGTGGGGAAGCCCGCTTTCCCGCATAGCTGTTCGGTGGCGACGACCAACCTCACCGACCGGCTCATCATGATGATCGGGCGCGGCTTTGCCGAGCTGGGCGATGGTCATGGCATGGCCGAGGGCGGCGTGGGCATGGGCATCAGCGGCGCGGTCCTTTCGGGCAAAGACCCGCGCGCCGACGACGATCCGTTCGTGAACCAGATCATCATCTTCACCAATGGCGGTCCGGCGAGCGCGAGTTGCGACGGGTGGCTGACCTATGGGCTGCCCTGCGCGGGCGGCCTGATCTACCGCGACTCGGTGGAGATTGACGAGCTGAAGATGCCGATCCTCTATGAGGAAATGCGCTTGCAGCCGGGGTCGGGCGGAGCGGGACGGTTCCGGGGCGGCGCGGCGATCGACGTGACCTACACGCCCATCGGCGATTCGATCACGGTCGCCTATCTGCAAGACGGGCAGTTCAACGCACCGGCGGGCGCGGCGGGCGGCCATAGCGGCGCTGTTGGCCGGAGCTGGAAGATCGCGGCGGACGGCACCGTGGAGCAACTGCCCAACAGCGGCGTGGTCGAGGTGGTCGCGGGCGAGAAGATCCGGGGCGTCGATTCTGCTGGCGGCGGTTATGGCGACCCTGCCACCCGCGATGTCGATGCGGTGCTGCACGATGTCCGCGAAGGATGGGAAACCCGCCAGCGGGCCGAGACGATCTACAAGGTCTTCTTCACCGGCAGCGTGGAGGCGGACGATCTGGCGGTGGATGTCGCGGCGACCCGCGCGGCGCGGGAAACGGCGCGGGAAAGCACGTTCGTCTGACCGCCATGCCTGTCCGGGTTGGCAAGAGACGGTCGCCATGAGCCGGTTCCGCCATTCATTGTCGGGACTGTTTCTGGCGGCCGCAGCGCTTTCTTCGCCCGCCGATGCGGCCGGCCGCTGTACGAACGCATCCGGGCCGCGTTGTTTCGCGCAACTGAAGAGCGGCATCCGCATGGCCTATGTCGAAATCGGGCCAGCGCGCGGCAGGCCTGTGATTTTCCTTCACGGACTGGCGGATTCGGCCCGGTCATGGTGGCCGACCATGCAGGCGCTGCACAGGATGGCGCCGTCGCTGCATCTGATCGCGGTCGATCAGCGGGGTCATGGCCAGTCCTCGATGCCTGCCGGGGCATCCTGTCCGGCCGATCCCAAATCCTGTTTCCGGATGCCGTATTTCGCGCAGGATCTCTCCGATTTCATGACGGTCAGGGGCATCCGCAGGGCCACAATTGCGGGTCATTCCATGGGGTCGGTCATTGCGCAGGATTTTGCGCTGGACCATCCGGGCCGGACCGAGCGCCTGATCCTTGTCGCCACGACGGACCGGGCGGTGGGGAACCCATTCCTGCGCGATCAGGTGCTGAACGAACCGGTGAAGGGCGCGTGGACGAAGGCGCTGCGGGCGAAGGGTCGTGGTTCGCCCGCCGCTTTATGGTCCGCGACGGCCGCCGATGCGCAGCCGGGCGCGGTCGGATGGATGAAGCGCAACTGGGTTTTCGATCCGGTCGCCGACGCGCGGTTTCTGGACGCCGTCGCACGGGACACGGCGCGGATGCGGATCGGTGCGCTGGCCGGTGCGACAGAGGCGCTGCTCGCCGCCGATAACCGCGCGCGGCTGCGCAGGCTCGATACGCCGACGCTGGTCCTTTGGGGCAGGGCCGACGAGATTTTCCGGCAGACGCCCGACCAGAGCGGGATCATCGCCGCGCTGAGGCAGTCAAGGGGCGCGGGCAGGGTGCCGATGTTCTGGAAAGCCTATGGCGAACCCGGCCAGCGCCATCGGCCCGAAATCGGGCATTCGGTGCAATGGGAAGCGCCCGCCGCCGTGGCGCGCGATATATGGAGCTTCATGCGAACGGGGCGTCCGACGACAGATCATGCCTATGCCGACATGGCGTCGGGCAGGCCGGTGATCCGCACGCGGCCGGGCAAGGCCGCCATCATCGAGATCAGGTGAAATTGGGGGAGGTGACGGGCGGTCGCGATGGCGACCGCCCGGACATCTTCACTCGCCGAACTTATAGGAGAGTTTGGCGCCATAGGTGCGGGGTTGCCCCAGCCACGCCTGCGCCATCGTCAGTCCGACATCGAGGATATAGGCACCATATTTCTTGTTCGTCAGATTTTCGACGAACAGCGAAAGAGACAGCCGCTTGTCGGGCGCGGTATAGAAAAGCCGTGCGTTGAGAAGGCCATAGCCCTTCTGCGTATCGACGGGGTTGTTGAACACGTCATAATATTGCGACGTGACATAGCGCCCGTCCAACTGGGGCGAAATCTGCGCTTCGCCTACAGGGATGTCGTAGCGGAGCAGGCCGGTGAGCTGCGCGTCCGGCGTCAGCGGGAGGCGACGGTCCTTCACCGCTCCGTTGGGCAGGGTGATGTCCTTCGCCGTCGCCTTGAAGATGAAAGCGCCGCCCAGTTGCGCCGTCAGGCCGGGAGCAGGAGCGAGGATCAGTTCCACTTCGCTGCCCGCGACCCGCGCATCGGTGTTGAAGATGAGCGCGGAGGCGTTGAAGAACTGGAAGGCCTGAAAATCCTTGTAATCGTAGATATAGGCCGACGCGTTGAAGCGGCGCAGGATGCCGGAGCCGGAAACCTTGATGCCGCTTTCATAGCTGGTCAGTTGCTCGGGCTTGAAGCTGAACCGGGGCAGCAGGGCGTCGCTCGCGAAGAAGGGCGGGTTGTAGCCGCCGCCCTTCTGCCCGCGCGTGGCGGAGGCGAAGACGAGCAGCTTGGGCGAGGGCTTCCAGTCGAGGCCGAGCTTCCAGCTTATGAACTTGTCCGACCGGCGATTGCGGTAGGTTTCCGACAGCAGGGATGTGGACCCGGCGATGTCCGCCGATGTCAGCTCATCGGGAAGGTCGGGGCGGGTGACGAGATAGGAATCGAGATGCTGCTTCTTGGTATCCTGTGTCCAGCGCGCGCCCGCCGTCAGTTTCAGCGTGTCGGTGAGCGGCACATCGGCCTGCCCGAACACCGAGTAGGACCGGGTCTTGGTCGTCCAGGGGATCAGGCTGGCGCTGTCGTCCGGGCCGAGGCCGAGCGGCGTGCCATAGGCTTTGTAGACGATGAACTGCGTCTGGAAATCGCCGTCCACGTTGAGGAAATAGGCGCCCAGCAGCGCCTTTACCGCGTCGGAATCATATTGCAGGCGCAGTTCCTGGCTGAACTGTCCGATGGTCGAATTCACGCCGTAGCGCAGGCCGCGAACCGGGCCGAAATCGGTGTCTTCGCGATAGATATGCTTGAAATTGGTGTAATCGGTGATGCTGAACAGCTTGAACGCGCCCAGGTCGATGTCGATGTGGTTGGATACGCCCCAGAGTTTGATCGTCATGGGGTTGGTCTGGTCGAACTCGCCGGTCCAGTAATTGCCGTTGCTGTTCTTGTATCCGGCGATGTCGTTGCCGGGGCCGGTGCCATAATAGTCGACATTGTCGGGCACGGCATTGGCAAGGCCCGTCGCCGGATCAATGTAAGAGGTGATGTGGCGGCCGCGCGCGCCGGAACCCTTGGATTCCGCGCCGCGCACCACGGTGCGGATGCTGACCGTGTCGGATGGCTGCCATGCGAGCTGGAAGCGCCCGGCAAAGCTGTTCTTGCCGTTGCCGCCGACGCCGTTGGGCAGAGTGTTCTTGAAATAGCGGTCGCGCTGCTCGGTCGCCAGGGAGAGGCGGGCCTGCAGTCCCTTGGCGATCGGGCCGCCGACCGCGCCTTCCGCCGTGAATTCGTTGAAGCGGCCATAGCCGACATCGACATAGCCATCGAAGTGGTCGGTGGGCTTGCGGGTGACGAACTGGACGAGGCCGCCCGTCGCGTTGCGCCCGAACAGCGTGCCCTGCGGACCGCGCAGCACTTCCACCCGGTCAAGGTCGAAAGCGAGGAAGCTGGTGCCGGTCAGCGCGCTCGAATAAACCTCGTCGATATAGATGGCGACCGGGCCTTCCTGATGGTCGTTGAAGTCGCTCTGCCCGACGCCGCGCAGGGTGAGCGCCATGGCGTTGCTTTCGCCGCCCGCCGACTGAAGCTGAAGACCGGGGGTGTAGAGGGTGAGATCGGTGCTGTTCTTGACGCCGAGAGCCGACAACTGGTCGCCGGACAGCGCGCTGATGCTGATGCCCACAGATTGCTGACTTTCGCCGCGCTTGGTGGCCGTGACGATGATGTCGCTGCCGACGATGGGGTCGGGCCGGCGGTCCTGCGCGAGGGCAGGCGTGAATGCGCAGACATGCAGGCCCAACGCCAGATACCGGAATTTCAGTCGCTTCTTGACCACTTTAGCCCCCATTTCAAATGTTGCGGTTTCCCCGAATATCGTTTCCGGAATATAATTACATTTCGGGAAAATAATCGCAATATGGGAAAATTATCCTTATCGCTGTTTGTCGCAAACGGGATTTGGAGGCTGCTTTCAACGCGCGCAGGCCATCGCTCCCCGGCCAGAAGGCCGGGGCAAATCGGGAGAATTATCGAGCGGACGCGGGCGCCCGCCGCCAGTGGCTCACCACTGGAGCGGAAGCGGCTCCACCAGAGCGCGGCGCTGGGTGCGCGGGTCAAGTTCCACATGGCTCTGACGGTCGAAGATCATCGTCGCCCGGCGCGCCAGATCATATTGCGGCCATGGAAGCGCGGGCGTCGACGGGTCTCCCCGGTGCGCGAAGGCGGCCCATGCCTGCATCATCTGCGCGGACAGGCGGAACCGGTCGCCGCTGGGATCGGCCTGCGCCCGCTGCGCGTCGCTGTCCGTCCCGTCCCACGCGACGCCATAGGTCAGATGCCCGAACACGAACGGGATTTCGAGCGCGTGCAGCGACCAGGAGCCGCCGAAGGCCGGGGTTTCCCAGCCAAATTCATACATGAAGAGCGGCGCTCCACCCTGCTCCGCCTTGGCTTTCGCCTGATGGATGGCCGATTGCCACAACCAGCCGTCGGTCGCCATGGCGACGAGGATCTGCGTCCGCGATGCGCCGGGCATGGCCTGCCGGTAGCCTGCGAGGAAGGGCGTCCACTGGTCCGGGGTCAGTTTCGGGACGAATAACGCGGTCTCATAACGCTGATGCATTTGGGCGTCGTCGGCCGGTTCCGGGTGCATCCGCGACACGAAACCGGCCCCTTCGTGGCGGTTGGTGCCGATCATCAGCGGAATGCCCAGCCCCTCGGGCGGAGCGCCGCTGCTCCAGGTCTGGTGCGGCATGAAGACGCCGTCGATGACCGGCTGGAACTCCAGAATGCCAAAGCGCTTCGTCGCCGCGTCAGCACCCTTGAGAAGCGCTTCGGAGGTCAGGCTTTCAAGGCCCGCGGGATGGGCGGGGTCGAACCCCGCCGCCTCCAGCGCGTAGCGGGAAACCTCGGTCGCTTCGGCCCGTTCCATGACCCTGCTCTGCGATCCGCTCTGGACGATGGCCTTGTGGAACAGCCCCTTGGCCGATGGCGTGGCGAGGAGTGCGTTGACCTTTGCGCCACCGCCGGACTCGCCGAAAATGGTGACATTGCGGGGATCGCCGCCGAACGCCGCGATGTTTTCGGACACCCAGCGGAGCGCGGCGACCAGATCCTGCTGCCCGGCGCTGGCGTCCTGCGTGAACCGGGGGTCGATGTCGCCGAGCCAGAGATAGCCGAAGATGTTGAGCCGGTGATTGACCGTCACGACGACGACATCGCCCGCTTCGGAAAGATGCTGCCCGTCATACATGGCAAGACCGCCCGATCCGGACGTGTAGGCGCCGCCATGGAACCAGACCATGACCGGGCGCGGTCCCGGAGCCTTGTCTTTGGGCGCCCAGACATTGAGATAGAGGCAATCCTCCGACGCGGGAAGCGGATCGACCCAGGTCGGCGGGGCCGGGTTTTTCTGAACGGAGGGCGCGCCGAACTGGAGCGCGTCCCGGACGCCCTTCCAGGGACGGACGGGCCGGGGCGCCCTGAAACGGAGCGGTCCCACCGGCGGCTGGGCATAGGGGACGCCCCGGAAGATCAGCGATGCCCCTTCGGTCGTGCCGCGCAGCCGTCCGGCGCGCGTCGTCACGACCGGAGCGTCGCCCGTCGCGGCGAACAGGGCCGTGCTGCCCGACAGGCCTGCGCCGAGGCCGAGACCCGCGAACCCGGCATATTTCAGCAGGCCGCGCCGTTGCATGGGAGACTTGAACATGGGTCTTACTTTCTTGGGTTGCGGCCGGTCTTCGGCGGGCGAAGGCGTCGACGCCTGCTTCCCGATACCTTGCGGATCGGATAGCCGACCCTGTATCGGCTCGGGCAGGCGCTGTGCGATCGTGCCGTCAGCGGGCTTGAGATGAAATCAGGACTGGCGGATGGCGTAATCCATCGCTTCGCGGGCGGTCAAGGCATGTGGGCCTTGCCGCGCGGGGGCTGGGGCTTCATGGGGCAGATATGGCGGCGCGCAAATGTCTGGCGGTGTTCTGCAACAGCCCCGGCGCAGGCGCGGTGTCAGTGAGCGACGGGCGACGGTGCAGAATGCCGGGCCGGTGTGGCGCGGCTGGGATTGGGGAGTCCTTGTCTTGAACGCAAGTCTTGGCGATACGACGCGGCCACCATCGCTGGCGCTTGCCGCACGGCAGCGCAGCCATGTGCTTCTGGTGCTGGCCGATGCGTTGCCCGGCAACACCGCGCAGTTCGAGCGCTGGCTCGATCAGTCGGTGAGACAGGCGGTGTCGAGCCGCGCGGAATTGCTGTGCGCCAGATCCTATGTCGAGGACGATGTCGACATCACGCGCGGCCGCTTTACCCGGCTCCCGTTCCGTTATCTGACGATCTTCGAGTTGTCGGTCGACGGTGCGGATCAGTGTGGCGACGCCATCGACATGATCGCACGCGATTATATTGAGTCGGGGCTGGCGACCGCACCGGCGACATGGCTTTATCACCCCGCCAGCTCCAAGGTGGGGGTGCTGGATGGCGAGGCGTCCGGCATGACCGTCGCCTACGCCAACGCCTGTCCCGGCGAGGAAGCCGAGTTTCGGGAATGGTATGCGACCCGGCATATCCGGCATGCGCTCCACATCCCCGCGCTGGTGAGCGGCGAATTTCTGGAACGCAGCCTGTTCCAGAACCCCGGAGCCATGGAAAACGGGTTCGCGGGCATTGCGCTTTACGAACAGTCGGGATCGGCGCAGTCCATCGTCGATGCGTTTCTGTCGCTGCCCCCCGAAACGTTCAGCTTTCCCTCCATGGACAAGAGCCGCTTTTCGGAGGCGTCCTACCGGTGCCTAGGTCTGGCGGACGAGCCTGTATCTTAGGGGGCATGTGAAATGACATGGGATTATATCGTCGTGGGCGCCGGCTCCGCAGGCTGCGTGATCGCAGCGCGGCTTTCGGAAAACCCCGCGCACAAGGTGCTGCTGCTGAACGCCGGCTATGGCGGGCTGGACCGGACCCCCTTCGTGACCGCGCCTGCGGCAGCCTATTACACATCGCACAATCCGGTGTTCGACTGGAATCACCGCACCGAGCAGGACGCATCCAGCGCCAGCCGCGCGCCGATCATCCATAACGGAAAGATCACCGGCGGCGGCGGGGCGATCAACGGCATGATGTTCATCCGCGGCAGCGCGGGCGACTTCGATGAATGGGCGGAGCTGGGCAACGAGGGATGGTCCTATCGCGACGTGCTGCCTTTCTTCCGCAAGATGGAGCATACGCCCATGGGATCGGATGAATTTCACGGGCGGGACGGACCGGTCGGCGTCGACTATCCCGATCCGTTGCTGGACGTGACGCACCGGTTCATCGAGGCCGCGACCGAAGCGGGCATTCCCTATAATTCGGACATCAACGGCGCGACCAATGAAGGCGTCACGCGCACGCCGAGTTCGATCTTCAACGGCGTGCGGCAGAGCACGGCGCAGACCTACCTCCATCCCGCCCTGAAAAGGCGCAATCTGAAGATCCTGTCGGGCGCTTCGGTCCATCGGGTTCTGTTCGACGGGAAAGACGCGATCGGCGTCGAATACCGGAAATCGGGGAAGATCCGGAAGGCGCTGGCCGCGAAGGAGACGATCCTGTGCGCCGGTGGGGTCAAGTCGCCCCAGATCCTGATGCTGTCGGGCGTCGGCCCGGAACAGACGCTGCGCGACGTGGGCATTCCGGTGGTCCATCCGCTGGAGGGCGTCGGGCAGAATTATATGGACCATGCTTCGGTGCGGCTGATGTATTCGGTCACGCTGCCGACATGGTCGAAGGAAATGGTGCCGCACCGGCAGGCCATGCACGGGCTGAACTGGCTGTTCCGCCGCAAGGGGCTGGCGCGGTCGGGCGTGTCGCAGGCGGTGGCCTTCGTCAGGACGGACAAGACGCTGCCCTATCCGGACGTGCAGATCAGCCTGTTGCCGCTTGCCGTCCCCGTCGCTGCGGGGCGAGGCAAGAATATGATGATGCTGTGGGCGAACGAGTGCAAGCCGACCGGAAGGGGAACGCTCACGCTGTCGTCCGCCGACCCGGAAGCGCCGCCGAAGATCACGCCTTCGCTGCTGTCGGGCAACCAGAGCATCGACACGATCATCAAGGGCATCCGCATCGCACGCGGCATCATGGAGGCGGGCGCGATCCGGCCCTATGTGCTGGACGAGGCGCTGCCCGGCCGCGAGGTTCAGACCGATGCGGAAATGGAACGCTGGATTCGCGAGACGGCGCTGAGCATGTGCCACCAGTCCGGCACCTGCAAGATGGGGCAGGACGAGGCGGCTGTGGTCGATGCGCGTCTGCGGGTGCGGGGGGTGGGACGCCTGCGGATCGCCGACGCGTCGATCATGCCGACCATCCCGAGCGGCAACATCAATGCGCCGACCATCATGATCGGCGAAAAGGCGGCGGCGATGATCCTGGAGGACGCCGCCGGTTAAGCGAGCGGCGCGGCGCGGCGTTGCCGCTACGCCGCATCGCTGAGCGCACCGGTTCAGTCGAGCAGGTCAGGCTCTTCCTCGGTAATGGCGTCCCAGTAAGGCTGGAAAGCGAAGATCGAGCCGGTTTCCGTGCCGACCTGCCCCTCCGTCAGCCGGGCGACCTCCGCCGGCATCGGTTTGGGCGTGCCAGCGGCTTCGGCGAGCAACTGCACCTGACAGGCATTTTCCAGCGAGATGTAGCGCCACACCGCCGCCTCCACCGTCGCGCCCACGGTCAGGATGCCGTGGTTCTGGAGGATGAGCGCTTTCCTGTCTCCGAGCGCCTGAGCGATTTTTTCGCCCTCGCTCGTGTCCAGAACGACGCCGGAAAAGTCCGGGAACAGCGCGTGCTGTTCGAAAAAGCCCGCCGCGTCCTGCGTCAGCGGGTCGAGCAGGCGGCCCATCGCCGACCACGCCTTGCCGTAGAGCGAGTGGGAATGCGCCGCCGCGACGACATCGGGACGCGCCTTGTGCAGTTCCGAATGGATGGCGAAGGCCGCGCGGTTCAGGATCGGGCGGGCGCGGGCGGGCGACTGCACGATGGCGCCGTCATGATCGACCAGCATCAGGTCGGAAACCCGGATATGGCTGAAATTCGCGCCGAAGGGATTGACCCAGAAGCGGTCGGTCCATTCGGGATCGCGCACGGTGATATGCCCGGCGCCGCCCATATTATATCCGAAGCGGCCGAACAGCCGGTAGCTGGCCGCCAGACGCTGTTTGCGGAACAGGCGCTCTTCCTCGACCGTGGCGCGGACGGGGATGGCCGTTCCCTTGGCGAAGCTGGCGGGCAGGACGGTTTCGAGCTTGGTGGAGCCGGGACGCGCGGCGATGGGGGAGATGCTGGTCATATTCGCTCCGTTCAATAGCCTCTGTCGAGATCGACGATGTTTTCGAGGGGGGCACCGCGTTCGAACAGGTCCATGTTGCGCGCGAGCTGGGCGGCGATGTTGCCGACGGTATCGGGCGTGTAGGCCGCCGTATGCGGCGACAGGTAGACCCGTGGATGGCGATAATATGGGTGGCCGGGCGGAAGCGGTTCGGGACTGGTCACGTCGAGGCTGGCGCGGCTGAGGCGGCCTTCATCCAGCGCCTGCAGCAGCGCGTCGTTGTCGATCAGCGTCCCGCGCGCGATATTGATGAGGTGAAGGCCGGGTTTCGCCGTCGCCAGCAGATCGGCATTGACCAGCCGCGCCGTGGCGGAGGTGCCGGGCGCCGCGAGAACGAGATGATCGGACCGCTCGAACAGTTCCTGCACGCTGGCCGCCCGGACGACGCCGGGCTGGGCGATGGGCTGATCCGACCGGCGCACCGCGAGCACATTCATGCCAAGGGCGACCGCAATTGGCGCGAGACGCTGGCCCACCGCGCCGAAGCCGAAAATGCCCAGCGTCCTGCCGTTCAGAATGTCCAGCGGCGCGGCGACCCACTGATCGGGGCTGTCGATCCAGATGTCCGGAATCCGCTTGGCCGCCGCGAGGATCGCCGCCAGCGCAAATTCCGCCAGCCCGACGGCGGAGGTGCCCCGCGCGCTGGTGACGACCGGCCCGTCGAACATCCAGTCGGGATAGAGATCGAACCCGACCGTCATGAGCTGAACCCAGCGCAGGTCGAAAGGCCATCCGTCCGGCCTTGGCGGAAACCGGCCGTCGACGCGTTTGAAGGGCGCCGCCGCCAGCATGGATATGCCGGCGGGGACATCGGCGAGCGTGCCGGACACCGGCACGAGATCGACATCGGGAAGGGCATCCCGCAACGCGGTGTCGAACGGTTCGCCCCAGAGCGAAGCCAGCCTGCGTCCAGTCACATTGCGCCTCCAGTCATCGGATCAGGCTTCGGTCGGGGAACCGGAAGGGGTTTCGGCCGGCAGCGTCAGCGCGGTGCCGCACAGGGCGACTGTAATTAGCGGCAGCGCGGCGACCGGCGTTATCATCGCGTAGCGGAGGGACAACTGCCCGTAATCCTGCGCCAGCAGATCGCTGAAGAAGCCGACGAGGAACGGGCCGAAGCCAAAGCCCAGCGTCGCTGCAAAAAAGATCGGGAGCGAACCGGCAAGACCCCGGATCGAGGGCGAGGTCACATTGTAGAGCGACGCCAGCGCCGGTCCTACCGATATGTTGATCAGCATGTTGATGCACGTCACCGCGATCAGCGACGTCGCCAGCGAGCCGGTGGTCAGCGCGACGGCGGCGAGGGGGACGGTGCCGATGGCCAGCACGCCTCCGATCATCAGCGGCCATTTGAGGCCACGGTCGGCGAAGCGGCTGCTCAGAATGCCACCGGCCAGAAGTCCGAGGCTGGACCCGACGCCGATCGCCAGCTCGAGCGGCAGCCCGATCGCGGCCGGGGCCGCTCCCAGCACACGGACATAATAGGACGGCCACCACTGGTTGAGGCTTTGAGTCACGAAACCATGGGCGATGTAGAAGCCGACGATGAAGACATAGGGGCGCACGCGCAGGAGGCTGAGCAGCGCTTCGCCGAACCCGACCGCCGCTTTGGGCTGGACATGGCCGTCGAGCCGCCCCCTTTCAGGCTCCCTGACGGTCAGCAATATCAGGAGGCCGAGCACCACGCCGGGCAGGCCGATCACGGCGAAGGCCAGGCGCCAGCCGATCACGCTGCCCAGCCATCCGGCCAGCGCCATGCTGACCATCATGCCGATGAACAGCCCGGACTGGTGAAACGCCAGAACCGGCGAGCGCCAGCGCCTCGGCACATAATCGCAGATGAGCGACTGCGACGGCGGCATGCAGCATGCCTCCCCCGCGCCGACGCCCACGCGCGCGAGGAGGAGATGCCAGAAGTTCAGCGCCAGCCCGCAGGCGGCGGTCATGGCGCTCCATACCACCAGCCCGGCGGTGATGATGTTCCTGCGGTTTCCGGCATCGGCGAGACGGGCGACCGGAATGCCGCAGATGGCGTAGAAGAGAGCGAAGCCGAAGCCCACCAGCATGCCCAGCTGTGTGTCCGACAGCAGCATGTCCTTCTTGATCGCGGGCAGCAGCATCGCCAGCGCGTAGCGATCGGTATAGTTGATGATGTTCGCGATCCACAGCAGGACGATCACATAGGCCGTATAGGAAACCGACCTTGGCAGGGTCTGCGCGAAGGGTTCGTTTCCTGTTGTCATCGGCTGTTCGCCCCTTTCTGGATCGACGGATTCCGCTGGCAAGGCTCAGTCCTCGGACAGGCCGCTGACCGCCTGACGAAAGACCTGAAGCGACTGGCCGATGACCATTCCCTTCCAGTCGGTGCGGTCTACGAAATAGGCGTCACGCAGTCGACCTTTGGTCGCTTGTGCGCCGTCGCCTCGCGGATCGCCGTGGCTGTGCAGCCAGTTATCCTCGCGGTTGGCGTTGATGACTTCCCGGCGCGGCAGGGTGCCATATTCCAGCGCCATGGGCGTGACCTCCGCGTGGGGCAGCAGTTTGATGGCGCCGGTCAGCCCGTCGCCCTCGATCCGCGCGCCGACCGACAGGCCGCCCGCCGTCGATCTGGTCGTCGCGCCATACCATGACCGCGCCCGCCGATAGGCCGGGGAGCCGACGGGCGCGGTCACGATGGGTTCGGCAAAGCCCAGAGGTCCAAGGCCGGTGTGATAATCGACGATGGCGACCTTTCGCGCCTTCCCCAGCCAGCGGTCGAAAATCGCGGTCTGGGTCTGGCGCGACCAGCTCGGCGCGGTGCCGCCATAAAATAGCCCGTCGGGATATTCCCACTGGCCAGCGCCATAGGCGTTCCGCGTGGCGTCCCGGCCGATTTCCCGCTCCGACGTCTGGAGCGCCAGCTCGCCTGCCGCCCGGGTCTCGTCCGTCCAGACCGCCGGGCACAGGGCAGGGTGCAGCGCGCGGTAGCCTTCGTTCACCGGCATGGGCTGCGCATAATCGACCCAGTTGCGGTTGAGGTCGATATTTTCATGCGTGGTCCGCCGGAGCCATGCAAAACCGTAGGGGTTGATCGCGTGGATCAGAAGAAATGCGAGGTCGTCGGCGTCGCCCGTCACCTCGCCGCGCCGCATCAGGTCTACCTGTGCGCCCGAGCCGCAGAAACCCTCGACGCCGTGAGTGGCCGAAATCAGCACCAGAACCTTCGTCGCGGCGGACGGGCCGATCCATGCGACGTCCGTGAATATCTCGCCGCCGTCCGGCCCGGCTTCCGGGTGGAGCCAGGAGTCCAGTTCCCCGCCCGCATCGGCGGCCGCTTCCCTGAACTTCCTGCGCGCTTCTGTATAGTTGGCGCTGAAACTATCCTCGCTGTGAAACATGGAACCCCCGCTGGACATCGGGTCGGCATAGCGTGGTGGCCGCCGACACTCTTATGCGTGCCCCCTTTTTCAATTTGATCCGGACCCAAAGGACAGGGGCATTTCGCGTTCTGGAAAATTTGTTGCAATCAAAAGAAATGCGGTGAGCGTGATAAGCGCCGCCCGACCTCCGCCTGCATTACGTTGAGCAGACTGGCGCAGCGCCGGACGACCGATTGTGGGGGCATCATCATGAACAGCTTGGTTCGCCGATACGGCACACGACTTCTCTGCGCCGCAGCGCACATCACGGTTCTGGCGGCGGCTCCGGCGCTGGCGCAATCCGCCCCGGCAGCGGACAGTGCGCAGGCGGACGCGCCCGGCACGATCGTCGTCACGGCTTCCCGGCTGGGCCGCCGCGACGTTCCCACGCCGCAACTGGCGCTGGACGCGACAGTGCTCAGTCAGGGCGGACGGCTGAATGCCGTCGCCGCGCTTCAGGACTTCCCGCAGTTCCGCCCGTCGAGCACGCCAGCCACCAACGGCGGGCAGACCGCAGGCGGCGGCTATGGCATCGACCTGCGCGCTCTGGGCATCCCCCGCACGCTGTCGCTTCTCAACGGGCACCGCTTCTCGTCGGGAAGCGGCGATCTGCCGATGGGTTATACGGATGTCGGCGTCATCCCTTCGATCCTGATCGAGCGGGTGGACATCGTGACCAGCAGCGCCGCTGCGACATGGGGTTCGGGCGCGGTCGCGGGCGTGGTCAATTTCGTGACGACCGACAAGCTGGAAGGTGCGCGCGTCGGTCTTCAGAGCGGCATTTCCAGCCGGGGTGACGGCTTCGAGGGCAAGGCCGAGGCTGCCTATGGCACGACCTTCGGCGGGGGCCGCGGGCGGATCATCATCGGCGGCGAATATAGCAAGAGCGAGGGCATCGACGCCCGCAGCGACCGCAAGAATGTCGGCCGCTGGGCGGCGCTCGCCAATGCCGGGCAAACCCCGACGCTGACGCCGAACGTGGGCCTCAACAACATCAGCCGGGGCGGGTTGATCACCAACGGCTTCTATGCGGGCCAGTCCTTCAACCCCGATCATACGCTCAGCCCCTATAATGGCGGGACGCTGGTGGGCGTGTCGCGGGTCGGCGGCATCGCGCCGTCATCCGACGATGTGGTCAACCTGATCGCGCCTCTGACGCGGATCGGCGTGATGGGCCGGTTGTTCTACGATCTGGGAAGCGACGTGCGGCTGACCGCCGACGTGCTCTATTCGCACGCCACGGCCAATTCCTCGATCTTCCCGCAATCGACCACCAGCACCATCTCCATCGACAACGCCTTCCTGCCGCAAGCGATCAAGGACGGTATGCTTGCCGCCGGGCAGACCAGCTTCTCGCTCGGGCGCTTCAACGACGATTACGCGGCGTTGCAGGACAAGGTGCGGCGCGACACTTTCCAGGGCACGGTGTCGCTGGACGGGCGTCTGGGCAGCAAATTGCAGTGGAATGCCTATTACACCCATGGCAGCCTCAGCATCAAATCGCACATCAACAACAGCCTGATCGCCAGCAATTTCGCGCAGGCGGTCGACTCGGTGAAGGGTGCGAACGGCCAGCCGGTCTGCCGGGTGACGCTGACCACGCCGTCCAGCAACTGCGTCCCCATCAACCTGTTCGGCGAAGGTGCGCCGTCCCAGGCGGCGCGCGATTATGTGCTGGGGACCGCCATCGCCAATGCGCGCAACTCGCTCGATGCGGGGGGTGTCTCGCTGCGCGGCGACGTGCTCGATCTGTGGGCGGGGCCGCTGTCGATCGCGGTGGGCGCCGAAGCGCGGCGCGAAAGCCTGCACCTGACCAACGGGCCGCTGGACCGGGCCAAGGCCTTCGTCCTGGTCAACGCGCCTGCCTATGGTGGTGAAATCAAGACCGCCGAGGGCTTTGGCGAGTTCATGCTGCCGATCCTCAAGGACGTTCCCGGCTTCAGCAAGCTCCAGTTGAACGGCGCGGCGCGCTATTCGAACAATGACCAGTCGAAGGGCGTCTGGTCGTGGAAGATCGGCGTGCTCGACCGCGTGGTCGAAGGCGTCGAAGTCCGCGCCACCCGGTCGCGCGACATCCGCGCGCCCGGCGTCAACGAACTGTTCGCCACGGTCGTAGGGCCGCAGCGCGGCATCTTCTTCGATCCGCTGAAGAACACCAGCTACCAGATGTCGACCTTCACCGGCGGCAACCGGAACCTGAAGGTCGAACTGTCCGACACGACGACCTTCGGCGTCACGCTGACCCCGTCCTTCGCGCCGGGCCTGACGATCACGGCCGATTATTACAATATCAACATCAAGAACGCGATCAGCGCGCCTTCGACGCAGACCGTGCTGACCAATTGCGGAAACGGCATCGCGTCGTCCTGCGCCCTCATCACACGGGCCGATGACGGAACCGCCACGTCCGTCCTCGTCACCAACCAGAACTTCCTCTCGTACAAGGCGAGCGGCGTCGATTTCTCGCTGCGCTATCCGCTGCCGATCTCGATCCTGTCGGGCGTCACCGCGATCCGTCTGGACGGTAGCTGGCTGCGGAAGCTGGAGACCAATGACGGGAAGTCGGTGGTCAACCTGATCGGGACGACCGGCGCCGCCGCCGTCAACGGCGCTCCCAAACTGTCGGGCAACGCGGCGCTGACCTACGACAGTTCGACCTTTTCGGCCTATCTGCGCGTGAAATATGTCTCGCCGTCCTGGTATAACCGCGCGATCACCATCACCAACAACCGTTATGCGGCCTATGCGACGGTGGATCTGGGCCTGAACTATCAGGTCACGCCGGGGATGAAGATCTTCGCCAACGTCAACAATCTGTTCGACCGCGATCCCCCGATCGCGTCAGGGCGGTCGGTCTATTACGATTTCATCGGCCGTTACTACCAGTCGGGCGTCCGGTTGAGCTTCTAATACAGCATCCCGGCGGAATCGCGTTTCCGCCGGGAGCCTCTTCCCGATGCGGCGTCATCAAGGCCCAATGGAGTTACAGTTTTCATGTCTCTGACGCAGAAGGCCGTCGACTGGGAGGGCATGGCGCAGCGCCTCCAGTGGCCGACGGAGCATTTCATCGACGGCGGGTTCGTCCGATCCTCCTCACCGGAACGGTTCGATACGATCAATCCCGCCACCGGTGAGGCGCTCGCCCGGTTGCCGGTGGGCACGGAGGCGGATGTCGATCTGGCGGTGAAGGCGGCGCGGCGTGCTTTCGAGGATGGACGCTGGCGCAACAGGCCCATCGCCGAGCGCAAGGCGATCCTGCTGCGCGCCGCCGACCTGATCGAGGCGCGGCGCGAAGAGTTCGCCCTGATCGAAGCGCTGGAAGTCGGCAAGGCCGTCACCAACGCTCACGCCGAAATCGCCATGTCGATGGACTGGCTGCGTTATTATGCGGAGGCTATCGACAAGGTGTATGGCGCGGTGGCGCCGTCCGACGGCAGCCTCTTCGCGCTCAACCTGATCGAACCGCGCGGCGTGTGCGGGGCCATCGTGCCGTGGAATTTCCCGCTGGCCAACGCAGTGATGAAGGCGGCGCCCGCGCTGGCCGCTGGCAACACGATGGTGCTCAAGCCGTCCGAAGTGGCGAGCCTTTCCGCCCTGCGCCTTGCCGAGCTGCTGATCGAGGCGGGACTGCCCGCAGGCGTCTTGAATGTCGTTACGGGGCTGGGGCGCAGCGTGGGCAGCGCCATCGCCCGGCACGCCGACATCGACCTTCTGACCTTCACCGGATCGACGGCGACCGGGCGTGCGCTCATGGAATATGCGGGCCAGTCCAACGGCAAGCCGCTGATGCTGGAATGCGGCGGGAAATCGCCGCAGATCGTCTGCGCCGACATGGCCGACGAACTGGAGCGGCTCGCCGGTCATATCGTGCACGATGCATTCTGGAATCAGGGACAATGGTGTTCGGCGCGGACGCGCCTCATCGTCGCCAGCGAAATCCATGACGATGTGGTCGAGGCGGTCGCGGCGGTGGCGAAGACGCTGACGCCGGGCGAGCCGCTCGATCCCGACAGCCGGTTCGGCACCATTTCCACGCAGGCGCAGTTCGACAAGATTCTGGGCTATGTCGCGACCGGCAAGCGCGAGGGGGCGACCACGGTGCTGGACGGGGCGGCGGGTTCGCCCTGCGCGCTGTCGCTCGCGCCCACGATCTTCTCCGATGTGTCGCCCGACATGACGATTGCGCGGCAGGAGATATTCGGTCCCGTCCTGTCGGTGATGCGGGCGGACAATCTGGACGACGCCATCGCCAAGGCCAACGATACCGAATATGGCCTGTCCGCGACGGTGTGGACTCACAATGCGCCGGTCGCCTTCCGCATGGCGCGGTCGCTCCGCGCGGGCCGGGTCGCGGTGCGCACCAGCGTGGATGCGAAGGGCAGCACCGGGATCGCGCTGGGCGCGGAACCTTGCGGCGCGTCCGGCTTCGGCGTGGAAAAGGGGCTGGACGGGCTGCGCGCCTATTGCCGGCTGCGCGCGGTGGAACTTTATTGATGAGAGGGCAGGCGGCGCTTTTCCCGGCCCTTCTCGATGGACGTCGAGCAACCGGTAACTGAGGAGCAGCGATGTGAGCCTTTCGGCCCTACCCAGTCCAAGACCCGCCGGCCTTCTCAGCCCGGACGGCCGCGGACATGGGCTGCGGCAGGCGGTCGCGCTGCGGCAGGGGCTGACACTCGCCAGAACCGATGTGACTTTCGACCATGAAACCGATGCAAGGCTGGAATGCCATGGCAGCTTCCTGCGCTTCCACTTCCGTCTGGAGGGTGACAGCGTCGTGTCCGACGACCGGGGCGAATCCTCTTCGGTCAGCGCGGGGACGATCCTGCTCGTGGCGCAGCCCGCCGACAGCTACAAGCGCGAGCGGGCGGGGATCAATACGCACGAACGTTCGGTAACGCTGATCTGCGACCGCGATTATGCCGCCGAACTCATCAGGCAGGCGGACGCGACGCCTTCTTTCCTCGACGATTTCCTGCGGAACGACGTGTCCGGTTTCTCCTTCCTCGAACGCACGATGCCGATGAAGATACGCCCCATCGTGGAGGACATTCTCGATCCTCCGCTCACCGGACGGCTGAGCGAAGTGCTGATCGAGGCGAAGGCGCTGGAACTGCTCTGCTACACCATTCACCAGATCCTGCGGGTTCCCGAACAGGGCGCGATCATCCGGGAGAAGGACAGGAAGCGCGTCAGAGACCTGTGCTTCATCCTGGAGCAAGACCCGGCGGCGCCGATCTCCATCGACCTGCTGTGCCGGGAACTGGCGTGGAACGACACGCAGATGACGGAATGTTTCAAGGCCGTCACCGGAATCACCATCTCCAACTACCGGCAGCAGGTGCGGATGCGCTATGCCCGCAGGCAGCTTGAGGAAACGGACCTGCCGATCACCCAGATCGCGTTCGATTCCGGTTATGAATATCCCAGCAATTTCACCACGGCGTTCAAGCGGACGTTCGGTGTGTCGCCCCGCGACGTGCGGAGATAGCGACCGGACAATCCGTGTCCCGGCCGGGGATGCATTTTTTCTTCCGATGAAGGACGCAATGAACAACGACGATCTGAACGACGCGCCCCTTGCGGGAACGAGAGTGGTGGAATTCTGCACGGTGGCGGCCGGTCCCTATTGCGGGATGCTGCTGGCGGATATGGGCGCGGAGGTCATCAAGGTGGAGTCGCGCGACGGCGACACGCTGCGGCAATGGCCGCCCTTCTGCGAGGGCTTCAGCGAGAATTTCGCGTCGCTGAACCGCAACAAGCGCTCCATCGCGCTCGATCTCAAGGATGAGGAGGACAACCGCATCGCGCGCAGGCTGATCGCGTCGGCCGATGTGGTCATCGAAAATAACCGCCCCGGCGCGATGGCGCGGCTCGGGCTGGGATATGAGCGGTTCGCAAGCGACAATCCGCGCCTCATCTATTGTTCGCTTTCCGCCTACGGCCAGTCGGGACCGCGTGCCAACGAAGGCGGTTTCGATCTGACGATACAGGCCCGTTCGGGCATCATGAGCGTGACCGGCGAGGAGCAGGGCGGTCCGGTGAAGGCGGGGGTGCCGATTTCGGATTTCGCGACGGGGCTTTACGGCGCCTTTTCGGTCGCGTCGCTGCTGGTGCGGCGCATCAGGGACGGACGGGGCGGCCATGTCGATGTCTCGATGCTCGGCTCCAGCCTCGCCATCGCGGCGCTTCAAGTGAGCGAATATTTCGGCAGCGGCCGCAATCCGCGCAAGCTGGGCGCGGCCCATCCCCGCAACGCGCCTTATCAGGCGTTTCGCGCGCGGGACGGGAGCTTCGTCATGGCGGCGGGCAACAACAAGCTGTGGCGCGGGGTCTGCGAAGTGGTCGGCAATCCCGATCTGGCGAGCGACCCGCGGTTCCTGACGCCTTCGGACCGGGCGGCGAGCCAGCAGGCGCTGGCCGACATACTGGAAGCGGCGTTCGCGGACCGGGACGTCGCCGAACTGGTCGCCAGTTTCGCGGCGGCGGGCATCCCCTGTAGCCCGATCAACAGCTATTCCGACGCCCTGTCCGATCCGCATGTCGAGGCGATGGGATGGGTTCAGGACATCGCATCGCCCGCCGGTCACGGCATCCGCACGCTGGGGCCGGTGGTGCGGCTGGATGGCGCCCTGTCCCCCATCACCCGGTCCCCGCCCGCTCTGGATGGAGATCGGGAAGACATTCTTGCCGAGCTTGCCGTGCTGGAAAATGCCGGGCGCGTCCTGTGAGCGGGGCGGTGGAGCAGGTGGCCGGGGGCGGGCGGCTGGACAGGTTCGTAGAATCGGTGCGGCGCATCGTCGACGGCGGAGAGACGGAAGGCGCGGCGGTGCTCGCGGCCGTCGCGGCGGAACTTCGCGTGCTGGTGGCGGTGGATGACTGGCTGCCGGAGGATGCCGCGCGCAGCGATCCGGAATATTACCGGCAGTATCTCCTCCATGGCGATCCGGACGGGCGCTTTTCCGTCGTCAGCTTCGTGTGGGGACCGGGGCAGGAAACGCCGATCCACGATCACACGGTCTGGGGCGCAATCGGCATGCTGCGCGGCGCCGAAGTCTCCGAGAGCTTCGAGCGAAGCGGTGACGCGTTCGTCAGCGCGGGCGAAGAGCGGCTCGATCCGGGCGATGTCGCGAAGGTATCGCCATGGCACGGGGACATTCACAAGGTGCGCAATGCGTTCGACGACCGCGTGTCGATCAGCATCCATGTCTATGGCGGCGACATCGGGTCGATCCGGCGGTCCGCCTATGCGCGCGACGGTTCGGCCAAGAGCTTCATATCGGGATATTCGCCGCGTGACGAAGGCGGGGCGCGATGATCGCGGTCCGGCAGGAAAATGGCGTCCACAGCATCACGCTCAACCAGCCGCTGATCGGCAACAGCCTTTCGGACGGGATGGTCGCGGCCCTGCATGACGCGCTGGACCAGATGGCGCGGCAGGACGGGCGGCTTCTGGTCCTGCGCGGCGAGGGGCGGCATTTCTGCACCGGCTTTCATCTGGGCGATCTGGAATCGGAAAGCGACGGATCGCTGCTGCTGCGGTTCGTGCGGATCGAACAACTGCTCGCGAGAATATGGACCGCGCCCTTTCCCACGCTCGCCATCGCGCAGGGGTGTGCGTTCGGCGCGGGCGCGGATCTGTTCGTGGCGTGCCGCCGCAGGGTCGCGATCGAGGGGGCGCGCTTCCGCTTTCCCGGCGCAGGGTTCGGGCTGGTGCTGGGCACGCGCAGGCTGGCGGAGCGTGTGGGGGGAGACACAGCCTGCGGCTGGATCGCGGGCGGCGTCACCGTCGATGCGCCGACGGCGGTGTCGCGGGGACTGGCGACCGACTTGGCGAGCGCGGACATGATCGACGCGATCATGGCGCAGGAAGTCGCGGCGGCCAGCCGGCTGCATCCCGCGACGATGGCGGCGATCTGCGCCGCGTCGCGGAACGAGACCGTTCATGCCGATCAGGATCTGGCCGCGCTGGTGCGGTCTGCCGCCTGTCCGGGGCTGAAAGACAGGATCGCGGCCTATCTTGCAGAGCTGTCAAAGGGATGAGGCCTTGCGCGCAATGAACGAAGGGCATGATCCCGATCATTCGGCGGCGGTCGACGCCCTGTATCGGCGCATCGACTGGCGGTTGCTGCCGATTTTGATGCTGTCCTACATGCTGGCCTATATCGACCGCATCAACATCAGCTTCGCCAAGATCCAGATGCAGCAGGATCTGGGGCTGTCGGAAGCGGTCTACGGGCTTGCCGCGGGCATGTTCTTCATCGGTTATGTCCTGTTCGAGGTTCCGAGCAACCTGCTGCTCGCGCGGATCGGCGCGCGCCGGACGCTGAGCCGGATCATGGTGCTGTGGGGCGTGACATCGACCGCGATGCTGTTCGTGGATTCAGCGTCATGGTTCTATGTCCTGCGCTTTCTGCTGGGGGTGTTCGAGGCGGGATTCGGCCCCGGCATGCTGTTTTACCTGACGCTCTGGTATGGGCCGCAACGGCGGGCGCGGGTCATATCCCATGTGCTGCTCGCAGCGCCGGTGGCGGGGATCATCGGCGGGCCGGTTTCGGCCTGGATCATGTCGGAAATGGCGGGGATCGGCGGCCTTGCCGGATGGCAGTGGCTGTTCCTGATCGAAGGCGCGCCGTGCATCGCGATGGGCGCGCTGCTGTTCCTGTGGCTCGACGATGCTCCGGCGCAGGCCAAATGGCTGAGCGAGCCTGAGCGGGCGACGATCGCGGCGCAGGTGCAGGGGACGCCATCGCGGCATTCCCATTCCTTCCGGCTGGTGGTGCGCGACCCGCGCGTCTACTGGCTGGCGCTGAGCTATTTCGGGATGGTGACGGGGCTGACGGCGATGAGCTTCTGGCTGCCGACGCTGCTGCGCACGGCGGGGGTGAAGGTCGGTCTGGCGCTCGGCCTCTATTCCGCCGCGCCCTACGCCGCCGCTGTCGTGACGATGGTTCTCTTTGCACGCCATTCGGACCGGACGGGGGAGCGGCGTTGGCATACGGTGGTCGCCTGCCTTGTCGCCGGGGCGATGCTGGGGCTGGCGGGCCTGACGCTCGACCGTCTGGCGATCTGCTTCGCGGCGCTCGTCGTGGCGGCGAGCGCGACCTATGCTGCCTATACGGTGTTCTGGGCCATCGCCAGCGACTATCTAAAAGGTCCGGCGGCGGCGGGAGGGATCGCGCTCATCAACAGCATCGGCCTGACCGGCGGCTTCGTCAGCCCGACCGTCATCGGCGGCCTCAGGACACTGACGGGCAGCTATACCGCCGGCCTTGGAGCCATATCCATGCTGCTGGTGCTGGGGGCGCTCATCCTCGCCCTCATACGTTTCCCGGCCCGAGACTGAGGGATCAAAGCCGACATGCGTGTTTTCTCCGCTACGCTTGCGACCGAAACCAACACGTTCGGGCCGATGCCCACGGGCATTTCGGCCTTTCGCGAGCGCGCCTACTTCCATGCGGGCGAGCATCCAGACCAGATGCAGATGCATAGCGGGCCGCTATGGGCCGCGCGCGAGGCGGGGGCCGTGCATGGCTGGACGCTGATCGAGGGCATGGTCGCCGCGGCGGTGCCGAGCGGGATCGTCACGCGCAGCGCTTACGAGAGCCTGCGCGACGAACTGCTGGACGACCTGCGGGGCGCGCTGCCGGTCGATATGGTGCTGATCGGCCTGCACGGCGCGATGGTCGCTGACGGCCATGACGATTGCGAGGGCGATCTGCTTTCGCGCATCCGCGAGATCGCGCCCGACGCCGTGATCGGCGCGACGCTCGATCCGCACGCGCATCTGAGCGAGCGGATGGTGCGCAGCGCCGACCTGCTGATCTGCTGGAAGGAATATCCCCATACCGACATACTCGACCGTGCGCGCGAGCTGGTGACGCTGTGCGCCGCGACGGTCGAGGGGCGGATCACGCCGCGCCCCGCTGTCGTCGACACCGGCATGATCGCGCTGATCCACACCAACAGGGAGCCGGGCCGCAGCCTTGTCCGGCGGGCCAAGGAAATCGAGGGCATCGACGGCATCCTGTCCGCTTCCATCGTCCACGGCTTTCCCTGGGGCGATGTGGCGGACATGGGGATGAAGATCCTGATCTACAGCGACGCGCAGAAGGGTGCGGGCGGCGAGGGGGAACGCCTGGCGCAGGACTTCGCCGCCGATCTGGTCGCGGTGCGCGGGCAGCTTTCCGCGCAGGCGCTCGGCATCGACGACGCGATCGACCGGGCGCTGGCCGGGCCGGGCACGGCGGTGCTGAGCGATGGCGCGGACAATGCCGGGGGCGGCGCGCCCAGCGATTCCACCTATATCCTCCGGCGGCTGATCGAGCGGGACATAAAGGACGCCTGTATCGGGCCGCTGTGGGATGCGGGAGCGGTCGCGATAGCCTTCGACGCGGGGGAGGGCGCGGTGCTGCCGCTGCGGGTCGGCGGCAAGATCGCGCCGCTTTCGGGCATGCCGGTCGATGCGGTCTGGACCGTGGTGGCGCTGCGCCGTGACATGGTGGTGCAGGGGCTGGTCGGAACGCCCGCCAGGCTCGGCGACTGCGCGCTGATACGGACGGGCGGCGTCGAGGTGGTGCTGAGTTCCATCCGGTGTCAGGCGTTCGGTCCGGATCTGTTCACCGAACTGGGCTGCGATCCTGCGGCGCGCCGGATCGTGGTCGTCAAATCGTCGCAGCATTTCCGCGACGCATACGCGCCCATCGCCCGCGAGATCATCGACGTCGATGCGCCCGGCGTGCTGGCGCGCGACATCACCACGCTGCCGTTCAGGAAGATCGTCCGGCCGAAATGGCCGTTCGACCGGTAGCGCCCCGCTTCACACCGACGCCGGCAGGATATGGATTAACGCCAGAGCGAGCGCGCAGAGCAGGAGAAAGGACAGGCAGACCGCGACGATGGTGCGGCCGCCTGCGCCGGTGACGGCGCGCAGGTCGGTCCTGAGGCCGAGCGCCGCCATCGAAGCCGCCGCCAGCATGGTCGAGGCATCGCCGATGGGGCGCAGAAGGAACAGCGGGACGAGACCGCAGGAGCGGACGCCCAGCATGGCGAGGAAGCCCAGAATGAACCATGGCACGAGGCCCGCGACATCGCTGTGCCGCCAGCGGACCGGCCGCTCCCTCCGGTTCAGGGCCATCATGGCGAGGGACAGGATCAGACAGACCGGACCCAGCATCAGGACGCGCACCAGCTTCACCAGCGTGCCGCTCTGAACCGCGATCTGCCCCATGGGCGCGGCCGCCGCCAGCACCTGCGGCACGGCATAGACGGTGAGGCCCGCAAGGATGCCGAAGTCGATGGGAGCCAGATGCAAGGCTGCGCCCAGCAGGGGCAGGCCCATGACGGTCGCGATGCCGAACACCGCCGTGAAGGCGACCGCCGCGCTGATTTCGGCTCCGCGCGCCCCGACGACCGGGGCGACCGACATGATCGCGGAATTGCCGCAGATCGCGTTGCCGCAGGCGATCAGGATCGCCAGCCGGGGCGGCAATCCCAGCAGCCGCGCCATGCCGAAGCCCAGCAGGATCGACAGGATGACGATGGCGACGATGCCCGCGAGCAGGGCGGGCCGGATCGCCATCAGCGCCGTCGCGGTAAAGGAACAGCCGAGCAGGACGATGGCCAGTTCCAGCAGATATTTCGCGCTGAAATCTATCCCGGCGGCATATCGGTCGGACGGGGGGCGGACGCTTGCGATGAGGGCGCCGGCCAATATGGCGACAATCAGGGGTTCGGCATAACCCGTTCCATACACATGCTGTTCCGCTGCGGAGAAGGACAGGGCGGCGCTGCCGATGGTGACCGACAGCAGGGTTCCGGGCAGCAGGCGGGCGGGGCGGAACCGGCCGGGCGTTGCGGTGCAGGCTGCGCCCAGCGAAAGTTCAGGCGAAATAACAGGTCGATCCATGCCGCCGCTCCGGTTGCGGCGGCAGGATTGGGCTTTCAGGTCCGATCTGTATAACGGATAATAGTGAATGGAATGATCGCGCGGAAGGATTGGTCATGACGCTCGAACAACTCCGGCTTTTCGTGGAGGTCGCCGAACGCGAGCATGTGACGGCGGCGGCGCGTGCACTGAACCTGACGCAGTCGGCGGTCAGCAACGCCATTGCCGCGCTGGAGACGCGGCACGGGGTGCAACTGTTCGACCGGGTCGGGCGCGGGATCGTCGTCAACGAGACCGGCCGCCAATTCCTGATCGAAGCCCGTCAGGTGCTCGCCCGCGCCGGGCAGGCGGAAGCGGCGCTCAACGATCTGGCCGGGCTGCGGCGCGGCACGCTGACGCTCTTTGCCAGCCAGACGGTCGCGGGATATTGGCTGCCCCGCCGCATGGTGGCGTTCCGGGAGGCCTATCCCGGCATCGACCTGCATCTGCGGATCGGCAACAGCGAGCAGGCGGAGCGCGCGATCATCGAGGGCGTCGCTGAACTCGGCTTCATCGAAGGCGAAATCGACGAGCCGCGCCTGCACCAGTCGGTCGTGGACGAAGACCGGATGGTGGTGCTGGTGCCGCCCGATCACCCGTGGAACCGCGATACGCCGCTCAGCGCGGCGGAACTGCCGACGCAGCCATGGGTGCTGCGCGAGAAGGGGTCGGGGACGCGATCGAGTCTGGAGGCGGCGATGACGGCGCAGGGGGTCGATCCCGCCCTGCTGAAACCGGCGATGACCCTGCCGTCCAACGAATGCGTGCTGGGCGCGGCCGAAGCGGGGGCGGGGGCGACCGCCCTGTCGGAGAGCGTCGCGCGCGCCGCGCTGGCGACCGGCACGCTGGTCACTGCGCCGATCGTGCTGCCGAGCCGCCGCTTTCACATGCTGCGCCACAGGGAAAGGCCGGGAAGCCGCGCGAGCCGGGCGTTCGCCGACCTCGTCAGGGCAGGGGGCGACGGACCCGCGTCGTGACCGGCGACCCCGGCGCGCGGGACGCCCCCTGCCGGGTCAGGAGAACCACATGGCTATGACCGCAAGGCCCGCGGCGGAATGCCGAAGGTGCGCCGGAATGCAGTGGTGAAATTGCCGGGATATTCATAGCCTGCCTCATAGGCGATCTGCGTGATCGAGGAGTCGGTTTCCTCCAGTTGCCTGCGGGCATGGCGCATCCGCACCTGAAGCCGGTAGTTGGAGATGGTCGTTCCGGTGACGGCCTTGAAACATTCGGTCATCTGCGTGTCGTTCCACGCCAGTTCGCGGCAGAGCATCTCGATGGAAAGCGAGGCGGAAGGATCGCGGTCGAGAATGGCGCACAGATCCCTGACGCGCTTGCGGTCGCGCTCGCGGACCGTCGGACCGGCATCGGAGACGTGGAGGAGGCGGTGGACGGTATAGCAGAGGAGTTCCAGCGCCTTGGCCTCCACCATCATGTCGCCGAGCCTGCCCGGCAGTTTGGGCTTGAGAATATCCTCGACGATCGGCTGCACCTTGGGCGGCATGGGGCGCGAAAGAAGGGACAGGCCGGATATTTCGTTGCGCAGATATTCGCCCACGAACGGCGGCATGCCATCGGTCGGCCCGAGCAGTTCGGTGGCGTAATCCTTGCTGCAGATCAGCGTGACCGAGCGTTCGGTGGTGTCGATGCCGACCGTTTCGCGCTTGTAGCTGTCGACAGGGTGGGCGACGACGAGGATCGTCCCGGCGCTGACCTGCGATGTTTCGCCGCGCTCCCCGGATACGACGCTGTCGCCTTCCAGACGGAAGTGGAAGCGGAGGAATGCGCCGGGGCATTCGATCCGGAGGTCGGTTTCCTGTTCGAACGTGACATCGGCGCTGGCCACGGTCAGACCCTGCCGCACGGACACGGCCTGCCGCAGACCGCGGCCCCGGCCCGTGGGAGAGAGGACGCCCGCCGACGCGAAACTGGCCAGCGCCGTCGCTCCGGATGGAACGCCGCCGATGGCGGACGGATCGAGGCCGGATTGAGCGTTCACGACACGGCTCCTCTTCCTTCTGGCGTCGATGTCGTTCGCGCGAACCCATGGACGGGCCGGGCGGTCGGCGACGTCAGGGGCTGGCCGGGATCGACGGGCGACGTGAAACGCAAAGCGGCATGGTTGCCCCTGTCGCGATGTTCGTCAAGCCATGCCGGGCGAAGGGTGCGCGGCGCGCGTGCCGTGGCGGGGGGCTGGCGGTGGAAGCGGGTGGAAGGATGTCTGGACATTATGGAGCCTGTCTAGACATGCTGGAAAAAGCGTCCAACAAGATTTACTACTAGATTGGTAAGGAATGGCGAATGCCGCCCGGCCCAACCCCGCGCGCGAGCCGCAGCGCGGCGAAAAAATATATTCGCGACGCTTATAGAAAGGGGCACACACCGCCGCGCCGCAATCGCAGAGGCGTTCTCGCCCGCCTGGACAGGCATAGGAAAGGGGACGGGTTCGAAAAAAAACGGCAGAAGGCCCGGATGCACCCTGTCGATGCATCCGGGCCTTCTGTTGCCGGTTTTACCCGATCGTCGGTGCGACGGTCTTTTAGAATTTGGCTTCGAACTGAACGCCGATGGTGCGGGGACGGGGGCGGAAGCTGAGGGATTCCACCGCCGGTGCCGAAGTCAGCCCGTTCCAGTTGGTCAGATTCTGAACATAGACCGAGAATGTCTTGTTATCGTGCGTCGAAATGTCGAAATTCGCATTCACGATCAGCGGCTTTCCGCTGGAATAGACGGCAGCGGCCACGCCGTTGTCGTTACTTTGCGAGATCCGCAAATTCACTTCGGAACGATAGGTGGCCGAAATGTTCAGGCGACCGTCCAGACTGTCGCTCAGCGGGGCGGTGTAGTTGGCGAAAACGCTGCCGGTCCAAGCCGGGGAGTTCGCCGTTCTGTCACCCTTTTTGGCCAGAACCACATAGGGCGTTTCCTGCACAATATCCGCGTCGAGCTTCAGGCCGCTATAGCCGATGCTGCCGCCGAGCTGAAAACCTGCCGCCGGGTGCAGGGTCAGAGTGAGATCGGTGCCCATGCCGCTGGCGGAAGGACCGTTGGCGACGGCCGGCGTGTAGGCGCCATTATACAAGATCTGGCCGAGCTGCTGCACGTCGTTCCATTTGATATAATAGACCGCCGCGTCGAACGACAGCAGGCCGTCCGCCGTGGTGCCCTTGGCCCCGACTTCATAGTTGTTGAGCGTATCGGCCTTTGCAGGGAGCAGGCCCGGCGACGCCGCGAGCGCAAGCGCCCCCTGATTGAGGCCGCTGCGGAACCCCTGCGAATAGGAGAGATAGGCAGTGAAGGCGGGACTCGGGAGCCATGTGAGCGTGAGGCGCGGCGTGACCTTGTTGAATTTGGCGACGGCCTTGTAGGCGGGCAGGAAGCCGCCCGAAAGAACCTCTGTCGTGGAGGTGTCGTGGAAATAGCGCAGGCCGCCGGTCAGTTCGAACGTGTCATCGGCAAAGGTGCGGGTGATCTGCCCGAACGCGGCGTATGATTCGGAGGAGTCGCGCGAATAGAGCGGTCCGGGCAGCAGTCCGGGCACCACGAAATCGACCCGGCCCCGCGCGTTCCGGTAGAAGGCACCTGCCGACCAGCGCCACGACCCCGAGCCTGCGGAGTTGAACAGCAGTTCTTCGGTAAACACTTTCGTCGGCGACGAGGCGTTCAACTGAATCGGCGTGGTGTAGCCGGTGACATAGCTGAAATCGCTGGAGAAAGGCTGGTCGAAATCGAGATAGCCCGTCGAGCTGGAAATCGACATGAAGGGCAGGTTGTAGGTAATCTTGCCGCTATACAGGTTGAACTTCGTCTTGCCCGGCTGAGCGACGGTCGACAACTGATTGCCGTTCTTGTCGGAATAATCGCCGCTGTCCCACTGGTCCCTTTCGAACCATGCGCCAAGATCAATCCTGAGGTCATCGCTCGGCAGCGCGGCCAGTTTGAAACGCAGGCTCCGGTTGAGGGCGCTGTTGGCGTTCTTCTTGTTGCGGGCAGGCTGATTGACCCAGCCGCCGATGCTTTCGAGATCGGCGACGGCGCGCAGCGCGAGCTTGTCCTCGATCAGGGGAATGTTGATCGCGGTATCCGCGCGGAAGCTGGGGTCGCCGCCTGAGGTGGTCGCGACGCCGCCGCGCGCCTTGAATTCGAACTTCGACGGATCGGCGTCATTGGTGATGATGCGGATAACGCCGTTGAGCGCGCTCGCGCCGTAAAGCGTGCCCTGCGGGCCGCGCAGCACTTCGATCCGGGCCATGTCGTAGCTGTTCGTATTGGGCACCGTCGCGGCGCGGATCAGCGCGAAGGGCACCGCGTCGATATAATAGCCCGTGGTGGGGCCGCCAGCGCCGGACGGCACCCCCGGCGCCACGCCGCGAATGGTGACCTGCGTAAGATTGCCGGCATCGTTGTTGGTCTGCGAAATGGCGGGCACCTGAAGCAGCGCTTCCAGCGTGCCGCCCGAGGGCTGCTTGTCGAGAGTCTTGCCGCTGAGCACGGCGATGGAGATCGGCACCTTCTGCAGCCGCTCTTCCCGCTTTTGCGCGGTGACGAAGATTTCCGGCTCCGCCGCATTGCCGGAGTCGGGTGACGGGCCTGTCTGCGCGAGCGCGCCCGAGGCCAGCATCGCCCCGATTCCGGCGCAGGCCAGTGCGGCGCGGCGGAAAGCGCGGTTGCCGGTCGACTTATAGTGGGAAAATTCGACGCAGTTCTGCGGAATGTTCACGTCTAAACGTTCATGGATCATTTTATTCTACCCCCCAGCTAATCGTTATGTTTGCTGTGGGCGGCATTAATTGCCATGAACCTTGCATAGACCTGACAGCTATGCGTATCCCGTTCAGATATGCTGTTTTTGTCGATGCCCGGTCGTCGGGATCGAGCCGGACGGGTCAGATCCGCCGGTAGCGGAAATACCAGACCTCATGCCCCTGACGCCGGGCTTTGGCTTCGTAGCGGGTTTCTGGCCAGCCGCCGGGGCGGTTCTGGAAGTCCTTCGGCTCGCTCGCCAGCCATTCGAAATCGGGATGGCCGTTCATCACCATCAGCGCCCAGCGCAGATAGACCGGATGGTCGGTGCCGAAGCGAAATTCGCCGCCGGGCTTGAGCTTTCGCGCGATCATCGCGACCGGGCCGGGGTTCATCATGCGGCGCTTGGCATGGCGCGCCTTGGGCCATGGGTCGGGGTGGAGGAGATAGACGAAGCTGAGCGCGCCGTCGGGAATGCGGGACAGCACCTGAAGCGCGTCGCCCATGTGAAGGCGGACATTGGCGAGGCCGCCGTCGCGGACATGGCCGAGCGCCTGCACGACGCCGTTGAGGAACGGCTCCGCGCCGATGAAGCCATGGTCGGGCAGCAGGTCGGCGCGCCAGGCGAGATGTTCGCCGCCGCCGAAGCCGATTTCGAAATGGAGCGGGCGGTCGGTGCCGAAGAGGGAGGCGGCGCTGACTTCGCCTTCCTCCGGCACGGACAGCGCGGGGAGGAGGGTGTCGACCAGTTCCTGCTGGCCCTTGCGCAACCGGGGACCGGACTGGCGGCCATAGAGGCGGTTGAGCGTGGTGGGATCGCCGGACTTGTGCGCTGTCATGGGGTGCGCCGATAGCGGCGGAGAGCGACGCGGGCAAGCCGCGGCGGGGATCGGGCCGGAAAACCGGACTGCCCCTCCCCACGTCCCAAGAGGAGGCAGGGACACAGGAAGGGGCAGATCGGTCGATGGCTGGCCGACGGGGTCAGGGGAACGGCCGTGTGTGCTGCCGGGCGCGAATGGCTGAAAGCCGCGCCCGCCACGCGATCAGTCCGTCAGATCACTTGCATTTGATGAAGCGACCCTTCGCATCCTTGCACGGCGCCTTTTTGACGGGCGCCTTCTGGGGACATTTGACGAACTTGCCCTTGGCGTCCTTGCATGGTGCGGCAGACGCAGGAGCGGCGCTGCCGAGGGTGAGCGCAAGGCCGAGAAGGGCGGTGGCAACCATCCGGGTCATCAAGAATCTCCGAGGAGTGAAGACTTTGAAGGTGCCGGGCTCGACAGGGGGACGAGCCCGACACCGGCTTTATGGGCCGGGCGGACGGGCTTTACCAATGAACTTTTCGTCATGTTCCCGACAGGAAAAAGGCGTCGCGGCGGAGTGCTGCGACGCCCTTTTCGACGAGGCTTTTGCCCACCCCGCTGCGACTAGCGGCCGCTGCGCGGACGCAAGTCTCGCTGCCCCTCCCGTGGACGGGAGGGGTTAGAGTGCGGCCTTGAGCTTGTCGGCGAGGTCGGTCTTTTCCCAGGGGAAGAAGTCGCCTTCGGGCTTGCGGCCGAAATGGCCGTAGGCGGCAGTCGGCTGGTAGATCGGCTTGTTGAGGCCGAGATGCGTGCGGATGCCGCGCGGGGTGAGGCCGCCCAGTTCCGAGATCGACTTGATCGCGTCCTCGATCCGGTCGTCGCCGACCGTGCCGGTGCCATGGGTGTCGACATAGAGGGAGAGCGGTTCGGAAACGCCGATCGCATAGGCGATCTGGATGGTGCAGCGGGTGGCGAGGCCGGCGGCGACGACATTCTTCGCGAGATAGCGGGTGATGTAGGCGGCCGAGCGGTCGACCTTGGTCGGATCTTTGCCGCTGAACGCGCCGCCGCCATGGGGGGATGCGCCGCCATAGGTGTCGACGATGATCTTGCGCCCGGTGAGGCCTGCGTCGCCGTCAGGTCCGCCGATCTCGAAGCTGCCGGTCGGGTTGATGTGATAGACGGTCGCATCGGACAGCAGGTTCGCGGGCAGGACGTCCGCGATGACGCCCTTCACATAATTTTTGAGTTCCGCTTCCTTGTCGCCGGTGTCGTAGCCCGGCGCGTGCTGGGTCGAGACGACGATGGCGGTGGCGGCGACGGGCTTGCCGTTTTCGAAACGCAGCGTCACCTGGCTCTTGGCGTCCGGCTCCAGGAAGGGGGCCGCGCCCGAGTGGCGGTCGGCGGCCATCTTCGCCAGGATCTTGTGGCTGTAATCTAGCGTCGCGGGCATGAGATCGGGGGTTTCGTCGCAGGCGAAGCCGAACATGATGCCCTGATCGCCCGCGCCCTCATCCTTGTTGCCCGCCGCATCGACGCCCTGCGCGATGTGGGCAGACTGGGCGTGGAGGTTGTTTTCGAAGCGGAAGCTTTCCCAGTGGAAACCGTCCTGCTCGTAACCGATGCGCTTGACCGTATCGCGGACGGCCTTTTCGATTTCTTCCTTCGCGCCCGGTGCCCACTCCCCATTTTCATAGACGCCCTTGCAGCGGATTTCACCCGCGAGGACGACGAGCTGGGTCGTGGTCAGCGTTTCGCAGGCGATGCGGGCTTCGGGGTCTTTGGAGAGGAACAGGTCGACGATAGCGTCGCTGATCTGGTCGGCGACCTTGTCAGGATGGCCTTCGGACACCGATTCCGAGGTGAAGAGATAGTTCGAACGCATGGTTGCTCCAGTCTGATGCTGTGTCTGCGTATAAAGAAATCTTTATGTGCAGCCGACGCCTTAGCGGGCGGCGCGCCGGGATGCAATGGCGGCGGCGAGCAGCAGGCCCGCGAAGAGCAGCGGCAGGAGGTTGCCGAGCCGCGCGAACAGGGTGGGCGGGAGCGCGGGCGGCAGGCCCGATTCGAGATAGCCCGCGCGGTGGAGGCCCAGCGCACGGAGCACCTGACCGCGCGCGTCGATCACGGCGGAAACGCCGGTCGGCGTCGAACGGAGGATGGGGACGCCCTCTTCCAGCGCGCGGAGGCGGGCCTGCGCGAGATGCTGGACCGGACCCCAGCTGCCGAACCATGCGTCGTTGGAAGGGTTGAAGAGGAAGGCGGGGCGGTTCTTTGCGTCGATGACCTGCCCTGAGAAGATGATCTCGTAGCAGATCTGGACGCCCATCTTCATGTCCGGGCGGCCGGTGGCGGCGGGCAGGGTCAGGCTCTGCGGGCCGGGGCCGGGCCAGAAATCGGCGTCGCCGGGGACGAGGCGGGAAAGGCCGAGGGGGGTCAGTATCTGCCGCATCGGCAGATATTCGCCATAGGGGACGAGGTGTGCCTTCGAATAGCGGCCCGCGATGGTGGCGCGCGGGGTGACGATCCAGAGGCTGTTGTTCGCGCCTGCGAGCTTTTGGGTGGTGACGCCCTTTTCGGTGACGGGCCTGAAATAAACCTTGTCCGCGCCGGTCATCAACAGGTCGCCGGGGCCGAGCAGCGCGGCGAGGCGGGCGCGCCAGTCGGGTTCCATGTCGAGATAGGCGGGAATCGCGGCTTCGGGCCAGAAGAGGAGGCGCGGGGCGGGGCGCGGCTGGCCCGAGAGCATCGCGAGGGTGCGGAAGTGGCGATATTCCGCCTCGACCGAATATTTCTCGTCCTGCCCGATATTGGGCTGGACGATGCGGACGCGGGGTGCGCCGGGCGGAGTGGGCGGCGCGGGGGAGATGTGGCCCCATGTCGCGAGGGCGACAAGCGGAGCGCCGAGGATCGCGGCGGGGCGGAACTGGCGGCGGAGGGCGAGGAGGAGCGATCCGGCGGCGAGGATGGCGAGCGCGCCGAGGCCGTAGGTGCCGATCAGGGTCGCGGCGATGGCGATGCCGGTCGGCAGCAGGCTGACGCCGAGCGGGTTCCATGCGAAGCCGGTGAAGAGCGTGGCGCGCAGATATTCGGCAAGGAGCCATGTGGCGGCGAAGAGGAGGGGGAGAGTCAATTCGCCCCTCCCCTTCAGGGGAGGGGTTGGGGGTGGGGCCTCTCGACCGGACGCAGCGCTTGGGGCAAGCCCCCACCCCAACCCCTCCCCTGAAGGGGAGGGGCTTTTCAGAATTGCGGAATGGGCCAGCCACCAAGCGCCCAGCGTCGCGGCGCCTGGATAGACGGCGAGATAGAGCGAGAGCAGGACGACCGCGCCATAGCCGAACCAGTGCGGCATCGCGTCCTGATAGGTGAAGGCGTGGGCGATCCAGTTGAGGCCGAGGGTGAAGTGGCCGAGGCCGAACAGCCAGCCGCGTGCGAAAGCGGCGCGGCGGTCGGGCGCCTGCTCGATCAGCAGCATCAGCAGCGCGAGGCAGGCGAGGGAGACGGGCCAGAGGCCAAGCGGCTCGAACCCCGTGGCGGACAGGGTGCCCGCCGCCAGCGCAGCGAGCCTTGGCCGGGCGAGGAGCGCGCGCATCGGCGTCTCTATCGGCCGAGGGTCGCCATGGTGGCGTTGGAGCATCGGTCGCCCTTGTCGCTGCCGCCCGACAGCATCGACGCGGCGAGGAAGCCGCCCACCACCAGCAGCACGAAGGCGGCGGAGAGGAGGGCGAGATATTTCTCGATGAAGGCCTTGATCGGTGCGCCGAACTTCCAGAACAGGAAGCCCACGAGGATGAACTGCGCCCCGCGGCTGACGATGCTGGCCCAGAGGAAGGTGAAGAGCGAAAGGCCGACGAAGCCCGCCGTAATGGTGATGAGCTTGAACGGGATGGGCGTCGCGCCCTTGATAAGGATGATTTCCGCCCCGTAATCGCGCAGATAGCAGGCCGCGACCGGGAATTTGGCGGCAAGGCCCAGTGCGTCCAGTATCTGCTGGCCCAGCGCCTCATAGAGGAAATGGCCGATGGCATAGCCGAACAGGCCGCCCAGCACCGAGGCGAGGGTGCAGATCACCCCGAAGCGAATCGCCTTTTGCGGCCGGGCGAGGCACATGAGACCCAGCAGCGGGTGCGGCGGGATGGGAAAGAAGCTCGATTCCATGAAGCTGATCGCGAAGAGCCAGCGTTCGGCATGGCGGTGCGCCGCCTTGGCGAGCGTCCATTGGTAGAGCTTCGTCAGCATGTCCCGCGCCTAGCCGAGATCGTTTCGGGTCGCCAGCGCTTTCGCAGGTGCAGCGTGGGCGGAGACGCCTCCGGCCTGCCGGGAGTCTTTTGCGCCTCTGGCCTCCCGGCCTACGGCGTTGACCTTCCCGCGCCGTCTGGGCATGACGCCTTCTTCTGCTTGTCCGGTCGCTTCATTTGAACATCCCTCCGATTCCCTGGGCCAAGGTGCGGCAGCGCGCGGGCGGGCTGGCGTTTGCGCTGGTGCTCAACCTGCTGCTGCTGCTGGCGCTCTTCACCCTGTCGCCGCGCTTCGAGCCGCCCAAACAGGACGACCGGCTGCCCGTGACCTTCGACACCGAAGCGGGCAGGCAGAGCGAGGAGGCGAAGGCCAAGTCGGAGAAGTCGCAGGAGCGCGAGCAGAAGAAGACCGCGCCGGAAAAGGCCGCCGAGCCGGTGGTTCGCCCGCCGATCCCGGTCGAAAAGCCCGCCGAGCAGCCGCCTTCGCCCTTCCCCTTCCTGACGCTGAACCGCGAGCAGATGGCCGCCGCCGACATCGGCAGCCTGCCCAAGGGCGCTGCCGGGGCGGGATCGGGCCAGGGGGACAGCAAGGCGGTCGCCGGGCCGGGCGAAGGGCCGGGTGGCGTGCAACTGTTCGAGGCGGAATGGTATCGGCGGCCCACCAATGCCGAGCTTTCGCCCTATCTGCCGCAGGACGCGCCCGCGCGCGGCTGGGGGCTGGTCGCGTGCAAGACGGTCGACCATTATCATGTCGAAAACTGTCAGACGCTGGGCGAATCGCCGCTGGGATCGGGCTTTGCCAAGGCGGTGCGGCTGGCGGCGTGGCAGTTTCTGGTCCTGCCGCCCCGCGTCAACGGCAAGGCGATGGTGGGAAGCTGGGTGCGCATCCGCATCGACTATACCCGCACGATGGTGCCCGCCGACGGGCCGGGGGCGGGCGAGTGATGGCGACAGCGAAGTGGACAGGTGCGGCGGCGCGCTGATTATCGTTTCGGATACGGAACGATAATGCGGAGAAATCGGGTTGCAAATCGGAACTGAGCAGGCATTGTGCGCGGCAGGCAGATCCGACCATGATGAAGGAGGAGCAGGCATGATTATCCATGGGGCGCGGCCGTCGCCTTTCGTTCGCAAGGTCATTGCGTTCGCGAGCGAGAAGGGGATCGAGGCCGAGGTGGTGACGGCGGGCTTCGGGCGCGGAGCGGAGGGCTATCTGAAAGGATCGCCCTTCGGCAAGATTCCGGCGCTGGAGGATGGCGATTTCCTGCTGTGCGATTCGACCGCGATCATAACCTATATGGATGCCATAAAGCCCGGCGATGAGATGATCCCGACAGAGCCGAAGGCGCGGGCGCGGACGATCTGGTATGAGGAGTTCGGCGACACCATCGCGCAGGCGGCGGGCGCGAAGATGTTCTTCAACCGCGCTGTGGCCAAGCTGATGAAGCTGGAACCGGATCTGGCCGCGGCGGACAGGGCCGAGGCCGAGGAAATGCCGAAAATCTACGATTATCTGGAAAGCGTGATGCCCGATAGCGGCTGGCTGATCGAGGATCGCTTCACGCTGGCGGATCTGGCGGCGGCGTGTCCGCTCATCAATGCAGGCTATGTTTCGGACGGGCTGGACCCGGCGCGCTGGCCGAAGACGGCGGCGTGGCTGGCGGCGGTCAAGGCGCGGCCGAGCGTCGCGGCGGCTTTGGCGGAGGAAGCGCCGATCATCGCGGCGATGAAGGCGAAATAACCTATATGGCACTTTCTGCTTGACAGCGTCACGCTGTTCTGGCAGGGATGGGCATAGTGGAAAATTGTGAGTCGCCGGATGCGGCGACGCAAAAGGGCCGGTCCTGCAGAGGGCTGGCCCTTTTGCGTTGGTGCAGCGGTCGGGAGGGGCGGAGATGAAGAATGCGGCGATCGGAAAGCAGCGTGCGGGCGGCGCGGCGAAGCTGCAACAGCGCAAGCGCCGCAGCGACGGCTGGACGAAGGAGGAGGAGCAACTGTTCCTCGAAACACTGGCCGAAACCTGCAACGCGAGCGAGGCGGCGCGCGTCGTCGGGCGGTGCCGCGCGGGCGCTTACCGCAAGCGCAGAGCCGATCCCGCCTTCGACCGGGCGTGGGAGGAGGCGAGGGACGAGGGCTATGCCGAGATCGAGCTGCTGCTGATGCGCGCGTCGCTGTTCGGCGCGGAAAGCGAGGAAGTGACGACCGGCGCGGACGGCGCGGTCAAGGCGCGCAAGGTCAAGCGCGCGCCCAACCTGACGGTCGCGCTGCGCCTGTTCCTCGCCTATCGCGACAAGGTGGCGCAGAGCCGCGCGAGGCGGCGCGGAGGCGGGCCGGGCGGCGGGGCGCGGCCCGACAGCCCGGAAGCGGTCGCGCAGGTCAAGGCGATGATGGCTGCCATCGCGAAGAAGCGCGCGGCGGCGGGGGCTTGACGCGCGGTCGATCCGCGGCGGGGGTGCACGGGCTATGATGGACAGGCTTCGATGAAAGCCTTTGATTGGACAGCCTTCGATGGACAGGCGCGCGCGGACCTCTATCGTGCGGTGCGCGTTGGCGATGCGGGCGCGGCTGAACGAAGGACGGATATGCGGATCTGGGCGATGGCGGGACTGATGCTGGCGGGCGCGCTGGCGGGATGCGGCGAAAAAGCGGAGCAGCCGACGCTCGCCAATGCGGGCGCTGCGGCGGGCGGGGCGGCGGGCGCGGAGACGGGCGCGGCGGCTGAGGTCGCCAAGTTGGACGAGGCCACGCGCAACATCGTCCTCGAACGCGCGATCAAGGCGAGCGGCGCGGCCTGCCCCGCCGTGACGGCATCGACCCGCGTCGACGTGCGGCCGGGCGTGCCGGGCTGGAAAGCGCAATGCGACAATGACAGCGCGCACCTGATCGAGATATTGCCGGACGGCACGGGGAAGGTGACGAGCCGGACTTATTGAGGGGGAAGATAGGATACAGCGGACGCCCACTTCGTCCATGACCGCCTATTTCTAACGGGCACTCCTGTCCACCACGAGAGATGGTGATTGGTTATGGTAGCTCCAGCGCTGTAAACACTGTCGAGCTTCATCCGTGATGCCGGGTGAGACCAATGAGAATGTTGGATTGCCGTAGGGACTTGTGCCGCGTCCAACATATTTTGGATCTGCTTGACATGCTTGCACGGCCTCCGACAAACTTCGCCCGGCGCAGATTTTTTGGCTGCGCGCATTATATTGGTAGGCGAGCCAAGTCGTAAGGAAAGCTGCAGAAGCAACAGCAGCGGCGAAGAAGAAATATCTCCAGAGGTTCTTCCTGGCAGCGCGAGACATAAGCCAAGCTGCAACGGCAAAAGCCAGTGGCATGACAATGCGGCTGACTATCTGTAACCAACCATCGTCCTCGCAAGGGGCATAGCTGTAGCTGAAGAAGAAGCCTAATGGCCAGAGACACGCAATCACAATAAGGCATGGAGCAACGGATAGGGCTGCACCTTTCAGGACCATGCGCTTCAACACCCGCGCAGGTTAGCAGGTCGGCTGAAATTCCGCCATATCCGCTTTTCTGGCCGTTGCCGGATATGCTCCGTTCCAAGGCGATGCGCGCCCGCACCTTGTCCTCTGAACGCCTGAGACCCCAGCCTTCGCTGGGGTGACGGGGGAGGAGGAGGGCGGTGCCGGTCTGCAAACTGGCGTGGGAACGGCAAAGGTGCGTGCGGGGCCAGAGGGTGTTGCGCTCATCGGCGGGATGCCCCTCCGTCTGACCTTTGGTCGGGCACCTCCCCTGCGAGAGGAGGATGAGGGCGTCGCGCTCCATCCCCGTCATGCCGGGCTTGACCCGGCATCCCGCTTTCTGGGGGGGTAGCTGGACCCCGGATCAAGTCCGGGGTGACGGGGGTGGAGAGTGCGCAGCGTTGGCGCCTACCGCGCGTCGGTGGTGTTGGCGGGGTCGGTGCTGGCGAGGGCGAGTGCCTGCGCGGTGCCGGTGGCGGGCTTTACGGGGTCGGGGCGGTGCGAGACATAGCCCGCGGCGAGCGATCCGCCGCCCACGATCAGCATGGCGCCCAGAATCGAGACGATTTCGTGGCGGCCCGGACGGCGGGCGGGCTGGGTCTTCGGACGGTCGGCAGGGGTGTCTTTCATCGGCGAAATCCTTCTTCGCGGTTGCGGTAGGAAGCCGGAGAAATGACGCTGGCGCAGGCTGAGTTCCAGCAACGGACGATGACATTTTATTGCTGCAACACGGAAATTCCGTTCGTTTACAGGCGCGAAACAGAGGCGCGGCGGGCTGTGCCGCCCGGGCGGCGGATCGTGATGCTGACGGATCGGGGAAAGGGAGGGCGATGCGGGTTTCGGACAGCGAATGGCTGGCGCGCGCGGACGGGCGGGTGCGGGCGGCGCTGCTGGCGCGGCTGGACGCGGGAGGCGCGGAGCGGCTGCTGACCGAATGGCGGTTCCTCGCGCGGGCGGCGCAACTGCCGCCGCAGGGCGACTGGCGCGTGTGGCTGATGATGGCGGGGCGCGGCTTCGGCAAGACGCGCGCCGGGGCGGAATGGGTGCGGTCGGTCGCGGAAGCCGACCCGGCGGCGCGGATCGCTCTGGTCGGCGCGACGCTGGGGGAGGCGCGCAGCGTGATGGTGGAGGGCGCTTCGGGCGTGCTGAGCATCGCGCCATGGTGGGCGCGGCCCGACTATGCCCCGGCGCTGCGCAGGCTGACCTGGCCCAATGGCGCGGTGGCGACTTTGTTCGGGGCGGCGGACCCCGAAGGGCTGCGCGGGCCGCAGTTCAGCCATGGCTGGGCCGACGAGATCGCCAAATGGGCGGGCGGCGAGGCGGCGTGGGATAACCTCATGATGGGGATGCGGCTGGGCGAGCGCCCGCGCGTGCTGGCGACGACGACGCCGAGGCCGGTGCCGCTGGTGCGGCGGTTGGTGGGCGGGGACGGCGTGGCCGTGACGAAGGGCGCGACGGCGGAGAATGAAGCGAACCTCGCGCCCGGCTTCGTCGCGGCGATGGCGGCGGCCTATGGCGGGACAAGGCTGGGGCGGCAGGAGCTGGACGGCGAGCTGATCGAGGAGGTGGAGGGGGCGCTGTGGACCCGCGACCTCATCGAGCGGTGCCGGGTGGCGCATGTGCCGGGCGTGCTGGCCCGCGTGGTGGTGGCGGTCGATCCGCCCGCGAGCGCGGGGGGCGATGCGTGCGGGATCGTGGTGGCGGGCGTGGGCGGCGACGGGCGCGGCTATGTGATCGCGGACGCGAGCGTCGAGGGGCAGCGGCCCGAAGGCTGGGCGCGGGCGGTCGCTGCGGCGGCGATGGTGCATGGCGCGGACCGGGTGGTGGCCGAAGCGAATAATGGCGGGCAGATGGTCGAAAGCGTGCTGCGCGCGGCGGAAGCGGCGCTGCCGGTGCGGCTGGTCCATGCGAGCCGGGGGAAGGCGGCGCGGGCCGAGCCGGTGGCGGCGCTCTACGAGGCCGGGCGGGTGGCGCATCGCGGGGCTTTCCCGGCGCTGGAGGACGAGATGTGCGGGCTGCTGGCGGGGGGCGGCTATGTCGGGCCGGGGCGCTCGCCGGATCGCGCCGACGCTCTGGTGTGGGCGATGAGCGAGCTGATGCTGGGGAGAGTGGGCGAGGCGCGGGTCAGGGGGATGTGAGGGATGGGGGGGAGAGCGGAATGTCGGCTTTGCGCTAGAAATCGACAGTAGCAGACGTTCAGTTCACGATGGTGCAGCCCCATCCGTCATACTCACCGCCACTATCCCGCGCCGCTCTGAAGAGATCGATTGTCACATCATCGATTTGATCTGGCCGATCGATCCTATCGAACGTGACCTGAAATTCGCCGTTTGTAGCGTCAGCCTCTCCTATGACAGCATATCCCTTTGCGGCGAGATGTTTGACAAAGATATTTCTGGCCTCTCGCGAAGGAAATAGGGCAAAATGATCAATTGTTCGGGGTTCATCTATATGGTCGCCCTGTTTCAGTAGGTGATCGACAACATCTCGATTTCCTATGCGTCGAAAATCTTCTGGTGATGGATAAAGAAAGCGCCAATACGTTGACCACTCCTTATCGCGGCGACAGCCAGTCTGATATTCATAGGACGGCCAATTTTTCATAGCCTTTCCAAAGAAATTTCCGATCAATTCATTTTGCGAGTAGAAGTAAAAATCTCGATTCCCACTTGACGTATTCCGCCCAACATAAAGATATTTCCCGGTGCGTTCTGCTGCTTCTGCTACGTCTTTCTCCAAAGAAATCAGACTATCGTATTCGTCTTGACTGGATAACCCATCCGGCCGGGGATTATTCATCCTGACGCGTAAATATGCCATAATCGGAAAATCAGCGATCTGCGTTTCTTTCGTGACCCCGAGATCGACAAAGATCGACGCTGGCTCGTCATCGACAAGGAGAGCATAAAAATTCCAATTGTCGGACATCTGCACATCTCGTTGATTGAGAATGATTACCTGCGATGTAGGTCTATATGGGAGCTTTGAGGATACGCAATTGCTTATGCGGCTGACCTACAGTGGTCGCTTCTTGCCCTCCTTCGTCATGCCGGGCTTGGCCCGGCATCCCGCTTGTTTCCGATCGCTTGGAAAGCGGGCCCGGCTCGGGGGCAGGGATGACGGTGGGCGTTGCGCCGCCCCCTCATCCAACTTCGCCTAGCCGCCGTGCGGCAAGGCTTCGTATCCTTCTCCCCCATGTGGAGAAGGGTGGAACCCGCGCCGTCGCGTCATCGTTCTTGATCCAGATGAATTTCAACGGAGCAAGTGCGATGAAGAAGGTTTCCATGCTGGCGGCTCTGGTCGGTGTGTCGGTGGTGGCCACGCCTGTCATGGCGGCGTCCCTCAACAGCAAGGAGCGGGCGCGGGTGGCGCGGGCGGCTCCGCGGGATCGGGACGATGTGCGCTACTGCCTGCTGCAGGGCAAGAAAGGGCGCGACAAGGGCACGGTGATCGGCGCGGCGGGCGGCGCGGGCGTTGGCCTGCTCGCGGGCGGGAGCGTCGGCGAGACTCTGCTGGGCGCGGGCGCCGGTGCGGTCGCGGGCCGCCTGATCGGCAAGAGCGAGGGCACGAACGCGACCTGTGATCGGGTGCTGGCGAGGAATCGGTGACGCGGCGTAGCGCTGGCCCACCCCGCTGTGACTAAGGCGGCAGAGCCGCCAAGTCTCGCTGCCCCTCCCGCGTGCGGGAGGGGTTTGTTTTTTGGAGCCTCTCCGTTGTGGGGAGGCTTTTTGCATTTTGGGGAGCATCCGCATGAAATGGTTCGGGACGAAGGCGGCCGCGGGCGATGCGCGGCCGGTGCTGGCGCGTGCATGGGGCACGGGGGCGGTGGCGCTGGGGGAGTGGCCCGCAAGCTATGAGGCGCAGGTGCGCGCGGGCGTGATGGGCAATGCCGTGGCGCAACGGGCGATGCGGCTGGTGTCGGAGGGCGCGGGGGCGTGCCAGATCAAGGTGCGGACCGCCGATACGATGGGCGCGGGGGACGGCGCGCGCATCCTCGCGCTGGTCGGGCGGGCTTCGGCGGGACAGGGGCTGATCGAGACGCTGGCCTGCCATCTGCTGCTGCACGGCAACGCCTATGTTCAGGTGATCGGCGGCGCGGACGGGATGCCCGCCGAACTTTTCGCGCTGCGGCCCGAGCGGGTGAGTGTGGAGGCGGACGCGCGCGGCTGGCCCGCCGCCTATCTCTATCGTGTGGGAGAGAGCGTGACGCGGCTGCACCCGGAGGATGCGGCGGGGCGGACGAGCGTGCTGCATCTGAAGTCGCTCCATCCGCTCGACGATCATTATGGCCTCGGCTGCGTCGGCGCGGCGGCGGGCGCGGTGGCGATCCACAATGCGGCGAGCGTCTGGAACAAGGCGCTGCTGGACAATGCGGCGCGGCCCAGCGGCGCGATGGTCTATGAGCCGGGCGACGGATCGGTGCTGTCGCCCGAGCAATATGAGCGGGTGAAGCGCGAGATGGAGGCGGCCTTCGCGGGCGCGGCCAATGCCGGGCGGCCGATGCTGCTGGAGGGGGGCTTAAGCTGGAAGGCGATGAGCCTGACGCCCGCCGAGATGGATTTTGTGGGGCTGAAAAGCGCGGCGGCGCGGGAGATCGCGCTGGCGTTCGGGGTGCCGCCGATGCTGATGGGGCTGCCCGGCGACAACAGCTACGCCAATTATCGCGAGGCGAACAAGGCGCTGTGGCGGCAGGCGATCCTGCCGCTGGTGGCGAAGATCTGCGGCGGATTGAGCCAGGGTCTGAGCGGCTGGTGGCCGGGCGTCGCGGTGGAGGCGGACCTGGACGCGGTGCCTGCGCTGTCGGACGAGCGGGCGGCTTTGTGGGAGCGGGTAGCGGCGGCGGATTTTCTGTCGGCGGACGAGAAGAAGGCGATGCTGGGGCTTTAGTCGGGCGCGCGCTGCGGCAGGGTGTCGAGGCGGCAGAAACCGCCGTCCCACGCCCATGTGCCGCCCTGCGTCCAGCAGTCGGCGGCGCGGTCGAGGCCGAAATGCCAGCCCAGCGCGGCGAGGGCGAGGATCGCGATCAGGATCAGGACTTTGCGGCGCGCGCGCTTCATGGCGGCGCAGATAGGCGCTGGGGCAAGCATTGGGAAGGAGGGCGGCATGAAGGATGAGATGCTGGCGCGGCTGGTCGCGCAGGCGGAGGGGCAGGTCGCCGACATGGTGACGATCCGCGCGCTGATCGAAGAAGCGAGCGAGCGGGGCGCGGGCCGGGCGCTGGAGCGGCTGGGGCTGGCGGATCGCGGCGCGGAGGGCGATGTGCGGGAACTGCGCGAGCTGCTGTCGGCGTGGCGCGACGCGAAGAAGGCGGCGCGCGGCGCGGTGATCGGCTGGATGGCAAGGATCGCCATGGCGCTGATCTTGCTGGGGATCGCGGTGAAGACGGGACTTGTCGGATTGGTTCGCACCGGTCTTTGATCCAGGACGGCCTGCAAACGGCATCGCCCTCCGCTTCCGGTGCTCACGTGCATTGAGCACGCTCCGCGCCGGTTCTCGGGCGACGCCATTTTCGGCTCATCCTGAACCAAATCCCGGCACGAACCGGGCATCATTGGACTTTGGAGGGAGGGGATATGGCAGGCGACCTGCGCTTTGCCGGATATGCGGCGATATTCGACCGGGTGGACCGGGGCGGCGATGTGGTGCGGGCGGGGGCCTTTGGCGACATCGCGGCGGCGGGCGTGCCTTTGCTGTGGCAGCATGGGCCGGGCGCGGTGATCGGCACGGTCGAGAGCGCGCGGGAAGATGCGCGCGGGCTGCGGGTGATTGCGCGGGTGTCGCGGTCGAGCGCTGCGGGGCGGGAGGCGGCGGCGGCGCTTGTCGAGGGCGCGGTGGATGGCCTCAGCTTCGGTTATCGCGTCAAGGCGGCGCGGGGCGCGAGGCCGCGCGAGCTGCTGGCGCTGGAACTGGTGGAGGTGAGCGTGGTGACGCACCCGATGCAGCCGCTGGCAAGGGTGGTGAAGGTGGAGGGGTGAGTCAGACGATCCCCAGCCATTCAAGGTCGCCGGGCAGCGGGTCGGCGCTGTAGTCGAGTTGCAGAACCCGGCGGCGGCGGGGGTTTGAGGCGGCGTCGGAGGCGTGAAGGATCGGCGTGGAATAGAGCCAGATGTCTCCGCGTTCGGCGAGGCAGCTTTGAATGCCGCATCGTTCGACGAGGGACAGGACTTCGCCTTCGGCCACGCGCCCATATCTATGCGATCCGGGCGCGATCAGCAGGGGGGGCATTGTTCGCATCGACGGGATCGAGGTGCACGCGCAAGGTCAGCATCCTGTCGAGCAGCGATTGGGGCGGAGCGACATGGTGGATGCCGGATTTGACCGTCCATGGGCCGAAGCCCGGCGTATCCACGCGGAATTGCACCGCGATGGTGCGGTCCTGATGCCATCCGAGCGCCCAGTTGTTTGCCTCGCTCTTGTCAAAGAGGATGGCGCGCACGGGCTGTGCCTTTGGTCCCAGATGGCTGGCGGCGTGACGGCCGATCCGGCCTGTCATTCCCAGAAGGGCGGCAAGCGCCGGAAGGTGGGTGAGGCGCTGGCCCGGCTGGTTTGCGGGCAGGGAGGCGATCGCATTTTCCATTGACGCGAGCGCGGTGGCGTCAAGCGCCAGCGGGATATGCTGTGCGCCGTGATCGGCGAGGGTGAGGGACATGCGCGCTTTATGAGCAAAGGCCGGAGGGGCGGCAAGCACTCGCTCCCCCCTCACCAACTGCGTCTGGGCAGCCAAGCTGCCAAGACTTCGTATCCTCCCCCCAAGGGGGGAGGAGCATGTGGGCGGTCCATTTCGGGCCGCCTTTTTTTGTGGAGACGGGCATGACGGATCAACTGGAAGCGAGCCTTGACGTGGTGGCGCAGGGGGAGAGGATCGAGGGGCTGGCGCAGGAGGTGGCGGCGCTGAAGGGGGCTTTGCTGAGCGCGCGCAGGCCCGCGCTCGACGGGGTGAAGGGCGGCGTCGAGGATCCGGCGCGGGCGGCGTTCGTCGATCGCTATCTGCGGCAGGGACTGGAAGCGGGCGTCGAGCTGAAGAGCTTTTCGGGCGCGTCGGGGGCTGCGGGCGGCTATGCCGTGCCGCGCGAGATCGACCAGTTGATCGGATCGACGCTCAAGGGGCTGTCGCCGATCCGCGCCATCGCCAATGTGGTGCGCACGGGCAGCGCGGGATACCGCAAGCTGGTGACGTCGGGCGGGATCGTGTCGGGCTGGGCGAGCGAGACGGGCGCAAGGGCCGAAACGGGCACGCCCGCCTTCAACGAGATCGTGCCGCCTTCGGGCGAGCTGTTCGCCAATCCGGCGGCCAGTCAGGCGATGCTGGACGACGCGCAGTTCGATGTCGAGGGATGGCTGGCGAGCGAGATCGCCCGCGAGTTCGCGGCGGCGGAGGGCGCGGCCTTCGTCAGCGGCAACGGGACGAACAAGCCCAAGGGCTTTTTGACCTATACCACCACCAATGAGGCGGACGGGGTGCGCGCGTTCGGGTCTCTGCAATATGTGGCGTCGGGCGCGGCGGGCGCTTTTGCAGCGAGCAATCCGCAGGACCGGCTGATCGACCTGATCCAGAGCCTGCGTGCGCCTTACCGGCAGGGTGCGAGCTTCGTCATGAACTCCGCGACGCTGGCGGTCATCCGCAAGATGAAGACGGCGGACGGGGCGTTCCTGTGGCAGCCGTCGATGGCGGAGGGGCGGCCCGCGACGCTGCTGGGCTATCCGGTGGTCGAGGCCGAGGACATGCCGGACATTGCCGCCAACAGCCTGTCGATCGCGTTCGGCAATTTCCAGTCGGGCTATGTGATCGCGGAACGCAGCGAGACGAGCATCCTGCGCGATCCGTTCAGCAACAAGCCCTTCGTCCACTTCTACGCCGTCAAGCGCGTCGGCGGGGGCGTGGCGAACTCGGAAGCGATCAAGTTGATGAAGTTTTCCGCCTCGTAAAAGGGCGGGACGGAAGGACGGTATCGGGGGCGCGGGCGGCAGGTCCGCGCCCCTTTTTCTTTGACGGCGGGAGGCGGCCCACATGCTGATGGATGCGGAGGACGGGGCGCTGCCCGCGTCGCTGGCGGAACTGAAGACCTATCTGCGGATCGCGGGGGATGGAGAGGATGCGGTGCTGAACGGGCTGCTGCGCGGCGCGGGGGCGCTGTGCGAGCGGTTCACCGGTCAGTGGCTGATCGTGCGGCAGACGCGCGAGACGCTGTTCGGACCGCGCGCGGCGGGCGCGTGGCAGCGGCTGACGGCGCGGCCCGTGGTGGCGATCGAGAGCGTCGGGACGGTGGGCGCGGACGGAGCGGTGACGCCGCTGCCGGTCGACGCCTATGCGGTCGACATCGACGGCAATGGCGAGGGATGGGTGCGCATCGCGCGCGGGGGCTTTTCCGGCACGATGGCCGTCACCTATCGCGCGGGGCTGGCGAGCGATGCCGATGCGGTGCCGGAGGCGCTGCGGCAGGGCGTCGTGCGGCTGGCGGCGGAACATTATCTGGCGCGCGGGGGCGACAGCGCCACGCCGCCCGCCGTGGTGAGCGCGCTGTGGCGGCCATGGCGCCGGATGCGGCTGGCATGAGGATCGCGCGGCTGCTGGAGCGGCGGGCGCAGGCGCGGCGCGAGGGGATCGCGGCGGCGCTGACGAACGCGGGGGTCGAGGCGCATGTCGAGGGCGAGGCGGTGCGGATCGGCGGGCGGGGGCTGCGCGCGCGCTGGATGCGTAATCTGGCCCTGCGCGAGGCGGGGAGAGGATTATGAGCGCGGAAATGGCGGTGCGGGCCGCGATGATCGCGGCGCTGCGGGCGGACGGGGCGCTGATGGCGCTGGTCAACGGCGTGCATGACGGGGAGCCTGCGCGCGCGGCGGCGCCTTATGGCTTTGCGGGCGAGTGTATCGGCAGCGACTGGGGCGGCAAGGATCTGGAGGGGCGTGAGATACGCCTGTCGGTCGGCCTGGTGGCGGCGGCGGACGGTGCGGCGGCACTCGCGGCGATGATCGCGCGGGTCGATCCGGCGATGCAGGGGCTGGTGGCGGCGGACGGCTGGCGCGTGGCAAGCGCGCGGCTGGTGCGCTCCCGCATCGCGCGGGAGGGGCCGGCGCCGGCGAGCGGATGGCGCGCGGTGGTGGATTATCGCGTGCGGGTGGTGCGGGACGGGTGACGGGCGCGCGCCCTCTCAACTTCGCCTGAGGCGGCTGACGCCGCCAAGGCTCCGTATCTCTCCCCGAGGGGAGAGATTGGCAGGCGGGCGGCGTCCCGTGGGGTGGCCTTGGCTGCAAGGAAGCTGGACCCGGCTCGGGGGCCGGGGTGACGGGGTTTTTTCAGCGGCTCGGGCGGAAATCAGCCCGGACGGCTGCTCTCTTCATATTCCGACGTGATCTTGTCGACATATTCGCTGATCTGGTCGTCGGCGTCCGATGCCGACGCGCTGTCGGACATCTTGTCGCCCTTGTCCTGCGCGACGATGGCGGCGCGGAAGGCGGCTTCCTGCGTGGCGCAGGCTTTCTTGATCGACGCCTGAAAATCGCCGGTGGACTTCTTGGCGTCCAGCGCCGGCTGCACCTGCGCGGAGAGGCATTTGGTGAAATCCTTCCGCCCGGTGCCCACGGCATCGGCCGAAGGCGCGGTGGCGGCCATCATCGCGAGCGAAGCAACGGCAATGAACATCTTACCCTCTCCATATCCTGCATTTTGCACGGTTTGACCAAAGAAAGGATGCGCCATGGGCGTCGAAAAAGGAAGTGCATTTTTGCTGAAGGTTGGCGACGGAAACAGTCCGGCAACCTATGCCACGGTCGCAGGGATGCGCACGACGCAGCTTTCCGTGAACGGCGAGGCGGTGAACATCACGAGCAAGGATTCGGGCGGCTGGCGCGAACTGCTGTCGGGCGCGGGCGTGCGGTCGGTCAGCGTGTCGGCGGCGGGGCTGTTCACCGGATCGGACGCGGAAGTGCGCATCCGCAACCATGCGCTGTCGGGCACCATCGAAAGCTATGAGCTGAGCTTCGAGAGCGGGGAGCGGATGCGAGGGAAATTCCTCGTCACGCGGCTCGACTATGCGGGCGATTATAATGGCGAGCGCAATTATGCGCTGAGCCTCGAAAGCTCCGGCGCGGTGGTGAGCCTGTGAGCGGGGCGGCGAATCCGGCCCCGGCCAATCCGGAGCGCGGGGAAGCGGCGCTGGAGCTGGGGGGCGAGGCGCTGCTGCTGCGCCCGAGCTTCGGCGCGCTGGTGGCGGCGGAGCAGGAGCTGGGGCCGCTGTTCGAGGTGGTCGAGCGGGCGGCGGAGGGCAGGCTGTCGCTGGGCGATCTGGTGGCGCTGTTCTGGCATTGTCTGGTGGATCGCGGCGGCCTGACGCGCGAGGCGCTGGGCGAGGCGGTGGTGGCGGCAGGGATCGCGAAGGTGACGCCCGCGCTCAAAAGCATCGTGCGGCAGATACTGGCGGGGACATGACGCGATTTGGCGAGGGCGCGGCGCGGCTGGCGGGCGTGGCGGGATGGCTGCTGGGCTGGCGGCCCGAGCAGTTCTGGCGCGCGACGCCGCAGGAACTGGCCTGCGTGCTGCGCGCGGCGCGGGGCGATGAGGAAGGCGGCGGCGGTGCGGGCGTCGATGGCGCGGAGTTGGCGCGGCTGATGGGGGCGATGCCGGATTGAGGCCGGAGGCTGGTGCGTGGGGGCTGCCCCACCCCAACCCCTCCCCTGAAGGGGAGGGGCTATTCAGGGCGGGAGGCCTTATTTCATGGATGAAGAAATCGAGACGCTGGTGGTGCGGGTGCGCGCCGATACGGCGGGGCTGGCGCGCGACGTGGATGCGATGCGCGCGGGGATGGAAGGGCCGCTGGCGGAAGGAGCGGAGCGGGCGGCGCGGCGGATCGAGAGCGGGCTGCTGCGCGCCGTCAGGACAGGCAAGTTCGGGTTCGACGATCTGCGGCGGATCGCCATCGGGGTGCTCGATTCCATCGCGGCGAGCGCGCTGAAGGGCGGCATCGGCGCGCTGGGCGGCGGTGGAGGCGGCGGGCTGGTGAGTCTGGGCGCGTCGCTGCTGACGGGCGCTCTGGGGCTGCCGGGACGGGCGACGGGCGGGCCGGTGACGCCGGGGCGCGCCTATCTGGTAGGCGAGCGGGGACCGGAGGTCTTCGTGCCGACGGCGAGCGGGCAGGTGCAGACGGGCGCTGCCGGCGGCGCGCGGGACGTGCGGGTGAATATCGCCGTCAGCGCGCGCGGCGGGGAAAGCGAGGCGCGGCTGCTGGGGCGGAGCGCGCGGCAGGTGGCGCGGGCGGTGAGGGGAGCGTTGCAATGAGCGGCCTCGATTACTGGCTGGCCGACGCGCGGCGGGGGCAGGAGGCGCGCTTCATGAAGCGCTTTGCCGCGAGCCACTGGACCGTCAATTTCCCGCGCCCGATGATGGCGAGCGTGGTGACGACCGCGCCCGATGCTCTCCGCATGGACGCGGTGTTTTACGGGTCGGGCGATCTGGCCGGGCTGATCTGGGAAGCGGAGGACCGATGGAGCCACCCGCTGCTTGCCTATGAAACCGCGCGGGATTTTCGGGACTGCGTGCTGTCTTTCCGCTGGCGGTCGGGCGGCGTGCGCAGGCTCGACCAGACGCACGGGCCGACGCTGACGATCGAGGGGCGGGACGAAAGCGGGAACCCGCGCGCCTGGTATGTGCGGCTGTGGAACTATGCGAACGGCGGGCCGGAAGATGCTGTCATCACGCTGGATTTTGCCGACCTGAAGGGCGGATACCGATTGCCCGAGGATGCGGATCCGGTGTGGGCGGGGGATATCGACCGGATGTTCCTGTCGCTGGTGCCGCCAGGCTATGATGAGGGCGACACCGCCTTTCCCGCCGCCGTCGAGGGATGGGCGGAAATGAGCGCGATCCGGTGCGACGGAGCGGGATCGGTGATCGCGGTGGGCGACGCGATGCTGCCCGAACATGGGCTGTCGATGGCGACGGGCTATGACGATGCGTTCAACCAGACGCCGCAGCGCATCGTCGAGGCGATCCACGCGCTCGGCTATCGCGGGGCGATCAACCATTATGTCGGGATGAGCCATTATTTCCGGCTGGAGCGGGCGGCAAGCGGGCTGTTCGTCAGCCTTGCGGGCGGGGTGCTGAATGCGCCGTGCGCGGCGTGGCACCGGGACTTCGCGGCGCGCGCGAAGGCGATGGGGATGGGGGTCATCTGGTCGCTGTCCTACGAGCTGTTCGACGCGCATTGCTGGGGCGACTGGAAGCAGCGGGCGGAAAATGGCGACCCGGCGCTGACGGGGTGGGAACCGCCATCTACCCTGCTGTCGCCCGCACATGACGGGGCGATGAGTTATCTCAAGGCGGTGGCGGGTGCCTTTGTTTCCATCGGGTTGGAGGCCGGTCTGCCGATCCTGTTTCAGGTCGGCGAGCCATGGTGGTGGGTGATGCCGGGCGACGGGCGCATCTGCCTCTATGACGATGCGGCAAGGGCGGCGCTGGGCGGGAGTCCGGTGTCGGTGCCGAGCGTCTGGGGCGAACTGGACGCGGCGCAGACCGCGCTGCTGGATGCGGCGGGGGCTTTGCTCGCGGCATCGACCGCGGCGCTGTGCGCGCATGTGAAGGGGATCGCGCCGGGGGCGGTGACGCATTTGCTCGCCTATCTGCCGACCGTCCTCGACCCGCGCGCGCCGGAAGCCAAGCGGGCGAACATGCCGGTGGGGTGGGCGTCGCCTGCCTTCGATGTGCTGCAACTGGAAGATTATGACTGGGTGACGGAGGGGCGGCCCCATCTCACCGCGCGGGGCGTGGCGCTGGCGACGGAGCGGCTCGGCTATCCGGTGGCGGAACAACATTATCTGGCAGGCTTCGTGCTGCTGCCGGAACAGGCGGGCCAGTGGCGGAGAATCGCGGCGGCGGCGCGGGCTTCGGTGGCGCGGGGCACGGCGGCGACCTTCGTCTGGGCGCTGCCGCAGGTGTGCCGCGACGGCTTCACTGCCTTCAGAATCGATGGGGAGGATGAGATGCAGGCCTTTGACGATGTGCTCTTTCCGCTCGGCATCGGGCGGGAGGCGAGCGTGTCGCCCGCCTTTTCGACACAGGTGGTCGAGAGCGTGAGCGGGCATGAGCGGCGCAGTAGCGACTGGGCGGACGCGCGGCTGTCCTTCGACGCGGGGCCGGGGGTCCGGTCGGAGGGCGACATGGCGCGGCTGATCGCATTTTTCCGGGCGAGGAGAGGCGCGGCGCGGGGGTTCCGCTTTACCGATCCCTATGACGACCGGAGCGGCGCGCCGGGGGTCGCGCCTTCGCCCATCGACCAGCGGCTCGGGACGGGCGACGGGGTGCGCGCCGAATTTCCGCTGATGCGCCATTATGGCGAGGGGGATGAGGCGCAGGGCCGCCGGATCACGCGGCCGGTGGCGGGGAGCATCCGGGTCGCTGTCGATGGCGCGGAACTGACGAGCGGGTGGAGCCATGCGGGGATGGGCGTGATCGCGTTCGATGTGGCTCCGGCGGCGGGCGCGGTGCTGACGGCGGGCTATCGCTTCGACGTGCCGGTGCGTTTCGCCGAGGACCGGCTGGAGATCAACCGCGCGACCTTTGCGGCCGGGGAAGCGCCTTCGGTGCCGCTGGTGGAGATCCGCGAATGAGCGCGGCGGAGACATTGGCGCAGCCGCTGGTGACGCTGGCCTTCTGCTGGCGGATCGAGCGGCGGGACGGGGTGACGATCGGGCTGACCAGCCACGACCGTGATCTGGAGATCGGCGGGCTGCTTTATCGCGCCGCGCCGGGCATGACGCCGGGCGCGGTGCGCAGCGGCATCGGTATGGAGGGGGAGGACAGCGACATAGCGGGCGCGCTTACCAGCGACGCGATCAGCGAGCGCGACCTGATGGCGGGGCGATGGGACGGAGCGGCGCTGGAACTGCGGCTGACGCAGTGGGAGGCGCCGGGCGATCTGTGGCTGCTGCTGGCGCGGGGCGAGATCGGCGCGGTGGCGCGGACGGGCGCGGCGTTCACGGCGGAGCTGATCGGCGCGGCGGCGCTGGGGGAGCCGGTTGCGCCATCCACTTCGCCCGATTGCCGCGCGACGCTGGGCGACGGCAAGTGCCGCGTCGATATGGCGGGAAGGCGGCGGATCGTCACGGTGGCGGGCGTGGAGGATGCGCGGGTGGCCGCGAGCGGCCTTGCGCCGGGGGTTTATGCCTTCGGCACGCTGCGCTGGCTGACCGGGGCGAATGCGGGGATGTGTCAGGCGGTGGCGGACAATGATGCCGACGGGCTGACGCTGGCCGATCCGCCCGGCTTTGCGGTGGAGGCGGGGACGCTGGCGCTGCTGACGCAGGGGTGCGACCGGCAATTGGCGACCTGCGCGGCGCGGTTCGGCAATGCGGTGAATTTTCGCGGCGAGCCTTATCTGCCGGGCATGGACCTTCTGACGCGATACCCCGGCGCGTGAGCGGCGCGGAGATCGTGGCGGCGGCGCGGGCCTTGATCGGCGCGCCGTTCCGGCTGCACGGACGCGGGCGCGACGGGATCGACTGCGTGGGGCTGGCGGCGGTGGCGACGGGGCGGGATGCGCCCTGCGCCTATGGCCTGCGCAGCGGCGATGCGGCGCGGGCGGAGCGCTGGTTGCGGGAGGCCGGGCTGCGCGCGGTAGCGGTAGGCGCGGCGGGCGATGTGGCGCTGGTGCGGCCGGGGCCGATGCAACTCCACCTGATGATCGCGACGGATACCGGCTTCGTCCACGCCCATGCGGGACTGGGCCGTGTGGTGGAGACGCCGGGCGCGCCGCTCTGGCCTGTGCTCGGCTGGTGGCGAATATAAGGGGAGACAGGCATGGCGACGATGGTGCTTACGGCGGTGGGGAGGGCGCTGGGCGGGCCGATCGGAGGCGCGATCGGCGCTCTGGTCGGCAATGCGTTCGACCATGCGGTGCTGTTCCGCCCCAAGGGGCGCGAGGGGCGGCGGCTGGCCGAGCTTCAGGTGCAGACATCAACCTATGGAACGCAGGTGCCGAAGATTTTCGGCACGATGCGGGTCGCGGGCACGGTGATCTGGGCGACCGACCTTAAGGAAACGCGCAAGAAAGAGAGCGCGGGGAAGGGGCGCGGGAGAGTCACGACATACAGCTATTCGGCGAGCTTCGCAGTCGCGCTGTCGGCGCGGCCGATCCGGGCGATCCGACGCATCTGGGCGGACGGCAATCTGCTGCGCGGGGCGGCGGGGGACTTCAAGACCGAGCTTTCGGCTTTCCGCGTACATCATGGCGGTGAGGGGCAGGCGGCCGATCCGCTGATCTCTTCGGCGGTGGGGGCGGGGCAGGCGCCCGCGCATCGGGGGATCGCCTATGTGCTGTTCGAGGATCTGGCGCTGGCCGATTATGGCAACCGCATCCCGTCCCTGACCTTCGAAGTGGAGGCGGACGCGGGGCCGGTGCCGATGGAGCAGGTGGCGCGCGAGGCGAGCGGCGGGCTGCTGGGCGGAAGCGGACTGGGTCTGGTTGCGGGCTATGCCGCGGGCGGGCCGGACGTGCGCGAGGCGCTGATGCCGATGATCGAGGCGCGGGGACTGGCGCTGGCGGGCGGGGAAGCGGGGTTGCGGCTGGTCGCGGCGGCGGAGGCGGCGGACGGAGAGATCGGCGCGGGCGGGCTGCTGGCGCGGGTCAACGGGCGCGGCGTCGATCCGCAACAGCGGTCGGGCGGGGCGGCGGACGGTGTGCCGGTCGCGCTCAGCCTGCGCCATTATGACGCCGCGCGCGATTATCAAACCGGCGTGCAGCGCGTGGTGCGGGCAGGAGCGGGGCGGCAGGAGCAGGGCATCGACCTGCCCGAAGCGATGAGCGCGGACGCGGCGCGGGCGCTGGCGGCAGCGCGGCTCCATGCGGCGTGGAGCGGGCGGGCGCGGATGGAGCTGCGCTGCGGCTGGGAGGCGCTGGCGCAGGAGCCGGGCGAAATTGTGACTGTGGCGGGCGTGCCGGGGCTTTGGCGGATCGAGGAGCGCGAATGGGAAGCGATGGCGGTGCGCCTGTCGCTGCGGCGGGTGCCGGGCGCTGGCGGAGCGATGCCGCCGGGCGCCTCGGGCGGGGCCATCGTGCGGCAGGTGGATGCGCCGCACGGAGCAACGAGCCTGATGCTGGCCGACCTGCCGCCGCTGCGCGAGGGGGTGGCGAGCGCGCCGCTGATCGTCGCGGCGGCGAGCGGCGGGGCGGGCTGGCGCAGCGCGGCGCTGTTCGTGATGGGCGCGAGCGGCGAGGCGGTCCCGGCGGGGCGCAGCGCGGGGCGGGCGGTGATGGGCGTTACCGACGCGGCGCTGGCTCCGGGGAGCGTCACGCTGGTGGACCGGCGGGCGGTGCTGGACGTGACCCTGCTGGCGGAGGACATAGCGCTTTCACCCGCGGACGAGGCGATGCTGGGGCAGGGGCGGAACCTCTGTCTGGTGGGGCGCGAGTTGATCCAGTTCGAGAGCGCGGTGCGGACCGGGACGCGGCAGTGGCGGCTGACGGGTTTGCGGCGCGGGCTGCGCGGGACGGAGTGGGCGTGCGGCGCGCATGAGGCGGGCGAGCCTTTCCTGCCGGTCGAGGAGGAAAGGCTGGCCGATCCGCTGGGTTTCGCGGGGCAGAGCGTGGAACCGGGCGCGGCGCTGCGCGTGGCGGCGCTGGGGCTGGGGGATGTGGAGCCTGTGGAGGCCGTCATGACGGTCGCGGGCGAGGCGCTGATCCCGCCTGCGCCGGTGCATCTGACGGCGCGGGCGGAAAGCGGCGGCGTGGCGCTGCGCTGGGTGCGGCGGAGCCGGGCGGGATGGCGCTGGAGCAGCGGGAGCGACGTGCCGCTGGCCGAGGAGGCCGAGCGCTATGCGGTGCGGCTGATGGACGGCGCGCGGCTCGTGCGGGCGGCAGAAACGGCGGTTCCGGCGTGGACCTATGATACGGCGGCCATTGCGGCGGACGGGAGCGCCGGAGCGGCGCTGACCGTCGAGGTGGCGCAGATCGGCACCCATGCGACCGGGCGGGCGGCCCGGATCGCGATCACGGTATAAGAGGAAGGAACGGATGATGGACGCAACATCGCGCTGGGCGCTGCCGCTGCTGTTTGCGGGGCAGGCGCAGAAGGAATTGTTCCACAACGAAGCGCTGACATTGGCCGACGCGCTGCTGCACGGGGCGGTGGAGAGCGCGGATCTGGCGGTTCCGCCGGTCGACGCGGAACCGGGGCGATGCTGGATCGTGGCGGCGGGGGCAAGTGGCGAATGGGCCGGAAAAGACGGGGCCGTCGCGGTGGCGAGCGAGGGGGGGTGGCGCTTCATCACGCCGCGCGCGGGGTTGAACTTGTGGGTCATCGACCGGAATGTCGCGCTTTTTCATGACGGTGCACAGTGGCGGGAAGGCGCGGTTCATGACGATGGCCTGTATCTCGGCGGCAATCGCGTGGTGGCGGAACGTCAGGATGCGATCGGCGATCCGGCGGGCGGCGCTGTCGTCGATGCGGAAAGCCGCGCGACCATTGCCGCCATTCTGGAGGCACTGCGTTCCCACGGGCTGATCGTACCGTGATATTTGGGCATCATCGGGTATTTGTTTGAGGGGTAGCTTGAATATTACCGGATCGTGACGATATAGCCTGTCGGCCACTTGATAGTCGGCTTAGTGCGTTATTTTTGCAACGGTTTCACTAAATGTGGACTTGCCATGAAACTTTCTACCCGATAGAGGGTTTCAGCAGTCCTTCGTGACACTCTTGAAAGGGGAATTCAGATGCGGAAGCTTGCCCTCGCGGCTGCGCTTGCGACCAGTGTTTTGGCCACCCCGGCCATGGCACGCGACAATAGCTGGTATGTCGGCGTCGACGCCGGCGGTCTGATCGTTGAAGATCAGGACATCACCTTCACCCCCGGCAACGCCGGTGCGGCCAGCAACACCGTTTCGGGTGTTGACTACCACAAGGGCTATGATTTCGACGCCAATATCGGCTACGATTTCGGCGGTTTCCGTCTGGAAGCCGAAGCGGCCTACAAGCGCGCCAAGGTCGACCTCGACCAGAGCGGCTTCGGCGGCGCGGCCTCGGCCCTGTCGTTCATGCTGAACGGCCTGCTCGACTTCGGTCCCGATGACGGCCTGCAGGGCTTTGTCGGCGGCGGCGTCGGCGTGTCGCGCGGCAAGCTGGCCAACGATCTGGTCAACGACAGCGACACCGGCTTCGCCTGGCAGGCGATCGCGGGCGTTCGCTACCCGCTCGGCTCGAATGTCGACGTCTCGCTGAAGTATCGCTTCTTCAACCAGGACGACATCAAGCTGATCCCGGCCTACACCACCATCGGTGGCCCCGCCGGTTCGAGCGTGGACACCAAGCTGCGCACGCACAGCGTCCTGCTCGGCCTGACCTACAACTTCGGCGCTCCGGCTGAAGCGGCTCCTCCGCCGCCCCCGCCGCCCCCGCCGCCTCCGCCGCCCCCGCCGCCTCCGCCGCCGCCGGTGGCAGAGTGCAACCCCGGACCGTACATCGTGTTCTTCGAATGGGACAAGTCGGACATTACGCCTGACGCCGCCACCATTCTGGACAACGCGGTTTCGGCCTACAGCAGCTGCGGCAGCGCCCAGGTCATGCTGGCGGGTCACGCGGACAAGTCGGGTTCGGCCTCCTACAACGTCGGCCTGTCCCAGCGCCGCGCCGATGCGGTCAAGGCCTATCTCGCCTCGAAGGGTATCCCTGACGGCGTGATGACCACCCAGGCGTTCGGTGAATCACGTCCTCGCGTCGAAACCGCCGATGGCGTTCGCGAAGTCCAGAACCGTCGCGTGGAAATCAGCTACGGCCCCGGCGCGGGCATGTAAGCCGGTTTCCGTCCTTCGGGATGGAACAGAAGAGGGGCTGGTCATCCGACCGGCCCCTTTTTCTTTGTCCGGCGAAGGCGGAGGGGGTGAGGAGAATGCGGCGCGGCGGCGTCGGTAGCAGAACGCCCGCGCCTGTGCGGCAGACGGTTCCTTCCGGTCCCGCTTGCCAAACGGAGCCGGGGGCGCAACAAAAGATCAGCCTTTGCGTTCCCCCAGCACCCCCATCAATCCCGGAGCCTGCCATGACCCGTTTGCTGCTCGCCGCCACTCTTCCCCTCGGCCTCGCCATCGCGGGATGCGCCACCGCCGCCCAGACCAAGGCGGCGCCGATGGCGACCGCAAAGCTCGCTGCGGGCGACGGCAGCGCGCGCGGGACGGCGACCGTGACGCAGGCCGGTGACGGGCTGCATGTCGTGGTGAAGGCGACGGGCCTCACGCCCGGCATCCATGCGGTGCACATCCACACCACCGGCCAGTGCGTCGGCCCCGACTTCACGAGCGCGGGCGGCCACTGGAACCCCACCGGCCGCAAGCATGGCAAGGACAATCCGGACGGCATGCACATGGGCGATATGCCCAATATGACGGTTGCGGCGGACGGCACCGGCTCCATCGAATATCATGTTCCGAGCGGCGCGATTTCCGGCGGCGCGACGCCGCTGCTGGACGCGGACGGAGCGGCCATCGTGGTGCACGCCCAGCCCGACGACAATGTGAGCGATCCGGCGGGCAATGCCGGGGGCCGGGTCGCGTGCGGCGTTCTGGCCGCAGGCTGAGCGAGGCTCAGGACCGGGAATCGCGGCGATAGTCGGCGACCGCTTCGTAGCGGGCGCCGGCGTGGCCGACATGGCTTTCGAACAGGGTGAAACGGTCGACACGGAATGGTGCGCTCGACAGGGCGGCGTGGCGGACAAGGAAGGGATCGACCACAGCGCCGCCGCGCCCGAAGCGGGCGAGGGTGATATGCGGCAGGTAAGCGCGGCCTTCGGGCGCGAGGCCGAGCGCCACGCAGGCGCGGTCGATCTTGCGGTGGAGATGCGCGAGCGGATCGCGCGGCTGGACGCCCGCCCACAGAGTGTCGACCACACCTTTGCGGTCGAACGCGCCGACGCCGTGGATCTGTGCGTCGAAGGACGTAAAGCGGATGGCGGTGAGCGCGGCGGCGATGTCTTCGGCCATGCGCCGGTCGACTTCGCCGATGAAGCGCAGCGTCAGGTGAAGTTGATCGTCATCCTGCCAGCGCGCGCCCTCGACCCCTTCCATCAGGTCGAGCAACTGGCTGCGCAGCGCGGCAGGCGGGCGGATAGCGACGAACAGGCGGTGCATGGGATGGGCATAGGCCGCATCGCGCGCCGCTGCCATATATTAGCACATTGTCATAATTCAGCAACACGGCTTACTCTTGAAGTTGAGGCCGGATAGGCCGATACTATGGGGACCGGCGGACATGCCGGCAAAGGAGATGAATTTCATGGCCAACTGGTCCGATCCCCGTCCCGGCACACAAACCCGCATTGCGGGTTTTGGCGGGGCAACCGCCGCGCGCGGCGAGGCGTTCGACGCCGGGCTGCGCCGCTATATGCTGTCGGTCTATAATTATATGGCGAGCGGCGTGCTGCTGACCGGCATCGTCGCTCTGCTGTTCGCATCGAGCGGGCTTGCCTACAGCGTGTTCGCCGGTCCCGGCATCCTCAAATATATCGTGATGTTCGCGCCGCTGGCGTTCGTGATGGTGCTGAGTTTCGGTATCAGCCGGCTGTCGACCTTTGCGGCGCAGGCGCTCTACTGGGCTTATGCGGCGGTGATGGGCGTTTCGCTGTCCTACATCTTCCTCGCCTATACCGGCGTATCGATCGCGCAGACCTTCTTCGCGACGGCGGCGGCGTTCGCGGGCCTCAGCCTCTGGGGCTATACGACGAAGAAGGATCTGTCGGGCTTCGGCACGTTCCTCATCATGGGCGTCGTGGGCCTTCTGGTGGCGAGCCTCATCAACCTGTTCCTGAAGTCGAGCGCGATGGATCTGGTCATCAGCGGCGTCGGCGTCCTGCTCTTCGCGGGGCTGACCGCCTATGACACGCAGAAGATCAAGAGCATCTATGCGCATGTCGCGGGCACGGACATGATGGGCAAGTCGGTGGTGATGGGGGCGCTGAACCTCTATCTCGACTTCATCAACATGTTCCTGTTCCTGCTGCGGCTGTTCGGCGACCGCCGCTAATCGCAGCATAGCGAGACAGGAAAGGCCCGGCGGAGCGATCCGCCGGGCCTTTTGCTTTGTGGGGCGGAAGCGTCAGCCCTTCGCCTGCATTTTCGCGATAAGGGCGTTATCCAGTTCCTTCTGCCGTTTGTAGGCAGGGCGCTCGCGCAGGCGGGCGGCATAGGCTTCGAAGGCGGGGCTGGTGGGGATGGATCTGAAGCTGAGACCCCAGTCCACCTGCGCGCCGACATAGACATCGGCGGCGGTAAACTGTTCGCCGCAGATCCAAGCGTCGCCCGAGACCGCCTTTTCCAGCGTGGCGACGGCGTCGTCGAAACTGCCATAGCCCGCCATCCGCTCACGCCCCTCCGGCACGACGAAGCCGAGCGCGCGGTTGGTGACGGCGGCTTCCACCGGCCCGGCGGCGAAGAAGAGCCAGCGATAATAATCGTGCCGCCGGTCGAGCGGCGGGGCGAGGCCCGCGTCGGCAAAGGCGTCGGCGAGATAGGCGCAGATCGCGGCGCATTCGGTGACGACATGGCCGCCATGCACGACCGTGGGCACCTTGCCCATCGGATTGATCGCGCGATAGTCCGCCGACTTCATCGCGCCTTCATAGTCGAGCAGGACGGTCTCATAGGGCTGGCCGACCTCTTCGAGCATCCAGCGGGCGATCTGACCCCGCGACATGGGGTTGGTGTAGAGCGTGAGACCGGCAGGCATGGGCTTTTCCCTCCATTTTTTACCTCGCCCCGCAAGCGGGCTGGCAATGCGGGCGCAGTCTGCCCATGCGGCGCCGGTTCTGCAAGGCGCTGAAAAATGGCGGGATCGGCGAATAATATTTCGAGTGTGAAAATATAATCTTACTGATGTATAATATAATGGCGGAAAATATCGCTGTTTAACAAAAGAGAAATATTATTTTATGTGGACAAAATACTCTGGATAAGTAAAGGGGCCGCCTGGGTAGCCAAGACGAACAATATTCAACGATATAGTCTTGAATTCGTCATTTAAGTGCAACCGCAGGAGATTTTCCCGTGAAAAAGATCATTGCCGGCATATTTGCCGCGACCATCGCTTCGTCCGCTTTCGCCGCGTCGTCCGAGCCGCAGGGCGTCACGCGCGAAGTGCATTTCGGCGGTCTCAACCTTGCCAATGCGGAGGGTGAGGCCATGCTGAACGAACGCATCACGCGGGCAGTTCGCCAGATTTGCGGCCAGCGCGTTTTCGCGCCTCTGCAGGACGCCATGGCGCAGCGCGAATGCTATCGCAAGGTTTTCGCTTCGGCCAGACCGCAGGTGGAACTCGCAGTCGCCAAGGCGCGCAGCGGCAACCGCTATGCGGGCGATCCGGCGGTGATCGCCATCGCGCCGACGGGCGGCAAGGGTCTCTGACGCCACCAGATTCGTTCGAAGGAAATGGGCGGTCCTGACGGGCCGCCCTTTTTTGTCGCGCGCGGGGGAAGGTTCTTCTCCTCGACTTTGCGGCGGGCGGCGGGCAAGAAGATGCCCGGAGGAGCCTGCCATGGACATAGCCGATACCGCCGACCAGCCGCATCACGCCGTCCATTATGTCAACCGCATCGGCTGGCTGCGCGCCGCCGTGCTGGGAGCCAATGACGGGATCGTGTCGACGGCCAGCCTGATGGCGGGCATCGCCGCTTCGGGGGCGGGCGGACAATCGGTGCTGCTGTCGGGCATCGCCGCGCTGGTGGCGGGCGCGATGTCGATGGCGGCGGGCGAATATGTGTCGGTCAGCGCGCAGTCGGACACCGAACGCGCCGACCTTGCCAAGGAAAAGGCCGCGCTGGCGACGCAGCCCCATGCGGAATGGGCGGAACTGCGCGACATCTATGTCGAGCGCGGGCTGTCGGCCGATCTGGCGGGGCAGGTTGCGCAGCAGTTGATGGCGGCCGATGCGCTGGGCGCGCATGCCCGCGACGAGCTGGGCATTTCGGAAATCGCGACCGCGCGGCCGGCGCAGGCGGCGCTGGCGTCGGCGGCGAGCTTTGCCGCGGGGGCCACTCCGCCGGTGCTGGCGGCGGCGGTGGCGCCGGGGAGCGGCGGGGTTCCCGCGATCGTGGGCATATGCCTGCTGTGCCTCGTCATGCTGGGCTATGCGGGCGCGCGGCTGGGTGGAGCGCGGCCCGTGCGGTCGGTGCTGCGCACGCTGTTCTGGGGGGCGCTGGCGATGGGAGTGACGGCGGGCGCGGGCCATCTGTTCGGCGCGGCCATTTGATGCCAAGGTCCGCCCTTTCCTGATTCCCCGGAGATAGAGACATGACCGACATCCAGCAGATCCCGCTCAAGACCATCAAGGGAGCCGACGCCAGCCTTGGCGATTATGCGGGCAAGGTGGTGCTGGTGGTCAATGTCGCGTCGAAATGCGGGCTGACCCCGCAATATGAGGGGCTGGAGAAGCTCTACGCCGATTATCGCGACCGGGGGCTGGTGGTCGCGGGCTTCCCCGCCAACGATTTCGGCGCGCAGGAACCGGGCAGCAATGACGAGATCGCGACATTCTGCACCACCAATTTCGGCGTCGATTTCCCGATGTTCGAAAAGATCGTGGTGACGGGTCCGGACAAGCATCCGCTCTATGCCGCGCTGACCGGCGCCGCGCCGGACGCGCAGGGCGAGGGCGCGGCGTTTCGCGAAAAGCTGGTCGGTTATGGTATTACGCCGGGCGATGCGCCCGAAGTGCTGTGGAATTTCGAGAAATTCCTGATCGGCAAGGACGGCGCGGTGAAGGCGCGCTTTGCGCCGACGACCGCGCCCGGCGACCCGGCGCTGGTCGCCGCGATCGAGGCGGAACTGGCGGCGTGAGGACAGGGCGGGCGATGGCGGCGTGATGCGACGATGACGCCCGCGCCCTCGCTCGCCACGACCATCGGCCCGGTGCTCGAAACGCTGAGTATCGTCGGCACCTTCGTATTCGCGGCGTCGGGCGCGCTGGCGGCGGCGCGGCTGGGGCAGACGCTGGTGACGTTCGCCTTTTTCGCGCTGGTGACGGGCGTGGGCGGCGGCACGGTGCGCGACCTGCTGATCGGTGCGCCGGTCTTCTGGGTGGTGGACGCCGTGCCCGCCATCGCCTGCATGGGCGCGGCGCTGATCGTGTGGTTCACGCCGCGCCGCTGGTGGAGCGAGCGGGCGCTCGACTGGCTGGACGCCATCGGGCTGGCGGCTTTCGCGGTATTCGGTGCGGCCAAGGCAATGAGCTTTGGCGTGCCGCCCTTCGTCTCGGGGATCATGGGCGTGGTCACGGGATGCGTCGGCGGCATCCTGCGCGACCTGCTGGCGGGCGAGCCGTCGATCCTGCTGCGGCCCGAGCTTTATGTGACGGCCGCGGCCTTCGCCTCCGGGTCGTTCGTGGCGCTGCGCTGGGTGGGGCTGGACGTGCCGGTCGCAGGCGTGGCGGCGGCGCTGCTGGGCTTTGCGCTGCGGGCGGTCGCGATCTGGCGGGGGCTGGCGCTGCCCGCCTATCGCGACCGGGCGTGACGGGTCAGCGCAGCGGCGTCCACGTCTGCGTCTTGCAGAAGAAGGCGATGCAGCCCTGCACCTTGAGCGTGCCGTCGGAATTGCGGCTGACCTTCGAGCTGTAGCTCTTGCCGCTTTCGGGGTCGTAGATCGTGCCCTTCCAGAGTTCGCCCGCATCCTCGAAACCGGACAGCAGCGTCAGGCCCACGAGCGGCTTGGAGCGCAGCGCGGGGTCGGGGTTCTTGATGTCGGTCTGCGGGCGGCCCGGCGTGGGCTTCACAATCCGTTCGATGCGGCCGCAAAGCTGCCTGCCGCAGGGCGCGATCTGGACGATGGCCTTGCCGTCGACGGTGGCCCAGCGGCCCGTGACGGGCTGGGCGGCGTGCGCGGGGAGGGCCGTGGCGGCGGCCAGCGTGGCAGCGGCGATGGCGAGGCTTTTCATGCGATCCTTCTCCTTGTGGCTGGTCAGGGAGATAGGCACGGAAAAACCCGCCTGCCAGCGCCAATTGCGCAGCAGGCGGGGCAGGGACGGGCGGACGCTACGGCAGCGCCCGCCCCGGCCTTCGCTTTTTCAGAAAGCCTTGGAGATGGAACAGGCCGCCGGACCCAGAATGACCACGAACAGAACCGGCAGGATGAAGAGAATCAGCGGCACGGTCATGATCGCGGGCAGGCGGGCGGCCTTTTCCTCGGCGCGCATCATGCGTTCGTGACGGAACTCGGCGGACAGGACGCGCAGCGCCGACGCGAGCGGGGTGCCGTATTTTTCCGTCTGGATCATGGTGGTCACGACGCCGCGGATCGCATCGAGCTTCACGCGCGTGGCGAGGTTTTCGAAGGCCATGCGCCGTTCGGTGAGGAAGCTCAGTTCAATCGCGGTAAGCTGGAACTCGTCGCCCAGTTCGGGATAGGCCTTGCCCAGTTCGCGCGAGACGCGGTTGAAGGCGGCGTCGACGGTCAGGCCCGCTTCGGCGCAGATGACGAGCAGGTCGAGCGCGTCGGGCAGCCCCTTGCGGATCGCGGCGGAGCGCTTCTGCACCTTGTTGTTGATGAAGATGTCGGGCGCCTTGTAGGCGAGCAGCAGGGAAACCGCGAAGGCGAAGAAGCGCTTCATCGGTCCCCATTCGGGCTGGATACCGATGCCGTAGAGCAGCAGCGCCGCCGTGCCGCCGACGACGATCGGCATGATCATGCGGCCGAAGATGACGGCGACGGCCAGATCCTTCGACCGGATACCGGCCTGCGCCAGGCGCACCTGCGCGTCCTTGAGCTGGTCGTCCTGCAGCACCTTGAGGCTGGAGAGGAAGGACCGCATCTGGTCCGTCGCCTGATTTTTCTGCACCAGCTTGGCGCGGCGCTTGGCGGTGGAGGCGGTGATCCCGGCCTTCAACTGTTCGCGGCGCTCGTTGAGCGCCTTGACGCGCCGGGCCATCGGATCGCGCACGGTCATCACCGTGTAGAGCGCGAACAGCACCGCCAGCGTCGCCAGCGCGGCGAGCAGCGTGCCGAAGTCCGTGGCGTTCATCCCGAAGAGGGTGCCGGCTTGCGCAGGGGCGTTCATGATCTTTTTCCCTCTCGCCGCTCAGATTTCGAAATTGACCATCTGGGCCATGATGAAAGCGCCGATGCTCATCCAGCACAGGCCGCCGATGCCGATCACCTGCATGAGGCTCAAACCGAAGATGCCGGCAGGATCGGGCGTGAAGAAAGGCGACATATAGTTATAGTTGATGTAGCAGATCATGCCGAACACCAGGAACGGCAGCACGCCGATGATATAGGCGGACGCTTTCGATTCCGAGGACATGGCGCGGATCTTGAGCTTCATCTGCGCGCGCTGGCGCAGGACGTTGGCAAGGTTCGACAGCGTTTCGGCAAGGTTGCCGCCCGTTTCCCGCTGGATCGACAAAGTGATGACGAAGAACTGGAATTCGGGCGTGCCGAGGCGGTCGGCTGTTTCCTGAAGCGCCTGCTCCATCGTCTTGCCGATCTTGATGCGTTCGGTGATGAGCTTGAACTCTTCGCCCACCGGTCCTGGAATTTCGCTCGACACGATGCCCAGCGTTTCCGCGATGGGAAGGCCCGAGCGCAGGCCGCGCGTCAGCAGGTCGAGCGCGTCGGGAAATTTGACGGTGAAGGCGTTGACCCGCTTGGTGATGAGGCGGCCGACCCACCAGTGCGGCAGGCCCAGACCCGCCGCCATGCCGAACATCAGCGCGAACAGAAACGGAAAGCCGCGCAGTTGCAGCATCGCGACCACGAACAGGAATATGCCCGCGCAGGTCGTCAGATACTGGCTGAGGGTCCATTTCTTGCCCGTCATCCGCAGCCGCTTGGCAAGGTTTTCGGGGTTCGGGACCAGCGACACCAGCATCTTGCCCTCGCCGCCGGTGACCCGGTTCGAGATCGCCTTGCGCATCCGCGCTTCGAGCAGCGCGTCAGCGGACTCGCTGTGACGCCCGCGAATGTTGGCGACGCGGCGGCGGCGCGCTTTCTCCGGCGAAGGACCGGCGAAAGCGACCACGCAGATACCCGTCAGGGTCGCCACCAGCAGCATGATGAGAACGAAATTGCTGTCCATCGCTTCGCCTTATGCACGTCGAGTAAGGGCGTGCGCCGCACCGGGCGGCGCGCGCGCCGTCAGTCCTCCTGCGCGACCTTTTCCTTGCGGCGCGAGGAGATCATCGCCCGGAAATCAATCTTGCCGAGCAGGGACTGGCCTTTCTTGCCGCCCTTGGCCGAAGGCTCGTCCTCGACCTGCGCGGCGCCCAGCGCCTGCTCCATCATCCCGGTGAGGGCCGCACCGACCTTGGCGCCCTTGGCCGCTTCGGCCAGGGTCTTGCCGAGCTTGGCGGCCTGAGAGGCGATGCGCAGGTCGAACGGGACGAGCACGTCTACCTTGCGTTCGATCGACTGTTCGAAATCCTTGCGGCTGATCTCCGGCGATCCCGTATGCACCCGGTTGGCGACGACCAGCACCCGCGTCTGCGGCGCGTTGGTCTTGAGCCAGGAGAGGATGCGGATCGTGTCGCGCGCCGCGGCGAGCGTGAGGTCGGTGACGACCAGCGTCACGTTCACGTCCGTCATCAGGTGCGGATGCTGGATCAGCATGTTGCGCGGCAGGTCGATGATGCTGCATTCGAAAGCCGCGCGGAATTCTTCCAGCAACTGATAGAATGCGCCGCCGTCGGTCAGCATCGGCTGGCTGATCGGCGCTTCGGCCGACAGGATCGCGAGCGTGTCGCTGGCCCGCACCATGGCGCGTTCGATGAAAAGGCCGTCAATGCGGCTGGGATTTTCGATCGCGTCGGTGAGGCCGCGGCCCGGCTCCAGATCCATGACCAGCGCATTGGTGCCGAAATGGACGTCGAGGTCGAGCAGCGCGGTCGGGCGCTTCTTCTTTTCCGACAGCAGCCAGGCGAGCGAGGTCGCGACGCTGGATGCGCCGACGCCGCCGCGCGTGCCGATGACGGCCATGGTGCAATGCGGCTGTTCAGGCCCGGCGTCGCGCGGGGCCATGAAGACGGCCTGCGCCTGCACCAGCGCTTCGCGCAACTGATCCGCGCCGAAGGGTTTCAGCAGATAGTCCTGAATGCCGCTGGCGACGAGATCGCGATAGAGGCGCACGTCGTTGACCTGACCCGCCGCGATCACCACCGTGCCGGGTTCGCACACTTCGGCGAGGCTGTTGATATCGTTGAGCGGATCGCCGCTTTCCGACATGTCGACGAAGAGGATCTGCGGGCTGGCGGTGATCGACAGGCTCTGGACCGCATTGCGCATCCCGCCCTTGTTCACCTTTTCCGGCGCCCAGCCCAGTTCCGCCGCGACCGCGCGCAGCAGGTCGAAGCTGTGATCGTCGCAGACATAGGCATGGAACGGATCGCGCGGACCGCCGCCCGGTTTCCAGGGTGCGTTCATCTTACTGGCCTCCCAGTTGCTTGAGATCGCCCGCGCCCGTGGGCTGCTTGTCGCGATAGGTGGAGATGGCGCGGTTCGACGTGGCGGTGCGCAGGCCGCTTTCATTGCCCTGACCGCGGACGAGATCCTCCGGATCGGCGACCATCGCGGCCCAGTTGCTGTTGACGCCGCAGCCGAAGTTGGACGTGCCGCTCAGCGTATCGTTGGTTTCGGCCTGCTCGCTCCAGTCGGGGCAGCCCGGCACGCTGGCGGAGGCGCGGCGCACGATGAGGCGGACGCTGCCTGCGGGCGCCTGCCCGGCGGCGGCAGAGCTGTCCTCGCCGATGAGGAGACCGTGGCGGGCCGTCACATCGGCGATGCCGTCGCGCGCGGCGGCGTCGACATAGGCGGAGTCGCCGGCGATGGCGACCTGATCGCCGTAGCCAAGGCCGATCGAGCGATACCAGTCCTCCAGCCGCGTGGCTTCGGCAGGCGAAAGCCCGCCCATGCCTGCCTGCACATCGAAGGTGTAGAGGCTGTGGCTGACGACAGGCTGGTGCACCGAGTCGAGGGTGCGGTTGGTGCGGCCCCGCGCATCGGCGTGCGCGGGCACGAGGATGATCGCCAGCGCGGTCAGCGCGGGAGCGGCGAGACGGATGGGGAAGCGTGCGGTCATGTCAAATCCTTCCGTCAGAAGCTGAAGCCGGGAGCGGGCGCGGCCGATTTGCCGTCGCCGCGCGGAGCGGGGGCGGCCGATCCGGGCACGCGGCGCGGCTGTTGCGGACGAGCGCCGCTGACGCCGTCATTGCCGACCTGACCGACTAGACCCTGCGCCGCCGTGGCGTTGCGGAAGCCGTCGGTCGGCAGGCGCACGTCCGAAGCGTTCATGGGTTTCACGAGGTAAGGCGTCACCACGATCACCAGTTCGGTTTCGTTGCGCTGGAACTGGCGCGACTTGAACAGGCTGCCGAGGATCGGCACGTCGCCCAGGAACGGCACCTTGTTAATTCCATTGCTGGTGTCGTTGCTGAGAAGCCCCGCAATCATGAAGGCCTGGCCCGACCCCAGTTCCACCGTCGTCTCCGCCGTCCGGCTCTTGAGCGCGGGCACCGTGGCGTTGATGGTAAAGTCAAGGCTCGACACAGTCGGGCGGACGCGCAGCGAGATGCGGCCATCCGACAGCACGGTGGGCGTGAAGGCGAGCTGCACGCCATATTGCTTGAATTCGATGCTGTTGCCCTGCGTGCCGTTGCTGACCGTGTAGGGATATTCACCGCCCGCCAGGAAGCTGGCGGTCTCACCCGAGAGCGAGGTCAGGTTAGGCTGCGCCAGAGTGGTTGAAAGACCGCTGGATTCTGCCAGGTCGAGGGCAGCGGCGACGTCGATGCCCAAAAGCTTTGCAACGCCGCCGATACTATAAGCGCCGTTGACTGGATTGGTGAACGTCCAATATGCAGGCTCATCCTTGGTTGCGCGCGTATATTTGGCAAAATCACGAGTTCCGCCGCCCACATAGCCGCTGTAATATTGACCTGTCGAAGCGAGATTAAGGCCGATCTTGTGCCCGACATCCTTGCTTACTTCGGCGATCTTGACCTGCAGCATCACCTGAAGCGGGGTCGCCATGCGCAGGCGGCTGACCACGGTCACGTCCTTGCCGACGAAGGCCTGCGTCAGCCGTTCGGCTTCGGCGGCGTCTTCGGGCGCCTTGATCGTGCCGGTCAGCAGGACCATGCCGTTCATCTTGTTCACCGCGATGCTCGCGTCCGGCATGGCGAGGCGCAGCATGTCGTCGATGCTGGTCAGGTTGTTGCCGACCCGCACCGTGCCCGAAAACAGCACCTTGCCGTTCTTGGCCGTGACGAAGATGGTGCTTTCGCCCGGCTTCTTCGCGATGATGTAGAGCTGGTTCTGCGAGCGGACATAGGCGTCGGCGACTTCGGGGTTGCCGATCACCACGTCCGACATCGGCGCGGAGAGGTTCACCACGCGGCTGCCGCCCGCCGACATCAGGATCGCATTGTCCTGTTCCGCCGCCGGGGCGGCATTGAGGGCCGAGGTCGGAGCGGCGATGGCCGCGACCGCAAGGCCCAGCGCGACCGCCGGAGCGGCGAGGCGCGTGGAGCGACGATGCAATTTCTTCATCTTACTTACCCCCGACCGGAACCACGGTCACATCGGTGGCGCGCGCCACCTTGACCACCGGACCATTGATGGCGCTGGCCAGTGCAGGCGCACCGGGCTGGCCGTTGAGCGACTGACCGGCATCCGCCTTGGGGGGAACCGAGCTGCGCTGATAACGGGACACGTCCGCGCCCGTCGAATAGGTGGTGCCGCGATCCACGGGGCGCGCGGCGATTTTCGCCAGCATCGCCTTTTCCGCCTTGCCGCTGGCCGCGCCGCCCAGGTCCACGTCGGTGCCCGCAATCGCGGCATCGAGATCGGACGTTGTGTCGGCGATGGAGCGCAGCGACATGGAAAGCGAACCGATGGTCTGGGCGACCGCGATCTTTTCGGCGATCTTGGGCGTCACTTCGATCGTGACGTTGGAGAAGGTCTTGACCTCCGGCTTGCCGTCGTCGCCCATCGCGTCCATGCGCTGATCGGTGGCGAGCACGCGCAGGTTGCGCAGGATGGTTTCCGACACCTTGAGCGGATCGCCGTCGCCGCCGCCCGAGACGCTCTGCGTCAGGACGAGGTCGATGCGGTCGCCGGGGAAGACGAAGCCCGCGACCGAGGACTGGGCCGTCACCGGCACCGTCACGGCGCGCATGCCCGGCCCGAGCGCGGCGGCCAGGAAGCCGCGTTCGCCGGGCTTGACGATCGCGCCCTGCGTCAGCGGCTGGCCAGCGGTGATCGCGGTGCGAACGACGCTGCCCGCGAGCTTGGCGGGATCGGCCTGACCCTGGATATAATAGGCCTGCTCGACCAGATCCTTGGGCCAGGGCTGAAAGCGGAAGCTCTCCGCATCCAGGATCGTGCCCACGGGCAGAGCCTTTGTGGCGACGAGAACACGAGGCTGATTGGCCTCGACCGGCATGGCTGCCGCGTTGACCTGCGGCGTGCTGGATGAATTCAGCATGTTGCGCGCAAGCAGAGCTGTAGTGACCGCTATGATAAGCGCGCCAGCCAGCAGCACGATCTTCTTAGCCTCCATGACGAAATTCGCCTCCCTCAAGTGGGTGCATGTGCCCCATTGGCCCACTCATTACGCAAAATGGTTAAGATATCGTTCGCCAATCACCCACAGGCCGGCGAGCGAGATGGCGACGCCATAAGGGATTTCGGGTTGCCCCTCCCTCCGGCGCAGCTTGTGGTCGACGATGGTCGCGACCGTGACCCCGCCGCCCACCACCGCCATCAGCACGATGAGCGAGAGGAGGACCGGCCACGGGAACCAGAGCGCGAGCGCGCCGAGCAGCTTCACGTCGCCCCCGCCCATCATCCCCATCGCAAAGAGCGCGGCGAAGGCCGCGAACACGATGACGCCGAGCAGCAGTTGCAGCGCGACCCCCGGCCAGAGCGGCAGGCCGCTCGCAACCCACCAGAACGGCGCGAGCGCCGCGACGGCAAGGTTCAGCCGGTTGGAAATGATGCGCGAACGCAGGTCCGTGACGGCGGCCCAGATGAGCAGCGCGCCTAGAGCGCCGATCAGCGCAACCCTGAAAAATTCCCCGGACATGGGGCTATGCCCTAGACCAGATGGCTTACCAAACAGTAACCACGGGGCCAGATGGATTCGCCCGGCCTCCCCGCACCCGCCTTCGACCGCCGCGCCTGGCCGGAGGGCGGGGTGCTGGATTACTGGCTCGCGCCCGATGGCTGGCCGATCCGCCGCTATCGCCTCGGCAGCGGGGAGCGCGGGCGGATGCTGGTGCTCAACGGGCGCGGCGACATGATCGAGAAATATCTCGAAGTCATCCACCACTGGGCGCAGCGCGGCTGGGCCGTCACCGCGTTCGACTGGCGCGGGCAGGGCGGATCGGGGCGGCTGACGGACGATCCGATGTGCGGGCATATCGGCGATTTCGGCGTCTGGATCGAGGATTTCCGGGCGCTGGCGACGGAGTGGCGCGGCGGGGGGCAGGGGCCGTCCGTCATGCTGGGGCACAGCATGGGCGGGCATATGCTGCTGCGCGGCCTGACCCAGGGCGTGCCGCCGCCCGACGCGGCGGTGACGGTCGCGCCGATGCTGGGTCTGCACAGCGCGCCGCTGCCGCGCTGGCTGGCGGTCGGCATCGCGCGGGGGATGATGCTGCTCGGCCAGGGGGAGCGGCAGGCATGGACGCAGAAGGAGGACAGCGAGAGGCTGCGCCGCATCCGGCAGCAGCGGTTGACGCACGATCCCGACCGCTATGCCGACGAACTGTGGTGGCGCGACCATAGCCGCGGCATCGCGCTGGGGCCACCGAGCTGGGCGTGGGTCGATCAGGCGCTGCGCTCGACGCACGATCTGGCGGAGGGGGAGGCGATCGCGCGCATCGGTGTGCCGCTGCTGATACTGGCGGCGCAGGCGGACCGGCTGGTGTCGACATCCGCCATTCGGCGCGTCGCGGCGCGCATTCCCGGTGCGCGGCTGCATGTCTATGGGCGCGAGGCGGCGCATGAAATCCTGCGCGAAAGCGATCCGGTGCGGCTGGACGCGCTGGCGCGTATCGACGCCTTTCTGGATGAGGTTGCGCCTTGACCCGCGCCGACATCGTGATCGTGGGCGGCGGCATGGCGGGCGCGAGCCTTGGCGCGGAGCTGGCCGGGGATGCGCGCGTCATCCTCCTCGAAATGGAGGAGAGCGCGGGATATCATGCCACGGGCCGGTCGGTCGCCTTCTGGGAAGAAACCTATGGCGGCCCGGCGGTACAGCCGCTCACCACCGCGTCGGGACCGCTGCTGGCCGCGCCCGATCCCGACTTTCACGAAGGCAGCTTCCTGTCGCCGCGCCGCACGCTGCATGTCGGGCGGGCGGGGGATGAGGGCGCGCGCGACGCGCTGCTGGCGCAGTTCGCGGGCAAGGTGGAGCTGTCGCCGCTCGATCCGCATGCGCTGGTGCCCGGATTGCGGCCCGACTGGACGCTGGGCGTGCTGGAGCCGAGCTGCCGCGACATCGACGTCGCGGCGCTGCATCAGGCGTATCTCAGGCGCTTTCGCCGGCGCGGCGGCGAGGTCCGGCTGGGCGCGCGGCTGACGGGCGCGGCGCGCGAGGGCGATGGCTGGCGGATCGAGGCGGCGGGGGAGGCGATACGCTGCGGCCTGCTCGTCAATGCGGCGGGCGCGTGGGCCGATGAGGTGGCGCGGCTCTGCGGCGTCGCCCCCATCGGCATCGCGCCGCTGCGGCGGACGGTGGTGCAACTCCATGTGCCCGCCATGCCGCAGGACGATCTGCCGCTGGTGATGGACCTGCGATCCCGTTTCTATTTCAAGCCGGAGGGGCGGCAGCGCCTGTGGCTGACCCCGCATGACGAAGCGCCGTCCGTCCCCTGCGACGCCGCGCCGGAGGATCTGGCGGTGGCGCAGGCGGTCGCGCGGTTCGAGGAGGCGGTGGACTGGGGTCCGGCCAGCGTCGAGCATAAATGGGCGGGGCTGCGCAGCTTCGCGCCCGACCGCGCGCCCGTCTATGGGCATGATCCGGGCGAGCCTGCCTTCTTCTGGTTCGCCGGGCAGGGCGGGTTCGGCATCCAGACCGCGCCTGCCGCGGCCTTCATCGGAGCGGCGCTGATCGGCGGCGCCGCCCTTCCGCCTGCGGTCGCGGAGATAGATCCCGCGCCCTATTCCCCCGCGCGCTTCCGCTAACCCGTTTTCAGCGCCCGGCGGCTGGCGAGGCCCATCATCGCGAAGGCGGCGAAGGACGCCGCGATATTCGCCATCGCCGCGCCCTGCGTCCCGTAAACCGGCAGCAGCGCCGCCTGCAATCCCAGCAGCAGCAGCGTCGCGACGACCGAGATGCGCAGCGACAGCCCCGCCCGATCCGTCGCCATCAGCAGCGGGCGATAGCTGACCCCCATAAGCTCGATACAGGCGGCGATGCCCAGCATCAGCAGCAGCGGATAGGCGGGCAGGAACGCCTTGCCCGCGATGAGACCGAGCAGCGGATGGCCGATGACGAGGATAAGGCCCACGATCGACGCGCCCGCCGCCATCGCCAGCCGGTTGGTGCGGCGGAACAGGTCGCCCAGCGCTTCCTTTCCGTGCGTCGTGGTTCGCGACAGTTCGACGAAGATGCTGCGCGAGAGCAAGCTGGAAATCTTCGTCAGCGAATTGGCGAGCTGGTTGGCGAGGCGGTAGAGGCCCGCGCCCGCAGGCCCGACGAAACCGCCGACGATCAGCACCGCGACCTGCTGCCCGATGGAGGTGAGGCTGGTCTGGAGATTGGTCGCGGTGAGGAAGCCGACGATGCCCGAATTTTCGCGCAGGGCATCCAGCGTGCGGCCTGCGCGCCAGCCGCCGATCCGGTCGCCGCCGACCTTCAGCGCCAGATACCAGTAACTCGCCGCGCACAGCAGTTCCGCCGCGCCCCAGCCGATCAGGAAGCCGGTCACGTCCGGCATCGCGATCCACGCGGCCGCCGCGCCGATCATCCGCCCGACCGGGATCATCGTCTCGGCAAAGGCGGCGGAATCGAAGCGGTCGAACAGGCGCAGGACGCCTGTCGGGCTGGACCGGATCGTCACCATCATCACCATGCAGAACAGCCAGACCGGCCAGCCCATGTCCGGCCCCAGTTCCAGCGCCTTTCCGAACAGCAGGATGATCGCGCCCGCGATCGCGCCGCCCGCAAGCGCGGAGGCGAGGTCGATGAGGATGCAGAAGCGCAGCAGCCGGTTGAGCGCGTCGCCTTTGCCATCGGCCAGATGTGGCTGGCCGTAGCGCACGACGATCTGCCAGCTATCGAAACTCACCAGCGTCTTGACGACGTTGGCGGCGCTCAGCACCAGCGCGAAGCGGCCGAAATCGACGACGCCCAGCGTGCGCGTCACGATGGCGAGATAGGCGAGGCTGAGCACCGCGCCCACGCCCTTGCCCCCCAGCAGCCAGCCCGTGTTCGCCAGAATGCGCGCGAACCCGTCCCCCGCTACGCCCGGCTTGCGCTTGAACATCACCTGACGAACGATCCTTGACCGGGGCTGCTGTTCGCGCTTTAGGCGAGCGCGCGGGGGAGTGCAAACGCCGCCTTTTTTTCGGCCCAATCGCGCGCTAAAGCCCCGCTCCATGAGCATCACCAAAGCCATCATCCTGTCGGCGGGACAGGGTTCGCGCCTGTTGCCGCTGACGCGCGACGTGCCCAAATGCATGATCGACTTCAACGGGCGCAGCCTTCTTGGCTGGCAGGTCGCGGCGCTGGTGGCGAACGGCGTCACCGACATCGTCGTGGTGACGGGTTTCCGCACCGAACGGGTCGAGGATCATGCGCTGCAACTCTACCGCGACACCGGCGCGCGTATCCGCACCGTCTTCAACCCCTTTTTTCAGGTGGCCGACAATCTGGGCACCTGCTGGATCGTGCGGGAGGAGATGGACCGGGACTTCATCATCCTGAACGGCGACACCATCGTGTCGGACGAGATCGTCGCGAAGCTGATCGCCGGGGCGCGGGACGCGATCACCGTCACCGTCGATGTGAAGGCCGACGGCGGCTATGACGACGATGACATGAAGGTCAGCCGCGACGCGGACGGGCGTCTCCATGCCATCGGCAAGCGGCTGCTGCCCCCTGACACCAATGCCGAATCCATCGGCATGCTGGCCTTCACCGGCGAAGGTCCGGCGATCTTCCGCAACCAGATCGAGCAGATGATGCGCACGCCCGAAGGCGTCGAGCGCTGGTATCTGCGCGCCATCGACATCATCGCGAAGGGCAACCGCGTCGGCACCGTCTCCATCGAGGGGCTGGACTGGCAGGAAGTCGACTTCCCTCAGGATGTGGAGGCGGCGGCTGCGCTGACCGAGAAGTGGGCGGCGCAGGGGCGCTACGCGAAATAACCCTTCAGCCAGTCGCGCAGCCCTTCGATCCTTTCCTCCAGCTTCACCGCCGCGCCGAGGTCGGGCTGGCCCGGCCAGCCTGCGTCGCGGATCGTCAGGCCCATGGCGCTGCCTTCCCCTTCGTAGCGGGGGATGACGTGGAAATGGACATGCGGGTCGACCATCATCAGCATCAGATAGTTGATCTTTGCATAGTCCACCGCGCCGCGCAGCGCGTGCTCGATGGCGGCGGTCACGGTCTTGAGTTCGGCATGCGCTTCGCCGGGCAGATCGCCGAACGCGGTCGCTTCGCCCTTGGCCGCCAGCACCAGCGACCCCAGCGTCGGCTGCGCCGGACGCAACAGCACGACCCAATGGTCGAACTCCGCCACCAGCGTCTCGGGCCAGCCGAATTTCGCGATGGTCGCGTTCATGCCGTGGCTCCTTCCGCTTCGTCCATCCAGCTCAGGATCGGGCGGCCCGACCGCTTCACGGCATAGGCCTGCGCCAGCCGCACCGCGTGGACGATGAGCGAGACGATCGTCCACCATGCCAGCGCGACGAGGCCGATGTCGGGCCGTCCGGCGAGCAGCGCGACGAAAAGGATCACCATATTGGGATTGCGCCGCGCGGTGATGAGGCGGAAGCGGCTGTCGAACGGACGCCAGACATGGATGTCCATCCCGAAATCCTTGAGGAACGCACCCTCGATCAGCCGTTGCAGCACATAGCCCGCGATCACCGCGCCCATGACGAAGGCGAAGGTATCGTCCGGCAGCGCCAGCCCCCATGCGGCAAGGCCCGTCCCCCAGAAATACCACCAGAAGGGCGGGTGGACGAGGTCGACGCCATGGTCGATCACATTGCCCCATCTGGACGAGGTGATGGTGCAGCGGGCGAGCTTTCCGTCCACCGTGTCCAGCACCATGAAGATGAAACCGCTGAGGAACCCGCTCCAGTACATGCCTTGTGCGAACAGATATGTCGCCAGCAGGCACAGGGTGACGCCGATCACCGACACCATGTTGGGCGTCATGCGAAGCTGCGCCGCGATGCGCGTCAGCACCAGCGCGAGTTCGGGCCAGAGATATTTGGTGAGCAGGTCGGTGACGCCCTTGTAGGCGCCGAAATAGCTGCGCCGCTCGATGGCGCGGCGGGTCGTGGGGGTGAGTTCGCGCACCATCGGCTGTTCCAGCTTGCGGAGCTGGCGGTTATAGAGTTTGCGCCCGTCCGACAGGTCGATGATATGCGGCGCGCTCATCGGATCGCTGCCCTGCGCCACCTGCCCGACGATGGGCGCATCCCCCCATGTGAACAGCGTCCCCGGCGTTTCCAGCGCCAGCCGCAGCAGCAGCGGATCGAACGCATAGGCGAGGTTGAAGAGCAGTTCGTGCCCCGGCGCCAGCGCGCTGCCGTTCTTCGCCGCGCTTTCCGCCATGCGCCGGTTGCGCTCGGCATTGGACATGCCCCAGATCGGCGTCGCATTCCCGCCGATCAGGCGGACGGGACCGATGCTGGTGGCGAGGATTTCAGTCATGAACGGGCTTTCGCGAAAGTCTCTATGATGTCGGCCTGCCGCCGGGATGCGGGGATCGGCGACTGGTCGATCGAATCCCGCATAGCCGCCAGTTGCGCCGCCTCATAGGCGGGTTGCACGTCGGATGCACGAGCGAGCGCGGCGGGAAGGTCGCTCATATCCTCGATCACCTGCCCCAGCCGCCAGTGAGCGAAAGCCTCCCCGCCCGCGTCGCGCCGGTCGAGATTGAGGAAGATGCAGGGGCGGGGGCGCAGCAGGAACTCGTAAACCTGGCTCGACACGTCGCCCAGATAGGCGTCCGCGCTGACCGTATAGCTCATGTCGATGGAATGGCGGCTGCCCATATCGACGCGGATGTGCGGCGCGGCGGTCGCGATGGGCGGCACGCGCGCGGCGAGCTTCGTGTGCGGAGCGACGATGACGTTCCACCCCTCCAGCGACTCCAGCGCTGCGAGCACTTCTGGCCCGTGCCGGACCCAGGAAGACAGTTCCGCGTCGAAATGCGGATTGTAGAGCAGCACCGGCGCGTCGTCGGGAAAGAAGCGCTGCCGCTGTGCCATCAGTTCGAACTTGGCATATCCGCCCACCGCGACCGAGTCGGGCGCGCACAGGCCGCGCTCGATCATGCGCCGCCGGTCCTTTTTCCCCGCGACCAGCGTCAGGTCGAAATCGGCATGGCGGCTCTTATACCCGCCCTCGCGGTCGCCCGCGCCATGCTTGATAAGGATGAGGCGGGACGCGAAGCCGGGCACGCGCCGCAGCCATGCGGTGCTGATCTCGGTCGTCACGATGGCCGGAAAACGCGCGATGGCGCGATAGTTGAGCAGCAGCGTGGCCAGCCGCGAGGGCTGGCGAAAGAGCGAGTCGGGCGGCGAGAAGGGCGGGCGCTTCAGCCGCTTCCGCAGCAGCAGGCCGTCCGGATCGTAACCCGCCACCAGATCGAGGATCGCGTCCGATGGCGACAGCACGCTGACCCGCAGGTCCGGCCGCCGCGCCAGTTCCAGCGCGGCGGGCAGCCAGTGGTAAAGCTGCTGCGCTTCGGCAATGGCGAGAAAGGCGATGTCCATGCGGAGGTCCGGAAATGCGCGGGCGGCAGGGGCGGGTTAGCGGTCAAAAGCCGACCCATGCAAGGGGCTGGGCCATTATGTCCTTTCGTGAGTGCTGGACCTTTGCGGATTTTTCGTTATGCGCACGCCTAGCAGATTGACTTTGACGAAGAGGCTCGACGAGCGATGGCCGAATTTTCTTTGCCCAAGAACAGCAAGATCAGCGGCAAGGGCACGACGCACAAGGCACCGGAAGGCGCGACCAACGTCAAATCCTTCAAGGTGTATCGCTACGATCCCGACTCGGGCGACAACCCGCGCTACGACACGTTCGAGATCGACCTCGACAGTTGCGGGCCGATGGTTCTCGACGCGCTGCTCAAGATCAAGAATGAATATGATCCGACGCTGACCTTCCGCCGCTCGTGCCGCGAGGGCATTTGCGGTTCCTGCTCGATGAACATGAATGGCAAGAACGGCCTCGCCTGCACCACCGCCATCGACGAGTGCGGGACGAAGGAAGTGCGCATCACGCCGCTGCCGCACATGGACGTCATCAAGGATCTGGTGCCCGACTTCACGCACTTCTACGCGCAGTACAATTCGATAAAACCGTGGCTGCAAACCGTCAGCCCGCCGCCCAGCGGCAAGGAGCGGCTTCAGTCGCCTGCCGACCGCGAGAAGCTCGACGGCCTCTATGAGTGCATCCTGTGCGCCTGCTGCTCGACGAGCTGCCCGAGCTACTGGTGGAACAGCGACAAGTTCCTGGGGCCGGCGATCCTGCTCCAGGCCTATCGCTGGCTGGCCGACAGCCGCGACGAATATACCGGCGAGCGGCTGGACGAGCTGGAAGATCCCTTCCGCCTCTATCGCTGCCACACCATCATGAACTGCGCCAATGTCTGCCCCAAGGGTCTCAGCCCCGCCAAGGCGATTGCCGAAACCAAGAAGATGATGGTCGAGCGGCAGCTTTAAGTTGGCGAGCGACGGCGTTGCCGGCGGGGAGCCGCTGAGCGAAGGCGAGGGGGCGGGCTGGATCGCATGGTCCGACCCGGAACCCGACACTTTTCATGTCGCCATCGGCGGCGCGCGGGGACGGGTGCTGGGACCGGCGAAGGCGCTGGTGGCACTGGCGACCCGGCGCGATCACCGCAACCGACTGGGTGCGCTGCACGGCGGTTTTCTGGCCGCTTTTGCCGACCACGCCTTCTTTGTCGGCCTGTCCGCCATGGGCCACAGGGCGCATATGGAAGGCGTGACCGTCGATCTGTCGATGCAATATCTGGGTGCGGGCGTGGTGGGGCCGGACCTGATGGCCGAAGTCGAGATTCTGCGGGAAACCGGACGCCTCTATTTCCTGCGGATGGTCATCAGTCAGGACGGCAATCCCGTCGCCGCGTCCACCGCCACCATCCGCAAGGGTTCGTCGCGCAAGTGACCGGCGTGCTTTCCCGTTACGATGCGCTCGTCGCGGGCGGCGAACTGCGGCCCGATCCGGACCAGCGCGCCGCGGCAGAGCGGCTCGACGGCCTCCAGCAGCAACTGGAAGCCGCGCCCGCGCGCGGATCGACGCTGTGGAAACTGCTGCGTAAACCGCCCGAGCCGCCGCGCGGCCTCTACATGTGGGGTGGGGTGGGGCGCGGCAAGTCGATGCTGATGGACCTGTTCTTCGACACGGTGCAGGTCAAGCGCAAGAAGCGCGCGCATTTCCACGAATTCATGCTCGACGTGCATGCCCGGCTCGCGGAGGCGCGCAAAAGCGAGAGCGGCGATCCGATCCCGCCGGTCGTGGAATCGCTGGCGGACGAAGCGCGGCTGCTCTGCTTCGACGAGATGGTGGTGAACAACATGGCCGACGCGGCGATCATGTCGCGGCTGTTCACCGGGCTGCTGGACAAGCGCGTGACGATCGTCACCACGTCCAACCGCGTGCCCGACGATCTCTACAAGGACGGCCTCAACCGCCAGCTTTTCCTCCCCTTCATCGCCCTCATCAAGAACAAGCTCGACGTGATGAGCCTTAACGGGCCGACCGATTACCGGCGCGACCGGCTGGGCGATGCGCAGCTCTGGCACTGCCCCAACGGCCCGGAAGCGACGGCGGCCCTGTCGACGGCCTTTTTCCGCCTCACCGACTTTTCCGTCGAGGATCGCGCCAAGGTGCCTGCCGAGGACATCCCGGTGCAGGGCGGGCGGACGCTGCACGTGCCCAAGAGCCTGAAGGGCGTCGCGGTCTTCTCTTTCAAGCGATTGTGTGAGGAAGCGCGCGGCGCGCCCGACTATCTGGCGATCGCGCGCAAATATCATACCGTCATCATCGTCGGCATCCCGGTGCTGGGACCGGAAAAGCGCAACGAGGCGGCGCGTTTCGTCACGCTGATCGACTCGCTCTACGAATATAAGGTCAAGCTGCTGGCCGCCGCCGATGCGTCACCCGCGCGGCTCTATCCGGAAGGCGACGGCGCGTTCGAGTTCGAGCGCACCGTGTCGCGCCTCATGGAAATGCAGTCGGACGATTATCTGGCGCTGGGCCACGGACCGAAATAGCCGCGCGTCAGAAGCGCGCGGCCAGAGCGATGCCGCCGCCGTGCAGATCCGCCCACGGCGTCAGCCGCACCCGGTCGTCCGCCTTTTGGGTGAGCAGCAGGCCGGACGCTTCGCCGATGGCCGCTCCGGCAGCGACATCGCGCCAGCGATGCTTGTGCGCTTCGACGCGGGCGGTCCCGACGAAGAGCGCAAGGAGATGGGCGGGCAGCCCGACTTCCCAGCCATAACGGTTATAGAGCGTCGCCGCCGCGGAAAAGGCAACGGAGCTGTGCGCGGACGGAAAGCCCTTGCGGTCGGAATGGTCGGGCCGCCATTCGGGCACGACCTGCTTCAGGCCATAGGCGATGCCGCCGCCGATGCCGATGCTCTCCGCCGCCTGTGCAAGCCCGCCGCCATCCCCCTTGACGAGCGGCACGCCCAGCGCCGCGCCGACCAATATCCCCGCGCCCGCCGTGCTGGCCTGCGACCATGCCCGGTCGCTCGCCTGCGCCGGGCCGCCATGGCCGGTCGCCGCCGCCATCAGCGCCGCACAGGCGATCCACCGCGTCTTGACCCCGTCCCTCATCCGTCATCCCCCACACTCGTGTCGGGGGTGGACGCCGTGGCGGGGCGGTCGCCACAGTCGCGGGACGGATTCTTCGCTCATGGAGCGCAGCGATTCGCCGGTGGCGGGATGGCGGAAAGGGGCCGGGCGCCCTCGAGGAGAAGGGCGCCCGGCAGGTCAGCGCTGCAGGGACAGCTCGCGGCCGGGGTGGAAGCCAGCGAGCGACAGGCCGTTTCCGCCTCTAATGCAATTGCGAACAAATTGCAAAGATAATTATCGGCGCACGGATTTACGAGGTTGAAACCCCCGCGCGATGGGCGTAGGCGGGCCGCAATTCCAATAGTCATGACTTGGAGGATGACACGCATATGGCCCGGAAGAAGATCGCGCTGATCGGCGCTGGCAATATCGGCGGCACGCTGGCGCACCTGGCGGCGCTCAAGGGTCTGGGCGATATCGTCCTGTTCGACGTGGTGGAAGGCGTGCCGCAGGGCAAGGCGCTGGACCTCAGCCAGTGCGGCCCCGTCGAAGGCTTCGATTCCAAAATCACCGGCTCGAACGACTATGCCGACATTGCGGGCGCGGACGTCATCATCGTCACCGCCGGTGTCGCCCGCAAGCCGGGCATGAGCCGCGACGACCTGCTCGGCATCAACCTCAAGGTCATGAAGGCCGTGGGCGAAGGCATCAAGGCGAACGCGCCCGACGCCTTCGTCATCTGCATCACCAACCCGCTCGACGCGATGGTGTGGGCGCTGCGCGAATTTTCCGGCCTGCCGCACAACAAGGTCGTCGGCATGGCGGGCGTGCTGGATTCGGCGCGCTTCAGCCACTTCCTCGCCGAGGAGTTTCAGGTGTCGGTCAAGGACGTCAACAGCTTCGTGCTGGGCGGCCATGGCGACACGATGGTGCCGGTCGTGCAATATTCGACCGTCGCGGGCATTCCCGTCCCCGACCTCATCGAACAGGGCCGATCGACCAAGGAGCGCATCGACGCCATCGTCGCACGCACCCGTTCGGGCGGCGGCGAGATCGTCGGCCTGCTGAAGACCGGCTCCGCCTATTACGCGCCCGCCACCAGCGGCATCGCGATGGCCGAAGCCTATCTCTACGACAAGAAGCGCCTGCTGCCCTGCGCCGCCTTCGTCGAGGGCAAATATGGCCTCGACGGCCTCTATGTCGGCGTCCCCGTCATCATCGGCAAGGACGGCGTCGAACAGGTGGTCGAGATCAAGCTGGACGACGAGGCGAAGGCGAACCTTCAGGTGTCGGTCGACGCGGTCAAGGAACTGCTCGAAGCCTGCAAGGGCATCGACCCCTCGCTCGCCTGATTTTCAAGAATCCTGCACCGTCACGCCTCAGGTAAGTGCGCAGCCTGAGGCGGGGCGCCTTTCGACCAAGTGCCACTTCCACAGAAACAAAGGGACACTTCATGTCCATTCTGGTGAACAAGAACACCAAGGTCATCACCCAGGGGATGACCGGCGCGACCGGCACCTTCCACACCGAACAGGCGCTGGCCTACGGCACGCAGATGGTCGGCGGCGTAACGCCGGGCAAGGGCGGCACGACGCATATCGGCCTGCCCATGTTCGACACTGTGCTGGAAGCCAAGAGCAAGACCGGCGCCGACGCTTCGGTCATCTACGTGCCGCCGCCGTTCGCGGCTGACTCGATCCTCGAAGCGATCGACGCGGAAATCCCGCTGATCGTCTGCATCACCGAAGGCATTCCGGTGCTCGACATGGTGCGCGTGAAGCGTGCGCTTTCGGGCAGCAAGTCGCGGCTGATCGGGCCGAACTGCCCCGGCGTGCTGACGCCCAACGAATGCAAGATCGGCATCATGCCCGGCTCCATCTTCTCGAAGGGCAGCGTGGGCGTCGTTTCGCGCTCGGGCACGCTGACCTATGAAGCGGTGTTCCAGACCACCAACGCAGGCCTTGGCCAGACCACGGCGGTCGGCATTGGCGGCGATCCGGTCAACGGCACCAACTTCATCGACGTGCTGGAACTGTTCCTGGCCGACGACGCGACCGAATCGATCATCATGATCGGTGAGATCGGCGGCGACGCGGAAGAACAGGCCGCGCAGTTCCTGATCGACGAGGCGAAGAAGGGCCGCAAGAAGCCGATGGCCGGCTTCATCGCGGGCCGCACCGCGCCTCCGGGCCGTCGCATGGGCCATGCCGGCGCGATCGTGTCGGGCGGCAAGGGCGACGCGGAAAGCAAGATCGCGGCGATGGAAGCGGCGGGCATCAAGGTCGCGGCCAGCCCGTCGGAGCTTGGCTCGACGCTGGTCGAGGTCTTGAAGGGGTAAGATAACTCCTACATATAGAGCGGCCGGGCTGCACCCCGGCTGCTATTCTCCCGCTTCCGCGACTGCACGCGGCTCAGATGGGACAAATCATGGGTTACGAGAACCAGGAATTCGAAGTCGAGCGCGGCCCGAGCTGGGCGCGCGACAATTGGCCGCTCAATGATACGGACGATCTGACCGGAGCGCTGGACCCCACGCAGATGCAGGTCGCGGTGAAGGCCGCCGCCAAGGGCGCGGGTAAGGCCGTATCCGACGCCGATGCCGTCGCCGCCGCCGACGATGCGATCCGCGCGCAGATGCTGATCCGCACCTATCGCGTGCGCGGCCACCTCGCCGCCAATCTCGACCCGCTGGGCCTCACCAAGCGCGATCTTCCCGCCGACCTCACGCCCGAATATCACGGCCTGACCGACCCATCGAAGAAGATCTATCTCGGCGGCACGCTGGGCCTGCAATATGGCACGGTGGCGGAAATCGTGTCGATCCTGCGCGCGAACTACTGCGGCAATGTCGGCCTTGAATATATGCACATCGCCGACGTGGAGGAGCGCCGCTTCCTTCAGGACCGTCTGGAAGGCAAGGACAAGGAAATCATCTTCACGCCCGAGGGCAAGAAGGCGATCCTCGCCAAGGTCATCCAGGGCGAACAATATGAGAAGTTCCTGGGCCGCAAATATGTCGGCACCAAGCGCTTCGGCCTCGACGGCGGCGAGTCCATGATCCCCGCGCTTGAAGCCGTCATCAAATATGGCGGCCAGTCGGGCGTGCGCGAGATCGTGTTCGGCATGGCGCATCGCGGCCGCCTCAACGTCCTCGCCAACGTGATGGCCAAGGGCTTCCGCGTCATCTTCCACGAATTTTCGGGCGGCACCGCCAATCCCGAGGATGTCGGCGGATCGGGCGACGTCAAATATCACCTCGGCACCTCGACCGACCGCGAATTCGACGGGATCAAGGTCCATATGTCGCTGGTCCCCAACCCCTCGCACCTCGAAACCGTCGATCCGGTGGTGCTGGGCAAGGTGCGCGCGCAGCAGACCTTCCGCGACGACCTCGGCAAGCATGAGCAGGTGCTGCCCGTGCTGATCCACGGCGACGCCGCCTTCGCGGGTCAGGGCATCGTGTGGGAATGTTTCGGCTTTTCGGGCGTGCCCGGCTACAACACGGGCGGATGCGTCCACTTCGTCGTCAACAACCAGATCGGCTTCACCACCAGCCCGCAATTCTCGCGCGGCTCGCCCTATCCCAGCGATGTGGCGAAGGGGGTTCAGGCGCCGATCCTGCACGTCAACGGCGACGATCCCGAAGCCGTGACCTTCGCATGCAAGCTGGCGATGGAATATCGCCAGACCTTCCACCGCGACATCGTGATCGACATGTGGTGCTATCGCCGCTTCGGCCACAATGAAGGCGACGAGCCGGGCTTCACCCAGCCGCTCATGTATCGCGAAATCCGCCAGCACCCGCCAGTAAGCGACGTCTACGCCGCGCGGCTCAAGGCCGAAGGCGTGGTTGACGACGCCTTCATCGCGCAGGCGACCGACGGCTTCGTCGCGCATCTGGAGGAAGAGTTCGAGGCGGCCAAGAGCTACAAGGCGAACAAGGCCGACTGGTTCGCCGGACGCTGGTCGGGCCTGCACAAGCCCGCCGACGCCGAAACCACGCGGCAGAGCGTGGAATCGGCGATCAGCGCCAAGCTGTTCGACAGCCTCGGCAAGACGCTGACCACCGTTCCCGATGGCCTCAACGTTCACAAGACGCTCAAGCGCGTGCTCGACGCCAAGGCGGAGATGTTCCGCACCGGCGAGAATTTCGACTGGGCGACCGGCGAGGCGCTCGCGTTCGGTTCGCTCCTGTCGGAAGGCTATGGCGTGCGCCTGTCGGGGCAGGATTCGGGCCGCGGCACCTTCAGCCAGCGGCACGCGGTCTGGACCGATCAGGACACGGAAAACAAATATATCCCGCTGTCGACCGTGCCGCACGGCCGGTTCGAGGTGCTGGATTCGCCCTTGTCCGAATATGGCGTGCTGGGCTTCGAATATGGCTTTGCGCTGGCCGACCCCAAGAGCCTCGTCATCTGGGAAGCGCAGTTCGGCGACTTCGCCAACGGCGCGCAGATCATCTTCGACCAGTATATCGCGTCGTCGGAGACCAAGTGGCTGCGGTCCAACGGCCTCGTCTGCCTGCTGCCGCACGGTTATGAAGGGCAGGGGCCGGAGCACAGCTCGGCACGTCTGGAGCGCTATCTCCAGCTTTGCGCCGAAGGAAATATCCAGGTCGCGAACATCACGACCCCGGCCAATTATTTCCATGCGCTGCGCCGCCAGATGCTGCGTCCGTTCCGCAAGCCGCTCATCATCATGGCGCCCAAGTCGCTGCTGCGGCACAAGAACGCCGTGAGCCGGACCGAGGATTTCCTGGGCGACTCGCACTTCAAGCGCATCCTGTCCGATCCCAATGGCGCGGCGGACGCACAGACGAAGCGGCTGGTCCTGTGTTCGGGCAAGGTCTTCTACGACCTCGCCGACGCGCGCGACGCGGCGGGCGACAGCGACGTGCAGATCGTCCGCATGGAGCAGATCTACCCGTTCGCGACCGAAGCGCTCGCCGCCCGGATCGAGCGGATGACCGCTCTCGAAGAAGTGGTGTGGTGTCAGGAAGAACCGCGCAACAATGGCGCGTGGTTCTTCGTCGAACCCTATATTGAGGAAGCGCTGGCGATGGCCGGCAAGGCGCCGATGCGCGCCCGCTATGCCGGTCGCAAGGCGGCTGCCTCGCCCGCCACGGGCCTGGCCTCGCGCCATGTGTCCGAACAGGGCGCTCTCGTCGCCGATGCGCTGGGTCACAGCGTCCGCACCGAAATCCGTCGCCAGAAGAAAGGCTGACAGCTCATGGCTACCGAAGTCAAAGTCCCCACGCTGGGCGAATCCGTCACCGAAGCAACCGTGGGCCAGTGGCTCAAGAAGCCCGGCGAGGCCGTGAAGGCCGACGAGCCGATCGTCAGCCTCGAAACCGACAAGGTCGCGGTCGATGTGCCTGCGCCCGCCGCCGGGACCATGGGCGACATCGTCGCGAAGGAAGGCGACACGGTCGAGGTCGGCGCGCTGCTCGGCTATGTGAACGCGGGCGATTCCGCCGCCGCGTCGCCAGCGCCTACCGCTGCACCCGCCGCGAAGGCCGAAGCAGCCGCGCCCGCTCCGGCGGCGTCCGCGCCTGCCCCCGCCGTCGAGGATGAGGGCGAGGGCGGCAGCCTGACGCTGTCGCCGTCGGTCCGCCGTCTCGTGCTGGAGCATGGCCTCGACCCGAGCAAGATCAAGGGCACCGGCAAGGATGGCCGCCTGACCAAGGACGATGTGGTGGCCGCTGCCGCCGCGGGCACCGCCAAGGCCGCCGCTTCCGCGCCCGCCGCCGCTGCCCCCGCTGCCGCTGTCCCTTCCTCCGGCCCGTCGCGCGGCCAGGAACGCGTCAAGATGACCCGCCTGCGCCAGACCGTCGCCAAGCGCCTGAAGGAAGCGCAGAACAACGCTGCGCTGCTGACCACCTTCAACGATGTCGACATGACCGCCGTCATCGAGGCGCGCGCGAAATACAAGGATCTGTTCGAAAAGAAGCATGGCGTGCGCCTCGGCTTCATGGGCTTCTTTACGAAGGCCGTGTGCATGGCGCTCCGCGACATTCCGGGCGTCAATGCGCAGATCGAAGGCGACGAGATCGTCTATAACGACTTTGCCGACATTTCCGTCGCGGTGTCCGCGCCGACCGGCCTCGTCGTCCCGGTGATCCGCAACGCCGAAAGCATGAGCGTCGCGCAGATCGAAAAGACGATCGGCGATTTCGGTCGCAAGGCGAAGGACGGCAAGCTGACGATGGAAGATATGAAGGGCGGCACCTTCACCATTTCCAACGGCGGCGTGTTCGGATCGCTGATGTCGACGCCGATCATCAATCCGCCCCAGTCGGCGGTGCTGGGCCTTCACCGGATCGAGGATCGCCCGGTCGTGCGCGACGGTCAGGTCGTGGTGCGCCCGATGATGTATCTGGCGCTCAGCTACGATCACCGCCTGATCGACGGGCGTGAAGCGGTCACCTTCCTCGTCGCGGTCAAGAATGCGATCGAAGACCCGACCCGCCTGCTGATCGACCTCTAAAGAGGGGTTCGGGCCATCCCGCGCGCTGTCCTTTTTGTTTGAGAAGGACAAAAGAAGAAGTAATGGCGTTCGACGGTTCGGGGCGAGGCACGCGGCTCGCCCCCAGCACGAACGGAGATGATATGGCTGATTTCGACTATGACGTCCTTGTGATCGGTGCCGGGCCGGGCGGCTATGTCGCCGCGATCCGCGCGGCGCAGCTTGGACTCAAGACCGCCTGCGCCGAAAGCCGCGAAACGCTGGGCGGCACCTGCCTCAATGTCGGCTGCATTCCGTCCAAGGCGATGCTGCACGCGTCGGAACTCTATGACGAAGCCGCGAACGGCGCGCTCGCGAAGCTGGGCGTGAAGATCGACGCGATGAGCCTCGACCTCGACACCATGCAGGGCCAGCGCATCGACGCGGTCAAGGGGCTGACCGGCGGCATCGAATTTCTGTTCAAGAAGAACAAGGTGACATGGCTGAAAGGCCTCGCCAGCTTCACCGGCGCGAACACGGTCGAAATCGCGGGTGAAAAGGTGACGGCGAAGAATATCGTCATAGCCACCGGTTCCTCGGTCACGCCGCTGCCCGGCGTCACGGTCGACAATGCGGGCGGCAGGATCGTCGATTCGACCGGCGCGCTGGAACTGGCGAAGGTTCCGGGCCATCTCGTCGTCGTGGGCGGCGGGGTCATCGGCCTTGAACTCGGCAGCGTCTGGAAGCGGCTGGGCGCGAAGGTCACGGTCGTGGAATTTCTCGACCAGATCCTGCCCGGCATGGACGGCGAAGTCCGCAAGGAAGCGAACAAAATCTTCAAGAAGCAGGGCTTCGAATATAGGCTCGGCACCAAGGTCACGAGCGCGCAGGTGGTTGGCGACGGCGTGAAGCTGACCGTCGAGCCTGCCGCCGGCGGCGCGGTCGAAACGATCGAGGCGGATGTCGTGCTGGTTTCCATCGGCCGCCGTCCCAATACCGAAGGTCTCGGTCTCGACAGGATCGGGCTAGACGTGAACCAGCGCGGCCAGATCGAGATCGGTCACGACTTCGCCACCAAGGTGCCGGGCGTCTGGGCCATCGGCGACGTGGTGCCCGGCCCGATGCTCGCGCACAAGGCCGAGGACGAAGGCATCGCCGTCGCTGAAAATATCGCGGGCCTGACCGGCATCGTGAACCATGACGTGATCCCGAGCGTGGTCTACACCAAGCCCGAAATCGCGGGCGTGGGCCTGACCGAGGAAGCCGCGAAGGCGCGCGGCGAAATCAAGGTCGGCAAATTCCCGATGCTGGCCAACAGCCGCGCCAAGACCAATCACGAGCCGGACGGTTTCGTGAAGGTGATCGCCGACGCGGAGTCCGACAAGGTGCTGGGCGTGTGGATCATCGCCACCGTCGCGGGCACGATGATCGCGCAGGCGGCGCAGGCGATGGAGTTCGGCGCGTCGAGCGAGGACATCGCCTACACCTGCCATGCGCACCCGACGCACAGCGAAGCGATCAAGGAAGCCGCGATGGCGGTGACGGGCAAGCCGATCCACATGTGATCCGGCGCTCGCCTTACCGAAACTGAAAAAGGCTCCTGCGATGCGGGAGCCTTTTTTCTGATCTACACGCTGGCGAGATCGTCGATCCGGATGCCCAGCCGCCGCATCTGTGCCGCGACCGGCGGCCAGACGGTTTCGAGGAAACGCTCCCGCTCCGCCTGCCGCAGCCTGCGCGTCGCACCGTCCGCGACGAACATGCCGACGCCGCGCTTGACGATCACGATGCCGTCATCCTGAAAGCTCTGATAGGCCTTGGCGACGGTCAGCGGATTGGCCCCCTGCGCGGACGCGAAGGCGCGGACCGAGGGGAGCAGGTCTCCGTCGGCAAATTCGCCGTCGAGAATGGATGCTGCGATGATCTCCCGCAGGCGGAGATAGACGGGTTTGGAGTCGTCGGCCATGGTGCATCAGTGCCATAATACAGCCATAGGGGTCAAGAAAATTGCTGACATAAACTTATTTGTCTGTGTAATTATCTGTCCCAGATGGACACGATGGAGACATAATCTGGCCGGGGCCGTTCCTCTTGCGGTCTGCCCGGCGTGCCGATGAAGACGAACCCGGCGATCTTCTCGCCATCGCCGCCGAAGGCCGCGCGCACCGTCTCGTTATAGCTTGGCCACCCCGTCAGCCAGCCCCCGGCAAAGCCCAGCGCGTGCGCCCCGTGCAGCAGGTTCATGATCGCCGCGCCCGCCGACAGTTCCTGCTCCCACACCGGGATCTTGCTGCCCGCGACCGGCGCGGAAAGCGCCACGACCAGCGTCGGCGCCTGATGCGCGAACTGCCGCATCGCTTCCAGCTCCAGCCGCCCCGCGTCGGGCTTTTCGGCGAGATAGGCGTCCTCCAGCAGCCGGGCGAGCGCGTCGCGCTTCTCCGGCGGCACGATGACGAAGCGCCAGGGCGAGAGCTTCCCGTGATCGGGCGTGCGTAGCGCCACTTCGAGCATCTGGCGCAACTGCGCCTCGTCGGGACCGGGGGCGATCAGGTCGCGCGGCTTGCCCGACCGGCGCGTGCGCAGCAGGGCGAGGGGGGAAGAAAGATCGTTGAACATCGCGCCAGACATGGCGGCGCGCGGTCCGCCGCGCAAGACGCAGCGCAGCGCTTTTGACAGCGCGCGCCAAAGCCGCCTAGGTTGCGGCGCATATAAGGCGGTCTGTCGGGCACGCTGCAAAGGCACATATCAAGGGGCGCCGCATGGCATCTTCGGACATCAGCGGGGGCGAGGCAGGCAGGACCTGGCTCGGCCATCCGCGCGGGCTATATCTGCTCTTCTTCGCGGAAATGTGGGAGCGTTTTTCCTATTACGGCATGCGCGCCATCCTGATCTTCTACCTCACCAAACATTTCCTCTTCGGCGAGGACAAGGCATATCTGCTCTACGGCGCCTATACCTCGCTGGTATACATCACGCCGGTGATCGGCGGCTATCTGTCCGACCGCTATCTCGGCCCGCGCAAGGCGGTGACGGCGGGCGGCGTGTTCATCGCCATCGGCCATTTCCTGATCGCCCTGACCGAAGGACCGGGCGGGCAGCAGCCCTTCTACCTCAACGGCTTCTATCTGGCGCTGGCCAGCATCATCGTGGGCACCGGCTTCCTGAAGGCGAACGTGTCGGTGCTGGTGGGCGAGCTGTATCCGCGCGACGACGCACGCCGCGACCCGGCCTATTCGATCTTCTACATGGGGATCAACATGGGCGGGATGCTGGGGCCGATCGTGTGCGGCCTGCTGGGCGAGCTTTTGGGCTGGAGCTGGGGCTTCGGCGCGGCGGGCGTGGGGATGCTGCTCGGCCTCGTCGGCTTCGTGGGACTGCGGCCATGGCTGCTGGGCAAGGGCGAGCCGCCCGTTCCCGGCGCGCTGCGCGAACGGTCGCCGGTGGGCGTCAGCCGCGAATGGGCCATCTATCTCGGCGCGGCGCTGGGCGTCGTCGCGATCTGGGGCGTGATCCGTTACGCCGAACTGCTGGGCTATGCGCTGCTGATCTTCTCCGCCGCGACCGTGGCCTATATCCTGTGGCGCAGCTTCGCGACGCTGGGCAGGGTGGAGCGCGACCGGATGCTGGCCGCGCTGTTCCTGATCGCGCTCAATCCGCTTTTCTGGGGGCTGTTCGAACAGACGGGATCGTCGCTCAACATCTTCACCGACCGCAATGTCGACCGCGTCATCCTTGGCTGGGACGTGCCGGCCTCACTGTTCCAGTCGGTCAATTCGATCTTCATCATCCTGCTCGCGCCACTGTTCGCGCTGCTCTGGACGCTGCTCGACAGGCGTCGGCTGGAGCCGTCCTCCACGGCCAAGTTCGGCGTCGGCCTCATCCTGTGCGGCGCGGGCTTCCTCGTGCTGGTGGCGGGCGCGGCCATGGCGGGGGAGGGGCTGACGCCGGTAATCTTCGTCTTCCTCATCTACCTTTTTCACACCATGGCGGAACTCTGCTTCTCGCCGGTGGGCCTGTCCGCCATGACGCGGCTATCGGTGTCTTCGATGGTCGGCCTTGTCATGGGCACATGGTTCCTCGCCATGGCGGCGGGCAATTTCATCGCCGGTCTCATCGCTCGCGCGACGGGCAGTGGGGAGGCGGGCAATGTCACGCAGGTGCTGGACGTCTACACGCAGATCGGCTGGTTTTCGGCCATCGTCGGTGTGGGCGTGCTGCTCATTTCGCCGTGGATCACGCGGATGATGCACCTCGACAGCATCGGTGCGGAGGAGAAGGCGTAGGGCGGGTGCGGCTGTCCTATCCGCCGCCCGCCGGGCTAAGGATCAGACTGCGTCCGCTGGCCCGTGCCTTTCGGAAAATGTCCAACATAGGACATGAAATGTCGAAACTTGCGGGAAATATGCGAAGTTAAGCGGGCGCGATCCTATTCCCCGGTCGCGCCCCAGATGTCGCCCGCCTTCACAAAGCCGCGCTGTCCCTTCACGTCGAAAGCGCACCAGCCGCCCGAACAGTCGCCCAGTCGCCCGACCACGCCCTTCTGCGCGCGGAACAGCGTGCGGGACTCGTCCTTGGCCGCTTCGTGCATCGGCGCGGTCTGCGCGCGGACGATGGCGGTCGGCGTGTCGCTGAGCAGGCGGACATGCATCCAGCCTTGCGTGCCGTCCGGGTCTTCGATCTTGCGCCACAGGCCCAGAACATGCACCACCTTCACCGGCAGGTCGCGGCGGCGATAGACCCAGTTGGACGGGTAATCGAGGCTCGGCCCCACGCGCATCCGCGCCTCGTCATGCGACAGCGATGCCCAATAGGGCGTCTTCTTCGCGGGCGAGGCGTCGGCGCCGGACAGTCCCGCCAGCGCGGGCAGCATCGCCGCCGCGACGCAGAGGCGCCTGATCGAAGGCCGGGGTGGTCGTTGCGTCATGCCCCCTCCATAGCGCGCGCAGGCAGCCCCCGACAATGTTTCAATCGCGGCGGATCGGGATGGACTGTCTCATATCCGCTTGACCCGCGATCCGCCCGCGCATAGCCGCTTCCTATGGCCCAGACCCCGCGCAAGACCCGCCCGCGCCCCGCAAAGCCCCGGATCGTCGTCACGCGCCGCCTGCCGCCGCAGGTGGAAGCGCGCATGGCCGAACTGTTCGACGCGCATTTCAACGCGACCGACAGGGCGATGACCCGCGATCAGATCGCCGACGCGATGGCCGATTGCGACGTGCTGGTCCCGACCATCACCGACCAGATCGACGCCGCGCTGATCGACGGCGCGGGCGAACGGCTGCAACTCATCGCCAGCTTCGGCAGCGGCATCGACCATGTCGACCTGTCCGCCGCGCGCCGCCGGGGCATCATCGTCACCAACACGCCGGGTGTTCTCACCGAAGACACCGCCGACATGACGATGGCGCTGATCCTGTCGGTGCCGCGCCGCCTTGCCGAAGGGGAAAAGCTGGTGCGCGCGGGCGAATGGCACGGCTGGAGTCCCTCGGGCATGCTGGGCCACCGGATCGGCGGCAAGCGGCTGGGCATCATCGGCATGGGACGCATCGGCCGCGCCGTCGCCCGCCGCGCCCGCGCCTTCGGCCTGTCCATCGCCTATCACAACCGCCACCGCCTGCCCTTCGAAGTCGAGCAGGAACTGGAGGCGGAATGGCATGGCGATCTCGACGCGATGCTGTCGGCCTGCGACATCGTGTCGATCCACTGTCCGCTCAACGCCGACAGCCGCGCCCTGATCGACGCGCGGCGGATCGCGCTGATGCGCCACGACGCCTATCTCATCAACACCTCGCGCGCGGAAATCACCGACGAAGGCGCGCTGATCGCCGCGCTTGCCGAAGGGCGGATCGCGGGGGCGGGGCTGGACGTCTACGCCCATGAACCGGCGGTCGACGCGCGGCTGCTCGCGCTTTCCAACGTGACGCTGCTGCCGCATATGGGGTCCGCCACGTTCGAGGGGCGCGATGCGACCGGCGCGCGCGTCATCGCCAATATTCGCACATGGGTCGACGGGCACCGCCCGCCCAATCAGGTGCTCGAAGGCTGGGTCTGACATAAGCCGCGCCGGAACATCGCGCGGCGCGGTCGGTTGGGGAAGGAGAGCCTCCAACCAAAGGATTTTTCCATGATAAAACTCGCGATCATCTCGCTCGTCATCGCCGCTGTTCTGGCGCTGCTGGGCTTTGGCGGCGCGGCGGGCGCGTTCGTCGGCATCGCCAAGATCCTGTTCTTCATCGCGCTGGCCGTTTTCGTCCTCTTCCTCGTGCTCGGCATCGTCGCTGGCAAGAGCGTCAAGGACGCGATAGACTGACGCCTATGGAAGCAGGGACGAGTGTCAATGAAACCGGAAGGCTGCTGCGCGACGCGGCGGGCTTCCTGCTTCAGCGCGATGCAGGCGGCACCTTCCGCCTCGTCCTGCTGCGCGTTCCGGTCGACCATGTGGAGAAGCGGGTGCGCGTGACGGGCTATTATGCCGGGAACGATGTGGTCGAAGCGGACGGCGTGGCGCCCGCCTGACCCCCTTGCCAAAGCGATGGGGGCGGGCGCACCATGGACCGATGCGCACGATCCTGCCTCTCCTCCTCGCTTTCGCGTCGCCTGCCATCGCGCAGGCGCAAACCGCCCACGACCGGCTTTCCGGCGTCATCGACGATCACTGGCGCTGGTATCTGAAGGAGCATCCGGTCGAAGCGACCGCGCGGGGGGTGCGCGACTATGACGACCGCATCGGCGACATGTCGCTCGCCGCCCGCGACGCGCAGGTGAAAGCGGAACAGGGCTTCGCCGCCCGGCTGGAGGCGATCCCGGCAGAAGGGCTGGACGCTGCGGACCGGGTCAACCGCGACGTGCTGCTGTGGATGCTGCGCGACGACGTAGAGGGCGACCGGCACGCGGCGGGGCGGCTCATGCTGTTCACCACCTATTATGGCTGGCATCAGGGCTTTTCGGCGATGGCCGACGGGCTGCCCTTCTACAATCGTGCCGATTATGAGAGCTACCTGAAGCGCCTTGCCCTCTATCCGAAGATGAACGGCGACGCGCTCGCCATCACGCGGCAGGCGATCCGGGGCGGCTATGTGCAGCCCTGCTCGGTGCTTCAGAACTACGCGCCGACCATCAGCGGCATCGTCGATGGCAAGCCGCAGGACACGCGCTTCTACGAGCCGTTCAGGCGGACGAAGCCCCGCGACATCGGCGATGCTGACTGGGCGGCGATGCAGGCGAGGGCGGTGGCGCTGATCCGCGACGTGCTGACGCCCGAATATCGCAAATGGCACGATCTGTTCGTGAAGGACTATCTGCCCCATTGCCGAAAGAGCGACAGCGCCTCCACGCTGCCCGGCGGCGCGGCCTGGTATGCGGCGCAGGTGAAGGCGCATACCACGACCGACCTGACGCCCGACCAGATCCACGCCATCGGCCTTGCCGAAGTCGAACGGATCGGCAGGCGCATGGACGAAATCGCGGCGAAGGCGGGCTATCCCGACCGCGCCGCCTATATCCGGCATCTGCGCACCGATCCGTCCTATTATGCAAAGACGCCCGAGGAGCTGCTGCGCGTCGCGGCGCGGCAGGCGAAGATCATCGACGGGCTGCTGCCCCGCTATTTCGGCACGCTGCCGCGCCTGCCCTATGGGCTGAAACCCATCCCCGCCGCCGAGGCCGAGGGCACCACCACCGCCTATTACGGCCCCGGATCGCCCGAAAGCGGGATTGCGGGCACCTTCTGGGTCAACACGTCGAAGCTCGACCAGCGGCCCTTCTGGGAACTGCCCGCGCTCACCGCGCATGAAGCCGTCCCCGGACACCACAACCAGATCGCGCTCCAGCAGGAACTGCCGCTGCCGCCCTTCCGCAAATATCTGGCGGGCTTCACCGCCTATGTGGAGGGCTGGGCGCTCTACACCGAATATCTGGGCGAGGAGATGGGTCTTTACGACACGCCCGAAAAGATGATGGGTCGCCTGTCCTATGAAATGTGGCGCGCCTGCCGCCTCGTCGTCGACACCGGCATCCACGCAAAGGGGTGGGACAAGGCGAAGGCGGTCGCTTTCATGCGGGAGAACAGCGCGCTGTCCGACGCCAACATCGACGCCGAAGTGAATCGCTACATCAGTTGGCCGGGGCAGGCGCTGGGCTACAAGCTGGGCGAGATCAAAATCCGGGAACTGCGGGCGAAGGCGGAAAGCGAACTCGGTCCGAAATTCGACCTCCGCCGCTTCCATGACGCGGTGCTGTCACAGGGCGCGGTGCCGCTGACGGTGCTGGAAAGCCAGATCGACGGCTGGATCGCTGCGGAAAAGGCGCGCTGAATCAGGCGGGCGAGAAGGGCAGGGGTGAGCGCGCCCGGCGTCCTGCCGTCACCACGCTCCAGCCATGATAGCCGCTGTCGATCGGCAGCGCCGTTTCGCAGAAAGCGCATTCGGCCATGATCCGCCCGACCAGCCACTGCCGCTCCCCGCATGCCGGGCAGGGCATCGCGCGTCCGGGACGATAGGTCAGCATCGGAATGCGGCTGTCGGCGGAAACGGTGGGGATCAGGGGCGTCATCCGCAGTCATCCTTTGCTACGCCCGTAAAACGCAGGAAGCGCCCTTCGTATCCTCCATGATAGCGCTATCTGAAAAAGATCGGGCGGATCGGACGGGCGATCCGCCACTTTGTCCATTTGACTCGGCCCCCCCAATCTGTATGGCACCGCAGCATCGGGACATACCGGCTTCGACCAGCGGTTGAGGCGCTTTCCCGCCACCTTGCCTCATAATGGCGAGCTTCTGGTGGAAATGCGTCATCCTCTGGCCGGGCCATGCGAGGAGACGCACATCTTATGACCGCCATCGGACAGGACACTCTTGGCACGCGCGACACGCTGAATGTCGCGGGTAAGGACATCGCCTATTATTCGCTGAAGAAAGCCGCCGCCAAGCTGGGCGACGTGTCCCGCCTGCCTTTTTCGATGAAGGTGCTGCTCGAAAATCTGCTCCGTTTCGAGGACGGCGTCACCGTCACCACCGACGACATTCAGGCGATCGTCGACTGGCAGAATGACAAGGGCAAGTCGGAACGCGAGATCCAGTATCGCCCCGCCCGCGTGCTGCTGCAGGACTTTACCGGCGTCCCCTGCGTCGTCGATCTTGCCGCCATGCGCGACGCGATGAACGCGCTGGGCGCCGACGCCAGCAAGATCAACCCGCAGGTGCCCGTCCACCTCGTCATCGACCACTCGGTCATGGTCGACGAATTCGGCACGCCCAAGGCGTTCGAGCAGAATGTGGAGATCGAATATCAGCGCAATATAGAGCGCTACGACTTCCTCAAATGGGGCAGCAAGAGCCTCGCCAATTTCTACGCAGTCCCCCCCGGCACCGGCATCTGCCATCAGGTGAACCTTGAGAATATCGCGCAGGCCGTCTGGTCGAGCGAGGATGCCAGCGGCGCGCTGGTCGCCTATCCCGACACCTGCGTCGGCACCGACAGCCACACCACGATGATCAACGGCCTTGGCGTCCTCGGCTGGGGCGTCGGCGGGATCGAGGCGGAGGCGGCGATGCTCGGCCAGCCCGTGTCGATGCTGATCCCCGAAGTCGTCGGTTTCCGCTTCACCGGCACGCTGAAAGAAGGCGTCACCGCCACCGACCTCGTGCTCACCTGCACCCAGATGCTGCGCGCGCGCGGCGTGGTGGGCCGTTTCGTCGAATATTTCGGCCCCGGCCTCGCCAGCCTCAGCCTTGCCGACCGCGCCACGCTCGCCAACATGGCGCCCGAATATGGCGCGACCTGCGGCTTCTTCGGCATCGACGACAAGACGCTCGACTATATGCGCCTGACCGGCCGCACCGAAGAGAATATCGCGCTGGTCGAAGCCTATGCCAAGGCGCAGGGCTTCTGGATCGACCCGGCGGTCGAGCCGGTCTTCACCGACACGCTGGAACTCGACCTGTCGACCGTCGTCCCCAGCCTCGCCGGTCCCAAGCGCCCGCAGGACCGCGTCGCGCTGCCCGAAGTCGACGATGTGTTCAACGCCGATATGGCGAACACCTACAAGAAGGCGCAGCAGCGCGTTCCGGTCGAGGGCAAGGATTTCGACATCGGCGACGGCGACGTCACCATCGCCGCGATCACGAGCTGCACCAACACGTCGAACCCCGGCGTGCTCGTCGCCGCCGGCCTCGTCGCCAAGAAAGCGAACGAACTGGGCCTCAAGCCCAAGCCCTGGGTAAAGACCAGCCTCGCGCCCGGATCGCAGGTTGTCACCGATTATCTCGAAAAGGCGGGGCTTCAGAGCCATCTCGACGCCATCGGCTTCAACCTCGTCGGCTATGGCTGCACCACCTGCATCGGCAATTCGGGTCCGCTTGCCGAACCGATCAGCAAGGCGATCAACGACAACGGCCTCGTCGCCGCCGCCGTGATCTCGGGCAACCGCAACTTCGAAGGCCGCGTGTCGCCGGACGTGCGCGCCAACTTCCTCGCCTCGCCGCCGCTGGTCGTCGCCTACGCGCTCAAGGGCACGGTGATCGAGGATTTCATCACCACCCCGATCGGCCAGAGCAAGGACGGCGTTGACGTCTACCTCAAGGACATCTGGCCCACCAATGACGAGGTCGCCACGACCATGGCGGGCTGCATGGACCGCGGCATGTTCCAGGCGCGCTACGCCAATGTCTACAAGGGCGACGCCCACTGGCAGGCGATCGAGGTGACGGGTTCCGACACCTATACATGGCGCGCCGGATCGACCTATGTCGCCAACCCGCCCTATTTCGAGGGGCTGAGCATGACCCCGGCGCCCGTCACCGACATCGTGGGCGCGAAGCCGCTCGCGATCTTCGGCGACTCGATCACCACCGACCATATTTCTCCCGCCGGTTCCATCAAGGTCGACAGCCCGGCGGGCAAGTGGCTGCAGGAGCATCAGGTCAGCAAGGCCGACTTCAACAGCTATGGCGCGCGCCGTGGCCATCATGAAGTGATGATGCGCGGCACCTTCGCCAATATCCGCATCAAGAACCAGATGCTGGACGGCATCGAAGGCGGCATGACCAGCTATAAGGGCGAAATCATGCCGATCTACGACGCGGCGATGGCGCACAAGGCGGACGGCACGCCGCTGGTCGTCATCGGCGGCAAGGAATATGGCACCGGCTCCTCGCGCGACTGGGCGGCCAAGGGCACCAACCTGCTCGGCGTCCGCTCCGTCATCGTCGAGAGCTTCGAGCGTATCCACCGCTCGAATCTCGTCGGCATGGGCGTCCTGCCGCTCCAGTTCAAGAATGGCGAAACCCGCGAGACGCTGGGCCTCAAGGGCGACGACAGCTTCACCATCGAGGGCGTCGCCGACCTGAAGCCCCGTCAGGACGTGACCGTCAACGTGACCCGCGCGGACGGATCGACCTTCAGCTTCGTGGCGCTCTGCCGGATCGACACCGTCAACGAGCTGGAATATTTCCTGAACGGCGGCATCCTCCAGTACGTGCTGCGCAAGCTGGCCGCTTGATCGCGGACTGAGCTTTGGCGACAAGAAAGGGCTTCTCCCGATGGAGAAGCCCTTTTTCGTGGGGGCGACGATGAACCTGCTGGTCGAGATCGTGGGCTGGGCCGGGGCGCTGCTTGTGCTCGGGGCTTATGTGGGGGTGTCGAGCGGGCGCATGTCGGGCGCGTCGGTCGCGTTTCAGGTCATGAACGCGCTGGGCGCCGCCTTCTTCGTGCTCAACACCTGGTGGCATGGGGCCATTCCGTCGATGGTGCTGAACATCGTCTGGAGCTTCATCGGCCTTGCCGCGCTGTGGCGCATCGCCCGGAACCGGCGCGGCGCCGTGCGATAGCTGATTTTGGCGCGCCGCAAGAAGCGCTAGGCTGGCGACGCTGCGCGCCCTTGGCTATCGTCGCGCCCAGCAATGAAGACCGCCCTCATCGTCCGTCATGTCCCCCGCGAAGGCGCGGCCGGGTATCTCCAGCCGATCGAGGCCGCGGGCTACCGGATCGAGCGGATCGACGTCGCCAGTCCCGATTTCGCGGGCGTCGATCTCTGCGAACCCGATCTGCTCATCATGATGGGCGGGCCGATGGGGGTTTACGAAGCCGATGTCCACACGTGGATTCCCACCCAGATCGACAAGCTCGCCGCGCGGCTGACGGCGGACCGCCCGACGCTGGGCGTGTGCCTTGGCAGCCAGATGATCGCGGCGGCGCTGGGCGCGCGGGTCTATCCCGGCGGGCAGACCGAACTGGGGTTCAAGCCGGTGACGCTCCATGCGACCGGGCGGGAATCCCCCCTGCGCCATCTCGACGATGTGCCGGTGCTCCACTGGCATAGCGATACGTTCGACCTGCCCGGCAATGTCGAACTGCTCGCCTCGACCGACCGCTACGCGCATCAGGCGTTCCGGCGCGGGCGGCATCTTCTGGCGCTGCAATTCCACGCCGAAATGGGGGAAGATCCGCGCTTCGAGGAATGGCTGACCCATTTCTGGGCCGATCTCGACAGCGCGGGCCAGTGCGCTCATGCGCTGCGCCGCGATCATGCGGACCATGGGTCTTCGGCGGTGGCGGCGGGGCGCGCCATGATCGCCGAGTGGCTGGCGCAGATCTAGAGCATTTTCGAAGCGGACGGACTCGTCCGCTGGCTCGGATCATGCTCCAGGACCGCGTCAGAATTCGGTTTCCAGCTCGATGATCTCGTCGGGTTCGGCGCGTGCCGCCTCGATCCACTCGCGCATCGGCGGCCAGTTGTTGATCGTCTGGCAGTAGGCGGCGGCCGCCGTCGACACCGGCACGGCGTAGGACAGGAAGCGCTGCGCCACCGGCGCGAACATCGCGTCGGCGACGGTCGGCTTCGCTCCGAACAGCCACGGTCCGCCATAGGTGCCGAGGCATTCCTGCCAGATCGTTTCGATCCGCTCTATGTCCGGGCGCGCGCCGGGGAAGATTGGAAAGCGCGCATGCCGGACCTTGAGGTTCATTGGCAGGGCGGACCGCAGATTGGTGAAGCCCGAATGGATTTCGCCCGACACCGACCGGCAATGCGCGCGCGCGATGCGGTCGGCGGGATACATGCCCGCGTCGGGATAAAGTTCGTGCAGATATTCCGCGATCGCCAGCGTGTCCCAGACGCTGGCCCCTTCGTGGGTGAGGCGCGGCACGAGGACGGACGGCGACAGCAGCAGCAGTTCGGCGCGATTGTCCTTGTCGTCCATCGCCACCATCCGTTCGACCACGTCGAGACCGGCGAGACGGCAGAGCAGCCATCCGCGCAGCGACCATGACGAATAATTTCTGGATGACAGGGTGAGTTCTGCGACCGCCATTCCGATCCTCCCGCGCTGGAGCGATACTCACATTTCTTATGATGCAGTGCAACAGAAATTGCCTGTATAGAGTTTCGGTGTAGGACCGATTCGGTTGGACAGGCAGCGATAAGGCAAGTTTGAGGCGATGCGGATGCTCTACAGCGGCTATCAGGCGTGGAACGACATGCTGGCGCCCGCCCGGCTGGGCGCGCAGTGGGCGCTCGACCTGCGCGAACGGATGGGGCCGATGGCCGACTGGCCGATGCCCCGCCGCATGTTCGCGCTGATGGACGTGTTTCAGGGCGCGCAACTGACGCACAAGCGCCCCGGCTATGCCATCACCACGGTCCAGAGCGGCAACGCGCAGGTGGCCGTGCGCGAAGAGATCGCGCTGGACCTGCCGTTCGGCAACCTGCTGCATTTCGTGAAGGACGATGTCGAAACGCCCCAGCCGGTCGTGCTGGTGGTCGCGCCCATGTCCGGCCATTTCGCGACGCTGTTGCGCAGCACGGTCGAAACCCTGCTGCGCGACCATGATGTCTACATCACCGACTGGAAGAATGCGCGGGACGTTCCGCTTTCCGCCGGGCGGTTCGGCTTCGACGATTATGTCGGCTATGTGACGCAGTTCCTCCGGCATCTCGGGGAGGGCGCGCATGTCGTATCGGTATGCCAGCCCTGCGTTCCCGCGCTGGCGGCGGTGGCCTTGATGGCGGAGGATGGCGATCCCGCGACGCCGCGATCCATGACGCTGATGGGCGGCCCCATCGACCCCAACGCCGCGCCGACCGTCGTCACCGATCTGGCGAACGAGCGGCCGCTCCAGTGGTTCGAGGATAATCTGATTTCGGTCGTGCCGCTGCGCTATGCCGGCGGGGGGCGCGAAGTCTATCCCGGCTTCCTCCAGCTTACCGCTTTCGTCCAGATGAACATGGGGCGTCACGGCGCGCAGCATCGCGAACTCTATCAGCTCCTCGCCGACGGCAAGACGGAGCAGGCGGACAGGATCAAGGAATTTTACGCCGAATATTTCGCCGTGCTCGACCTGACGAAGGAATTTTATCTCGAAACCATCGACATGGTGTTCCAGCGCACCCTGCTCGCCAAGGGCGAACTGACGGTGGGCGGGCGCAGGGTCAATCCCGGCGCGATCCGCAAGACCGCTCTGCTGACGGTCGAGGGAGAGCGCGACGACATCTGCGCCGTGGGCCAGACATCGGCGGCGCACACGCTCTGCACGGGCCTGCGCAGCCATATGAAGCGGCACCATCTGCAACTGGGCGTGGGCCATTATGGCGTGTTTTCCGGCAGCAAATGGGAAAACCAGATCTATCCGCAGGTGCGCAACCTGATCCTGTCGGTCAACTGACGTCAGGCTTCGGGCCGGGTCCAGATCCAGCGCCCGCCGATCAGCGCCGCCGCCACCGGCACCAGCCACCACGGCCAGGGTGAGAAGAGCAGCGCCAGCACGATGCTGAAGGCAAAGGCCGCCAGCGCCGCCTTCTTGCCCCGGCGACTGATCGCGCCACTTTCCCGCCAGCGCCGGATATGCGGCCCCAGATGCGGATGGTCGAGCAGCTTCGCTTCCATCCGCGGACTGGAGCGGGCGAAGCAGAAGGCGGCGAGGATCATGAAGGGAACGGTCGGCAGCAGGGGCAATATCGCGCCCAGTGCGCCCAGCCCCAGCGACACAAACCCGCCCACCAGATAGAGATGCCGCCGCATGACCCCTGAGGCTTCGCAGGCGGGGCGGGGGAAGGCAAGTCGCCTGCGCACTGTCACATAAATGAAGCATAAATGTCATCGGTGTTTCACCGAACTGACATAATCGCGCCGTCGAAACATCACGGGGCTTTCATGATCGGATCATCCACACGCAGCGCACCATGGCTCGCCGGCATGCTGGCCATGTCGCCCGTGCCTGCCGAAGCGCAGACCAACGCCGATCTGCAACGCCAGATCGACGATCTCAAGGCGCAGGTTCAGGCGCTCACCGCCGCGCTGGTGGCGACGAAGTCCGCTCCCCCGTCAGCGCCCCCCGTTCCGCCCGCCGCTCTGGCGTCCGCCGCGCAGCCTGTCCCGGCCCCGACAGCAGCCGAGCCGGACAAGCCCCGGTCCCGGCCCCACGGCCTTACGCTCCGGGGCTATACGCAGATGCGCTACAACGCCATCCTGTCGGGCGACAGGACCGCGCCCGCAGGCGAAGCGCGGCTGCGGTCGGTGCATGACGCTTCGCTCAACGAAAAGGGCAATTTCTCGCTGCGCCGTGTCCGGCTGGCGGTGCAGGGCGACCTGTCGGACCGCATCTCGCTCTATCTCCAGTCCGATTTCGCATCGGCGGTGAACAATCAGGCGGGGACCGAACGGCGCGAGAATTTCCTGCAACTGCGCGACGTCTATGCCGACATCTTCGCCGACAAAGGGCGCACGCTACGTTTGCGGGTGGGCCAGTCGAAAGTGCCCTATGGCTGGGAGAATATGCAGTCCTCCTCCAACCGCATTCCGCTCGACCGGAGCGACGCCATCAACAGCGCGGTGCCGAGCGAGCGCGATCTGGGCGTCGTCGCCTATTACACGCCGCCTTCGGTCCAGCGCATCTGGGACCGGCTGGCGAAGGGCGGGCAGAAGCTGTTCGGCAATTACGGCGCGTTCGGCCTTGGCGCGTTCAACGGGCAGGGGACGAACCGGACCGAGCAGAATGACGGGCTGATGAAAGTCGCTTTCGCCACCTGGCCCTTCGCGCTCGACGGTCTGGGTGGGTCTTTCGCCGGGCAGGTGATCGAGATCGGCGGATCGGCCATGCATAACCGGGTGCAGCCCGAACTGCGCAGCGGCGTCATCAGCCCCGCCGCCTACAAGGACGAACGCGTCGGCATCCACGCCATCCTCTATCCGCAACCCTTCGGCATTCAGGCCGAATGGAACTGGGGCAAGGGGCCGGAATATGATCCGCTGAGCCGGTCGATTGCGGCGAAGAAGCTGAAGGGCGGCTATGTGCAGACGAGTCTGCGCCTGACCGACGAGACGCTCGGCGCGATCAATCCCTATGCCCGCTGGCAGACCTATCGCGGCGGCTGGAAAGCGGCGACCAACGCGCCGCGCCTCGAAACCGACGAGGTCGAACTGGGCGTCGAATGGCAGCCGATCAGGGCGCTGGAACTGACCATCGCCTACGCGCGGATGAAGCGCGCCGAGGCGGACGAGCGGCGTGCGGGCCGCGCGAAGGGCGACGTGCTGCGCACCCAGTTGCAGTGGAATTACTGAACGGTCAGGCGGTCGGCAGCCGCAGGCGCACCAGCAGCCCGCCCAGATCCTCGCTCTCTTCCAGCGTGACCGTGCCGCCGTAGATCTCCGCGACATCGCGCACGATGGCAAGGCCGAGACCGGTTCCCGGCTTCCCCGAATCGAGCCGGACACCCCGGTCGAAGATGCGGACCCGTTCGGCCTCCGGGATGCCCATGCCGTCATCCTCGACCAGTATCTCGACAATGCCCGCCGCCCGGCCCACGGTTGCAAAGACGCTGCCGCCGCCATATTTCGCGGCGTTTTCGATCAGGTTGCCGAGCATTTCGTCGAGATCCTGCCGCTCGACCCGGACGGCGGCGGCCTTGTCGCCGTCCATGTCGATCCGCGCGTCGGGATAGAGGCGCTGCACCGCGCGCTCGACGGCGGTCAGGCTTTCCCACACTTCCGCCCGGCTCTGCGCCGCCCCGCGCCGCCCGACCGCGCGGGCGCGGGCGAGATGATGGTCGACCTGTCGCCGCATCGTCGTCGCTTCGCGGATCACTGCCTCGCCAAGATCGGGCGCCTGCGCCGTCGCCGCGTTCATGATGACGGTCAGCGGCGTCTTGAGCGCATGGGCGAGGTTACCCGCATGGGTGCGCGCTTCCTCCGCCTGCCGCTCGTTATGGGAGAGGAGGGCGTTCAGTTCCTCCACCATCGGCAACACTTCGGCGGGCATCGGTTCGGTGACGCGGCTCGCTTCGCCCCGCCGCATCCGCGCGATGGCGAGCCGCACCTTGCGCAGCGGGCGCAGGCCATAAAAGGTCTGGAGACTCGCCAGCACGAACAGCCCGATGGCGAGCAGCGCGAAGCTCTTGAACAGGGTCGACCGCAGCGTTCTGATCTGCGCGTCCAGCCCCTCGCGCGCCTGCGCCACCATGAACAGCCAGCGCGTGTTCGATCCCGGCAGGATCACCGTGCGCTCCATGATGCGCAGGTCTTCTCCCGGAAACTGACGGCTGTCATAGACATGGAGTTGCCGGTCGCGATGATCGGCGGGCGCCTTGAGTGCCCGGTCCCAGAGCGAGCGCGAGCGCCAGTCCTCATGCCCCGGCGCGCTGATCTGGTAATAAAGGCCGCTATTGGGTTCGAGGAAACGCTGGTCGGCGAGTTCCCGGTTGAACAGCACCTCGCCGTCCGGCCCGATTTCCGACGCTGCGATCATCGCGGTCAGCACATAGTTCATGCCGTCGTCGAAATTGCGGGTGATGGCCGCGCTCAGCACCCGGTCGAGCGCCACGCCCCCGCCGATCAGCAGCACGCTGATCCACAGCGCCGCGATGCCGATCATCCTCCGGCTGATCGAGCCGGTCGAGCGGACGGGGGGAGGGGATGCTGCTTCGGTCACGAAAGGCCCCGACTCCGTTCGGGCTGAGCGAAGTCGAAGCCCTGTGCTGAGCGGAGCGAAGCGGCTTCGCCTGCGCTCAGCCACGCCCTTCGACTTCGCTCAGGGCGAACGGCAGGAAAAAGGAATGCGATTACCGCCCCGGCTCGTCCAGGCTGTAGCCAAGGCCGCGGATCGTGGTGATGACATCGGCGCCCAGCTTCTTGCGGATGCGCGTCACGAACACTTCGATCGTATTGGAATCGCGGTCGAAATCCTGATCGTAGATATGTTCGATCAGTTCGGTCCGGCTCACCACCTTGCCCTTGTGGTGGAGGAGGTAGGAGAGGAGCTTATATTCCTGCGCGGTGAGCTTCACCGGATCGCCCTTCAGCGTCACCTTGCCCGACCGGGTGTCGAGCCGCACGTCGCCCGCCGTCAGCTCGCTCGACGCATTGCCCGACGCGCGGCGGATCAGCGCGCGGAGGCGGGCGATCAGTTCCTCGCTCTGGAACGGCTTGGCGAGATAATCGTCCGCGCCCGCGTCCAGACCCGCGACCTTGTCCGACCAGCTATCGCGCGCGGTCAGCACCAGCACGGGAAAGCCGCGCCCTTCCTTGCGCCATTTGTCGAGCACGGTCAGGCCGTCGATGGTCGGCAGGCCAAGGTCCAGCACGACCGCGTCGTAGCTTTCGGTCGATCCCAGGAAATGTCCGTCCTCGCCATCGGTGGCGAGATCGACGGCATAGCCCGCGCCTTCCAGCGTGGTCCTGAGCTGCTGGCCCAGATTCGGTTCATCCTCGACGATCAGCAGGCGCATGGGGCGGGTTCCGTTTCTGTTATGTGGATCGTTACGGAGACGCGCCGATCAGCGCGCCATGCCGATAATATCGCCGGTTCGGCCATCGGCATCAACCCACATCACCTTTCCGTCCTTCACATATTTCAGGCGGTATCGGTTGGAGGAGGGGTCGAATTCGCTGCCGACATAGGTCGCGCCGCCCACCGCCGCGTCGACGCGGCGCTTGATGAGGGAAAAGGGCATGACCTGCCCGTCCAGCATCGCGCGGCGGGCGGCATCCTGTTCGTCGCGCCTGTTGCCCGCCTCCGCCATCGGCATGGTGAGCACCAGTGCGGTCGCCGTTCCGACCGCCGCAGCCAGACTTTTCCACTTCATAATCATGGCAATGGCATAGCTGCACGGCATTGAACAGGTGGTGAATGGCCGCAGGATGAACGGGCGGGCGGCCTGTCCCTGTGGATCGCCGCCCGCGCATTCTCACTTCTCCAGCGCGTATTGCACGGTCAGCGTCACCGATGCGCTGACCTGTCCCGGCTCGACCGGGGTGACGGGCGCGGCGTCCGCCTTGAAGCTGCGGACCATCATCGGCATGGGCGGCTGGCCGCCGCTGTTGCTTTCGCTGATCGATACCAGCCGGGCCGAGCGGTATCCCGCCGCCTGCGCATAGAAGTCCGCCTGCGCCTTTGCGCTCTTCAGCGCCGCGCCGCGCGCCTGCACCAGCAGGGGCGAGGGATCGTCGATGGAAAAGCTCGGCCCGTTGAGGTTGGTCGCGCCCGCCGCCACCATCGCATCGAGCGACGCGCCAACCCGCTTGATGTCGCGCAGCTTGACAGTCAACTGGTTCGACGCTTCGTAGCCGATGAAGCGCGGCGTCGGCGACTGGCCATTATTGTTGCTGTAATCATATTGCGCGCTGAGGTTGATCCCGCTGGTCTGGATGTCCTTCCTGGCGATGCCCGCCCTGGCCAGCGCGGCGATCAGCTTTTCGGTCTGCGCGGCATTCTGCTGCATGGCTGCCTGCGCGGTGGGCGCGCGGGTCTGGACGCCGGTGCCCACGGTCGCGACATCGGGCGCGGCCTCGACGCTTTCGGTGACGTTCAGCGTCACGACGGGCGCGGTTTCGGCGATGGTGACGCTGGTCTGCGCGAGCGCGGCGGCGGGGATCGCGGCGGCGCCCAGCGCCAGCAGGGCCAAAGCGGATTTCATGGGGGTAGTCTCCTCTACGGTGATGCGTCCATTTGGAACGGCTGCGATGAACCGACGCTGTCCTGCGTTGAAAGCCGTGCGACAGCTTTGTGGTTCCATCGCTCTTGCCCGCGCCTGCCCAAGCGCCTAGCTGCACCGCCATGGCGGCTCCGATCCTCTCGTTCGAAAATCTCGGCCTTTCGCAGGGCACGCACTGGCTTTTCCGCAACATCGACATCCATGTCGGGCAGCGTGACCGGCTGGCGCTGATCGGGCGCAACGGCGCGGGCAAGACGACGCTGCTCAAGCTGCTGGGCGGCCAGATCGAGCCGGACGAGGGCACGCGCTCGGTGCAGCCGGGCGCGCGGGTCATCATGCTGGAACAGGACCCGGACGTGACGCCCTTCGCCACGCTCCACGATTTCGCGCTGGCGGGCGAGTTCGCGCCGCCCGCGCATGAGGTGGAAGCCATCGCCGACCAGCTCGGCATCGACCTGTCGCGCGAAGCGAGGACGGCGAGCGGGGGTGAGCGCCGCCGCGCCGCCATCGCCCGCGCGCTCGCCAGCGAACCGGATCTGCTGCTGCTCGACGAGCCGACCAACCATCTCGACATCGCCGCGATCGACTGGCTGGAAAACTGGCTGGCGCGCTATAATGGCGCGTTCATCGTCATCAGCCACGACCGCGCTTTCCTGACGCGGCTGACGCGCCAGACGCTCTGGCTAGACCGCGGTTCGATGCGCCGCAACGAAATCGGCTTCGGCGGTTTCGAACAGTGGATGGAAGCGGTCTATGCCGAAGAAGCCCGCGCCGCCGAAAAGCTCGACGCGAAGCTCAAGATCGAGGCGCACTGGCTGGAGCGGGGCGTCACCGCCCGGCGCAAGCGCAATCAGGGCCGCCTCGCCAAGCTCTGGGAAATGCGCGCCCAGCGGGCCGCGATGCAGGGGCCGCAAGGCACCGCCAAGCTCGCCGTCAGCAGCGACGACAGCAAGACCAAGAGCGTCATCAAGGCCGAGCATGTCAGCAAAAATTTCGGCGACCGAACGATCATCAAGGACTTCTCCCTGCGCGTGCAGCGCGGCGACCGCATCGGCATCGTCGGCGGCAACGGCGCGGGAAAGTCGACGCTGCTGAAACTGCTGACCGGCGAACTCGCGCCCGACAGCGGCGAAGTGACGCTGGCGAAGACGCTGGACATGATCTTCATCGACCAGCAGCGCAGCCTGATGCAGGGCGACAAGACCGTCCGCGACGTGCTGGCCGAGGGGGGCGACTGGATCGACGTGCGCGGGGTGCGCAAGCATGTCCACGGCTATCTCAAGGACTTCCTGTTCGATCCCTCGCTGGCCGAAGCGAAGGTCGGCACGCTGTCGGGCGGTGAGCGTTCCCGCCTGCTGTTCGCGCGGGAGTTCGCGCGCGAATCCAACCTGCTGGTGCTGGACGAGCCGACCAATGATCTCGACCTCGAAACGCTCGACCTGCTCCAGGAAGTCATCGCCGACTATGACGGCACGGTCCTGATCGTCAGCCACGACCGCGATTTCCTCGACCGCACGGTCACGGTGACGCTGGGCCTCGACGGCAGCGGCACGGTGGACGTGATCGTCGGCGGCTATGCCGACTGGATCGCCAAGCGCGACCCGCGCCGCGCGCCCAGAGCGGAAAAGAAAGACGCCGCGCCTCCGCCGCCGCCCAAGCCCGCGTCCGCCAAGCTCAGCTACAAGGACCAGCGCGACCTCGACCTGCTGCCAAAGCGCGTCGAGGAACTGGAAGCGGCCATCGCGCGCGACGAGGACGCGCTCGCCGACCCGGCGCTCTATACCCGCGACCCGAAACGCTTCGCCGCGCTCACCGCCGCCATCGAAAAGGCGCGCGGGGAAAAGGACGCCGCCGAAGAACGCTGGCTGGAACTGGCGGAAAAGGCGGAAGGGCTGGCGGGCTGACGCACGCCGCATTCTGCCGCTTGGCGCGGGCGGCCGGCTCGGCTATGACCCGGCCCATGCTGACCAAATCCCTGACGCGCATGGGCGCGCTTGCCGCCCCCGTCCTGCTCTCTGCCCTGCTGGCCGGTTGCGCCACGTCGAAGAACAAGGCCGACACCCAATATGTCGCCCGCGACGTGTCGACGCTCTACAACAGCGGCAAGGACCGGCTGGATCGCGGCCAGTTCAAGCTCGCCGCCGCGCTGTTCGACGAAGTGGAGCGGCAGCATCCCTATTCGCCCTGGGCGCGCCGGGCGCAGCTCATGTCGGCGTTCAGCTATTATATGAACAAGGACTATCCCGAATCCATTTCGGCGGCTCAGCGTTTCCTGTCGATCCACACCGGCAACAAGGACGCGCCCTACGCCTATTATCTGATCGCGCTCTGCTATTATGAGCAGATCGCCGACGTGACCCGCGACCAGAAGATCACGCAGCAGGCGATGGATGCGCTGGGCGAACTGATCCGCCGCTATCCCGACACGCGCTACGCCGCCGACGCGCGGCTGAAGGTCGATCTGGTCAACGATCACCTTGCGGGCAAGGAGATGGAAGTCGGCCGCTTTTACCAGCGTCGCGGCCAGTGGCTCGCCGCGACGCTGCGCTTCCGCACCGTGATCGACAAATATCAGACGACGACCCACACGCCCGAAGCACTGGAGCGGCTGGTCGAATCCTATCTGTCGCTGGGCATTCCCGCCGAAGCGCAGAAGGCCGCCGCCGTGCTGGGCCGCAACTATCCCGGCTCCAAATGGTATGAGCGCAGCTTCAAGCTGATGAGGGAACATCCCGGCAAGGCGTGACCGCCGATTGCGTGTTCCCCTTTTGTGCGGTGACAGGTAGAAACGCGTCATGCTGACCAGCCTCGCCATCCGCAATGTCGTGCTGATCGATGCGCTGGACCTGGAGTTCGGCGCGGGCCTTTCGGTGCTGACGGGCGAGACGGGTGCGGGCAAATCCATTCTGCTCGATTCGCTGGGACTGGCGCTGGGCGCGCGGGCGGACAGCGGGCTGGTGCGCGCGGGGGAAGCGCAGGCGAGCGTCGTCGCCGCCTTCGATCCGCCCGCCGGAGGCACGCGGGCAGCGGAACTGCTGGCCGAAAACGGCATCGACATGGAGCCGGGCGAGCCGCTGCTGATCCGCCGCACGTTGAAGGCCGATGGCGGCAGCCGCGCTTTCGTGAACGACCAGCCCTGCTCCGCCGCGCTGCTGCGCGATCTGGGCGGGGCGCTGGTGGAAATTCACGGCCAGCATGACGATCGCGGCCTGCTCAATCCGCGCGGGCACCGGGCCTTGCTCGACGCCTACGGACGATGCGACACCGGCGCGGTTGCTGCCGCCCATGCGGCATGGAAGGCCGCCTCCGCCGCTCTGTCGCAAGCCCGCGCGACCGTGGAAAACGCCGCGCGCGACCGGGATTATCTGACCCATGCGGTCGAGGAACTGGGCAAATTCGCGCCCGAACCGGGCGAAGAGGAAAGCCTCGCCACCGAACGCGCGACGATGCAGAAAGGCGCGCGCCTGTCGGACGATCTGGCGGCGGTCAGCGATTGCCTGACCGGATCGGACGGCGGCCTCGCCCAGTTGCGGCAGGCCGCCCGCCGACTCGACCGCATCGCCAGCGAAGAGCCGCTGCTGACCGCCGTGCTCGAAGCGCTCGACCGCGCGGTGGTGGAAGCGGGCGAGGCGGAGGACCGGCTCGCCGAAGCCGCCGAAGCGCTGTCCTTCGATCCCGCCCGGCTCGACGCCATCGAAACGCGGCTGTTCGACCTGCGTGGCCTTGCCCGCAAGCATCAGGTCGCGCCCGACGATCTCGCCGCGCTGCGCGACGGGATGGCGGCCAAACTCGCCGCTATCGAAGGGGGCGAGGAACATCTCGCCGCGCTGGAGGCGGATGTCGCGCGCAAGGGGGAAGCCTATCGCGCCGCCGCGCAGGCGCTGTCCGCCGCGCGCAGCCAGGCCGCCGGACGGCTAGACGCGGCGGTCGCGGGCGAACTCGCGCCCCTGAAGCTCGATTCCGCACGCTTCCGCACCGTGGTCGCGCCGTTGGAAGAAGGCCAGTGGAGCGCGCAGGGCATGGACAGGATCGAGTTCGAAATCTCGACCAACCCCGGCGCGCCCTTCGCTCCGCTGGCGAAGATCGCGTCGGGCGGCGAACTGTCGCGCTTCATTCTTGCGCTCAAGGTCGCGCTCGCGGAGCGGGGCGGTGCGGACACGCTGATCTTCGACGAGATCGACCGGGGTGTGGGCGGCGCGGTCGCCGACGCCATCGGCGAACGGCTGTCCCGGCTGGCGCAGAGCAATCAGATCCTCGTCGTCACCCACAGCCCACAGGTCGCGGCGCGCGGCGCGGGTCACATGCTGATCGCCAAATCGTCGGACGGCACCGTCACCCGCACCGGCGTCCACGCGCTCGACGATGCGCAACGCCGCGAGGAAATCGCCCGAATGCTGTCGGGCGCGGAAATCACGGCGGAGGCGAGGGCGCAGGCGGAACGGCTGCTGGAGCGGGTCTAGCCGGAAGCAGGGGACTGCGGCTAAAGCATTCCCATGACCGATCCCGCCGCCCTCACCGAAGCCGAAGCCGCCAACCGCCTGATGCGCCTCGCGAAGGAGGTGGCAAAGCACAATCGGCTCTATCACGATCAGGACGCGCCGGAGATCAGCGACGCGGACTATGACGCGCTGATCCGCGAGAACAACGCGCTGGAGGCCGCCTTCCCGCACCTCATCCGCGCCGATTCGCCCAATGCGCAGGTGGGCGCCACCGCGACATCGACGCTCAAGAAAGTGCCCCATGCCGTCCGCATGATGAGCCTCGACAACGGCTTTTCGGACGAGGACATCGCCGAGTTCATCGCCCGCGTCCGCCGCTTCCTCGCGCTGCCCGAAGCGGAGCCGGTCGCGCTGACGGCGGAACCGAAGATCGACGGCCTGTCCTGTTCGCTCCGCTACGAGAAGGGTGAACTGGTGCTGGCCGCCACGCGCGGCGACGGGACCACGGGCGAGGATGTGACCGCGAACGTCCGCACCATTTCAGACATTCCGCAGACGCTCAGCGGGCCGAACGTCCCCGACCTGTTCGAGATTCGGGGCGAGGTCTATATGGCGAAGGCGGACTTTGTGGCCCTCAACGCGCGCCTGCTCGCCGAAGCCGACGACCCGGAAAAGGCCCGCCAGTTCGCCAATCCGCGCAACGCCGCCGCCGGATCGCTGCGTCAGAAGGACGCCGCCGTCACCGCCAGCCGCCCGCTGCGCTTCCTCGCCCATGGCTGGGGCGCGCACAGCGACGTGCCCGCCGACACACAGTTCGGCGTGATGCAGGCCATCGCCGCATGGGGCTTGCCCGTCTCCGACAGGCTGGTTCGGGTCGACAGCCTCGACGCTCTCATCGCCCATTATCGCGCGATCGAAGCGGCGCGCGCCGATCTGCCGTTCGACATCGACGGGGTGGTTTACAAGGTGGACCGGCTCGACTGGCAGCAGCGGCTCGGCTTCGTCGCCAAGGCGCCGCGCTGGGCCATCGCGCACAAATTCCCCGCCGAACGCGCGCAGACGACGCTGGAGGCCATCGACATACAGGTCGGCCGCACCGGCAAGCTGACGCCGGTGGGGCGGCTCACCCCCGTCACCGTGGGCGGCGTGGTTGTCTCCAACGTCACGCTCCACAATGCCGACGAGATTGAGCGGCTGGGCGTCCGCCCCGGCGACCGCATCGTCGTCCAGCGCGCGGGCGACGTCATCCCGCAGGTGGTGGACAATCTGACGCGCGAGGAACCGCGCGACCCCTTTCTCTTCCCCGACCACTGCCCCGTCTGCCATAGCGAAGCGGTGCGCGAGGAGGGCGAGGTGGATGTGCGCTGCACCGGCGGCCTCATCTGCCCGGCCCAGCGCTTCGAGCGGCTGCGCCACTTCGTCAGCCGTGCCGCGCTCGATATCGAGGGGCTGGGCGAAAAGACGATCCAGGAGTTTCTCGACCTCGGCTGGATCGCCGAACCCGCCGACATCTTCCGCCTGAAAGCGCACCGCGCCGACCTGCTTGGCCGCGAAGGGTGGAAGGAGAAGTCGGTCGACAATCTCCTCGCCGCCATCGAAGCCAAGCGCCAGCCCGACGCGGCGCGCCTGCTGTTCGGGCTTGGCATCCGGCACACAGGTGCGGTGACGGCGCGCGACCTGCTCAGGCGCTACGCCACGCTTCCGGCCATCCGCGCGCTGGCGCAGGAGATCATCGCCCTGCGCGACCAGCCCTTCGACAGTCAGGCGAAGCGAGACAAGGCCATCGCCGACCATATCGGCGTCGAAAATGTCGGCGCGGCGGTCGGCCATGCGCTTGCCGACTTCTTCCATGAACCCCACAACGTCGAGGCATGGGACGACCTGCTGTCCGAAGTTGCTCCGCCGCCTTATGTCGTGGAAACCACCGCCAGCGCCGTCACCGGAAAGACCGTCGTGTTCACCGGCAAGCTCGAAACCATGAGCCGCGACGAGGCGAAGGCGCAGGCCGAACGCCTCGGCGCGAAGGCCGCCGGTTCCGTAAGCGCAAAGACCGACCTCGTCGTCGCGGGGCCGGGCGCGGGCAGCAAGCTCAAGCAGGCGGCCGCGCTCGGCATCGAGGTGATCGACGAAGCCGCCTGGGCGGAGATCGTCAGGGAAGCGGGGTAGGGGCTTCTGCGGTAGGCTGTTACACCTCCTGCAATTTGTCCTGCGTCTTCGTGTCGAAGTCGCTGGCGTCGTGCCGCTCGTGCAGTTGCTCCTCCAGCGGGCCGTTCGCCTTGTTGACGATCCGCCCGCGCCTGACCGCCGGGCGCGCGTCGATCTGCTGCGCCCAGCGCGTCAGATGCTTGTAGCCCGGCGCATCCAGGAAGACATGTGCCCCTTCATAGGTGCGGCCCAGCGCCACGCCGCCATACCAGGGCCAGATCGCCATGTCGGCAATCGTATATTCGTCGCCCGCCATATATTCATGGTCCGCCAGATGCCGGTCGAGCACGTCCAGTTGCCGCTTCACTTCCATGGCGTAGCGGTTGATCGGATATTCGTATTTCTCCGGCGCATAGGCGAAGAAGTGGCCGAAGCCGCCGCCCAGGATCGGCGCTGCGCCCATCTGCCAGAACAGCCAGTTCAGCGTCTCGGTCCGCTTGCCACCGTCTGCGGGCAGGAACTTCCCGAACTTTTCGGCGAGATAGACGAGGATCGACCCCGACTCGAACACGCGGCGGGGCGGGGAGACGCTGTGATCGACCAGAGCCGGGATCTTGCTGTTGGGGTTGATGTTGACGAAGCCGCTCGAAAACTGGTCGCCGTCGCCGATGCGGATCAGCCACGCGTCATACTCGGCCCCGGTCACGCCCGCCGCCAGCAGTTCTTCCAGCAGGATCGTGACCTTCTGCCCATTGGGCGTCGCCAGCGAATAAAGCTGGAGCGGATGCTGGCCCACCGGAAGCGCCTTGTCATGCGTCGCGCCGGCGATGGGGCGGTTGATATTGGCGAATGTTCCGCCGCTCGCCTTGTCCCAGGTCCAGACGGCGGGCGGGATATAGGGGGTGTCGCTCAAGGACCGGTCCTTTCGGCAGGGGAATGATGCAGCGCAGGTAGGAAGCCCCGTGTGAGCGGACAAGGTGCCGAACCGGCTTCCCGTCCGCTTTGCCGCATCGGCCTCGCGCCGGTCGTCTCCGCCGCTAAAAAATCGTTGGAACCATCTTGACGCTCGCGTCTCGCGCGCCATATTCGCGGCGCTGGCACTCTCTGTGGATGAGTGCTAACAAGGGAAAGTTCATCGGGAAGAGGACAGGCCGGCGCGGGATGATCCGCTCGTCCGCCGCTTCCTGAAAACAGCTAGGGAAAGGCACACCAACATGGCATTTCGTCCGTTGCACGACCGTGTTCTCGTCCGCCGCGTAGAAGCGGAAGAGAAGACCGCAGGCGGCATCATCATCCCCGATACCGCGAAGGAAAAGCCGCAGGAAGGCGAGATCGTCGCCGTCGGCACCGGCAGCAAGGCCGAAGACGGCAAGGTGACGCCGCTCGACGTGAAGGCTGGCGACCGCGTGCTGTTCGGCAAGTGGTCCGGCACCGAAGTGAAGGTCGACGGTGAAGACCTGCTCATCATGAAGGAATCGGACATCCTTGGCGTTGTCGCCTGATGGCGACGGCCCCGGCATCGTGGCGTAAAGCTGCGAACCGGACGTCATTTCCTGTTTTTCGCGGATTTTCATCGCCTGCAACGGTGTGAACTTCGCAAGTTTCGCAATTCTCAAGAGAGGTAAAGATCATGGCAGCGAAGGACGTAAAGTTTTCGCGTGAAGCGCGTGAACGCATTCTGCGTGGCGTCGACATCCTGGCGGACGCGGTCAAGGTGACTCTGGGTCCGAAGGGCCGCAACGTCGTCATCGACAAGAGCTTCGGCGCGCCCCGCATCACCAAGGACGGCGTTTCCGTCGCCAAGGAAATCGAACTGAAGGACAAGTTCGAGAATATGGGCGCCCAGATGGTCCGCGAAGTCGCTTCGAAGACCAACGACATCGCCGGTGACGGCACCACCACCGCGACCGTTCTGGCTCAGGCGATCGTGCGCGAAGGCATGAAGTCGGTAGCCGCGGGCATGAACCCGATGGACCTGAAGCGCGGCATCGACCTCGCGGTCGGCAAGGTCGTGGAAGACATCAAGTCGCGCTCGAAGCCGGTTTCGGGTTCGGCCGAAGTGGCGCAGGTCGGCATCATCTCCGCCAACGGCGACCGTGAAGTCGGCGAAAAGATCGCCGAAGCCATGGAAAAGGTCGGCAAGGAAGGCGTCATCACCGTCGAAGAGGCCAAGGGTCTCGACTTCGAACTGGACGTCGTCGAAGGCATGCAGTTCGACCGCGGCTACCTGTCGCCCTACTTCATCACCAATCCGGAAAAGATGTCGGTCGAACTCGCTGACCCCTACATTCTGATCCATGAGAAGAAGCTCAGCAACCTCCAGTCGATCCTGCCGATCCTCGAAGCGGTCGTGCAGTCGGGCCGTCCGCTGCTCATCATCGCGGAAGACATCGAAGGCGAAGCGCTCGCGACCCTCGTCGTCAACAAGCTGCGCGGTGGCCTGAAGGTCGCTGCGGTCAAGGCACCGGGCTTCGGCGACCGCCGCAAGGCCATGCTGGAAGACATCGCCGTCCTGACCAAGGGCGAAGTCATCAGCGAAGACCTCGGCATCAAGCTGGAAAGCGTCACCCTCGGCATGCTCGGCACCGCCAAGCGCGTCACCATCGACAAGGACAACACCACCATCGTCGATGGTGCTGGCGACGCCGACTCGATCAAGGGCCGCACCGAGCAGATCCGTTCGCAGATCGAGAACACCACCTCGGACTATGACCGCGAAAAGCTCCAGGAGCGTCTCGCCAAGCTGGCTGGCGGCGTGGCCGTCATCAAGGTCGGCGGCGCGACGGAAGTGGAAGTCAAGGAGCGCAAGGATCGCGTCGACGACGCGCTGCACGCGACCCGCGCGGCTGTCGAAGAAGGCATCGTTCCCGGTGGCGGCACCGCGCTGCTCTACGCGACCAAGGTTCTCGAAGGCGTCACCGGCGTCAACGACGACCAGACCCGCGGCATCGACATCGTCCGCAAGTCGCTGACGTCGCTGGTGCGTCAGATCGCGGCCAACGCCGGTCATGACGGCGCGGTCGTTTCGGGCAAGCTGCTCGACCAGAACGACACCTCGTTCGGCTTCAACGCGTCGACCGACACCTACGAAAATCTGGTCGCCGCCGGCGTCATCGACCCGACCAAGGTCGTGCGCACCGCGCTCCAGAACGCCGCGTCGGTCGCCGGTCTGCTCATCACCACCGAAGCCACCATCGCCGAGCTGCCGGAAGACAAGTCTTCCGCTCCCGCGATGCCCGGCGGTATGGGCGGCATGGGCGGCATGGACTTCTAAGTCCGCCGTTCATCGTCAGAAACGGGAAGGGGCCGGCGCAGCGATGCGCCGGCCTTTTCTTATGCGGTCAAATCCTCTTCCCTACGGCCCGGCGTCGGCGGATAAGGGGGCATGGACAGCCTCCGCAGCCAGAAGCGTCTCCGCCGCGCGAACGTCGCCAGAGCGACAATCGCCCCCATTTTCCTGATCGCGGGATGCCTCCATCTGGCCCGGCCCGACATCTTCGCAGCCCGCATGCCCGCGATGCTGCCGATGCCGGGACTGCTCATCGCGCTGACGGGGGTCGCGGAAATCGCGGGCGCCATCGGCCTCTTCGTGCCGCGCACCCGGCTGCTGGCCGGGATCATGCTCGCTTTCTATGCGGTTTGCGTTTACCCGTTGAACATCAACCACGCGGTACAGGATCTTTCGACCGGAACGGGCCTAGGGTGGATCTATCACTATCCCCGCCTGTTCGCGCAGCCGTTCATCTGCTGGTGGGCGCTCGCGGCGGGAGGAATGTGGGCGCGTCGCCCGCGCCATGGCAGGAGATGAAGTGACGATGGCTGGCGGTGGATCGGGCGATGGATCGGGTATCCCGGACCGGCGGAGACATCCGCGCTTTGCGACGGAGTTCGTTGCCGATCTCGTGCAAAAGGGGCTGCGCCGGCGGGTCATGGTGGGAGACATTTCCGCTGGCGGGGCGATGCTGGACGATGACAGCGGGCTGGCGGTCGGCGACTGGATCAGGCTGGAAGCGCGCAACTTCTCGGTCGAGGCGCGCGTAACATGGGTCCAGAACGGCGTATGCGGCGTCCGTTTCCCCGACGCGGTCGATCCGGCGGAGGTCATCGCTGACAACGCGCCTTCGCCGCAGACGCTCTGGTCACGGATGAAGGATCTGCATCAGCCCTGAGTGCGGGCAACAGCGTTAACCGGATGATAAACGAAAAATGCGATTGACCGGATCGGGAATCCGGAGACCCGCCATTTGCGCCTGCTAAATACATTGCTGGAAAAATGGAGAACATTGCGCCCGTCGCATGATGCGGACGTGCGGCGCAGTCTGGTCGAATCCCTTTACGCCTCCCCCACATCGCTGACGATCGGCGCCGTCACCGGCGTGGCGGTGGGCATCGTCATCAGCAGCATGTCCGGGCCGGGACCGATACAGTTGGTGGTCACGGCGCTGTGCGTCGTCGCGACACTCCGCGTCATTTCGGCGGTCTTCTTCCATCGCCAGCTCAAGCGCGGCACCGCCGTAGCTTCCCGGAACTGGGAATTGATCTACGAACTGGGGGCGTGGGGCTATTCCGGGCTGCTGGGCCTGATGGCGTTCGTCACGCTGCTGGGATCGAACAATCCGGTCACGCACATGCTGAGCGTGTCGATGGCGACGGGCTATGCAGGCGGCATCTCCGGCCGCAACGCGGGCCGTGTGCAGATCGCCATCGGGCAGGTCTGCCTCACCCTGCTGCCGACCGCCACGGGCCTCTGGCTTCAGGGATCGACGGGCTATCGCGTGCTGTCGGTGGCGATGGTGATGATGGTGCTCGGCCTCGCCGAAATCAGCTCGACTATCCACCGCATCGTCGTGCAGGCGCTGGTCGGGCGGCGGGACAAGTCGCTGCTGGCGGAAAAATTCGAGCGGCTGGCCCGGTTCGACAATCTGACCGGTCTGGAAAACCGCCTGGCAATGCAGACGCGCCTGCGCGACATTTTCGATTCCAGCGAAAAGCGCAACGACGCCGTCACGATCCTCTGGATGGACATCGACCGGTTCAAGGAAATCAACGATTCGCTCGGCCATATGGTCGGCGACCAGTTGCTGCGCGGCGTGGCGGAGCGGCTGACCGAAGTGGTGCAGGGCAGGGGACGGATCGCCCGTTTCGGCGGCGACGAATTCGTCATCATCTGCCCGGACATGGACCGCGTGACCGCCGCGGCGCTGGCGCAGGAGATCATCGGCTATTTCGCCTATGGCTTCGACCTGCCCGACAATCATCTTCAGGTGACGGCCTCCATCGGCTATGCGGTCGCGCCGCAGGACGGGCGCGACATGGACGAGCTGATGCAGCACGCCGACCTTGCGCTCTATGAAGCCAAGCACGCCGGGCGCAACCGGGCGGCGAGCTTCAACTGGTCGCTCAAGGAACGGTTCAACCGCCTGCACGAGATCGAGACGGGCCTGCGCCGCGCGCTGGAAGGCGAGGAACTGACCCTGCTTTACCAGCCGATCGTCGATCTCGCGACCGGCCATATCGACGCGTGCGAAGCGCTGATCCGCTGGCACCATCCGGTGCTGGGCGCGATCCCTCCGTCCGAGTTCATTCCCATTGCCGAAAGCATGGGCATGATCGAGGGGATCACGCAATGGGTGCTGCGGGAGGCATGCCTTGCCGCGGCCACATGGCCCAGCGACGTCCGCATCGCGATCAATATCTCGCCCGCGTCGCTCAAATCCAATGAACTGCCCGGCAGCGTCATCGCGGCGCTGCTGGAAAGCGGCCTGCCCGCCCGCCGGCTTGAACTGGAAGTCACCGAATCGATCTTCCTCGACGACAGCGGCCAGACCAATGCCGTGCTGCGCGAATTGCAGCGGATCGGCCTGCGCCTCGCCCTCGACGATTTCGGCACCGGCTATTCCTCGCTCGCCTATCTGCGGTCCTACCGCTTCGATACGCTCAAGATCGACCAGAGCTTCATGGCGGGGGTCAGCGCCAATGCGGAGGACCGGGCGATCGTGCGGGCCATCGGCAATCTGGCGCGCGATCTCGCCATGGACACGGTGGCGGAGGGGATCGAAACGCGGGACCAGTTGGCGCACGCCAAGGAAGCGGGCTTCACCAATGTGCAGGGCTATCTGTTCAGCCGGCCCGTTGGCCTCGACCGTATCGGCGAACTGATCGCGGCGGGGCCGCTGGAAGGGGCGGAACGTCCCGATCCCGTCCCCACGCTGCGCCGCCGCCGGGCGGGCTGATCCCGCTTATTCGCGAAGACGCGTCTGTGCCGCGGCCAGACGGCGCATCATCCGCAAGTCACGGTCCGACAGGGCCAGCGCCGTATCGGTCCATGTTTCCACGATGTCCGTCAGTTCCAGCAGTGTCAGCGGATTGACCCGCCGCCCTGCGCGCGCGATGCCGACATGGCCGGCATGATGGGCGGCATGCTCCCTGATCCAGCGCGCGGTTGCGGCTTCGCCTTCGCCCTGTTCGACCACCTCGGTCACGATGCCCATTTCGAACATTTCGTCGGCGCTGTAGACCCGGCCCTCGGTAATCATGCGGCGGGCGAGCACCGGCCCGACGCGGCGCGACAGGATGGAATAGGCACCCATGCCGGGGAAGAGGCCGAACAGCACTTCGGGCAGGCCGAAGCGCGCCTGCCGTTCGGCGATGATGACATCGAAGCACATCAGCGCTTCCAGCCCGCCGCCCAGCGCGTCGCCCTGCGCAAGGCCGATGTTGAGGATGTTCATATCGTTCGAATGCCAGATACGCTCGACGATCTCGCAACAGGCGACGCCGTAGCGCAGCAGGGTTTCGCGGTCCCGCCGCTGGATACAGTCGGCGAACATCTCCAGATCGCCGCCCAGATTGAACACGCCGGGGAAGCGCGAACCGAGCACCATGAACTTCATCATGCCGCCGCGGTCGCCGAACAGCCGCTTGGTTTCCCGCTGCCATGCCACGGTGTCGCGAATCAGGCCGAGGTTGGAATTGGGCCGCTCGTGCGGCGTCATGAAGGCCCAGAGCGTCGCGAGTTCGGCATCCCACCGCACGTCGATCTGCCCCAGATCGAACAGAACGGACTGGCGCAGTTCGGTATCGAGCGATACTGGCTGGGCGGCGATGGGAAGAAGTTCGGCATGGTCGGCGATATGTTCGCCCACCGCCTCTTCCACATCGTCGCGGGTCGGTTGAAACCGGCCTGAATCCATCATTTTGCGTCCCCGTTTTCTGTTCACCCGAAGGTGCACAGGCCCGCAGGCATGATGCAATCAACGCGCCAGATATTGACAGGCCTTTAACCATTTTTGGTAGCAACTGTTGCAAGAAGGACTCGGGTTTTGAGGGGGCTGGCGAAAACCTGTGACGCAATTGCAACGATTCGGTCTTTTGACCCGCCGCGAAAAACCGCCGCTAGCCGTTTGTTAACCTTCATTAATTAGCGTGGCCGCATGGAGAATCAGCCGCCATCGCCAATCGTCACGCTGACGCTGCGGGACAGCGACGGAAACCCGTGGGCCTTGCGTCTGTCGCGCGACTGCCTGCGGTTCGTCGGCCGCTATCAGCGGGTCGAAGGGTTCGACATTGACGCCATGACGCTGTTCGACGGGGTCCGTCGCACCGGCTGATCCGCACGCATCCTTGTGCGTCCGGGCGTCCGCCCCTAGAGCGCGGGGCATGAGCAGTCCCCGTTTCGCTTTTTCCGTTCACGCGACCGATGGCAAGGCCCGCACCGGCGTGGTGCGCATGCAGCGGGGCGACATCCGCACGCCCGCCTTCATGCCGGTCGGCACGGCCGCCACGGTCAAGGCCATGCGCCCCGCCGAAGTGCGTGCAACCGGGGCGGACATCATCCTTGGCAACACCTATCATCTGATGCTGCGCCCCGGCGCCGAACGCATGGCGCGGCTGGGCGGGCTGCACGGCTTCATGGGCTGGGACCGGCCGATCCTGACGGACAGCGGCGGCTATCAGGTGATGAGCCTGAGCGCGCTCACCCGGATGAGCGAGGAAGGCGTCGCTTTTTCAAGCCATATCGACGGGTCGAAGCATATGCTGTCGCCCGAACGATCCATGGAAATCCAGCGCCTGCTGGACAGCGACATCGTCATGGCGTTCGACGAATGCACCAAAAACGGCTGCACCCATGACGAAGCCGCACAGTCGATGGAACGCTCGATGCGCTGGGCGCGCCGCTCGCGCGAGGCTTTCGACGCGGGGGGCGCGCATGCGGATCGCGCCGCGCTCTTCGGCATCCAGCAGGGATCGCTGAACGAAGACCTGCGGCGCGTGTCGGCGCAGAAGCTGATCGACATCGGCTTCGATGGCTATGCGGTGGGCGGGCTGGCGGTCGGCGAAGGGCAGGAAGCGATGTTCGCGACGCTCGATTTCGCGCCTGCGATGCTGCCGGAGGACAGGCCGCGCTATCTGATGGGCGTGGGAAAGCCGGACGACATCGTCGGTGCGGTGGAGCGCGGCATCGACATGTTCGACTGCGTGCTGCCGACACGGTCGGGCCGCAACGGACAGGCCTTCACCTGGGCGGGGCCGCTCAACATCCGCAACGCGCGCTTTGCCGAGGACAGGGAACCGCTCGATCCGCGATGCGGCTGCCCGGTATGTGCGACCTGGGGCCGCGCCTATCTCCATCACCTCGTCAAGGCGGGCGAAATGCTGGGCGCCATGCTGATGACGCAGCATAATATCCACTTCTATCAGGAACTGATGCAGGGTCTGCGCGACAGCATCGCGGCGGGAACACTGAGGGATTTCGCCGCCGATTTCCGCCGGGATTATCGCAAGGCCTGAGATTGCCCGCTCAAGCTATGACGGCGATCATGATGCTGTAGCGTCCTTCGTCTCCGTCATGCTCCAGCGGCGCGCGCAACTGCCGCGACAGGCCGGTCAGCACGCGGCCATATCGGCCTTCGAGCAACTGCGTCATTTCGGGTGAAGATTTGAACGCCGCCGACTGGATCGAGAACAGGGCGCGATCGGCACGGTCCTCGTCCTGCTGGACGGTGATGCGGACCGATCCCTGCGGGGCCAGTTCCATCGTCAGTTCGACCAGCTCGGTAATCAGGAAAGCCACCGGCACCGCCACATCCTGATGAATGTGGAGATTGTCGCTTTCGATCTGGATGGCAAAGCGCCGGGCCTGCTGCGGCGCGGTTCCCCGAAGGCTGGCGGACAGTTCACTCACCAGCGCACGGACGCCGACGCCGCGATTTTCCTCCAGTTCCGCAAAATGATTGCGATGCACGACCGACAGGGCATCGACGCGGCGCTGGATCGACGAATAGGCCTCCACGGCCTCCGCATCATGGGCCGAGCGGGCATGAAGGCTGATGAGGCTGGCGATGATCTGGAGGTTGTTCTTGACGCGATGATGCACTTCGCGTGTCAGTTTGCGCTGGGCGTCGAGACCTTCTGCCATCTCCGCTTCGTGGGTGGCGACATCCTCGCTGATCGACCGGAAGGTTTCTGCGAGCGCGTTGATTTCCAGCGCAGGGGTGCGCACGCGCTCCATCGGTTCGAGCACCTGTCCCGGCTGGTAGGCGGCGACGACGCGGCGCAACAGCACGAGCGGCCGGATCAAGAGCCGGTTGACGACAAACCAGCCGATTGCGGCGGCGGCGAACCACATGACGAGCGGCAGGAACAGCGACAGCATGCGCGCCAGCGTCGCGGGCGGATCGTGCATCGTCATCGTCAGGATCACATCGGGCTGGTCCAGCCGCGCCGAAAGGCTGGTGCGGCTGCCCTTGGCCTCCCGCATCGGCCGGCTGATAAGGAACTCGCCTTCGCCCTGACGGATGGCCAACTGCCGGTTGGGCACGGCGGTCATCGGATCGGCCACGCTCTCCAGATGGCTGCGCGAATAATAGTTGAGCGCGACCACCTGATCGTTGGCGCTGCGCACCCGGCTCAGGAGATAGCGTTCTTCGGGGAGGAGGATCAGTGCCTTACGCTCGAAGCGCCGTTCGGCGGGGATGCCGCGCGGTTCCGGCGCCGAAGTTCCGCACAGCCGCCGTCCTGCGCGGTCATAGATGTAAAAGCGCGCGTCCCGATCGTTGTGCGCCCGCAGGAAAAGGGAGAGCCGGGTGCACATGCCCGGGTCCGCCTTGTTCTGGGAAAAGGCGTTGGCGGACAGCATGAGGGCGGTGCGGTCGGACTGAAGATCCGCGGACAGTTTGCGGGCGCTCTGCGTTACGGCGACGCGCAGCAGCGCTTCCTTTTCGAGATCGGCGCTGCGTATCGCCTGAAGCGACGCGACCAGTGCGATAAGGCCCAGCGGCAGCAGCGCGAGCGTCAGCACGACGAACATCTTGAGGCCCGTCGACTGGAGAAATTCTCCGGTGCGTCCCGAAGGAACTGCCGGTCGCGGCGGGAGAGCGCCCACCGTCATATCTCAATCAATCCAGCTTCTTGAGGAGGTCCAGCATTTCGAGCGGAATATCTTCGCTGACGGCCCGCTGATAAACGGTGCGCAAAGCGTTCGACACATGCTCGTCTTCTTTGGCGGACACGCCGACGCGCTTGCGGGGGGAGGGCGCCGCGCCAGTTTTCACAGCCCGCGTCTTCGTCGCTTTTGCGTCAGCGCCGGCCTTATCGTCTTGTTCGGCCAAGCCCCGCTCCGTCATCGAAGATACCAAAATCAGCCCCTCTAGCGTCATCTCAGTCGCCAAACCCTATTTGCGGCTTTGCGCTGGCGCGTCAATTCCAACGACATCGCCCAAACCGCGACACCCCGCCTCATTTCCGGCCCGATAAAAAAACCGTCTGCCTGCGAAACAAATTCGCGCGTCGATGGTTCCGTCATCCGAAGCATTTTTTCGTCATCCCTCAGGGGGAGGGCGATCCGGGGGGCGGGGTTGCCAATATGGCGGGGACATTCCATCCTTATCACGCACGCCGATGCTTCGGACCATGCACGCCCGTCATGGGCAGGGAGACGATTTGACGATGTCGCTTGGACAGCAACTGCACCCCCATCTTCCTTTTCTGCGCCGCTATGCCCGCGCGCTGACGGGCAGTCAGGCGCACGGGGACGCCTATGTCAGAGCGACGCTGGAAGCCATTGTCGCGGCTCCCGAAGAATTTCCGCGCGACGTCGATCCCCGCCTCGGCCTTTACAAGACTTTCCATGCGATCTGGTCCTCATCCCATCTGGAGGATGTGCCGGTGTCCATCGGCGGAAGTCAGGAAGCCATTGCGCAGGCGCGCCTCGCGCGGCTGACGCCGCTGCCGCGTCAGGCGCTGCTGCTCACCGCGCTGGAGGGCTTTACCGTTGAGGATACGGCCTATCTGGTGGACATGGATGCAGCCGATGTCGAAGCGCTGGTCGAAGAAGCGCTGAGCGAGATCGAGGCGCAGACCCGCGCCAAGGTTCTCATCATCGAGGACGAGCCGATCATCGCCATGGACATCGAAACCATCGTGCGGGATCTCGGGCATGACGTGACCGCCATCGCCGTGACGCGCGAGGACGCGGTCCGCGAAGCGATGGCGGACCGGCCCGGTCTCGTCCTCGCCGACATCCAGTTGGCCGACGACAGCAGCGGGATCGACGCGGTCAAGGACATCCTCTCCGAATTTTCGGTGCCGGTGATCTTCATCACGGCATTCCCCGAACGTCTGCTGACCGGCGAGCGGCCCGAACCGACCTTCCTCATCACCAAGCCGTTTCAGCGTTCGACGGTCAAGGCGGCCATTTCGCAGGCTCTGTTCTTCGATGAGGCGACGGCGCCGGTGTGATCGCTTTCCGTGCGAGGGAACTTGCCGCCGCACGCTGCGTTAATGATGCGTAACGATCCGGATGCGGCCGGGGTTCGGGCCTGAATGCAGGCCCGCCCCGCAACGGGCTGCTTTCGGGGCGGGTGACGCGAGGGGGGTGAGGCGTTGATCTTCTTTCCCTTCGCGAACGTCGACCGGCCTTGGCAGGCCGGACGGGGAAGCCCTTGTGATAAAATCAGTGTAAGGTGCGGACGCGAAAATGACTTTGACGACGTCGGTTCACGCGGCCACTGTCACCGCCGGTGCGGGGAATGCTCCGATGGATGAGGATGTTAGCGAAATCGGTGCGGTGGAAGAGCGCGTGCAGTTGTCCGATTCGGACTTCAAGCGCGAGCTGGCCGCCGTCATCCCGCATCTTCGCGCATTCGGGCGTTCCTTGTCCGGCAACCGCGATCTCGCCGACGATCTGGTGCAGGAAACGCTGCTGAAGGCATGGGCCGCGCGCACCCGGTTTCAGGCCGGGACGAACATGCGGGCATGGACCTTCATCATCCTGCGCAACCACTATCTCTCGCAGATGCGCCGCTCGCGCTTTCGCGGCGACTGGGATGATCTGACCGCTGACCGGATTCTCGCTGCCCCTGCGGGTCAGGACAAGCATGTCGAGCTTTCGGACATGCAGCGCGCCCTGCTTCAGCTTCCCCAGCCGCAGCGCGAGGCTCTGATCCTCGTGGGTGCGGGCGGGTTCGCCTATGAAGAGGCTGCGGAAATCTGCGGCGTGGCGGTCGGCACGATCAAGAGCCGCGTGGCGCGGGGTCGTGCCGCGCTTGAGCAGATCCTCGAAAATGGCGAGCTTCCGACCCGTCGCAGCCAGGAAACGACCGACACGCCCGTGCTGGACGAGATCATGGAAGATGTCGACCGGCTGAGCCGGGGACGACTGGCCGGGCCGGATCACGACTGACGGGGAGACGGCCGGACGGCCTCTACCACGCGGCTGGAAGGAGGCGCGTCATGCACAGCGATCGTTCCAGCCACCCTGTGAGCGACGAGACGCCGAAGGTCAGGCAACCGCTCTTTGGCAGCGGCACCACTTTCTTCCTCGTTGCGCTTGCGGTCATTCTGGCCATCGTCTTCTTCTATATGACGAAAGATGCGCGGGAGGATCGGCGCGCCGACGCCGTGACCGAAGCGGCGGCCTCGGTCGACAACGCCACCGCCCGCGTCGGAAGCGCGGCGCAGAATGTCGCGCGCGATCTGCGGCAGGGCCAGTAAAGCCGGCATCGCGACGGGTGCCGGACGCGAGCGCCGGACCATTTATTCAGCATTTCTTTGTGTTTTTCCGGCAGGGTGATCCAGTGTCGGAATAGCTTACATATCCTGTAAGGGCTTCCGGCGCCGGAGCGTCCGCGCTCCTGACGTTGCCAGCAGGACATGGATATAGATGATAAGGCTGTTCAAACATTATGTGCCGCACGCGGTGCTGCTGTTGGGGCTGCTCGATTTCATCCTGCTGCTCGGTGCAGCCGAAGCAGGCTGGCTCATCCGCGCGAATCAGATCGGGATGACCATCGACCATGTCATCACCCGCGTCGGCCCGTTGCTGAGCTTCGCCCTCGCCATCCAGACCGCCATGATCGCGGTGGGCGTCTATGGCGTCGAAGCGCTGCAATCGGTCCGCTTCGCCTTCGCGCGCCTGCTGGTCGCGGTTTCGCTCGGCGTCATATTCCTGTCCGTCCTCTACTTCCTGATGCCCGCGATGACGCTCTGGCGGTCCAATTCGCTCTACGCGATGGGAATCGCGATGGGCCTGCTGCTCCTGGTAAGGCTGTTGCTGGGTTCGATCCTCGGCGGCGAAGCCTTCAAACGGCGACTGGTCGTTCTGGGCGCAGGCAATCGGGCCAACCGCATCAAGCAACTTGAGCAGAAGCGTGGCGCGGGTTTCCTCGTCGTCGGCTTCATCGCCATGAACGATGGGCCGCCCGTCATCCCCGAAGCGATCAACCGCGAAGCCATTTTCAACCTGTCGGATTTTGTGGTCCGGCTGAACGCCAGCGAGGTCATCCTCGCGCTGGAGGAACGGCGCAACGCCATCCCCATGGCGGACCTGCTGCGCATCAAGACCACCGGGGTGCACGTCAACGACCTGTCGACCTTCCTTGAGCGGGAGACAGGGCGTGTCGACCTTGCCAGCGTCAATCCAAGCTGGCTCATCTTCTCTGACGGTTTTTCCGCCGGACGCCGCCTGTCGAGCATGGCCAAGCGCCTGTTCGACATCATTGCGAGCACCATCCTGCTGGTGCTGACCGGTCCGGTCATCGCCATCGCCGCCCTGCTGGTGAAGCTCGACAGCAAGGGGCCGGCCTTTTACCGCCAGCAGCGCGTCGGCCTCTACGGCCAGGAATTCTGGATCGTGAAGCTGCGCACCATGCGGCAGGATGCCGAAGTGTCGGGTCAGGCGGTGTGGGCGGAAAAGGACGACCCCCGGATCACGCGCCTCGGCTACTGGCTGCGCAAACTCCGCATCGACGAACTGCCGCAGACATGGACGGTCCTCAAAGGCGAAATGAGTTTCGTCGGTCCCCGCCCGGAGCGTCGCCAGTTCGTCGAGGATCTGGAGCAGCATCTGCGCTATTATGCCGAACGGCATATGGTGAAGCCCGGCATCACCGGCTGGGCGCAGATCAACTATCCCTATGGCGCGTCGATCGAGGATGCCCGGCACAAGCTGGAATATGACCTTTATTACGCCAAGAATTACACGCCCTTCCTCGATCTGCTGATCCTGATCCAGACCGTGCGCGTCATCCTCTGGCCCGACGGGGCGCGCTGAGGCGGCGGGCGGATGAGCGCTTGGCTGATCTTCGTTGGCGACTGGGGGCATGCGCTGGCTGCGGTGCTGTTCGCCGCGCTTGGCATTTTCCTGCTGCGCCGCCGCGATGACACGCCCGAACCGCGTCTCATCGCCGCCGCGCTGCTGATGACATCCTGCTGGGCGCTCTATATTTCGTTCGGCAGCGTTTCCAAGCCGATGTCCGGCATCGCGGAAAGTGCCCGGAACGGCGCATGGCTGCTCGCCCTGTTCGTGCTGTCGCGGCGCGGTCCGGCGGGACGGGCGGGCTTTTCCGGGGGGATCGGCGCCATCTATGTCGTCGCGGCGGGCCTGCTCGCCATCGTGACGCTGGTGGATCTGAGCTGGCCGCAACTGTCGGCGGACAGCGAACTCCACCGCGCCCTGTCCTCCTCCTCGATCGTGCTGCGCATGATGATTTCCATCGCCAGCCTGCTGCTGCTGCATCACCTCCATATGGTGTGGCCTTCGCGCGAGCGGGGCGGCGTCACCCTGGTGCTGGGAGCGTTGGCGGCGATGTGGGCCTATGATCTGGGCCTCTATGCCGTGGCGCGCGCTGCGCCCGTGCGGGGCGATGAGCTTTACGCCCTGCGCGGACCGTTCATGACCATGCTTCCGCCGATCATGGCCATCGGCCTGCGCAAGGGGATGAGCGGGCGGGTGCAGCTTTCCCGCTTCGTCGCGTTTCAGTCGATTTCTGTGGCGGCGCTCGCTCTCTATGCGGTGGTTCTGGTCGCGGCGGCCGTGGTCATCCAGATGATCGCCGGCCCCTACGCCCGGATGATAGAGGTCGCGGCGGTGTTCGTGATGGCGGTGACCGCGATCCTCTTCCTGCCCGCGCCCACGCTTCGCGCCTTCTGGAAGGTGCAGGTCGCCAAGCATTTCTTCCAGCACCGCTACGACTATCGCGCCGAATGGATGCGCTTTGGCGAGACGATCGGACGGCCCGGCGAGGATGGCTCTCCGCTCGGCGAGCGCGTGGCGAAGGCGGTGGCCGACATCACGGACAGCCCCGCCGCGATTCTGTTCCTGCGCAATGCAGACGGCGGACTGTCCTTCGAAGCACATTGGAAATGGCCCGACCCCGCGCACCTGGACGACATCGCGGTCGCAGCCGCCCGTCATCTGGAACAGAGCGGCCGCATCCTCGATCTCGCGCGGTTGAGGGAGGAGGACAGGCGGATCGCCCTGCCGGTCTGGATCGCGGAGGATGAGTGGTGCTGGGCGCTCGTTCCGCTGATCCATTATGGCCATCTCGTCGGCGCGATCCAACTGGCCCGTCCACCCATCGACCGGCGACTGGACTGGGAGGATTTCGATATGCTGCGCGCCGCCGGGCAGCAGGCCGCGACCTATATCAGCGAGGCGCAGGGGCAACAGGCGCTGAGCGATGCGCAGCGGTTCGACGAGTTCAACCGCCGCTTCGCCTTCATCATCCACGATGTCAAAAATCTGGTGAGCCAGCTTTCCCTGCTGTCGCGCAACGCCGAACGTCATGCCGACAACCCGGCGTTTCGTGCTGACATGGTGCTGACGCTGAAGGAATCGGTGGGCAAGCTGAACGACATGCTCGCGCGCCTGACGCAGCATAGCAAGGGGCGGGCGGAAGAACCCGACGCCGTGCCATTGCGCGCGCTTCTGGACGACATCGCAAGGAGCCGCGCGCGCCAGCACTCCATCCATGTCAGCGGAGAGGCGGACAGCGTGCTGGGGGATCGCGGCCGGATCGAGCAGATCGTGACGCACCTCCTCCAGAATGCGATCGACGCCAGCACCAGCGGTGAGCCGGTCGAACTGCGGCTGGGGCAGGAAGATGACGCCGCGATCGTCGAGGTCATCGACCGTGGTGTCGGCATGAGCGCCGACTATATCCGGCGGGAACTGTTCAAGCCTTTTTCCTCCAGCAAGCCGGGCGGCTTTGGCCTCGGCGCGTTCGAGGCGCGCAGTCTGGCGCAGGCGATGGGCGGCAGCCTTTCGGTCGAAAGCCGCCTCGGCACGGGCAGCCGGTTCGCGCTGCGGCTGCCTCTGGCGCGGCCTGCCGGGACAGCGGACAAGACACGGGAAAGCGCGGCCTGATGAGCGACATGCGCCCCAAATTGCTGATCGTCGAGGACGATCCGGGCCTCCAGCGGCAACTGCGCTGGGCCTATGAGGATTATCAGCTTTTCATCGCCGGGGACCGCGACGAAGCGATCGAGATGCTGCGCGCGGAAACGCCCGATGTCGTCACGCTCGATCTTGGCCTGCCGCCCGACCCGGACGGGACGAGCGAGGGGTTCGCGACCCTTGCCGAAATGCTGAAGATCAAGCCTGACACGAAGATCATCGTCGCATCCGGCCACGGCGCGCGGGAAAGCGCGCTAGATGCGATAGCGGGCGGCGCTTACGATTTCTATCAGAAGCCCGTCGACATCGACGAACTGGGCCTCATCGTCCGGCGCGCTTTCCATGTTCACGGGCTGGAGCGGGAGAATGTCCGGCTGGCCGAAACGCCACCGGAAAGCCGCCGGGTGCTGGGCAGTCTGGTCACAGGCGCGCCCGAAATGATGCGGGTGGTCCGCGCGATTGAGCGCGTCGCTGCCGCCGACGTGTCGGTGCTGCTGACCGGGCCGAGCGGTACCGGCAAGGCGCTGCTGGCGCGCGGCCTTCATGACGCCAGTCCGCGCCGGGCGGGGCCGTTCGTAGCGGTCAACTGCGCCGCCGTGCCCGAAGCGATGCTGGACGCAGAACTTTTCGGTTATGAAAATGTGCCCGGCAGGATCGCACAGGCCAAGGGCGGAACGCTGTTTCTGGAGGATGTCGGCGACATGCCGGCGTCGGTCCAGATGCGGCTGATGCATCTGCTTGGCGCATCGAACGCCGATCCTGCGCGGATCGTCTGCGCCGCCAGCCGGAACCCGGAAGAGCTTGTCGCGGAGGGCCGCTTCCGCGACGACCTCTTCTACCGGCTGGCCGAGATCGTCGTGAAAATCCCGCCGCTCAAGGATCGGGCGGGCGATCCCGTCCTGCTGGCGAAACATTTCCTCACCCGGCTGACGCGCGAGCTTGGTGCGCCGCTCAAGGGCTTTGCCCCTGACGCGCTGGCGGCGCTGGACGGCTGGGACTGGCCCGGCAATGTGCGGGAACTGGAAAACCGGGTGAAGCGCGCCGTCATCATGGCCGAAGGAAAGCTCATCACGGCGGCGGACCTCGACCTTGGCGAGGACGGGGCGGAGGCGGGCGACCTCGTCAATCTCAAGGCCGCGCGCGAGGCGGCGGACCGCCGCGCCATCCGCCGCGCGATGGCGCGCACAGACGGCAATATCTCGGGCGCGGCGCGGATGCTCGGCATCAGCCGGCCCACGCTTTACGATCTGTTGAAACAATATCGGATGCAGGCCTGATCATGCGGCGTTCGAGACTGTTTCTGCTGGCGGGGCTGGCCGCGCTTCTGATTGCGCTCGTCGGGCTGTGGCAATGGCGCAGCCATGAACGGGACGGCAGTGCTGCGCTGACGCGCGGGCTTGCGGCGATGGAAAAGGGTGACATGCGCGCGGCGCGGGTCGAGTTGATGAACGCGATCAAGCAGATGCCCCGCGCGCCTCGGCCGCATGCCGCGCAGGCGCTGGTGCTTGCGGAACTGGGCGACGGGGCGGGCGCGCGGGCGGAGGCCGAACGCGCCCGCGCGCTCGGTCAGCCGCCTGCCGCCACCCGCGTCGCCATGGCGGAAGCGCTGCTGCTGCAGGGCGATGCGCAGGCTGCACTCGCCGAGGCGCAGGCGACGGATATTCCGCCCGCCGATGGCGTTGCGGCCAGCCGGATCGTCGCGCGCGCGCTGTCTGCGCAGGGCGAAGCCGATGGCGCGCTCGCCACCCTCCAGCAGGCGCTGGAAACCGCGCCGGATGACGCGCGCACACGGGTGGAACTGGGGCGGCTGCATCTGGCCATGGGGGATCAGGCGGCGGCGATCATGGCCGCGGACCGCGCTGTTGCGCTGGCGCCGGACGATGTGCGCACGCTCACATTCCGGGGGGAACTGACCCGGTCGCAATATGGCCTTGTTGCTGCCCTGCCATGGTTCGAGCGCGCTCTGACCATCGACAGGAGCGCGGCTCCCACGCTGGAGCAATATGCCGCCACGCTGGCCGATGCCGGTCGCGCCAGTCAGGCGATTGCGGTGACGCGCCGCCTTCTGGCCGTCGAACCCGGTAACGCCCGCGCCTGGATGATACAGGCGGTGATCGCCGCGCGGGGGGACGAGCCGGACCTTGCCCGTGCGCTGCTGGACCGGGTCGGGGGGCGGCTGAACGGCGAACCGGCGACGCGATTGCTGCGCGGCATTCTCCAGATGGAAGGCGGCAACCCTCTGCTGGCGATCGAGGCGCTGGCGCCGCTGGTCGCCGAACAGCCGGGCAACCGGCCCGCCCGGACGCTGCTGGGCCGTGCCTATTATCTCGCGGGCGATTTCGCGTCGGCCGCCACCACGCTCGCGCCCATGGTCGCGCTGCGCGATGCGGAGCCTTATGTGCTGACGCTGGCGGCGCGGGCGCAGGAAGCGCTGGACGACGCGGACATGGCCGCCGACATGTTGGCGCGGGCGCAATGGCCCTTGCGCGCCGATGCGGCGGTGATCGCGTCCCCCGACGATGGCATGACCGCAGCGTCGCCGCCCGTGGATACCGGGTCGGCGCAGGCTAACATCCTCTATATCCGCGCCCTGCTGAATCAGGGCGGCGCGGGGGAGGCGGTAGGGCGCGCCCGGCTGCTCGCACGCGCCAATCCGGGTGCGCCCGACGCATGGCTCGCGCTGGGCGACAGCCTGCTGACGCTGGAAAGGCCGGCGGAAGCGGCGCGCGCCTATGAAGCGGCGGCGAACATGCGGTTCGACCGTGCCGCCGCGTTGCGTCTGACATCGGCCTGGGCGATGGCGGGCGACACGGGAAGGGCGGAGGCGGTCGCGCGGCTCTTCATCGCGCAAAATCCTGCCAGTCCCGATGCGCTTCGGCTGGCGGCGGCGCTGGCGGTGCGGCGAAAGGACTGGGGCGCCGCCGAACGGACGTTGGCGGCCTTGATCCGCCGGACCGGAACCAACGACGCGGCGCTGATGGCGGATATGGCGCAAAGCGCGCTGGCGAAAGGCGAGGGCGGGCGGGCGCGCGTCTACGCCCGCGCCGCCTATCGCCTGATGCCCGGCAATGCCGCGCTGGCGGACCTTTGGGCACAGGCGTTGCTGCAATCGGGCGGATCACGCGTGGAAGCGCGAGACCTGCTGGAAAAGGCCTTGGCGATACAGCCGGACGTCAGCCTCTATCGCGAGCATCTGGAGAAGGCGCGCTAGAGCGTCGCTTCGATCTCGCGCGCGGCAAGGTCGGGGCTTTCGGCAAGGCTGATCGGGCGTCCGACCACCAGAATCGACGCGCCCCGGTCGAGCGCCTCGCGCGGCGTCACGGCGCGCTTCTGGTCGCCCTTTGCGCCGCCCGCCGGGCGAACGCCGGGCACCACGAAGAAACCGTCACTCCATGCCTTTTTGACGGTCGCGACTTCCTTGCCCGAACAGACGATGCCGTCGAGGCCCGCGCTCTGCGCCAGATCGGCGAGGCGGCGGACCTGATCCTCCGCCCTGCCGCCGACGCCGATGTCCATCAGGTCGCCATCGTCGAGGCTGGTGAGCACCGTCACCGCCACCACCTTCGTGTTCGCGCCCGCCGCTGCCTTTGCGTCCTCCAGCATGGCGCGGCCGCCCGCCGCATGGACGGTCAGGATGGCCGGTTCCAGCAGATGCAGCGCCTGCACCGCCTTCGCCACGGTGTTGGGAATGTCGTGCAGCTTCAGATCGAGGAAGATCGGCAGACCGAACTTCATCATTTCATGCACGCCGTGATGCCCGTTGGCGCAGAAAAATTCGAGGCCGAGTTTCAGGCCGCCGACATGATGCCGCACCTGCCCGGCGAGCGTCTGCGCCTTTGCGAGGTCGGGGGTGTCGATGGCGACGTAAATGGGGCTGCTCATGGAATACCTGCGGGCGGCGTGGAGGAAAGAGGGGCGGGGCTGTCGCCCGGCGAGACGGTGGGCGTGACTGGCACAGGGGGCGGCGGCGCGGTGCTGGCGGCGACGGCGGCGAGCGCGCGTTCGTTCCCTTCGACCTGACGCCGCAGGCGCCAGCGCGTCACTCGCGCCATGATCCAGAAGGGCAGCGCGCCCAGCAGGAACGCGAGCAGGATCGGAAACCACACCCGCGTTTCCCACACGATGTCGCCCCAGATCTTGATGACGAGCGGACCGTTGTTCGCCTTGAAGAATAACGCGGCGGCCACCGCGATGACGACCCAGAAGGCGGTCCGCAAAAACTGCATCGGTTTCTCACTCTCGCTGCTTCTCTGCGGGTCAGCTTAGGCGATAGCGGCGGAATCCGAAAGCGCCTCGTCATCTTTGTCGACGGCGATCGTCATGCCGACCGTCAGCCGCTCGCCGGGAGTGAGGACCGCCATGCCGTCCCGGTTGATCGCATCGGGCATATGCGTGACGGGTTCGAGGCAGAAGAAGGCTTCGCCGGGAGGACGATAGACGTGGAGCCAGTCCGCGCCTTCGCCCCGCAGGGTAAGCCGCAGGCCGTCGCCGCGCATGATCATCGCCGTGCCGCTCCAGCCGCTGTAGATATTGTCGATCAGGCTTTCGCCCTGAACAGGCGCGGGCTGCGACCAGTCACCCAGCGTGTCGGCGGGCGCTTCGCGTTCGGGCAGCATGCCGGGGGTCGAGAGCCAGAGACGGTCCGCCGCGAACGAAAGCCGCGTCCGGGCGTCCGCCGCGAAATAGGGGTGGAAGCCCAGCCCGGCCGGCATCGGGCGGTCGCTTTCGTTTAAAAGCGACAGCGATGTAGACAGATGCGAAGGCGTCAGCGCGATACGCTGCTCCGCCCGGTAGGCCCACGGCCAGCCCGCGTTTCCGGCATGATCGTGGATCAGCGTGACATGCGCCGGACCTGTCTCCATCGCTGTCCACTTCGCCTGCCAGCCGAAGCCGTGGATGCTGTGCGGATGGTCGCCGAAGTTGAGCGGAAGCTGATGCGCCGCGCCGTCGAAGACGAAGCGGCCTTCCGCGATCCGGTTGGCGTAGGGGACGAGCGGGAAGCTCGCCATCGCCAGCGGATCGGTCGCGCCATGTGGCGTGCGGCGCAGCAGGTCCGCGCCATATGCGGAAAAGCCGAGCAGCGCGCCGCCAAGCGAAGGCGAGAGCGCCGCTTCCAGTGCCCCCGCCCGCAAGGTGATGATGTCTTCGCTCAGCCGACCATGTCCTCAAGCTCGCGGCCCTTGGTCTCATTGACCATGGCGCGCACGAAGAAGAAGGAGATCAGCGCGAAGAAGGCATAGCCGCAATAGGCGACGGCGAGGCCCGGCGACACCACCAGCGAGGGGAAGCTGACCGAGACGACCGCGTTGGCGATCCACTGGGCGAAGCCCGCCACGGCGAGGCCCGATCCGCGAATCTGGTTCGGGAACATCTCGCCCAGCATGACCCACATGATCGGACCCCAACTCATGTTGAAGAAGATCACGTAGAGGTTTGCCGCGACCAGCGCGATGATGCCGTTATTGCCCGGCAGCGAAACCGCGCCGTCCGCGCCGGTGACGGCGGTGGAGAAGGCGTAGGCGACCGTCGCCAGCGTCACCGCCATGCCCGCCGATCCGATCAGCAGCAGCGGCTTGCGCCCGATCCGGTCGACCAGCGCGATAGTGGCGAGGCAGGCGCCGATGGACAGCACGCCCGACAGGATGTTGGTCTGAAGCGCATAATCCTCAGAAAAGCCCACCGCTTCCCACAGCGTCGCGCCATAATAGAAGACCACGTTGATGCCGACGAGCTGCTGGAAGACGGCGAGGCCGATGCCGGTCCAGACGATCGGGCGCACCTTGCCGCTGGCCTTGTCGATCAGGTCGGACAGTTTGGGGCGGTGATGGTCGGCGGCGAGGCTGGCGCGGATCTCGGCGACCTTGCGCGCGGCTTCCTCCGCCCCGAACAGGCGGGTGAGCACTTCGCGTGCCCGCTCTTCCTGCCCGCGCGCGACGAGGTAGCGGGGGCTTTCCGGGATCACCAATAGGGCGAGGAAGTAGATGGCGGCGGGGATCGCCTGCAGCCAGAACATCCAGCGCCACGCCGGGAAATCGAGCCACAGCGATGCGGTCGATCCGCCCGCATAGCGCGCCAGCACGAAATTGGCGACGAACGCGCCGGTGAGGCCCGAAATAATCATGACCTGCTGCACCGACGACAGCCGCCCGCGCACCGCTGCGGGGGTGACTTCGGAGATGTAGACGGGCGAGATCACGCTCGCCGCGCCGACGCCGAGGCCGCCGATGATGCGCGCAACGATGAAGATTGCGGAAGATCCGGCCGCGCCGGCGATGATGGCGCTCACGAGGAAGAGGATGGCGGACAGCATCATCACGCCGCGCCGGCCGATGATGTCGGCCATGCGCCCCGCGCCGAACGCGCCGATGGAGGAGCCGACGAGAATCGCGCCGACATTGACGCCGATGCCCAGCTTGCCGAGGTCGAAGGCGCTTTCCAGCCCCTTCTGCGTGCCGTTGATGACGCCTGAGTCATAGCCGAACATGAACCCGCCGATCGTCGCTACCGCGACGATGGCTGCAATGAAGGCCATATTGACCTTCCCGGCGCTCCCCTCACTCATCCTGCTATCCTTCCTGCTTTCTTATCGTGGCTTATAATGTTGCGATCGGTCCCGGCAGCCCCGCGACCCCGGCGTCGAAGGCGAACAGATCGCCCGCAAGGGGCTGGCTAGTCAACGCTGTCAGGTCCAGTCCCTTGCGCGCGGTCGTCACATAGGCTGTGGTCAGTCCTTCGCCGCCGAAAGCGATCTTGGTGATGTTGGATACCGGGAAGCGGACTTCGTGCATCAGCCTGCCTGCCGGATCGTAGCGGCGCACCGCCCATCCAAAGAACAGCCCCGTCCAGACGCATCCTTCCGCATCGACGGTCGGCCCATCGGGATAGCCCGCGCCATCCTCGATCTCGACGAAGAGGCTGGTGTCGCCGACCGCGCCGTCCGCAGACAGGGCCGTCCGCCAGATCCGCTTGCCCAGCGTATCGGTGTGATAGAGGATACGGCCATCGGGGGAGAGGGCAGGGCCGTTGGTGATGCAGACGGGCGGCAGGCCCGTGTCGGCGCAGACGCCCTTGTGAAAGCGGTAGAAATGTCCGCTCTGCGCTTCCTCGCCATCGTCCATGGAGCCGAACCAGATCGCGCCATCGGGCGCGACGCAGGCGTCGTTCTGGCGATTGCCCGGCAGATGCGCTTCAGGCGCGTGAAGCAGCGTGAAGCTGCCGTCCGCCGGATCGAAGCGGTGCACTCCGGTCTGGAGGCCGACCGCGAACAGCCCGTCGTCGGTGGGCAGAATCCATCCGACCTGCGCCGGTGCTTCCCAGCTTCGCGCAGCGCCCAGCGCCGGGTCGAAGCGATAGATGCGCTGTTCCTTGATGTCGACGAACCACAAGGCCGCGTCGCGTTCGACCCAGACCGGGCCTTCGCCCAGGGTCGCGCCCAGCGACAATATGCTTTGCGGTTCGGTCGTCGTCATGTCAGCGCCATCCTGCGTCGATGAAATAATCATGACCCGTGCAGAAGCGCGCGTCATCCGACGCAAGGAACAGGACGAGAGCGGCGACGTCAACCGGCAGGATGCGTCCGTCGAGGCACTGGGCGGCGACGATTTCGGCTTCGCCCTCCGGCGTATACCATTTTTCCTGGCGGAGCGTCTTCACATTGCCGGGAATGATCGTGTTGACGCGAATATTGTCGCGGCCCAGATCACGGGCGAGGCTGCGCGTCAGACCCTCGATGGCGGCCTTGGCGGTCTGATAGAGCACCAGTTCGGGCAAAGCGAGGTGCCAGCTTATCGACCCGAAATTCAGGATCACGCCGCCGCCCGCACGCTTCATGGCGGGGGCGGCGGCCTGCGCTGCAAAGAAGAGATGGCGCAGGTTCACCGCCATGCGCTCGTCCCAATAGGCGGGAGTCACGTCCTCGATGCTGTGGCGGTCGTCGTTCGCGGCATTGTTGACGAGGATGTCGATGCCGCCGAGTTGCTGCTCCACATCGCCCATCATTGCCTGCACCGCAGCGACATCGCGCAGATCGACGGCATGGAAGACGGGCGCATGGGCGGCGTCCGAGAGCCGCGCGACCAGCTTTTCGCTTTCCTCGACCGCGATGTCGCAGAAGGCGACCTGTGCGCCCTGCGCCACGAAAGCCTCGACCAGCCCTTCGCCGATACCGCTACCGCCGCCGCTGATGAAAACCCGCTTGTCCTTCAAGCTGGGGTAGATGGCGCGGCTCATGCAGGTTCTTTCTCTTGGGCGTTCAGCAGGCCGCGAGCGGCAAGGTTGGTCATGAAAGCGGTCAGGCCATGCGTCCACGGCGCGGCGTCTTTCGACGTGACGACGCGGTTGACCAGCTTGCCGAGGCGGGGGGTGGAGATGGCCACGATGTCGCCGACCTTGTGCGTGAAGCCGCGGCCCGGTTCGTCCCGGTCCTGCACCGGCGCGAAGAGCGTGCCGAGGAACAGCGCGAAGCCATCGGGATATTGATGCTCCGACAGCGTCTGGCGCACGAGGTCCAGCGGATCGCGGCTGATCTGGTTCATGCTGCTCGTCCCTTCGAGGCGATAGCCTTCGGGGCCGTCGATGGTCAGTTCGACTTCGGCGTTGCGGACATCGTCGATGGTGAAGCTGTCATCGAACAGACGGACCAGCGGGCCGAGCGAACAGGAGGCGTTATTGTCTTTCGCCTTGCCGAGCAGCAGCGCGGAGCGGCCCTCGAAATCGCGCAGGTTGACATCGTTGCCCAGCGTCGCGCCGACGGTCTTTCCGGTAGCGCTCACCAGGAGCACGATTTCCGGCTCTGGATTGTTCCATGTGGAATCGGAGCGGATGCCGATTTCCGCGCCGGGGCCGACCGTCGAAAGCACCGGAGCCTTGGTGAAGACTTCGGCGTCGGGACCGATCGCGACTTCGAGATATTGGGACCAGAGGCCGTCCTCGATCAGCGCGGCCTTGAGCGCTGCGGCTTCCGGTGAACCGGGCGATACGGCGCGGATCGAGCCGCCGACCCGCTCTTCGAGGCGTCCGCGGATTTCTGCGGCGGCGGCAGCGTCGCCGCGCGCGCGTTCCTCGATCACGCGCTCGATGGCGGATAGCGCGAAAGTCACACCGCACGCCTTGACGCATTGCAGATCGACGGGGCTGAGCAGCGGCAGGTCGAGTTGATCGAGCGGGCCGAGATTTTCGCCGGCGTCGGGTGAAACCGGCAGTTTTTCGACCAGTTGCGCCACCGTGGGTGCAATACGGCTCATGTCGTAGGCGGTGCCGCCCGCGACCATGATGGGGCTTGGTCCCTGCGGCGTTTCGATGCGTCCGAGAAAGAGGCCGTCCCGCCAGTCGGCAGGCAGGCAATCGAACAAGGCAGCAACCCCGGGCATCATCAGCTCCTAAAAAAGCGTTCTAAGTTTGATAGCGCTACCAGCATGGAAGGGAGGCGGAAGTCAAGAGGATGTTGCGCGAATGCCGCGCAATAAGACAAGTTGATTAGTTGCTTCGACGCTCTTCCCGTGGGGCGGGCTTTGGGGCATAGCTGGTCGGACCATGAGCACGAACGAAGACTCAGAGTCGCGCAACGACGCGACCGCGCCCTCCGCCCCGGCATCTCAGAAACAGGCTCCCGATCTCGCCAGCGCGGCGGGGAAGTCGGTCGGCAAGAGCATATGGACCGGCGCGGCTGTCGGTATCGGGTCCGCCGCTATCGTCGCCGCCCTGCTCTACGCACGCAAGAAGGGCTGACCCACAGCCTTTGCGAGTCGCAAAAATGGGGCGGCATGGCCTTCGCTCCATGCCGCCCCGTGCGACCCTTGCGGGCTGTGTCATCCTGCCTTCGTGACAGGCGGGAATTCAGGCTGCGCCGTTGCTCAGATAGGTGATGAGTTCCGGCTTGCTGACTGTGATGCTCTTGTCCCTGTCGGCGGTGGTGAATGCGCCATTGACCCATGCGGTCAGCTTATCCGCAGGCAGGGTCGTACCCGTCGATTTCATTTCCTGATCCTTCAGCGCCACCATCCAGCGGGAAAATTCCGCCTGATCGAGCTGGCCGTCCTTGTTGACATCATAGGCGGCAAATTCGCTGTCCACGATGGATGCGATGGCGCTCGCCGTTGTGGCCGGCGCGGCAGTCTGAGGCGCCGCAGGTTGCGCAGTCGATGGCTGGGCCGGAGCGGCCTGCTGGGGCGCTGCGGGTGACGACCCCTGCGGCGGCTGCGTCTGGGACTGCGCGGTTTCCTGCGCGAGTGCGGGGGCGGACACGAGAAGCGCGCTGGTGAGCAATAGGGTCCGCAACATGGTCAACTCCTGCATCAATCCTTCAGCGCCATTTGCCGGCGCCGCGATCCATGACGATCTGTCGGCATGAATAATAGACCATAAAGCCCGAATGTTCCTGAACATCTGTTCATGGGGAGCGCTTCGTCGATGTCTTTGGTCGGTCCGTCGAGCCGGGCGCGACGATCCGCCTTTCGCGCGGGACGAGGGCAGGGGTATTTGCCCCATGGCGGGGACGCTGCTAGGCGGCGCACCATCTTTTCCCAGCCAATGCAGGATTCGCTTCCATGGTGCCACGCTACGCCCGCCCGCAGATGACCGCCCTCTGGGAACCGGAGGCGCGCTTCAAAATCTGGTTCGAGATCGAAGCGCATGCGACCGAGAAGCTGGGCGAACTGGGCGTCGTGCCGCCTTCGGCTGCGAAGGCGCTATGGGACTGGTGGGCGACCAACCCCGCTATCGACGTGCCCGCGATCGACGCAATCGAAGCGGTGACGAAGCATGACGTGATCGCGTTCCTGACCTGGGTGGCGGAACAGGTGGGGGACGAGGCCCGCTTCATGCATCAGGGCATGACGTCGAGCGACGTGCTCGACACCTGCCTTGCGGTGCAGCTTGCCCGCGCGTCGGACATCCTGATCGAGGATCTCGACAAGCTGCTGGAAGTCATCAGGCGCCGCGCCTTCGAGCATAAGCTGACGCCGACCATCGGCCGCAGCCACGGCATCCACGCCGAACCCGTCACCTTCGGCCTCAAGATGGCGGAGGCCTATGCCGAATTCAGCCGCTGCAAGGCGCGCCTGATCGCCGCGCGCGCCGAAGTCGCGACCTGCGCCATTTCCGGCGCGGTCGGTACCTTCGCCAATATCGACCCGCGCGTGGAAGAGCATGTCGCGGAAAAGCTGGGCCTCGCGGTCGAGCCGGTATCGACGCAGGTCATCCCGCGCGACCGGCACGCCATGTTCTTCGCGACGCTGGGCGTCATCGCCTCTTCCATCGAGCGGCTCGCGGTCGAGGTGCGGCACCTTCAGCGCACGGAAGTTCTGGAGGCGGAGGAATATTTCTCGCCCGGCCAGAAGGGGTCGAGCGCGATGCCGCACAAGCGCAACCCGGTGCTGACCGAGAACCTGACCGGCCTTGCCCGCATGGTGCGCGCCTATGCGCTGCCCGCGATGGAGAATGTCGCGCTGTGGCATGAGCGCGACATCAGCCATTCGTCGGTCGAGCGCTACATCGGGCCGGACGCCACCATCACGCTCGACTTCGCGCTGGGCCGCCTGACCGGCGTCATCGACAAGCTGCTCGTCTACCCCGAGCGGATGATGAAGAATCTCGACAAGATGGGTGGCCTCGTCCACTCGCAGCGCGTGCTGCTGGCGCTGACGCAGGCGGGGGTGAGCCGCGAGGACAGCTATCGCTACGTCCAGCGCAACGCGATGAAGGTCTGGGAATCGGACGGGCAGCTATCGCTGATGGAACTGTTGAAGGCCGACGCGGATGTGACGGCGGCGCTGACGGCGGAGCAGATCGAGGAGAAGTTCGACCTCGATTATCATTTCGCGCAGGTAGATACGATCTTCGCCCGCGTATTCGGGGCAAGCTGAACGCCGTTGCCTACCGGCCGCCGGTGCGCGGCCGGGTGCGCGGCGCGGCGTCGGACTGGCGGCGGATCAGCGCATAGTCGAGCACCTGATGCTGCGCGGTGTCGCCATCGGCGCCGCGGCGCGGCTTCAACTGCCGCACCAGCGCATCGACGGCGGCGCGCGACATGTCGCTGATCGGCTGGCGGATGGTGGTGAGTTCGGGCCAGATGGTCGTCGCGAGCGAGGTATCGTCGAAGCCGCAGACGGTGAGATCGCCCGGCACGTCGAGGCCGGTGCGATGCGCGATGGCGACGCTTGCCGCCGCCATATCGTCATTGCTGGCGAAGATCGCGGTCGGCGGATCGGGCAGGGCCAATATATGCTCGGCGGCGTCCAGTCCTGACCGGTAGGTGAAGAAACCCTGTTCGATCAGGTCGTCGTCGACCGGCAGGCCCGCTTCCTCCAGCGCCTTCACATAGCCTTCGAACCGCCGCGTGCTCGCGCTCTGGTTGGGGTTGCCCTTGATGAAGCCGATGCGCATGTGACCGAGCGAGAGCAGGTGCCGCGTCATTTCATAGGCGGCGTGGCAGTCGTCGATGCTGACCGCCAGCATATCGCCCCGCGGCTGCCCGGTCGCGACGGCCACCGCCGGGATGCCGGCTTTCTGGAGCGCGCCCACCAGTTCCTCGAAATCGCAGAGCGGGGGCGGCAGCACCACGCCGTCGATGCGGCTGCGTTGCAGATGATCGACGACCGCGCGCACCGATGTCTGCTCGTCCCACTTTTCGACCACCAGATCGACGCCGCTGCGGCTCGCCTGATCGAGGCTGCCGACCAGAAATTCGCTGAGGTAGGAGGAGGACGGGTTGGAATAGAGGAGGCCGATCCGTGTCTCGTCGCCTCCCGCCAGCGTGCGCGCCGCAGCGCTCGGCGCATAGTTGAGCGCGGCGATGGCGGCCTCCACCTTCTCGCGCGTGGCGGGGCGCACGACCTGTTCGCCGTTGATGACGCGGGAGACCGTCATGGGCGACACGCCCGCGGCCAGCGCGACATCGTTGATGGTCGGCGCGTTGCGCTGGCGGCGGGAGGAACGGGTGTCGGTCACGGCTGGGGCTTTCGAAACGATGTCGCGCGCGAAATGATGGCGCATCTCGACCAGCGTTGGCGGGAAAAATCAACTTATGTTTTCGCGTCCGGCCATCACCAATGTCCCGGCGCGAACGGGAAGCTCTGCGCCTTATACCAGTCGAGATCGTGCGCGGGCTTAGCGGAGCCGGCGGGCAGGGGCAGGCGGTTCACCGACTGGAAATAGGCGATGCTGGCGTCGCGCCACCACTGCGCCTCGCGCCGCTGGATGCGCAGGAAGGCCTGCGTCTGGGCGAAGCGTTCAGGGTCGATCAGCGGGCGCAGGCTGTCCCACGTCCGCTGCATATCCTCCACATAGGCGACGCCGCGATCATAACGATGCACCATCCCGTCCCACAGGCTTTCGCCCGACTTGAGGCGATAGGACCAGGGCAGATGGTGGAACCAGAGCAGGTCGCGTTCCGGCGCAGTCTTCGGATTCGCCAGCATTTTCGCGACCTGTGGCGCATATTGGGCGACGGCGTCGCTGCCGCTGGCCGTCCGGTCGAAGCCGATGCCGCTTGCGTCCGCCTTGTGATAATAGACCGGGTTCCATTCCGGGCGGGCGAGGTCCGACACCCAGGGGCCGGGGCCATAATGATGCCCCGTCGCCATCACATGCGAGAGGCCGAGCGGCGTCATATAATCGACCGCAGCCTCCCGCGATCCCATCATCATCGCGACGACAGGATCGACGATGCGCGGATCGGGGGAGAAGGCGAGGGCGGCCCATTCGCGGGCCACCGCCTCCGCCGGAAGGTCGGGATTCCACGCCATACGACCAAAGGCGTACCAGTCCGCCTGATTGAAGATCGATCCGCTCCAGTCGCGGTCCACGCCGATATTGGCGACTCCGGCGATGCCTGTCAGCCGATGCCCGTCGAGCGACCCGTCGATTACCTTTGCGACGGTCGATCCCCTGCCTTTCGCAAATGTGTCGGCCTTCAGCACTTCCTCGAACAGCGGGCCGAGATAGGTGAGGTGGGTCGATTGGCCGAGATATTCCTTGGTGATCTGAAACTCCATCATCAGCGGCGTCCTGGGCATCGCGCCGAAGAGGGGATGGAAAGGCTCGCGTGGCTGGAAGTCGATGGCGCCGTTCTTCACCTGCACCATCACATTGTCGGCGAACTGGCCGTCCAGCGGCTTGAAGTCGCTGTAGGCCTGCTTCGCGCGGTCCTCGGGATTGTCATGCTGGTAGACGAAGGCGCGCCACATGACGATGCCGCCATGGGGTTTGACCGCCGCCGCCAGCATGTTCGCGCCATCGGCATGGGTGCGCTTGTAGTCCTGCGGGCCGGGCTGGCCTTCGCTGTTCGCCTTGACGAGGAAGCCGCCGAAGTCCGGGATGGCGCGGTAGATTTCGTCCGCCTTCGCCTTCCACCATGCGGCGACCTGTGGGTCGAGCGGATCGGCTGTCTTGAGACCATCCAGCTCCATCGGCGCAGTCCAGCGGACCGACAGATAGACCCTGATGCCATAGGGGCGGAAGACATGCGCGAGCGCCGCCGCCTTGGCGATATAGGCGGGCGTCAGGCTTTCCGCCTTGGCGTTCACATTGTTGAGCACCGTGCCGTTGATGCCAAGCGATGCATTCGCGCGGGCATAGTCGGCGTAGCGTGGCCCCTTATAGTCGGGCAGCCGCCACCAGTCCCAGATCGACATGCCCGCATAGCCGCGCTCCACCGTGCCATCCAGATTGTCCCAGTGATTGAGCAGCCGCAGCCCGATGCGCGGGGCGCTGCGAAGGTCGATGCGGTCCAGCGCCGCGCCGCCCTGCGCGAGGCGAAGCCAGTGATAGACGCCATAGAGCAGCCCCCGGTCGCTGTTCGCGGCAATGAGCGTAACGGGCGCGCCGCTCATCTGCGTGGAGCGGATCGCATAGCCCTCGTCGCCCAGTCTGCCGGTGTCGATCGGCATGGCGGTTCCGGTCCGGGGCGTCGCCAGCACCAGCGCGCCGGGCCGGAGGGCGGACAGGGGCGCGATCTGCCGGCCCGTCATGCCTTCGACGCCGCGCTGCAATTCCGCCACGGCGATGGCCAGCGTGGGACTGTCTCCGCTGGTGACGATGCCGGTCGTTCGGGCGGCGATGTCCGTCGACCGGGCCGCCTCGACAGGGCGGTAGCGCAGCCACAGGTCATAGCCATCCTCGGCCCGCGCAACGGGCGCCAGGGCCGCCGCCGCAACGACTGACATCCAGCATAAAAAGCGCGCCAGCATCCTGCCCTCTCCCTGACTTTCTCTATGGTCGTATGCCGCAGTCGGGCATTGACAAGCCTTGTCTCTGATTGCAATGGTAACGGTATCAGTCTGGTTGCGGCAAGCGGAAAAATGCGCCGTCCGCAAAAAGGGAGGGGTGTATGATCGAGCATATCCCGGCGGTCGGCGCTGTCAGCCCGCGCGCGACTCTCGCCTCATCGCCCTGTGCCTCTCCCGCTCACAGCGCGCCGCTTTCCATGCTTCCATCTTTCTGAACAGGACCGCCCGAATGCCCAAGATCGTTGACGCCAGGGTCATCGTCACCTCACCCGGCCGCAATTTCGTGACGCTCAAGATCATCTGCGACGATGGCACCACAGGCGTCGGCGACGCGACGCTCAACGGCCGTGAACTTTCGGTGGCGAGCTATATCACCGATCACGTCATTCCCTGCCTTATCGGTCGCGACGCGCACCGGATCGAGGACATCTGGCAATATCTCTACAGGGGCGCCTACTGGCGGCGCGGTCCTGTTACCATGACGGCAATCGCGGCGGTCGACATGGCGCTGTGGGACATCAAGGGCAAGATCGCAGGCCTGCCCGTCTATCAGCTTCTGGGCGGCGCGAGCCGGGAAGGCGTGATGGTCTACGGCCACGCCAACGGCACCAGCATCGACGACACCATCGAGGCCGCGCTCGATTACCAGCGTCAGGGCTACAAGGCGATCCGCATTCAGTGCGGCGTGCCGGGCATGGCGTCCACCTATGGCGTTTCCAAGGACCGCTATTTTTACGAACCCGCCGACGCCGACCTGCCGACCGAAAATGTCTGGAACACGTCCAAATATCTCCGCGTCGTGCCCGAACTGTTCAAGGCCGCGCGTGAGGCGCTGGGCTGGGATGTGCACCTTCTGCACGACATCCATCACCGCCTGACACCTATCGAGGCCGGGCGTCTGGGCAAGGATCTGGAACCCTATCGTCCTTTCTGGCTGGAGGATGCTACCCCTGCGGAAAATCAGGAAGCGTTCAAACTGATCCGCCAGCATACCACCGCACCGCTGGCGGTGGGCGAAATCTTCAATTCGATCTGGGACGCGAAGGATCTGATCCAGAACCAGTTGATCGACTATATCCGCGCCACAGTGGTCCATGCGGGCGGCATCACCCATCTGCGCCGCATCGCCGCGCTCGCCGACCTCTATCAGGTGCGCACCGGATGCCATGGCGCGACCGACCTGTCGCCCGTCTGCATGGCCGCTGCGCTCCATTTCGACCTGTCGGTGCCGAATTTCGGCGTGCAGGAATATATGCGCCACACGCCCGAAACTGACGCGGTCTTCCCCCATGCCTACACCTTCGCGAACGGCATGATGCATCCGGGCGACGCGCCGGGCCTCGGTGTCGATATCGACGAGGAGCTGGCCGCCGGATATGAATATCAGCGCGCCTTCCTGCCGGTGAACCGGCTGGAGGACGGCACGCTGTTCAACTGGTGACGCCATGACGCAGGCGATCCCCAAACCCTCCGGAAAGGTCCGCTGGATCGTCTGCGGCCTGCTCTTTGCCGCTGTGGTGCTGAGCTATGTCGACCGGCTGGTGCTGCCGACGCTCAAGCCCGATCTTCAGGCACGATACGGCTGGACCGAGAGCGGCTATGCCGACCTCGCCATCTGGTTTCAGGCGGGTTACGGCATTGCCTATGTATTCTTCGGTCGGCTGATCGACCGGATCGGCGCGCGGGCGGGCTATGCGCTGGCGGTCGCGCTCTGGACCGTCGGCCATGTCGCGCACATCTTCTTCACCTCGACGGCGGGGATGCTGCTCGCCCGCATTCCGCTCGCCATCGGCGAGGCGGGCACCTTTCCCGCCGCCATTGCCGCGACAAACGAGTGGTTCCCCAGGAAGGAACGTGCACTCGCCATCGGTATCTTCAATGCCGGGTCCAATGTCGGCGCGATCCTGACGCCGCTGATCGTGCCGATCATCGCGGTGTCGCTCGGCTGGCGCTGGGCGTTCATCCTGACGGGCCTGCTGACGGTCGTCTGGCTTGCGGCGTGGCTCAGTTTCTACCGCCGCCCGCGCGAGAAGAAGAGCCTCAGCCCGCAGGAGCTGGCGTGGATCGAAACCGACCCGCAGGAACCGCAGCGCCCGGTCAGATGGGCCAGCCTGTTCCGCCACCGCCAGACATGGGCCTATATGCTGGGCCGTTTCCTGATCGACCCGGTATGGTGGACCTTCCTCTTCTGGCTGCCCGATTTCTTCAACAAGCAATATGGCGTCAGGATGCTGGACTTCGGTCCGCCGCTGATCGCCGTCTATCTGCTGGCGGACGTGGGATCGGTGATGGGCGGCTGGACCTCCTCGCGCCTCATGGGTCGGGGTTGGAGCGTCAACCGCGCGCGCAAGAGCGCGATGCTGCTGGCGGCGCTGTGCGCGGTGCCCATCGCCTTCGCTGCGCAGGCGCCGTCCATGTGGATCGCGGTCGGCCTCATCGGCCTTGCCTGCGCCGGGCATCAGGGCTTTTCCGCCAATCTTTACGCGCTGCCGGGCGATGTCTTTCCCCGCTGGATGGCGGGATCGGTTGTCGGGCTGGGCGGCCTGTCGGGTGCGCTCGGCGGCATGCTGATGGCGAAGTTCGCCGGGGTGATTCTTGAGACCATCGGCAGCTACGGCCCGATCTTCGCGGTCGCATCCGTCGCCTATCTGATCGCGCTGGCGGTCATCCACCTGCTTCTGCCCCGCTATCAGCCGGTGGCGATCTCCCCTGCCGAAAGCGCCGCATGACGAAGCCCCTGCGCCTCCATCCCGACCGGCTCTTTCCGTCCGATCCGGCGACGCGGGACATCGCGCGCGCGCTCCATGCGACCGTCAGGGATCTGCCGATCGTCAGCCCGCACGGCCACACCGATCCGCGCTGGTTCGCCTATGACCAGCCCTTCGCCGATCCCGCGCAATTGCTGATCGTGCCCGACCATTATGTCTTCCGCATGCTCTACAGCCAGGGCGTGAAGCTGGAGGATCTGGGCGTGCCGACCGTCGATGGCAGCCGGGTCGAGAGCGATCCGCGCGCGATCTGGCGGCGCTTCGCCGAACATTATCACCTGTTCCGCGGCACGCCGTCGCGCCTGTGGCTCGACTGGGTGTTCGCTGAGGCGTTCGGCATCGACGTGCGGCTGGAGGCGGCGACCGCCGACCATGTTTACGACATCGTCGACGCCGCGCTGAAGACCGACGCCTTCCGCCCCCGCGCCCTGTTCGAGCGCTATAATATCGAGGTGATCGCGACCACCGAAGGGCCGCTCGATCCGCTCGACCATCATCGCGCGATCCGCGCGTCGGGCTGGGCCGGGCGGGTCGTGACCGCCTATCGCCCCGATCCGGTGATGGACCCCGACGATCCGAAGTTCATCGACAATGTGCGGCGTTTCTGCGCGATGGCGGGCGAGGAGCCGGACTATGCCGGCTATCTGCGCGCGCATGAGAAACGCCGCGCCGACTTCCGCGAGGCGGGTGCGACCTCGACCGATCATGGTCATCCGAGTGCCTTCACCGCCAATCTTTCGCTGGAGGAGGCCGAAGCGCTGTTCGCCAAGGCGATGGCGGGGCCGGTCAGCGCGCGCGAGGCGGAACTGTTCCGGGGGCATATGCTCGTCCAGATGGCGCGCATGGCGACCGAGGACGGTATGGTGATGCAGCTCCATCCCGGCGTGCATCGCAGCCATAACGCCGCCGTCCGCGAACGCTTCGGGCGGGACAAGGGGGCGGACATTCCGGTTGCCGGGGAGTTCGTGCAGGCATTGAAGCCGCTGCTCGACCGCTACGGCAACGACCCGCGCCTGACGCTGATCCTCTTCACGCTGGACGAAGATGTCTATTCGCGCGAACTTGCGCCGCTGGCGGGGCACTACCCTGCGGTGAAGCTGGGTCCGCCATGGTGGTTCCACGACAGTCCCGAAGGGATGCGCCGCTTCCGCGAGCGCATGACCGAAACGGCGGGCTTCTACAACACGGTCGGCTTCAACGACGACACGCGCGCTTTCCTGTCGATCCCGGCGCGGCACGACGTCGCGCGGCGGATGGACTGCGCCTGGCTGGCGCAGCTCGTTGCCGAGCACCGGCTGGAGGAGGACGAAGCGTTCGAGGTCGCGCACGCACTGGCCTATGATCTGGCGAAGAAGGCTTACAGGCTGTGATCCGGTTGGCGGCGGCATCGCTGGCGGGCCTGCCAGCGCCGGTGAAGCGACCGTCCTACGACCGCGCCGCCGTGCGCTGCGGCGTCGTCCATCTGGGCATCGGCGCGTTTCACCGCGCGCATCAGGCACTGTTCTTCGAAGATGCGCTGGAAGCGGGCGACCTGCGCTGGGGCATCGTCGCCGCATCGCTGCGCTCGTCCGCCGTGCGGGACCAGATGGCGGCGCAGGACGGACTTTATACGATCCTCGTCCGTGACGGGGTGACGGAGCAGGCACGCGTGATCGGCGCGGTTCAGCGCGTCATCGTCGCGCCGGAGGAGCCGGAAGCGCTGGTCGCGGCGATGGCCTCGCCCGACACGCATATCGTCACGCTGACCGTTACCGAGAAGGGTTACAAGCTGGACCCTGCGACCGGCGCGCTGATAGACGGCGACCCGCAGATCGCCGCCGATCTTCTTTCGCTCGACCGGCCGCAGAGCGCGCCCGGCTTCATCGTCGCCGCGCTGGCGCGCCGCCGCGATGCTGGCCTGCCGCCCTTCACGGCGATCAGTTGCGACAACCTGCCGCACAATGGCGCGCGCCTGCGCGAGGCCGTGATCGCGCTCGCCGGGCGGCATGACGCCACGCTTGCGGAATGGATCGCGGCGGAGGGCGCCTTCCCTCAGACCATGGTTGACCGCATCGTTCCCGCCACAACGGCAGAGGATATTGCATCACTTGCCGCCGTCATCGGTGTCGAGGATCGGGCCATGGTCAAGACCGAGCCTTTCGCGCAGTGGGTGATCGAGGATCGCTTCTGCGGCCCGCGTCCCGCCTTCGGCCCCGGTGTCCAGATCGCCGCAGCAGTCGCGCCATGGGAGGACGCCAAGCTGCGCCTTCTGAACGGCGCGCATAGCGGCATCGCCTATCTCGGCGGGCTTGCGGGCATCGGACATGTGCACGAGGTGCTGGCGCTGCCCGAAGCGCGGCTTTTCGTGGAGGCACTGTGGGACGAGGCGGAAACGACGCTCTCGCCGCCACCCGGACTCGATGTCGCTGCCTATCGCCGCGCGCTGATGGCGCGTTTCGACAATCCGACACTGCGCCACCGCACGCGGCAGATCGCGATGGACGGATCGCAGAAGCTGCCCCAGCGCCTGCTCGCGCCCATCGCAGACAGGCTGGCGGCGGGGCAGGGGATCGCCGCGCTGGCGCTGGCCGTCGCGGCCTGGATACGCTGGCAGGCGGGGCGGGACGATGCCGGGCATTCCCATGCCATCGACGATCCGCTGGCGGAGCCGATTGCCGCTGCGCTCCGCCACGCCGACACGCCGGAGACGCGTGTGCAGGCGATCCTGTGTCTGTCCGCCATCGTCCCGCCCGCGCTCGCTGCCGATCCGCGCCTTGCCGATGCACTCACCGGCTGGCTGACCCTGCTGGAAACGCAGGGCGTCCGCGCCACCCTTTCCCGCTTCGCGCGCGACCGGCAGGAAGCTGCCTGATCCATGTTCAACCCGATCCTTCCCCAAGGATGACCCTGAGGGCCGGTCGAAAGGCCGGCCCGCTTTTCCTTGGAGCCACAAAAGAAACCGCAGGAGAGCCGTTCATGATGACCCGTCTGGCCTGGCTGGCGCTGCCGCTGGCGATGCTGTCTCCCACGATTGCGCAGGCGAAGAGCTGCCAGCCCGCATGGATTGCCGCCTGGGCCTCTGCCCAATATAAGCCGGTGGGCGACGCGGTGCTGCCGCCCGGCACGCTCGCCGACCGGACGCTGCGGCAGATCGTCCGGCCATCCGTTTCCGGCGATCGCCTCCGCGTGCACTTCTCCAACCTTGCGGGCGCGCAGCCGCTGACGATTGCGGGGGCGAGCATCGCGCGTGCGCCGAACCCGGCGTCCGCCCGCGTCGATCCCGCCAGCATCATCCCGTTGCGCTTCGACGGGAAGGCAGATGTCATCATCCCGCCCGGCGCGGACTATCTTTCCGATCCTGTCGCCATGCCGACGCACGCGCTGGAGAATATCGCGGTGTCGATCCGCTACCGGGGCGAACCCGAACAGACCTCGCATCCCGGATCGCGCGCGACATCGTGGCACCTGCCGGGCGATCATCTGGCGGACGCGGCCATGACCGGAGCGGAAAGTTTCGACCACTGGTTCCACCTGTCGGGCCTTGAAGTGGAGCGCTGCGCTCCTGCCCGCGTCGTCGTCGCGCTGGGCGATTCGATCACGGACGGGCGCGGTGCGACCACCAACGGCAACGACCGCTGGACCGACCGGCTGGCCGAGCGGCTTCAGGCCGACCCGAAGCGCCGCACCGTCGCCATCGTCAATCAGGGGATCGGCGGCAATCGCCTGCTCAATGACGGTCTTGGTCCCAGCGCCCTCGCGCGCCTGGACCGCGACGTGCTGGCGCAGCCGGGGGTGACGCACATCATCCTGCTGGAAGGGATCAACGACCTCGGCACCCTGACCCGCGAAGCGCCGGTCAGCAGGGACGCGCATGAGGCGCATGTCGCCCGCATCGTCGGCGCCTATCGCCAGATCGTTGCACGTGCCCACGCCAAGGGCATCAAGGTCATCGGCGCGACCGTCATGCCCTTCGTCGGCAATGATTATTACCATGCCAACGCACAGAATGAGGCGGACCGGCAGGCGGTCAATGCGTGGATAAGGCAGCCCGGAAATTTCGATGCGGTGGTCGATTTCGACGCGGTGACGCGCGATCCGGCGCGCCCCGACCGCCTGCGCCCGGCCTATGACGTGGGCGACGCGCTGCATCCGTCGCCTGCGGGATACAAGGCGATGGGCGACGCGATCCCGCTCAGCCTTTTCGACTGACGCGGCGGCTTCCCGCCTCCATCACCGTTTCCATCGCGACGAAGGTGGATGTGCTCGCGACATGGGGGAGGGCGCTGATCTTCTCGCCCAGCACGGCGCGATAGCGGCGGATGTCGGCGGTGCGCACTTTCAGCAGATAGTCGAAATTGCTCGCAAGCATATGGCATTCCTCGACTTCGGGGATGCGGCGCACGGCGGCGTTGAATTCATTGAGGGCCGCCTCGCGCGTGTCGGACAGCTTCACCTCGGTGAAGGCGACATGGTCCATGCCCAGCTTCGCGGGATCGACGATGGCGCGGAAGCCGCGAATGACTCCCTTTTCCTGCAAACGCCGCAGCCGAACTTGGCAGGGCGTCTTGGACAGGCCGACCGTCGCCGCCAGATCGGTGACGGACATGCGCCCATCCTCCACCAGCGCGGCGACAATACGCCGGTCGAACTCGTCCAGATCGACTGTATCGGGTCCATAGGTCATATCATTTGCCTAGCATAAGCCGAATAATAAGTCATTATGATCGACATATGGGCTAAAATGAGGCGGAATGAATTTTAAGGCTCCGCTATGATGGCATGATGACCGATCAGCCCTTCGCCGCCTTCGCGCCCGCCATCTCGCAGCCCACGCCCCTGCGCGCCGCGATTACCGCCGCCTATCGCCGCGATGAGGCGGAGGCGATGGCGCCGCTGATCGAGGCTGCGACCCTGCCCGACGCGACCCGCGCGGCCGTCGCGGCCACCGCGACCCGCCTCGTCAGCGCTCTCCGAGCGAACCACAGGGGCAGCGGTGTCGAGGGACTGGTGCAGGAATATGCCCTGTCCAGTCAGGAAGGCGTCGCGCTCATGTGCCTCGCCGAAGCGCTGCTGCGCATTCCGGACAATGACACGCGCGATGCGCTGATCCGCGACAAGATCGCGGACGGAGACTGGGGATCGCATCTGGGCGGTGGCAAGTCGCTGTTCGTCAACGCCGCGACATGGGGTCTCGTCGTCACCGGCAAGCTGGTCGGCAGCGTCGATGACCGGGGGCTGGGCGCGGCGCTGACCCGCCTCGTAGCGCGCGCGGGCGAGCCTGTGATCCGGCGCGGCGTCGACCTTGCCATGCGGATGATGGGCGAACAGTTCGTCACCGGGGAGACCATCCGCGAAGCGCTCAGGCGCGCGCGGGAGATGGAGGCCAAAGGCTTTTCCTACAGCTACGATATGCTGGGCGAGGCCGCGACCACCGCTGCCGACGCGGCCCGCTACTTCGCGGATTATGAAAGCGCGATCCACGCCATCGGCGCGGCGTCGGCGGGGCGGGGCATCTATGCCGGCCCCGGCATCTCGATCAAGCTGTCCGCGCTCCACCCCCGCTACGTCCGCGCGCAGGCGGATCGCGTGATGGGCGAACTGCTGCCTGCGGTGAAGACGCTGGCGCTGCTGGCGAAAAGCTATGACATCGGCTTCAACATCGACGCGGAGGAGGCTGACCGGCTGGAACTGTCGCTCGACCTCCTCGAAAGCCTCGCGCTGGACCCGGACCTTGCGGGCTGGAACGGCCTTGGTTTCGTGGTGCAGGGCTATGGCAAGCGCTGCCCCTTCGTCATCGACTGGATCGTCGATCTTGCCCGCCGGGCGGGTCGCCGGATCATGGTCCGTCTGGTCAAGGGCGCCTATTGGGATGCGGAGATCAAGCGCGCGCAGGTGGACGGGCTGGAGGGCTTTCCGGTCTATACCCGCAAGCTCCACACCGACATCGCCTATGTCGCCTGCGCGCGAAAGCTGCTGGCGGCGCGCGACGCCGTATTCCCGCAGTTCGCCACGCATAATGCGCAGACGCTGGCGACCATCTATGAACTGGCAGGGTCGGGCTTCATGATCGGCGATTATGAGTTCCAGTGCCTGCACGGCATGGGCGAGCCGCTCTACGAACAGGTCGTCGGCGCGGACAAACTGAACCGCCCCTGCCGCATCTATGCGCCGGTGGGCACGCATGAGACTTTGCTCGCCTATCTCGTCCGCCGCCTGCTGGAGAACGGCGCGAACTCCAGCTTCGTCAACCGCATCGCCGACCCCGCCGTGTCGATCGCGGAACTGGTCGCCGATCCGGTCGAGATTGTGCGGGCGATGCCGCACCCCGGCGCGCAGCATGACCAGATCGCGCTTCCCGCCGACCTCTATCCGGACCGGCGCAATTCGGCGGGCCTCGACCTCAGCAACGAACAGGTGCTGGCGGACCTGAGCGTCGCTTTGGCTCACAGCGCAACGCTGAACTGGACCGCCGCGCCCCCGAGCGGAGTGGGCACGCAGCGGCCCGTCCTCAACCCCGCCGACCATCGCGATGTCGTCGGCCATGTGACGGAGGCGAGCGAGGAGGAAGCGCGCGTCGCCGCCATCGCCGCTGCGGCTTCGACATGGTGCAATGCCCCGGCGACGGACCGCGCCGCGGCGCTCGAACGCGCCGCCGATGCGATGCAGCACCGGATGCTGATCCTCCTCGGCCTCATCATGCGCGAAGCGGGCAAGTCGCTGCCCAACGCCATCGCCGAAGTGCGGGAAGCGATAGACTTTCTGCGCTATTATGCGGCGCAGGCGCGGGCGACCTTCGGCCCGGCACAGCGACCGCTGGGCGTCGTCACCTGCATATCGCCGTGGAACTTCCCGCTGGCGATCTTCACGGGGCAGGTCGCCGCCGCGCTGGTCGCGGGGAACGCCGTGCTTGCCAAGCCCGCCGAAGAAACGCCGCTGATCGCCGCCGAAGCGGTTCGGCTTCTCCACGAGGCGGGCGTACCTGCCGATGCGCTGCAACTGGTGCCGGGCGACGGCCCCATCGGCGCGGCGCTGGTCGCTGCGCCCGAAACCGCCGCCGTCATGTTCACCGGATCGACCGAAGTCGCGCGCCTCATCCAGAAGCAGCTCGCCGCCCGCCTGTCACCCGAAGGCAAGCCCATCCCACTGATCGCGGAGACTGGCGGGCAGAATGCGATGATCGTGGACAGCAGCGCGCTCGCCGAACAGGTGGTGGCCGATGTCATTGCGTCCGCCTTCGACAGTGCAGGCCAGCGCTGTTCGGCGCTCCGTATCCTCTGCCTTCAGGACGATGTCGCGGACCGGACGCTGACGATGCTGAAGGGCGCGCTGGCCGAACTGCGGATCGGGCGGACCGACGCGCTAAAGGTCGACACCGGCCCCGTCATCTCTGCCGAAGCCCGCGACGGCATCACCCGCCATATCGAAGCGATGCGCGCGCTGGGCCGAAAAGTGGAGCAAAGCCCGCTGCCGCCCGAAGTCGCGTACGGCACATTCGTCGCGCCCACGATCATCGAGATAGACAGCATCGCCGACCTTTCCCGCGAGGTGTTCGGCCCGGTGCTGCACGTCCTTCGCTTCCGCCGCGAGCGGATGGATGCGCTGGTCGATGACATCAACGCAACCGGCTATGGCCTGACCTTTGGCCTGCATACCCGGCTCGACGAAACGGTTGCGCGCGTGACCGAGCGGGTGAAGGTCGGCAATATCTACGTCAACCGCAACGTCATCGGCGCCATCGTCGGGGTGCAGCCCTTCGGCGGGTGCGGCCTGTCGGGGACGGGGCCGAAGGCGGGCGGGCCGCTTTATCTGGGGCGGCTCGTCACGACGCCGCCGGTTTTCGCCGAAAGGGTCAGCCATCTGCGCCCGCCGCTCAAGGCCTTTGCCGGCTGGCTGGACGCGCAGGGTGAGGGGGAAGCCGCCGCGCAGGCGCGCCGCACCGGCGATGCGTCGGCACTGGGCGTCGAGCGAGAACTGCCCGGCCCGGTGGGGGAGCGCAATCTTTACGCTCTCCATCCGCGCGGCCGCGTCCTGATGCGCCCGTTAACGCGGGAAGTGCTGTTCCGGCAGATGGCGGCGGTGCTCGCCACCGGCAATCGCGGGATCGTTCAGGGCATGGCCTTGCCGGAGGGATTGCCGCCGGAAGTCAGCACCTGGTTCAGCAGCATCGGCGACGGACCTTATGCCGCCGTGCTGGTGGAAGGGGACGCGGCCCGGATCGCAGAGACGGCGCGCGAAGTCGCGGAACTGCCCGGCCCGATCGCTTCGGTGCATGTCGACGATCAGGGCTATTGCCTCGACTGGCTGCTTGAGGAAGTGTCGACGTCCATCAACACCACCGCTGCGGGGGGGAACGCCAGCCTGATGATGATCGGCTGATTCCCTGCGAAGCTGTCTACATCGCTGTAGCGCAAACAGTCGCGCGCATCAGGCGGCGATGGCCCTCAGCGCCGTGGGAGCCAGCCGCGCCCGCGCGAAAGCCAGACATTGTTCCAGCGAAGGTGCGCCGAAATGCGTGGCGCTGCCATCCAGATGGCGCACGCTCAGTTCCCAGAGGCTCTCGCCCTCTATGGCCGCGCGGCGCGAATGGGAGTTGCAGAACTGAAGAGGTTCCCCGACCCGGTCGCGATGCAGGATATGCCGCGCGACGGTCGTATGACTGTCATGCTGGGGGTTGGATCGGAGTTGAAAGCTTTCGGTATGCGGGGCAAGCCATTCCAGAAACGCGACGTCGATCATTGCCAACCTGTCTCCATGGCAGTCTCGAAAAGACCGCACCGTTCGGCAGGAAGACGCACGATGCAGGCCGCAGTTCCCTTAAACTGTCAATCTATTCATATAAGTTAATCACATAGGGGCGTTTCGAGAAAAAGGCGGCGGCTTCTTCCTCCCGCCTCTCGATCCGCGTGTTTCCCCACCATGACGCCGGGGGCTGCCCTCCTTGCTCTGTCATGACCTTTCCGGACCGGATCTGCACGGCGCAGAACAGTTTGCGGTTCCTATAAGTCCGCTCGAACGCCAGAACATTGCTGGCGCGGCGGCCGGTGACGGAGAGCGGGCGGTAGTCACCGTGCGCAAACAGATCGGCGGCGCTCTTTCGCAGCGCCAGCAGGTTGCGGACCAATGCGATCTTCACGCCATCGTCGCCGTCCGGTTCCGTGAGCCACCGATGCCTGCGATCATAATCGACGGGCCGTCTGTTGTCGGGATCGACGAGGCTCAGATCGAGCGCCTCGCACCCCTGATAGATGTCCGGCACCCCTGGCGCGCAGAATTTGAGGACGGTCTGGACGAGGCTGTTCGCGATGGCTGCGGGGCGGATACTATGCACGAAGCTGTCGATATCGCTGACCAGCTTGGCATTGCCGAGCACGGCGGCGAGGTAGCTCTGCGCCCGCGATTCATAGCCTGCGTCGGGTTCTTCCCAACTCGACCGCAGGCGCGCCTCGCGTAGCGTCTTTTGCAGCCAGCCGCTCATGCGCTCGTGGAACGCCTTCATCGTTGTGTTCGGTTCCGGCCATGCCCCGACGAGCGTCTGCCACAGTTGATAGCGGTCGGCGGGGTGCACGGGGCCAGCTTCCCCGCTGATCGCATCCCAACGCTTCCAGTTTTCCGCCCACAGGTCGGGGACGGCGCTCAGCACCGCCAGTCTTGCGCGCATATCCTCGCCGCGCTTGTGGTCGTGGGTCGCTGTCGCCAGCAAGGCATTCGGAAAGTCCGCCGCGCGCGCCGCCGCGCGCTTGTGGAACAGATCGGCCGGGATGGCGAACTGTTCGGGCGCGGAACCGACGTCATTGGCCGACAGCAGCGGCGCGTAGCGATAAAAGGCGGTGTCCTCCACACCCTTTGCCGCGATGGGTGCGGAGAGTTGCTGGAACCGCCTCACCGCTTCGACTGCGAGCGCGGCGTCGCCCACACCGTCCCCCGCAAGCCAGTCGATGACCTGACGCGCAATACTTTTTTCGCCGGGCGGCAGATGCGGCTGCACGTCGGCCCAGGCTCTCTCCCGCGCCGCCGCATCGTCGCGCGGCGCTGAGCGGCCATCGCCATAGGTGCGGTAAACGGGGAAGACCCAGAGCAGCCGTTCGACTGCCCTCCGCCACATCGCTGGCGTGATATGCTCAAGTCCCAGCACCGATTGCGCCAGCGCGTCGAAGGCGGCGACGCAGGCCGCCAACTGGCCTTCGAACTGCCAGTCGAGCATGTCCTGCCGCGCCTGCAACACCACCTGCGCCGCATCGCCATGCGCCGGGTCGACACGCTGCCACGCCTCCTTCAAAGCCGTTTCGCCCTCCGGGTCGTGTAGCAGAGCCGTGACGTCGCGCATGAAATCGTAACCGCTGGTGCCGTCGATCCCCCAGTCAGTCGCGAGCGGTTCGTCCGCGGCCAATATCTTTTCGACGATGATGATGGCGCGCCGATCCTCGTTCCCGTTGGCATCGAGGCGCGCGCGCATTGCGCGGCAATAGCCCGCCGGATCGGTAAGGCCGTCGACATGGTCGATCCGCACGCCGTCGATCAGCCCCTGAGCGAACAGATCGAAATAGAGCCGCTGCGTCGCCTCGAACACGGCTGGATCTTCGATCCGCAACCCGGCCAGCTCGTTGATCGCAAAGAAGCGCCGCCAGTTCAGACGGTCGTTTGCGGTGCGCCAGTATACCGGGCGATAATGCTGCCGCTCGATCACCACGCGCAGTCTGTCGCCGCCTCCGGGCGTGCCGTCCAGCGATCCGGGCCGCAGCGGCAGGCGCTGCTCGCCATAGAGGAGGAGGTGCGGATCGTCTCCGTCCTCGACCAGCACAATGTCGCCCGCTGCGATGACCTCCACCAGCGGCGCGCCCAGCCCGGGCAGGACTATCGGACCGGTCCAGTCGATGTCGAACCAGCGCGCATAGGCGCTGTCGGCCCCATGGCGCAGCACGTCGTTCCAGTAGCGGTTCTCGCCGCCTGCGACGCCCATATGGTTGGGCACGATGTCGATAATGACACCCATATCGTAGTCGCGCAGCGCCGCCACGAGGCTGCGGAAGCCGTCCTCGCCGCCCAGTTCGGGACTGATGCGTGTCGGGTCGATCACATCGTAGCCGTGCGTCGATCCGCTGCGCGCGGTGGTGATGGGGGACAGATAGGCGTGACTGACGCCCAGCTTCGACAGATAGGGGACGATGGCTACGGCAGCGGAGAAAGGGAAGTCCCGCGTCAGTTGCAGCCGGTAGGTCGCGCGCGGGATCATACGACTCTCTCCCGGTCGGGCCGTGCGATCCGGGCGGTGACCCCGGCGTGCGCCGCCAGTTGGTGCAGGATGTTCATGGGGTGGCGATCCACGCGGCGAAACTGGCGGGACTTCCCGGATCGCCGCTGGCATAAAGCGCAGTGGCGGATAAGGGGAGGGGGACCGGCCGGGCTCCCAGATTGAGCAGGATCGTCAGCATTTCGCCGGTTCCGAGCCGCCACGATGCTTCCACTGCCGCATCCGTCAGCGCCGAAGCGGACAGGGCGCGGCATCCGGGAAGACCAGGCACGATCCTCTCCCGACGGATCGTGAGCAGCGAACGGTAGAAGGCGCGCCACATACCGGCGCCTTCTCCCGCGCGGACGCGTGATGCCTCGAACGTCGCGGGATCGTTGGGGTCGGGTATCCGCGCGCGCGCCTCTTCGCTGGCGAAGGCGGCAAAGCCCGCAAATTCTCTCCGCCGTCCTTCGCGCACCGCTTCCGCCAGATCGTCGTGAAAATCGGTGAAGAAGAGGAAGGGGCTGAGCGCGCCGCTCTCCTCACCCATGAAAAGCAGGGGGATCTGCGGCATGAGGAGGAGCATCGCCGTCGCGGCCTTCAGCCTGTCGGTCGACGTGAGGTGGATCAGCCGCTCGCCCATGGCGCGATTGCCGACCTGATCGTGATTCTGGAGGAAGGCGATGAAGGCGGTTGGGGGCAGATGCGCGCTGGGCTTGCCGCGCGGGTTGCCCTTCTGATGCGGCGACGCATCGCCCTGATAGATGAAACCCTGCGCCAGAGCGCGCGCCAGCCGCTCGGCGGGGCGATCGGCGAAATCCTCATAATAAGCGTCCGTCTCGCCGGTCAGCAGCACATGCATGACATTGTGGAAATCGTCGTTCCACTGCGCATCGTAGCGATCCGGCGAGAGGCGATCGGCGTCGTTGCGCTCATTTTCCAGCATCAGGTGGATGTGCCTGCCGGGCGCGACGCCAGCGCGAATGTCCCGCGCCAGCCCGTCGAGAAAAGCATCGTCGCCGATGGCGTGGACCGCATCGAAACGCAGCCCGTCGAAACCATATTCGTTGAGCCACATGAGCGCGTTTTCGCGGAAGAAGGCCGCAACTTCCGGCCAGTCCACCGCCACCGCGCCGCCCCACGGCGTGTGCCGGTCAGGGTGAAAGAAGGCGGAGGCATAGGCGCCGAGGTAATTTCCGTCCGGTCCGAAATGATTATAGACCACGTCGAGAAAGACCATCATCCCGTGGCCGTGCGCCGCGTCGATCAGCGCGCCAAGCTCTTCCGGCGTGCCATAGGCTTCGGCAGGCGCGAAGGGGAGCACGCCGTCATAACCCCAGTTGCGGGTGCCGCTGAAGGCATTGACCGGCATCAGTTCGATGGCGGTGATGCCCTGATCCGCCCAGTCGGCCAGCCGGTCGGTCACGCCCGCAAATCCGCCGCAGAGGCCCGCATGGATTTCGAGGATCACGGCTTCCTGCCACGGACGCCCGTCCCATGCCGACCTTGCCGCCGGTCGATCGACCAGCACGCTCCAGCCATGCACGCCGCCATCCTGCCGGCGCGATGCCGGGTCGGGCACCGCCAGGTCCGCGTCGAGGCGAAAGCGATAGCGCGCGCCGGGGATTGCGGCGGCCTCGACGTCAAACCAACCGTCGGGCTGCTTCTCCATCGCGGCGGAAAGGCCGTCGCGCAGCTCCAGCGTCACCGCATCGCGGTCCGGCGCCCAGAGCGAAAAGCGCCAGCGCCCGCCGCCCAGCGCCTTCGGTCCCCACATCGTCATGCGTCGGGTTTTTCCGCGATCCAGCAGAGCAGGACCGCCGAATGCGGCTGAACGCCATAGGCGTCGCCGATTTCGAACGGTTCGCGATCCGGCTGCGCGCTGTCGATCAGCACCTCGCGCGGGGCGGAGGGGGCGGGGAGGGTGAAGTCGATCACGTCGTCGCTGGCGTTGAGCAGGAGCGTCAGCGCCTCGACCCGCCCGTCCTCACGCAGGGTCGCCCGCCGCATCGCCAGCGCGCGGCCATCGGGATTGTCCCAGTCGGCGGGCGACAGGGGCTGGCCGCGTTCGTCCCACCATTCGATGTCGTTCACGCCGAAACCGGGTGTATCCTGCCCGTAGAGGAAGGTCGATGCACGCAGCACCGGGTGCTTTTTCCGCAGGGCGATGAGGCGGGCGGTGAAGTCGAACAGCGCCTTGCCGTCCTCGCCCTCCATCATCGACCAGTCGAGCCAGCTTATCTCGTTATCCTGGCAATAGGCGTTGTTGTTGCCGCCCTGCGTCCGCCCGAACTCGTCGCCCGCGACGAGCATCGGCGTGCCGAGCGAGGCGAGGAGCGTCGTCAGCATCGCCCGGCGGACACGCCCGCGCGTTTCGTTGATCGCCGGGTCGTCGGTCGGCCCTTCCGCGCCCCAGTTGCGCGAAAGGTTGTTGTCGTGGCCGTCGCGATTATCCTCGCCATTGGCTTCGTTGTGCCGCTCCTCGTATGAAACGAGATCGGCGAGCGTGTAGCCGTCATGGCTGGTGAGAAAATTGACGCTGGCCCATGGCCGCCGCGCGCGCCGGTCGAACAGGTCGCCCGATCCCGAAAGCCGCGCGGCCAGATCGCCCCTCTGTCCCGGATCGCCACGCCAGAAGCGCCGCGTGGTATCACGATATTTGTCGTTCCATTCCGCGAAACCGGGCGGGAAATTGCCAAGCTGGTATCCGCCCATCCCGACATCCCACGGTTCGGCGATCAGCTTCAGCCGCCCGAGGATCGGGTCTTGCCGCAGTACGTCGAACAGGCCCGCATTGGGGTCGAATCCGTGGTCGGTCCGCCCCAGCGTCAGGCCAAGGTCGAAGCGGAATCCGTCGACGCCGAAGCTCGTTGCCCAGTAGCGCAGCGAATCCGCGACCATCTGGATGACGCGCGCATGGGTCAGCTTGAATGTGTTGCCCGTCCCCGTGTCGTTCAGGCAGTAGCGCGGATCGTCTGGCAGCAGGCGATAATAGGTGGCGTTGTCGATACCGCGCCACGACAGGGTCGGCCCTGCCTCGCTGCCCTCGCAGCTATGGTTGTAGACCACGTCGAGGATGACCTCGATCCCCGCCGCGTGCAGCCGCCGCACGGCGACGCGCAACTCGTCATGCGTGTCGGTCGCAAAATAGCTCGGTTCCGGAGCGAAGAAGCTGAGCGTATTATAGCCCCAGTAATTGCGCAGTCCCTTTTCCTGAAGGAAGCGGTCCTGCGTGAAGGCATGGATCGGCATCAGTTCCAGCGTCGTGATGCCGAGGCGCCTGATATGGTCGATGACTTTGGGATGGGCGAGCGCCGCGAAGGTGCCACGCTCCTGCGGTGGGGCGGCCTCCAGCAATCTGGTGAGACCCTTGGCATGGGCTTCGTAGATGACGGTTTCCGACCATGGAATATTGGGCCGGACATCGCGCGACCAGTCGAAACTGTCGTGCGTCACCACCGCCTTGGGCATCGCGGCGGCGCTGTCCCTTTTATCGAAACCGAGGTCGCCCTTCCTCCCGCGCAGGGGATAGGCGTGCAGCACGTCGTTCCAGCGCAGGCTACCCGACAGGCGGCGGGCATAGGGATCGAGCAGCAGCTTGTTGGGATTGAAGCGATGTCCCTGTTCCGGCGCGAAGGGGCCGTGGACGCGATAGCCGTAGAGCAGGCCGGGCCGGGCGTCGGGCAGATAGCCGTGCCATACCTCATCGGTGCATTCGGGCAGGGTGAGCCGCGCCAGCTCCTTCTTTCCCTTGGGATCGAACAGGCACAGTTCGACGCGATCTGCATTGGCGGAAAACAGGGCGAAGTTGACGCCGAGGCCGTCGAAACTGGCGCCCAGTGGGTAGGGGGAGCCGCCCTCAAGGCGGTCGGGAAAATGGCTCAAGCTACCTCCAGATATGAAAGGTGAGGGGCGAGGTGGAGCGATTTCAGGCGGGCGGGGGGTTCCGCCCCCGTTTCGGCTTGGCCAGTTCCGCAGCCGACGCGCCCGTCGCAAGCGGGTTCGGCAGCGCGGCCTCGGAACCGCCGCCATCGAGCGCGGCGATCTCCGCCGACGCCTGCGCCCAATGTTCTTCGGCCAGACCTTCCGGATGGCCCTGCGCCTCCCAGATTTCGTGCGCCCGCGCGCGTATCCGCTCTTCGGTTTCAGCCGACATAGATGAAGCCTCCCTGTTCGCGCGCGTAGGCGCTGACGGCTTCAATGCATCGTCCGGCCATTAGGATGCACGGGCGATAACCCATGATGAAATTTCGTCCTTTTGCGATCCTGAAAGGGGGTTGAACGAAAGCCAATCGACGCGACCCTTCCACATCGCTAAGGGAGAGCGGATGGTTAGAGAGCGGTCGCATTTCGCCCATGCAATATAAGCCCAAGCGCAGCCGCGCGATCGCTTTGCCCAACAGCGAATTTCGGGCGCGCGCGACCGAATATCTCGATTTCCTTGCTGCCTGGGTAAAAAAGCCGCGTCAGACGGCATCGGTCGTGCCCTCCAGCCGCTATCTCGCCCGGCTGATGGTCGCGCAGATCGACCCGCTCGACAGCGGGCGCGTGCTGGAGCTGGGGGGCGGCACGGGCGTTTTCACCCGCGCGATTCTCGCCACCGGCCTGCCTGCCGACCGGCTGGAGGTGGTGGAGATCAATCCCGGCTTCGCGCGCGGCCTTCGTCGCCATTTCCCCACCGTATCGGTGCTGGAAACGCCCGCGCAGATCGTGTCGACCGCGACGGCGGGAGAGCCGGGGGATTACCAGACGGTCGTGAGCGGCCTTCCGCTGCTGGCGATGGACCGGGGGATGCATGCGGACATCCTGTCCGAATCGTTCCGCATGCTCCGTCCCGGCGGCAGCTTCGTGCAGTTCACCTATTCGATGCGGCCTCCGGTCAACCGCGAGGTGCTCGATGCGCTCGGTCTCGATGTGGAGCGGGCGGGGCAGACGGTGCGAAACTTTCCCCCTGCCACGGTCTTCCGCTTTTTCCGTCAGGGGGAGTAGGTTGCGGATCGGCACCGGCCCACTATCTTTGCGGCAACGCAAAAGGGGCAGAGCCATCCATGGCATCCATCATCGAGGTTAGCGGCCTGACGAAACGATATGCGTCGGGTTTCGAGGCGCTGAAAGGCGTCGATCTTTCCATCAGCGAAGGCGAGATTTTCGCGCTGCTCGGGCCGAACGGTGCGGGCAAGACGACGATGATCTCGATCATCTGCGGCATCGCCCGACCAACCGGCGGCAGCGTGACCGTCGCCGGGCACGACATCGTTCGCGACTATCGCGGCGCGCGCTCCGCCATCGGTCTTGTGCCGCAGGAGCTTTCGACCGATCAGTTCGAGCGGGTGATCGACACCGTGACTTTCAGCCGCGGCCTGTTCGGCAAGCCGCGCAATGACGCCCATGTCGAGAAAATTCTGCGCGACCTGTCGCTCTGGGACAAGCGCCACAACAGGATTCTGGAACTGTCGGGCGGCATGAAGCGGCGCGTGATGATCGCCAAGGCGCTGTCACACGAACCGCGCGTGCTGTTCCTCGACGAACCGACCGCCGGCGTCGATGTAGAACTGCGCCGCGACATGTGGAAACTGATCGGCGAACTGCGCCAGACCGGCGTCACCATCATCCTCACCACCCATTATATCGAGGAGGCGGAGGAGATGGCTGACCGGGTGGGTGTCATCAACCGCGGCGAACTGGTGCTGGTCGAAGAGAAGACCGCGCTGATGAAGAAGCTCGGCAAGAAGACGCTGACCGTCGTTCTCGCCGAACCGATCGAGGCGTTGCCCGCCGCGCTTTCCGAATGGGACGTGACGTTGCACGCCGAGGGCGGCGAAATAGAGTATATTTTCGATACGCAGGCCGAGCGCACCGGCGTGTCGTCGCTGCTGCGGCGGCTGGGCGATCTCGGAATCGGCTACAAGGATCTCAACACCCGGCAGAGTAGCCTGGAGGATATCTTCGTTAGCCTCGTCCATGAGGAGAAGGCGGCATGAGCCTCCAGAATCTGCGCGCCATCGCCGCCATCTACAGGTTCGAACTGCACCGTTTCCGCCGCACGCTGCTGACCGGGCTGCTGGTCCCGGTCATCACCACGTCGCTCTATTTCGTGGTGTTCGGCGGCGCGATCGGATCGCGCATGACAGAAATCGACGGCATCCCTTATGCGGCCTTCATCGTGCCCGGTCTCATCATGATGTCGATGTTCACGGAAAGCATCTTCAACGCGAGTTTCGGCATCTATATGCCCAAATTCACCGGCACCATCTACGAACTGCTATCCGCGCCCGTATCCGCAACGGAGACGGTGATCGCCTATGTCGGCGCGGCGGCGACCAAGTCGCTGATCGTGGGCACCATCATCTTCGTGACGGCGCACCTGTTCGTCGATGTGCCGGTCGCGCATCCCTTCGCCATGGCGGCGTTCATGGTGCTGATCGCGGTCAGTTTCTGCCTGTTCGGCTTTATCCTGGGCATCTGGGCGCAGAGTTTCGAGCAGTTGCAGGTGATCCCGCTGCTGCTCATCATGCCGATGACGTTCCTGGGGGGCGCCTTCTATTCGGTGCATATGCTCGGCGAACCGTGGCGCACGATCACGCTGTTCAACCCTATCGTCTATCTGATCTCCGGCTTCCGCTGGACCTTCTTCGGGCGCGGCGATGTGGAGATCGAGTTCAGCCTGCTGTTCGTGGCGGGGATGCTGGCGCTGTGCGTCGGCATCATCGCGTGGATGTTCCGCACCGGATACAGGCTGAAGAAATGAGAAGGGCGGCCCATCGCCGCCCACTCGCGCTGGATCAAGCCGCCGCGCTTTCGGGCGCGATGGCGAAGAGAGTGACGCCCTTATATTTTTCCTCGCCCTCGTCATAGAGGCCATACATTCCCTCGAAAGTCTCATCGAGGATCTGGATGTCAGAAAGGCCGGTCAGCTTGAACGTGCCGAGTTTCAGCTCACGCGGCGGGCGGCCGTCCCGGTCCGTGGTGACGGCGTCGATATACATCTCGTCATGGCGCGTGTAGAGGATGTGCGGCGCCAGCGTGACCACCATCTTGTTGTAGGTCACCTTCAGGCACTTCTGGAGCGCGATCGCTTCAAAAATCTCGGTCGGGGCTTGCATGATCGGTCCTGATTGACCGATTTGCGCGATTCTTTCAATTGCTTTGTGCGCCGCACCATGTTTCTGCCATGCAAGCCACGGAAAAAACCCGCTCAGAATGCCACGAGGCCCAGCCGTTCGCGCAGCGCCCAGCGGGCCAACAGGAGGGAGGCGACCGCTCCCAGCCCGCTGGCAAGGCCGATCCAGATGCCAAGGCCAGCCATGTGAAGCGGGAAGGCCAGGAACGCGCCAACGCCGACGCCCACGATCCAGTAGCCGATGAGCGCGAAGATCATCGGCACTTTCGTGTCCTGCACACCGCGCAGCACGCCCGCGCCCACCGCCTGCGCCGCATCGACAAGCTGGAACAGTGCGGCAATTCCCAGAAAACTGACTGCCAGCGTCACCGTCTGCGCGTTCGCCGGGTCAGACAGATCGAGGAAGGCGCTGATGAGGGCGCGGGGGAACAGGAGCAGCAGCGTGGCCGCGCCAACGGCAAAGCCTGTCCCCAATATCAGTGCAAGCCATCCCGCACGCCCGATAGCGGCCCGGTCCCGGCGGCCGTGGGCGATCCCGACCCTGACCGTCGCCGCCTGTCCGATGCCCATGGGCACCATGAACACCAGCGCAGCGATCTGGACCGCGACGGCATGCGCGGCGAGCGAGTCGCGCCCGATCAGTCCCATGAGGAAAGCCGAGGCATTGAACACGGTCGTTTCGAAACCCAGCGTCACCGCAATGGGCAGCCCCAGCGCCCAGACCTGACGGTGCCGTTCCCGGTCGCGGGTCCAGAACCGGCCCATCAGTCGGTAACGCCGGAACCGCCGGTCCAGCAGGATGACCGCCAGCAGCCCGATGAACAGGAATGAGGAGGACAGGCTGCTCGCCAGCCCGGCCCCGAACAGGCCCATTTCCGGAAAGCCGAGATGCCCGAAGATCAGCGCCCAGCCCATCAGAACGTTGAAAGGAATGGCGGCGAGCATGATGACCAGCCCCCATACCGGCCTTTCGAGCGCGGCGATGAAATTGCGCAGGGTGGTAAAGCCCAGGAACGGCAGCAGCGCCCATTGCAGGCCATGCATCAGCGCTGCAGCTCCGCGCGCGAGGTCCGGTTCCTGCCCCATGGCGAGCAGGATGGTTTCGCATTCCCACAGCAGGGCCCAGGCGGGCAGGACGAAGAACAGCGCCGCGCGCAGCGTCTGGTGAACGGTGCGCCGGACGTCGCGGACGCTGTGCCGCCGCCGTCCCCGCTCGCTGGCGATGAGCGGCGATGCAGCCGTCACCAGCCCCATGCCGAAGATCAGCAGCGCATGGAACAGGTTGATGGCGAGGGCGCCCGCCGCGACGCTTTCCGCGCCGCGACGGCCCAGCAGCAACAGATCGCTTGCCGCGATGGCCGCCCAGGCGATGTTGCCCGCGATCATCGGCAGGGCCAGCGCGATCAGTGCGCCAGCTTCGGTCCGCCATGGAGATCGCATGGGATCAGCCCTTGTGCGCCTTCGACGGCAGCACGTGCAGGGCTGCGACGACAAGTCCGCCGATCACCAGTCCGACCAGAGCGCCGCCCGCCGCGTTGACGATCCACTCGACGGCTCCGCTCATCGCAGGGCTGGCATGGGCTGCGCCCTGCGCGACATGGTGGATGACCCCGGGGATCAGATCCCAGTGAAATTCGTGCAGGCCATGGACGATCAGGCCGCCGCCCACCCACAGCATCGCCGCCGTGCCGACGACGCCCAGCAACGACATGAGGATCGGCATCGCCTTTACCAGACCTCGGCCCAGTGCGCGGACAGCCGCCGAACTGCGCCGGGCCAGATGAAGCCCGATGTCATCCATCTTCACGATGAAGCCGACCACGCCATACACCCCCGCGGTGATGAAGAACGCCACCACCACCAGCACGATCGCCTGTTCCCAGAGCGGCTTGTCGGCCACCGTGCCGAGCGAAATCGCCATGATCTCACCCGACAGGATGAAATCGGTGCGGATGGCGCTCGACACCTTCTGCTTCTCAAGTTCCGCAGGATCGGCAGGTGCGCTATCGTCTTCGGCGTGATCGCCACCGAATGCCTCGGCGATCTTCTCGACAGCCTCGTAACACAGGAACGCGCCGCCCAGCATCAGAAGCGGCGGCAGCGCCCATGGCGCGAACGCGGACAGCAGCAGGGCGGCAGGCAGCAGGAACAGCAGCTTGTTGCGCAAAGATCCCTTCGCGATTTTCCAGATGATCGGCAATTCGCGCTGCGGACTGATGCCCATGACATAATTGGGCGTAACCGCCGTATCGTCGATCACGACGCCCGCCGCCTTCGACCCCGCCTTGCCCGCCGCGCCCGCGACATCATCGAGCGACGCGGCGGTCATTTTGGCGATGCCCGCCACATCGTCGAGCAACGCGATCAGCCCTGAAGGCATGGAACAATTTCCCCTGTAATAGGCAGCTATGCCCGCCTTGCGCTCCATAGGGCGCGGCAGGCATCCGGGCAATGGCGCGTCGCGCTCAGTAGTTGCCCGGCGGGTCGCTGGCAGGGACGCTCTCGTCGGACTGCTCGTCCACGACATCCCAGTCGTCGGGCGAAATGCCGTGCTGCGGCCCTGCCTCGCGCACTTCGGGCAATGACCCGCGCGGCTGAGCGGTGCCCATCCAGTCGCGCCAGCCCTTGAAGGCAAACGCCCCGAGACCCGATACGATCGCGAGTTTCAACAGCCCTTTCATGACGATGTCTCCTGTTCCCGACGAATATGCATCCAGTCCGCGCGGTCATGCCCGATGGCGTCCGGCGTCAGGCGCATGTCGCCTTCCTCGTCGGCGCCGCCCGGCGACGTGCCGTCCGCGCCCGGTTGCCGCATCGTCCAGCGTTCCCGGAGCGCTGCGTCAATCATACGCTGCCAGATGGCGAGGTCGCCTTCCTCGCGCATCGCTTCGTCCGCGTCCTTGAGGATGGCGAGAATGCTGGCCGCCGCTTCGACATGGCCGGGCCAGTCATCGGGCCGGTCCTTGGCGAGGTGCCGGGCCAGCCGCGCGATGAGGGGAGGGGTGTTCATGCCGTCCGAACGTCTGCGCGCTGTCCGCCGTTCCATCCTTCGTGACGCAGGCGCACCGATATGAACACATGGGTTTATCACGAGTTGGATTGCGGGAGCGGCCATTCAGGAGACGACTGATGCCCCAGGGCGACAAGAGCAGCTACACCGACAAGCAGAAGCGCAAGGCCCGCCACATCGAGGAGGGCTACGAGGATCGCGGTGTTTCCAGAGACGAGGCGGAGCGCCGAGCGTGGGCGACCGTCAACAAGGAGTCAGGCGGCGGCAACAAATCCGGATCGGGCCGGGGCAAGGCGGACACGCATGGCTCCTCCCGCAAGGGCGGCCGGAAGGGCGGGGCTGCGTCCGCCCGCCGCTCCGCTGCCGACCGTTCCGCCGCTGCCAAAAAGGGGTGGGAAACGCGGCGGAAGAAGGCGGGCTGATCCTTATCGCATAAGGTCGGCGTAGGTCGCGGGGGCTGGCGGCAAGGTCCAGCGCGCCGCCGCGCCTGTCGCGACCAGAAAAGCAATACCTGCCATCGTCCACGCGGCAAGGCTTTTGGAACCGTGCCGCCTTGCGAACAGCCACCCGATCGCCGTCGCGACCATCGACCAGAGATGATAGCGCAGGTCCGATGAGATGCTGATGACGAGGAAACTCGCTTCCTGCGCCAACGCTGATGCCAACAGGGCGCGGGCGATCACGTCGCGGTCGTCCTTTCCGTTCCAGCATCGCCACAGGCCCATCGCTGCGGCGAATGTCCAGACGACCGGCCAGCAGAAAGGCAATCCGACGAACAGCACCGCCACGGCCATCCACTCCGCAGCGGCATGCAGCGAGGGGTCCGGGAGATGCCAGTCATTGGGTTCGGTGCGGGCAGGGGGCGCTGCCAGAGGCCAGCGTCCGCCGACAAGCCAGCGTTCGGTCGAATTCCAGTGCGCCAGTCGATGCGCTGCGTAGGCGAACGGGTGCGCAATCGCTGCGGTCGCCAACAGTGCGTAGAGATGGCCGGGCGCCGCGCGATCGAGCGGATGCATCGCAGCGGCGCATTCGTCCCGACTGCCAAGGGTGTCCCAGAAGAGCGGCTTGACGCAATGAGCCGCCTTCAGCCGCCGCCCCGCATCTGGCGCGAACCCCGCCAGCGGCGCATCGGCCCGGACCGCGATGCCCGCCAGATCGTAGAGCGGGACCGTCCGCTGCACTCCACTGTCCCGTGCGCCGAGCAGCCGATGGTTGACGACAGGGCCAAGCGTGAGCGCCATGGCGAGAGCGGCGAGGATCGCCACGCCGTGCCGCACCCGGATAGACCCTCGCGCGGCTATCAGCACCGCGAACGGGACAATCGCGAACAGCGCGTTGGCGCGAACCAGCAGCGCGTAGGCGATGAGGATGTAGGCCAACGCCAGTTGCCACTGTGCCATTATCCTCCCGCGCAAACGGGAATGGACAATGATTCCCGTTGCGAGGAGCAGCGCGGCCATCAACTGACTGTCCTTGACGATCACCGCCTGCCAGCCAAGGAGCGGAGGAAACAGGCCGATTGCGAAGGCAGCGGCTCTCCGCCATCCGGAAAGCGCCTCCGCGATCAGTCCCAGCCCGATCCAGTAGCCGGTGACCTGCACGATCAGCATCGGCGCCGCCCGCCAGATTTCCGGCCGAAACAGCGACCAGAGGCGCGCCATGATCGGCGGATGCCAGTCGTCGTAACGCCCTGTCATGGCCTGACCATATTGGCCGACCGCATCGAAGCTGACCACGCCGGGCCAGAAGATCGCCAGCGACAGAACCGCCAGCAGCACTGTCGTCAGCAGGGGCCATCGGCGGGCGAGGAAGGAAGCGGCATGGGGCATCGGCTGAAGCGACTCGCGTGACAGGCGCAGCCTTCCTTCCTGCAACAAAAAAGCCGCCCGGCAAGGGGCGGCTTTCTCGTTCGTCGATCCGGCTGGAAGGATCAGGCCTCTTCGGCCGTCTCTTCGTCAGCAGCCGCCGACGTGGCGATCTCGCCCGGTTCGGCATTGGGATCATAGTCTTCGGTGAAGCCGCTCTCGTCCTTTTCGAAGAGGTCGGCCATCACGTCGACGCCCTGCGCCTGAAGGTCGGCCTCGTCCGGCGAGCGGGCGACATTGACCGAGATGGTGGTGACGACTTCGGGGTGCAGCGCGACCTTCACGTCGAACAGGCCCAGCGTTTTGATCGGGCGTTCCAGCACGACCATCGCCTTGGAGACGTTGGTCACGCCATCGGCGTGCAGCGCTTCCACGATGTCGCGGACCGCGACCGAACCATAAAGCTGGCCGGCGTTGGACGACTGGCGGATCAGGACGATCTGCTTGCCGTTGACGCCTTCGGCGGCCTTTTCGGCGTCCGAACGGCGGGCGGCGTTGTCAGCCTCGATCTTGGCGCGGTTGGCTTCGAAGACCTTCTTGTTCGCGTTGTTCGAACGAAGAGCCTTCTTGTTGGGCAGCAGATAGTTGCGGGCGTAGCCGTCCTTGACGGTCACGATGTCGCCGATTGCGCCCAGCTTCTCGATACGCTCGAGCAGGATGATTTCCATGGGGTCTACTCCCTTACTTCACGATGTAGGGCAGCAGGCCCAGGTGACGGGCGCGCTTGATGGCCTGAGCCAGTTCGCGCTGCTTCTTGGCCGAAACGGCCGTGATGCGGCTGGGGACGATCTTGCCGCGTTCGGACACGAAGCCCTGAAGCAGACGAACGTCCTTGTAATCAATCTTCGGCGCATCCTTGGCGGCGAAGGGGCAGCTCTTGCGGCGGCGGAAAAACGGGCGTGCCATGGTTCAGATCTCCTTATTCGCCAGCGGCTTCTTCGCGCTCGCGGCGCGGGCCACGGTCACCGCGATCACCACGGTCGCCGCGGCCGCCACGATCGGGGCGGTCCTGCTTGCGCATCATCACAGACGGGCCGGTTTCCAGCGCGTCGACCTTGACGGTCATGTAGCGGATGATGTCTTCGTTGATCTGCGTCTGGCGCTCCAGTTCCGCGACGACGCCGGCGGGGGCGTCGATGTTCAGCATCACATAGTGCGCCTTGCGGTTCTTGGCGATCTTGTAGGCGAGGCTGCGCAGACCCCAGGTCTCGACCTTCGTGACCTTGCCTTCCATATCCTCGACGATCTTGGTGGCGGTTTCCGCCAGAGCGTCCACCTGCGCCTGTGCCAGATCCTGGCGCGCAAGGAACACATGCTCGTAAAGAGCCATGTTTAAGCCTTCTCTGTTGGCCGATTGCTGACGCCCACCCCATGTGGAACGCCCCTCCGGCTGTCGTCTTGCAAAAATGCTTCGCACCGGCAGCCGAGTCACCCCGACGCCTGAACGAAGGCGCGCCTATGGCGGAAAGGGTTGGGAAAGGCAAGGGGAATGGCAGTTTTGCCGGTCCGCCGATCCAACTTGTGCCTTTCCTTCTTTTCATCGTAATTGCGTCGCCGGAGCGAAAGCGCTTGGCGACGGAGAGAGGGGCAGGATTTCTATATGGCAGTGGCAATAGCGGCGCTATCCCTCATCCTGCTGATGGTCGCGGCCTATCGCGGCATGAGCGTCATCCTGATGGCGCCGCTCCTGGCGATGCTGGCGGTGTTCATGACCGATCCGGCGGCGGTGCCTGCCGCTTTCTCCGGCCTGTTCATGGAGCGGGTGGCGAGCTTCCTAAAACTCTATTTCCCGGTGTTCCTATTGGGTGCGCTGTTCGGCAAGCTGGTCGAGATTTCCGGCTTTTCCCGTGCGATCGTCACGGCGGTGATCGGTCTGGTGGGCGCATCGCGCGCCATTCCGGCGATCATGATCGTGACCGCGCTGCTCACCTATGGCGGCGTGTCGGTGTTCGTCGCGGTGTTCGCCGTCTATCCCTTCGCGGCCGAAATGTTCCGCCACGCCGACATCCCCAAGCGACTGGTGCCCGCGACCATCGGCCTCGGCGCCATTACTTTTACGATGGACGCGATGCCGGGCACGCCGCAGATCCAGAACATCATCCCCACCAGCTTCTTCGGCACGACGACCTGGGCCGCGCCGGTGCTGGGCGGGATCGGGTCGCTGTGTATCGTCGGCATGGGCCTTGCCTATCTCGGCTGGCGTCGGCGGTCCCTCGCGGCGGCGGGGGAGGGCTATGGCGCGCCAGAAACGCTGGTGAACGAGCCGGTGCCGGTTGCCGACGACGCGCTGGTCCACCCGCTGATCGCGCTGCTGCCCCTGCTGGTGGTGGGGCTGGGCAATCTGGCGCTCACGCTGTCGATTCCACGCTGGCTGCCGCAGGAGGAAGTGAAGCTGTCGCTGCCCGGAATGGCCGAGCCGGTAGCGGTCAAGGTGGCGCAGGTGTCCGCGCTCTGGGCGGTGGAAGGCGCTCTGCTGGCCGGGATCGCCACCATCCTGCTGTTCGCGTTCAGAACGGTGGCGCGCCGCTTTGCCGAAGGATCGAAAGCGGCCGTAGGCGGCGCGCTGCTCGCAGGCATGAACACGGCGGTCGAATATGGGTTCGGCGCGGTGATTGCCGCCTTGCCCGGCTTCCTGATCGTCAAGGATGCGCTGCGCGCCGTTCCCGATCCGCTAGTCAACGAAGCGATCACCGTCACGTCGCTCGCGGGCATCACCGGTTCCGCTTCGGGCGGCCTGTCGATCGCGCTCGCCGCGATGGCCGATCAGTTCATGGCGGCGGGGGACGCTGCCGGCATCCCGCGGGAAGTGCTGCACCGGGTCGCGTCGATGGCGTCGGGCGGCATGGACAGCCTGCCGCATAACGGCGCGGTCATCACGCTGCTCGCCGTGACGGGCCTGACCCATAGGCAGGCCTATAAAGACATTTTCGCCCTGACGCTCATCAAGACGCTGACCGTGTTCATCATCATCGCCGTCTTTTACCTGACGGGGCTGGCCTGAGGCCCAATGCGACGTGCCGTAGACGACAGCGTCAACCAGCACATGAAAAACCGCCCCGCAGCGGAGAGAGGCTGCGGGGCGGCATGGATAACGGATGGCGGTCTTACCGGATCGCGCTGCCGATCACCGCGCCGATGATGCCGCTGGTGAGGGCGACGAGCACCGCGTCATTGCCCGACCGAACCCAGTGGTAGCCGCGCGGCGGGGCGTTCAGGCGGTAATCGCGATAATTGTTGATGACGCGATAGTTGGTGGCGTAGCGCCGGTCGAAGCGCTGACCCTTCGCCCAGCGGCGATGCGTGTCCTTCCGGACGACAGTCTGCTTCTTCACGACCGTGCGGCCATGGGGGTTATGCTTGACCACGGTGCGCGTCGCCTGCTGGCGGTGCGGGCCGTAGGTCTGGGCCTGCGCCTGCGCGGTGACGATCGGTCCTGCGATCATGGTGGTGGCGGTCAGGGCCATGATGAGTTTCTTGAACATGTCTTGCTCCTTGTCCTCTGTGTCAGGCGCCGTTCCCGGCGTCGAAGACAGAGTTAGGCGGCAATTGTATCAGGCCTGTCCCGCGCGCCTGCAAAGAGTGTCGGAAAATGTATCAAAACCCCACCTTACATGAATGGTCGTTCATAAACCGCTGAAAAGGGGTATGTTTCACTCGTGTCGCAGGGCGTCGATGGGGTTGAGAGCCGCCGCCCGCCGCGCCGGGAAATAGCCGAACACCACCCCGATCGCGGCGGAAAAGAGGAAGGCGATCAGGTTGACGCGCAGGTCGAACAGGAACGGCACCTGCATCAGCGGGGCAATGGCGACCGAGGCGATCAGCGCGAGGAACAGGCCAATCAGCCCGCCGAGGCAGGACAGCACGATGGCCTCTACCAGAAACTGCATCAGTACTTCCCGCGCCACCGCGCCGATGGCGAGGCGGATGCCGATCTCCCGCGTCCGCTCCGTCACCGATACCAGCATGATGTTCATAATGCCGATCCCGCCGACCAGCAGCGATATGGCCGCGACAGCACCGACGATCTGCGTCAGGATGGTTGTCGTGCCGGTCAGCGTGTCGCTGATCTGCTTGGTGTCGAAGACGTTGAAATTATCTTCCGACCCCGGTTTCACCTTGCGCCGTTCGCGCATCAGCTCCTCAAGGCTGGCCTGCACGGTGCTGGTGTCATAGGCGTCGTCCACCGCGACCATGATCTGACTGATGTCGCGGTCGCCGGTGAAGCGGCGCTGCACGAACCTGATCGGCATCACGACCACATCGTCCTGATCGCCGAAGCCGCCCTGGCCGCGCGTCGTCAAGACGCCGATCACCTGACAGGAAACGCCCTTGATGCGCATCCGCTTGCCGACCGGTTCCGCACCCTGAAACAGGTTCGTGCGCACCGTATTGCCGATGATGCAGACCGATCGGCCCGCTTCTTCCTCGTCGGGCAGGAACAGGCGGCCATCCGCGACCTTCCACTGCTGCACTTCGGAATAGGCGGATGTGGTGCCGTAGACGGTTGTGGACCAGTTGTTGCCTTCGTAGATCGCGGTGCCGCTCGACTGCACCACCGGAGCGACGGCGCGCACGCCGGTCAACTGGTTCTCGATGGCGGTGAGGTCCGCTTCCTTGAAGTCGGGCGGGCGGGGACCGCCGCCGCCGCGACCGAAACCCTGTCCGGGGCGCAGTTGCAGGACGTTGGCGCCCAGCGAACTGATCTGTTCGCGCACGGCGGCGGTCGCGCCGTTGCCCAGCGTCACCATCGTCACCACCGCCGCCACGCCGATGATGATGCCCAGCGTGGTCAGAAAACTCCGCAGCTTGTGCCGGTTGATCGCGCGGAAGGCGAGGATGACGGTGGTGCCCAGCATCTTACGCCTTCACTCCTTCCTCGATCCGCTCCACCAGACCGTCCTTGAAATGGACGATGGTGCGCGCATAAGCGGCCATATCGGGTTCGTGTGTCACCATGAGGACCGTGATGCCGCTGTTGCGGTTGAGGTCGGTCAGCAACTCCATGATCTCGACCGATCGTTCCGAATCGAGGTTGCCGGTCGGTTCGTCGGCGAGCAGAACGTCGGGCTGCGTCACGATGGCGCGTGCGATGGCGACGCGCTGCTGCTGACCGCCCGACAGTTCGGCGGGGGTATGGTCCCACCATTCCCGTAGCCCCACCTTGTCGAGCGCGGCCATGCCCATCTCGTAGCGAACCTTCTTGTCCTCGCCCCGATAGAGGAGCGGCAGTTCGACATTCTCCAGCGCGGTGGTGCGGGAAAGAAGGTTGAAGCCCTGAAACACGAAGCCGAGGTAGCGGCGGCGAAGGAGTGCGCGCTGGTCGCGGTCGAGCGTTTCGACATGTCGGCCCTTGAACAGAAACTGTCCCCCTGACGGCACGTCGAGGCAGCCGAGGATGTTCATCGTTGTCGACTTGCCCGACCCCGATGGACCCATGACGGCCACAAAGTCGCCTGCCGCGATGTCGAGGTCGATGCCCTTCAATGCCTGAAAGGCGGTCGGCCCGTCGCCATAGACCTTGGTCACGCCGCGCAGGGAAATGATGGGATCGCCCGTCATGGCGGATCAGTTTCCGCCCTGCTGTCCGCTGCCGCGGGTGTCGGTCGGAGCGACTGGCGCGGTTTCCGGCGCGCGATCCCCCGAATTGCCCAGCGTTCCCATACTGGCGGGTCTGCCGTCCGCCGCCGGGTTGCGCCGCCGCTCGCCCGAGGGCGCGGCCTTGCGGTCGCCGCCCTGCGGGTCTCGCTGGTCCTCCGCAGGCGCTTCCTGCCCCTTGGCGAGTTGGCCCGTGATGACGCGCATGCCGGGCTTGAGATCGCCGCCGGTGATGACCGTGCGCGCGCCGTCGCTCGCGCCCACGACGACCTGCACCGCCCTGGGATTGCCGTCCTCGCCCACGACATAGACCGTCTGGCTGCTTCCTGCGCCGAAATTCACCTGCCGGTTGCCGCCGCCCCGGCGGAAGCGGCGCGGGCCGGGCAGCACGCTGGTGATGCCGCCGCCCTGGCCTGCGTCGCTGCTGGGCTTGAAGCGCAGCGCGCTGTTGGGGACGAGGAGCACGTTGCGCAGTTCCTGCGTCACGATGTCTGCCGTCGCGGTCATGCCGGGGCGCAGGATTTCGTCTTCATTGTCGATGCTGAGAACGGCGGTGTAGGCGACGACCGTGCCTGCCGTGCTGGCCGTCGAACTGCTGCCCGAGGACGAGGAACTCGAACTGCTGCTCGACGCGTTGGACCCTACATTGACGCGGGTGACGCGCGCGGGGAATGTGCGACCGGGGAAAGCGTCGACCGAGAAGGTCGCATTCTGCCCTTCCTTCACCTGCCCCACATCGGCTTCGTCCACCGCGACTTCCACCTCCATCTTGGTCAGATCTTCGGCGATGGTGAAGAGCACAGGCGCGTTGAGCGACGCCGCGACCGTCTGCCCCGGCTCGATGTCGCGCGACAGCACCACGCCTGTGACCGGAGAGACGATCTGCGCGATGGAAAGATTGGTCTGTGCGCTCGATAGCTGCGCGCGCGCGACGCTGACCTGCGCCTGCGCGGCGCGGAGCGATCCGAGCGCGGACTGATAGTCCGCCCGCGCGGCGTCGAGTTCGGTCTTTGCGGGCACGCGTCCACCCGACAGGCGGAACACATTTTCCTGCCGGTCGAGCGTCGCTTTGGCGAGGGCGACCTGCGCCTGTGCCTGCGCGACCTGCGCCTGACTGGCGGAAACCTGCGCGCGGTTCTGGTTCACCGTGTCCACGAGGCGGCGGGTATCGAGTTCGGCGAGCCGCTGCCCCTTCGTCACGCGGTCGTTCACGTCGACATAGACCGCCGTGATCTTGCCGGACTGTTCGGAACCCACATCGACCTGATTGACCGGTTTCAGGTTGCCGGTCGCCGATACGCTGACGGTCAGGTCGCCCTTGCGCACTCCGCGCGTTGCGTAATTGGGTTTCTCGTCGCCCGAAAAGCAGCGTGCGACAAGCAGGATCAGCAGGATCAGGCCGATGCCGATCGCGCCGCGCACCGCCCATTTGCGCCATGGTTTCTGCGGCCGGGCGCCGAGGAAATCGTCGAGATCCTTGTCCTGCGTCACGTCATTGCTCATCGGGGCTGGGTGTCCATATTCTGCCAGCCGCCGCCCAGCGCATTATAGAGCTGGGCAACGGCCAGAACCTCGTCGGATTGCGCGGACGCCAGGCTGTTGCGGGCGTTCAGCAGGGTGGATTCGCTGGTGAGCAGCGTCTGGAAGTCGATGAGGCCCGCCTGATACTGGCTGCGCGCCAGAATGGCCGCGTTGTTCGACGCTTCCAGTGCGGTCGTGAACTCGGTCTTGCGGGCGCGGGCGCTCGTCAGTTGCGCCATGGCGTTCTCGACATCCTCCAGCGCGGTCAGCACGCTCTGCTTGTAGGCGGCGAAGGCAGCGTCCGTCGCGGCGCGCTGCGAGCGGACCTGCGAAGCGGCGCGTCCGCCGTCGAAGATCAGCTGCTGGATATTGCCGAAAATGCCGCCGGTGATGAGCTTGAACAGTTCGCCGAAGGCGTTGGAGGTGGTGCCGATATTGCCGCTGATGCCGAGCGCGGGATAAAGTTGCGCCTGCGCGACACCGATCCGCGCCGTTGCTGCTGCGAGTGCCCGTTCGGCGCTGCGCACGTCAGGCCGCTGACGCAGCGTGTCGGCGGGAATGCCCGCTGCGATGCCGGTCGCGGCGACCGGGATGGCGGCGGGTGTTTCCAGCGTCCGCGTCGCTTCGCCGGGCGCCTGACCCGTCAGGACTGCGATGCGGTTCAGGCTGCCGCGCAGGCTCGCTTCGAGTTGCGGCACGGTGGCGTTGGTCTGCGCCAGTTGGGCACGCGCCTGCTGCTCGTCGAGGGAGGAGACAAGGCCCGCCTGCAGCCGCCAGTTGGCGATCTGGTAATTGTCCTGCTGCACTTTCTGCGTTTCGCGGGCGATGCGCAGTTGCTCCTGCGCAAGGCGCGCCTGCACATAGTTGGTGACCAGTTCGGAGATGATCGTGATGCGCACATTGGCGAGATCATAGCCCGACGCCGCCAGATCGGCGCGCGCGGCCTCCCGCCCGCGCGCCAGTTCGCCGAACAGGTCGATCTGCCAGCTTGCATTGACGCGGGCATTGTAGCTGCTCGACCAGTTGCTGCCGCCTCCGCCGATGGGATTGCCGTTCGCGTCCAGCCGGCCGCCTGCGTCCTGATTGCTGTAATTGCGTCCGCCGGTGGCGGTGCCGCTCAGTTGCGGAAGGAAGGATGCATTCGCCTGAGCCAGACTTTCGCGTGCCTGCCGCAACCGCGCCTGCGCCTGCACGATGTCGAGATTGTTGGCGACGGCGGCGTCCACCAGAGCGCTCAGCGCCGGGTCGCCGAGCCGCGTCCACCACTGCGCCAGTTCAGCCTCGCTGGGGGCAGGGCCGTTCGCCCCGGAATAATAGGCATCCGGCACGCCCAGCGTTCCAGCCTGCGGCGCACGATAGTCCGGACCCGCCGCGCAACCCGCGAGCAACAGCGCCGTCCCGCCGATCAGGAGCTTGCGATAACGCACCTTTTCCTTGCTCTCTCTCATCGTTAAAGGGGCCGCTTCACTTTCGCCCGACGCCGGTCGGACGGGTTCAGTTTCTGACTGCCGCAGGCATATGTACGGCTCAACGACATTTATGTCTCAAAGTGTAACGATTGAGGGAACAGGCGCTCTGGGGAAGTGCCGGGAAGAAGGACGATAGCATGCGGGCATTTGTGTTTCCGGGACAGGGCAGCCAGTCCGTCGGCATGGGCAAGGCGCTGGGCGACGCCAGCCCCGCCGCGCGGGAGCTGTTTCAGGAGGTCGATGACGCCCTGTCGCAACATTTGTTCCGCATCATGGTGGAAGGTCCGGAAAGCGACCTGACCCTCACTGAAAACGCGCAGCCAGCGATCATGGCGAACGCCCTCGCCACGCTGCGCGTGATGGAGAAGGAGGGGGGCTTTCGCCTCGCCGAAAAGGGCGATTATGTCGCGGGCCACAGCCTCGGCGAATATAGCGCGCTCTGCGCGGTCGAAGCGTTCGACATCGGTACAACCGCGCGCCTGCTGAAGCTGCGCGGCCGGGCGATGCAGGCGGCCGTCCCGGTGGGCGAAGGGGCGATGGCGGCGCTGCTGGGCGCGGACATCGACAAGGCGCAGGCACTGGCCGACGGGGCGGCGGAGGGCGAGGTTTGCGCCGTCGCCAACGACAACGATCCGACACAGGTGGTGATATCCGGCCACCGGGGCGCAATCGAACGCGCGGTCGCCATGGTGAAGGATCACGGCATCAAGCGCGGTGTGCTGCTGCCCGTTTCCGCGCCATTCCATTGCCCGCTGATGCAGCCCGCCGCCGATGCGATGAAGGATGCGCTGGGGGCGGCGGCGATGAATGCGCCGCTATTGCCGGTCTATGCCAACGTCCTTGCCGCACCGGTCGCCGATCCGGAAGAGATCAAGGCGCGCCTCGTCGAGCAGGTGACGGGCCGGGTTCGCTGGCGCGAATCCATCGCCGCCATGTGGGACGCGGGCGTCACCGAATATGTCGAGCTGGGCGGCAAGGTGCTCGGTCCCATGATCAAGCGTATCGCGCCCGACGCGACGGTTCGCAGCGTCATCACCATGGATGACATCGAAGCGGCGCTGGCCGCCTTCTGACCCCGAAAGAGGATTAAAAACATGTTCGACCTTACAGGCATGACCGCGCTGGTGACGGGCGCTTCGGGCGGGATCGGATCGTCCATTGCAAAGGCGCTGGCGGCGCAGGGCGCGACGCTCGCGCTGTCGGGCAGCAATGAGGAGAAGCTCAAGGCGTTCGCGGCGGAACTGGGCGGGGATCACAGGACCGTCGTCTGCAACCTGTCCGACGCCGCTTCCGTCGACGCGCTGGTGCCGCAGGCGGTGGATGCGCTGGGCGGCAAAATCGACATCCTCGTCAACAATGCGGGCATCACGCGCGACAACCTGATCCTGCGGATGAAGGATGAGGAATGGAGTCAGGTCATTCAGGTCAATCTGGAGGCTGCCTTTCGCCTCGTCCGCGCTGCCGCCAAGCCGATGATGAAAGCGCGCTTCGGTCGCATCATTTCGATCACATCGGTCGTGGGCGTCACGGGCAATCCGGGACAGGCCAATTATTGCGCGTCGAAGGCCGGGATCATCGGCATGTCGAAAAGCCTCGGTCAGGAACTGGCGAGCCGGGGTATCACCGTCAACTGCGTCGCGCCGGGCTTCATCCGCTCGGCAATGACCGATGCGCTGAACGACGCGCAGAAGAGCGGCATCCTCGCCAAGATACCGGCGGGCGATCTGGGCAGCGGCGACGACATCGGCGCGGCCGTGGTCTATCTCGCCAGCCGCGAGGCGGGTTACGTCACCGGCCAGACCCTGCATGTGAATGGCGGAATGGCGATGATCTGACAAAGTCGAGCGCGCCGTCCAGCAGGATGGCGCGCCGCATCGCCAGCGTCAGCATGACAAAGGCCGCGATCAGATTGATCGGGATATGGGCAAATTCCGACACGGCACGTCCGAACAGGGGTGCGGCCCAGGCGTAGGCGAGGCCGGTCGCTTCCCACTTGAGCGCTCCGCGCCGCAGCATGTCCGCCACGAGAAAAGCGATGGCGACGCCCAGCAGCACATAATCATAATCGAGCACATAAGGCGTGCAGAGCAGCGCTGCGCTGAGAGCTGCTGCGCCGCGCACATTCGCCGAGCCGCGCCCTGCCGCAAGCCCCGCCGCCGCGACCGCAAGCGCTGTCGCAAGCCCCTGCACCGTGTAGGCGAGGGGGATGGAACCGCCCCATTGCCGGACGGCTGCAAAGGGACTCTGGATCTTTTCCCATCCCGTAGCGCCCGCTTCGATAACGACATGCCGGGTGAGGGGCAGGGAGTCGACGAAAGCCTGCCACACTGCCCAGCCCCAGATCGTCAGCGTCAGCAGGCACAGGGCGACGACCGTCCCACCCGCCGCGATGAAGGCGCGAGCATTCCCTCGCGCAAGAATCAGCACGGGGATGAGCACCGCGAACTGCGGCTTGTAGACCAGAGCGCCCAGCAACGCGCCTGCCAGCCATGGCCGCCGGTCGATCAGCAGCATGCCTCCACCCAGCAGTCCGGCGGTGAGAAACGCGTTCTGCCCGTGACCCAGGCATATCATCACCACAGGCGCGCCCGCCGCCGCCAGCATCGCCAGCCTGTCGCCCGGCAGAATGCGCCGCACCAGGAGCAGCGCTCCTGCCAGCGTCATGGCCTGATACAGCAGCAGCGCCGCCACATAGGGCAGTTTCGCCAGCAGACTTGCCATCAGCAGGAAGGGCGGGGGATAGTGCCATCCATAAAAGGGAATATGCGGGTCATGGTGGACCTGCTTCTGCACCGCATACTGCGCGTCCCAGTCCCATGCCGCGGCGGCCCGCCCGTGATCTGCCATCCATCCGGCGGTCCAGACGTTGGAAAAATCGGTGCCCAGCGGCCGTCCCAGTGCATCCACTGTTCCATGCGTCGTGACCAGAAGCCAGCCGATACCGATGATCGTCGCCGCCAGTGCGATCAAGGATGTGATGCGCACACGCTCGCGCGTGATGAAGCGATCGGGGCAGGGCGGGGCGCTCATCCGTGCTGTTTCGCACGGGCGGTTGAAACTTTGGTAAACAGCGTCGCCGCAGCGCCGCCCCTCCCCTTGGCGCTGCGGAATGTTGCCGCTGGCGTCGAAGGGGGCTTGGCGGCCTTCCCTCTTGCCTCTATCGGGGCTTGGCTCTAGGGCATTGCCTTAACGGTTGTTCACAGACCATCAACGATACCCAGTAAGAAGGACCTCTCATGAGTGAGACCGCGGATCGCGTAAAGAAAATCGTCGTCGAGCATCTGGGCGTCGAAGCCGAAAAGGTGACCGAGGACGCCAGCTTCATCGACGATCTGGGCGCAGACAGCCTGGACATCGTTGAACTGGTCATGGCGTTCGAGGAAGAATTCGGCGTGGAAATCCCTGACGACGCGGCCGAAAAGATCGGCACCGTCAAGGACGCCATCGACTATATCGACAGCAAGCAGTAAGGCGATGGCGGCCTGACCCCGCATGGGGAGGGCCGCTGCTTTTTGCGAGAAGGAACGGCTCCTCCTTTCCGGCCCTGCCGGAGCGCGGGGAGCCTTTTCATATGGGCACGCGGTTTGAAAGCGTGTTCCCAATGGCTACATGGGCGGGAACAGGCCCAGATTTCAGTTCGGAGCTAGCATATGCGTCGTGTCGTCGTAACCGGCCTTGGCATGGTCAGCCCGCTTGGCGGGGACGTGGAAACCAGTTGGAAGAACATCATCGCTTCCAGATCCGGCGCAGCCACGATCACGCGCTTCGATGCCACCGAATATAAATGCCGGATCGCCTGCGAAGTGAAGCCGGCGGATCACGAATATGGCTATGACGCCTCGCTCGACGTCGATCACAAGATCCAGCGGCAGGTCGACCCCTTCATCGTCTACGGCATTTCCGCCGCCAGTCAGGCGCTGCGCGACGCGGGTCTCGACGACATGTCGGAAGAAGAAAGGCTGCGGGCTGGCTGCTCGATCGGATCGGGCATCGGCGGGCTGCCGGGCATCGAAAGCGAATCGCTGGTGCTGGCGAACAAGGGACCAAGCCGCGTCTCGCCGCACTTCGTCCATGGCCGCCTCATCAACCTGATCTCGGGTCAGGTCTCGATCAAATATGGCCTGATGGGTCCGAACCATGCGGTGGTAACCGCCTGTTCGACCGGGGCGCATTCCATCGGCGACGCCGCGCGCATGATCGCGATGGACGATGCGGACGTGATGCTGGCGGGCGGCGCGGAAAGCGCGATCTGTCCGATCGGCATCGCAGGTTTCGCGCAGGCGCGCGCGCTCAGCACCAACTTCAACGACACGCCGGAAAGGGCCAGCCGTCCCTATGACGTCAACCGCGACGGCTTCGTCATGGGCGAAGGCGCGGGCGTCGTCGTGCTCGAAGAATATGAGCACGCGAAAAAGCGCGGCGCGAAAATCTATGCGGAGGTCGTGGGCTATGGCCTGTCGGGCGACGCCTATCACGTCACCGCTCCTCACCCCGAGGGCAGCGGCGGCTATCGTTCGATGGAAATGGCGCTCAGAAAGTCCGGCCTCAGCCTCGCCGACATCGACTATGTGAACGCGCACGGCACCTCGACCCCGCTGGGCGATGAGCTGGAACTGGGCGCGGTCAAGCGGCTGTTCGGCGATCATCTGTCGACCATGTCGATGTCCTCCACCAAGTCCGCCATCGGCCATCTGCTCGGCGGCGCGGGCGCGGTGGAAAGCATCTTCTGCATCCTTGCGATGCGCGACCAGATCGTGCCGCCCACGCTCAACCTCGACGAGCCGAGCGAGAGCTGCAAGGGCGTCGACCTCGTCCCCCATGTCGCCAAGGAGCGGAAGGTGCGCGCGGTGCTGAACAACTCGTTCGGCTTCGGCGGCACCAATGCGTCGCTCATCATGAAGGCGATCTGACGGCGAAAGGGAGCGGTCAGACATGGCACGGCAACTCCGCTCCACGCCCATGCGCCGGTTCGGGCTTGCCGTCCTTCTGGTCGTGCTTGCCACCAGTGCGTTCGTCGCCTTCCGCTTCGTCCATGGCTGGACCGAGCAGGGACCGGCCACGCAGGACATCGGCATCACCGTGCCGGAAGGCGCGAGCCTGTCCGACGCCGCCGTCCTGCTGAAGCGGGAAGGGGCGGTACGGTCGGCCGACGCCTTTCTGACCCGAGCCAAAATCTTCGGGGGCGCCAGGCCGATCAAGGCGGGCGAGTTCGTCATCCCCGCCGGCGCCAGCAACAGCGACATCCTCTCCATCCTCCAGGGCGGCAAGACGGTCACGCGCCTCGTCACCATTCCCGAAGGGATGCCCTCCATCCTCGTCTACGAACGGCTGATGGCGAACGATCAGTTGACCGGCACGATCGACGTGCCGGAAGAAGGCAGCGTGCTTCCCGACAGTTACGCCTTCGACAAGGGCGAACCGCGCGCCGCCGTCCTCAAGCGGATGCAGGCGGCGATGGACAGGGAACTGGCCCGGCTATGGGCTGGTCGCGCCAAGGGGCTGATGGTCAAGACACCCAAAGAGGCCGTCATTCTGGCCAGTATCGTGGAAAAGGAAACCGCCGTCCCCGCCGAGCGGCCCAAGGTCGCCGCCGTCTATTATAACCGTTTGCGTACCAACATGATGCTGCAGGCGGACCCCACGATCATCTATCCGATCACGCGCGGCAAGCCGCTCGGTCGCCGCATCCGCAAGTCGGAGATCGCCGCGGTCAACGATTACAACACCTATGCGATGACGGGCCTGCCGAAGGGGCCGATCGCCAATCCGGGCAAATTGTCGATCTTCGCGGTGCTTCATCCCGAAGCCACCAAGGCGCTCTATTTCGTCGCGGACGGAAAGGGCGGCCATATCTTCGCCGACACCTACCAGCAGCATAATGAGAATGTGCGCAAATGGTTCGAGATCAGGCGGGCACGGGGCGAACTCTGACCGTCAGCGCAGGGCGCCCCGCACGACCAGAGCGCGGGCGTAAAGCCACTGGCCGATTGCGATCAGGATGACGAGCGCGGGGAATCCTGCCGCCGTCGCCAGCCCCTTCTGAGCGATCAGGTCGGTGGCGCCAAGGGTGTAGCCGAACTGCACCAGCACCGCGATCAGCGACAGCAGAAACAGGAGCGCGGCACTCGCCCGTCGCAGCAGCAGCAGGATGGCGCCCAGGGTTCCTGCGCCCACCGCAACGCCATAGACTGCCCACAACCACGATGGCATTGCGGCGAAGATCCGCGCGCCGACCGGATCGGTGGCGGCCAGCTCGCCCAGATTCATATGATATTGCGTGAAAAAGGCCGCCACCCCCATGAGGTTCCAGAACAGCAGGATGATGCCGATGACGAATATGGATCGTTGCGTGAACATGGCGCGCCTCTCCCTGTCTGGCGGTCGCATGGCCACCTTCGTCCCGGATCATAACCGTTTCAGCAGCGATACGATAGCCGTATGAGCGACACTGCTCCGGTCATCGTGACGGCGCTCATGGGCGCGCAGGATTTCGCCTGGGCCGACGCGCTGCGACGGGCGCATTTCCCGCCCGAACGCAATCATATCCCCGCGCACATCACATTGTTCCACCACCTGCCGCCATCTGCGCTCGCAGAGGTCGCGCAGCGTCTGCGGGGACTATGCGCCGGACCGCCGCCGCCAGCGCGTCTGACCGAAGTCATGATGTTGGGGCGTGGCGTCGCCTATCGTGTCGAAAGTCCCGACCTGCTGGCCATGCGGCAGGAATTGGCGGAAGCCTTCTCCGGTCTGCTGACCCCGCAGGATCAGGGCCGCCCCCGCTTCCACATCACCGTTCAGAACAAGGTTTCGCCGGAAGAAGCCAAGGCGCTGGCCGCCGTTCTTTGCGCGACATTCAAGCCCCGTCCGCTCGCCATTGCCGGGCTGGCGGCCTGGCATTATCGCGGCGGGCCGTGGGATCTCGCGATGAAGGTGATGTTCCGCGGTTGAGGCCGGTCAGGCCAGCCCCACTTCCTTCAGCGGCACGCCCGCATCGACCAGTTGCGCGACATCGAGAGCAGCGCCCGACAGCACATGGGCGCGGCCCTGCACATAGTCCTTGACGGCATTAACGCAGTCGAGCGCGATGACCTTGCCACCCTTGAGGTAAACCACCGAAAAGCTGCGCGCGGCGGGATCGCCACGCAGGACCGTCTGGTCGAACCCCACGGACAGTCCAACCGTCTGGAGTTTCAGATCATATTGGTTCGACCAGAACCACGGAACCGCATCATAGGGCTCTTCCTTCCCTAAAATATGCGCGACGGCGGTCTTGGCCTGATCGTTGGCGTTCTGCACCGATTCCACCCGCATATGTGCGCCGCCCGCGAAGCGGTTGGCATGCGCGGCGCAATCGCCCACGGCATAGATGTCGGGCAGGGACGCGCGGCAATATTCGTCCACATCGACGCCATTGCCGCCCGCAGCACCCGCCGCGATCAGAGGGCCGGTTTCGGGAATGATGCCGATGCCCACGATCACCATGTCGGTTTCGATCCGCTCGCCATCTGCCATCAGCACGGCGGTCGCCTTGCCGTCCGTCACCTCGATACAGTCCATCTTCGCGCCGGTGCGCAGGTCGACGCCGTGCGCGCGATGCTCAGCTTCGTAAAAGCGCGACAGTTCCTCGCCGGCCACCCGCGCGAGAACGCGGTCCATCGCCTCGAGGAGCACCACCGTCTTGCCGAACTTCGTCAGCACCGCGGCGGCTTCCAGGCCGATATAGCCGCCCCCCACGATCGTGACATGGCCGATGGCGTCGAGCTTCCCCATCATCGCGTCCACATCGTCGCGCCGACGCACGGCGTGAACGTTGGCCGCATCGGCGCCATCGCAGGTCAGCATCCGCGGCGTGCCGCCGGTGCACCAGATGAGCTTGTCGTAGGAGATATCCTCGCTGCCTGCGGTGACGGTTTTCGCGACCGGATCGACGCTCTTCACCCGCTTGCCGAGCAGCAGGTCGACCTTGCGCTCTTCCCAGAAAGCGGCGGGGCGGATCAGGATGCGCTCGAACGTCTTTTCGCCCGCGAAATATTCCTTGGATAGCGGGGGCCGCTCATAGGGCGGATATTTTTCGTCGCCGATCATGGCGACGCTGCCTTCAAAGCCCGCTTGTCGCAGGGAGATGGCTGCCTGCGCCCCGGCGTGGCCCGCACCCACGATCAACACATCGTAAAAGCTCATCCGCCTGCAAACCTCTCCACGGCCTGTTTGCAGCGGCCTTGCCGCTGTTCAACGATCAGGGCAAGCCCGATGTTGCAGAACCGGACTGTCGATGTGGTAGCGGAGGAGGGACTCGAACCCCCGACACGCGGATTATGATTCCGCTGCTCTAACCGGCTGAGCTACTCCGCCCCATGGGCAGGCAGGGCGCATGACCCTGCAGTGAGGCGGCGCTATACGCAGGGCGGGGCAGCGGGTCAACGGGGCTTGTGTCCGGCCTCGCCGAAAAACTGCCTGCTATTTTCAGCTGTCCCGGCTGGCGGGGTTTGCGGCTTTCCCGCCGTTCGGGCGTTCATAACGCTGCGGGACAGGCGCGGCGCGTTTTTTTCTGTTGCATTCGCCCGATCCCCGCGTCCTAATGCTGCAATGCACAACCGGTCCGCCTGGGCCGAGGGAGGATCGACCACTTGCCCTTCCATGAGATGTTTGAGCCGGACGGTTCGATACGCCCCTGTTACGATGAAGTGCAGCAATGGGTGGAGCGAACGGGCATTGCCGGTCTCAACCGCCGTCTGGATGAGGCAGAGGCCATTTTCCGCCGCATCGGTATCACCTTCGCCGTCTATGGTGAGGGCGGCGATCCGGAACGGCTCATCCCTTTCGATCTGCTGCCCCGTATTTTTACAGCGCAGGAATGGCGCGTGCTGGACCGTGGCATCCGCCAGCGCGCCCGCGCCCTCAACGCCTTTCTGCACGATGTCTATCATCGTGGGGAGATCGTGAAGGCGGGCATCATGCCCGCCGACATCATCTACCGCAACAGCGCCTATCTGGCCGAAATGGCGGACTTCACCCCGCCGGGTAAGGTCTACAGCCATATCGTCGGCATCGACATCGTGCGGACCGGTCCCGGCAGTTTCGAGGTGCTGGAGGATAATTGCCGCACGCCGTCGGGCGTCTCCTACATGCTCGAAAACCGCGAAATAATGACGCGGATGTTCCCCGAACTGTTCGAACAGGGCTTGGTCGCGCCGGTGGACGATTATCCTGCCGAACTGCTCAAGAGCCTGAAGGAAGTCGCGCCCCCCGCCTGCAAGGGCGATCCGGTCGTGGTCGTGCTCACCCCCGGCGCACTCAACAGCGCCTATTATGAGCACAGCTTTCTTGCCGACCTGATGGGCGTAGAGCTTGTGGAACCGGCGGACCTGTTCGTCGATGAGGACCGCGTCTGGATGAAGACGACGCTGGGGCCGAAGGCGGTGGACGTGATCTACCGCCGCATCGACGACGAATATATCGACCCGCTGGTGTTTCGGCCCGACAGCCTGCTGGGTGTGCCCGGCATCTTCAACGTCTATCGCAGCGGCGGCGTCACGCTGGCTTCCGCGCCGGGGGCCGGGATCGCCGACGACAAGGCGGTCTATATCTATGTGCCGGAGATGATCCGCTTCTACCTCGGGGAAAAGCCGATCCTCGACAATATCCAGACATGGCAGTGCGGCAAGCCCGATGAACTCGCCTATGTGCTGGAGCATCTGCCCGAACTGGTGGCGAAGGAAGTGCACGGATCTGGCGGGTACGGCATGCTGATCGGCCCGAAATCGACCCGTGAGGAAATCGCGGCCTATGCCGATCGCATCAAGGCCAATCCGAGCGAATTCATCGCGCAGCCGACGCTCGATCTGTCTACCGTGCCCACGCTTGGCCCGGCGGCGGTGGTCGGTCGCCACGCCGATTTCCGGCCCTATTGCCTCGTCGGCAAGCAGATCCGCCTCGTCCCCGGCGGGTTGACCCGCGTGGCGCTGACCGAAGGTTCGCTCGTGGTCAATTCTAGCCAGGGCGGCGGCGTCAAGGACACCTGGGTGATGCAGGATTGATGCGATGCTGAGCCGGACCGCCGAAAATCTCTTCTGGATGGCGCGCTACATGGAGCGCGCCGAAGCCACCGCGCGACTCATCACCATGGGGCAGCGCATGGCGATATTGCCCGGCGCGCATCATCGCGACGAATGGCGGTCGGTCGTTCGGGCGACGGGAACCGGGCATCAGTTCCCGGAAGGACGCATCGTCAGCGAAAGCGACGCGGTATCCTACCTGATGCTGGACCTCGACAACCCCAGCTCGATCCGCTCCTGCCTCCTGAAGGCGCGCGCCAACGGCAAGTCGGCCCGCACGATGCTGACGCAGGACATGTGGGAATCGCTCAATGACGGCTGGCGCAAGCTCGACAGCTATGATGTGGGCGAAGCGCGGCAGCAGCTTCCCGCGCTCATCGACTGGGTGAAAACGCGCGTCATGACCTTTCGCGGCGCCGCCCATTCGGGACAGTTGCGCAACGAAGGGCACGACTTCCTGCGCACCGGCTCCGCGCTGGAGCGCGCGCAGATGACGCTGCGGCTGCTCGACGTCAAATATTATGTCCTGCTGCCCGAAACCGAAGTCGTGGGCGGCAATCGCGACCATTATCAGTGGACCTCCGTCCTCTACGCCCTGTCGGGCGCGCGGGCCTATCATCATGTCTACGGCGGCACCTACACGCCGTGGCAGATCACCGACTTTCTGGTGCTCAACCGCCTGTTTCCGCGCAGCGTCGCCTATTGTTACGATCAGATCGCCTATCGCCTGAACCGCCTTGCTGGATGGCATAATGCGCGCGCGGCCTGCCACGATACTGCGCGCGAACTGGTGGCCGCGATGGAAAGCATCGACAGCGGCGAAATTTTCCGGCGCGGCCTGCACGAAACGGTGCAGAACGGCCTTGCCATGACCAACCGCCTCGGCTTCGAAATCGCCGAGGCCTATCATTTTGGCTGACATCGGGTAGGGGAGCGGCATGAAACTGCTGGTTCGCCACCAGACGACCTACCGATACTCCGCCTCGGCGGGGCGCGTCGCCATGCGCCTGAAGCTCATGCCTGTCGATACACCGGCGCAGACCGTCGATAACTGGCAGGTCAGCATCAACGACGAACCCGTCCTCAGCTTTCGTCCCAACGCCTATGGCGAAAGTGAAGCGATCTGGATTCGCCACGACCGGATGGACGACGCGACCATCGTGGCCGAAGGTCTGGTGGAAACCCGCGATACGCACGGTATCCTCGGGCCGTTGTCTTCGAAGGTGCCGCCGCCCTATTTCCTGCGCGACACCCACCTGACGCGGCCTTCGGAAGCCATTTCGGAACTGGCGCGCGGTCTGCCGGTGGGGGAAGGGCCGCTCGCCCGGCTGCACGCGCTCTCCGCCGCCGTGGCGGATGCGGTCCAGTATCGCTCGGGCGTCACCCTGTCGACGACCACCGCCGCCGAAGCCTTCGCGCTCGGGGCGGGCGTGTGTCAGGACCATGCGCAGGTCTTCATCGCCGCTGCCCGCTCGCTTGGCGTGCCTGCACGCTATGTCTCGGGCTACCTGCTCGCGGGCGACGGCGATCTGCTGCACGAAACCCATGGCTGGGCGGAGGCTTACCTGCCGGATCTCGGCTGGATCGGTTTCGATCCTTCCAATCGCGTTTGCGCGACGGACCGCTATCTGCGCGTCGCCAGCGGGCTGGACGCCGACGATGCGGCGCCCATACGCGGGTCGGTCACGCTGACGGGCGACATCATGGTCGAGGCGGACGTGCGCATATCCGTAGCGGACGAAGGGGTCGAGCAACGGCAGTTGCAGCGGCAGCAGCAACAGATTAGGCCACAGGTTCAGGACTGAAGCCGGATCAGGAGGCCGGGGGGCGGCATGACCTATTGTGTGGCGGTGCGAGTGGATCAGGGGTTGGTCATGCTGTCCGACACCCGCACCAATGCGGGCATGGACAATATCGCGCGCTTCCGGAAGAGCTTCACCTATCATGTCCCAGGCGACCGGGCGATCACGATCATGTGTTCCGGCAATCTTTCGATCACGCAGGGTGTGAAGACCAACCTGAGCAAGGCGATCAAGGAATCCGAACTCGATCCCACCGTCGAAACCATCCTGAACTGCGACACCATGCACCGCGTCGCCCAGATCGTTGGCGACGCCATGCGGTCGATGCAGGGGCAGTATCGCGAAAGCATCGAGATGGGGGGATCGGCGTCCAGCGCGTCCATCATGATCGCGGGGCAGCGCCGGGGCGGCAAGCCGCGCCTCTACCTCGTCTATTCCGCCGGTAATTTCATCGAGGCGACGGAAGACACGCCCTTCTTCCAGATCGGCGAGCATAAATATGGCAAGCCTATCCTCGACCGCATCATCCGCCGCGAAACCAGTCTGGAAGATGCGACCAAGGCCGTGCTGGTGTCGATGGACTCGACTCTCCGGTCCAACCTTTCGGTGGGCATGCCGCTCGATCTGACGGTCATCGAGCGCGACACATATGATTTTCGCGTCCGCACCCGGATCGAGGCGGAGGACGAGCAGTTCTCGCGCATATCCCACAGTTGGGGCGCCGCCCTGCACAAGGGGTTCCGCGACCTCCCCAACGTACTGGACTGAACCGAGCCGCGCTCAGGTCCGCCCGACGAAGAGAAATCCGACCCCTGCCATGATGCAGAGGAAGGCTGCGGCATGTCGCCAGTGCAGCGGCTCGCCCAGCACCGTCACCATGAATATGCCGAAGATGACGAGCGCGATGGCTTCCTGCGCGATCTTGAGCTGCCCGGCGGTCCAGCCATGCGCGAAGCCGATGCGGTTGGCGGGGACGGCAAGACAATATTCGACGAAGGCGATGGCCCAGCTAATCAGGATCACCGTCAGCAGCGGTTTTTCCATCCCGCCTCTCAGATGCCAGTACCAGGCCGTAGTCATGAAGATATTGGATAGCGCCAGCAGCAGCAATGTCGGCATGAGCAACCTCATCGAAGAACGCGGTTAGGCTTGGCACCGGGGAGCGTTGCATGGCAAGCGGCTTACATAAGAAAAGGCCCGGCCTTTCGGCCGGACCTTCCTGCGTCAAGGCCCGTGCCTGTCAGCGATAGCGATTCGTGCTGTAGCTGCTCGACTGGCGTTCGCTCGACCAGCCGCTGCGCTCATTGTCTCGGTCACCGAACATGGCGCCCTGCTCGCGTTCGGTGCGCCAAGCCTCCTGCGCCTGCTCGGCTGTTTTTTCCAGAGTCACCTTCGTCGCATCGACCGACCTGATCCAGCTCGACGGAATGGAATGATGGACGCCGCCTGCATCCTCATCATTCTTGGTCAGAAGGATGCGATCGCCCCGGAGCTTGTCGACCGTGCCGACATGTTCGCCGTCGCTGCCGACCACTTCCATATGTTCCTTGACCTGCTGGATCGCTTGCCGCTGCTCCCCGCGACGGGTCCGCCATGTGTTGAACTCGCTGTTGAAGCGGTCACGATGCTCGCGCTGATATTCGGTATAGTCGCGGTCGAGTTCGTCGATCCGCTGCTGCCGCCAGCTATGATAGTTGCTGTCATGGTGCGACCCATAGTCCTGATTGGGACCGAATGCGCGCGTGCGGGAGCCATGATCCTCGCTACCGAAGCCGCTCCGCTCGTTGGTGTAGGGCGCATAGCCGCGGTTGGGGAGATAATCGCTCCGGCCCGCCGACGCGAAACCGATGCGGCTCGACGGGTCGCGCGGATCGCCATAGGGGCGGTTATAATATTCGTCATATTCGCGGCGGCGCTCGGCTTCCTCATCGCCGAACCAGCTCCGGATTTCGTCGCCGGCCCGGTCGAAAAAGCCGCGCTCATCGGGATCATAATCCTGCGGGCGCCCGCGTTCTTCATTGCCACGGCGATAATCGCCGCCGCCGAACTGGCCGCGCGTCCCGTAGCGATAGTTTCGATCATCGCGGCGATAATTGTCCGATCCGCCATATCGGTCGCCGCGATCCCAGCCGCTGCCACCGCTGCTGCCATAGCGATCCTGGCCGTAGCGGCCTCCGCCTTGATAACCCATCGTCCTTCTCCTTCTCCGGTCGGGGCGCCTGATGCCAGCGCCGACGATCCATCAATGAGCGGCGAAGCAGGCTGTTCCGGCCGTTACAGGCGGGTAACATCCGGCGGGACGGGCGTTTCACCGCGACGGAGGGGCGTGACGACCCCCACAAAAATCGCCGAAATTTTTGCAACATGCCCGTTGCAAGGGCCAAATCGCTCGCCTATAGGCAGCGCTCCTTTGGGGCCGTAGCTCAGCTGGGAGAGCGCGTCGTTCGCAATGACGAGGTCAGGGGTTCGATCCCCCTCGGCTCCACCACTTCCCCTTGAAAACATTAGAGATTTTTTTGGCTTCGGCCGATTGCCCTAAAAATTGCCCTAAAATTCGACCGAACGTTGGCGGTCGATGGTGAACGGTAACGGAGCGCGTGGTTCGTTCAAGCGGGTCCGATTCGTGCAGTCGGGTGTCTCCGATAAACCGTCGGGTGGGTTCACTTGGCGGAAGTCATGGCTTCGGATCCGCACCGTCTCATCTGCCCGTCGGCCCGACTGAGGCGAAGGCGATTTCCGTCCACAAGGTGCTAGTTTCGAATACGTGGATGAGGGCCACCACCGTTTGTCGCGCCGTCTCCGCATCCAGGCGTGACGGCAAAGTCCATCCGAGCGATGGAGCGCAGCATATTGTCACAAGCGACGATGCGTCTCAGACGGAGACGTCGACGACACGTCTTACAGGACGTAGCCGCCGTCGACCGTCAGGCTAGCGCCGGTCATATAGCCCGACTCGTCGCCCGCCAGATAGGACACGAGCCCCGCGATCTCGGAAGGTTGCCCGATACGCTTCAGCGGGACGATTTCCTTGAGCCGTTCCGCCATCGCCGCGGTCATGTCGGTCTCGGTCGGGCCGGGCTGGACGTTGTTGACCGTGATCCGGCGCGGCGCGAGGTCGAGCGCGATCCCCTTGACCATCGCGGCGACCGCCGCCTTGGTCATCGCATACACGCTGCTACCGGGGCTGCCGGTGCGGATCGCGGTGTTGCTGCCGATCGTGATGACCCGGCCGCCATCGTGCATCCGCGCAATCGATGCCTGGATCGCCAGGAACACCCCGCGCACGTTGACGGCGAGCATCCGGTCGAGATCGTCCAGCCCGAAGCTCTCGACCGGGCCGTGGCGCAGCAAACCGGCATTGGCCACTACAGCGTCGAGCGGTCCGAGCGCCTCGACCGTCGTGTCGACTGCCCGGCGGATCGCCGCAGGGTCGGCGCTGTCGGCTTCGATGGCGAGTCCGCGCCCGCCGACCGCTTCAATCGCGGAAACGACGTCAGTGGCGCTGTCGGCTCGCGAGACATAGGTCAGCGCGACGTCGAACCCGTCGGCGGCGAGTCGGCGGGCGATCGCCGCGCCGATGCCGCGCGACCCGCCGAAGACCAGGGCGACCTGCCCGCTCACGGGACCAGCACCAGCTTGCCCGTGGTCCTGCGGCTTTCCATGTCGGCATGAGCACGCACTGCGTCGGCGAGCAGATAGTCGCCGCCCGCGCGGACCTTCAGCTTGCCCTCGGCGATCCAGTCGAACAGACGATTGGTGCGCGCGTGGAGCAGCTCGGGCGTATGGATGTGATCGTAGAAGGTCGCATAGCCGATCTTGATGCTCTTCGGCAGGCTCATGATGTCAAGCGGGCCGGGGCCACCCAGTACCGGCCCATACCAGCAGAAGGTGCCGGAGCGCCGCAGCACGTCGAGCGAGCTTTGGAAGGTCACAGGCCCGGAGCCGTCATAGACGACATGGACGCCCTCGCCGCCGGTGAGGCGAAGGGCCTCCTCGGCGAACTTCCCCTCGGTGTCGACGATGATATGATCGGCGCCGGCCTCCCTGGCGGCGGCGATCTTGCCCGCCGACGAGACGCGCCCGATGACCGAACCGCCCCTGAGCTTGATGATCTGGGTGAGCAGCAAGCCGACGCCACCAGCGGCGGCATGGACGAAGGCGATGTCGCCGGGCTGGACCGGATAGAAGTCGGTCGCGAAATGGCTGGCGGTCAGCCCCTGCATCATGATCGAAGCGGCGGTGCGGTCGTCGATCGTATCGGGGATTGGCACGAGGAGGGCGGCGGGGATCGCGATCCGCTCGGCATAGCTCCCCGGCGCATAGACCCAGGCGACGCGCTGGCCGGGCCGGATGTCCTCGACCCCTTCGCCCACCGCCAGCACACGGCCCGCGCCCTCGACGCCGAGGATCTTGGGATCGGGCATCTCGGTCCAGGCCATGCCCTGCCGCACCCCGATGTCCATGAAGTTGACACCGGCAAAGGCGATCTCGACCAGCGCCTGGCCCGGTCCCGCCACCGGGTCCGGCCGGTCGACATAGTGGAGGACCTCTCGTTCGCCGGTCCCCGTCATCACGACTGCCTTCATTGTCTTGCTCCGAAGTTGAATGATCGTTCCGTAATTGGTCAAAAAAAGGGAGGTCAGCGCAGCGCGCGGAGCGCGAGATCCGCCTGCGCATCCAGCGCCGCGCGGTCGGCTCCGGCCCGCCCGGCGATCCCGACGCCCGCGATGCAGCCGACGAGGAAACCGGCGACCTGCCCGGGGTCGAGCGTCGCTGCGATGTCACCGTCCTGCTGGGCTTCTGCGACGCGGCCGGCGAGCGCGTCGGCGAGCGGCTTGCCGAGTGCGGTACGGATCTCGGTCAGATCCGGGCGCGACCGGCCGAACTCGCAGATCGAGCCGACGCCGAGGCAGGGCTGGTCGGCGGTCGCGACCACCCGGCGCAGCATCGCTTCGATCCCGTCGATCGCCTTGGCACCGCTGCGCAGCGCATCGAGATGCGATGCGATCTCGCCCTGACCGTAGCGACGCACCGCCGCGCGGTAGAGCTGCCACTTATCGCCGAATGCGCCATAGAGGCTCTGACGCCCGATCCCCATCGCCTCGACCAGCATCTGGGCCGAGGTTCCCTCGAAGCCATGCGCTCCAAACACAGCGATCGCCTCGTCGAGCGCCTGGTCTGAATCGAATTCCCTTGGCCGTGCCATCGGGTCCATATGGCCTTTATGGAATAGTCATTCAATAACTAGTTCCGGGTGCTACGCTGCTGCGGAAAATCCGCTAACGGCTCATCAGCCTCGATCGCCATGGTGCGCTTCGGAGCGCTCGGACCGAGCCCGGTCTGGCCAGATGCTCGATCGGACGCGAGCGCGGCCGCACTCCAACAATGCACGCTATGTGCGCCGATCAATCCCGTTGCTCGCCTTCCTCCCAGACGAGGATATCGCCGGGCTGACACTCAAGAAATTGGCAAATACGGTCGAGGGTAGCGAAGCGGACGCCCTTCACCCTCCCTGACTTCAGCAGGGAAAGATTGGACTCCGTGATGCCGATATGTTCGGCAAGATCCTTGGACCGCTTCTTCCGAAGCGCGAGCATGACATCGAGACGGACGACGATCACGGGCGGCTCCTAGACGATGCGATCGAGTTCCTCCCGGGCCAGGTTCGCGGAGGCCAGGAGGTGGGTGATCGGAACCAGCACGCCGGCGATCAACAGAAGAAGAAAATCTGAGCCGACCACTGCCGCGCCCGATCCGTCCGACAGATGAAGCGCGCGCGCGGCGAACAGAACGGCGACCGGCAAGATGCTCGTCGAGGCCGCTGCCGCAAGAATGCAATAGGCGAACGAACGCAGGCTGCTGGTCGCGCGCGGCACCATTCTTCCCGTTTGGGCCAATGCCCCCGCCATCCTCACCAGGCAAAGCAGACCCAATATAACCGCGACGCCGGACAGCAGATCGCACCACCAGCCCGACCAATTCGATGTGGGAGCCCCGGCGGGCAGTTGCGTCGGCAGTCGCGGTATTGCGAGCAGTTCGGTCCAGAGCGCCCAACCTTCGATCGCGACGGTGCCGATAAGGATCAGGACAAGCAGGCCCTGCAGCCTGCCCGCAGTACGCGCGATCGCCTCGGAATCACCTTGAAACATCCAAATCTTTCTGTTTTACGAAAAGAGATCGCTGTTAAATAAGAGGCTATTCCGTTGCTTGGCAAGGCTTTCCCATGCCGGTTCGCTCTGACGCGAGCCGGATACTCTCGTGTCGCCGGTGCGCTGGCAGTCCTGATCCCGATTTTTCCGGCTTCGGCGACGCTCCCCAGCACCGTTATTCCCACTCATTATGACGTGGTGCTCCAACCCGATGGGAAGAATCTCACCTTTTCCGGGAGGGAGAAGATCAACCTCTCAGTTCGGGCAGCCACCGAGGAGATCGTGCTCAACGCATGGCAACTGAACGTGAAACGGGTCGAGCTGAAAACGGAAGGGGGCAAGAGCCTCGGCGCGGCCCGCGTGCGGCTGGACCCGACAAACCAGACCATGCACATCTCGGTTGGATCGAGGGTCGCGGCGGGCCGCTACATCCTCTCGATAGCATATTCGGGGACTGTCCAGCGCAGCGGGAGTGGACTCTTCGCGCTTGATGAACAGGGCAAGCGCTATCTGTTCACGCAGCTTGAGGCCGCCGACGCGCGTCGCCTGATCCCGTCCTGGGACGAACCATCGTTCAAGGCGACGTTCACGGTGAAGGCTCTCGTGCCGTCCGGAGCCACCGCCATCAGCAACATGCCCGCTGTTAAGGATGTGCGCGTCCGCGATGGCCGCCATCAGGTGACCTTCGCGCCGACACCAAAGATGGCAACCTATCTTCTCTTCCTGGCGGTGGGCGATTTCGAACGGACCACGAAGAAAATCGACGGTGTGGAGCTGGGCGTCGTCACCCGCCGCGGCGTTGGATCACAGGCTGATTTCGCACTCGATTCCGCCACGCGCCTCCTGCCATGGCTCAACGCCTATTTTGCCTATCCATTTCCGTTGCCCAAGCTCGACAACGTGGCCGGCCCCGGGGAGAGCCTGACATATGGCGCCATGGAAAATTGGGGGGCGGTTTTTTCTTTCGAACGAGATTTTCTCCTGGACCCGCGGACAGCATCCGAGCGCCGGAAGCAGGGCGTGTTCACCACTCTGGCGCACGAAATGGCACACCAGTGGTTTGGCGATCTCGTCACGATGCGCTGGTGGGACGACCTCTGGCTCAATGAAGGTTTCGCTTCCTGGATGGAGCAGGAGGCCGACCGCCATTTCCACCCGGAATGGAGCCCGGACCTTACCTTCATGCGCGGGCGGGATCTGGCAATGGAGGCCGACGCGCTCGACACGAGCCATGCCGTCGTGCAGCCGGTCAATGACGCCGCCGGCGCGCTCCAGTCCTTCGATTTCATCACCTACTTCAAAGGCGAAGCGGCGATCCGCATGCTCGAGGCCTATGTCGGGTCCGAAGCATGGCGCGCCGGTCTTCGCGATTATATCGCGCGCCATGCTTACGGCAGCACCACGAGCGACGATCTCTGGGCCTCCGTAAGCGCTGCGGCCAAGCTCCCGGTGGACGGCATTGCGCGCGACATCACCCGCCAGGCCGGGTTGCCTTTGGTCGAGGCTTCGAGCTCATGCGAGTCTGGTCAGACGATTGTCCGGCTGGACGAGCGCCGCTTCCACAGTGACGGCCGTGATGACCCCGGTCCCGGCTGGCATCTTCCCGTTCTTCTTGGTCACCCGGGCCAGAAGCCTCAGCAACTGCTTCTGCACGACAAAGCGATGGTTTCGATCCCCGGTTGTGGTGCGACGGTCGTGAACATCGGGCAGAAGAGCTACTTCCGCACCGCTTATTCTCCGTCCATGCTGGCCGAGTTATCCAAGGTCTTCCCGTCACTGGACCAGATCGATCAGCTCGCATTGCTCAGCGATACAGCGGCCCTCGGCCTTGCGGGCGCCGGGTCGCCGGCAGCGATCCTGGAACTGACATCCAATCTCGGCCCGGAGGCACCCGCGCCGGTTGTCAGCGACGCGCTGTCGCACTGGGATACGCTTTATGGGTATGCGGCAAACGATGCCCGCGGTCAGCTCCTTCTCCGCGACTTCGCACAGGCGTCCTTCGCTCCTCGTCTGCAAATGTTGGGCTGGTCTCCACGGTCTGGCGAGCCGGCAGAGGACGCCAATTTGCGAGAACAGTTGATCGAGACCCTCGGCGGCGCGGGCGTGCCGGAAGTCCTGAACAGCGCCAGGCATCTGTTCGAAGCGAACGAAGAGCCGGCCCCTCGCATCGCAGTGCTCAAGGCCGTCGCGCGCAACGCGTCTGCCGAAGATTGGGAGCGCATTCGCATCATGGCGTTCGCGGAGCGATCACCGCAGCTTCGTTCGTCGCTGTTTGAGCTGCTTGGACGTGCCAGAGATGACGCCCTTGCCGCGAAAGCGCTGGATATTGCGGTTGCCGACACATCAGCGGGAACGGCCGGACCACGAATGATCGAGGCTGTGGCGATCAGTCACCCGCTTATGGCATTCCGGTTCGCTCTTGCCCACCGCGACATCATTCTTAAGCAGCTCGACTCGTTCACCGCAGCAACGTTTCTGGCTGACTTGGCCGGACGCAGCGGCGATACAGAAATCTTGGATGCGGTTCGGGCCTATTGTGCCGAGCAGCAGTCGCATGAGATCCAAGATGCCTGCGCTACGACCACAACCCTTCTCAAGAACGAGGGGCGTATCCGCGCTGCGCGAATGCCTGGCGTCTTTTCTTGGTTGGATGCTCAAGAAAGGAAGAGTTCTCCGTCGCGTTGACGCGGCGATATCGCTGGCCGATCCAGGTTGCGGTTTGTTGTTCGTAGACCCGGGAGCGTGGTCGAACACGCCCGCGCTAGACGGTTCGAGAAAGCTGCTAATTCACGCCTGTATCGCAAAGTTTACCTGAGCTTGACCAAGCGAATTGAACGATTGCGTACTTGTGAACAGCGCGCCGAGCGTTGCGCTGGCGAACCTATTCGACAAAGTTGGCGAGATTGCGCAACGTTGCTTCCATCCCAGTGCGGTGGTCAGACTCACTGATTCCTGGCGGCACGTTTGTGGCAGTGATGGTGAGGCGCGTCCCATCGCGCACCGGGACCAGGAGCGTGGTGATCGTCATTGTTCCCTGGAACCGCGGATCGTCGCTCTCGAATTGGACTTCCTCGACCAGACGCTCGTCCGGGAAGATTTCAACGAACCGGCCATCGATCACGTCCTCGTGCTCGCTGGATTTGCCATGCGATACGCTGCCGTCAGGATAAACAAGCACCATTCGATAGCGGCCGCCCGGCCGGGGATCGAAGTGCTCGACCCGCGCGGTCATGTCAGCGGGCGGGCGCCAGTTCGCCATCGCTTCGCCGTCGAGCAATATGCGGAAGATGGCCCGCGGTGTGGCAAGGATTGTTCGTGAAGCAGTATGCGCGGTCGGTTCGTTCATGCGTGGTCCGCTACGATGTCAGATCGCTTAGCGGCAACCCTTTGGCGCGCGTAAGCGAACGGAATGTGATCGACCACCGGACGGCATCCACACAAGCTATGCTGTGTTCCCATTCATTCCGAGATTCGCCACTCAGATGGTAGATCGAGCGTGGCTGTAGTGGAACGTAAGCACGTTCGAACTTCGTGCCACTGCGCCGGCGGAATCGCATCCTGGCCGTCTGACCCAGCGAAACTCCGACAACGTGCTCGAACACGGGCCGGTCGCGATGCCAGCCGATTCCCGCACCAGGGTCGTATCGGATCAGAAGTGCCTGAACGAGATCGGTCGGATCGAGGCCAGCGAACCCCGCAGCTTTCGCCTTCAGCGGTAGCAGCCAGTCCGGGATCGGCTCTGCCGGCGCGAAACAGCCGGTCCCGAAATCATATTTCCAGCCGAAACTGCACGTAAGCCGCTTGCCGGTCCATTGCTGGAACTGGAAGGGCGTCAGCTCGCAATCGCCGATCAGCGCGATCAGCGCGCGTTCCTCCGCCGCGCTGATGAAATTCTCGCTCGTCGCGAGGCCAGGCAAAATGGGCGTGTCGAATAGATCTGCGACGGCGAGATTCACCACGGAATCTCGTCATCGATCAATCCGTCGATGTCGCCCGCGGCCCGCAACGTGTCTGCCGCTAGCCCGAGTGGGCCGGGCCAGAAGCGCACGCCGGCGTCGGCACGGCGGCGCAGATCGGCGACCACGGCAAGGGCGAATTCGGGATCGCCATCATAATTGGCGGACGTGCGCTCGAACGAGTCGGCCACCGCGCCAGGTTCCATATCCTCCATTTCGCGAAGCATCTCGTCGGCTTCGCTACGCACCCAATATTCAGGCGTGTCCCACAAGCGACTCATAGCTTGATCCTCCCGTCCGGCCCCCCGCCTCACAGCGCCAGCGCAGTCTGACGCGGGGCATCGACGATCTCCTCGACAACGAACATGTGAGCCGGCGGCGTCTCCAGCAGATCTATCTCCGGCACCGTCTGGTCGAGCCACTGCATCACCTGGCGGCGATGGATGATCGCGCCGTGGCGTTCTTGATAGCGCGCGACCTCAAGACAAGCAGGCACGGTGACGACCCGGAAACTGAGCGGCCATTCACCCATCGCCGGTTCCCAGATTCCCGCGAGGTAGAAGAAATTGCCGCCGTCCAGCGTCACGCGATAGCGCTTGTCGCCCACGGCAAGAATGAACTCGGAGCAGGGGATGAGGCAACGGTGGCTTGGGAACGTGCGCCCCTCGGAACGCACGAACCGGAACGAAGCGCCATCGCTGAACCGGGGATTGGAACCCCAGCGCGCTTTGACCATCTCGACTTTGCCGGAATCATTCGTCTTCTTCCGGATGATAAGCCGGGCATGGTCGTCTGCAGCGCCGGAGTCGAACGGGGTGGGCTTAACGTCCATGCGCTGGAACATAATGGGAACGAGAGCGAGTCGCAAGATGACGAAGAGAGCGTGCCATGTGCAATGACTATCGGCTCGAAGTGGAGATCGCCTCGATCATGGAGGATTTTGAGGGTCTGGAGATCAACATCGACGTGCCTGAAGGGACGCCCAACGTAGCGGCGCGCGCTGACATTAACATCACGGACACAGCACCAATCGTCCGCGGAATCGAGGGCAGGCGCGGCGGCGGCGAGTTGATCAACCGACGATGGAGCTGGCCGGGGCAGGGCGGCAAGCCGGTCTATAATTTCCGTGCCGAAGGGCGCGAGTTCACATCGAACCGGGTCCTCATCCTGACAGACGGCTTCTACGAGTTCACCGACCCCCAGCCGGGAGAGAAGCGCAAGACCAAATGGCTATTCACGCTCAAGGATCATGACTGGTTCTGCATCGCCGGCATCTGGCGCGCGCACCCCGAAATCGGCGAGGCGTTCACGATGCTGACGCTGGAGCCCGGCGAGGACATCGCGCCATTTCATCGGCGCCAGATCGTGCCGCTACCGCGCGAACTCTGGACGGACTGGCTGGACGCCAGCGTGCCGGCGGGTGAAGTGCTGCGCACTCTGCCCAAAGGAAGCCTGATCCCGGCGCAGGTGTATCCGCCGCAATCGGCGCTTTTCTGAAGATCCCGCAGCGCGGGCACCAAGGATAGCGCGAGACGTTGGTGCGGCTTGGACAAGGAGGTCGACAAATGCCTGCAAAATCCGTCGCTCAACAAAAAGCCGCCGGCGCGGCGCTGAGCGCGAAGCGCGGCGAACAGCCGAAATCGAAGCTCAAGGGTGCATCCAAGAGTATGGAGGAATCCATGTCGGAAAAGCAGCTTGAGGAGTTCGCTCACACCAAGCGCAAGGGTAAGCCGGAGCACGCCGCCAAGAGCTGATCCGGTCCCTCGCTGATCGGCCGACCTACCTCAGTTCCGGCAGGTGGACCGGTCCGGCTCTTGTCAGATGAACGGCCGCCCGCCTGTGACCGGAACGGTTGCGCCGGTGATATAACTCGCCTCGTCAGTCGCCAGCATCACATAGGGCGGCGCCAGCTCGCGCGGCTGTGCCGCGCGGCCGATCGGCGTATTCTTGCCAAAGTTCTTCACCGCCTCAGGCGGCATCGTCGACGGGATGAGCGGCGTCCAGACGGGACCAGGCGCCACGCAGTTCACGCGGATACCTTTATCTGCCAGCATCTGTGCCAATCCCATCGTGAAGTTCTGGATCGCGCCCTTTGTCGTAGCGTAGGCCAGCAGATGCTCGCTCGGCTGGTCGGCATTGATCGAGGTCGTATTGATGATCACTCCAGCCTTGCCCAAATGCGGCACGGCCGCCTTCGCCAGATAGAACATCGCATGGATATTGGTCGCGAAGGTGAGCTGCCACTCCTCGTCGGAGATGTCGTCGATATCCTCGAAGCTCGCCTGATGGGCGGCGTTGTTGACCAGGATGTCCAGTCCGCCCAGCTCCGCCACCGCTTTGTCGACGATCGAACGGCAATGGTCGGGATTGCTGATGTCGCCCGGCACGAGCACGGCCTTGCGGCCCGCCTCCTCGACCAGCCGCTGCGTCTCGCGCGCATCGTCGTCTTCGTTCAGATAGGCGATCAGAATATCAGCGCCCTCGCGTGCATAAGCGATCGCAACGGCGCGGCCGATTCCGCTATCGCCGCCGGTGATGATCGCGCGCTTACCCTGAAGGCGGCCCGATCCCTTGTAACTGTCTTCACCGTGATCGGGGCGCGGGTTCATTGCATCGGTGCGTCCCGGCATAGGCTGCTGCTGCTCGGGATACGGCGGCGTTGGATCGTCCGGCATGTGCTCCACTCCTGCCATCTCAGCGCTTGGCGCGTTCAGGCCGCCAGCGGCGGCCGATGCTGGGGCATGAACCCCACGACTCGCTTGTGCGTTCCAAGCTGAAGCCGAGACGAGGAGAGTAAGATGTCGAAGCGAGAATTGATCGATACCGGCACTGACAAGCGCTATGTCCGTCGGGATGACGAGGGCAAGTTCAAGGAATCGGACGATGTGGGCCGGTCGTTGAGCCAAGATGTCCGGCAGCACGCGAAGACTAAGGCGAAGCCCGGCCAAGGCGATCGCGGCGACCACTAACTTCCATATTGGCGGACGTCGTCATTCTCGCTGTGGGAACGACTCCCTGTCCACGGGAGTCTCTCGAAGATGACAAGGCAAGCCTGAGCCGGCCAGAGTGGCGCGCGCTGCGACACGACCAAACCCGAAGCGTTCGGCGCGATCAGCCGACGGCAGGAAACATGTGTCCGGCTCGACACCGCCGCCCTTCCGCCCTGTCCAGCTTGCCACCCTCGTCGATGCTGTGCCCGCAGGCGACCGTTGGCTGCACGAAATGAAGTATGACGGCTACCGCACGCTCGTATCGGTCGGTGGCGGGGAGGCTCGCGCCTATACCCGCTCGGGGCTCGACTGGTCCGATCGCTTCCCCTCGATTCTCGCCGACGCGGCCAACCTCAAGGTCCGCTCCGCGCTGATCGATGGCGAGGCGGTCGTACTCGATGGCAATGGCCGGTCGAGCTTCCAGGCGCTGCAAGGCGCGCTCAAGGGTGCGCCCGGCACCATCGACTATTATGCGTTCGACCTGCTGGAGCTGGACGGCGACGATCTGACCGGGCTTCCGCTCATCGAACGCAAGGAAAGGCTGCACGCGGTCCTTCCCGCTGATCTTCGTCATATCCGCTATTCGGACCATATCCGCGGCAACGGGGAAAAGCTGCTCAACAGCTTCTGCCAAGCCGGGTTGGAAGGCGTGATCTCCAAGCTGGCCACCGCGAAATATGTCGGCTCGCGCGCCGGGAGCTGGGTCAAGACCAAGTGCATCAAGCGGCAGGAGTTCGTGATTGTCGGCTGGACGCCTTCGGACAAGAGCCGAGCGTTCCGTTCGCTGATCCTGGGCGTCCATGATGACGGCAAGCTTCGCTACGCAGGTAAAGTCGGCACCGGCTTCGACACCGCCGAGCTGTTCCGCCTGATGGAGATCATGGCTCCGCTCGAACAGAAGGCGCCCACGGTCGCGGCGGCCCGCGCCGAGGTTCGCGGCGCGCACTGGCTGCGCCCCGCGCTGGTGGCCGAGATTGCCTTCACGGAAATGACCAACGAAGGCACGCTCCGGCATCCCAGCTATCTCGGGCTGCGCGAGGACAAGAAGCCCGAGGCGGTCGTTCTAGAAACCGAGCATCATGCCGCCGACCTTCCGGCGCCCGCGACCAGCAATGTTCCGATCAGCAACCGCGAACGGGTAATCTTTCCTGAGTCCAACATCACCAAGGGCCAGCTCGCCGATCATTATGCGGCGGTGGCGGAGATCATGCTTCCCTGGGTCGGCTCGCGGCCGATCAGCCTGGTCCGCTGTCCGCAGGGCCGCGCCAAGAAATGCTTCTTCCAGAAGCATGACGCCGGCAGCTTCGGCGACAAGGTCCATCATGTCGGCGTCGTCGAGAAGAACGGCCACGAGGAACCCTATCTCTATATCGACGATGCCGATGGGCTGATGACCTGCGTGCAGATGGGCACGATCGAGTTCCACGGCTGGGGCGCGCGGATCGAGGATGTCGAGAAGGCGGATCGGCTGGTGTTCGACCTCGACCCCGATGTCGGGCTCGATTTCGAAGTGGTGCGTTCGGCTGCGTTCCAGTTCCGCGATATCCTCAAATCGATCGGACTGGAGACCTTCCCGATGGTGACTGGTGGCAAGGGCGTCCATGTCATCGCGCCGCTCACCCCGCGCGCCGAATGGCCGGAGGTGAAGGATTTCGCGCATCGCCTCGCGCAGGCGGTGGCGCAGAGCGATCCGGAGCATTTCACAGCGGCGCTGCCGAAGGCCCAGCGCAAGGGCCGCATCTTCGTTGACTATCTGCGTAACCAACGAGGCGCGACGGCGGTCATGCCGTACAGTGCCCGCGCCCGCGAGGGCGCTCCCGTCGCCGCTCCGATCACATGGAAGGAGATGGAGACGATCGACACCCCGGCCCATTTCCATATCGGCGATGCCGCCGAACTGATGAAGCGCGCGCGATCGAAGGCGCTGGCCGGCTGGGGCCGCGCGGATCAGACGTTGCCCGACCTGTGAAGATCGCTACCTATAACGTGAACGGCGTCAACGGCCGTCTTCCGGTCCTGCTGCGTTGGCTGGAGGAGAGCGGGCCCGATATCGTCTGCTTGCAGGAGCTGAAGGCGCCGCAGGAGAAATTCCCCGAAAAGGCGATCCGAGACCTTGGTTACGAAGCGATATGGCATGGCCAGAAGAGCTGGAATGGCGTCGCCATCCTGAGCCGGGTCGGCGAGATTCACGAAACGCGCCGGGGGCTCCCCGGCGATCCCGACGATCTGCATAGCCGCTACATCGAGGCGGCCGTCGCTGGGGTTCTGATCGGCGGGCTTTATCTGCCGAACGGCAATCCGAAACCCGGCTCCAAGTTTGACTACAAGCTGCGCTGGTTCGACAGGCTGATCGATCACGCAGCCGAACTGCTCGGATCGGGCCTGCCGGTGATGCTGGCCGGCGACTTCAACGTCATGCCGACCGATCTTGACGTCTATAAACCTGAGCGCTGGCTGGACGACGCGCTGTTCGCCCCGGAAGCACGCGCTGCCTATGCTCGCCTGCTCGGCCAAGGCTGGACCGATGCCCTGCGCACGCTCCATCCGGGGGAGAAAATCTACACCTTCTGGGATTATTTTCGAAATGCCTACGCCCGCAATGCCGGGCTGCGCATCGATCATCTGCTGCTGAGCCCGGTCTTGGCCGATCGGCTCGTCGCCGCAGAGGTCGACCGCGATGTCCGCGGCTGGGAGAAGACCAGCGATCATGCGCCGGTATGGGTCGAGCTGGCCGACAAGCCGCAGCGCCGCCGCAGGCCAGCGGCTGCAAGCGAGGTGGGAGCGTCATTATGAAGGTCGAGAGCTTCGTGCTGCCTGAGCACGACTGGGTCCCCAACAACCCTAAGCTCGCGGTGCTATTCTATCATGGGGCGGTCGATGCCACCGACTGCGAGGGAACGGCGAAGGCATTCGAGGCGGCGTTCGGCGACAACGGCTGGCCGCCGCAATGGCGCGACGGCATCTACGACTATCACCACTATCATTCGACCGCGCACGAAGCGCTCGGTATCGCGGCTGGCACGGCGACGCTTATGATCGGTGGTCCGGGCGGGCGCGAAATCCGCGTCGAGGCCGGCGACGCGCTCGTTCTGCCGACCGGCACTGGCCATCGTAGCATTGAAGCCAGCGACGATTTTCTCGTGGTCGGCGCCTATCCGCGCGGACAGGATTGGGACATCTGCCGCGAGGCACCGAGCGAAAAGGCCCGCGAGCGCATGGCCGGGCTACCGCTTCCGGATGCCGATCCGATCGCGGGCCGTACCGGTCCGTTGATCGAGCAATGGAAATAGCGCCCCCCGACATCGCCCGGCCCTAGCGCAACTGGCTGTCCTTGCTGCCACGACGATTGATTCCGACGCTGCGGATATTCGCGTCGCGCTTCGACTGGCAGGCGACGCAGGTTCGCGTGCCCGGCAGCGCAGCGCGCCGGGCAGCCGGAATCTCCTCGCCGCAATCGTCGCATTCATCGCTGCCATCGCCCGCCGGCATCATGACGCGCGCCCGCAGCACCGCATCCATCACCGTATCGTCGATCTGATCCTGAACGGCGCCGTCTCGCGCCCAACCATTCGCCATCCTGTCCTCCGCGCACATGCGCGATACCAGTGACTTAGATAGGAACTGGGGCGCGGATTCAAAGCGCCGTCGGGATCGATGAAGCCTCCGTTTCTCCTGCCGAAAATCCTCTTGAACAGTGTCTCGTGCGACCTTGGGCGACGCTTCGGACAGGCCGTCCCGATTCATTGACCTTGACGAATCCTCCGACGCAATGGAACATAATAAGAACAAATGAGTCGATGATGACCTGTGTCCACGCAACCAGCCTTGACCGATCGGCCTCGCGCCGAACAGCTTGCTGCGCTCCGCGCCCAGCTCGCGCAGGCTTCGGCCGCGCGCGGGCCGGCCTTGGCGTTCGGGCTGCCCGCGATCGATGACCGGCTTGCGGACCGGGGCGTCGACGGTGCCGGCCTCCACGAGATCGCGGCTGCGACCGACTCGCTGAGCGACGATGCCGCAGCATCGCTGTTCATGGCCGGGATCGCCGCGCGGTTCGCCGCCCAACCGGGCTTCACCGTCCTGTGGGCGCTGAGCCGGTTCGATCTCTATGCGCCGGGGCTGGAGCAAGTGGGTCTCGGTCCCGATCGCATCCTCTACGCGCAGGGCCGCAAGGACAGCGACGTGTTGGCGCTGGCCGAGGACGGCTTGCGCGGCGGCTCGCTCGCCTGCGTCGTCGCCGAGGTGAAAGCGGCTGACCTGACCGTCACGCGCCGGCTCCAGCTCGCGGCAGCCGACAGCGGCACGCCGATCCTGCTGTATCGCCGCGATCGCAAGCCGGATCGCTGCCCGCTAGTCCAGCCGTCGCTGGCAAGGACGCGCTGGCGGATCGGCTGCGCCTCATCGGCGCGCCTGCCATATCCCGGCGTGGGCCGCGCGCGCTGGTCGGTCGAGTTGGTCCGGCAAGGCAGCGGCAATCCCTTTTCCCTCGAAGTTGAAGCATGTGATGTCACGGGTCGCCTCGCTCTACCTGCCGCAGCTCCCGATCGAGCGGCTGCGCCGGTTGGAGCAATCAGCCAAGCCGCATAACCCGGAGCCACGCCCGGTTCGGCCGAGCGTGGTGCCGCCGATCGACGACGATCCCGGCGCCTGCTCGGTGCCGCGTGGCGGCGGCTGGCGTCCTGGCGCCCGTTGGGCGCGCGACGGCGCGCTGGCGCGGGAGCGCGTCGCGGACGACATCGCCACCTTGCCCGCACACCAGCGGCCGACGATGCGCGAGATGGGCCGGCGCAGCGAGCCGGCCGATCATCCCTTCAAGGCCATGCGACCCGACGAAGGCGGCCCGCGCGGTCAAGCCGTGGCCGCCCCGTTTCAGCCCGCGGCATGGGCGCGGCCGACGATCCTCATCGAGCGAGTCGGTCAACGCGATGTCGTCACCGCTGCCTGTCCGCTCGCCGCCGAGCTGGGTATCCATAAAGGCATGGCGGCCGCGCACGCACGCGCGCTCGTCGCCGATCTCGACGTGCGCGATGCCGATCCGGCGGCCGATCGGGCGGTGCTCGACCGGCTCGCGCTCCATGCCGTCGGGCATTGGACGCCCACTGCCAGCGTGGCCGCGCCGGACGGGTTGTGGCTGGACCTCACCGGCGCCACCCACCTGTTTGGCGGCGAAGAGCGCTTCTGCCGCCATCTGCACCGCTTCCTTGCCCGGCTGGGATATACCGCATCCATCGCCATCGCGGGCACGCCGGGCGCGGCGCACGCGCTCGCCCGCTACAGCGGCGTATCCATCACGGTCCTGCCGCCGGGTGCCGAGGCACAAGCCCTTGCCGGATTGCCGCTCGCCGCGCTCCGGCTCACGCCGGATGCGTTGACCGCCGCCGCGCGCTTCGGGCTCGACCGCATAGCCGATCTTTATCCGATGCCGCGCGGACCGCTCGCGCGTCGGCTCGGCCTCGCGACCGTGACCCGGCTCGATCAGGCGCGCGGGCTGGTAGCCGAACCGATCACCCCGGTCATACCTTTCGACGAGCCGCAGGTCTCGCGCCGGCTGCTCGAACCGATCGGAACGGCGGAGGCCATCACACAGGTCATCGGCGACCTCGTTGATGATCTCGCCCGGCTTCTTCAGGCGCGCGGCCTCGGGTTGCGCAGCGCGGTCCTGACCTGCCTGCGCGTCGATGGCGACGAGCAGCGCATCGGCCTCGGCACCGCGCGCGCGACGCGCGACGCGCACCATCTGAAACGCATGTTCGCGCTGCGGGTGGAGCGCATCGAACCGGGTCTCGGCATCGAGGCGATGACGCTGGCAACGCCGCGCGTCGAGGATCTTGCGCCGACATCGCTCGAAGCGACATTCGCCGACGGCGCCCGCGTCCGCGATATCGCGCCGCTGGTCGACCAACTCGCCGGCGGCGTCGGGGAGCAAGCGCTGTTCCGCATCGGCGCGCGCGAAAGCGATGTGCCCGAGCGTGCCGTGCTCCGCGTGTCGCCGCTCTCCATCCCGACCGGTTGGCCGGCGTGGAAGCGCCCCATCCGTCTCCTGCCGCGACCCGAGCCGCTGTCCAACGTCGTCGCCTTGCTGCCCGATCACCCGCCGCGCCGGTTCGTCTGGCGCGGACGCGCATATCGCGTTGTGGCGGGCGACGGCCCCGAGCGCATCCACGGCGAATGGTGGCGCACGGCACGCGAACTGTGGGCGGTGCGCGACTATTTCCGAGTGGAGGCCGAAGGCGGCGAACGCTTCTGGCTGTTCCGCCGCGGCGACGGCGTGGAAGGGGCGACCGGCGATCTCTCTTGGTACATGCACGGGCTGTTTGGCTGATGGCGACCTCCGCGACCACCTATGTCGAGCTTCAGGTGACGAGCCATTTTTCGTTCCTGCGTGGCGCCTCTTCGCCCGAGGAACTGTTCGCCGCCGCCAGCCTGCTCGGCCATCGCGCGCTGGGATTGGTCGACTGGGGTAGCGTGGCCGGCGTGGTGCGCGGCTGGGATGGGCAGAAGACGACCGGCGTCCGCATGATTCCGGGTGCTCGGGTCGACTTGACCGATGGCCGGGCCTTGCTGGTCTATCCCATCGACCGTCCCGCCTGGTCGCGGCTCACGCGCCTGCTCTCGATCGGCAAGGCGCGCGGCGGCAAGGGATGCTGCGTCCTCGATTGGAGCGATGTCGTCGCGCACGCCGAGGGGCTGATCGCGATCCTCATTCCCGATTGTCCCGACGCCACCGCCGCCGCGCATCTTGCCGAGCTGCGCACCGTCTTCGGCGCGCGCGGCTATCTGGCGCTCTCGCTGCGGCGCCGGCCGGATGATGCAGCGCGGCTCCACCAACTCGATGCGCTGGCGCGCTCCGCCCGGATGCGCAGCGTCGCCACCGGCGATGTTCTCTACCATGCGTCGGATCGCCGGCCGTTGCAGGATGTCCTGACGGCGATCCGCGAGAAGACGACGATCGACGCGCTTGGCTTCCGGCGCGAGCGGTACATGGATCGCGGTCTGAAATCTCCGCAAGAGATGGAACGCCGGTTCGCCGCCTTTCCCGACGCGATTCAGGCCAGCGCCGATATCGCCGCTGCCTGCCAGTTCGACCTTGGCGAGATCCAGTATCAATACCCCTATGAGCAGGTGATGGCCGGGCGCACCGCGCAGGAGGCGTTGGCGGCGCTGACCGAAGAGGCGGCCGGGCAGATGTTCCCCGATGGCCTGCCGCCCAAATATCGTGAGCAGATCGACCATGAGCTGAGGCTGATCGACCAGCTCGGCTACGCGCCCTATTTTCTGACCGTTCATTCCATCGTCGCGGAAAGCCGGCGTCGGGGCATCCTGTGCCAAGGGCGCGGGTCGGCCGCCAATAGCTGCGTCTGCTACATGCTCGGCATCACCTCCATCGATCCGATCCAGCATGAGCTGCTGTTCGAGCGATTCGTGAGCGGCGAACGCAAGGAGCCGCCCGATATCGACGTCGATTTCGAGCATGAGCGGCGCGAAGAGATCATCCAGTGGATTTACGAGACCTACGGGCGGCATCGCTCGGCGCTGACCGCCGTCGTCACCCGCTACCGCACGCGCGGCGCGGTCGCCGAGGTCGGCAAGGCGCTTGGCCTGCCGCGTGACCTGACCAAGATGCTCACCGGCCTCGTTTGGGGCTGGTCGGTCGACGGCATCAGCGACGAGCAGATAGCCAGTCTCAACCTCAACGCCGGCGATCATCGGCTCCGGTTGACGCTGGAGCTGTCACGCCAGCTCATCGGCACGCCGCGCCATCTCTCGCAGCATCCCGGCGGCTTCGTGCTGACGCAGGAGCGGCTGGACGATCTCGTGCCCATCGAGCCGGCTCGCATGGAAGACCGCCAGATCATCGAATGGGACAAGGACGATATCGACGCGCTCCAGTTCATGAAGGTCGATGTGCTCGGTCTCGGGATGCTCGGCTGCATGAACCGCGCCTTCAACCTGCTGGAGCAGCATAAAGGCATCAGGACCGGCATGGCCGACCTGCAGGACGATGATCCGGGCGTCTATGCGATGATCCAGAAGGCGGATACGCTCGGCGTCTTCCAGATCGAATCGCGCGCGCAGATGTCGATGCTGCCGCGCATCAAGCCCAACAAGTTTTATGATTTGGTCATCGAGGTGGCGATCGTGCGCCCCGGACCGATCCAAGGCGACATGGTCCATCCCTATCTGCGGCGACGCGAGGGCAAGGAGAAGCCCGAATATCCCAAGCCCGAGCTGCGCGCCGTCCTTGAAAAGACGCTGGGGGTGCCGCTGTTTCAGGAGCAAGCGATGAAGGTCGCGATCGTCGGCGCGGGCTTCACTCCGGCCGAGGCCGATCAGCTCCGGCGCGCGATGGCGACGTTCAAGCTCACCGGCGGGGTCAGCCATTTCTACGACAAGCTGGTCGGCGGCATGATCGAGCGCGGCTATCCCAAGGACTTCGCCGAACGCACGTTCAAGCAGATCGAGGGGTTCGGCAGCTACGGCTTCCCGGAAAGCCACGCCGCCAGCTTCGCCAAGATCGCCTACGCCTCCTGTTGGGTGAAGCACCACCACCCCGATGTCTTCTGTGCGGCGCTGTTGAACGCGCAGCCGATGGGCTTCTATGCACCCGCGCAGATCGTCCGCGACGCCCGCAACCACGGCGTCGAAGTTCGCCCGGTCTCGGTCAACCACAGCCATTGGGACTGCACGCTGGAGCCGGCCGCCGGACGCTATCTTGCGGTGCGGCTCGGCTTCGGACAGGTGCGCGGGCTCGCCAATGTGCATGGCGCCGCCATCGTCGCCGCGCGCGGCCAGGCTCCCTATGAGAGCGCCGAGGACATCTGGCGTCGTGCCGGCGTGCCGCGCGCCGCGATCGAGCGCTTGGCCGACGCCGACGCCTTCGGCTGCCTCGCCGAGAATCGGCGGCAGGGTCTGTGGAAGGTAAAGGGGCTCGGCGAAGCGCCGCTCCCACTGTTCGCCGGCGCCGATGCGCGCGAGGCCGCCTTCTCGCCGGAGGGGCTGGAGCCGGCGGTGACGCTGCGGCCGATGACCGACGGCCGCGAGGTCATCGAGGACTATCGGTCGATCGGCCTGTCGCTGCGCGGCCAACCGGCCATGTTCCTGCGCGACCAGTTCGACGCCATGAACATCGTGCGCTGCGCCGATCTTCCGACCATCCGCGATGGACGCAACGTCGAGGTCGCCGGCGTCATCCTCGTGCGCCAGCGGCCGGGTTCGGCCAAGGGCGTCCTGTTCGTGACCATCGAGGACGAGACCGGCATCGCCAACGGCATCCTCTGGCCCGATCGGTTCGAGATCTATCGCCGGCAGGTCATGGCCGCGTCGATGATCGCGATGCGCGGCCGCCTCCAGAAGGAGGGCGAGGTCATCCACATCATCTGTGACCGCATCACCGATATCGATCCTATGCTGCGCTCGATCGGCGACATGGATTTCTCGGTCGCGCCAAATCCGGCGGATGGCGCGCGCAGCGGCGGCGGCCCCGATCCGCGCGATCCCCGGTTGCCGCGCGGCCGCACCCTCGCGTCGCCGCCGCATGGCGTACCGCGCGACGAACAGGATTTGCTGCGCATCCGCAGCCACGATTTTCACTGATTGCGAGCTGCCGGCTCAGCTCACTTTGGGCACTCGGCCCAAGGTTCGATCACGACCTTGCCGATCGTCCGGCGATTCTCGATTCCACGATGGGCCTCGGCGGCCTCAGACAAGGCGTAACGATGGTCGACATGCACCTTGAGCGCGCCACTCACCACCAGGTCGATCAGTGCCTTCGTCGCTCCGCCGAGAAGACGAATGTGATCTGCATCGCGATAGCCCGGCAAATAAAAGCCCCGTAATGCCTGATTCTTCTCCACCAAAATGGTGGGATCAAGGCTTTGCTTCTCGTCCACTCCGCGGCCGAACTTGACCAGCATGCCGAAGGGGCTGAGACATTTCAGTATCTCCCGGAAAGAGGCGCCGGACGATTCATAGGCCAGATCGATGCCCCGACCCGCAGTGCCCTCAAGAATCTGCTCTGCCCAACCGTCTTCCCGCGAATCGATCATCAAATCGGCGCCGCCCGCGAGGGCAAATTCGCGCTTTGACGCGGAACTGGCCGAGCCGGCGATAAAAGTGGCGCCCCGTGCCCGTGCGAGTTGGATCACCTGCATGCCAACGCCGCCGGCTGCCGACTCGATGAAGACGCTCTTGCCCTGCGGGTTTGCGACGTCGTGCGTCAGCAGATAGGCGGTTACCCCCTGCGCAAGCAGCGCCGTGGCTTCGCCGAATTCGATGCTGTCCGGAAGCGCAATCGCACTCGTTGCCTCAGCTATCGCATAATGAGCGTAACCGCTCGAACCAACGAAGCAGACGACGCGCTCGCCGATCGCCGGCGAAGTCACCCCGTTGCCCACATCTGCCACAACACCCGCGATCTCGGTTCCTGGCCTGTAGGGTAGGGGGGTGGGAAGGAGATAACGATCGGTTCGCCGCATTACGTCGCCATAGAGGACGCCGGCTGCCTCGACGCGTACGAGGATCTGGCCTGGACCTGGCTTCGGTATCTCGACATCGACGAGCGTGAGCACCTCTGGTCCGCCGAAACGGTCGACGATCACTTGTTGCATGGGCTTCATCACCAATCCTTCCCGGGCGATTGAGCGACATGGTTGCGTCCTGGCGATGCGACGCGCTTGCCGCCGTTCATCCTCGCGAACGCCTCTATGACTGGCGAACGCCGTCCCGCTCTCCAGCGCGCATTACCGGATTGTTGCCGGTGAGCAGGTGGAGGTATGCGATCGAATATTCGGAGGCCGACTGCTGGTTCTGCCCCGACACCAGATTGCCGTCGACGACGACATGGATGCCCCAGGGATCGGTCGCGCTGAACCTGATTCCCGCAGCCTCCATGACTGGTTGCGGAAAGTTCGGAACGAAATCCTTCCCGTAGAGGTCCTCGACCTGCGCATCCTCGATCCGCGAAAAGCCCGTGGCCGCCCGGCCCGATACGCGTTCGGGCACATTCGCCAACGCGATAGAGCCATGGCAGATCGTGCCGACAACCTTGCCGTTGGCAAATGCCGCATCGAGCAGGGCGGTCACATCGGCGTTGGGATAAAGGTCGACCGCCGCCCCGCCGCCACCGACGATATGCACGCCGTCAAAATTATCGATGCTCACATCCCTCAGCGCCACCGTGGCACTTAACCGCGCGACCAACGTGGGGTCGGAGAGGAAGCCTTTGCTCACAAGGTCGTTGGCCTCCCAGGAATTCTCGGAATACGGATCGCTGGTCCTGTCAGGCAGGATCGCGCCCCCGTCTGGACTTGCGAGCGTGATCTCGGCGCCCCGCTCCGAAAAGTGCCAGAAAGGATGAGTCAGTTCAGCCAGCCAGAACCCGATCTTGGCGCTACTGACGATGAAAAGTATCCTCGGCCCCGCTGGAAGGGCCTCAGGCGATGAGCTTGCGGAACTGGTCTGTGTCATGCGTCATCCCATGGCTTGAGGACAAGCTTTCCGGTCGACCCGCGGCCTTCGAGGAGGCGATGCGCGTCAGCAGCTCGCGAGAGCGGCATTACGCCGCCGATCTGAAGCTCGAGCCTCCCCGCCTGAACATGTGCGACGATCTCGGAGAGGCCGGTGGCGATACGGTCGGGATTGGCGAAGAAGCCTCCGATGTAGAAGCCGACCACTGACTGGTTGAGATTCATCAGGCGCTGCGGGTCGACTTCGACGCTTTCGCCGCTGGCCAAGCCGTAGACCACCATCCGGGCAAAGGGTGCCATAGCGTCGAGGGCGCGGTGGACCGTATCGCCGCCCGTCATCTCGAGCACGACATCCACGCCTCGGCCGCCGGTCAGATTGCGCACCTGTTCGGCCCATGTTGGATCGGTGTAGTCAACCGCGGCGTCGGCGCCGAGCGATATCGCTTTCGCTCGTTTTGCCTCGCTGCTTGCGGCTGCGATCACCGTGCCGGCGCCGAGCAGTTTCGCAAGCTGGACCGCGAACGAACCGACGCCGCCCGCTGCGGCCTCGATCAGCACCGCCTCGCCTTCCGCGAGCCTGCCGGCGTTCCGCAATGCGAATAGCGCCGTCAGGCCTTGAATCACGAGTGCGGTCGCCTGGACCGGCTTAATGCCGTCGGGCAGCGGAATCGCGCTCGAAGCCGCAACGACGACATACTGGGCATAACCACCGGTGCGGGCCGGCACGAAGACTGGCGTCCCGACGGCCGGTCCCTCGACGCCCGGTCCCAGAGCAGCCACGGTTCCGGCTACCTCGCTGCCTACGGTGAAGGGGAGTGGCGTCGGCTCCGGATACGCATCGCCACGCCGACGCAAGACGTCGGAGAAATTCATGCCAACAGCCTCGACCCGCACCAGGATCTGACCGGCGCCGGGCTCCGGATCCGGAACCTCCTCGTACACCAGCACCTCTGGACCACCGGTCTTGTGGAAGCGGACAGACTTCATCGTTGGGTTCCATTCCGGCTCCGCCGCGGCACTTCACCGGACGATCGAGCCTTGAGCGACCGAAACATGATAACTATCAGGCTTCAAGTCAATCGATGCCTATGGATAGGTTGACCACAGCGGGCCAAATCCGGCTGCTGGCGCGAACGAACTGTCCGATTTTCAACCGGAAGGAATTCCCAAATGCTCTATCGTCGGCTTGGCCGTTCCGGCCTTCGCGTGCCGGTCCTAAGCTTCGGAACCGCAAGCTTCGGTGGCGGAAACGCCTTCTTCAGGGGCTTTGGGTCGACAGACGCCGGAGGTGCCGCGCGCATCGTCGACATCTGCCTCGACCACGGTGTCTCGATGTTCGACAGCGCCGACGTCTATTCGGACGGCGGTGCGGAGACGATCCTCGGAGAGGCGATCAAGGGCAGACGCGACCGCGTGCTCATCTCGACGAAGGCGACGTTCCCGTTGGGCGAGGGGGCCAACGACTATGGCTCGTCGCGCCAGCATCTCATCGAAAGCGTGGAGAAGGCGCTGCGCCGGCTCGGCACGGATCGCATCGATCTCTTCCAGCTGCATGGACAGGACTTCAACACGCCGGTCGAAGAGACGCTGTCGACGCTCGATCAACTCGTCCGCGAGGGCAAGATCCGCTACGTAGGCGCGTCCAACTTCTCCTCCTGGCAGGTCATGAAGTCGGTCGCGATCTCGGATCGGCACGGCTACCCGCGGTATGTGGCCCATCAGGTCTGTTACTCGCTGCTCAGCCGCGAATATGAGTTCGAACTCCAGCAGGTCGCAGAGGATCAGGGCGTCGGGGCGGTCGTCTGGAGCCCGCTGGGTTGGGGCAAACTGACCGGACGTATCCGCCGGGGTCAGCCGGCCGCTCCTGGCATGCGCGCCCACGACATTGCCGGCACCGGCCCGCAATATGAGGACGAGCGTCTCTTCCGTATCATCGACGCCATCGACCTGATCGCGGCTGAGACGGGGAAGTCGGTCACGCAAATCGCACTCAACTGGCTCCTCGGGCGCTCGACCGTGAGCACGCTGATCATCGGCGCGCGCGACGAAGACCAGCTCTTGCAGAACCTCGGCGCGATCGGCTGGGAATTGTCAGCCGAACAGATCGCCCGGCTCGACGAGGCGAGTGCAGTGCCGGTGCCGTATCCGATCTGGCACCAGCGCGATTTCCCGATGCTTCACGAGCCGTCACGCTTTCCTCAAGCGAGGAGCGGAATGGCAGGCTGATGCGCCCTCCGGTCGTGGCCCGTCCGTTCGTCCGCTCAGCTGACAAACGCTCGGTGCGGGTTCTGCCCGCAGCCGAGATGCAGCCGGTCGCGCCGATGCACGACCGTGCTCCTCGAGTCACGGTCCGGGAACGCGGTCCGCCGCTTCCGAGCCTTATCCGACCCGCCACCAACCAATAATCCACCAACCGACTGAAAGAGCCCCCAATGACTTACCAATCAAGAGATCCTTATACCGAACTCCTCGTTCAGAGTTTCGACGACCACACCGACGCGCAGCTGGAGGCGACTCTCGAGACGTCCCACACGGTCTTCCGCAACGACTGGCGATCCCGGAGCTACGCGAGCCGGGCCGAGATCGTGGGAAGGGCGGCCGCGCTGCTTGCCGAACGTTGCAGCGAATTCGCTGCACTCGCCACGCTCGAGATGGGCAAGCTGCGGCGCGAAGCCGAGGGCGAGGTCGACGTCTGCGTGAGCATCCTGAATTATTACGCCGAGAACGCCGAAAGCTTCCTCGGCTCCAGGACCATCGTGACCGACGGCGCCGAAGCCTATGTCGAAACCGCGCCGATCGGCGTCATCTTCTGCATCGAGCCGTGGAATTTCCCCTTCTACCAGCTCGCCCGCGTCGCCGGCCCGAATCTGATGGCGGGCAACGTCCTGATCGTGAAGCACGCCCCCTCTGTTCCCCAATGCGCACTGGCGTTCGAGAAGCTTTTCCTCGATGCCGGGGCACCCGAAGGCGTCTATTCCAACGTCTTCCTTTCCAACGATCAGGCCGCTGCCGCGATTGCAGATGCCCGCGTGGCCGGCGTGGCGCTCACCGGCAGCGAGCGGGCCGGTTCGGCGGTGGCCGCAGAGGCTGGGAAGGCGCTGAAGAAGAGCACCATGGAGCTTGGCGGCAGCGATGCCTTCATCGTGCTCGACGACGCCGATATCGGGCGCGCGGTGAGATTGGGCGTGCGTGGCCGCGTCGAGAATGCCGGCCAGGTCTGCAATGCGGCGAAGCGGTTCATTCTACAGGAGACGATCGCCGACGACTTCATCGCCGGGTTCAGTGCTGCAATCGCGGAACTCATTCCCGGCGATCCTCGCGATGAAGCCACGACCCTGGCGCCGCTTTGCAGCGAGGCAGCGCTGAACCTGGTCTTGAAGCAGATCGACTCCGCGGTCGCCGGCGGCGCGCGCGTTCTGGTCGGCGGCAAGCGGATGGACCGGTCCGGATACTTCCTCGAGCCGACGCTTCTCGCCGACGTGTCCCCCGACAATCCTGTCTTCCACCAGGAATTTTTCGCTCCTGTGGCGATGCTGTTTCGCGTGCCCGACGTGGACGCGGCGGTTGCGCTCGCCAATGACTCCCCGTTCGGTCTCGGCGGCACGATCATGACGTCCGATATCGAACGCGCGAAAGAAATCGCGAGCCGCATCGAGACCGGCATGGTCTCGATCAACCAGGCTGGCGGGTCGGCGCCGGAGTTGCCTTTCGGTGGCGTCAAGAATTCTGGATACGGCCGCGAACTGTCCGATCTCGGGATCAATGAATTCGTCAACAAGAAGCTCATCCGCGTAGATTCGGAAAGCTGAAGCAAAGCCCTCCATCGCGCTGGCGGTGGAGGGCCCTTCACACGGCCCGGACTCGACGTTGGCGCACGCCGGAGGCTGGCGACGTGCTTGCGTCGCCTATTCAGTTGCCGGCCGCAATCGACCATCGTGGCATCCCGCGCGCTCGCGCGGACTCCACAACGATTGCCTCAGGTCAGCCCAGGCCGAACGCTTCCGCCAGGCACCTGGCCAGCGCGTCTGCATGAAGCGGCTTGCGCAGGAGGCACATCGCGCCAGCCTCGATCGCCCGTCGCTCCAGATGCGCGTCGTCGCGCCCGGTCATCATGATGACCGGGGTATCCGAGCCCAGCTCATCAAGCCGGCGCTTCAGCGCGAAGCCATCGAGCTCCGGCATATGGATATCGGTCAGGATGCAAGCGGCCGCCAGGACGTCGCCGCTGCGGAGCGCCGCCTCCGCAGAATGGTAGCCACAACCCCTGAAGCCCATCGACGCGATCAGGTTGACCAGCGCGTTTCGAACTGAGGGATCGTCATCGACTACGCAGACGGTCAGAATTCCGGACAAGGCTGGTCCCTCGATTTAAGCACAAGATGGCTCGGGTGAAAGCTCGTCCTAGCTCTCGTTGGCAGCGAAGAGGTCAGGGGATTGGGTTGCCAGCTGTTCCGAAGCCTTCACCAGATCAGCGAGCGTTCGAACCGCCATCTTCCGCATCACGGCGGCCCTGTAGACCTTCACCGTGATTTCGCTCAGCCCGAGAAGACCGGCGGTTTGCTTGTTCATTTTGCCCGCCGTGACAAGGGCCATGACCTGCCGCTCGCGACGGGTCAGGCTCTCGTAGCGCCCGACGATGTCCGAATGGCTCGCCTGCTCCTGGCGCCGTGCACGGTCGATCCCGAGTGCTTCCGCCACCGCCTCCAGCACCTCGCTCGGTTGGAAAGGCTTGGTGAGGAAATCGACCGCTCCGGCCTTCATTCCCTTGACCGTCATCGGTACGTCGCCGTGGCCGCTGATCAAGATCACGGGAAGACAAAGGCCCAGCTCGGTCATTTGTGTCAGGAAATCGAGCCCGTTCAGCCCAGGCAATCGCACATCGAGAAGGAAGCAACCGGCAACCGCGATCTCGTTATCGGCGAGAAACGCATCCACGGAAACATACGCCTGGGCGCATAGGCCCGCGGCCGATATCAGGTTCACCAGAGCCGAACGGACAGAGGGGTCGTCGTCGATGATGTGGACGCACTCTGGCTCCTCGACCTCGCCGCCCGTCTGCGAACTGTGCGGCCCTTGCAGCCCCGCTCTGCCGTCATTGTGGTATCGGGGAGCCTGCCGGGTCGCCGCGTGGAAGTCGCCAGCCACCGGCCGAGGCCCGACGCTCGCTGGCCGGTCTCGGGTCCGAGCCGGATCCTCGCTACCGAGAGCGATTCCGGCCTTATTGGTGATCATCGCGACGATGCTCCTTTAAGCCTTATAAGGGTCAGGTATAATCTCCCTGACGGCGCGGGCAACTATGCGTTCGTTTAGTCGGCGGTGAATCGCGCCAAGTCCGTTCGGGCGCTCGCCGGCCTACCGATGTCCGGCGCGCGGGAGCCGAACAGTGAACCGGGCGCCGCCTGAAGGGATATTTGCTGCCGATATCTCGCCGCCATGAGCCTCGACGATCGTCCGGCAGATCGCCAGGCCAATTCCCATCCCATCTGCCTTGGTCGTAAAGAAGCTATCGAACAGCCTGCCCACGATTTCGGGCGGGATGCCCGTACCGTTATCCTCGACAGTAAGGACCACTACATCCTCGGACTCGGAAGTGCCCAGCACAACACGCGCGCCCGGGCGCCCCCTCGCCGCGTGGAGCGCGTTCAAGATCAGGTTTACCAGGACTTGTTGAAGCTGGACGGCGTTGCCGAGAGTTACGGCTGGGCCCGGCTTCAATTCCAATACAGCGGCCACGCCGCACCGTTCGAGCTGTGACCCAACCAGCGTCAATGCTTCCCGAACGATGGAATTCACGCAAACTTCCAGATGCTCGCCGCTCTGCGGGGAGGCGAGGGAGCGGATATGCGCCACCACGTCGGAGGCGCGGCGCGCGTCAGAGATCATTTCTTCGGTCAATTGCCGCAACTGCTCCAACGCGGGCGCGGGTTGCTGGAGTCGCAGCAGCGCGGCTTCGCCGTTCGCCGTGATCGCCGCGAGGGGCTGGTTCACTTCGTGAGCGATGGATGCGGTCAGCTCTCCCAACGAGGAGATGCGCGCGGCATGGGCCAGCGTCGCCTGCATCTCCGCCAGCGCATTCTCGGCCTGAACCTTGTCGGTCATGTCGACGATCGCCAGCAACAGCTGGCCTGCGCTGTGCAGAGCACTCGAGGCCGAGCGCGTGAAGAGCACGTCGATCTCTTTCCCCTTGAGCGTGCACATGCGCGTCAGGCTTTTGTAGATCGGCTGGTCGTTGAACGATGCCTCAAGGCTCCCGATCAGGGCATCGAGCCTGTCCGGCGGCCAGTAGCGCGTGATCGGTCCACCGACGATATCGCTATATTCGGATGCTTCGAACAATTGCAGCGTCGTGCAGTTAACATCGACCACCTTGATCGCCGCCATCAGGCGTTGAAGAGTTCCGGGGTGTTCGGCCAGATGCTCGCGCAGATCGACGACGCCGTTGGCCCGAAGTTCGGCATAGATCGGCTTCGTCTCCCGGGCGTCCAGATGCCAGGCCGAGAATGCCGAGGTATTGAACATGTCGGTGTAGAAGGCCTCGCTCTCGCGGACAGCCGCCTGGCTCGAGGTGATCTCCGAGCGGTCGACGATTGAAACGACGAGCCGGCCCTCCTCGACCGTCCCCGGCGCGAAGCTCGCCGTGAACAGCGCATCGAACTCCTGGCCGTCATATCGGCGCTGACGCGTCTCGCACGAGAAGAACGGTTGGCCGTCGAGCGCCGAGACGAGCCAGGCCGTGAAGTCCCCGATGCTGTCGTCCGGCCAGTAGCGCTCGATCGAAACGAGAAGATCGTCGCGGGAGCGAGCCCCGAACAGCGACATCGCCTGCTCGTTGACGTCGCGTGCAAAGGTCGAACGCATCAGTTCGCGGACCTTGTCGGGGCGTGCGGAAAACCACGTCAAGGGTGGCTCGTCGACCCCGTCCAGCCACGCCAAGGCGGTTGCCCGCGCTTTCGAGAAGTCGATGTCCCAGACGGATGCCGGGATAGCGTGGAACACGTTGCGGTAGTGGCGTTGCTCCGCTTCCGCTGCCCAGGCGGCGCGGCGATGGCGAGTCACGTCGATTCCGCTCTCGACCCAACCGGTCGTCCTGCCCTCCGCGTCCAGTTGCTCGATGATTATCGTCTCTAAGATGACTTCCCTGCCGCAAGCAGTGGTGCGCCGTGCTTCGGTGCGGCCGGGTTCCACGCCCTCGTTGTCACCCGCCTGCAGCCGCACCTGCTCGCCCATGATTTCTGAAAAAAGGCGGCCCAGGACGTCTCGACGGGACCATCCGTATATCCGCTCGGAGGCCCTGTTCCACTCGGTGATCCGTCCGGACTCGTCGACAAGGACCAGGCTTTCCTGGACGGAGTTCCATAGGGCATCGACCAGAGTGCGGGCGCGTGCGCCCAGCACTGGCGCGTCCTCTGGCGTCGGTATGGAGCGCGTTTCCTCGCGCAGATCCGAATCAGACGGCAGCTGTCGAGCCACTTGAGAGCGCCCTCCAGTGTGTTCCTATTCAAGATGATTATCAGGTATGGAATGGCGTGTCTATCTCGGGATACGCCGCACATACCCTCATGCCCGCAGGCTTACAGCTAAATCCGTATGATGAATATAAGGCATGAATGTTGTTTTCTACACCTATGTATAGTGGGGACGGCCGGACAGGCGAGCATATGAGGGGCCATCAAATTTCACACGCCCCCGTCATCGACCGCGGTGCGGGATGAGGAGTCCGACCATGAAGAAGTTGATCAGCGCTGCCGCTTCCATTGCCGCTGCCGCTACGCCCCTGCCTGCACTCGCGGGTCCGACCAAGCCGACGATCGTGCTCGTGCATGGCGCGTTCGAGACAGCCGAGGTCTGGGGCTATGTCGTCGCGAAGCTCGAGAAGGACGGATACAAGGTCAAGAATATCGCGCTTCCCGGCCGGCCCGGCAACGAGCGAGCGGTGACCGAGATCTCGCTCGACCTCTACCAGCGGACCGTTGCGAGCGCGATTGCGGACGAAACCGGCCCGGTCGTCCTCGTCGGCCACAGCTTCGGGGGCTTTACGATCTCGGCCGAGGCGGAAGCGGAGCCGCAGAAGATCAAGACGCTGGTTTATGTCGCGGCCTATATCCCGCGCAACGGGGACTCACTCCTGTCGCTGGCAACCGCTGATTCCGGAAGCAAGCTCGGTCCGGTTCTCGACATCGACAAGGAGCATGGTCTCGCGTCGGTCAAGCCGGGTGCCGGCGGCGGCGTGTTCGCCAGCGACGGCCCGCAGCAGGTTCAGGATGCGGTTTCGGGGGCGGTCGTCGCCGAACCGCTCGCCCCGCTCGCGACGCCCGTCACCCTGACCGCCGACCGCTTTGGCAAGGTCGACAAGGTGGCCATCCGCACGTTGCGCGATCAGGTGATCAGCACCGGCTACCAGGCCACGATGATCAAGGCCACGCCCGTCCGTCTGTCGCTCACTATCGACACCGGGCACGTCCCCTTCCTCACGCAGCCCGATGCGCTCGCGGCAGAAATCGAAAAGGCCGCTGGCTGACGGCTCGCGGCTTTCCCGAACGCTGGCCGCCAATCGCCCCCAAGCCCCCCAGCGGCGGCCAGCGTACCCCCGAAGAAGCAGGAGAGACATATGAAAGCGATCGGATTGGCCAACTGGCAGGGCAACTGGAAGCAGGGAACCGGCACGCTCTCGACCCAGACGGATACGTTCAAGGACAAGCCGTACAGCTTCTCCAGCCGCTTCGAGGGGACGCCGGGCGCGAGCCCGGAGGAACTGCTCGCCGTCGCGCTTGCCGGCTGCTTCAATCAGGCGCTCGCAAACAACTTCGGCATGATCGGCTTCGAGGCCGAGAGCATCGAGACCTCGGTCGCCGTCGAGCTAGGCTACGGCGAGAATGGCCACCCGGCGATCCTGAGCACCTTCGTCACGACGAGCGCGAAGGTGCCCGGCATCCCGCAGGATCGCTTCGACTACTGCGCGGAGCGTGCGCGCACCTTCTGCACGATCGCCATGCTGCTCAAGATCGAGATCGGCATGGAAGCGACGCTACTCGCCTGATGACTGCCGAGGCAGCGCGGCGTTCGCGCCGCGCTGGTCTGGCCTCTTGCAACGGAACGGAGTCCATCATGTTTGTCGACGACTTCAAGCCCACCGATTTCACGCTGACGGTCCAGACACCCCAGCTCTGGCGGGTCGCGTTCAACAATCCTCCGGTCAACGTGATCGGCACGGCGATGATCCGCGACCTCAAGCTGCTCCTGACCGAACTCGAAACCAACACGACCGTGAACGCCGTCGTGTTCGAGAGCGCCGATCCGGACTTTTTCCTCGCGCATTGGGATCTGGCTGCGAACCCGGCTGAGACCGAGGCGCTCCCAAGCCCCACCGGTTATGCGGCCTGGGTCGATGTGCTCGTGCGTCTGAGCCACCTGCCTGCCGTCACGATCTCCGCCATTCGAGGCATCGCGCGCGGCGCCGGTAGCGAGTTCATTCTCGCAACGGACGTCCGCTTCGCCAGCTTTGAAAAGGCCATTCTCGGCCAGATGGAAGTCGGGTTCACCGCGCTGCCCGGCGGCGGCGCCGCGGGCCGGCTGCCCGCGCTCGTCGGGCGAGGGCGGTCGTTCGAGATTCTACTGAGCGGCGAGGACTACTCCGCCGAGCTCGCCGAAAAATACGGTTATGTGAACCGGGCAATCCCGGATGCCGAATTTTCGGCGTTCATCGATGCGTGGGCGCTGCGCGTCTCCCGGTGGGATCGCCGGGTTATCGCGGACATCAAGCATTATGTGAACAAATACACGCTGCTCGCCGACGAGGAATTCCCGCCGCAGTCGGATGCCTTCTGGGCGTCGGCCGGCCGGCCGGCGTTCCAGTCGATTAACGAGCAGCTTTTCGAGCGCGGCCTGCAGACCCGCGGTGCCCTCGAATATGATCTCGGCGCGCAGGTGGGTGCGATCTTCCCGCGCGACGTCACTGACGCCTGAGCCTCCAGGGCCCCGCCGCCACGGGCGGGGCTTGCCCATCAGGCGGCCGATCCCCCGCAGCGACCAAGGTCCAGCACACCCATGCACATCCGGCTCACAAGCGCGACAGCCATAGTGGGGCTCGCCGTAACTGTCGGCACTGGCGTCCTCGCCAGGCCGGCGCACGCCCCCGAGGTGACGCGCGGGATTTCCGACAAGGATCTGGTCAGATCGCTTCCCGGCTTTGTGAACCGCTCGGCACCGGTCAACGGCTTTCGCCTCCACTATGTGGTCGGAGGGAAGGGGCCTGCGGTCTTCCTCCTGCCGGGCTGGCCCGAAACGTGGTGGTCCTACCACAAAATCATGCCCGAGCTTGCGAAGACTCACCGCGTCTACGCGATCGACATCCGCGGAATGGGCAGTTCCGGCAAGCCCGCCGGCGGATATGACAAGAAGACGATGGCGGGCGACCTTGCCGCTCTGGTCCGCCTCACGAGGAACGCCCGGGTTGACGTCGTAGGCCATGACATCGGCGCGATGGTGGCATTCAGCTTCGCCGAAAACTATCCCGAGCTGACGCGCCGGTTGGTCCTGCTGGACGTCGGACACCCATCTGCAGGCTACCGCGCGCTGAAGCTGCTGCCGGAACCCGGAACCTTCGGCGACACGATCGACGAGGATCATCCCTATTTGTGGTGGTTCGCCTTCCATCAGGTGAAGGGCATGCCGGAAAAATTGCTCGAGGGCCGCGCAGGTATCGAGCAGGCATGGTTCTTCCGCTACATGGCCAAGGACGAGCGCGCGATCGACGCCCGGTCGCGCGCGGTCTATGCAGCAGCTTACTCCACTCGCGAGGGGACGCGAGCCGGCAATGCCTGGTACCAGGCGTTCGATCGGGACATCGCCGACGATGCAACATACGGCCAGCTCAAGATGCCGGTGCTTGGCTTGGCCGGACCCGGCTACACCCGCCTGAAAGCATCGATCGACGCGCGTGCGCCGGGCGCGGCCACGATCCGCGTGGAGGGTTCAGGGCATTTCATCGCTGAAGAGAAGCCTTCAGCGCTTCTCGATTATCTGCGCGGCTTTCTGGATCGCTCGGACTGAGCGGGCTGACGATCGTGCGCCACCATGGACTGCACGACTTCGGTCGCCGACCCAGGCGCCGCGGCGTTCCTCCGAGCGGCAGGGCCAGCTTGCGCGAACAGCCGCCACGAACGCTTGAGCGCGTTCAGACCGATCATCTGCGCGGCATCTGCTGCGCGCCTACCGGAGAACTCCCATGACCACGAACAACGCCAGCCCCGGCCTCGGCAATGGCGGCGAGACCCATCAGCGCGCGGCTGGCAGCGGCGACGTGCTCACCACCAATCATGGAGCGCCCGTCAGCGACAATCAGAATTCGCTGCGATCCGGTGGGCGCGGCCCCACGCTGATCGAAGACTTCGTGCTCCGCGAGAAGATCTTCCACTTCGACCACGAGCGCATCCCGGAGCGGATCGTGCACGCCCGCGGATCCGGCGCGCACGGTATATTCGAGGCGACAGCCGATATCTCGGACCTGTCGCGTGCAGCCGTCTTCACCAAGGGCGAGAAGACCGAAGTGTTCGTCCGCTTCTCGACGGTGGCCGGTGGCGCTGGCTCGGTCGACACGCCGCGCGACGTTCGTGGCTTTGCGGTGAAGTTCTACACGCGCGAAGGAAACTGGGACCTCGTCGGCAACAATATCCCTGTCTTCTTCATCCAGGACGCGATCAAGTTCCCGGACTTGGTCCACGCCGTGAAGATGGAGGCGGACCGAGGATACCCGCAGGCCGGAAGCGCCCATGACACTTTCTGGGACTGGGCGTCCCTGATGCCCGAGACGACCCATATGTTGATGTGGGCGATGTCGGACCGCACGCTGCCGCGCAGCCTGCGCATGATGGAGGGATTTGGTGTCCACACGTTCAAGCTGGTCAATGCGGAAGGCGAGGCGCGGTTCGTGAAGTTCCACTGGAAGCCGCGCCTCGGCGTACAGTCGACGATCTGGGACGAGGCGCTGAAGCTGCAGGCTGCCGACAACGACTATCACCGGCGCGACCTGTTCGAAGCGATCGAGGCGGGTGCGTTTCCCCAGTGGGATCTTGGCATCCAGGTCTTTGACCGGGAGTTCGCCGACGCGCAGCCTTACGACGTCCTCGACGCGACCAAGCTGATTCCAGAAGAGGACGTGCCCGTGCGGCTTATCGGCACGCTCACGCTCAACCGTAACGTCGACAACTTCTTCGCCGAAACCGAGCAGGTCGCGTTTCTCCCGAGCAATGTTGTGCCCGGAATCGACTTCTCGAACGATCCGCTGCTCCAGGGCCGCCTCTTTAGCTATCTCGACACGCAGAAATCGCGTCTCGGCACGACCAATTTCCATCAGATCCCGATCAATGCCCCGCGCTGTCCGTTCGGCAACTTTCAGCGCGACGGCATGATGCAGACCAAGGTTCCGAAGGGCCGCGCCAACTATGAGCCCAACAGCCTTGCCGAGCATGGTGAAGAGGGAGGCCCGCGCGAGAGTCCGGCCCGCGGCTTCGCAACGACCAATCTGTCGAGCGGCCCTGACGAGACGGGGGGCAAGCTGCGCATCCGCGCCGAGGCCTTCTCCGATCACTACAGCCAGGCGCGATTGTTCTATCGATCGCAGACGAAGAGCGAGCAGGCCCACATTGCTTCGTCATTCGTGTTTGAGCTTTCGAAGGTTGGCCATCTCGAGCAGGTTCCGCCGCGCATGCTCGCCAACCTGCGCAACGTCGACGAGGATCTGGCCCAACGTGTCGCAGATGGACTTGGCATCGAGCTGCCAGCCAAGGCGCGCGCGGCCAAGGAGCCGGTCGATATGGCGCCTTCCGACGCGCTTTCGATCCACAAGAACATGAAGCAGGTCCTTGAAGGGCGTGTCATCGGCGTGCTGATCGCCGACGGCACTGAGGCCGATGAGCTGAAATCTCTGGTCGCCGCGATCATCAAGGCGAAAGCCAAGGCTGTTCTGGTCGCGCCCAAGATCGGCGGCGTCACCCTGTCCGACGGCAGCCGGCAGAAGGCCGACGGGCAACTCGCAGGATCGCCGTCGCAGATCTTCGATGCAGTCGCGCTTGTCTTGTCGGCCGGAGGTTGTTCCGCTCTCGTGAACCAGAGCGCCGTGGTGCAGTGGGTCGTGGATGCGTTCGCGCATCTGAAGGCCGTGGGCGCGACCGCTGCTGCCTTGCCTCTGGCCGAAAAAGCCGGCCTCCGTGAGGAAGACGACATTGTCGGTCTTGGCAGCGACTTCATCGAGGCTGCCGCCAAGCGGTTCTATGATCGTGAGCCGGCCCTCAGAACGCTGGCGTGACCGAGCCCGGAAGGCTCTCGTCTCTGTCGAAGGGCAGCGCAGCCTGAAGGGGGAGCGCCGGGATCAATCTCCCGGCCTCCCATCCTCCTATCTGCGGATCGCCGCGGAGGCCGACACCATGGCCGCACGACCGCGGACGTTGGGCCTGCGCCGATGCCTTCGCGCATCGAAGGCCTCTGGCACGATGCGGATATGCCTAACTTCCATTGACTCCAAGCATGAGCATTATCAGGTTTCATTAATTCAATGATCATCATGGCTTTGGAATGGGGCTATTCGAGAATGCTGCGAGACGAGCATGGGGATAGGCTTCAAGAAGGGGTGCAGCCCGGTGCGCCGGGCAATACGCACCATCCGCTCGGATCGCCCCGCTGGGCCGGCGTTGGCGCGCTGGCGCTCGGTGTGTTCGCCTTCGTAACGACCGAGTTTCTGCCTGTGGGCGTACTGCCCCAGATCGCTGCAGACCTTCGCGTTTCGCTGTCCACCGCCGGCCTGATGCTCACCGCTCCGGGTATCGTGGCAGCCATGTCAGCGCCGGCAACTCTCCTTCTGGCTGGCGCGATCGACCGCCGCCGCCTGCTTATCGTCCTGACCGGACTTCTCCTTCTGGCGGATCTCGGCTGCGCCTTCGCCCCCAACTTCCTGGTCGTCGTCCTCGGACGCGCGCTCCTTGGAGCAGGTCTGGGGGGGTTCTGGGCGGTGGCGCTCGCCGCGGGAGGGCGCCTCGTCCCCGCTAGGCTGATCGCGCGCGCCGTCTCGCTGATCGTCGCCGGCATCACCTGCGCCACTATCCTCGGCTTGCCCACCGGCAGCCTGATCGGAAGCGTCTGGGGCTGGCGCGCGTCGTTCGCGGCTGCGGCGATCCTCGCGGGGATCTCCATTCTCGGCCAAGCCGTGTTTCTGCCGTCCCTCCCGGTCGCCGAAAAGCTCGTTCGATCGGACTTTCTTCTGCTTCTGAGGCGCGGGAAGGTTCGACGGGCGCTCGCGCTCGTCCTTTGCCTGTTTGGCGGAAATCTGGCTGCCTATACCTATCTCTCCCCCTATCTTGAGGCCCAGCCCGGTCTTGGATCCCGCGCCGTCCCGGTCGTGCTGCTGGTGTTTGGTATCACCAGTTTTCTCGCCAACCTCGTGATACCGGGCGCCCTCGAGCGCCATCCCCGAGCCGTGGTGGCGGGCCAGGCGGCCGCCATCGCGATCGGTCTTCTCGGCCTCGTGCTATCGGCAGGGACACTTCCCGTCACGCTCTTGCTGCTACTCCTCTGGGCAGTGCCGTTCGGGGCGGTGCCGCTCTGCCTGAACCACTGGGTTCAAGGCGCTTCAACCGAGGCACCGGAGGCCGGTTCGGCGCTCTATGTCAGTACCGTCCAGATCGCGATCGCGCTCGGCTCGGCGGCGGGTGCTCTAGCCGTGCAAGGGTTAGGACTCCCGGCGAATTTCGGACTCGGTGCCGGGCTTGCGCTGGTCGGCTGCCTACTGTTGCTCCAGGGGTAGGTCCGTCGATCGTTCCTAATCGGCCTGCCCGGCGCTCCGTGTGCTTACCTTAGTCCGGCCAGATAACCTTTTATTAAACGGTCGGGGCTATCCAAGCCTGATTATAGTAAGGCTTGAAAGGAGCTGCCTGTGATCGGTCTTGCCTATAGTGCCGCAGGTACGGCCTATACCCGGCGGTGTATCGCCCTGGGCGTGATGCCGGGGACGCTGCCCGGCGGACCGTCAGGGATCATCCCTGATAACAGCGAGGCCACTCGCTACGGTGGCGTGGGGCCGGTCAATCCCATCATCCCGAACGCGCCGACGGTGGGAGGTGGCAGCACCGGCACGGCCGCGCTCCATCTGAAATCGACCAGCCACCAGAACGGCAGCGCCCAGTCGTTCAGCGATTTGATCGCCAAACTTGCCTAGAATCGGCAGTATGTCGCGGCAGTCCGCACGCTGCCGCGACATACCGGCCGAAGCCAAGTCGTGCTCGCTTGATTTATGGCCGCGTGCAGGGTGCTGGGTTGCGCCCGGCCGGCTCCGGTTTTCATCGCGACGCGGACAGTTTCTCACCCACCGCTTGAACAAAGGGAGCGAGGTCGATCGGCGCACGCGAGGTGACGATGTTGCCGTCAACGACCACCGACGTGTCGACATATGTCGCGCCGGCATTTTCGAGATCGGGTTGCGTCGACCACCACGCAGTCGCGCGTCTGCCCTTGAGCAGACCGGCATCGGATAGCACCCACGGTCCATGGCAAATCGCGGCGAGCAGCTTTCCCGCGGCCGCCGCCTCCTGGAGCAATTTCCGGACCTGAAGGTCGGACCGCAGCGTATCGGGATTCCAGGCGCCCCCGGGCACGATGAAAGCGTCGTAATCCGGGACCATTACCTCATCCACGGTTTTGTTGAACGCCGCCCAGCCCGCAGTCTCGATATAGTGGATTGTCAGGATATGCGTCTCACGCACCGCCGGAATCTGTATGCCGTGATAGGCGGGATATTTCGGTTTCTTCGGTGCAGCCAGATGAACCGTGGCGCCGCGGGTTTTGAAGAAATGAAGGATGGTGGTGAGCTCGATCTCCTCGACACCGTCCGTCGCTATGACGACGATGCGCTTGCCGGCATAAACGGCCGGATCTGCCGGGGCTTCGGTCCAGATCTGGCGCAGCGCTGCGTTGTCCGGCGCATCCAGCATTTGAGCGGCCGATATGCGTGGGTGCGCCGCCGACGTTTCGGCCGCGAGAAGAGCCCGGTAGGGGGAAGAGGCGGTGACCATCAGCAACATTCCTATATTTGGGCTATGCCGGCTGGCAGGACGCCAAGAGGCGCCGGTCTGCGCCGGCGGGCCAGGCTGGCGCGAGGGTGGCATGTTGCCATTCCCCGAGTCATGATTGGGCAGGCATTCTTCGGGGGCCGCCTTAGTGGCGGCCCCCGCAGGATTGTTACGCCGCGACCGGCTCGATCGCCGCGAGGAACTCGTCGATTGTCAGAATTTCATGGCCGAACGTCGGATAGGAAAGGTCGATGGCCGCCCGGTGAGCCTCCTCGGTGAACTCCGCGACGGCATCGGTCAGGAAGGTGACATGGAACCCTTCCTCGAGCGCATGCCGGCCTGCGCTCTCGACGCAGGTGTGCGAGGTCAGGCCAGCCAGAACCACCTTCTCGATCCCGGCTGCCTTCAGCTTCTCCAGCATGTCGGTGTTGATGAAGCTGTCAAAGGCGCGGTGTCGGCTGATGATCGTATCGCCCGGTTGCGGCGCGAACGCCTCGTAGAAGTCGGCGCCCCATTCTCCCTTCCAGAAGATCTTGTTGGCCATGGCCCACTGCCAGCGCGGATGGAGATGCTGAACCTCCTCGAAGCTGTGCTCGTCGAGCCCGTGGGGCACGTAGAATATCTTGATCCCTGCTGCCCGGGCGCCGGCGATCAGTCGCGCCAGATGGGTCTTCAGGTCGGTCTTTGCGAGCATCGGCCCGATGCGTTCCGAAAGCTTCCCCTTTTCATCGAGGAAGTCGTTGAGAAGATCGACCAGCAGGAGCGCCGTATCGCTGGTTGAATAAGTCTCGGCAACCATTTCATTGTCCTTTCTTGGCAGAAACAAATTGTGGAAATTCGTCGTGCATGCGTGCTTCAGGGCCGCATGCTGAAAAACCTCTTTCCTTCCTCCGGCCGATCAAGTGTTCCCTCGATCGCCTCCCGGAAGTTCTCGAGCGAGAAGAACCCGGCGACCGGAACACGCAGGTCCAAAATCGTCGAGACAGCTAATAATTGCTGGAGATAGACCCGATCGTCTGTCGTAGGCGGCTCGAAGAAGTAGCGATAAACATAGTTCACGATTTCGATCAGGTTCATGAGAATGTCGAAATGGTGAAGCTCGTATGGAGCGCTGCTCAGCACGCCATTCACCACGATCCTCGATCCGAGAGCCGAACTGCGAACAAGTTCCGGGAAAAGAGGGCCGCCGACGTGATCGATGACCCCGTTCAAACCCTTGCCGCTCGTAATTTCGAGAACGGCATCCCGAATCCCGATAGGGGATGACGTCTCGATCACATGCTCTGACCCGTAGGAGAGCAGATCGATATCGGGCGTCTTCCGGCGGACCACGCTGATCACCTTGATGCCCCTTGATGCCGCATATTGCGCGGTCAGGATGCTCACGGTCGAATGGCCGGCGGTCAGCGCGAGGAAATCACCCGGCTTGGCGCGCGAACGCTCGAGCAGGTCCCACGCTGTGATCAGGTTCACGAGCTGCGCGCCGAGCTCCGGGTTCATCCCGCGCGGCAAAGGGATCAGCCATTCCTCCGGGACGACCGCAAATTCCGACCAGGTGTCGAAATAGCTGAAGCCGACCTCGGTGCCCGGCTTGATCGTCACACCAGCACCGACACGCTCGACGACGCCGGCGCCGTGATTCCCGGCGATCTGCCCAGGAAGCGCAGGTTTCTTCGGTTCCGGATAGAGCGCTTCGACGAAGAGGAAGTCGCCTGGATTGATCGATGCCGTCGTCATTCTCACAAGGACCTCGCCGGGTCCCGGCGTAGGCACCTCGATCTCTCTCAAGCGAAGAACGTCGAGCGGCTTGCCGATTTCGTCTTGTACGAGTGCCTTCATGTTCACTTCCATTCTGGGGTGACGATCTGCCGGGGTTATGGCCGCCGCGCCGAAGCGGGTTTCAGACCGGGGAGAGTCGTCCGGCGAGCCAGAGCGCCAGATTGCGGGCATAAGCGTGGGTCGCCGCCAACGCGGTCGGGTGCTCCAGGATGCTGCTGCCGGGCGGCTCGCTCACGAAATCCGGCGCGCCCGAAGCAGGGTCCCAGTTGTAATCGGCGAAATGGTGGAAGGTCGACTGCGCGACCGCCCGGCCACCATGGGACGATGCCTCGAACGCTACCGCGACATTGAAGCGGTTGCCCGTGGTCTTGCTCGTTCCCGTCGCGATCACGCGCGCCGATCTGTCACCCGCCGGCGAAGCCACGGCGCCCTCATGCGGATGGGCCGGGAGGTAGCGAATGATGTCGCTGTTCGCACGCCCCCCGGAAAGGATGGGATGCACGGGTTCGCTCGGTTCGATCTCCTGAAAGTCGCCATTGAGGCCCGAGTGGAAATTGGGCCACAGAATCTCGGGGGTGCCTTTGTCGTCGGGCTCGGCGACCGGCCTTCCCGGGTCGACATTGTGCGTGTGAAAGAGATGAGCTGCGCCGACGCCGGGCAACGCGCAGATCGAGCACCCCAGGTCCATGTGATCACGCGTCAGCATCAGCCCGCCGCCGCGGCGGCGAAACCGGTCGATCCCCGCTCGGTCCGCGTCATCGAGACCCTCGCCCGTATCAACGGCGAACAGCCACAGCTCGTCGAATGGAGAAGTGTCGAGCGTCGACAGGACAGGGTCGGCCGAGCCCAGCGGGTCGCGATCGCGCGCCGCCACCAGAAAGACCGGATCGCCATTCCGGTCGCGCTCGCCGGCAAGCAGGTCCGCCAGCCTCGAAAAGCGGCCGATGTGCCAGTCGTTCTCGGTCGGCACGATCGATGTCTGTAGAAGGATCCGGATGGGAGCGCTCATCACTGTGTCCGTTCATTTGTTGCGATAGGGAAGGGCGGCTCGTCGGCCGGGCGCCACCCGCCGCCCATCGCCTGGTAGAGTGTGACGACCGCATTCAGCCGGTCGGTCTCGACCTGAATCGCCACCAGTTGAGCTGCGAGCAGATTCCGCTGGGCGTCGATCTGGTCGAGATAGGGCGCATAGCCCTCGCGGTAGCGGTTGGTGGCATAGCGCAACGTCTCGGTGAGCGCCGCGACCTGGTTGTCGACAAGCTTCCGCTGCGCATCGAGCCGATCGACTGCGGCAAGGCTGTCCTCGACTTCCCGGAAAGCCGTCAGCACCGTGCGGCGATAAGCAAAAGCCGCCTGGTCGCGCCGTGCCGCTGCGGCACCGGCCTGCGAGCGTAAGCGTCCGCCGTCGAACAGCGGCGACAGAACGCTCCCGCCGAACGCGAACAGGCTGATCGGATTGGATAGCGCGGTCGACAGCCCCACGCCGCCGCTACCGGTAAGCGACACGTTCGGCAGCATCGCCGCACGCGCGCTATCGAGCGAATGATCGCTTGCGACCAGCGTCTCCTCGGCCGCAGCGATGTCGGGACGCCGCCGCAGAACGTCCGAGGGGAGGTCGCCCGGCACCACGGGCGTCGTCAGACCTTCAAGGCGCGCGCTTCGCGCGATCGCGCCCGGCGCATCGCCCACCAGGATACTCAGGGCATTCTCCTGCCGCGCGATCGCAAGCTCCGCGACCGGCACGAGTTGGGCGGCTGCATCATATTCGCTCTGGGCCTGGGCCAGTTCCAGCTTCGAGGTGTAGCCGGCCCCGGCGCGGCGTTGGGCAAGCCGCAGCGCGTCGGCACGGGACGCGAGCGTCGCGCGGGTCGTGGCCAGGCGCGCATCCAGCCCAAGCAGGGAGATGTACGAGGATGCCGCGGTGCTTGCCACGGCCAGCATCACGGACGCCTTGGTGTCCGATGCCGCCAAAAGCGAGGCGCGTGCGCTGGCGGTGGCCGAGGCGAGGCGGCGAAACAGATCGAGGTCGTAGGAGATCGACGCCTGGGGTGTGCCGGCGAAGGCGTCGACGCCCTTTCCAAGCACGACCGTTCGCGACTCTCCGGTCCCGGCGCCGATGGTCGCGTTGGGCGTCTGCTGCGCTTGCGCGAGGCGTGCCAGCGCGCGCGCCTCTTCGACGCGCGATGCGGCGATCGCGATGTCGGTGTTGCGGGCGAGCGCCTGCTCGACCAGCTCGGTCAGTCGCGGATCGCCGAATCCGCGCCACCAATCCGCTTCGATCGGGCCCGCCGGAGCCGCGGCGAAGCGCCAACCGGGAGGTGTGGCTGTGCGAGCTGCCGCCGGAATGGCCGGTCGCGTCCCGACACAGCCTTGCAGGGCGGGTAACGCCATCAGGGCGGCCATCAGCCAGATCCGGACCATCGGGTCTGTCACGGCCGGCGCGCGCCGGTGGTGTCGACATGGGCCTCGACAGACATGCCGGGCCGCAGCTTCTCGCCAAGAGGCTGACCGGGATCGACCGAGATTCTGACCGAGATGCGCTGCGCGACCTTGGTGAAGTTACCCGTCGCGTTGTCGGGCTTGAGAACCGTGAACTCGGAGCCCGCCGCCGGAGCGATGCGCTCGACATGGCCCCGCACCTTCGCGTCCTCCAGCGCATCGACGGTGAACCAGGCGGGCTGGCCCGGCGCCATGCGCGCCGTCTGCGCCTCCTTGAAGTTGGCCGTGACCCAGAGTCGGCGAGGCACCAGGAAGACAAGCTGCGTGCCGTTCGTCACATATTGACCTGCCCGCACGCCGACATCGCCGAGCCTTCCATCCTGCGGCGCACGGACCACAGTGTTCTCGAGATCGATTTCGGCCGCATGGAGCGCGGCCATGGCCCCTTCGACGGCCGCCTTCAGGCTGCCCCGGTTTACATCGACCGACAACACGTCCTGGGTCGCGCTGTCGCGCGCGGCGATCGATTGCGCCACGCCAGCCTCGGCCTGACGAAGCGCCGCGCGCGTCTGATCCACTTCGCGCACCGAAAGCGATCCGTCCCTGACCAGATCGTCCGCGCGCCGCTGATCGGCCTGGCCACGCAGTAGCTGCGCCTGCGCGTTGCGGACCGAGGCTTCGGCCGAGGCAAGCGCTGCCTTCTTCGATGCAAGGCTTTGCACGTTGTTCGCGAGGTTGGCGCGGGCGGCGTCGAGCGCTGCGCGCGCCTGCTCGACGTGCTGGCGATAGATACGATCGTCGATTTTGACGAGAATCTGGCCGCGCCGGACCACCTCATAGTCCTGCACGTAAACATGCCAGACATATCCGCTGACCTGCGGACTGATCACAGTCGTCTGTCCGCGCACATAGGCGTTGTCGGTACGCTGTACCGCGCTGTCGAACGGCGGCAGTCGCCAGGCTGCAAGGATCGCAAGCACGCCCACCAGCACGGCCGCGATCGATATCACGACGACCGTGCGGCTGTTCCGCACCGGCTGCCAGCCGGATGGGGCCGGCGGCGCGGGCGTCTGCGGCGAGGCCGTCTTGGCGAGGGCAGGAGTGGTCATGAGGAAAGTCCGGCAAGGGCCATCCGAGCCTGGCGGCGAGCGATCCGATGTCGCTGGTGCACAACAAGCATGAGGAAGACGGTTGTACCCGCCGCCATGATCGCGATCAGGCGGAAGACGTCGTTATAGGCAAGCACGTTGGCCTCGATGGCGACCCGCTGCGAAAGCGCGGCAGCGCCTTCGGCGGTGCGCAGCGCCGGGTCGCTCAGCATCGGCGAATAGCGGGCGGCACCCTGCTGGATTGCGAGGGCTACCTGCGGGTCGGTCATCGTCAGATGCTCGACGATGTCGAACGAGTGCTGTTTCTCGGCATAGGACTGGTAAGTGCTCAGCAGCGCCGTGCCGATCAGGCCACCCAGCGACTGCGTCGTCGCGAACAGGATGATGAAGCTGGTGAGCTTCTTGCCGCCATCCGCGATAACCTGCGTCAACCCGACCAGGATCGCCGGACCGATGTACATGGTGGTCGAGAACGCGATCACCATCTGCGTGACGTAGAGTTGGGGCGGGCGCGTAAGGTTCGTCGCATGCGAGTCGATGAAGGCGGCCACCGCGACGAGACCGATCGCGAACGCGACCGGCTGGCTCAACCGGTCGGGACCGACGGCGAGGGCGCCGACGATGATGCCCGCGATCGCTGCGACGACGGTCAGCGCCGAGAAAAGGAAGAGCTGGTCGTTGGTGTAGCCGAGCGCGTAGAGCAGCCCGACCGTTCCATAGGTCTGCTCCGAAAGGACGATCCGCGCCATGGTCCCGACCAGCAGGAGCCTTATGAAATAGGCACGGCCGAGCCAGCGCATGTCGATCATCGGATTGGCGCGATGATATTCGAGCAGAAACACCGCGCCAAAGAGCGGGATGCTCGCGGCCAGCGCCCAACCGATCCAGGCGCTGTCCATCCACCATTCGTACCGGCCCTGCGCCAGCACCGCGCTGATCAGGCCAACGAACAGCGTGAACAGGATCACCGTCGGAAGGTCGAGCCACTCGAAAGCCTGCTCGCGGGTCGCGGGCGGCAGGCGAACAAGGCCAATCAGCGCGAGCGAGACCAGCGATAGGCCGAACTCAAACAGATAGAGGGTCCGCCATTGGTCGAACCCAAGCAATTCGACCGAGAAAAGCCGTGCGATCGGGAATGCCAGCTGCGGGACCGACAGGCCGAGCGTGATCGCGCCGAGCCGGCGCGCCGCCGGGAGCGCCTGGACGAAATAGTTGAGGCTCAGCGTGGTCAGCGCGGACCCGGCGATCCCGCTGGCCGCGCGCACGGCGACCGCCGCCCAGAAGCCGCTCGAGAACAGATGAGCGAAGGCAAGCAGGCAGTAGAGCCCGAGGAAGATGAGCGTGAACGAGCGAAGGCCGAACTGTTGCCGGTACTTGATCAACACCATCCCGGTCGGCACGTTGGTCATCACATAGACCGCAGGAAGCCAGGAAATTTCATCCTGATAGAGGCCGAGCGTCCCCTGGAGGTAGGTGAGGTTGACCGCGATCAGCGCCGTGCCGAAACCGCCGGTTACCGCAATCAGGACGCCTATCAGGCCATAGAGCAATCTTCGCGCCGCGGGATGGTCGGGCGTCGCAGGCGCGCCGGGAAGGGGCGAGCGCTCATGGGGCGCGAACTCCCATTGCTGCTCCTGAAAGAAGCCGATCACGGCAGCACCACGGCACCAAGGGAATCAGCACGACCATCGGCCCCTAGGCCGGCTTTCGCCTGTATGGGCGATATAGCGATCGTCTGCGATTCCATCACGCCACCATGTTTCATATTCCTGATGTTTATCAGGTATGACCTTGCATAATTGACCCTTACGGCGTAGGAGGTCACGGTAGCGATGAGCCTTGAGGAGATCGAAGTCAGTGCGTTACCCGGCTGCCGAAACCGCCGAGAAGCATCAACGCATACTGGATGAGGCGACCCGCCTGTTCCGTGACCGGGGCTTCGACGGCGTCAATATCTCCGAGATCATGAAGTCCGCCGGGCTGACCCACGGCTCCTTCTACAATCACTTCGAATCCAAGAACGATCTGGTCAGCGCCTGCATCGTGCATGGTGCGACGGCGTCGCTCGCCAACATGGATCTCGAACAGCCGACCGCCGCCGGCAAGAAGGCTTATGTCGACGAGTATCTGAGCGTCTCCCACAGGGACGATCCAGGCAGTGGATGCCTGATGTCCGCCCTCGCGTCCGAAGTGCGCCGCGAACCCTATGCCCAAGGGGCGATGACCCGTTTCGTGCACGCCTTCGTCGACAAGCTCTCGACGCGCTTTCCGTGGCAGAAGCCGCGTTCGGCCCGGCGCGACGCCATACGCGCAACTGCCGCGATGGTCGGCGGCCTGCTGCTCGCCCGAGCGGTTAACGACGAGGAATTTTCGCTCGAGATCCTGCGCGAAGTCGCGGATGGTCTGAAAGACGGGTTTCGCGAGTCCTGATCTGCTGGCGATGCCCTGCGGCAAACGCAGACCGCCTCCGGCCTGCGTCGCCTCGGACAGGGCAACCCGATTCTTCATGCCACCGTCGTCACGGGTGTCCCGCCCGTAAGCAGATGCTGGAATTGTAGCGAATATTCGGAAGCCGACTGCTGGTTCTGGCCCGTGATCAATTGGCCATCGACCACTACCTTGACGCCCTGGGGCTCGACGTGGACGAACTCGATGCCGGCCTGCTCCATGACAGGCTGCGGGAAGTTCGGGATGAAGCCAGGCCCGTAGATCGCCTCCGCCTCGATATCCTCCGCCAGGGTGAAGCCTGTCGCCGCCTTGCCAGCGACCCGGCTCACATTGTTGGCGAGCGCGATCGAGCCGTGGCAGATGGCGCCAACGACCTTTCCGGCAGCCCAGAAATGCTCGAGAATCCGCTCGACGTCGGAGTTCGGGTAGAGATCGACCGCCGCGCCCGTGCCACCGGCCACATGGACACCGTCGAATTCCTCGGGATCGACATCGGCGAGTGGCACCGTCTCGGTGAGACGCTTGCGCAGGGCCACACTGGACAGGAATCCCAGGCTGACCAGATCGTTCGCTTCGAACGAGCCGTCGAGGGTCGGATCGCTCAGTTTGTCCCAGACGATCGCGCCACCCTGCGGACTGGCGAAGGTCACCTCGTGGCCGCGCTCGCTGAAATGCCAGTAGGGACGGGTCACCTCGGCAAGCCAGGTGCCGAGTGGCGAACTCGTTATGATCATCAGGATCTTCATGTCGGCTCTGCTTTCTAATCGGCTGTGCTGCCGGTCCCGCCCGAAGGAGTAGAGCGCGGCAGGTATTGACTGAAATTCGAAGTTATTGGTCGAGCCATCACCCGGATGGATTGCTGCTCGAAAGCTATGCTCGTTTCGTCCCGCGATTTAGCTGCTGGCGCCCGCCACGCTTGCCACAATCGCGACGCCGGCGACGATCGCGATCACGTCCTCCACCAGCGCCGCCGGGAGATCCCGTCCGAAAGCTGCGGCAAGCACGCGCCGCGCCTGGGCACCGCCAACCGTGCCGATCGCTGCACCCACGATCCCGAGCACGCCGCCGAAAATCCAGTTTCCAGCACCGGCCGCCACGGCCGCGCCGCTGAGCGCGCCCGTGACGATACGCACGCCGAACTGGGGCGGAATCAGTCGGGACGGGGTCGCGGGAAGCTTGTCGTTTACGAGCTCCCCGACGGAAGCGATGCTGAACAGCCATGGGGTCCAGCGGTAGCCGAGGAACGCGAGCCAGTGGCCGGACAGCGTAATCGCGCCGCGCGATGCAGCCCAGCTCACGATCGCCGGGGCGAGCACGGCCCTCAGGCCGGCAACGATTCCGATCAGGGTGGCTAGTAGGTAGATCATCGAGCTATTCCCGAATTGTGCGTTGAGCCGAAAGGAGGAGGAGCGAAGACGCAGCGATGAGGTCAGCCGAGCTGGCCCAGCAGCTCCTCGGTCTTGAGAATGGCATGCGCGTACATCGGCGCATTCGTTGCCGCGGCGACCATCCCCTCGTGGCTGAACGCAGCGGTGGCGTCAGGGACGATCGTGACGTGGTAGCCGAGCTCCATGCCGAAGCGGGCCGTCGATTCGATGCAGCTGTTGGCGATCAGACCGACGAGCACGAGCTTGCGCGCGCCGTGCTGCTTGAGCAGGAAGTCGAGATCGGTGTTGGCGAATCCGCTCTGAGCCCAATGCTCCTTGACGACGATATCCCCTTCCTGGGGACCGAACTCGGGATTGAATTCGCCGCCCCAGGTGCCCTCGCCAAACGCCTGGCTCGGGATATTTGCCTTCTGGAACATGTTGAGATGATCCCATTTGGCATAATCATCGGCGCGCGACCGATGATGCGGCACGATGAACACCTTCACCCCGGCCGCGCGAAATGCCGGCAGGATCTTGCGAAGGTTATCGAACAGGCCGGACGCCTCGGCCGTCGGCCGGATCGCCTCGTAGAGCTTGCCGCCCTCGCTCATGAAATCGTTATAAGGGTCAACCACCAGGAGGGCGGTATCGGCGGCGGTGTAGGTTGCGGTGGTCATCTCGATCTCTCCGTATTGGGGTGTCCGATTGGGAATCAGAAAGCCTCGGCCCAGGGCCTCAGGTCGATTTCCTGGGTCCAGGCGTCACGCGGCTGGCGCAGCACATCCAGAAAGACGCGCGCGATGCTTTCGGAGCTTAGCTGGGCGGCATCCGGGTCCGACCCAACCTTGCTCACCGCTCCATCGATGATGAAATGGGCCACATGCACGCCTCGCGGCCCCAGTTCGCGCGCAGCACTCTGCGCAAGGCCGCGCAGCGCGAACTTGCCCATCGCGAAGGCTGCTGAGAGCGGATATCCCTTGATGCTCGCGGTGGCTCCCGTCAGCAGGATGGCGCCGTACCCCTTCGGCACCATGCGCCGCGCAGCCTGCTGTATCGCCAGGAACCCGCCGAACGCGCATATTTCGATCGCAGTGCGGACGTCTTCGGGATCGATATCGGCAAGCGGGCCGTGTGCCCGGGCGCCCGGATTGTAGAGAACGACCTCCGGGGATCCGATCGACCCGTCGACCTGATCGAACAGCGAGCGCACTCCCGCGGGATCCGCGGCATCCACGGCGAAGACCGCGGCCCCAGTCTCGGCGGCGAGCCCATCGAGCTTTCGCGCGTCCCGGGCCGCCAGGGCGACCTTCATGCCCGACGCCGTGAAGGCCCGGGCCGCAGCCGCGCTGATCCCGCTGCCTGCTCCGATGATTAGCGCTGTTTTGTAGTGTGTGGGTTCCATGTCGGCTGATTCCGGGGTTTGATTGATGGAGCGCGGCAGGGGCGGGCGCTGATCAGGCCGGCGGCGTCATTGGGCCGCCGACGCTCACCGCCTTCTTGAATGCGTCACGTTCCTTGAGCCGCCCGAGATATGCGGTTGCGCTGGGATAGTCGGACAGGAGCCCGAGGTAACTTGCCAGGTCGAGCAGGTAGCCGAGCTGGACGTCGGCGAGGGTCAGTCCGTCGCCCTGGAAATAGGGCTCACTGATCTGCGTCTCCACATGCCCGAGCGCCGCACCCGTGTCCCGCTCGATGATGGCCGCGAACGTGCCGGTCAGTCCTCCGGTGAGACGCCCATAGAGATTGGTCCTCAGGGAGCTGCCGATCGCAGCCTCGGCAAAGTGCATCATCTCCGAATGGCGAAGCCGAGCCGCGCCGTCCCGGGGCGTGAACCTGCCATCCGCATAGGTCCGGTCAAGGTAGTCGAGGATGACCGCAGACTCGGCGATGAGATGGCCGCCGTCCTCGATCACCGGCGCCTTGCCCAGGGGATGGACGGCGCGAAGCTCCGCCGGTGCGCGAAACCCCGGCTCTCTTACATACCCGACGATCTCGTAAGGCATGCCGATCTCTTCGAGCAGCCAGAGGATACGTGTCGATCTCGAGAAATTCAGATGGTGGACTGTGACCATCGCGTCAGTCCCGCACCCATTGTCTGGCGACCACAAGCGGGCGCACCGTCAACGGTTCCAGGAGGCCGGTGGCGTCACCGTCCGTCGGTCGCTCGCCTGCGAGCGGGCGCAGGAAAGGCCCCGCACTCGCCCCAGGCGCCAACGCGGACGACCCACCTGGGAATGGCGCCCGTTTCGAATGCCGTGTCGCGAATGCGCAAATTCCGCTCATATCCATGATAACTGTCATGTTTGATTGTCGATTGCCAGCATTACCCGCAATTCCCCAACAAGCCGACCTATACCTAGATATAGCGAGGGATCACCGGACCCTGGCTTGACTCTATGCCGTATGAATATCAGGTAACATGCCCAAGCAGGTCCAGCGTCGGATGCCGCCGCATCGGCCTCAAGATAGACGGGATAGATCGATGGCGAACGACAGGAACGGTGATCGGCACGGGACGGCTGTGGTGACAGGAGCATCCGCGGGGATCGGCGCGGCCTATGCCGAGTGCCTTGCCGCGCGCGGCTTCGATCTTGTGCTCGCCGCCCGCCGAACCGACCGTCTCGAGGCGCTGGCCGAAACCTTGCGCAACAAGTTCGGCGTGGCCGTGCGCGCCGCCACCGCCGATCTGGCCGACGCCGATCAGCTGGAAGCGTTTGCGGCCGAGATCGGGGCCGACGATACGGTCACGCTTCTCGTCAATAATGCCGGCACTTCCACCCTGGCACCCGTCGCCGATACTTCGGTCGCGGCGGCTCAGGCGATGACTGACCTCAACATCCGCGCGCTTGTCCGGCTCACCATGGCAGTGCTTCCGGGCATGAAGGATCGTGACCGGGGGGCGATCGTGAACATCGGTTCGGTGCTGGGTTTCCGGTCGCTTCCAGTCAGCACGATCTACAGCGCCACCAAGGCCTATGTGATGCTCTTCACCAGAGGGCTGATCGATGAGCTTGCCGGCACCAATGTGTCCGTCCAGCTGGTCGCGCCAGCTGCCACGGCGACGGACCTGTGGGACATATCCGGCGTCCCGCTTTCCGCGCTCGATCCCGCGATCGTGATGACCGTGGAGGCGATGGTCGATGCAGCGCTCGCCGGGCTCGACGCCGGCGAAACCATCACCATGCCGTCGGTCGAGGAAGCCGATCGGCTCATTGCGGATTTTGATGCCTCGACCCTGGCGCTGCTGGGGGCGTCCCAGAAGAGCGCTCCGGCGTCGCGATACCTGAATGTGACAGCATGATTTTCGACATCCCCGCGCTCGGTTCGCGAAAACGGACAGGCGCGCGGGGTGTCCCGTGCGGCGCGGCGCTTCGACCGCGCGGCTGGCGGCCGGCCTCTAGCGTATGAGTATTACGCACCGCTTCGAGATCGTCTTGCTGCTGATATCGGCCTCCCTGGTGCTGACCCTCGCGGCAAGACGGTGGCGGTTGCCGCAGGCCGGCGCACTCATCTTTGGCGGCCTCGTCCTTGCCCTGATGCCCGGGATGCCCTCGCTCGAACTGGACCCGGACCTTGTGCTGGTGCTGTTCCTTCCGCCGCTGCTGCTGCTCAGTGCATACCTGACCGACTGGCGCGCTTTTCGGGCCGACCTCCGGATCATCCTGCAGCTCGCGGTCGGCGCGGTGCTGTTCACTACGCTCACCGTAGGTTGGGTAACGCACTGGCTCTTGCCCCAGCTCCCGTGGGCAGCCTGCTTTGCACTCGGCGCCATCGTCTCGCCGCCGGATGCGATAGCCGCGAAGGCGATACTCAAGGGCATGCCGTTGCCATCGCGCACCGTGACCCTCCTCGAAGGCGAAAGCCTGCTCAACGATGCGACCGGTCTGGTTCTCTATCGCTTCGCCGTCGTCGCCGCGCTGACGGGAACCTTCAGCGGCTCGGGGGCGGCCGGCAGCTTCCTCTATCTTGTCTTCGGCGGCCTTGGGATCGGTCTGGCCTGTGGTCTCCTTGCGAGCTTCGCCACGGGTCGGGTGTTCGCCGGGGAATTGGGCGTTACCGCGAGCTTTCTCGTTTCATGGGGTTCCTACATCCTCGGAGACGCTCTCGGAGCTTCCGGCGTGCTCGCAACCGTCGTCTGCGGCATCATCATGGGGTGGCGTCAGCACGAGCTTCTCGACGCCGAGCAGCGCTTCCAGTCGCAGGCGGTCTGGGAGGTGATCGGATTCATCCTGGAGAGCTTCATCTTCATCCTGATCGGCCTGTCGTTGCGCAGTGTTCTAAGCCGGATGTCGCTGGGCGCGATCGCCTCGCAGCAGATACTGTTTCAACTGGCCGCCGTCGTGGCCACCGTAGTGATCGCCCGCTTCATCTGGATTGTGTCGATGTCATACGGCGTGCGGGCGATGTTCCCGGCGCTGCGGCGCCGAGATCCCTATCCTGCATTCCGCATCCCTCTCGTCATGAGCTGGGCGGGCATGCGCGGCGTGGTCAGCCTCGCCGCCGCGCTTTCCTTGCCTGACGGGTTTCCAGGACGCGACTTCATCCTTCTCGCGTCGTTCACAGTCATCCTGGTGACGGTTGTTGTCCAGGGAGCGACCTTGGCGCCGCTCGTGCGATGGCTCGGCTTCGATCGCGCATTCCTCGACGATGACCGGCTGATCGAAAGCATCGCTCGCAGGCATGTGGTGGCAGCCGAGCTCGCCGCGCTTGAAAGGCTTTCCGCTGACGATGCCGGCGTCCACCGTCATCCGCGAATGGTCGAGCAGCTGCGCTTCCGGCTGGCGGCGATCACGCGCGCGATCGACGCTGATGGCGCCCTCGATTCGGTTAGAACCGACCATTTCGACACGCTGCTGGCCTCCCTTGGGGCCGGGCGCACCGAATTGATCAGGATGTTCCGCGCCGGCGAGATCGGTATCGACGTATTCCGAGTCCTCGAACGCGAACTGGACGCCGACGAGATCCGCGCGCGTCACCTGCTTTCGCCCGCTCGCAGCACGGCCGGCGCAAGACGATGACCACTGTCCTGCCCTCGATGACACCGACCGGGGACGTCATCCACCGTGGAGATCGGCCATGATCTTTCGCTTCCGGCAGAGGGCTGCATACGCCTGGATCGTGGTCGCGGTGACCTTTCTCGCACTCCTCGTCTCCGCTGGCATTCGCTCGACGCCAGGCGTGCTGATCGTGCCGCTCGAGGCGTACTTCGGCTGGGATCGGGCGACGATATCCTTCGCGGCAGCCGTGGGGATCTTCCTCTACGGGCTGGTCGGCCCGTTTTCGGCGGCGCTGATGATCGCCTATGGCATCAAGCGCACAATGCTTGCCGGGCTCGCGCTCATGTCGTTCGCGACTCTGTCCAGTCTCTGGATGACCGAACCGTGGCACTATGTCCTGACCTGGGGCCTCTTCTCGGGCATCGGCACAGGCGCCGTGGCGTCGGTGCTCGGCGCCGCTGTCGTGAACCGATGGTTCGCCACCCAGCAGGGGCTCGTGATGGGCATGTTGAGCGCGAGCACAGCGACCGGATCGCTTGTTTTCCTGCCATTCCTGGCGTGGCTGGCCGAGGGCGGCGCGTGGCGTCCGGTGGTGATCGCAGTGAGCGCCGCCAGCGCCCTCCTGATCCCGCTGGTCGCCCTGTTCGTGGCGGAACATCCCGATGACGTCGGCGCGCGACGTCACGGCGAAACCGACCAAAGCGCGCCGCCACCTCCGCTCAAACAGGCTGCGACACCATGGCTCGCGTTCGAGGCTCTGTTTCGCGCTGCGCACCATCCGATGTTCTGGCTGCTCTTTGGCACCTTCTTCGTTTGCGGCCTAACAACCAACGGCCTCGTGGGCACCCACATGATCGCCTATTGCGGTGACCACGGCGTCGCGCCGGTTGCGGCCGCCGGCTTGCTGTCCCTGATCGGATTCTTTGATCTGTTCGGGACCACCGGCTCGGGCTGGCTCACCGACCGCTACGACCCGCGCCGCCTTCTCGCCGTCTATTACGGCCTGCGCGGTTTGTCGCTGGTGGCGCTCCCCTTCATCGACTTCGGTCCGGTGAGCCTGGGCATTTTTGCGGTGTTCTTCGGCCTGGACTGGATTGCGACGATTCCGCCGACCGTGAAACTCGCCAATCAAGCCTTCGGTGCCCGCGACGCCCCGATCGTTTTCGGCTGGATCGCGGTTGGGCATCAGGCCGGTGCGGCAGCTGCGGCGTTCGGCGCGGGCGTCGTTCGCGAAGCGTTGGGCACCTATACGCCCGCTTTCTTGACCTCTGGCATGCTCGCGCTGGTGGCGTCCGTCGTGGTCGTCGCGGTTTCGGCGCGCGGCAACCAACTGGGTCGCGCCCAAGGGGATGCGACCGCATGACGCGCGACCGCCTCCTATGAGCGTCTCGTTGCCAACCGCCGGCGATCACGCCCTTGCGTCGGCGACTGACAGCGACGGCGGCGCACGGCACCCAGGCTGGATATTGGTAGCCACTATCGCCGCGTCGAGTCTCGCATTCATCGACGGTTCGGTCGTCAACGTCGCGCTTCCCTCCATCGGTCGAAGCCTGGGCGCGAGCCCGTCCGACCTGCAATGGACGATCAACGCATACCTCCTGCCGCTCTCCGCGTTGCTGCTACTGGGCGGGGCTGCCGGCGACCGGTTCGGACGCCGGTCACTTCTCATCGTCGGGACGACGTTGTTCGCCTTTTCCTCGGTGCTCTGCGCGCTCGCGCCCCGTTCCGGGCTGCTTCTCGCCGGGCGTGGTTTTCAGGGGATTGGCGCCGCTCTGCTTATGCCCAACAGCCTGGCAGTGCTTGGCGATGCCTTTGCGGGAGAGGCGCGAGGCCGCGCCATCGGAACCTGGGCGTCCATTGGCGCGATCGCCAGCGCGGTGGGGCCGCCGCTCGGAGGCTGGCTGGTGGGCTCGATCGGGTGGCGCGCGATCTTCCTGTTGAACCTGCCGGTCGCTGCTCTCGCAATCATCGCAACCTCGTGTTTCGTCCGGGAAAGCGGTGAGCGAGATCGCCCGATCGACTGGCTCGGCGCTCTGCTCGCGACGCTGGCGCTCGGTCTGGTGACCCTTAGCCTGACGACATTGTCGGAGCAGCGCGAGTTGACCGCATTGCCGATGCTCACCGGGACTGCCGGCGCCGTGCTCCTCGTCATCCTGGTGCTGCACGAGCGGCGCGCGGGGGAGCGCGCGATGATGCCGGTCCGCATGTTCGCGTCGACCCCTTCGTCGGCCTGACGGTCACCACCTTTCTGCTCTACGGCGCGCTCGGCGGGATGCTGGTCCTCCTGCCTTACATCCTCATCACCGGGGGCTATGCACCCGTCGAGGCCGGGATTGCGCTGCTCCCGCTTCCGCTGGGGATTGGCACCGCATCGCGGTTGCTGGGCCGGATCAGCGAACGCATCGGTCCGCGCCTTCCGCTTTCGGCCGGGCCTATACTCGCGGCGCTCGGATTTGCGTTGCTCGCGCGGGTTGACCCGCGTGCGGGATACTGGACGAGCATATTCCCCGGCATCGCCGTTATCGCTTTGGGAATGGCGATCTGCGTGGCGCCGTTGACCGCGGCCGTGCTGTCTTCGGTCGACAGCCACCATACCGGCACAGCATCGGGCTTCAACAATGCCATCGCGCGTACCGGCGGTCTGTTGGCGACCGCCTTTTCGGGGGCGGTGATTGCCCGGACAAGCACCGCGCTCCTTCCCGCATTCCATGTCGCGACGCTCATTTTCGCCGCATTGGCAGGCGCCTCTGGGATCGTCGCCTTTGCAACCCTTGGAGCCTTGCCGCGCGGGCCGTCTGCCACGTGACGCGCGACCATTCGCCATTCGAACCAGGAGAATCATAATGTCTTCGCATCGCCCCCGCGCCCTTGTCACCGGCGCTTCCGCCGGTATCGGGCTCAGCTTCGCCGAGCACCTTGCCCGGACCGGCCACGATCTCATTCTCGCCGCGCGCCGCGGTGATCGGCTGGCGGAAATCGCGGATCGGCTGCAATCGGACCACGGGATTGAGGCCGAGGTGCTGGTGGCCGATCTCGAGACGTCCGCCGGAGTGACCGCGGTCGCACAGCGGATCGCCTCGGGCGACCGGGTTGACCTCCTGGTGAACAGTGCCGGCTTTTCGTCGCGCGGCAAGGTCGCTGAACTCGACCCGGACGCACTCGAGCGCATGATCCTGGTGAACGTCGTGGCGCTCAGCCGCCTGTCACACATCGCGATGAAACGGATGATGGCCGAGGGGCGGGGAAGCATCATCAACATCTCGTCTGGCACCGCATTCCTCCAGTTCCCCACCAACGCCGGCTATGGGGCGTCGAAGAACTACGTCATGGCGTTCACCCGTCATATGCAGGTGGAAGCCGCCGGGACCGACCTGAGGATCCAACTCCTGATGCCGGGCGTGGTCGACACGGGCTTCCACGAAGTCGCCGGCGGTCGCGTATCAGATTTCCCCAAGGAGCGGGTGATGCGGGCAGACGATGTCGTCGTCGCCTCGCTGCGAGCACTCGAGATGGGAGAGCCGGTCTGCATCCCTTCGCTACCGGATATCGCCGACTGGCGGGCTTACGCGGATGCCGAGCGCGTGGTCGGCGTCAATGTGTCCCACAACCATATCGCGCCACGATATCACTGATGGAAACCGTTCAATCTCTCGCCGTCAGTGTCGCGCGCAGAATGCCTCGAACTCGCTCCGGAGCCATTGATAGCCGGGGTGGTCGTGGGTCCGGTCATGCCACAGCATCTTGAGCTCGATGCCCGGGACGGCGACGGGCGGCTCGAACGTGTCGATCCGGTCAACATACCGCGTGGTCAGCCGTTGTGGGACCAACGCGATCAGATCGCATCGCGACACCGATTCGATCAGGAACACGAACGAGGAAACCGCGAACGCGACGTTCCGCTTCAGGCCGATCGCGGCGAGCGCGATGTCCGTGGGACCAGCGAAGCCATCCCAGTTCAGCGACACAATGATGTGGCGAGCGTCGAGAAATCGATCGATACTCATGCCGTCCGCTCCAAGCGAACCCCTTCGGATGATGCCGATATAACGATCGCGCAGAACCGTGGTGCTGCGCAGACCGGGACCCTCGGCATCGATCGGCTGAACGAATGCGATGTCGATTACACCGCGCTCCAGCTCGGAGGCGACCGAGGGAATGTCGAGGATCCGCACCATCAGTCGCAGTCCGGGTGCGTTGGTGTTCAACTTCACCAGGAATGGCAGCAACACCGCGACCTGCATATAGTCGCTTGCCGCAATGGTGAAGGTGATCTCGGCACTAGCCGGATCGAAGGCCTGCGCCCGGGATACGACCGCCCGGGCCTGATCGAGCGCTTCGCGGAGCGGGGCCTGGAGTTCGAGCGCCATCGCGGTCGGATTCACCCCTCTCGACGTGGGGATCATCAGCTGGTCGCCGAAAATGTCCCTGAGCCTTGTCAGCTGCGCGCTGAGGGCCGGCTGACTGAGATTCAGTCGCCGTGCCGCGCGGGTCACATTCCGCTCGGCGAGCAGCGCCTCAAGGGCGAGCAGCAGGTTCAGATCGAGCTTCTTGCCATCCATGCTGGCGATACCAGCACCATAAAGTTCCAATTTCAATCGATAGCTCGCTGGCGGCTAGGTGCGGTCCGTTTTCAGGGTTTCCGTCGCTCGCCGGCTGCACTTGAACCGAAGGATTAAGACTAGAAATGGCCAATATTGCGATCGTCTATTCATCCGGGCGGGGGCATACCGGCACTGTGGCGCAGCGTATCCGCGACGGCGCAACGGCGTTTCCCGGCACACAAGTTGAGTTGATCGAGATCACTGCACGTCAGATCGGCCAGGACGGCCGCTGGCACGACGGCAACGTCCTGACGCGGCTGGCCGCGGCCGACGCCATCGTGTTCGGCGCTCCGACTTACATGGGCTCGGCGCATGGCCTCTTCAAATTGTTCCTCGAGGCCGCGTTCACGCCGTGGCTGGACCAGGTCTGGAAGGACAAGATCGCGGCCGGGTTCACCAACTCGGCATCTCGCTCTGGCGACAAGCTGATCGCCCTGGAACAGATGGCCGTCTTCGCAGCGCAGATGGCGATGGTGTGGGTCGGCGTCGGTGACCAGCCCGGTGGCAATACGACCGACAGCGCACCGACCGACGTCAACGTCACCGGATCGTGGCTCGGCCTGATGACCCAGAGCGTCGCCGACGGAGATGCCGACACCGCACCCCATCCGGGAGACCTGCTCACCGCCGAGCGGTTCGGGCGCCGCATCGCGCGCGTCACCGCGCGCTGGATGGCGGCGGCAGCGGACTTCCCGCCGCGACCGGTCAGCGAGCGCGAATCCTATCGGCGCAATCGGGCAGGGCACCAGGAATGGCGCGCCTTCGACGACTGAACGTCGGCAACGACCAACCCTCTCTCCTTGTTTCCGGAGCCGTGATCCAATGAAATACCTGATCGTCTACGCCCATCCCGAGCCCGCCTCGCTCTCCGGACACCTTCGCGATCGTGCGGTCGAAGCGCTGACGGAGGCCGGCCATGAGGTTATCGTGTCGGACCTCTATGCGATGAAATGGAAGGCGGTTGCGGATCGCGACGACTTCCTTGGAGGCCAGGCGGTCGAGGGGCCGCTCGACTACACCCGCGCTTCGCGCGACGCCTTCGTCGAAGGCATGCAGGCGCCCGACGTCGTCGAGGAACAACGCAAGCTGCTCTGGGCAGATGTGGTCGTGCTGCAGTTTCCGCTCTGGTGGTATGGCATGCCGGCCATCCTCAAGGGCTGGGTCGATCGTGTCTACGCCTATGGATTTGCTTATGGGATCGGCCCCCACGGTGGCGGATTCTGGGGCAAGCGTTTCGGCGAAGGGACGCTCGAAGGACGACGAGGAATGGTCGCCATGACGGTCGGCGGCCGGATGGCGCACTATGGGCCGCGCGGCGTCAACGGGACGATGGACGACCTGCTGTGGCCGGTCCAGCACGGAGTTCTCTTCTATCCCGGTTTCGCCGTTGTACCGCCGGCGGTCTATTACGAGGTAGGCCGCGCCGACGCAGCGGCTGTCGAGACGATGGCTCAGGACTATGTGCGGCGTCTCCTGACGGTCCAGGAGGTCGACCCTATCCCGCTGCGAGCGCAGAACGGCGGTGACTATAATGACGTGCAGGTGCTGAGAGCCGAGCACGGGGAGGCGGCGGGACACGCACTGCACCAGCGTGACCCAGTCTACGTCTCCAACACCTGGCTGGGCATTGAAGGCGACTACACACCGCGGCACATCGCCCCGACCTCGCGCGACGCCCTGGAGGAATGACGATGGCAGCCTTTGTCGTTTTCTATTCCACGCCGATCGACGAAGCCAAGCTGGCCGAATATTCGGCGAAGGCGCTCGCGACGGTCGCCGATCACGGGGGATCGCCCGTGATCCTCGGGCCGCTGCATCCGCTCCACGATGGCACCCCATACCAGCGCGGGGCGATTTTCTCCTTTCCCGACCGCGCAGCTGCGATCGATTGGCATGAGAGCGAGGCCTATCGCAGCCTGGCCGAACTGCGCGGTGAGGCCATGCAATGCTCCATACACATCGTCGGATGAGCGACCGGACGTCAAAGCCAGGCGCACAAGCCTCGACACCGACCAGTCTGGAGACCACATATGGCTGAGCACACCTCGAACACGATCGACGTCGCTGTGGTCACATGTACGGTCGACATCGCCATGTCTGTCGAAGATTGCTGGAGATGCATCCGCAATTTCGGCGATGCCGGAAGGTTCCTGAACGTTCCCAGCCAGCTGATCTCGGGTGATGGTGGCATCGGGAGCGTAAGGGAGATTGGCGATACGATCCTTGAGGCTATGGTCGGGCAAAGCGACGCTTCATACACATACGTGCAGACCGAGGGGCCGATGGCGGCCTACCTCTATCACGGCTGCGTCGCTCTATCGAAGAGGGGGCCGGCAAGCTGCAGGCTGATCTACACCATCACCTACAATCAGGCGTCGATGAGCGCGGCAACCAAAGAAGCCGAGCGGAGGCGACTCAGCGGCCGGTTCCAGGGAGCCGCCGAGGCGATGAAGCGCGCTGTCGAGAACGATCAACGACAGTAGCATCGCTTTCCTTGATCCGGCGCGTGGGCACCGACATTAGCCGGACGAGAGTATCTCGAGGGCGGGACCGGAAGAATTCGGAGGATCGCAGCCGGCTCAACCCATAGGCGGCGCGAATGACCAACAGTCAGGCGCTGTCGTTGACACGATTTGGCTCAGGCGAGGCGGACGGAGAGATCAGTATGAAGCCGCCTATCGAGTGCTTTCCGAGCCGCCATGTGGCTCCGAGTTTACCAAATACATTGCGTCGGACGCCTGGGCGAGCGGGTCGCCGCCAGAACCCGGAAGGCAATGACTGACGACTCAAAACCAATCCGGTCCACGCAGGCAAGCGAACTCCATACCTCCAACTCAGCGACCACCCAAGGCCCGGTTCAACAGCTTCTTGCCCTGCTCGAGGTCGAATACGAGCCGCTACTGACGCGCCTCTCGGCACATCTCCGCTCGCCGGAGGCCGCGGCGGACGCGCTCCACGATGTCTATCTCAAGCTGCGGGCGCAGCCAGATATCGGCGAGCTCCGCAGCCCGCGCTCCTATCTTTATCGAATGGCCGTCAATGTCGCCTTGAACAAGCGTCGAGGAGATTGGCGCACGGTGAACATGGACACGGGAGAGCTGCCCGAATTTGCGGATAACGCCCCGGACCAGGAGTCGGCCGCCCTCGCCGCAGACGAGATGGACCGAGCCTTATTGGCGCTTCATGCGCTCCCGCGCAGGCGGCAGGCGATCTTCCTGGCCAGGTGGCGTGATGAGAAATCGCAGGCAGACATCGCCGTCGAGTTCGGCCTGCACAAGCGCTCGGTTCAAAAGGAGCTCGCCCGGGCGGAAAGCCATCTCAGAAAGGTCCTGCGTCGTCCCAGGTGACCAATTCGATTGTCGCACGTTGCGCGAAGCGTTGGTCATCGGCGATTTTGGAAAGCCCTGTACCAGCGGCAAGAAAAAATGGGGCGCCTTTCGGCCCGCCCCGGTGTCCTCCCCTTGGGAATAGTAGGGCTTCCTCCTTCGAACGCGCCTCGGCCTGCGCCTTGACGTCTTGTGGTGGTGGCCGCGCTCGACCCTTCGACGCGGCCTACCGTCTAGCGGGGTCCGTAGCGCTTTGGCGAGATAGCGTGAGATCGCCCGAGAGAATGGCCTTGAACAGCGGAAACGGGGCGGCAGTGACCAATCTTTCAGTGGGTAGCTGCCGTCAGATTTCGACCACTATGCTACGATGTTGATGCTATTGCCCACCGCATCGAAGAAATTTGTCCCATCTTGGTAGCCGACAATCGATGCCTTGGGATCATACAGTTTCAGGCCGCCCAAGATCGCTGCCTTGACCGAGGGCGCCGCGAGCGCCAGCGCTTCCGCGCCCGAAGGCTTCCCGCTTTTTGGGTCGGTCGTCGTCGGCTTCGCGCCGCCATCGTAGGGAATTTGCCCCGGCAGTTTGCCCGCCGCCACGCACTTTTGAAGGTAGGCTGTTCCAGAGACACTGATAGAAAGGGAAGTCATTTTCTCGCCTCGGTTTCCGGCCTGTCTCTATGAACGACCGCGCGCGCGCCGGCTTTAATCATTTTGAACTCGGGCACATTGAGACGCTACGCAATGAAGATATTGACAATATGGTGTATATGCACCATATTGTCTGCGAAGGGATCGAGTCGTAGATGTCCGAGGCGCTGATCGATGAAATGGCCGCAGGGTGCATAGTTACTCGCTCGCGGCTGATCTCCAGAGTGGTCACTGGTATCTACGACACTGCGCTCCGTCCGTTCGGGATGAACAGCCCTCAGTTCATCCTTCTCGTCATTATCGCGAAATTCGGTCCAATGACTCGATCGGCTCTGGGGCGGTTCCACAAGCAGGATCGTTCGACGCTCAGCCGGAACCTGCAGATCATGCTCGACAACGGATGGATCGCGGAGAGCACTGAAGGGAAAGGCCGCAGTCGTCCAATCGCCTTGACGTCGGCCGGCCTCGCCGCGCTGGAGGATCTCGAGCCTGCCTGGCGAGCGAGTCAGGCACGATCGGCTAAACTTCTCGGGGCGGCGGCGGTGCGAGAGATGTTCGCGGTCGGGGACGACCTGCTTGACAGGAGCGGCCTCGGCTGAACTGCCTCTCACATGGTGTATCTACAACAACATAGGATGGCGACGATGAAGAAAGTGAGGGCCGCAGCGGTCCAGATCAGCCCCGTCCTCTACAGTCGGGAAGGCACCGTCGAGAAGGTGGTCGGCAAGATCGGCGAGCTCGGCCGCCAAGGTGTGCAGTTCGCGACATTCCCAGAGACGATAGTGCCGTACTATCCCTACTTCGCGTTTCTGGAATCGCCGCACATGATGGGCCGCGAACATTACAAGCTCATTCACGAGGCCGTCGTCATTCCGTCAGATGCAACTCGCGCGATTGGCGAAGCCGCCCGCCAGGCCGGCATGGTGGTGTCGATCGGAGTCAACGAACGAGACGGCCAGAGCCTCTACAACGCACAGCTCCTGTTCGACGCGGACGGCACGCTGGCGCAGCGCCGCCGCAAGATTTCGCCCACCTATCACGAGCGCCTGGTCTGGGGGATGGGCGACGGTTCAGGCCTGCACGCCATCGATACGACTGTCGGGCGGGTTGGCCAGCTCGCGTGCTGGGAACATTACAATCCGCTCGCTCGCTACGCGCTGATCGCCGATGGCGAGGAAATCCATTCGGCAATGTACCCGGGATCGATCGCCGGCGACCTCTTTTCTGATCAGATCTCGGTCAACATCCGGCAGCACGCGCTCGAAGCTGGCTGCTTCGTGCTGAGCGCCACCGCCTGGCTCGCCCCCGAACAACAGGCCCAGATCCTTAAGGACACCGAGACCACATCAGTCGAACCAATTTCCAGCGGATGCTTTACCGCGATCGTCTCGCCGCAAGGCGAATATCTGGGTGGCGCGCCGCTCCGCGAAGGTGAGGGCGAGATCATCGCCGAACTCGACTTCTGGCAGATTGAGAAGCGAAAGCGGATGATGGACTCGCGCGGTCACTACAGCCGCCCCGAACTGCTCAGTTTGATGATCGACCGCACGCCATACCAGCAAGTCTACGAGCGGAATCGCAACCCGCCCTCCGATGCCAGCGCACCTACCGGCACGTCTCGCGACATCGAAATCGTTTGAGGGCCCAGACCGTACATTTCCCCCGGCATAGTGCCGACACGCACCAGATCGGAAATACCCATGCCTAACACCACCGAAATTGTCCGCGACCACTATCAATCAGGCACGGCAAGCGCCGACCCAGTCGGCGATGTGATGCTTTCGCTTGATCGGAGCCGCGCCGTCTCGCGTGCGATTGACCTCGCACCGCTTGACCAATTCCACGCAGGCGGTGCGGCCGCAACGATTGAGCTGGCCGACCTGCTCGCGCCAGCCAAGGGCGCGCGCCTTCTTGACGCGGGAGCGGGCCTCGGCGGTCCGGCGCGGCTCATCGCGGAGCGCTTCGGCGTCCATGTCACCGGAATCGATCTCACGCCTTCCTATGTCGACCTTGCAAACAGGCTGGCGAGCCGCACCGATCTCGCAGACCAGGTGACCTATCAGGTGGGCGACCTCCTCGACATGCCGTTTCACGGGGCTTCCTTCGACGGCGCCTACACCCAGCATGTGGTGATGAATATCAAGGATCGCTCGAGGCTATATACCGAAATCCGCCGAGTTCTAAAGCCCGGCGCCGCCTTTGCGTTCCATGACGTGATCGCGTCGGGTACGGGCGAGCACCCGATCTATCCCACGCCTTGGGCAGACAGCCAGATGTCGAGCTTTCTGCTCGACGAAGGTGAGACGACCGCAGTCCTGCTAGGCGCCAATCTCCGCCTCGAAATTTGGGAAGACGTGACCAAGTCTTCGATCGAAGCTATCGGCGCGGTGATCGCATCGAAGCCAGTCGGACCTTCGCTCGCGTCGGTGATGGGTCCGCGCTTTCCCTTGATGGCGCAGAACTATGCCCGCAATCTGCGCGAGGGCCGCCTGCGGGTCGTGATGGGGCGTGCTCGGGCATTCTGAGCGCCCCGGCAGGGGGGGAGGGGCCGGGGCCCTGTCACGCCTGCATCGCCCAGCCCGTCACGTCCATCGAGGCTTGCCGGAAGGCTTCCGAACGGGTCGGGTGGGGATGGGCAGTGTAGGCGACATCCTCGGACGTAGCGCCCATCGCCATCGCGACAGCCGCTTCGGCGATGAACTCGCTAACCGATGGTCCAACCATGTGCACGCCTAGGATTCGGTCAGTTTTCTCGTCGGTGAGCACCTTCACGAGGCCGGCCGTCTCATGGTTGATACGCGCGCGGCTGTTTGCCATGAACTGGAAGCGCCCGGCGCGATAAGCCACGCCCGTCGCCTTGAGATGGTCCTCGGTCGCGCCGATCGTGGCGATCTCCGGCTTCGTATAAACAACATTGGGAATGATCTGGTGATCGGTTCCGTCTACCATGCCGGCGATAGACTCGATGCATGCGATCGCGTCGTCCTCGGCCCGGTGCGCAAGCATCGGGCCGTTCGTGACGTCGCCTATCACCCAGACATTCGGAATTCCGGTCCGATAGGCGTCGTTTTGAATGAAGCCGCGAGGACCTGTCTTGAGGCCAATCGTCTCTAGCTTCAAACCGTTGGTGAACGGCCGGCGCCCAACCGCGACGAGCACCTTGTCGCATTCCAGCTGCTCGACCGCACTGCCATCACGCGGTCCGAACTCGACCGTCGCACCGTTCGCCGTCGTCACCGCACCAGACACTCGTACCCCGAGCCTGAGTTGCACTCCCTGTCTGGCGATGAGCTTTCCAAAGGTTGTCGCGATTTCTGAATCCACCTCAGGCAGAACCCTGTCCTGGTATTCTAGGACAATCACCTCGCTGCCGAGCCGGCGCCAGACGGAACCGAGCTCAAGGCCTATCACGCCGGCGCCGATGATCGCGAGGCGGCGCGGAACTTCGCTGAACGATAACGCCTCGGTCGAGGTGACGATGGTCTTATGGTCGACGCAGACGCCAGGAATGTCGACTGGAACCGAGCCCGTCGCAATAACTACGTGACGCGCCTCCAGCCGGCCAGTGGTGCCGTCGAGGTGGCGGATGTCGAGCTGCCCGGGGGCGGCGAAGCTTGCCCATCCCTTTATCCACTCCACGTGGTTCTTCCGGAACAGGAACTCAACGCCTTTGATGAGCTTGGAAACGGAATCGGCCTTTTGAGCCATCATCTGTTCGAGATTGAGCTTCGGCTGGACGTCAATGCCAAGATTCGCGAACTCAAGGCGCGCATCTTCATAGAGTTCCGATGCGTGAAGCAACGCCTTGGACGGCATGCACCCAATGTTGAGGCATGTACCGCCAAGGTGCGGGCTTCCCTCGATGCACGCGACCTTCATGCCTAATTGTCCGGCTCTGATCGCGGCACTGTACCCGCCCGAGCCGGCACCAATGATCGCGACGTCGTACATGAACCCTCCGAATGATCTCTCGATCGATGGTTGGATCCGGAAGGCCAGAGGTGTCTGGTCGTTCATCCGTACCCACAGTCGGGGGGAACCTAGCATCGCAATGACCCGCGAAGGATTATACGGGCGTATCGCGGCGGCGGCATTCGATGTTGTCTTCTGTGGCGCCAACCGTCAAAATCGGGTGTACGTTCGATGCGTCTCACGTTCCCTATCGGAAAAGCGACGGCGGCAGCACAAAGGAGTCCGCGTTGCGAGAGACGCCCCTGATCGCGATCGTTGACGATGATGAGCCATTACGCCTCGCGCTCGGCAATCTGTTGCGCTCGGCTGGCTATGACGTCGAGCTTTTCGAAGACGCGGAACACATAATGGATGGCATTTCCCCAGGGCAATACGACCTTGTGCTCACCGACTATCGAATGCCCGGTGCCAATGGTGCGGAGCTGACCTCGTCGATACGCGCTAGTGGCTGTGTCGCGCCGGTTATTATCATGACCGCTCAATCCCTCGCCGAAGTCGAGATCGAAGCGCGCGCCGCCGGCGCCGTCACTTGCATCAGGAAGCCCTTTGATGAAGATGGGTTCCTCGACATCATCAAGGAATCTCTCTCGCGCGCGCCGGACGGCAACAGGAAAGCGTGAGGAAAATTATTCCGGCAGCCTGAATCTGTTTGGACCATTCGCTCGGAGCGACTGCTCCTCGAGTCCCCCATGCACTTCGGCAGATTGACAATAGGTGCCGCGGCCGGACCTGGCGACCGGGGCGGGTGCGCCAGTATCCCGTAGGCTGGGCTGGGAGTGGCCCGGCCGCGACACCATCGACGATCACGAGGGGGGGCGGGGGAGTGATCGCCGAAGCCGTACAATTTCGGAGAGCAACGCAGACAAAGAGCAGGCCAGGTCGACCCGGCCAAACCAACGCTGCTGACCTCCAGCCGCCTCGATCCATTTCTTGTTGAACGGTGCCGGAGCGAGCTTGGCCAACTATGGTCCCGGCCCGCACTCTCAACAATTATACGTGCGTGTACGGGGAATCACTGGCTAGCTCAGACAATTCTGCTGTGTATCGCAGGAAAGCGCACGGAGCGCGTTTGGGCGATATTACCGTATAATTGCGTCTTCCAGCAAATTTATCCCAAGTTGGCCCCGGTTACTTTCTGTCCCTGCGCGCGCCTTTGTCGCAGCGGTTGTGAGCAATTGCGGGAGAGAGACATGTTCCTCGACGGAGATACATGCTTCGTGGCGCCAGCCGCCAAATGCCGCGCGCCGCAGATTTCCGCCGAATTTACCGGTTTGTTCAATGCGCTCGAGCGGCAAGTGATCGCACTTGGGCAACACGATGACCGCTTCAGTATCATGCCGCGCGAAGGTTGGTTCTGGACTGTCTCATCGCTCTTCACGAAGCCAGCTCCGGGCCTCGCCAATGCGCGACTCGAGGCACTCCGGCGGCTAGTGGTCTCGTTGCGCTTTGCCCCCGCCGAGGCAATGGGGGAGACCCTCGCAAAGGCGGCCGAGGCGGGGCTCTCACCTGAACAAATTTCGGCAATCATCGTCCTGATGGATGCAGCGCGTCCTGATCGCTATCGCTGGGTGCCGGCCTGGATTCGAGGCGCCGGAACAAGCAGTCGCGTGCGGAAGACCCTAGCTGCTGAACTTTGCGATAGCTGTCGCCGACTTCCGGAGGCCGACAACATTCGTCTCTAGCTGACGCCAGTCGACGCCTGTCAATCATTGGCTCGCGGCGCAATTCGATTAAAACGGTCGATCGCCACTCAACGTCGCCCGCCTCCCAAATTACACCTTCGTATAATGGTGAAGAAACGCCAACGCGGCAAACCGTAACCGCTTGCCCTATTAGCCCCATGACGGCCGACGGTTGGCGAGCTTGGTCGCGAGACGCCGTTCAGACGCCGGCAGGACTATCGATCAGGAGAGCGATTTTGCCCTTAAGGTCGCTGAGCTTGCGCTCGATTTTGGCCGCCGACATCGTTCCAAGGCTGTCTGAACCTTTACGCTCTCGGCCGGTAGGTTCTCCTTCGATCAGATCGGCGCACCGGCCCGAAGCAAGATTGGCGATCGCGGAGAGGCTGCGCAGCGATCGCATGGCTTCGTGCAGGTTTTCCAAAGCGAGCCACTTCGTGCAGGCCGCTGCATGCAGTCGGCCGATCCAGGCCAGCCTGCCGGCGTCTCGCTGGACCGGGACGAGCGCGACTGGCCTGCCCCACGACATCGGCGCGGCCCTCGAGGCAGAGCGGGACTATATGCGGCTGCATATCGGTCGCCGCAGCTACATGCTCCACCAGACCATAACCGCGCTGGAGAAGGCGCTGGACCCCGCTCATTTCATCCGGTTGCGCCGCTCGACGATCGTTCGGCGCGACTTCATCAGGCGGCTCGGCCATAACGGCCTGGGCGCCTGGCAAGCGACGCTCGCCGACGACACAGCAATTCGGATTGGCCGATCCTATCTCGCTGCCGCCAAGCTATTGTTTCAGTCGCCTGATCGGTTGTGACAACTACGCCAGGCGGGATCCGGCAGATCCCAAGCGTCGCAAGCGGGTCAGACGATTGCCTTGATTACCGTCTCGATCTTGGCGTCAAGGCCTTGGCCGATCTTGTCGATCTCCGCATTGCCGAGGCTGGCCAGAGCCGAAGACGGCCGATTATAGGAGATCATTGCGTTCCCGCCGTCCGAATAGATCTGCACGCCGAAGGGCACGAGCAGACCAGCGCGGATGTCATGGGCGACGATCTGGGTCGCGATCAACGGATTGCCGATCAGGTAGAGTGTGCATTCGCGTCGCTGGCCCTTGAGCGACGCCGTCGGCCCAAGATCGATTCGGAAGAAGATCATCATCCCGTGAGGTCCCTGCATCCGGCCGATTGTCGCTTCCGCATCGGACCATGTGGCTTGGTCGCGCACCAGCTGTTCCCCGATCGGGTGATCATAACGCCCGAGTTGGGCCTCGAACGCGGGCACCAGTTCCCGATAGGGTAGATCGCTCGTGAAGATCACTCGATCAAGCGACGAAGACATCGAAGTCGGTTGTGGGTCGATGTGCATCGCTACCGGTGCTCCGCAAAGGGGCCGCGGCCGCACAGGGGCCGGGACCAAGGTTGATGAACGCCCACCTGTTGAATTCCTGGTAAGCGCTCGCGCAATTATATCTGGGTGTAATCGGGCAATCCGGCCCCCGCGAGGTAGGCCAAAATACTTCGATACGCGCGTATAATTGAGCGAACCGAACCGGGCGGCGATCTTGCGGGTACGGCGGCGGTTCGTTGCCCGTCCATCCTGAAAGGCGCGAGCAGCAGCCATGACCGATACCCAAGCATTCACCGAGCACCTGATCACGCGAGAACAGGGCAAGCTCTATGCGCGCGACTATGCCGGCGCTGGTCCGGCTTTCGTCATGATGCACGGCTTCCCTGACCACCTCGGCATCTATGATGCTCTAGTGCCTCACCTTGTGGCCGCCGGCCGCCGGGTCGTGACGTTCGACTTCCTAGGGTTCGGCAAGTCCGACAAGCCCGCTGGCGCAACTTACACGTTTGCCGACCAAAGCGACGATCTCGAGGCCGTCATATCCCAGCTCGACCTCGGGGCGATCGTCCCCGTCGCGCATGATTCCTCGGGGCCGACCGGCATCAACTTCGCGCTCGACAATCCCGACAAGGTCGCGGAACTCGTCATCCTCAATTCCGGCTATGACGATGCCAAGCCTATCCTCTGGCCGGAGCTTATTACGCTCTTTGCGACCGAGAGCCTGTCTGCGCTGGCGATGGCGTTTGCAACGGACCCGGCGCAGTTCGGCTGGCTGCTTGGCTGGCAGCAGACCAGGTTCACCGTCCTCCAGCCGCCGGAGCAGGCAGCCGGATTCAGGCGTGAGATCGGCCAGCTGATCGCCGACAACTTTATTCAGCAACCGAGCAGCGGTCCGGCCTTCGTGCAACTCGTCGCGCAGTTTTTCCCTGAACTGGCCCGCAACACCGAGAGGCTTCCCGAACTTGGCGGCCTGACAATGCCAGTGAAGGTCATCTGGGGCGAATTCGACCCCTACATCACGACTGAGGTCGGCCGCGACCGGGCGTCACATTTCAAGAACGCGAGGCTGACGCTGCTCCCGGCGGGCCACTGGCTGCAGTCCGACATGCCCGAAGCCGTCGCCAAGGAGATGCTGGCATGAGCCGACGAAACATCCTCGCGTTCGCGGCCGTGGCCTTGCTCACCGCTTGCGCCGCCGCGCCGGCACTTGCTCAGGCGGCGCCGGCAGCCCAGCCGCAGGATGCCGCCAAACCGCAGTTGATCACCCGAATCCTCGCGGTCGGAAAGCTGACAGAGAAGGCCACACCGGACAAGCTACCGGCGGTTTTGGCCCATGAGGTGCCCGCGACGCTCCAACTCTACCTTAACGGCAAGATCGCCGACTGGTATGCCAAGCCGGACCAGACGGGCGTCGTGTTCCTGCTCAACGTGACGAGCGTCGAAGAAGCCCACGCGCTGCTCGAGGCTCTGCCGCTCGGTCAGGCCGGAATGATGACCTTCGAGCTGACGCCGCTCGGTCCGCTCCTGCCGCTCGGACGCCTGTTGCCGCTTTCAGCGAAGTAGCGTTTGAAGGAGGACAGGGGCCAATCCACCCTCTGAAGGAGAGACGTCTTGCCCGCTCACGATCCCATCGTCATCGCCGCAGCGGTCCGCACGCCACTAGGCCAGTTTCTGGGTGACCTCTCCCCGATCGCATCGCCCCAGCTCGGCGCTCAGGTCATCAAGGCGGCAGTCGAGCGTGCCGGTGTCGCGGCAGGCCAGATCAGCGAGGTGCTTATGGGATGTGTGCTGCCGGCAGGGCAGGGGCAGGCTCCGGCCCGCCAGGCTGCCCGGGCGGCCGGATTGCCCGACGGCACCGGCGCCACCACGATCAACAAGGTCTGTGGGTCGGGCATGAAGGCGACGATGCTGGGTCACGATCTTCTCGTCGCCGGGGCCGCCGAGATCGTCGTCACCGGTGGCATGGAGTCGATGTCGAACGCGCCCTATATGCTGGCCAAGGCCCGCACTGGGTACCGTGCCGGATCCGGTGAACTGCTCGATCACATGATGCTCGACGGGCTTGAGGACGCCTATGACAAGGGTCGCCCAATGGGCGACTTTGGCGAGGCGGCAGCCGCCGCCTATAGCCTCACGCGCGCAGACCAGGATGCTTATGCAATCGAGACTCTGAACCGCGCTCGCGCGGCAATCGACAAAGGATCCTTCCGCCCCGAGATCGTTTCTGTCGAGGTGCCCGTCAAAGGCGGATCGCGGCTGGTCGAGAATGACGAGCATCCGCTCAAGGTGTCACCCGAGAAGATTCCGCTGCTCAAGCCGGCGTTTCGACCAGACGGGACGATTACCGCCGCAAGCGCGTCTGCGAACGCAGATGGTGCGGCGGCGCTGGTGTTGATGCGTCGGTCGACGGCAGAACAGGCGGGTTTCCCAATCCTGGCCGCGATAATCGGCCACGCCACGCACAGCCAAGCCCCCGAGTGGTACACCACCGCTCCCGCACCTGCGATCCGCAAGCTTCTCGCGAAAATTGGCTGGGGCATTGCCGATGTCGACCTGTTCGAGATCAACGAGGCCTTTGCGGTCGTACCAATGGTGGCAGCGATAGAGCTCGGCATCACCACCGAAATCATCAACATTCACGGCGGAGCCTGCGCGGTCGGCCACCCAATTGGTGCGACCGGCGCAAGGCTGATCGTGACTCTAGTTCACGGTCTCCGCGGCGCCGGCCTCAAACGCGGGATTGCATCGCTGTGCATAGGAGGCGGCGAGGCCACCGCGATTGCGATCGAAGTATCTGGCGCCTGAGCATCTCATAGCTAGGGACGGGCCAAGACTTACGGACACTTTCCCCGGGGCCGTGCACATCTTGCGGTCCGCACGGTCATCTCTCCGCGTTGTTAATCCTGGTGGTAAGCGACCGTTCCAGTGATTCCATGAGCCGCCACATTATCGGTGACGTCTCCTCGGGCCGGATCACGGGCAGAGGACAGTCCGCCAAGCCTGCAGCCCCGTCCTCGTCTGACGAGGCGTCCTCCAGTGAAGCTACGATTCCGTGAAGCAGGTGCAACGTTGCCTCCGCTTCCACCAGACGCGGCGGTTCATGAGACAGCCACCTTCTGCAAGCGGCCAGATGAAGCGAGGTGATCCAGGTCCGCGACGCTGGATCACCGGCAATTTTCAGCGCCTCCATTTCCGCTGTCGATCGCCGCTGAAGGTTCGCGATCAACGAAAGGCTGGAAGGTTGCATCATAGGTTCCTCCCTTTCTGTGGCCGACCGGCTGGCCGATGAAGATGCTGACAGCATCCTTCATTAAACGCCACGATTCCGTGACGAAACTATTTCGAGACCACCGCGCGCATTACGGCGGACCCGAACGGGATAGAGTTCGGCAATCGTGTCTACGAAACGACCGGGATCGTCAGTCCGGAACTGTCCAGAGACGCGCAGCGCGCCAGCCTGGGCGTCACCGACGGTTACCGGCCTTTCGACATAGTGATTCATTCGCTCGACCGCCTCCGCGATCGTCATGTTGTGCAGTTCAAGATAGCCCGATCGCCAGGCCAGCGCCGTATCGACGTCTGCGCTCGCGACTTTCTCTTCGCCACTAGCCGAAACGGTGAAAGCTTGCCCGGGCGAAAGAGCATGGCTCGTGCCGTTCGCCAGCGATGAAACGACCACCGAACCTTCTTCGAGCACGACGGAGAGCCTACTCGCTATCAAAGACACTCCAAATGCGGTTCCCGTAGCCGTCACGGTGTGACCCTCTGTCGAAACAACGAACGGACGGGTCACATCATGCGCCACCTGGAAATAGGCCTGGCCGTCAAGAAGGGCGACCTCGCGGCGGCTGCCCACTTGCGCGAAGGAAATCTTTGACCGGGCGTCGAGCATGACGCGGCTGCCGTCTGGCAGCATCACCTCCCGACGCTGGGTGTCCGAGGAATATCGCGTCACTTGGGGCGCCGCGGTGATATTTGGCCCATTGTTGGGAGCGATCGTACCAATCTGCCCCCAAAGGAGAAAACTGATACAGAGGATGATGCTCGCAGCCACGGCAACTCCTTGAAACGACAGGGATCGCCAGACAGGCCGGCCCAGGGATCGCGCCTCGTCTCGAATTGAGGAGAGCAGTGGGTCGGGCGCGCGGTCGAAATCCGCCCACATCGCCTGCCCGCGAGCCCAGCCTTCGCGATTGGCGACGGAATCGGCGATCCATTCCCTGAAACGCGCATCCTCGTCAGCGTTCAGCCCGCGATCATGCGCGACAAGCCATTCGGCCACCTCGGCGTCGATGCCAGCGCAGGGACGCTCGGCGCTCATGAAGCGTCTCGGGTCGCGGCCATGAGATGTCGGGTTGCGCGGAGCATATGTTTCTCAGCGGCACTTACCGATATGCCGAGGCGCTGTGATATTTCGGCGAAGGATAGGCCGTCGAGCCGCCGGAGCGAGAAGACAGACCGAGTCCGCTCGGGCAATTGGGCCAGCGCCACGCTGGTCGAGCGAAGCTCGTCCCGCGACAAGAGTTCCCGCTCGAGCCCAGGCAACTCTCCTCCGTGGACCTCTGGATCGAACGAGACGTGTTGCGCGAAGAGGCGAACGACCCGCCTCCGGTTCCTGTCCTTGAGGGCGCTGGCCGCGGCCTGTAGCGCATAGCTGGCAAACCCGGCATAGGTGTCGAACGAACCACGCCGCACGATCCGGAGGAAAACCTCCTGCACCAGATCCTCGACATCTGCGTGATTCTTTACCGAGCGCATGAAGAACCGCGTCAGCGCAGGCCGAAGCGCGGCCATCCGAATGCCGAGTTCCTCGTCCGCTCCCCGGTCATCGGTCACAAGCAGAGAATCTTCGGTCTGGTCAGTCCAACGGCAATCATTCTCTATGGCTCCACGGAGCTCGATCCATGAATTGGAGCGAGCGACGGGGCATAGCATGAAGCTTCTATTCAGGCTTTCCGAGATCAGGCCCAGGCCAAGAGTAGGACGCCGAATCGGTATTGTCGATCCCAGCGCGCCGGCAAACGCAAGGAGCGGCCCGGAGCAGCGGAGGGGCCCACCAAGCGACGCCACGACTAGCGCACCACCCGTGCTGGACACCGTCGCGACGCGCGCTCGCGCGGATGAATCCCGGTAGAAGCCCGGCATGGGCCTGCCCCCGACGCGTCCGTCAGCGCAGTGACACACCCACGGTCCGTCCCCATTTCAAGCGGCCTCCAAATTGGACTGGGACACACCAGGCCTCCTCGACACCAGGCCTCCTCGACACCCAGAAACGCAACTCCGGACCAAACCCACACTTTCGATTTCAAAAAATCTTCGAAGGCAGCCGACCGTGATCGTTCGAGTGTTCTACGGAGGGAGGGGGCATCGAATCGCGGCCGATCGAGTGATGTGCCATCGACACGCTCCACCGCCGGGATGGCTCGCCTCGGTCCGAACTGAAGCTAATTGGGTTGGAAGAGCGTCAGCGAACATCGGACAGCCGCACTCGCGGATCCTGCTAAAGGGCTAAATCGGCGCCCCCATTCCGGACGCAATCTTGCCGCGAGCTACCGCCCAACATCCATCCTGCGCCTCCAACCGACTATACAGCCGTATCGTGGCGTGAGCCCCGAAATTCTGAATAGAAGCGCAAAAAGAACGCGGGAGATGTGGGTGTCCGACAGTTTGAAGGGACTGTGCTTTGCGTTCGGCGACCTACAGCTGCCCTCTCTCTTTAGCGCCGCGCAGCTGTATCGAGCGCCAGTCGTGGAGGCCGGCCCCTCTCCAGCGCGCGGCTCCGGCAATTTATTCCGGCTCACTCTCACGCGATCGGAATTGTCTTGAGCCAAAAAAGCATAGCAATCGTCGATGACGACGATTATCTGCGGAACGCATTGGACAATCTTGTCCGCTCCGCCGGATATTTGGTCGTACAATTCTCGTCCGCCGAGGCATTCCTGGCCCGCACTTGCGAGGCCCCTCCTGATCTTTTGCTTACGGATTACAACCTGGGCGGGATCGATGGAATCGAGCTGATTCGAATACTCCGTAATTCCGGTGATTTGATTCCAGCGCTGGTCATGAGCGCCCACGACGGTGAAATCTTGCGAGAACGGGCGCTTGCTGCGGGCGCTCTTGGATTTCTCGAAAAGCCATTCGTTGCCGACCATCTACTCGAGATGATTGAGCAGGGCCTCAAGCCGAAGCCTTCAGACCTCAACGGTTCTTTCTGACCTCGAAAAGTCATCTGCAAGGCATCGGCGACGCTCGATTTTGATACGCCCGTATAATGGCCTGTCCCACACCTGATGGACCACAATAGGCGCGGTGTTTCCTCCGGCTAGCGACAATCACGAAACTGGACGGGCTTTTGTGGCGAAGGATTAACGATGATAGGAGATATTGCGCCGACAAAGGCGCATCCCCGTTCGCGCAGGGGCCGTCCAGGTGAAGGGTGCGGCCTGCGGCCCAACCCTGCTGTGATGGCAACCTCGCTACCGCTGCCTGCGTCCGCCCAAACCCGACCTCGCATTTTCCTCGTAGTGCGGTCACGTCGAACGGGCTGAACGAAGCAGGCCTAAGCCCGCCCGCGCCTGCAATTCGACGGCTCGACGTCCGACATTACCCGCCACACACCATCTGCCAGTGCCTGAAAACATGGAGACTCAAATGGACTTTCTTGAAACGATCACCGGACGGAACGAGGGATTTGCCTCGAGCGGCTTCGTCGAAGGGCTCAAGATGCTTCCCTATGAGAAGACGGTCATCATTGGCTGCGTCGATCCGCGCGTCGACCCGGCCGACCTGTTCGATCTCAAGACGGGTGAGGCTGTCGTTATCCGTAACGTCGGCGGACGCATCAACACGGCGCTGTTGGAGACAATGGCGATCCTCAGGACCGTCGCTGGCGTCGCCGGCAAGCCGATCGGCGATGGCTGGAATCTGATCGTGCTGCACCACACCGATTGCGGCATAATCCCGGCCCACAAGCACGCGCCTGAACTTCTCGCGAAGCACCTCAACGTGACTACGCAGGAACTCGAGCAGATGGCGATCGACGACCCGTATGAAGCAGTCCGCCTGGATGTTGCGGCGCTGAAGGCCAACCCCAACCTTCCCGCGGGCTTCATGGTCTCGGGAGTGGTCTATGACGTCGCAGATGGCAAGGTCGAGACCATCGTACCACCGACCCGTCTCCGTGAAGAGGCGGCGGCCTGACCAAACTGCGAGGTCGGTGGTGGCAAATGCAAGCTTGAGCCGCGAGAAGCTGCTGGTGCTTCTGTGTGTCTCCGTTCCGTCCTTCATGATCAACCTGGACGGCAACATCGTCGCGGTTTCGCTGCCATCGATCGCGCACAAGCTGAATGCGAGCTTCGCCGCGGTCGAATGGGTTATCAGTTCCTACACGCTGACCTTCGCCGCGCTCGTGATGCCGGCGGGTGCTCTTGCCGATCGCTACGGCCGAAAACGCATCCTGCTTATCGGTCTCGCGCTTTTCACTTTGGCCTCGTTCTTCTGCGGGGCGGCGCCGACATCGACGGCGCTCAATGTGGCGCGCGCATTTCAAGGCATCGGGGCGGCGCTCCTCCTGAGCGCCGCGCTGGCATTGCTCTCGAAAGAGTTCCAGGGAGCCGAGCGCGCGCCCGCCTTCGCCTTCTGGGGCTCCGTCATCGGCATCGCGATCACGCTAGGACCACTCATCGGCGGCGTCATCACTCAGAAGCTCGGCTGGGTGTGGGCGTTCTTCGTGAACGTGCCGGTTGGCATCGTGATGATCGTGCTGACCGCCTACACTGTCGAGGAGTCGCGGGATCCGGACAGCTCCTCGATCGACTGGGCTGGCTTTGTCAGCTTCGCGTCATCACTGTTCCTCCTGACTTTCGCGCTCATCTCCGGAAATCGCCGAGGCTGGTCCGACCCACAGATCGTCGCGGCGTTGATCGCCTCGGCGGTGCTTTTCGCGGCTTTCATCATCGCCGAGAAGCGGCAAAGACGTCCGATGCTGGATCTCAGCTTCTTTCGGCGGCCAACCTATATCGGGGCCAACCTCGCCGGGCTTGCCTACGCCGCGGCCCTGCTGACGATGCTGACCTATATCCCACTTTATTTCCAGGGCGGTTTCGGGCTGTCGCCATCGACCGCCGGTATATTGATGGTGCCGATGGCGCTCCCCCTGTTCATCGTCCCGAGGATCGTCGGCAAATATCTTGTCCATAAGTTTTCGGGCCGTGGCCTGTTGACCACCGGCCTAATTCTGGTGAGCAGTGGCATGTTCGCGCTCGCCGCACTTGTGCCAGGCCATCGCTTCGAGCCTATGCTCGTTGCGATGCTCATTGCCGGAGTCGGTGCCGGAGTCCTGAACGGCGAGACCGCCAAGGTCGGCTTAAGCGTCATCCCCCCCGAACGGGCAGGGATGGCCGCCGGCGTTGGCGGCACCGTCCGATTTGCCGGGATCGTGGTCGGCTTTGCCGCGCTCGGCGCCGTACTTTATGAAAGGGTCGCGTTCTCGATCAGCCGATCCATTCCCGGGCTGTCGGCGGCTAGCGTTCACCAGATCAGCGGGTTCATCGCTTCCGGCAACATTGCGGCTGCAAATCGTCTCCAGCCCGGTGTGCAGGCAACCTTACTCGCCGGTTTCGGGGAAGGTTACCAGGTCGTGTTTTTCGCGGCAGGCGTGATTGCGGCGTTAGGCGCGGTGGCGAGCTGGACGTTAGTGGCCTATGTCAAGCCATCGACCTCGCTCTCCAACGTCGAAGTCCCGATCGCGGAAATCGACTGAGCGACTGCTCGAAACGTCACGTCTTGTCGAAACGTCATCTGGCTCGTTGCACGGTGCGAGTTATACTGCCGTACAATTTTCCCGACCGACCCCAACGGATACAAATTCGCGGTCAATTCGAAGCTTCTCAGGGAAAATGCGCTTTGGGGTCGGGCAATGAACATGGATGTGGTTGGCGCGAAATCGGAACCTGTGACCGAGATCGGGATGATCGCCCTCGCGGATGGAATTTCAGTCCGCCGCATGGTCGCCCAGCCGGAATCACCCAAGGGCACGGTGATCCTGCTCCACGGCTTTCCCGAGACTCTTTACGCGTGGCGAGGCATCGCGCGCGCCCTGGCGGACGAATATGAGGTCCATACGTTCGATTGGCCGGGATACGGGCTTTCGACGCGGCCGTCGCCTGATGCCTTCTCTTATGCGCCGAGCAACTACGCCAACCTTCTCCGTCAATATATCTCCGCGGCGGGAATCGATCGGTCGAACCTCACCATCTATGCGACCGACATCAGCGGACTGCCGACCTTGCTTCTGGCGTTGCAAGAGCCGGATATCGCCCGCAAGATCATCGTCGGCGATTTTGCTCCGTTCAACCGGCCCGACCTTATGCATCCGGACCTGCGGGACCTGAAGGTAAAGCCGCTGTCGGAGCAGATCCGGGAAACATGGAACGCCGCCTGGAATGACCTGGTTGAGGCCCGGGGCTTCGGCGCCGGGCTGCCGCCGGAAGCGCAATTCGATGTCGCTCGTGAGTTCAAGGACGACATGGCGCAGTCCTGGAAGCACAGCGATCTGACCACGATGGACGCCTTCTACCACTATTATTCCTATTTCACCCGCGACGAGGACTATTTCGAGCAGCGGGTCGGAGGCTTCTCGGCCCCGGTCAAGGTCGTCTGGGGCGAACTCGATCCCTACATTGACAAGGCAATGGGCGTGGAACTCGCGGAGCGACTGGGTGCCGAGTTCAAGCTTCTGCCGGGAATCGGTCACTATCCTCACAATCAGGCACCGGAGCAGGTCGTCGCGGAAATCCGCGACTCCTTCCTGCCGTGACTACAGGGGTAACCATGGGAGATACTTTTGTGAGCGCAGACAACAAGGCGATCGTCATCCGAGCTCTGACAGGCGTTTTTGTCGACAAGGATGCGGGCGTGGTCGACGAGATTTTTTCGCCGGACTACAAGCAGCATAACCCCGCGATCCCAAATGGGCGCGAGGCGATCAAGGCTGTCATTGGTTCTCTCGGCCCCGACTTCAAATACGAGATCGGCATGGTCGCGGCAGAAGGCGAATATGTGATGGTGCACGGTCGATATACCGGCTGGGCACCTAACCCGATGATCGCAGTCGATGTCTTCCGTGTCGTTGACGGCAAACTCGCAGAGCATTGGGACGTCATGCAAGAAGAGGTCGTAGCCGCAGCCACCGCCTCGGGAAACGCGATGTTCACCAATCCTCAAGCGCTTTCATAATAACCAAAGCGCGCAAGTGACTTGATTTGCTATAACCTGGCCACGACTTGGCGTCCCGCCAGCGCGCGCTACCGCCTGTTGAAGCGCTTATTTTATCCGGGGCGCCGAATTATCACGAGCAACCGGCAAGACTATTGCACCAGCGTATAATGGGACCAGCGAGCAAGATCGAATAGCGGTGCAGACACGGATTGAAGTCCGTCGCCCGGACTTTGTTATCCGGTTCCTGCACTAAAGGATTAGCTATGAAATCTCTTCTCACCATTGCGGCAATGGCATTGGCCGCAACCTCCGCCACTCCCGCTCTGGCGAAGAGCAACGACAAACCGACCATCGTCCTTGTGCACGGCGCCTGGGAGACCGCCGGCGTCTGGGCCGAGGTGGAATCCGGCCTCGAGAAGGACGGATACAAGGTCAAGACGGTCAACCTCCCTGGTCGCGAAGGCAACCCGATGCCCGCAGGCGAGGTCACCCTCGACGCGTATCAGAAGGCGGTCGCGCAGGTGATCGCGGGCGAGACCAAGCCGGTGATCCTGGTCGGGCACAGCTTCGGTGGCTTCGTGATTTCGGCGGAGGGCGAGGCAGAGCCCGAGAAGATCAAGACGCTCGTCTACGTCGCCGCTTATCTTCCGCTCGACGGCCAGTCGTTGCTCGGCCTCGCGACCACCGATGCCGGCAGCAAGGCAGGCGAAGCCCTCATCATCGACAAGGACAAGGGTATCGCCGGCATCAAATATGAGGCGCGCGCCGGGCTCTTCGCGAACGGCGCGCCGGCTCCGGTCGGTGATGCCGTTGCCAAGGGTATCGTCGACGAACCCCTCCCGCCATTGACCATGCCCGTTCATCTGACTGCCGACCGCTTCGGTAAGGTCGACAAGGTCTATATCCACACGCTGCGCGACCAGGTGGTGAGCCCCCCCTTCCAGGCTCAGATGGTTGCGGCGACGCCCGTCCGGTCCGAACTCAGCATCGACACCGGCCATATTCCGTTCATCGTCAACCCCCCGGGCTTGGTGAAGCTGATCGAGGACGCCGCCAAGTAGGCGGCATTCCGTGGGCCGCTGGCTTTGCGAGCGGCCCACAACCTTTCAACCAACAATGAGCGGTCCGCGTCGAACGGCGTCCACACATCGGCGTCATTGGCGCTCAGACGGTTGCCTTGATCGCCCGCACCAATTCGTCGGTCGTCAGGACTTCATGTGCGTAGGTCGGCGCATCGATGTCCAGGGCAGCATGTAATGCTTCGGGCGAGCGGGCGGCCGTTCCATCCCGAACCAACGTCACGTGAAAGCCGAGTTCCATGCCGTACCGACCCGTCGCCTCGAGGCATGTGTTCGCGAGCAGGCCCACACAGATGATCTTTTCCCGGCCATAGGCCTTGAGCTGATGTTCGAGGTCCGTGTTGGGAAAGCCGCTCGACCCCCAGTGCTCCTTCACAAGAATGTCGCCTTCGAGCACCGGGAAATCAGGATGGAAAGTGCCGCCCCAAGTGTCCTTTGCGAACGCTTGCCGCTGTGCTGCGCCGAGCTGGTAGGGTGAAGGATACTTCCAGTTCACATAGTCGCCGGGTTCCCAGCGATGATGCGGGACATGGTAGATTTTGATCCCGGCCGCGCGAGCGGTGCTGACGATGGTCCGCAGATTGTCGAGAAGGTGATTTTCCGTGGCGATCTCCTCGACCCATGGCCAGAGTTTGCCGTCCTCCGAGAGGAAGTCGTTGTAGAAATCGATGCAGAGCAGGGCCGTGATCGACGGGTCATAGGTGGTGGTCATGGTCGAACCTCATGCGCTGGCAAGCGGCCTTATCCGTTCGCCTTGCAAAAATAGATAATAGCTATAATCTATTTGAACAGCCCCCTTACGAGGGGAGGGCAGAAACCGAGGGTTTGAAGATGGGACGCTCGTCCAATGAGCAGGCAACGAGAAACCGCGCGAAGATCGTAGACCGGGCCAGCGCGCTGTTTCGTCGCTCTGGCGTAGAGCCGATTTCGGTCGCCGGCGTCATGGCGGCGACCGGTATGACGGTCGGAGGCTTCTACAAGCATTTTGGGTCGAAAGATGATCTTGTCGCAGAATCCATGAAACTGGCATTTGACGGATCTCTGCGTTCCTGGCGGGCGGCCTCATCGATAGTAGCCCACTATTTCGCTAAGAAGCCTGCGGACCAGACGTGCCCGATACAGGCGTTTGCGCCGTATGTTGCCGATGACGCGGCATCGCCCACATCGCGTGAGGCTTATGCCGAGGGGGCAAGAGCGCTGCTTGAGCAATTCCTGCGGCACGAGTGCGCTCCGAGCGCCGCGGATGAAGATCAAGGTGATCGCGGAAGGTTGCTATTTTCTGCGATGGTTGGAGCCGAATTTCTCGCGCGCGCTACCTATGGCGCCGACTGGGCGAAGGAGCTCCAGTCGGTTGTCGAAAGAGCTAGCAAAAACTAAAGAATTTCGAGGAGCCGGACCGTTTCTTCGTCTGGCCGTTTCATACCCAGCGCTCGAGAGAACTTGGCTGGTTCCGCCCCTTAAGCGGTTCGTGTGCCAATAGGCGTGCGATACACGAATATAATGTCCGGCTTTCGCCGTTCCCTGTAGCTCTTGAGTAGCCGTAGCGACACGAAGAATGAAGTGAAAACAATGTCTCGCCAAACCCGCCGCTCCACGCATGCCAGCCGGCCGAAAGCCGCCATGGCTCTTCGAAAGGGAGGTAAAATCACCAACCTGCCTTTCTTCAGTTGCGGGAACGGTTGGATCAGGGAAGCCTTCAATCGTGCGACTGCGAAAGCGATTCCCCATTCTGGAACTGCGCTGATGCCGCGCTTCGTGACGGGCATGCTCGCCGGCGCCGCGTGCCTCCTGGGCGCTTCGCCGGTCTCTGCCCGCATGTCGTATGTCCCGGTCAAGCTGCGTGTCGTCTCGGGCGTCAGGCCGTTCGCTCCTGTCCGCGTGAACGGGAAGCCGTTCCTGTTCATGCTTCATTCGAACGCCAGATTCACCGTCATGACGACCCACAAGAACGCCGCATTGGCCGGCGTCACCAACCTCATATTCAAGGACCATTATGGTATCAGTACGCCGGGCCAAGTGAGCAATCTCGGGCGGGCGAGCGCGACGCTGGAAAGGCTCCAGGTCGGCGATCGGACCTATTCGAAGGTGCCAGCGCTGATATTCGAAGTGCCCCAGGATCCGCCGATGGATGGAATGCTGGGCATTACCTGGCTTCGGGAGCAGCATGTGATGCTGGACTATGGCCGCAAACGGCTGGGTCTTCCCCAGTCAGAAGAGGACACCGAAGCGGCCGACCATAAGTTGTTGGCCGCAGGCTACAAGGCGCACAAGATGATCTTCGATAGCGCAGACAAGTCCTATTTTGTCGAAGGAACCATCAACGGCGTCGCAGTCAGGATCGGCGTCAACACCGTCGCCGAGAACGTCCTCGACGTGACGCTCGCGCGCACGGCCGGCGTCGAGCTGGGTCCGGTCGCCGACCATTATGGCGGCCCCGACGGCGCGCAGGGCGACGTCTATTTCCCAAAGCGCGATGTCGAAATCGCTATCGACGGCCAGGAAGCCGCCCCGATCCGACCCCAGATATTCGACACCTATGCCTACGATTCCGCCCCGCGCCCGGCGACCAGCGACGCGGCCCATACGGCGAGACTTGGTGCTGACTTCATGATCGCGAACCGGGTTGTGATCGATTTCGGTAGCGAAACGATATTTATCGGGCCTCAGCGGTGAGCATGGTCAGCGGCTGCGGGGAAGGAATGGCTGCGGCGTGAATCTTGCGCTTGATCAGGTTGGCCGCGATTGCGCCGCCGGCCATGCATCCATGAAATGGTAGGAGCGGTCTTGCCGCATGGTCGGCAGGCGGCGCCACGGGCCGGTGGCCCGTCGCGCCGCGCGACTTATTAGGGACGCCTCAGAGTTCCAGAGCCTTCGCCACTCCCTCGCCATACGCGGGATCCGCCCGGTGGCAATTGCTGACATGCCGCTCTTTCACAGCGCGCGAAACACCCTCCATCGCGCGCGCGGTGTTCTCGAACAGCACTTGCTGCTGGACGGGGGTCATCTTGCGGAAGAGGTTGCCGGGCTGGAGATAATGATCGTCATCGAGCCGATGATCGTAATGCGTGGCCGCGCCACTCAAGGGTAGCGGCGGATTGGCGAAGGCCGGCTGTTCCTCCCACTCGCCGCGCGAGTTGGGCACATAGGCGAGCGTGCCGCCGTGATTGCCGTCCACCCGCATCAGCCCGTCGCGATGATAGGAATGCGCGGGACACCGCGGGGCGTTGACCGGAATCTGGTGATGGTTCACGCCCAGACGATAACGCGCGGCATCATTGTACGCGAAGAGGCGCGCCTGCAGCATCCGATCCGGCGAGAAGCTGATGCCTGGCACGATCGTCGACGGCGCGAACGAGGCCTGCTCGACATCGGCGTAGACATTCTCCGGGTTGCGATTGAGCTCGAACACGCCAACCTCGATGAGCGGAAACTCGCCATGCGGCCAGACCTTGGTCAGGTCGAAGGGGTTGACCGGATGCTCGGCGGCCTGGGCTTCGGTCATGACCTGGACGTACATCGTCCAGCGCGGAAACTCGCCCTTCTCGATGCTGGTATAGAGGTCGCGATGATTGCTCTCGCGGTCCAGCCCGACCAGCTGAACCGCCTCCTCGTCTGAGAGATTGGCGATGCCCTGCTGCGTCTTGAAGGTGAATTTCACCCACACGCGTTCGTTAGCTGCGTTGATGAAGCTGTAGGTATGGCTGCCGAAACCATGCATGTGGCGGAAGCTCCTGGGGATGCCCCGCTCGCTCATGACGATCGTCACCTGGTGTAGCGCCTCCGGCAGCATGGTCCAGAAATCCCAGTTGCTCTCCGCGCTGCGCAGCCCGGTGCGCGGATCGCGTTTGATCGCATGGTTGAGGTCGGGAAAGCGCAGAGGATCGCGGAAGAAGAACACCGGGGTGTTGTTGCCGACCAGATCCCAATTGCCCTCGTCCGTGTAGAATTTGAGCGCGAAGCCGCGGATGTCGCGCTCCGCATCCGCTGCGCCGCGCTCGCCCGCTACGCTCGAAAAGCGCGCGAACATCTCGGTCTTCTTGCCGACCTCGGCAAAGATGCTGGCCTTGGTGAAGCGGGTGATGTCGTGCGTCACCGTGAACGTGCCGAACGCGCCGGCCCCCTTGGCGTGCATCCGGCGCTCGGGGATGACCTCGCGATGGAAATGCGCCAGCTTCTCGATCAGCCAGACATCCTCGAGCAGGGCTGGGCCGCGCGGGCCCGCGGTCTCGATATTGAAATTGTCGGGAACCGGAGCGCCAGCGGCGGTGGTAAGCCTTTTGTCGGCTGCGATTGGATCATTCTCGGACATAGTCATTCCCCGATCGTTGGACGAAGCATTCGCACCGAGGATGATCCTGCGTCGACGGGAATGGAATTATACGATGGCATCGTCTTGCGGGGGAGCGCCGCAATTTTCCGATCGATCCGCAGTTCTTTATCGGGCCGATTACCGCCCATCGAACATCCGGATTTTAAACGCTCGGCCGGGAACGGCCTGGTAGTGTGGATTCAGCTGTTCTCGGACGGGTAGGGGAGGGCCGAGGTGACCTGCCAACCTAGGCTCTACTCAAACTCGTTGGACGCGACCGGGTCGCTTGCCGGGAACGTATCTTCAAGCGCTCGATCCAGTCTCCGATCCACAGCATCGCCTTGCTTCGGCTGCCTCACGCTTCTTGGCGTCGACCGCCGCCCGGGAGAGACTCGCGGCACTTTCTTCATCCCTTGTCTCCTGCCTTGGCCCTACGAACAGAGGCGGTTCCCCCTTTCGATCGCTGCCGATATGTCGCGAGAGAGCGAACATCCTGAACGCTTTCGGGCCGCAAGCGGGCAGCTTGCCAGTATTGCGCAACCGCCTTGGCCGCCGCTTTCACGTCGTCGAACGGATGAAAACATTGGCAGGACAAAGAATTGATGGAAATTATACGAAGGCATCGTCAGCCGTGCAGATTTCGAGGCCGTCAGGCTTGCCATGCCCGTCCGTCTCGACCTCGGAACCTCACCCGCGTCAACACCAGCACGGCGCGCCGTCATATCCCGTCAATTACAGTGATTGCCGGGCGGGCCGCAGATGCTGAGGTGCCCAGCGACGTTGTTCGCTACACCCACGTATAATTGAGCGCGCAACCTAGAGGCGCCACCCTGATGGCGCGGATTTGGCGGGGTTGGGCAACAGCGCCATTGCACTGCCGACCGCTGCGTCGGCTCAAGGCTAACGGGCACCGCCGGGAAGATCGAAAGGACCGTCTATGCCAGTCCGCATCGTCCCTGCCTGCCGCGCCAGAATGGGCAAGAGCCAGCGGAATCTCCGCGTCACGTCGCACCAATCTCACGACTTTCCGAGGCCAACCCTCGCGATCCCATCCTCGCTTCGCCCCGATGTGCAGGCCCGCGCGCACTCAGTTTTCTGCCTCGCGGGAAGGGCCTTCCACCCCAGTCCAAGAAAGATGATCTATGCGCCTACCGCTTCTCAATCCTGCCGAGCTCAACCAGGTTCAGCGCGAGCTTTACGATGACATGCGTGCCGGCATCGCCACCGGCTTCAACACCTTCCGTACCGCGCTCGACGATGGAACGTTGATCGGACCATGGAATGCATCCCTGCACCATACCGGCGTCGGCAGGGCCTTCTGGGATCTTACCAAGGCCATGAACGCGATGGGTGTCCTGCCCATTGAGGTGAAGGAAGTCGCGATCCTTGTTGTCGGTGGCCATTACAACGCTGCCTACGAGATCTACGCTCATGTGGCGGCGGCCAACCACATCGGTATCCCGCTTGACCGGATTGCGGGGTTGGTCGCGGGCGTGAAGCCGGACGAGTTGTCCGCGCAACAGAGCGTCGCTTTCGACGTTGCTCACGCGCTCTGTCAGAGAGGGCCGCTCGCAGAGCCACTCTGGCGGCTTGCGGTCGCGACGTTCGGCGATGGCGGAGCAGCGCAGCTGGTCTATCTTGTCGGCCTCTATGCGTTCGTCGCCACAACTCTCAACGGGTTTGACGTCCCGGCCCCCGACTACGACGATCGATGAAGTTCGAAAGTCTAGCGATGATCGCCGGCTCAGCGAGCTGTTGAGTGGAGGTCGGGAGAGATTTTGTCCGTTGGCACCTCACCTTGTGTGATCAGCCGGCTTCCGCGCTGATCGCGAAGATGGATCCACAACCAACTTAGGGCGACGCTCAACCGGCTTTTCAGGCCGATGAGAAAATAGATGTGGGCGAAGCCCCAAATCCACCAGGCGAGCGATCCTCGAAGCCTCACCCGGCCGAAATCAATCACGGCGAGACGCTTGCCAATGGTCGCAAGGCTGCCCTGATGGCAGTATCGGAACGGCGGAGGCGCCGGCTTCCCGCGCAAGCGCCTCCCGATGGTCTTCGCAACATACGCCCCCTCCTGCTTCGCGGCGGGTGCGATGCCGGGGACTTGGTCTCCCGTGGGCCCGGTGATCGCAACCGTGTCGCCAATGGCAAAAATCTCGGGATAGCCGGGCACCGTGAGGTCGGGCTCGACGAGAATGCGACCGGCGCGATCCGCCGTCACGCCGAGCCATGCCGCCGCGGCTGACGCCTTGACGCCCGCCGCCCAGATGATTGTCCGTGTTGGCAGAAATGTGTCCGCAAAAGTAACCCCGTCGGCTGTGCAGTTCGTCACTGCCCGCTCAAGCACCACCTCGACGCCGAGCGCCTCGAGAGCCTTATGGGCATAAGCCGAAAGGTCCTCGGCGAAGCCTGGCAGAATACGAGGTCCTGCCTCGACCAGGATCACCCGCGCCGTCCTGGTGTCGATGCGGCGAAAGTCCGGAGCCAGCGTCGACCGTGCAAGCTCGGCGATCGTACCCGCAAGCTCGACGCCCGTGGGCCCGGCGCCCACAATCACAAACGTTAGATTCGCTGCTTGGCGCCCGGGGTCTACGGCGCGCTCTGCTCGCTCAAACGCAAGCAGGATTCGCCGCCGGATCGTCGTGGCATCCTCGAGGGTCTTAAGCCCCGGCGCGATCCCTTCCCAATCGTCATGCCCGAAATAAGTGTGCTGCGCGCCGGTCGCGAGCACCAGAGTGTCATATCCGACTCTCTCTCCGTCGCTGAGGATCACCTGCCGCGCGCTTGCGTCGATCCCTGTGACGGTCGCTAGAAGCGTCGACACCTCACTGCGCCCTCGAACCAGGTTGCGGATAGGCCATGCGATTTCCGAGGTCGACAGGGAGGCAGTGGCCACCTGATAGAGAAGCGGCTGGAACAGATGATAGTTTCGCTGATCGATCAGCGTGATTTCGGCCCGTAGCCCGGCCAGGCCAGAGACGGCCTCCAGACCACCAAATCCCCCTCCGACGATGACGACGCGATGCGCATGAGAAAGCATTCTCTCTGCTCCGCTATGGTTATATCTCGTCGCCGGCCAAAGTACCACGGAACCGAACGGCGGCGTCCGATGCTGTTTCCGACATAGATGTGCCACGGTGTTCACCGCTGGTGCCGCGCTGCTCAGCTCGTGCTGGCGCTCACGCGAGCGCTTCCAGGCGTGTACTCAATGTGGCCCCGACGACGGAAGGCGGATCGGTGCAGCCGGCCTTACAGTATTAGGAGCGCCAGTCGGAGCCCAGGATGATCGTGCAGAAATCCATTCGCCTGAAGCTGGGATCCCGCAAGGCGAGCACGTCGTCGTTCACGGTGCCAAACGTAGTATCGGGACGATGCTTCATTCCGGCATAGAATGCGTCGATGATATCGTTCTTGAAGCTCGGGCCACGGGGATGGGCCTGCACCACTGCATCCCGCTGCTGATCCGGGACCTGATCATAGGCAAGTCCCAGCACATCCATCTCCACCCCTGCCGTTACAAGCGCGATCTCCGGATGCATGTGCTCGGGTATGCCTGGCGTTGTGTGGAGAGCGATGGCCGTCCAGACCTTCTCGATATCCCGCTCGCTGAGGCCGTGGCGCTCCAGAAAGTCGCGCGCCGCGTTGGCGCCGTCCACCTCGAAGCGAAATTCGCTGTCACGATAGCGCTCGGTGAGGCCGATGTCGTGGAACATCGCTCCGGTATAAAGGAGTTCCGGATCGAATATCAGGCCCTTCCTTTTCCCGGCAAGCGAGCCCCAAAAATAAACGCGCGTTGAATGATGGAACAGGAGGTCACTTTCCGTGTCACGGATGAGTTGTGTCAGTTCCCGGGCCATGGCGCTGTCCGGAATTCGTACTCCGTCTATTTCGAAGCTGGGCATCGCCTTCCTTCCGCAATAGCGAGCGACCGCAGGACATATTTCTCCTGTTCGCGCTATTTTAGCGACGCCTCCTGACGATTCCACCGGCGCAGAGCAATTATACCTAGGTGTACGCGATACCGCGGGACGATTGTTCGCTGGCGCCATTGTCCCGAGTTCGCCAACGAGGCGAATGGGGACGGCTCCAGCCGGCGGCCAACTTGCGCCTCGGCATACCGTCACGACCGACGGACCGGCGGTGTCCACTCCCGGGCGATCGCGGATAAACGGCGCGTCCGGCGAGCCGGTATAAGAAGTGCGCACCGATTAGACCCACGTATAATTGATTGGCGTGCCCTTTCAGATCATCCGACTGGCATCGCAATTGGCGAAAATGCGTCCATTCGTAGAATATAGATCATGTAAATATCGTGGTCTTAAGGTGCATCTTTGCTAATATTGTGAATATCTAAACAGTTATGTCGTGAGTAACTGAAATATCAGGCGCGATAAGTAGGTACTGACAACGTCGATGTTGTCCCCGGCCACCAACTCGCCTTCTAAGGAATCAATAATGAACAGCGATGATCGGCCTGTCAGATCACTTGCATCGCGACGGACCGTTCTGGCGGCTGCCGGGGGTGCCGTGGCCGCGATAGCCCTGCCGCGTGCTGCGCTGTCCGCTCTGGGACCCACGCACTCCGCAACCCCTTTCCCCTCAACCGTGAAGGACCATGACGAAATGACCACGATCACCACGAAAGACGGCGCCAAGATCTTCTACAAGGATTGGGGCACCGGACCGGTCGTCACCTTCTCTCACGGCTGGCCGCTCAACTCCGATGCCTGGGACCCGCAGATGCTGTTCCTCGTGCATCACGGCTATCGCTGCGTCGCCGTGGACCGCCGAGGGCATGGGCGTTCCAGCCAGTCCTTCGTCAACAACAACATGGACGGCTATGCCGACGATCTCGCGGCGGTGGTCGAGGCGCTCGACCTGAAGGACGCCACCATGATCGGCCATTCGACCGGCGGCGGCGAAGTTGCGCGCTATATTGGGCGTCACGGTACGAGCCGGGTCAAGAAGGCGGTGCTGCTCGCCGCCGTTCCGCCAATCATGCTCAAATCGGAAACCAACCCGGAGGGGCTGCCCATCGACGTGTTCGACGGCCTGCGCCAGGGCGTGGCAGGCGACGCCTCCCAATTCTACAAGGACCTGGCGATTCCGTTCTATGGCGCCAACCGGCCTGGCGCCAAGGTGTCGCAAGGCATCCTCGACCAGTTTTGGCTGTGGAGCATGCAGGCCGGCCGCCATAACGCGTATGAGAGCATCAAGGCCTTCTCCGAGACCGATTTCAGCGAGGATCTGAAGAAGTTCGACGTACCGACCCTCGTCCTCCACGGCGAGGACGACCAGATCGTGCCGGTGCATGACTCCGCGCGGAAGTCGGCGCGGCTCATCAAGGGCGCGAAGGAAATCTACTATCCCGGCGCTCCGCACGGGCTCAGCGCGACGCACACCGATCGGGTCAACGCGGACCTGCTCGCCTTCATCCAGTCGTAAACGTCACGCCGGGCGGCCGGTTGGCGAGAAACTCTTCGCCCGCCGGCCGCTTGGGAGCTGCGAGATTGGATCACCCGCGCAGCCGCGCAGGAACCTCGGCCGGTGCAGCGCCCCCAGCGCCCCGCGCCCCCAATGCCCTCAGAAGCGGGTGGCAATCTCCAGAATGAATTGACGGCCACGAGCATCACCAAGCGTGCTGTAGCCGACCTCATCGGACGCTCCGGCAAGCGGCGGCACTACGACGGGCGCTCGTGTGCCGAGCAGGTTGCGCACTCCCAGGCGGTAAGAAATGGCGGGCGCGTGGCTCGATGAAGAAAATGATCCGCTACGGAAGCCCACGTAGCCGTCTACATAAAATTGCGCCGGGATATGTAGCGCGCCCTGTTCAAGTAGCCTCGATGCGTTGGCGGCCTCAAAGCTCGACGCGGACGATGATCCTGGCTGATAGGCGTAGGTGATGCGATAGGACCCATAGCCTTGAATATTCATTCCTGCCGACCAGGCATCGCGGCTCCAGTCAATGCCTGCGTTGCCGCGAAGTGCTAGAGGACCGTTGAAGCTGTTGGCCATATTGAATGCCGGCGCGTTCGGAATTCCCCGCCTTTTGAGCGTGGGTTGCCACGCGAACCTGCCGTAAACCTGAAATTTGCCAACTGCGGTCTCGCGCGCATAATCGAAGGCGGCGTCCACCACCTGCAAGCTCGATTGGCCGTCCGTGAGATAGCTCGCGTCCACCCTTGTGATCGGCCCTACAGAATAGCCGCTGGCGATATCTGCGGGAGTGGGAGGGGCGCGGGTGATCCGCCCGGGAAAGGAGTCTTCCCGGTCGACGAAATACTGGAAGTCGCCAAGAGCGTAATCTGTAATCTCGTGAGTGGTCTTGAGAAAACTGTCGTCGATCGACAGGCGGAAGCCGGGCGCGAAACCGGGTCGAAGCACCGCTCCGATCGAAAGCGTCCGCGCTCGCTGCGGGCGCAAGTTGGGCGAGCCGCCGAGCAGATACACGGTTTGGTTGGTGCTGCCCGGATGGAGACCTCCCCGCTTCGGATCGTCAATAATGGAATCGTAGGTCACAGTGCCCACCGGAGCGATCTGCGAGGGCGTTGGCGGCGTGTATCCGCTTGCGAAACTGGCTCGAAGCATAACCCCGCTAACGGGCGTGACGCGCAGGCCAGCGGTCAGGGCGGTCACGCTGCCCCGCGCTGTTACGCTTGACCCATAAACTCCTGCGGCCTGAAGCAGCGTTGCTTCTAGAGGGACCTTCAACTCGTAAAAATCCTGGCGGAGTGCGAACTGGAATTCCAAGCCTCGAAGAGCTGCAAGGTGACTGTCATCGGCAACCAGTGGTACGCGCGCCTCAGCGAAGGCCGACCCGACCCGAAACCTTTGGCTCGAATAGGATGTGGTGGACGGGGGAAAAGGGAAAATTGCATTCCGCTGATCGACCTCGCCCGGCGACCGATCCTCTCGCAGCTCGCCGGTAATCGTCACGGACGCTGGCCCGGCGGGAAGGCGAAGCGGCGAGCCGGCGATTTTCAGATTTACGTCGCGCAACCTGTCAGTGGCGCGCGTTTCCGACACCCGCCCATATCCGGCCGCCGATAACTGGGAGGCGATCGCCGCGCCGTCCTGGAAGAAGTTGATTCCCCTGCTGGCGATCAAGGATCCATCGGTGGCTGTCGTCACTTCAGCGCGGCCAGTCGCAGCGTCGAGGCTCGAGGTCCAGCCGTTCCCCAGCTCGACGATTGTGCCGATCATCAAGCGATCGGTCGTCGTCCGATTTCGAACGTGCCCGACCAATCCCGGGGTTGGAAAGGTTACACTGATGATCTGCTGGAAAGGGTTGCCGCCTTCACCCGGCCCGAGAGTTGTCTGGCCCTGTGCGACGGCTCCAATGCTGGACCGGCCCGCCGAAACAAGCCGGAGGTAGTCGATGAAGATAGCGGCATGGCTCCCGATGTCCTGCCGCAAAGTTGCCAATAGCGACGTCATTCGACTCGGGGTGACGAGGCTCGCCAAGTCACCTTGGCCGTCGGGCGCGCTTGAAGAATCGAGGCGGCCCGCGTTTGCGACAAGCACTGCCGCTCCCCCTGCGCCAACAGCCGGAGCGTTGAATGGCAGGAAGGTGGTCGAGCCGTTCAACGCCTTGCCTCCGAAGCTCGGCAACAGCTCCAAGGTTTGGGTTCTCGAAGTCTGGATGTTTATACTGCCAGATACCGGCAAGAAGCTCGAAGGATCGCGCTTGATACGAAGTTGCCGCGCATCCTTGATGTATGAGCGGTCCCCAAAGGCGAGGCCTCCGTCATCAGTCCGGCTGGCACGAACGGAGAGCCTGGTATGTCCACCGCGGCTCGTATAGCCGATATGTCCGCTTAGGGCTCTTCCGGCGGCGTCGCCCTGCTGCGCTATGCTTGATCGCGCTACCAGCTCAACTCCCTCGAATTCGCTTTTGGTGACGATATTGACTGCACCCCCGGTCGCGCCGATTCCGAAAATCCCTGCCGCGGTCGTCCCGATCGTCTCTACTCTGTCGATGCCTGTGATCGGGATCGCACTTATGTCCGATTGAAGAAAGTCGCCTATGCCCGGCACGCTGGGCATGCGGCGCCCATTCACCAACACGAGTGTTTGCTCAGTGCCGAGACCGCGCATGTCGACCTCGGACCTCACAGATGCTCCCCCCATATGGGGCATCTGATTTAGCGACGTCGACTGGGCGTTTTGAGGCAAGCGAGCGCGAAGAAACTCATCGGCGGTAGCGGACTGCGACCGATCGATCTCCGTCCTGTCAAAGATCGCATAGGGCTGGATGTCGTCGGCGCTTCGGCGAATATCAGCGTTCAACGTCCGCTGGCCGATCACCAGGATTTCCGCAATCGGTTCCTCGGGCGGGGCGGGCGACGCTCCCCTGGGTCCCACGGCTGCAGCAAAAACGAGATATGCTCCGCCGGCCGTCCTCCTGAAACTAAGCCCGGTACCCGTCAGCAAAGCTGCAAGTCGTTGCTCGGGCCCGGCTCTCGGCCGATCAATGCCCGCCGCTTTTCCGATCGCGAGTCGCTCGTCGAACAGAATTTCGATGTGCGTTTGCCGCGCTAGACGAGTCAGCGCCTCGATTAGATCTGCCCTTTTGCCAGCTTCGGCACGAACTGATGAAAGGGTCGCCAGGACCGCGAGGAAAAGAATTGCTGCTTTCAGCGCGGCGGTCATTGGACCGAAAGCGAGCGAGCCGACGCTCCGCGGTCGCTGGCCCGCAATCACGAGTATGCCGTTCGGGTCCCACCAAGAAAGCTGGCGGGATCATGCGGGTCATCGATCCTGTAGCGATCATGTGAATACCAAGGCCTTGCGCGAAGTCTTCTCGTGCCGCGATAGCGAACTGCCGCAGCGCCTCGACCCACGCTGCTAATTGCCTGCGGGTCTGCCAGGATGCTGCCGAAGAGGGGCCGGCCTGCCTGATGAGATTCGAGACCCCGCGATCCGAGCGCCGGCAGCCAGGTGAGGGCGCTATCTCGCTTACTTTTCATGTCCGCCAATGGGCAGGCTGAACTCGAATCTGGCTCCCTTGCCAACATTTTCCGCGACCCTGATCTTGCCACCATGGCGATGGATGATCGACCCACACACCGACAGGCCCATCCCCATTCCGTCAGGTTTCGTAGTAGCAAACGCGGTGAACAAGCGGCCCTTGATCTCCTCTGCAATGCCCGGACCGGTGTCGCTGACGGCCACGACGATGCTGTCGTTCGACTGACCGGTTTCGACCGTTAGCTCCCGCTCCACAGCTTCCTCTGTCGCCATCGCCTGTACGGCGTTCATAACAAGATTGATAACGACCTGCTGGAGTTGGATCCGATCTCCTCTGATTGTTGCCAGGTTTCGAGTGAGATTGGTTCCAGTCTCGATATTGGCTCTTCGCAATTCGTGCCCGAGCAACAAGATTGTTTCCTCGACGAGAGAATTGAAGTCGACATCCTCGATCATGGGCGCGTCGTTCTTCGCAAGCGATCGGAAGCGATTTATCACTTCCCCTGCACGGCGAGCCTCCTGGATAAGGCCTTCCAATGACCTGGCTGCGGCTTCAATGTCTGGCTTCTCGCGCTTCAGCCAGCGCAGTCCAGCTTGACCATTGCTTATGATGCCGCCGAGCGGCTGGTTCACCTCATGAGCGATCGAAGCGGTCAACTGTCCCAGGCTCGTAAGCCGCATCGCGTGGGCGAGGTCGGTCTGTGCCTCCAGCAGGGCGGCCCGGGCCTCGTTGTGCGCGGTAATGTCGGCGACGGAGATAAAGACGCTATCTCGCGATGCCGCTTCCGGCGGAAAAGAGGTCGTGAAAAGGAGATCGACAGGTCGCCCATCGAGCCTCCGCAACCGGGTCTCCGTCTCGTAGCTCGGCCGACCTTCGAAAGCCGCAATCATGGCCTCGGCAAAGGTCACTTCGCTTTCTGTTGGCCAAATGTGGCCGACCGAGCCGATCAGGTCCTGTTTCGTCGCGGCGCCGAACATCGAAACGCTCGCGTCATTGACGGCAATGGCGCGCGTCAGGTCTATCGCCTCGCGCACGAACCGCGGATGATCGCGCAAATACTGGCGTAGGTCGGTCATGCCCATAGCGGCCAATTCGCCAATCCTGGCCCTTACGGCTGAGAAGTCGCATTCCCAGATCGAGACGCTCGTAGTCTGGAAGATATTGCGGTAGCGCGCCTCGCTTCGGCGCAACTCCATATCGGCTCGCTTCCGCTGCGTTATGTCGTTCCCGGTAGACAGGACACCCGCCGGCCGCCCCCGATCGTCGAGCAACAATGAGCAGCGCAATTGGACGACGAGCTGTCGCCCATCCTTCGAGAACGGCTCGACCTCGCCATCCCAGCTTCCTACCGCAATAAAGTCGTCGGCACTCATTGGGGGAACGGCACCACCAAGGCGCAGCATTTCACATGCTACCCGGCCGCAAGCTTCTTCCGACGTCCATCCATAGAGATCCACCGCGCCCTGGTTCCAATACGTCAGGATGCCGTCGAGCGTGCGGACAGAAACGCTATCGTGGGTCTGGTTGTTGATTGCCGCTGAGAAGTGACCCGGGGAAGCCAGTAATTTTCACTGAGAAGTGACCCATGTTTGAACACGTCCCTGGCTTTGAGCGGGGGACCATGGAGTGTTGGACATGGCATTATTGAGCGTCATCCGGCGCTGGCATTACCGCGATCATCTGTCGATCCGGGAGATAGCCAAGCGTACCGGTCTATCCCGCAACACGGTCCGTAAATATCTGCGGTCAGACACAGTCGAGCCGCAGTTCAAAGTGCCCGAGCGGCCGAGCAAGCTGGATCCGTTCGTCGATCGGCTGACGGTCTGGCTCAGGCGAGAGATGGGCCGATCGCGCAAGCAGAAGCGCACGATCAAGCAGTTGCATGCCGATCTGGTGAGCCTGGGCTTTGACGGGTCCTATGGCCGTGTCGCGGCCTTTGCTCGTGCCTGGCGCGATGATTATCGCCGCCAGCAGCAGATGAGCGGCAAGGGCACCTTCGTGCCGTTGTCGTTCGCACCGGGTGAAGCATTCCAGTTTGACTGGAGCGAGGACTGGGCGATCATCGATGGTGTCCGCACCAAGCTGCAGGTTGCACACTTCAAGCTCAGCTACAGCCGGGCCTTCTTCGTTCGAGCCTATCTGCTCCAGACCCACGAGATGCTGTTCGACGCCCATAATCACGCGTTCCGCGTGCTGGGCGGGGTGCCGCGCCGCGGCATCTATGACAACATGCGCACTGCCGTCGACAAGGTCGGGCGCGGCAAGGATCGGACCGTCAACGCCCGCTTCCTCACGATGGTGAGCCATTATCTGTTCGAGGCAGAGTTCTGTAATCCGGCAGCGGGTTGGGAGAAGGGGCAGGTCGAGAAGAACGTCCAGGATGCGCGGCATCGCCTGTGGCAGCCCGTTCCCCAGACCGAGACGCTCGACGCCCTGAACAGCTGGCTGGAGGATCGCTGCAAGGCGCTGTGGCAGGATATCCCGCACGGGATCGAACCGGGCTCTGTCGCTGATGCCTGGGCCGAGGAGGTGGCAAGCCTGATGCCGATGGGCAGGCCGTTCGACGGCTTTGTCGAATATGGCAAGCGGGTCTCACCGACCTGCCTCGTCCATCTGGAGCGCAACCGCTACAGCGTGCCGGCATCCTTTGCCAACCGCCCTGTCAGCGTGCGGCTCTATCCCGACCGCTTCCTCGTGGTGGCCGAGGGGCAGTTGCTGTGCGAACACCAGCGCATCATCGAACGATCCCATGATGGGCCAGGACGCACTGTTTATGACTGGCGCCATTATCTGGCAGTGGTCCAGCGCAAGCCTGGCGCCCTGCGCAATGGCGCGCCGTTCCTAGAGATGCCCGATGCCTTCCAGCGGTTACAGCGCCATCTGTTGCGCGCTCCCGGCGGCGACAGAGAGATGGTCGAGATCCTTGCCCTGGTGCTGCATCATGACGAGCAGGTCGTACTGCGCGCGGTTACCATGGCGCTGGAGTCCGGTGTTCCGACCAAAACCCATATCCTCAACTTGCTGCACCGGCTGATCGACGGCAAGCCGCTGACGACACCGCCGATCACGGCGCCCCAGGCGCTGAGGCTGGTCAGCGAGCCCCTTGCCAATGTGGAACGCTATGATGCGCTGCGCGGGGAGAACCGCCATGCGTCATGATCCCGCCAGCGGCGCCATCATCGTCATGCTGCGCAGCCTCAAGATGCATGGCATGGCGCAGGCCGTCACCGATCTCATGGAGCAAGGCGCGCCCGCGTTCGACGCGGCCGTCCCGATCCTGTCCCAGCTTTTGAAGGCGGAGACTGCCGAACGGGAAGTGCGGTCGGTATCCTATCAGCTCAAGATCGCACGGTTCCCGGCCTATCGCGATCTGGCGAGCTTCGACTTTGCCAGCAGCGAGGTCAACGAGGCGCTGGTCCGCCAGCTTCACCGCTGCGAGTTTATGGACGTGGCCGACAATATCGTGCTGGTCGGCGGACCCGGAACCGGCAAGACCCACATCGCCACCGCCCTAGGCGTCCAGGCCATCGAGCATCATCGCAAGCGCGTGCGGTTCTTCTCCACGGTCGAGCTGGTCAACGCGCTGGAACAGGAGAAGGCGCAGGGCAAGGCAGGGCAGATCGCCGGAAGGCTTGCCCACTCCGATCTCGTGATCCTCGACGAGCTTGGTTATCTGCCGTTCAGCGCCTCAGGCGGCGCCCTGCTGTTCCATCTGCTGAGCAAGCTTTACGAGCGCACCAGCGTCATCATCACCACCAACCTCAGCTTCAGCGAATGGGCCACCGTGTTCGGAGATGCCAAGATGACCACCGCGCTCCTCGATCGGCTCACCCATCACTGCCACATCCTCGAGACCGGCAACGACAGCTTCAGGTTCAAGAACAGCTCCGCTCAGCAGCCCAAAACCCGGAAGGAGAAAACCCCATCTTGACCCACCCCTGACATCCGAAACATAATCGCAAGGTGGGTCACTTCTCGATGAAAACCCCGGGTCACTTCTCAGCAGCAATCAACAGGCCTTGAAGAAATCTGGCATCTCCTCGTAAGCGATCGCGGTGTAGTGGCCAGTGCTCAGCTTCTTCCGCTTCGGAAGACGGTGGATCAGATTGCCTTTCCAACGTGCCGGATTCTCCCAGGGGCTCTCGATGTGATTGCCTGCCTTGGCGGCATCAAGGATGGTTTCGATGCGGCCGCGAACTCGTCCGGCCGTATCCGGAATCGTTGTCCAAATCGGCCGAAGCACGTCGAGCACATCGTCCGTCGTGACCTCGTTCACAGGCTTCTCGACGATAAGCTTGCAATGGTTCGTGATCGAATTCCGCCACTGCCATCGGTGCTTCTCGTTCTTCCAGCCTTCCTCATGGGTCGAGATATATTCTTCGGCGAAAGTGCCGAACGTGGGCGTCACGTCGGTGCCCTCGGCCTCGGCCGCCGCCACGGCTTCTTGTGCCTCCCTCGCTTCAATCGCGGCAGTCTTTCGAAGCGCAAGAGGATCATTCCCTCTTGCAATCAGCTCCCGCGCAGTGGCGGCCATCTCTCTGATCTGTTCGATCGTGTACTCGGGATTCCTCCCGAGGAACATTTCACGACGCTTCCCCTCGCGCATCCAAAGATAGATCCAGCGCTTCGAGCCGTCTGGCCGAACGCGCAAATACAGCCCGCCGCCGTCGCTATGCCATCCGGGCTTCTTCAAGGATTCAATCTTCTTCGCGGTCAGTTTGTGGATCGCTTTCGCCATCCGTGTTCCTCCTTCGGTCCCTGCACTTCCGGCCCGAATTCCCGCCCTAAAAATTGCCCTAAAAATGGCGCCAGAAGTAGGCGATCATGGGCGAGCGTTGGCGGTCGATAGCGGAAACGTCATGTGCATGCTGCGGGATAAAAACATAGCGAAATCACTGGCTTATTGGAAGAAAAATGATCGATTTCCGAGCCGTAAATTTGGGGGATACGATCCCCCTCGGCTCCACCATTTCCCTGCATCTGACGATAATGGCAGGATTTCAGTGTCCTGCCGCCACCGGTCTGGGCGGACACTCGCTCTTCGCCAGCCGCAGGACGGCGGCGCCGAGCAGTCCGGCGAGCAGCGATCCGGCGAGGATGCCGATCTTCGCCTCTGCCTGAAGCAGCGGCGCGTCGGGGAAAGCCAGCAGCGTTATGAACAGGCTCATGGTAAAGCCTATCCCGCACAGCAGCGCCGTTCCCGCCGTCTGCGCTCCGGTCGCATGAGCGGGCATGTCGGCGAGCCGCAGCCGGACCGCCAGCATGGTGAAGCCGAACACCCCCACAAGCTTGCCGACGAGGAGGCCAAGCGCCGCGCCCAATGTCACCGGCGCCACCAGCGCTTCGGCAGGCAGGCCGATGAGCGACACACCCGCATTCGCAAGGCCGAAGATCGGCACGACGAGAAAACCAACCGGGACGTGCAGCCAATGTTCCAGACGATGGAGGGGGCTGTCGTCACCGGCCTCACTTTCTCCGATCGGAATGGTGAATGCCAGCAGCACGCCCGCCAGGGTGGCGTGGATACCCGACCGCAGCACCAAGAACCACAGCAGCAGGCCCAGCAGCAGATAGGGCATCAGGCGACGCACCTTCATCCGGTTCAGCGCGATCAAAATCGCGAGGGTGACGCCAGCCGCTGCGAGATCGGGCAGCGATACGCCCGCGGTGTAGAAAATCGCGATGATGACGATTGCGCCGAGATCGTCGATGATTGCCAGCGCGGTCAGGAAAATCTTGAGCGACACCGGCACGCGGTCTCCGAGCAGGGACAGCACCGCAAGGGCGAAGGCGATGTCGGTCGCCGCCGGAATTGCCCAGCCGCGCAGCGTCGCGCCCGAATTGAACAGGCTGTAGACCAGCGCGGGAACCAGCATCCCGCCCAGCGCGGCGATGCCGGGCAGAACCCGACGCGGCCATGTCGCCAATTGCCCGTCTATCGTCTCCCGCTTGATCTCCAGCCCGACGAGCAGGAAGAACAGGGCCATCAGCCCGTCATTGATCCAGTGTTCGACCGACAGCGGCCCGGCTTTCGCGTGGAGCAGCGCCTCATATCCCTTCCCCAGCGGAGAATTGGCGATCAGGAGTGCAAGAGCCGCGGCTCCCATCAGCATCAGGCCGGACGAAGACTGGCCCTGCAGGAACTGGCGAAGGGCGCTGGAAAAGCGCAGGCGAGCGACCATGATGTTCGTCTCCGGCAAAGAGGCGGCACCGGCGGCCCGACCGGCGACTGAAAAACCTGCCCCGCTCAAACCGGCGTGACACCCGATCTTTCTATTGCAGCGCTAGGGGGAAGTGGCAACCGCCCGATGTGTCAGGCCGCGCCGCTGCCCGGCAAAACCGCCACGTCGATGATTCCCGCCGGCACATCGGTGGGATGTCCGGCAAACAGCATGGCAGCGCATCGCAACAGGGCGTCGCGGCTGAAGGGCTTTGTCAGGATCATGTGCCGCTCAAAGCCGTCGGGCAGATTTTCGCGGCCATAGCCAGTGACGAAGGCGAAGGGGATCGCCGCTTCAGCCAGCGCCGCTGCAACCGTCTCCACGCTGCGCCCCTGAAGATTGCCGTCAAGCAGGGCCGCGTCGATGCCGCCATCGGCGATCGCCGCCAGCGCCTCCATCTGCGACGCGGCGATGCCGCTTACGCGCGCGCCGCGTTCCTCCAGCAGGTCGGCGATCTCCATCGCGACCAGAGGCTCGTCCTCGATAATCAGCACGGACCGCCCGGCCAGTTGCCGGTCGCTGTCGATGATCTCGACCAGCAGCGGCTCCTCCTTCGGGCGGGGCGGCGTCACGCGGCTGATGCGGGGCGAATGGGGCAGGGTGAGCGTCCAGACGATACCGTCCTGTGCATGATCGACCCGCGCGCTGCCGCCCTCCGCCTTGAGGCTGCGCTCGATCAGTGCGGTCCCGAAGCCTTTCCGCGTCGCCGGGAGGACCGGCGGTCCGCCCTGTTCGCGCCAGACGATCTGCAACTGGTCCGCGTCGATCCCCCAGACCAGCGACACGGACCCGGTCGCGGTGGACAGTGCGCCATATTTATGCGCGTTCGTCACCAGTTCGTGCAGGATCAGCGCGACGTGCAGCGCGAGTTCGGGGGCAAGCTCCAGTTCCGGCCCGTCCATCAGCAACTGGGTCGGGTTGACCGTGCCGATGTCCAACTGCCCCTCGATCAGTTCGCGCAGGCTCGCGCCCTGCCAGGTCGTGCTGCTGAGCAGGGAATGCGCGCGCGCAAGGGCGTGGATGCGCCCGGTGAAGGTCGGCGCGAAATCGGATGGCCCCGACGAATGGCGCAGGGTCTGGACCGCGATCGCCTGAACCGACGCCAGCGTGTTCTTCACACGGTGATTGAGTTCGCCGATCAGCAGGCGCTGCGTGTCTTCGGCCCGCTTGCGTTCTGTCACATCGAGGATCTGGACATTCACCGACAGCAGGCGCCCCCGTCCGTCGAGCAGCGCCGAACAATAGCATTCGCAGTCGATGGTGACGCCGACCGATGTGCGCATCCGCAGCGGCTGCATCGCGCGCAACTGGCGACCGGCGATCATCTCGCCGATCAGCGCGCCGAACGCAGCGGCATCTTCCGGGTCCAGCCAGTCCAGTTCCAGCGCGCGGAAACCTGCGACCTCGCTCGCGCGCCAGCCGAACATGCGCTCGGCCCCGGCGGACCATGAGACGATATGCTGCCCCGCGTCGAACTCCACGATGGCGAGCGGGCTGTTGTCGGTATGCGCCTGATTGCGGGCGAGGGCAGCGGCGTGCTGGTCGCGCTCGCGCGCCAGTTCCTGCCGTTGCCGGAAAAGCTCCACGAACAGAGCGACCTTGGCGCGCACGATGTCGGGATCGACGGGCTTGACCAGATAGTCGATGGCGCCGCTCTCATAGCCGCGAAAGCGCCGCTGTTCGTCGCGGCCCACGGCAGTCAGGAAGATGATCGGCACGCGCCGCGTCCGCTCCGTGCCGCGCATCAGTTCGGCGAGTTCGAACCCGTCCATGCCCGGCATCTGCACGTCCAGCAGCGCGAGCGCGACATCCTCCACCAGCAGCATTTCGAGCGCCTGCGCCCCCGACCGAGCCTTGACCAGTTCGATGCCCTCACCGCTCAGAAGGGCTTCGAGCGCCGTCAGATTGTCTTCGATATCGTCGACGGCCAGGATCTTTGTTTTTTCAGGCAGCATGGTCGAGGCCTTTCAGGTCCACCAGATTGCGTCGGTAGATTTTCTCATGATCGTCGAAGTCGGCAAAGGCGTCGGAATAGCGCGAAAAGCGGAGTGTTTCCTTGGAACCGAGGCCGAGGAAACCGCCGCGCACCAGCGATTCGCCGAACAGCCCCAGCGCCCGGTCCTGTAGCGCGCGGTCGAAATAGATGAGGACGTTCCGGCTGGAAATGAGCTGCGCCTCCGCGAATACCGAATCGCTCGCCAGATTATGTTCGGCGAAGACGGCACGGCGGCGCAGGCTCTTGTCGAAGACCGCCGCGCCATAGGCCGCCGTATAATAGTCGGACAGCGAAGCGCGCCCTCCCGCCAGCCGGTGATTCTCGCTGAACTGCGCGATCCGGTCGAGGCCGTAAATGCCCGCCTCCGCCTTTTGCAGGGCCGCCGGGCTGATGTCCGTGCAATAGAAAATCGTGCGATCCTCCAGTCCTTCCTCGCGAAACAGGATGGCGAGCGAGTAAAATTCCTCGCCATTGGCGCATCCGGCGATCCAGACCTTGAGCGACGGATAGGTCTTGAGGTGCGGGATCACCTGTTCGCGAAGGGCGCGGAAATAGGCGGGGTCTCGGAACATCTCACTCACCTGGATTGTGAGGAAGCCCATAAGGTCGGCGAACACCGCCTGATCGCGCAGCGCCAGATGCTGAAGCTGCGACAGGCTCTCGCACCCGTGCCTCTGCTGCGCGCGCGCGAGGCGGCGATGCAGTGATCCACGCGAATAGCCACGAAAATCATAATGATAGTGGCGAAACAGCGCTTCGAGCAGAAGGTCGAGTTCCAGATCCTCGTGCGGCGCGAAATGCTCCTCGTTCATCGCGGCATCCACACACGGGTGAGGCTGAGCAGCTTGTCCACGTCTAGCGGCTTGGCCAGATAATCATTGGCCCCGGCGTCGAGGCATTCCTGCTGGTCGCGCGCCATCGCCTTTGCCGTCAGTGTGATGATGGGCAGTGTCCGCCCCCAGTCTCTTGCGCGAATCTCTCGCGTGGCCGTGAGGCCGTCCATTTCCGGCATCATCACGTCCATGAGGACAAGATCGACCGGCTCCGCCAGCCCGCGCGCGGACTCGTCGAGCGCCTGCAACGCTTCCCGCCCGTTGCGCGCGATGCGGACATTGGCGCCGTGCGGTTCGAAGATGGCGGTCAGCGCATAGACGTTGCGGATGTCGTCCTCGACGACGAGGATATTGCGTCCGTCGAGCGCCGCGTCGCGGTTCAGCGACCGGGCGATCAGTGCCTGTTGCGGCTCGGGCAGGTCCGACACGACCTGATGCAGGAACAGAGTGACTTCATCGAGCAGACGCTCGGGGCTTTTGGCGCCCTTGACGATGATCGACTTGGAATAGCGCCGCAGCCGCATTTCCTCGTCCGGCTCCAGATCGCGGCCGGTATAGACGATGACCGGCGGAAAGCCGACCGCTTCGTCGCCCGACAGCCGATCCAGCAGATCGAGACCTGACGCGTCCGGCAGGTTGAGGTCGAGCACCATGCAGTCGAAGGTTTCCTGCGCCAGCATTTCGACACACTGCGCCGCGCTATGCGCTTCGACGGTCTCCACATCGCGCGATCCGAGCAGCAGCTTCACGCTCTCAGCCTGTTGCGCGTCGTCCTCCACCACCAGCACGCGGCGGACGCGCTGCGCCATGCGCGCTTCCAGCCCCTCCAGCATGTCGATCAGCGCCTCGCGCTTCACCGGCTTGAAGAGATAGCCGATCGCGCCGCTCGACAGCGCGGCCTGACTGTCGTCGTCCACCGACACCACATGCACCGGAATGTGACGCGTGCGCACGTCGCGCTTGATCCGGTCCAGCACCGACAGGCCGGTATGATCGGGCAGGTTCATGTCGAGGATGACGGCGCTCGGCACATATTGCCGCGCCATCAGCGCGCCTTCGTCGGCCGTCCCCGCGATCAGGCACTGGAAATTCAGCTCATGCGCAACATCGCAGAGGATGCGGGCGAAGACGGGATCGTCCTCCACGATCAGGATGACGCGGGAATCGCCCGACAGATGCTCGCGGTCGTCCTGCGCCCGAGCGCTCGAACGCGGACGGCCCGGCTTGGGGTTGGACGGCGGCGCGCGAAGGGGGGCAGAAGTCGCAACCGGCGCTGCCGCCTTAACCATGTCGGGCTGAAAGATTTCGGGGAGGACGAGCGAGAAGGCGCTTCCTTCGCCCGGCACGCTCTCGACCGTTACTTCGCCGCCCAGCAGGCGGGCAAGTTCGCGGCAGATGGAAAGGCCAAGGCCCGTGCCGCCATATTTGCGGCTGATCGTCCCGTCGGCCTGCCGGAACGCCTCGAAAATCACCTGCTGCTGTTCGGCCGGGATGCCGACGCCGGTATCCTTCACCGTGAAGGCGACCCGCCCGTCCGTCTGCCGGGCAATGGCGAGCGTGACGGAGCCCGCCTCGGTGAATTTAACGGCGTTCGACAGGAAATTCTTGAGCACCTGTTCGATCCGCTGGGGATCGCTTTCGATCTCCTCGGGGGCATCGGCCTCCGCGTCGATAGTCAGCGCCAGCCCTTTCGCCTTTGCGGCTGGTCCGAACACGTCGGCCAGCTTGCCGGTGAGGGCCGCGATCCGCATCCGGCGCGGCTGCAACTCCAGCTTTCCTGCCTCGATCTTCGAAATGTCGAGAATGTCGTTGATGAGCGTCAGCAGGTCGTTACCCGACGATTCGATCGTCTCGGCAAAGCGCACCTGTTCCCCGCTGAGATTGCCCGCACGATTTTCGGCGAGCAGCCGCGCCATGATGAGCAGCGAATTGAGCGGGGTGCGCAGTTCGTGGCTCATATTGGCGAGGAATTCTGACTTGTATCGGCTGGCCTGTTCCAGTTCGTTCGCCTGCGCCTTCAGCGATCCCTGAGTGCGCGACAGGTCGTCGCGCTGGATTTCCAGTTGTCTCGTCTGTTCTTCCAGTTGGACGTTGGTCTGTTCCAGCTCCGCCTGCTGCGCTTCCAGCCGGGCGGCGGCTTCCTGAAGCTGGCGGCTCTGCTGTTCCAGTTCCTCGTTATTGGCGCGCAATTCCTCGCTCTGCGCCTGCAATTCCTCCGCCTGCTGCTGCGTTTCCTCCAGCAGTTCGCGCAGCCGCGCGCGATATTTGCCAGACCGGATCGCGACCCCGAGTTGCGCGCCCACCTGCGCCAGCAAAGCGCGCGCGTCCGGCCCGATCCGCCTGCGCAGGCCCAGTTCGATGACGGCGTTGACGGTGCCGTCCGCCTCGGTCGTGGCGATCAGGAGAGTGTCCGGCTTTGCAGCCCCCAGAGCCGATCCGTAGGACAGATACCCGTCCGGCACATCGTCGATCAGGAAGCTGCGCCGGTCGCTGGCGGCCTGTCCCAGCAGACCTTCGCCCACGTCGAATCGCTCGGGCAGATTGGCGTCCGCCGGCACCGCATAGGTCGCGTGACGGCGAAAGCCCTCGCCATTGGCGATGTAGAGCGCACCGGCCTGTGCATCCAGATAGTCCGCAAGGAAGGTCAGGGCGCTGCCCGCGAGCCGGTCCAGCGGCTGCTCTCCCCCCACCGCGCGCGCCAGCCCGACCTGCCCGTTCCGCAGCCATTCGGCATGGGCGATGGCCTGACGATTGCGGATGAAAAGAAAGCCGATGGCGGCCAATATCCAGAAGATGACGGTCGCCAGCGTCCGGTTCGCGATCGCCAGCGACGGATCGACGCCGACAGGCGCCAGAAAAAATCCGACGACGGTCAGCAGCGTTGCCGCCGCCGCCGTGGCCAGCGGCGCAGCCCTGTGCGGAGCGGTGAAGGCGAGGACGACCGGCAGCAGATATGCCGCCCATACTGCCGTGCCGAGGGGAAAGACCAGATCGGCGGCGAAGGGCAGGGCGACCATCACGGTCAGGCCGCCATAAATCCAGGGAGTGAGACGCGCGCTGCTGCCGTTTTCGATATTGTTCATGTCAACAGGGGTCGGCGCGACCGGATGATCGCGATCCGACCCAAACCCCCTTTTCGAAAAGATAAGCCGATCGTGCGTTTGCGCGCACGAACGCGCTGCTGCGCCGGATGGTTCCCGCGCTGCGCAATGTTTTGCGCAAGGCTGTTCACCGCGGCGGACTTTCCTTACACGCACCTGCATGGCTGCTCAGAAGGAAGATGCGCCGGGCCGGCCGGCGGCGACTCTCGTGATCCTGCGCGATCGCGCCGGGGCGCCGCCCGATCTGCTGATGGTGGAACGCGCCGCGTCGATGGCGTTCGCGCCGAGCGCTCTCGTGTTCCCCGGCGGTGCTGTCGATGAGGATGATGCTGTGCTGGCATCGCGTTTTCATGACGGCATCGACGCGGAGGACGCCGCCGCGCGCGTCGCCGCCATCCGCGAAACCGTCGAGGAAGCGGGGCTGGGCGTCGGGATTGAGGGGGCTGATGCCGCAACGGTTCTTCGGCTGCGCGACGGGCTGCATGACGGAAAGCTATTTTCGGGGCTTCTGGCCCGGCACGACCTCAAGCTCGACCTGGCGGCGCTGACGCCCTTCGCCCGGTGGCACCCCGCGCCGTTCGACGAGGCGAGGCGGGTCTTCGATGCCCGTTTCTACCTCGCGTGCGCGCCGTTGGGGCAGGTGGCCAGCGTCGACACGACCGAGAATGTCCGGCTGCTATGGGCCGCCGCCAGCGAGGTTATCGACCAGTGCGACCGGGGAGAGGGGCGGATCATCTACCCTACGCGCCGCAATCTGGAGCGGCTGGCGCTATTTTCCTCCTTCGCGCAGGCGGTCGACCATGCCGCCGCTTTCCCGGTCGAGAAAATCCGTCCGTGGCGCGAGGAGCGGGACGGGGTCGTGCATTTATGTATCCCCGATCATCTCGGCTATCCTGTCACCGCGGAACCAATGGCGCAGGTCCAGCGTGCTTAGGCGATGCGCCGCCTGCACCTGATCGTCCGCCGTATCCTGATCCTCGCCGTCATCCTCTTCCTGCTATTGCTGGCCTTTGGGTGGCTACGGCAGCGGCCGCAGGATCTGCCCTGGACGCCGCTCGATCTGTCCCAGCCCGTCGGCTTGTTCACCGGGCGAAAGCTCGCCGCGCTGACGCAGCAGCCAGCCTCGTGCAAGGCGCTCCTCGACAGCGCGGGCGTCGACCATGTTGCCCTCCATCCCGGCGGATCGGGCCAGTGCCGATATTCCGACGCCGTCCGTCTGCGCAGCGACCGGGACGCCATCGCCCTGTCGCCAGCCTCGGTCGCACCGTCCTGCCCGGTCGCCGCCGCGCTAAAACTCTGGGAATGGCACGTGGTCCAGCCCGCAGCCCAGCGCTTCTACGGTCAGCCGGTTCGCGGCATCCGCCATTTCGGCAGCTATAGCTGCCGCCGCCTCTATGGCCGGAGTCAGGGCGATTTCAGCGAACATGCCACCGCCGACGCCATCGACATCGCGGCCTTCGTCCTGCGGGACGGGCGAAGGATCAGCATCGTGTCAGACTGGAAAGGGCAGGGGAAAGACGCCGCTTTCCTTCGCGAAGTGCGCGACGGCGCCTGCGATCTCTTCTCGACGGTGCTGTCCCCGGATTACAACGCCGCGCACCGCGACCATTTCCACCTCGATCAGGCGGAACGCGGCGCGACCGGCTGGCGCGCCTGCCGCTGAAGCCTTACTGGCCGAAACCCGCCTGCCGCGCGACGGCAACAGCTTCCCGCGCTGCGGCCAGCAGCGCGCCGCTTTTCGCCTCGCACTCGCGCTGTTCATATTCCGCAGTGGAATCGGCGACGATGCCGGCCCCCGCCTGCACATGCATCACGCCGTCCTTGAGGACGGCGGTGCGCAGGACGATGCAACTGTCCATGTTGCCGTCCGGCCCGAAATAGCCGACTCCGCCCGCATAGGCTCCGCGCGTTTCCGGTTCCAGTTCGGCGATGATCTCACAGGCGCGGACCTTGGGCGCGCCCGACACTGTCCCCGCCGGGAAGCCCGCGAACAGGGCGTCGATGGCGTCTTTATCCTCCGCCAGCCGCCCGACCACGTTCGACACGATGTGCATGACATGGCTGTAGAATTCGACCGAATAGCTTTCCGTCACCGTCACCGACCCCGCCGCCGCGACACGGCCGACATCGTTGCGCCCAAGGTCGAGCAGCATCAGATGCTCTGCCCTTTCTTTGGCATCGGCCAGCAGGCTTTCGCGATTGGCGGCGTCCTCCACAGCGGTTTTTCCGCGCGGGCGCGTGCCTGCGATGGGCCGGATCGTGACTTCCCCATCGCGCGCCCGCACAAGGATTTCGGGACTCGATCCGATCAGCGCGAAGCCCGGCAGGTCGAGATAATAGAGGAAAGGCGACGGGTTGATCCGCCGCAAAGCGCGGTAGAGCGCAATGGGCGGCAAGGTGAAGGGGCTGGTGAAACGCTGCGCCAGCACCACCTGAAACACGTCGCCCGCCACGATATAGTCCTTCGCGCGGTCCACCATCTGCGCGTAGCGGCCCGGCGCAAGCACGGGCTCCACATCGACATCGGCGATCTCAGCGGGCGCCGCGACGGCGGGGAGGGGCGCGGCCAGCTTCGCCGCCGTCGCGTCGATCCGCTCCAGCGCCGCGTCGATTGCCCTGTCGGCATCGGCAAAGCTGCCTTTCCAGATCGGCGATACGAGATAGAGCTGATCCGCCAGCCGGTCGAAGATCAGGATGACGGTCGGCCGCACGAACAGCATGTCCGGCACGCCGATGGGATTGGGGGCGGGGCGGGGGAGCTTTTCGACCAGCCCGACCGTCTCATAGCCGAAATAGCCGACGAGGCAGGCGAGCGCTGCGGGAAGCTGCGGGTCCATCGCCGCCCGGCATTCCGCCACCAGCGCGCGCAGCGCTGCGAGTGCGCCGCCCTGTTCGGGGGAGAAGGCGTCGCGGTCGGTCGCCCACTGGCGGTTGATTTCCGCCGCGTTGCCCTGCGCGCGAAAAACGAGATCGGGGGCGAGGCCGATCAGGCTGTATCGCCCGCGCACCGCGCCGCCCTCCACCGACTCCAGCAGATAGTCGCCCCGGTCTGGAACGAACAGTTTGAGCGCTGCCGAAATGGGGGTGTCGGTGTCGGCGATCTGCCGCCGCCACACCAGCGCGGATTCGCCCCGCGACAGTGCCGCGCGGGCGCTTTCGACGCCGTCTGTCGCCCCCGTCGCCGCCATCTTACTGGCCGCTATTGGTGGCGGACAAAGCCTGCTGCACCTTCGTCAGCGCGTTCGCGTTGCGGGTGACGCCCAGTTCCTTTTCAATGGCGCGTTCGAACTGCTGGCCATATTCCTGACCCACCACGTCGCCAAGCTGTGTGCGGACCTGATTGAGCAATTCGGGCTGCCCCTTGGCGTCGCCGCGCTCGATCCTGTTGAGCTGCACCACGAAATAGCCGCGGTCCTGACCGATGGGCAGGGTCTTCACGGTGTTGGCGGCCATCGAAAAGAGGATGGCGACTTCGGCGGGCGGGCGCTGCTGCCCGCGCATGATGTCGGCGCGGCGGCCACCCAGCGTCTGCGGCGCAGGCAGCCTGACGCCCGCCTGCGCGATGGCATCGGCCAGCTTCGCGCCCTTGGCCACCTTCGCCTGGATCTGCTCGGCCATCGCCTTGGCCTTCAGGTTCCCTGCGTTGAGTTTATATTGCGCGAGCACCAGTTGCTTCACTTCCGCCAGCGGGGGAGGCGCGGCGGCGATGATGTCGCCCGGCGCCGCCAGCGCATAGCGCTTGTCTGGCGTGATCGGGATCAGTTGCGCGTCATCGTCCGCGCCCATCTGGAACACGGGAGCGATCAGCGGCTGGAGATCTGGCCCGGCGGTGAAGGCCGCATCCTTGACCTGCTTGCCGGTCGAGAGGACAGGCGGGCTGGTCTCCAGCTTCAGGCCGTTGTCCTTCACCACCTCTTCGAACGTGCCGCCATCGGCGATGGCGTCCTCGATCTTGCCGGTGAAGTCGGTGAGGAGCTGCTTTTCCTTCTGCGCGCGCAGCGTCGTCACAATCTCCTCGCGCACCGTGGCGAGCGGACGGGCGGGGGTTTCCTTGACCGCCGTCACGCGCAGCAGCAGCCAGCCGAGCGGCGCGCGGATCGGGCCGACCAGATCGCCCTGCTTCGCCATCCATGCCGCATCGGTCGCCGCCTTGCCCGCCGAAGCGGTCAGCCCCTCGCGGCTCTGATCGGCCAGCGTCGATGCGGCAAGGCCAGCGCCCTGAGCCGCTGCCGCAAGCGTCTTGCCAGCCTTCACCTGCGCCGCGACCGCCTTGGCCGCGGCTTCGGTCGGCAGCACCAGTTGCTCCACGCTGCGGCTCTGCTTCGCGGCGTAAGCGGACCTGTTCTGGGTGTAGTAACCTGCAATTTCCCCGTCGGTCGGCTGCGCCGCCTGCGCAAAACGCTCGGCGTCGATCACGGCATAGCGGATGCGCCGCTGTTCGGGGATGGTGAAGCGCGCGCTGTTCTTTTTGTAATAGTCGGCAAGCTGCGCGTCGGTCGGGTTCTTTTCGTCAAGGAAGGCGATGGTCGGGATCGCCGCGACCGTGCCCTGCCGTGCTTCGAGCAGGAGCGACGCATAGGGCAGCACCTGGCTGTCGGTCAGCCTGACGCCGAGGCCGACAGGCGCGAGCAGATGGCGCTGCAGGATTTCGCGGCTGATATCGTCGCGCAGCGCCTGCTCGGTCAGCCGCTCGCGCGTCAGCAGCGCGCGGAACGCGTCCTGGCTGAAATTGCCCGCCGCATCCTGAAAGGCCGGAATTTGCGCAATCTGCGCATCGACCAGCCGTTTGGAAATATGCACGTCCTGCCGGTCGGCAAAGGCCTTCAGCGTCAGCGCCGCGACCAGTTGGTCATAGACCTGCGCAGCGCCGCCCTGCGCCAGGAAATCGCCAATCTGAAGGCCGGGGTTCGACCGCCGCGCATTTTCGAACACGCGCTGCACCCGATCCTGAAGCTCCGCGTCGGAGAGGCTGTAACCCTTCGCCTTCGCCGCGGTGCCGCCGCCCAGCATCGAGCCGCTGCCGAACTTGCCGCTCGTCACATCGCCCAGAATGAAGGCGGCGGCAATGACGCCCAGAAACAGGATGGCGAAAAGCGCGCCGAACTTGGAATGGATGAAGCGGCGGAAGACTGACAGCATGGAAGATCCGGAATATGCGGCAAACTGGCCGACGCTTTAGGCGCGGAAGCGCCCGGCGGCAAGGCTTGCTCTGGACAAATGCGTGAGCGCCGTTCATCGGCATTGGCAAGCCCCTGGCAGCCGGGGAGACGCCATGGATGCGAGCGCAGACTCGCCGTGGCGGCGGCGGGAAAGGGGCGATGTGCAGCAACAAGAGGAAATCAGGCGATGGGCAGGCGCAAGCTGGTTGTCGGCAACTGGAAGATGAACGGGATGCGCGCGCATCTCGATGAACTGGAAGCGATCGGTCGGGTTGCGGCGGCGCACCCGGCGGTGGAAGTTGGCCTCTGCCTTCCCGCGACTCTCATCATGGCGGGTTCGGAGCGGCGCGGCGCGGCCTTCATCGGCGCGCAGAACTGCCATATGGACATCAGCGGCGCCTATACCGGCTCGCTTTCGGCGGAAATGCTGTGTGAGGCAGGCGCGAGCTGGGTCATTACCGGCCATAGCGAACGGCGCGAAGCACGGGGCGAGACCAATGAGGACATCGCAGCGAAATCCGCCGCCGCGCATCGCGTGGGCATGAAGGTCATCCTGTGCGTGGGCGAAACCATCGAAGTGCGCGACGCCGGCCGCGCGGAAGAGGTCGTGTCGGACCAACTGCTCGCTTCGCTGCCCGAAGGCGCGGCGGCCGACTGGCTGGCGGTCGCCTATGAACCCATCTGGGCGATCGGCACCGGCCGCATCCCGACGATGGAGGCGGTCGCGTCGATGCACGCCGCCCTGCGCGCCGCGCTTGCCAGCCGCATCGGCGCTGACGAAGCGGCGAAGGTGCGCATTCTCTACGGCGGCTCGATGAACGGCGACAACGCAGCTGACCTGATGGCGCTCGCCGATGTCGATGGCGGGCTGGTGGGCGGCGCAAGCCTGTCCGCAGCGAAATTCGCGCCGATCATCGAAGCGGCGGACCAGCGGATGAAGGCCGCCGCCTGACCGATTGATTGGGGGTGCGGGGTCACACAGGTTGCCCCCGCGCTCCTTCGTCGCTATGTGCGCGCCAACGCCCTTATCACCGGACAGAAAATCGTCGCATGTTCACTTTCCTCCTCGTCGTGCAGGCCATCGTGGCGGCTCTGCTGGTCACCGTCATCCTGATGCAGAAGTCGGAAGGCGGCGGCCTGGGCGTCGGCGGCAGCCCCTCGGGGTTCATGTCGGCGCGGGGCGCGGCGGATTTCCTGACGCGCTCGACGACGATCCTCGCCAGCATTTTCGTGCTGCTTTCGATTGTTATGGCGGTCATCGCGTCGGTCCGTCACGCGCCTGCTGACATCGACACTTCGCTGGTGAAGCAGGCTCCGGCCTCGCAGAGCGCGCCCGCTCCGGCCAATGCCGATCCGCTCGCAGGCGCTGCGACCAACGCGGCGTCCGCTCCGGCGACCAACGGCGCGGTTCCGCTCGCCAACTAAACCGTCCATCGTTTCGGCGATCTTTTTTTAAGCGCGCGTGGATTCGCGCGCTTGCCCTTTGTTGTTCCGAAAGGCTAAGCCTCTCCTCCCATGACGCGGTATATTTTCATCACCGGCGGCGTGGTCTCCTCGCTTGGCAAAGGCCTCATGGCCGCATCCCTTGCGGCACTGCTGCAAGCGCGGGGTTTCCGTGTGCGAATCCGGAAATTCGACCCCTATCTGAACGTCGATCCGGGCACGATGTCGCCCTACCAGCATGGCGAAGTCTATGTGACCGACGACGGGGCTGAAACGGACCTCGACCTTGGCCATTATGAGCGCTTCACCGGCGTTTCGGCGCGCCAGTCCGACAATGTGACGCAGGGCCGCGTCTATCAGACGATCATCCAGCGCGAACGGCGCGGCGACTATCTGGGTGCGACGGTGCAGGTGATCCCGCACGTCACCGACGAGATCAAGGCGTTCGCTACCGCCGATACCGAGGATCTGGATTTCGTCCTGTGCGAAATTGGCGGCACCGTGGGCGACATCGAATCGCTGCCCTTCATGGAGGCGATCCGCCAGCTCCATAACGATCTCGACCGCGGCCAGTCGATCTTCGTCCATGTGACTCTGGTGCCCTATATCGCGGCGGCGGGCGAGCTGAAGACCAAGCCCACGCAGCACAGCGTGCGCGAACTAACTTCGCTGGGCATCCAGCCCGACATCCTGCTCTGCCGCTGCGAAAAGCCGCTGCCGGAGGGGGAACGCAGAAAAATCGCGCTCTTCTGCAATGTCCGCCCCGAAGCCGTGATCCCCGCGCTCGACGCCAAGAGCATCTACGCGGTGCCCGAACAATATCATGCCGAAGGGCTGGATGAGGAAGTGCTGCGCGCCTTCGGCATCGCCGATGCCCCCGCGCCGAAGCTCGACCGCTGGACCGACATCATGGACCGGCAGCAGAACCCCGAAGGCGAAGTGACGATCGGCGTCGTCGGCAAATATGTGGGCCTCCTCGATGCCTACAAGTCGCTCTATGAAGCGCTGACCCATGGCGGTTTCGCCAACCGGGTGAAGGTCAACATCAAGTGGATCGACGCCGAACTGTTCGAGAAGGGCGACGATCTCGCCGCCAGCCTTGAACCGATGCACGGCATCCTCGTCCCCGGCGGTTTCGGCGTGCGCGGGTCGGAGGGCAAGATCGCCTCGGTCCGCTTCGCGCGCGAACGCAACGTTCCCTTCTTCGGCATCTGCCTCGGCATGCAGATGGCCTGTATCGAGGGCGCGCGGAACACGGCGGGCATTGCGGAAGCCTCGACCACCGAATTTGGCGAAACGTCTGAGCCTGTCGTTGGCCTCATCACCGAATGGATGAGCGCCGAGGGGCTTCAGAAGCGCACCGCCGAAACCGATCTGGGCGGGACGATGCGTCTGGGCGCCTATCCCGCAAAGCTCGACGGCAACAGCGTCGTCGCGGGCATTTACGGCACCAGCGACATCAGCGAACGCCACCGCCACCGCTATGAGGTCAACGCGGGCTATCGCGACCGGCTGGAAAAGGGCGGCCTCATCTTTTCGGGCATGTCGCCGGACGGCACGCTGCCCGAAATCGTGGAGCGCCCCGACCATCCCTGGTTCGTGGGCGTGCAGTTCCACCCGGAACTGAAATCCAAACCCTTCGACCCGCACCCGCTTTTCGCGAGTTTCATCGGCGCGGCGGTCAAACAGAGCCGGCTGGTCTGACGCACCGCCGTTCGCTTCGAGCGAAGTCGAGAAGCCTTTCCCGACCCGCTCGAAGCGAAGGCCGGGCCTCTACGAAGCCGGCGTCACCTTCAGCAATCTTCCCTGCGATCCCCGATCGCCGTCCTCCAGCAGCCAGAGCGCGCCGTCCGGTCCCTGTTCTACTTCCCGGATGCGCGCGCCCATGTCCCACTGGTCGGCCTTGCTCGCGCTCTCGCCGTTCAGCTTCACTTGGACGAGGCTCTGGCTGGACAGGCCGCCGATGAAGAGCGAATCCTTCCATTCGGGAAACATATCGCCCGAATAATAAAGCAGGCCGCCCGGCGAGATGACCGGATTCCACCAGACTTTGGGCGCTTCATATCCGTCGCCCGGCCTGTGATCGGGAATGTCCCGTCCGTCATAATGGTCGCCGTTGGACGCCAGCGGATAGCCATAGTTGAGACCCGGCTTGATAAGGTTCACCTCGTCGCCGCCCTTCGGCCCCATTTCCTGCTCCCACAGCCGTCCGTCCCTGTCGAACGCGATGCCCAGCAGGTTGCGATGACCATAGGACCAGATGGCCGGATGAAATCCCTTCGCCGCCAGCGGATTGCCTGCTGCGGGCGTGCCGTCGAGGTTCAGGCGAAGCACCTTGCCCAGCGTCGCCTTCGGGTCTTGCGCCGGATCGAACTTCTGCCGCTCTCCATTGGTGAAGAAGAGATGTTTGCCGTCGGGCGAAAAAGCGATCCGCCCGGAATAATGGCCGTTTCCCTCTACATAGGGGGTGGCGCGGAAGATGACCTGCACCTTGTCCAGCTTCGTCGTCCCGTCGCTCGCCTGACTGAAGGTGCCGCGCGCCAGCGCCACCCCCTTCACGCCATCGCGCGCCTCGGAGAAACTGAAATACACGGCCTTGTCCTGCGCGAAGCCGGGGGAGGGCACCACATCCATCAGCCCGCCTTGTCCCGCGCTATCCACCGCCGGGATGCCCGCCACCGGAATCTTCGTCCCGTTCTTCGGATCGAACAGGATCATCTCACCCGCCTTTTCCGTCACCAGCGCGCGGCCATCGGGCAGGAAGGCCATCGCCCACGGCGCATCGAAATCGGCGATGGTCGATGTCCTGAACGGCTTTTCAGCGGAAGCGGCGCTATTCTGGCCCGTCGCATTCTCGGCCGAACAGGCGATGAGGATGAGGGGCAGGGTGGCGAGGGAAGCCGTCTTCATCATATATTCTCCGTTCGCCCTGAGCCTGTCGAAGGGCCGTGCTTTTTCCGGCCGAAAGAAACGGGCTTTGACTCTTAGCCCCAACAGAAATGAGCGAGGATTAAAATTGTTGCAGAAATTCGGGGCCGCGCATATATCGCCCTTGCTTCCTTACATCGTCAAACATGTCGGGGTCGCGGGCGGATCGCTCGCGGCGCGGGAAGCTGCACATATTTCGTATCTGGAGACCGCATGGCGGACATCGCCGACCTGACCGCACTGATCGAACCCGAAGTGAAGGCTTTGGGCTTCGACCTCGTGCGCATCAAGCTGTTTGGGTCGGGCGACGATCACACGCTTCAGATCATGGCCGAAGACCCGAAGACCAAGCAGCTCGTCATCGAGGACTGCGCCGCCATTTCGCGCCGCCTGTCTGACGTGCTGGACGAAGCCGACCCGATCGAGGAAGCCTATCGCCTCGAAGTCAGCTCGCCCGGTATCGACCGTCCGCTGACCCGCCTGCATGACTATCGCGAGTGGGCCGGGCATGAAGCGAAGATCGCCGCGACCGAACTGGTCGAGGGGCGAAAGAGCTTTCGCGGCGTGCTGGGCGGGATCGAGGGGGAGGACATCCTTTTCACCGACGCCAAGGCGGGCGATGTCCGCATCCCCTTCGCGCTGGTCCATGACGCCAAGCTGGTGCTGACCGACCGGCTGATTTCTGCTACGATGCCGCTCTCCTCCGATGGGGCGGATGAATTTGAAACCGAAGAATAAGGGTTCATAACGACATGGCCAACGCCATTTCCGCCAACAAGGCCGAACTGATCGCCATCGCCAATTCGGTGGCGAGCGAAAAGATGATCGACAAGGCCATCGTCATCGAGGCGATGGAGGATGCGATCCAGCGCGCCGCGCGCGCCCGCTACGGTGCGGAAAACGACATTCGCGCCAAGCTCGATCCCGACAGCGGCGACCTGCGCCTGTGGCGCGTCGTCGAAGTGGTCGATACGGTCGAGGACTATTTCAAGCAGGTCGATCTCAAGCAGGCGAGCAAGCTCAAGAAGGACGCCGTCGTCGGCGACTTCATCGTCGATCCGCTGCCCCCCATCGACCTGGGCCGTATCGACGCCCAGTCGGCCAAGCAGGTGATCTTCCAGAAGGTCCGCGATGCCGAGCGCGAGCGCCAGTTTGAGGAATATAAGGATCGCGTGGGTGAGATCATCACCGGCGTCGTCAAGTCGGTCGAATTCGGCCATGTCGTCGTCAACCTTGGCCGCGCCGAAGGCGTTATCCGCCGCGACCAGCAGATCCCGCGCGAAGTGGTCCGCGTCGGAGATCGTATCCGCTCAGTCGTGCTCAACGTGCGCCGCGAAAATCGCGGGCCGCAGATTTTCCTCAGCCGCGCGCATCCCGAATTCATGAAGAAGCTGTTCGCGCAGGAAGTCCCCGAAATCTACGACGGCGTCATCACCATCATGGCCGCCGCCCGCGATCCGGGCAGCCGCGCCAAGATCGGCGTCATCAGCCGCGATTCCAGCATTGACCCGGTCGGTGCGTGCGTCGGCATGAAGGGCAGCCGCGTGCAGGCCGTCGTGCAGGAAATGCAGGGCGAGAAGATCGACATCATTCCCTGGAGCGAGGATACCGCGACCTTCGTCGTCAACGCGCTCCAGCCCGCTCAGGTCGCCCGCGTCGTGATCGACGAGGAAGAAGAGCGGATCGAAGTCGTCGTCCCTGACGATCAGCTCAGCCTCGCCATCGGCCGCCGCGGCCAGAACGTTCGTCTCGCCAGCCAGCTCACCGGCAAGGCCATCGACATCATGACCGAGGCCGACGCGAGCGAGAAGCGCCAGAAGGAATTTGTCGCCCGTTCCGAACTGTTCCAGAACGAACTGGACGTGGACGAGACGCTTTCGCAGCTTCTGGTGGCCGAAGGCTTTGGCGAACTGGAAGAAGTCGCCTATGTCGAGGTGGACGAACTCGCCTCGATCGAGGGCTTCGACGAGGAACTGGCTGCCGAGCTTCAGAGCCGTGCGCAGGAAGCGCTGGAGCGCCGCGAAGCCGCTGCGCGCGAAGAGCGTCAGGCGCTGGGCGTCGAGGATGCGCTGGCCGACATGCCGCATCTGACCGAAGCCATGCTGGTGACTCTGGGCAAGGCGGGCATCAAGACGCTCGACGACCTCGCCGATCTCGCCACCGACGAACTGGTGCAGAAGAAGCGCGTCGATCAGCGCCGTCGCAAGAATGACAGCGGCAATGAGGACAAGGGCGGTATTCTTGCCGCCTATGGCCTCAGCGACGAGCAGGGCAATGAAATCATCATGGCCGCCCGCGCCCACTGGTTCGAAGAGGAAGCGTAAGCAGCTCATGCCCTTCGTCGACATCCGCCTGGCCGGCAGCGCCACCCGCGAGCAGAAAGCCGCGATCGCTGCCGATGTGACCCGGTCGCTCGTGGAGCGGCTGGGAAAGCCAGCGGCTGCCGTCCAGATCGTGATCTCCGAAATCTCCACCGAAAATTACGCGGCCGGCGGGCAACTGCTCGCCGACCGCGCCTCGGCGGCGCAACCAAGGGAGGACGCCAATGCCGCGGTCACTCCCCGATGAGAGAATAGCCGCCCTCCCTAGCGTCGGACTTGCCTTGCTATCCGCCTGGACGGAGGAGCGCGCATGACCGAACGCAAATGCATATTGACCGGCGACCGCGCCGATCCTGAAATGCTGATCCGGCTCGCAGTGGGACCGGAAGGGCAGGTGTTGCCCGACATTCGCGCCAAGGCGCCGGGGCGGGGGGCGTGGATCGGCGTCAGCCGCGCCGAACTCGAAACCGCGCTGGCGAAGGGGAAGCTCCGGGGCGCGCTCGCCCGCGCGTTCAAGACGAACGACCTCGCCATCCCGGACGACCTGCCCGCACTGATCGAGGATGGCCTGCGCCGCGCGCTGCTCGACCGGCTGGGGCTGGAGGCGCGCGCTTCGATGGCTCTGACGGGATCGGAAAAGATCGACGTCGCATGCCGAAAAGGGCAGGTTCACCTGCTGCTCCACGCCAGCGATGCCGCCCCGGACGGCAATCGCAAGCTCGATCAGGCGCTGCGCGTCGGGCAGGAGGCGGAAGGCACGGATTTGGCGGGTATCACCTTGCCTGTGGACCGGCATGCCCTATCTATGGCAATGGGGCGCGATAATGTCGTCCATATCGCGGTGATCGACTCGCGCGCTGCTTCACGCCTGCGCGCGGCCATAGGCCGCTTGGAAAGCTATCTGGGTTGCGTTACCGGAACGCCTGCGCAGGCGGAGCATGGCTCCGCCGATGCGGCGGGCGTCAGCGGCTAAGCATCTGTATAAGGCGCCGACGGGCCTTTCCGGTCGGACGTAAGTGAAGGGTATAGTTCAGTCGTATGAGTGACAGCAAGGAAGACAAGCCGGTTCTGGGTCGCAAGCCGCTGGGCATCAAGCGGACCGTGGAATCCGGTCAGGTGCAGCAGCAGTTCAGCCATGGCCGCAAGAATACGGTCGTGGTCGAGGTGAAGCGGCGCCGTGTCCTGGGCAAGCCGGGCGAAAGCGTCGGCGCTGCTCCCGCGACTGCGCCCCAGCCCGATCCGACGCCTGCGCAGCGCCCCGCAGCGCCTGCGCCGGAGCAGCGCGCGCCGCAGCCGGCCGCGCCCGCGCGTCCCGCGCCGCAGAGCCTGATGTCGCGTCAGGAACTGCAGGCCAAGCTGCTGCGCGAGGCGGAAGAAGCGCGCATGACCGCGCTGGAAGACGCGCGCCGTCGCGAAGATGCCGCGCGCGCCGCCGCGAGCGAGGAAGAAAAGCGCCGGGCAGAGGAAAATCGCCTCTCCACCGAAACCGCCGCGCCCGAGGCTGCTCCTGCTCCTGCTCTTGCTTCCGCCGATCCGGTCGAGACGCCAGCCGCGCCTGTGGCCGAGGCGGCGCCCGAGGTCCGCGACGAAGCCGCGACGCCGCAGCCTGTTTCGGCCGCTCCGCCGCCGCGCCGTTTCACGCCGGTGACGCCCGCCAAGCGCCCCGAACCCGCCAAGCCGGACCGCACCAAGCGCGCCGACGACAATCGCCGCCAGTCGGGCAAGCTCACCGTCACCCGCGCCCTCGCGGATGACGACAGCGCCCGCGCGCGCAGCCTCGCTGCCCTCAAGCGCGCCCGCGAAAAGGAACGCCGCGCCCATTATTCGGGCGGCAGCCAGCAGCGGGAGAAGCAGGTCCGCGATGTTGTGGTGCCCGAAAGCATCACCGTGCAGGAACTCGCCAACCGTATGGCCGAAAAGGGCGCGGATCTGGTGAAGGCTCTCTTCAAGATGGGCACCGCCGTCACGCTCAATCAGCCGATTGATCAGGACACCGCCGAACTGCTGGTCGAGGAATTTGGCCACCGCATCCAGCGCGTGTCCGATGCCGACGTCGAAATCGGCATGGAGGGCGAAGTCGACGCGCCCGAAACGCTGAAGGCCCGTCCGCCGGTCGTGACGATCATGGGCCATGTCGATCACGGCAAGACCTCGCTGCTCGACGCGCTGCGCGGCACCAATGTGGTGTCGGGCGAAAGCGGCGGCATCACGCAGCATATCGGCGCTTATCAGATCAAGACGAAGAATGGCGATCTCGTCACCTTCCTCGACACGCCGGGCCACGAAGCCTTTTCCGAAATGCGCGCGCGCGGTGCGAACGTCACCGATATCGTCATCCTGGTGGTGGCGGCCGATGACGGGCTGATGCCGCAGACGATCGAGGCGATCAATCACACCAAGGCCGCCGGCGTGCCGATGATCGTGGCGATCAACAAGGTCGACAAGCCCGACGCCAACCCGCAGCGGGTGCGCGAACGCCTGCTCGAACATGAAATCGTGGTCGAGGATATGGGCGGCGAAACGCAGGATGTCGAAGTCTCCGCGCTCAAGCGCACCGGCCTCGACGAACTGCTCGACAAGATCCTGCTGCAGGCCGAACTGCTCGAATTGACCGCCAATCCTGACCGCCCCGCCGAAGGCAATGTGGTCGAGGCGCAGCTCGACAAGGGCCGCGGCGCGGTCGCCACCGTTCTCGTCCGCAAGGGCACGCTCAAGATCGGCGACACCTTCGTCATCGGTTCGGAAAGCGGCAAGGTCCGCGCGATGATCAACGACAAGGGCCAGCAGGTGAAGACCGCCGGTCCCTCGACCCCGGTCGAGGTGCTGGGCCTGTCCGGCGTGCCGATGGCGGGCGACCAGCTCACCGTCGTCGAGAATGAAGCCCGCGCCCGCGAAGTCGCCTCTTACCGTCAGGAACAGGCGACCAAGAAGCGCACGACCGCCGCGCCGACCAGCTTCGAACATATGTTCTCGGCGCTCAACACGACCGTCATCGAATATCCCGTTGTGGTGAAGGGCGACGTGCAGGGTTCGGTCGAAGCGATCGTGTCTTCGCTCAACCGCATTTCGACCGACGAGATCAAGGTGCGCATTCTCCATTCGGGCGTCGGCGCGATCACCGAAAGCGACGTCACGCTGGCCGCCGCCAGCCGCGCGCCGCTGATCGGCTTCAACGTCCGTCCCAATGCGAAGGCGCGCCAGCTCGCCGAGCGCGAAAAAATCTCGCTGCGCTACTATGACGTCATCTACGACCTGCTCGAAGAGGTTCGTGGCGAAATGGCGGGTCAGCTCGCGCCCGAGCGCATCGAAACGATCGTCGGCCGCGCCGAAGTGCTCCAGGTGTTCCCGGCGGGCAAGAAGGACAAGGCGGCAGGGCTGCTGGTCATGGACGGCATCATCCGCAAGGGGCTGGCCGCGCGCCTTACCCGCGACGATGTCATCGTGTCGCGCACCAACATCGCCTCGCTCCGCCGCTTCAAGGACGACGTCTCCGAAGTCCGTGCGGGCATGGAATGCGGCGCAGTGCTTCAGGACACGAACGACATCAAGGTCGGCGACACCCTCGAACTGTTCGAGGTCGAGGAACGCCAGCGCACGCTGTGACAGGGAAACGCGTCACCCCGGCGAAGGCTGGGGTCTCGTGCCCATCACGCTGTCGCCTGAGACCCCAGCCTTCGCTGGGGTGACGAGGATTGCATATGGTTGCTTCATCCGAAGGCCCGTCCGTCCGCCTGCTCCGCGTCGGTGAACAGGTGCGTCATGTCCTGTCCGACATCCTCCAGCGCGGCGACGTGCATGACGATGTGCTCGCCAGCCATGTCGTGAGCGTCACCGAAGTGCGCATGTCGCCCGACCTGCGCCACGCCACCGTGTTCATAAAATCGCTTCTCGGGCAGGATGAGGAAGCAGTGCTCAAGGCGCTGCGCACCAATACCGCCTATCTCCAGCGTGAGGTCGCGACCCGTATCCGCCTCAAATACGCGGCAAAGCTCAAATTCCTCGCGGACGAGAGCTTCGACGAAGGCACGCATATCGACCGGCTGCTGCGCGATCCCAAGGTCGCCCGCGATCTGGCTTTGGACGAGGATGCCGAGGAATAATCTTCGACGCCGCCACGCCACCGCGCTACCGTGACGGGGTTGACTAAAGCGCGAAGGGCAGGCGGATGAAGAGCATCATGTGGGCGACGGCGGCCCTTTTGGCCACGACAGGCGCCGGCCTTGCGAAAGAACCTGCGCCGCTGTCCGCCGTCATCGCCGATCCCGCGCCCGACGCGGCCTATCCGGCGGGCATGAGCGCCTTCGTCATTCCCGCGCAGGACGGGGCGATGAATGCGGTGATGTATACCGCGTCCGGCCCCGGCACCCATCCCACGCTCCTGCTGCTCCACGGCTTTCCCGGCAACGAGCAGAATCTCGATCTGGCGCAGGCGGCGCGCCGCGCGGGCTGGAACGTCCTGACGCTCCATTACCGCGGAAGTTGGGGCAGCCCCGGCACTTTCTCCTTCGGTCATGCGTCGGATGATGCCTTCACCGCGCTCCAGTTCCTCCAGCAGCCCGCAACCGTGGCGAAATTCCGCATCGACACCAGCGCCATCGTCGTTGCCGGGCACAGCATGGGCGGCTTCATGGCGGCCGATGTGGCGGCGGCGGAGCCGCGCGTCGCGGGCCTGTTCCTGATCGACCCGTGGGACCCGTCGCAGACGGTATCGGCTCTCTCTACGCCGCAGGGCGAAGCGGCGTGGAAAGCGGAGGTGGCGGGCGATCTGCCCCCGCTCGCGGGCGCGACCTATGAAAGCCTCACTGCCGAGATCAGGGGCGACCCCGCCAAGTTCGACCTTGGCCGCCGCCTCGCCGGCTACGGCCGCCGCCCGCTCAGCATCGTCGGGGCGGAGCGGGGCATCGGCGATCAGGCACGCCGCGCCGCCGCCGATGCGCAGGCCGCCAATCCGCAAGCGCGGCTCACCATCTGGCCGACCGATCACAGCTTTTCCGACAGGCGGATCGCGCTGGCCGACGCGCTCGTCCGCTTCCTCGCTGGCGTCGCGCCCACGATCCGCTAGAGGATCGCGCCGATGGCCAAGCTTTATTTCTATTATAGCTCGATGAACGCGGGCAAATCGACGACGCTGCTGCAATCGGACTTCAACTATCGCGAACGCGGCATGGCGACGATGCTCTGGACCGCAGCAGTGGACGACCGCTACCAGCGCGGACGGATCGTTTCGCGCATCGGGCTGGAGGCGCAGGCGCATCTGTTCGAACCGGGGATCGACATCTTCGCCGCCATTGCCGCCCGGCATCGTGAAACGCCGCTCTCCTGCGTGCTGCTGGACGAAGCGCAGTTCCTGACCCGCGATCAGGTGTGGCAACTGGCTGCCGTCGCCGACCGCTTGGGCATTCCTGTCCTATGCTACGGCCTGCGCACCGATTTTCAGGGCGAACTTTTTCCCGGCAGCGCGCACCTGCTGGGCATTGCGGATGTGCTGAGCGAGATCAAGACGGTGTGCGACTGCGGGCGCAAGGCGACGATGAACCTGCGTGTCGATGCGCAGGGCAGGGCGATCCTGCATGGAGCACAGACCGACATCGGCGGTAACGACCGCTACATCGCGCTCTGCCGCCGTCATTTCGTCGAACAGATGCAGGGCTGACAGTCGCCGCCCGTCCGGCTAAGTCCCGCCGCCATGCACGGCTGGATCATCCTCGATAAACCCTTGGGCCTCGGCTCCACCCAGGCCGTCAGCGCGGTCAAGCGCGCCCTGCGTCATAGTGGCGCGGGCAAGGTCAAGGTCGGGCATGGCGGCACGCTCGATCCGCTGGCGACCGGCGTGCTGCCGATCGCGGTCGGCGAGGCGACCAAGCTCGCGGGACGGATGCTCGACAGCGACAAAATTTACGATTTTACTGTTCACTTCGGTGTCCAGACCGACACGCTCGATCTGGAGGGGAAGGCGGTCGCCCGCAGCGACCGTCGCCCGACCTTGGCGCAGGTCGAGGCGATCCTGCCCCGCTTCACCGGCCCTATCGAACAGGCACCCCCCGCCTACAGCGCGATCCTGATCGACGGCCAGCGCGCCTACGACCTCGCGCGCAAGGGCGAGGAAGTGGAGATGAAGACGAGGGCGGTGACGATCCACGCGCTGCACATCAGATCCTCCCCTGCAAGGGGAGGGGGACCGGCGCAGCCGGTGGAGGGGTATCCGGCTATCGAGAGGGCGATACCCCTCCGTCTGGCCGGTGGCCAGCCACCTCCCCTTCCAGGGGAGGATGTTCATCAGATCACCCTCACCGCCCACGTCTCCAAAGGCACCTATATCCGCAGCCTCGCCCGCGACATCGCGCTGGCGCTGGGCACGGTCGGCCATGTCACCATGCTGCGCCGCCTGAAGGCTGGCCCGTTCACGCTCGATCCGGCGATTTCACTGGACAAATTGGACGAAGCTGCTAGGGGCGGCGGCCTCGGCAGTCTTATGCTGCCGTTGACGGCGGGGCTGGACGACATCCCGGCTCTCCCCGTCACTCCCGATGAAGCGCTCGCTCTCCGCCAGGGGAAGGCGCTCGTGGGGAAACCGCACACCGGTCTTCTGCTGGCGATGCTGGGCGAAACGCCCATCGCGCTGGTGCAGTCCAGTGGCCCGGAAATCCGGGTGGTGCGCGGCTTCAATCTCTAGATACGAAAGGAAGCCCGATGTCGATTACCGCTGAGCGCAAGGAAGCGCTGATCAAGGAACATGCCCGCGCCGAAGGTGACACCGGTTCGCCGGAAGTCCAGGTTGCGATCCTGTCGGAGCGCATTTCGAACCTGACCGAGCATTTCAAGGGTCATCACAAGGATAACCACAGCCGTCGCGGCCTGCTGATGCTGGTCAACAAGCGCCGTTCGCTGCTGGACTATCTCAAGAAGAAGGATGAGGGGCGCTACAGCGACCTCATCGCCAAGCTGGGCCTGCGCAAGTAAGTCTGCTACAGAAGGAACGGCCCCAAGCGGGGCCGTTTCCGATTCCGGGGCGGGCGCAATTCGGCGACCCGTTTCGTTCAAGGGGCCACAGGATGCCCCACACCGCAGCGGGCCGGTTAGCCCGCAGATGAGGCCCCGCCGGGCAATAGGGCCGTGGCGGGCGAAGGAACAAGCATGTTTGATGTAAAGAAAGTTTCGATCGAGCTGGCAGGAAAGACCCTGACTCTCGAAACCGGTCGCATTGCGCGTCAGGCCGACGCCGCCGTGCTGGCGACCTATGGCGAGACGGTGGTGCTGTGCGCCGTGACCGCCGCCAAGTCGGTGAAGGAAGGGCAGGATTTCTTCCCGCTGACCGTCCACTATCAGGAAAAATATTCCGCTGCCGGCCGTATCCCCGGCGGCTTCTTCAAGCGTGAACGCGGCGCGACGGAAAAGGAAACGCTGGTTTCCCGCCTGATCGACCGCCCGATCCGCCCGCTCTTCCCCGAAGGTTTCTATAACGAAATCAACGTTATTGCTCAGGTTCTGAGCTTCGATGGTGAAAGCGAGCCTGACATTGTGGCGATGATCGCTGCATCGGCCGCGCTGACCCTGTCGGGCGTGCCCTTCCTTGGTCCCATCGGCGCAGCGCGCGTCGGCTACAAGGACGGCGAATATCAGCTCAACCCCTCGCTCGACGAAGTGAAGACCGGCGAACTCGACCTCGTCGTCGCCGCCACGCACGACGCCGTGATGATGGTCGAATCCGAAGCCAAGGAGCTTTCGGAAGACGTCATGCTCGGCGCCGTCCTCTTCGCGCATGAAGCGAGCAAAAAGATCGCCAATGCGATCATCGACCTCGCCGAGCAGGCCGCGAAAGATCCGTGGGACATCGCCAAGGGCGACGATCTCGGCGATCTCAAGAAGAAGCTGACCAAGCTGATCGGCAAGGACATTGCGGCCGCCTACAAGCTGACCGACAAGTCCGCCCGTTCGAACGCGCTCAACGAAGCCCGCGCCAAGGCGAAGGCCCAGTTCGCGGCTGACGGCCTCGACGCGCAGACCGTGATGGCGGGCATCAAGCTCACCAAGAAGCTGGAAGCCGAAATCGTCCGCACCGCCATCCTCAAGGAAGGCAAGCGCATCGACGGCCGCACCACCACCCAGATCCGCCCGATCGAGGCGATGGTCGGCTTCCTGCCGCGCACCCACGGTTCGGCGCTGTTCACCCGCGGTGAAACGCAGGCGATCTGCACCACCACGCTCGGCACCAAGGATGCGGAGCAGATGATCGACGGCCTCACCGGCCTGCACTATGAAAACTTCATGCTGCACTACAACTTCCCGCCCTACTCGGTCGGTGAAGTGGGCCGCTTCGGCGCGCCGGGCCGTCGCGAAGTCGGCCATGGCAAGCTGGCGTGGCGTGCGCTGCACCCCGTGCTGCCGAGCAAGGACGAGTTCCCCTATACGATCCGCGTCCTGTCCGACATCACCGAGTCCAACGGCTCCTCCTCGATGGCGACCGTCTGCGGCGGTTCGCTCTCGATGATGGACGCGGGCGTCCCGCTGAAGCGTCCTGTGTCCGGCATCGCCATGGGCCTGATCCTGGAAGGCAAGGATTTCGCCGTCATCAGCGATATTCTGGGTGACGAGGATCACCTCGGCGACATGGACTTCAAGGTGGCGGGCACGGAAGCGGGCATCACCACCATGCAGATGGACATCAAGGTCGCCGGCATCACGCAGGAAATCTTCGAGGTCGCGCTGCGTCAGGCGAAGGAAGGCCGCGCGCACATTCTGGGTGAGATGAGCAAAGCCCTGTCCTCGACCCGCACCGAACTGTCGGCGCACGCCCCGCGCATCGAGACGATCCAGATCGACAAGTCCAAGATCCGCGACGTCATCGGCACGGGCGGCAAGGTCATTCGCGAGATCGTGGCGGAAACCGGCGCGAAGGTCGACATCGACGACGAAGGGATCATCAAGATCAGCTCTTCCGACACCGCCCAGATCGAAGCCGCCAAGAAGTGGATTCTCGGCATCGTCGAGGAAGCGGAAGTCGGCAAGGTCTACACCGGCAAGGTGGTCAACATCGTCGACTTCGGCGCATTCGTGAACTTCATGGGCGGCAAGGACGGTCTCGTCCACGTCTCCGAAATGCGTAACGAGCGCGTCGAAAAGCCGACCGACGTCGTGTCAGAAGGCCAGGAAGTGAAGGTCAAGGTTCTCGAAATCGACCCGCGCGGCAAGGTTCGCCTGTCCATGCGCGTCGTCGATCAGGAAACCGGCGAGGAACTGGAAGACACCCGTCCCGCCCGCGAACCGCGCGAACCGCGCGGCGACCGGGGTGATCGTGGCGATCGGGGCCGTGGCCCGCGCCGTGACGGCGGCGACCGTGGTGGTCGTGGCGGTGACCGCGGTCCCCGCCGGGATCGCGGCCCGCGTAGCGAAGGCGGGAAGGGCGGCGATGACGATGGTTCCAGCGCCGGTCTGCCTGACTTCCTGACCCAAGACTGACCGGTCGGCGTCTCCGCGCGCCATCGGGATGAAATGACCGAAATATGGGGCGTCCGGTTAACCGGGCGCCCCATATTGCTTTGGCACCGACCGGCTTATAAACCTCGATCAAGGCAAGAGGCGAAAGTTCTGCTAGGGTAACGACAGACTGTCGGGGAATATCATGCAGCGCAATAACGAGCGGTTCGTGGAACGGCTGCCGCTTGTCCTTGACAGGCCGGTCTATGCCTATGTGTTCACGGCGCTTTTCTGCGTCGGGGCGATGGCGCTGCGGTTCGCGGCCAAGCCGCTTCTGCCGACCGGCTATCCGTTCGTCACCTTCTTCCCCGCCGTGATTCTCGCGTCCTTCCTGTTCGGCGTTCGCCCCGGAATGTTCGCCGCCATTTCATGCGGCATGCTTTCCTGGTATTTTTTTATCCCGCCCTATCGCGATCTGGTTTTCAACCCGGCGGTCGCCGTCGCGATGCTTTTCTACACGGGCGTCGTCGTCATCGACATCACGCTCATCCATTTCATGCAGCGGGCAAATTATAATCTGGCGGTGGAGCGCGAACGGAGCCGCGCGCTCGCCGACAATCGCGAGCTGCTCTTCCGCGAACTTCAGCATCGCGTGTCGAACAATCTTCAGGTAGCCGCTGCGATGCTGGGTTTGCAGCGGCGTCATATCGACCATGATGCGGCACGACGCGCGCTGGACGACGCCTCGTCACGGCTCGCCCTGATCGGCCGGATCAGCCGCGCGCTCTACGATCCTTCGGGCGCCGGCAATGACATGCGCGCCTTCCTCGTGATGCTGACGGAGGATCTTCTGGCGGCGTCCGGGCGTGAGGATGTCCATATCTCGGTCAGCGCGCCCGATGGCCTCATGCTGGACCCCAACATCACCATGCCGCTCGCGCTTGTGGTGGCAGAAGCGGTCAGCAACGCGATGGAGCATGGGCTGCCCGACACCTCCGGCCGCATTCATGTGCAGCTCGAACAGTCGGGGGAGGGGCTGTCGCTCGAAATTTCCGACGATGGCAGGGGCGTCGCGTCCGATTTCGAAATCGAAGCGGGGCCATCGCTCGGCCTGCGGATCGCGAGCGCGCTCGCCAGTCAGCTTGGCGGACGTTTTGCGCTGCTTCCCGGACCGCAGCAGGGGGCCATCGCCCGGCTCGACCTGCCCGCCGCCTGCGTCTAGCCCGCCCGCGCCAGCGTGGGGTCTACTGGCTCCAGCAGGCCTGACGCCCGCGCCCTGCGGCCATAGACGGCCTCGAACAGCGGCGTCGCCATCACGGTCGTGATGACGGCCATCAGCACCAGCATCGAAAAGAGCGCAGGCTGGATGATGCCCTTCTGCAAGCCGATGTTGATGATGATGAGTTCCATCAGGCCGCGCGAGTTCATCAGCGCGCCGATGCCCAGCGCCGTGCGGTTATCTTCTCCCGCAATCCGCGCGGCGGCATAGCATGCTCCGAATTTCGCCATGATCGAAACGGCCAATATGCCGAGCGCCAGCAACAGCAGGTCGAGCGAATTGACCATGTCGAGCCGCGTGTTCAGCCCGGAATAGGTGAAGAACATCGGCAGGAGCAGCACGACGGCGATGGGTTCGACCTTCTCCTTGATCTGCTCCACGAACAGGCCGCGCGGCATGCAGACACCGATCAGGAAACCGCCGAAGATCGCGTGGATGCCGATGGCGTCCATCAGGAACGCGGACAGGCAGAACAGCGCTATGGTGATCGCCAGCACCTGCATGCTCATGCTGCCGCGCCGCTCCACCGCGCGGCCGAGCGGCGCCAGCAGCCGCCGGCCCAGCAGCAGCATGAACGCCGCATAGAGCACGGCACCGCCGATCGCGATCACCGCCACGCCAGGTCCGGCCCCGAACGCGGCGAGCACCAGAGCCAGCACGCACCAGGAAGCGGCGTCGTCGAACGCGCCCGCCGTCAGGGTCAGCGTGCCCAGCGACGAATGGGCCAGACCATTTTCATTGATGATGCGCGCCAGCATGGGAAAGGCGGTCAGCGCGATGCATGCGCCCATGAACAGGGTCGCGTTGCCGTTGCTGATGCCGGGCGCGAAGAGGCCGGGCACCGTGAGGAGTGTCGGCGTGATGAGCACCGCGAAGAGAAATGGGGCGAGGATGCCTGCTGCCGACACCATTGCGGCGCTGCGCGCCTTCGACTGGAAATGATCGAGGCGCAGGGTCAGGCCGACGATGAACATATAAAGGCCGACACCCAGTTGCGCGCCGACATAGAGGATATTGCGTGTTTCTTTGGGAAACAGCGCATTCTGGAATTCGGGAAAGAACAGGCCAAGCAGCGACGGCCCGAGCAATACGCCGGCGATCATCTCCCCGACCACCTGCGGCTGCTTCAGGAAGCGCTGCCCCAGCCATCCGACAAGGCGGCAGACGCCGATGATGACCGCAATCTGGAGGAAGAAATGGACGCTGAAATCGGACGGCGTATAGGCGCGGACGCCATTGACGACCGGGCCGTGCGGTCCCAGCAGATCCGCCAGCACAGCCCAGGATTCGCTTGCCAGACTCACCGATTGCCTCCCATCCCCGACATTTCTGCATGCGTGCAGTTATCGCCTTGAGCAGAGCGCAACCCTCCGCCCTGTTGCAAGCGATTTCCACAAGCTGCCGCGCCGCCGCGTCCATGATAGCGCAAACATGCGCGCGGCTCCATCGCCAACGACGCTATGTCCGGCTAGGATCGAAAGCTGACAGACCAGCGTCGGACAATGCCCAATGACCTTCCATATCCTCGTTGCCGAAGATGATCGCCTGTTGCAGGGGCAGTTGGTCCGGCAGCTCTCCGATTTCGGGCACGAGGTCGAAACCGCCGATGACGGGGGCGCTGCGCTGGAACTGCTGGGCCGCCGGGCGTTCGATGTCGTGATTCTCGACTGGAAGATGCCCGTGATGGACGGGATCACCGTGGTGCGTAAGCTCCGGGACGCGGGAGTGACGGTTCCTGTCCTCATGCTGACCGCGATGGGCCGCGTCTATGACAAAGTGGAGGGGCTGGAGGCCGGGGCGGACGACTATGTCGTCAAACCGGTCGATCCTCTGGAGCTGAACGCGCGGATCAATGCACTGGTGCGGGCGCGCCGCATGTCGGCAAGTCCTGCCGATACCGTCAGCGCCGGGGACATCGTCGTCAGCCCGTCGAGAATGCAGGCCTGGCGCGGCGGCGATCCGCTCAACCTGTCGCAAATGGAATTCAGGCTGCTGCTGGAACTGGCGCGCAATGCGGGATCGGTCGTCACCCGGCCCATGCTGATCGAAAAAATATGGGGACTGAGCGTCGTGCCCGCTGCCAATGTCATCGAGGCGCATATCCGCAATCTGCGCGTGAAACTGATGGAGCGCGGCGATGATCCTATCAGCACCCGGCGCGGCATCGGCTACACGCTGCGGGCGTGACGTCTCCATTCCATGAAAAAACCGGCGCGGCGAGGGGGCCGCACCGGTTTTTCCGCGTCAGGTGCTTGCGTTCAGAAGCGGATGCTGGCTTCGGCACCGAAAGTGCGCGGCGCGTTGAAGTTGCCGTAGTCGCCCAGCACGTTGCCGATGTTTCCGGTCGTGATGTTGGTCGTCGGCGCGGCGGGCAGGCTGTTCGACGGATCGCGGCGGAACACATATTGCTTGTCGAACAGGTTGCGGCCCCAGACGCTCAGGGTCAGCTTGCGGCCATATCCCACGTCCAGATCGGCGAAGGAGATGCGGCCATTCACCAGGAAGGACGCGTCAGCCTTGGTTTCGAACTGGTCGAAAGCCTGTGTCGCCTGCGCATAGTTCGCATCGACGTGGAACTTGACGGCGGCGTCGCCGCCGATGGGCAGGCTGTAATCGACCGACCCGCTCGCCGCGTTACGCGGCGTGAAGGGGATGTAGAACTGCTGGAGGTAGGGCTGTGAGGTCACGCCCCCGGCAGTGAAGGTGATCGGCACCAGCGGGATTTTGGTATAGGTGTAGGCATAGGAGGCGTTCAGCGTCAGGCCGTCCACCGGCTGCACCGTCAGGTCGGCTTCGATGCCGCGGATCTTGGTCGTTCCGCCCGCATTGATCGTGCGCAGCACATTGACGCTGGAGCCGCCCGCGAACTGGATGAAGCTGATGTCGATCTGGCTGTCCTTGCGGTCCATCATATAGGCTGCGAGGTTGAACCGGGCGCGACGATCCCAGAAGTCGGCCTTCAGGCCCGCTTCGTAGGATTTCACGTCTTCAGGATCGAACGCCTCATAATTGGCCGTGCGCGAACTCGCGCCGCCTGCGCGATAGCCGGTCGCATATTTCGCATAGACATGAACGTCGTTGGTCACGTCATAGGCGATCGTCGCCATCGGGTTGAAGCGGTTCCACTTCTCATCCAGCGGCTTATAGCCATTGCCGGCCACGATCGCGGCGTTTGCGGGAAGGTCGTAGTTCACGTTGCGGAAGAAATGCAGCACGCCACGCTTCTTGTCCTGCGTGTAACGCGCGCCGACCGTGAAGTGGAGCTGGGACGTAGCGTTCCAGGTGAGCTGGCCGTAGGCGGCATAGCTCTTGGACCAGACTTCGGACGCGCGGTCGATCGAGCGGCAGCCCCGGATCGAACCGAAACCGCCCGAGCCGCGGCAGGGATCGAGGGTCACGTAAACCGGCTGGCCCTGCCCGTTGAGGTAGACGCCATTCGAGTTCGGAGTGGACGCGTCGTCGCTGACATGCTCGTTGAAGTAGAAGAGGCCAGCGACATAATCGACCGAGCCGACCGAGCCGACCGCCTGCAGTTCCTGCGTGAACTGGCGCTGGCGCAGACCCGCGAGGCTATAGCGGCTGAACCCGCACGGGGCGGCCTGCGTGCAGGATGCGGTCAGGTTGACGATCGGCGGACGGTGCGCGCCGCCTGAATTGTCCCACTGTTCGACATCGACGCCGCGCCACGCGGTGATGGAGCGCAGTTCGATCTCGGGTGACACGGTCCAGCGCAGATTGTTGGTGAAGCCGTGCGTCTTGTCGGTGCTGACCTGCTGCGGCACGCCGATGTCGGCGGTTTTCATGCGCGTGTCGCCGTTGATGACCACGCCGGGGAGGACGGGCCGCACGGTGCCGCTAAGCGTGGTGTAGTTGATGCCCGGCAACTGGCAGCGCGGCGAGTTGGCGACCGGACCGGCGACGCAGTTGTTGGGGTTATAGTTCAGCAACTGGCTGTAGAAGGGCGTATTTTCGTCCTTCGCGACATCGTAGCTGAAATCGTTGGTGATGCTGCTGGTCGGTTCCCAGCGAACCGCGGCGCGCAGGCCTTTGCGGTTATAATAGTTCCAGCCGACCTGTCCCGCGAGCGGGTTCTTGGTGGTTTCGTCCTGATGCTGGATCACGCCGTCCAGCTTGATGCTGAACCCGGCGGTTTTCGGCAGGTTGATGTGGAAGCTGCCGGTGCGCGCGCCGTAATTGCCGATGCCCGCGTCGAGGCGTCCGCCCCATTCGCCGGACGGCGCCTTGCTGACGATGCTGAGAGCGCCGCCTTCGGTGTTGCGGCCGAACAGCGTTCCCTGCGGCCCTTTCAGAACCTCGACGCGCTCCACGTCGAACAGCGCGGCGTTGAGGCCGTGCTGGCGGCCGAGATAGACGCCATCGACATAGATGCCGACGCCCTGTTCGCGCGCGGGCTGGTTGGCGTCGAGCGGTACGATGCCGCGAATGCCGATGGTGAGAGCGCTCTGCCGCGCCTCGAACGTGGCGATGCGCAGCGACGGGACGGAGCCGTCTGCCAGATCGTAGAGGCTCTGGACGTGGCGGTCTTTCAGCGCCTCGGTGCCCAGAACCGCCATCGCGATCGGCGTTTCCTGAAGATTGGTTTCGCGCTTCGTCGCGGTGACGACGATTTCGCCAAGGCCCATGTCGGCATCGGCAGCGGTGGACGTCTGCGGCGCCTGATCCTGCCCGATGGCGACAGGCGCGTTCATCGCGACAAGAGCCGCGCTGGCGAGCAGGGTTGCCTTGGTAATACGGTCAAACATAGCGGTAATTGGCCCCTCTGGAACGAGTCGGTGTTCGTCGGGCCGGCTGATATGGCGCTATGAAGACAGTTAGATTTAAGTCTGAAGACAGTCGCGGATCATAATCTTCATTTTCGCTTCATAAATGGATCGGGCCGCTGATTTGCGGGGGCGCGATCTCCCTCCTCCGCGCAAACTATTCTTCGGAAGCCGCATCACCTCGCCTCACCGTCACCTCCACCCCGGCAAGGCCGCGTGTAAGTGCGAATGGTTTGTCGATGGCGACCCGCGCTTCGACGACGCGGGGGAATTGCAGGCATAATGCGCCCAGACGCTGCGCGAAGGTTTCGATCAGCGGGATATGGACGGCCGCCAGATCCTCGGCCGCCTGCGCGATCCGGCGATAATCGACCGTGTCGGCTATGCCCTCGACGCTGCCGGGGACGAGGCTCAGTTCGACCGTGACGACGAGCGGCTGGCGCCGCCCGATCTCGTCCGGATTGATGCCGATGTCCGCCAGCAACGGCAGGTCGCGCACCTTCACCTTAATGCCCGACACCGATCAGGCCCGGAAGACGACCGTGCGCGCGCCGTTCAGGAACACCCGGCCCTGCAGATGATGCTGCACCGCCGTCGCAAGCACGCGGCGTTCGATGTCGCGCCCCTTGCGCACCAGATCGTCGGGGGTATCGCCATGGTTGATGGCTTCTACATCCTGATGGATGATCGGCCCTTCGTCGAGGTCGGCGGTCACATAATGGGCCGTCGCGCCGATCATCTTGACGCCGCGATCATAGGCCTGGTGATAGGGCTTGGCGCCCTTGAAGCCGGGCAGGAAGCTGTGATGGATATTGATGCAGCGGCCCGACAGAAATCCCGCAAGATCGTCCGACAGGATCTGCATATAGCGGGCCAGCACGACCAGATCCGCGCCGCTTTCCTCGACCAGCGCCTTGATCTGCGCTTCCTGCTCCGCCTTGCTGTCTTTTGTGACGGGCAGATGGTGATAGGGCACGTCGTCGATCAGCGATGTGGTCAGCACCGATCTGGGATGGTTGGACACGATGCCCACCACGTCCATCGCGATTTCCCCGATCCGCCAGCGATAGAGCAGGTCGCCGAGGCAATGGTCGAATTTCGACACGAACAGCAGCACCTTCTGCCGCTCGCTCCTGAGCCGCAGCGCCCACTCCATGCCGCGCAGTTCCGCCAGCGGGGCGAAGGCGTCGCGGAACGACTCGACCTTTTCATCGGCGATCGCGAACTCGATCCGCATGAAGAAGCGGTCGGTAAAGCGGTCGTTGAACTGCTGTGCATCGGTGATGTTGCCGCCCTGCTGCGCGAGGAGTCCGGCGACATCCGCGACAAGGCCGGGACGGTCGGCGCATTGCAGGGTCAGGGTGCAATATTGGGTCACGTCGCTCCTCCGCTGTTCGCGCTGCCGGTCACTGGCGCGCGCTGTAATCGTTGATCCACTCGACGGTCTTCGCGATGCCGCCGAACGGGTAAAAATGCAGCCGGACCTTGCCATGGTCGGGACCAAGCCCCTTGGCAAGCGCATCGACCAGCCGGTCCGGCGTTGCCGTGCCCAGCAATTTCGTGATCGAGATGCCATATTTGCCCAGCACCGCCGCCGAAGCGCCCACGCCGCATCGGGCCGCAAAGCGCATCAGTGTCTTGATGCCCGCCGGTCCCGGAACGCCGATCCTGACGGGCGCGTCGATCCCGCGCGCGCGCAACAGAAGCAGCCAGTCGAGCACCGGCTGCGCATCGAAGCTGAACTGCGTGACGATCAGCGGCGCCATGCCCCGATCCTCGATCTCGCGGCACTTGGCGACCAGCACCTCGAACGTCTGCTCTGCCGTCATGTTGGGATGGCCTTCGGGATGGCCGCCGATGCCGACCGCCCTGATGCCCGCGCGTTCGAACGCGCCCGTGCGGATCAGCGCCATGCTGTCGGAATAGGGACCGGCGGCTTCGGCGGGATCGCCGGCGATGACGAAGCTGCGCGTGACGCCCGCTTCGCGCACTACCGTCGCCAGATAGGTTTCGAAATCGTCGCCGGAAACCAGACGCCGCGCCGAAAAATGCGGCATCGGCTCGAAACCCAGAGCGCGCACCTGCCGCGCGGCATCAACGCGGGCCTCCAGCGTCTCGCCGGGCAGGAACGTGATCGCGACCGGTGTCTCGGGCAGGATGGCCGCCGACGCCTGCGCCAGCGCATCGACATCCTTAGCCGTAATCTCCAGCGAATAGCCGTCCATCATGTGCACGGGCGGCCGCTCCCAATTGGGATGGATCATGGATGCCGACATCATTCTCTCCTGTGCGGGCGGCCGGTCGTCAGGGCCATTATCTGCCGACGCCGATGCTTTTACCCCTAGCCCGGTGGAATTAATTCGTATAGATGAAATTTCATGAATGAGAAAATATGCTTGTGAGGGATGCCGTTCCAGCGATTCTGCCGGGGCTGATGTGCGATTCGCGCATGTTCGCCGCCGTGCTCGAGCGCTTGCCCGGCGCGGTTGTCATCGACGGCTTCTACGCAGGCTGCGACCGTATCGAGGCGATGGCGGAATATGCGCTTGCGCGCCTGCCCGAACGGATCGCGCTGATCGGTCATTCCATGGGCGCGCGCGTGGCTCTGGAAATCGTCCGCCGTGCGCCCGAGCGGGTGGAACGGCTCGCGCTGGTGGACACGGGCATTCATACAGTCCGGGCCGGTGAGCGTGAAAAGCGCTACGCCCTTTACGAGAAAGGCTGCCGCGAAGGCATGATCGCGCTCGTCGACGAATGGCTGCCGCCTATGGTGGGGGAGGGCGCGCTGCGCGACCCGGCCCTGATCGCGCGGCTTCACGCCATGGCTGTGAGCAGCGGGCTTGCGGTGTTCCGGGCGCAGGTCGAGGCGCTGCTTCACCGCCCCGACCTGTCCGGTCTTCTCCCCACAATCCGCTGCCCGACCTATGCCATTGTCGGACGCGAAGATCTCTGGTCGCCCGTCTCCCAGCATGAGGAGATCGCCGCCGCCATCCCCGGCGCGCAGCTTCGCATCGTCGAAGGCGCGGGGCACATGATGCCCGCGGAACAGCCCGAAGCCTTCAGCGCGGTGCTGGCGCAATGGCTGGCGGCGCCGGCGCAATGACCCGATCCATGCCTTTTCTATCCCAAAGGAGAGTTTGAATGAGTGGCAAGACCCTGCAACAGTTGCTCGACGAAAAGGGCGACATCGTCGAATTTCTGCGCAACCAGCAGACCGGGCCGAATGCCTATCCCGGCGTTCCGGCGGAATATTCCAACTGGCGCGACGAGCAGCGGGCGTGGGCGGAAACCGCGGTTCTGTTCAACCAGAGCTATCACATGGTCGATCTGCTCGTGACTGGTCCCGACGCGTTCGACATGCTCGCCTATCTCGCGCCCAACAGCTTCAAGGGCTTCGTCCCCAACCGCGCCAAGCAGTTCGCGCCGGTCACGCCCGAAGGCTATGTCATCGGCGACGTCATCCTCTTCTATCTGGAAGAGAATAAATTCGAACTCGTCGGTCGCGCGCCTTCTATCGAATGGGTCGAATTTCATGCCGCAAGTGGCAAGTGGAACGTCACGGTCGAGCGCGACGAGCGCACCGCCGCCCGCCCCGAAGCGGAAAAGGGCTATCGCCGCAACTATCGCTTCCAGTTGCAGGGGCCCAACGCCATGCCGATCCTCGAAAAGGCGATGGGCCAGACGCCGCCCGATCTCAAATTCTTCCACATGGCCGAAATCGAAATCGCCGGTGCGAAGGTGCGCGCCCTGCGTCACGGCATGGCAGGTCAGCCGGGCTACGAACTGTTCGGCCCGTGGAAGGATTATGACACCGTCCGCAACGCGCTGATCGAAGCGGGCAAGGACGATGGGCTGACGCTGGTCGGCGGCCGCACCTACAGCTCCAATACGCTGGAGTCGGGCTGGATTCCTTCGCCGCTGCCTGCCGTCTACACCGGCGAAGGCACGCGCGCTTTCAGGGAATGGCTGGGCGCGAAATCCTATGAGGGCATGACGTCGCTCGGCGGCAGCTTCGTGTCCGGCAATATCGAGGATTATTACCTGACCCCGTGGGATCTGGGTTACGGCATCATGGTCAAGTTCGACCATGAGTTCATCGGCCGCGAGGCGCTGGAGAAGATGAAGGACCAGCCGCACCGCCGCAAGGTGACTCTGGCGCTCGACAATGCCGATGTCGTCCGTGTCATGAGTTCGATGCTGACGCAGGGCAGTGACAAGGCGAAGTTCATCGAATTTCCGAGCGCCGTCTACGCCATGCACCCCTATGACACGGTGCTGAAGGACGGAAAGCCCGTGGGCCTCTCCACCTGGATCGGCTATACCGTCAACGCCGGGCGGATGCTGGCACTGGCGATGGTAGACGAATCGGTCGCCGAACCCGGCACCGAAGTGACGCTACTGTGGGGCGAGCCGGACGGCGGCACCACGAAGCCCACGGTCGAACCGCACGTCCAGACCGAAATCAAGGCGATCGTGTCGCCCGCGCCCTATTCGGAAGTGGCGCGCGATGCCTATGCCGACGGCTGGCGCACGCAGGCGGCCTGATCCTCACCTGAGCAGGGCAGAGACGGGGGTGGCGTCGGCCGCCCTCGTTTTCGATTCAGCGCCAGAGCGCTGCAATGGTCGCCATCACCCCTCGCTCGTTGCCGCCCGCACGCGGCGCGCCATAGCCCCGGCATTCCAGGCAGTCGGCCCGCACGCCCGCGCCCGTCACCAGCGCCTTCACGTCCGCGACCGCCTGCACCGCCCACTGCCGCTGCACCCACGCCTGCCGCGCCAGCATGTCGCGGGGCGCGCGCGCATCCTCGCGATCGTAATTGGCCAGCGACTCCAGCCACTGCGCCCATTTGTCGGGCTGCTTCTCGATATAATAGGGGCGGGCGGTCGCGGGATCGACCTTCGCTCGGCGCGCGGCTTCGGCGATGGCGTCGTCCAGGCCGCCGAAGCGGTCGACGAGGCCCAGTTGCCGCGCCGTGCCGCCGTCCCACACGCGCCCCTGCGCGATGGCGTCGATGGCCTGCGGCGTCTTGCGGCGCGACTGCGCGACGAGGCCGACGAAGCGGCGGTAAATATCCTCGACGCCCAGTTGCATGATCCGGTCGAACTCCGGCGTCGTTCCGCCAGCGACATCGGGCTGGCCCGACAGGGGCGTGGTGCGCACGCCGTCCGTCGTGATCCCCATCTTTGCCAGCGTTCCCTCAAAGCTCGGGATGATGCCGAACACCCCGATGGAGCCGGTGATCGTATCCGGCTCGGCGAAGATCAGGTCGGCTGGCGTCGATACCCAGTAGCCGCCGCTCGCCGCGACATTGCCCATCGACACCACGACCGGCAGCCCCTGCGCCTTCGCCTGTAGTATCGCGCTGCGGATCTTCTCCGACGCCATGACCGATCCGCCCGGCGAGTCTACCCGCACCACCAGCGCCTTGAGGTTCCGCTCGCTCAATGCCGTCAGAAGCAGGTCGGAAATCGTGTCGCCCGCCGCCGTTCCCGGCCCGGCTTCGCCATCGACGATGTCTCCCGCCACGGTGAGCACGCCGATCTGCCCGTTATTGGCGGGCTTGCGCGCCTTGACATAGGCGGCAAGGTCGATGGTCGCGAAGTCGCCCGCCTTGTTCGCGGCAGCCTCTCCCGCGAGCGAAGCCGCGCGCGCGCCGAAAGCGCTTTCATCGCCTAATTTGTCGACCAGGCCCGCCGCCAGTGCGGCCTTGGCCATGTCGCCGCCGCTCGCCTGCGCCGCCGCCAGCGGATCGGCGGCGTAGGATGCGATCTTCGCCCTGGGCCGCGCCTTGGCCACATCCTGCTGCCAATCCTCCCACAGCGCATTGGCGAGCGCCTGGTTCGCCTGCTTGGCTTCGGGGGACTGGTCGGCGCGGACGAACGGCTCCACGAAGCTCTTGTAGGTGCCGACGCGATAGACATGGGTGTTGACGCCCAGCTTGTCGATCAGCCCCTTGTAATAGAGGTTAGAGCCGCCGCGCCCCATGATCGCGACGCCGCCCAGCGGATCGCCCCAAACCTCGCTCGCATGCGCCGCCAGTTGATAGCTGTCGTCGGTGTAGAGCGTTGCGAAGGCGAGTACCGGCTTCTTCGCCGCGCGCACCGCGTCCAGCGCCTTGCCCACGCGCGCCAGCGCGACCTGCCCGCCGCCGGTAAAGCCGTCGAGGTTGAGCACCACCGCCTTCACCTTCGCGTCGCCTTTTGCGGCATCGAGCGCGGTGACGATGTCGGACAGCCGATATTCGCGCGCCTCGTTTCCCGATCCGCTCAAAAGTTGCGACGCGCTGATCTCGGTCGGCTGCTCGACGATGCTGCCGTCGAGGTCGAGCAGCAATGCGCCTGCCTGCACCGTCTGGGCGGGCTTGGGCGAATAGGAGAGGGCGGTGTAAAGCGCACCGAAAAACAGCAGCAGGAACAGGAGCACAAGTCCGTCCTTGATCGCGACCAGGATGCGCCAGGCGCCCTTCACAAAAGCCAAATGTTCAGTCCTTCAAAAAGTCAGGCCGCTTCTGGCTATCGCAAGCCTTGTTCGACTGCAATGTGGGGCGGCCCATGCGGGCGACAAGCTTGCGCGCGCGATTTTGCTCGCTATGGGATGCGCATCATTTGCCGCTATCGTGCAGGAGACGCGCCTCATGCCCACACTCGTCCTCATCCGCCATGGCCAGTCCGCCTGGAATCTGGAAAACCGTTTCACCGGCTGGTGGGACGTGGACCTGACCGACAAGGGCGTGGAGGAAGCGCGGGCGGCGGGCCGCCTGATGGCGGAAAAGGGGCTGGATTTCGACCAGTGCTATACCAGCTTCCAGACGCGCGCGATCAAGACGCTCAATCTGGCGCTGGAGGAAATGGGCCGGCTGTGGCTTCCGGTCGAAAAGGACTGGCGTTTGAACGAACGCCATTATGGCGGCCTCACCGGCCTTAACAAGGCGGAGACGGCGGCAAAGCATGGCGACGATCAGGTGAAGGTGTGGCGGCGCAGCTTCGACATTCCGCCGCCGGTGCTGGAGCCGGGCGGCGAGTTCGACCTGACGAAGGACCGCCGCTATGACGGCATCGCCATTCCCTCGACCGAAAGCCTCAAGGACACGATCGCCCGCGTGCTGCCCTATTGGGAGGCGAAGATCGCGCCGGATCTGAAGGCAGGCAAGCGCGTCGTCATTTCCGCGCATGGCAACTCGCTCCGCGCGCTGGTCAAGCATCTGTCTAACATCCCGGACGACGAGATCACCGAACTGGAGATCCCGACCGGCCAGCCCATCGTCTACGATCTGGCGGACGACCTGTCGGCCAAGGACCGCTATTATCTGTCGGAGCGCTGAGGAACGGCAACGGCTGCCCCGCAAAGCACATTGCTCCCCGGCGGTCCCGCCGCTAAGGGGCTTGGCTTTCTGGGCCGCCTGACAGGGGAAAAGGCATGAGCGAGGCAGTCACGGTCGGCATCATCATGGGGTCCCGGTCCGACTGGGAAACGATGCGCCACGCCGCCGAAACGCTCGAAGCGCTGGGCGTGCCGCATGAGTGCAGGGTCGTGTCCGCGCACCGCACGCCCCAGCGCCTCTACGATTATGCGACCGGCGCGGCGGCGCGGGGTCTCAAGGTCATCATCGCGGGCGCTGGCGGCGCGGCGCATCTCCCCGGCATGACCGCATCCATGACGCGCCTGCCGGTGCTGGGCGTTCCCGTGGAATCGAAAGCGCTCAGCGGCATGGATTCGCTCCTGTCCATCGTCCAGATGCCGGGCGGCATTCCGGTCGGCACGCTCGCCATCGGCAAGCCCGGCGCGATCAACGCGGGCCTGATGGCCGCGGCGATCCTTGCGACGAACGACCTTGCGCTGGCGGACCGGCTCGACGCATGGCGCGCGCGCCAGACCGACGCCGTCGCTGAGACGGTCGAGGACTGAGAAGCACGCATGACGAAGATCCCGCCCGGTTCGACCATCGGCATTCTCGGCGGCGGCCAGCTTGGCCGGATGATCGCCATGGCGGCGGCGCAACTGGGCTATCGCACCCATATCTTCGCGCCGGAAGAAAGCGGCCCCGCCGCCGATGTGTCGCCGCGCTGGACTCGCGCCGCCTATGAGGACGCAGCGGCGCTCGCGGCCTTCGCGGACAGCGTCGATGTCGTCACCTACGAATTTGAGAATATCGACCCTTCCGCCGTCGAGACGCTGGCGCATCACGGTCTCGTCCGCCCCGGCGCGCAGGCGTTGCGCGTCGCGCAGGACCGGCTTGCCGAGAAGCGCTTCGTTTGCGATCTGGGCGGCCTGACCGCGCCCTTCGCGCCGGTCGAAAGCCTCGACGATCTCGAAAACGCGATCGACGCCATCGGCAGCCGCGCGATCCTCAAGACCAACCGCATGGGCTATGACGGCAAGGGGCAGGCCCGCCTGTCCGAGCCGGGCGACGCGGTCGGCGCATGGAACGCCATCGGTCGGCAGAGCGCCATCCTCGAAGGCTTCGTCACCTTCGCCGAAGAGTTTTCCGTGATCCTCGCGCGTGGTGCGGATGGCGAAGTGCGCTTCTGGGATTCCTCCGCCAACGTCCATGTCGATGGCATCCTGTCGACTTCCACTATCCCCGCCGGCCCGGCGATTGCGGCGCAGGTCAAACAGGCGCGGGCGCTGGCCCGGAAGGTCGCTGACGCGCTCGGCTATGTCGGCGTCCTTACCTGCGAATTCTTCGCCAGCGCCGAAGGCCCGATCTTCAACGAAATGGCCCCGCGCGTCCATAATAGCGGCCACTGGACCATCGAAGGCGCGGTGACGAACCAGTTCGAAAATCACGTTCGCGCGATCTGCGGCCTGCCGCTGGGCGACACCGGCCTCGCCGCGCCGCGCGTTTACATGCGGAACCTGATCGGCGATCAGGCAGGCGAGTGGCCCGCGATCCTCGCCGACCCGGCCAACCATCTCCACCTCTACGGCAAGCATGAAGCGCGCCCCGGCCGCAAGATGGGGCATGTGACCCGCCTCGGCCTGTGATCGAGATCGTCCTCGTCCTCGCGCGCGCCGACAATGGCGTGATCGGCAGGGACGGCGATCTTCCGTGGCGACTGCCCGCGGATCTCAAACATTTCAAGGCGGTGACGGCGGGGCATCCCATGGTCATGGGCCGCAAGACCTTCGACAGCCTGCCCGGACTCCTGCCCGGGCGCCGCCACATCGTCCTGACCCGCGACAAGGGCTGGCGCGGCGAGGGGGCGGAGGTGGCGCACACCCTCGAAGACGCCCTGCGTATCGCCGATGCGTCGCCTGTGATGGTGATCGGCGGCGCGGAAATCTATCGCCTGTTCCTGCCGCTCGCCCACCGCATCGAACTGACCGAAGTGCATGTCGATGCGGACGGAGACGCCGCCATCGCCCGTCCCGATCCGTCGCAGTGGCGCGAAACCGCCCGCGCCGATCATCCCGCGCAGGACGGCCGCCCCGCCTACAGCTTCGTGACGCTGGAGCGCAAAGCGTGAATTGCCACGCTTCACCGTGCCTCCTATAGGCCGCGCCATGGAGCGGCTTTCCAGCAGCGCCCCGATGCCCGCTGCCCTGCGCGGGAGCGTGATGGCGCTCGGCAATTTCGACGGCTTTCACGCCGGGCATCAGGCGGTCGTAGGCCGGGCCATCGCGCGCGCCCGTGCGGAAGGGCGCCCCGCCATCGTCGCGACGTTCGACCCACACCCCATGCGCCTGTTCCGGCCCGACGCCGCGCCCTTCCGCCTCACTTCGCTCGACCAGCGGCAGGCGCTCTTCGCTGCCGCCGGAGCCGACGCGATGCTGGTGTTCGACTTCACCGCCGAACTCGCCGCGCTGGACCCCGCCCAATATGTCGCCATGCTGCGCGATCATCTGGGCGTGGCGGCCGTAGTGTCGGGGGAGGACTTCACCTTCGGACGCGGGCGTAGCGGCACGGTCGACAGCTTCGCGGCGCTTGGACTGCCCGCCGAACCCGTCGCGCCCGTGTGCGACAGCGAAGGCGTCATATCGTCCAGCCGCATCCGCGACGCGCTCAAGGCAGGCGACTGCGACACCGCCGCCCGGCTGCTGACGCGGCCCTTCACCATCGCGGGCACGGTCCAGCATGGCGACAAGCTGGGCCGCACCATCGGTTTCCCGACCGCCAATATCGACATGGGACCGTATCTCCGGCCCGCCTACGGCATCTATGCGGTGCGCGGCCTGCTGCCTGACGGGCGCGTGCTCGACGGTGCGGCCAATCTCGGCATCCGCCCCAGCTTCGATCCGCCCAAGGAACTGCTGGAGCCGCATTTCTTCGACTTCTCCGAAAGCCTTTACGACGTGGCGGTCGAAGTGCAGATCATCCGCTATCTTCATGCCGAGCTGAAATATGACGGCCTCGACGCGCTGATGGCGGGCATCGAGCGCGACTGCGTGGAGGCACGGCAAATCCTTGCGGGAACGCCCTTCGTCGCCTAATGCCGCGCGATATTCCGCACAAAGCGAAACCGCGCGAGCCTTATGACCGATCAGCCCAGCCAGAAAACCGAAGACTATAAGTCCACCGTCTTCCTGCCCCAGACCGACTTTCCGATGAAGGCGGGCCTCGCGCAGAAGGAGCCGGCAATCGCCGCGCAGTGGGAGGCGATGGATCTTTACGGCAAGCTGCGCGAGAAGCGCGCGGGGCGCGAACGCTTCATCCTGCATGACGGCCCGCCCTACGCCAATGGCGACATCCATATGGGCCATGCGATGAACAAGGTGCTGAAGGACATCATCGTCCGCTCGCAATCCCTGCTCGGCAAGGACGCGCCCTATGTGCCCGGCTGGGACTGTCACGGCCTGCCGATCGAATGGAAGATCGAGGAGGAATATCGCAAGAAGAAGCTGAACAAGGACGAGGTGCCCCCGTCCGAGTTCCGCGCGCAATGCCGCGCCTATGCCGACAAGTGGGTCGATGTGCAGCGCGAGCAGTTCAAGCGGCTCGGCATCATGGGCGACTGGGAAGACCCCTATCTCACCATGAAGTTCGATGCCGAGGCGACCATCGTCGGCGAACTGCTGAAATTCGCGGAAAGCGGCCAGCTCTATCGCGGGGCGAAGCCCGTCATGTGGTCGCCGGTGGAGAAGACGGCACTGGCCGAGGCGGAAGTCGAGTATGAGGATGTGACCTCAACCCAGATCGACGTGGCGTTCGAGATCGTGGAAGCCCCGAACGCGCCTGCACTTCAGACTCTGCTGAAGCAGAGTCATCTTAAAACATATGCAGTAATCTGGACTACGACGCCGTGGACCATCCCAGTCAACCAAGCGCTGGCCTACGGGCCGGACATTGATTACGTCCTGATTCCAAATGGCGGTACGGTAGAGACCTATCTCGTGGCTAAGCCGTTGGCCGATGAGTTTTTAAAGCGCTGTGAGAGAGAAAATCCGGGCCTTCTGTCGCTCCATGAGAGCGAGTGGGAGGTAGTCAAAGGCCATCAACTCGCTGGAGCCGTAGCCCGCCACCCGATCTTCAACCTCCTCCGTCATCCCGGCGAAAGCCGGGATCCCGCTTCTTCTTCCGACCCCGTCCAAGGCAGCGAGACCCCGGATCAAGTCCGGGGTGACGACCGGGAGCGCCAACTCGCCTTCTTCGCCAAGCCACGCCCCTTCCTCCCCGGCGATTTTGTCACGACCGATGCGGGCACCGGCCTCGTCCACATGGCGCCCGACCATGGTGAGGACGACTTCGCGCTGTGCAAGGCGAACGGCATCAACCCCGTCTTCGCGGTCGAGGGCGACGGCAAATATCGCGCCGACTGGGCGTGGCTGGGCGGGCAGGGGAGCGTCATCAACCCGAAGTTCGTCAGCAAGGACGGCCCGATCTGCACCGACCTTCGCGAAGCGGGCGCGCTGCTCGCCGCGTCGGACGATTTCAAGCACAGCTATCCGCATAGCTGGCGGTCGAAGGCGAAGATCATCTACCGCTGCACCCCGCAATGGTTCATCCCCATGGATCAACCGCAGCAGGGAGCCATTACCGATATGGACGGCGGCGTCATGCCCACGCCCCTCATCGCCTCCAACGGTCCTACCCTGCGCGAAGTCGCGCTCGACGCCATCGCCCACACCCGCTGGGTGCCGGAGCGTTCGACCAACCGCATCCGCTCGATGGTGGAGGGCCGCCCGGACTGGGTGATCTCCCGCCAGCGCGCATGGGGCGTCCCGATCGCGCTCTATGTCCATCGCAAGAGCGGCGACTATCTCGTTGATCCTGCTGTCAATGCCCGCATCGTCGAGGCGTTCAGGGCGGGCGGCGCTGACGCATGGTTCGGCGCGGATCATGCAAGCCTGCTCGGCCCCGATTACGACCTTGCCGACTATGAAGTCGTCAACGACATTCTCGACGTCTGGTTCGATTCCGGCTCGACCCACAGCTTCGTGGTCGAGGGGCGCTATGGCGAAGGCACCCGCGCGGACCTCTATATCGAAGGGTCGGACCAGCATCGCGGCTGGTTCCAGTCCTCGCTGCTCGAAAGCTGCGGCACGCGGGGCCAGGCGCCCTACAAGGCCGTCCTGACCCACGGCTTCGCGCTCGACGGATCGGGCAAGAAAATGTCCAAGAGCCTTGGCAATGTGGTCGATCCGCTCAAGATCATGGGCGAAAGCGGCGCGGACATTTTGCGCGTCTGGGTCGCCAGCACCGACTATTTCGACGATGTGCGCATCGGCAAGGAAGTGCTCGCCGGATCGTCCGACGCCTACCGGAAATTGCGCAATACTTTCCGATATATGCTGGGTGCTCTTTCCGACTATGATGAAGAGGTCGAAGCGGTCTCCTACGCGGAGATGCCCGAGCTGGAGCGCTACATGCTCCACCGCCTTGCGCAGCTCGACGCGGAACTGCGCGCCGTGGTGGACAAGGAGAAGGGCAGCGAAAGCTGGCTGGAATTCAGCCGCTATACCCGCGCGATCTTCGATTTCGCCAACAGCGACCTCAGCGCCTTCTTCTTCGACATCCGCAAGGATTGCCTCTACTGCGACGCGAAGAGCGATCCCAAGCGCCGCGCCTATCGCACGCTGCTCGACACGCTGTTCCACGCGCTTGTCCGCTACGTCGCGCCGATCATTCCCTTCACCGCTGAGGAAGTGTGGCAAAGCCGATTCCCAAATAGCGAAGATAGCGTCCATTTCCTCGAATGGCCCGAAGTCGACCCCCGCTGGATCGACACCCATCTCGACGACAAATGGACCGAACTCCGCTATCAGCGCGAGCAGGTGAATGAAGCGATCGAGCCCTACCGCCGCGAAAAGCTGATCCGATCCAGCCTGGAAGCCGACGTCACCATGGGCGAATTGCTGCCCAGCGACGGTGTGAACTTCGCCGAAGTCGCCATCGTGGCGCGGGTCGAAATGGGCGTCGGCGACGGTATCGTCGTCAAACCGAGCGACTGGCACAAATGCGGCCGCTGCTGGCGCCTGCTGCCCGAAATCACGCAGGACGGCGCGCTGTGCGACCGGTGCGACAGCGTGCTGAAGGGCTGATCCGATGGCCGCCCCGATCAATCACCGCCCGCTTGGCCTCACCGTCTCCATCGTGACGCTGGCGCTCGACCAACTTGTCAAATACACCGTCACCTATCCGCTCGCGCTGCAAAGCCGGGGGGATGAGGGGATCGACATCCTGCCCATCTTCCGCCTGCGCTGGCTGGAAAACCGGGGCGTGTCGATGGGCTTCTTCCACGCCGACACCGATGTGATGCGCTGGGCGCTGGTCGGCATGACCGTGCTGATCGCCGGGTTCGTCGCCGTGTGGATGTGGCGGGAACGCGCGCGGCAGGATGTCGCCGCGCTCGGCCTCGTGCTGGGTGGCGCCATCGGCAACATCATCGACCGGATGCGGCTCGGCTATGTCATCGACTATGCCGACCTGCATTTCGGCGAATGGCGGCCTTTCCTCATTTTCAACCTGGCGGACGCCGCCATCACCATCGGCGTGCTGATCCTGCTTGCACGGGCGCTGCTGCTGCGCGACAAGGGCGCAAAGACGGAGACTTTGAAGTGAAGCGTAATCTGATCCTTGCCGCCGGCCTTGTTGCATCTCTGTCGGCCTGCGGTGGCGGCGGCGGGCTGTTCAACCGTGACCGCCCCGACGAATTCGCCGTCTCGCGCGCGGCGCCGCTGGTGATCCCGCCCGATTTCGCGCTCGTGCCCCCCGCACCGGGCACGCCCGCTGCCGCCTCGGTCGATTCGCGCACGGAAGCGATGCAGGCGATGTTCGGCGGCCCGGCCCAGCGCAGCGCTGCGGAATCCGCGACGCTGAGCGCCGCCGGTCGCGCCAACGCCGCTGCGGGCATCCGCTCGCAGGCGGGCGATCCGGGCACGCAGGTTGTGGACAAGGGCGCGACCACGCGCGACATCATCGCCGCGCCGGAAGGCGACGGGCAGAACGCCCGCGCCGCCGTTCCCCAGCAATAAGGTCGAGTGAGGCGAGGGGCGTCGCCCCTCGCGCCGCGCGTCAGGCCCGCGCTTCTGCGCCGACGCTGTTGTGCCGTAACGCCGTCAGCACGGTATCGACAATGGCGTCCGCGTCCAGCCGCGCATCGGCATATTGTTTTTCGGGCTTGTCCTGATCCTGAAACACATCGGGCAGGCGCATGGTGCGCAGCTTGAGGCCGTTGTCGATCAGGCCCAGGTCGCTCGCCATCGTCAGTACATGCGCGCCCATGCCGCCGATCGCGCCTTCTTCGATAGTGACGGCGACTTCATGGCTCGTCAGCAGGCGGCGGATCAGCGCTTCGTCGAGCGGCTTGGCGAAGCGCAGATCGGCAACGGTGGTGGATAACCCCTTGGCTTCCAGCGCTTCGGCGGCCTTCATCGCCTCCTCCAGCCGGGTGCCGAGCGACAGGATGGCGACCTGCCGCCCTTCGCGCACCACGCGGCCCCTGCCGATTTCCAGCGCTTCCGGAACGGCGGGCATGGCGACGCCGGTGCCGTTGCCGCGCGGATAGCGCACCGCGATGGGGCTGCTGTCATGAACGGCGCAGGTGTGGACCATATGCACCAGTTCCGCTTCGTCCGCCGCCGCCATTACGACGAAGTTCGGCAGGCTGGCGAGGTAGGTGACGTCGAAGCTGCCCGCATGGGTCGATCCGTCCGCGCCGACGAGGCCAGCCCGGTCGATGGCGAAGCGCACGGGCAGATTCTGGATCGCCACGTCATGCACCACCTGATCGTAAGCGCGCTGGAGGAAGGTCGAATAGATGGCGCAGAAGGGGCGCATCCCCTGCGCCGCTAGGCCAGCCGCGAAGGTGACGGCATGCTGTTCGGCGATGCCCACGTCGAACGTCCGGCGCGGAAAGGCCTGCGCGAACCTGTCGAGGCCGGTGCCGGACGGCATCGCGGCGGTAATGGCGCAGACCTTCGGATCGCGCTCCGCTTCGGCGATCAGCGCCTGCGCGAACACATTGGTGTAGCTCGGCGGTCCGGGGGGCGCCTTCGCCTGTGTGCCGGTGATGACGTCGAATTTCTGCACGCCATGATATTTGTCGGCCGCCGCCTCGGCCGGGGCATAGCCCTTGCCCTTCTGCGTCACGACATGGATCAGGCACGGGCCTTCGGCCGCATCGCGGACATTTTCCAGCACCGGGATCAGATGGTCGAGATTATGGCCGTCGATGGGGCCGACATAATAGAAGCCCAGTTCCTCGAACAATGTCCCGCCGGTCGCCATGCCGCGGGCATATTCGTCGGTCTTCTTCGCCGCCTTGTGCAGCGGGCGGGGCAGTTTGCGCGCCAGCCGCTTGGCCAGATCGCGCAGGCTCAGGAACTCGCGGCTCGAAACGAGGCGGGCGAGATAGGCGGACAGGCCGCCGACCGGCGGCGCGATCGACATGTCGTTGTCGTTCAGGATGACGACCAGCCGGTTGCCTGCCTCGCGCGCGTTGTTCATCGCTTCATAGGCCATGCCCGCCGACATCGCGCCGTCGCCGATGACCGCAATCGCCTTGCCCGGCTTGTCCTGCACCTTGTTGGCGACGGCGAAGCCCAGCGCCGCGCTGATCGAGGTCGAACTGTGCGCCGCGCCAAAGGGGTCATATTCGCTCTCGGCCCGCTTCGTGAAGCCCGAAAGGCCGCCGCCCTGCCGCAGCGTGCGAATCCGGTCGCGCCGCCCGGTCAGGATCTTGTGCGGATAGCATTGATGCCCCACGTCCCAGATCAGCTTGTCGTGCGGCGTGTCGAACACATAATGGATCGCCGTGGTCAGTTCCACGACGCCGAGGCCCGATCCCAGATGGCCGCCCGTCACGCCCACCGCCGCGATGGTTTCGGCCCGCAGTTCGTCGGCCAGTTGGCGCAGTTGTTCGGGTTTCAGCTTGCGCAGGTCATCGGGCGTCCGGACGGTGTCGAGCAGGGGCGTTTGCGGATTTGACATGGTGATGGGCCTACTCGCTTTCCTGCTCCAAGTCGAACCCTAGCTTGCGATCGGGACGCCGGAGCGACCTGTGCCGCGCTCAGTGCGCGTCGCAGGTTCCGCGCATTTCTATCACGGCGCGGGCAGGGGAAAAGCCGGCCTTTCGGGCAGCCGTGCGCAGGGCCGACGTGATGGGATCGTCGTCGATATGCGTCACCTGCCCGCACAGGTCGCAGACGAGGAAGATGCAGTCATGCTGGCATCCCGGATGGGCGTTGGCGATATAGGCGTTGGCGCTTTCGACCCGCATGGCGATGTTGTTCGCCACGAACAGGTCGAGAATGCGGTAGACGCTGTTGGGCGCGACCCGCTTGCCGCGCGCCTTCGATACGGTGTCGGCGATGTCATAGGCCGACACCGGCTTCTCCTCGGCCGCCAGCGCGTCGAAAATCGCGGCGCGCATGGGCGTCCACTGCTCGCTGCGCGCTTCCAGTGTCGCGCGCGCGGCGTCCGCCAGCTTTTCGCCGGTGGGTTCCTGATGGTGATGATGGGCGTGGGTGGCCATGCGGGTTAATCTATGCTGGCCATCGCCATCCGGCAAGGGCGCGTCACGACCGGGAATATTGCCACGCCGCCCACAGCCAGCCCGCGATCATCATCGCGCCGCCGACAGGCGTCACCGCGCCCAGCCAGCGCGGCGCGCCCAGCGCCATGGCGTAGAGCGTCGCGGCGAAGATCGCGGCGCCCGCCAGCATCAACGCCGCCGCGCCCCGCGCCACGCCCATGATCGCGAGCGCCGCGACCGCATGAACCATCTGGTAGAGGCCGCCGGTGCGCAGCCATTCGGCCGCCTTCGGATCGGCGACGCCATGCGCGCCGAACGCACCCGCGCCGATGGCGAGCGCCGCAGACAGGCAGGCCAGCACCGCGATCATTGTTCCGCTCCTTCGCCCCGGCTGGCAAGGCGCATCCGCCGCCCCGGCCGATACATCATGTCCTTCGCCGCCATCAGCGTGCCATGTTCGATCTGCACGGCCATGCGCTGATCGTCATTGGTGCGATATTGCCGTTCGACTTCCTCGATCTCGGCATCGGGCACGCCCAGCGCCTGCATCGCCTGCGCGCCCATGCAGATCGCCGATTCATAGACTTCGCGCACCACGCCCGCCAGATCGAGGCTCTGGAGGGCCATGACCTGCCGCCGGTCGAAGGCGCGGACCATGAGCGCGGCCTGCGGGAAGGCTTCGGCCACCGGCTCCAGCGTCTTGCTGTCGAGCGAGGGATCGTCGATGCAGAAGGCGATGAGCCGCGCCTCGTCCGCTCCCGCCCGCCGCAACAGGTCGATGCGCGTGCCGTCGCCATAATAGACCTTCATGTCGAACCGCCCCGACAGTTCGATCTGCGAAGGCTTCTTGTCGATCAGCACGACGCCGAACCCATGGCCCATCAGCATCTGCGCGACGGTCTGGCCGAAGCGGCCATAGCCTACGATGATGGCGCTGCCGCGCTCCGCATCCTCCGGGCCGGGCAGGTCCGCCTCATCCTTGGGACGCGCAAATTCGAAGCGGCGGGCGAAGAGCATGAGGAAGGGCGTCGTCGCCATGGAAAAAGTGACGATCGCGCTGAACAGGCTGGCCGCCTGCGGCGCGATGAGCTGCGCGTTCTGCGCCTGCGCGAAGAGCACGAAACCGAACTCGCCGCCCTGACTGAGCAGCAGCCCCGCACCGAAGGCGGCCTGCCAGCCCATGCCGAACAGGCGGGCAAGCCCGGTAATCAGCGCGGCCTTGGTGGCGACGAGCACGGCCGCCATGGACAGCACGAACAGGGGATTGGCCGCGACCGCATGCAGGTCCAGCACCATGCCGACGGCAAGGAAGAAAAGGCCGAGCAGGATGGAGCGGAACGGCTCCACATCCGCCTCGATCTCATGCCGATAGGGCGAATCGGCCAGCATCACGCCCGCGACGAATGCTCCCAGCGCGGTCGACAGGTGAAGCGCATGCATCAGTGCGGCGGCGGCCAGCACGGTGAAGAGGCCCACCGCCACGAACAGTTCCCGCTCGCCCATGCGCCCCACCAGCGCCAGCGCGGGACGCAGGATGAAGCGCCCGGCAAGGACGAGTCCGCCGATGGCCGCCACGGTATAGCCCGCCATCATCCATCCCGGAGGCCCGGCGGCGTCGGCGGGATTGCGCGAAAGCGCCGCGACGATGGTGATGAGCGGGACGATCGACAGATCCTGAAACAGCAGGATGGAGAACACCTTCTCGCCGAAGGGCGAGTTGATGCGGCCGCTGGACTTGAGGCCCGGCAGCACCTGCGCGGTCGAAGACAGGGCGAGCGGCAGGCCCAGCGCGATGGCCGCGCCCCAACTGAAACCGGTGAAGAGGAAGATGATCGCCGCCAATATACATCCGCACAGCACCACCTGCGCCATGCCCAGGGCGAAAATGTCGCGCTTCAGCCGCCAGAGTCGGGCGGGATGCAGTTCCAGCCCGACGAGAAACAGCAGCAGGACGATGCCGATCTCGGCGATGGCGAGCTTGGATTCTGCCCCGCCCACCAGATGAAGACCCTGCGGCCCGACCAGCGCCCCGGCGACCAGATAGCCCAGCACCGCGCCCAGCCCGAAGCGCCGGAAAAGCATGACGAACGCCACCGCCGCGCCCAGCAGGATGACGCCTTCCGACAGCAGAATTTCCGTCGCGCTGGCTGTTTCCGCCGCCGCCATCAGGCGTCCGCCATCCGGGCCGCTTCTGCGATGGCCTCGAACCCCAGCCGGATCGACGCGTGCCGGGCGGGATAACCTCGCGCCGGGGCCAGCACCGCAAGGCCCGGCCAGAAATCCAGATCCTCGCTCGTCCCTGCCAGATAGGCCGTAAGCCGGTCGCGCGCCTGCTCCATTTCCGCGGCGCTCATGCCGATTGCCTGCGCCGCCATCAGCGCCGCCGATGCCTGCCCCAATGCGCAGGCCTTCACGTCCAGCCCCATTTCCGCAATCCGCCCGTCTGCCATGCGGACATCCGCCGTCACCCGTGATCCGCAGGTCGGCGACCGCTTCTCGACGCTCGCCTGCGCGTTCGCGAGGCGTTGGTGGTGGGGGATGCTCGCGGCCAGCCGCAATATGTCTTTGTTGTAAAGGGGCGCGTTCATGCGACCCATGTAGGCCACGAAGCGGGCGGGGTGAAGGCGCTGAACGGATGAGGCGCGAAATAAGCCGTCCTGTCCTTGTTTCGCCGCGGGCAGCGGCCTATCGCGCGGGCATGAAGATACTGGTCGATGCCGACGCCTGCCCGGTGAAGGAGGAAATTTACAAGGTCGCGTGGCGGCACGAGGTGCCCGTCACCATCGTCAGCAACAGCCCGATCCGCGTACCAGCGCACCCGCTGATCGAGCGCGTGGTGGTGAGCGACGGGTTCGACGCGGCGGACGACTGGATCGCCGAGCGTGCCGACCCGCTCAGCGTCTGCGTCACCGCGGACATCCTGCTCGCCGACCGCTGCCTCAAGGCAAGGGCGGCCGTTCTGGCGCCCAACGGAAAGCCCTTCACCACCAGTTCCATCGGCGCGGCGGTGGCTACCCGCGCCATTATGGCCGACCTGCGCGCGGGCGCGGTGGGCGATCCGGTGGGCGGCCCGGCTCCTTTCTCGAAAGCGGACCGCTCCCGCTTCCTCTCGGCGCTGGACGAAGCGCTGGTGCGCCTCAAGCGGGGCCGCTGATGACGGACCATGACGCCATCGTCCTTGGCGCAGGCGCTGCGGGCATGATGTGCGCGGCGGTCGCCGGGCAGCGAGGCAGGCGCGTGCTGCTGGTCGATCACGCCGATGCACCGGGCAAAAAGATCCTGATTTCGGGCGGCGGCCGGTGCAACTTCACCAACATCCATACCGCCCCCGACCGCTATCTTTCGGCCAATCCGCACTTCGCCAAGTCTGCCCTCGGCCGCTACACCGCCGCCGATTTCAGCGCGCTGGTCGACCGATATGGCATCGCCTGGCATGAAAAGACGCTGGGCCAGCTTTTCTGCGACAGCTCGGCGCGTCAGATCGTGGCGATGCTGGAGGAGGAATGCGCCAGAGGCGGCGTCGCCATGGCGCTGGGGCAGGGGGTCAGCGCGATCGACCATGCCGATGGCCTCTACCGCGTCAAAATCGGCGACAGTGAGCATCGCGCGCCCGCTCTGGTGCTGGCGACCGGCGGCCCTTCCATTCCCAAGCTCGGCGCGACGGGCTTCGCCTATGATGTGGCGCGTCGCTTCGGCCTGTCCATCGTTCAGCCGCGCCCTGCTCTCGTTCCGCTGACGCTCGGTCCCGAAGAGCAGCTTTTCCAGTCGCTGTCGGGCGTTTCCACGCCGGTCGAGGTGCGCTGGAACCGGACCCGTTTCCGCGAGGCGGCGCTGTTCACGCATCGCGGTCTCTCCGGCCCGGCGATGCTTCAGATCAGTTCCTACTGGCAGCACCGGACGCCCATCCACGTCGATTTCCTGCCGGACCGGAAGGGCGAATGGCTGATCGACGAAAAGCGCGCCCGTCCCCGCGCGACGCTCAGGCGCGTGCTCGGTGAAGCCCTGCCGGAACGGCTCGCCGACGCGCTGCTCGACCGGCTGGCGATGCAGGGCGACCTCGGCGCGCTCGGCGACAGGGCGCTGCGGCACGCGGGCGCGCAGCTTTCCGACTGGGCGTTCCATCCCTCGGGTACCGAAGGCTATGCCAAGGCCGAAGTGACGGTCGGCGGCATCGCCACCGCCAACCTGTCCTCCCGCACGATGGAAGCGACGAAAGCGCCCGGTCTTTACGCCATCGGGGAAGCGGTGGACGTCACCGGGTGGCTGGGCGGCTATAATTTCCAGTGGGCATGGTCCAGCGGCTGGGCGGCAGGACAGGCGATCTGACGCCTACTGGACCTGCGCCCGCGCCGCCGCGATGCTCGCCTGCAAATGGCCGCAGCGGAAGGGCTTGGAGAGGCGGACGATGTCCGGCGCGATGAGGTCGATCCCCTGATAGCCCGAGATGATGAGCAGGGCGACATGCGGATGATCCACCCGCACACGCAGCGCGAGTTCGACCCCGCTCATCCCCGGCATGACATGATCGGTGACGAGAATGTCGGGCCTGAACCCGGCTTCCATCATGCCGAGCGCCAGTTCCGCCTGATCGACATCGACGACTTCATAACCGATGTCGGTCAGCATCTCGCGCGTGGCGTGGCGCACCAGCGCATTGTCGTCGACCAGCAGCACCTTGCCCTGCGCCCTGCGTTCGGTGGCGGGGGGAACGTCCTCGTCCGCCGTATGGGTTTTTCTCTGTTCGACCGGAAGCCACATCTGCACCTGCGTTCCCCGTCCGATCTCGCTATCTATTTCCAGCGCGCCGCCAAGCTGACCGACAAGGCCGTGCGCCATCGACAGGCCAAGGCCGGTGCCTTGCCCCGCCGGTTTGGTGGTGAAGAAAGGCTCCATCGCCGCGGCTCTCACTTTCGCGCTCATGCCCGCGCCGGTGTCCGCGATGGTCATGCGCACATAGCGGCGACGGACGAGGCCGGCGGGCAGGTTGGATGTCCGCACCTCTGCCGAAACCGTCAGCTTGCCGCCCTCGGCCATGGCGTCGCGGCTGTTCACCGCCAGATTGAGGATCGCCAGTTCCAGTTGATGCGCGTCGGCATGAACCGGCGGCAGGTCTTCGGGCAGGTCGATGCGAAGGGAGACGCGGTGCCCGAGCGTGCTGACGAGCAGGCTCTCCATGCCCTTGAGCAGAGCGCGCAGGTCGACGGCGGTCGGCTGGAGCGGTTGCCGCCGCGCGAAGGCGAGCAGCCGCTGCACCAGCGTCTGCGCCGCTTCGGCCGCCTGCATCGCCATGCCCGCCGTCTTGAGCGTGGATTCAGGGCTGCGACCCGACAGGATCAGGTCCAGTCCTCCCATGATCGGCGTCAGCAGATTGTTGAAATCATGCGCGACATGGCCCGTGAGCTGGCCCAGCACTTCCATCTTCTGGATCTGGCGCAGCGTGTCCTGCGACCGCTGCAATTCGCTGGTGCGTTCGCGCACGCGCTCGTCAAGCTGTGTATTGAGCGCCTCCAGCGATGCGAAGAGCCGCCCGTTTTCGAGCGCGGTCGATGCCGCGCGGCCCAGCGCCTCCAGCAGGGCGATCTGGTTGTCGGTCGGCGGGCCGGGTTCAGACCAGTATGCCCCCACTGCCGCGATTGGCTCGGGCCGTCCGATCGGCACCATGATCATGCTGCGGACGAAGGTCCGGCGATAGGCGTCGACGGGAACGCGGGGGTCCGTCAGCACATCGGGAATGACCACCGTCTGCTGATGCGACATCGCCCAGCCCGAAACGCAGCGCTGCATCGGAAACTGCTGGCCCGCCCAGAGCGGCTCCATCGAATCTTCCGCGACATAATGGCACCTGTCCTCGTCGCGCAGCACGACAGCAATGCCGTCCGCTCCCACCGCGCGGCGCGTGAAGGCTCTGAGGACGGACGTGACCGCGTCGAGCGAGCGCGCACCGGCGAGCGCTTCCATCGCTTCGGCTGCCTGGCCCCACCGTGCGGCCAGCGCCCGGTGCTCCGATCCATAATCTCCTCGGATTTTCTGATTCATTGCGCGACCTCTGCGAAGTGGCGGGATGTCGCTGTTATAGCATTGAAATTACTTCGAGGTAAATTTGCCTTCTGTCCAGATTGATCCGCATGAACGGGAAATTGGTCTAATCGCGCGTTAACCAGGCGGGGTCGCGGCTGGCCGTCCCTGGGGCGGGGGCGACCCCGGTTCCGGGGCCGCCGGTGCGCCCCGTGGCGGCGCGACGGGAGCCGGATTATCCGGTTCCGCCGGATCGACGGGCAGCCTGATGCGATTCGGGCCGATGTTGACGGTCATGCCATCTTCATCCACGCCCAGCCCGATGTTGCCGATGCCGGTCTCCACCGCCACATTGGCGATGGCATTGACCAGATCGGGGTTCTGCTCCGCTTCGGACGTGTCGTCGACAGGCTCGTTGATCGCGCCCGCCATGAAGTTGCGCCAGATGCGCGCGGGCACGCCGCCGCCCGCCGCGCCGCCGGGCAGCGGGCTGTTGTCGTCATTGCCGATCCACACCGCCGTCACCAGCCCGCCCGCATAGCCCACGAAGATCGCGTCCCGGCTGTCCTGCGTCGTGCCTGTCTTGCCGAAGGTGCGGGTGCGGAGCGCCGCCGCGCTTCCCGTCCCGCGATTGGCGGCGGAGGACAGGAGATCGCGGATCATCGCCAGTTGATCCTCGCTGAAACGGCGCTGCCGCTGCATCAGCTTCTCGAACCAGCCCTGTTCCTCGGGCGGCAGGCCGTGCGCGAGGACAGGATAAGATCCCGCCGCGACCGCCGCATAGGCTTCCGCCAGTTCGATCAGCGGGATTTCAGAAGTCCCCAGCGCCAGACTGAGGTCTTCCGTAAGCGGCGCCGTGACGCCCAGATCGCGCGCGACCTTGATGACGTTGTCGACGCCGACCTTCTGCGTCAGGCGCACGGCAGCGACGTTGCTCGATGCGGCGAATGCCTGTCGCAGGGTGATGCGCCCGCGATATTTGCCGCCATGATTGGCCGGGCGATAGGTGCCGGTGGTGATCGGCGTGTCGTCGATCCGGTCGTCGGGCGTCATGCCCGCGCGGAAGGCAGCGAGGTAGACGAACAGCTTGAAGGTGGAGCCGGGCTGGCGTCTTGCCTGCACCGCGCGGTTGAAGCTGCTCTTCGCGTAATTCTTTCCGCCCACCAGCGCCACGACGCTGCCATCGGGTTTCATCGCGACCAGTGCCGCCTGTGCTTCGCCCAGCGGCGCGCGGCGGATGGCGGCTTCGGCGAGGCGCTGGATACGCCAGTCGAGCGTGGTCGCGATCTCCTGCTCGCCATAGACCGCGCCCGCCCGGTCGCGCGCCTGCGGCAGCACCCAGTCGGCGAAATAGGTGCCGCTCGTCGGATCGGCTTCCTCATGCACGTCGAGCCGGGCGGGGGGCAGCGCGTTACGTTCCGCCTGACTGATATAACCCGCCTCCACCATCGCCCGCGTCACCAGCGCGGCGCGTGCCCGTGCGCCCTTGAGGTTCGTCGTGGGCGCAAGCCGCGAAGGCGCTTTCAGCAGCCCCGCCAGCATCGCCGCCTGCGGAATGGTCAGCCGGTCGGGCGAGCGGTTGAAATAATGGCGCGCGGCTGCCCGCAGGCCGTAAACATTGTCGCCGAAATAGACGTTGGAGAGGTATCTCTCCATGATCTGATCCTTGGTCAGCCAGACCTCCAGCCAGACCGCGATCATTGCCTCGCGCGCCTTTCGGCCGAAGGTGCGGTCGCTCGACAGGAACACCCCCTTGGCGAGCTGCTGCGTGATCGTGCTGCCGCCCTGCGACGCGCCGTCGGACCAGAGATTATGCCACATCGCCCGCGCGATTCCGCGCGGATCGACGCCCCAGTGGCTCTGGAAACGGCGGTCCTCGATCGCCATGAACGCCTGCGGCACATGAGCGGGCAGTTCCGCCACCGTCACGGGCCGGTCGATCACCGCGCCGCGTCGCGCGATCAGATGTCCGTCCGCCGACATGAGCGAGATGCTCGGCGGCGCGATGGGCTTCAGCGAGCGGGAAAGCGGCGCGGTGACGGCGAGCCACGCGATCGCGACCATCAGCAGCGCCAGCATTACAGCGACGATCCACCCTACGATCCGCAGCCTTTTTCGCCACGGCGTCGGCGGCGCGAAGGCGCTGGGCGGCCCTTCGCCAAAGGCGCGTGGCGGGATGATCGGGTCGGCAGGATGCGAGTCGGCCATAGGCTCCGTCATGCTGTATTACTCACATCACACAGTCAAGCATGTCCCGCGCCGGGACAGCGGGATATTAACCAACATTTCGAGTGGGCCGAATGGTAAATAATGCGTTAACGCTTTCGCCATGCGAACCAGACCGCTCGTCCTGACCACCGAATCGGCCCGCCACCCCTTTCGCCAGCGGCTGCCCGCCCATGTCCTGCGCCTGAGCGAAGCCACGCCTGCGAAAAAGCCCGTGGACGACGACCAGGACTGGAAGCTGTTCGCGCTCAGCTTCTGCGCTTTCTTCACAGCTTTCTACAGCTTCATCTCTTAAGCCATTGGTTCGTGGCACAGCGGGCCGTCGCACGCCTTGTGCAGCTTCCAGGCCATCGCGGCGCAGGGCAGCGACAGGAACGCCACCAGCAGAAGCTGCATCACCACTGACATGCCCGCAATGCTGAGGCCGATGGCGCAGAGCGACCCGGCCACCATGGCGCCCGAGTTGACGATGTTGTTCGCTGCCACCGTCCGCGCCGCCTCGCATTTTTCGACCGTCGTCGTCAGGAAGGCGTAGAGCGGCACCACGAACATGCCGCCAAAGGTCGCCACGCCCAGCAGGCAGAGCGACAGCGGCACCGCCAGCGGATGCGCGATGAAGCCCGACAGCGACAGCATCTGTCCGTCAGCCGCCGGCGTCCAAAGGTCGCACACGATATGGAAGGCGACGATGCACAGCCCCATGCCGATGACCGATGCGGGTGCATATTTGGCCGATACATGCCCCTGCAGCAGCCGGTTGATCGCGATCGACCCGATGGCGATGCCGATGGAGAAGATGGCGAGGAACAGGCTGGCGACGGGCTTGTCGGCGGTCAGCACATTCTTCACCAGCGGCGGGAACTGGATGAACAGGATCGACCCCACCGCCCAGAACAGGCTGATCGACATGATCGCCAGGAACAGGCGACGGATGTGCATCGTCCCCTTCACCAGCGCGATGGACGAACGGATGATGTGAAAGTCGATGGGCTGCGCTTCCAGCAGCGACGGCGCGGACGGCACCTGCCGCCCGGCGATATAGCCGATGGCCGCCGTGATGACGATGCCGACCGCCGCCGCCTCCACCGGGATGATCCCGGCCAGGATGGTGCCCGCGAGGATCGCGATATAGGTGCCCGCCTCGACGAGGCCGGTGCCGCCCAGCACTTCCTCGTCATGCAGATGCTGGGGCAGGATCGCATATTTGATCGGCCCGAAGAAGGTCGAATGGATGCCCATGGCAAAGAGCGCCGCCAGCAGCAGCGGGATCGCCAGCGTATGTACCGCAATGCCGCTCCAGATCAGCGCGAGGCCGCAGGCGCCTACCGCCATGATGAGGATTTCGGCGGCCTTCACCCATCGGATGATCGTCGCCTTGTCGCGCTGGTCGGCAAGCTGGCCCGACAGCGCCGACAGCAGGAAGAAGGGCAGGATGAAAAGCCCGGTCGCCAGCGCCGAAAACCATGTCTCGGACTTTTCGTCATTATAGACCTGATAGACGACGAACAGCACCATCGCGTTCTTGAACAGATTGTCGTTGAACGCGCCCAGCAACTGGGTGACGAACAAGGGCAGGAAACGGCGCTTGTTCAGGAGCCTGAGGGAGGCTTGCATGGAATATGGGGGCTTCTTTTCCGTTGGCGACCGGGGCGGGGTCTAGCCGGTGGGGGCATCTGTGTCCAATGCGAAGCGGCAGGCGCCGGATTGGCGGGCGCTTGTGCGATGCGCCGGACTGTGGCAGTCGGCGGCGATGCTGACGCTGCCCAATCTGCTGACGCTTTCGCGCATCCTTACCGTGCCGCTGCTGGTCGCGCTGCTCTGGCCGGACGAGGTGGCCGGGGTCGGGCAGGGCGCGCGCTGGACCACCGGCTATGCGCTCGCTTTCGGTCTCTACTGCCTCATGGGCGTCACCGACTATTTCGACGGCTATCTGGCGCGTGCGCAGGGCACCGTCTCGAAACTCGGCGTCTTCCTCGATCCCATCGCGGACAAGATCATGGTGGGAGCGGTCATCCTGATGCTGGCGGCGACGCGCGACATAGCGGGCGTTCACCTGATCGCCGCGATGATTATCCTCCTGCGCGAGATCGCCGTGTCGGGTCTCCGCGAATTTCTCGCCGGGCTTCAGGTCTCGGTGCCGGTTTCCCGCCTCGCCAAGTGGAAAACGACCTTCCAGATCGTCGCGCTGGGCGCGCTGATCCTCGCGGGCGCGGTGCCGCAGTTCGCTTTCGTCCAGATGGTCGGCATCGTCGCGCTCTGGGCGGCGGCGATCCTGACGCTCGTCACCGGCTGGGACTATCTGCGCGTCGGCATCCGGCACATGGATTGAGCGCGATGCTCACCATCGTCTATTTCGCCTGGGTGCGCGAAGCCGTGGGGCTGGACGAGGAACGGATAGACCGGCCTGCGCCGGGTTCCACCGTGGCCGATGTGGTGGCGCTGCTGGCCGCGCGGGGCGGCGGCCATGCCGAAGCCTTCGCCGATCCCGCAAAACTGCGCGCGGCGCTCGACCAGCGCTTCGTCGGCATGGACGTGCCGGTCGGCGACGCGCGGGAACTCGCGCTTTTCCCCCCGGTCACGGGAGGATGAAGCGGATCGCGATCCAGCCGCAGGATTTCGACCTCGCGGCAGAATTTGCGGCGCTCGAAGCGCTGGGCGGCGGCGGCGTGGCGAGCTTTACCGGCGTGGTGCGCGGCGAAGGCGGTCTCGTCGCCCTCGAACTCGAACATTATCCCGCGATGACGCAGGGGCAGGTGGAGCGCATCGTCGAAGACGCCATGGCGCGCTGGCCCTTGCTCGGCGTCAGCGTGATCCACCGCTTCGGGCGGCTGGAGCCGGGCGCCCGGATCGTTTTCGTCGGCACCGCCTCCCGTCATCGCGCCGCGGCGCTCGAAAGCTGCGCCTTCCTCATCGACTGGCTCAAAAGCCATGCGCCCTTCTGGAAAAAGGAGCATTTCGAAGGCGGCGCGACCTCATGGGTCGCGGCCCGCGTCGAGGACGACGCCAAGGCGCTCGGCTGGGGCGCCTAGGCTGCTTCGGGCAGGCGGCTTTCGCTAGCGGCGGCGCGCAGCAGTTCGGCCAGCAGCCTGAATTCCTTTTCGCGCGGACTGTTCCTGCGCCACACCAGCGCGATGTCCCGCCATGAACGCTCCGACTGGAGCGGGCGGGCGGCGATCCGCGTATGCTCCAGGATGCCGCCCGCAATCGCCATTTCCGGGATCATCGTGACGCCAAGGCCATTATCGACCATCTGGATCAGCGTATGGAGCGACGTGCCCATCATCGTTGCGCTAGCGCGCAGGTCCGGCCGATTGCAGGCCGCGAGCGCATGATCCTTCAGGCAATGCCCGTCCTCCAGCAGCAGCAGCTTGCTTTCGTCGATCATGTCGGGGCCGATCCAGTCGGGCGGATCGGCGGGTTCGTCATGCGGGAAGGCGACGTAGAGCCGGTCCTGAAACAGGATCTCACTGTCCAGTTCCCCGGTGGGGAAGGGCAGCGCCAGCAGCACGCAGTCGACATTGCCGTGCCGCAGGGATTCGATCGCCGCCTGCGTCACTTCCTCGCGCAGATAGAGTTTGAGTTCCGGCCGTTCGGCGCGCAGCCGGGGCAGCAGGCGCGGCAGCAGGAAGGGCGCGATGGTGGGGATGACGCTCATGCGCAGTTCGCCCGTCAGCGGCTTGCCCGACGCCTGCGCGATGGCGGCCAGCTCCTCCGCCTCGCGCAGCACCCGATGCGCCTTCGCCACGATCCGGTCACCCAGCGCCGTGAAGCGCACCACCCGCCGCGTGCGCTCGACCAGCGTGACCCCGATCAGCGATTCCAGCTCGCGGATGCCCGCCGACAGGGTGGATTGCGTGACGAAGCAGCTATCGGCGGCCCTGCCGAAATGCCCCTGTTCCTTCAGCGCCACCAGATATTGCAGTTGCTTGAGCGTCGGCAGGTAACTGGACATTTATCGGCTTCCTCGATTACCGAGGCGGATATAAGCGTCGTGCTCGATTTATCCAAGCCATTTGACCACGCCGAACAGCGACGTCGCCGTCAGGATCAACCCGACCGCCGTGAACAGCACGCGCGGCGCGACATGGCGCGCCAGCATCGCTCCAAAAGGCGCTGCGATCACGCCGCCGATCAGCAGGCCGACCGTGTAAACCGTAAAGCTCTTCAGCCCCAGCTCCAGCAGGAAGGCGACGCTGATCGAAGTCGTCAGGAAAAACTCGACCGTGTTGACCGTGCCGATCGTATGCCGCGGGCTGGACCCCTGAAGCAGCAGGTTGGACGTGACGATCGGACCCCAGCCGCCGCCGCCTGTCGCATCCAGAAATCCGCCGATCACGCCCAGCGGCGCGACGAGCCGGGGATCGCGCTGCCTGGGCGGCAGGTGAAAGCCGCGCCAGACAAGATAGAGACCGATTGCCGTCAGATAGATGAGGATGAACGGCTTGATGATCGACCCGTCGATGTTGGACAGCACATAGGCGCCCGTCACACCGCCTATCACGCCGGGGATGATGAGCCGCGCGAACAGCTTCCAGTCGACATTGCGGTGCAGGATGTGGCTGATCGCGGAAACACCGGTGGTGAAGGTTTCGGCAAGATGCACGCTGGCCGACACGCGGTTCGGTTGCAGACCCATGGTCAAAAGCAGCGTGCTGGAAATCACGCCGAACGCCATGCCCAGCGCCCCGTCGATCACCTGAGCGCCAAATCCGATCAGAACGAAGGGCCACAGATCGTCGAAATTCTCCAGGAACAGGTCGATCATTCAGCATCCTTCATCATTTTCTCTACCATATTCATAGGGAATGGCGTCCGGGACAGGCAACCCTGTATTTCCGGGCGAAAAGCGCGGATTTCGCGCTGTCTGGAATATGCGGCGCGTCTCCCTTATATGGATTGCTCATAAATGGTCTAGAAACGGTCGGAATTTCAGGGATGGTCCGCAACCTCATTGCCTATCTGGACTCGGTCAAAAGCCGCGATCCCGCTCCGCGTTCCCGTGCGGAGGTGCTTTTATATCCGGGCGTGTGGTCGCTGGCCTTTCATCGCGTGGCGCACCGCCTCTATCGGGCGCGGCTCTTCTTCCTTGCGCGGGCGGTCAACCATTTCTCCCGCTTCCTGACCGGCAACGACATTCATCCCGGCGCGCAGATCGGCCGGCGCTTCTTCATCGACCATGGCTTTACCGTAATCGGCGAAACGGCGGAGATCGGCGACGATGTCACGCTTTACCAGAATGTGACGCTGGGCGGCACCGATCCCGCCAACGGCATCGCGGGCAAGCGTCACCCGACCCTGCGCGACGGTGTGATCGTGGGGTCGGGCGCGCAGGTGCTGGGGCCGATCGAGGTCGGCGCGCGCGCGCGCGTCGGGGCGAACGCCGTCGTCACGAAAGATGTTGCGGAAGGCGCGACGATGGTGGGCATTCCCGCCCGCCCGATGCTGGTCGACGTGACTGCCTATCAGCGGGACTTCATGCCTTACGGAACGCCCTGTTCGGACAGTTTCGATCCGGACAGGCAGAAGCTCGAACTGCTCCAGTGCGAGGTTGAGCGCTTGCAGGCGCGACTGTCGGAACTGATGGCGGAACGGCGGGGTGAAGCTGTGTCCGGCGCCGACCTGCCGCCGCTCAGGGAGCATGGCCTGCGCTGATGACCAATATCACCCCGTTCCCGCAGCATGGCGCCGGTCAGGTGGGGTTCGATCGGTCGGAACTGCAGCGGATTCTGGATCTGTATGGGCGCATGGTGGCGGCCGGCCACTGGCGTGACTATGCGATGGACATGGGGCGGGAAGCGGCGATTTTCAGCGCCTTTCGTCGCACCGCCGAGCGCCCCGAATATCGCATCGAAAAACGCCCGGCGCTGCGCCACCGGCAGGGCATGTGGGCGCTGGTCGGCGAAAGCGGCCAGATATTGAAGCGCGGGCAGGAACTTCAGGGCGTGCTCGCGCCTGTCGAACGCAAGCTGCTGCGCATCGTCGAGGACTGACGCGCAGCAGCTTCGCGATCAGGCGACCGCACGGTCCAGATAGGGCAGCCGCGCCGACAGGCCTTCGGGCAGCCCGCGCACCACCATTGCCCGCGCATTGTGCCACAGCGCCGACAGCAGCAGCAGCGCCGACCCGATCACCAGCGCCGTCAGCGCCCAGGACAGTTCCACCGCGCCCGCCTGCCGGAAGAGGGCATAGAGCGCGTAGAGCACGTAAGCCAGGCTCGACACCAGCAGCGCGCGCCGGTCGATGGCCAGAGCCACGATGCCGAACGCGACATAGAGCGCGATCACCAGCAGCGCCCGCCCGCCGCCGATCTCCCCGCCGTTCAGCACGCCCAGCATGTGAAACAGCGAATGCGCGATCATCGGCGCGGCGGTGAGGTGCAGCCAGAAAGCGACATCGGACCGCCGCGTGGTGCGCGCGCGGTCGCTCATGTCCCACCACATCGCCAGCGCGAACAGGGCAAGGCCTGCTCCCAGCATCAGGATGAAGGGCAGTTGATCGAAGCGCGGAACCGCCGCCATGACGAGGCCGCCGATGACGCCCGCCGCAGCGGCCGATCCCGCCGCGACAGTGATCGGCACCATGAACCGCCGCCAGTGCAGCCACGCCGCCAGCGCGCAGCATGCCGCAACCGCCGACGCGATCAGCGAAGCCGTCCTGTCGTCCGCGTCGGGGAAGAGTTGCGCGACGATGGCCACCAGCGCCAGCGCCACGCCGCCCACGAAACCCGCCAGCAGCAGGATCGACGGCAACGCCATCCGCCGCTTGCGCGTGAAATATTCGGCCAGACCCCAGCTCGCCGCCGCGACCAGCCCGCCCGACATGAAGGCGGGCTGGTGACCGGCGATGCCGAATCGCATGCTGTTGCCCAGCCATCCCAGCGCCACCAGCAGGATGATTCCGGCGATGGATACGAAAATATCGTTGAAGCCGGTCAGCAGGCGGAAATGTTCCTCATCCACCACCGGGCTTGCGCGCGTGCGCGCCACATGATCGCGCAAGGCCTGTGCCGCCTGCGCCGGGATCGCTCCCGCCGCTACGGCATCCTGCAAGTCGCTTTCGCTATACATTCGTCCTCCTCCCCGGACTTTTTGATCGCCGGAGCATAGCAGTGGTGTATTGCTATATCAATACAGTCTATTTTAGCCTTCTCCGCGCCTTTGGCCGGTGTTAGCGCCGGGCGTGAACAGGAGAGGAAAGATCGTCATGTCGCTGCCGCCCTTGCTGAAGGACCGTCTCGCCCTGCCGCTCATCGGCTCGCCGATGTTCATCATCTCGCAGCCCGACCTCGTGATCGCGCAGTGCCGCGCGGGCGTGGTCGGCGCCTTTCCTTCGCTCAACGCGCGGCCTTCGGGCGTGTTCGAACAATGGCTGCAACGGCTGGAGGCGGAACTGACCGATGCCGACGCGCCCTTCGCCGTCAACCTCATCGTCCACCGCTCCAACGCCCGGCTGGAGGAGGATCTGGACCTCTGCGTCCGCTATAGGGTGCCGGTCATCATCACCTCGCTCGGGGCGCGGGAGGATGTGAACGAAGCGGTGCACAGCTATGGCGGCATCGTCCTCCACGATGTCATCAACGACCGTTTCGCACGCAAGGCGGTCGAAAAGGGCGCGGACGGGCTGATCGCCGTCGCGGCGGGGGCAGGGGGCCATGCGGGCACACTGTCCCCCTTCGCGCTGGTGCAGGAAATCCGCCAGTGGTTCGACGGTCCGCTGGCGCTGTCCGGCTCCATCGCCACCGGCCGCGCCATCGCCGCCGCGCAGATGATGGGCGCGGACCTCGCCTATATGGGGTCGCCCTTCATCGCCACCGCCGAGGCCAATGCAGACGCTGCCTACAAGCAGATGATCGTCGACAGCCATGCCGACGACATCGTCTATTCCGATGTCTTCACCGGCGTGCACGGCAATTATCTGCGCCCCAGCATCGTCGCGGCGGGGCTGGACCCCGATGCGCTGCCGGAAGCCAATGCGATGGATTTCGCCAGCATGACCGGCGGCGACAAGAAGGCGTGGCGCGACGTGTGGGGCTGCGGTCAGGGCATCGGCGCCATCGACCGGGTGCAGCCCGCCGCCGATTTCATCGCCGGGCTAAAGGCCGGCTATCGCGCGGCCATCGCCGGGCTCGCCGCGCAGGAAGTCGCCTAGCGTCGCGATGAAGCGGTCGAACTGGTCGTGGTGCAGCCAATGGCCCGCGTCGGCGAACTCGACCAGCCTCGCATCCTGAAAATGCGCCATGCGTCCGTCCTTGGCCGGGTTGGACGCCCAACTGTCGTTGCCGAGGCACAGCAGGGTGGGGCAGGAGACCCGTGACCAGAATTCAGGCAGACGGTCGTCGATCTGCTCCTGCGGCGGTATGACGCTGAGGGAGGGGTCGAACTTCCAGCTATAGCTGCCGTCCTCGTTGCGGTTGACGCCATGGCTGGTGAGGTGAAGCGCCTGCTCCAGCGAAAGATGTTCGTTGCGCTGCTGCATCCGTCCGACCGCCGCCTCGATGGTGGGATAGCGCCGCAGGACGCGTCCGGCCTTGGCGCGCCGCTCCGCGATCCATTCCAGCCAGCGTTCGGTGGCCGGTTTTGCAGTCTTCTCCCGCATGGACGCGGGCGACATGCCCAGCCCCTCGATCGCCACGACCCGGCGCACCCTGTCGGGAAACAGCCCGGCATAGCGCAAGGTGATCGAGCCGCCGAGCGAATGCCCGACGATCGCCACCGGCGCGCGGTCCAGCAGGTCGACCAGCAGGGCGAGTGTTGATTGCTGCTGAGAAGTGACCCGGGGTTTTCATCGAGAAGTGACCCACCTTGCGATTATGTTTCGGATGTCAGGGGTGGGTCAAGATGGGGTTTTCTCCTTCCGGGTTTTGGGCTGCTGAGCGGAGCTGTTCTTGAACCTGAAGCTGTCGTTGCCGGTCTCGAGGATGTGGCAGTGATGGGTGAGCCGATCGAGGAGCGCGGTGGTCATCTTGGCATCTCCGAACACGGTGGCCCATTCGCTGAAGCTGAGGTTGGTGGTGATGATGACGCTGGTGCGCTCGTAAAGCTTGCTCAGCAGATGGAACAGCAGGGCGCCGCCTGAGGCGCTGAACGGCAGATAACCAAGCTCGTCGAGGATCACGAGATCGGAGTGGGCAAGCCTTCCGGCGATCTGCCCTGCCTTGCCCTGCGCCTTCTCCTGTTCCAGCGCGTTGACCAGCTCGACCGTGGAGAAGAACCGCACGCGCTTGCGATGATGCTCGATGGCCTGGACGCCTAGGGCGGTGGCGATGTGGGTCTTGCCGGTTCCGGGTCCGCCGACCAGCACGATATTGTCGGCCACGTCCATAAACTCGCAGCGGTGAAGCTGGCGGACCAGCGCCTCGTTGACCTCGCTGCTGGCAAAGTCGAAGCTCGCCAGATCGCGATAGGCCGGGAACCGTGCGATCTTGAGCTGATAGGATACCGACCGCACTTCCCGTTCGGCAGTCTCCGCCTTCAAAAGCTGGGACAGGATCGGGACGGCCGCGTCGAACGCGGGCGCGCCTTGCTCCATGAGATCGGTGACGGCCTGCGCCATGCCATGCATCTTGAGGCTGCGCAGCATGACGATGATGGCGCCGCTGGCGGGATCATGACGCATGGCGGTTCTCCCCGCGCAGCGCATCATAGCGTTCCACATTGGCAAGGGGCTCGCTGACCAGCCTCAGCGCCTGGGGCGCCGTGATCGGCGGTGTCGTCAGCGGCTTGCCGTCGATCAGCCGGTGCAGCAAGTTGAGGATATGGGTTTTGGTCGGAACACCGGACTCCAGCGCCATGGTAACCGCGCGCAGTACGACCTGCTCGTCATGATGCAGCACCAGGGCAAGGATCTCGACCATCTCTCTGTCGCCGCCGGGAGCGCGCAACAGATGGCGCTGTAACCGCTGGAAGGCATCGGGCATCTCTAGGAACGGCGCGCCATTGCGCAGGGCGCCAGGCTTGCGCTGGACCACTGCCAGATAATGGCGCCAGTCATAAACAGTGCGTCCTGGCCCATCATGGGATCGTTCGATGATGCGCTGGTGTTCGCACAGCAACTGCCCCTCGGCCACCACGAGGAAGCGGTCGGGATAGAGCCGCACGCTGACAGGGCGGTTGGCAAAGGATGCCGGCACGCTGTAGCGGTTGCGCTCCAGATGGACGAGGCAGGTCGGTGAGACCCGCTTGCCATATTCGACAAAGCCGTCGAACGGCCTGCCCATCGGCATCAGGCTTGCCACCTCCTCGGCCCAGGCATCAGCGACAGAGCCCGGTTCGATCCCGTGCGGGATATCCTGCCACAGCGCCTTGCAGCGATCCTCCAGCCAGCTGTTCAGGGCGTCGAGCGTCTCGGTCTGGGGAACGGGCTGCCACAGGCGATGCCGCGCATCCTGGACGTTCTTCTCGACCTGCCCCTTCTCCCAACCCGCTGCCGGATTACAGAACTCTGCCTCGAACAGATAATGGCTCACCATCGTGAGGAAGCGGGCGTTGACGGTCCGATCCTTGCCGCGCCCGACCTTGTCGACGGCAGTGCGCATGTTGTCATAGATGCCGCGGCGCGGCACCCCGCCCAGCACGCGGAACGCGTGATTATGGGCGTCGAACAGCATCTCGTGGGTCTGGAGCAGATAGGCTCGAACGAAGAAGGCCCGGCTGTAGCTGAGCTTGAAGTGTGCAACCTGCAGCTTGGTGCGGACACCATCGATGATCGCCCAGTCCTCGCTCCAGTCAAACTGGAATGCTTCACCCGGTGCGAACGACAACGGCACGAAGGTGCCCTTGCCGCTCATCTGCTGCTGGCGGCGATAATCATCGCGCCAGGCACGAGCAAAGGCCGCGACACGGCCATAGGACCCGTCAAAGCCCAGGCTCACCAGATCGGCATGCAACTGCTTGATCGTGCGCTTCTGCTTGCGCGATCGGCCCATCTCTCGCCTGAGCCAGACCGTCAGCCGATCGACGAACGGATCCAGCTTGCTCGGCCGCTCGGGCACTTTGAACTGCGGCTCGACTGTGTCTGACCGCAGATATTTACGGACCGTGTTGCGGGATAGACCGGTACGCTTGGCTATCTCCCGGATCGACAGATGATCGCGGTAATGCCAGCGCCGGATGACGCTCAATAATGCCATGTCCAACACTCCATGGTCCCCCGCTCAAAGCCAGGGACGTGTTCAAACATGGGTCACTTCTCAGTGAAAATTACTGGCTTCCCCGGGTCACTTCTCAGCAGCAATCAACAGCCATGGCGGAGATCGACCGATGCCAGACGGTGATCGACGTGAACAACCGCGTTGCGGCGCTGGCTGAGCATCTTGGCGACGAGGACCGGGACGCGCTTCTGGATCATGCCGGTGTGCGCCGGACTGAGTTGGGGGCGAAGTAATGGACTGCCCACATCCGAAGAGCAAAGGCGCGAAAAGGTGCAAGTCTTGCTCCGCCAAGTTCATGGCGACCGATCCGGAAATTCAGCGCAGGCGCCGTGAGGGCATTGCCCGCCACCATGCGAAGCCCGGTGTAAAGCTGGAATACCGCGAGCGGATGCGCAAGGTTATGGAGAAGGTCAAGGCCGATCCGGCGCTGATGGAAAAGCGCCGTGAGCATGGGCGCTGGCTACACGCGAACGTGCTGACACGTCCGGATGTCGTTGAAAAGACGCTAGCGCCCGAGACTCGGGAAAAGCGAGCCGCCACGCTTTCGGCAACCCGGATGCGGGACATCCCCGGCGCATATCGCGACGAATATCGCCGTTTGGTTGCCAGCAAAAAAGCCACCGCTGCTGAAGCGAAGGCAATCATCCTTGAGCAATTCAAGCGCGACATAGCCGCCTAAAGGGAGAAACCCACATGCTGAACATATTCAAGCGCAAGGAGCCGGTCATATCGCTGGCGGAGCATGAGAGGATTGTTGGTGAGAAGGCTCGCCAGCACGCCATAGATACCGCCCGGTGGGGTGCGCTCATGAAAGAGGCTGGGCAACGCCTTGAAGAGGTTCGCAAAGACCGTGACGGACTTCTGCCCGACGCCCTGAAATACCGCGCGAAGCTGATCCGCGACCGTGAAGGCGCGACGCAAAGGCGTCAGTCCAAGACCATGTCAATGCGGGCATCCGACTAACCCCAGCCGCCTCCACCCGCTCCCCCAGCGGACCATGGCGAAACAGCGATCCCCCGATGGCAAAGGCGGATCGCAGGAGATTTTAGATGGCAGACCAGGCATGGCAATGGTGGTCAGGCTCTAACGATGAGTTTTACACCAACGGACCATTTGAATGCCGCGAACATGCGGTCGAAGTGCTGGACGGTTATGGTGGCTACATCATTGAAGCCATCAAGCAAGACGTGAGGTTCAGCGCAGACCAACTAATTGATGTGCAATATTTTGAAGACGACGACTATTTCAGCGGTGAGGGCGGTGATCCCGACCGCAAGGGTGATAAGGAAGAAATCGCCAAGGCAGACGCCGAATTGCAGGAATTGCTAAACGCGTGGTGCGCCAAATGGCAGCACACCTTTGTTGCTCCCGAAATGTTTGCCGCCACGCGCAACGCGGCGAGCGTGCCGAAATTTGAGGACGAGGCAGCGCAAAAAGCTTGGCTCGCACAGGTGCCAGCATGACCCGCCCACTCCCCGCGACCAGCCATCGCAAGACGATAGCGCCGCTTGTGGCCCACAAGCCGTTCACGGACGCGGCGATAGCAAACCACAAGCGCAGGCTGCGTCTGGAGCTGGCGCGGATCCAGGGGGTGTTATGAGCGAACGCTTTGATTGCGCCATCTGCCAGAGGTCGATCGGCGACATGTGGAATCATCTCCGCAACGGTCGGGACCGACAAATCGCGCCTGTATGTCTTGGCTGCGAGACAGAATGGGCGCGCGGCATCGGCAAGCCGTTGGGCGGCTCTTTCATGGATCGCCGAAATGTGACGCGCGGGCTGGCGCTGGCAGAGGCGCTGCATACCGAGGCGCGCCATCAGCAATGGAGCAACTGCCATGCAGCGTGATTATGAAAGCGCGCCTGTCTCGGAGCAGCTTGGCATTCATTCGGTCATCGCAGGGCTTGTTTCTGACCTTGACCAACTGCGGGCAGGGGAGATCAGCGTCAACGATGCTGTCGCGCGCTCCATGCTCGCAAAGCAGATTTTTAACGGCGTCCGCATCTATCTGAACGGCGCAAAGGTGCTGTCTGATAACGCCCGCGCCATTGAAGGCAAGGCCTGCCCATGACCCAGCGCACCAACTGGTTCCAGGCCTGCCTTGAGTGCCGGTCAACCGAGCCGAACCCTTCCGGCGTCTGCGCTTCCTGCGAGGCCAAGCACGGCTACGCCAACGACAATCGCGCCCCTGCGTCCTTCACCGGTGACGTGGACGCAAGCAGCCGGGAACCCAAGGAGATAGAGCTGTGACCGACACAGATAGCTTGAAGGCGGCGCTGGAGGCCTTGCGTCCGTTCGCTGAAATGGTGGACGATGTGAAAGAGTCTGCATCCGACCTGCAATGCGGTCGCGATGACTTCTACGTCACGCAAGTCGGCGGCTATAAGGTGGGCGACCTCTACACAGACGATTTCGTTCGTGCGGCCGACGCCTATGAAGCTCTCCGCGCATCAACCGATGCTGCCCCTGTTGCTGAGCCTTGGGGCTATGGCTGGTATGAGAACGGCGGCAAGAAAATGGCGTATGGCTATCTGCCGACGATCCATTACCCGCGATCCGAATATGTGGAGGAGGGGCCGTTCCCGCTTTACAGGCACCCGCCTGTTCCCGATGCTGCTGGGGATGCGCGCGAGCGCGTGGCACGGCTGATCGCCCCTGTTGCTTGGATGTATAGCCCGCTAGGCAAGTTGAAAGACCAGAAAATACGCTCCTACGTCAGTTTGACGCGGCACGAATTTCGCGGCGAGCCGCAAGGGCATTGGACGGAAACGCCCCTCTACGCACACCCGCCTGTTCCCGATGCTGCTGGGGAGGGGGGATTGCCTCCCATGCCAGAGACGGATGATCGGGAGGGCTTCGGGTGCCTGCCTTATTCGACAACTCCGTTGCCGTATGACGAGAGCGACAGGGATTGGGCCGACCGTAACAACGAGGCGGTTGCTTGGCTGGCCGACAATCACAAGGCCATTCGTGCAGCCCTCGCACAACCGCCCGCTGCCGAGCCTTCAAGTCTGGATAAGCATCTGGCGCGACGCTTGGCCAAAGCTTCGTCCATAATCCGGCGCTGGGTCGATCAGGAAATCGTCATGACCGATCCCGACTGCGCAAACCCGATTTTGCGGGAGGCGAAGCGATTCCTAGACGATAAGGGCGCTTTGCCCGCTGCCGAGCCTGTGGGGATGAGGGAGGCGCTGGAAGAGGCGAAGCGGCAACTCGAATATATTGATGAGCGGTCCCCGTCAGGCACAACGCCTGCGGTAATCGCGAGGATCGACGCAGCACTTGCAACCGGCAACGGTGGGGAGGGGCGGTCGTGAGCGTCCGGTGCAATATGGGCATCCACAGATGGGGCATCTGGGACTGGTGGTTTCCGCTCGGACGCACCCAAGCCCGCCATTGTCTGCGGTGCAAGAAAATTCAGGTGCGCGACCTCGCGTCAAATCCGGGCGGGGAGGGTGACGATGCCTGATTCCGAAATGGCCGCTGCTGTGCTGATCCTGCTGGCGGAATATGGCCTGTCACCCGACTATGGCGAAGTGCTTCTGCAAGGCAATCCGATGCGCGGCATCCGTCCCGGCGCTCTTCACGCTGTCATTGCCGCAATCCGCGCCGACGAACGGGAGCGGATCTTGGAATATCTCGAAAGCGTGGCCTGCAAGCGCAGCGATCGCATGAAGATAGATCATATCCGCACCACCCCTGAGATAGGACGGGAAGAATGAGCGAGGTGACGCTAACCGCCGTCGATACAGACGCGACGATCCAAGGCATGCTCGACAAGCGTCGGAAGTGGCTCGCGTCCTGCGAACGGACGCTTGAGCTTCTCACGCCCGAATGGGAGCTATTTGAGACGCGCGCAGGCCATGACACCTATGTCGCCCGCCTCTATGCCGACCACTTCAGCGAAGCCCGCACGCACCGCAAAGAGATCGCCGCGCTTGAAGCAACCCGCGCCCTCTCTGCTGAGGTGGAGGCGTTGCGGAAACTGGCGCGCGAATACCGCCCGACGATGGACAAGGAAGTCCTGCATAGTTGGGCCGCCGATGTTGCCGCCCTCCTCAACAAGGAACCCGCGCGATGAAGATGGTGGAGAAGATCAGCAGGCAGATGTGCTTGGAAGCTGGCTACGACCCCGACACCATCATGTCCAACGATGGCCCGCGCTGGCGCTATTATGAGCCGAACGCCCAAGCCGCCCTCCGCGCCCTTGAAGTGCCGACAGAGGGGATGGTGGAGGCTGGACTGACGACAAGTTCGCGGTTCGACAAAGCGGCTATGGCAAACATCTGGTCCGCCATGATCGCTGCGGCGAGGGAGGAGTAGGGATGGGGAGCTTGCCTGACCTTGACCGGCGTCTTTCCCGGAAGATCGAAACCGGCAAGGCGATCAATCTGACAGCCGAAGACCTTGATCTTCTCGTATCTACCGGCGCAATCGACACGTTCCGCGCCGCAGTCCAGAAATTCCAGAGGGAACAATGCCGAGCACGAAGCGCCCGAAACCGCTCTATCAGCGGGGCAGATACGCCCTCTATCGCAGGGCCGACCGGGATAACCTCGAAATCGTCTGGTATGACGAACAGCGAAAGCGTGAGCGAAGCAAGAGCGCGGGCACTGCGATTGTCGGGGAAGGGCGCACAGCACTAGACCGGCTATATCTGGCCGACACAGAGCATCGCGTTTGTCCGACATGCCATAGGCCATGGGATCATTCCGGTTCGCCCCTCCTGCTGACGGCGCTATCTGATTACCTCATCCTGTCCGAGCATAAGCCCGGGTTCAGGGGCACGAAGAACCGCATAGGCCATGCCATCGACTATGTGCTGGCGACCAATGACGCGATCAAGACAGCGGCGGTAGATCAGCGCTGGATCGACGGCTTCCGTAAGTGGATGGCTGACAAGCCGAACCCTGACGGCTCCAAGCGCTCGCTGTCCCATATCGAGGGCTGCGTTCTCCAGATCTCGGCGGCCATCAATGCCACGCCCGGGGAGAAAGCGCCGTTCAAGGCTGAGCAGATGAAGGCGGTCGCCAACAGCCCGACCTTCCGCGCCGACATTCCGATGATAGCTGCCATGTTTAATTACTGCCTGCGACCCAAGGGCGGACGTTCCGATAAGGAGCGCGCCATGATTGCGGCAACGCGCGGTAACTTGCTGGCCTATCTCCGCATGGCCGTGGCGACATGGGCAAGGCCAGATGCGATCTATGAAGTTACGTCCTACCAGTGGCACAGCGCTGCCCGGGTGCTGAACCTGAACCCGAAAGGCAGGCGGCAGACGAAGAAGTATCGCCCAATGGTGCCGGTGCCAAAGCAGCTTGCACCATGGCTGGACGAACTGGACGGGCAATGGCTTCCCGTCTCCAGCATCAGGCATGGATGGGACAACATGCGCCGCGAATTGAAGCTGCCGGGGAAAGGGCAGGCCGGTGAGAAGCTGATCCGCCGATCCATGGCAACGCTTGCCCGGGCGCGCATCGGGGAGGCGAACTGGCGACAGGGCGAGATCATGCTTGGGCATGTGAAGGCGTCGATCAGCGATCTCTACGCGGTTCCTGACCCTGCGAATCTGGGTTTGGCGCTTGACGCGACTGAGGCCATCATAGATGAGATCGAAGCGCTCGCGCCGGGTGCCTACCGCAAGTTTACCGCAGCCCAGCCAGCTTTTGCAGTTGTGGAGGGCGGGAAAAACGGCTAGATTACTAGGTATAGAGACTGGCGTAGGCGGGTGTAGCTCAATGGTAGAGCAGCAGCTTCCCAAGCTGACGACGGGGGTTCGATTCCCCTCACCCGCTCCAGCAGGCCGCCGCTAACCAACCTGTCGCTTGGCGAGCTTGCGCGCCAGTGTGCGGCGATGCATCCCCAGCCTGCGCGCGGCTTCCGATATGTTGAAGTCGCTGTCTTTCAGCACTTCGTGGATATGCTCCCATTCCAGCGTCTTGATCGACGTGGGGCGGGGCGCGAGCGGCGTCGCGGGATCGCCGCCGGACCGGGCGAAAGCGGCTTCGATGTCGTCGGTGTTGGACGGCTTGGCAAGATAGTTGGTCGCGCCCAGCTTGATCGCCTCGACCGCCGTCGCGATGCTGGCGAAGCCGGTCAGCACCACGATCAGCATCGCGGGATCATGCGCATGCAGCGCCGCCACGCAGGCAAGGCCCGATTGCGGCCCCAGCTTCAGGTCGACCACGGCGAAGCCGGGCCGATGACCGGCGATCACCGCATTCACGCTTTCGAGGCTGTCGGCGAGCAGCACTTCATATCCGCGCCGCTCGAAGGAGCGCCTGAGCGTCCGCGAGAAACCTTCGTCATCCTCGACGATCAGCAATTGCCTGTCAGCCGACATCGCCGTCCCCTTCCTCATCCTCCAGCGCGACCTTCGACAGCGGCAGGCGCAACTGGACCATCGCGCCGCCGTCCGCGCCGTTGCTCGCGTCGATCCGCCCGCCCAGCTTGCGCGCGACGTTGAACACGAGGAAGAGGCCAAGGCCGCCGCCCTGCCGCCCCTTGCTGGACCGGTATGGCTTGCCGACATCGGCCAGCATGTCGGGGCTGAAGCCCGGCCCGTTGTCGCGCACCGCGATGTGCAGCCATTCCCGGTCCCGGCCCACCATCATGTTGATGCAGGTGGCGCCGGCCTCGCGCGCATTGTCGAGCAGGTTGGTCAGCGCCTGCCGGATCACCGGGTCGGCGACGATGCGGGGATAGTCGTGCGGCCCGAAGTCGCAGCGCAGCCCCGCGCCGGGATTGGCCGCGCGCCACCGCTCGGCGATCGCTTCGATGAAGTCGCGCACCGGCGTCACCTGCGGCGCTTCCCCGCGTGCCTCGCCCGCCGACAGGAGCACGCCGGACAGGATTGCCTTGCAGCGCATCACCGCCGCTTCCATCTCCTCGACTTCCTCCAGCAGCGCGGCGTCCCTGCGGATCTGCGGCATGTGCCGCCAGTCGCCCAGCAGCACCGCGACCTGCGCCAGGGGCGTGCCCAGCTCATGCGCCGCGCCCGACGCCAGCAGCCCCATGCGCACGATATGCTCCTCCTCCGCCGCCTGCTGCCGCAGCCGGGCAAGGTGCGATTCGCGTTCCTGGATGTTGCGGCTGACCGGCGTCACGAACAGCACCAGCAGCACCGCGATCATGGTCAGGCATATCCATGTGCCCACGATGTGCAGGTCGAACAGATGCCCTTCCAGCGCGCCGCTCACCACCAGCGGGCGATGGACGAAGGCCAGCATCGCCGCGCACGCGCTCGACACCGCGACGATGCCCCACACGCTCCAGCGATGCAGCAGCACCGCGCCCAGCGCGACCTGCACCAGATAGAGCGAGATGAAGGGATTGGTCGCCCCGCCGCTGAGATAAAGCTGCGTCGTCAGCGCCAGCACGTCGAACAGCAGCGCCAGGAACAGTTCGGCATGGGCGATGTCGGTCCGCCGCCGCAGGATCATCAGGCTGCCGATATTCATGAAGATGGCGATGCTCGGCACCACCAGCATCGTGCCCAGCGGCAGGCGGATGCCCATGAGGAAATGGGTGATGAGGATGGTCGCGACCTGCCCGGCGACCGCGATCCAGCGCAACTGCACCAGCAGCGCCATGTTGCGCCGCCCCGCGGCGTCCGCAGGCCACTGGCTCGGCAGCCATCGAACGCGCCTGTGCGGCTTGCTCATGGCTCGCGATCTTTTTCCGGCAGGCGCATCGCCAGAATGTAGGCGAACAGGCTCATGACGGCCAGCGCGAACCATGTGATCGCATATTGCAGATGATTGTTCGCGAAGCGCAGCACGGTCAGGCCGCCCACGGGCAGCGCGTCGGGGGAGGGGCCGGCCTCCGCATCGACGAAATAATTGGCCGCCGCGATCCTGCGCGACCGCGCGATCGCGTCGACATCGCGGGAATACCAGCGGTCGGCGGCGGGGTCGTTGCCGCGCAGGAAGCCGCCGCCCGGTTCGTTGAGGCGCAGCAGCCCGACGATCCGCACATGCCCGGTTGGCCGCGCATAGTCCGCCTTGCGGCCGGGCACGAAGCCCCGGTTGACGAAGAGGATGCCGCCATCGTCCCGCCGCAGCGGCGTCAGCACCCAATAGCCCGCGCCGCGCACCGTGGACGCCTGCACCAGCGCGGCCCTGTCGTGCAGGAACGCGCCCGACACCGCGACCCGTCGATATTCGTCGTCCGCAGTTGCGCTGACGGGCGCGGGGAGGGGAGCGGCATGGACCCGGCTTTCGACGCGGGCGATGAGGTCGCGCTTCCAGCGAAGGCGCTGGACCTGCCAGACCCCGAGCGCCGAAAAGCCCGCGACCAGCAGCAGCGCGATGGACGTGATGCCGATCAGGAAGGCGGCAGAGCGCCGCCGGCGCCCTCCGGCTTCCCCGGCTGTCACGGCATCTCGCCCCTATCCTGCATGGTGCGCATTTCCTGCGTCGCACCCATGTCCATGTCCGCATGGGGCATCATGTTGGCATTGAGGTGATACATGACCCACATGGAGCCGGACAGGGTGATGACCACCAGCACGATGGTCAGCATCATCGCCATGAAGGACCAGCCGCCCTCCACCCGCGTGTTCATGTGCAGGAAGTAGATCATGTGCACCACCACCTGCACCGCGGCGAAGGCCATGATGACAAAGCCGGTGAGGCGCGGATTTTCCAGCACATTCGCCATCACCAGCCAGAAGGGGATGGCCGTCAGGATCACCGACAGGCCGAACCCGATCATGTAACTGCCCATGGTCCCGTGCGCGCCTTCGTCATGATGCTCGTCATGGTGGCCATGCCCGTGACCGTAGCTGTGGACTGCATCGCTCACCGCAGGACTCCCATCAGATAGACAAAGGTGAAAACGCCGATCCAGATGACGTCGAGGAAGTGCCAGAACATGCTGAGGCACATGAGGCGGCGCCTGTTGGCCGCGATCAGTCCCTTGCGCGCGACCTGCACCATCAGCGTCACGAGCCAGATCGACCCGAATGTGACGTGCAGCCCGTGCGTCCCCACCAGCGTGAAGAAGGCGGACAGGAAGGCGCTGCGCTGCGGCCCCGCGCCCTCATGGATCAGATGCGCGAACTCATACAGTTCGATGGACAGGAATGCCCCGCCGAACAGCAGGGTGACGAACAGCCAGCCCTGCGTCGCGCCGACCCGGTTCTTCTCCATGGCCAGCATGGCAAAGCCGTAGGTGATGGACGAAAACAGCAGCATCGCCGTGTTCACCGCGACCAGCGGCAGGTCGAACAGGTCTTTGGGGCCGGGGCCGCCCGCATAATTGCCGCCCAGCACCGCATAGGTGGCGAACAGGATGGCGAAGATGAGGCAGTCGCTCATCAGGTACATCCAGAAGCCCAGCATGGTGCTGTGGCCTTCGTGGAGGTGCGGCTCCTCGGGCAGGTGATAGGCCCTGGGTTCCGCCGGTGCAGTCACGCTGCTCATATCAGTCAGGCTCCCGCCGCGAGGGCGCGCGTGCGCGCTTCCTCGGTGCGCGTCACCACATCTTCGGGGATGTAGAAGTCGCGCTTGTAGTTGAAGGTGTGGCCGATGGCGACCGCGACGATCCCGCCGAAGCTCAGCGCCGCCAGCCACCAGATATACCAGATGAGGCTGAAGCCGCAGAGCGTGGCGAGGGCGGCGAGGATCACGCCTGCGCCCGTGCTGCTCGGCATGTGGATCGGCTGGAAGCCGCTGACGGGCCGCTGATAGCCGTTCTTCTTCATGTCCGCCCAGGTGTCGCCGTCATAGACGACCGGCGCGAAGGCGAAATTATATTCCGGCGGCGGCGAACTGGTCGCCCATTCGAGCGTGCGGCCGTTCCAGGGATCGCCCGTCCCGTCGCGCAGTTCGTCGCGCTTCCAGATGGATACCGCGAACTGCACCAGCATCGCGCCGATCCCCGCTGCGATGATCGCCGCGCCGATGGCGGCCACGATGAAGAAGGGCTGCAGGGACGGATCGTCGAACACCCGCATCCGGCGCGTCACGCCCATCAGGCCCATGGCGTAGAGCGGTCCGAAGGCCAGCCAGAAACCGATGTTCCAGCACCAGAAGCTGACATGCCCCCAGAACTGGTTCAGCCGGAACCCGAACGCCTTGGGCCACCAGTAGTTGATCGCCGCGAACAGGCCGAACAGCACGCCGCCGATGATGACATTGTGGAAATGCGCGATCAGGAACAGCGAATTGTGCAGCACGAAGTCGGCGGGCGGCACCGCCAGCAGCACGCCGGTCATGCCGCCGACCGTGAAGGTCAGCATGAAGGCGACGGTCCACATCATCGGCAGCTCGAACCGCACCCGGCCGCGATACATGGTGAACAGCCAGTTGAAGAGCTTCGCCCCCGTCGGGATCGAGATGATCATCGTCGTGATGCCGAAGAAGCTGTTGACGCTGGCGCCCGACCCCATGGTGAAGAAGTGGTGCAGCCACACAAGGTAGGACAGCACCATGATGCAGCAGGTCGCATAGACCATCGACGTATAGCCGAAGAGCCGCTTGTTCGAGAAGGTCGAGGTGACTTCGGAAAAGACGCCGAACAGCGGCAGGATGAGGATATAAACCTCCGGATGGCCCCAGATCCAGATGAGGTTCACATACATCATCGGGTTGCCGCCGAAGTCGTTCGTGAAGAAATTGGTGCCCGCATAACGGTCGAGCGACAGCAGGACCAGCGTCGCGGTCAGGATCGGGAAGGACGCGACGATCAGCACGTTGGCGCACAGCGACGTCCAGGTGAAAACCGGCATCTTCATGAGGGACATGCCCGGCGCGCGCATCTTGATGATGGTCGCGATCAGGTTGATGCCCGACAGCGTCGTGCCCACGCCCGCCACCTGCAACGCCCAGATATAATAATCCACGCCGGTCGCGGGGCTATAGTCGATCCCCGACAGCGGCGGATAGGCCAGCCATCCGGTCTGCGCGAACTCGCCCACGAACAGCGAGCACATCACCAGGATCGCGCCGCCGGTCGTCATCCAGAAGGAGAAATTGTTGAGGAAGGGGAAGCTCACGTCGCGCGCCCCGATCTGGAGCGGGACGATATAGTTCATGAGGCCGGTGATGAACGGCATCGCTACGAAGAAGATCATGATGACGCCGTGCGCCGTGAAGATCTGGTCGTAATGATGGGCGTTGAGATATCCCTCCGACCCGTTGAACGCCACCGCCTGCTGAAGACGCATCATGATCGCGTCGGCAAAGCCGCGCAGGAACATGACGAGGCCCAGCACCATATACATGATGCCGATCTTCTTGTGATCGACGCTGGTGAACCACTCTTTCCAGAGATAGCCCCAGAGCTTGAAATAGGTCAGCGCCGCGACCAGCGCCGCGCCGCCCAGCACCACCGCGCCGAATGTCGCAACGACGATCGGTTCATGCCACGGAAACGCGTCCCAGGTCAGGCGACCGAAGATCATCTGTGTCGTTGTCATCTGTCTTACCGATGCTGGGCGTGCGCGTCAGCGCCGCCGTGAGAAGTGTGATCCATCGCGGGCGAATGTTCGGCTCCGGGCGCGTCGGGGGCGGTTTCCTTGCCCTCGTTGCGTTCGCGCTGGTCGACCACATGGCTGCCGGGGAAGTCATATTGCAGGCCGCGAATGTCACGCGCCGATTCCTTGCCGGACCCGCCCATCATGTCCCCATGCATGATCTCGCTCATGCAGCGCTGGCCGGGACGGGGGCAGAGGTTGACCACCGCGTCGAACAGCTTCGGGTCGGCGGTCGTGAAATAGGCGACCGGCGCCTTCTCGCTCGGCTTTGCCAGCGTCAGGTAGACAGGGCGGGTCAGGCCCACCCGGCTGCTCTTCACCCCTGCGACCCAGCGGTCGAAGCCCGCCTGATCCATCGCCCGATAGTTGAAGCGCATGTGGCTGAAACCCGCGCCCGAATAATTGGCCGACAGCCCCTTGCCCGTCACCGCCCGGTTGGCGACCGCGTGCAACTGCGTCTTCATGCCCGGCATCGCGTAGATCTGCCCGGCGAGTTCCGGCACGTAGAAGCTGTTCATCACCGTCGATGCTGTGATGTCGAACCGCACCGGCACGTCGGTCGGCAGCGCCAGTTCGTTGACCGTCGCGATGCCAAGCTCCGGGTAGATGAACAGCCACTTCCAGTCGAGCGCCACCACCTGCACCGTCAGCGGTTTCACCGCCGGGTCGATAGCCTTGCCCGCCTCCAGTCGGTCGAGCGGGCGATAGGGGTCGAGCTTGTGCGTGCTCACCCATGTCAGCGCGCCCAGCGCGATGATGATCATCAGCGGCGCGGACCAGATCAGCAGCTCCAGCTTGGTGCTGTGATCCCAGTCGGGATCATAGTCCTTCTCGCTCGCCGCATTGCTCGCGCGATAACGGACCGCGAACCACACGACCATGGCCATCACCGGCAGCACGATCAGCAGCATGAGGCCGGTCGAAATCAGGATCAGGTCGCGCTGTTGCAGCGCGACATCGCCTGACGGGTTCATGACGACCCAGTTGCAGCCCGCCAGCGGCGCTGCAAGGATCGGCGCGGACCAGCGGAAAAGCCGGTTCGCAGGGCGTAGACAGGACTGGAACATGGCGCGCGCCTACCCGTTCGCGCCGGGGGCGGCCACTGGGCAATTTGTCCCATGCCGCGCACCTGCAATAAAATTCGCTGGCGCAGGATACCGCTTAGATTCTGACGGTTTTCTGCTATGTTGCCTATTCCTGGCCGCTGGCAGACGCGCAAACCGCACCGGTGGCCCAGCCAAGGAGCGGATGTTCATGAGTTCAGGGGCCATTGCCTTTACCTCCACCCCACTTGAGGATGACGCGCGCAAGATCAACGCGCGCGACCACGCCGTCGCGCCGGGGGACATATCTATCGGCGTCATCATCGGCCGCACCTCCGAGTTTTTCGACTTCTTCGTCTACGCCATCGCGTCGGTCATCGTGTTTCCGAATCTGGTCTTCCCCTATGTCGATGCGCTGACGGGGACGCTCTATTCCTTCGCGATCTTTTCCGTCGCGTTCATCGCGCGGCCCTTCGGCTCGCTCATCTTCATGACCATCGACCGCCGCTACGGGCGCGGAACAAAGCTGACCGGCGCGCTGTTCCTGCTCGGCACCTCGACCGTCGCCATCGCCTTTCTACCCGGTTACGAGACGATCGGCCACTACGCTGCGTTAGTGCTGGTGATGCTGCGCGCGGCGCAGGGCATTGCGCTCGGCGGAACATGGGACGGCCTTGCCTCGCTCCTGTCGCTGAACGCGCCGCAGCATCAGCGCGGCTGGTATGCGATGGTGCCGCAGCTCGGTGCGCCGCTGGCGCTGCTGGTGGCGAGCGGGCTGTTCGCCTTCTTCCTCCTCAACATGTCGCATCAGGATTTCCTCGACTGGGGCTGGCGCTATCCCTTCTTCGTCGCCTTCGCGATCAACGTGGTGGCGCTGTTCGCCCGGCTGCGCATCGTCGTGACGCATGAGTTCGCCCGCCTGTTCGAACAGCGCGACCTTGTGCCCTCGCCGGTGCTGCCGACCGTGAGGAAGGAAGGGCGCAACATCATCATCGGCGCCTTCGCTCCGCTGGCCAGCTTCGCGCTGTTCCACATGGTGACGGTGTTCCCGCTCTCATGGGTGGCTCTTTACACCAGCCAGCCGATCGAACGCTTCCTCATCATCGAGATGATCGGCGCATCGGTCGGTTTGCTCGCCATTGTCGTGTCGGGCTTCATCGCCGACCAGATCGGCCGCCGCTCGCTGCTCGGCTGGTCCGCCGGAGGGATCGCGATCTTCTCGGTCATGGCGCCGCTGCTGCTGAACGGCGGGGATCTGGGCGAAGTTGCCTTCATGATCCTCGGCTTCATGCTGCTCGGCCTCTCTTTCGGCCAGTCGTCCGGCGTCGTCGCGTCGAACTTCTCGACCGACGCGCGCTATACGGGTTCGGCGCTCACGTCCGACCTCGCCTGGCTGGTCGGCGCGGGCTTCGCGCCGCTGGTCGCGCTGCTCCTCGCGGTGAAGTTCGGCCTTGTCGCGTCGGGCGTCTACCTCCTGTCCGGCGCAGTCGCGACGATGGTCGCGCTCTACGTCAACAAGGAACTGGCGGGCAGGGATCGCTAGCCCGCCGCCTTGCGCATCCGCGCCAGCGCCCTGCGGTCGAACCAGCCGGTAAGGCCGGGGCGCGGGCGAAAGCGCGGCAGCCACTGCCCATAGAGGCTCGACAGGCGCGCGGGGAGGCCATCCGGTCCCTCGCGCGTCATGATGTCGGACAGGATGCGGTTCTGGAAAAAGCGCACCGAATAGCTGACCAGCCGCTTATATTGCATCGCCCATGTCGACGGGCGCGCGATGCTGACCTGCTCGCACAGGAACCCCGCCCGCTCGCAGGCGATGACGCGCTCATGCACCCAGTGGCTGTCGTCGCGCAGCCCCGTATGCGCCCATGCCGCCACCAGCCCGTCATCGCCGATCAGATCGTCCGGCAACCGCAGCCCCCGCGTCCGGATGTCGCGCACAAAACCGCCCGACAGCGCATAGAGATCGCCGAACATGCCGCCCTCTGCCCGCAGCCCCGCCTGATAGGCCGCCGCCATCCGCCCGTTCATCGGCAGTCCGGCCGCTGCATTGGCCTGCGGATGCGCGCCAAGATCAGCCACCAGTGCGTCGATGGACCCCGCCACGATCTGCGCGTCGCCGTCCATGAAGACGACCGCTTCTTCCCCGCCGGTCAGCAGGCCATGCACCATATGATTCCATGTCCGCGACTTGCCGCCCTGCGCTATGTCATGGACGATGACATTGCCGCGTCCGCCCGCCGCAGCCCGCGCGCGCTCGGCAGTCGCGTCGGTCGTCCCGTTCACCAGCACATGAAAGACCGTATCCGCCCGGTCGAGCGGCAGCGAAGCAAGGCACGCGCCGATCCGCCTTTCTTCCTGATGCGCGAAAATGGCGACGGCGACGGTCATGCTATCCAGCGTTGGTGGGTTTGCACCTTGCTACCCCGGCGCGGTAAAGTTTTCGATAAGCTGCAACCATGCGCCCCTTCAAGGCGAGGCGGCTGACCGCATTTGCCGCATACCGTCTCTCCGGCAAAAGAGCATATATTATGTGCGGCCATCTGCAGACATTGCGGAAGTGGCCGGGCCTGCTAGTCTCCGCTTGAACATGGGAGGCCACTCATGGCTCGTTCTTGGCTCTTTGGGCTATCGATCTTGTTTGGAAGTGCCGCGCCCGCAGGGGCGTGTTCCATCGCCCCTCCGCCCGCCGAACAGATTGCAGCCGATATAGCGGCGAGAGGCGTGATGATCCGGGGAACCTTGATACAGGCTGTTGATTTCCACTGAGAGTTGACCCGGGAGGGGCATAAGTTTCCACTGAGAAGTGACCCATGTTTTGACTTCCCTCTGGCTGATTGGTCGGAGGATTCAGGAGTGATCGACATGGCGTTATTGAGTGTAATCCGGCGCTGGCATTTCCGGCAGCAGGTTCCGATCCGGGAGATCGAGCGGCGCACTGGTTTGTCGCGCAACACGATCCGCAAGTACCTGCGGGCGGACACGGTAGAGCCGCAGTTCAAGGTTCCCGAGCGGCCGAGCAAGCTGGACCCGTATGCGGAGAAGCTGTCAGGCTGGCTGCGGATCGAGGCTGGCAAGTCGCGCAAGCAGCGGCGCACGGCGAAGCAGATGCACGCCGATCTCGTGGTCCTGGGCTATAACGGCTCATACGGGCGCGTTGCGGCCTTCGTGCGGACCTGGAAGGCCGATCGTCAGCGCGAGCAGCAGACCAGTGGTCGCGGCACGTTCGTGCCGCTGGTCTTTGCGCCGGGCGAGGCGTTCCAGTTCGACTGGAGCGAGGACTGGGCCTTGCTGGGCGGCAAGCAGACCAAGCTGCAGGTGGCGCACACCAAGCTGTCACACAGCCGCGCCTTCACCGTCCGAGCTTATCTGCTCCAGACTCACGAGATGCTGTTCGACGCTCTGACCCAGGCCTTCCGGGTGCTGGGCGGCGTGCCGCAGCGCGGGATTTTCGACAACATGAAGACCGCGGTTGATCGGATCGGCACGGGCAAGGCTCGGCAGGTCAACGCGCGCTTTGCCGCGATGGCCAGTCATTACCTGTTCGAGCCCGAGTTCTGTAACCCGGCTTCCGGTTGGGAGAAGGGACAGGTCGAGAAGAACGTGCAGGATGCACGGCGCCGGCTGTGGCAACCCATGCCCAGCTTCCCCGACATCGATGCGCTCAACGTCTGGCTCGAGGAGCAGTGCATCGCGCAATGGGGTCAGATCCAGCATGGCGTCCTGCCCGGCACCATCGCCGATGTGCATGCCGAAGAGGTCGCCAGTCTGATGCCGCTGGGCCGGCCCTTCGATGGCTTCGTCGAGCACACCAAGCGGGTATCGCCGACCTGCCTGGTCTCCTTCGAGCGCAATCGCTACAGCGTGCCAGCCTCTTTCGCCAACCGGCCGGTGAGCCTGCGGGTCTACCCTGACCGGCTCGTCATCGCCGCCGAGGGCCAGGTCCTGTGCGAGCATGGCCGGATCATCGAGCGGTCCCATGACCAGCCAGGGCGGACCATCTATGACTGGCGGCATTACCTGGCGGTGATCCAGCGCAAGCCTGGCGCCCTGCGCAACGGCGCGCCCTTTGCCGAGATGCCCGAGGCCTTCCGGCAGTTGCAGGGCTTCCTGCTCAAGCGCCCCGGCGGTGACCGGGAGATGGTGGAGATCCTCGCGCTGGTCCTGCAACATGATGAGCAGGCGGTGCTCTGTTCCGTCGAACTGGCGCTGGAAGCTGGCGTGCCGACCAAGACCCATATCCTCAACATCCTCCACCGGCTGCTCGACGGCAAGCCAACCAGCATCGCCGCCATCGATACCCCACAGGCGTTGAGCCTGCGCCGGGAGCCGAAGGCCAATGTCGCGCGCTATGATACGCTGCGCGGGAAGGATCTGCGTCATGCGTCATGATCCCGCCAGCGCCGCCGTCATGGTCATGCTGCGCTCCCTCAAGATGTACGGCATGGCCCAGGCCGTCGCTGACCTCATCGAGCAGGGGGCACCCGCCTTCGATGCGGCCATCCCCATCCTCTCCCAGTTGCTCAAGGCCGAGATGGCCGAGCGCGAGGTTCGGTCCATCGCCTACCAGATCAAGGCGGCCCGGTTCCCGGCCTACAAGGACCTGGCCGGCTTCGACTTCGCTTCCAGCGAGGTCAACGAAGCCATGGTCCGCCAGTTGCATCGCGGCGAGTTTATCGATGGCGCCCATAACGTCGTCCTGATCGGTGGCCCCGGCACCGGCAAGACGCACGTCGCCACCGCACTTGGCGTCCAGGCGGTCGAGCATCACCGCAAGAAGGTCCGCTTCTTCGCCACCGTCGACCTGGTCAACGCGCTGGAACAGGAAAAGGCCATGAACAAGGCAGGCCAACTGTCCGAACGGCTCCTGCGCCTCGACCTCGTCATCCTCGACGAGCTCGGATACTTGCCGTTCAGCCCGTCAGGCGGCGCGCTGCTGTTCCACCTGCTGAGCAAGCTTTACGAGCGCACCAGCGTCGTCATCACCACCAACCTCAGCTTCAGCGAATGGGCTGGCGTGTTCGGTGATGCCAAGATGACAACGGCTCTGCTGGACCGGCTCACCCACCACTGTCACATCCTCGAGACCGGCAATGACAGCTTTCGGTTCAGGGCCAGCGCCGCGGACCCCAAATCACGAAAGGAAAAATAACCCGCTTGACCCACCACCCGCATAGCGGGACATACCTTCCAACCGGGTCACTTCTCGATGAAAATCCCGGGTCAACTCTCAGTGGAAATCAACATACAGGCCTTCGACGCCGCGAAACACCAGCCGGAGATAATCCGGGCTCATCAAATTTATGTGGGCGAAGGGTCGCCGCGCGATTTCATCATCTACCGTTCCGAACGCGACTATGGTCAGGGATCGAACCGGCCCAATATTTCATTGCCATGCGATCACCGTCCACCACCATTAAAGGTGGGGCACAGTTTCGATCGGTTGATTCTGGTCCCCTGGGAAGGGCAGGGCATCGTAAAAGGACGTTGGAGTTTCTCGACTTTTGGCGGCTCTGTTGCAAGAGGAGCCGGCCTACGGCTTCTGGCTGAAAAGGCCAGCCGCGTCGGTCGCCTCCAGTCGCTTCCCCCAAAAGACGACCGATGGGGCAATTGATCGCATGTGAAGCGGGCCACTTGCCGTCTCCGCAACCTCTCAATACGCCTCGCCCCCGCAGATCAGCCGCCCGGTGCCCTTGTTCTCCACCGAGCAGGCGGCCTTGCCCGCGACGCTGATGTCGCCCGATCCGCTGGTCACGATCCTAGCGCTGCCGTCCGCCGTCAGCACGACGCTGCCCGGTCCTTCGTTGACGATGCTCGCCTGCTGGACGCGCAGCGGTTCCGCCGCGACCGAACCGGGGCCGTTGACGCGGATATTCGCGACGCCCGCTTTCCCCGCCAGCGACAAGCGCCCGCCGCCCGCCAGCGCCACCTCCAGCCGGTCGAGCTGCACATCGCCCACGCTCACATCGCCATTACCGCCGAGCACGATCTGCGCCGAAAGCCCCTTGATCCGGTTGATCGCGACCGATCCGCCGCCCGTCAGCACCACGCGTTGCAGCATCCCGGTGGACAGCCGCACCGTCGCCGCGCCGCCGCTCTTCTCGCCGGGGCGGGGGCGCTCCATCGTCACCACCAGCAGCCGTCCCGACACGTCGACCTTCAGCCGGTCCAGCGCATTCTGGTCGCCCTCCGCCCGCGCCGAAGCCCCCGCACCCGTGGTCAGCACCACGTTCACCGGCGCGTCCACCCGGATCGCGTCGAAGCTGGTGATGGTGAAGCCGCGCGTCGCTGCCTGCGCGGGCGCGGCGATCAGCAGCCCGCCGCCGATCAGGGCGCGCAGCGCGCCTCGCCCGATCCCATGATGCTCTGTTTGCACTGCGCCTTGCCCTTCACCGTGACGTTGCCCGATCCCATGATGCTGATATCGACCGGCCCGTCCGAGGCAAAGCCCACATCGCCTGAACCCAGGATGGACGCCTCGCCGCGCCCGGCCTTGAGGCTCTCGCCCGAGAAATTGCCGGAGCCGGTGACGGACACGTCCACGCTCTCCGCCGCGCCCGCGACGCTCATGTCGCCCGACCCCGTGATTTCGGCCTTGAGCGACCGCACCTGCATCGCCGCCACCTTGACGTTGCCCGACCCGGTCAGTTCCGCCGTGAAGCCCTCGCCATCCGCGCGGTCGACCTCGACATCGCCCGACCCGGTCGCCTCGACGCTGCGGATTGCGGGGAGGGAGACGCGGATCGTCGCGCCCCGGTCGTCGCTCCAGCTCATGCCCATCCGCTTCCTGCGCCCGATCTCCAGCCTGTCGCCGTCGACCCGGATATCCAGCCGGTCGAGGACTTTCTGCTCCCCTTCCGCCCGCACCGAAAAATCGCCGCGCGTCACGATCACATTGTCCGGCCCGGTCGCCTCGATTGCGGTAAAGCCCTTCAGGCTCGCCCAGGCCGCAGGATCGGCGGGCGGGCCCGAATCTTCATGCCTTCCGGACCCGCTCTCGCGCGAGCAGGCGGCGGGCACCATCGCCATCGCGGAGACCATGAGGACGGGAATGAGGGCAGGGGCGGTCGGGCGCATCGGCATCTCCTGTAACTGTATTGCCTGACTAATACGCTATCTCCATGGCGGTTCCAACCCCCCTTGTTCGTTGCCCGGAAAGAAGCATGATAGCATGCTGAACCCACAAGAGGCCCGCCCGCCGATGCGCATGTTTTTCCACGCCTTTCCTCTGCTCGCGCTCGGTCTTGCCGCCCCGGCCGCTGCCGGTTCCGCCGCCCCGCGCAGCGACGGCGCGCGCTGGTGGAGCCATGTGCAGGCCATCGCCAACGACGGGATGGAGGGGCGCGGCACCGGCACGCCGGGCTATGACCGCGCCGCCGACTATGTGATCGGTCAGCTCAAGGCGCTCGGCCTCAAGCCCATGGGCGTCGACGGCTTCAAACAGCCCGTCGCCTTTGTCGAGCAGATCGTCGACTCCAGCCGCAGCAGCGCCACGCTGGTCGGCGCGCAGGGCGAAACGACGCTGTCGGTTCCCGGCGACCTCATCTTCTCGGGCGGCGGCGGCCCGGTGGTGGAGAGCATCGACGCGCCGCTGGTGTTCGCGGGCTACGGCCTCCACCTCCCCGAAGCGGGGCATGACGATTTCGCGGGCCTCGACCTCAAGGGGAAGATCGTCGTCGTCATCTCCGGCGGTCCGTCCGCCATGTCCGGCGCGCTCAAGTCCCACGCCCGGTCGGAACGCGCGCAGTGGCTCGCCAGGCAGGGCGCGGTCGGCCTCATCCAGCTCGTGACGCCGGGGCAGGTCGAAATTCCCTGGCCGCGCCGCATCGCGCTGGCGGGCGCACCCGCGCTCTATTATGCCGACGCCTCCCTGCGTGACACGCAGGCGCCATTCCTCGGCGCGCAGCTCGATCCCGCAAAGTCCGCGCTTCTGTTCGAAGGATCAGGACAGGATTTCGCCGCCATCGCCGCCGCCGCGGACGCCTCCGCCCCGATCAGGGGTTTCCCGCTCGCCCAGCGGCTCAAGGCGCAGGTCGCCGCGACCCGCCGCACCCTGTCCTCGCCCAACCTCATCGCGGTCATGCCCGGCAGCGATCCCAAACTCGCCAGCGAATATGTCGTCCTCTCCGCGCATCTGGACGGTTACGGCATCGGCACGCCGGTCAGGGGCGACGCGATCTACAACGGCGCGTTCGACAATGCGTCGGGCGTCGCCAGCCTGCTGGAAATCGCCCGCCTGCTCAAAGCCGGCAAGGCGAAACCCAAACGCTCGATCCTCTTCGCCATCGTCACGGCGGAGGAAAAGGGGCTGCTCGGCTCCCGCTATTTCGCGCGGCGGCCCACCGTGCCGCAGAAGAGCATCGTCGCCGACCTCAATTTCGACATGGCGCTCCCCATCTTCCCGCTCACCAGCGTGACGCCGGTCGGCTACGACCAGAGCAGTCTGGGGCAGGATGCGGCGGCGGTCAGCAGGGCGATGAACCTGCCCATCGTCCCCGATCCCTTCCCCGACCGCAACGTCTTCATCCGTTCCGACCAATATGCCTTCATTCGCGAAGGCATCCCCGCGCTCTTCTTCAAATATGGGTTCAGGGCCGGGACGCCCGAAGCCGAAACCGAAAAAGCGTGGCGCGCCAACCTCTATCATTCGCCCTTCGACGATCTCGATCAGCCGGTGATGCCGGCGGAAAGCGCGAAGCTGAACGACTATGTGACCGCCGTCACCCTGCGCGTCGCCAACGCGCCCGCGCGCCCGACATGGAACGCCGACAGCTTCTTCAGGCGCTTTGCGAAATGACCCGCTCGTAAAGCTCCAGCGGCAGTCCGTCGGGGTCGGCGAAGAAGGTGAAGCGCTGCCCGCTATATTCGTCCACCCGCACCGGCTCGCACACCACCCCCGCCGCCGCGAGCCGCGCCACCTCCGCGTCCAGATCGTCCACATTGAACGCCAGATGCCGCAGCCCCCGCGCTTCGGGGCGGCTGGGCCGGGGCGGCGGCGCGGGAAAGGAAAACAGCTCGATCTGCGCATTCCCCGCATCGAGATCGCACTTCCATGACTCCCGCTCCGCCCGATACACCTCCCGGATCACGGGCAGGCGAAGAACATCCCGATAGAAAGCCCGCGACCTCGCATAGTCCGAACAGATGATCGCTATGTGATGGACGGAGAGCATGGCGGGAAGGGTAGGGGAAGGCGGGGGTAAGGGGAAGGGCGGGGAGGAGTGCGTTTCATGGCTGGGTTGCGCCATTGTCGGACATTCCGCCAGTAACCGGCTATCCCTAAAAGCAGCCGTTCACTTAACTTTATGATGGTTACATCTTTGCGTGGCGTGAGCCGCCCATCTATCGTCAGATGGAAAAGTCGGGAGGAAGAACGAGCGTGGCTGAATTGGACAAATCTCTCCAGCTTGAGGCTGTCTACTACAGCGCACCTGCTCCGCGCTCCTTGGCGAGCATCGTTGCGCTGGGCCTCGTGTTCGACCGGGTTCATTTCCCGGGGGTCTACGTGCCACAGGGCGACTACGATCGCGATGCATGGAAAGCAGAAATCGACCGAATTGCTGCGCTGCCTCCAAGCAGATTTAATGACCCGCGCGCACTAGTCACATTGATGAAATTTGCCGAACTATCCGAAAGAATGCCCGGCTTCTTTGCCTTCGACCGTACAAAGGACGATCCACTGGACAAGAATAACGGCGACAGCGAGATGGTCGAACGGATGTATGCGGAAATGTGGGGACCCCCGTCGAAGAATTTCATCCCAACCTTCGCGCCTTGGCATCACAAGGGAGTACCGGGCAGTGACGAGCACCTAACGTACCCCGGCGACTACTACTACCAAGCTGCCGCCCTCCGGAAGTCAGGAGAGCTTGGCGCTCCACTCGTTAGCGACATGCCGGGCCTTCCTGTACCGGGCGCTGCAGGCGACATGACGGGTGACGCGAAGGCATTGTCGGGGTTCCTTGCACTACAAACCATGCGCGTTGCGCTAGACGGTGTGCCGCTCCTCGCGCCGGACGACATTATGGAATTCAGGAATGCAAACTCTCAGGCGTTGCGAGCATTCCGTCGCGCGATGTTGCGCTATGCTGGGGAGTGGCGTGACAAGCTCAAGGAGCTACCGCCTGAGGAGGTAGTGCGCGAAACCGCATTCCTCGTGCAAACCGAAATCGTACCTGCGCTCGATGAACTTCGCCAGCTTGCCAGTGACCCTGCACGGCCTTGGTATAAGCGCGCGGTTGATGGGATAAAAATGGCTGCTGCGTTGGCAGGTGCCTGTATGATGGCGGACAAGGAGAAGGCGTTCGGTGCGATGCTTGCTGCCGCTGCGCCTATGTTTTTCACGGAGGTCGAAGCCAAGGGTGACAAGTCACAGACGGTGCGTCGAAGTGACCTCTACTATCTGCTCAAGCTTCAGCGTGTGGGGTAGGGAGATGCTTTGTCTGACGCTGGTTTGAACACGCCAATCGGCCAATCTAAGCCATCTCTCCCCCCCTGTCCTACACCCCCCGCGTCATGATCCACTCCCGTCATGCCCGCGCCACTCCTCCACCGCCACGTCCCCCGGCCGCACCGTCGCGCGCCCGTCGCGTCCCTGTCGCCTCACTGGCGCGTCCCTGTCGCCTCGCTGTCGCTTCCCCGCCGCCTCACCGCCGCGTCGCAGTCGCCTTGCGCCCGGAATCCGCCCCGAAATCCGCCATTCGCGCGTCCCACCGACGGTGTGAACTTCGGCTCCGCTTTCAGTGTCGCGTCGGTGTCGCGTCCGCCTTGATCCGCCGCGCCCGCGCGCCTACACCCGCACCCCATGACCCATGCTTCCTATCCGGCGCTGCGTTTGCGCCGTCCGCGCGCAACGGCCTGGAGCCGGGCGCTCCATGCCGAAAACCGCCTGTCGCCCGCCGACTTCATCTGGCCCCTGTTCGTGACCGAAGGGGATGGCGTCGAGGAGCCGATCGGCGCGCTCCCCGGCGTGTCGCGCTGGTCGGTGGACCGCATCGTCGACCGCGCGCGGGAAGCGCGCGACGCGGGCATTCCCTGCCTCGGCCTCTTCCCCAACACGCCCATCGAGCGGCGCAGCGACGACGGGGCCGAAGCGCTCAACCCCGATAATCTCATGTGCCGGGCGATCCGTGCGATCAAGGATGCGGTGCCCGACATCGGCGTGCTCACCGACGTGGCGCTCGATCCCTATACGGTCCACGGTCAGGACGGGCTGCTCGATCCGACCGGCTATGTCGTCAACGATGCGACCATCGACGTGCTGATCGGCCAGTCGCTCAATCAGGCGGCGGCGGGCGCGGACATCATCGCGCCCAGCGACATGATGGACGGCCGCGTCGGCGCGATCCGCGAGGCGCTGGAGGAGGAAGGCCACGCCAATGTGCAGATCATGGCCTATGCCGCCAAATATGCGAGCGCCTTCTACAGCCCGTTCCGCGACGCGGTGGGATCGCGCGGACTGCTGAAGGGCGACAAGAAGAATTACCAGATGGACCCCGCCAATGGAGAGGAAGCGCTGCGCGAAGTCGCGCTCGACCTTGCCGAAGGGGCCGACAGCGTGATGGTGAAGCCGGGCCTGCCCTATCTCGACATCGTGGCGCGGGTGCGTGACCGCTTCGCCGTGCCGGTCTTCGCCTATCAGGTGTCGGGCGAATATGCGATGATCGAACATGCCGCCGCGGCGGGCACGGGCGACCGCGACGGGCTGATCCTCGAAACGCTGATGGCGTTCAAGCGGGCGGGCTGCTCGGGCGTGCTCACCTACCACGCGCTCCACGCCGCGCGGCTGCTGGGCGCATGACGATCGTGGGAACGCGCCAGCGCTTCGTCCTCACGATCTGCGCCGGTTCGTTCCTGCTGTTCCTCGTCCAGCCGATGATCGCCCGCATGGCGCTGCCGCGTCTGGGCGGGTCGCCGGCGGTGTGGAACAGCGCGATGCTGGTCTATCAGGCGCTGCTGCTGGGCGGCTATGCCTATGCGCACTGGCTGGGGCGCTTCGCCGCGCGGCGGCAGGCGCTCATCCACCTCGGTCTGTTCCTCGCCAGCGCCATCTTCCTCCCCATCGGCCTTGCCGCCTGGCAGCCGCCGCTGGGGATCGAGCCGGGCCTGTGGGTGCTCTGGCTGCTCGGCGCGTCCATCGGCCCGCTCTTCTTCGTCGTCGCGGCGCAGGCGCCCCTGCTCCAGCGCTGGTATGCGCTGACGGGGGAGGGCGATCCCTATCCGCTCTATGCCGCGTCCAATATCGGCAGTTTCGCCGGCCTCATCAGCTATCCGCTGCTGGTCGAGCCGCTGCTGACGCTCAGGGCGCAGAGCCTTCTCTGGTCGCTCGGTTACGCTGCGCTCTTCTTCCTCGTCTATATGAGCGCAAGGCGGCTGCCCCCGGTCGATCCGCAGGCGGAGGCGGCGGCCACAGGTCCAAAGCCCGACACCCGAACGATGCTCGGCTGGACGGCGCTGGCAGCGGTGCCTTCGGGCCTGATGCTGGCGACGACGCTCTATCTCACGACCGACATCGTCGCGATGCCGCTGCTCTGGGTGCTGCCGCTCGGCCTCTATCTGCTCAGCTACTCCATCGCCTTTGCCGAACGGCGGGACGCGGCGCGCCTCTTCGGCCAGATCGCGCCGCTCGTCCTGCTGATCGGCGCGTGCATCGCCTTTACCGGCGGCGTGCATTTCCCGGTGTTCATCGCGATCGGCATCCTTGCCGTGCTGTTCGTCGTCGCCGTGGCCCTGCACGGCCGCCTCTACGATCAGCGCCCGGCGCCGGAGCATCTGACGCGCTTCTATCTGGTCCTGTCGGCGGGCGGGATGCTGGGCGGCCTGTTCTGCGCGCTGCTCGCCCCGCTGATCTTCGACTGGACCTATGAATATCCGATCCTGCTGGTCGCCGCCGTGCTGCTCCTGCCGCCGCACCGGGCGATCCTGCGCCTGCCGCGCCTGCTCTGGGAGAATCCCGACCGCCGCCACTGGCTCGCGGCGCTGATGCTGGTCGCGGGGCTTCTCCTCTCAATGCTGGGCGGGGGACTGCTCGGTCCGCAGCCGCCCATCGTCAGGACGATCGGCTTCGTCACGATCATCGCCATGGCGGTGATGGCGCTCGGCCACCGCATCCTGACGGCGGGCATGCTGCTCTACCTCATGCTGTGCCTCAGCGGCTGGGAAAAGTTGTCGCAATCGGCGTCAGGCATGCTGACCCGCAGCTATTTCGGCGTCTATGGCGTGGTGGACAAGGGGGCGGACCAGCGCGTCCTGTTCCACGGCACGACGCTGCACGGCATCCAGAACCTGACGCCGGGCATGGAGCGGGAGCCGACCAGCTACTACGCGCCAAAATCCGGCGTAGGGCTGGCGCTCGCCAATGCGCAGGCGCTCTACGGGCCGAAGGCCGGGATCGACATCGTGGGTCTGGGGGCAGGCACGCTCGCCTGCTATGCACGCCCCGGCGAGCACTGGCGCTTCTACGAGATTGACGCCGCCATGGCGAAGATCGCCCGTGATCCCGCCCGCTTCACCTTCCTGTCCCGCTGCCTGCCGGATGCGGACATCGTCATCGGCGACGCCCGCATGACGCTGGCGCGGCAACCGGCGGGCGGCGCGAACATCCTCGTCATCGACGCCTTTTCGTCGGATTCCATCCCCGTCCACCTGCTGACGCGGGAGGCGATGGCGATCTATGGCCGCCGCCTGACCCCGGACGGGCTGCTGCTCATCCATATCTCCAACCGCTTCCTCGATCTGCGGCCCGTGATCGCGGCGGCGGCAAGGGCGGAGGGCTGGCACGCCCGCCTGCGCCATTACCGCCCCTCCGTCCGCGACGACGCGCATCATTATGCCGCTTCGATCTGGGTTGCCCTGTCCCGCGATCCTGCAAAGCTCGACCGGCTGGTGGACGGCACGGGACGCCCCCTCTGGCAGCCGCTTGCCCAACGTCCGGGCTTCGCGACCTGGACCGACGACCACGCCAGCATCCTGCCCACGCTCAAGATCAGACCCTGAAGGAAAGCCGCCCCATGACCGCCGCGCATCCCGATGTCAGCATCATCCCCTTTGGCGGAAAGACGCCGGTCATCCACCCCAGCGCCTTCATCGCACCGGGATGCCGCATCATCGGCGACGTGGAAATCGGCGAGGATGCGAGCATCTGGTATAATTGCGTGATCCGCGCCGATGTGAACCGCATCCGCATCGGCGCCCGCACCAATGTGCAGGACGGCACGGTCATCCACTGCGACAGCGCGGGCGAGCGCGACGATGGCCGCCCGCTCGACGGCTGGCCGACGATCATCGGCGAGGATGTGCTGATCGGCCACATGGCGATGATCCACGGCTGCGTGCTGCACGACCGGGCCTTCGTAGGGCTGGGGGCCATCGTCATGAGCGGCTGCACCGTGGAAAGCGACGCGATGCTGGCGGCGGGTGCGATGCTGACCTCTGGCAAGACGGTGGCGCACCGCCAGCTCTGGGCCGGACGCCCGGCGAAATTCATGCGTGACCTGCCCGACGCCGCGATCATCGACATGCGAGAGGGTATCGACCACTATGTCCACAATGCCAAGGCGCACAAAGGCGCGGTGAAGGCTCTGGGGTGAAGGCTCTGGAATGACCAGTCAGGGCTGGGGCAGGCGTGCTTTCAGCGCGTCGATCCGGTCGTTCTGCCGGTCTACCTGCGCCAGCGCCGCGGCGCGCGCCGCGTCCACTTCCGCGATGCCGCCTCTGGCTTTCCCGTCCGCAACGGCGTTGCTGGTCTGGACGTAGAGCGTATCGAGGCTGGCGAGCGCCGATACGCTGTCGTTGCGTGAAGCCTCCAGCGCGCTGATCGACACCTGCGCCGCGACCCATGCGTCGCTGGAAACGCCCGCGCTGTTCGCCGCGCTCACTGCCTGATCGGCCTTGGCGTAGGCCGTGTCGAAAGCCGCCGCGCCCTTGTCCGCCTGCGCCGTGTAGCGGGCGATTTCCCCGGCCAGCGCCGGGTCGGCGGCGGCAGGCGCTGGCGGCGGCGCGACATCGGCCATCGGCGCGCTTTCAATCGGTCGCTTGGCGAGCGAGGGGTAGGATTGCGGCGCGCCCGCGCATCCCGACAGGAACAGGGCGAAGGCGGTCAGGATGCGGCGCGGAGTCATGTCCTGCATCTAGGGCGGGGCAGGGCGGCGCGCAACCGGATCAGCGCGCCGTGCCGTGACGGGGCAAAGCCGCCGCTTCCCGCGCCAGCGCCTCGATCTTTGCCGGATCGACCGGCCCCTTGGGCACGACCCAGCTTCCGCCGACGCATTTGATGAAGGGCTGCGCCAGCCATTCGGGCGCGCTCTGCGCCGTGATGCCGCCGGTGGGGCAGAAGCGCGCGCCGTGCAGGGGAGCCGCCAGCGCCTTCAGCGCGGGAAGACCGCCCGATGTTTCCGCCGGAAAGAATTTGAAGTGCGACAGCCCCATGTCCATGCCGCGCATGATGTCGCCCGCCGTCGCGGTGCCGGGCAGGAAGGCGATGCCTGCGGCAATCGCCGCCTTGCCGAGCGGTTCGGTCAGGCCCGGACTGACGATGAAGCGCGCGCCCGCCTCCATTGCCGCGTCGAGCTGCTGCGGGTTCAGCACGGTGCCCGCGCCCACGACCGCACCTTCCACCTTTGCCATCTCGCGGATCACCTCCAGCGCGGCCGGGGTGCGCAGCGTCACCTCCAGCGCCGGAAGCCCGCCCGCCACCAGCGCCTGCGCAATGGGCAGCGCGTCCTCGACCCGCTCGACCACCAGCACCGGGATGACCGGCGCCAGTTCCATCACCTGTTCGACCGAAAGGGTCATGCTTTTTTCTCCCGAAATGCGGCGGCGGCCCCGAACAGGCCGATTTCCTCGTGAATGGCGCAGCGGATCGGAACGGTTGCCATCAGGCTTTCGAACCGGCCCTTGGCCTTGAACCGGGTGTGGAACCCGCTCTGTTGCAGAAAATCCTTCATTCGCTGGGTGAGGCCGCCTGCCAGCACCACGGCATGCGGGCCATGCGCCAGCGCCAGATCGCCCGCGACCGATCCGTAGCACAGGCAGAAGCGCTCCAGCGCCCGCCGCGCGAAATCGTCCGTCCCGTCGAGCGCCGCCTGCCACAGTTCCGGGTCTTCCATCAGCATGACGCGCTCATGCCCGATGGTCGCCATCGCCTTGTAGATATAGTTGAGGCCCGGTCCCGACACGATCCGCTCGGTCGACACGCGCAGGAACTTGTCGCGCAGATAGGTGAGGATGCGCTCCTCGATATGGTCGAGCGGCGCGAAATCCAGATGCCCGCCCTCGGTCGCGATCACATGCGGATCGCCATCGTCATAGGCGATCATCGCGACGCCAAGGCCGGTGCCCGGTCCCATCACGGTCACGCCGCCGTCGCGCGGAAAGGGGCGATCCTCACCGAACAGCAGCGGCAGATTCTCGTCCGGCAGGCGCGATACCGCATGCGCGACCGCCTCGAAATCATTCACCAGCCGCACGGTGCGCACGTCAAGGTCGTCCGCCAGCGTATCGGCGCGGATCACCCAGCTACTGTTGGTCAGCTTGATGACCTCGCGCCCGATGGCGGTCGCAAAGGCGATGGAGGCCGCATCGGGCAGATCGCCCGCGCCGTCCTTGGCCTCATCCTCGGCAAAGGCGGCCCAGCAGGCGGTCAGGCTCGGATAATCCGCGACCTTATATTTGCGCACGGTCCCCAGCGTCGGCACGCCCCGCGCGTCGAGCGAAGCGCGGGCGAAGCGGGCGTTGGTCCCGCCGATGTCGGCGGCGATGATGTCGGTCATGTCGGCATCCCATTCATATGATCGTCATCCCGGCGAAGGCTGGGATCTCTGGAGGGGCGCTTTGTCCTCTCGTCGGAGATGCCAGCCTGCGCTGGCTTGACGGTGAAATTTAGAGCTCGCTTTCCATCGCCGCCAGCATGGCGGACGCGCCCTGTTCGGCAAGGTCGCTATGGTGGCGGAACAGCGCGAAAAGCTCGCGCCCGGTGTCGTAGGGCGGCGGGGGAGCGGGGGGCTGGTCGCGCGCGGCCCATTCGGACGCGCCCACCAGCACCTCGACCACGCCCCGCTCGGCGCAGACGCGCACCCGGTCGCCATCGCGCAGCTTGCCGATGGGGCCGCCGCCCAGCGCTTCGGGCGACAGGTGAATCGCGGCGGGCACCTTGCCGCTCGCGCCCGACATGCGCCCGTCGGTCAGCAGCGCGACCTTGAACCCGCGATCCTGAAGCACGCCCAGCGCCGGAGTCAGCTTGTGCAGTTCCGGCATCCCGTTGGCGCGCGGGCCCTGAAAGCGCACCACGACCACCACGTCGCGCTCCAACTCGCCCGCCTTGAACGCGCGCAGCACATCGTCCTGATCGTGGAAGACGGCGGCGGGCGCTTCGATGGTCCAGCGTTCGCGATCCACCGCGCTCACTTTCATGACGCAACGGCCCAGATTGCCCTGGAGCAGCTTCATGCCGCCATCGGGCTGGAAGGGGTTCGACGCCGGACGCAGCATATTCTCGTCGCGCGAAGCGTCCACGTCCTTCCACACCAGCGCCTCATTCTCCAGCACCGGCTCCTTGCCATAATCGGTGAGGTCCGCGCGCGCGACGGTCAGGATGTCGCGATGGAGCAGCCCGGCGTCCAGCAGTTCGCGGATCACATAGCTGATCCCGCCTGCCGCGTGGAAGTGGTTCACATCGCCGGAGCCATTGGGATAGACCCGCGCCAGCAGCGGCACGACATCGGAAATCTCGGCCAGATCGGTCCAGTCGATGCTGATCCCCGCCGCCCGTGCGATGGCGGGCAGGTGGATCGCATGGTTGGTCGATCCGCCCGTCGCCATGAGGCCGATCATCGCGTTGACGATGGCCTTTTCATCGACGCAGTGGCCCAGCGGCCGATAATCGTCGCCGTCCCAGCCGATGCTCGCCACCCGATGCACCGCAGCACGGGTCAGTTCGCTCCGCAACTTCGTGCCCGGATTGACGAAGGAGGCGGCGGGCATGTGCAGCCCCATCATCTCCATCATCATCTGGTTGCTGTTGGCCGTGCCGTAGAAGGTGCAGGTGCCAGCCCCATGATAAGAGGCGCTTTCGGACTCCAGCAGTTCCTCGCGCCCGACCTTGCCCTCGGCATAAAGCTGGCGGATGCGCACCTTTTCCTTGTTGGCGAGACCCGAAGGCATCGGCCCGGCAGGGATCAGGATCGTCGGCAGATGCCCGAACCGCAGCGCGCCGATCAGCAGCCCCGGCACGATCTTGTCGCAGATACCGAGCAGCAGCGCGCCTTCGAACATCGCATGGCTCAGCGCCACCGCCGTCCCCATCGCGATCGTGTCGCGGCTGAACAGCGACAGGTCCATCCCCGCCTGCCCCTGCGTCACGCCGTCGCACATCGCCGGAACGCCGCCCGCCACCTGCGCCGTCGCGCCGACTTCGCGCGCGGCGATCTTGATCTGTTCGGGATAGCGGCCATAGGGCTGATGCGCCGACAGCATGTCGTTATAGGCGGTGACGATACAGATGTTCATCGCCTGCCCGGTGCGGATCACCGGCTTGTCCTCCCCGCTCGCGGCAAAGCCGTGGGCGAGGTTGCCGCAGGACAGTTGCGCGCGGTTGGTGCCCGCGTCGCGCCCGCGCTCGATCAGGTCGAGATATTGCCGCCGTCTCGGACGGCTGCGCTCTACGATGCGTTCCGTCACCTTGGCGATGGTGGGGTGAAGATCAGTCATGCCAGCTTGCTCCGTCGCGTTCGATCAGGGCAATGGCCGACGATGGCCCCCAGTTCCCCGAACTATAGGGGGACGGCTTCACATTGGCGTCCTTCCACCCGTCGATGATGCTGTCGATCCAGGTCCACTGCGCCTCCACCTCGTCGCGGCGCACGAACAAGGTCTGGTCGCCGGCGAGAAGGTCGAGGATCAGCCGTTCATAGGCAATGCGGCGCCGCTGCCCGGCGAAGGCGGCGGTCAGCGACACGTCCAGCGTCACCTCCTCCAGTTGCACCTGCCGTTCGAGGCCCGGCCGCTTCGACATGATCTGGAGGCGGATATATTCCTCCGGCTGGAGGCGGATGACCATCGTATTGGGTTCAAGACCCGACCCATGGCCGTTCCGTCCGAAGATGCTGTGCCGCACCGGCTTGAACTGGATGACGATTTCAGACTGCCGGTCGGGCATCCGCTTGCCCGTGCGCAGGTAGAAAGGCACCCCCTGCCAGCGCCAGTTGTCGATATAGGCCTTGAGCGCCACGAAGGTTTCGGTGTCGGACGGCTTGCCCAGTTCGTCGGCATAGCCTGTGACGATCTGCCCCTTGACCGCGCCCGGTGTATATTGCCCGCGCACGCTGTGCGTCTTCACCGTTTCGTCGGTCATTGGCCGCAGCGACCGCAGCGCCTTCACCTTCTCGTCGCGCACGGCGGTCGGGTCCATGCGCGCGGGCGGTTCCATCGCGATGATCGACAGGATCTGGAGCACATGGTTCTGCACCATGTCACGCAGCGCGCCCACGCCGTCATAATAGGACACACGGCCTTCCAGCCCCACCGTCTCGCCTACGGTAATCTGCACATGGTCGATGGCAGTCGCGTTCCACAGCGGCTCGAACATCACATTGCCGAAACGCAGGGCGAGCAGGTTCTGCACCGTTTCCTTGCCCAGATAATGATCGACGCGGAAAATCTGGCTCTCGTCGAACAGCGCGCCGATACCGTCATTGACCTCTTTCGAGGAGGCCAGATCCTTGCCGATGGGCTTTTCCATCGCGATGCGCGTCTTGGGCGTGATGAGGCCCGCTTCCGCCAGCCCCTGCGCGGTCGGCGCGAACAGGGAAGGCGGGGTGGAGAGGTAAACGGAAAGTCCCCGGTCGGCCCGCCCGTCGATACGGTCTGCCAGCGCCCTGAACTGATCCGCATTGCCAGCCTCCACCGGCTGATACCGGATCATCCCGACAAAGCTCTTCGCCCGTTCCGCGTCATAGCGGTCCGCCGCCAGAAACTCCTTGAGCGCCGCGTCTACTTCCTTTCGGAACGCGGCGTCGTCCATCGCCGAACGGCCGGACGCGACGATCAGGAAATCGTCGGGCAACAGGCCGTCGGACAGCAGATTGTAGAGCGAGGGAAAGATCATCCGGCGGGCAAGATCGCCGGTCGCGCCGAACAGCAGGAACGTAGCAGACGGGTCGGTCAAAGGATGGTCCTTCTCCGTTTGGGTCATATCAATGTCTGCACGAGGCCGCCCTTATAACGGGGCAGGATCGTTACGCAACCCACGCTAACGCGCCTCTTCCGCTGCGGCAATGCGGGGCGGGAATATCGCCGGACAGAGGCAAGGCGGCGGGCGCGCGTCAGGAACTTCGCGGCAGGGTCAGCCGTTTCCGCCTCGTAATGAAAGCCGCGTTCGTCTCCCTTCTTGTCGCTCTGCTCGCCGGCTGCGCCGACCTGCCGCGCGACCCGGATCGCACAAGCGAGCATATCGCAGCATCCCGGAGCGTCCGGATCGGGCTGGTGCCCGGCGACACCCGCTTTGCCGCCGCCGCGCGGACACGCTTCCTCAAATCACTGACCGCGGCGACGACCGCGCGGCCCGTCTTCGTTTCCGGCTCGACCGAAACCCTGCTCCAGCAGCTTGAGCGCGGTGAACTCGACCTCGTTCTCACGCCTCTGGACCCGGACAGTCCCTGGGTGACGCGCGTGACTCCCGGCCCGCCGCTGGCCGACAAGGGGACTGGCGAGCGGCGCGTCCAATATCATGCCGTCATGCGCAATGGTGAGAACCGCTGGATCATGACGGTGGAAAAGGCCAGCCGCGCCAGCGCCGATCCGGGAGCGGACACATGACCGGGGCGGACGAACTGCCCGACGACATCGTCCGGACGCTCCGACAGGCGGAGCGGCTGGAATATTGGAACATCGGCTGGACGATCTCGATCATCGTGTCGATGGGCCTCGTCATGGGGCAGAGCCAGACGATGAAGACCGCCTGGGTCGAGGATACGCTGGGCCTCGTGCCGCCCATCGCCTTCCTCGTCGCCGCGCGCATGGAGCGCAGGGGGCAGGTGTCGCCGCGTTATCCTTTCGGCTTTCACCGCGTGAATGGCCTTGGCTTCTTCCTCGCCGCTGTGGCGCTCGCAGCGACGGGCGGGCTGATGCTGTGGGATTCGGCGATGACGCTGGTCCATGGCGATCATGCCACGGTGGGGTCGGTGCGGCTGCTCGGCCGCGACATCTGGCTCGGCTGGCTGATGCTGGCGGCACAGGTCTACGCGCTGGTGCCGCCGCTCATCATCGGGAGCAAGGAACTGCCGCTGGCGGAAAAACTGTCGGACAAGCTGCTGCACACCGATGCGCTCATGAACAAGGCGAACTGGATGACCGGCGCGGCCGGGATTGCGGGCGTGCTTGGGTTGGGCCTCGGCCTCTGGTGGGCGGACTCGGTGGCGGCGGCCTTCATTTCGTTCGGCATCGTCAGTGACGGCATCAAGGCGCTGCGCTCCTCCACCGCCGAGCTGGTCGACGGCGCGCCGCGTGGCCTCTCCAGCCCGAAACTGTCCGACGACGCGCAGGCGCTGAAGGAGCGGCTCGAAGCCCGCTATTCCGGTTCCACCGTCCGTCTGCGCGAAACCGGCCGCCTGATCCGCGCCGAGGTGCACGGCCATGTCGGTCCGCAGGATGCGCTCGACATCGACGCGCTCTGGCCGGGCAGGCCCGATGAAGCGTGGCGGCTGTCGCAGGTCAGCTTCGCGCCGCCCACGCACCGCGACGATTGAGCGGCGCCGCCCGATTTTCGGCTGGACGCAGCGCCGTGATTTTGCCATCTGCGCTCACCGGCCACGCGGGTGTGGTGAAATTGGTAGACGCGCCGGACTCAAAATCCGGTTCCGCAAGGAGTGTCGGTTCGAGCCCGACCACCCGCACCACTTTTCTTGAGCCTCAAGCGCCGGTTGCGCCTATCGCTGCGATCCCTGCTGCTGGAACCAGGGCACCATCCGAGCGATGGCGTCCTCCACCCGGTCGCTCGACACCGCGAAGCTGAAGCGGATGAAGCGATGGCCGTCCACCGGATCGAAGTCGATGCCCGGCGCGGTCGCTACGCCCGTCTCGCGCAGCAGCCGCTGGCAGAAATCCAGACTGTCGTTCGTCAGATGGCTGATGTCGGCATAGATGTAGAAGGCACCGTCCGGCGGGGCGATCCGCGCCAGCCCCATCGCAGGCAGTGCGTCGAGCAGCAATTCCCGATTGCGGCGATAGGTTTCGACATGCGCATCCAGTTCGGCAACCCCGTCGAATGCCGCCAGCCCCGCGCGCTGCGCCAGCACGGGCGGCGTCAGGAACAGGTTGCCCATCCGCGCCCGCGCCGCGTCGATCAGGTGCGGCGGCACGACGACCCAGCCCAGCCGCCACCCGGCCATGCTGAAATATTTGGAGAAGCTGTTGACGATCACGGCGTCCGGCGAAAATTCCAGCATCGAATGCGCCGGTTCGCCAAAGCTCAGGCCATGGTAGATTTCGTCCGACACTATGGCGATTCCGCGCTCGGCGCAAACCTGCGCGATGGCGCGCAGTTCGGCAGGCGGGATGATGGTGCCGGTGGGATTGGCGGGGCTGGCGACGATTAGCCCGGCAGGCGCCGGATCGAGCCGCGCGATGGCATCCGCGCTGATCTGGTAACGTTCCGCCGGGCCGCACGCGACCTCCACCGGCTCCAGATAGAGCGCCTTCAGCGTATTGCGGTAGGCGACATAGCCCGGCCGAGCCGTCGCCACGCGCGCGCCCGGCGCGAACAGGCAGGTCAGCGCCAGCACCAGTCCTGGCGAAGCGCCGCAGGTTAGCAGCACCTGCTCGGCATCGACGGCAACGCCATGCCGGTCCGCATAAAGACCCGCGATCCGTTCCTTGAGCTTCTGGCTTTCCCAATAGCCCATGGGGTCCGTGTCCAGCACCTCATGCGCGACCGCGATGGCGTTGGCGGGCGCGCCGGTCGAAGGCTGCCCGAACTCCATGTGCAATATGAAGCGCCCCTCCGCTTCAAGGCGGTGCGCTTCCCGGCTGATGGCGATGGCGTGGAAGGGGTCGATCTGCGAAATCATGCCCGCTGCCTAAACGCATGTTATCCCGCTCGCAACCGAAGCGGCGGGCGCGGGTTGACGATGCAGATGAACGCCTCCCTGCTCACCGCCCTTCAATATTATGGCGCAGGCGCTGCCACATTGGCGGCGCTGGTCGTCTCGCTCAACCTGGGGCGGCGCGTGACCGGCTGGGCCTTCGTCCTGTTCGTCACATCGTCGCTGGCGCTGATCGGATGGGGATTCCTCAGCGAAGACAGCGAGGGCATCGGCTGGCAGAATGTCGCGCTGCTTTTCATCAACGCGACGGGCGTCTGGCGCTACCTTGTCTCGAAGCACGCACCAGAAGGTTAGCCTTCCGCGATCCACACCTCGACCGGCACTTCATCCTGACAGAGCGCCAGCCGGATCGGCAGTTCCTCCACCGCTCCGCCCGCCAGCGCCCGCGCATAGACCGCCCGCTTCTCCGTGCCGCCGATCTGAAGGAAGATGTGCCGGCTGTCGAGGATCGCGCTCGCCGTCAGCGACAGCCGCTGGTGCGGCGCGGCTGGCGGCGTCACCGCCATGGTGCGGGCAGGGGAGGACAGCCCGTTGGGCAGTTCCGCCGCTCCCGGAAAAAGCGAGGCGGTATGGCCGTCATCGCCCATGCCCAGCAGGACGATGTCCAGTGGCCAGGGCAGGGCGGCAAAATCCGGTTCCGCCGCCACCTGCCCCGCATAGGCGTCGGCCGCTGCGTTCTTCATCGGCACGAACCGCGCTTCCGCCGCCGGTCCCTGTAACAGGGTTTCCCGCACCAGCCGTTCGTTGCTGTCTGCGCTCGACGGTTCGACCCAGCGCTCGTCGACCAGCGTGACGATCAGCTTCGTCCAGTCGAGCGGCGCCTTCGCCAGCGCTTCCAGCACCGGGCGGGGCGAACGGCCGCCCGAAACCGCGATGGTTGCGATCCCGCGCGCCGCGATGGCGTCGGACAGGATGCGCGCGATCCGCCCGGCCAGATCGGCCGCGGCTTCCGCTCCGGTCGGGAAAATATGTTCGGTCGGCATGGTCACTCCGTCGCGTCGGGCAGGGTGCAGATGTCCACCCATGCCGCCCCGGTCAAGGCGGCCAGCCGCTCGGGCGTCAGTTCGACCGAGGCGGTGCGCGATCCTGCAGCGGGAAAGACAGTCGGAAATGCCTTCAGGGAAATGTCGCAATAGACAGGCAGCGGCGCGGGAAGGCCAAAGGGGCACACGCCTCCCACCGGATGCCCGGTGATCGCCTCGACCTCCTCCGTCCCCAGCATTCGCGGTTTCGCGCCCAGCGCCGCTTTCGCCTTGCCGTTGCTCAGCCGGGCGTCGCCGCGCGCGCAGACCAGCACCACCCGCTCGCCCACGCGCAGGGAAAGCGTCTTGGCGATCCGGGCAGGTTCGACCCCCAGCGCGGCGGCGGCGTCCATCACGGTCGCGGTGCTCACGCCCTGGTCGATGATCGCCACATCGGGCGCATGTTCCGCGAAGAAGGCGCGGACGCTCGTCTCGCTCATCCGCCCTGCCGCTCGCCGAGCTTGCGTTCCCATGCGAGCGCGTGCGTCAAGATCTGCGTCAGGTCGGCGTGGCGCGGTTGCCACGGAAATTCCGCCATGATCGCGCGATTGTCGGAGATGAGCGAGTCCGGATCGCCCGCGCGGCGGCCCTCCAGCCTGCGCTCGATCGTCATGTTGGTCACGCGATCCACGGCGTCCAGCACTTCCAGCACGGAAAAGCCCCGGCCATAGCCGCAATTGAGCATATAATTCTGCTCCGGCTTCGCCATCAGCGCCTCCAGCGCCAGCACATGCGCGGCGGCAAGGTCCGTCACATGGATATAGTCGCGCACGCCCGTGCCGTCCGGCGTATCGAAATCGGTGCCGAAGACGCCGACATGGCTGCGTTTGCCCAGTGCGGCTTCGACCGCAACCTTGATGAGATGTGTTGCCCCAGCCGTCGACTGGCCGCTGCGCCCCTGCGGATCGGCGCCCGCGACGTTGAAGTAGCGCAGCGCACAGAAGTTCATCGGATGCGCCGCCGCCACATCGCGCAGCATATATTCGGTCATCAGCTTCGACATGCCATAGGGATTGATCGGCCGCTGCGGCGTCGTTTCCCTGACCGGGCTTTCCTCGGGAATGCCGTAGGTCGCGGCGGTCGAGGAAAAGATGAAATGCGGCACGCCCACACGCACCGCGCTTTCGATCAGGTCGCGGGTCTTGGCGCTGTTGTTGTGATAATATTTGAGCGGGTTCTCGACCGATTCCGGCACCACGACCGATCCCGCGAAATGCATGATCGCTTTTACGTCATGCTCGCGCAGCGTCGCTTCCACCAGCGGCTGGTCGGCGACGTCGCCGCGCACCAGCGGCACCCCCTGCGGCACCGCCCAGTCGAACCCGGTGACCAGATTGTCGATCACCACGACGCCATAACCGGCGTCCTTCAGCGCCAGCACCGCATGGCTGCCGATATAGCCGGCTCCGCCCGTCACCAGAACCGTGGGCTTGTCGCTCATAAAGATTAGGTCTCCCCTGCGTGTCGCCGGGGAGACCTAGCCCAGTCGGATGACGATTTACAGGGCGATCATGCGGCCCTGGCGCTGACCTTGCCGTAAAAGGTGGCGCCGCTCGCCGCCATATCGCGCAGTTGCTGTGTGGGCGCGAAGCGCGGCCCATGTTCGCGCGCCAGCCGGTCGAGCGTCTCGACAACCTGCGCGATGCCGACCGTGTCCATATGGCTGAAAGGCCCGCCCGTGTATGGCGCAAAGCCCCAGCCGAAGATCGCGCCGATGTCGCCATCCTCGGGCGTCTCCAGAACGCCTTCCGCAAAGCAGCGGGCGCATTCGATCAACTGGCGATAGAGCAGCCTTTCCTTCACCGCCTCGACATCGGGCTGGTGCAGCGCGCGCGGAAACATCTCGCCGATTTGCGGAGACAGGTGCTTCTTCCCGCCCTCTGGATAGTCATACCAGCCCTTGCCGTTCTTGCGGCCCAGCCGCCCGGCCTCGACCATCTTCAACGCGACATCGTCGGACGCCTGCGGCACATAGGCGTCGCCCAGTTCCTTCTTCGCCGCCGTCATGATCTTGACGCCCAGCTCGATGGACACCTCATCGCTGACCGCCAGAGGGCCGGTCGGCATACCCAACTGCTTGCCAGCATTCTCGATGAGCGCGGGGTTGATCCCTTCGCCCACCATTTCCGCGCCTTCCTGCACATAGGTGCCGAAGCTGCGCGAGGTGTAGAAGCCGCGGCTGTCATGCACGACGATGGGCGTTTTCCTGATCTGCGCCACGAAATCCAGCGCCTTGGCGATGGCGGCGGGGCCGGTCTTTTCGCCTAGGATGATCTCCACAAGCGGCATCTTCTCGACCGGAGAGAAAAAGTGGATGCCGATGAAATTTTCCGGCCTGCTCCACGCCTGCGCCAGTTTCGTGATCGGCAGGGTGGAAGTGTTCGACCCGAAGATGGTGTCGGCGCCCAGCACCGCCTCCACCTGTTTCGTGACCTCCGCCTTGATCGCCACATCCTCGAACACGGCCTCGATCACGAAGTCGCTGCCTGCGAGCGCCGCATAGTCGGTGGTCGGCGTCACGCGGGCGAGCGTTTCCGCCATCTTCTCGGGCGTCATGCTCTTGCCCAGACGTTTCTTGAGAACTTCCTCGACATGCGCCTTGCCCTTTTCAGCATAGGCGAGGTCGCGGTCAAACAGCACGACCTCCATCCCCGCCTGCGCGGCGACGGTAGCGATGCCCGCACCCATCATGCCCGCGCCCAGCATGGCGAGCTTCCGCGTCGGAGCCTTCGCCTCGTCCTTCGGACGCCGCGCCCCGCGCTCGGCGGCCTGCTTGTTGACGAAGAGGGTGCGGATCATGTTCGACGCCTGCGGATCGGCGGCGACCTTCGCGAAATATTTGCTCTCGATCTGGATCGCGCGATCCATGGGCAGAGTGATGCCTTCATAGACGGCGGACAGCAGGGCGATGGGCGCGTTCATATTCCGCTGCGTCTGCTTCAATGTCATCGGCAGCGCCCCCGCCATCGTCTGCACGAACGCAGGGTTGAAGCCACCCGCGCCGCCCGGCACCTTGAAGCCCTTGACGTCCCATGGCTGGGTGCTGGCGGTAGGGTTCGCCTTCACCCATTCGCGTGCGGCGTCGAGCGCCGTGCCCTGCGGGACGACCGCGTCCACGACCTTCAGCATCGCCGCTTCCGCCGGGCGGAACAGTTTGCCCTGTAGCATGTACATCAGCGCCGCCTGCACGCCCATGACGCGCGGCAGCCGCTGCGACCCGCCGCCGCCGGGGAAAAGGCCGATCAGGATTTCCGGCAGCCCGAGCTGCGTCTTGCTGCTGTCGCCGACGAACCGGCGGTGGCAGGCAAGCGCCAGCTCGAACCCGCCGCCTACGCATGTGCCCTCGATGGCGCATGCGACCGGCTTGCCGCAGGTTTCGAGGCGGCGCAGCAACCGGTTCAGCACGAACACCCTGTCAAAAATATCGGCGGGGGCAGGGCGTTCACCGTTGCCCGTCGCCAGCATCGACCCGAAATATTTAAGGTCCATGCCGGCCATGAAGCCGCTGTCCTTACCCGATGCGATGACCGCGCCCTTGATGCTATCTTCCGAGCCGATACGCGTGATCGCGGTATCCAGGTCGGCGAGCAGGTCGGGGCCGATGACGTTCATCGACTGGCCGGGAACGTCGATGACGAGGGTGGCGATGCCGTCGGCGTCGATGTCGAAGCGGATGGTTTTCATATCAGTCTCTCCTAATCCGCTGCTTACACGCGCTCGATGATGATGCCGGTGCCCATGCCCGCACCCACGCACAGGTTGACGAGCGCCGTGCCCTTGCCCGAGCGTTCCAGCTCGTCGAGCGCGGTGCCCAGCACCATCGCGCCCGTCGCGCCGAGCGGATGGCCCATCGCGATTGCGCCGCCGTTCACATTGATCTTCGAATGGTCCAGATCCATCGCCTGCATGTAGCGCAGCACGACCGATGCGAAGGCTTCGTTCAGTTCCCAAAGGTCGATGTCGCTCTGCGTCATGCCTGCCCGCGCCAGCAGCTTGCCCGCGACGAACTCCGGCCCGGTCAGCATGATGAGCGGTTCGGACCCGATGGATGCCATCGCCCTGATCTTCGCGCGCGGCTTGAGGCCGTATTTCTCGCCCATATCCCTGTTGCCGACCAGCACCGCCGCCGCGCCGTCCACGATGCCGCTGCTGTTGCCGGCGTGGTGAACATGGTTGACTTTCTCCAGCTCCGGGTAGCGCAGCAGCGCCACGGTATCGAAGCCCGGCATATCCTCGCCCAGAGCGGTGAAGCTCGGCTTCAATGCGCCCAGAGACTGCATCGTCGCATCGGGCCGCATATGCTCATCATGGTCGAGGACCACGCGGCCGATCACATCCTTTACGGGAACGATGGACCGGGCGAACCTGTTCTCATCCCACGCCTGCTTTGCGCGCTTCTGGCTCTCCACGGCGTAGGCGTCGACATCGTCGCGGCTGATGCCGAATTTGGTCGCGATCACGTCCGCGCCGATGCCCTGCGGGGCGAAATAGGTCTTGTAGGCGACTGCCGGGTCCATGGCCCATGCGCCGCCGTCCGATGCCATGGGCACGCGGCTCATCGATTCGACACCGCCGCCGATGGCGAACATCGCTTCGCCCGAATAGACCTTCGCCGCGGCCATATTGACGGCTTCCAGCCCTGAAGCGCAGAAGCGGTTGATCTGCACGCCCGGCACCGTCTGCGCATAATCGGCGTTCAGCACGGCCACGCGCGCGATGTCCGCGCCCTGTTCGCCCACCGGGCTGACACAGCCGAGGATCACGTCGTCCACATCGGCCGTATCAATGGCGTTGCGGTCGCGCACCGCCTCCAGCACCTGCGTCGCAAGCTGGATCGGCGTGATCTCGTGCAGCGACCCGTCCGCCTTGCCGCGCCCGCGGGGCGTGCGAACAGCGTCGTAGATATAGGCTTCCATTTCGTTTCAGTCCCTCTCCGTGGAGCCGCGCGGCGGCTGGGATGTGGATCTGAATGTATTTACGTTTACGTAAAGTGCAAGTGGATAGTGCAGGCCGGCCGGGCCGTAGGGTCACCTCTCCGCCTCTCGCCGCAAATATGCGTTTAGCTGTCTACATCGCTGTCTCGATAGCGCTGCCGAGTCACATTACGCGCCGGACGCCGCCTCGCTGGCAAGAGGGCGTTGCCTGTTGCCCGCCTTGGCCTATATCCAGCGCATGGACGCCGTCACCCAAGCCCAGTCGCCCCAGCCGCCGTCGCCCTTTTCGATCCCGACATTCCGCTCCATCTGGATCGCGAGCCTCGCGTCCAATTTCGGCGGCCTGATCCAGTCGGTAGGTGCGGCGTGGATGATGACGTCGCTCTCCGCCTCGCCGCTGCTGATCGCGCTGGTTCCGGCTGCGACGACGCTGCCGATCATGCTCCTTTCGCTCTGGGCGGGCGCCGTGGCCGACAATCTCGACCGGCGCAGGGTCATGATCGCCTGCCAGTGCGCGATGCTCGTCACGTCCGCCGCGCTCGCCGCAACCGCCTGGGCGGGGCTGATGACGCCGTGGCTGTTGCTGACCTTCACCTTCCTCATCGGCTGCGCGACGGCGGTGAACGGCCCGGCGTGGCAGGCTTCGGTCGGCGATATGGTGCCGCGCGCCGCCCTGCCGAGCGCCGTCGCATTGAACTCCATGGGCTTCAACCTCGCGCGCAGCCTCGGTCCGGCAATCGGCGGCATCATCGTCGCGGCGGCAGGCGCGGCTGCCGCCTTCCTCGCCAATGCGGTCAGCTATATCGGTCTGCTCGCGGTCCTCGCGCGCTGGCGTCCCGATCTGCCGCCCAAGCTGCTCCCGCGCGAACGGCTCGGCGTCGCCATGCTCTCAGGCATCGGTTACGCGGCGGCGTCGCCGAATATCAAGCTGGTGCTGATGCGGGCGGGCGCCTTCGGCCTTGGCGCCAGCGCGGTGTCGGCGCTGATGCCGCTGGTGGCGCGCGATCTGCTGGGCGGCGGCGCCCTGACCTTCGGCATCACCAGCGGCGCGTTCGGCCTTGGCGCGGTGGCAGGCGCGCTGGCCAGCCGCCGCCTGCGTGCGCGGGCCAGCAACGAAGCCATCGTGCGCTCCGCTGCGCTGGCGATGGCGGTCGGAACGGCCATCACGGGCAGCAGCGGCTGGATCGCGCTCGCGATGTTCGGGTATACGATTGCCGGGGCAGGGTGGGTGCTGGCGCTCTCGACCTTCAACGTGTCGGTTCAGATGTCCGCGCCGCGCTGGGTCGTGGCCCGCGCGGTCGCGCTCTATCAGATGGTCGCATTTGGCGGGATGGCGGCGGGCGCGTGGCTGTTCGGCTGGGTTGCGGAGCATCAGGGCGTGGTGGCCGGTCTCCACGCCGCTGCCGCCGCACAGTTCATTGCGGCGATGCTGGGGCTGTTGAGGCCGCTGCCCCAGATCGGCGACGACAATCTCGATCCGCGCGGCGACTGGCATGAACCCGCCACCGCCGTTGCGGTCGAACCGCGAAGCGGCCCTATCGTCGTCACCATCGAATATCGCATCCCCGCAGGATCGGTCGTGCCGTTCCTCACCGCCATGAGCGAACGCCGCCGCATCCGGAGGCGGGACGGCGCGCATGGCTGGCAGTTGCTCCGCGACCTTGGGGAGCCTGACCTCTGGGTCGAGCGCTATCATGTCTCGACCTGGCTCGACTATGTCCGCCATAACCAGCGGCGCACCGTCGCCGACATCGCCAACAGCGAAGCGGTTCTGGCTCTCCACGACAGTCCCCACCCGCCGGTCGTGCATCGCCGGATCGAACGGCAGACCGGATCATTACCGATCGGCCGTGCGCCCGATGCGCGGGAAATCGGTCAGGGCGTGCCGGAAATGTAATCAGGTCGGCGTGACCGTCCGCCCATTCAGCAAATCTTCCGGCGTGTCGACATCGTGCAGCACCGCGCCGGATGTTTCGATCTGGATACCGTGGCTCAGCAGCGCACGCGCGCCCTGATCGCCCTTGAGCGCCAGCAGTTCGGGAAAATGCTTGCGCCCGATGAAGGCGGGCGGCGAGGGGGAAAAGCCGTCGGTGCTGGCGACGACCGACCTTATGTCCTCAGCCGCCATGCAGATGCGGTTATAATGTGTCGGCGGAATATCGGGCATGTCGGCAAGGCAGATGAGCGCACCGCGAACCCGCCGTCTGGGCATCAGATATTCGATGGCCCGCACGATACTGCCTGAAATGCCGTCCTCGGGCCGGTCGTTGACGATCAGCGTATAGCCCCGCCGCTCCAGCTTGCGATGGATCACCGGCGCCTGCTCCAGCGGGCGGACCACCGCGACAAGCTCCTGAAACGCCATGGACGCGACCGTTTCCAGTGCATGAGCCGCCAGCGGCTTGCCGCGCAGCGGCGCCATCAGCTTGTCCTCCTCGCCGAAGCGCGACGAGGTTCCGGCCGCGAGCAGAATAGCGGCGATGCGTTCAGTGCGCATGAAAGTTCAGGCGGTATGTCATCTTGGCGTCCCCGACCAGATGCTTTGCCACCCCGATACGGCTCTGTCCAGAAGCCCTATAAGGGGGCTGGCCTTCCCCGCGCTCAGCCGCCATATGCGCCAGAGGCAAGAGGAAGGAACGGCGCTTATGGCATGCGATGCCGATGCGGAGACGGTGGGCGAGGGCAAGGAGCCGGTTCCGGCCGAGGTGAGCGAGGCGATCCGCACGCTGATCCGCTGGGCAGGCGATGCGCCCGAGCGCGAGGGACTGTTCGAGACGCCCGAGCGGGTCGCGCGCGCCTGGCGGGAATATTGCCGCGGCTATGCCGACGATCCGGCCTACCATCTGTCGCGCATCTTCCACGAGGTCGGCGGCTATGACGATGTGGTGCTTCTGAAGGACATCCCGTTCCAGTCGCACTGCGAACATCATATGGCGCCCATCGTGGGCAAGGCGCACATCGCCTATCTGCCCGGCGAATATGTCGTCGGCATCTCCAAGCTGGCGCGGGTGCTTCATGCCTTCGCGAACCGGCTTCAGGTGCAGGAGCGGCTCACTTCGGAAGTCGCCAACTGCATTTGGGAGCATCTCAAGCCCCAGGGCGTCGCCGTGGTGATCGAAGCGACGCATGGCTGCATGACCGGGCGCGGCGTGCGCACGCCGAACGTCATCATGAAGACCAGCCGCATGCTGGGGGTATTCCGCGACGACGAAAAATCGCGGGAGGAAGTGCTGAAACTCATCGCCTCATGACGCAGGACGACGAACCGCCCTATCGCCCGCTGGGCCGCGCCGGCGCTCCGGCGGAGCCGGTGGGCGCACCTCTTGCGCAGAAACGGCTCGCGCTGGTGACGGGCGGGCACAGGCGGCTGGGCGGCATCATCGCGGCGGCGCTGGCGCGGGCGGGGCATTCGCTCGCCATTCATGGCAGCCATGACACGCGCCTCGATTCCCATCTTGCGCTGACCTTCGAGGAGGAGGCGACGGAATGGGAGGGCTTCGTCGTCGATTTCTCCGATCCCGAAGGCGCGGAAGAACTGGTCGGCATGGTCGCCGCCCGCTTCGGCCGTCCGCCCGACATCCTCGTCAACAGCGCGGCGATCTTTGGGCAGGACCGGCTGGAGGATGTGACGGCGGACGATCTGATGCGCCATTATGCGGTCAACTGCGCCGCGCCCGCGATGCTGACCAAGGCCTTCGCGACCGTGCCTGCGGGGCCGGGCGACCGCTGCATCGTCAACATCCTCGACCAGCGCATCGACCATCCCCATGGCGACCAGTTCGCCTATACCCTGTCGAAGCTGGCGCTCGCGGGCCTCACCCGCACCACGGCGCACAGCCTTGCGCCAGCGGTCCGTGTGAACGCCGTCGCACCCGGCCTCACCATCGCTACGTCCGACTATGACGGCGCGCAGATGGAGCGTCTGGCCGCCATGACGCCGCTCGCCTCGCTCCCGCAGGCCGAACAGATCGCGCAGGCGGTCCTGTATCTGACGCAGGCGACTGCGACGACCGGCCAGACGCTGTATGTCGATGGCGGCGCCCACCTCAAAAGCTACGACCGCGACTTCATGCACATGGCCCGCTGACGGGCGCGATCATCAGCATCTCTGAACCTGCATCAAGAAATTCTCGATAGCCGATAGCGGATCGCGCCGTCACTTTCGTTTCACAACACAACTGACAAGTCGCTGACCCACGCAGGTCGGGCGGCCAAAATGCTGTTGCGGCAGGGGATGCCGGCGCGCCGCGCCGCTGGAAGGCTCGTTGTAAAAAAAAGGGGCTATTCCGCATATGATCCATTCGACCGTTCGCCTGAGCAGCCGCGCCGCGCTTTTCCTTGCCTGCGCCGCCGGCGCTCTCAGTCCCGCCTTGGCGCAGGAGCCGGTGGAGGGCGACGAAGGCCAGACCATTACCGTGACCGGTCGCCGGATTTCTCAGTCGTCCGAAGCGATCGGCGAGGACAAGGTGAGCAACGTGGTCGCGGTCACGCGCGAAGCATTGCTGTCAGCGCCGTCTGGCATTTCGGGCCTCAAGATGCTGGAGCAGCTTCCCGGCTTCAACGTGCAGACTGACGGCGCACTGGGCCTCTACGAATTTGGCAACAGCGTCCAGACCCGCGCCTTCAACCTCGACCAGATCGGCTTCGTCGTCGATGGCATCCCCACCGGACGCAGCGACGCCTTCGGCGGCAGCCCGGTGTTCCGCTATGTCGACAATGAAAATCTGGGCGTGGTCGAAGCGGCCATCGGCGCGGGCGACGTGTCGCTCCCCAGCTACTCCACACTCGGCCCGGTGGTGCAATATAACAGCATCGCCCCGCAGCAGGATATGGGCCTCTTCGTGTCGCAGAGCTTCGGCGATTTCAACATGAGGCGCACCTTCATCCGCGCCAGCACCGGGCAGGTAGGGCCGTTCCGCGCCTATGTCAGCCGCACCAAGCTCGACACCGACCTGTGGCGCGGCCCTGGTTCGGTCGACCGCGAGCATTGGGAAGCGCAGGTCCATGCCGACCTGGGCGGCGATAGCTGGGCGCGCTTCAAGTTCGTCTCGAACGACTTCTTCGATTATGACTCCCCGACGATCAGCCGGGCGCAATATAATTGCACCGTGCGCAGCGTTGCCGGTGCGTGCGGGCGCGACTTCGCCTATATCGAAAATGTCCCCAACACCACGCCGGGCTTCGCGCCCACTACGCCGGGCGTCTATTATTCCAACGCCAATTATGCGCAGGTCTACAATCTTGCCATCAACGTGCGGAAGGACAAGCTCTACGGCGCGACCTTCCATGCGGGGATCGCGGAAGGCGTCTGGGCTGAATCGACGCTCTACTGGGAGGATAAGGGCGGCTACGGCGTCTCGCCTGACACCTACGCAAACTCGCTCAGCCGATACAACGGACAGGTCGCGGTCGGCCTGCCGGTGACAGCGCCCAAGGGCATCGAGTTCGGCCGCTCGGGCGTCGGCGGCGACCGCTACGGCATCACCACCAAGCTCCATTGGGAAATGGGCATCAACACGATCGAGGCGGGTCTCTGGGCCGAAGTCGACAAATATCACCGCACTCAGGCGCGCTACAACACCGTGGATGGTGCGCCCGACAGCGCGCCCAACCTCGCCGAACTCGTTTACCTGCGCCGCGACTATCGTTCGAAGCGCGATACTTTGCAGACTTTCGTCAAGGATACGCTCAAACTGGCTGACGAGCGGCTGTTGCTCGACTTCGGGTTCAAGGGGCTGATGCTTGACTATAGCTATCGTGGCTATCGCGACTTCGACGATTATTATCGCGTCGTGGGCGGCGTCCCCCGCGCCGGTTATGGCGTCAGCTACAATAATGCCAGCTACAAGGACTTCTTCCTGCCGATGGCGGGCCTCCTCTACAAGATCGACGGCCGCACGCAGGTCTTCGCTTCCTATGCGGAGAATATGGCGCTGCCCAAGGGGATGGATGACATCTACTCGGTGATCCGCCCCGGCGGGGCGCTGGTGCCGCAACCCGCGCCGGAACGCTCCACCAACATGGAAGTCGGTATCCGCACCAATCAGGGGCAGGTCTACGCCTCGCTGGCGGGCTTTTACACGAAGTTCAAAAACCGCATCCAGTCGATAACGACCATTCTGCCGGGTAGCGGAGGCGCAGCGACCGAAACCTTCTTCCAGAATGTCGGCCGGGTCCGTTCCTACGGCGTCGAATTTGCCGGAACCTACAAGCCGTCCTTCCTGAACGGCCTTGCCTATGGCAACCTCAACGTCACCTACAACAATGCCAAGTTCAAGGATGACATCCCGGCAGCTACACCGATCCTGATCGCGGGCAAATATATCCCCGACAGCGCCAAATGGATATTGAGCGGCGGCGTGACGGTGGAACCGGCGAGCTGGCTGGTGGCGAACATCTCGGGCAAATATACCTCGAAGCGCTGGTCGACCTTCACCAACGCGACCGGCTCCAGCGTGCCCGGCTTCACCGTGTTCAGCGCTTATGTCGACATCGGTGACGGCTGGACCTTCGGTCCGGTGAAGAGCGTCAAGGCGCGCTTCAACGTCGACAATCTCTTCGACAAGGACACGCTTTCCTATATCTCTACGTCCGTGACTGGCGACGGCTTCTTCCGTCCGCTGTCTCCACGAACCTTCCAGTTCACGATCACGGGGGAGATTTGATGCGAAAGGCGATGATGACCGCAGCGGCGCTGATGGCGCTGCTGCCGGTCACGGCGGTGGCGCAGGACGTTCCCAAGAAAGTCTACCAGTTCCACCAGAAACTGCTGACGCTCGACAGCCATCTCGACACGCCTGCCTCGCTCGATCTTCCCGGCTGGTCGATCGAGGATGAGCACGGCGTCCATACCGACTATACGCAGGTCGATCTGCCCCGCATGAAGAAGGGCGGGCTGGATGGCGGCTTCTGGGCGATCTACACGCCACAGGGGCCGCTCACCATCGACGGCTTCCGCAAGGCGCGCGATTTCGCGCTGCTGCGCGGCATGTCGATCCGCTCGATGGTGGCCGCCGACCCCGCAAACTTCGTCCTCGCGACGCGGGCCAGCGACGCCGCCCCCATCGCGGTGGCGGGCAAGCGGGTCGTCTATATGTCGATCGAAAACGCCTATCCGCTGGGCGAGGACGTATCGCTGCTCAAGACCTTCTACGACATGGGCGTGCGCGTGGCCGGCTTTGCGCATTTCGCGCACAACCAGTTCGCGGACAGCTCGACCGACCCTTCGAAGAAGCCGCGCTACGGCGGCCTGTCGCCGCTGGGCAAGGAACTGCTCAGGGAGATGAACCGCCTTGGCGTCGTGCCCGACGCCTCGCACAGCAGCGATCAGGTGCTGGACGACCTGCTGGCGCTGTCGACCACGCCGGTGCTGCTGACCCATTCGGGCTGCAAGGCGATCTACGATCATCCGCGCAACATCGACGACGATCATCTCAAGGCGCTCGCGGCGAAGGGCGGCGTGATCCAGATGAACGCCTATGGCAATTATCTGAAGGCGATAAAGCCCAATCCCGAACGTCAGAAGGCGCTCGGCGCGTTGTTCGCGGAAATGCGCGAGGACGCAAAGCTGACGGCGGAGAAACGAGCCGAACTGCTGGCAAAAAGGCAGGAGATCGACCGGCTCTATCCTGAAACCGATCGTGCCACGTTCGACGATTTCATGACGCACATGCTCCATGCGCTGAAGGTCGTCGGCCCGGATCATGTCGGCATCGGTCTGGACTGGGACGGCGGCGGTGGCGTCGCCGGAATGGAAGACATTCTGGCGCTACCCAAAATCACCGATGCGCTGCTCAAGGCAGGCTATAGCGAATCTGACATCGCAAAGATCTGGTCTGGCAATGTCCTGCGCGTTCTGGCGGCGGCGGAGGCAGCAAAGGCCAAGTAAGTGGCAAATCTTGATTTGGATCAAGATAAGCCCTTTCATTCGCCATCTTCCTTTTGTCTATCTCAATTGCTAAACGGTTTCCGCGTGAGCCGTTTGAACGGTCGAGCCGCCGCGCCGGACCGGAGAGCGGCCATTGAATATTACCGAATGCGATCGGGAACCTATTCACCTGTCAGGCGCGATCCAGCCTGACGGGTGTCTGCTAATCGTCAGGCCCGACAGCCTGACCGTCGCCGGGGCGGCGGGTGACGTTCCGGCGCTTCTCGGCCGGAGTTGGCATGACGGTCAGGCCTTGGGCGATCTGGCCGGGCAGGATGTGGCCGATGCGATCGCCGGTGCGTCGGGCGGGCGTCTTCAGATCGGCCATGAGGCGCAACTCGCCTGCGATGTCATGGCAGTGCGGGCGGGTGACTACTGGCTGGTGCAGTTCGAGCGGTCCGACGGGCCGCAGCCCGCGCTCGACGTGCTCGGCTGGATGGACGAAGTGGGCACGCAGTTCGAGAAAGCGGGCGGCCTTGCAGAACTCTGCCAGCGCGCCGCTGACGCGTTCAGCGCCCTGACCGGCTACGACCGGGTGATGATCTATCGCTTCCTCGACGACGATTCCGGCGTTGTGGTGGCGGAAACGGTCCGGGGCGGGGGCGAGGGCTTTCGCAACCATCATTTTCCGGCGTCCGACATACCGCAGCAGGCCCGCGCCCTCTATGTCCGCAATCGCGTGCGCGTGATCGCCGACGTGCATTACGAGCCGCAGCCGATCCAGCCCGCCGCGCTGCGCGGCATCGACCTGTCCGATGTCGAACTGCGCAGCGTGTCCCCCATCCATATCCAGTATCTCAAGAATATGGGCGTCGGCGCGTCCGCATCGGTGTCGATCGTCCGCGACGGGCTGCTCTGGGGGCTGGTCGCCTGCCACAACCGGACGCCGCGCGCGCTTGGCATGACGCAGCGCCGCTCGGCGCAGTTGCTCGCAGGTGGCCTCGCGCGGCAGGTCGCGGCCAAGGAGGAAGCAGAGCGATACCGCGACCGCATCCGTGTCCATGCGGAGGAAGATACGCTCTACAGCCGCCTCACCGGCGACAAGGCGCTCTTCCCGCTGCTGGTCGCTTCATCGGATAGTCTGCGCCGGATGTTCGACGCGGATTCCTTCGCGGTGATTCACGGATCGCAGCTCTTTTGCACGGACCTGTGCCCCGAAGAGGCCATAGTGCGCGAAATCGCCGACTGGGCCAGAATGCGCGGCCCCGCGCCCTATCAGACCCATGAACTGCCCAAGGCTTTTCCCGCCGTGGCGGCGGCCGCCGAACGGGCGAGCGGGTTGCTGTCCATCACCCTCTCCACGCGCATACCGACCGTGCTCCTGTGGTTCCGGGCAGAAGAACAGCAGATCGTCGAATGGGCGGGAAACCCGCACAAGGCGGAAGGGCTGGCCCCCGGCGAGGCGCTGACGCCGCGCGCGTCTTTCGTCGCGTGGCGGGAAATCCTGCGCGGCAAGGCGCGTCCATGGTCCGCCGCGGAAGTGGAGGGCGCGCATCGCCTGATCGCGAAGCTCTACGACATCCGGCAGAACCGCCGTATCCGCGATCTCGCCGAAAGCCTGACCGTCGCCGCGGCCGACAAGGACCGCCTGCTGGAGCAGAAGGACACGCTCATCAAGGAAGTGAACCACCGCGTCCAGAACAGCATCCAGCTTGTGATCGCCTTCCTCGCGCTCCAGGCGCGGGACGCGAGCGACGCCACGGTCAAGACCAGTCTGGAGGAAGCGCAGCGGCGGCTGAGCGCCGTCGCGCTCGTCCATCGCCGCCTCTATGCCGATGACAATGTCGAAAGCATAAATCTGTCGCGCTACCTGTATGAACTGCTGGACGACCTCCGGCTCTCCATGGGGCCGGAATGGTCGGACCTTCTCACTGCGGACCTCGCGCCGGTGATGATTGCCGCCGATAACGCGGTCAATGTCGGCCTGATCCTTGTCGAACTCGTCATCAATGCGCAGAAATATGCCTATGCCGGGGCACCGGGGCCGGTTTCGGTCGTTCTGGAACAGCATCGTGCACGCTTTCGGCTCATCGTGGCCGATCGTGGCAAGGGAAGGAACGGAAACCGTCAGGGATTTGGATCGCGTATGCTGAACGCCATGGTGAAACGGCTGTCGGGAACGATCGAGGATGACGATAATCAGCCCGGCTTGCGGGTGATCTTCTCCGCCCCCATCGCCCCGTTGAGCGAAGGTCCTGTTCCCGCTAACGGACCGGGCGATCCCATGGCGGACGGAACGGACTGATGGCGAACGACAAGGAAGCGACCGGCGTCCCGTCGGCAGGCGAGATGGACTCGCCCAACGACGACATATTGGGGCCGACCGGCGGCCAGCATCACTGGAAGCAGAGCCGGATCACCGATCCGTCGCTGGACGAGCGCGGGAGCGTATTCTTCGCCGCGCTCGAAATGACGCGGATGCCGATGATCCTGACCGATCCCAACAAGGACGACAATCCGATCGTTTTCGCCAACAACGCGTTTCTGGATCTTACCGGCTATGATCTGGAAGAGATTATCGGCCATAACTGCCGCTTCCTTCAGGGTGCGCAGACCGACCGGGACGCTGTTGCCCAGTTGCGTGACAGCATAGCGGCGCGCCGGGCGATCAGTTTGGAAATTCTGAATTACCGGAAGAACGGCCAGCCCTTCTGGAACGGCGTCTTCATCGGGCCGGTCTATGGCGAAGACGGCGCTCTCCTCTATTTCTTCGCCAGCCAGCTCGACGTCACCGCGCGCAAGGAAGCCGAAGCGACCCGGTTCCAGTCGCAGAAGATGGAATCGGTCGGCCAACTGACGGCGGGCCTCGCTCACGATTTCAACAACCTGCTTCAGGTGCTGAGCGGCAGCCTCGACATGATGGCGCACCGCCGGGAGGATGAAAAGGCCTTCAAACGCTACCATCTGGCCGCCACGCAGGCGACGGAGCGCGGCACGAAACTGACGGCGCAGCTCCTGTCCTTCGCCCGGCGAAGCCGGCTGGAGCCTCGACGGATCGAGCTGTCGGGCCTCGTCAACTCCATCGCGGAGCTGCTGGATTCTACCGTGGGGTCGCGCGCGCTGCTCCAGCTCAATCTCCGCCGTCGCCTGCCGGAGATCGAGGCCGATCCCAATCACCTCGAAATGGCGCTCATCAACGTGGTGGTGAATGCGCGCGACGCCGTTTCGAACGGCGGAACGATCATCATTTCGACAGGGCAGGAAACGGTAGACGCGGACAATCCCGTCGCCGGGCTGCCCGATGGCCAATATATCGTGATGAAGGTGGAGGATGACGGCACGGGCATGACGCCGCATACGCTTCAGCGCGCGGTCGAACCTTTCTTCACCACCAAAGCGAAGGGCGCAGGCACGGGCCTTGGCCTTGCCACGGCCCACGGGTTCGCTCTTCAGTCGCGCGGCGCGCTGCGCATCGACAGCAATGTGGGCGAGGGCACTTCGGTCCAGTTCTTTTTCCCCATACCGGTCGATGACGAACGCCCCCTCGCGCTGGAACCCGACAGCAATGGCTTCCGTCCCGAGGAAGTGGACCGGCAAAGCTCCAAGACCGTGCTGATCGTCGAGGATGAGGTCGTCATCGCCGAACTGGCCGAAACGACCCTGACCGAAGCAGGCTATCATGTGCGGGTTGCGCATGATTATGAGCAGGGGCTGGAGGCATTTCACGAACTGATGGCGGCAGGCGGCGTCGCGCTCGTCTTTTCCGACGTCCTGATGCCCGGCAGCCGCAACGGACTGGCGCTGGCGCAGGAGATCCGCCGCATTGCGCCCGAAGTGCCGGTTCTGCTGACCACCGGATATAATGATGAGATGGCGTTGCAGGGGCCGCAGCCCGAGGCGCTGGACGTGTTGGGCAAGCCCTATCGCAGAAACGAACTGGTCGCCCGCGTGCAGGCGGCGATTCGCCGGGGAGGGCGCAACGAGCGGTCGCACCAGACGTCGGACTTCGGCCACGCGCAGGGTTAGGCTGATCTTTGTTAATGTGATTTGCGGGAACGGCTTCCTGCCTCTCGGGATTGAGAGAGGCATAGAAGGAGGCCCATGCCTGTGGCTACGCAACTCACGATCGAACAATCGCAATTTCTCCAGCAATCCTTTCAGGAAAGCCTGACCCGATGGAACCGTCAGCGCCTTGCGCCTGCGTTCCCCGATGATTTCTCCGCGGCCCGGTTCGATGACGACCGGGCGATGCTGCGTCTTGAACATGCCTTCATCGAGGAACTGCGCGCGCAAGTGCGGCAGGCGGCCGCATCCGCGCCTACCGACCCGGACGGGTTCGTCGCATGGTTCGAAGCGCTGAAACACCATGGCCCCGGCCAGCACGACCGGCTGTTCCCGTGGCTGGCCGAACAGGCCGACCGCGATCAGATCCGCTGGTTCCTGTCGCAGGAAGCAGCGGGGGAGGCCGGTTTCGACGACCTCGTCGCTATGACGCAGGTCAAGCTGCCCGACCGGGCCAAGCTGGAACTGGCGCGCAACTATTGGGACGAAATGGGGCGCGGCAACGCCAGAGGCATGCATGGTCCCATGCTGGGCCAACTGGTTCAGATACTCGACCTCGACACCCGGATCGAAAACACCGTCTGGGAAAGTCTGGCACTCGCCAACGCGATGACGGCGATGGCGTCGGCGCGTCATTATGCGTGGCACAGTGTGGGCGCGCTCGGCGTCATCGAACTGACCGCGCCGGACCGATCCGCGCACACCGCACAGGCTTTGAAACGGATAGGACTGAGCAACGCCGAGCGCCGCTATTTCGATCTTCATGCGGTGCTGGACGTCAAGCATAGCCGCGACTGGAATGACGAAGCGATCCGTCCGCTGGTCGCCGAAGACCCCCGGCGAGCCACTGCCATGGCCGAAGGCGCGCTCATCCGCCTCCATTGCGGCGAACGCTGCTTCGACCGGTATCGCGCGCATTTCGGGCTGGCATGATGGCACAGGGAAACCGCATTCTGCTGGTGGAGGACGATCTTGCCGTCGCCTCCCTCATCGCCGACATGCTGGAGGACGCCAGCTACGAAGTCGATGGCCCCTATGCCACCTTGTCTGAGGGGGTCGCTGCGCTCGCTGACCATATGCCGTCCGGCGCCGTGCTGGACATTCATCTGCGGGGAAGCGACGTCGATCTTCTGGCAGATGATCTCGATAGTTATGCGATCCCCTATGTCCTTTGCTCCGGGGCTGGCGAACATCCGATGGTCGAGGCACATCCGCAGGCGCTCTTCATTCTGAAACCCGACATTGGCGAGAAGCTTCTGTCAGCGCTGCGGCACATGCTCCATTGAGCCGCCGTGCCTGCCGGCAAGGCACATACCGTACAGAGGATAACAACATGACTGACAGCACCATATCGTCCGCCGACGAACCCGCCGAAGGCGACAGGGGAACGCCCCCGCCGGGTGCCAATTCCCCGCAATCGGACGAGCATGAGCAGCAGGATGAGAGCGACGCCAATCTGCCGCCGGAGAAGATCAATCCTCTCGCCCCGCCAGTGAATGTCCAGCCCGGCAGCTAGTCAGCAAACCGCCGATGAACCCCTATCGCGTCTGATGCGTTTGGCCGTCTGGGTTCATGAAAGCGCGGGATCAGGCCGATTTACACGGAACATTTTCTTCGCGACAAACGGGGCGCAACGCTGACCGACGAGGAACGCGCCCGGCTGGAGGGAGCGGTCGCCGAAGTGCGCAGCTTCGGCCCGCGCACGACGATCGTCCGTGCGGGCGATACGCTCCACCAGAGCACATTGCTGATCGAAGGCATACTTTCCCGCTACATCGACGACCGCAACGGCCTGCGGCAGTTGGTTGCCGTCCACGTGCCCGGCGACTTCGTCGACCTGCACGGCTATCCGCTGCGAACGCTCGATCATGACATCGGCACGATGACCGCTGCGAAGGTCGCCGTCGTTCCGCATCGCAACCTCGACGCGATCCTCCGCGACGATCCCGGCCTGACGCGCAAGCTCTGGTTTTCGACGCTGCTCGACGCAGCGGTCCACCGGGCATGGCTCTTCCGGATGGGACGGCTGGATGCGGCGGGCCGCGTCGCGCACTTCCTGTGCGAGATGAACGCGCGCCTCGCTTCTGCGGGCCTGAGCGACGGCAAGCGCTTTTCCCTTGGCATCACGCAGGTCGATCTGGCGGAAATATGCGGTCTCACCAGCGTGCATGTGAACCGGGTGATGCGCCAGCTCCGTGAAGACCGGCTCTGCATCTTCCGCTCCTCGCTGGTCGAAATCCTCGATATGCGCCGGCTGATCGAACGCGGCCAGTTCGATCCCGACTATCTCTACATGGAATATCCGCCCGAAAGCGCGACCAGCCAGCCGCGTTGAGCGCGCCCGACCGGTCCCGGCACAAAAGTCGCTCGATAAAATAGGGCAGACTGATATTTGTGAATGCGCCAAGTTACCAACTGTCTGATGCGTGCCCCGTTTTACCGGAGAAGAGCATGCAGCCACCCTATCATCGCCTGGAAGAATTTGTGACCCTGTCGGCGGATGAAGCCGAAATCGTGAAGGGTTGGGCGGCGAACAGACGTGAGGTGAAACGCTATCGGGCGATACGCCGGGAAGGGGAGCCGGTGGCGGCCGTCTATTTCCTGATGGAAGGATGGGTGGGATCGTCGCTCATGCTGCGCGATGGACGGCGGCAGATCGTCAAGGTGCATCTGCCCGGCGACCTGCTGGGCTTCCCAAGCCTCGCGCTGGCGAGTGCGGGGGAAACGCTTGAGGCGCTGACCGACGCCGTGGTTTGCCCGCTGCCCCCCGGAGTGGTCGGCAAGATTCTCGCCGAAAATCCGCGGCTGGCGGCCGGTCTCTTCCTCAGCACCCAGAAGGAACGTGTCGCGCTGATGCAGCAGCTCGCCTGGGTGGGAGCCACCTCGGCGCTCGAACGGCTGATCGCGTTTCTGCTCGATCTCCACGACCGGTTGGTCGCCGCCAATCTGGTGAAGGACGGCAGTTTTGAATTTCCCCTGACGCAGCAGCATCTGGGCGAACTGTTGGGACTGACCACCGTGCACGTCAATCGCACGCTGCGCCGCCTCGACGAAACGGGCCTCGTCGAACGGTCGCGCGCGCGGATGCGGATCAAGGACGTTCAGGAATTGCGCGAGGCGGCGGCGACGGTCGCCCCGCTGTTCGCGGGCCAGGAAGCGTGGAACAGGCTGGGCAACCCGTCCTGACCGCGCGCGGGTAAGGACGGCGCGTCGCCGATCAGCGACTGGAGGTCCATCAGCGTCCGCGCAAAGGCCAGCCCCTGCGGCCCCGCAACGTAACGGCCCACCCATTGCGGCGCGAATTTCTCCTTATAGGCGCGCAGCCCCTCGAACCCGTAAAAGGCGTTGCCATGATGGTAGATCAGCGCGCCCAGCCGTGACCAGATCGACGCCAGCCGCCGCGCCTCCAGCCCAGCCAGCGGTGCCATGCCGAGGTTGAAGCGCGCATAGCCCTGCGCCTTGCCCCATTGCATCAGCCGGATGAACAGAAAATCCATCGTGCCATAGGGCATGGCGTCGGCGTGGCGCATCAGGTCGACCGACAATTCGCTGCGGTCGGCGGTCTTCCATATGTTGGCGAAGGCGATGATGCGGCCGTCCTGCCGCACGACCGCACAGTCGAACGCCGCGATGTAGGCCGGATCGAACCGCCCGACGCTGAAGCCCTTTTCCCGCTGGCGCTTGCTGGCCAGCCACTGCTCCGATATTTGTGCCAGCTCCGCCATCGCAGCGTCCGTTGCGCCCGCCGGGATGATGTCGAAGGTTGCGCCTTCGCGCGTGGCGCGGCGTTCGGCGTGGCGCAGGGATTTGGCGGCGGGGCCGTCCAGCGTGAAGTGCGCCAGATCGACCAGAGCCTCCTCGCCATATTTCGTGACCTGCAGGCCCAGTTCGATGGCCAGCGGCAGAGTGTCGACGCTGATCTGATAGAGCAGCAGGCGGCCCTGCGCCGCGTCAACCCGCTCGCGCAGTGTCCAGAGCAGGTCGCCCCACTCGCTTTCGTCGCCGACCGGGTCGCCCATCACGATCCAGCTATGTCCGCGCACCTGATACATCAGAAAAGCGCGCCCGCTTTCGGCCACCAGAAATCGCTTGTCACCCACCAGCGCAAGATTGACGTCGGCGCGCCGGGCCAGCGCGACCGCCTCCGCAGGCACCGCTACGCCATCGCCCGTCAGGCCGCGATAGGGTCGGGCGGGACGAAACAGACGCCAGAAGGCGACGATGCCGAGCAGGACGGCGACTCCCAGATTGGCGCGCAGGAACCGCGAGGCATCGCCCCGGACGGCGAACTGCCACCAGAGGTCATTCTGATATTCGATATGTTTATAGGCGAAGAAGCCGATCCAGACCGACAGCCCCAGCACCACGCCGACCGTCGCCAGCCAGCCCGGCGTGAACGCCTCGGCCAAAAAGTGCGTGCGACGATAGAAGGCCGCCCGTGTCCATTGCAGCGCAGCCGCGATCAGGACCAGCACCACCGCTTCCTCATAATCGAGACCCTTGAGCAGGGAGAAGACCGCTCCCGCCAGAAGCAGCAGCCGCGTCAGCCAGAAGGCTCCGTCGAGCCTGCGATAAAGCCCGGCGGACAGGACCAGCAGAGCCGCGCCCGCCAGACTTCCCGCAAGATGCGAAATCTCCGTAACGGGTAACGGCACGAAACCGGACAGCAGGTTGGCGCGGCGCGGCACGGTCGGCAGAGATCCGGACACCAGCAGGACGCAACCGCCGAAGAAAACCAGCGCTGCGGACATGACGGGCGCAAGGCCGGAGACCACGGAGCGGACGCCGTCGATGGTCCGCGCGATGGGTTCGCGCCGCCGCCATCCTTCCTGAACCAGTATGATCGCGATGGCGACGAGCAGCGGGGCAATATAGTAGATCAGCCGATAGGCGAGCAGCGCGGCCAGCAGTTCGGGCTGGCCCGTGCCCGGAAGCGCCGCGATCATCACCGCCTCGAACACGCCGACCCCGCCGGGCACATGCGTCACCAGCACGGCGATGATCGCCAGCGTATAGCCGACGAAGAAGGCCGGCCATGCCGCGGCGTCCGCGCCGGGCACCAGCACGAACAGGGCTGCGCTGGCCGCCAGCAGGTCCGCCATACCGATGCCGATCTGCGCCAGCAGGGCGGGCGCTGGGGGAAGGGGCATCTGCATGCCCCGCAGTGACAGTGTCCGCCCGTTGCGCCCCGCCCAGACCAGCAGCCCCGCCACCAGCAGCAGCGCCGCAATGCCGAACAGGCGCAGCGCCGATGGCGAATCGGGAAAAATCCGGACCGCCACTTCCGGGCGAACGGCCAGCATCGCACTAGCGAGCACGAGGATGCCGCCCCAGAATGTCGCGCTGGCGGCCACGACGACGCGGGCGATCTCTCCTGCACTCAGGCCCGCCGCATTGTAGATGCGAAACCGCGCCGACCCGCCGGTCAGCAGCGCCAGCCCGAGATTGTGGCTCAGCGTATAGCTGGTGAAGGACGCCAGCGCCGCCGTGCGATAGGGCAATGGCCGCCCGATGCTCCGCAGCGCCATCACGTCATACAGGGTGAGCGTCCCATAGCTGATCGTCGTCAGCACCGCCGCCGCCAGCAGGGCGCGCGCGGGCATCAGGTGCCATGCATCCCGCACATCGTTCAGCCGCACCTCGCGCAGCATATGGGTCAGCGCGATCAGGCCCAGTGCCGCCAGCATCAGCACGACCCCCACCGATATCGCGGTGCGGTGGCGTTTCGGGAGCCGAGCCGTCCATTTTCTCAAAGACTGGGGCATCCGCTCAATCCACCCTTGGCCGCGACCAGATCTGGCTCTTGCAGATCCACGAGCCGACGAGGCATCCCGAAATCCGGACATGTGTGGGGTCTACGGATCGGATCGTCGAGGAAAAAGTCCGCCCGATGTCGGGCACATAGACGCGCCCGCTCCATCTGCCGCGACCGTCCGCCTTGTAATCCTGCAACAATTGCGTCCCGACGAGATGCGCGACACCGGCATCCTGCGCGTCGGCCAGCGCTTCGCCATTGGCCCAGCGCACCCATCCGCAAAGCCCGCCCTGACAGGGGGCGGTGGCCACGATGACGCTGCCGCGCGGGTTGATCCATTCTCCCGCAAGAGACGGCTCTCCCTGTGCCATCCCCGGCAGCGCCAGCATCCATGCCGCCCATATCGCGATAAGGACTCGCGTCACGTCACCGCCCTCCCGCTACGCCGGATGAAGCCATCGCCCGGCGCATGACCGCATAGACAGCATCATCGTCCCGGCGCAGCGGATGGCCGCCGGGCAGGAGGACGGTGCGGACGCCGCGCTGATGGAGCAGCCGACACAGGCCCGATGCCTCCTCGCGCCCGCCGATGCACAGTGTCGGCGCCCAGCCAAGGCCGCGTGCAGTCGGCAGCGCAGGCTCTTCATGCATCGCGAAGGTGAATATCTCCGTTGGCGAGGCGCGAAACGCGACTGTGGCGCCCGGCACGACAAGAATGATCTGCCCCACCGCTTTTCTCGTCGCGGGTGGCAGTCCCGCCAGCGCCACCTGAAGCATGTCCGCGCCATAGGACTGCCCGACCAGCAGGAGCCGCGCCTGACGGTTGATCTTCCACGCCTGCCGGATCGACCGGTCGAGCAGCGCTTCGGCCTCCTGCGGCGTGCGCCGGACATTGAAATAGGCGAGCGAATTGACGCCGATCACGGGAATGCCGTCCTTCACCAGATGATCGGCGATCATCGGACCCATCCCCAGACGAAAGCCCATGTCGCCCGACCAGAGGATAGCGACCGGCTCGCCGGGGCGGGGGCGATAATGGCCGGGGACGATGGCGGTAAAGACGCTTCCGCCGATATAACCGAGCCAGGCGAATGCGGCCAGCAGCAGCGCGGCCAGCAAAGCGACTGCCGCCATCCCCCTCCTGCCCGCCTTCATCTGCACCCGCCTTCTCCTCCGGCATTGTCCTTTGAACAGCGGGCGATGTGACATGGCTGCGCCATCGGCGCGCTGACCCTCGCATGAACTTTATGTCATGTCCCTGTCAGTCCCGTGACACGCCTCATTCTCTAGAGATTCGGCGCATGGCGTGGTCTCCCCGATATATTTTCGCAGCGGCCATGCTGTTGGCGGCGATCCCGCTCATCCTGTCCATGCGTTACCCGCGCTCCCCTGCAGCGGCCGTCGTCGTCAGCGATGCGATGGGGCTTACGCTGGGAGAATATGCGGGGCGGCGGGTCGTCGTGACCAGCCTGCGCAGCCGCGGCCCCGCCGACCGAAGCGGGATCAGGGTCGGCGACCTGCTCGATGCGGTCGCTTCCCGGCGGGTTTCGGGCCTGATCGAAGCACAGCGCCTGATCCAGAACCGCCTGCCGTGCGGCGAAACGCTCCACCTCCATCACGGACCCATTCCCTATGAAGCGCGAATTTGGCAATGCAGGACACCCGGCGAGGGGAGAAGCCGACACGTCGCCGCAGGACAGGAGCGCAAGGGGGATGGGACGAAAGATATTGCTGGTCGAGGATGACCGGACCACCGCCGAATTCATCCTCAAAGGACTGGCCGAACATGGCCATGTCGCCGACCATGCCGACAATGGCCGCGACGGCCTCTTCATGGCGACGGACGGCAGCTACGATGCGGTCATTCTGGATCGCATGATCCCTGGCATGGACGGCCTGGCGGTGCTGGGCGCGCTGCGTGCCGCAGGAATCGAAACGCCGGTGCTGTTCCTGTCGGCTCTGGGATCGGTCGACGATCGCGTCACCGGGCTGACCGCCGGATCGGACGACTATATGGTCAAGCCCTTCGCCTTCGCCGAATTGCTGGCGCGGCTTGAACTGTTGATGCGCAGGCGGGGCGCTGGCACCACGGTCGAAACGACACTGGCCTGCGGCACGCTGACCATGGACCTGCTGAAGCGCGAGGTGCGGCGCGGCGACCGGCCCATCGACCTTCAGCCCCGTGAGTTCCGCCTGCTCGAATATCTCCTCCGCCACGCAGGGCAGGTGGTAACGCGCACCATGCTGCTAGAGGGCGTCTGGGACTATCATTTCGATCCCGGCACCAATGTCATCGACGTGCATATCAGCCGCCTGCGCCGCAAGGTGGACGGCGAAGGGGACACGCCCCTCATCCTCACGGTTCGCGGCGCGGGTTATCGCCTTGGCTGATCCGTATCCCGCGCCATGACACGCTGGCTGCGCTCGTCCCATGCCCGTTTCATCGGCCTCATCCTGCTGCTCGAACTCATCTTCGGCGCGGCGCTGCTGCTGTCGGTCACGCAGCTCGTCCGCAGCAATCTGGATGAAGCCGACATTGCGACCGCGATCGACATGCGCGATGCATTGCTGGCGATCGGCCGGGACGAGGGAGGCAAGGCGCTGGCGAGCGCCGTCGCGGAGCAGGCACGCGACGAGAAGGACGCCGTCATCCTGCTGATCGGCCCCGATGGCCGGATCGTCGCGGGCAATCTTTCAGGCTGGCCGCCCAACATCCCCGGCCGCACCGAAGGTATCCGGGCCAGACTCTATCGCCTCGGCGACAGCCAGCCCGGCCCGTTCATCATCACCGCCGCGCCGACCGTCGACGGCAGCCGCCTGCTGGTGGGCGAAAGCACCGACGACAGCGACCAGATCCGCTCGACCATCGGCGGCGCGCTGCTGACCGCGCTGCTGACCGCGCTGCCGCTGGCAGCGGTCGCCGCATGGCTCGTCGTGCACATCATCGACCGCCGCATCGTCCATATCGCCGAAACGGCGGCGCAGGTCGGCGCAGGGCGCATCGACCACCGCGTCGCGCTCGACGGGTCGGGCGACAGTTTCGACATGCTCGGCGGCACGATCAACGACATGCTCGACCGCATCGTCGGGCTGCTGGCGGAACTGCGCACCGTGACCGACAGCATCGCGCATGATCTGCGCTCGCCACTCACCCGCCTGCGTGCGCGCATCGACCGCGCGATGCTCACGGACGATCCCGCCGCCCTGCGCGAGGCGGTGGACGGCATCAGCCGTGAAGCCGACGCCCTGCTGGCGATGCTGGCGACCGCGCTGGAGGTCAGCCGCATGGAGGCGGGCATCGGGCGGGAGCGCCTGTCGCCTACCGATCTCGCGCTGCTGCTCGCCGACATCGGTGAACTCTACGAACCATTATGCGAAGAACAGGGAAGGGCGCTGCATATCGAAGCGACCGGCCCCGCCATAGCGCCTGCGCATCGCGAACTGCTGGGGCAGGCTCTGTCCAACCTCATCGACAACGCGCTCAAATATGGCGAAGGCGCGATGACTCTCTATCTCGACCAAGCGCCCGACGCATGGCGCGTCGGCGTCGCCGACAGCGGTCCCGGCATCCCTGCGGAACGGGAGGCGGACGCCCTGCGCCGCTTCGGCCGGCTCGATCCGGCACGGGGCATAGCGGGCGCGGGCCTTGGCCTGTCGCTGGTCTCGGCGGTGGCGGGCATCCATGACGGCGCGCTCCGTTTCGCGCGCAGGGAAGGGCAGTTCGCCGTCGAAATGTCGATCAGCAAGGGCGGTTGATCGCCAATCATACGCAAATACTATGGGCGGCGGCGGTCCTGTGTCTCGATTTCCAACGCCCCGCTCTCCTACCTGAAGAACCGCAGACGAATCGGCGCCGCACGTCCCGTGGCCCGACGCCGTGCGGGAGACAGACTATGCAGGACATCCTCTGGATCGGCCTCACCCTCGCCTTGCTGGGCGCAACGCTCGGCTATGCCGCGCTGTGCGACAATGGCTGACGGGAGGGAGCCATCATGACACCCGACCTCTGGCTGGCGGCGGTCACCGCGCTTGGCCTTCTCTGCTATCTCGTGGCGGTGCTTGCCCGCCCCGAACGCTTCTGATCGCGGAGGCAATCCATGACATTTCAGGGATGGGCGCTCATTGCCGCCTTCGTCGTCCTGCTGCTCGCCATGACCCGACCGATGGGGCTGTGGCTGTTCGCGCTCTATGAGGGGCGCAGAACCCCGCTGCATCGCGTGCTCGGACCGGTGGAACGCGGTTTCTACCGGCTATCCGGTATCGACCCGGCGCAGGAGCAGGGCTGGCGGCGCTACGCTGTCCACATGCTGATCTTCAACGCGGTCGGCCTGTTCTTCACCTATGCCATGCTGCGGCTGCAGGGCGCGCTGCCGCTCAACCCGCTGGGAATTGGGGGCAACAGCGCCGATCTCGCCTTCAACACGGCGGTCAGCTTCACGACCAACACCAACTGGCAGAGTTATGCGGGCGAATCCACCATGTCCCCGCTCAGTCAGATGCTCGCGCTGACGCTGCATAATTTCCTGTCGGCCGCGACCGGCATCGCGCTCGCTTTTGCCCTGTTCCGGGGCTTTGCGCGGCGGGAGACCGGCAGCATCGGCAATTTCTGGGCGGATGTGACGCGCGTCACGCTTTACCTGCTGCTGCCCGCCTGCGTCCTTCTTGCGATCTTCTACATCGCGGGCGGCGTTCCCCAGACGCTGGCCGCATCGGTGAACGTCACCACGCTGGAAGGCGTGCGCCAGACCATCGCCCTCGGCCCGGTCGCGAGCCAGGAAGCGATCAAGATGCTGGGCACCAACGGCGGCGGCTTTTTCAACGCCAATTCCGCCCACCCGTTCGAGAACCCGTCCGCACTAACCAATCTCGTCCAGATGCTCTCGATCTTCGTGATCGGCACGGGCCTCACCTACACGTTCGGCAAGGCGGTCGGCAACGTCCGGCAGGGCTGGGCGATCCTTGCGGCGATGCTGACCATCTTCCTGATCGGCGTCACCGTTACCTACTGGCAGGAAGCGGCGGGCAATCCGATCCTTCATGCCCTCGGCGTTCCCGGCGGGAATATGGAGGGGAAGGAAGTCCGCTTCGGCATCGCAGCTTCATCTCTCTTCTCCGTCATCACGACTGCGGCAAGCTGCGGCGCGGTGAATGCCATGCACGACAGCTTCACCGCGCTGGGCGGCATGATCCCGCTCCTCAACATCCAGCTCGGCGAAGTGGTCGTCGGCGGCGTGGGCGCGGGCATCTACGGCTTCCTCCTCTTCGCCATCCTCGCCGTGTTCGTCGCGGGTCTGATGGTCGGGCGCACGCCAGAATATGTGGGCAAGAAGATCGAGAGCCGAGAGGTGAAGCTCGCCGTGCTGGCCATTGCGGTGCTTCCGCTCGTGATCCTGGGTTTTACCGCGCTCGCCTCGGTTCTGCCCGCCGGACTGGCCGGGCCGCTCAACAGGGGGCCGCACGGCTTCTCCGAAATCCTCTACGCCTTTACCTCGGGCGTCGGGAATAACGGGTCGGCCTTTGCAGGTCTCACCGCCAACACCCCTTTCTACAACGGCCTGCTGGGCGTTGCGATGTGGATCGGCCGCTTCTTCATCATCGTGCCGATGCTGGCGATTGCCGGGGGTCTCGCGGCGAAGAAATATGTCCCTGAAACCGCAGGCAGCTTCCCTACGACCGGCCCGCTGTGGACCGGCCTGCTCGTCGGGATCGTCCTCATCCTGGGTGGCCTCACCTTTCTTCCCGGCCTCGCCCTTGGCCCCATTGCCGATCATCTCGCGATGATCCGCGGCCAGCTTTTCTGAACGGAGCATCATCATGGCACGCCCCGCGTCCGCATCGCTCTTCACCGCCGACCTGATCCTGCCCGCGATCAGTGACGCCTTCCGCAAGCTCAACCCAAGGGAGTTGATACGCAATCCGGTGATGTTCACCACCGCCGTGGTCGCGGCGCTGCTGACGCTGCTGCTGTTCGTCGGCCATGATGGCCTCGCCACCGGCTTCAAGGTCCAGCTCGTCATCTGGCTCTGGCTGACGGTCCTCTTCGGCACCTTCGCCGAAGCGCTTGCCGAAGGGCGCGGCAAGGCGCAGGCCGCCTCGCTCCGCGCGACGAAAGCGGACTTGACCGCAAAGCGTCTGAAGGGGGACGGGCGGGAGTTTGATGCCATCCCCGCCAGTGCGCTGAAGCGCGGTGACATCGTGCTTGTCGAAACCGGCGACCTTATCCCTTCCGACGGTGAAGTCGTGTCCGGCGTCGCATCCGTCAACGAAGCCGCCATCACCGGCGAGTCCGCGCCCGTCATCCGCGAAGCGGGCGGCGATCGCTCGGCCGTCACGGCGGGCACGCGCGTCATCTCGGACGAAATCCGGGTGCGCGTCACGGTCAATCCGGGGCAGGGCTTCCTCGACCGGATGATCGCGCTGGTCGAAGGGGCGGAGCGGCAGAAGACGCCGAACGAGATCGCCCTGACGCTGCTGCTCGTCGGCCTCACCATCATCTTCCTGATTGCGGTCGGCACCATACCGGGCTTTGCCAGCTATGCGGGCGGCTCGATCCCGGTGTCGATCCTCGCGGCGCTGCTCATCACGCTCATCCCCACGACCATCGCGGCGCTGCTGTCGGCCATCGGCATCGCAGGCATGGACCGGCTGGTGCGTTTCAACGTGCTGGCGAAGTCGGGCCGCGCGGTGGAGGCGGCGGGCGACATCGACGTGCTGCTGCTCGACAAGACCGGGACCATCACCGTGGGCGACCGTCAGGCGACCGAGTTCCGTCCGGTCGGCGTTACCACGACCGCCACGCTCGCGGAGGCGGCGCTCCTTGCCAGCCTCGCCGACGAAACGCCGGAGGGCCGCTCCATCGTCGTCCTCGCGCGCGAAAAGTTCGGTCTGACCGCGCAGGCACTGCCCAAAGACGCGGAGATCATCCCCTTCACCGCCCAGACCCGCCTCTCGGGCGTTCGGATCGGCGACACGACCGTTCAGAAAGGCGCGGTGGACTCGATCCTGCGCGCCCATCCCGATGCGGCGGGGACTCCCGTCGCCGAAGAACTGCGCCGGATCACCGACGAAATCGCCCGCGCCGGGGGCACGCCGCTTGCCGTTGCCAAAGACGGCGAACTGCTCGGCGCGATCTTCCTCAAGGACATCGTAAAGGCGGGCATTCGCGAACGGTTCGGCGAACTGCGCCAGATGGGCATCCGCACCGTCATGATTACCGGCGACAACCCCCTGACCGCCGCGTCCATCGCGGCGGAGGCGGGCGTCGACGACTTCCTTGCGCAGGCGACGCCGGAGGACAAGCTGGCCCTCATCCGCAAGGAACAGCAGGGCGGTCGCCTCGTCGCGATGTGCGGAGATGGCACCAATGACGCGCCCGCGCTGGCGCAGGCCGATGTCGGCGTCGCCATGAACACCGGCACGCAGGCCGCGCGCGAGGCGGGCAACATGGTCGATCTCGACAGCGACCCCACCAAGCTGATCGAGGTCGTCGGCCTCGGCAAGCAGTTGCTGATGACACGCGGCGCGCTTACGACCTTCTCCGTCGCCAACGATGTCGCCAAATATTTCGCGATCATCCCGGCGATGTTCGTGGTGCTCTATCCCGGCCTCGGCGTCCTGAACGTCATGGGCCTCGGCACGCCTCGGAGCGCGATCCTCTCGGCGATCATCTTCAACGCCCTCATCATTCCGCTGCTCGTTCCGCTGGCGCTGCGGGGCGTGACCTATCGGCCCATGGGCGCAGGCCCGCTGCTGGCGCGCAACCTCGCCATTTACGGCCTTGGCGGCCTCATCGCACCGTTTGCGGGCATCAAGCTCATCGACATCGCTGTCAACGGACTGGGCCTCGCCTGAAGGACATAGCCATGAAGAACGACATCCTCACCTCCCTGCGCCCCGCGCTCGTCATGACCTTGCTGTTCGCGGCGCTGCTGGGCATCGCCTATCCGCTGGCGCTGACGGGCATCGGACAGGCGCTCTTTCCGGCGCAGGCCAATGGCAGCCTGATCGAGCGAGACGGCAAGCCTGTCGGCTCCACGCTGATCGGCCAGTCCTTCGTCACCGGCCGCTATTTCCATGGCCGCCCGTCCGCTGCGGGCAAGGGCTATGACGCCATGGCTTCGTCCGGCTCCAATCTCGGCCCGACATCCCGCGCGCTCATCGACCGCGTAAAGGGCGACCTCGCTTCCAACAGGACATCACCCGGTCAACAAGTTCCGTCCGATCTGGTGACTGCCTCCGCATCGGGGCTGGACCCGCATATCAGCCCCGATGCGGCCTTTTATCAGGTGCAGCGGGTGGCGCGCGCCCGCAACCTCGATCCTGCCAAGGTGCGGGCGCTGGTCGATGCCAGCATCGAGCGGCCATGGCTGGGCCTGCTCGGCGAACCGCGCGTCAATGTGCTCGAAATCAATCGACGGCTGGATGGCATCGGCGCTAACGAGAAACGATGAACGATCCAGGCCGTCGCGATCCGGAAGCCTTCCTGCGTCAGGCGGCGCAGGAAGGGCGCGGGCGGCTGAAAATCTTCCTCGGCGCGGCGCCGGGCGTCGGCAAGACCTACGAGATGCTGACCGACGGCATGCAGCGGCTTCGGGCCGGGATCGACGTGGTCGTCGGGGTGGTCGAAACCCATGGCCGCCGCGAGACCGAAGCGCTGCTGACGGGTCATGAGGTGATCCCGCGCCATGAAGTCGGGCATGTCGGCCATCGCCTCCGCGAAATGGATCTGGACGCGGTGCTCGCCCGGCGGCCGCAACTCGCGCTCGTGGATGAACTCGCGCACACCAACGCGCCGGGCAGCCGCCATCCCAAACGCTATCAGGACGTCGAGGAACTGCTGGACGCGGGCATCGACGTCTATTCCACCGTCAATATCCAGCATATCGAAAGCCTGAACGATGTCGTCGCGTCTTTCACCCGCGTGCGGGTGAGGGAAACGGTCCCTGACTCCATTCTCGAAATGGCGGAGATCGAGGTTGTAGACATCCCGCCCGACGAACTGATCGAGCGGCTGAAGGAAGGGAAGGTCTATATCCCCGCCGAAGCCAGCCGCGCTCTCCACCATTTCTTTTCCAAGTCCAACCTCACCGCCCTGCGTGAAATGGCGCTACGCCGCGCCGCGCAGGCGGTCGATGCGCAGATGCTGGACTATGTCCGCGCCCATGCGCTTGCGGGCAGCTTCGCCGCGGGCGAGCGGGTGCTGGTCGCCATCAGCGAAGTGCCGGGCGCGCAGGGACTCGTCCGCGCCGCCAAGCGCCTTGCCGACGCGCTCAAGGCGCCATGGTCGGCTGTCCACATCGAGACGCAGCGCAGCCTGCACCTTACGCAGGCCGAGCGCGATCAACTGGCCGACACCATGGCGCTTGCCTCGCGCCTTGGTGCTGCCACCGCCACCATTCCCGCCGCATCGGTGGTGGAAGGGCTGCGCCACGCCGTCGAGGATGCGCGCGCGACCCAGATCGTCATCGGCAAGTCGGCCCGTCCGTGGTGGTTCGAACTGCGCCACGGATCGGTGGTGGACCGGCTGGTGCGCGACATCGGCGACGTCGCGGTACATGTGCTGCCCGGCGACGGAGCGGAGCGGCATCCGCGTCCGCCGGTCAGGCTGGGCGGGGCGGGGTGGGGCCGTCCGGCCGACTATGTCCGGGCGATCCTCCTGATCGCGGCCACGACCGTCATCGGCCGCCTGCTCATTGAAACCATCGACCTCAGCAACATCTCGCTGCTGTTCCTGATCCCCGTCATGTTCGCCGCCGCAAGCTATGGCCTGCGCACCGGCCTCGTGTCCGGCCTGCTCTCCAGCCTTGCCTATAATTTCTTCTTCCTGCCGCCCACCGGCACGCTGACGGTCAACAATCCCGAAAATGTCATCAGCATCCTCGTGCTGCTGGGCGTCGCCATCGTCACCAGCCAGTTCGCCGCCCGCGTCCGTGCGCAGGCCGACCTCGCGCAATCGAGCGCACGCCAGAACGCCGCGCTGGCGAGCTTTTCGCGCCAGCTTACCGCCGCCGCGACGCGCGAGGAACTGATGCAGGCGATCTGCGCCGAAGTATCGCGCCTGCTGTCCGTCCGCACCGTGCTGCTGCTGCCGTCGCGCGACGGCCCCCAGCTTCGCGCCGCCTTTCCGCCCGAAGACCGGCTGGACCAGATCGAGAAGGCGGCGGCGCAATGGGCCATGGACAATGAACAGCCCGCCGGGCGCGGTTCCTCCACACTGACCGCGTCCGACTGGCTGTTCAATCCCCTTCGCACGACGCGGGGCGTGCTCGGCGCTCTGGGTGTCGCGCGGGAGGATGCGGGCGAACCGCTGCGGTCCGACCAGCGGCCGCTCCTCATGAGCCTGCTCGATCAGGCGTCCATCGCCTTCGATCGCATGGCGCTGGAGGAAGAGATGCTGGACGCGCGGCAGGTGCGCGATCGGGACCGGCTCCGCTCGGCGCTGCTGTCGTCCGTCAGCCATGACCTGCGCACGCCGCTCACCACGATCATGTCGGCCGCCCATGAATTGCGCCGCGCGCCGACTCCCGAACTGATCGACACCGTCGAGACCGAAGCAGGGCGCCTCAACCGCTTCGTCGCCAACCTGCTCGACATGGCGCGGGTGGAGGCTGGCGCCCTGCCGCTGAAGGTTGAGCCGACCGACCTGTTCGATGCCGTAGCCAGTGCCGTCCACGATACGCGACAGTCGCTTTCCGGACATGCGGTGCAGGTCGACATCCTGCCTGACATTCCGCTCGTGCGCGTCGATCCGGCGCTGCTTCACCACTGCCTCATCAACCTGCTCGACAATGCCGGGCGCTATGCCGACCCCGGCACGCCCGTCATCGTTCGCGGCCGCCGCCTTCCCGATGCCATCGCTCTATCGGTGATGGATCAGGGGCCGGGAATCCAGCCGGGTCTCGAAACCCGCGTCTTCGACACCTTCACCCGCTTCGAAGGATCGGACCGCGCCAAACATGGCACGGGCCTTGGCCTTGCGATCGTCAAGGGATTCGCCGAAGCGATGGGCCTGACCGTGTCGGCCGCCAACAATGCCGACCCGCCCGGCGCCTGTTTCACCATCACCATCCCGCAGGCGCTGATCCTTGCCGATCTGCGTGCAGAGGACATTCCATGAAGATGCGCCACAAGGTTCTGATCGTCGATGATGAACCGCATATCCGCAAGCTCATCCACGCTGCGCTGGCTCGGGCGGACTATGTCACGCTCGAAGCGGCCACCGCGCGGGAAGCGCTCGACCTCCTCAAACAGGAGCGTCCTGACATCAGCCTGCTCGATCTTGGTCTTCCCGATCGGGACGGGCTGGAACTCGTGCCTCTGTTCAAGCAGCACAGCGACACGACGCTCATCGTGGTGTCGGCCCGCGACGCCACCGACGAGAAGGTCGCCGCGCTCGATCTCGGGGCTGACGACTATCTCACCAAGCCGTTCGACACCGACGAGCTTCTGGCGCGCGTCCGCGTGGCGCTGCGCAATCGCGCGACGCGGGACGGCGGAGCGGCGTCCGTCCGGGCCGGGGATGTGGAGATCGACCTTCTCGCGCGCCTCGTGCGCAAGGCGGGGCAAGAAGTGCATCTGACGCCAAAGGAATATGGCGTATTGTCCCAACTCGCGAAATTCCCCGGCCGCGTGATTACCCATGCCCAGATCATGAACCATGTCTGGCCCAACGAGCATGACCATCACGTCGAATATCTCCGCGTCCTGATCCGCACCTTGCGGCAGAAGCTGGAAACCGATCCGCAGCAGCCGCGGATCATCGGCAACGAACTGGGCATCGGCTACCGGCTGAAAACCGATGCCGACTGACGATGCAGGCTGAAGGGGAGGATGATGGTGAGCCCTGCTGGATTCGAACCAGCGACCTACTGATTAAAAGTCAGTTGCTCTACCGACTGAGCTAAGGGCCCCCGCAGGGAGTGGACGACGCCCTAGAGGCGGGGAGGCGGATGGTCAACCTCTTGTCGCGCCTTTGGGCTTGCGCAGAACCGCTCTGCATTGCCGCACCGTGCGGCCGCTCCACGGGTCGCGCCAGCGTGGGGCCACGGCTTCTACCGGACGCAGCACGAAGTCCCGTTCGCGCCATGCCGGATGCGGGATCGTAAGCGCCCGCGACCGCCATCTGCCGCCGGACCAGAGGATGATGTCGATGTCCATGCTCCGTGCCCCCCAGCGGCGGTAGCGACGGCGGCCAAGGGCCGTTTCGACCGACCGGGCAAAGCACAGCATCTCCGGCGGAGACAGGGCGCTGCGCACGACGATGGCGGCGTTGGCGTAGAGGCGTATCGATGGGCCGAGCGGCGGCGTCTGAATGATCGGCGACATGGCGACCACCTCCGCCTGCGCCCCAAGCAGGCCCGCCGCCTCCCGCAGCAGGCGCGCCGGAGTCAGCCGCGCCGAAACAGCCCGGTTCGATCCCAGCGCCAGGACGTAAAGGTGATGCTTGCCCGCCATCGCCCACGCGCCTACCGCCTGAACGCGACGGTGGAAAGCGTCTCCGGCGCAATTCAGACCGGCCCTTGCCTTTCCCGCCCATTCTGCTAATGGCGCGCCTTCCCGCGATGGTCATCCCTGGAGGCGTGGCGGGTAAGGACATCATTAGCTTTTGGAGACACGCAATGAGCGAGCAGCTTACGCTGTCGGCAGAGGCACGCGATCGGGCAGGCAAGGGAGCCTCCCGCGCTCTCCGCCGCGAGGGCCGCGTTCCCGCCGTCATTTATGGCAATAATCAAGACCCGCAGTCCATCCATGTCGAGGAAAAGCTCCTCAACAAGCTGCTGGGCACCGGCCATTTCTTCAACTCGGTCATCATGGTCGAAGTCGGCGGCAAATCTGTCCGCACGCTCGCCAAGGACGTGGCGTTCCACCCCGTCTCCGACCGTCCGCTGCACGCCGACTTCCTGCGCGTTTCCGAACATGCCACCGTCAGCGTCAACGTGCCCGTGCGCTTCGAGAATGAAGACGCCGCGCCCGGCCTCAAGAAGGGCGGCGTGCTGAACGTCGTGCGTCATGACATCGAACTGGTCGTCGACGCCGCGCACATCCCCGAAGATGTCGTCGTCGACCTCACCGGCTTCGAAGTCGGCGATTCGATCCACATCAGCACGGTCAAGCTGCCCAAGGGCGCGAAGACCGCGATCGACGACCGCGATTTCACCATCGCCACCATCGTTGCCCCGTCCGCTCTCAAGAGCGCCGAAGGCGACAACGAAACCCCGGCCGAAGGTGAGGGCGAAGGCGAATAAGCCTTTTCCTGCCGACAGGTTTTTGCTCAACCCCGTTCGGGCCGGTCCCGGACGGGGTTTTGCTATGGTGGAGGAAACAAGATGCAGATCTGGGCCGGGCTGGGCAATCCGGGCACGCAATATGCGATGCACCGGCATAATGTCGGCTTCATGGCCGTCGATCTCATCGCCGACATGCACCGTTTCTCTCCGCCCAAAAAACAGTTTCAGGGCTGGACACAGGAAGGGCGCATCGGGTTGGAAAAGATCGTTCTGCTGAAACCCGCCACTTTCATGAATGAAAGCGGCCGTTCGGTGGGAGAGGCGATGCGCTTCTACAAACTGACCCCGCAGGACGTGACCGTCTTCCACGACGAACTCGACCTCGCGCCCATGAAGGTCAAGGTGAAGCGCGGCGGCGGCAATGCGGGGCACAATGGCCTGCGTTCCACCGACGCGCATATCGGCCCCGATTTCCGGCGCGTGCGCATCGGCATCGGCCATCCGGGCCACAAGGACCGGGTGCATGGCTATGTGCTTGGCAACTATGCCAAAAGCGAGATGGACGCGCTGGCCGAAATGCTGGGCGCCATCGGTTCCGAAGCCGAATGGCTGGCGCGCAATGATGACGCGCGGTTCATGAACGAAATCTCGCTGCGGCAAAGTCATTAGCTGCGATTGTTCGCGACGGCTGCGCGAAACCAGATGTAAATATTTGTTTCGATATACAACCGAAATGACTTCGTCGGCTCCACTGTTGCATATCGCCCCTGCGCAGGCAGAGATCGGCATGTATGTGACAGCGTTCGAGGGGTCGTGGTTCCGGCATCCCTTCTGGCGCGCGGGCTTCCTGATCAGGGACGAGGAAACGCTCGGCAGAATCCGCTCGAGCGACATACGCGCCGTCGTCATCGACACGGATCGCGGAATATCCCCCGCCGCGGATGTCGCAACCGAACGGTCGAGCGGGAAGGATCCGGGCGTAATCGACTTTCCGCCCCCCGACCGGCGGGCCGGAATCGACCTTGAGGTCGAGCGCGCCCGCTCCATCCTGCGGCAAGGCAAGGCGCTGGTGAAGGGTCTGTTCAACGACGCCCGGCTGGGCAAACTCGCCGTCACCGGCGACATATTCCTGCTGGTCTCCGAAATTGCGCGCTCGGTGGAACGGAGCCAGCTCACGCTCATCAACATGGCCCGGCTCAAATCGCGCGACGAATATACCTATCTCCATTCGGTCGCCGTGTGCGCGCTCATGATCAACTTCGCCCGCCATCTGCAGATGCCTGAAGCGCAGGCGCATGAAATGGGGGTCGCGGGGCTTCTGCACGACGTCGGCAAGATGGCGATGCCGCCCGAAATCCTCAACAAGGCGGACCGGCTCACGCCGCATGAATTTGCTGCAATGCAACGTCACCCGATGGCGGGCAAGGAACTGCTGACGGATTGCGGGGATGTGCCGCCCGTCGCGCTGGACGTGGCGCTTCATCATCATGAGCGGGTGGACGGGGCGGGCTATCCCTTCGGTCTCAAGGGCGCGGACATCAGTGTCGCCGCGCGTATGGGCGCGATCTGCGACATCTACGACGCGCTGACCTCCGACCGCTGCTACAAGGACGCGTGGACCCCTGCCGAGGCCATCACCCGCATGGCCAGCTGGCAGGGGCATTGCGACCCTGACCTTCTCTTCACCTTCATGCAGAGCCTCGGAATCTTCCCGCCGGGGCTGCTGGTGCGCCTGCGCTCCAACCGCCTTGCCATCGTTCTGCCCAACGGCCGACGTGCGTCGCGCGCCACCGCCCGCGCCTTCTTCGACGCCCGCGCGCGTGAGTTTCTCGCCGCAGAGGACGTGTCGATCGCCGGCGGCCTGAACGGCGATCAGGTCGTCGGGCGGGAAGAGCCGGCGCACTGGCCTTTCCCGGACTGGGTCCGCCTCCATGCCGACCTGATGGGCGGCAGATATAATCCCCACCTCCAGAAACAGCGGCACGCCGGGTAAAACACCCATATCGCGATTGCGAAAGGTTTCCGCGCCGATCATAACGGCGCATCCCTTCCGCTTCGGAGATCATCCGTGACGATCCAGACTGTCGCCACCCGGCCTTTCCCTGACCAGAAGCCCGGCACATCGGGCCTGCGCAAGAAAGTGCGCGTGTTCCAGCAGCCGCATTATGCCGAAAATTTCGTCCAGTCGGTGTTCGACAGTCTCGACGGATTTGCGGGGCAGACGCTCGTGGTAGGCGGCGATGGCCGCTACCTCAATCGCGAAGTGATCCAGATCGTCATCAGGATGGCGGCGGCCAACGGCTTTGGCCGCGTGCTGGTGGGGCAGGGGGGCATCCTTTCGACGCCCGCCGCGTCGCATCTCATCCGCCGGTCGGGCGCCTTTGGCGGTCTGATCCTGTCCGCCAGCCACAATCCCGGCGGGCCGGATGAGGATTTCGGCATCAAATATAATATCGGCAATGGCGGCCCCGCGCCGGAAAAGGTGACGGACGCGATCCACGCACGCAGCCTCTCCATCGACAGCTATCGCATCCTCGATGCCGCCGATGTCGACCTCGACGCCATCGGTGTCACGCATCTGGGCGACATGGCGGTCGAAGTGGTGGACCCGGTCGCGGCCTATGCCGACCTGATGGAAAGCCTGTTCGATTTCGCCGCGATCCGCGCGATGATCGCGGGCGGCTTCACGCTCGCTTTCGATTCGATGAGCGCCGTCACCGGCCCCTACGCGACGGAGATTTTCGAGCGGCGGCTGGGCGCCCCCGCCGGCACCGTCATGAACGGCACGCCCCTGCCGGATTTCGGCCACCACCATCCCGACCCCAATCTGGTCCATGCCAAAGTGCTTTATGACCGGATGATGGCGGCGGACGCCCCCGATTTCGGCGCGGCGTCGGACGGAGACGGGGACCGCAACCTCATCATCGGCCGCCATTGCTATGTCACTCCGTCCGATTCGCTCGCCGTGCTGGCCGCCAACGCCCATCTCGCGCCGGGTTATGCAGCGGGCCTCAAGGGCATAGCCCGCTCGATGCCCACCAGCGGCGCAGCGGACCGCGTGGCGGAAAAGCTGGGCGTGCCGCTCTACGAAACGCCGACCGGCTGGAAATTCTTCGGCAATCTGCTGGACGCGGGCATGGCGACCATCTGCGGCGAGGAGAGCGCGGGCACCGGCTCCGATCATGTGCGCGAGAAGGACGGCATCTGGGCGGTGCTGCTCTGGCTCAACATCATCGCCGCGCGAAAACAGGGCGTCGCCGACATCATGGCTGGTCACTGGGCGACCTATGGTCGCAATTATTATGCCCGCCACGACTATGAGGCCATCGCCAAGGACAGGGCCGACGCCCTGATGGCGGCGCTGCGGGGCAAGCTCGGCACGCTGCCCGGCACGGCCAACAGCGGCGGGACAGTGCAAAGCGCGGACGATTTCGCCTATACCGACCCCACGGACGGCTCGGTCAGCAGCCATCAGGGCGTGCGCATCCTGTTCGTCGACGGGTCGCGCGTCGTCTTCCGCCTCTCCGGCACCGGCACGGAAGGCGCGACTCTTCGCGTCTATATCGAACGCTATGTCGGACCGGAGGGCGACCTCGCTATGGCGACGGGCGACGCGCTCGCTCCCCTGATCGCCGCCGCGCAGGAGGTGGCCGACATCGCGGGCTTTACCGGCATGGACCGTCCCAGCGTCATCACCTGACCGCCCCGGACACAAATTCACAGCCGGGAAACGGGGCGGAAACATCGCTCTGATAGGGGGCAGGGCGGCCACTCCGGCCCTCCCTCCCTGACGGATCGCCATGCCCCGCCTGACGCCACTATTGCTCGCCGGTTCGCTCCTCCTGTCCACACCAGCGCGGGCGGCGACATCGCAGGACGAGCAGTTCTGGCTCAACCTGACCGCTATGGGATCGGTGAAGGACGAACTCGTCTACTTCGCCGAAATCCAGCCGCGCATCGGCGACGGCGTCTCCCGCGTGGATCAGGCGCTGTTTCGCGGCGCCGTCGGCTGGAAATTCTCGCCCTCCGTGACGCTCTATCAGGGCTTCGCCCATGTCGTCGTGCCGATCGAAGGCGGCAGGGACGTGAACGAAGAGCGCAGCTTCCAGCAGCTAAGCTGGACGCTTGGCAAGCCATGGGGCGGCGAACTGTCGTCCCGCACCCGGCTGGAACAGCGCTGGCGTTCGGACGGCGACGATATGGGCTGGCGGCTACGCGAGATGATCCGTTATGAAAAGCCGCTGCGGCCCGGCAGCGACGCCATCAACGCGCTCGTCTATGCGGAAGGGTTCGCCGCGCTCAACGACACTGACTGGGGCGCCCGCGCGGGCTTCGACCAGTTGCGCAGCTTCGCGGGCGCGGAACTCGGCCTGCCCGGCGCTTCGACGCTCGAAATCGGCTATCTCAACCAGATCGTCAACCAGCGCGGCGGCAACACCCGCATCAACCATGTGGCGTCGGTGACGCTGTTCTTCAGGCACTAACCCTACTGAACCCGCGTCACAGCAAAGCCTTTGGCCTTCAGCATGTCGATCAGATTGCCTTCGCCCGTCAGGTGCCCCGCACCGACCGCGATGAAGGGGCGTCCCGCCATCGGCTCGATGGCCTTCACCCAGTCGCGGTTGCGCGCCGTCAGGATCGCGTCCTCGACCACCGGGTCGGGCTGTTCGCCGATCTCGTCCTCCCGCGCGATCGCCGCCATGTCGCCCTTGACCCAGGCGTTGAGGATACGGTCGTAGAGCGCCTTCATCCCCTTCGCCTCATGGATCGTCTGGACGAGCAGCCTCTGCTGCGCCGCTTCGGGCAGCGTATCGAACGCGCCAAACTGCCGCTCCACCGTCTCCAGCCCGCCGATGGGCTTGCCCGCCTTGCGGAATGCGGCGATCAGCACCGGCTCCACCCCGTCACTCTGGCTGACGCCCAGCGACTGCTGGCTCGCCGCCGACAGCAGCATCGCCGCCGCCCAGCTTTCATAGCCTGACAGAAGCTGCGTGTTCGTGCCCCCGTCCGCCATCGCCTTGCCGAGCGCGGCGACTTCGCCGGGCGGCACGCGCTTCTCCAGCGGCGGCAGGTCGGGGCTGCGGCCCATCTTCTCGAACAGCGCCAGCGTCTTCTGCTCATCCTGAAGGTCCGCGGCTTCCAGCACCAGCCGGTCAGCCTGCGCCATCGCGTCGCGGATCGCGGGCGTCTCCCACGCGATCCCCTTGGGCAGCACATGGATGGTGCCGAACAGCCAGCCTTTCATGCCGCCGCGCTCCACCTGCCACAGCGCGGGACCGCCGCCCGTCTGCGGTTGCGGAGCAGGAGCCTTGTCACAGGCGGGGACGAGCAGAAGCGCGAAGAGCGCGAGCAGCCGGGTCAGCATGACGTCACCGCACCACGCGGGTCGAGTCTACACCCAGCGCCCTGAGCTGGTCCTGCACGCTGCCCTTGCCCGCCAGATGGCCAGCACCCACAGCCACGAACACCGTGCCCGGTTGCGCCAGCCGACCCCTGATCCACTTCGCCCAGTTGGCGTTGCGCCCGGTCAGCAGCACTTTGGCAAGCTCCGGCGTCGCCTCCAGCGACTCGTTCATCATCTTCGCCAGCCGGTCGGGCTGCCCCTTCTCCCAGGTGCGCAGCAGCGATCCGAATTCCTTCTCCATGTCGGGCAGGCCGTCCACCGTGGCATTGAGGAACTGCACCTGCTGGTCCATCGGCAGGTTTGCGAAGAAGCCGACCTGCTGCTCGACCGTCTCCAGCGCATCGACCTTCTTGCCCGCCGCCTGCGCCGCCGCGCGCAGCGTCTTTTCCGCGCCCAGATCGGCCTTGTATCCCATCTTCTCCAGCGGCGCGACGGACAGCAGCATCCCGCTCATCCACGGATTGAAGATCTCGAACGTCTGCCACGGCAACCCGTTGGCGCTCATCGCCGCCTGATATTTGCCGCGCGCTTCCTCGCTCAGCCGGTCCGACATCTTGACCCCGTCGCTCGCCAGCGCCAGCCGCCCCATGGTCGTGGCGATCGCTCGCGGATCGTCCGGCTCGACGATCTCCAGCACCAGTTCGTCCGATGCGTCGAACGCGCGCTTCACCTTGCCATCGAACCAGTCGATCCCCGGCTTCATCACATGGACCGTGCCGAACAGGTAGATGGTCGTGTCGGCGTCCTTGACCTGCCAAAGGGCGGGCGAAGCGGCGATCGCGTCGCGGGCCTGCGCCGCGCCCCCGATCATCAGCAGGGCGGCAGACAGGGTGCGGAGGAGGGCGGATAGCATCTTCATGGGAAACAGATGCGCATCCATGCGCGCAAGGGCAAGCGGGTTTACCCTCTTTGCCCCGCCGCGCCCTTGACCCTTTGGCGGCGTTGCGCCAAGGCGCAGGGCCGAGTTTCCGCCAGAGAGCTTATTCAAGAAGGACCGTTCGTGGCCGAAGGCAAAGCGCTTTCCTTTCAGGATCTGATCCTGACCCTGCACGCCTATTGGGGGCGGCAGGGCTGCGTCATCCTACAGCCCTATGACATGGAAGTGGGCGCGGGCACCTTCCATCCCGCGACGACCTTGCGCGCGCTCGGCCCTGACGCTTGGAACGCCGCCTATGTCCAGCCCAGTCGCCGCCCGACCGACGGCCGCTATGGCGAAAATCCCAACCGGCTCCAGCATTATTACCAATATCAGGTCATCATGAAGCCGTCCCCGGCCAACCTTCAGGAACTCTATCTGGGGAGCCTCGCGGAAATCGGCATCGACCCGCTGGTCCATGACATCCGCTTCGTCGAGGATGACTGGGAAAGCCCGACGCTGGGCGCGTGGGGGCTGGGCTGGGAAGTCTGGTGCGACGGCATGGAAGTCACGCAGTTCACCTATTTTCAGCAGATGGGCGGCTTCGACTGCAAGCCCGTCGCGGGCGAGCTGACCTACGGTCTCGAACGGCTCGCCATGTATATTCAGGGCGTCGACAGCGTCTATGACCTGAAATTCAACGATGCGGGCGTGACCTATGGCGACGTGTTTCTCGAAAATGAGAAGCAGATGTCGAAATGGAATTTCGAGGTCGCGAACACCGACAAGCTGTTCCAGTGGTTCCGGGACTGCCGCGCGGAATATGACCAGTGCATCGAAAACGGCGTCCCGCTCGCCGCCTTCGAACAGGCGATCAAGGCGTCCCACACCTTCAACCTGCTCCAGGCGCGGGGCGTCATCTCCGTGCAGGAACGCGCCAGCTATATGGGTCAGGTCCGCGACATGGCGAAGGGCAGTTGCGAAGCGTGGATGAAGAGCAACGGGTGGGCTGCATGAGCGACTTCCTCCTCGAACTGCGCTGCGAGGAAATCCCGGCGCGGATGCAGGTGAAGGCGTCCGAAGACCTCGCCCGCCTCTTTGCGGAGGAACTGGCGAAGTCCGGCCTGACGCCCGCCGCCATCGACAGCTTCGTCACGCCCCGCCGCCTCGCGGTCATCGCGCGCGATTTGCCAGATACTAACTCGCAATGGGAAGCTCGGATCGTAGAGCGGAAAGGGCCGAGGGGAGATGCCCCGCAGGTCGCCATTGAAGGGTTCATGCGGTCTCTCGCAGAGAATGAGATAGTGGAACTGAAGGAAACTTCTAAGGGCCACGTCTGGTTCGCAAAAAGCGTTTCTACTCCGAAAACCGCCTCTGAGATTTTGGCCGAAGCGGTCCCCGCCGTCATCCGCGCCTTCCCCTGGCCCAAGTCGATGCGCTGGGGCGCGGCCAGTCAGACCACCGAAAGCCTGCGCTGGGTCCGCCCGCTGCAGGGCATCGTCGCGATCCTCGGCGAGGAACTGGTGGACATCGAGGTCGAGGGGATCAGGTCCGGCTTCGCGACGCTCGGCCACCGTTTCCACCATCCGGGCGAGATCACCATCGGCGGCGCGCACGACTATGCGGAAAAGCTGCGCGCCTGCCATGTGATCGTTTCCCATCAGGATCGGCAGGCGATCATCGAGGCGAAGTCTGCGGAGGCCGCCGCCGCGCATGGCTACAGCGTCATCGAGGACAAGGGGCTGGTCGCGGAGAATGCGGGCCTCACCGAATGGCCGGTGCCGCTGCTCGGCGATTTCGATCCGGCCTTCCTTGAGGTTCCGCCTGAAGTCATTCAGCTAACCCTCAGGATAAACCAGAAATATTTCGTGCTAAAGGACGCGACAGGCAAGCTTGCCCCCGCCTTCATCTGCACCGCCAATATCGAGGCGAAGGACGGCGGCGCGGCGATTATCGCGGGCAACCGCAAGGTGCTCGCCGCGCGCCTTTCCGACGCCCGCTTCTTCTGGGAACAGGACCGCAAGACGCGTCTCGCGGACCACGGCAAGAAGCTGGAGCGCATCACCTTCCACGAAAAACTCGGCACCGTCGCCGACAAGGTGGAGCGCGTCGCGAAACTCGCCCGCTGGCTGGTGGAAGAGGGGATCGTCAAGGGCGCGGACCCCGACCAGACCGAGCAGGCGGCCCGTCTCGCCAAAGCCGACCTCGTCACCGAAATGGTCGGCGAATTCCCGGAGCTTCAGGGCGTCATGGGCGGCTACTACGCGCGCGCCGAACGCCTAACCGACGCCGTGGCCGACGCCATCCGCGACCATTATAAGCCGGTCGGGCAGGGCGACGAAGTCCCCACCGCGCCGGTGACGGTGGCGGTGAGTCTGGCGGATAAGTTGGATACTATCGTCAAGTTTTTCCAGCATGATATGAAGCCGAGTGGGTCGAAAGATCCGTTCGCTCTCAGGCGCGCCGCGCTCGGTGTCATCGCCATTGTTCTGGAAAATCGCTTAAAGCTCGATCTGTCCGATGCCACGACGATAGCGTCGGCCGAGCAATTGCATGTCACCGGCCTGTTTCCGGCAGAGGAGGTGATCGACTTCTTCGCCGACCGCCTCAAGGTCCAGCAAAAGGAAGCAGGCGTCCGTCACGACCTGATCGACGCGGTGTTCGCGCTCGGAGGCGAGGACGACCTCGTCCGCCTGCTCGCCCGCGTCCATGCGCTCCAGTCCTTCGTCGCGACCGACGACGGCACGAACCTGCTCGCAGGCTACAAGCGCGCCGCGAACATCCTCAGGAAGGACGCGCCCGACCTCTCTTCCACCCGTCACCCCGGCCTTGAGCCGGGGTCCCGCTTCTCTGACGAAGCGGAAGGCAGCGGGACCCCGGATCAGGTCCGGGGTGACAATAATCCCGTGTCCCTCTACACCCCCGAACCCGCCGAAGCCGCCCTCATCGCCGCGCTCGACGCCGCCGAGCCGCTTGCGCGGCAGGCGGTCGCGGACGAGCGGTTCGCCGATGCGATGGCCGCGCTGGCGACGCTCCGGTCGCCTATCGACGCCTTCTTCGATAGCGTCACGGTCAACGACGCCGACCCGGAAAAGCGCGCGACTCGTCTCGCCCTTCTGGCGCGTGTTCGTGACGCGGTGCATCAGGTTGCTGACTTTTCGAAAATTTCGGGATAGAGCAACGAAATGACAAAACTTGCGGGAACTATGCGAAGTTAAGGCAGCTAAATCCTATCGCATCTCGCAATATCTCGCTAATGCGGCTAGATTGTTGCATCGCACAAACTCGGCAATCAGTGCAGGGAGAGCCGGACCATGATCAAGACGGAAGAGGCCAGCATGAACGACACCGCCACCCGCTATGTCTATCGCTTCGGGGGCGGGGTTAACGATGGGGGGAAGGGCGACAAGAACCTTCTGGGCGGCAAGGGCGCCAACCTCGACGGCATGGCCGCCATCGGCCTGCCGGTGCCTCCTGGCTTCACCATCACGACCGAAATGTGCACCCGTTACTATCAGGACGGCGGCGTCTATCCCGAAAGCCTGAAAGGGCAGGTGGCGGACGGCATCGCGCATATCGAAGGCGTGACCGGAAAGCGCTTCGGCGACGCTTCCGACCCGCTGCTCGTCTCGGTCCGTTCGGGCGCGCGCATTTCGATGCCCGGCATGATGGACACGGTCCTCAACCTCGGCCTCAACGACGCGACGGTGGAAGGCCTCGCCGCCGCATCGGGCGACGAACGTTTTGCATGGGACAGCTACCGCCGCTTTATCCAGATGTATTCGGACGTGGTGCTGGAACTCGACCATGGCGCGTTCGAGGAAGCGCTGGAGATCGCCAAGGAAGATCAGGGCTACACCCTCGACACCGAAATGACCGCCGACGACTGGAAGGCGCTGGTCGGCGAGTATAAGTCCCTCGTCCAGAAGCTCTGGAACAAGCCCTTCCCGCAGGATGTGCACGACCAGCTCTGGGGCGCGATCAGCGCCGTGTTCGGATCGTGGCAGGCGGACCGCGCGAAAGTCTATCGCCGTCTGAACTCGATCCCCGGCGACTGGGGCACGGCGGTCAACGTGCAGGCGATGGTGTTCGGCAATATGGGCGACACGTCCGCCACCGGCGTCGCCTTCACCCGCGATCCCGCGACCGGCGAGAACGCCTATTATGGCGAATATCTCATCAACGCGCAGGGCGAGGACGTGGTGGCGGGCATCCGCACGCCGCAATATCTGACCCTCGCCGCGCGCGAGCGGGCAGGGGCCAAGCCCCTCTCGATGGAAGAGGCGATGCCGGAAACCTATGCCGAACTGGCGCGGGTGTTCCAGATCCTCGAAACCCATTATCGCGACATGCAGGACATCGAATTCACGGTCCAGCAGGGCAAGCTCTGGATGCTCCAGACCCGCTCGGGCAAGCGCACCGCCAAGGCCGCGCTCAAGATCGCGGTCGACATGGCGAACGAAGGGCTGATCTCCGAAGAGGAAGCCGTCGCCCGCGTCGATCCCGCCGCGCTCGACCAGCTTCTGCATCCCACGCTCGATCCCAAGGCGCCGCGCGACGTGCTGACGAAGGGGCTGCCCGCTTCGCCGGGCGCGGCATCCGGCGCGATCGTGTTCGACGCCGACACTGCCGAGCGTCGCAACGAACTGGGCGATGCCGTCATCCTCGTCCGCGTGGAAACCTCTCCCGAAGACATCCACGGCATGCACGCGGCCAAGGGCATCCTGACCGCGCGCGGTGGCATGACCAGCCACGCCGCCGTGGTGGCGCGCGGCATGGGCCGTCCCTGCGTGTCCGGCGCGGGCAGCCTCTCCATCGACAACGCCAACCGGATTCTGCGCATCGCCGGACGCGAGCTGAAGGAAGGCGACATCCTCACCATCGACGGCGCGACCGGCGAAGTCATGGCGGGCGAAGTGCCGACCGTGCAGCCAGAACTGGCGGGCGATTTCGGCACGCTGATGGAATGGGCGGACAAGGTGCGCCGCCTGAAGGTCCGTGCCAACGCGGAAACGCCGCAGGATTGCCAGGTCGCTCGCGAATTCGGCGCGGAAGGCGTGGGCCTCTGCCGCACCGAACATATGTTCTTCGACGCCGCGCGCATCACCGCCGTGCGCGAGATGATCCTGGCCGACAGCGAGAAGGGCCGCCGCGCCGCGCTCGACAAGCTGCTGCCCGAACAGCGCGACGACTTCGCGCAGATCTTCATGGTGATGGCGGGCCTGCCCGTCACCATCCGCCTGCTCGATCCGCCGCTGCACGAATTCCTGCCCCATGGCGAAGCGGAGTTCGAGGAAGTGGCGAAGGCTGCGGGCGTCGGCGTGGAAGCGCTCAAGCGCCGCGCCGCCGAACTGCACGAGTTCAACCCGATGCTCGGCCATCGCGGCTGCCGCCTCGGCGTCACCTACCCCGAAATCTACGAGATGCAGGCCCGCGCCATCTTCGAAGCTGCACTGCTGGTAAAGCAGCGCAGCGGTGAAGCGCCGATCCCCGAAGTCATGATCCCGCTCGTCGCGACCCGCAAGGAGCTGGAACTGATGAAGGCGATCGTCGATCAGGTGGCGAAGGATGTGTTCGCCGAGCAGGGCGCTTCGGTCGACTATCTGGTCGGCACCATGATCGAGCTGCCGCGCGCTGCCCTTAAAGCCGGAGAGATCGCCGAGGTGGGCGAATTCTTCTCCTTCGGCACCAATGACCTCACGCAGACGACCATCGGCATCAGCCGCGACGACGCGGGCCGCTTCCTGACGCAATATGTGGACAAGGGCATCTTCGCCCGCGATCCCTTCGTCAGCATCGACGTGGAGGGCGTGGGCCAGCTCATCGAACTCGCTGCCGAACGGGGCCGCGCGACCCGCCCCGACATCAAGCTCGGCATTTGCGGCGAGCATGGCGGCGATCCGGCCTCCATCGCCTTCTGCGAAAAGACTGGCCTCGATTATGTTTCGGCGTCGCCCTACCGCGTTCCGATTGCCCGGCTCGCGGCGGCGCAGGCCGCGCTCGCCAGCAGGTAACAAAGAAGGGCGGGAAGCGATCTTCCCGCCCTTTCCATATTCCAATGCTCAGGCGGCGTTACCGCGCGCCGGTCAGTCGACCCAGCAGACCCGGCTTTCCCTCGCCGCGTTCCAGCGCGACAGCCTGACCTCTCCAGTCGTCGCGAGAAATGGTGCCGGGGGAAAGCCCCAGCCGCGCCTCCAGCGTCGCCTCCTGTTCGGCATTGAGCGCCGCGATCTGGCCATAACGCTGATAGCCGGCCTCATTGAGCGCAACCTCCTCACGCTGGCTGATGCCGCTGATCCGGCTCAGATCGTCGCGGCCAGGGGCAGCGGCCGCCACTGTCGCCGCGCTGGCGCCTCCAGCGCTGACCGGCGCCGCGTGGCGCTCCAGTTCCCGCACGCGCGCCTCCGACGCTTCAAGACGGGCCTCCCTGTCCTTGAGCGCCGTGCGATGAGCGACCTTCTCGTCCTGCCACAGCCGCTTGAACCGTCCGCGTCCGCTCGTCATCAGGCCCAGTATCCAGCCGATCACGAGCGCAATCGCCAGCAGCGCCAGGTCGTTCATCGTGAAGCTCATCATGGCACTCTCCTTCGCGCACAGGAACGAGGGAAGGGTGGAAAAGTTGCCGACGCCTTTTCGGAGCGCAAAGTGCAAAAAGGGGGTTGCCCAATCTGCCGCGCGCTTCTATCTGCGCGTCTCCAATGCACCCGTAGCTCAGCTGGATAGAGCATCAGACTACGAATCTGAGGGTCGGACGTTCGAATCGTTCCGGGTGCGCCATTTTGGATCAAAGGCACGAACGCCTAGCACCGCCGCCTCTACGCCAGAGGCGGCGGTAAGCGTTCGGAGTAACTCACTGCGCAAGCCGCGAATCCGAACCTCCGTCTTACTGACCACTTCGACACGCTGGGCGACCGCGCGGACGTGATCGCGCGCGAATGAGCCATCGCCCCGCCGGAGCTTTCTGCGCGCCGCCATTGCGAAGGCGCGCAGGCTCTCGGGCGTGATGGTCGGGCCGATCTTCTCAATATGGGCTACCGCCCGTTCGGCGTCGCCCCTGGCCTGGTCGCGTGTTGCCGTCAGTTCGGCGATTCGATCCTTGAGCGAAGGATCGCTCACATCGATGACGCCATTTTCGATCGCATCATAGAGACGCTTGAGCTTGGCTTCGGCCTCGGTCGCGCGGCGCTCCAGATCGGCGACATGAAGGCGCCGCTGATCCACCCATTCGTCGCGGCGTTCGAGGATCTGATCCATCATCTCCTCAAGCCGCTTCGGATCGAGCAGGCGCCACTCCAGATGCCCGACGACGGCTTCGTTCAGCCGATCCATCGGGACCGTGATGCCGGGGCAGCCCTTCGCGCCCTGCCGCGCCTTCGTGGAACAGGTGTAATAGCGATACTCGCGGCCGACGCTGCTGGTGCCGGTGCGCAGCGTCATGGCTCCGCCGCAGCATGCGCAAAAGCAGATGCCGGTGAGCAGCGTCGGGCCGCCCACAGCCATCGGCGGCATCATCTTCGGGCTGCGTGCCTTGAGCGACCGCTGCACGGCCTCGAACTCAGCCTCAGAGATAATGGCGGGCACTTCCATGATGGCGTGCTCGCTCTCGGGCTTGGGCGCCTTGGTGCGATAGTCCCGATAGTTGAACTTGTGCCGGCCAATATAGGTCGTGCGGGTGAGCACCTGATGCACTCCCGCGATGCCCCAGCGCCCGCCGTCGCGGGTGCGGATGTTGTTGTCGTTGAGCCACGTCGCGATGGCCTTGAGGCCCATCGGGCCGTTATCATCGACGCCATTCAGCGCCATACGGTAGACGCGCCGCACAGTCTCGGCCTGGATCGGGTCGATCTCCAGCTTCTTCTTGACCTTCGCGCCGCGGTGCCCGGCCTCGACGATCCGATAGCCGATGGGTGGCCGCGCGCCGTTCCAGAAGCCTTGCCGCGCGTTCTCCTTCATCGACCGCAGCGTGTGCTTGCCGTTCTCCTTCGACTGATATTCGTCGAACAGCGTCATGATCTGGCGCATCATCACGCTCATCGGATCATCGCCCAAATCCTGCGTGATCGAGATCAGTCGCACGCCGTTCTTCGCCAGCTTGCGGACGTAGAACTCGAACTGGAACTGGTCGCGGAAGAAGCGCGAGAAGCTGTGGACGAGAATGACGTTAAACGGCGACGGCTTCTGCATCGCCGCGTCGATCATTGCCTGAAACGCCGGCCGGCGATCGTCGGTCGCGGTGTTGCCCGGCTCGACGAACTCGGCCGCAACCTCCCAGCCGCGCGACAGGCAATAGCCTTCGATCTGGCGGCGCTGGTCGGGGATGGACAGGTCGCTCTCGGCCTGACGGCCGGTGGAGACGCGCAGATAGAGCGCGGCACGGGCCGTCGCCATGACCGGCGGGGTGTCCTCGACGCGAAGGGCGGCGTCGGTCATGGCATGATCCTCCTTATCTCACGGCAAGGGTCCGAACAGGTCGTCCAGCTCCTTGCGCAGATGGCCTTCGATGACGCGCAACTCGGCGTCGCCGATCGGAACCCGCTCGGGCCAATCGTCCGTGACCGTGATCGAACCGCCATCCTTGACGGCGCGCGGGCGGGACGAGGCGCGCTTCGCTGGCGCCTGCATATAATCGTGCAGGTCGTCGAGACCGTCCGACCAGCCGCGCGGCGCGCGACGACGACGTTTGCGAGACAGGGCCATGCGCCAACGCTGATGCCCGCCTGCGCTGGGTGCAAACAATTCGGGCGGGCGTAGCGCAAATAGGGGCTCATGGCGGCTCCGGCGAAGCCGTCGCCAGGCGCTCTTGTGTGTCCGACTCGCTCGCAGCCGCCAACAGAGCCGCCCAATCGTCGGGCGGATTGCCCTTGTCGAGCATTTTGCGGAACACCGCATAGGCATCCGACTTTGATCCGTAGGTGCGCAGTGTGTTCTCGTCGTTCACCCAGGCGAACACGATAACTTTGGCGCTGGTGCTGTAGCGGAAGAACAGCCGGAACCGGCCGCCGCCGAACTTCGCCCGAAACCAGTGCTTGCGGTCGTCGCCCAACGTGCCGCCCTGGCGGTATTCGGGTCGCGTCGGGTCTTGCGGAATGGTCTCGAAGACGAGCTGGCGCATCGCCGCCAGCAGCTTCGCATTGGCCGACTTGTGCCAGCCGCGCGGGTCTTTTTCTCGCAGACGCTCGACGGCCGTCCCCAGCTTCTCGATTTGGTCGAGAAACAGGGGGTGGGCAATGAGCTGCCACCCGTTGACGACCGTCATTAGAGATCGACATCGCCGTCGATCGGCGCATCGAGATCGACCTTAACGCCCTCGGTCAGCGCAGCGATGCGTTCGGCGAGCGCGGGGGACAGCGCGGTCAACGCCTCGGGCCGGCGTTTGATGTCCTCGGCCAGAAACGCCAGAAAGCTGTCGATCGCTGGATCGTCATGCTCGGCATCGGCGCGATGCACCGACACCCCATGCTCATCGACGCGAAATGCGATCTTGCCACCGTAATCGACGCCGAGCGCTTGGCGGACGGACTTCGGTATCGTCGTCTGGCCCTTGGCGGTGATGGTGCTGACTTCTTCGAGCAACGCCGGCATGGCTAGGTCTCCTCTGCCCACAGAATGTAAGGAAAATACCTTACCTTGTCAAGGCGGGGCCTTCCGCCGGCCTTACATCCTTGGCGGCCCATCCCCGGTGTTCAGTCCGATAGAGGAAAAAACTGCTTGATTGCTCCCCGTTGGACTTGCCGGAGGTCCAGCAGAACATATGGCGGAGCCTGTCTTCTTCCGGCAATGTTGCGTGCGGGGCTTCACTATTACAACCGCCGCGAGTCGTGGGGCGGAAGCGGGGGCGGGATGATTCTCACTGACAATGAGACAAAGGTCGATCTCCTCAACAATGAGGCGATCGCCAAGACCATCATCGAGCTGCTCCGCGAGAAGCCCGAGCGCGCCGTGACGATCGGCGTTCACGGCGACTGGGGCGCCGGCAAATCCAGCATCTTGGAGATGATCGAGAACGGCCTCAGTTCTGATGCGGACGTGCTCTGCATCAAATTCAACGGATGGCGCTTTCAAGGATTCGAAGACGCCAAGATCGCGTTGATCGAGGGCATCGTCACCGGGCTTATCGAAAAACGCCCGTTGCTCACCCAAGCGGGCATAGCCGTCAAAGACATCTTCCGGCGGATCGATTGGCTCAAGATCGCGCGCCACGGGGGCGGTCTCGCTTTTACCGCCTTCACCGGCATCCCCACGGCCGATCAGGTCGGCGCGGTGGTCGGCACCTTGAAGGGCATCTTTGCCGACCCTTCGAAACTCGCCACGCAGGAGAATTACGACAAGGCCATCGACGGAGTGCAGGGTCTGCTGAAGCCGGGGGAGTCGAAGAATGTCCCCGAAGAGATCGAGGCATTCCGAAAAGCTTTTGACGACCTGCTAAAGCAGGCGGGCGTCAAGCAACTGATCGTGCTCATCGACGATCTCGACCGCTGCCTGCCGGACACCGCGATTGAGACCCTCGAAGCCGTTCGCCTGTTCGTTTTCACCGCCCGCACCGCGTTCATCGTCGCGGCCGACGAGGCGATGATCGAATATTCGGTGCGCAAGCATTTCCCCGAGCTGCCGGACACAACCGGCCCCCGCGACTATGCGCGCAACTATCTCGAAAAGCTGATCCAGATACCGTTCCGGATTCCGGCTTTGGGCGAGACCGAAACCCGCATTTACGTCACCCTGTTGCTCATCGGCGCCGAGCTGGGCGAGGACGATTCCGCTTATTCGGCGCTCATCACCGTCGCGCGTGAATTGCTCAAACGGCCTTGGCAAACGGCCGGGCTCGACGCGCAGACGGTCAAGACCGCCTTGGGCGACAAAGCCGGCAAGGTCCAGAACGCGCTCACCTTGAGCGATCAGATCGGTCCGATCCTGGCCAGCGGCACTCAGGGCAATCCGCGGCAGATCAAGCGCTTCCTGAATACCCTGCTGCTGCGCCATCAAACCGCGCTCGCTCGCGGCTTCGGAGAAGAGGTGAAGCTGCCCGTCCTGGCGAAGCTCATGCTGGCCGAACGATTCCTCTCCAGATTGTTCGACCAGATCGCCAGCGCCGCTGCCCGCGATCCGGATGGCCGCTGCCTAGATTTGACGGCGCTTGAAGCCGCCGCATCGGAGGAGAAGCCAGCCCCCAAGGCGAAGAGAACCGGGCCGAAGATCAGTTCCACCGATGATGCCAAGCCGACTGCCGTGCCGGACTCTAAGGACAGCGCCATCCTGACGGAATGGAAGGCGGCCGACGCGATACGGGCCTGGGCGCGGCTGTCACCGGCCTTGGCCGAAGTCGATCTGCGTCCCTATCTGTTCGTGACCAAGGATCGAAAGGACTATTTCGGCGCGGCCTCCGTCCTCGGCCGCCTCGCCGCTGTGGTCGAGAAGCTGCTCGGCCCGAAACTTGCCGTCCAGGCGTTTGAAGGCGAACTCAAGCAGCTCGTTCCGGCCGAGGCCGCACAGGTCTTCGAGGAGCTGCGCGGGCGCGTCATGGGTGGCGACGCCTTCGATACGGCGCCGCCCGGCATTGATGGGCTCGCCGTACTGGTTCGCGCCCATCCGACATTGCAAGCCAATCTTCTCGACTTGCTCGAAGCCGTGCCAGCCGATCGGTGCGGGCCGTGGCCCGCGTCAGGTTGGGAGGGAATCATCAAGGACTCTGACGCCGTGGCGCGCTTCGAGAAGCTACTCCAGGGATGGTCCACGTCCCAATCTTCCTTCCTGAAGACGACGGCCAGCGCCGCGATTCGCACTCGAAAAGGCGGGCGCTGATGGGAACGTCGAACGCTTATGGGGGTGCAGGTGGCGGCACGCCGCTGATCCCGAGTTGGTTGCAGGGCGACGGTGATGGCGGGGCCGGCGCGGGTGCCGGTGATGGCGACGGGGCACAACCCCCGTCACCTGATGGATCTCCCCCAGCAGTTCCTCCAGCGCCGGCACCTCGGCCAACCGCGCCGGCGGGGGCAACGGATCGCTTCACATCGGCCCGGAACAATTTCACTCGCTTCGCAAGCTCGGGCGGAAGCGACCGCAGGAGCCTCGGCCGCGCGGTCTCGCAATATGTGTCCAAATCGGCGGGCGGCTCACGCCAGGCCGCGCAGCGCATGGGCGCATCGCGGGGCGCGGGCGCCGGACTGGTCAGGTTCCTCAACGACGCCAGCGCGAATGGCGTTCGCGAAGCGTTGCGAACGCTCAATCTGGAAAGCCTCGCCGGGCGGCCGATCGAGGAAGTGTTCGCCGGCCTCGCCGACTATATCTGTCCCGAAGGCGGGTCGATCGACGAGGGCATCGCGCGGGACGCCTTCGTCGAGACCATCGCCGATCTCGCCGGTGCGGGCATTACCGACATCGACGCGCTGACGCCGGGCCAAATCCAGACCGTCTTCGAACTATATGCGACGCACGCGATCGAGGCTCGCATCTGCAACGACATCGGCACCAAGGTCGTGACCTTACCTGCCGACCCGCGCGCGGCCGAGAGGGTTCAGTCGCAACTGCGTGATTTCATCCAGCGCGGTGTCAGCGACGCCATAAACGCTGCGGGCGTCAACATACAGTCGCTGACCCCTGACGCGGTGATGGGCTTCGTGACCAACGTCTATCAATCCGCTTTCGAGGTGTTGCAGACGATGGGCGATGGGGAGGCAGCGAAATGAGGCGCCATGTCATCATCGGCCGTTTCGGCGAGGACGATAAGACCCGCGTCCCCAAGGCGCGCGACGAGATTGCATCGACCTTGCAGTTAGTGGCGGGCAAGCGTCTCGATCATGGGATCGGCCGAGCCTTGGCCGACCTCAAGGCGCTGCACCTGACCCCGAGCGAGATCGGTGCGGACATGCTCGTGGTCGCGGCCCATGTTCATGCAGCGGACACCCGAATCTCCCGCTCGACGGAATCGCAGGATGCCTGGACGCGCGAGATTCGGTTGGTCGTCCCCGTGAGCGATCCCGTGCGATGGACCGCCGCCGCGCCCATCCTGGTCCGCGCCCTGAACTTCCTGACCGGCGACAGATGGGATGTCGGATTCCGCAAGCGGACGAAGGGTTACGCGAAGCTGGTTGCTCCTGCCGCGCCCACCCTCATTCCCGCCCCGTTCGATGGCGTGAGCCTGTTCTCCGGCGGTTTGGACAGTTTGATCGGTGCGATCGACAGCCTGAATGCCAGCGAGACGCCGCTTCTGGTCAGCCATGCCGGCGAAGGACTGGTGAGCAAGTCGCAGGAGCAGTGCTTCGACGGTTTGAAAGCCGCTTATAAAGCATCCGCCTTCGATCGGCTGCGGGTGTGGATGAGCTTCGATAGCGGGTTGGTCGAGGACGTCGGATCGGAGGACACCACACGCGGTCGATCCTTCCTGTTCTTCTCGCTGGGTGTCGCCGCCGGCACCGCGCTCGGCCGCGCCTTCGTGCTCAAAGTTCCCGAGAACGGCCTGATCGCGCTCAACGTGCCGCTCGATCGACTCCGGCTCGGTGCGCTCAGCACCCGGACGACACATCCTTTCTATATGGCCCGGTGGAACGAATTGCTCGGCGCACTCGGTGTCGGAGGGAAGGTCGAGAATCCCTATTGGGACAAGACCAAGGGGGAGATGGTCGCCCAATGCGCCAATCCGGCCTTGTTAAAGCAGCTCGCCCCTCTGTCGCTATCATGTTCATCACCGACGAAGGGGCGCTGGACCAAGAAGCCGCAGGGACATTGCGGATACTGCCTACCATGTCTCATTCGGCGGGCCTCTCTGCGAGGCAGGGATTCAACAGTTTACGGCGTGCCCGACCTGAAGACTGCCACATTGGACACCAGGCAGGCCGAAGGTCAGCAGGTCCGATCCTTCCAGATCGCGATCGCGCGGCTATCGAAGCGTCCGGAACTCGCCAAGGCCCTCATCCACAAGCCGGGGCCGCTCTATGATGATCCCACCCGCCACGATGGCCTGGCCGATGTCTATCGCCGCGGATTGGAGGAGGTTGGGCGCTTGCTGACTGGCGTTCGCGCCGCACCGTCGTAAGAGGCTCCATGCGATCGGGTCTCGTCGATTTTCACTGTCACCTCGATCTCTACCCGGACCACGCCGCCGCGGTGGAGCGTTGCGAGCGCGATGGCGTATTTACCCTCACCGTAACCACCACGCCCAAGGCTTGGTCGCGAAACCACGAACTGGCGTCCGCCACGCGTCATGTTCGGGCAGCTCTCGGCCTGCATCCTCAGTTGGTCGCCGACCGCGCTCATGAGATCGGTCTATGGGAGGAATTGCTGCCGCGCACCCGCTATGTCGGCGAGGTTGGGCTGGACGCCGGCCCGCGGTTTTACAGGTCGTTCGAGACGCAGAAGGAGATTTTCGCTCGCGTGCTGACGCTGTGTGCGGCGGCGGGGAACAAGATCGTCACGACGCATAGCGTCCGCGCGACCAAGGCCGTCCTCGATATGATCGAGCAATACATGCCCCCCCCGCGTGGCCGCGTGGTGCTTCATTGGTTCACTGGCACCGCAGCAGAGGCCAAGAGAGCAGTCGATCTCGGCTGCTATTTTTCGGTGAACGCGGAGATGCTCGCGAATGAGAAGCGCGCGGCGATAACCAAGGCGCTCCCGTTGGATCGCGTTCTGACGGAGACAGATGGGCCATTCACTCAGACCGACGCCCGCCCGACCACGCCGAGCGATGTCTGGATCGCTGTCGAAGGTATGGCGCGTCTGCACGGAACGCCACCCGCTGATATGTCCGCCACGATAATGCGGAATCTCAAAAGCCTGCTTGTAGAACAAGCATAGACGCCACCCGCAGGATCGAAGCGCTATCGCGCTGGCTGGGTAGAGGTCGTCTCAGATTTCGTTGTCCTGCTCGCGCCGCAATTCTCTAATACGCTCGATAACGGGTGAGCTGATCGTGGGGCGATTGATGTCGCGGAACAGCCGATTGACCTTGATGACACCAGAGTCCTCAAGGATCATCCGGCGAGCTTCTCTCCAATCCCGTTGGAACTGCGCGAGACGCGCTTGACGTTCGCTTTCGGGCAGGTCGCGCAGGTCTTCCACACCCATGAAAAGCGCGGTGCAATGGGCGCCCAGTTCCTCGTCTATATAGAGCACGTTGCGCGTTGTATGTTCCGCGATCGGCATGATGGCTGCGGAGATCAGCTCGTGCCGCTCGGCCGCCGACAGTTTCGTATTGTCGATCACTTCGTTCGCGATCCGGTGGCTCTCAAACAGGATATTTATAAGCGAGTCGTAGGCTTCGAGGCGCTTGCCGAAGATCGCCGCTGCGAATTGTTCTGCTCTTTGCCGTCGTCTCAATAACTCTCCCAAGATGACGCCCAGAGGAACACCCACGAGGCCGATCAGTGCTCCGGTTAATTGTGACCAGTCCATAGACTTTCCCCAAGCTAATAGCCCTGACCCGGGCGCAATCCGATGCTGCCCGCTCTATTCTAATCCACCTCGCTTCAGTGTGCGGATGGTGTCTTTTTGCTGCTATCATTTTCCGGTTTGAGGGGGAAAGCTTTCCCCTGCTGGCGAGCCCCAGGCGGGTCTCGCCAGACCCCTTCTAGCGGGGACGCCCCGCAACGCCCCGCTCGGCGTGTTCACGCCGAACCGTAAATCCGCCCCGGCGGATTTGGGCCTTTCCCATGCTGCGGAGATCGGGCCAGGGCTGCGCCGGCCCGATCGCGTCTGTCGTTGCTCACTCCGTCTGTGGGGTGGGCGACGCTTCCCTTTAGGCCCGCCGCGCCGGGCCGCAACGCGCGTGCCGCGCTTACCTCCTCTGCGTTCCGGCCCTTCGGGTGCTGCCCGGCTCCGCCGGCGGGCCTGCCGGTCGCTTCTTCGCCGCCCACCCCATTCCGGGGTGAGTGTGGTTTTAAGGAGAAGTGTGATGAACGCTGTTACCGAAACCGCAGCCGCCGAGCCTGTGTCTGGCATCGAGATTTTCGTGCCGCTCGCCAAGCTCAAGAAGTCACCGCGCAATGCCCGCAAGGTGCCGCATGGGGAAGCCGCTATCGAGGCGCTGGCCGCGTCGATCCAGCATAAGGGGCTGATCCAGAACCTTGTCGTGGAACCCGAAGTCAGGGAAGACGGGACGCCGACCGGCTATTACCTCGTTACCGCTGGCGAAGGCCGCAGGCAGGCGATGCTGCTATCCGCCAAGCGCAAGCAGATAAGGAAGAGCCATCCGGTGCGCTGCTGGCTGGATACGGTGAACGATCCCGCCGAGATCAGCCTTGATGAAAACGTCACCCGGACCCCCATGCACCCCGCCGACCAGTTCGAGCGGTTCGCGGAGCTTTCCAACGACAAGGGTTGGGGGGCGCAGGAAATCGGCGCGCGGTTCGGCGTGTCGGCCAATGTGGTGAAGCAGCGGCTTCGCCTTGGCGCTGTCAGCCCCAAGCTGTTGCAGGTCTATCGTGAGGACGGGCTTACGCTGGACCAGCTTATGGCCTTCGCCATCACCGAGGATCATGCCCGGCAGGAGCAGGTATTCGAGAATCTGCACCATAATCGTGAACCGTGGATCATCCGGCGCGACATGACCGCGACCAACGTGCCTGCCGATGATCGCCGCGCGGTGTTCGTCGGGGCCGATGCCTATATCGAGGCGGGCGGCACCATCATCCGCGACCTGTTCAGCGAGGATCGGGGCGGGTTCTTCGAGGATGCGGGCTTGCTCGATATGCTCGCTGCCGAGAAGCTGCGCGAGATCGCAGGCGAGGTCGAGGCCGAGGGCTGGAAATGGGCCGAAGCGCACATCGACTATCCCCACGCCCACGGGATGCGGCGCTTCTATCCGCAGGCCATTCCCCTGTCCGACGAGGACGAGGCGCGGCTTGAGGTGCTGTCCACCGAGCATGATGACCTTGCCGAAGGCTATTCATCCTATGACGAGTTGCCCGAGGATGTGGCCGAAAGGCTGGAGGCCGTGTCCCACGAGATCGACGCCATTTCGGCGAAGCGTTCGGCCTATGACGCCAACGTGATCGCGCATGGCGGCGCATTTGTGGTGCTTCACCATGACGGCACGGTCAGGATCGAGCGTGGCTTCGTCCGTACCGAGGACGAAGCGCTTGCCGACCCGCAGCCCGAGCAGGAAGCCGAAGGCGATGCAACAGCCCCGGAGGCGAGAGAGGACTTGGAGGACGAGGATACCGACGAGGACGTGCAGGAGATCGAGGAGGACGAGGAACCGGGCAAGCCGATTTCCGACAGCCTCACCCGCGACCTGTCCGCCCACCGGACGCTGGCGCTTCGCGTAGCGTTGGCCGACCAGCCGGATACGGCGTTGATCGCGCTGACCCACACGCTCACCGCGCAACTGTTCTACAGCTATGCGGAGGCTGGTTGCCTTGAGGTCCGCCCGACACTGACCCCCTTGGGGAGCCATGCGGACGGCATCGAGGACACACCCTTGGCGGCGCGGGCGAGCGAGCAGCACGAGGCATGGGCCGAACGGATGCCGCGCGACGTGGCCGATCTGTGGGGCTTCGTTGTCGGGCTGACGGAGCAGATGCGGACTGCGCTGCTGGCGCATTGCGTGTCCCGCACCGTCAATGCCCTGCGGTTGCCGTGGGACCGAAAGCCCCGTTCACAGCAAACAGCGGACAGGCTGGCAAGTGCGCTGGCGCTGGATATGGCGAAGGACTGGACGCCGACCGTGGACAGCTACCTTGGCCGCGTCACCAAGGCGCATATCGTAGAGGCTGTGGCGGAGGGTGTGTCGGAGGATGCAGCCCGCCGGATCGCGGACATGAAGAAGCCGGACATGGCGCAAACTTGTGGATCGGCGTGCAAGAAGGACCCCGTTATGGGGGTGATCGGCGTCTAAAAGGGACCCCCATCTCGATGGTTTAGGTGCGTCCGTTTGGTGATGACCAGACGGCGGGATCGGGATGTTGATTTTGGAGACGGTAGTAAGGATCCGGCGCGAGCACGCCGATGGCAAGTCGATCAAGGCGATCGCGCGGGATCTGCGGTTGTCGCGCAAAGTGGTGAGGAAGGCGATCCGCGCTCCTGAGGCGGGCTTCGCGTATCGGCGCTCGGTGCAGCCACTTCCCCGGATCGGCCCTTTCCAGGAGCGCTTGGACGCTCTGCTGGCCGAGAACGAGGTGCGGCCCCGGCGCGAACGGCTGCGGATGACGCGGATCCACGATCTGCTGGTGCGCGAGGGCCTACCGACAAGCTCAGGAGAGCGTTTGACGGTCTCCTACGATGCTGTCCGGCGTTATGCGAAGCGCTGGCTGGACGAGCGGCGCAAGGATGCAGGTGACGGCGCTGCGGCGTTCATCCCGCTGATGTTCCGGCCCGGCGAGGCATACCAGTTCGACTGGAGCCACGAGGATGTGGAGATCGCCGGCAAGCCGATGCGCGTGAAGGTCGCACATATGCGGCTGTGCGCGTCGCGGGCTGTGTACGTGAGAGCCTATCCCCGTGAGACGCAGGAGATGGTGTTCGATGCCCATGCGCGGGCGTTCGCGTTCTTCGGCGGCGTGCCGACGCGCGGGATCTACGACAACATGAAGACCGCGGTGACGACCGTGTTCACTGGCAAGGAGCGGGTCTTCAACCGGCGCTTCCTGATCATGGCCGACCACTACATGGTCGAGCCCACCGCCTGCTCGCCGGCAGCAGGTTGGGAGAAGGGCCAGGTTGAGCATCAGGTGCAGACGATGCGCGGGCGGTTCTTCCAGCCCCGGCTACGCTTCGCCAGCTTGGAGGAGCTGAACGGGTGGCTGGAGGCGGAGTGCCGCCGGTGGGCGGCGCTGCACCAGCACCCCGATCAGAAGGAGCTGACCATCGCCCAGGCATGGGACGCCGAACGTCCGGCGCTCCAGGCGATGTTGGCGCCGTTCGACGGCTTCCACGAGACGCCGCACGCGGTGACCGGCACCTGCCTCATAAACTTCGACCGCAACCGCTACTCGGTCATGGCCAAGGCGGCACGGCGGGCGGTGCAGGTGCGCGCTTACGCCGACCGGATCGTGGTCCGCCTGGACGACGAGGTCGTGGCCGAGCATCCCCGCTTCTTCGGCCGGGATCGGATGATCCTCGATCCTTGGCACTACCTGCCAGTGCTGGCCAAGAAGCCGGGCGCACTCAGGAACGGGGCACCGTTCCAGGGCTGGGAGTTGCCGCCAGCGCTTGCACGGCTCAGGCGCAAGCTCGGGACTGGCGATGAAGCCGACCGGCGCTTCGTGCGCGTGTTGTCCGCCGTGCTCACCGACGGCCTTGAGGCGGTCGAGGCTGCGATCCGCGAAGCGCTTGCTGCCGGCGCTGCCAGCGACGATGTGATCCTCAACATCCTGGCGCGGCGGCGTGAGCCGCCCCGGCCGAGGACGATCACCACGTCCGACGCACTCGCGCTCAGCCACCCACCGACCGCCGACTGCGCCCGCTACGACCTGCTGCGAGGCGCCCGTGCAGCGGCATGAGATGATCGCCGCGATGAGCGGCCTCGGTCTTAAGGGCATGGCCAGCGCGTTCGATGAGGCGGTCACCACCGGCGTGCAGCGCAAGCGCACCGCCATGGAGATCCTGACCGATCTGCTGCGTGCCGAGGCAGCTCACCGCCACGCGGCATCGATCCGCTATCGCATGAGTGCGGCCAAGCTGCCGGTGGTGAAGGACCTCGACGCGTTCGTGTTCGAAGGCACGCCCATCAACGAGGAGCTGGTGCGCTCGCTCCATGCTGGCGCGTTCCTGCCCGGCCAGCGCAACATCGTCCTGGTCGGCGGCACCGGGACCGGCAAGACCCATCTTGCGGTTGCCATCACCGCCAGCGTGGTGCGTGCCGGTGCCCGCGGCCGCTACTTCAACACCGTCGATCTGGTGAACCGGCTCGAGGAGGAGAGCCGTCTCGGCAAGGCCGGCGCACTCGCGGCCCAGCTCTCGCGTCTCGACCTCGTCGTGCTCGATGAGCTCGGCTATCTGCCGTTCGCACGCTCCGGCGGCCAACTGCTGTTCCACCTTGTTAGCAAGCTCTACGAGCGCACCTCGGTGATCATCACCACCAACCTGGCGTTCGGCGAATGGCCAACCGTGTTCGGCGACCCGAAGATGACGGCCGCGCTGCTCGACCGCATCACCCATCACTGCGACATCGTCGAGACCGGCAACGATAGCTGGCGGCTCAGGAACCGCAGCTAAAACCCTCCCCCCGGACCCCCCACCCGGCGGTTGACCCGGTGGGTCCACAGGAACCTCCCACGGCCGCCACCGCCAGCGCTTGGGGAGGCGCGCGGCGTCGGCCGTGGGTCCCTCCTATGGACTACCGGGACAACCGCCCGACATCACCAAAGGGGGTCCCTCTTCGACGCCGATATGGGGTCCCGGTTCGACGCCTATTTACAGCGCAAACTGCCGAGCAGCTTCTCGCCGGGACCGGCTGGCTTCCCGCCGTGCTGCGGACGCCCCAGTTGGAGGCCGAGCAGACCGCGCCGGTCGAGGCTGTGGATACCGGGACGTTGGAGCAGCCGTCCGAAGCGGAGGCCCCCGATGCCGAAGCGCAGGACGGTCATGCGTCCTATGCCGTGGCCGCCGAGTAGTGGCACCGGGCGGGGCCGCGCGAGCGGTCCCGGCCTTCCATTTCGACCGGCGAAAAATCGCGGCCGCGCCCGTTGGGGCGCGGCCGCTACTTTTATGGACGTCGGATCGAAGTGAACTCAGTCTTCCGTCAGTTCCTCATCCGTATCGGCGTAAGGATCGACATCTTCCTGTTCGTCTTCGTCAATGTCACCATTGGCCGGGGCGGTGCGCTTGGTTCCATAAGCCTTCCGGAACGTCCGAGCCCAGACGACCATTTCCTCATCCAGCCTACTCACCAATTCACGCCAGGAATCAGTCAGTCTTGGCTCGACTCCCTGCGAGTCAACGAGGGGCTGGCCATCATCACCTTCGACGGCGGTCAAGCCTGCGAAGGCATGATCCACCTCCAGCAGTGCCGCACCAAGTGCGCCCAGAGCGTTGTGATACCGATCCATCGGCGTATCGCCGGCCCGCGCTGCCTTCGCCTTTCCGGGCGGGGGAAACTCATGGCGCAGATAAATATCGCTCACCACCTGATCCGCTGAGTCATCGGCCAGACGCTTGACCTGACCCTGTTCGTCAACGGCGCGAAGAAGCGGACCATCATCGAAGTCGCGCAACGCCTGGCCGAGCTGATGAACGCCGTGAAGCGACCGACGCATGGTGTCGAGAATCTCCCCTGGCGTGCGACGATCGGGCTGGGCATTGCCCGAGGAGCCGCGATCGGCGTTGAGCCGTCCCGTCACCACCAACGGATAAGATGCCCGGATTGCCAGCTCCATCGAAGCAGGACCGGGTTCGTCGGTTGAGCCCTTGCCGATCGCTTCCCGGACCTCGTCAAGCGCAGCTTCGACGAGCTGATCGGTCGTGCGGCCCGTCGCCACCCAGTCCGAGCGATGCACGGCCTTGCCGAACGCATGCCTCAGATAGCGACGGATCTGATCGATCTTGGCCGGATCATCCGCCACCGCCCGCAGAATCAGGGCCGTGGCAAGCTCATTCATCAACTTCGACGTGATCCGCTTGCGCGTTGACTGGCTGGTTACGGCAACCCGGATCGCCTCTTCGACGCCATCGTCCGGGCTGGTGAACAGCCGAACGATCTGTGCTGCCCGCTGGACCGGATCGACGGGCAGATGGGCAGCCTTAGCCTCGGCACGCGTGCAGGCGCCAGCATAGTAGTCGCGCTGCGTACCCGTGATGAGATCGCGGCGATACAGTTCGTCCAGAACCTCGTCCGCCAGCGATTCGTTCTCCGGGCCTTCGCCCCAGGGCTTGGGGGGATCGACGTGACGCAGCGCGACAAAGGACTTCACGGCGGTAGGAAAGCCGGTCGTTCCCGACGCATGCGGCCGGAAGCCGACGAGGATGAGCGCAGGGATACGCTCGCAGCGCAGCGCGACAACCGTCTGCTTATCCCGCTCGCCGCGCTCGAAAGCGTCGTTCAGCCGCCGGATATGCGCGCGGAACTTGGCATCCTGATCGTCATAGGGAACATCGGCTGAGCGAATGCCCAGCAGATTATGGACCGCAGTATCGCGGGACGAACCCTCGACCGTGGTCAGGGTCGTCACCGGCTCGGAGCCGTCGCCATGCTGGTAGGTGGTGGCGACGAGCCACACCGCTTCCATCACCCCCTGAGACTCGATGGACGTGCGCCAATCGTTTTCGGCCAGCACGAACCGCGCTGCCTGCTGGGAGGCCCAGGCCAAGTGATGGCTGTTCTCAATGTCCACCGCCAGTTCGGCCGACTGCGGACGATCGGGATCGAGCGGCCGGGGCTCCGGCACCGGACGAAACTTGGAATCCTCGCCTCCGGTCCCTGGCTCAACGGCAAAGGGGTGACGCCGTGACGGCAAGGTGCGCGGATTGCGCGGATCGGGCATGGTCCGCCGCGCCCAGACGCTGGTCCTGATCCCGAGCAGGGTGCCGCCGGGCACCGGGATGCGCTCGACGTCAGGGTCGTCGGCCGCGCCAATCGACGCGCGAACGTCGGACGGATCGACGACGGCGTTGGCGATGGCTGATGCCGAGGCTTCGGAGAGCTTGAAAGCGTCCTTAAGCCGCTCGGCCAAGGTCTGGCGAGCCTTTGCGTGCGCATATTCGGGCAGGCGCTCGACCGGACGCGGAAGGATGTGGGTGTCGTGATTATTCTCAGTCATGGTGAAATCTCCCCGGCGAGCCCGCACAGCGGTGCATCGCCGATATGAAAAATGAAAAGCCGGGGCCGCACGCGGCGGCCCCGGAGCCGGCCGTTAGTGGACGGTCGCCGTGCGCATCTTCCGACGCAGCATGGCGTGCAGGTTCTTCAGCCCGCGATGATCGGACGGCGTATCCGGCGCGAAAACCGGGCCGTCCATTTCGGGATGGTCGAACCGCCAATGACCGCCACGGGTCTTGGTGGCCGTGAAGCCCTGGCGCTCAAGATCGCGCCGGACTTCCTTCATCTGACTGCTTGCAGACAAGGTACTACTCCTCAGCAGGCGGCCGACGGCACGCAGCCTCGATCGACCGCAACACATGGTTGACGGAACCGAGGTGCCAAGGAGAGAAATGCTCCATTGCGCATCCTCCTCCTGCTTACTGGCAAATTCCAGCGTCACCGAAGGCGGCAGCAGAGCTTGAGAACAGTTCCAAGACGTATGAGACAACCGGGCTAACCGATTGGTCCCACGTGGCCGCCCTTCGCCGAATCGACGAAGGTGAACAGCTCGCATATCTGCGTCGCGGTACGTTCCCCATGATCCGGGCCGAGGCAATTGTCAAGCCAGCGTCACGGCATCGGGTAAGTCGGTCGATCAAGATCGCAGGCGCTGGCGGTTTAAGAATCCGGTCTCTGAGGCACGCAAAGCCGCCGCCGCAATCACATTGGTGGCACGGTCAGCCATAGCGTTCTCTTCGGCATCGGAACGACGCGCGGGGCCTCCCGATTGGCTTGATCTAACCGGGGCCGGCTTCGCCTCGCTCGACCTGGCGCAACGCCGCCGCGCGGCTTTTTTCCGCCGCCTTCGTCTTTGCATCGCGAAGCAAAAAAGCCGCGCGTCGCCATCCTCCGCTGCGCTCCGGCCGCAAGCGGTGCGCGTCCGATCGTCCCCGGTTCACCGATCGCCATCGAGGCCGCGGCGGTCGTGGCTCGAAAGCGAAAGGAACTTCGACATGGCGACCATCGGCACCTTCACCCAAGCCGACAACGGCAACTTCAACGGCACCATCACCACCGCAACTCTCAAGCTCAAGGCGACCCTCAAGTCGATCGACATGGACGGCGACAAGGCGCCCGACTACCGGCTCACGGTTGGCACGGTCGAATGCGGCGCGGGATGGAAGAAGACCAGCCGCGAGAACCGTGATTACATCTCGGTCAAGTTCGACGACCCGACCTTCCCGGCGCCGATCTACGCCACCCTGGTCGAAACCGAGACCGCCGGCGAATACGCGCTCATTTGGTCCCGCTGACCCAAGCGGCGCCCCCGCTCCACCGAGCGGGGGCGCCTCTCGCGTTGAATGGGCGACTAACCGATCAGCAAATCGAACAGGGGCAGCGGTGTTGGGCCGCCCTCCGGCAGCGCGCCGGCGTCATAGGTTGCGATCGTCAGCCATTCGACACGCCAGTCCAGCGTCAGCTCGCCGTGACCGACGCGTGATATCCCCGCGCCGTCCACCACGACCCGGAAATCGAAGCGATCTTCCTCGGCTTCAAGGCGGCCTTCGATCAGCGAACCGTCGCTTGCCGCCAGCAGGAAGCGTTCCTCCACCTCGTCATAGGGAACCCGCAGTGTCTTGGTGATGTCGCCCGCGACCGCGACCGCGATGCGCTGGCCGGGCCGTCCCGTGATCGTGACGCTCATACCGACTCCTTGCCGCTGGTTTGGATCAAAACAGGAACAAAAGGCAAGGGGTGTTTGCTGGCACCGCACGGCGGCGCGGTGCTTGGGGCGCTGCCCCTGGCGCACTCCAAGCGGCTTCCGCCCAGCTTCCTCCACGCGCAAGCGCGCTCCGTGCAGCCGGTTCCCCGCGAAGCCGCTTTCCGTTTGCACCCCCGGTCTCGCCGACGGGCAGGGTTTCAGCGCGGCGCTCCGCTGCGCGGAAACCCAAGCCCAAGGAGGCCCAAAATGCACTATCAGCTTGCAACTCGGTTCGGCCGGAACGCCCATCAGATCAGCGGCCGGGAGCCGCTCGACAACGAGGCGCTGTATCGGAACGTCCCGTCAATCTTCGCCCGTGAGGCGCATGACAGCCGTTCGGAGCGGTATGTTTATGTGCCCACCATCGACATTGTGGAGGGGCTGCGCCGGGAGGGGTGGTTTCCGTTCTTCGCCGTCCAGTCGGTGCCGCGCGACGGCAGCCGCCACGGCCACGCCAAGCACATGCTGCGCCTTCGCCGGGATGACGGCATCGGCAAGCCCGAGGCCGCCGAAGTTATCATCGTCAACAGCCATGACGGGACCAGCGCGTATCAGATGTTCGCCGGGATGCTGCGTTTCGTCTGCACCAACAGCATGATTGCGGGCGAGCGGTTCGAGGAGGTTCGCGTGCCGCATAAGGGCAACATCGAGCACGACATTATCGAGGGCGTTTATACTGTCGCCGAGGACTTCCCCCGGTTGATCGACGCCAGCGAGTCGATGAAGGCGATCCAGCTTTCCGAGGACGAGCGGCGGTTGCTCGGCGAGGTGAGTCTAGTCGCCCGCTACGGCGAGGACGAGAGCCCGGTGCGACCCGAACAGATCATCGAGCCGCGTCGCCGCGAGGATGTAGACCGCAGCCTATGGACCACGTTCAACGTCATTCAGGAGAATGTCGTTCGGGGTGGATTACAAGGCCGCAAGCGCAACGCCGAGGGCCGTATCCGCCGGGCGCAGACCCGAGCGATCAACGGCATCGATCAGAATGTGACGCTCAACCGCGCACTCTGGACACTCGCCGAGGGGATGCAGCGCCTCAAAGCGGCATGACCGTCGTCGCCGCAGGGCCGGAGCTCCGGCCCTGCGGCTTCGCCGTTTTCGCGCCGATCCGCTGCGCCGGATCGGCGGCGGCCGCGCGTCCCAAGGTCCGTGCGGCCGCAATCGCGCTCGCTGCGCTGACGCGCAGCTCGCGCTCAAGTTTTGCGAAGCTATTGGGCCTCGGATGGATCGATTTCGGCGACAAGATCGGCAGGAGTGACGCCAAGCGCCGAGGCCAAATGAAACAAGGTGACGACCGTTGGATTACGCCGGCCACGCTCCAGATCGCTGACATATTGTTGGGTAAAGCCTGACGTCTCGGCGAAGCGCTCCTGGGTAAAGCCCTTATCCTTTCTCAGCTTGGCGAAGTTCAATCCCACGAGACGGCGCATATCCATGCGCGGCAAACTGGACGATACACCTCATCCGGTTTATCCCATATCAGTTGTATCGGCTGGAGTGCGCCATTCGTCCGCGCGGAAGGTGCATCTAACGATGCAGGACTTGCGCGTATCCGGTTCAGCAGTTTGCGCTAAACTGGTTAACGGGCAACATGACGGGGGCGCCATGAGCACCGATGAATTTGCAGATCGCGCGCCCGACGTATCGCAACTGACCGCATATGACGAAAGCCATCTCGTCGACTATTTGCGGCTGCTCGACGCCGACGATGGCGGCGCCGATTGGCGCGAGACAACCGCCGAAATTCTCGGCGTGGACGCCGCGGTCGAGCCGCAGCGCGCGAAAGAGATGCACGATAGCCATCTCGCCCGAGCGAGATGGATGACGGAAGTAGGCTACGCACATCTTCTCGGCTCTGAGCGTCCCCTAAAGCGTTAAGTTTCAATTCGTTTTGGGTTCATTCCGCCGCCGTCGCTGGAGCTTACTCGGCATGGTTGAGCGCAACCTTAGCGCTATCTTGAGTGAGGCAGTCCGTCGATCCTCGCCTTTTGAAATCCGCGCAAGAGCGCGGTTGGGAGGATGCGATGCCGACGCCGCCAGCGCGTCGCCAGCGAGGCGCCGGTGCATTAGCCGACGCGCTCGGGCGCGCCGATTTAGCCGCCGAGTTCCTACGGCGAAACCGCACTTATCGCGCTGAACATGCGCAGATGCAGCAACGCATCGCGAACGGCGCCGTCGCAAAGAACGCCGCCGAGACGGCGTTCGCGCGGCGCTGGGGGTTATCCTTTCGCCACGGCGCCGGATGACCTTTCAGACCCGGTAATCTGGCGCCCGGAACTGACCGCCGTCACGGTCATTCTCGACGCCGCGCCGGAAGGATTCGAGACTGCCGCCCCGGTCGATCCGCGCGCGCTCGGCGCGCTGCTCGCCGACGAAGCGGGCATCGACGGACGCCACGTCATCGTCGCCGACGCGGCCGGCGAGCATCGGCTTTGGCTGCGCGATCCGCAGCCCGACCAGCCGCTCGCCGCGATCATCCCGTTAGACAAGGATTTCATCACGCGAGTCGTCAGTATGTTGCGTTTCCATCGGCGTCTGCTCGGCCGCGCCGCCGGCCCGCTGCCGCGCGGCTGGCCGTTGACGGCCTACCGGCTGGCACGCCTCGACCTGATGCTCCGCGCACTCGATCTGCGCCACCGCGGCGCAACCTATCGTCAGATCGCGGCCGAGCTGGGACGCGCGGACGCGATCAAGCTATCCGCGAGCGACTGGAAGATGTCGGCCTCGCGCTCGTTCGTCGTGCGGCTGGTCCGCGACGGCCTCGCGATGATGAACGGCGACTACCGCAAACTTCTTCGCATCCGCTGATCCGAGCCCCTTCTGGCGCCACCCTGTAGGGGGTGGTCGCATCCGTGAGGCCGCACATCTTCATACCCCACCCGGCCGCCTCCATTCTGACAATTACGCCTCCTGCCGCCACCACCCGCAGGAGCCGTCACTTGTCCGATACGCCCACCAACCTGCCGCCCCGCTTCCTACGCACGCCGGAAGCCGCCCGCTTCCTCGGCCTCTCCGGGCGCACCTTGGAGAAGCACCGCTATTTCGGGACCGGCCCGGCCTACCGCCGGATCGGCGGGCGGGTGGTCTATTCGGTCGATGACCTGCGCGCCTGGGCCGACATCGGCATCAAGCATTCGACCTCCGATCCGGGTCAGAACGACCTCATGCCGCGCGCGGACTCGGCCATCGCCCGGAGCCGGCGATGACCGTGCCGCCGTCTCCCATGCGCCACCGCCAGCCGTCCGACGATGGCATGACCCGCGTCGAACTGACGTGGATCGAGAAGCGGATCGAACACTGGATCAGGTTCGGCCGTGTCGCCGTCGATGAGATCGTCGACCGCCGCCGCCGCATCGTCCGCTTCCGCCCCGGCGCCATCTTCGCGTTCGTCCGCTGGGCGGCGAACGACTACGGCACGGTCAGCTCGCGCATCGACGTGGTGCGCGCCGTTGGCCCGGCCGAGCCGTTCACGACACTGCCGTTCGTGCGGCCGGGCGGGGACATCCTGCTCAAGATCGAGGGTTGGCCCAAGGTCAGCCAAGTGCTCGCCGCAATCGACGCGGCTGAGGCCGGGGGCGTCGATCCCTGCGACGCCGCGCCCGATCATTGGCGACACGTCGCCAACCGCATCGCCGCCGGACATCAGCCGCGCCCCTATACGCTGGAGCGTCATCGCGCCTGGCTCAAACGCCGGGAGATCGAAGGATGACGCGCCGTGGATGGACCATCACGACGGCTTCCGCCGCGTCGCTGTTTGCCGTGTCGTTCACCGCCGTCGCGGTATTCGACCCGCTGCCGCGCGTCATCTGGAACGCCAGCGCCAGCGCGCCGCTCGGTCTCTACCGGATCGAACCGTTGCCCGACCCGCCGCACGGCGCGCTGGTCGCCGTGACGCCGCCCGCACCGCTTGCGCGGTGGCTGGCCGAGCGCGGTTATCTCGGCGAGCGCATGCCGCTGTTGAAGCATGTCGCCGCCGGAGCGGGTCAGCTTGTGTGCCGGATCGGCGCCGTGGTGAGTGTCGATGGACGGCCCGTTGTCGTCGCCCGCCAGCGTGACGGCAGGGGCCGTCTGCTGCCGGTCTGGCAGGGCTGCCGCACGCTGCGCGCCGGCGAGCTGCTGATGCTCAACCCCGATCATGCCGACAGCATGGACGGCCGCTATTTCGGACCGCTGCCGGCCTCGACCGTGCTCGGCCGCGCCGTCCCGATCCTCACCCGCGACACCCCGAACGCGCCGCTCGCGTGGCGCTGAACCCGCTTGTCCCTGCCAACCCAAAGGAGAGTCCCATGCAGATCGGCAGCTTCTTCCGCACCCCCAACGGCTATGAAGGCATCATCGAGACGGCGACGCTCGACATCCGCATCTCGATCGTCCCGGCTGAGCCGAGCGACGCCGACAAGGCGCCGGACTGGCGCGTTCATCGCGGCGACGACGGCGAAGGCCCGGAGATCGGTGCGGGCTGGAACGAGACCGGCGAACGCGCCGGGGATTACGTCTCGCTGCGCATCGACGATCCCGCCTTCGCGCGACCGCTCCGCGCCGCGCTGTTCCAAAACACGGCCGACAAGTCGGCCTGGTCGCTGCGCTGGAACCGCCAGCCGAAGTCGCGCGAGCAGGACTGATCCGGTGCGCTTCTCCATCATCCCTTTGTTCGCGGGAAAGCCGTCTCATCCCTCCGTCCCGCTCGGTCGCAGGCCGGCCGGGGCGCGCAGCGAAGGTCAAGGGCGGCCGCACGCCGGCGCAGCGCGCGCACCCTTGAGCGTAGCGAGCACGCTGGCAGGCTGGCGGCGGAGTGGAGTCGGATCGGCAGTGGCGTTGGCCGTCGCGCTGCTGTCCGGCGGCGCTGCGCCGGTCGCGGCGACGGCGCAGGATTTACCGGCCGCGCGATCGGCGGCGGCTCATCCCTATGCCGGTCCTGTCGCCGACGCCGCGCGGCGGTTCGGCATCCCCGAGGCATGGATATGGGCGGTGATGCGCGTCGAGAGCGGCGGCAACGCGCGCGCCGTCTCGCGCGCGGGTGCGATGGGATTGATGCAGATCATGCCCGCGACCTGGGCCGATCTTCGCGCGCGATATGGCCTCGGCGCTGACCCGTTCGACGTGCGCGACAACATCATGGCGGGCGCGGCCTATCTGCGCGCGATGCACGACCGCTACGGCAACGCGAGCGCGATGCTGGCGGCCTATAATGCCGGGCCGGGCCGCTACGACGATTACCTGTCGTGCGGCCGTCCGCTGCCGCCCGAGACGGTCGGCTACCTAGCTCAGCTCAGCGCCGTTGTCGGCACATCGGGCGCTGCGGAGGTGGCGGGGAGCGCACCGCCTGATCCGTTCGCCTGGCGCCGCGCCGCGCTGTTCGTCCGCACCGCGAGCAACCCGTCCGAAGCCGTTTCCGTGCAGTCAGATGGCGAGGAGCCCGCGTCGGAGCTGCTAGCCGATGGGCCGACATCCGGTGACGTTCGCTCCGCAGCTTCGCCTTCGAACGAGCCGGGGGACACGCTGTTCGTGCCCCGCGCCCGCGCGGGCCGACCGCAATGATTTGCGCGCTATCCCCATCATCCGTCCCGAGCAGGAAAGTGGCTGGGGAGGGAGAAAACGGCAGGGATAGACGAGGGCAAGATATAAGCAGCGCCCCGTTCAGCCGAAAAACCCAGGCTTTTCCGTGGCTTCACGCGGGGGCGTCGGTCGGCGCGCGTGCCGCGCGGAAGGGAAAAGTCAACAGATTCAACGCCTCGAATGGCACCGCAGGCGGTTTTCGGCCGAAAGCGAGCCGGCCGTGAGCGAGGACAGCGAGTTCCGCGTCCGGCCCGGCAAGGCCAAGCGCAGCAAGGCGCAGGGGCGCAATGCGCGCGGCCTGGTCGCCGAGGTGCTCCGCGTCGCCGCGATCCACAGCGGCGGCCGGCGCGGCGGCGCCAGCGGCGCGCGTCGGGGAGCGCAATCGACCTTCGGCCGGGGACGCACCGCCTTTGCCTGCAGCCGCCTGTTCGGCTCGGGCCGGCGCGTCATGGTCAAGATGCTGCCCGTGACCACGCGCAGCCGGGGCGGCCGGCGCTCGGCGCCGCTGTCCGCGCACGTCGCTTATTTGAAGCGCGAGGGCGTCACTCGCGACGGCTCGCCGACGCGCATGTTCGATGCGGCCGGCGACAACGCCGACGAACGCGGTTTCACCGAGCGGTGCAAGGATGACCGGCACCATTTCCGGGTCATCGTGTCGCCCGAGGACGCCGCCGACCTGACCGACCTGCGCGAATACACGCGCGACCTCATGCGACAGATGGAAGCCGACCTGGGCACGCGGCTCGATTGGGTCGCGGTTGATCACTGGAACACCGACAATCCGCACGTCCATCTGCTCGTGCGCGGCGTTACCGATCAGGGTGCCGATCTCGTTATCTCCCGCGACTACATCAGCCACAATCTCCGCTCGCGCGCGCAAGACCTGGCTTTCGCCGAGCTTGGACCGAAACCCGACCATGAAGTCCAGCGTGTGCTCGACCGCGAGGTAACGGCGGAGCGCTGGACCCGGCTCGATACCGAGATCCAGCGCGCTGCCGATGAGCTGGGCGTTATCGACCTGCGGCCCGAGCGGCTCGGCCCGGACGACCCGCGCCTTCGCCGGTTGATGGTCGGGCGGTTGCAGCATCTGGAAACGATGGGGCTCGCGGCCGAAGGCGATACCGGCCAATGGGCGGTGGCGGAGGGCGCGGCGGTCAAGCTGCGCGAGCTGGGCGCGCGCGGCGACATCATCCGCACGATCGGCGCGGCGCTCCGTGAGCGCGGTCAGGACCGGCCGCTCGACAGCTACGCCGTCATCAGCGGCGCGCCCGAGAAGCCGATCGCCGGTAGGCTGATCGACAAGGGATTGCACGACGAGCTGACCGGCACGGCCTATGCCGTGATCGACGGCACGGATGGCCGCACCCATCATGTCCGGCTGCCCGGCATCGAGGCGCTGGAACATAGCCCCAAGCTCGGCGGGATCGTCGAGCTGCGCGCGATCGGGCGGGTTGGCGAGGAGAAACCGACGCTGGTGCTCGCCACGCGCTCCGACTTCGACCTTGCCGCACAGATCAAGGCGCCCGGCGCGACCTGGCTCGACCATCGCCTGATCGAGCGCGGCGCTGGTGTCGCGGACGGCGGATTCGGCGCGGAGGTGCGCCGGGCGATGGACGCCCGCACCGACCATCTCGTCCGCGAGGGACTGGCCCGTCGCTACGGCGAGCGCACGGTGTTCGAGCGCGGATTGATCGACACGCTGCGCAAGCGCGAGCTGGATTCCGTCGGCGCGAAGATCGCGGGCGAGACCGGGCTTGCCTATCGCCCCGCCTCGTCCGGCGAAAAGGTGGCCGGCGTCGTGCGCCAGCGCCTCGCGCTCGCGTCCGGCCGTTTCGCCATGATCGACGATGGCCTCGGGTTCCGCCTCGTCCCTTGGGCCAGCACCCTCGAACAGCAGCTCGGCCGTCAGGTGTCCGGCATCGTCCGCGCCGGCGGCGGGATCGACTGGACGCTTGGCCGCAAGCGCGGCCTCGGCATCTGACTTAGGAGAGAAGGTATGTCTGCGACCAAGATTTTATGGGGCCAGATCATCATCGTGTTCCTGATCGTGCTCGCCGGCATATGGGGCGCGACGCAGTGGACCGCCGCCGCTCTGGCCTACCAGCCTGAGCTGGGGCCGCCCTGGTTCGTGACTTTCGGCTGGCGCATCTATCCGCCCCCGGCATTTTTCTGGTGGTGGTTCTCGTTCGACGCCTATGCGCCCGACATCTTTAAGACCGGCGCGTTCATCGCTGCGTCGGGCGGGTTCGTGTCGATCGCCGTCGCCATCGGCATGTCGGTTTGGCGCGCACGCGAGTTGAAGAATGCCGAGACCTACGGTTCGGCGCGCTGGGCGAGCGAGCGGGAGGTGCGCGCGGCCGGGCTACTTGGACCGAACGGCGTGTTGCTCGGCAAGTTCGCCCGCAATTATCTCCGTCACGACGGCCCCGAGCATGTGCTGTGCTTCGCCCCGACCCGCAGCGGCAAGGGCGTCGGTTTGGTGGTGCCATCGCTGCTGACTTGGCCGGCCTCGGCGATCGTCCACGACATCAAGGGCGAGAACTGGACACTGACCGCCGGCTTCCGCGCGCGGCATGGCCGCGTCCTGTTGTTCGATCCGACCAACGCGGCGTCGGCCGCCTACAACCCGCTACTGGAGGTGCGGCGCGGCCAATGGGAGGTGCGCGACGTGCAGAATGTCGCCGACGTGCTGGTCGATCCCGAAGGTTCATTGGAGCGCCGGAACCACTGGGAGAAGACGAGCCACAGCTTGCTGGTCGGCGCGATCCTCCACGTCCTCTATGCCGAAGCGGACAAGACCTTGGCCGGAGTTGCCGGTTTCCTCTCAGACCCGGCGCGCACGATCGAGCAGACACTGGCCGCAATGATGGCGACGCCACACCTCGGCGAAGCCGGCGTGCATCCTGTCGTCGCCAGCGCCGCTCGCGAGTTGCTGAACAAGTCTGACAATGAGCGATCGGGCGTGCTCAGCACCGCCATGTCGTTTCTCGGTCTGTATCGCGATCCCGTCGTCGCGCAGGTTACGCGCGCTTGTCATTGGCGCATATCGGATCTGGTCGAGGGCGATCGACCGGCGACGCTCTACCTCGTCGTGCCTCCATCGGACATCTCGCGCACCAAGCCGCTGATCCGCCTCATTCTCAACCAGATCGGGCGCCGGCTGACCGAGGAACTGACCCCGAAGGGAAACCGCCATCGCGTGCTGTTGATGCTCGATGAGTTCCCCGCGCTCGGTCGGCTCGACTTCTTCGAGTCCGCTTTGGCGTTCATGGCAGGCTACGGGCTCAAGGCGTTCCTGATCGCGCAGTCGCTCAACCAGATCGAGAAGGCTTACGGACCGAACAACGCGATCCTCGACAACTGCCATGTCCGCGTGAGCTTCGCCACCAACGACGAGCGGACCGCCAAGCGGGTGTCCGATGCGCTCGGCACGGCGACCGAGATGCGCGCGATGAAGAACTATGCTGGGCATCGCCTGTCGCCGTGGCTGGGGCATTTGATGGTATCGCGCTCCGAGACCGCCCGCCAGCTTCTCACCCCCGGCGAAGTGATGCAGCTCCCGCCCGACGATGAGATCGTGATGGTGGCGGGCATCCATCCGATCCGCGCGAAGAAGGCGCGCTACTTTCAGGACGGGCGCCTGTCCGGGCGGATCATGGCGGCGCCGGCGACCGCGGCCGCCACGATCCGTCCCGACGATTGGACCGGGCGGCAGGCAGCCGCCGATCCAAAGCAGGTCGCGCGGATTGTCCGCGATGCGGAAGACGCGGCCAATGGCGGTCTGCGCCGAGAGCCCGAACTTCCCGAGCATGTCGCCATCGCGCCCGAAACGGCAGCACCGCCAGCCCAGGAGTTTGCGATCGTCGACGACGAACAGGACGACGCGGCCCGGCAGGCGGCCGTGCGTCGCCGGATGCAGGGCATTGCGCGTCGGGTGTCGCTCGATCCCGGCGACGGCATCGAATTGTAGGAGGTCGCCATGCGGACCCGGCTCAACGTCTACTTCCCGCCCGCGCTCGCCAAGCAAGTTGATGAGCTGGCGATCCGGCGGCGCATATCACGCTCGGCGATCGTGGAGGCCGCTGTAGCGTCCTACCTGTCGCCGGACGGCGCTGACCGGATGGAGGCCGCGTTCGCGCGTAGGCTCGATCGCCTGTCGCGACAGGTGCAGCGGTTGGAGCGCAACACGGGACTGAGCACCGAGGCACTGAGCCTGTTCGTCCGGTTCTGGCTGTCCGTGACCCCGCCGCTGCCCGACGAAGATCAGGCAGCGGCGCAGGTGAAAGGTCGTAAGCGCTACGAGGGTTTCGTCGAGACGCTTGGCCGCCGCTTCGCCAGCGGCAAGACCCTCATGGACGAGATACCGGAGGATGTCTGGCCGCGGTCAACATCGTCCGAGTCGGAGTAGCAGAAGCGCGCCGACCTTGATGTGGTCTGCAAGCCACTTCGCCCCCGGCACCGTATCTACCGCCCCCTCTACTACGCCGATAACTAGCTGTTGCGACGCGAGCATTGCTGCGTCTCTTGATGTGCCCCTGACGCCGGGCGGCGGTTCGCCCGGCCCAATCGAGGGGCCAGTTGTTGACCGTTCATCCGATCCGATCCGAGGCTAAATCACGCGGCGCAAGGATGCTGCGCACCGCGCTCGGGCCGTCGATCGCAGCCTGGCTCGACGACCCTGCCGTCATTGAAGTCATGCTCAACCCGGACGGCCGGCTTTGGCTCGATCGGCTCGGCGAGGGGATTAGCGATACCGGCGAGATGCTGTCCGCCGCTGACGGCGAACGCATCGTCCGGTTGGTCGCGCACCATGTCGGTGTCGAGGTTCATGCTCGCAGCCCCCGCGTCTCTGCCGAGTTGCCGGAAGGCGGCGAACGGTTCGAGGGATTGCTGCCACCCGTCGTCGCGGCGCCCGCCTTCGCGATCCGCAAGCCCGCCGTCGCCGTGTTCACGCTCGACGACTATGCGGCGGCGGGCATCATGTCGGCAGTCGAGGCCGAGGCGTTGCGCCACGGCGTCGAGAGCCGCGCCAACATCCTCGTCGCGGGCGGCACCGGCGCGGGCAAAACCACGCTGGTCAACGCGCTGCTCGCCGAGGTGGCGAAGACCACCGATCGCATCGTCCTGATCGAAGACACGCGCGAGCTGCAATGCGCCGCGCCTAACCTCGTCGCCATGCGGACCAAGGACGGCGTGGTGTCCCTCGCCGAGCTGGTCCGCTCATCGCTGCGCCTGCGCCCCGACCGCATCCCCATCGGCGAGGTGCGCGGCGCCGAGGCGCTCGATCTCATCAAAGCCTGGGGCACCGGCCATCCCGGCGGGGTCGGCACGATCCACGCCGGCACCGCGCTCGGGGCGCTCCGCCGCATGGAGCAGCTCATCCATGAGGCGGTCGTCACGGTCCCGCGCGCGCTGATCGCCGAGACGATCGACCTGATCGCCGTGCTGGTCCGCGACACGCACGGACGCCGCCTGACCGAGCTGGCCCGCGTCGAAGGGCTCGACCCTGCCACCGGCGACTATCGCCTCGCACCCCTCACCAACCACCAAGCCGGAGACCTGCCATGATCCATGCCCTTCGGCATGGCGCACGCCGCGCCATGCTTACTGCCACCGCCAGCGTGATCGCGCTGACCTTCGCCGCCCCGGCCTACGCCGGCGGCTCGTCGATGCCGTGGGAAGCGCCGCTTCAGTCGATCCTCGAAAGCATCGAGGGGCCGGTCGCGAAAATCATCGCCGTCATCATCATTATCGTGACCGGCCTGACGCTGGCATTCGGCGACACGTCGGGCGGCTCGCGCCGGCTGATCCAGATTGTGTTCGGCCTGTCGATCGCATTCGCGGCCAGCTCGTTCTTCCTCAGCTTCTTCTCGTTCGGCGGCGGGGCGCTGATCGGATGAATGGCGCGGCCGATCATAGCGACCCGATCGCGGGCTATCTCGCCCCTGTTCACCGGGCGCTGACCGAGCAGATCTTGCTCGGCGGCGCCCCGCGCTCGCTCGCCATCGTCAACGGGACGCTGGCGGGCGCGATCGGCCTCGGCCTGCGCCTGTGGATCGCCGGCCTGGTGATCTGGGCGATCGGCCACGGGCTGTCCGTCTGGGCCGCACGCCGCGACCCGCAATTCGTGGACGTGGCACGGCGCCATCTCCGCTACCCGACATGGATGCAGCCATGATGAGCTTGCGCGAATATCGCAGCAAAGCTGCGAACCTGCCCGACTTCCTGCCTTGGGCGGCTTTGGTCAGCGAAGGCGTCGTTCTCAACAAGGACGGGTCGTTCCAGCGCACCGCCCGGTTCCGTGGTCCCGATCTCGACAGCGCGCCGCCGGCCGAGCTGGTGGCGACGACCGCGCGGTTGAACAGTTCGCTGCGTCGGCTCGGCTCCGGCTGGGCGATCTTCGTCGAGGCGCAGCGCACGCCCGCGCTCGACTATCCGGATTCCGACTTCCCCGATCCGGTCTCGTCGCTAGTTGAATTGGAGCGGCGCGAACAGTTCCGTGAGGAAGGCGCGCACTTCGAGAGCCGCTACTTCCTGACGCTGTTGTGGATGCCACCGGCCGAGGAAGCCGCGCGCGCCGAAAGTTGGCTCTACGAGGGCCGGGCCACGACCGGCGTCGATCCGTGGGAACTGCTCAAGGGCTTTACCGATCGCAGCGACCGCGTGCTCAATCTGGTCGAGGGCTTCGTGCCCGAGGTCCGCTGGCTCGATGACGCCGAGACGCTGACCTACCTGCACAGCACGGTCTCGACCCGCCGCCAGCGCGTGCGCGTGCCGGAAACGCCGATGCACTTGGACGCGCTGCTTGCCGACGAGCCGCTGACCGGCGGGCTCGAACCGAAGTTGGGCGACCATCATCTGCGCACGCTCACCATCATCGGCTTTCCGAGCGCGACCTTTCCCGGCCTGCTCGACGAGCTGAACCGGCTTGCCTTTGAATATCGCTGGGCGACGCGGGCGATCATGCTCGACAAGACCGACGCGACCAAGCTGCTGAGCCGCATCCGCCGCCAGTGGTTCGCCAAGCGCAAGAGCGTCATGGCGATCCTGAAAGAGGTGATGACCAACGAGACGTCGGTCCTGATGGACGGCGACGCATCGAACAAGGCCGCCGACGCCGACACCGCCCTGCAGGAGCTAGGCGCCGACTATGCCGGCATGGCCTACGTCACCGCCACGGTGACGGTGTGGGACCGCGATCCCGCCATCGCAGCCGAGAAGCTGCGGCTGGTCGAGAAGGTTATCCAGGGCCGCGATTTCACCGTCATCCCCGAGGGCATGAACGCCATTGAGGCATGGCTGGGGAGTCTTCCCGGCCACACCTACGCCAATGTCCGCCAACCCCCGATTTCCACGATCAATCTCGCCCACCTGATCCCCCTGTCAGCAGTATGGGCGGGGCCGGAACGGGACGAGCATTTCGGTGCGCCCCCCTTGCTCTACGGCAAGACCGAAGGCTCGACCCCGTTCCGGTTTTCCCTTCACGTCGGCGACGTCGGCCACACGCTGATCGTCGGCCCGACCGGCGCCGGCAAATCGGTGCTACTCGCCCTCATGGCGATGCAGTTCCGCCGCTACGAGAATGGCCAGGTATTCGCCTTCGACTTCGGCGGTAGCATTCGCGCTGCGGCGATCGGTATGGGCGGTGACTGGCAGGATCTCGGCGGGATGCTCGCCGACGAGGCCGGCGAAGGCGTGCAGCTCCAGCCGCTGGCACGGATCGACGATCCGGCCGAGCGCGCCTGGGCGGCCGAATGGCTGGCGGCGATCCTCGCGTCCGAGGGCGTCGCGGTCGATCCGCAGGCCAAGGAGCATCTGTGGTCGGCGCTCGGCTCCCTTGCCAGTGCGCCCGTGCCGGAACGCACGCTGACAGGGCTCTCGGTGCTGCTCCAGAGCCACCAGCTCAAGCAGGCGCTCGCCTCCTATTGCCTCGGCGGCCCGTGGGGCCGGCTGCTTGACGCAGAGGCCGAGCGTCTCGGCGAGGCGTCGGTCCAGGCGTTCGAGACCGAGGGCTTGGTCGGCGCCGGATCGGCCGCCGCTGTCCTGTCCTATCTGTTCCACCGGATCGAAGGCCGGTTGGACGGGTCGCCAACGCTCATCATCATCGACGAGGGCTGGCTGGTTCTCGACAGCCCGGACTTCGCCGCGCAACTCCGCGAATGGCTGAAAACGCTGCGCAAGAAGAACGCAAGCGTCGTGTTCGCCACGCAGAGCCTCGCGGACATCGAGACCAGCGACATCGCGCCGGCCATCATTGAGTCCTGCCCGACGCGCATCTTCCTTCCCAACGAACGCGCGGCCGAGCCGCAGATCGCGACCATCTACGAACGGTTCGGCCTCAACGCCCGCCAAATCGAGATACTGAGCCGGGCGACGCCGAAGCGCGATTATTACTGCCAGTCGAGGCGCGGCAACCGGCTGTTCGAGCTGGGGCTGGGCGAGGTCGCGCTGGCCTTCGCCGCCGCGTCTTCCAAGACCGATCAGCTCCGCATCGCCGAGCTGGTCGAGACCCACGGCCGCGAGCGCTTCGCCGCCGAGTGGCTGCGCCATCGTGGCCTGGCCTGGGCGGTCGAACTTCTTCCCGAACCCCAACCCGATCCGCTGGCCGGTCGCCGGGAAGATGCCGGCCAGCTCCCCCTTGCCTTGAAGGACATGGCCCCATGAAACCCAATACCCTCCGCCGCGCCATGCTGGCTGGCGCCATCGCCACGTCGAGCATGATCGGCATCACCGCCGCCACGCCGGCGCACGCTCAGTTCGGCGGGATCGTCTATGACCCGACCAATTACGCGCAGAACGTGCTGACGGCCGCTCGGTCACTCCAGCAGATCAACAACCAGATCCAGCAAATCCAGCAGCAGGCGACCAGCCTCATCAACGAGGCGCGCAATCTGGCGTCGCTGCCGTTCAACTCGCTCCAGCAGTTGCAGCAGCAAGTGCAGCGCACCCAGCAGCTTCTCGGCGAGGCGCAGCGCATCGCCTACGATGTGCAGAGCGTCCAGCAGGTCTTCAACGGCCGCTACAAGGGCGCGGCGCTCACCGGCACCCACGCGCAAATGGTCGCCAACGCCAATGCGCGTTGGGAGGATAGCGTCGGCGCGTTCGAGGACGCGCTTCGCGTTCAGGCCGGCGTCGTCGGCAATATCGACGGCGCGCGCACTACGATGGACGGCCTGGTCACGTCGAGCCAGTCGGCGACGGGCGCGCTCCAGGCCGCGCAGGCGGGCAACCAGCTTCTCGCGCTGCAATCGCAGCAGCTCGCGGACCTGACGGCGCTGCTTGCCGCGCAGGGCCGGGCGCAGGCGCTGGACTCGGCGCGCAACGCGGCCGTCGAAGCCGAAAGCCGCGAACGGCTCCGCCGCTTCCTGACGCGGTCCACCGGCTACCAGCCGGGCAACGCCCGCATGTTCCACGACTGATCGTCATGGACAGCAAGCTCCTCGCGCGCATCGGCGCGGTCATCTTCGTCGCCATCGCTATCACAATGACGGCGATCGAGATGAGCCGTGCGCCCGAGCCCCCGCGCGCGGAGTCGGCGGCCGTCGCCGACACCTCGGCGACGGACCCGCTGCTGATCGAGCTGCGCCGCTGCCAGTCGATCGGCGCGGCCGGGGCAAGCGACCCCGATTGCCTGCGCGCCTGGGCCGAGAACCGTCGCCGGTTCCTCGCGCCCGGCGCGCGACCCGCTGCCCGCATCGCCGACGATACGTCGGCACAGGAGAACTGACATGGGCGGCACCGGCGTCGTCGATCGCTTTCTGGACGTCTTCACCCGCTACATCGACAGCGGGTTTGGCCTGCTCGGCGGCGAGGTGGCGTTCATCGCCACCACCCTGATCGTCATCGACGTGACCCTGGCCGCGCTGTTCTGGACGTGGGGTGAAGGCGACGACATCATTGCGCGCCTCGTCAAGAAGACCCTGTTCGTCGGCGTCTTCGCCTACATCATCGGCAACTGGAACAGCCTGGCGCGCATCGTCTTCGAGAGCTTCGCCGGGCTCGGACTGAAAGCGTCCGGCACGGGCTTCACCGCCGCCGAGCTGCTCCAGCCGGGCCGCGTCGCGCAAGTCGGGCTGGAGGCCGGCGAACCCATCCTCCAGTCGATCTCCGACCTTATGGGCTGGGTCGCGTTCTTCGAGAACTTCATCCAGATCGCGGTGCTGCTGATTGCCTGGCTGCTGGTCATCCTCGCCTTCTTCATTCTGGCGATCCAGCTTTTCGTGACGCTGATCGAGTTCAAGCTGGCGACGCTGTGCGGCTTCGTGCTGATTCCGTTCGGCCTGTTTGGCAAGACCGCCTTCATGGCCGAGCGCGTGCTTGGCCTGGTGATCTCGTCGGGAATCAAGGTGCTGGTGCTCGCCGTCATCGTCGGCATCGGCTCGACCTTGTTCGACGAGTTCCGCGCCGGATTCGGCGGCGCGCAGCCGAGCATCGAGGACGCGATGGCGGTCGCGCTTGCCTCGCTCTGCCTGCTCGGCCTCGGCATCTTCGGCCCGTCGATCGCCAATGGCATCGTCTCCGGCGGCCCGGCGCTTGGCGCAGGGGCCGCAGCGGGAACCGTGCTCGCAGCTGGTGGCGCGCTGGCCGGTGGCGCCGCTGCGGCCCGCCTCGGCGTCGGCGCGGCGGCGGGCGCGGTCGGCGGCGCCGCGCGAGGCGCCGCTTTCACCTCGGGCGCCGCCAATAGCGCCTATGCGCTTGGTTCGGCCGGCAAGTCCGGCGCGGCCGCAGTCGCTGGAGGCGCTGGCGGCGTCGGCCAAGCCGTCGTCGGCGCAGCCATGTCGCCGCTCCGCAAGGCAGTAGCTTCGCTCAAGGATAGCTACCGTTCCGGCGGACGTGCCGCCGTCACCGCGACCGGCGGGACCATTTCGGGCGGCAGCTCCACGCCGTCGCCGGACGCACCGGCCGGCGCCCCCGCCTGGGCGTCCGCGATGAAGAACCGACAGACCATGACCCACGGCGCGACCATCGCCGCCCACACGCTGCGCTCCGGCGATGGCGGCGGCAGCGGCGCGTCCGTCGACACCAGCCAGAAGGATTGATCCATGTTCAAGCGACCGAGCATCCGCTACGGCCAGACGCCCGAGCCGGCCACACCCTATCAGCGCGCGGCGCAGGCGTGGGACGACCGCATCGGCTCGGCGCGTGTGCAGGCGAAGAACTGGCGGCTCGCCTTCTTCGGCACGCTGGCCCTCTCGGGCGGTCTGGCTGGCGGCCTGGTCTGGCAATCGACGCGCGGCCATATCGTCCCCTGGGTCGTGCAGATCGATCGGCTCGGTGAAGCCCAAGCGGTCGCGCCGGCCGAGGCCGGCTACCGTCCCACCGACCCGCAGGTCGCGTTCCATCTCGCCCGCTTCATCGAGCAGGTCCGCGCGATCCCGGCCGATCCGGTGATCGTCCGTCAGAACTGGCTCAGGGCCTACGACTTCACGACGGATCGCGGCGCGCTCGCGCTCAACGACTATGCGCGGGCCAACGATCCGTTCGCCGACGTCGGGCGGGTGCAGGTCGCGGTGGAAGTGTCGAGCGTCATCCGGGCATCACCCGACAGCTTCCGCGTCGCCTGGATCGAGCGCCGCTATCAGGACGGCAGCCTTGCTGCCACCGAACGCTGGTCGGCGATCCTCACCATCGTCGTCCAGCCGCCGCGCACGCCCGACGCGCTGCGCAAGAATCCACTCGGCGTCTTCGTCAACGCCCTCAACTGGTCGAAGGAGCTGTCGCAATGACCGGCATACCCATCCGCCGCGCCGCCACGGCCGCGCTGTTCATTTCTGCTTCCGCGCTCGCCGGCTGCGCCACCACATCGGCCCGGCCGCCCGCAATCGCTTTGGACGATCCGCCGCCGGTGATCGTCGCGACGCCAGCGGCAGAACCGCCGCGCGCTGTCGAGATCGTGACGATTCCCGAGCCGTTGCCGCTGCCCGGCCAGTTGAAGCCGGTGACGGAGAGCCCGCGACCGCCGGAGCCTGCCGATCCGCGCCGCAGTGTCGGCGCTGCCAACAACGCCGCGCGCATCCAGCCCGTGCGCGACGGCTTCCTCAACGCCATTCAGCAATATCCGTGGACAGACGGCGCGCTCTATCAGGTCTATGCCGCTCCCGGTCAGGTAACGGACATCTCGTTGCAAGAGGGCGAACAGCTCGTGGGGCCGGGGCCGGTCGCGGCCGGCGACACGGTGCGCTGGATCATCGGCGACACCATCAGCGGCAGCGGCCCTACGGTGCGCGTCCATATCCTGGTGAAGCCCACCCGGCCCGACCTCGCCACGAACCTCGTCATAAACACCGACCGCCGCACCTACCATGTGGAGCTGCGGGCGACGGCCTCGACCTATATGGCGTCAGTGTCGTGGACCTATCCGCAAGACCAGCTCATCGCGCTGCGCGGCGGCAATGCCGCAGCAGCCGCCGCCGCGCCGATCGCGAGAGGCGTGGACGTGTCCGCGCTCAATTTCCGCTACCGGATCGAAGGCGGTCGCGCGGCGTGGAAGCCTGTTCGCGCGTTCGACGATGGCCGACAGGTATTCATCGAGTTTCCGACCGGGATCTCGCAGGGCGAGATGCCGCCGCTGTTCGTGACCGGCGCGGCCGGCGACGCCGAGCTGGTCAACTACCGTGTCCAAGGCCGCTACATGGTGGTCGATCGCCTGTTCGCCGCCGCCGAGCTGCGCCTGGGCGACCGTCGCAGCGAACAGGGCGTCCGCATCGTGCGCGATGACGGACGGAGGGCGCGGCCGTGACCGGCAGCCACGACTCGCCCGCAGAGGAGCGGCCCGCCCCGCAGTCGGCTCGCCCTGATCCGGCCGCGTTCCAGCTTCGCGGCGATACGCCCCGCGTCATGCGGCTCTCCCGTAAGGCGCTCGCCGTCGTCGGCGTCGTCGCCGGACTCGGCATCGGCGGTTCGCTGATCTATGCGCTGCGGCCAGCGGGCGAGAGGGCAGCGCAGGAACTCTACAACACCGATAGCCGCGCCACCTCCGACGCGATCACGTCCGGGCCACGCGACTACGCTCAAGCGCCCCGGCTCGGCCCACCGCTTCCCGGCGACCTCGGCCGTCCGATCGTGTCGGCACAGCAGCGCGGCGAGGATGTCACCGCGCCGCCGATCGGCGCGCAGCCAGGCCCGCCCGATCCGCGCGCTCAGGCTGCGGAGGCGGCCCGGCAGCGTGCTGCTCAGGAGCGCGAGGCGGCCCGCAGCAGCTCGGTCTTCCTCGGCAGCGGCGGCGCGCGTGCGGGCGCGGAGCCTGCCTCAGTGCCGGGCTTGCCAGCGCCGCCCGGGCAGGAGCCCGCGCAGCAATCAGCGCAAGGGGATCAGGCCGGCAAGCGCGCCTTCATGGCGCAGGCCGCCAACCAGCGCACGGTCAGCGTCGAGCGGCTGGCGGGGCCGGCATCGCCTAACATCGTGCAGGCCGGCAGCATCATCCCGGCTGCGCTCATCACCGGCGTCCGTTCGGACTTGCCCGGCCAGATCACCGCCCAGGTGACCGCCAACGTCTATGACAGCCCCACCGGGCGCATCCTGCTCATCCCGCAAGGTGCGCGGCTGATCGGCGAATATGACAGCGAGATCGCGGCCGGGCAGACCCGTGTTTTGCTCGCGTGGGATCGGCTGATATTGCCGGACGGCCGCTCGATCGTTCTCGAGCACCAGCCCGGCGCAGATGGCGCAGGGTTCGCGGGGCTACAGGACCGCGTGAATCAGCATTGGGGCAATCTGCTCAAGGCAGCGGCCGTTTCGACCCTGCTCGGTGTCGGCGCCGAGTTGGGCGCCGACACCGAGGACGACTTGACCCGCGCGCTGCGCCGGGGATCGCAGGACACCATCAACCAGACCGGCCAGCAGATCGTGCGTCGGCAGCTCAACGTGCAGCCGACGCTTACAATCCGGCCGGGGCATCCTCTTCGCGTGGTCATAACGCGCGACTTGGTGCTCGAACCAATCGGATCGACGCGATGACGAAATTGAAGCTGGGGCCGCTGGCCGACGACCGGCCTGTCAAGCTGACGGTGGAGTTGCCCGCCGCCGTCCACCGCGATCTTGCCGCTTACTCGGCTGCGCTGGCGGCGGAGACGGGCGGTGAAGCCGTATCGCCGGAGAAGCTGGTCGCGCCGATGCTCAGCCGATTCATGGCGAGCGATCGGGGGTTTGTGCGTGGGCGGCGCGGCGCGAAGGATTGACTGCGCAGGCGCGCTCAGTTCCCGAGGAAACGCTTGCGACGCTCCGCGGCATCGACCTTGATTAGCGCTTCGTTGGCGTTCGCGCATTCACCGCCGCGCACTGAGCCGTCGCGACATCCTGCGACGACCTCACGGGCTTCTTCGATGTTCGCCTCGAAATACTGGGTGCCTCGCGCCTGAGTCGCCGAGGCCGGCGTAGGCGTCGGGTTGACAGCGACAGTCGTGTTCGGCGACGGCATGATGACCGGGCGAAGGATAAATCCGCCCATGAAGCCGACGACCAAAGTCACTAGCACGATGATGAGTGTCTTTCCCCGAAACATGGCGGATAACTCCGAGAATTATAGTGTTATTCTACTGGAATCGTGGTGCGAAATCAAAAGAGAGCGCGTAGCGTGTCTTGATGAAACCGAGAAATCGTCGGAGGGCCGGGTTGCGATTTTTGTCTCGCCAATATCCTGCATAACCGGCAAGCGCCGGACCTTGCTCACCGTGAATCGGGCGATAGACGAGATCCGGGTAGCGCGCCCCGGTGGAGCCTTCGCAAACGATGCTGACCGCCGAGCCGCCGCCGAGAATGCTCAGGATCGTCTCGCGACTGCACCGGTGCATCTGTATGTCCGGGGTGGCGCCGGACACGGCCAGTCGCCCCAGCAGCATGTCTCGCATCTCCGCGCCCGGATCGGCGGCGGGCAGGTAGAAGCGCTCTCCGCGCAAATCGGTCCAATGAACGACGTCCCGTTCCGCCAGCGGGTGCGTCTCCGGCAGCGCCGCGAGCATCCGCTCGCTCCACAGCGGCTCGCACCGGAAGCCGTCATGGCTGGTCGCGCCCATCAAGATCGCGATGTCGATCTCGCCGGTGTCCAGCCCGGCGAGCAGGACGCTGCGGTCAGCTTCCACGCACCCGACTTCAACGTCGGGATGCGCGTCGCGCCAGCCCATCGTCGTCGCTCGGAGATTACCGGCCGAGACCGAGCTATTGTGTCCGAGTATGAGGCCGCCCGCACGGCCCTCGCCGGCCGCGCGCATCATCACCACGAGCTTGTCAGCCGTCGCTACCATCGGCTTTGCGCCGCGAACGAAGGCATTGCCGGCGAGTGTCATCGTGACGCCTGCGCGCGAACGCTCGAAGATCGGCATCCCGATCGAGCGCTCCAGTTTCTTGATGACACGGCTGAGCGTGGATTGCTCGATGTCGAGCGCGCGGGCTGCACGGTAGAAGCTGCCGTGATCCGCAGCCGCGATAGCATAGCGAAGCTGCCGAATGTCGAACGACATTACGGGGACGAGCTAAGGAGCATGGTGCACACCATCTCTCTACGATCCCGGAGTGAGAAGAAGGATGCCAGCCGATGTCACGAAGAAAGTCAGCGCGAAGTTGAGAACACCGAGGACCGCAGTGAAACGGCGCGCATCGCGCATGATGGGCATCAGAAGAAACGGCAAGACCGCCGACGCTGCGAGCAAGCCACCTTGCACGGGGATCATCCAGTTCGGGATTGGCATAAAGCCGTAAGTGAGGTCGTCTCCGAGCGGCCCGGCGACGATTGCGGCGATCCATGGCAATGGCAGCACGAGCAGAAACGGCAGCCGTCGCCAGGCGAGCGATCCCTCGCGGGGCAGGAAAGGTATCGCACCCAACAGCATCAAACCGACAAAGGCTATGAGCTTTGGCGGTAGCGGGACGTCGATAAACTGAAATGCGGCGACTATCCCCAGAAGGGTCAGGACCGCCGGAACCCACTTCAGCCAGCCGCGCGGCGGCCTAGCGCCGGGTTTAATATACTCGTCCTTGGAGGGAAGCGTGGGAGCATTTCGCGCAGGGCTCACATCAGGGAACGGCTCGAGCGCAACTGGACTCAGCGGCTCGCTCCCGAAGTCGACTGCCTCCATCCCGGCGAGAGCCAGCTTCCGCAACGTCGAGATTTCGTCGGGAAGCTCGCCTTCCGGTCCGATGAACGCCAGACTGGTGTGGCGGCTCAGAACATTGGCGGCCAGCAGAACGGCGGCCGGCGTTTGAGGCGTAGCCGCTTCGACAAATCCAGCGGCGGCGAAAGCGCGCATCCCTCGGGCATTGGGAGCGATCCCCCACATGCCGTGGTGACCCGGCGCAACTGTCCCATCGCTCGGTAGCGGCGCCGTTACGCGAATTTCGCCAGCGGATGTCTGCGTGATGCCGAAAATCCAGTCATTGCGGCCGCTGATCACGCTGCCTTCGGGATTGCCTGGGTGCCGGAAGGTTTCGATGCCGCGTTGCGACGTTACTTCCCAGCCGCCGGGCTGGCCGACTTGCCATTCGCTATGATCGAGCGAGCCACCTTCGAGCGCAGTGATTTCCAGGAAGATCGGTGTCGAGCATTCGACGCCGATCAGCTCGTTCGCGGTGAGTTCCCGATCCGGATAGAGCTGCCCGGAAATCGTAACACGCAGCGCTTCCGCGCTGACAATCAGACTCGCGGAATGGCGTTCCGGTGTGGTGACGGCAGCGTCGGCGTCGGCGAGGCGAAACAGCGCGGCTTGTGATGCGGCGCTGAGGTGGATGAGCAATGTCGCTCTATTTTCTTCGGGTCGGGCGAGCGGCCTTATGCTCCAGGTCAGAATCTCGACCTGCGCGCCTGATTCGATCCCCGCAATCGAAATCATGGGAACGTCATGCTCCAGCAGCTCATAGAGAATTGCACGCCGACCCTCGGCGACAGCCGCATCATGTGCTCGTCGTGCGCGCCGGGCAGGTTGCGGAGCGGCGTGATATTCGGCGCCATTGATGCGGACGATAAGGCGATGGAGGATTTCGTGCGGTGCAAGTGGAGGCAATGTCAGGACCGCTTCAACCAATCCGTCGCTCGAATTTATAAATCGACGGACGGTCGAGATATGCGCCAGCGGCACCACCATCTGAATCTCGATCTTCGTCTCATCCAGTACCAGCGGCGGCAACCCGACCAGTCCGTTTCGAAAGAGTGCGGCGAGCGGATCAACCAGCAGCGTGCTTGCACTCATCGGGCGCCTCCTTCGCCAAGAGTTCCTCGATCTTCGCGGCGGCTTTGGCAGCAATCTTGGCAACATCTCCACCCGCACCGATCAGGTCAGGCGCGATCACCAGCGTGACACCATTTGCGACCGGCACGGGAATGCCTTCACGCGCCTGAAGCAGCAGGCGGATAGCGGCAGGCGGAAAGCCAAGACCGCGCAGCCGGTCATAGCGGCGGATCGCGGTGACATGGACATCACTGTAGGTTGCATAGGTTCGCCCACCGGTTGGCGGCGGCACGAATCCTTCGGCGATCAGATAGCGGATCTGTCGCGGCGTGGTCCCGGTGACGGCGACCAGATCATCGAATTTGAGACCGGTCATCGCGGCGCCGATGCCGGTTCCCTGAGGCGGGCACGGATGCGCATCCAAATGTCGGCCAAGATCGCGCCGGGGATCGTGCGGCTGTCCCGGCGCACCTTGTGCGTGAGCCAGCGTTCTCCCGTTGCCAGCAGCGCAATGCGTGCCTCGTCATGCTGGGTGAACTTGGCCTCGCAGGCCGCGCGCATCAGCGCCCAATGCTCAGGGCAACCGGCCGCGATGGTTGCTCCGTCATAGGCGAACTCGGCCGGCTGATCGATGGCGCCGCCACGCCTCTTGGCCTCGGCGCCCCACAACTTGGCCATGGTCCGGCGTTCTGCGGGGCCAGGCTGCTTCAATCCCTGCCAGAAGCCTTCAATGCTAGCATAGCGCTCACCCCCAAACTCAAAGGGCGTATGCGCGAGATTGGAGATCGGCGCGAAACGCGACTCAATGCTGTGCACGATATTGAGCGGCGCGCGCCGGGCATCATCTTCCGGGCCGATTTCGCTGAACGCCATGCCCCGATCGCTCGCGGCGTGGAGTTGGAAGACATGGCCATCTGCCGCGCCCAGCAAGGCGCAGATCGCCTGTTCCTCGGGCGTTTCAACCGAAAGGCCGACGACATTGTTGCGCAAGCTGAGCTTCATTCTTTGCGTATCCACATGACAAGCAGAGTGATCGGCCATGCTGCCCCTTCGACCATGGTGGTGACCGCGCCATAGCCGGGGGTGCCATCGGCCCGATGCTTTTCGATGCCAACGAGCAAGGCCATCGCCAGATAGGCTGTTAGCAGCAGCTTGCCGGCAGCAGATGTCAGTCTTCCCATCATTTCTTGTCGCCGCCCGTTTGTTCGCCGCCGATCCCTAGATCTTTGAGTTGCGTGATCGCGCCTTGGGCTTCTGCCACCACCTGCGCCTTGTAGGGATCGGCGCCGGACGGATCGGAATACCCGGTGATGGGCACGCGCACCGACAGCAGGATGGTGGTCTGCGGAACCTGCGTCATGCATGACAGATAGGCGGCGGTCCTCCGACATTCGAAATCGCGCGCCGGTATGCCGGGCATGGCCATCGGCTCGGCAAACGGTGTCGCGGTCCCGCTGTCCGGCGGGATCAGCAGTTGTTGAGCGGGTTTGCCATCGTGCATGCCGTCCAGCGCATTGGTCGCGTCGGTCGGGGCCACGAATGTGTCGAGGAAAACCTTCACCCTGCCCGGCCGATCGCTCGTGAAACGGGTGAGGTGATTCCACGCGGGCGAGGTGATGCGGGCGTCCTCGTCCGGTTTCTGGGGCTGGCCATCCAGCGATTCCTCGTGCAGTGCCCATGCGCCATCGGTTACCGCACGGCGCAAGGTTTCCGTTTCGGTGGCTCCGCCGAAGTTGGTGGGGCGCAGGATCACGAACAGCGCGAACAGCGCCAGCACCACAGCACCACCGATAATGCTCTTGCGCTGGCCAGGGGGCAGGGCGCGCCAGGCTTGCAGGTGGTCTGGCGGCTGGCCGGCGGGTTGCCTGGGACGACCATCTGTCGGTGTTGCGCCCGAAGCGGGACCGGCTTTGGCAACCGTGTCGGCATAGTTCATCCCGATGGGAATATCGGCGGGTTCAACAACCATGGTGGGCGGCAGACCGCCCGTTGCGGGCACCGCAATCGCTCGACGGCGTCGGAACCGCCGAATGCGAAATATCAGCCCGGCGATGATGGCAAGCGGCAGGCCGAAAACCAGCAGAAAAGCCCAGTCCCATGGTGTTTTGGGCTTTGGCTGTCCGATACTGGCAAGCGTTGGATCGGTAGGCATATTGTTCGCGATCTTGTCCATGACCGCGGCTCCCGCCTTGGCTGATATTTCGTCGACATCCATGATCGGTTCGACAACGAAACTGTAGTCCTCGACCAGTTTCACGGTCTCGCCGGGGGCATAGAAGATGTGCTTGCCATCTTCATTGCGGTAAAATGCGCCCAATGAGGATGTTCCCCATTCCGAGGCTGCGTCACCACTTGCGGGGGGCAGTCCGGAATGAGTGACACCGTCAATTTTCTGCAAGAATTCAAGCACAAACCATCCGCTGGGCGTGCCCAATTTTACATATTGGCTTTCGTGCCCCTTGATCGTGACCGGCGACTCCAGCGAAATAGTTTTATTGGCCGCAACCACGGTCACGCCCTCGCAGATATTGGGCGGGGCCTCGCCGATGAATATGATGTCGGTCGCCGGATTGTCGCTCGCCCCGCAATGTCGCGCGGTGAGGGCTCTGTCGACCAATCCGCCATTGGGCCTGCCGCGTATGACGATGCCGCCCCAACGCGAGACGAAATAGGGTCTTGCATCGGCACCTGCGTCAGGAGCGTCCGGCGCGCGGTCCCAGACGGCTTCCATCGGTTGGCCATTGGGTGATGCCGGCGCGGCGGCCATGGCCTTGATTTTTTCGGCTATGGCACGGGCCTCGTCGGCCGTCTGCGCCATTGCCGAAGATGTTCCACCGAGTAGCGCAGCCAGTAACAGCAGCGTCCCAAAACGATATTGCATGATCCCCTCCTCCTGCTGCGTGGCTCGACGCCTATGGATTGATCGTGTTGCCGTTGCCGTCGACGACGCATTGGCCATTTTGCCAGCGACCGCCTGCACCATCGCATCTTTGGCTCTGCGCAGCGGCATAAGGATCGCCTGAACCACCGCTGCCGCCTCGCTGCGTTCCGTTGCCGCCAGCGCGCAGGTTGGCCGCTTCCCACCGCGCGATTGTGCTGCCTTTCGCGGCCGCTTTGTCATAATAGGCAAGCGCCCTGGCGCGGTCGGGGCGCACGCCCTCGCCGAACTGGTACATGAATGCGACGTCCCGCATGGCCTGGACAAGGCCTCCGGTAGCGGCCTGTTCATACAGTTTGAACGCGGCCACCTTGTCGATGCCGACCCCCAGGCCAAGATGATAGGCGCGCCCCAGCAATTCTTGGCCTTCGAGACTGCCAGCTGCTGCCGACCGGCGCGCATAGGGCACCGCCGCGGCATAGAGCTTGAGATCCGTCAGGACGCTGGCCCGCCGATAGTCGCGCGTTCCAGGCAATCGGGCATCGACGTCCAATTGGCTACGCGCCATGGCATAGCCGGCCCGTGCCGCTTGCTGTCGCAACTGAACGGCGCGCGCTGGGTCGAAGGGCACGCCCACACCGACATCATATAGACCGGCGAGGGACACCATCGCCTGCGGCAGGCCAGCCTCCCCGCTTTTCTGCAACCAGCGCGCGCCCTCGGGAATATCCCGGCGCGTCCCCTGGCCGAATAGATACATCATGCCCGCCATGTACTGCGCGCGGGCGTCGCCTGTCTGCGCAGCGGCGACAGCCTCCCCCAGCGAGGGATTGGCCAGCGCAACCGTCGTGCCGACGCCAGCTATGCAAAGGGCTAGCGCCAAGGTCGCCACCCGACTGAACCGGCGCAGGCGCTGCGGCGGCGCCTGAGGCAAGGCAGCCTCTCTGCGGTCAACCGCATACGCGTCTGGTTTGTTGAATGACATTCCTGACCTCCCCGAATCCCGAAGCGACTCGACGGCACTATAATGACAAAATATTTGTCAATAGAAAGCGAAATCGCTATGAAGTCGTTGAAAATCGCAGTCGTGCGGCTGGAAAGGGCAGAAAATGAGATACTTAGTCATGGTGCTCGCAATAGGTGCCTCGCCAGCGACCCTGTCGACCAACGGTCTAATCGCGCAGCCGCATGTGACCGGCGCGGGTGCAGGAACATGCGCCGCCTTTGTCCGGCAGGCTGGCCCAGATGGCCTGTCCGACCCAGCGTCTCTCCAATGGGTGTTGGGCTATCTCACTGGTCGCACGGCCGCGACGAATGCGTACCATCGTCCGTTTTCTGGGCCAGAAGGGATCGCACTTGATCTATTGGCCTATTGCCGCGCGCATCCGTATCGCCAACTTAACGATGCGGCTGCCAGTTTCTTCGAGCGTACCAGGCGCTGCAGCACTGTTCGCGGTTGCCGCTAACCGCTCCAAGAGGCTGCTCACTCTCCTGCCCATTTAGTTAGCAGTCGGCCGACCGGGCCTGCGCAGCCAGGTCGTCGGGTAGCGCTTGGTGTCTTTGACTTCGGCGAAAGGCGGCTCCCGGCGTCTTCGGACGGCGTTATGGTAGTATAAACGGCGATACGTATTCGTTATGTTTATCCGGCGCGGGGCGCCATTCCGTCCAAAGCCGGTTTCGGCTCATATGCGCCTTATACGGCCCGTCCCGGTCGTTCCGCGCCCGGCGACGCCGTGCCGCTATTGTCCTGCCATAAAACGCCGGGCAGCCTCTGCAGCCTCCCGCATCACGCGCCGTGCGGATTCGAGCATCGCCGTCATCTGAACGAAGCCGTGGATCACGCCCCGCTCGCTCCACAATATGTCCGAACGGCCAAGCCCGTCGAGGCGCTGCTTCAGGTGAAGCGTGTCGGAAGCCAGCGGATCATATTCCGCAACCACCAGAAACAGTGGCGGCAATATGCGCAACTGCGCGTCCGTCGCCTGAAGGGGCGCTGCAACCGGATTGCTGCGGTCTGCGACATTCGGGACATACCAGTCCCAGAATTGCTGCATATGAAATCTGGTCAGGCCATGCCCGTCCGCATGCTCGCGATAGCTCGGCGTCTCGAAATCAGCGCCGAACACGCCGTAGATCAACAGCCCGCCGACCGGCATTTCCCGTCCCGCGGCCTGCTCATGGAGCAGCGTGGCCAACGCCAGATTGCCACCCGCAGAGTCTCCGGCAATGACGACCGGCCCACCGGGAAGGCCCAGCCCGTCACGATGGCCCAGCACATATCGAAACGCCGATACAACGTCATGAAGCGCTGCGGGATAGGGATGTTCGGGAGCGAGCCGATAGTGAACGCCGACGACTACGGTCCGGGCTTCATTGCACAGGACGCGCATGAACCGGTCATAAGTCTGGAGGTTCTGAAATGCCCATCCGCCGCCATGGACGAAAAATATCAGCCCTTCGCCCGCATCTTCCGGCGTGTAGACAGCCGCTTCGCAATCGGCCGCGCCTATCGCGGCGTCGCCCGGCAATATCAGATGGCGGATGGAGGCCACTTCGGGCAGGTCCATATTCCAGATCGACACCCGTTCGGCATCGACCCGGCGTATGTCGTCATCGGGCGGGTAAGTGAAGTCGTAGGGTTCCGGCCCCAGCGTCGCCAGATGGTCCAGCGCCTTTCGCATTTCGTCGGTATAGCCCGCTGCCGGAGGCGTATCGCCGCCATCTGAACTCTTCATCATGGCCTCGCTCAAAGCGCTGTTCGCCGGGGATTGCCGGCATCGGTGTCGTTCGCGGACCAGCCGGACGGCCATTCCCCGGTGATCAGCCGATAGGATGTCGCGGTCGCGCCCCAGAGGCCTGCGGACGGTCCGGCGCCGGGAGGCGCGATATAGGTTTCGAAGTCGAGCCGCTGCACGCTCGCATCATATCCTGCGAGCTTCTGCGCCAGCGCTTCGCGGACGAGATCATAGAGGTGAGGCCGCTGCATGACCCCTCCGCCCAATATGATCCGGTCCGGCCGCATGATATAGGTGAGGTTCACGCAGAGGGATGCGATATAGTCCGCCTCAACTGTCCATGCCTGATGCGCGTCGGGGAGTTCGGCCCCATCGACCCCCCAGCGCGCCCGGATGGCAGGCCCGCTCGCCACGCCCTCAAGGCAATTGCCGTGGAACGGGCATATGCCCCTGAAATCATCGTCACCCGGCGCTCCGGGCACGAGGATATGACCGGCCTCCGGGTGATTGGCGCCGCCATGGGGCGAGCCGCCCACAATCATGCCCACGCCGACCCCAGTGCCGATCGTCACATAGCAGAATGTGTCCAGCCCGCGCCCGTTGCCGAAAAGCCGTTCGCCGACGGCAGCCGCGTTGACGTCCGTATCAATGGCGATGGGAACCCCGAAGCGACGGAAATATCCGACGAGATCGACATCGCTCCATCCGGGCTTGGGCGTGTTGGTGATGTGCCCGAAATCAGAGGCTTCGCGTTTAAGCGACAGCGGGCCGAAGCTGCCGATAGAGAGAGCCGCCAGCGGACGGTCGCGGGTGGCGTCCGTAAAGAAGTCCGCCGCGGCCTGCAGCGTTTCTTCCGGAGATGTCGTCGGAATCCTGACCTGTTGCAGCATTGTCCCGTCTGCGTCCGCCACGCCGCAGACGAATTTGGTCCCGCCCGCCTCTATGCCGCCGAACAGTTCTGTCCCTGATTCCATCACCTATCGCCCATTTCATGCCGTCGACGGATTGACGCCGATGTCACCGTCCCGCACACGCAATTCGCGGGAGCCGACGCGGTCGCACTCCATCCGGTCAGGCCGCTTCGGGAAGCGTCCGTCCGTCAGGATCGAAGCGATAGACCGACGAACGATCCGTGGCGAATGCGATGTCGCCGTCCGCCGGGACCGCGACATCCTCGGAACACCGCGCGGTCAGCATTGATCCGTCCTGCAACTGGACATGCAGAAGCGCCTCATTCCCCAGATGTTCGACGGTGCGCACCGCGCCTTTCAGGCTCCCGTCCGGATCGAGCTTCAGATGCTCCGGACGGATGCCGATGGTGGTCGCATGATAGTGATCGGCATACATCCCGTTCAGGAAATTCATCTGCGGCGACCCGATGAAGCCTGCGACGAATTTGTTGGCGGGGCGACGATAGATCTCCAGCGGCGTGCCCTTCTGCTCGATCCGGCCGTTCCGGAAAACGACGATCTGATCCGCCATCGTCATGGCCTCGGCCTGATCGTGCGTCACATAGATGGCGGTGATGCCGAGTTCCTGCTGCAGACGCCGGATCTCGAACCGCATCTGGCCCCGAAGCGCGGCGTCGAGGTTGGAGAGGGGTTCGTCGAAGAGAAACGCCTTGGGCTGGCGAACCAGCGCCCGCCCGATCGCCACGCGCTGCCGCTGCCCGCCGGATAGTTCGGCAGGCTTGCGGTCGAGCAACGCGTCGAGATTCAGCATCCTGGCGACAGACTCGACCTGGCTGGCGATTTCGCCAGCCGGTTGCCGCGCGATCTTCAACGCGAAGCCGAGATTCCCCCGCACGGTCATATGCGGATAGAGCGCGTAGGACTGGAACACCATGGCGAGACCGCGGCCCGAAGGCGGTGTGCGCGCCATGTCCGTCCCGTCGATCAGGAGGCGGCCCTCATCCATATCCTCCAGCCCGGCGATCAGCCGAAGCAGCGTCGTCTTGCCGCATCCGGACGGTCCCACGAAAACCGTGAACTGGCCGCTGGGTATGACGAGGTCAATATCGCCGGTGGCGAGATAATCCCCGAAGCGCTTGCTGACGCCTTCCAGGACGATGGTGCTCATCGACAGAAATTCCCGGTCATTATTTGACTGCTCCAAAGGTGAGGCCGCGAACGAGCTGGCGCTGGCACAGCCAGCCGATGACGACGACCGGTGCGATCGACAGCATCGAAGCCGCGGAAAGTTTGGCCCAAAAAAGTCCCTGCGGACTGGAAAAGGAAGAGATGAACGCCGTGAGCGGCGCTGCTTCCGTGCTGGTGACGTTCAATGTCCAGAAGGACTCATTCCACGCAAGGGTGAAGATCAGGAAGAAAGTGGAGGCAAGGCCGGGCAACGCCAGCGGGGTCAGAATGACGAGGATTTCCTGCCAGAGCGACGCGCCGTCCATGCGGCCCGCCTCCAATATTTCGACCGGCACTTCCTTGAAGTTCGAATAGAGCATCCACACCGCGATCGGAAGATTTCCGACGGTGAGAAGGACGATGACGCCAAGCTGCGTGTCGAGCAGACCCCAGTCCCGATAGAAAAGGAAAATGGGGATCAGCGCGCCCACGGGCGGCAGCATCTTCGTCGACAGCATCCACAGCATGAGAAAGCGCGTGTGCCGGGACGGCGCGAACGCCATGGCCCATGCCGCCGGAACCGCCAGCATCAGTGCGAAAGCGGACGACCCGATGGATATCGCCAGAGAGTTATAGAGGGCGGTGGGATAGTCGCCCTCGCTCAGGACATCGCGATAATTCGCCAGCGTCCAAGAAAAATGGAGGAATTTCGGCGGGAAGCTGATGGCTTCCAGCTCCGACTTGAAGCTGGTCAACAGCGTCCAGAGCAGCGGGAACGCGATCGCGAGCGCGCAGCACCAGGCGAGAATTGTGAAGGCTATGGTAGAGCGGGGACGGCGCATCAGGCATCCAGTGAGCGGCCGACCGCCCTTACGAGGAAATAGGCGAGGATATTGGCGAAGAGCACGGCCACCAGACCGGCGGCGGACGCCGCGCCAATGTCATATTGGAACATGACCTGCGAATAGACGAGAAACGCGAGGTTGCTGCTTGCCCGTCCGCCGCCGGTCGTCACGAATATTTCGGCGAACACGCTCAGCAGGAATATCGTTTCCATCATCACGACGATGGCGATGGGCCGGGCCAGATAGGGAAGGACGAGATAACGGAAAATGGCAAAGGGCGACGCCCCGTCGAGTTCTGCTGCCTCGCGCTGCTCCCGGTCGAAGGATTGCAGGGACGTCAGCAGGATCAGGCAGGCGAATGGCAGCCACTGCCACGCGACGATCAGCGCGATGGAACTGAGCGGCGCGCGCGCGAACCAGTCGAAGGCTTGCAGGCCAAAGAGGGATGCGATCCAGGCGAAAAATCCCGAAACGGGCGCCATCAGCAGATTTTTCCACAACAGCGCGGCAACCGGGGGCATAACGAAAAATGGCGAAACCACAAGAATGCGCAGCAACCCGCGCCCGACCACGACGCGCTCAAGCAACAGGGCGATGCCAAGGCCAAGACCGATGCTGATCGCCAGAACCTGAGCGATCAGCAGCAGGCTGTTGCCGAGCGCCGGAAGAAAAGCGGGGTCCGTCAGCAGCCTCGTATAGTTGGTAAGCCCGATGAAGACATGCTCCTTCGGTCCCAACAGCCTGTAGTCGATGAGCGAAAACCGGACAGTGACGATGAATGGCAGGATCGACGTCACCAGCAGCATGATGAGCGCCGGTGCGACGAGCAGGCGGCCTGACAGCCGCAGGTGGGAGCGGCCGGGGCTGCCCGAAACGGTGGAGGCGGTCATTTATAATATCCTGCTGCGGCCATCTGGCGTTTCGCTGCCGCCTGAGCTTCCGCCAGCGCTTCGTCGGGCGAAATCTGGCCCGCCACCGCCGCGGAAAATTGTTGACCTACTTCCGTTCCGATGCCCGGAAATTCGGGAATCGCCGCATATTGAGCGCCGACATAGGGCACCGGCTTGACGGTGGGCGACGATGTGTCGACGGACTTGATCGCGTTGAGGGATATGTCCGCGAAGGGCGCCACCCGGCGATAATCCGGGTTGGTGTAGAGCGATTTGCGGGTGCCCGGCGGCACGGCAAGCCACCCCAGCCGATGAGCGACGAGATTGATATAGGGCGGGCCTGCCGCCCAGCGGATGAACTCCTTGGCGGCGGCGGTCTTGCGGGACGTGGCGGGGATTGCGAACGCCCATGTCCAAAGCCAGCCGGAGTGCCGCCCAAGCCCCTGATCCGGCGGCGGGGCGAAGCCCACCTTGGACGAAACGGTCGAGGTCTTGGGATCGCTCAGGAAGGGCGCGGCCACAGTGGCATCGAACCATATGCCGCATTTGCCCTGAGCGAACAGCGCGATATTGTCGTTAAATCCGTTGGCTGCTGCGCCCGAGGGGCCGTATTTCCGCAGCGCATCGACATATGTCGTGACGGCGTTGCGCCATTCCGGGGTGTTGAACTGCGGCTGCCAGTGCTTGTCGAAAAGGCGGGCGCCGAAGGAATTGGCCATGGACACGATCAGCGCCATGTTTTCGCCCCAGCCGGCCTTGCCCCGCAGGCACAGGCCGTAAACGCCCTGCTCTGGCCGGTGGATTTTCGCTGCCGCCTGAATCAGGAATGTCCACGACGGAGTGGCCGGCATGGTGATGCCCGCCTTCTGAAACAGATCCTTGCGATACATGGTGATCGCGCTTTCCCCGTTGAAAGGGGCTGCATACAGCGCGCCATTATATGTCAGCGCCGACCGTATCGGTCCGATCAGGTCGTCCGCATTATATTCGCGGCCCAGATCGTTGAGAGGCGTCAGCCAGTTCCGTTTGGCCCAGACCGGAACCTCGTAGGGACCGATGGTGAAGACGTCATATTGTCCGCCGCGAATGGCCACATCCGTCGTGACGCGCTGGCGCAGGGTGCTTTCCGGCAGAATGACCCATTTCAGGCGAATGGAAGGATGAGTGGCCTCGAAATCCTTCGAAAAACTCTTCAGGCGCGCCATGTCGCCATCGTTCACCATTGCGATGGTGAGGGTGGTTTTGTCGCCGCCGGTTCCGCATGACGCCAGCGCCATGGATAGTAATGCCGGCCACCTCGCCCCCTTCATAGTAAACATCCTGCTCCATAGATTTCGGCGTGCGGCTCGCTACCTGTCCGGACTCTGGAAAATAAACCTTTCATCATCCTGACAGAAGGGCTGACAGGCTATGGTCAGCTTCATTTGCGAATAAATATAGAGGCGCAGAATAGCGGCCTGTGCGCGTCATTGGGATGGGAACGATAAGGACCGGAGTTCTGAACTTATTATGGAATAAAGCTGCGCGGTTTAACGCGGTTCTGCACTAGGCGCCGCCGCGCGTTTGGAGAGGGTGCCTGCGGATACCCGTTCGGGAACTGTGCGTCAGCGGCATACCGGCAGGAGTGCCGTAAAGGATTTCCGGAGCGAGTGATTGCGATATAAAGGGATCTGGGGGAAGAGGACGATGCGCATCCTGCTCATAGAAGATAACTGCGATGTCGGCGAGGGAATCGTCGAAAGCGTCGAGAGGATGGGCCACAGCATTGATTGGGCGCGGAGCGGCGACGTCGGCGACGAGTGGCTGGTTTCAAACAGTTATCAACTCGTCCTGCTCGACATCATGCTCCCCGGAATGGACGGTATGAAGCTGCTCCGGCGGCTGAGAGAAAGGCGCAGCGACGTGCCGGTGCTGATCCTGTCCGCGCGGGCCGGGACCGACGACCGGATCGACATGCTGGATCTGGGCGCGGACGACTATCTGGTCAAACCCTTCGATTTCCGCGAGCTTCAGGCGCGCGTCAGATCGCTTCTCCGCCGTCATACAGGCGAACGGTCCAATAATCTCCGATGTGGCCGGCTGGTCTATGACCGCGTTGCCCGGCTGGCGAAAGTCGATGACCGGATTCTCGCCCTGTCCCGCCGGGAGCTGTCGCTCCTTGAAATATTTCTCGCGCGGAAGACCCAGGTTTTCAGCAAGGCGCAATTGCTGGATCAGCTATTCGGATATAATTCGGAACCGACCGAGAATAATATCGAGGTATTGATCGCCCGCCTGCGCCGCAAACTGGCGGGGACCGATGTGGAGATCACGACCCAGCGGGGCGTCGGCTATCGCATAGTCGAATCGTGACGGCGGCGGGTTCATTCACGACCCTGATGCCGGATTCCATATTCGGGCGATTGCGTCTGCTGCTGGTGGCGGTTTTCTCCGTCGGCGCCTTCATCGCCACGATGGCGGCCTGGACATTTTCGGCGGCGGCGGCGGCGGACGCCTATGACAGGCTGCTGTTGAGCGCCGCCACCCAGCTGAGCGATGCAATCGGCGTGGAGCAGGGGCGGATAACCGCGCTGCCGCCCGATTCCGTCTTCGAAACGCTGTCCCAATCCACCGGCGACCGCTTCTTTTTCGCCGTGCGCGCACCCGATGGCCGCGTGCTCGATGGCTACCCCGACCTCAAGGTGGCGAGTTCGGCTCCTGGCAACGAGGCGGCGGTGTTCAATACCCGGAATTTCGCCGGCGCATCCATGCGCACGGTCACGATACATCGCCTCATCGCTTCCCCGTCGGGCAACGGGTGGTGCAGTGTCGTCGTGGCGCAGACGCTCGACGCACGGCACCGTCTGGTCGTGCGCCTGATGCTGAAGATCGGTGCGACGATATTGTTCGTCGGCACTCTGGGTTTCATAGCGTCGCTTTATGCGATCGGACGGGCGCTGGTGCCGTTCGACCGCATCGGTGACGCGCTGGCCGAGCGGCGCCCGCAGGATACAGCGCCGCTCGTCATCGAAAGTCCCCGCGAGATACAGGCGCTGGTGGGCGCGATCAACGAGGCGTTGCGGCGGCTGCATGACAGGATGAACAAGTTGCAGCGCTTCGCGGGCATCGCGGCTCATCAGATCCGCACGCCGCTGTCCGCGCTCGGCGCGCAGACCGAACTTCTCCTGACCGACAGGACGTCAGCCGCGCGCGCGAAGAGAGTCGAAAGGCTCAGAAAGCATATCGCTACCCTGAGCCGCCTCACCAATCAACTGCTCGGTCACGCGATGGTCAGTTACCGTAGCGAGAGGGTGCCGCACGAGAAGGTGGAACTCGTATCCCTCATTCATCAGGTTTTGCGGGATGCGGTGCCGGAATCCCTCGACCGCGACATCTCCATTGATTTCGCGCCAATCGAGAAGGAACTCTATGTCGAAGGGGACGCCATCAGCCTGCGTGAGGCTTTGGTGAACCTTGTCAGCAATGCGGTTCTCCATGGGGCGGCATCCCTGCTGAGCGTGCGGCTGACGGCGGAAGAAAAACATGCGGCTATAGCCGTTCTGGATGACGGTCCCGGTATTCCCGCACAATTGTGGCCGAGCGTCGTCCAGCCATTTCATGCGGTGCGGGAGGAGGGCGAGGGGGTCGGTCTCGGGCTTGCAATCGTCGCCGATATCGCGCGTGCGCATGGCGGAGAACTCATGTTCGGCCGCGACGAGAAGGGGCTTTTTTCGATCGGTTTCACCGTTCCGCTCCTGCCGGATGAGGGGGAGGCGGCGTGAAAGGCCTGTTCGCCCTAAGTGCGGTTCTCGTCACGCTTTTCGTCGCGAGCGTCGTGATTGTCGCACGCGACAACGCGCCCCAGACGCGCTATTTTACGCCGCCTGACGATGTCTATGTGACCTATTTTTCGGCGCCGAAGGAGGCGGGCATGCCGCTCGTCATATCGGCGACAGTCGATGCCGGGTTCATGCGGCCGTTTCTTCTTGCCTTTCAGCGCCACAATCCTGCGGTTTCCATCGTCTACATCCAGTCGCGCAGCGGAAAATTCCTGAAACAGGCTCTGGATAGCTGCCATCTCAATCAGATGGCCGCTGATATCTATCTGTCAGCATCCACCGACCAGTTGATGCGGCTCGCAAATGAGAATTGCGCGCAATCTCTGCCCGCCGCCATCGGCGCCTCCGCGCCCGGACAGGCGCAATGGCGCAACGAGGTGGTGGCGTTTGCCGTGGAGCCGGCCGCCTTCGTCTTTTCCAAATCGACCGCCAACGCATCGGGTAGGGTTCCCACAAGTCACATCGCGCTGCTCGACTGGCTGAGGAAACTGCCGCCCGGTAGCGACCGCATCGGCACATATGACATCGTCGAATCGGCCGACGGCTATAATTTCGCCGCGTCGGATTCGCGTCAGGCGGCCCTGTACGGGCGCGTGCTGGAAGGGCTGGGCCGATCGGACATCCGGCTCTATTGCTGTTCCAACGTCATGGTGGACGCTGTGGCGCGGGGCGAAATTCGCTTCGCATATAATGTGCAGCTTTCTTACGCCTATGCGGCGCAACGCGCGGGCAGCCGCATAGAGGTTGTGGTTCCGCGGGATTATCAGGCGCTTCAGACATTGTCGTTCATGGTTCCGGTCGGCGCGCGCACGCCGGGAACGGCGACCAAGCTGGCGGCATTTCTGGTGTCAGACGAGGCTCGCGCTCTGGCTCGCGACGGCCTCGTGCAACCGGGCCAGTCGCGCGCGATAGCGATGGCGCATGCAAACGCCCTGCTCGACAAGGCGTGGGTGACGCCGCTTTTGCTGAGCCTTCAGGATCACGCCAGACGCAATCGACTTATCTCCGAATGGCGTCAGGCTATTGTCAGTCCCGCGCAATAATCGTTGACCACGCCGGAGGGGAGGGCAGCGAGAATGTTCGTCGCCGCGAACCTGGGCATGTGTGATCTTGTGGTCATCGCAAGGTCGGCAACTAGGAATCTGCATGCGCCCGGTTACGCTGTCCCGCGCCGATTTTCCGCCCCTGCCCGTGGGTTTCGCGGCTCCGTCTTTTGACTGTCGCCGGGTTTCTCATGGCATCGTGCACATCGGTCTGGGTGGCTTTCACCGTGCCCATATGGCCCGCTACACGCACGATCTGATGGGCGTCGATGATGCGGCGCTGCAATGTGGTATCAAGGGCGCGGGCCTGCGTGCTTCCGACAGGGTTCTGCTGGATGCGCTGGCAGGACAGGATGGGCTATACACTCTCGTCGAGCGCGAGGGCGCGCGAGAAAATCGCGTCGTGATCGGTTCGATCGTCGAGGTGATTGACGCTTCGGAATCGACTGCAGAATTGCTTGCGGCGATTGACGCGCCAGAAACCCGGATCGTCAGCCTGACGGTGACGGAGAATGGCTATCATCTCGATCCCGCTACCAAAGCCCTGAATTTCGAAAGCCCCGCCGTCCGCGCCGACCTTGTTGATTCCGGGCACCCGCGGACTGCGCCTGCGATATTGGTTGAGGCGTATCGGCGGCGGCGGCGGCTGGGGCTGCCCGCGTTCACGACGCTTTGCTGCGACAACATCCAGCATAATGGCGACGTTCTGAAATCTCTGGTGCTCGCATTCGCCAATCGCGTGGACCCCGATCTGGCCCGATGGATCGAGGATCATGCCAGCTTTCCCAATTCCATGGTGGATCGGATCACGCCGGTTCCGACCCAGGATGAAATCGCCGCCTTCTGCGCCGAGACGGGGCTGAACGATCGGGCGGTGCTTCATGCCGAGATATTCCGCCAATGGGTTGTCGAGGATGACTTTGTTGCGGGGCGTCCGGCTTGGGAGAAGGTCGGCGTCCAGTTCGTCGATGACGTCACGCCCTATGAGCTGATGAAGCTGAGGCTGTTGAACACCAGCCACCTCGCCATCGCGGCCATCGGTCAATTATGTGGGTATGAACTGATCGGCGATGCTGTCGGCGATCCGCTGATCCGCCGCTACATGGTGGCGCTCATGGACCGTGAGACCGGACCGACCCTGATGCCGGTGCCGGGCGTGGACCTTCCGCTCTACAAGCGCACGGTCATCGACCGGTTTTCCAATCCGGCCATCAGGGACACGACGCAGCGCGTTAATACCGATGCGCCGGTCAATTATCTGCTGGAGCCGATCCGGGATCTCCTCAGCCTCGGTCGGCCGATCGACCTGCTGGCGCTCGGTCTGGCTGCTTGGTGCCGGCGCGTGGCCGGGCATGACGAGAGCGGCGCGCCCATCAAGGTCATGCATCCTCTGGCCGGTCTGCTGGCGTGCAAGGCGCAGGAAGGGAGGGGCGACCCAGCTCCCATCCTGTCGGTCGATGCTCTCTTCGGTACTTTGGGAAAACACCCGCAGCTGGTGACGGCGGTCGGCGAGTGGCTGGAGCAGATTTACGAACGGGGCATGCATGCGACCATTGAGGACGCCGCCGGACGGGGAGTGTTTTGAACACGGGAGATCGGTGGCGCCTGCTCGTCGTCAAATAATAACAATTTGAATTAAATTGATTTTTAGTCGGAAGGGGAAGGAAGATGTTGAATATCAGGGGTAGTTCATCGTCAGGAGCGACTGAGGAATATTTGCTGGATCGTTCCGGATTTGCATTCAAAAGCCTCGCGCTGGCCTGCGTCAGCGTTGCGGCTCTTTGCGCTTCGCCCGCATTGGCGGCGGACGCTTCCACGCCTGCGGTCGAAGGGACGGCGGAGATCGTCGTTACCGCCCAGAAGCGCGAGGAAAAGCTCAGGGACATTCCGCTGAGCATCTCCGCCGTGTCGGGCGAATATCTCGAGAAGCGCGGGATCAAGGATATTGTGGAACTAGCGAACGCCGTTCCGTCTCTCAGCGTCTATCCGGTAAGTCCGGGTCAGAACCTGCTGTCCATCCGCGGGATCAGCACCTTCCGTGGCGACAGTGCGCTGGTCGGCACCTATCTTGACGAAGCTCCCCTTTCGGGCGGCATTCGTATCGGCGATGGCGCCGGTCTTGCCGTTCAGGCACTCGATCTGGCCCGCGTCGAAGTCCTCAAGGGTCCGCAGGGCACTCTGTTCGGCGAAGGGTCGATCGGCGGCGTGGTTCGTTATATCACGGCAAACCCGGAATTGAGCGCCTTCAGCGGTAACATCAAGGGCACCTATTTCGCCACCCGCCACGGCGCGGAAAGCGGCGAAGTCTCCGGTATGCTGAATATCCCGATCGTGAGCGATGTCCTGGGTGTCCGGGCGGCGGCGACCTATCAGAAGCACGGCGGCTGGATCGACAACATCAGCACGGGCGTCGACAACTACAACAGCGATGAACTGGGTGAGGCACGGATCAAGATCTTGTATAAGCCATCGGATAAGTTCACGCTTACCGGCCTGGTCAACATCCACAGGCTGAACTATGACGGGCAAAATCTTCTGTCCGTTCAGCCATATGACAAGAGCCTGTTTCAGCAGTCGGTATTCCCCGATTATCCGACCGACGGGTATAACGATTTCGAACTGTATAACCTGACGGCGAGTTACGACTTCGGCTTTGCGAGCCTGATGAGCTCAACGTCATATTTCAACCTGCGCGTGTTCAACTCGTTCGGCTGGATTTCCCAGATCATTCCCGGCAAGGGCGATCCGACCGTCGCCGGCGGTGGCTGGGAAGTTCTGATCCCGCCAAACCCCGGCAAGCAGACCAGCTTCTCGCAGGAGTTCCGGTTGACGTCGAACGGCAACGGACCGTTCAAATGGGTGATCGGCGTCAACTACAAAGACACGAGGACCAAATATCATTCGAACAATCCGATCGCGACCTATTTCAAGATTTCGGACGACCCTTCGGTCCCCCTCGTAACCGAAAATTATGGCGGTTATCACGCCAGCATTCCGTCGAAGGCCAAGGCTGTATTCGGCGATGCATCCTACGAGTTCTTCGACAAGCTGGAGATCGGCGGCGGCCTGCGTTACTTCACCGAGGACCGCAGCCGGCTGGATGTCGATCGCTTCGGAGCAGTAACGGGCGACGTAAAGGGCACGTTCAAAAAGACGACCTACCGGGCGTTTGCGAAATATAAGCTGACCAAGGAAATCAACCTTTACGCCAACACGGCAACGGGCTTCCGCAGTGGCGGTTTCAACATCCCGGCCTCGATTGCCTTCGGCGCGCCGCCCACCTATGCCCCGGAAAGCGCACGCTTCTATGAAGCGGGTCTCAAATCCTCGTTCCTGAATGGCAGGGTTACGTTCGACCTCGCCTATTATACCGGCAAATATATCGGCAATGTGCAATCGGTCTTCCGGTTTGACAACGCCGGCCATGGTTATGGCTATTATGCGAACGCCGGGGACGCGAACATCAAGGGTGTCGAATGGGCGCTCAATGTCGTTCCTGTCCGCGATCTGCGGTTGGGCTTCAGCGGAAACGTCCCCCGGACCAAGTTCACGAAGACGTCTCCCAGTTCTCCGTTGTTGCCCGGCGATCCGATCGACTTCGTGCCCAAATATGAGCTGATGGCGAACGCCGAATATGACTTCAAATGGGCGCCCGACGTCGATGGCTTCTTCAGCATCAACGGAACCTGGAAGGGCCGTCAGCAGAACACCAACCGCGACAGCGGCGTAGGCTATGTCATCAACATCGGTCCGAAGCACACCTGGATCGACGCCAGCCTAGGGGCGGAGTTCAACGGATATCGCATTTCGATATTCGGCAAAAACCTCGCCGACGAACTCGGGATTCTGGCGCCTCAGTTCTCGGGCATCCGTCCTCAGGCCCGCCCGCGGCAGATCGGCTTTTCCGTAGAGAAGAGCTTCTAGGCAAAAGCGAAAAGATGAAGGGAGGAGGTAAAATGCGACTATCGAAGATCACTATTTGCCTCCCCCTTCTTCTTGCATGCGCGGGCGTGTCTCCGGCGCTGGCGCAAATGTCTGCGCCCATTGCCGGGGAGAACGCTCAGCATCTTGTCGAATTGCGCGGCCAGAAGGTGCCGATGCGCGACGGCGTCGCGCTTTCCGTGGACATTTATCGGCCGAACGTCGATGTGGCGGTCCCCGCACTGCTGTCGATCATTCCCTATGCCAAGGGAGACGCCGAGCGCATCAAGCAGGCGCGGTGGTATGCGGCGCGCGGCTATGCCGTGATCCTTGCGGACATGCGCGGTCGTTATGATTCAGACGGGCAGTGGGACCCGTTCGACCCGAAGCACAAAAGCGACGGCTACGATCTGGTCGACTGGATATCGAAGCAGGGATGGACGAACGCGCGCGTCGGCATGATTGGCGTATCCTATGTAGGATGGACGCAATGGTGGACCGCGTCGCAGGCTCATCCTGCACTCAAGGCGATCGCCCCTATCATGTCGCCGCCAGATCCGATGGACAATCTGCCCTATCAGCAAGGACTGCTCAAAGGCGTCTTTCTCGACGTGTCGGCGTGCCTGTCGGGCCGCGTGATGCAGATCATCGGGTCCGAGCCTTATTGCGGATTCAGGCCAAGGCGGTCGCAGGATTTCCTGCACACGCCCTATCTCGAAATCAACCGTCAACGAGGCATGCTGGATGCCCCATGGTTCGAGAAAGTCATCCGCAGCAACCTTTCATCCAGCGCGTATTTCAAAGCCATCGGCTATACCGGCGCGGAGAGCTGGTCTAAAATCACGGTTCCATCGCTGAATGTCGCGGGCTGGTTCGACGAGGATCAGCCGGGTGCCGCGATGAACTATATCGGCATGAAGCGCTATGGCGCGACGCCGGAGGCGAAATCGCCCAAGCTGATTATCGGTCCTTGGCCGCATGCGACCACATCGGTCAGCAAAGTCGGAAATGTCGATTACGGTCCTCAAGCGGCTCTGGACCTCGACGCCTATATGTTGCGCTGGTTCGACCATTATCTGAAGGGTGTCGACAACGGCATAGATCGTGAGCCGTCCGTCTCCGTGTTCGTCATGGGCCTCAACAAATGGCTCAGCGCAAATGATTGGCCGCTGCCCGGCACGCAATGGAAGAAATTCTACCTGACGAGCGGCGGCAGCGCGAATACGGCGTCCGGCGACGGCGTGCTGGCGAAATCGCCACCCCGTAAGGGCGGGTCCGACAGCTATATTTACGATCCCGCCCATCCCACCTTGTCGCCTTACAAGGGTGGGAATATCGAGGACGGGGCGCTCGATGTGCGGGAGGCCGAGGCGGACAAGAGCGTGCTGGCCTACACGACGCCGCCGCTCGACCGGGATACTGCGGTCGTCGGACCGATCAAGTTCCGGTTCTTCGCTTCTACCTCAGCCAGGGACACCGACTGGATCGTGCATCTGGTCGATGTCGATCCCGATGGCCATGCCGCTCTTCTTGCCGAAGGGGTGATGCGCGCCCGCAACCGTGACCCGGAAAAGGGAGGGGCTTTCAACGCCGCCCGGCTCAGCGAGATCGTTCCGGATCAAGTCTATGAATATATGATCGACTTCTGGCGCGTGACCGGAAGCGTTTTCAGGAAGGGGCATCGCATCCGGATTGACGTCCAGAGCAGCTACTATCCCTATTATCTGCGCAATCTGAATAACGGAGCCGACAATATCGGCCTCGTCAATGCTGCCGATGCAGTAATCGCCACGCAGACCATTCATCACGGGCCGCGCTATCCATCCTACATCGTGCTGCCGATCATTCCCAAGGGAAAGCTTGATTCCGAATGAGCAACGCAGCTCCATCCAGCCCAGCGAGCGCGGCCAGTGCGCCCTCGAACCTCAACAAGGGGTTCGTGATCTCGCTCCTGTTCGCCTCTCATTTTCTGACCTATCTCGACCGGGCGGTCATGGCCACGGCCATTCCCTTCATCAGTGCTGAATTCGGCCTGTCATCGGTCGCTGCGGGATCGGTGCTCAGCGCCTTTTTCTTCGGCTACGCCCTGATGCAAATTCCAGCGGGCATTCTGGCCGACAGATTTGGTCCGGCCCGTCTGCTCCTGACCGCGGTCATTCTGTGGACCATCTTCACGGGCATGACGGGGCTTGTGCATTCGCTGGCGGCGATGATCGTGGTCCGGGTGCTTTTCGGCCTGAGCGAGGGACCGGCGCCTGCCGGTGTGTCCAAGACGATTGCCTCAGTTTTTCCCCGCGAGCAGATCGGGAGAACGAATGGGGTCGTTCTTTCCGCGACGCTGCTCGGCAGCGCCGCCGCCCCGGCGTTCGTCACGACGATTGTCCTGCACTGGGGATGGCGCGGAGCATTTTTGAGCCTGCTCGCACCCGGCTTTCTGCTGGCGCTGGCCGTTTACAGGGTGCTGGGCCGGTCCCCCGAATTGGCCCCGGCGAAACATCAGGCCGAGCGGAAAGATATTGGCGGCAGCGGGGAATCCGCGTGGAAAACCGTGCTTGGCTCCTCGCAGATGCGCTGGTGCCTGGCGACGACGTTCATCGCAAGCTGCGTCAACTGGGGCTTGCAGAACTGGCTGCCGACCTATCTGCTCAAGGCACGCGGGTTTGGCATTGCCGAAATGGGCATGTTTGCATCGGTGCCCTATGCGGCGGGTGCGCTCGGTTATCTTCTGGGCGGCTACGCCGGCGACCGACTGTTCGTTGGCCGGCGCAATATTCTCGTCCTGCTTTGCTTCATCACCTCTGCCGCGAGCACATATGCTGCAGCGGTCGCATCGAACGGCGGCATCGCCGTGGCGTTCATGACCGTAACATTTCTGATGCTGAGCATGGGCCTGAGCAACCTTTTCAGTTTACCCCTGTTGCTCGTCCCGGTGACGGCGGTCGGCAGGTCGTTCGGGGTCATCAACACAGGCGCCCAGATCGCCGGCTTCGTTTCACCGCTGCTGATCGGGGCAGTGCTCGATGCCTCCAATCAGAACTTTTCCCTCGTGCTCTATCTCGTCGTCGGTCTGCTCGTGGCCAGCGGCATCACAGCCAGCCGCATCCGGTAGGGCGTGGCAGCCATCGACCCCAATCTACGGAACGGGCGGTCCATTCCGCCCATATCACGACGACTCTTCAGGGTATCCATATGCACCAGATGATCATTCGCAACGCCTCCATCATCGACGGTTCCGGCAAGGATCGCTATCGCGCCGATATCCTTATCGTCGGCGACCGCATTGGCGCGATCGGCAATCTGGCGGACCGAAGCGAATATGCGGGGATCGAGCAGCGCGACGCCGAAGGTCTCGTTCTGTGCCCAGGGTTTATCGACGCGCATTCCCATGATGACAATGCGCTTCTCCGCGATCCGGGCATGGCTCCGAAAGTCACGCAGGGCGTGACCACCGTCGTGACCGGAAATTGCGGCATCAGTCTGGCGCCGCTGGTATCGAAAAGTCCGCCGTCCCCGCTCGATCTGATCGCCGCCGACGATCCTCTCGCGTTCCGGTATGAAACTTTTGCCGACTATATGACCGCGCTGGAAGAAAAGCCCGCCGCCGTGAACACCGCACCGATGGTGGGGCATTCGACGCTGCGCATCGCGGCCATGACGGATATTGATCGGCCCGCGACCGCAGGCGAAATCGCCGAGATGCGTCGCCTGCTGCGGGAAGCCATCGAGGCCGGAGCGGTCGGCTTCAGCACGGGTCTTTTCTACCCCTCCAGCCGGGCTGCGCCGGCGGAAGAGGTGGTTGCGGTGCTTCAGGCTCTGGAAGGGTCGCAAGCGGTCTACACCACGCATATGCGCGATGAGGCGGACGAGATAGACGCATCGCTGGAAGAAAGTTTTGAAACAGCGCGGCAGGCCAATGTGCCGCTCATCATTTCGCACCACAAATGCATGGGCAAGCGCAATTTCGGACGCACCACCGAAACGCTCAAACGGATCGAACGCGCCGCCCAGGAGCAGGACGTCAGCTTCGACGTCTATCCTTATGAGGCGGGTTCAACGGTGCTTTTGCAGGATCTTGCCGACAAGTCATATCGTGTGCGGCTGACCCGTTCAAAACCCCATCCTGAAATGGTCGGCCGGGAACTGGCGGATGTCGCGGCGGAATGGGGCGTGACAGAGCATGAAGCGATGCAGCGCTTAAGTCCCGGCGGCGCGGTCTATTACATGATGGATCAGGCCGATGTGGATCGTGTGCTCAAACATGATCTGGCGATGATCGGATCGGATGGCATGCCGCATGACCATTTTCCGCATCCGCGGCTCTGGGGCACGTTCCCGCGTGTCCTCGGGCATTATGCGCGGGACCGGGGTCTCTTTTCGCTGGAAATGGCGATCCATCGCATGACGGGTCTTACGGCCCGGAAGTTCCATCTGGAAGGGCGGGGCACGATCAGCGAGGGCGCTTTTGCCGACCTCGTCCTGCTCGATCCGGAAAAGATCATCGACCGTGCGACCTTCGACGACCCGACCGCGCCTGCGGACGGCATTCAGGCGGTTTTCGTCAATGGCGAAGCCGTCCTTGACAAAGGCGCTCTGACAGCCGCTCGCCCCGGACGGGTTCTAAGGCATGCGGAAGTGCGGGAAAGCGCGGTTCTCTGATAATTTGAGCCGTGGCCGGGGTTCTTGGGGTGGAAGGCGTGGATGGAGCGAGACGAACAATGCGCAGGCCAGTCATCCGCGTCGGTCCGATGGTATATCGGCTTGAATGCTACAATTTTATGGTGATATATCGGAAGATCATGGGGATGAAGCCCGCCACAAGCACTATGCGCCGTAACCGGCACGGAATCGCCGGGAGGCGAGCCGGTTTATCGCAATGGCTGCTGGGCCTTGCGCTGGCGTGCGGCATGCTTTTTGCGCCCATGGCGATGGCGGCTGGCTGCGCGGCTTCGACCAACTCCAGCCAGATGACCAGCCCCTGCGAGGGGAAGCACGATAGCCAGCACGTAACGCCCAAACAATGTCACTGCGTGGGCGCCTGCGCCGCCGAAGATGTCGCCAAACCGCAGCTTGCGGCGCGGATCAAATTATCCGTTGCGGTCACGCCTGTTCCGGAGGCTTCCTCGCTGGGCGACGCCCTGCTCGAGCGCGAAACGCCGCCTCCGCGCCTGTCCTGATCGAAGCCGAGCAGCGACCGTGTGAATGGTCGCGATTGGTACGGCAAGCGTGGCTTTGGCGGCTGCGCGTGTCGCAAGACAGGATTTATCATGAACGACACGACTTTGGGGCGACGCAGCCTGCTGCGCGCCGGAGCCTTGGGCCTCGCCGGCCTGGGGTTCGATATGAAATTTCCCGCCTGGGCCACGACCGGGTCGGCGGGCCTGCGCGCCGACATGCCAACGCTTGCGGGCGAGGATATAAGGCTGCGCGTTGCCCATGACCGGTTCAGCGTGGGCGGCCGCACGGGGCACGCGATCACGATCAACGGCGTGCTGCCCGCACCGCTCATTCGTCTGCGCGAAGGGCAGACCGTGCGGCTTCATGTCGAGAACACCCTGGACGAGGATACGTCAATCCACTGGCACGGACTGATCGTGCCATTCCAGATGGACGGCGTGCCCGGAATCAGCTTTCCCGGCATCAGGCCGGGCACGACATTCACCTATGAATTCCCCATCAGACAGTCAGGCACCTACTGGTATCATTCCCATTCGGGCCTGCAGGAACAGGTGGGGCATTACGGTCCCCTCGTCATCGACCCCGCGGGCGCGGAGCCGGCGGCCTATGACCGCGAGCATGTGATCGTCCTGTCGGACTGGACCTTTCTGCATCCCCACCAGGTGATAACGAAGCTCAAGCAGAAGGACGCTTATTTCAATCGCCAGAAGCAGACGGCGACGACCGGCGAAATGAGCGTGGCCGAACGCATTAGCTGGAGCAAGATGCGGATGGACCCGGCCGATATTTCGGACGTCAACGGTTCCACCTACAGCTTCCTCATCAACGGTCATGGGCCGAATGAGAACTGGACGGGCCTGTTCCGGCCGGGAGAGCGGGTGCGGCTACGCTTCATCAATGCGTCGGCGATGACGATCTTCAATGTGCGCATTCCCGGCCTGCCGATGACGGTCGTTCTGGCGGACGGCCAGCCCGTGCGTCCGGTCGAGACGGACGAATTCCAGATTTCGGTCGCCGAGACCTACGACGTCATCGTCGAACCGACATCGGATCAAGCCTACAGCCTGATTGCCGAAGCGATCGACCGTTCGGGCATGGGGCGGGCGACGCTCGCGCCGCGGGTCGGAATGACCGCCGCGATCCCGCCCTTGCGTAAGCGTCCCACCCTGTCGATGCGCGATATGGGCATGGGGGGCATGGATATGTCCGGAATGGACATGGGCGGGACCGGCGCACCCGCCATGGGCGGCGCGGCCTGTCCGCCCGAACACGCCGCGATGGGGCATTGCAAGCCGGGCCAGCCGGCGGCGCCCATGCACCATGGCATGCGCGAAAAATCACTGATGCCGCCCACTGTCAAAGTTGGCGTCGGCGTCGATATGGTTTCCGCGATGCCGGTCGACCGGACCGGCGACCGTCCCCTCGGGCTGGAAAAAGAGCCGCACCGGGTGCTGACCTATCATGATCTGGCGCCGCTCGTGCCTTTTCATGACAAGCGACCGCCCACCCGAACCATCGACATCCACCTGACCGGGAATATGGGCCGTTTCATGTGGTCTTTCGACGGTCGGAAGATGAACGAGGGCGCCGAGCCTATCCGCCTTGAGCGCGACGAGCGCGTCAGGGTGAACCTCATCAACGATACCATGATGAATCATCCGATTCATATCCATGGCCACTTCTTCGAACTGGTCACCGGACAGGATCATGGCCATCCGATCAAGCACACGGTCAATGTGATGCCGGGCGGCATCGCCAGCTTCGATCTCACCGCCGATGCACCCGGAGACTGGCCGCTCCACTGCCACCTGCTCTACCATATGCATGCAGGCATGATGAATGTCGTGAAGGTGCGGCCGATGGATGACGGGGAGGCGGCGTGATGCGCAAGTTTATCCTGTTGTCCGCGCTCTTCGCATCGGCCCCGGTTAGCGCGCAGCAGGCCATGACCGATTCCAGCCCGCACGCCGATCACGCCATGTCGATGCCGATGACAGAAGGCGACGCACAGTGCCCGCCCGAGCATGCCGCGATGGGGCATTGCACTCCGCAGGCAGAAGCGGTGACGCCGCCGCACGCCGGTCCTTCAGCCGCGGCTTTGAGCGGTCCCGAATATGCCGCCGATGCAGTTTGGGGCGCCGGAGCCATGGAGCCGGCGCGTCGCTCGGTCTACGCCGAGCACGGCTTCATGAACACAGGCAAGATCCTGATCGACCGGCTGGAATATGCCGCTCAGAAGGGGCGGGACGGATATTCCTGGGAAGGAGACGCTTGGTATGGCGGCGACTATAACCGGCTCTGGACCAAATTTCGCGGGGAAGGGGCTGCAGGCAAGGCGATAGAGTCCGCTGAAGTGCAGGCGCTATGGAGCCGTGCGCTGGACCCCTGGTTCAATATTCAGGCAGGCGTCCGCTACGACATTCGGCCAAAGCCGGACCGCGCGCATCTTGCGGTAGGCATCGAGGGTCTCGCCCCTTATTTGTTTGACGTCAATGCCGCCCTGTTCCTGTCCGATCGCGGCGACCTGACCGCGCGGGTCGAGGCTGAATATGACCAGCGCATTACCAACCGGCTGATTCTGCAACCGAGTGTTGAGGTCAATTTGGCCGCGCAGGATGTGCGGTCGGTCGATGTCGGCGCCGGTCTCTCCTCAGTAGAAGCAGGGTTGCGGCTGCGATATGAATTTGTGCCCGAGTTCGCGCCCTATTTTGGCTTTGAATATGAAGGACTTGTCGGCCGGACTGCCCGTTTGGCCCGCGCGGGCGGAGAAGACGCAAATCGCGCCAAATTCGTGATCGGAATACGGACGTGGTTCTGACATCTGGCGTGCGCCTTGGCGCGTCCGAAAATGAGGGATCTATGTCATTTTTGCGCGGGCGTTAGTGGCGCATGATGTAGCAATAGGCGCCGTATAATCTTTTCAGGGCGCCTGCGATTTCGGCCGTTGACAACGGAGCAGAGGAAAGAAATTTTGATGAGAAGTTTCATTTGGAAAATGGGGCAATTCTTCGCCTTTGCGATGATCTGCCTCGCTTCCCTCGCATTGAATCCCGGCGATGCCAGGGCAGCGCACGACATGTCCGTGCAGAAGGCAACGACGCCGCTGGGGATCAAATGCGAAGGGTTGAAAGATACGGACCTGTCGCAGGTTCCGGATGCTCCCACCCATATTCTGTCGGCAAAATTGATCGACGCGTCGTCGAACAAGCCGCAATATTGTGAAGTCGCGGGCAACATAGCGCCGCAGGTCGGCATCTTGATGTGGTTGCCGGCCGAACACTGGAACGGCAAGTTCCTGGAGATCGGGTGCGGCGGCTTTTGCGGCACGACGGCTTTCATCGTGCTGTGCGAAGACCCCCTCCGGAAGGGTTATGCGTGCATAACCACCGATATGGGGCACAAGGGTCAGGAAGGCGAGGGCGCCGAATGGGCCTATAACAATCCGCAGGCGGTTATCGACTTTGCTTATCGGTCCACGCATGTCACCGCGCTCGCCGGCAAGGCGATCGTGAACGCCTATTATGGCCGCAAGCCCGACAGATCCTATTTTCACGGCTGTTCGTGCGGCGGGCGTCAGGCCATGGTTGAGGCCGAGCGCTTTCCGTGGGATTTCGACGGGATCATCGCTGGCGCTCCCGGCATCAGCTATCCCGACATCGTGCTGAACTTCGCCTTCAGGTCGCAGTATCTCTATAGCGCCAGCGGCAAGGCGCTGTTCGACGCGAAAGGCATCGAGTTCCTCAGCAACGCCGTGATTGCCAAATGCGACATGAACGATGGCGTCAAGGATGGCCTCATCGGCGACGCGCGGCAGTGCAAGTTCAATCCGCGCGACTATGTGTGCAAGTCCAACGCGACGACCGGCTGCCTCACGTCCGAGCAGGCCGAAGCGGCGGTGGCGTTCTATTCCGAGCGTAAATCCGCATCCGGAGATCGCGTCGGCGACCGCGCCCACCTGCCGGGATCGGAAGTAAGTCTGCTGGGCATGGCCGACAACCCCTTGATGAAGAAGACCTTCTTCGAGGAATTCTTCAAGTATATGGCCTTCGTCCCCAATCCCGGCCCGACCTGGAAGTTCGCGGATTTCGACGTCAACTCCGATTACAAGCGGATGGGTCTGATCCAGTCCCTGATGCAGGCCGATAATCCCGACCTGCGCGCGTTCAAGGCGGCGGGCGGAAAGATGATCTTCTATCACGGATGGTCCGACGGCGGGCCGTCGCCCCTCACCACGATCGACTATTACCAGACTGTCGAGAAAACGATGGGCGGGCGTGCCAATACGCAGGATTTCCTCCGGCTCTTCATGGTGCCGGGCGCGGACCACTGCTTCGGCGGCGTCGGTGCATGGTCGGTGGATTATCTCGAGCATCTCGACAAGTGGGTCGATCAGGGGAAGGCTCCCGACGTGATGATCGGCGCTTTCTTCTCCGACAATCCGATGGACCCGATGTTCTCACAGCCGTTGGATATGACCAAGGCGAAGTTCACGCGCCCGGTTTATCCCTTCCCCCTGCGGGCGCAGTATAAGGGGTCGGGCGATCCGAACAGTGCGTCGAGCTTCAAGGCCGTCGACTCCGAGAAATGAAAGCAAAATGAGAGCCGGGATTTCAGAAGATGAGCGTCCCGGCTCATCATTCAGCCACGCAGGATCACATGATTAACATCGATCGCCGCACCGCAACGCTGCTTGCCCTTCTCGCACCGGTTCTGGCCGGAGGGGCGGCAAGAGCAGCACCGATTTCAGCAGGCGGACAAGGCAAGCCGGAGACGAAAATGGACATCATCCCGCCCGACTGGAAAGGCTCGGAGAAAATCGGCATCGTCATATATGATCATATGACGGCGCTCGATGTTATCGGGCCGCATTATTTCCTCTCCAAGCTTCTTGGAGCGGACATCCAGTTCGTCTCGCACAATCTTGATCCGGTGCAATGCGGAAACGGGCTGGCGATCCTGCCGACCGCCACGTTTGAAACCTGTCCCAGGGATCTGGACATATTGCTCGTCGGCGGCGGCAGCAGCGGCACGCTGGCGGCGATGCGGGACGACAGGCTGATTGCCTTTCTGGCAGACCGTGGCTCCCGCGCGAAATGGGTGACGAGCGTGTGCACGGGGTCGCTCCTGCTGGGGCACGCGGGGCTGCTGCGCGGCTATCGGGCGACATCGCATTGGATCGGGCGGCCTCTGCTCAAGGAGTTCGGCGCGACAGAAGTGGATGAGCGCGTCGTTTTCGATCGCAATCGGGTGACGGGTGCGGGCGTGTCGGCGGGCCTCGATTTCGCTCTGGCGCTGGTCATGCGGCTCCGTCCGCTGGCCGCCGCGCAGGCAGCGCAGCTTTTTGCCGAATATGCGCCAAACCCGCCGTTGCACAGCGGGACGCCCGATGAGGCGCCCGCCGAGGTGCTCGGGATTGCACGCGAAATGCTGTCCGATTTCGTCAGCGGCGTGCAGGAGACAGCTCGACAAGGGCGGAAATGATGGCGGTTGCATTGCCGGGCGGATGACCTGCCGTCCTGGTGAGCAACCGTATGACTATATTGGAAATGTGTCGGCGGCGGAGTTGGTGACGCTCCAGAGAGGGCGGCAGGACTCCGTGCGATTTGAGTAGCGGTAACGCGGCAGTCTCTGCCCGTTTCAGCCGCAATGAATGAATGGGGCCAGTTAACGAGGGGAACGCAAATGTCATATCGCTACGAAGATCTTCGGCCGAGATTCTTTTCTGCACGGAACGGGGTTCGATTGAGCCTCGCTCTGGCGCTCGGAACGACCTTCCTCACCCATGCGGGTTACGCTCAGGCGCAGGCCGACAAGGACGAGAACGCCAATAGCTGGGGTGCGGGGACAATCGTGGTCACTGGACGGCGCGATGGCTACACATCGCATGAGGGCGGATCGGCGACCCGCACCAACACGCCATTGATCAACGTTCCCCAGTCGGTTCAGGTTCTGAACAGTTCGCTGATCCGCGATCAGGACCGCCGCTCTCTGGCCGATGCGCTCGTGAACGTGTCCGGCGTCGTTCCCACCAAGCCGGAGGAATCCGCACTGGCCCAGCCGCTTATCCGGGGGTTCGCGGCGGAAATTTTCCAGGATGGCCTGCCTGCATACACCATCAATGCGATGGCGGACCCCACGAGCCTTATCGGCGTGGAGCGGGTTGAGGTTGTCAAAGGGCCGACCTCCACGGTTTATGGCGGCGGGGCGGGCGCGCCTTTGGGCGGCCTTATCAACGTCGTATCGGTGCGACCGCAGGATAAATTCGCGGGTTATGTCGCTATCCGTGGCGGAAGCTGGTCAACCTATAACCCCTATGCCGACATCAATGTGCCGCTGAGCGACAATATCGCGGCGCGTGTTACCGCGGAATATCAGCATAACGAAAGCTGGATAGACAAGGCGAAGGGCTATCGCTGGTCGATCCAGCCGAGCCTGTCATTCAAGCTGGGGGACCAGACCCAGTTGCTGTTGCAGGGACGATATGATCGCCGCTCCCAGCTCGAATATTCGGGTCTGCCGGCGGCGCAGGCGCAGAGCGGACAGATTGATCGCTATGCCTTTCCGGGCGCGCCCGTCGGCCAGCCGCGCAGCACGATCGTCAACAAACTGGTCTCGGGCGAATTCCGGCACGAGTTCAGCGACGATGTGCGATTGACGGTCACGGGCCGCTATTTTTATAACAATTACGACGAGTATGGCAGCTTCGTGTCGCCCGATTATGGTCAGCCCGATCCTGTCGGTCAGCCGACTACCTATTATATCTTCCCCATATTCCTGCCGAACCGGGTCAAGGAAGCCACGGCCGACGCCAACCTGCTGGTCAACAAGGAAATGTTGGGTGGTCAGCATGAACTGCTCGTGGGCGCGAACTACGATCACACGCGCAACACTATCGCCATGTATTTCAACTTCTCGCCTTTGGGCACCTTTGTGCCGATAGGGGAGATCGACCTCGCGAACCCCGTCTACAATAACGCTTTCGGGCCGACCCCAGCTTTCCTTCAGGGGCAGACGGACAAGTTCGAAACGACAGCAGCCTATGTGCAGGACCAGGCAACCTATGGTCCGCTGCATCTGTCGGGTTCGCTGCGATACACGCATCTGAAATGGCGGCGGGTGGGGGCGATTGATGCCACCTACAATCATTTCAATCCCCGCGTCGGCGCGACATTCGACATCAAGCCCGGCGTGGCGCTGTTCGCGGGCTACGCAACAGGGTTCCGTGGCGCGTTTTCATTCTTCGGCGCGGATAAGCCAAAGCCCGAAACATCGACCAGCCTGGAAGGCGGCCTGAAGCTGGCGCTTCCCAAGGCAGGGCTGTGGGGGACCATAGCAGCGTATAAGCTGACGCGTCAGAATGTCGCCGTGCCCGATCCTGAGCAGGGATTCCTCGCGGCGGTTCAGGTGGGTGAGCAGCGCTCGCGCGGGTTCGAAGCTGACATCACGTGGGAACCGATCCGCGCTCTGTCGATCCTTGCCAACTATGCCTACACCGACGCCGAAGTCACAAAGGATGTGCCTCCGTCGCCGCCGTTGACGGTATCGCCGCTCGTAGGGAACAGGCTGGCGCGGGTGCCCAAGCATAGCGGGCGTATCGCAGCGCATTACCGTGTGTTGAACGGGCCGCTGCACGGTCTGTCCTTCGGCGCCGGCGTAACCGCGTTCAGCAGCCGCGAGACATGGCTGCCGACAGTCGCGGCTGGCGGCGGAACGGTGCCGGGCTATGCCGTCATTGATGCTCAGGCATCCTATGATTTCGGTCGGTATACCATCACGGTGTCCGGCATGAATCTGGGCGGAAAGCGCGGCTTCGATACATATGAATATCTCTCTCCGGTCGTAGCGCCCATCCAGCCCCGTTCGGGCTATGTCATGCTCAAGGCGCGCTTCTGAACCGGTTCACCAGCTTGCCATTGCAGGTCCAGCGCGGCAATTCTCTGCACGAATTGCTGAACCGGGCCTGCAATGGCGAGGCCAGGGAGGCTGACCGGATTTGCGCGGTCAGGCGTCGGTCTGTTCCCGATGCCGCGCGCGCCGGAGACCCTGCGGTGGCTGCCCGAAGGCACGGATGAACGCGCGGCGCATCCGTTCGGGATCGCTAAATCCTGTCGCGGCGGCGACCTGTTCGATGGGTTCCCGGGAATTCTCTACGCGTTCGCGGGCAGCCTCCAGTCGAAGCCGCTCAACAGCCTTGGCAGGGCTGACGCCGATGGCGCGTGCGAACGCTCGGGAAAAATTCCGCGGACTCATGGCGACATGATCGGCCATTTGTTCGACGGTCAGCCGTTCGGACAAATGGCTGCGTATCCATTCGAGCAGCGATGAAAATATGGACTCCTCGCCACTCAGTTCGGCCAAGGCCGAAAATTGCGACTGGCCTCCAGGGCGGCGATAATAGACCACCATGTCCTGCGCCACCTGCCGCGCGACCTGTTCGCCAAGATCGTCCGCAATCAGTGCAAGCGCGAGGTCTATACCGGCGCTGACACCACCGGACGTCCAGATGGAGCCGTCGCGCACATAGATGCGGTCTACTTCGACCTTGAGTTGGGGGTAACGTTTTTGAAGTTCGTCGGCCAGACGCCAGTGCGTCGTGACACGCCGGCCCTCCAGCACGCCCGCCGCCGCGAGCAGGAACGCGCCCGAACACACGCTGCAGAGATGGTGGGCCTGCGCTGCGCATTTTCGCAGGAAGGCCATGCTCTCAGGGCATTTTTCTACTTCCGGCCCGCCACTGCCTCCGACGACAAGCACCGTGTCGAGCCGGTCCACTTCATCGAAACTGATGCTGTCGACCCCAAGCCCTGACGAGCTTCCGACGCGCCCGCCATGGATCGAAATGGTGATCAGGCGATAAGCTCCAGGCACCATCTCGTTCGCAATTTCAAACGCCGCGATAGGGCCGGACGCATCGAGAAGCTGGAAATGATCGTAAAGGACGATGCCGACGACTTTGGTCATTGTCTGCAAATGAGGGATATGGTCTATTCAGTCAATATCGTCGCAGCGGCGGAATGGCCAAATCAGTTTATTCGCGGACATTATTCACGCTCGGGATGAAGACAGCCCGCATGCCTGGCGGAGCGATCCAGCGAAAGGCAAGGGCCGTTTGGTGTATCGCCTTTACTGTGGGAAGATCGCTCACATCGCTACCCGGCACAAATGTTCTGATATGGAACATTAGTTGCCAATTAGGAACAAATACCATATGGTGAGCGGGACATACATGGAGAAAATAATGTCCACCCTCTCATCCAGAAAACTCGACGCGATCACCAAGGGTTTGCCGCATCTGTCCGAGCCGATCGAAGTGGCTCAACTGTCGAAGCAGGGCTGGAACATCCTTCGTGAAGATGTGCCTTTACCCGTCGCCATCATCCGGAAATCTGCGATCGACCGTAACCGGCAGGCCATGATGGATTATGTGCGGGAAGCGGGCGTTGAACTTGCCCCCCATGGGAAGACCACGCTCAGCCCCGAGATATTCGCGATGCAGCTCGATGACGGGGTGTGGGGAATTACGCTTTCCACGGTGCATCAGTTGCGGGTGGGTCATGCTGCTGGCGTGACAAGGTTCCTTCTGGCTAATGAACTGGTCGGGCCTCGCGACCTGGATTTCGTCGTGAAGTTCCTGACGGACAACGAAGATGTCGATTTCTACTGCTTTGTCGATTCCCCCACGCATGTCGAGCGATGGGCGGACGCGGCCGCGAGAGGCAAATTGCTCCGCCCTATCAACCTGCTTCTGGAAGTCGGCTATGCCGGAGGCCGAGCCGGTTGCCGCACTATCGAAGATGCGCTCGCTACTGCATCGGCGATCGGCGAATATCCTCAATTGCGGCTGAGCGGGATCGCGGGATTTGAAGGCCTTCGCCAGTATCTTCCTGCGGAAGAGGCGCAACTCCTGACCGACCAGTTTCTGAATTATATCGCATCCGTGGTTCAGGCCGTCGACGGTCGCGGACTTTTTGGCGGTGAAGAAATCATTCTGACCGCCGGCGGTTCGGCGCTTTTCGACATCGTTGCCGACTCCTTTCGATCTCTGGCGCTGTCAAAGCCAAGCCGCACGATCATCAGAAGCGGCTGCTACATCACGCATGACTCGGGTATTTATGAACGGCATCAGCCAGCAAGACTGACCCGGCAGCAGATCAACCATCAATGCGGGCCGGCGCTGGATTCCGCGATCGAAGTCTGGGCCTATGTCATATCGCTGCCCGAAGCCGGACGCGCGATATTGGGAGCGGGAAGGCGCGACTTCGGGCATGACGCAGGCCCGCCAAGGGCGCTGAAGTCGTTCAGACCAGGGTCTGCTTCCAGCATGCAGGAGATGCCCGTGTCCTGCGAGATCGTGTCCATCAACGACCAGCACGCGCATCTGGCTTTTCCGGCTGAAGTCAGCCTTGCGATAGGCGACATGGTGGCGCTCGGCATTTCGCATCCCTGCACGACGTTCGACAGATGGACTTCGATGCTGGTCGTCGATGACGCATATAATGTCGTGTCCGGAATCACGACGCACTTTTAGGGCAGCGCCGGGCAGGGGCCAGCGGGACCGCTTATGGGTCGGGGAGAGTGATGTGACGATGAAGAGGCTGTTGCACACGCAATTCGCGATTGCCCTGATGGCGATCCCGTTGGCAGCGTCGGCGAAGCCCGACGCACAAACTTCGCTCCACCCCGTTGTCGAAACGCGCGGAGCGGAGCAATGCGCCGCTCTGAAACAGCTCGACCTTTCGACGCTCGACGACGCGCCTTCGCAAATTCTGGACGCTCGTCGAAACAGTCCAGCGAAGGGGGCAGGGAATCTCTGTGTGGTGGAGGGCTATGCCGCGCCTCAGGTCGGTTTCCGGCTTTTCCTGCCGGAGACTGGCTGGAATGAAAAATTCATCCAGATGGGTTCCGGAGGGCACGCCGGATTCATGAACGATGAAGCCTGCGCGCCAGCGATCGCGAGAGGCTATGCGTGCCTCATCACCGACATGGGCCACAAGGGCGCTGGACTGGATTCGCAATGGGCGCGTGGCAACCCGCAGGCTCTCATCAACTGGGGCTATCGCGCGACGCACGTCGTGACCGTTTCCGCCAAAGCCATCGTCGCGGCCTATTATGGTCGGGGGCCGACGAAAGCCTATTTCTCGGGCTGTTCGACCGGAGGGCGGCAGGCTCTTCAGGAAGCGCAGAAATTTCCGTGGGACTATAACGGGATCATCGCGGGCGCGCCTCCGATCCGGCTTTCCGACCTCTATGTGATGTTCGCCTGGAGCGCGCTGGCCAATCGGGATGCGGAGGGCCGCATGATATTGCGGCGAGCGGACCTCGACCTGCTCAACCGGGCGTCGCTCGCCGAATGCGATCTGGACGACGGGATACGGGATGGGCTGGTCTCCCGACCGCAACAATGCAGGTTCAGGCCATCCAAACTCGCCTGCCGGGCGGGGCAGGTGTCTGGCTGTCTCAGCGCAGCGCAGGTGCAGGCAGCCGAGAAAATCTATTCCGGGCCGGTCGATGCCGCGGGTCGCTCAATTTCAGGGGGCGGAGCTTTGCCGGGAGCGGAGCGGCTCTGGGCGAAATATTATCTCGACGACGCCAAGGGGCAGCTTCCATATATGTTTCCCCTTACGCGCAACGGGCTGGGCGATCTTTTTTCCGATCCGCCGCGCCCCGCTAACTGGACAGTCCAGCAGTTCAATTTCGCTGAAGACTATAAGAGACTGGACGTGATGCAGTCGCTTTACGACAGCAGCAATCCAGACCTGACGCGCTTTGCGGAAGCGGGCGGCAAGATGATAATCTATATGGGATTGGGCGACGTCTCCATGCCCGAGACAGTCATTGATTATTACAGGAAGGTGCAGCGGCTGGCCGGCGGAGCGGACAAGGCCGGCGAATTTGCGAGGCTGTTCCTGTTACCCGGTGTCGATCATTGTTCTGGCGGTCCCGGCGCCGATCAGGTCGACTACATAGCTTACCTCGAAAATTGGGTGGAAAAGGCGTCCCCTCCCGACATGATGATAGCGTCGCATGTCGGCGAAGGGGCGAATTCCGGCGACGGAGCACGGCCCGCGACCTTTTCGCGACCGGTTTATCCCTACCCTGCCTATCCGAGATACAAGGGAAAAGGTGATCCCGCCAAAATCGAAAGTTTCGAACGGGCGTTGCCTGAACCTGAAAAAGGCCTTGACTGAATGCCGGTGCAAATGTGAGTGCCGCGCCCTGTCAGGAAATGAGGTATTATTGTCATTCAATTGATGTGCCGTTTGAGGCATGCGAAGCATAGGATTCGGCTGTCGGTCGAAGACTTGAAGCAGCCGTGCAGAAATCCGCTTTTCAGTAAACCCGATGCAGAGCGAGGCATGTCATGAGTTCGGAACCTCCCAAATCGAATCGGCGAGATCTGCTCGTCACTGCCGCAGGACTTTCGCTTATGGTTGCCGCCCGACCCGCTGCCGCGCAAATCTCCGCGTCGCCGCCAACCGTTCCGGCTGGTCCGAAACTGCGGCTCGGCATGGTCCTGTTCGATGATTTCGAAGTGCTCGATGTTTACGGGCCGCTGTCGATGTTTGGCGCGCTGAAGGATCGTGTGCAGATTACCACGATTGCCGAAAAGGCGGGCACGATCACCACGGCCAGCGGGCTGTCGTTCGTCGCCGACGTCGCTTTCGCGGATGCGCCCCAACTCGATCTCGTCATCATTCCCGGCGGAATGGGAACGCGGCGCGAGGTGAACAATGCCCAGTTTCTGAGCGCAATCCGTCACCTCGCCGAAGTGACGCCTCAGGTCGCCACGGTTTGCACAGGGGCGGCTGTCCTTGCAAAGACGGGCTGGCTCGATGGGAAGAGGGCGACCAGCAACAAGATGGCGTGGAAATGGGTCACGGCCCAGAGTGCCAAAGTTTTGTGGGTGCCCAAGGCGCGCTGGGTCGAGGACGGCAAAGTCACGTCATCCTCCGGCGTTTCGGCAGGTATGGACATGGCGCTGTTCCTGATCGCAAAGCGGTTCGGCAAGGAAACCGCAACCTGGGTCGCCAATCGGGCCGAATATCGGTGGTATGACAATCCGGCGGACGATCCCTATGCCGCGATGAACGGGCTGGGTGCCTGACATCTCGGCAAAATCGGGATCGTCGCATTCGGCCGTGACGGCGTGCTTCGCTCACGCGACGAGCGTCGCAACACCGCACCGCCGCTGATGAACCCGGACGTCCGCCGTTCCTAGCCGGATACCCAGCGTCGCGGTAACATTATTGATGATGCCGTCCAGCAGCGGCGCTGCGGTTCCCAACACGCCGCCGATCAGGCTCGCCAGCGGGCTTGCATCGACCGTCATCCCCAACAGCGTGACGCGCAGTTGCGCACGCTGCATTAGACTGGCGGCAATGCCTCCGGTCAGGTCTCCCGTACTGACGGTCTTGGACCGCCGGGCTTCTATGTCGGCGGTGGAGAATGTCACATTCTGGGCCTGCGTGCCGCCCAGCATGATTTGGCTGGAGCCTGTCACGCGCGTTCCCGCCGCCTGCGCCAAAGTCGCCGTCCGTAGATTGGGGGCGACGCTGAAATTCAGCAGCGCGCCGGTGTCGATGTCGCCCAGAGCAGCGGAGCCGAGTGACGGCGTGACGGCCAGTGTCACGCCGCCGGGCGATCCGCAGTCCACCTGTGACAGCCGCGCTTCCGCCGCCGCCAGTTCGAGATAGACCGGTATCCGCACTGACGCGATGCCCGGCAGCAGCGCCGATACGCTACTGTCGAGATAGAGCCGCATCTGCCCGGTGCGAAGCACCACGTCACGGCTGGCCGTAATGGTGAGGGCAGGCGACCGTGCCTGTCCCTCCCCGCGAATGACCATCAGTCGCGTGGACGAAAGGCCCGGCACGTTGACGGTGAGGTCCATTGGCACGCTCGTTCCCGATGGCGGCGACAGCATCATGCGCAGCATCGAAAAGGCGTCGAGCAGGATGGAAGGCTGGCCCGCTGCGCCCGTCGCGCTGCGGGCCGGTCCCAGATCGACGATGTCGCTCAGCCGAACCGTCCGGCCCGGCATCCGTCCTGCCAGTGCCAGCAATGCGGTGGCGGCCGGCGATCCCCCAGATGCGTCCGCCATGGCGCCAAGCACGTCGGACAAGGGAATTTCCCGGTCGAAGAGGGCGCCATAGGCTTCCCCGTCGCGACCCAGACGGACCCGCAGCGCGTCCGCGACATGCAGCAGGTCAAGATTGGCCGCCAGCAGTCCGTTGCTGTCCAGCACCGACAGGCTGAGTTCGGTTCCAGCGAGATTTGAGAGCAGCATATTGGGCAACCCGCCGTTCAGGGAAGCCAGACCGGTGCCTAGCGAAAACGCCGCGAGATCGTTGCGGGCGGCGGTGGCGCGCGCGGTCAGATCCACGCCGTCGCGACCGACAAGCAGCCTCCCGAAGAATAAAGGCACCCGGCGCGTCACCGTGACCTTTGCCGCGCTGGAAGCAAAAGGGTCGGGCCGGAAGCGCTCCGCAACGGCGATTGCGGCGTCCGCTGTGTAGCTCCCCTTGTCCAGCGACACCATGCGCACGTTTGCCACGCCGCTCTGCGCGACCAACTGTGCGGCGGCTTCCGCCCCGCTTTGCGCGCCCGCCAGCGCTGCTGCATCGGCTACCCCCTGCAACTGCCGCCGCGCGAGATAGACCGATCCAAGATCGACCGCGACCGTTGCCGCGCCCGCCAGCATGAAGAGGGAGCCTGCCAACAGCACGCTGATCCCGCCCCGTCGGTCGGACCGCAAGGAAGGGCGACCCCGGTTCATGAGGCCGTTATCCGAACCACGGCGCTGCGCTCAAGCTCGCCTCCCGGCAGGGCTACCGGCAACGCGGCAAAGATCGGCGCATTGGCGAGGTGAAAGCGCAGCGTGACCTTGTAATAGCCGCCACTTTCGCTGGTCGTAACGGCGATGGTCTGCGCACCCTGCACCGGAAATGCGCTGCGGGCGGCGATGACGCTCTGGTCCACCAATGTGCGGCGCTCGCCTGCGTCCAGTCCCGCCACGGCCGACCGCGCGGCATCGTTGGCGGCCTGCTGCAGGCTATGCGCGGTCATGAACCAGCAGCCATAGCCCAATATGCCGGTCAGCAGCAGGACGAGGAGCGGAACGGCGAAGGCGGCTTCCACGAGGACGCTGCCACGCTGATCCGCGCCCGCCGTGCCCAGCGGACGAAGGGAAGCGCTATCCGTTGTGATCCGACAAATCCTGACCATGGGGCGACCCTAAGCCGCTCTTGGTCAAGGCTTGGTTTGGCCGATAGTCCGTTCTGCTCGCTATATATCGCGGCGCTCGACCGTCACAGGAGCCGGAATAGCGCATTGCGGCCCGAATCGCCCGGCCGTCGGATGGGCTTATCAGGTCCGGTTCGGACCGATTTCACGATTACATTCCGCGCTGATAATCCAGAGCATCGAGAATCTTGCCGCCCGCCATGAACACCGCGCCGCAACAGGCTGCTGCCAGCAGCTTGCCGCCCGTCCCCGGATATTGGCCCATATAGACAATGCCGCGCTCCGTCGCGCCGAGGGCCAGCGCGTAAATAACGAGAAAGGCCTCGAACTTCGTCTTGATGATGAAAAGATTCTTGATCCGTTTCATGGCGACTCATCCGGCGTCCCTGTCCGAAGCTAGGGCTTGAGGTCGCCTGAAAGCTGCAGATGGTCAACAAGCGTTAACCACGATTGTTCGATCTGCGCGATCAGGCGAGTGTCGCAGAGGTCGCCCGGCGCGATACGTTCGGGCCAATAGGCAGCGACAATCGCAGCGATGGCGTCAAGGCGCGCCTCGTCCACCAGAAAGCGTGGGTCGACATTGGCCGGGTCGGCCACGACGCGCAGCCTGAGGCAGGCCGGTCCGCCGCCATTCGCCATCGACTGCCTCACATCGACCGGCACCAGTCGGCGGATGGGACCGTTTCCTTCGACCATCTGTTCCAGCCATCGCCACACCGCAGGCGTTTCCTGAGCCTCGGTCGGGAGGATCAGAGCCATGCCGCCGCCATCGGGCAGCGTCACGAGCTGGGCGTTGAAAAGATAGCTGGAGATCGCATCGGCAAGGCTCACGGCGCTCGCAGGCACTTCGACGATCTCAACCGAGGGGAGTGCCGCCCGCAGATCGGCGTAGAACCGATCCTTGTCGGCAAAGGCCAGTTCATGCGTGAAGAGCAGATTCTCGTTCGCGACCGCCACGACATCGTTATGAAATGCTCCGGCGGCGATCGCCTCCTCGGACTGTTGCGCGAACAGCGTCCGGGCGGGGTCCAGCCCGTGAAGGCGTGCGACCGCCTTGCTGGCTTCGAGATGCTGGCGCGCCGGGAAGGCACCGCCCGAGCGGCCATAGACGAACACTTCCACGCCCGGCAGGTCGTGCCGTTTCGTGAGCCGCATATGATTGGCCGCGCCTTCGTCGCCGAAAGGTGCGGGCACCGGATCGTGCACCGCGAAGGCGCGGGGATCGGAAAAGGCGATGCGCAACTGCGCCAGCGTCTGTGGCCATTCATGGCTGCGGTGCGGCATGGTGACGAGATTGGCAACGGTCAGATGCGTGCGCCCGTCCGCCGTGTCGCTGGCGGGGGACACGGTCGCTGCATTGGCCGCCCACATCGACGACGCCGACATCGCGGCGGCGCGGATATGCGGTTCCGCCGACCCGACATCCGTGCCGAGCCGCGCCAGCCACGCACTATCGGGACGCCATTGAGGCAGAAAAATACCTTGGGCGAGGCCGAGCCGCACATTGCCGCGCATTTTCTCCAGTCCCTGAAGCGCCGCCGCGCGGGGATAGGACACCGCCCCTGCATTGCGTGCCGAGGCCAGATTGCCAAGGCTCAGCCCGGCATAGTTATGGCTCGGCCCGATGATGCCATCGAAGTTGATTTCCCGGACGCTCATGCCCGCCCCGCCATGGTGAAGCTGTCGCCCGGTTGCAGCCCCAGCCGCGCAGCGCTGGCGGCGTCGAGAGAACAGTCGCCGTCGTCGCTTTCCTGAACGAAGCCCCAGGTGCAGCGATAATCCGCAAGCTGTCCGGTAGTGATCAGCATCCTGTCGCCTCCGCTCTGGTGCGTCGCCGCCAGGGTGACGTCGCGTGCGGCGGCGATGGTCCTCAACTGGTTGATCTGTCCAACCATCGTCGGGCCGCCGTCGAAAATGTCGATATAGCCCGCATTCTCGAAGCCCTCGGTTTCCAGCATCCGCATCGCCGCGCGGCCATTGGGGTGGGGCAGGCCGATGACGGCGCGCGCGCTGTCCGTCAGCATTGCGGTATAGATCGGCGTCTTGGGCATCAGGTCGGCGATGAACTGGTTGCCGTTTACGGCGTTGAACTCATCTGCTTCCTGAAAGCTCATGCCGAAAAAGCGCCCGGCAAGACCGTCCCAGAAGGGGGATGCGCCCGCTTCGTCTATGACGCCGCGCAGTTCCGCGATCACCCTGTCGCCGAAACGCGCGCGATGGTTGCGGATGTAAAGATAACGGCTGCGCGCCAGCAGCAGCCCCAACCCCTCCGCCCGCTCGCGCGGATGGAGGAAAAGGCCGCCTACTTCCACCGAGCCTTCCAGATCGGTGGTCAGCGACAGCATCTGTGCGCGAAAGGTGCGGCCCAGTTCACGGCTATGCTGGGTCAGGACACCAAGCCGATAGGAATAAAAGGGCCAGCTTTGCCCCACGGTCGAGAAAATCTGACACGTCCCGCGGACCTGCCCTGTCTCGGTATTTTCCAGCACCATGACGATCAGGTCATCGGCGATGGCATCTTCGGTGCGCGCGACAGCCTGCTCTGTCCGTTCAAGCTTTGCGGCGAGCGAGGTTCGGTCCGGCGGCAGGTTGGTAAAGCCGCCGCCGGTCAGTTTCGCCATCTCATAGAGCGTCTGCAAGTCGTCCGAGCGCGCTATGCGCATGATGAAGCTCAAAACCCTGACCCTCTCTTCTTTATCATCGGAATTGCCCGTGCGCGACGCGCCAGATTGCCAGCGCCGACAGTTGCGCGCGTTCAGGCAGGCTGTCGGTCAGCAGAAATTCGGCGTCGCTGTGGATATCTCCGCCGCGCACGCCCATGGTATCGACGACCGGGACGCCGCAGGCCGCGATGTTGTTACCGTCGCACACGCCTCCCGTGTCGCGCCATCCAATCGACAGGCCAAGATCCGCGCCACACTGGCGCACGAGGCCGAACAGGCGTTCGGCCTTCGCGTCCATGGGCTTGGGCGGGCGGCCGAAGCCGCCATGGAGATGCAGCGTCACGTCATGCGCCCGCGCCACATCCTCCATGCTTCGCTCTATCAGCGCGCGGGCGGCGGCCTCGTCCTGCGGCGTGCGCGGACGGAAATTGACGCGCAGCACGGCATGGTCGGGCACCACATTGTTGGGACTGCCGCCGTCGATCTTCGCCGGATTGCAGGAGAAACCGCCGCCGCTACCCGCCTTCAGCCGCAGCGCAAGATCGGCCGCCGCCAGCAGCGCGTTGCGTCCTTCCTCTGGATTGCGCCCTGCATGGGCGCTGCGTCCCGTCACGACGATGGAGAAATTGCCGCTTCCCGCCCGCGCGCCCGCCAGCGTTCCGTCCTGCAGTGCAGGCTCATAGGTAAAGGCGGCGACCTTTCCCTCCGCCGCCTGCCGCAGCAAGGCGGCGGAGGAGGGGCTACCCACTTCCTCGTCGCTGTTGATGACGACCTCATAGCCGATCCGTGTGACCGCATCCGATCGCTCGATGGCGTGCAGTGCCGCCAGCATCACGGCGAGACCGCCCTTCATGTCCGCAGTGCCTGGCCCGTTGAGGACGCCCGGCTCGATCCAGCGGAGATGCTGGAAGACATGATCCTGCGGGAAAACCGTATCCATATGCCCCGTCAGCAGAATGCGGACAGGCGCATCAGGTCGAACCGACAGATGGAGATGCCGGCCATGCGCGACGGAGGTGACTGCGCCGTCCGGCTGGACCACCTCCACCTTGTCGCCATCGAGCAGCTTTAATTCTCCCGGCAATATGGAAAAAGCGTCCGAGAGTTCGTCCGCCATGCGCGCAAGCCCGGCAAGGTTGCGCGATCCGCTGTTGATGGCGGACCATCGCTCGACCTGCGCCAGCATGGGCGCGCATGCGGCATCATCGAGCAATTGTCGTTCGGCGGGATGCAGATCCGTCATCCACCCGATCTATCAGACGCGGACGCGCCCCTTCAACCCCGCACGAAAATTGCGCGGTTCAGAAATCATATGTCAGCGTGAGGCGACTGAGCGTGTTGAGGTTCCTGTCGGACAGCAAAGTCTCCGATTCATACTGGACATTATAGGACAGCGCGGTGGACCATCGCGACGTGACCTTCGTTTCTAGCGAGGTCAGCGTGTTGAAGGTTACGACATCGCTTTCGGCATAGGCCGAGGCCGTCTGTTTCACGGTCACGGCGGGGGCAGCACGCCATGCAAGCGCCATGGAGCCGCGCACGCCCAGCTTGGTCTCGCGCGGGCCGATCACATATTTCGCATGACGTACCGAAGGCCCGATGTCGGCGGACAGGTCGACGGGTTTGGACAGAATGAGCTTGTAACCCACACCCGCCGAAAGCGTGTAGCGCTCGTCATAGCCAATCGACGTGTCCCGCTCGAACTGTGCAAGACCGTAGGCGAAGCCCCGCGGATCGAATTCATATCGCGGTTCGTAGCCCGCCGTGTAGCGTTCGCGCGACGTTACGCCATTGGCCCGGCGATAGTCGGCGGTGGCGCTCAGTTTGTGCGTCCACTGAATGCCGGTGCGCGTGGCCGTGGCCGCAGCCGTGATGCCCAGCTCGCTCGTCGATCCGGTCGACCGGAAGCCGCCCGCCTCTATGCGGCCGGTCCAGAGGTCCGTGAACGCCGCTTCGCGGATCACCATGTTGCGCGTTTCCTTCGTGCGCTCCTTCCAGCGATTGACCATCTGCTGGATTTCGTCGGCGGACGCAGGATTGGTCTGTTTGGCGATCTTCGCAACGGTCGCGATGTCGGTTTCGTTGCCGTTGGCAATCGCCGCTTCCATCATCTCCCGCACCGCCGGGGGCAACAGTGCGTCGTCGGCTCTCGCGGCCGAGGGCAGGGCGGCGATCAGCAATGGGAACGGTATCAGCATGATGCGCATGCGCCTGTCATACCGTTGTGACCGGATAATTTAAGCCCCTAAATGGGCGTATTCCCTCAGATCAAAGCCCTGAATTCCTGCAGAATGTCGCGGTAGAGCTTGCGCTTGAACGGGACGATCAGGTCCGGCAGCGAGTCGGGATCGGCCCAGCGCCATGCGCGAAATTCGGGATGGGGGGTCTGGATATTGACGTCTTCGTCGGTGCCGAGAAAGCGGGCGAGGAACCATATCTGCCGCTGGCCGCGATATTTGCCGCCCCACAGCTTCCCCATCAATTCGGGCGGCAGATCGTAAAAATGCTGCTCTTTCGTCGTCGCGATAATGTCCACCAGATCGCTAGCGATGCCCGTTTCCTCGCCCAGTTCGCGAAAAGCGGCTGCCCGTGCATCCTCACCCTCGTCGATGCCACCCTGCGGCATCTGCCACGCCTCGACGACATTATCGAGCCGCTGGCCGACGAAGACCCTGCCATCCATGTTGACCAGCATGATGCCGACGCACGGCCGGTATGCAAGTTCCTGTTCGTTCGGCGTGGCAGCCATCATGTCCCCATGTTCATCGCTCGGCGATCCTGCCGCTTCCGGTCAGATAGTGAGCGTCGCAGTTCCCGTCCATCGCGCGAATCGATTTTGGGACGGATGATGACGGGCAATATGGCCCCACGGGCGGGTTGGAACCGGGCGGGCGGGGCTGCATTGATCCATGATGACAGCACCCGTCCTCCTCTGGTTTCGTCAGGACCTCCGTTTGTCGGATCAGGCCGCGTTGCTCGCCGCGGTGAAGGAAGGGCCGGTCATTCCGGTCTATGTGCTGGACGATGAAAGTCCCCGCGACTGGGCCATTGGCGGGGCGTCGCGCTGGTGGCTGCATCACAGCCTCGATGCGCTGGACCGAAGCCTGCGCGCGAAGGGATCGCGGCTCATCCTCCGGCGGGGCAGAAGCGCCGACGCGCTGGAGAAGCTCGCGAAGGAGGTCGACGCGCGCCGGGTTCATGCCCTTCGTCATTACGAGCCATGGTGGCGCAACGCGGAAAAGGCGGTGGCGAAATCGCTGGACCTCTGCCTGCACGACGGAGGGCTATTGCTGCCGCCCGGCGCGGTGCGGACGGGATCGGGCGGGATTTATCGCATCTACACGCCCTTCTCGCGCGCCGTGATGGAGCAGATGCCGCCCGCCGCCCCGAGACCCGCGCCGCGGTTGATCGGCGCGCCATCGGCGTGGCCGTCCAGCGAGTCGCTGAAGGAATGGGCGCTCCTTCCTTCGAAACCCGACTGGGCATCGGCATTCGCTGACGACTGGACGCCGGGCGAGGAGGGCGCGCGCCGCAATGTGGCGGATTTCCTCGACGAAGCGGGTGACTATGCCGAGGCGCGCAACCTGCCGTCGCTCGAAGGAACGTCGCGGCTGTCGCCCCATCTTCATTATGGGGAGGTGTCCCCCGCCTATGTCTGGTCGCGTATCTGCGCGTCGGGGCAGAAGGCGGACGTCTACCTCAAGGAACTGATCTGGCGCGATTACGCGCATACCCAGATCTGCGAATTTCCCGCTTATGGCTCCCGCAACGCCCGCGCCGAGTTCGGCACATTGCCATGGCGCGACCTGCGCGAGGGGCGAAGCGATTTCATAGCGTGGAAGACAGGGCGGACCGGCTATCCCATCGTCGATGCAGGCATGCGGCAGCTCTGGACGACAGGCTGGATGCACAACCGCGTGCGCATGATCGCCGCCAGTTTCCTCATCAAGCATCTGCTGATCGACTGGCGGCACGGCGCGCAGTGGTTCTGGGAGACGCTGGTCGATGCGGACTACGCCAACAACAGCGTCAACTGGCAGTGGGTGGCGGGCAGCGGGGTGGACGCCAATCTCTTCACGCGCATCATGGCTCCGCTGACCCAGTCGGAGAAGTTCGACGCCGCCGGCTATATCCGGCAATGGGTGCCCGAACTGGCTGGCCTGTCCGACGACGTGATTCATGACCCCGAAGCGCGGGGCGCGCGGCCCGATGACTATCCCGCCAAGATCATCGGTCATCGGGAAGGCCGTGAGCGAGCGCTTTCCGCCTACCGCCATATGAAGCGGTGATTGCAGCCGGGCGGCGGTTGCGGCAGGAATGACGTCATGAACGCTTCCGATCCGCGTCGCGGCCGCCGCGCCCTGTCCATTCGCCGCCCGCCGGTGAGCGGAAGCCCGACATGGCTGGCGCGACGGGCCGCCCCTCTCTTTCATCGCCTGCTCGACCGGATCGACGCCGGACTGGAGGAGGGCACGCTTGAGGCGCATCTGCCGGATGGAACGCGTCGGTTGCTGGGCGGACGGCTGGACGGACCGGCGTGCGTCGTCAACCTGCATCGCTGGCGCGCGCTGGTGCGTCTGGCGAGCGGCGGATCGGCAGGCTGGTATCGGGCGTGGGCGGCAGGGGAATGGTCCAGCCCCGACCCGGTTCCGCTGTTTGCTCTTTTCATGCGCAACGCCGCAGCATTGGGGCGCTCTGCGCGAGCAAATGGTCCGGCGCGATGGGCGGGGCGGCTGTGGCACTGGGCGCGGCGCAACAATCCGGCGGGCGCGCGACACAACATCGCCTATCATTATGATCTGGGGAATGATTTCTACGCGCTCTGGCTGGATGCGCAGATGCATTATTCCAGCGCGCTGTTCCGAGACCCCGCCGACCGGATCGAGAGTCTGGAACAGGCGCAGCGGCGCAAGGTCGATGCGATCCTCGACCGGCTGAACCTGAAGGATGGCGGTTCGCTGCTGGAAATCGGTTGCGGCTGGGGTGGCCTTGCCGAGCAGGCGATGGAGCGCCACGCGATCCGCTATACGGGGCTTACCCTGTCGACAGAGCAGGCCGAATATGCCCGCGACCGGCTGGGCACCGGCGCCAACATCTTGCTTGAGGATTACAGGGATGCCACCGGCAGCTATGACGCGCTCGCAAGCGTCGAGATGGTGGAGGCGGTCGGCCAGCGTTACTGGCCCGACTATCTTGCGGCCATCCACCGGCTGCTGAAACCCGGCGGTCGCGCGGCGATCCAGTATATCCTGATCGACGATGCGATCTTCGACCGTTACGCCCGCGCGGCCGACTTCATCCAGACCTATATCTTCCCTGGCGGCATGCTGATGTCGCAAAGCCGGTTCCGCACGTTGGCGGAGGCGCAGGGGCTGGAATGGCGGGACGAGATGCGGTTTGGGCTTCACTATGCCGAAACGCTGCGGCGGTGGCGGCTCCGGTTCGACCGCGCTATCGAGAGCGGCCTTCTGCCCGCCGAATTCGACCAGCATTTCGTGGGCTTGTGGCGCTATTATCTCATGTATTGCGAAGGCGGTTTTCTGGGCGGCGGGATCGACGTCGCGCAGGTGACGCTGGTCAAGCCCGCCTGACGGCCTAGCCCGCGACGCGCATCCGGTGGCCGGTCGGGGTATCGGATGTCACCAGTCCGACGATGGCGTCCGCCACCGCTTCCGGTCCCTTGAGCGTGGCAGGGTCTTCGCCGGGGAAGGCGCGCGCGCGCATCGCGGTCCGTGTCGCGCCGGGATCGACGATATGGGTGCGGATGGCGGAGATGTTCTTCACTTCTTCGCCATAAGCGCCGACCAGCGTCTCCAGCGCCGCCTTGGAAGCGCCATAGGCGCCCCAATAGGCGCGCGGAGCGACGACCGAGGATGTCAGCGCAACGACCCGTGCATCGGCGCTCGCTCTCAGCATCCCGTCGAACGCGGCGATCAAGGCCTGCGGCGCGCCGATATTCAGTGTCAGGAGGCGGGCAAATTCCTTGGCGTCGATGGCCTGCACCGCCGCCAGCGATCCCAGCGTCGCCGCGTTGAGCACAAGGATGTCGAGCGCATTCCAGCGCCCGCCGATGGCCTGCGCCAGCCGTCCGATGCTTTCTCCGTCGGTGAGGTCAAGCGGCGCGATGGTCGCGCTGCCGCCTGCCTGATGGATGCTGTCCTCCACCTCTTCCAGCCCGCCGCTGGTCCGCGCGGTCAGCACCACATGCGCACCTGCCGCCGCCAGAGCCTGCGCCGTCGCAGCGCCGATGCCACGGCTCGCGCCCGTTACGAGGGCCAGTTTGCCGGAAAGGGGAAGGTCGGACATGAAGCTCCCGTCAGCCCGACGACACTCGGGCGCTTGATTGGCGGAGGAGGAAGGGCGGCACGGTGGCCGCCCGCCAGGGTTCAGACGACGCGTTCGGCGAGCAGTTCGAACTGGTTCTGCACTACGGCTTCATCCTGATCGGTGAGCGTGGTCGGATAATCGCCGGTGAAGCAGGCGTCGCAATATTGCGGCCGGATGTCCGCGCGCTTCGCTTCGCCCAGCGCCTTGTAGAGGCCGTCGATGGAGACGAAGGCGAGGCTGTCGGCGTGGATGAAATCCTGCATCCCGCCAATGTCCAGCTTGTGCGCCAGCAGCTTGGTGCGCTCGGGCGTATCGACGCCGTAGAAGCAGCTATGCCTAGTCGGGGGGGAGGCGATGCGCATATGGACTTCCGCGGCCCCCGCTTCGCGCATCATCTGCACAATCTTGAGCGACGTGGTCCCGCGCACGATCGAATCGTCGATGAGGACGATCCGCTTGCCCTCGATGAGCGCGCGGTTGGCGTTGTGCTTCAGCTTCACGCCCAGATGCCGGACCTTGTCGCCCGGCTGGATGAAGGTGCGGCCGATATAGTGCGACCGGATAATGCCGAGTTCGAATGGGATGCCCGATTCCTGCGCATAGCCGATGGCGGCGGGAACGCCGCTGTCGGGCACGGGAATGACATAGTCCGCCTCGACCGGATTTTCGACCGCGAGCTGCGCGCCGATGGCCTTGCGCACCGAATAGACGCTGGAGCCATCGACGATCGAGTCGGGGCGGCTGAAATAGACATGCTCGAAGATGCAGGGGCGCGGATGATTCTCACCGAAGGGGCGGTGCGAGCGGATTTCGCCATTGTTGGTGACGATCACCAGTTCGCCCGGTTCGACCGAGCGGACATAGTCTGCGCCCACAACATCGAGCGCCACTGTCTCCGACGCGAAGATCGTCGCATCGCCCAGCGTGCCCATCACCAGCGGACGGATGCCGAGCGGGTCGCGGCAGGCGATCATGCCTTCGGGCGTCATGACGATCAGCGAATAGGCGCCCTCGATCTGCTTGAGGGCGTCGATGAACTTGTCGAGCAGCGTCCGGTAACTGGAGGTCGCGACCAGATGGATGATGACTTCGGTGTCGGAGGTCGACTGGAAGATCGAACCGCGGCGAATCAGTTCGCGGCGGAGCTTCATGGCGTTGGAGATATTGCCGTTATGCGCGACCGCGAAGCCGCCGCTGTTCAGTTCGGCATAGAGCGGCTGGACGTTGCGCAGCGATGTTTCGCCGGTCGTCGAATAGCGCACATGGCCGCAGGCGCTTTCGCCCGGCAGCCCGCGAATCACCTCGTCCCGGTCGAAATTGCCCGCGACATGCCCCATCGCCCGGTGGGTATGGAAATCATGCCCGTCCCAGCTCGTGATGCCGGCGGCTTCCTGCCCCCGATGCTGAAGCGCATGAAGGCCGAGCGCGACGATAGCGGACGCCGTTTCCCCGCGGGAGACGCCGAAAATGCCGCATTCCTCGCGCAACTTGTCATCGTCGAAAGGATTGGTCGTAATCATGGGTGCGAACCGGTTCCGTTGCCGTTCTCATGGCGCACCCCAAGGTGGCCTGTCGCCGCGCATATAGTCACTCGGGGCCGCTTTGTCGCCTCCCTGTCACAAAAAAGGCGGAACGCGGTTCGCAACATTGTGTTTCGCGGCACGGCCATAGGCGAATGGCCCACTGGCGTTGCTGCGCGGGCATCGCTACACACGCAGCCCTCATGCATCGTTTCGCCAACCCCGCCCGTTTTCTGAAGATCGCGCGACCGCTGACCGGCTGGCTGTTCTGGCCGGGGCTGGGGCTGATCCTCGCGGGGGCGATATGCGGCCTGTTCGTGACGCCTGCCGACTATCTTCAGGGGCAGACGGTGCGGATATTCTATATTCATGTGCCTGCCGCCTGGCTCGGCATGGGCGGGTGGACGGGGATCGCCATCGCGGCCCTCATGCAGCTTGTCTGGCGCCATCCGCTTGCAGCGGTGGCGGGTCGCGCGATTGCCGTGCCGGGCGCGCTGTTCACCGCGCTCTGCCTTGTCACCGGGTCGATCTGGGGTCGTCCGACATGGGGCACATGGTGGGAATGGGACGGTCGCATGACGTCCATGCTCGTGTTGTTCTTCCTTTATCTCGGCTATATCGCTCTTGCCGATGCCAGCGCGCGGGATGGAAAGGCGGCGGGGCAGGGCGGCATATCGACCGTGACGGCGATCTTCGCGCTGGTGGGGGCGGTCAACATCCCCATCATCAATCGCTCGGTCGTCTGGTGGAACAGCCTGCATCAGGGGCCGAGCATCACATTGCGCGGGTCGAGCATCGACAGCGCGCTGCTGTGGCCGCTGGGCCTGACGCTGGCGGGCTTCACGCTCTGGTTCGGCGCAATCGTCCTGATGCGCATGCGCGCCATCCTCGCCCGTAACAAGGCCGAGGCCCGGCTTGCGCGGCTGGCGCGGGGCTAAGCCATGAACCCCTGGCCTTTCGTCATTGCAGCCTATGCCCTGACCGGCGCCTGCGTCCTGTGGCTCAGCCTCTGGAGCTGGCGCGCGATGCGCCGCGGGGAAAAGACCCTCGATGACCGGCGGGACGACTTATGAGGGGCGGGCGGTGAAAGCCAAGCATCAACGGCTGATCCTCGCGCTTGCGGCGCTGGTCGCGATCGTTGCGGCGGGGCTGCTCGCGGCGTCGGCGCTGAAGGACGAGGCCGCCTATTTCTACACGCCGGACGACATCCGGACGAAGGGCGTCGAGCCGGGCAAGGCGATCCGGCTGGGCGGCATGGTGGTGAAGGGGAGCCTCAAGCGCGCGCCCGATGGCGTGACGCTGCGCTTCGACGTGACGGACGGGAAAGCGACGGTCCCGGCCACCTTCAATGGCATCGCGCCCGACCTTTTCCGTGAGGGGAGCGGCGTGGTTGCGGAAGGGGCGATGGACCGGAACGGGCGCTTCATCGCGACCAACCTGCTTGCCAAGCATGACGAGCGTTACATGCCGCGCGAGCTGGAAGGCATGCGCTATGACGAGAAGACGCACCAGATGAAGGCGGAACGGTGAGGATGGCGCGATGATCGCGGAGGCCGGTCTTGCCGCGCTGTGGCTCGCCGCCGCGCTGGCGCTGCTTCAGCTCTTCCTCGCTTTTTCGGGCACGAAGGGGGGCAAGGACGAGCTGCTGGGCGCGGTGCGGCCCACCGCCGTGGCGCAGGGGCTGCTGACCGCCTTCGCTTTCGGAGCGCTCATTACCCTGTTCCTGCGGTCCGACATGTCGGTGCTGCTGGTCGCCACGAACAGCCATTCGATGAAGCCGTGGCTCTACAAATTCGCGGGAACGTGGGGCAATCACGAAGGGTCGATGCTGCTGTGGGTGACGGTGATGGGCGTCGCGGGGGCAGCGGTCGCGCTGTTCGAGCGGGCGCTGGATCGCGCGACGCACATGGCGACGCTGGGCGCGCAGGCCGCCATCAGCCTTGGCTTCTATGCGTTCCTGCTCTTTTCCTCCAACCCGTTCGCGCGGATCGACCCACCGCCGCCGGACGGGCAGGGTCTCAACCCGCTGTTGCAGGACCCCGGTCTCGCCTTCCACCCGCCCACGCTTTACCTCGGCTATGTCGGGCTGTCGGTCGCCTTCTCCTTCGCGGTCGGTGCGCTGCTGACGCGCCGGGTCGATGCTGCCTTCGCCCGCGCGATGCGGCCATGGGTGCTGGCGGCATGGGTGCTGCTGACGCTGGGCATTACGGCTGGAAGCTACTGGGCCTATTATGAGCTGGGCTGGGGCGGCTGGTGGTTCTGGGACCCGGTGGAGAATGCGTCGCTGATGCCATGGCTTGCGGCGACCGCCCTGCTGCACAGCGTCACGGTGCTGGCCACCCGCGATTCGCTGCGCGCCTGGACGATCATGCTGGCGGTGGTCGCTTTTTCCATGTCGATGGTGGGCACATTCCTCGTCCGCTCGGGCATCCTGACGAGCGTCCATGCTTTCGCCGTCGATCCTGAAAGAGGCAGCTTCATCCTTGCGCTGCTCGCCCTCTATATCGGCGGCGCGCTGGCGCTGTTTGGCTGGCGCATCGGATCGGTGAAGGAAGGCGCGCTGTTTCAGTTGGCGAGCCGCGAGTCGATGCTGGTGGTCAACAATCTGCTGCTGTCGGTGATCCTCGGTATCGTCCTGATCGGCACGCTCTATCCGTTGATGACCGAGGCCTTCGGGCACAAGGTTTCGGTGGGCGCGCCCTATTTCGACCGGGTTGCCGGGCCTCTGGCGCTGGCGCTGATGGTCGCGATGGCGGTCGGGCCGCTGATGCGCTGGCGGCGGGACGAACTTCGGCTGGTCGGGCGGCGGGTTGCGCTGCCAGTGCTCATCGCGGTGCTGCTGGTCGTCGCCATGTCTGTTTTCGCCGCCGGGCGCATCGGGCTGCTGCCCTTCCTGGGCCTTGTGGTGGCGGGGAGCGTGGGCGTCGCGAGCCTTCTTCCCCTCTGGCGGCGCAAGCTCTGGCGCACGCCGCTTTTCACCTGGGGGATGGTGATCGCGCATCTGGGCTGCGCCGTCAGCCTGGCGGGCATGGCGAGCGATTCGGCCTTCACCACCGAAAAGCTGATCGCGGCAAGGCCCGGCGACACGATCCGGACCGCTGGCTGGACGCTGCGCTTCGTCAGCATCACGCCGGTCGCGGGCGATAACTGGACCGCGCTTCAGGCCGACATGCAGGTCGATCGCGGCGGCGCGCCCGTGCTGATCCATCCGCAATCGCGCTTCTTCGCCTCGCCCCCCACCACCACGACCGAGGCGGCGCTGCTCACCCGCTGGAACGGCCAGCTCTATGTTGTGCTGGGCGAGGAAGTGGAGGGCGGGCGCTGGCAATTGCGGGTCTGGTGGAAGCCGTTCGTCACGCTGATCTGGCTGGGTGGCGGCCTGATCGCGCTGGGCGGTGCGCTGGCGCTGATCGGCCGGGAAAAGCGTGGCTGGATCGGCAAGTGGCGGGCGCGGAGGGCTGAGGTATGAGGGGATGGCTCATCTGGACGCCCTTCGTCCTGTTCCTCGCCTTCGTCGGCCTCTTCGCGAGCGGGCTGTTCAAGCCTGACGACCATGTCATCCATTCGCGGCTGGTGGGGCAGAACCTGCCCGCCTTCGCCCTGCCGCCCGCCGCCAGCGACCGCCCCGGCCTGACGAGCGCGCAGGTCGCGACGGGCAAGCCGCGCCTGCTCAACATCTTCGCAAGCTGGTGCGTACCCTGCGCGGCGGAAGCGCCTCAACTGATGGCGCTCAGACAGGCGGGGGTGGAGATCGACGCCATCGCGATCCGCGACGCCCGGCCCGATGTCGACCGCTTTCTGGCGCGATATGGCAATCCCTATGCCCGCATCGGTCTCGACGCCCGCAGCGCGGTGCAGATCGCGCTCGGTTCGTCGGGTGTGCCGGAGAGCTTCGTCATCGATTCGAAGGGGCGCATCGCCTACCAGCATATCGGGGACATTCGGGCCGACGATGTGCCGATGATCCTCGACCGACTGAAGGCGGCGCAATGAGGCTTCTGATCGCCCTTCTCCTGCTGGCCTTCTCGCCATCGCTGGCGGCGCAGTCGGCGCTGCCGCCCGCGCCGTGGGCCAATCGGCAGATTCCGGACGCCGCCAAGGAGGCCAAGGCCAAGGCGTTGATGGAAACCATCCGCTGCCTCACCTGCCAGAGCCAGTCCATCGCCGATTCGAACGCCAGCATGGCGGGCGACATGCGATCGCAGATCCGGGAGCGGATCATCGCGGGCGAGCAGCCCGAGGCGATCCGTGACTGGCTGGTCCAGCGCTATGGCGACTGGGTGAGCTATGAACCGACGGCAGCGCCGATCCTGTGGCCGCTCTGGGCCGCGCCGCTGTTGCTGCTGGCGGTGGGACTGTTTCTGGTGCGGCGGCGGATCGGCGGGAGGAAGCGGTCATGACGGGCTGGCTGATCGCGCTGGGTCTTGCCGTGCTGGCCTTCGTGGCGCTGCTGCTCGCGGGGCGTATCCCCCGTTCAGCGCGGGAAGTGACGGCGGCGGCGCTGCTGCTGGGCATGGCTGGTTATGCGTGGCAGGGGCGCGCGGATCTGCCGGGCGCGCCCAGGAAGCCGCTGGAGACCAAGGGGGAGGGCTTTGACGAGAAGCTGGCGGAGCGCAGGCGCGGCCTTGCCGAACGCTTCGGTCCCGCCGGGCAATGGCTGATGCTGTCTGACGGGCTGGCGCGGCAGGGAAAGACGAAGGAGGCGGCCAATGTCCTGCTGTCCGGCCTTCGTGCGTCGCCGGAAGACCCCAGCCTCTGGCTCGGCCTCGGCAACGCGCTGGTCGCGCATGGCGATGGAGTCGTGTCGCCCGCCGCCGCCTTCGCCTATCGCCGCGCGCTGGCAATCGACCCGGAGGGCGCCGCGCCCCGCTACTTCTACGGTCTGGCGCTGGCGCGGAGCGGGCAATTGCAGGAAGCGCGCGACCTATGGGCGCCGCTCGTCGCGAGAGCGCCCAGGGACAGCGTGATCCGGGCGGAACTGGAAAGCGCCATCGCGCGTATCGACGCCATCCTGCGCAGCGGGGCCGCTGTCCCGCAATGACGCGCACCCGCGCCCGCGATTGCGCGGCATCGGGAGCCATGATAGGGGGCCGCGCATGCAGGGGATGATACCCGTTTCAGCCTGGTGCTTCATGATCGTTCGGCCTGCCATTCGTGGCTGATCTCCTTCCCAACACAGCCCCCTCCGATCCGGACGACGAGTCCGGCGGGCATGGCCATGCGCGGCAGAAGGCGACGCTGAAACTGGTCGTCGGCGCCATCGGCATCGTGTTCGGCGACATCGGCACCAGCCCGCTCTACGCGTTCCGCGAAACCTTTGCCGGGCATCATCATCTCGACCTCGATCCCGATCATATCCTCGGCGTCATCAGCCTGATGTTCTGGTCGATGATGCTGGTGGTGACGCTGAAATATGTCAGCATCATCATGCGCGCCGATAACAAGGGGGAGGGCGGCAGCCTTGCCCTGCTGGCGCTCATCAACGGGCAGACGCGCACCCAGCGCTGGTCGCGCGGTATCGTGCTGCTGGGCGTGTTCGCCACCGCGCTCTTCTACGGCGACTCGATGATTACGCCAGCCGTGTCCGTGCTTTCGGCGGTCGAGGGGCTGGCGGTCTACAACAGCGAATTCGCGCCCGCGATTCTGCCGGTGGCGATCCTGATCCTGCTGGGCCTTTTCTGGATACAGGGACTGGGGACCAACCGGGTGGCGGCGCTTTTCGGCCCGGTGATGCTGCTCTATTTCGTCACGATCGCTGCGCTGGGCGTCATTTCGATCGTCAGGACGCCCGGCATCCTGTTCGCCTTCAATCCCTATTGGGCGTTCATGTTCTTCGTGACCGACCCGTTGCCCGCCTTTCTGGCACTGGGGTCTGTGGTGCTGGCGGTGACGGGGGCCGAAGCGCTCTATGCCGACATGGGGCATTTCGGGCGCAGTCCTATCCGGGTGTCGTGGATGGTCTTCGTCCTGCCCGCGCTGATGCTCAACTATATGGGGCAGGGTGCGCTTCTTTACCGCGAGGGCGCGGCGGCGCTGCACAGTCCCTTCTACAATCTCGCGCCGCAATGGGGGCAGTTGCCCCTCGTCGTGCTGGCGACGCTGGCCGCGATCATTGCGTCGCAGGCGGTCATTTCGGGCGCTTTTTCCGTCACGCAGCAGGCGATCCAGCTCGGTTTCATGCCGCGCCTGCGCATATCGCATACCAGCGCGTCCACGGCGGGCCAGATCTATATCCCCCTCATCAACTGGGGTCTGATGATCATGGTCGTGCTGCTGGTGCTGGTGTTCCGCACATCGTCCAACCTGACGGCCGCTTATGGCATCGCCGTCACCGGCGCGATGTTCATCGACAATGTGCTGCTGACGGTCGTGCTGTTCCGGCTGTGGCACTGGAAATGGTATTATGCCGCGCCGCTGCTGGCGGTCTTCTACATCGTCGATGGTGCCTATCTGGCGGCGAACCTCACCAAGGTGCCCGACGGCGGCTGGTTCCCGCTGCTGATCGGTTTCATCGTGTTTACCCTGCTCACGACATGGTCGCGCGGGCGGCGGCTGGTGCAGGACCGGCTGCGGGAGGCGGCGATGCCCATCCCGGTGTTCGTGGCATCCGCCGCCAACAGCGCGGTGCGGGTGCCGGGCACGGCGGTGTTCATGACGTCCACGCCCGATGGCGTGCCGCATGCCCTTCTGCACAACCTCAAGCACAACAAGGTGTTGCATGAGCGGGTGATCCTGCTGACCGTCAAGATCAAGGATGTGCCCGTGGTCGAGGACGAGGGGCGGGTGAAGATGGAGGATCTGGGGCGCGGTTTCTTCCGCCTCGTCCTGCATTATGGCTTCATGCAGGAGCCGGACGTGCCCGGCGCGCTCAAGAATGTGACCAATTGCGGGCAGGCGTTCCGGATGATGGACACGAGCTTCTTCCTCGCCCGCCAGACTCTGCTGGCGTCGGACAAGCCGGGGATGCCGCTGTGGCGCGAGAAGATCTTCGCGTGGATGCTGCGGAACGCGGAAAGCGCGATGGAGTTTTTCCGTTTGCCCACCAATCGCGTGGTCGAGCTGGGTAGCCAGGTCGAAATCTGACGGAAGGGATTCCCATGAGCCGTGTTCGCAACGTCGCCGCCCTGTCTCCGGTCGTGGCGGTCCTGATGCTCTGTGCCTGTTCGTCCGAACGCTCGCCCGCCGCCAACGATGCGGAGAATCAGGTGGTGAATGAGAGCCTCAACGCTACCCCGGCGAGCAATGGCGCGCCCGTGGCGTCTCCGGTGGCATCCGCCTCGCCCACAGTGATCGGCCTGGAAGGGCTGGGCGACCTGCGTATCGGGGAAGCGGTGCCCGAAGGCAGCGACTGGGCGGAGCGTGGCGGCCAGACGGGCGGGGAATGCCGCACCGTTACCTCGCCGCGCTACCCCGGCGTCTACGCCATCGTTGAGCGGGACAAGGTGCAGCGCATCACGGTCGGCCAGCGGTTGGACGTCAGGCTGGCGGAAGGCATCGGTGTGGGGGCGAGCGAGGCGGAGGCGCGCAAATGGTTCGCCGGTTTCCGGTCCGAACCGCATAAATATGAAGCGGCGCCCGCCAAATATCTGACCGCGCCCAATGCGCCGAACGGATCGTCGGCCCTCCGGCTGGAGATCGGGCAGGACGGGAAGGTGGCCCTGATCCATGTCGGGCTGATGCCAGCGCTCGGCTATGTCGAGGGGTGCGCCTGAACGCCCGGCAGCAAAAGGGGCGCGACCCTTTTCAGGTCGCGCCCCCGTTCCTCAGCCTGCGTTCGCCAATCAGGCGGCGCTGCGGTCCTGGGCGGTGATGTCGACCAGTTGACCGCCGTTGATGGCGATCTTTTTCGGCTTCATCGCCTCGGGAACCTCGCGCACCAGTTCGATCACGAGCAGGCCATCGGCGAGATCCGCCTTTTCGACCCGGACGAAATCGGCCAGCTCGAACCGGCGCTCGAAGCTGCGGTTGGCGATGCCGACGTGCAGGAACTTCGAACGGTCGGCGGACGAATCGTCCTTGCGGCCGACGACCTGAAGCAGGTTCTGCTGCGCGGTGATGTCGATCTCATCGGGGCGGAAGCCCGCGACGGCGAGAGTCACGCGATAGCGGTCCTCCGACAGGCGTTCGATGTTGAAGGGCGGATAATTGTCGCTCTGCTGCAGGCGGGCGTTGTTTTCGATCAGGTCGAACAGACGATCGAAGCCCACGGTCGAGCGGCGATAGGGGGTCAGGTCAAATGCACGCATGTCATCATCTCCAAAAAGAGCAAAATGATCCATGCCGGACCCATGATTGGCGTCCGGCGATACGATGCCCGGCCCCGATTGGCGGCAGGACGATGATGATATGGTTGGACGCTTTTTCGTTTCAAGAGGGGCGGTCGCGTGTCGCCCTTACCCCTTAGCTTCGCATATTTCCCGCAAGTTTTGACATAAAGTTGCGCGGGCTTTGGGGTGGACGAACAGCCCCGCGCATAAGGTGGCAGATGCAGCGGCTGTAGGACAGGGCGCAAAAAAGCGCCCGGACCGTGCTTTCACGATCCGGGCGCTTAATGGACGATTGCTCGTCTCCCCCTTGGCCTGCCTCAACCGCTTCTCAGCCCCCTAAGCTCGAAGCGGGATGCAGTATCCCTGAACCACGGCCTTTTACCTGTGCTTCGCTGATCTTGCTATGTCTGGCGCGGGCCGCTGTCACGGGCAAAATCGGGGCGCTGTGATTTTGCCTCCGGCCCTGTGGCGGCGATGCAACAATTCCGCAATGCTTGCCGTTATGACCTGCGCCTTCTAGACGGGCGCATCGCCATTTCATCCGCAAAGGCCGGTCGCGCCGCATGATTCTGTCCCGTTACGAACGCATGATCGCCAAGCGCTACCTGCTGCCGGGCAAGGGCGAGGGGTTTATCTTTCTCGTCGCCGGGATCAGCCTGGTCGCGGTCATGCTGGGGGTCGCGGCGCTCATCATCGTGATGAGCGTGATGAACGGCTTTCGCGCCGAGCTGTTCGACAAGATCGTGGGCCTGAACGGGCATGCCGTGGTGCAGGGCTATGGCGGGCGCCTGCCCGACTGGCAGTCGGTGCTGAAGGAGGCGAAGGCGACGCCCGGCGTCACCAGCGCGACGCCGCTGATCGAACAGCCGCTGCTCGCGACATTTCAGGGGCGGGTCGAGGCGGTGCTGGTGCGCGGCATGACCGTGGCCGACATCCGCGCCAACAAGACGCTCAAGGGGAAGGTGCTCTCGGGCAATCTCAACGACCTGACGCCCAATGCCGGGAAGATCGGGATCGGGTCGCGGCTGGCGGAAAATCTAGGCATTCGCCTTGGCGACAGCCTGACGATCATCAACCCCGCCGGGCGCTCCACACCCTTCGGGACCGTGCCGCGCCAGATCAGCTATCAGGTCGCGGCGATCTTCGAAGTGGGCGTCTATGATTATGACAAGGCGTTCGTCGTCATGCCGATCGAGGATGCGCAGACGCTGCTGCTGCTGAACGATGTCGTCAGCATGATCGAGGTGGAGACGGTCAATCCCGACAAAGTGGGCGAGATACTGGCGCCGCTTGCAGGCAAGGTCGCCGGGCGGGCGGTCATCACCGACTGGCGGCAGATGAACGCGACCCTGTTCGAAGCGCTGGCGGTCGAGCGGGTCGCCATGTTCGTGGTGCTGTCCATCATCGTGCTGGTCGCGGTGTTCAACATCCTTTCCTCGCTCATCATGCTGGTGCGCGCCAAGACGCGCGACATCGCGATATTACGGACGATGGGGGCGAGCCGGGGCGGCCTCGTCAAGATTTTCATGACCGTGGGCGTCACCATCGGCGCGCTGGGCATGGCGGCGGGAATGGTGCTGGGCTTCACCTTCCTCTTCTTCCGGCAGAGCGTGGTCAATGCGATCCAGTTTGTGACGGGGCAGAATCTGTGGGACCCGTCGATCCGTTTCCTGACCGAACTGCCCGCCAAGCCCGATCCGGTGGAGATCGGCGTCATCTGCGTGATGGCATTGCTGTTCAGTTTCCTCGCGACGCTCTACCCGGCGTTCAAGGCCGCCAATACCGATCCCGTGCAGGTGCTGCGTTATGAGTGACATATTGAAGGTCACGGGCCTCGCCCGCAGCTTCACGCAGGGTGGAGTCACCATCGACGTGCTGCGCGGCGTCGATCTTTCGGTCGGGCCGGGCGAGATCGTGGCGCTACTGGGGCCGTCGGGATCGGGCAAGTCGACGCTGCTTCAGGCGGTCGGCCTGCTGGAGGGCGGGTTCGACGGGTCGATCATGATCGCGGGCGAGGAAGCGGCGCGGCTGGACAATGACGGGCGCACCCGGTTGCGGCGCGATGCGCTGGGGTTCGTCTACCAGTTCCATCACCTGCTGCCCGATTTCAACGCGACGGAAAATGTCGTGCTGCCGCAGGTGATCCGCGACGTGGAGCCGGGCGCGGCGCGGACGCGGGCGGAAACGCTGCTGACCGCGCTGGGGCTTGGGCATCGGCTCGATCACCGGCCGAGCCAGCTTTCGGGCGGCGAGCAGCAGCGCGTCGCCGTGGCGCGCGCACTGGCGAACCGCCCGGCGCTGGTGCTGGCCGACGAGCCGACCGGCAATCTGGACGAGCGGACGGCGGACGTTGTGCTGGCCGAATTTCTGCGGCTGGTGCGGCAGGAAGGGTCGGCGGCGCTGGTGGCGACGCATAATGAGCGGCTGGCGACCAAGATGGACCGCGTGGTGCGGCTGCACGAAGGCGTGCTGGAAACGGCGTCAGGCGACCGCTGAGGATTCCCGGCGGGTCGCGACCATGATGCGGTCGCGCCCTTCCGCCTTGGCGCGGAGCAGGGCGGCGTCGGCGGTCTGGAGCAGCTTTTCGGGCGCGCCATGGTCGGGGAAGGCGGCAAGGCCGAAGCTGGCCGTCACCGGCTCCAGTTCGCCGCCGCGATGCTCGACGCGCAGGTTCTGGAGGTGGTGCCGGATCTGGTTCGCGCGCTCCAGCGCCTGATCGAGAGTGAAGCCCGGCATCAGCAGCACGAACTCCTCGCCGCCCAGGCGGAAGGCGTGGCCAGCATCGCGCAACGAATCGCCCAGCGCCGATCCCACCGCCCGCAGCACCGCGTCGCCCGCGTCATGGCCATGGCTGTCGTTGAACCGCTTGAAATGGTCGATATCGACCATCAGGCAGGCGAGCGGCAGCCCCTCGACGCGTGACTGGGTGGCGAGCGTCTGGTAGAGAATGTCGAACTGGCGCCGGTTGGGCAGGCCCGTCAGCGCGTCCGCCATCGCCATATCGCGCAAAGCGTCGCGCAGGCGCAGGTTGGCGAGGGCAAGGCCGATATTTTCAGCCAGCATCTCCAGATATTTGCCCGTGCGCTCGCGCCGCTCGTCGGTCGAAACCGCGGGTTCCTCATAATAGAGAAGGCCGATATTCTCGCCTTGCGCCGCCAGCGGAATGCAGATGGTGGACAGCCCCGTCGCGCCAGCCAGATGGTCGCAGGGGATGTCGATCATCTCGCCATTGGGCCGGTGCGTCTGCGTCCGGCGCAGCGCCCAGCAGGCCAGTGGCGCGAATTCGACCTGTGACTGCGCGGGGGAAAGCCATTCGCACGCCTGCACCATCGCGTTGCGGCGCTGGTCGAGAATATAGAGGCGGCCGGGATAGTCGGGCGCGATTTCCGGCGCGAAGCGGCGCACGACATCGACCAGATCGCCGGCGGTCGCGCATCCCTGCAACCGCTGGGTCAGGCGGGACAGGAGGTCGCGCATGGTGCGGTCGGCGTCGCGTTCATGCTCCAGCCGCTGCCGCTCCAGACCGTTTTCGCGGAAGATGCGGATGGCCTGCGCCATGTCGCCGATCTCGTCCACCTGCGAGAAGTCGGGCGGGACCGCCGCGAAATCCTGCGCGGCGAGGCGGGTGACCACATCGCTGAGGCGGACGACCGGGCGCAGGATGCGCTGTTTGAGCACGAAATAGAGGACGCACAGGAAGAGGAGGGCAGTAATCCCCAGCATGACTTCCGACATGCTGCGCCATTGCCGCGCGCTGTCCGTCGCGCGTTCGACGGCATGGCTCGTCCGCTGATCGAGCATATACTGGAACTTGCCGACCTGCGCCGCGACCCTGTCCAGTTCCCGGCCATATTCGTCGCCGAACAGGATGGTGCGGGCGGTGGCGTCGTTGCCTTTGCTCGCGGCGTCGATGGCCGCCTGCTGCTCGTCGGTCAGCGCGTCCGCCCAGTGCAGCGCCTGACGCAGGGCGGCGAGTTCGGTCTCGTTCGCGCCGGCATCCTTGAGATGCGAGACCCGCTGTTCGACCGACCGTTCGTCCTGCAACTCGCGGCGATAGGCGATGAGGTGGCTCGGATCGCGGGTGATGGCGTAGCCGCGCGCCTGTTCGGTGAGGCGGTAGACATCCTCTTCCAGCGTGGCGGTAAGCTGATCGAAAACCGTGCGTTGGGCGACCGCCGCGCGTTCCCGCTCTTCCGCTCCCGACGCCATGAGCATGGTCGCCCCTGAAGCGAGGGTGAGGATGACGGTGGCGCCGTAGGCCCAGTTGGTGATCGTCGACAAGCGCATGATTTCACGATGAATAAGGCTGACTGGTTGGCAATTTGTTAAGCGCAAGCGACCGAGCGTTTACCCACAGATTTCGCGCTGCGGGGGCTGGCGTCGAATCGGGCGATCCGGCTAGACTGCGCCATGCCTCACGCCGCCTTCGTCCCGCTTCGCGTCTTTTCCTCCTTCACCATGCTGGAAGGCGCGATCGACCCCAAGAAGATCGCGAAACAGGCAAGGGCACTGGGCTTTCCCGCCGCCGCCATTACCGACCGCAACGGCCTCTACGGGTCCATGGCCTTTTCCGATGCGTGCAGGGATGAGGGGGTGCAGCCGGTCATCGGGGCGATGCTGGGCGTGCTGCGCCCCGGCCGCCCCGCAAACGCCGCTCCGGTGCACGACTGGCTGGCGCTTTATGCGCAGGATGCGGCGGGATATGACAATCTGTGCGCGCTGGTTTCGATGGCGCATCTGGACCGGCCGGTCGAAGAAGTGCCCCATGTCAGCATCGAAACGCTGGCAGGGCGCACGGACGGCCTGATCGCGCTGACGGCGGGGGGTGAGGGCGCGCTGGCGCGACTGTTCGCGGAGGATCAGCCCGAGGCGGCGCTGGCCTATGCGCAGCGGCTGGAGGCGCTGTTCCCCGACCGGCTCTATATCGAAATCTGCCGCCGCTTCGATCCTGTCGAGGGCAAGGCGGAGGCTGCGCTGCTCGACCTCGCCTATGCGCGCGACCTGCCGCTGGTGGCGACCAACCCGACCTGCTTTGCCGAGCCGCATTTCCACGAGGCGCATGACGTGATGCTGTGCATCGCCGACAGCGCCTATGTCGAGACGCCCGACCGCCGCACCAGTTCGCCCGATGCATGGATGAAGCCCGCGGGCGAGATGAAACGGCTGTTCGACGATCTGCCCGAAGCGCTTGCCAACACGCTGGTGGTGGCGCAGCGCTGCGCGGTCGCCGCGCCCAAGCGCAAACCCATTCTCCCGAGCCTTGCGGGCGACATCGAGGGCGAGGCGAGGATGCTGCGTGAGCAGGCGGCGGCTGGCCTTGAAGCACGGCTGGAGAAAGCGGGTATCGTCGGGGCGGAGGCGCGCCAGCCCTATTATGACCGGCTGACCTTCGAAACCGACATCATCATCCAGATGGGTTTCCCCGGCTACTTCCTGATCGTTGCCGACTTCATCAAATGGGCGAAGGACAATGGCATTCCGGTGGGGCCGGGGCGTGGATCGGGCGCGGGGTCGCTGGTCGCGTGGGCGCTGACCATCACCGATCTCGACCCGCTGCAACTCGGGCTGCTGTTCGAACGATTCCTCAATCCCGAGCGCGTGTCGATGCCCGACTTCGACATCGACTTCTGCGAAACGCGGCGCGGCGAGGTGATCCGCTACGTCCAGCAGAAATATGGGGCCGACCATGTGGCCCAGATCATCACCTTCGGTAAGCTCAAGGCGCGCGCCGTGCTCAAGGATACGGGGCGCGTGCTCCAGATGAGCTATGGGCAGGTGGACCGGCTGGCGAAGCTGGTGCCCAATCACCCGACCGATCCGTGGACGCTGGAGCGGTCGCTGAACGGCGTCAGCGAGTTCCGCGCGGAATATGACAATGACAATCAGGTCCGCCGCCTGATCGACTATGCGATGAAGCTGGAGGGCTTTCCGCGCCACTCGTCCACGCACGCGGCGGGCGTGGTCATCGGTGATCGGCCCCTGTCGCAGCTTGTGCCGCTCTACCGCGATCCGCGATCCGACATGCCGGTGACGCAGTTCGACATGAAATATGTCGAGGGCGCGGGCCTCGTGAAGTTCGACTTTCTGGGCCTCAAGACGCTATCAGTGTTGCAGAAGGCGGTGCAGTTGCTCGCCGGGCGCGGCGTGCATGTCGATCTCGATACGCTGGCATGGGACGATCCGGCGGTCTACGAGCTGCTCCAGCGCGGCGATACGGTGGGCGTGTTCCAGCTCGAATCCGAAGGGATGCGCAAGACGCTGGCCGCCGTGCGGCCGACCAATTTCGGCGACATCATCGCGCTTGTGTCGCTCTACCGCCCCGGTCCGATGGACAATATTCCGATGTTCGGGCGTCGCAAGAACGGGCAGGAAGAGATTGAATATCCTCATATTCTCCTGAAACCGATCCTCGAAGAGACCTATGGCATCTTCGTCTATCAGGAACAGGTGATGCAGGCCGCGCAGATCCTTGCGGGCTACAGCCTCGGAGACGCGGACCTGCTGCGCCGCGCGATGGGCAAGAAGGTCAAGGCGGAGATGGACGCGCAGCGGTCCCGCTTCGTGGAGGGCTGCGTGGAGAAGAGCGCCATACCGGCGGCGAAGGCGAACGAGCTGTTCGACTTGATCGACAAGTTCGCGGGCTATGGCTTCAACAAGAGCCACGCGGCGGCATACGCCCTGCTCGCCTATCAGACGGCATGGCTGAAGGCGCATTATCCGGCCGAGTTCTACGCCGGGTCGATGGCGTTCGACATCCATCTGACCGACAAGCTGACGGTGTTCGTGGACGATATGCGGCGCATGGGACTCACCTGCCTGCCGCCCGACATCAATCGCAGCCTTGCGGATTTCTCGGTCGAGGCGGTGCCGCATGAGGGCGAAGACCCCCGGCTGGGCTTTGCGGTGCGCTATGCGCTCGGCGGTCTCAAGGGCGTGGGCGAAAAGGCGATGGAGCAGCTTGTCGAGGAGCGCGACAAGGGTGGGCCGTTCAAGAGCCTCGACGATTTCGCCGACCGGATCGAGCCGCGGCTGCTCAACCGGCGGCAGCTCGAAAGCCTTGCGGCGGCGGGCGCATTCGATGGCGTGCATGCGGACCGGGGCGGCGTTCATGCAGCGGCGGAGACGATCCTGTCGGTCGCTTCGAGCAATGCGCAGGCGCGGGAGAGCGGGCAGGGCGGCCTGTTCGGCGATGTCGAGACGCCGCACGCCGATGTGCGCATTCCGCCGCATCAGGCCTGGACCGTGGCGGACCGCATGGCGCAGGAGAAGGAGGCGTTCGGCTTCTATTTCTCGGCGCATCCGGTCGACCGCTACCGGCATCTGGCCGACGCGCGCGGGGCGAAAAGCTATGGCCTGATCTGTCAGTCGCCCATGCCCGCGCCCAATGCGGAAGGCCGGTCGATGACGATCATGGCGGCGATGGTCGAGGATGTGCGCTGGCGCGAAACGAAACGCGGCGCGCGCTACGCCAGCGCGACATTTTCCGACCAGAGCGGGCAGTTTCAGGCGAGCTGCTTCGACGAACCGGCGTGCAAGGCCATCGAGGAACTGGCGGGCGACGGGGATTGCGCGCTGCTGATCGTGGAGCTGGACCGGCTTCCCGGCGAGGAAACGCCGCGCGTGACCGTGCGCGGGGTTGAACCGTTCCGCACCATCGCCAGCGCGTCGCGCATGGAGCTGGTGGTGGACTGCGAGACGGTGGCGGCGGTGGAGGCGCTGGCGGCGCTGCTGGCGAAGGCTGGCGGCGGGCGGAGCGAGGTGTTCCTGCGCGCACCGCTGGGCGATGCGCAGGCGGCGCGGCTGTTCCTGGGGGACAGCTACAGCCTGGGCGCGGATCAGGTCGACGCGATTGCGACGATAGCGGGCCTTGCCATCCATCGCTTCGAGCGGATGGACGTGAAGGCGGACGGATACCGCACGCGCACACGGCGTACGCCGCTGCGGCTCGTCAGCTAGAATAACCGCATCTGCGCGCCTTCGGGCGGGCGGAAGAGGTCGGTGCGCAGGACCAGCTTTTCGCCCGAGAACCCGGCCTTTTTGCGCGCCTTGAGGAAGCGGGTGCGCAGCAGGTCGGCCCATACGCCCTGACCTTTCATGCGGGTTCCGAAGCCCGGATCATTGTCCCGCCCGCCGCGCAGATCGTTGACGATGGCCATCACCTTGGCCGCGCGGTCGGGATAATGTTCGGCGAGCCACGCGCGGAAGAGCGGTGCGACCTCGTGGGGCAGGCGGATGGGGATGTAGGTGACTTCGCGCGCACCCGCTTCCGCGACGCGGGCGATGAGCGCCTCCATCTCATGATCGGTGATCGCCGGGATGACGGGCGAGATGCTCGCGGTTACGGGGATGCCCGCGTCCGACAGGCGGCGAATGGCGTCGAGCCGCCGCATCGGATGCGGCGCGCGCGGCTCCAGCGTGCGGGCGACCGCCGGATCGAGGCTGGTGACGGAGAGCATCACCGCCGCCAGCCTGTCACGGGCGAGGTCGGCGATCAGGTCGATGTCGCGGAGGATGCGGTCGGATTTGGTGGTGATGAAGGTCGGGTGCCGCGTTTCCACCAGCAGTTCGAGGATGGACCGCGTGATGCGCCAGTCCTTCTCGATGGGCTGATAGGGATCGGTGTTGGTGCCCATCGCGATGGTGGCGACGTGGTAGCTCTTCTTCGACAGTTCGACGCGCAGCAGCTTCGCCGCATCGGGCTTGGCAAAGAGTCTGGTTTCGAAGTCGAGGCCGGGGGACAGGTCGTGATAGGCATGGCTCGGCCGCGCGAAGCAGTAGATGCAGCCATGCTCACAACCGCGATAGGCGTTGATCGACTGGTCGAAGCTGATGTCGGGGCTGGCGTTGCGGGTGAGGATAGTGCGGGGGTGTTCGACCGTGACTTCGGTGCGGCGGCGGGGAGCCGGGCCGTCGAGCGCCTCGATAGCGTCGAGCCAGTCTCCGTCCGCCTGCCGCTCCGCCAGATTGAAGCGGCGGCTTTCGCCGTTGAGCGTTGCGCCTCTGCCCTTTTCCGCTGCCATGGCGGACAGGAACATAGAAAGAACAAAAAGTCAATCGAGGCGGGTCAGCGCTCGGTCAGGCGGGGCATGAGTTCGACGAAGTTGCAGGGGCGAAAGCGGCTGTCGAGCTGGCTCGCCAATATGCCGTCCCATGCGTCCTTCACGGCACCGGTCGATCCGGGCAGCGCGAAGATATAGGTGCCGCGTGCGACGCAGGCGGTGGCGCGGGACTGGATGGTGGAGGTGCCGATGCTCTGGTAGCTGAGCCAGCGGAAGAGTTCGCCGAAACCGGGAATTTCCTTGTCCTGCACCTGACGCAGCGCTTCGGGGGTCACGTCGCGCCCGGTGACGCCGGTGCCGCCGGTGGTGAGGATCACGTCGATGTCGGGATCGTCGATCCATGCGTGGAGGCGCGCGACGATGGCGGATTTATCGTCCTTTTCGATGTGCCGTGCGGCGAGGATGTGCCCGGCGCTTTCCAGCCGTTCGACCATCGTGTCGCCTGAGCGGTCCTCGGCCAGCCCGCGTGTGTCCGACACGGTAAGGACGGCGATGCGGACGGGGAGGAAGGCGCGGCTTTCGTCGATCGGCATCAGTCCGATCCGCCGCCCGCGCTCGCGACCGGGGACATGCGGCCGTCGGCCTTGCTGAGGCGCACCAGCTTCATGCCCTTGGCGGTGGGGAACGTCGGCCAAAGCCCCTGCGCCATGCCGGTCAGGCAATCGGCGCGGCCCTTCGCCTGAATCTGATACATCCAGTAGTTGCGCATCACGATGTTCACATAGGCGCGCGTTTCGTAATAGGGCAGGGATTCCATGAAGAGCAGCGGATCGCCCTTGTCATGGACCTGCGTGTTCCAGCGCTCCACCGGCAGCGGTCCGGCATTATAGGCGGCCATCACCTTGGGGAGCAGGCCGCCGGTCGCGCCCATGTCGCGTAGCGCTTCAAGGTAGCGCTGGCCATATTCCATGTTGGTCGATGGCACGAACAGGCGGGCCGGATCGGAAAGTCCCACGTCTCCCGCCGTGCCGGGCCGCACCTGCATCAGGCCGCGCGCGCCCGCGCTGCTGACGACATCGGTGCGGAAGCCCGATTCCTGAAGCGTGTGCGCGAAAACGAGCGAGGGATCGACGCGCCAGCCGCCGTCCGGGGTCCATGCAGGCGCGGGGAAGCGGGCGAAGCTGCCCGGCTGCATCCCTGCCGGGCCGTTATGCGCCAGATAAAGCTGGGTCGCGGGCAGGTTCAGCGCGTTGGCGAGGCGCAGCAGCGCGTCATATTGCGAAGTGCCGCCGATCTTCGCCTGATAGCGGAGAAGTTCGTCGGCGCGGCCATTCTCGCCAATGGCCGACAGGGCGACGGCGGCGCGGGCGTTGGGGCTTTCCTTGAGCTTCTGCCACTCCAGCGCGCCGAAGCGCGGACCGGCGGGCGCAGCGCCGAGCGGTATGCCCAGCGATTCCCGCGCGAGCAGGCCGTAGAAGGTTTCGTCGGCACGTGCCGCCTGCCGGAGATAGGCCTGCACCTTTTCCGCCTGACCGCAGACCATATAGGCGCGCGACGCCCAATAGGCGCCCGCCGCGCGCATATCGGCGTCACCCGCGAGCGCCGCCACATTGGCGAAGGCGGGGGCGGCAGCGCGGCAGTCATTCTGCCGCCACGCGGCAAGGCCGGTGGTCCAGTGCGCCTGCACCGTCCAGTCGCCAGCCGTGCGCGCTTCGAGCGCGCGGGCGGCCATGCGGCGGGCGTTGAGATCGTCATTTTCGATATAATAGGCCCATGCGACGCGCTGGCGCACCTCGGTGAGGCCTTCGGGCGTCAGGCCCGCTTCCCCGGCGGCCAGCAGCCCTTCGGCACCGACCGGATCGTCATTCTTGACGAAGGTCTGGATCTGGCCCGCCAGCGTCTGCGCCAGCAGGTCGCTCTTCGTCGCGGCGACATATTGGCGGCGCGGGGCGGAACCGAGCCAGACGAGCTTCTGGATCTGCGGCAGGTCAGGCAGCAGGGTGGCGCCGCGTTTCTGCGCCAGCCGCGAAAGCTGGTCCGCCTTGGGCAGCCATGGCGCCTTGTTGATGAGGTCCAGCAGGTCGAACAGCTCGACGCGGGGCGACCCCTTGGCAAGATAGAGTTCCGAGAGCGCCACGGGGCGCAGCGCGTCCTGCGGATCGAGCGCGGCGATCATCGCCTTTGCGTCTGTCCACTGCTGCGCCTGAAGCGCGGAGAAAATGGCGCGGTAGCGGGTCTTGTCGCCATCAGCGAGTTGCAGCGGCGAGGCATCGGCCGAGGCAATGTCCGGGAGCGCCGCGACGGTTTCGGCCCGCGCAGGGGTGGAGGCCGCAAGACCGGCGGCCAGAGCAAGGCTGGTCAGGTAAAGGGCGGCGCGGTTCACGGGTTCACATCCTCGATCAGGCATTGCAGGGCGCGCCAGCATTCCGCCTTCGCCGCGGGCTGTCCCAGCAGCAGGCGCGGATGGAATGTGGCGATCGCGGGAACAGTGCCGCCCTCATGGTTAAAGCCGCGTAAACTATTGGGCGCGTCGTCACCGTTCGTCGGCAGAAGCGCACGGGCCGTCCTGTCGCCAAGGATCAACAGCCGCCGGGGCCGGGCGGCGGCCACATGCGCCCGCATGCGCGCCGCAGCCTTTTCCAGATCGGCAGCCTCCACCATCCCGCCGGGCGGCCGGGCGAAGAAGAGGGAGGCGATGTTGGTGATGGACCGTTCCGTCCCGATGGCCCGTAGCATGGCGTCGAACAGCGCGCCTGCCTTGTCGGCCAGAAGCGTTCCGGCGTCGGCGTCCGCAGGATCGGGCATGTCGGTCACGACCATGAGCGGCGCATCGACAAGCGCGGAGGGATAGACCGGGCGCGATGGCCAGCGCCGTTCGACATGGCCCGCATCCTGTTTCAGCCACGCAAGAAAGGACGGCAGGTCGCGCGGTATGGACACTGCCGGAGCAGTGGAGTGGGATGCGGTTTTCGGCGGCGCTTCCGATGGCGCGGGGCGCAGCCAGTCGACCGGCGCTTCCGCGACGGCGCATTCCACGCCCGCAAGCTGCCACCACGCCAGATAGGCGTCGGCGACCAGCGCCGCATTGTCCTGCCCTGAACCCCGCATCGTCTTTCCCTTGGGCCAGAGGTTGACGAGGGGGTCAAGCTGCTTCATCGCCTTGGCTGGTAAATGGTTGGCTGAATGCGGCGATCGGAAGCAACGGGGTGCAGCCCGCCGATGCCCAAACGGAGGGACGAATGAGCGAACGGGAATCGATGCCCTATGACATCGTCATTGTCGGCGGGGGACCGGCGGGGCTGTCGGCGGCGATCAGGGCCAAGCAGCTTGCGAACGAGGTAGGGCAGGAACTGGCCGTCTGCGTGCTGGAAAAAGGGTCGGAAATCGGCGCGCATATCCTGTCGGGGGCGGTGGTCGATCCCAGGGCGCTGGACGAACTGCTGCCTGAGTGGCGGACCGGCGGGTGCCCGCTGGCCGAAGTGCCGGTCACGGATAATCGCCACTGGTTCCTGACCAAGAGCGGCAAGATGAGCATGCCGCACCTGATGACGCCGGGCTGGATGCACAACAAGGGCACCTATACCGGATCGCTGGGCAATCTCTGCCGCTGGCTGGCCGAACAGGCCGAGGGGCTGGGCGTCGAAATCTTCCCCGGCTTTGCGGCGGCGGAAATCCTCTATCATGAGGATGGCAGCGTGAAGGGCGTCGCCACCGGCGACATGGGCATCGACCGCGAGGGCAACCGCAAGCCCGACTATCAGCCGGGGCTGGAGCTGCACGCGAAATATACTTTCTTCGCGGAAGGCGCGCGCGGGCATCTGACCAAGATCCTCAAGCGCCAGTTCGCGCTCGACGCCAATAGCGAGCCGCAGGTCTACGGCCTTGGCATGAAGGAATTGTGGGATATTGATCCCGAGAAGCACCAGCCCGGTCTCGTCATCCATACGCAGGGATGGCCGCTGACGGACGCCTATGGCGGCGGCTTCCTCTATCATCAGGCGAACGGGCAGGTGGCGCTCGGCTTCGTGGTGGGCCTTGGCTACCGCAACCCGCATCTCTATCCGTTCGAGGAGTTCCAGCGCTGGAAGCAGCATCCGGCGATCCGGCATCATCTGGAGGGCGGCCGCCGCGTTTCCTATGGCGCGCGCGCGATCAACGAGGGTGGATGGCAGTCGATCCCGACGCTGGCCTTCCCCGGCGGCGCGCTGATCGGCTGTTCGGCGGGCTTCGTCAACGTGCCGCGCATCAAGGGCACGCACACGGCGATGAAGTCGGGCATGCTGGCGGCCGAAGCGGCGTTCGCCGCGGTGCAGGCGGACCGGTCGGGCGATGTCCTGTCCGACTATGAACCGGCGGTGCGGTCGAGCTGGATCGACAGCGAGCTGCAACTGGTCAAGAATGCCGAACCGCTGCTCGCCAAGTTCGGCAACACGCTGGGCACGGTGCTGGCGGGGATCGACATGTGGATGCGCACGCTCAAGATCGGGCTGCCCTTCACCATGAAGCACAAGCCCGACGCGGAGAAGATCTGGCCCAAGGACGCGTGCGAGAAGATCGTCTATCCCAAGCCCGATGGCGTCATCAGCTTCGACCGGCTTTCCTCGGTGTTCCTCAGCAACACCAACCATGAGGAGGACCAGCCGGTCCATCTGCAACTGAAAGATCCGGCGGTCCCCATCGCCTATAACCTGCCCCTTTATGACGAGCCGGCGCAGCGTTATTGTCCCGCAGGCGTCTATGAGGTGGTCGGTCAGGAAGAGGGCAATCCCCGCTTCCAGATCAACGCGCAGAATTGCGTCCACTGCAAGACGTGCGACATCAAGGATCCGACCCAGAACATCAACTGGGTCGTACCCGAAGGCGGCGGAGGACCGAATTATCCCAATATGTAGGCGCCTGGCGATCCTGCCCATCGCGATGATGCTGGCCCCCGCCGGGGCCGGCGCTTCGGTCGATCCGGAGAGCGCGCTTCACGCCTATGCGCGGGCGCGGCTCGCCGATGGCGAAGGGGCGCTCGGCATGGCGGTGGAAAATTATCGCAACGCGCTGCGGCAAGACCCGGCACGGATCGAGATCGCCCGGCGGTCCTATGTGCAGGGGCTGGAAAGCGGGGACCGGGCGCTGGCGCTGCGGTCGGCGGCGCTGCTGGACGGCGCGGGTATGATGCCGCGCGACGGCACGCTGCTGCTGATCGGCGAAGCATTGGCGCGCAGGGACTGGGGCGGCGCTTCGGCGCTGGTCGACCGGATGACGGGCGAGGGCAATTTCGCATTCCTCGCGCCCATCGTGCGAAGCTGGATCGCGCTTGGCGAGGGGCGTTATGCGCCGCCGGTCATCGAACCCAAGGACAGGTTCGCTGCGCTGGGCGCGCGCTATGTCGACGAACATGCGGCATTGCAGACTATCATGAAGGGGGATGTGCAGGCCGCCGTCCCGATGATCCGCCGCGCTCTCGCGGTGCGGGGGCGGGATGGCGGGCCGCTGCGCATCGCCTTCGCCGCGCAACTGGCGGGCAAGGGCGCGAAGGCCGAAGCGCTGATGCTGCTGCCGGTGGGCGACCCGGATTTCGCGACGGCGCGCAGCGACATCGGGAAGGGCCGTGTCCCTTCCGCGTCGATCACGCCCGCGCAGGGCTATGCCCGGCTGCTGGCCCGCATGGCCATCGACCTCGCTACCGATCCGGCGGGCGCGACGCTGGGCCTGCGGCTGGTGCGCATGGCGACCTTTGCCGATCCCGATGGCGCGGAAGGGCATATCCTGACCGCCCGTCTGCTGACGGGTCAGGAGCATGGCGCGGCAGCCGCCGCCGTTGCGCGCAATGTCGGGCCGAAAAGCTGGTTCGCTCCGTTCGCGCGCGCCGAACTCGTCGATGCGCTGGCGCAGGCGGGGGACAAGGAAGGGGCGCTGTCGCTGGCGCGCGCGCAGGCGGCGGAGCCGGGCGCAGCGCCCGAGCGGCAGGTGCGGCTGGGCCGCCTTCTTGCCGACCAGCGCGATTTCGATGGAGCGGCGGCGGCGTTCCGGACCGCGCAGGCGGGCTTTGCCGATGGCAAGGTGCCGTGGACACTGCTGCTGTTCGAAGGCAGCGCGCTGGAACAGGGCAAACGCTGGGCGGAAGCGCGCAAGGTGCTGGAACAGGCCGCCATCATCGCTCCGGACGAGCCGATGGTGCTCAACTATCTTGGCTATGCGCAGATCGAACGGCGACAGAATGTCGATGCTGCGCTGGCGCTCATCAAGAAAGCGAGCGCGCTGAGGCCCGACGATCCGACCATCGCGGATTCGCTGGGCTGGGCGCAGTTCGTCACGGGCGATGTCGATTCCGCCCTGCCGTCGCTGGAGCGGGCGGCGGTGGGCGCGCCAGCCGACGCGACGATCAACGAGCATCTGGGCGATGCGCTCTGGACGGCGGGCCGCCGTTACGAGGCGCGCTACGCCTGGGAGGCGGCGTCGGTCTATGCCGAAGGCGAGATCGCGGCGCGGCTGGCGGCCAAGCGCCGGGAAGGGCTGACCCCGGAATATGCCGCTCCCTGACATGGAGGTGGACGCGGGGATCATCGCCGAAACGGCCTATGCCAAGGTCAATGTCGCGCTCCATGTCCGGGCGCGGCGGGACGATGGCTATCATGCGCTGGAAAGCCTGTTCGTCTTCGCCGACCATGGCGATCATATCGTTGCATCGGAGAATGAGGATGGCGCGATCGACCTCGCCATCGACGGGCCGTTCGGCGAAGGGCTGGACGCCGGTCCATCCAACCTTGTCATGCGGGCGGCGCGGGCGCTGCAATCCTATCTGGGGACGGAGCGCGGCGCGGCTCTGCGGCTGACCAAGAGGCTTCCGGTCGCGTCCGGCATCGGCGGCGGGTCGGCGGATGCGGCGGCGACGCTGCGCCTGCTGGCGCGCCTATGGGACGCGCGGATCGGGCAGGACGAACTGGCGGCGCTGGCGCTCGACCTCGGGTCGGATGTGCCCGCCTGCCTCGACAGCGTCACGCAGATGGTGACGGGGCGGGGCGAGGGGCTGACGCGGCATAGCGTCGACGGGCTGGAGGGGATGCCGATGCTGCTGGTCAATCCGGGCGTCGGGGTTTCGACGGCGGCGGTGTTCGCCGGGTGGGACGGGCAGGACAGGGGCGCGCTGGACGCCAGCAGTCTGGACGCGCTGATCGGGCGGGGGCGGAACGATCTGGAACCGCCCGCGCGCGCCATAGCGCCGGTGATCGGTGACGTACTGGCGGTGCTGGGCGAAGCGCCCGGCGTGCGGCTGGCGCGCATGTCCGGTTCCGGTGCGACATGCTTTGCGCTGTTCGACAATCCTGCGCGGATGGCGGCGGCGGCCAGTCTGTGCCGCGCGCATCCGGGCTGGTGGGTGATGGAAACGGGAGTGCGTGGGGTGTGAGCGAAGCCTTTACACGGATCGACGGGGGCGGCCTCGACCTGCTGATCGTCGCGGACCATGCCTCCGCGCGCGTGCCGGATGACATCGACCTTGGTATCGAGGCGGACCTGTTGCGCCAGCATGTCGCAATCGACATCGGCGTGGCGGAGGTCAGCCGCCTGCTGGCCGAACAACTGGGATGCACGGCGATATTGGGCGGCGTCTCCCGCCTCGTCATCGACCTCAACCGGGAGGAAGATGCGCCGGGCCTGATGCCGGTGATGAGCGATGGCCACGCCATTCCCGGCAATCGCGACGCAGACCCCGGCGCGCGGCTGCGACGCTTCCATCATCCCTATCATGCGGAAATTGCGAACGCGCTGGAGGGGATGGCTTCGCCCTTCATCCTTTCCGTCCACAGTTTTACGCCCCGGCTGATGGCCGACCCCGGTCAGCAGCGCCCTTGGGAGATCGGCATTCTCTATAATCAGGACGATCGCGCCGCGCGCATCGCCATCCCGCTGCTCGAAGAGGCGGGGATGATCGTCGGCGACCAGCAGCCCTATTCGGGGCAGTTGCTCAACGCGACGATGAACCGCCACGCCGAAGCGAACGGCATTCCCTATCTGGGCGTCGAGATGCGGCAGGATCTGGTGAGCGATGCGGCAGGTCAGAAGCGCTTCTCCGACCTGCTCGGCCCGATTGTGCTCGCCTGCCGGAGCGCGCTGGCATGAGGGAGGCGTGGGTTCTTGCCGCGCTGCTGGTGGCGGGCTGTGACCGGGCCGGTTCCGGTTCCCCTGCGGGCGAGGCGCCGGACGAGCGGATCGAGTGCAGGGCTTCGGGCGGATGGGCGCGCGACTGCACGGTGGAGCGCGAAGGCGACACGCTGACCATCCGCCATGCGGACGGCGGCTTCCGCAGGCTGCGCATCCTGACCGACGGGCGCGGGCTGGAGGCGGCCGACGGTGCGGAAGGCGCGAAGGTCACGATCATCGACGGACAGCGGATCGAAGTGACGGTGGGTGCGGAAGGCTATCGCCTGCCCGTCAGGATCGCGGGCCGGTGATGGACGGGCCGCCGATCCTCACCGCAATGCAGATGCGGGCGGCGGAACAGGCGGCCTTTGATGCCGGGACCGACCCCTATGCGCTGATGGAAAAGGCGGGCGCGGGCGCGGCGGAAATCATCTGGCGGACCGGGCACAGGCGCGACACGCTGGTGCTGTGCGGGCCGGGGAATAATGGCGGCGACGGCTTCGTCATCGCCCGGCTGCTGCGAGACAGGGGCGTGACTGTCCGCGTGGCGGCATTGGGGGAAAGCCGAACCGCATCGGCGCAGCGGGCAAGAGTGGCGTGGGACGGTCCGGTCGAGGATATGTTGATCGCCGCCGGTGCCGGGCAGGTGGTCGATGCGCTCTTCGGCACCGGCCTGACGCGGGGGCTGGAAGCGCCGGTTGCCGCGCGGCTGTGTGAGCTGGTCGAAGGGGCGACGCTCTCCCACGCTGTCGACCTGCCGAGCGGGGTGGGTGGCGACGATGGCGCGCTGCTGTCGGATGTGCCGCGTTACGGGATCTGCGTGGCGCTGGGCGCTTTCAAGCCTGCGCATCTTCTCTATCCGGCGGCGGGACAGGCGGGTCGGCTGGCGCTCGTCGATCTGGGCATTTCGTTACCGGGCACAGTCCGCCGCCTCGGTTCCCCGGCGCTGACGATGCCCGGCCCTGACGCTCATAAATATAATCGCGGGCTGGTGGTCGTCATCGGCGGCGGCATGGCGGGCGCGAGCCAGCTTGCGGCGGTGGCGGCGGCGCGTTCGGGGGCGGGGGCCGTGCGTCGGCTCGCTATCGGCGGGATGGTGGCGGAGCCGCACGCGATCATCCAGCGACGGGCGGAGCAGGGCGATGCCGTGGCTCGGGAACTGGAGGACGAACGGATCGGTGCGGTGCTGGCGGGGCCGGGCCTTGGCCTCGACCAAGAGGCTGGCGGGCGGCTGACAGCGGCGCTGGGATCGGGGCGACCGCTGGTGCTGGACGCCGATGCGCTGACATGGGCAGCGAAGGACGCCGCCCTTTCCGTGCCTGGGGGAAGCATCCTGACGCCGCATGAGGGCGAGTTTCAACGGCTTTTCGGCGATCTTCGGGGCAGCAAGGTCGACCGCGCGCTGGCGGCGGCGCTGCGGGTCGGGAGCGTGGTGGTCTATAAGGGACCGGACACCGTCATCGCCGCGCCGGACGGGCGCGCGAGAGTGGCGAGCGGCGGTTCGACATGGCTTTCGACCGCCGGAACGGGCGACGTGCTGGCGGGGCTGGCCGCCGGGCGGCTGGCGGTGACGGGCGATCCGTTCCGGGCGGCCTGCGAAGCGGTGTGGCTGCATGGCGAGGCGGCGCGGCGGAGCGGAGCGGCTTTCATCGCGGACGATTTGCTCCGCGCGCTGCCAGCGGCTATCGCCGCGCGATTGTGAGCGACAGCGACGTAGACAGCATCATCCGCATTGCGGCGAAAGGCGACGGCGTCACCGCCGACGGCCGCCACTTTCCCCTGACTGCGCCGGGCGACCGGGTGGATCGCGATGGAGCTGTCCACTTCGGTGTCCACCATGCGACGCCGCCCTGTGTTCATTTCCCGGCATGCGGCGGGTGCCGGCTGCAACATCTGGACGAGGAAAGCTACGCCGACTTCGTGACCGGGCGGGTCGTGGGGGCGTTGGCGGGACAGGGGTTGGAGGCAGGCACGGTCATGCTGCCGCATCTCTCACCACCCCGGACCCGGCGGCGGGCGGCGCTGCGCGCGGCGCGGTCGGGCAAGCGGGTGACGATCGGTTTCGCGGAGGAGGGGAGTCACACGCTCATCGACCTTTCGATGTGCGAAATTCTGGACCCGCGCCTGTTTGCGCTGGTCGCACCGCTGCGCGGGTTGCTGGCGTCGATCCTGCCGGACCGGCGTGCGGCGCATGTGAAGATGTCGCTGATCGACCAGGGGGTCGATCTGCTGCTGGAAGGCGTCAGGGTCGAGGGGCTGGCAGCGGACGAGGCGCTGGGCGATTTCGCGCGGGCGCAGGGTCTGGCGCGCCTCACCATCGACGAGGGGGACGGGCCGCAGACGCGCTGGGAGCCGGAGCCTGCGACGATCAGCTTCGGCGGCGTTCCGGTCGGTTTTCCGCCCTTCGCCTTTCTCCAGGCGACGCCCGATGGCGAGGCGGCGCTGGTGGAGGCGGTGCGGGACGCCCTGCCGGAGAGCGGCGCGATCGCCGACCTGTTCTGCGGGCTTGGCACTTTCGTGCTGTCTGTGGGCGCGCGCCCTGCCTATGCGGCGGAGGGCGCGCGCGACGTGATCCTGTCGCTGAAGGCCGGCGCGGGGCGGGCGCAAAGGCGGGTGGCGGCGGACCATCGCGACCTGTTCAGGCGGCCGCTGATGCCCGAGGAGCTGAACCGCTTCGCCGCCGTCATCCTCGATCCGCCCCGTGCCGGCGCGCGCGAGCAGGTGTTGCAACTGGCGCAGTCGGCGGTGCCGGTCATCGCCTATGTGTCGTGCAATCCGGCGAGCTTTGCGCGGGATGCGGCGCATCTCGTCACGGCGGGCTATCGCCTTGAAAGCGTCAAGCCGGTGGGCCAGTTCCGCTGGTCGACCCATGTGGAAATGGTCGGAATCTTCCGTCGGTAAGGGAAAGCCCCGCCGCTTTGGGCAAGCGGCGGAGCGAATGGCTTATTTGCCGAGCTTGATGATCGTGGCGCGGCGGCGCGGCGTCACGCTTTCGGTGTAGAGACTGGCCATCGGCTCATCCTCCACCTCGATGGTCGCGTCCGACGTGAAGCCATTGAAGCCGGTCCGCATCGCCGCGCCATAAGCGCCGAGCATCCCGATCTCTATATAATCGCCCGCCTGCACGTCCGCCGGGAGCATGAACGGGCCGACCATATGGTCCATGTCGTCGCAGGTGGGGCCGTAGAAGGCGAAGCCCTCCATCGGCTCGATGCCCGCCTCATCGCGCAGCAGCTCGACCGGGAAGCGCCAGCCAAGGTGCGCCGCGTCGAACAGCGCGCCATAGGCGCCGTCATTGATATAGAGTTCGTTGCCGCGGCGGCGCTCCACGCGCACCACGACCGAGCTGTATTCGGCGGACAGCGCCCGGCCCGGCTCGCACCAGAGTTCGGACGAATAGCTGACCGGCAGGCTTTCGAAGCCGCGATGGATCGCCTCGAAATAATGTTCGAGCGCGACCGGCTCCATGCCCGGATAAACCGAAGGGAAGCCGCCGCCGACGTCGATGATGTCGACCGTGACCGCCGCTTCGACGATGGCGGCGCGCACGCGCTCGATGGCGTCGCTATAGGCCTGCGGGCTCATCGCCTGGCTGCCGACATGGAAGCAGATGCCGAGCGCATCCGCCGCCTGCCGGGTGGCCATCAGCAATTCGCGCGTTTCGCCGGGTTCCGCGCCGAATTTCGACGCGAGCGAGAGTTCGCTATGCTCCGACGACACGCGCAGGCGCACGCACAGTTCCAGATCGGTCGCATCGCCCGTGGCGCGCATGATCTTTTCCAGCTCGTCCATCGAATCGAGCGAGAAGGTGCGAACGCCGTAGCGGTGATAGGCTTCGGCGATGGCTTCCTCAGCCTTCACCGGGTGCATGAAGCAGAGCTTGGCCTGCGCGCCCATGGCAGCGAGCGAATCCGCAACAAGCCGCACTTCGGCGATGGAGGCCACGTCGAAATGCGTGATCCCCGCTGCGTAAAGCGTGCGGATCAGGTCGGGAGACGGGTTCGCCTTGACCGCATAGAGAGACCGTCCCGGAAACTTCTCGACAAAGAAGCGGGCGGCCCGCGCAGCGGCGTCGGGACGAATCAGCGTTACCGGTGCTGCCGGTTTGAGGGCGGTCGCTACCCCCAGCGCGCTATGATGCTTGTGCAACTCAAGGGACCTCCAGTGTAGTTCAGGCGAATAAGCTGCCTTGCGGTGGAAGTCCCATGGGGCAGCGGACGGTCGATATATGCCGAGGGGTCCCCCCTGTAAAGCGCATGCGTAAATTTTGTTGCGCCGGAGGCTGTAAACTGTGCGTCAGGAAAGGCGAGCTTTGAAGTCATTGTAGCTAAAGGATTTTATCTCTCGCAATTCGTCTGTTTCGCTGTTCCAGAGCCAGATCGCGGGGAGGGGCACGCCGTTGAAGGTATTGGTCTTGACCATCGAATAATGCCCCTGATCGAGGAAGGCGATGCGCGCCCCCGGTTCCGCGCCGCCGGGGATTCGATAATCGCCGATGATGTCGCCCGCGAGGCAGGAAGGGCCGCCCAGCCGCGTGACCGGACCCTCGCTCTCCTCATGCAGCATGGCGGGGCGATAGGGCGCCTCGATCACGTCGGGCATGTGGCAGGTGGCGCTGATATCGGTGATGGCGACGGGCATGCCGTTGTCGATCACGTCGAGGATTTCGCCCACGAGAATGCCCGCGTCTAGCGCCATCGCTTCGCCCGGTTCGATATAGAGGGTAAGGCCGGTCTGCGCCCTGATGCGTTGCAGGAAGGCGACGAGATCGTCGATCTGGTAGTCGGCGCGGGTGACGTGATGGCCACCGCCGAAGTTCAGCCATTTGAGATGGGGAACATGCGGCATCACGCGCGATTCGATGGCGTCCCATGTCCGTTGCAGCGGCAGGAAATCCTGTTCGCACAGATTATGGATGTGGAGGCCGGATACCCCTTCGAGATGTTCGGGCATGAGCTGGTCGATGGGAAAGCCGAGGCGGCTGTGCGGTTGCGACGGGTCATATTTAGGGACTTCGCCCTCCGCATGGAGCGGGTTAAGGCGCAGGCCGATGTCGAAGTTCACACCGTTGCTGCGGGCCGCGTCGATGACCGGCTTCATGCGCGCGATCTGGCCGGGGCTGTTGAAGATCACATGATCGCTGATCTTGAGGATTTCGGCGAGATCGTCGGGCTTGTAGGCGGCGCAATAGGTCGCGACTTCGCCCCCATATTCCTCGCGGCCGAGGCGCGCTTCGTAGATGCCGGACGCGCAGACGCCGTCCAAATATTCGGCGACCACTCCGCCCAGCGACCACATGGAGAAGGCCTTCAGCGCGCCCAGCACCTTTATCCCCGCGCGGTCGCCGATGTCGCGCAGGACGGACAGGTTCCGCCGGATCGCGGCTTCATCCACCACGAAGGCGGGCGAGGGGACGCGGTAGAGGTCGAAGCGGGCGAAAGCGGCGGGATCGCCGGCGCGGGTTTCCATGGGTCGTTCACCTAGCCTGCCCCACCGTCACCCCGGACCTGATCCGGGGTCCCGCTGCCTGTAGCAACGGTGGAGAAGAAGCGGGACCCCGGCTCAAGGCCGGGGTGACGTCAATCCTGCCGAGGCCGTCAGAAATCCAGCGGCGCGTCCAGTTCCTTCACCTGCCAGGGCAGGCCATGTTCGTTCAGCATGTCCATGAAGGGATCGGGATCGAACTGTTCGATGTTGAACACGCCTTCCCCTTTCCACGCGCCGGTCAGCATCAGCGCCGCGCCGATCATCGCGGGCACGCCGGTGGTGTAGCTGACCGCCTGATTGCCGGTTTCGGCATAGGCGTCCTCATGGTCGCAGACATTGTAGACGTAGACGGTCTTCTGCGCCCCGTCCTTCTCGCCCGTCGCGATGTCGCCGATGTTGGTCTTGCCTTTGGTGGTGGAGCCGAGGCTCGACGGTTCGGGCAGCACGGCTTTCAGGAACTGGAGCGGGATGATCTCCTGCCCGTTATACATCACCGGGTCGATCCGGGTCATGCCGACATTCTGGAGCACTTCGAGATGTTTCAGATAAGCGTCGCCGAAGGTCATCCAGAAGCGGATGCGCTTGATTTCCGGATAGTGGGTCGCGAGCGATTCCAGTTCCTCATGATACATGAGATACATGTTCTTTTCGCCGACCTGATCGAAGTCGAACACCTGTTTGTGGCTGAGCGCCGGGCCTTCGATCCACTCGCCGTTCGACCAGTGGCGCGAGGGAGCCGTCACTTCGCGGATGTTGATTTCCGGGTTGAAGTTGGTCGCGAAATGCTGGCCATGGTCGCCGCCGTTGCAGTCGAGAATGTCGAGCGTGTCGATCCGGTCGAGCAGGTGCTTCCTGATGTAGCTCGCAAAGACGCTGGTGACGCCGGGATCGAAGCCCGAACCGAGCAGCGCCATGATGCCCGCTTCCCTGAAGCGGTCCTGATAGGCCCATTGCCAGCTATATTCGAACTTCGCGGTGTCGCGCGGTTCGTAGTTCGCGGTGTCGAGATAGTCGGTCTTCGTGGCGAGGCACGCGTCCATGATCGCCAGATCCTGATAGGGAAGGGCGAGGTTGACGACGAGTTTGGGCTGCACCCGTTCGATGAGAGCGATGGTTTCGTCCACATTGTCGGCGTCCACCTGCGCCACGTCGATGGTGACGCCGGTGCGCCCCTTCACCGATTCGGCGACCTTCTCGCAGGAGACGATGCGGCGGCTGGCAAGGGTGATATGGCTGAAAATATCCGGGTTCATCGCCATCTTGTGAACCGCGACGGAGCCGACGCCACCCGCGCCGATGACCAGAACCTTGCTCAATGACTTCTCCATTTTCATGCCCGCGCTCGTCCGCGCGAAAGCGCCCATATAGGGACGGAGCGTGACAGCGCAAAGTCAGTTGCGCGCCCCGCCCGGCGGCGCCGGGCCAGCCTCTCGCGCGAACGTCGATTTTTTGCAGACGGACCGCCATCTTTTGCTAGACGCGCCGGAAATCGGCGGCGGAGCGAGACAGCGATATGGACAGCCAGACGATATTGACGATCGCCCTGCTGATGGGGCTGGGCGCGGCACTCTATACGGCGGTGGGGCATGCGGGGGCATCGGCCTATCTGGCGATCATGGCGCTGTTCAGCGTTGCGCCCGCGACGATGAAGCCGACCGCGCTGGTGCTCAACATTCTGGTGGCGACCTTCACCAGTTTCCGGTTCATTCGTGCGGGGCAGTTCGACCTGCGGCTGGCGTGGCCGTTCATCGCGGGGGCGGTGCCGCTCGCTTTTCTGGGGGGGAGCATCCATCTGCCCGGCGAGGCATACCGCCCGCTGGTGGGCGGGGTCCTCCTCCTTGCGGGTGTGCGGCTGCTCTGGCCGCGTCCGCTGGCGAAGCAGGCGGAAATCGGCAGACCGCCGGTCTGGGCCGCGCTGGCGAGCGGGGCGGGCGTGGGGCTGCTGTCGGGACTGACGGGAACGGGCGGCGGGATCTTCCTCAGCCCGATCCTGCTGTTCTTCGGCTGGGCCTTGCCGCGTCAGGCGAGCGCGACGGCGGCGGTGTTCATCCTGTGCAATTCGGTCGCGGGCCTTGCGGGCAATCTGTCGAGCGTCGGGCGGCTGCCAGCCGAACTGCCCTATTATATCGCGGCGGTGGCGGTGGGGGCGGTCATCGGCACCAGCCTTGGCGTCAGGCGCCTGCCGGCCGGGCGGCTGCTGCAACTGCTGGGCGTCGTGCTGCTGATCGCCGGGGGCAAGCTGATCTTCACCTGATCGTCAGATGACGAGCTTTCTGAGGGCGTCCACGGTGTCCGCCTCGTGCGCGGGCTTGTCCTTGCGAATGCGGGCAATGCGGGGGAAGCGCATGGCGAGGCCCGATTTGTGGCGCTTGCTGTCGTGGATGGAATCGAAGGCGACCTCCAGCACAAGCGTCTTCTCCACTTCCCGCACGGGGCCGAAGCGGTTGACGGTGTTCTGGCGGACGAAGCGGTCGAGCCATTTCAGCTCGTCGTCGGTGAAGCCGCTATAGGCCTTTCCCACCGGCAGAAGTTCGCCTTCGTCCGTCCAGCAGCCGAAGGTATAGTCGGAATAGAAGGACGAGCGTTTGCCGTGGCCGCGCTGCGCATACATCATGACGCAGTCGGCGGTCAGCGGATCGCGTTTCCATTTATACCAGAGAGCGGCCTTTCGCCCGGCGACATAGGGGCTGTCGCGGCGCTTGAGCATCACGCCTTCGATGGCGGCATCGCGGGCGCCCGCGCGGATGTCGGCGAGGGTGTCGAAGCTGTCCGCTTCGATCACCTGCGACAGATCGAAGCGGTCGGGGGCAAGGGTCGGCATGAAGGCTTCCAGCCGGGCGCGGCGGTCGGTCCAGGGCAGGGCGCGCAGATCGTCATGCCCCTCGATCAATAGGTCGTAGAGGCGCACGAAGGCGGGATAATCCTCCATCATCTTCGTGGTCACCGCTTTTCGTCCCAGCCGCTGTTGCAGGGCGTTGAAGCTCGCCGCTTCCCCTCCCTGAAACTCGCCCTTCACCAGCAGTTCGCCGTCCAGCACCGCATGGCCGGAGAAGGCGGCGGCGATTTCCGGGAAGCTTCCCGAAATATCGTCGCCCGCGCGGCTGTAGAGCCGTGTTTCGGTGCCGGTGCCGACGATCTGGATGCGGATGCCGTCCCATTTCCACTCTGCCGCATAATCGGCAAGGTCGACGCTGTCGGCTTCGAGCGGGTGGGCGAGCATGAAGGGACGGAAATAGGGCGTGCCTTCGGGATCGGGGCGGCCGCTGCGTCCTTCCGCCCAGTCGAACAGCGCGGCATAGGGAGGGGAGAGCGCGTGCCAGACCTGCTCGACATCGTCCACGTCCAGACCGAACGCCTGCGCGAAGCCTGTCTTGGCGAGACGTGCGGAGATGCCGACGCGCAGGCCTCCAGTCGCGAGTTTCAGCAGGGCGAAGCGGCCCGAGGAGTCGAGATGATCCATCATCGCCGCGAGGGCGTCGGGCGCGGCGGCGCGGCTGACATTGTGCAGGCGGTCTATGACGGCGGACAGGCTTAACGAGCCATCGTCGATCTCCGGCGGCTGATCCTCCCGCTTGGGCCAGAGGAGCGCGACGGTTTCTGCAAGGTCGCCGACATAGTCGCGGCTCATTTCGAACAGCACGGGATCGGTGCGGGCGCGGATCATCTCGCCGATGGTGGAGGATTTGACGGCCTTGAGGTCGAGATTGCCGGTCAGCGCCGCCAGCGCCCAGCCCCGGTCCGGGTCGGGCGCGTCGCGCATATAGGCGGCGATGAGATTGAGCTTGCCGTTGCGCGAGCGGGTGTAGACGAGGCCGTCGAGCAGTTGGGAGAAGGCGCGCATCGCTAGATCAACATCCGTTCGGGCTGAGCTTGTCGAAGCCCTCCGCTGAGCGAAGCGAAGTGGCTTCGACTTCGCTCAGCCATGCCCTTCGACAGGCTCAGGGCGAACGGAATAGATGGCATCATCCTTCATCCTCATCTTCACGGCCAACGAGCGCGAGGGCGCGGGCGCGGATCTGGTGGGTCATGCACCAGTGGAGCAGCGCTTCTTCCCGCCCGTGGGTGATCCACGTTTCGGTGGGCGCGACTTCGCGGATGGTGTCGGTCAGTTCGTCCCAGTCGGCATGGTCGGATATGACGAGGGGGAGTTCGACATTCTTCTGCCGTGCCCGTTGCCGCACGCGCATCCAGCCCGACGCCATCGCCGTAATTGGGTCCGGCAGGCGGCGGCTCCAGCGGTCGTTAAGGGCGGAAGGCGGCGAGAGGACGATGTGGCCGCGCATGTCCTTCGCCGCAACGCCGGTCGCGGGGCGCAGTTCGCCCAGATCGACGCCGAAATCCCGGTAGAGGGCGCACATGCGTTCGAGCGCGCCGTGAATATAGATCGGCTCCCTGTGACCCCGTCCGCGCAGTTCACTAATGACCCGCTGCGCCTTGCCGAGCGCATAGGCGCCGACCAGCACGCAGCGGTCGGGATGGGCGTGCAGCGCGGCGAGCAGGCGGTCCATCTCGCTGCCCGTGTCGGGATGGCGGAAGACGGGCAGGCCGAAGGTCGCTTCGGTCACGAAGATGTCGCAGGGGACCGGCTCGAACGGGAGGCAGGTGGGATCGGGGCGGCGCTTGTAATCGCCGGTCACGACCACGCGCTCGCCCGCATGTTCGAGCAGGATCTGCGACGATCCGAGCACATGGCCCGCCGGCACATAGCGGATCGTGACGCCGCCCATCCGCACTTCCTCGCCATAGGCGACCGCCGTGCCGCTGGCGGTGCCGTAGCGCAGGGCCATGATCGCCAGCGTTTCTTTCGTCGCCCAGACATGGCCGTGGCCGCCGCGCGCATGATCGGCATGGCCATGCGTCACCAGCGCGCGCTCCTGTGGCAACGAGGGGTCGATCCATGCATCGGCGGGGCGGACATAGATGCCGGTGGGGTGCGGTTCGATCCAGTGAGGCATGGACATAGAAGATGGGATGCGCCCTCCCGGTTCCAAGCCCCGTCATAGCGGAGTCACCGGCACGTCATGCGTCCGACACGCCACTGTCCTATCGGCGCGTGGAACGACCCGGCAGCGAGGAGTGGACAGATGGCGGCAGCGGCACATGGAAAGGTGACAGGAGCGGTGCACCGGCACCGGCATCTGTCGAAGCAGGGCTTGCTGGAACGCGCGTTCACCTTCGCCTTTCGCGGCCTTGTCTACGCGCAGATCTGGGAAGATCCGGCGGTCGATATGGAAGCGCTGGCGATCACGCCGGACTGCCATGTCGTGACGATCGCGTCGGGCGGGTGCAATGTGCTGTCCTACCTCACCGCCGACCCGGCACGCATTACGGCGGTCGACCTCAACACCGCGCATATCGCGCTCAACCGGCTGAAGCTGAAGGCGGCGCAGACGCTGCCCGATCATGCGAGCTTTCACCGCTTCTTCGCGCGGGCAGACGACAGGGCCAATATCGCCGCCTATCGCGAAGTCGTCGCGCCGCATCTGGATGAGGCGACGCGGCGTTACTGGGAGGGGCGCGACCTGATCGGGCGGCGACGGATCGGCGGGTTTGCGCGGGGCATCTACCGCCATGGGCTGCTTGGCCGGTTCATCGGCGCGGCGCATCTGCTGGCGCGGCTGCACGGGGTCGATCCCAAACGGATGCTGGAGGCGCGCAACCGCGAAGAGCAGCGCGCGATTTTCGAGACAGAGCTTGCACCGATCTTCGACAAGGGGTTCGTGCGGTGGCTGACGAGCCAGCCCGCTTCGCTTTTCGGTCTGGGTATCCCGCCCGCGCAGTTCGAGGCGCTGGCAGGCGACGCGCGGATGGATAGCGTGCTGAAGGCGCGGCTCCGGAAACTTGCCTGCGATTTCGACCTTACCGACAATTATTTCGCGGTGCAGGCCTTCGGGCGCAGTTATGACGGCGGTGAGGGTCCGTTGCCGCCCTATCTTCAGGCGGCGAACCATGACGCCGTGCGCGATAGGGCCGGGCGGGTCGATGTGCGGCATGTCAACTTCACCGACTTCCTCGGCAGCCAGCCTGCGGCGTCGTGCGACCGCTATGTCCTGCTCGACGCACAGGACTGGATGGACGACGATCAGCTGAACGCGCTCTGGGCGCAGATCACGCGGACGGCGCGGCCCGGCGCGCGGGTGCTGTTCCGCACGGCGGGGGAGCCGAGCATCTTACCCGGACGGGTGGCGGATGCGGTGCTCAACCGCTGGGCATATCGGGCCGACGCTTCGCTCGACTATAGCGCGCGCGACAGGTCGGCGATCTATGGCGGCGTTCATCTTTACGTGCTGAAGGGTGCGGAGTGAGCGATCACAAGGGGCTGATGGAGGGCGTCTATCGCACCCAGCGGCATTTCTATGACGTCACGCGCAAATATTATCTGCTGGGCCGCGACCGGCTGATCGCGGACCTGTGTCCGCCGCCGGGAGGGAGCGTGCTGGAGATCGGTTGCGGGACCGGGCGAAACCTGATTGCGGTGGGCAAGGCATGGCCGCAGGCGCGGCTTTACGGCGTCGATATCAGCGAGGCGATGCTGGAAACCGCGCGGGCATCGGTGGCGAAGGCGGGCATGAGCGGCCGCCTCCGGCTGGCGCAGGGCGATGCGTGCGATTTCGACGCGGAGACGCTTTTCGGGCGGAGTTGCTTCGACCGGGTGTTCATCAGCTACGCGCTGTCCATGATCCCGGACTGGCAGCGTGCGTTGGCGCAGGCGGCGCGCTGTGTGGCGCCGGGCGGGCGGCTGGAGATCGTCGATTTCGGACAACAGGATCGTCTGCCGCGCTGGTGGAAGCGATTGCTGCTGCGATGGCTGGCCGCATTTCATGTGATACCCCGACATAATCTCGGCCCGGTCGTGGCGGAGATTGCGCGGGAGACCGGCGGCCGCGCCCATGCCCGCGCCCTGTATCGCGGCTATGCGGTGCGGGCCGGTATCCGCTGCGGCGCGGAGGGATTTAGTCGTAGATGATCGAGATCAGAGCATAACGATTTGTGTTTCCCTGTCATGTGGTTAGGCTCCGCTCCGAGCCGGCAGATATGACGGCCTTCAGGGGAGGGAAGGGATGCAGTCTGTTGCGGCGGTCGTGGATCGGCAAAGTCCTGCGATTTTGGCATCCGTCGGATCATCGGGGGTCGAATTCGCCCTGCCTTCGTCGATACCGGGCGATGTCCGGGGCATCGAGCGTATCGAAGCGTCCGATTGTCCGACATTTACCGACGCGCTGATGCGCTTTGCCGCGCATCACGGCCTGACCCTGCGGGATTGCCGATTGTTCATGTCCGTGGCGGGCGCCGTCAATGGCTCTACGATCCGACCAACCAATGGGCGCTGGTTCATCTCCCTGTCCGGTCTGAGCGCGGTGACGGCGGGAGAGCCGATGATCGTCAACGATGTCGCGGCAATTGCCTGGGCAACGGCGGATCGGCCCAAGGGGATCGGGTTCGGATCGGCTGCCGATCTGCCCCGCTCGCAGGAAGGGCGTCATGCCATCGCGTCCGCATGGCGCGGAGGTCTGGGGGCCGCATGCGTCGACCGCAGCGAGGGTCATGTCCGCGTCATATCCAGCGAGGCGGGGCATACGCCCTTCGCGGTGCGCGACGAGGAAGACTGGCTGATGGCCAAGGCATGCGTCGCGCGTCATGGCGATGCGTCCTACGAACGGATATTGTTCGACCTGATGGACGGCGTGGTTTTGCACCGGCGGCTGGAAGGCGCGGCGCTCGTCGATGTTTTCACGACGCTGCTGGGGCGTTACGCTGCCGAAGTGGCGTTGACCTTCACGGCGTGGGACGGGCTGTATCTGTGGGGTTCGGTGTTCGAACAGATCGCGGGGGCGCATCAGGGCGAGCGTTTCCGCAAGGCGTTCGAAGGGCATGGCAAGCTCAAGCCGATGTTGCAGCAGACGCCGACGCAGTTATTCCAGCTCCGTAACGGGGCGCTGAACGGACTTTCGATCCTTTACACCCGGCTGATGGCTGGCGGCTGACCGCTCAGGCGGCGCGCCGTTCGGCCTTTTCCAGTTCCAGCCGGTCCCAGATTTCGACCAGCGCCGATACGAGGTCGCGCATCATCTCGTCGGTATGGGCGGGGCCGGGCGTGAAGCGCAGCCGTTCCGTGCCGCGAGGGACGGTGGGATAGTTGATGGGCTGCACATAGGCGCCATATTCGGCGAGCAGGATGTCGCTGATCCGCTTGGCCTTGACCGGATCGCCCACCATCAGCGGGACGATATGCGTGACGGACGGCATCACCGGCAGCCCGGCGTCGGCCATCAGAGCCTTGAGCCGCGCGGCGGACGCCTGCTGCCCTTCGCGTTCCTCGCTCGACTGCTTGAGGTGGCGCACGCTCGCCAGCACGCCCGCAACCAGCACGGGGGACAGGGAGGTGGTGAAGATGAAGCCCGGCGCATAGCTGCGGATCACGTCGATGATCATCTGGTCGGCGGCGATATAGCCGCCCATCACGCCGAACGCCTTGCCCAGCGTGCCTTCGATGATGGTGACGCGTCCGGCGACTTCGTCCCGTTCCGAAATGCCGCCGCCGCGCGGGCCATACATGCCGACGGCATGCACTTCGTCGAGATAGGTGAGGGCGTTATATTCGTCGGCAAGGTCGCAGATGGCGGCAATCGGCGCGATGTCGCCGTCCATCGAATAGACGCTTTCGAACGCGATCAGCTTGGGCGCTTCGGGATCTTCGGCGGCGAGCAGTTCGCGCAGATGATCGACGTCATTGTGGCGGAAGACGCGCTTTTCGCAGCCCGAATTGCGGATGCCCGCGATCATGCTGGCGTGGTTGAGTTCGTCGGAAAAGACGATGCAGCCGGGCAGCAGCTTCGCAAGGGTGGAGAGGGTCGCTTCGTTCGAGACATAGCCCGAGGTGAAGAGCAGCGCGCCTTCCTTGCCATGAAGGTCGGCGAGTTCCGATTCCAGATCGACATGATAATGGGTGTTGCCGCCGATGTTGCGGGTGCCGCCGGAACCGGCGCCGACATCGTGGAGCGCTTCTTCCATGGCGGCGACGACCTTGGGGTGCTGACCCATGGCGAGATAGTCGTTGGAGCACCAGACGGTGATCGGCTTCGGGCCGTTATGGCCGTGGAAGCAGCGGGCGTTGGGGAACGCGCCCTTGTTACGCAGGATGTCGATGAAGACGCGGTAGCGGCCCTCGCTGTGGAGCCGGTCGATCGCCTGAGAAAAGATATGCTTGTAGTTCACTACGCTCGTCTTCCCAATCGCTCGCGCGGCCTTTGTCCGCTGCTTCATCCTCTGCCCGGTTGCCGCGTTTACCTGCGCCGCGGCAGCTTTACCAGCGATAAACGTCCGGCAGATTACGGAGAATCCCTATCAGACTGATCGACGCCGCGCGCCATTGGACAAATGGCCCATGCGGTCACAGCGCCTCGATCCGCTGGATGCCGAAGGTTGCAAGAGCGGGGCGCAGGGCGTCGATGCTGTCGTCGAGGCGAGTGAAGACAGCGACGCCCGGCGGGGCTGCGTCAGGCCATGGCTGACCCTGCGTGAGGAAGGCGATCCGCCGCGCGATGCCGTCGCCGCCATGGACGAAGCCGACGGGGTGCGGCGCAGCGGCGGCGAGTTCGGCCTCCACCAGCGGAAAGTGCGTGCAGGCGAGGACGACCATGTCCATGCGGTCGCCGCCCTGCTGCCGGACAAGGCCCGCCAGCGCATCGCGCGCCACGGCGGGGTCGAGCGGCTCGCCCCGCAGTTTCGCTTCTGCAAGCTCGACCAGCGCCGCCGAGCCATGGCGCAGCACCGTGCAGTCCGCGCCATGTTCGGCGGCAAGCCGGTCGACATAGGGCTGGCGCACGGTCGCGTCGGTGCCGAGCACGCCGAACACGCGGCTTCTGGAGAGGAGCGCGGCAGGCTTGATCGCGGGGACCGTGCCCACGACCGGGATGTCGAGCGCGGCGCGCACGGCCGCGAGCGCAATGGTCGACGCCGTGTTGCAGGCGATGACGGCGAGGCGCGGGCGATAACGTTCGACGAGGCGGCCGAGGAGAGCGGGCACCCGCGCGGCGATTTCTGCCTCGCTCTTGGTGCCATAGGGGAAGCCGGCGCTGTCCGCCGCATAGACGATGGGCGCGGTGGGCAGCATGGCGCGGGCGGGGCCGAGGATCGACAGGCCGCCCACGCCGGAATCAAAGAAGAGGATAGGAGCATCTGGCGCGACCGTCATGCCGCTGATGTCGCGGCAGCGGGCTGGGGTGTCAATGCCCCGCAGCCGAGCGCGGGATTAGGCAAGATTTTACCCTTCGTCTTTACCTTTGCGATCCTGATCGAGGCATGCGGACGGATGGACAGGCAAGAGGGCAGGCAGCATTTCCCGGCGCTCGATGCGCTGCGGGGCATCGCGGCGATCGCGGTGGCGCTGTTCCACGTCCCGGCCTTTATCGGCGGGCAGTTGTTTCCCAGCGCCTATCTGGCGGTCGATCTCTTCTTCTGCATCAGCGGGGTCGTGCTGGTTCAGGCCTATGGCGACAGGCTGGCCGGAGGCGGCGAGCGGTGGCCGGTGCTGCGCGCGCGGAGCGTGCGGCTTTACCCGATGGCGCTGCTGGCGGGGCTTTGCAGCCTTGGCTTCCTGCTGACCCTGAGCGAGCATCGGGAAGCGGTCGTGCGGGGGGCGGGGGCGATGCCCTATCTGCTGAACCTGCTGCTCATTCCCTGTCCGCTGGACGGCAGCGTTACCGGCGACCTTTATCCGCTGAATTTCGTCGCATGGACCCTGCTCGCCGAAATGATCGTCAGCCTGTGCTTCATCCTGCGGCCGGGCTGGTTTCTGGAAGTGCGGCAGGCTGCGGCCGTCGCGCTGATTTCGCTTGTCGCCCTGATCCTGAGTGTCGGCATGGCGGGGCACCTTAACCTTGGCTTCAGCGCCGACCAGTTTCCCGCGGGAATGGCGCGGGCGGGCTTCTCCTTCGCATTGGGGGCGGGGATCGCGCAGGCGTGGCGCAGCGGCCGGTTGCGGCGGACAGATGTGTCGCCGCTGCTGCTCTGCTGCCTCGTCGTCGTCATGCTGTGCGCCGCGCCGCCAAGCGGATGGCGGGCGGCTTATGATCTGGCGGCGGTGATGGTCGCGATCCCGGCTATCGTGACGCTGGGCTGCGGGTCGAAGGTGGACGGACCGATGCGGTGGGCCGCGGACATGCTGGGAAGCGCATCCTATCCGGTCTATCTGTTGCAGGTGCCCTTTTCCGCCTTCGCCGCATCGCTGGTCGCGATGCTGGGGATCGGCAGCGGTTCGCTGGCGCTGGGGGCAATCTTTGCCGTGACGCTGACGGTGGCGGGATGGTGGGTCGACCGCCATATCGACCGGCCCGTGCGCCGATGGCTGACCGTGCAGCGCACCGGGGCGGCACCCGTCATCGCCTGATCGGTCAATCTCGCCTTGCCACGGACGGCGGGCCGCTTATGGTCGCGCCAACTCCAAATGGCGGATTCCATGACCCCTCCCTGGCTACTCCCCGCGCTCGTGCTGATCCTAGGCTATCTGCTGGGTTCCATTCCGTTCGGCATCCTCCTGACGCGCATCGGCGGGGCGGGGGATCTGCGGCAGATCGGATCGGGCAATATCGGCGCGACCAATGTTCTGCGCACCGGGCGCAAGGGGCTGGCGGCGGCGACACTGCTGCTCGATCTGCTGAAGGGCGCAGCGGCGGTTCTGATTGGCGCATGGCTGATCGACGGAGGCGGCCCGATGGCGGGCGCGATGGCGTTTATCGGCCATTGTTACCCGGTCTGGCTGCGCTTTGCGGGCGGCAAGGGCGTGGCGACGATGATGGGCGTGGTAAGCGCGCTGCACTGGCCCGCCGGGATCGTCTTTGCGGCGGTGTGGCTCGGCATGCTGTTCGGCACGCGCTGGTCTTCGGTCGGCGGCATGTCGGCGGCGGTCAGCGCGCCCATCGCCATGTGGGCGTTCGGGCGGATCGACCTCGTTCCCGTCAGCCTCGCCATGGCGCTGATCCTGCTGTGGCGCCATCGGGAAAATATCGCGCGGCTGGCGAAGGGCGCGGAACCCAAGATCGGGTCCGGCAAGGGGTGAGCGAGAACGAACGGTTCGACCGCCTCCGCCTCATCCGCTCGCCCCGCATCGGGCCGGTCAGTTACCGGCAGTTGCTGGTGCGGTTCGGGTCGGCCGGAGAAGCGCTGCGCGCCATCCCGACGCTGGCGGAGCGGGGCGGCGGGCGTGCCAGCGTCGCCGATGAGGGTGCCGTGGAGCGGGAGATTGCCGCCAGCCGGGCGCTGGGCGCGCGTTACCTGTTGATGGGCGATGCCGATTACCCCGCGTTGCTCGATCAGATGGAGGGCGCGCCGCCTGCGCTGATCGTGAAAGGCGATGCGCGGCTGACGGCGCGGCCCTGCGTCGCGATGGTGGGCGCGCGCAATGCGTCGGCGGCGGCGTGCCGCTTTGCGCGGACGCTGGCGCAGGATCTGGGGCAGCGCGACGCGGTGGTCGTGTCCGGCCTTGCGCGCGGGATCGACACCGAAGCGCATCGCGGCTCCATCGACAGCGGCACCATCGGCGTCATCGCCTGCGGCATGGATGTGGTCTTTCCGCCTGAAAATGCGGCGTTGCAGGCGGATGTGGCGGAACGTGGCCTGCTGGTGACGGAGCATCCGCCGGGCGTTCAGCCGCTGGCGCGGCATTTCCCGGCGCGCAACCGCATCATCGCGGGGCTGGCGCTGGGAACGGTCGTGGTCGAGGCTGCGCCCAAATCCGGGTCGCTCATCACCGCGCGTCTGGCGGGCGAAGCGGGGCGCGAGGTGATGGCGGTGCCCGGATCGCCGCTCGATCCGCGAGCGCAGGGATGTAACGAACTGATCCGGCAGGGCGCCATCCTCGTCCAGAACGCCGCCGACGTGATGGAAGCGGTCGGCGGCTTCGATCCGCGCATGGTGCGGCAGGAAAGCTTCTCATTTCTGGGCGAGCCGGTGTCGAGCGATGTAGCGGAGGCCGAGCGCGCGACGGTGATGGGCCTGCTGGGCCATGCGGCGGTGCCGGTGGACGAAGTGGTCCGCCTGTCGGGTCTGTCCCCCGCCATCGTCCAGACCGTGCTGCTCGAACTGGAACTGGGCGGGCGGCTGGAGCGCCATGCGGGGGGGCGGGTGAGCATCATATGATCCGGTTCGCGCCGTCGATGCGCGCGCTTGCCGTATGCCTTGCCTTTCTGGCGGGTTATGTCGATGCGCTTGGCTTCCTCTCGACATCCGGTTTCTTCGTGTCTTTCATGAGCGGTAATTCCACGCGACTGGCGGTCGGCCTTACCGGCGCGCACGCAGAAGCGATGGCTGCCGGGACGCTGATCCTCTGTTTCGTCGCCGGAGTCGTTCTCGGCGCGGTCGCGGGCGCTCATGCGGGACGCCGGCACAGTGTGGCCGTGTTGTTACTCGTATCGCTGCTGCTGGCAGGCGCCGCAATGGCGAGCGGCTGGCCTGGCTTATGGACGCCCGGGCTTCTGGCGCTGGCCATGGGTGCGGAGAATGCGGTGTTTGAGCGGGAAGGAGAAGCCCCGCTGGGTGTCACCTACATGACGGGCAGTCTGGTGCGGGTCGGATTTGGACTTTCCGGCCTTTTGACCGGGCGGCGTCACCCCGGATGGACCGGCTTTGCGCTCCTGTGGACAGGGCTGGTGGCCGGAGCCTTGGCAGGGGCGACGCTGTTCCCCATGTTGAAGCAGGACGCGATGGCGCTGGCGAGCGTCGCAGCCTTTGCGCTGGCGGGCTGGGCGTGGACGGCGGGGTTGCGGATATCGGCCTAGGCGCTTGACGCGCGCCCTCAATTCTTTCCACCCTCGCGCGCATACGTGAGGAAACTACATACCGGGGCATAAATGCAGCTTGTCATCGTCGAATCGCCCGCAAAGGCGAAGACCATCGAGAAATATCTGGGCGGCGATTTCCATGTCCTCGCCAGCTATGGCCATATCCGCGACCTGCCGCCCAAGGACGGATCGGTGGACCCGGACAACGGCTTTGCGATGTCGTGGGAAAATTATGGCGACAAGGGCAAGCAGCTCAAGGCCATTACCGACGAGGCGAAGAAAGCCGACCGTCTGATCCTGGCCACCGACCCTGACCGTGAGGGCGAGGCGATTAGCTGGCATGTGCAGGAAGTGCTGCGCGCCAAGAAGGCGCTGCCGCAGAAGGTCGACCGCGTGACCTTCAACGCGATCACCAAGCAGGCCGTGACCGAAGCGATGGCGCATCCCCGTGCGCTGGACGAGGATCTGATCGACGCCTACCGTGCGCGCCGGGCGCTCGACTATCTCGTCGGCTTTACGCTTTCTCCCGTGCTGTGGCGCAAGCTGCCGGGGGCCAAATCGGCGGGGCGCGTGCAGTCGGTCGCGCTGCGGCTGGTAGTGGAGCGCGAGCGCGAGATCGAAAGCTTCACGCCCCAGGAATATTGGTCCGTCGCCGCCGAGATGGAGCAGGGCGGGCAGGCTTTCACCGCGCGCCTTGTCCGCTGGAAGGGTGAGAAGATCGAGCGGCTGACCATCGGCCGCGAAGGCGACGCCATGGCGGCCAAGGCCGATGTGGAGGCCGGGCGCTTCACCGTCGACAGTGTGGAAACCAAGCCGCTCACGCGCAATCCGCCGCCGCCCTTCACGACATCTACCTTGCAGCAGGAAGCCGCGCGCAAGCTCGGCTTTTCCGCCAGCCACACGATGCGGATCGCCCAGCAGCTCTACGAGGACGGGGCGATCACCTATATGCGGACCGACGGCGTGCAGATGGACGGCAGCGCCATTTCCGCCGCGCGCAGAGCGATCGCGGATCGCTATGACGGCGGGTATCTGCCCGAAAAGCCGCGTCAGTATCAGACCAAGGCGAAGAATGCGCAGGAGGCGCATGAAGCCATTCGTCCGACCGAATTCGGCCGCGACAAGGTGGGTTCGGGCGATCATGCGCGCCTCTACGATCTCATCTTCAAGCGCGCGCTGGCGAGCCAGATGGCGAGCGCGCGGCTGGAGCGCACGACCGTCGATCTGGTGGATGGCACCGGGAGCCACGCCCTGCGCGCCACGGGTCAGGTGGTGATCTTCCCCGGCTTCCTCGCGCTCTACGAAGAGGGGCGGGACGACAGCGACGATGACGACAGCAAGCTGTTGCCGCGCATGGGAGAGGGCGATGCGCCCGCCAAGAAGAAGGTGAGCGCCGAGCAGCATTTCACCCAGCCGCCGCCGCGCTATTCCGAAGCGTCGCTGGTCAAGAAGCTGGAGGAACTGGGGATCGGGCGTCCGTCCACCTATGCCTCCACGCTCCAAGTGCTGAAGGATCGGGACTATGTGCGGATCGAGAAGAACCGTTTCTTCGCCGAGGAGAGCGGCCGGCTGGTGACGGCGTTCCTCGAACGCTTTTTCGAGCGCTATGTGAGCTACGACTTCACGGCCGGGCTTGAAGACGAGCTGGACGAGATCAGCGGCGGGCGGGCGCAGTGGCAGGCGGTGCTCGAAGCTTTCTGGCGCGACTTCAAACCCAAGACCGCCGAGGTGATGGAGCAGAAGCCGTCCGACATCACGGCGGCGCTCGATCAGTTTCTGGAGCCGATGCTGTTTCCGCCCAAGGCCGACGGGTCCAACCCGCGCGCCTGCCCGCTGTGCGGGGACGGGCAATTGTCGCTGCGTGGCGGCCGGTTCGGCGCGTTCATCGCCTGCTCCAACTATCCGGAGTGCAAATATACGCGCAAGTTCGGGCAGCCGGGCGGGCAGGACGGCGAGGATAAGGGGCCGGAGGTGCTGGGCCAGCATCCCGAAACCGGGCAGGATATCGTCAGGAAATCCGGCCGTTTCGGACCCTATATCGAGATGGGCGAGGGCAAGGAAGCCAAGCGCGGGTCCATCCCCAAGGATCTGCCCGATGGCGAACTGACGCTCGATTGGGCGGTGAAGCTGCTGAGCCTGCCGCGCGAAGTCGGGCTGCATCCGGAAACGGGCAAGCCCATCGTCGCCAATATCGGACGGTTCGGGCCTTATCTGCTGCATGACGGCAAATATGGGCGGCTTTCGTCGACGGCCGAGATTTTCGAGGTCGGCATGAACAGCGCCGTCGCCAAGCTCGCCGACGCGGCGAACAAGGGCGGGCGGGGTTCCTCCTCGCGCGAACCGCTCAAGGTGCTGGGCAAGCATCCGCGCACCGAGACGGAGATCAAGCTGATGGCGGGGCGCTATGGTCCTTACGTCACAGACGGCACGACCAACGCGACGCTGCCCAAGACGATCGAGCAGGAAGCATTGACACTGGAGGAAGCGGCGCAACTGATCGACGCGCGGGCGGCGGCGGCTCCGGCGAAGAAGGGCAAGAAAGCGCCGGCGAAAAAAGCCGCGCCCAAGAAGGCGGCCACGAAGAAACCCGCAGCGAAGAAGAAGGCGGCGGCGGAGTAGCCGTCGCCTTCCGCGCCTCAGTCCACCCAGTCGAGGCCGATGTCGCGATAGATGAAGCGGTCGTCCTCCCAGTCTTCCTTCACCTTGACGTGGAGGTAGAGGTGGACCTTGACGCCCAGTAGCTGCGCGAGTTCGGCGCGTGCCTTCGATCCGATTTCCTTGAGGCGCTGACCGCCCTTGCCCAGAACGATGGCGCGCTGGGTGGGGCGGGCGACGAGGATCTGCTGGTGGATTTCGACCGATCCGTCCTCGCGCTCCTTATATTGTTCGGTATCGACGGCGGCGGCGTAGGGCAGTTCCGCATGAAGCTGGTGATAGAGCTGTTCGCGCGTGATCTCCGCCGCCAGCATCCGGTCGGTCGCGTCGGACACCTGATCTTCGGGGAAATGCCATGGCCCCTCCGGCATGGCGTCGGCGAAGGCGATCTTCAGTTCCGCAAGGCCGTCTCCGGTCTGCGCCGAGATGAAGAAAGTCTCCTCGAACCCGACCCGCTCATAGAGCTTCTGCGTGTGGACGAGCAGCTTTTCCTTGATGGCGATGTCCACCTTGTTGAGCACCAGCCATTTGCGTTCGGGGCGGTGGACGAGCGCCTCGATAATCGGCTCCATCTTGGGGCCAAGGCCGGCCTTGCCATCGACGATCAGGGCGATGAGGTCCGCGCCCTGTGCGCCGCCCCACGCCGCCTGAACCATCGCCCGGTCCAGCCGCCGCCGGGGGGCGAAGATGCCGGGCGTGTCGACCAGCACGATCTGCGTGTCGCCTTCCATCGCAACGCCCATGACGCGGGTGCGCGTGGTCTGCGCCTTGGGACTGGTGATCGCGACTTTCTGCCCCACCAGCGCGTTGACCAGCGTGGACTTGCCCGCATTGGGCGCGCCGACGATGGCGACGACGCCGCAGCGCTGGGATTCAATTTCACTCGCCAAATAAAACTCCGTTCGCCTCGCGACAATTCCGTCATCCCGGTGGAAGCCGGATGACGGTGCTCTTTAGGTCTTTTGTGTGATGAGAGGAAGGGGACGCTACCCCGCCAATTTCTCCAGCAGCGCTTTCGCCGCCGCCGTTTCCGCTTCCTGTTTCGACGCGCCGGTCGCGCTGGCTTCGCCTGCATTTCTGATGCTGACCGTCACGGTGAAGCGGAGCGCATGGTGGGGGCCGGAACGGTCGGTCAGCGCATATTCGGGCGGTTTGCGCTTGTTGGCGGCGGCCCATTCCTGAAGCGCCGACTTGGGATGGCGCGGCGCGCTGGTCTGGGTATCCACGCGGTCGCCCCACAGGCGGCGGACGAGGGTGCGGGCTTCGTCGAGCCCGCCTTCGAGGTAGAGCGCGCCGATCAGCGCCTCCATCACGTCGCCCAGCACATTGTCGCTGCCCGCCGCGCCATCGTCCCGCGCCTGCTTGCCCAGGATCAGGTGCGTCGGGACGCCTATGTCGCGCGCGACTTCCGCGCAGGTTTCGCCGGACACCAGCGCGTTGTAGCGGCGCGACAGCTTGCCTTCCGGCTCGCCTGCGAAGCGTTCATAGACCCATTCGCCGATCAGCAGGCCCAGCACCCGGTCGCCGAGAAATTCGATCCGCTCATAATTGACCGGCCCGGCGCTGCCGTGGGTGAGCGCCTGCTCGAAAGCGGCACGGTCCCTCGGCGCGCGGCCGATCAGGTCTTTCAGCCAGCCGTCCGTGTCAGGGCGTGGGCCGTTCACATTCAAAAACCTTCCCCGATGCGGCTCCAGCGCGCGGCGGTGAACCAGGTCCACGGCAGCAGCCAGTTGGCGCTGCCATCGGTCGAGAAGACCGAGATCAGCGCCTTGCCCACCAGATTTTTTTCCGGGACGAGGCCGATGCCGCCGCCTTCGACCGCCGGGAAGCGGCTGTCGGCGCTGCGGTCGCGATTGTCGCCCATCATGAAGAGATGGCCTTCGGGCACCAGCACCGTGTCGCGATCGTCCGCCGCGCCGTCCGGCACGAGGTCGAGGACGTTGTAGCTTTTCCCGCCGGGCAGCGTTTCGCGGAACTGGGGATAGCGGCACTGGCGTCCGCCGCCCGGTGCGGCCTGCTCGAAATCGGAGCGATAGCAGGGGGAGGGCGCGCCTTCCTTGTTGGCGGCGTCCACCATGTTGGGTGTGACCGGGATGACGAGATCGGCGACCTTCTGCTTCGGGATCGCCTGTCCGTTCAGATACACCGTGCCGCCACGCACCGCGATCATGTCGCCGGGCAGACCGATGACGCGCTTGATATAATCATTCTTCTGGTTCGGCGGCGCCTTGAACACCACGACGTCGCCCCGCTGCGGCGTCGATGCGAAAATGCGGCCGGGGATCAGCGGCACGCTGAACGGCAGGGAGTAGCGCGAATAGCCATAGGGCCATTTCGCCACCAGCAGATAGTCGCCGATCAGCAGGCGCGGCTGCATCGATTCAGACGGAATGTTGAAGGGCGAGACGATGAAGCTGCGCAGGATGAAGACGAACAGCCCCAGCTTGACGAGAAACCAGAGGAAATCCCGTGTTTCGGATTTGGCGGTCATGGAGGGTGCGTTGCGTCCTTCTTGTCGGCCCGGAAAAGGCCCGTTGCGGCTTTTGCGGCGTCGTTATCCCTGCGTCAAGCATGGGAGAGGGTGCATAAGCCGGGCAAGCGGTCTAGGAAGAGACAGAATCGACCGGTGCAGCGTCGATCTCGACCAACGACACGCAAAGGATCTTCCACGCATGACCAGCCCTGCACTGGCGGCCATCGCCGCGCTTCCGAAGGCCGATCTCAAGTCCATTTTCGACACCGATCCAGACCGCCTGGACAAGCTGGTGCTGACGCAGGGGCCGCTGCGGTTCGACTGGTCGAAGACGCACCTGACCGATGATGTGCTGGCGGGGTTCCTGAAACTGGCCGAGGATCAGGGCTTTGCGCAGCAGCGGGACGCGCTGTTTTCGGGCTTTGCGGTCAACAACACCGAAGGGCGCGCGGCGGAGCATCCGGCCGAGCGGGGCGAGGGAAATGCCGACAGCGTGGCGCGGGCGAAGATGCTGCACGGGCGGATGCGCGCGCTGATCGACGCCATCGAGGCAGGCGCGCTGGGCGATGTCCGCCATATCCTGCACATCGGTATTGGGGGGTCGGCGCTGGGTCCGAAGCTGATCGTCGATGCGCTGGATGGCGATGGCGTCCGTTACGACGTGGCGATTGTCTCTAATGTAGACGGAACGGCTCTGGAGCGGGCAATCGAGGGGTTCGATCCGCATGCGACCTTGATCGCAGTCGCGTCCAAGACCTTCACTACGACCGAGACGATGCTGAACGCCGCGAGCGCGATCAACTGGCTGGTCGAGGCGGGGGTCGAAGATCCTTATGGCAAGGTGATCGCACTGACCGCAGCGCCTGAGAAGGCGATAGAATGGGGCGTCGATGAAACGCGCATCCTGCCTTTCGCCGAATCCGTGGGCGGGCGCTATTCGCTCTGGTCGTCCATCGGCTTTCCCGCTGCGCTGGCGCTAGGCTGGGACGCGTTTGAAAGCCTGCTGGAGGGCGCGGCAGCGATGGATCGGCATTTCCGCCTGTCTGCGCCGCACGAAAATGCGCCGCTGATCGCAGCCTTCACCGACCAATATTATACCGGCGTTCTCGGCTGTCAGACGCGCGCGCTGTTCGCCTATGACGAGCGGCTGGCGCTGCTGCCGTCCTACCTTCAGCAACTGGAGATGGAGAGCAACGGCAAGAGCGTGAAGCGCGACGGCTCGCCGGTGGACGGCCCGACCGCGCCGATCACATGGGGCGGCGTCGGCACCGATGCGCAACATGCAGTGTTCCAGTTGCTGCATCAGGGGACGATCCTGACCCCGGTCGAGTTCATCGCTTCGGTCGAGCCGGGCAACACGCTCGATCCGGCGCATCATCGCGCGCTGCTGGTCAACTGTTTTGCACAGGGCGCGGCGTTGATGCGGGGCAAGGAAAATGCGGACGATCCTGCGCGCGCCTATCCGGGCAACCGGCCGTCCACGACGATCCTGATGGACGATGTGACGCCCGAAGCGCTGGGCGCGCTGATCGCTTTCTACGAACATCGCGTCTTCGCCAATGCGGTGTTGATGGGCATCAACCCGTTCGACCAGTTTGGCGTCGAACTGGGCAAGGAGATCGCCAAGTCCATCGAGGCGAACGGACCGTCGGGGTTCGATCCGTCGACCATGGCGCTGATCGGGCTGGCTTTGGGGGGCCAATAGCCAACAGCCGTTCGCTTCGAGCAAGGTCGAGAAGCGGCAAGCGCTGTGTCGGCATTTCTCGACTTCGCTCGAAACGAACGGGGGCTTATATTCCCGTTTGTAACCTGGCGTGACAGCCGCCATATCCCGCGCCACTCAATCGGAGGCTGGCATGAGCGAGTTTGACTATGACCTTTTCGTTATCGGCGCGGGGTCGGGCGGGGTGCGGGCGTCGCGTGTCGCGTCAGCGCATGGCGCGAGGGTCGCGGTGGCGGAGGAATATCGCGTCGGGGGCACATGCGTCATCCGCGGCTGCGTGCCCAAGAAGCTGCTCATCTATGGTGCGCATTTCGCCGAGGATCTGAAGGACGCACGCCGCTTCGGCTGGAACGTGCCCGATTGCGGGTTCGAGTGGACGACGCTGCGCGACAATGTGCTGGCCGATGTCGACCGGCTGGAGGGGCTGTATGGCAATACGCTGAGCAGCCACAAGGTCGAGCTTGTCAAGGAGCGCGCGACCATCACCGGGCCGCATTCGGTCAGGCTGGCGAGCGGGCGGGAGGTGACGGCGAAAGTCATCCTCGTCGCGACGGGCGCCTGGCCCATCGTGCCGGAGGTGGAGGGGGCCGAGCATGGCATCACCAGCAACGAGGTATTCCACCTTCCCGAATGCCCGAGCCGCATCGTCATCGTCGGCGGCGGCTATATCGCCAATGAATTTGCCGGCATCTTCCATCAGTTCGGCGCGCATGTGACGATGGTCAATCGGGGCAGCGACCTGCTGCGCGGATATGACACGCAGATCCGCGACCGGCTGCTCCAGATTTCGATGACCAAGGGCATCAATTTCCGCTTCAACGCGAAGATGGAACGGATCGAGAAGAATGAGGACGGCACGCTGCGCGTCCGGTTCGAAAGCGGCGATCCCGTGACGGCGGACGTGGTTCTGTTCGCAACCGGGCGGCGGCCCCATAGCGAAGGGCTGGGGCTGGAAACCGCAGGCGTCGAGGTGAATGAGAAAGGCGCGATCAAGGTCGATGATTACAGCCGCACCAGTTGCGAGAGCATCTATGCGGTGGGCGACGTCACCGACCGGCTGCAACTGACGCCGGTCGCGATCCGCGAAGGCCATGCCTTTGCCGACACGGTGTTCGGCGGCAATCCGCGCAAGGTGGATTATAGCTGCGTGCCGTCGGCGGTGTTCAGCCATCCGCCGCTCGCGGGCGTGGGGATGACCGAAGCGCAGGCCCGCAACAAGCTGGGCACAGTCAAAATCTACACGTCCGATTTCCGGCCGATGAAGAATGTGCTGGCGAACCGGGACGAACGCGCGCTTTACAAGATGGTGGTGGATGCGACCACCGACAGGGTGGTGGGGCTGCACATGATCGGACCGGATGCGCCGGAAATCCTGCAAGCCGCCGCCATTGCTGTGAAGGCGGGTCTGACCAAGCAGGATTTCGACGATACGGTGGCGCTGCACCCCAGCATGGCCGAGGAGCTGGTGCTGCTGAAATAGCGGACGGTCAGCTCAGGCGGTCGATGGCGTCGGTGTCGAGGCCGCCGGGGATGATCATGAGCGGGCAGGGGAGCTTGCCCGCATCGGCGCCCGCGAAATGGGTGACGAGCTTGCCCGGATTGCCCGCCGCCGCCGCGCCGAGCACGAGGGCGGCGACGTCGTCCATTTCCTCCAGCGTCTTGCGCACCACTGCCACCGCTTCGCCCTGACGGACGGTGATGCTGGGGCGGATGCCGGATTCGTCCGACAATGTGCCTGCCGCGCTCATCACCAGCGCTTCGGCGCGTTGCAGCGCTTCATCCTCCATCGTCGCCTGAACGCCGCCCCACTGCACGAACTCTGCGGGCGGGATGAGGGCGAGGATGCGGATCGCGCCGCCCGTCTTGGCCGCGCGGCGTGCCGCGAACCGCAGCGCGGTTTCGGCTTCGGGCGATTCGTCCACCACCACCAGATATGTGCGCACTTGGCTTCGTCCCCGTAACGGAATGAGCGGGTTCCAAAAGGCCCGATTGTCCTATTTGAACCTATAAGGTGAAATGTGCGCCATAAAACAGCGCCATGCAAGGCGTTGCTTGACCGATCCGGCGAATGGGTGGAAACGAGGCGTCAAAATGGCGACCGCCGCATAAGCATGAAGAGGCCCATCCATGAGCAAGACGATCCAGATGCCCGCCCTGTCCCCGACGATGGAGGAAGGCACGCTGGCCAAGTGGCTGGTGAAGGAGGGCGACACCGTTTCCTCGGGCGATCTGCTGGCCGAGATCGAAACCGACAAGGCGACGATGGAGTTCGAAGCGGTCGATGAGGGCGTCGTCGCCAAAATCCTGGTCGCCGAAGGATCGGAAGGGGTGAAGGTCGGCACCGTGATCGCGATCATCGCCGAAGAGGGCGAGGACGCGTCCGCCGTCTCGGCGGGCGATGCAAAGGCCGACGCCCAAGCGCCCAAGGCCGATGCCGCCCCGGCAAAGGCGGAAGCGCCAGCGCCAAAGGCCGACCCGGTGCCGGAAAAGGCCGGGCCTGCGCCGTCCGTCTCCGCTCCCGCATCGGGCGACCGCGTCAAGGCCAGCCCGCTGGCCCGCCGCCTCGCCGAAGCGAAGGGCATAGACCTGTCGGGCGTCAAGGGCAGCGGCACCAACGGCCGCATCGTGAAGGCCGACATCGAGGGCGCGCAGCCCGGTGCCGCTCCGTCGCCCGCCGCTGCAACTCCGGCGGCTGCACCCGCGCCTGTGGCGCACGCCGCGCAGGACTTCGGCATCCCGCATGAGGTCATCAAGCTCAGCGGCATGCGCAAGACGATCGCGCGCCGCCTGACCGAATCCAAGCAGCAGGTGCCGCACATCTACCTGACCGTCGACATCCGGCTCGACCGGCTGCTCAAGCTGCGCGCCGAACTCAACGCGGGTCTCGAAAGCCGCAAGATCAAGCTGTCGGTCAACGACCTGCTCATCAAGGCGCTGGGCGTGGCGCTGGTGCAGGTGCCCGAATGCAATGTGCAGTTCGCGGGCGACCAGATGCTGCAATTCAAGCGCGCCGACATTTCGGTCGCGGTATCCATCCCCGGCGGCCTCATCACCCCGATCGTCACCGAGGCGGACAGCAGGGGCGTCGCCGCGATTTCGACCGCGATGAAGGATCTGGCGAGCCGCGCCAAGGAGGGCAAGCTCAAGCCGGAGGAATATCAGGGCGGAACGGCATCGCTTTCCAACATGGGCATGTTCGGGATCAAGCAGTTCGAAGCTGTCATCAATCCGCCGCAGGCGATGATCATGGCAATCGGCGCGGGCGAGAAGCGACCCTATATCGTCGACGATGCGGTGCAGATCGCCACGGTCATGTCGGCGACCGGCAGTTTCGACCATCGCGCGATCGACGGTGCCGATGGCGCGCGGCTGATGCAGGTCTTCAAGGAACTGGTCGAAAGCCCGATGGGGCTGCTCGCCTGATGGGCCATGTTGACGAACAGCCGCCGGAGGCCAGCCCCGCCGTGCGCGTGATCGCCATGCCCGCTGACACCAATCCCTATGGGGACATATTCGGCGGCTGGCTGATGAGCCTGATGGACTCCGCCGCCGGATCGGTCGCGGCGCGTCACAGCCATGGCCGGGCCGTCACCATCGCGGTGGAGGGCATGACCTTCCTCCGCCCGGTCGTGGTCGGGGACGAGGTTTCGGTCTTCGCAACCCTCAAATCCGTTGGGCGCACGTCGATGAAGATCGACGTAGAAGCGTGGCGCCGCACGCGCCACGACGACCGCAGCTATCGCGTCACCCGCGCGACTTTCACTTTCGTGGCGATCGGCGAAGATCGCCAGCCCCGTTCCGTGCCGCCGCTCCCGGCAGAATAGAGAGAAGACATCATGGCTGAGAATTACGATCTCATCGTTCTGGGCTCCGGCCCCGGCGGCTATGTCGCGGCGATCCGCGCGGCGCAACTGGGCCTCAAGACCGCTATCGTCGAGCGTGAAAATCTGGGCGGCATCTGCCTCAACTGGGGCTGCATCCCGACCAAGGCGCTGCTGCGGTCGGCGGAAATCTACCATTATATGCAACATGCGGCCGACTATGGCCTTGCGGCCGAGAAGATCAGCGCGGACATCGCGGCTGTCGTCAAACGCTCGCGCGGGGTCGCCAAGCAGCTCAATCAGGGCGTCACGCACCTGATGAAGAAGAACAAGATCGCCGTCCATATGGGCGAGGGCAAGCTGACCGGGAAAGGCAAGCTGTCCGTTACGAAGGATGGCAAGACCGAGGAACTGACAGCGAAGAATATCATCCTCGCCACCGGCGCGCGGGCGCGCGATCTGCCGGGCGTGCCCGCGGACGGCAAGCGGGTGTGGACCTATCGCCACGCCATGACGCCGCCGGAAATGCCGGGCAAGCTGCTCGTCATCGGATCGGGCGCGATCGGGATTGAGTTCGCCAGCTTCTACAATGACATGGGCGCAGAGGTGACGGTCGTCGAGATGATGGACCGCATCGTGCCGGTGGAGGATGCGGATGTTTCCGCCTTCCTCGAAAAGGCGCTGAAGAAGCAGGGGATGACGATCCTGACCGGCGCGGGCGTCAGCGACATCAAGGTCAGCGACAAGGGCGTTTCCGCGAAGCTCAAGGACAAGGCAGGCAAGGAGACGGTGGCCGAGTTCAGTCATATGATCGTCGCCATCGGCATCGTTCCCAATACCGCCGACATCGGGCTGAAAGAACTGGGCGTGGCGGTGGACGAGCGCGGTTTCCTGAAAACCGACGAAATGTGCCGCACCAATGTCGAGGGGCTGTGGGCCATCGGCGACATCACCGCGCCGCCATGGCTGGCGCACAAGGCGAGTCATGAGGGCGTGATCGCCGCCGAAGCCATCGCAGGCAAGCATCCGCACGCCATGGACGCGCGCAACATTCCCGGCTGCACCTATTGCCATCCGCAGATCGCCAGCGTCGGCCTCACCGAAGCCAGGGCGAAAGAGGCTGGCTATGATGTGAAGGTCGGCATGTTCCCCTTCATCGGTAACGGAAAAGCCATCGCGCTGGGCGAGGCGGAGGGCTTCACCAAGACGGTGTTCGACGCGAAGACGGGCGAACTGCTGGGCGCGCACATGATCGGCGCGGAAGTGACCGAGATGATCCAGGGCTATACCATCGGGAAGACGCTGGAGACGACCGAGGCGGAACTGATGCATACGGTCTTCCCGCATCCGACCATTTCGGAATCGATGCACGAAAGCGTCCTCGCCGCCTATGGGCGCGCACTCCATATCTGACCGGGGCATCCCGCTGCGAAAAGGCGCAGTGGCTTTGGCTCTCGCGCTTTTTTGCGTGCTGATGATCGCGCTGGCGCAGCGGGCGGGGTGGCTGGACGGTGTGAACTTCGGGTTGATGGAGGCCGCCGGGCGCGGCCGCGAGATGGCTTTGGGCGGGCAGGTGACGACCGTCATGCGACTGGTTTCGGCAGTCGGCGGGACGGGGGGACGCCTGGCCTTGCTGGGTGTGGTCCTTCCTGCGCTGCTGTGGTTCGGCTGGCGGCGGTCGGCGCTCTGGCTGGCGCTGACGATGGCGGGCGGGACGCTGCTGAACCTTGCGCTCAAGCAGATATTCGCCGCGCCGCGTCCCGACCTGCTGCCGCATCTCGACATCGTCCACACATATAGTTTCCCGAGCGGCCACGCGGCGGGGAACATGATGGTCTTCGGCGCGCTGGCGATGCTGGCCGGGGGGCGGGGAGCCTATGCCGCGGCAGGCGCGATGATCGCGCTGATCGGGATCAGCCGCGTCTGGCTGGGCGTTCACTGGCCGAGCGACGTGACCGCCGGATGGATCGAAGGGGTCGGCTGGCTGATCTTCTGCCGGGGCTGGCTACCAGCGGGGAGAGGGCAGGACGAGCGTGCGCGCGATGCTGCCGTGCGGGGGCATCCCGTCGCTGGTGATGAAGCCGTGGACCCAGAAACTGTCGAACACGGTCAGAGCCGCGATCAGCAATAGCGCGACGGCGGTCCACATCCGCAGTCGCACCGCGCCACGCCACGCGCTTTCCGGCGACAGCGCCAGCAGGATGAGGGGCAGTACTGGCAGGAAATAGCGCCCCTGCGTCCCCTGGATATAATCGGCTCCGAGCGGTGTGCCGGTCAGATACATGGCGGTTTCAATGAGCAGTGCGACACCCGCCGCGATGGCCAGCCACCAGAGCCTGTGGCCGATCCCGAACCGCTCATCGGCGCCGCTCGCGACGCTTGCGGCGAGCATGAGGCAGGCGAGGGGATAGGCGAGCAGGGGCATCAGGATGGCGTTCCAGCCGAAGCGGCCCACGATCTGAAGCGCATAGACGGGCGCGCGCTCCTGTATGCTGGCGGCGAGGACACGGACATAAGCCGCCGGGTCGGCAAGGATGATGGCGAGCTGGTCGCGCAGCGGCGCTGTCATCATCGTCTCGCCGGTCCTGCGCGACTGGATATGATAGAGCGCCTGACTGCCGCCAGACATGTGCATCCACCCGGCGAAGGCGACCGCTCCCCCTGCCGTGGCGGCAAGGAAAATAAGCAGCCTCCGGTCTCGCGCTCCCGATGGCCAGCGCAACCCGGCAGCGAGCAGCGGCAGGTAAACGCCCTTGCAGAGCGCCAGAAGCGGGGCGGTGAACAGCAGTGCGGCGGATCGTGCGGGCGAGGCTCCCGCCGCGCCGATGCGCAGCGCCAGCGCCAGGCCGAGGAAGCCCAGCCCATTGATGATGGCGTCAGGGGACAGCGATCCGGTCTGGTAGGCGAAGGTGGGCAACAGCGCCGCGCCCAGCATCGCGTTTCGTCCGAACGGCAGCAGGCGCAGCGCGGCCGCCAGCAGCGACAGACCCACAAGCGCGTTGACCGCCCGCCCGACATAAAAGGCGTGAATCCACGGCAGTCCGGCCCATTGCCCGAGCAGGATGCCCGCGCTCCCCGGCGCGTAGAGGGTGGGCGGATAGCTGGCGACGTTGGGAAAGTCGCCGAAGCGCCGCCCCGGACGGGCCGCATCTGCCGCCGCGCTGCGGGCCAGCGCCGCGCGTTCGAACCGGCGGAGCGTCGCGGGCACATCGGTCGGAAAGTCGGCGGCCTGGATGGCGTGGCCCGCGTGGGGGAGATCGGCGCCGATCATCTGCCCGTTCCGGCGGGCGAGGACGGTCCCTTCGGAAAGGGCGAGCGCCTTCATATAATGCTGATTCTCGTCGGGCGCCTGAAAGGGCGGAGTGACGATCGCGAAGAATAATGTCGCCACAAATATGAGAGCGAAGAGCGTCTTTTCGGCCATGCTCCATGGCATGACGTGCGACGAGGTCGAACGCGCCGCGCCCTCAAATCTGGCTCGCTCCTGTCGCATGGGGGCGCTCTAGCGCGTCGGGCTTAATATTTCGCGACTGTTGTCGGATGTTTCCGGCTCAGTCTTCCGGAATATCCTGCCCGGCGGGGGGATGGAGCCGCAGCCGTGTCACGCGGCGTCCGTCGCTGGCGACGATTTCGAGTTTCCAGCCGCTCTGCTCATGTTCGAGTATCTCGCCGGGGTCGGGAACCCGGCCCGCCAGCACGAAGGCGAGACCGCCCAGCGTGTCGACATCTTCCTCGACGTCGGCGAGCCTGGGGTCGACATCCTTGGCGACGTCGTCCAGTTCGGCGCGGGCATCGGCTTCCCACAGGCCGCCGTCGAGCGGCACCAGCATCGCTTCGGGCGCGTCGTCATGCTCGTCCTCGACCTCGCCGACAATCTCTTCGACCAGATCCTCGAAGGTCAGCAGCCCTTCGGTGCCCGAATATTCGTCCAGCACGATGGCGAGATGCGTGCGCTTGGCGCGCATTTCCGCGAGCAGATCGAGCGCGCCCATGCTTTCGGGCACATAGAGCGGCTGGCGGATCAGCGGCTCCAGCGTTTCGGGCACCGGCGCCTTGCCTGCGAGGATAGCGAAGGCGTCGCGGATGTGGATCATGCCCACGATGGTGTCGAGATTTTCGCGATAGACCGGGATGCGGCTGTGCCCCGCCTCGGCAAAGAGCGCGGCGAGTTCGTCGAAGCTCGCCTTTTCCTCGATGGCGATGATGTCGGCGCGCGGCACCGCGACATCGTCGACGGTATGCTCGGAAAAATGGAGGAGGTTGCGCACCATCTGCCGCTCGATAGCGGAAAGGTCGCCCTTGGCAGGCGGCGGACCTTCGCCGTCCTCGCTGTCCTCGTCATATTCGTCGAGCGCTTCTTCCAGTTCCTTGCGGAGACTGGTTTCCTCGCCCTCGCCGAACAGGAGTGACTTGATGCCGCTCCATATGCCGCCTTCGCTGCTACTGTCCGCTTCTTTCGAAGTGGCGCTCTCGTCAGCCATGATGTCGTTCAATCCCCTGTTTGCCGATCCCCATAAGGGTCGGAAAGTCCGAGCGAGGCAAGCGCCGCTATCTCCAGCGCTTCCATCGCTTCGGCCTCATTGTCGTCCATATGGTCATATCCGAGCAAATGAAAAGTCCCGTGAACCATCAGATGCGTGGCGTGATCCACCACGGATATGCCCTTTTCCGCGGCTTCGGCGGCGCACACGCCCTCCGCCAGCACGATGTCGCCCAGCAGAACCTCGCCATCGTCGGTGTTGGCGGTCGCCTGAAGCAGGTCGTCCTGCACCATGGGAAAGGACAGGACGTTGGTCGGTTTGTCCCTGTCCCGATAGGCGCGGTTGAGGCCATGGACCTCCTCATCGCTCGTCAGCTTGACGGCGACTTCGTAGAGCGCCTGGTCATGCGCGAAATGCGCGTAAGGGCTGTGCGCGACGGCCGCTTCGACCGCTCGCTGCGCCAGCAGTTCCCAGTCCGCTTCCGGCCAGCCTTCCTCGTGCAGCAGGGCGACTTCGATCACGCGTCCGGCCCTTCATAGGCCTGAACGATGCGTCCGACGACCGGATGCCGCACGACATCGCCGATGCCGAACGGCACCATGGCGATGCCCTCGACGCCCTGAAGCCGTGCAACCGCGTCGGCGAGACCGGAAACGCCCGGCTGCGGCAGATCGACCTGCTTGGGATCGCCGCAGATGACCATGCGGCTGCCTTCACCGAAGCGGGTGAGGAACATCTTCATCTGCGCGATGGTGGTGTTCTGCGCTTCGTCCAGCACGATGAACGCATTGGCGAGCGTGCGTCCGCGCATGAAGGCGAGCGGCGCGATCTCAATCTCCCCGGATGCGATGCGCCGCTCCACCTGTTCGGCGGGCAGCGTGTCGTAAAGCGCGTCGTAGATCGGGCGGAGATAGGGATCGACCTTCTCCTTCATATCGCCGGGCAGAAAGCCCAGCCGCTCACCCGCCTCGACTGCGGGGCGGGAGAGGATCAGGCGATCGACGCTGCCGGTGATGAGCTGGCTCACCGCCTGCGCGACGGCGAGGTAGGTCTTGCCGGTGCCTGCCGGACCGAGCGCGAAGATGATGTCGTTGCGGGTCAGCGCTTCCATATAAGTGACCTGCGTCGCGCTGCGCGGGACGATGGTCTTCTTGCGCGTGCGGATCATGACCTTGGGCGGTTCGGCCACGTCATGCCGGATGATGCCGTCGAGCGTGGGTTCGGACGACATGGCGATGACCGCCTCCACCGCGCCGGTGTCGATTTCCTGTCCGGCGACGATGCGGTTGTAGAGGCCGGTCATGACATCGCGCGCCCGCGCCGCCGCTTCGGCATCGCCCTCGATCTGGAGCTTGTTTCCGCGTGCAGCGATGTAGACACCCAGACGGTTTTCTATCGCGACGAGGTTCTGGTCATACTGGCCGAACAGCGTCGTCAACAGGTGCGGACGGTCGAACGTGACTTCGAGGCGGGCGCGCTCGGCGGTTTCGGCGCGGTGGTGATTGGGCTTTTTCGACATTCAGCGGCCTCCCTTTCTCGTCTTTCTCCCTCGTGCGGCAACAGGCGACTGTCGGTCGGGGAGACGGGTTCCCGTGAGAACGGGATTGACGAGGCTTTGGTTCAAGCGGCCTTCCTCCTGCTGAGTTCACCGGCCAGACTGTTCGGACCGGCACTGACGATATCGACTTCAACCATGTCGCCGATGGAAAGCTCCGGCGCGGTGACGACGACTGACTGGAGCCATGGCGATTTTCCGATGAGCTGGCCGGGATGGCGGCCCTTGCGCTCCAGCAATATGGCGGTGGTCCGGCCGACGGTTGCGGCGTTGAATTCCGCCTGCTGCCGGTTGAGCAGCGCCTGAAGCCGGGCAAGCCGTTCGTCCATCACTTCCGCCGGGATCTGATGATCCATGTCGGCGGCAGGCGTTCCGGGGCGGGGGCTGTATTTGAAGGAATAGCATTGCGCGTAGCGCACCTGTTCGACGATCCTGAGCGTATCCTCGAACTCCGCGTCGGTTTCTCCGGGGAAGCCTACGATGAAGTCGCCGGAGATCGCGATGTCCGGCCGCGTTTCCCGAACCCGCTCGATGATCCGCAGATAGCTTTCCGCGCTGTGGCTGCGGTTCATGGCCTTGAGGATGCGGTCGTTGCCGGCCTGCACGGGGAGGTGGAGGAACGGCATCAGTTTTTCCACTTCGCCATGGGCGGCGATCAGGCCGTCGCTCATGTCATTGGGGTGGCTGGTCGTGTAGCGGATGCGTTTCAGGTCGGCGATCTTCGCCAGTTCGCGGACGAGACCGTCCATGCCCTGCGGCCGCCCCCTGTCATCCTCGCCGGTCCAGGCGTTGACGTTCTGCCCCAGCAGCGTGATTTCGCGCGCGCCGCCGTCGACCAGCGCCTTGGCCTCATCGACGATGGCGTTCCAGCTCCGGCTGATTTCCGCCCCGCGCGTGTAGGGCACCACGCAATAGGTGCAGAATTTGTCGCAGCCTTCCATGATGGTGAGGAAGGCGGTGGGTCGCGCCTGCTTGGTGCGGGCGGGGAGGGCGCCGAACTTGGACGCGAGCGGCATATCGGTGTCGACCGCCGCTTCGCCGCGCCCGGCCTTCCCGATGAGGTCGGGGAGGCGATGATAGGCCTGCGGCCCGACGACGATGTCGACATTGCGCGCGCGGCGCTGGATTTCGCCGCCCTCCGCCTGCGCAACGCAGCCCGCGACCGCGATCATCGGGCGTGTACCATCTTCCCGCGTCAGGCGGCCGATGTCAGAATAGACCTTGTCCACCGCCTTTTCGCGGATATGGCAGGTGTTGAGGATGACGAGGTCGGCTTCCGCGCCCTCCGCAGCCGGGGCCATGCCCTGCGTGCCCAGCATTTCCGCCATGCGCTCGCCATCATAGACGTTCATCTGGCAGCCGAAGGATTTGACGTGGAAAGTCTTCGGCTCGGTTCTGGCAGGCTTTCGCGGCGTGTCGTTACGATTCATGCGGTCCAGCTATACAGGGTCGATATGCGCAGCGGAAGGGCGCTGATGCGCGACAATGCTTTGCGCGATCCGTTCCCGCGCCAGTGCGGCGATGGCCTTGCGGTCGGCACAGGCGGAAGGATCGAAGGGTTCGAGGAAGCGGATGGTGACGGGGAGGACGCCCCTGCGTTCCAGCACCCGCTTCGCGTTTGCGCCTGCCGCCTCATCGCCGGTCCACGCGATGCCGGATGCCGCGTCACCATAGTCGATATGCACCGGCTGTATCATCACGGGGCGGGGCGGGGGCAGGAGAACGGCGAGCAGGGCGGCCTTGAAGGGCAGCAGCGTGCGCCCGTCGCCCGTGGTGCCTTCGGGGAAGAGCGCGACGGGCTGATGCCCCAGCATCGCAGCGCGCAGGGCGTCGATCTGACCCGTGAGACCGCCGCGCCGTTCGCGCGAAACGAACAGCGTGTTGTTCTGCGCCGCCAGCCATCCGATTGCGGGCCAGCGCGCCACATCGTCCTTCGAAACGAAGGCCGCGCCGGTTGCGCCCCCCAGCGCCAATATGTCGATCCAGCTTATATGGTTGGACAGGATGAAGATGTCGCCGCCTGAAGGCCGCCCCTCAACCCGGACGCGCGCGCCTGTCGACCGGGCCGCCATTGCGAGAAATCGGCGCGGCCACGGCGAACGGACGCCCAGAGCGCGCCAGATCAGGTGGAGCGGAAGGCAAAGCAGAAGGCTGGCGACCAGCGCGCCGATCCGCCTCCATCGGCGCAACATGGCCAAGTGCGTCAGTTCTTCCGGTCGAGCGCCACGCCGTAAAGCTCCATGCGATGATCGACCAGGCGGAAGCCCAGCTTTTCGGCGATCTGCTTTTGAAGCTGTTCCAGTTCGGGATCGACGAATTCGATCACGTTGCCGGTTTCGACGTCGATGAGATGATCGTGATGGGATTCTGGCGCTGCCTCATATCGGGCGCGGCCGTCGCCGAAGTCGTGGCGTTCCAGAATGCCCGCTTCTTCGAACAGGCGCACGGTGCGGTAGACCGTCGCGATGGAAATGCCGGGGTCGATCGCCGCCGAACGCTTGTGCAATTCCTCGACATCGGGATGGTCCACGGCGCTGCTGAGAACCTGGGCGATCACGCGCCGCTGTTCGGTGATGCGCAGGCCTTTTTCATGGCACAGGGCTTCGACGTCGATTTTGCGGTTCATGAACGCTCGCTTGTTGATCCGGCGGAAAGTGGAAACAGCCTAGACCGTTTTGCGAATACAGGAAAGGGGCGCATGGTCGTGCGCCCCTTTCCGAATTTCCACGTGGCCGGAGCCTTTACTTGGCCGGGCGGGTGCGGCGACGCTTGGTGCCCAGGCCGATTTTCTTTGCGAGACTGCGGCGCTGTTCCGCATAGTTGGGCGCAACCATCGGATAGTCGGCGGGCAGGCCCCACTTGGCGCGATAGTCGTCCGGCGTCATCTGATAATGGGTCATCAGGTGACGCTTGAGCATCTTCAGCTTCTTTCCGTCCTCAAGGCAGATGATGTAGTCAGGCTTTATCGAAGAGCGGACAGATACCGCAGGCTCGGGCTTTACTTCCGGGACAGGGGCGGGCTGGCTCAGGCCAGCAAGCGCGGCGTGGACATTCTGTATGAGCGAAGAGACATCCGAGACAGCGACACTGTTGTTTGACACATGTGCTGCCACGATGTCTGACGTCAAAGTAATGAGCAGCTCGTTCTGGGCGGATTCGGTTTCCATTTTTTAATATCCTGCGAAGAATGGATTTGCGCGACCCGCCCGAGGAGAATGTTTCATGAGCGGTATGAATCCGACTAGCCTGCCGTAGAGCATTTCGCAAGCCGTTATTCAATTAACCTGTCATATCTATACGAAAACTCAGTGCATCGTGAAGATTGCCATCATTACCGCGATAGTAACCGGGACGACGATGTACATATTCGAAGCCGCATCTCTCATAAAGACGTATGGCGGTGTTGGTCGAGCGAACCTCCAGATTCATGGAGATAATTCCCCGACGCCGGGCCTGTGACAGGCTGTCCTGTAAAAGCGTTACGCCTATCCCGCGCCCGCGCCACAGGGGCGTCACCGCGAGCAGCAGCAATTCGCATTCGTCGAGCACCGAACGGACGAGGGCGAAGCCCAACGGCGCAGCGTCCAGGCGCGCAATCGTGAGCCAGGTGCCCGGCATGGTCATCACGCCCGCCAGTTGCGGAAGCGTCCAGGCCTCCCCGAATGCGGGATCGAACGCGCTCGCCATCACCTCCATCGCGTCGGCCAGCGCGTTGCGATCGGTGTCGTCATAGTGATCCAGAACGATGCCCGCCATCATGCCGATGCACGCTCCGCCATCGTCTTCGCGTCTGCTGCCCGTCCGTAGACAGGGCTGGGGGGCAGGGGCGGCAGGTCCGCGATCAGGGGGTAGTTGGCCGCGTCGGGATAGAGGGTAATCGCCGTTCCGGCGCCGCGCGCCGTCACCAGCGCTTCGGCGCCAGTGCCGTAGAAGAAGGATGCGTCGAGCTGCCGTGCAAGGGCGGCAATGGCAGTCGAAGCCACGGAGGCCGAGGGGTTGCGCCCGCTTTCGTCGAATTGCTGCCAGAAGAGTTCGCCGTGGCCGCCGGTCATCGTGACGATGATTGGCCCGCCTTCGTGGCTGCGTGCCGCCTGTGCGGCGATGAGCGCGGGCGTGCTATAGCCGTGGACCGGAATGCCCCATGCCAGCGCCAGTGCGCGCGCCGCAGCGATGCCGATGCGGACCCCGGTGAAGCTGCCCGGCCCGACCGCAACGGCTATGGCATCGGCACGTCCTCCGTCGGGAAGTGCGGCGATTGCGGGAAGCAGAGCCTCTGCATGGCCGCGCCCGACAATGTCGTGAAAGCCTTCGACAGGGCGGCCATCATTGAGCAGGGCGACGGACAGAGCCTGTGTCGCAGTGTCGATCACCAGAAGGCGCAAGCGGAACTCCCGTCAGGCAGCCGCCCGATCGCGGCCCGTCCTCGCGGTTAGTCCATCCTCCTGCGTTTGCCAAATGTCCAGACGGTCAGACGGCGCGCACTTCGGTGACTTCGGGCACATAATGTTTCAGCAGTTGTTCGATGCCGTTCTTGAGCGTGGCGCTGGACGAGGGGCAGCCGGCGCAGGCGCCCTGCATCTTGAGGTATACCGTGCCCTTGTCGAATCCGCGATAGACGATGTCTCCGCCATCGTTGGCGACCGCGGGGCGGACGCGCGTTTCGATGAGGTCGCGGATCTGTTCCACGATCTCCGCGTCTTCCGGATCGTCCGCATAAGCGCTTTCGTCGTCGGCAGGGACGCTGATGCCAGCGGCGCTGCCCGGCGCGAAGAGTGGCATGTTGGCGGAAAAATGATCGAGCAGCGTCGCGAGGACATCGGGCTTCACTGTGCTCCATTCCGCGCCGGGGGCGATCGTCACCGACACGAAATCGCTGCCGAAGAAGACGCCTGTCACGTCCCCCAGCCCGAACAGTGCGTCAGCGAGCGGGGAGGCTTCCGCCTCTTCGGGGCTGGCGAAGTCGCGGGTGCCGCCGCCCATGACCTCCCGTCCCGGCAGGAACTTGATGGTGGCGGGATTGGGTGTGAGTTCGGTCTCGATCAGCATGGCAGCCATGTGGCGATGCGCGTGGCGAAGATCAAGCGTTTCGGAACTTCGCGCGGCCCTGTCGATTGGGGACAGCAAACGCAAGGAGACAGGCCATGACCGATACGAGCGATATCCGCGACCGCTTCTGGAAGGAATTGTCGACCAGCCCTTTCCTGATGCTGGGTCTGGAAGGTAGCGCGGAACATAGTCTGCCGATGACGGCTCAGCTCGATCCGAACGCCAGTCATTGCTTCTGGTTCTATACGTCAAAGGACAACCGTCTCGCGCCCGGCGGTCCGGCCATGGCTCAGTTTTCCGCGAAGGATCACAGTCTTTTCGCTTGCATCGAAGGCACTTTGACGCCGGAAACCGACCCGGCCATTATCGACCGCTACTGGTCGAAGCAGGTGGAAGCATGGTATCCGCAGGGCCGCAACGATCCCGGCCTGCTGATGCTGCGTTATGACCTCGGCACGGCCGAAATCTGGCTTGCCGACCTGTCGCTCAAGGGCGTGTTCAAGATGATGTTCGGGGGCGATGTCCGCTCAGAAATGAAGGGCAAACATGCCGAAGTAGCGCTGTAATCCGCACGCATATAAAGACGCGGCGGCCCGGCATGTCCGGGCCGCTTGCTTTTTGCCTGCGCTTGCGCCATATGCGCCGCAGCGCAGCAGACGGCTTTTGAAAAGCCCCTCAGCGATTGGCAGCGTGATCGTTCGGCCCGAAGCAGGGCAGGACCGGCCAATGACAAGTCTGCGCTAAGCTGTTTGAGGCTTCCCTATTCACGCGGGTCGTTTCGTAACCCGCCTTGCGCCCTTGGCTTGCGTTTCGCACCAGGTCGGCGCCCGGCCGACTTGTGAGCATATCCCATGGAATTTACCGAACTTGGCCTGTCAGAGCCAATCCTGAAGGCGCTTGCCGCCAAGAAATACGCCAACCCGACGCCGATCCAGCAGAAGGCGATTCCCGTCCTGCTGGAAGGACATGACCTGTGCGGCATCGCGCAGACGGGCACGGGCAAGACGGCGGCGTTCGCGCTGCCGAGCCTCGATTATTTCGCCCGTAATCCCAAGCCCACGCCGATCCTGGGCTGCCGGATGCTGGTGCTGTCGCCCACCCGCGAACTCGCGGCGCAGATCGCGCAGAGCTTTCGCGACTATGGTCGCTTCATGAAGCTGTCGGTGGAAACCGTGTTCGGCGGCGTGCCGATCAACAAGCAGATCCGCGCACTGTCGCAGGGCGTCGACATCGTCGTTGCGACGCCCGGCCGCCTGCTCGACCTGATCGACCAGCGCTGCTTCACGATCAAGGACACCGAAATTTTCGTCCTCGATGAAGCCGATCAGATGATGGACATGGGCTTCATCCATCCTTTGAAGCGCATCGCCAAGCTGCTGCCGCGCGACCGGCAGAATCTGTTCTTCTCGGCAACCATGCCCAAGGAGATCGAGGCGCTTGCCGGACAGTTCCTCAACGATCCGGTCAAGGTCAGCGTCGCGCCGCAGTCGACCACGGCGGAGCGGGTGCGCCAGCAGGCGACCTTCGTCAATCAGGCGGAAAAGCAGGCGCTGCTGCACATTGTGCTGAAGACAGAGGACATCGACCGCGCGCTGATCTTCACCCGCACCAAGCATGGCGCGGATCGCGTCGTGCGCTTCCTTGAGGGCGCGGGCATTCAGGCTTTCGCGATCCACGGCAACAAGAGCCAGGCGCAGCGGACGACAGCGCTTCAGGCGTTCCGCCAGGGGCACTGCAAGCTGCTGGTCGCGACGGACATCGCGGCACGCGGGATCGACGTGTCGGGTGTCAGCCACGTCATCAACTTCGAAATTCCGAACGTGGCCGAACAATATGTCCACCGCATCGGCCGCACCGCGCGGGCGGGAGCGGAGGGCATAGCGATCAGCTTCGTGGCGGACGACGAGCGGCCCTATCTGAAAGCCATCGAGAAGGCGACGCGGGTCAAGCTCGACATTGTGCCGTTGCCCGAGAATTTCATGGAAGCGGTGCGCAATCTCCCCAAACCCGCGCCGTCGCGCAAGGGGCCGAGCCAGTCGCCTGCGCAGCAGGCGCGCCGGGCCGAGGGACAGCGTCGCTATCAGGACGGGCAGAAGGCCCAGCGCGGTGCGCCGGACAATGCGCATCGCGGTGAAGGCGAGGGCGCGAAGAAAAAGCCGTTCCGCCGTCGTCGCGGCGGTGGTGGCGGCGTGGGCGCGCACAAAGGTGCGGTGCAACGGACCGGCGCGCCGCGCTGAGGTCATGAGCGCGCCGCCCGCTCCGTTCGGTCGGAGCGGGCGGCGCGGCCCTGACGGGCGTGACTCATTTGTCAGTGGTCATTCAGAAATCAAACGCTAGGCTGGCTGTCTATGCGTTTATTTCCCCGCCGTTCGGCTGCTTCGCTTTCCATCCTCGCCCTTCTGCTCGCGGGCACGCCGCTCGCCGCGCAGACGGCGAAACCGGGTGCGGCAGGAGCGCAGGGCGCGACCACGGCGCAGACGCGGCCGTGGCTTTATGAAAATAGCGACGTGCCGATCGACCCGGAGTGGCGTTTCGGCACTTTGCCGAACGGACTGCGCTATGCGATCCGGCGCAACGGCGTGCCGCCGGGGCAGGTCGCGATCCGGCTGCGCGTCGATGTCGGGTCGCTGATGGAGCAGCCCGACGAACTGGGCTACGCCCATTATATCGAGCATCTTTCCATGCGCGGATCGCGCCATGTGCCCGATGGCGAGTCCAAGCGCATATGGCAGCGGCTGGGGGTCAGCTTCGGCAGCGACAGTAATGCGCAGACGACGCCCACGGGCACGACCTACGCGCTCGACCTGCCGCAGGCGACGCCCGCCAGCCTTGGCGAGAGCATGAAGATCCTCGCGGGCATGATGATCGACCCCAATATCGTGGACAGCGCCGTCGAAGCGGAGCGCGCCGTGGTGCTGGCCGAAAAGCGGGAGAGCGACGGGCCGCAGATGCGCCTGTCCGACGCTTCCCGGCAGCATTTCTTCGCCGGGCAGCCGCTGGCCGATCATGCGCCGATCGGCACCGTCGCCACCCTGACCGCCGCGACCGCCGCCAAGGTGGAGGCGTTCCACCAGCGCTGGTATCGGCCCGAAAACACCGTCATTTCGATTGCGGGGGATATGGACCCGGCGGTCATGGAGCAGATTTTGAAGGACCAGTTCGCGGGCTGGTCCGTCCCCGGCAGGGGCGCTGCGCTCCCCGATTTCGGCACTCCCGATCCCGGACAGCCCGCCACGCGCGTAGTCGTGGAACCGGGCGTGCCGCTCGCCCTGACGCTGGCATGGCTGCGCCCGTGGAAGCCGCATGCCGACACCATCGTCTACAATCAGGACAAGCTGACCGACATGCTGGCGCTCCAGATCGTCAGCCGACGGCTGGAGCGCGCCGCGCGCGCGGGCGGCAGCTTCCTGCAGGCTGGCGTAGACCAGCAGGACATCAGCCGGTCGGGCGACGGCACCTTCCTCAGCATCACGCCCACGGGGGAGGATTGGGAGAAGGCGCTGAGCGATGTGCGCGCCATCGTCGAGGATGCGAAGGCCTCCGCGCCCAGCCAGACGGAGATCGACCGCGAATATGCGCAGATGGATACGGCGCTCGCGATACAGGTCGAAAATGCCGACACCGAAGCCGGGGCGAAGCAGGCAAGCGATCTGGTGAGCGCGGTCGACATTCGCGAGACGACCGTCAGCCCGCAGGCGGCGCTCGACATCTTCCGCGCGGGCAGGCCCGCCATGACACCGCAGAAAATCCTGGAATCGACCCGGCGACTGTTCACCGCTGGCGTGTTCCGCGCGATGCTGACCACGGGCAAGCCGATACCCGGTGTCGAGGCGCGTCTGGAGGCCGCCGTTTCCGCTCCGGTCACTGCGGCATCCAATGCCCGCCTGTCGGACAAGGCCGTGACGATGGATGACCTGCCGAAGTTCGACCCGGCGGGGACGGTGGTGTCACGCAAGCCCATCGGCCTGCCGGGGATGGAGGAAATCACGTTCTCCAACGGGGTCAAGCTGACCCTCTTCGCCAATGATGCGGAAACCGAAAAGGTGCGCATCAACGTGCGCTTCGGTCGGGGACAACGGGCCTTTTCTCCCACGAAGCGGGTGGCAAGCTGGGCGGGAGATTACGCACTGGTCGCGAGCGGCATCGGCAAGCTGGGGCAGGGGGAGCTTGATGAGCTGACCAATGGCCGCAGGATCGGCATGGGCTTTGCCATCAATGACGATGCGTTCGAGTTTCAGGCCGTGACGCGCCCGGCGGACTATAAGGACCAGTTGCGCCTGTTCGCGGCCAAGCTGGCCGAGCCGGGCTGGGACCCTGCGCCCATCGCGCGGGTGAAGACGGGGGCTTCGGTCGCCTATGATGCGCTTTCGCGCTCCCCCGACGCAGTGCTCGGGCGCGATCTCAACTGGCTGCTGCATGACAGGGATGTGCGGTTCCGCACGCCCGATCTTGCGGAAATCAACGCGCTGACGCCCGAAGCATTCCGCAAGACGTGGGAGCCGATCCTCGCTTCCGGCCCGATCGACATCCAGATATTCGGGCAGGTGAAGGCGGATGAAGCGATCCAGGCGGTTGCGGCGACGTTCGGCGCGCTGCCGCCGCGGCCGGGTAAACCGGTCCCTGCGGCCAACCGCGCGATGCGCTTTCCCCGGCATGTGGAAAAGCCGGTCGTGCTGCGGCACAAGGGCGACCGGGAACAGGCGGCCGCCGTCATCGCGTGGCCGACCGCGGGCGGCTTCGCCTTGCAGAAGGAGGCGCGCCAGCTCGAAATCCTGACGCAGATCTTCAACGACCGCCTGTTCGACAAGCTCCGTTCGACGGAGGGCGCGGCCTATTCGCCGACCGTCCAGAACAACTGGCCATTCTCCTCTGAATCGGGCGGCTATATCCTCGTGACGAGCCAGGTCCGGCCTGACCGCGTCGATTATTTCTACAACGTCGTGAAGGCGACGGCCGCCGATCTCGCGAAGACGCCTGTCAGCGCCGATGAGCTGCAGCGGGCGGTGGCGCCGATGCGACAGCTTCTCGCGCGCGCCAGCACGGGGAACGCTTTCTGGATGCAGCAGATGGAGGGGACGGCGCGCGATCCGCGCTATGTCGATGCGATGGCGAGGATGGCCGAGGATCTCCTGTCCGTCACGCCCGCCCAGCTTCAGGCGGTGGCCGCGAAATATCTCATTCCATCGCGCAGTTGGGCAGCGGTCGTCCTGCCCGAAGAGGGGGAAGGGAAATAGGGGTCAGGCAGGCACCTGCTCTACCAGCAAGTGCCGGTAAAGGCGCACATATTCCAGATGAAGACTACGAATCGCGGGGTCGGCGGCCTGTTCGGCCAGTTGGAGATTTCTCTCAATTCTTTCAGCGAAATAGCTTGGGTCGTAGGGGGATTTGACCATAGACACTTGCTCCTGAACCCTGATCCATCCAAGTTTAGGAGCCTGATCTCGCAATGCAGCACGAAAATGCTGCGACTGCGTTCAATGGTTAAATATCCACGACCAGCGGTGCCTGGCAGAACGAAAATTTAACCTGTCGCAGGATCGTGCGCTATCGAACGTGGCGCAGCGCTTTTGTAATCATCGTCGCGCCACCCTCGGCGATCTGGGCTGCGCTTAGTCGGGGCCGCGAAGCGCGGCGATGGCCGATGCCGAACAGGCAGGCCAGCAGCAGTTCCTCCGCCACATCCAGCGCGTGCTCCGACAGGGCGGGATTGGCTATACAGGCAAAGTGCCGAAGCACCCCGCGAATGGCGGCACACATGTCCGCCACGATGTCACCGACCTGAACCTTGCGAAGGCTTTCCGCGAGGATGTCGAAGCTCAACGCCTCCTGCTGATCGGATACTGCATCGAGCAACATGTGGATCGGCGTGCAAAAAGGACCCCGTTAGCGGGGTGATCGGCGTCTAAAAGGGACCCCTCATTTCGATGGTTTAAGCAGCCGGCTGGATAATCAGGCGGCGAGATCGGGATGTTGGTTTTGGAGACAGTGGTTCGGATTCGGCGCGAGTATGCCGGTGGTAAGGCGATCAAGGCGATCGCGCGGGATTTGCATGTATCGCGGAAGGTGATCCGCAAGGCGATCCGGGCGCCGGAAGGCGCATTCGATTATCAGCGTAAGGTTCAGCCGTTGCCGCGGATCGGTCCGTTTCAGGATCGCCTGAACACACTGCTGGAAGAGAATGAGGTGCGCGGCAAGCGCGAGCGGCTGCGGATGACGCGGATCCATGATCTGTTGGAGCGCGAGGGTTTTGAGGGCTCCTACGATGCCGTGCGGCGCTACGCGGCGCGCTGGAAGGCCGATCGGCGCAAGGATGCCGGCGATGGTGTCACGGCCTTCATCCCGCTGATGTTCAAGCCCGGCGAGGCCTACCAGTTCGACTGGAGCCATGAGGATGTGGAGATCGCGGGCAAGCCGATGCGGGTGAAGGTCGCGCATATGCGACTGTGTGCATCGCGGGCAGTCTATGTCCGGGCGTATCCGCGCGAGAGCCAGGAGATGCTGTTCGACGCGCATGCGCGCGGCTTTGCTTTCTTCGGCGGGGTGCCAGGGCGCGGCATCTACGATAATATGAAGACGGCGGTGACGAGCGTGTTCACCGGCAAGGAACGGGTCTTCAACCGGCGGTTCCTGATCATGACCGCCCATTATATGATCGAGCCGACCGCCTGCTCACCTGCGGCGGGATGGGAGAAGGGGCAGGTCGAGAACCAGGTGCAGACGATCCGGGGTCGCTTCTTCCAGCCCCGGTTGCGGTTCGCCAGCCTCGAGGAGCTCAATGGCTGGCTGGAGGCCGAGTGTCGGCGCTGGGCGGAACGGCAGGCGCATCCTGAACAGGGCGAGCTAACCGTAGCGCAGGCGCTGGAGATCGAACGATCGGCACTGCAACCGATGTTGGGGCCGTTCGACGGCTTCAACGAGAGCGAGCATGCGGTGACGGGCACCTGCCTGATCAGCTTCGACCGCAACCGCTACTCGGTTCTCTCGACGATGGCGCGGCGCACGGTGCAGGTCCGTGCCTATGCCGACCGCATCATCGTGCGCTGCGGCGAGGAGGTTGTCGCCGAGCATCCTCGCACCTTCGGGCGTAACCGCACGATTTACGACCCCTGGCATTATCTGCCGGTGCTGGCCCGCAAGCCCGGCGCGCTGCGGAACGGCGCGCCCTTCCAGGACTGGGACCTGCCACCTGCGCTGGCGCGCCTGCGCCGCAAGCTTGGTAATGGCGACGATGCCGACCGCCGGTTCGTCCGTGTGCTGTCGGCCGTGCTGATCGATGGCCTGGATCCGGTCGAAGCGGCCGTGCGCGAAGCGCTGGCGACCGGCACGGCGAGCGACGATCTGATCCTCAACATCCTGGCGCGGCACCGCGAGCCGCCGCGCCCACTTACGATCATCACCTCCGAGGATAGCGCGCTGCGCCATCCGCCGATCGCCGACTGCGCCCGTTACGACCAGCTGAGGACCTTCGATGCAGCGGCATGACATGATCGAGGCGATGCGCGGGCTTGGGCTCAAGGGCATGGCGGGCGCGTTCGATGATGCGGTCACCACCGGCCTTCAGCGTCAGCGCACCACGATGGAGATACTGACCGACCTTCTCCGAGCGGAAGCGACGCATCGCCATGCCGCGTCGATCCGATACCGGATGGCGGCCGCAAAGCTGCCGGTCGTGAAGGACATCGACGCGTTCCGGTTCGAGGGCACACCGATCAACGAGGGGCTGGTGCGTTCATTGCACAGCGGCGCGTTCCTGCCCGCTCGGCGCAATATCGTCCTGGTCGGCGGCACGGGCACCGGCAAGACCCACCTGGCCATCGCTATCGCCGCCAATGTCGTTCGCTCCGGTGCGCGCGGCCGCTACTTCAACACCGTCGATCTGGTGACCCGTCTCGAAGAGGAAGCCAGGATCGGCAAGAGCGGCGCACTCACCGCCCAGCTATCCCGTCTCGATCTGATCGTGCTCGATGAGCTAGGTTACCTGCCGTTCGCCCGCTCAGGCGGCCAGTTGCTGTTCCATCTGGTCAGCAAGCTCTACGAGCAGACCAGCGTCATCATCACCACCAACCTCGCGTTCGGCGAATGGCCCACGGTCTTCGGCGATCCCAAGATGACCACCGCGCTCCTCGATCGCGTCACCCATCATTGCGACATCATCGAGACCGGCAATGACAGCTGGCGCTTCAAGAACCGAAACTGATCTCCGCTGCACACCGGGATTAAGATGCTTTGCGCTGCGCGCGCCTCCGGTCGGGCTCCGCCCTCCCTACGCCGCGCGCAGCGCAAGGGCGCGTGTCCGATCAACCTTGCGCCATCTTGAAAAGGGGGTCCCTTTTGCGCGCCGATAGGGGGTCCCGTTTGCACGCCGATTGACACAACATCCTTTCGAAGACCTGTTCTACGGCGATCTGGCCCGCATCCAGCATTTCACGCAGGCGTTCGAGTTGCCGCTTCAACCGCATGGCGTCATCCTCGACAATCGCGCCGATGACGTCTTCCTTGCTTTTGAACAGTCTGTAGATCTGGCCGACGGACACCTGTGCTTCTTCGGCCAGATCGGCCATGGGCGTCTGGTGAAAGCCGCGACGATCGAACAGGTTGCGCGCCGCCAGCAAAATGCGGCTTCTGCTGTCTTTCCTGTGGTGCGGTGCAACTTCTTCGTTCATTTTCGCGTTGCGGCCCCTTGAAATCGTCGGGTCGAAAAAATACCTGAACGACCGATAGGAATGAATGTTCATTCCGCCTATATGATAAATCCAGACACGGGAAGCACTCGATGCAAAAGGGGACATGGGCCGGGTTGGTGGCGTGCGCGTCCGCGCTCGGTCTGACAGGCTGCGGCAAAGAGCAGCCACCAGCGCCCCCGCCGCCAGCGGTTGGCGTGGTCACGCTCAAGAGCGAGACTGCGCCGCTTTTCAACGAACTTCCCGGCCGGATCGTCGCGGTCGAAACAGCCGAGGTGCGTCCCCAGATCAATGGCATCATCCGCCGCAGGCTTTTTGAGGAAGGCGGCTATGTCCGGGCCGGGCAACTTCTGTATGAGATCGACGACGCGCCGTATCGCGCCGCTCTGGCGCAGGCGCAGGGACAGTTGGCCCGCGCCAACGCGGCGATCCGGGCGACCGGTCTTCAGGCGCAGCGCTACAGGGATCTGGTCGGTATCAACGCCGTCAGCCGTCAGGAATATGACGATGCCGCCGCCGCCGCCGAGCAGGCGCGCGCCGATGTCGCAGCCCAGCGCGGCGCCGTTCAGGCCGCGCAGGTCAACCAGAACTTCACGCGGGTGCGCGCGCCCATTTCGGGTCGGATCAGCCGCTCGCTCTTCACGCCCGGTGCGCTCGTGCAGGCGGGGCAGGCCGACGCGCTGACGACGATCCAGCGCACCGATACCGTTTATGTCGACGTCACCCAGTCCGCCGCACAGATCATCGACCTCCGGCAGGCGATGAAGAGCGGCGGCATCAGCGAAGCGGGCGGCGCGCGCATCCAGTTGCTGCTGCCCAATGGCAGCGTCTATCCCGTCGAAGGCCGCCTCCAGTTCACCGAAGTCACGGTAGATCAGGCGTCGGGCGCGGTGACGTTACGCGCCAGTTTCCCCAATCCCGACGGTCTTCTGCTGCCCGGCATGTATGTGCGCGCACGTTTGATCGAAGGGCAGCGGTTGCAGGCGATCCTCGCTCCGCAGCAGGGCATCAGCCGCGACCCGCGTGGCCGCGCTACGGCGATGGTCGTCGGCAAGGACAACAAGGTCGAGATGCGTCAGGTCGAGGTCGATCGCACGCTGGGCGACAAGTGGATCGTGACCAGAGGGCTTAAGTCCGGGGATCGCCTGATCGTCGAGGGGCTTTTGAACCTGCGGCCCGGAACGGTCGTGCGACCCGGCGCGCCGCAACAGGTGACGGCAGGCGCGCCGGGCGGGGCAGGGGGCAAGGCAGAGTCCGCGCCGGGCGGGGCCAACTAGGCCATGGCACGCTATTTTATCGACCGGCCCATCTTCGCGTGGGTGATCGCCATCGTCATCATGCTGGCGGGTCTTCTGGCGATCCGTTCGCTGCCGGTCGCCCAGTTTCCGGAGATCGCGCCGCCTGCGGTCACGATTCAGACCACCTATCCCGGCGCTGACGCCCAGACGCTGGAAAGCACCACGACGCAGATCATTGAGCAGCAGCTCAAGGGCATCGACAATCTGCGCTATTTTTCGTCGACCAGCGACAGCGCGGGCAATCTGAACATCACGCTGACGTTCGAGCAGGGGACCGACCCCGACATCGCGCAGGTGCAGGTCCAGAACAAGCTGTCACAGGCCACGCCGCTGCTGCCGCAGGAAGTGCAGCAGCAGGGCTTGCGGGTGGGCAAGTCGACATCCAGCTTCCTGATGATCCTGGCCGTATATGCCGACGATGGCATTCACGATCAGCAGGATGCAGCAGACTTTATCGCGTCCAGCCTGCAAGACCCCATCAGCCGCGTGACGGGTGTCGGCGACACGCAGCTCTTCGGCACGCAATATGCGATGCGGATCTGGCTCGACCCCTACAAGATGGCCAATCTGGGCGTCACCACCGGCGACGTGAAGGCAGCGATCCGTGCGCAGAATGCGCAGGTGTCCGCCGGTCAGATCGGGGGCACGCCTTCTCCCAAGGGGCAGGCGCTCAACGCAACGGTAACGGCGCAGTCGCGGCTGCGCACCGTGGACGAATTCAGGAACATCCGGCTGCGCAGCGCCGCGAACGGCGCGGTGGTGCTGATGTCCGATGTCGCGCGCGTGGAACTGGGCGCGGAAAATTATGGCTTCGTGGCGAAGTTCAACGGCCATCCGGCATCCGGGTTCGGCGTAAAGCTGGCGCCCGGCGCGAACGCGCTCCAGACGGTCGACGCGGTGAAGCACCGTGTCGATCAACTGTCGAAGAACTTCCCGAACTGGGTCAAATATGATTTCCCGGTCGATAATTCGAAATTCGTGCGGCTGTCAGTCGAACAGGTCATCCACACGCTGTTCGAAGCAGTGCTTCTGGTGTTCGTCGTCATGTTCCTGTTCCTCCAGAACTGGCGCGCGACGCTGATCCCCACCATCGCGGTTCCGGTCGTGCTTCTGGGCGCGCTTGCTATCCTCAGCGCGGCGGGCTTCACCATCAATACGCTGACCCTTTTCGGCATGGTGCTGGCGATCGGCCTGCTGGTCGATGACGCGATCGTGGTGGTGGAGAATGTCGAGCGCCTGATTCAGGATGAAGGCCTGTCGCCCAAGGAAGCGGCGAAAAAGTCGATGGACGAGATCAGCGGCGCGCTGATTGGCATCGGTCTGGTGCTTTCGGCGGTATTCCTGCCGATGGCGTTTTTTGGCGGATCAACAGGCGTGATCTTCCGGCAATTTTCGATCACCATCGTGTCTTCGATGATCCTGTCGGTGCTGGTCGCGCTGATCCTGACGCCCGCCCTTTGCGCCACGATCCTCAAGCCTGCGTCGGACGGTCATAGCTGGCACGGGCCGGTCGGATCGGTGTTCGGCCGCTTCTTCGACTGGTTCAACCGCACCTTCGACAGGGGCGTGCGCCGATATGGCAAAGGCGTCGAAAAGATGGAGCGGCGCTGGGGCCGGACGATGATCCTGTACGGACTTATCGCCATCGGCATGGCATTCATCTTCCTGCGGCTGCCCGGCGGCTTTTTGCCCGAAGAAGATCAGGGGATCGTGATTTCGCAGGTGTCGCTGCCCGCCGGAAGCACCGTCGAGGAGACGGAACGGGCACTCGCACGGATGCGCCAGCATTTTCTGGTCGACGAAAAGGCCAATGTCGCGGCGGTGTTCACCATTTCCGGTTTCGGTTTCGTGGGGCAGGGCCAGAATGTCGGCCTCGTCTATTCCCGGATGAAGGACTGGAAAGAGCGCAAGGGTGCGGACAACAGCGCTTCGGCCATAGCGCTGCGCGCGAACATGGCTTTCCAAGGCCTCGGTGTGGGCATGGCGTTTGCCCTGGTGCCGCCTTCGGTGCAGGAACTGGGCAACGCATCGGGCTTCGACTTTCAGCTTCTGGATCAGGCCAATCTGGGCCATGAAAAGCTGCTGGCCGCCCGTAACCAGTTGCTTGGCATGGCCATGGGCGACAAGCGTCTGGCGCAGGTCCGCCCCAACGGGCTGGAGGATACGGCGCAGCTCAGGCTCAACGTGGATCAGGCGGCCGCCGGTGCGCTGGGCATCGCACAGGCGGACATCAACGACACGATCAGCACCAATCTGGGCGGCGCTTATGTGAATGACTTCATTGACCGCGACCGGGTGAAGCGCGTCTATGTTCAGGCCGATGCGCCCTATCGCACTTCGCCCGATGGCATCGGAGCCTTCCATGTGCGCGGCAGCAGCGGAACCATGGCTCCGCTGTCCGCCTTCTCGACGACCGAATGGGCGCAGGGGCCGGCGCGTCTGGAACGTTATAACGGCGTCCCGTCGATGAACATACAGGGCGCGCCCGCTCCCGGCGTATCGAGCGGCGAAGCGATGAAGGCGATGGAGGAATTCGCCGCCAAACTGCCCGCAGGCGTCGGCTTTGCCTGGAACGGCATATCCTATGAGGAAAATACGTCGGGCGGGCAGGCGCCTTATGTCTACGCGCTGTCGATGCTGATCGTGTTCCTGTGCCTTGCCGCGCTCTATGAAAGCTGGTCGGTACCGATCGCGGTCATGCTGGTGGTGCCGCTGGGCGTGCTGGGCGCGGTGATCGCCGCGACGCTGGCGGGGCTGGACAATGACATCTATCTTCAGGTCGGTCTCATCACCACCATCGGCGTATCGGCGAAAAACGCGATCCTGATCGTCGAATTCGCCGAAGAGAAAATGCGCGAAGGACTGTCCCCGGCAAGGGCCGCGCTGGAGGCGGGCAAGCTGCGGTTGCGGCCCATTCTGATGACGAGCTTCGCTTTCATCTTCGGCGTGCTGCCGCTGGCGGTTTCGTCGGGTGCGGGCGCTGGCGGGCAGAACGCCATCGGCTGGGCTGTCGTGGGCGGAATGCTGTCGGCGACAGTGCTCGCCATCTTCTTCGTTCCGGTGTTCTTCACGGTCGTGAAGCGGCTGTTCCGCGAACATCATCACCATGAAGCGGATGAGGGCGATGCACCCGCCGCGCCTTCGCGGGAGGCTTGATAAGCATGACACGCGGCATCCACGCGCTAGGAGCGCTCACCCTGTCGCTGGCGCTCGCCGCCTGCGATCTGGCGCCGAAATATGTCCGGCCGCAGGCGCCGATCCCGGTCGGCTCGCCGGAAGGGCCAGCTTATGTGAACGGGGCCGACGCGGCAATTGCGCCCGCCGACACCGCCTGGCGCGATTTCTTCACGGACGCGCGTCTCGCGCGGGTGATCGAGACGGCGCTTGCCAATAATCGCGACCTCCGCCTGGCCGTCGCCAACGTGGCGCAGGCGCGGGCGCAATATCGGGTGCAGCGGGCCGACCTGCTGCCCACGGTCGGGGCGACCGGCACCGCCACCTATAGCGAGCAGCCGCTGGTGCAGTTCGGCCAGTCGCAACGGCTGAACAACGATGTCTATCAGGCACAGGTGGGCGTTTCCGCCTGGGAGATTGATCTGTTCGGACGCGTCAGGAACCTTGGCAAGGCGGCGCAGGAGCAATATTTCGCGGCGGTCGAAAACCGCAATGCCGCGCAGACTGCGCTGATCGCCGAAACGGCCAACGCCTGGCTCACCATGGCGGCCGATTACGAGCGGCTGCGCATCCTGCACGATCTGCGGGAAGCTTTCGGGAAGACGCTGGAACTGACCCGCGCCCGCTTCGCCAAGGGGGTCGCATCGGAACTGGAAGTGCGGCAGGCGCAGACCAGCTACGATCAGGCGGTATCGGACATCGCACAGGCGACAACGCTTGTGGCGCAGGATCAGAATGCGCTCAATCTTCTGGCGGGGACGACCGTGCCAGCGGGCGACTTGCCCGACGCGATGCCGCAGGGCGGCGCGACGCTCGAGAATCTGCCGGCCAATATGTCATCGGAGGTGCTGTTGCGCCGACCGGACATCGCGGCCGCCGAACATGCGTTGCGCGGAGCGAACGCCAATATCGGTGCGGCGCGCGCGGCTTTCTTCCCCACCATCTCGCTGACGGCGGCTTTGGGCACGGTGAGTCAGGGTCTGTCCAACCTGTTCGGAGGCGGCAGCGATTTCTGGTCGGTCGCACCGTCCGCCACGCTCCCGATATTCGACTTCGGACGGCGCAAGGGCAACCTGCAATATGCCCGCGCGACCTACGACGCGCTGCTCGCCACCTATGAGAAAAGCGTGCAGACGGGCTTTCGCGAAGTGGCCGATGCGCTGGCGCGACGGGGCACGATGACGCAGCAGCTTGAGGCGCAGACATCGCTGCGCGACGCATCGCGCCGGGCCTATATCCTGTCGGATGCGCGCTTTCGGTCCGGCGTGGACAGCTTCCTTACCACGCTGGATGCACAGCGCACGCTCTATGCCGCCGAACAGAGCCTGCTCGCGACCCGCCTGACCCGCGCGTCCAACATGGTGGAGCTTTATCGCTCCATGGGCGGTGGCCTTCGCTAGGCCGGATCGACATTCAGGATTCCCAAGGGGGCTGATCGCTGATTCATATGGCTTCGTGTTGGAACGCGGAGCGGACGATGGGGATCAAGCGATACGAATTGAACGATACGCAGTGGACGAAGATCGCGCTGTTGCTTCCGGGCAAGGCGGGTGATCCTGGTCGGACGGGATCAGATAACCGATTGTTTGTGAACGGATGTTTGTGGGTTCTGCGCTCTGGTGCGCATTGGTGCGATCTCCCCGAGCGCTATGGCCGATGGAAGACGGTGCATCGTCGCTTCAGCCGCTGGTGTGATAGCGGCGTATGGGAACGGGTGTTCGAAGCGCTCACCACGGATCGCGACAACCAATATCTGATGATCGACAGCACCATCGTTCGCGCCCACCAGCAGGCAGCGTCCGGAAAAGGGGGGCTCAAGATCAGGCGCTGGGGCGTTCCCGAGGTGGATTGACGACCAAGATCCACATGCTCGCCGATGCGCTGGGCCGGCCATTGCGCTTCCGCATCACGGCTGGGCAGGCCCATGACATCACCGCTGCTTCAGCTCTTCTGGAAGGGCAGGAAGCCGGAGCCGTGCTCGCCGATAAAGCCTATGACAGCAATGACTTACGCGAGACGATCGCTCGAATGGAGGCGCAGGCGGTGATTCCGTCCAAACGGAATCGCAAAGTCTTCATCCCGCATGACGCCGAACTCTACAAACAACGTAACTGGATCGAGCGCTGCTTCGGCCGCCTCAAGCATTTCCGCCGCTTTGCGACCCGCTACGATCGGCGAGCCCTCCACTTTGCCGGCTTCGTCCACCTCGCCGCCGCCATGATCTGGCTACGATGAATGTCGATCCGGCCTAGTTCGGCGCTAGTTTCTGCGGACCGCAAATAGGCACTGGCGCAGGCTGGAGGACTTTGCTACCCGCGCCTCCTGACATCGCGTCACGCACCCATAGCTCAGCTGGATAGAGCGTTGCCCTCCGAAGGCAAAGGCCAGAGGTTCGAATCCTCTTGGGTGCGCCACCTTCGAACATAAGAGTAAGCGCGAGCATCTCGGCATGGGTTCTCGCGCATCCGCCAAGTCATTCCGCCGTTCGGTTCGGCGCGGATGGGAGCCATCTAGTCGTCAGCGTAAGGAACGGTGCAGAGCTCCCTTGGTTTTTGACCCTGCCCGAGCGGGCTGACGGGGCGAAGAACATAGGAAGGATGATCCCGATGAAGACGCTTTTCCTGGCTGGCGCTGCATTGATGAGCTTTTCCACTCTGGCGGTGGCGCAGGATGCCGCCGCTCCGGCTGCGCAGCCGCCTGCCGGAGACATGGCTCCGCCCGCTGCCGACCCAGCCGCGCCGCCCGCGCCGCCAGCCGATCCCGCCGCCGGCACCACGGCAGCCGATCCCAATGCGGGGCAGCCCACCGGGGCAGTTCCGGCCGACATAGGTATGACGCCCGCTCCGGCAGGAATGCCGCGCGATCCCGCGGCATCCACCGGCTCTCCTGCCAATCCGGTGACGGTCGGCGGCAACATGACCCCGCCGCCCGCCGGGGATAAGGAATATCCGGTCTGTTCGAGGACCGTGCAGGATAGCTGCATCAATCCGGGCGAGGCCCGCAAGATGCACAAGCGGCGCTGAACTTTTGCAAGAGAAAAGGCCGCCGGGTGTCATGCCCGGCGGCCTTTTTGCTATCAGGGTCAGCTTTCCGCCCGGAGCAGGGTCAATCGGGCCTTTCCGACATCGCGCACCGTGTCCACCGCAAAACCCTTTACGGCCACATCCTCGCGCCGATCCGTCTCGATACTGATCCAGCTTGCGGGTCCGGTCCATCCCTGCCGTGCCAGCTTGTCGAGCGCGACCTGGCCCGCGCCTGTGCTGTAAGGCGCATCCATGAAAAGGACGTCGAGGGGTTTCGACGCGCTTCCCAGCGAAAGGACGCTGGCCGCCCGCACATCCGGCCGAATGCCAAGCGTTTCGCCATTGCGTTTGATTGCGTCGAGCGCGGCCCGATCCTGCTCGACGAAGAGGCAGGACGCAGCGCCGCGTGAAAGCGCCTCGAACCCCAGCGCGCCCGATCCGGCGAAGAAATCGCCGACACTCAAGCCCTCGAACGATCCGATGCGGCTCAGGAGCATCGAGAACAGCGTTTCGCGCGTCCGGTCTGCGGTGGGACGGGTGGCGTCACCCTTCGGCGCGACCAGCGTGCGCCCGCGCCAGTGGCCTGCGATGATCCTCACGCCTTGGCGGCTTTCAGCGAATTGCGGAACTGGATGAGGTCATGCTGGCGCACTTCATCGACGACACCGACCGGCATCTCGCCCAGCGTGAAGGGGCCATAGGCGGTGCGGATCAGGCGGTTCACTTTCAGGCCCAGATGCTCCAGTACCCGGCGAACCTCGCGGTTCTTGCCTTCGGTGAGCGTCATTTCGATCCACTGGTTGCGCCCGGTGCGCCGCTCCAGATTGGCTTCGATGCGGTCGTAGCGGATGCCGTCCACTTCCAGCCCGTCGAACAGATCCTCCAGTTGCTGCTGGCTGACTTCGCCGAAGGCGCGCGCACGATATGTGCGGGGCACGCCGGTTGCTGGCAGTTCCATCTGCCGTTTGAACCCGCCATCGGTGGTGAGCAGCAACAGACCTTCGGTGTTCATGTCGAGCCGGCCGATCGGCATCAGCCGGGGCAGTCCCATCGGCAGGCGATCATAGATGGTGGGCCGCCCCGCAGGATCGCGCTCCGTGGTGAGGCATCCGGTCGGCTTGTGGAAGAGGAAGAGCCGCGCCGGGGCAGGGGCCGCGACCGCGACGCCATCGACCGTGACGCCATGCAGGGAGGTCAGCAATGTAGCGGGGGTATCAATCGCCACGCCATCACGCGCGATCCGTCCTTCCGCAATCATGCGCTCGATCTCGCGACGCGACGCCACGCCCGCGCGCGCGAGCAGCTTGGCGATGCGCTGCGGCTCGTCCTTGCCCCCGGAGGCGGCAGCGCGGGCAGGGTGGGGATTGGAAGATGCGGAAGGCTTCGCCGGTGGGCGCTGGCCGCGCGGCGGCCTCTTGCCGGCGCCACCGGGGCGGGTCGGGCCGCCTGGCTTGCCCCGGCGGGGCGGTCCGGATTTTTTCGGCGGTTCCACGGCAGTTCCTCTGGTTGCGAACCGGCTCTTTCGTGGTGCGAGAAAGAGGGGTATCGGCTGAATAGTGCTGCGCCAGCGCCCATATGACCGGTGCCGGTCGCCGGATCGGCAACCCGGTGACGGGGCGCGGCGTTTCATCGGCTGCATGGCGGAATGAGGGCGGGCTTGGCAAATGTTTTTAGGATTGCGCAGGCAGGAAGACGGCAGGCCACCGCGTCCGAATATCCTGACCGTCCTCGTGGTAGAGGATGAGCCGCTGGTCGCGTTCGAAAATGAACATGCGCTGGAGCAGGCGGGATACCGTATCGCAGCGACCGTCAACGATTACGACCATGCCGTCCGTGTCATCGACGAGGGCGGCGTCGATCTCGTCATCGCGGACATCGGCCTCCATGGGGATCGCAGCGGTCTGGATGTGGCGCGGCATGCGGCAGCGCAGGCGCTTCCCGTGCTGTTCGTCACGGGGCGTCGCCCCATCGACGCGCAGTCCATCGCGGTCGGCTGCCTCGCCAAGCCCTATGCGTCGCGCGATCTGGTGGCCGCGATCAGGGTGATCGACGCGGTGCTGCGTGGCGGGCGGCGGCCGAAGCTGCCGCCCGGCCTGATGCTGTTCGACGCAGAAGGCTGACAGGCGCGATGGCGCTTGCGCCGAGGCTCTGAGGGCATAAGGTGGCGGCAACGGGGATCGGCTTCGGGGACGCGCTTTTTCATGACAGACGCTATTGAGGGACGCCGTAACTGGCGGGACGCGGTTCGGCCCTATGCCGAAAAAGGGCCGCTCGCCGCGCTCGCCCTTGGCATTTCATCCGGTTTCCCCTTCGCGATGATCGGCGGCAACCTCGCATCGAGGCTGGCTCAGGACGGCATTGACAAGAAAAGCGTCACAGCGTTCAGCCTCGTCCTGCTGGCCTATAATTTCAAATTCCTCTGGGCGTGGGTCATCGAAGGGGTGAAGATCCCGGTGCTGCATCGTCTGGGCCAGCGCGTGTCGTGGATGCTGGCGGCCGGCGTTTTCGTCATGGCGAGCGTCATCTATCTCGGCTTTGCGGAGCCGACGCCCGATGTCATGGCGACCGTTCGCGCCGCGATCCTCGTCGGCATTGCCGGCGCGACGTTCGACATCATCATCGACGGCTATCGCATCGAAATACTGAAGCCCGAGCAATTGGGCGTCGGCGCGGGCATGTCGCAATATGGCTGGCGCATCGGCGCGGCTGCTGCGGGCGGCCTGGGGCTGGTGCTGGCGGACCAGTGGAACTGGACCGTCGCCTACATCGCCTGTTCGCTGTTCGCCTTGCCTGCCATGATCGCCGCGCTGATCGTGGGCGAGCCGCAGCGGCATCGTCCGCCCGAAACGCGGCGCAGCGGCGGCGAACTGTTGCAGGCGGTCATAGGACCGTTCGTCGACTTTTTCCGCAGGCGTGGGGCGCTTCTGGTGCTGACCTTCATCATCGTCCACAAGATCGGCGACACGCTCGCCAACCTCACCTTCCGGCTGCTGTTCAACGATCTGGGCTACACCAATACCGAAATCGCCATTTACGATGTCGGTGTCGGCTTCTGGGCGCTGCTGGCGGGGATATTCGTGGGGGGCGTGCTCTATGCCCGACTGGGCCTGAAGAAGTCGGTGCTCATCAGCCTGATCCTGATGGCAGTGTCCAATTTCAGCTTTGCCGCGCTGGCGGCGGCAGGGAAGAGCAACCTCGGCATGGCGGGCGCGATCGGGTTCGAAAATTTCGCAAGCGGCGTCGGCGGCGTCGCGGTCGTCGCCTATTTCTCGGCGCTGTGCGACCTGCGCTTCACTGCTGCGCAATATGCGCTGATTTCGGCGGCGGCGAGCATCGTCGGCCGGTTCCTGACCGGAACGACGGCGGGCGCGATGATTGAGCGGTTCGGCTATGTCGACTTTTACCTGCTGACGACCGTGCTGGCGGTGCCGGGCATCCTGCTCTTCTGGCTGATGATGCGCGCTGGCCTGATCGACGCCAGTGTCGGCACGGCAGCGACGGAGGAGGGCAGTCAGCCCGCGTAAAGATCGAGCGGACGCCCGAGGTCGGCATGTGCCTGCGCCACCGCCTGTAAGCAGGTGAGCGCGCCCAGCGCACGGTCGTTGCCCAGCAATTCACTCACCCGCTCGTAGGCGAGGGCGGGACAGTCCAGCGCTTCGCCCGTCGCCCGCATCATCAGCGCCTCGTCGGCGGTCATCCGCGCGCAGCAGCAGGGCGCGACGAGAATCCGGCGGCTCGACGCACGCGCCAGTTCCAGCATCATCGCCCGCATGAGCACGAGCGGACGGCGATAGCTTCGCCCGAATGCGCCCAGCATCGCGTTGGCTGCGTGGGCATCGTTGACTCCCCCGCTCGCCATCCGCCGCATCGCGAACAGGAACAGCCGGTTGCCATATCCGGCCGGCATCGGCCGGGACAGGTCGAGAGGATCAGGGTGCGCCATCGAATCGCCTTCCGCATCAAATGTGAATGCAGGATAAGCTAATGCGAATGAGTCGCAAGAAAATTCAGTCTGGCAGTTGCGCGTTCAGCCGCAGGATTTCACCCGCCAGATAAAGCGACCCTCCGATCAACAGCTTTGGCACGCGGTTCGCCCTTTGCGCGGATGCCGCTACAGCGGCAATGGCGGAATGCGGCCTATCGTGCGCCGTGCATCCGGTCCCATGACGGTTTGCGATGGCGGCGAAGCGTTCGGCAGGATGATGGTCGTGGCCGGGCACCGGCAGGACGTGGATGTGCGCGACCTTGCTCATGAACGGGGCGAGGAAGCTGTCCACATCCTTGTTCGCCAACATGCCCATGATGATGTCGATCTTGCCGCTTTCCAGCCGGTCCTGCGTGAAATAGGCGGCAATCGCTTCGCCTGCACTGGCGTTGTGGCCGCCGTCGAGCCACACCGTCGATCCGGCGGGGAGGGGAGCGATAAGCGGTCCTGCCTCCAGCCGCTGAAGCCGCGCGGGCCATTGCGCCCAGAGCGGCGCGGCCTTGAGCGCGGCTTCGCTGACGGGCAGGCGGTCCTGATGCCGCAGCATGGCGAAAGCGAGCGCGGCGTTCTGCACCTGATGCGCGCCCGCCAGCCGGGGGAGCGGCGTTTCCAGCCGCCCCGAGGCGTCGCGATAATGGAGCCGGTCGCGGTATGTCGCGGCGTCCCATGCCTCGCCCTGTGCGATCCATCGGGCGCCTGCCCTGTCGGCGGCTTCCTGCATCACATGCTGGATCGGCGCGGCGTAACGCAGCGTCACCAGAGGGGCGTCGCGCTTGGCGATGCCGGCCTTTTCCGCCGCGATCTGCTCTATGGTGTCGCCGAGAAACGCCTGATGGTCGATGCCGAGCTGCGCGACGCCGCAAACCGCCGGATCGGCAATGACATTGGTGGCATCCAGCCGCCCGCCAAGGCCCACCTCCATGATGCAGGCGTCGGCATCATGTTCGGCGAAGGCGAGGAAAGCAGCCGCGGTCGTCACCTCGAAGAAGCTGGCATTCACCCCTTCGGCAATGTCCAGCACCCGTTCCAGATAGCGCGCCAGCGCCGCGTCGCCAATGAGTTGCCCGGCGACGCGGATACGTTCGTTGAAGCGGACGAGATGGGGTGAGGTGAAAACATGAACCGTGCGTCCGTCCGCTTCCAGCGCGGCGCGCAGAAAGGCGCAGGTCGAACCCTTCCCGTTGGTGCCCGCGACATGGAAGACCGGCGGCAGCGCGCGATGTGGATCGCCGAGCCGTTCAAGCAACCGCGTGATCCGCTCCAGACCCAATATGTCCGCGCCCGGAGAAAGCGACCAGAGGCGGTCGAGCTGCGCCTGCACCGCGGCATCATCCGAAACGGCGTGATCGGGCACGGCGCTCTCCCCCGGCGAAGTGGATCAGGCGGCGGCGCGGGGCGTCAGATAGCCGATCACCCGTGCCAGCGTGTCGCGCAGATCGCGGCGATGCACCACCATGTCGAGCATCCCGTGATCGAGCAGATATTCCGCGCGCTGGAACCCGTCGGGCAGCTTTTCGCGGATCGTGCTTTCGATGACCCGCTGCCCGGCAAAGCCGATCAGCGCATTGGGTTCTGCGATCTGCACGTCGCCCAGCATGGCATAGCTGGCCGTCACGCCGCCGGTGGTCGGATCGGTCAGCACGACGATGTAGGGCAGGCCCGCCGCGTGCAGCTTCTGGATGGCGACGGTGGCGCGAGGCATCTGCATCAGCGACAATATGCCTTCCTGCATCCGCGCACCGCCCGCGGCGGTGAAGATCACATAGGGGCATTTGTGGGCGATGGCGTCATTGACGCCCTGAATGAAAGCCGCGCCCACGCCCATGCCCATCGAACCGCCCATGAAGGCGAAATTCTGCACACCCACGACCAGCGGCACATCGTCGATCGCGCCGCGTGCGTTGATGAGCGCGTCCTGATCGCCGGTCGACTGGCGGGCGGCCTTGATCCGGTCGGGGTAACGTTTGGTATCGCGGAACTTGAGCGGGTCTTCCTGCACCTGAGGGGTCGGCAGCAGGATGAACCCGGCGTCGAGTATCTGTTCGAACCGGTCGCTGGGGCCGATGCGGCCATGATGGTCGCAGCGCGGGCAGACGGAGAGGTTCTCCTCCCACTCCTTGATGAAGATCATCTCCGCGCAGGACGGGCATTTGTGCCACAGCGTCTCTGCGGTCGTTTCCTTCTTCGCGATGAAGGGGATGGCGTTGCGAACGCGGTTGATCCAGCTCATGCGGCGGTCTCCTGGGTTCGGGTGAGCGCGCCGGAAAGCGACGCGACGAATTGCCGGACGAAGGGCGCGGCGGCATCGCCATGGCTGCCCACGATATCGACGATGGCGGAGCCGACAACCACGCCGTCGGCGACGCGACCGATGGCGGCGGCCTGATCGGGCGTGCGCACGCCGAAGCCCACGGCGATGGGCAGGTCGGTTGCGGCTTTCAGGCGCGCGACCGCCATTTCGATGGATGTCTGAGCCGCCTGCTGCTTGCCGGTGATGCCCGCGACGGCGACGTGATAGAGGAAGCCGCTCGCGCCATTCAGGACGGCAGGGAGGCGGGCGGCGTCCGTCGTCGGGGTGGCGAGGCGGACGAGATGAACGCCTGCCGCGCGCAGGGCGGGGCCGATCTCGGCGTCTTCCTCGGGCGGCGTATCGACGCAGATGACGCCATCGACGCCAGCGGCCTTGCACTGGTCCGCGAACCAGTCGGACCCGCGCACCAGCATCGGATTGGCATAGCCCATCAGGATGAGCGGTGTGTCGGGATGGCGCGCGCGGAAGTCGGCGGCGAGGGCGAATATGTCCTTCGTCTTCGTGCCCGAGCCGAGGCTGCGCAGATTGGCGAGTTCGATGGCCGGGCCGTCCGCCATCGGATCGGTGAAGGGCATGCCCAGTTCGATGATGTCCGCGCCGCCTTCGACCAGCGCGTCGAGGATGGCGGGCGTCGCGGCGACATCGGGATCGCCCGCCGTCACGAAGGTGATGAGCGCGGCGCGGCCCTGCGCGCGGCAGGCGGCGAAGTGGGTGGAGAGGCGGTCGGCGGTCATGCTCACATCTCCACTCCCAGCGCGTCGGCGACGGTGAAGATATCCTTGTCCCCCCGGCCCGAGAGGTTGACGACGATGATCCGGTCCGCGTCCAGCGTCGGCGCGATCTGCTCGGCAGCGGCGACGGCATGGGCGGATTCGAGCGCGGGGATGATGCCTTCCAGCTTCGACAGCGTCTGGAAGCTTGTCAGCGCTTCATCATCCTTGATCGGCATATATTTGACCCGGCCGATTTCGTGCAGCCAGCTATGTTCCGGACCGATGCCGGGATAATCGAGACCCGCCGAAATGCTGTGCGCTTCGGTGATCTGGCCGTCCTCGTCCTGGAGCAGATAGGTGCGGTTGCCGTGCAGGATGCCCGACACGCCGCCCGCGAGCGAAGCGGCGTGCTTCCTGTCCAGCCCTTCGCCCGCCGCTTCCACGCCGATCATGGCGACTTCGGGATCGTCGAGGAAGGGGTGGAACAGGCCGATGGCGTTGGAGCCGCCACCGACCGGCGCGATCAGCATGTCGGGCAGGCGGCCTTCGGCCTCCAGCATCTGCGCGCGGGTTTCCTTGCCGATCACGGACTGAAAGTCGCGGACGAGTTCGGGATAGGGGTGCGGCCCGGCGGCGGTGCCGATGATGTAGAAGGTGTCGTGGACGTTCGACACCCAGTGGCGCAGCGCGTCGTTCATCGAATCCTTGAGCGTCGCCGATCCCGAATGGACGGGCACGACCTCCGCGCCCAGCAGCTTCATGCGGAAGACGTTGGGCTTCTGCCGCTCGACATCCTTCGCGCCCATGAAGATCTTGCATTCCATGCCGAACAGGGCGGCGACGGTTGCGGTGGCGACGCCGTGCTGCCCCGCGCCGGTCTCGGCGATGACCTTCTTCTTGCCCATGCGGCGGGCGAGCAGCGCCTGACCGATGCAGTTGTTGATCTTGTGCGCGCCGGTGTGATTGAGTTCCTCGCGCTTGAGGTAGATTTTGGCGCCCTTGCCGGGGGCCGCCTTCGCCCGCAGCGCTTCGGTCAGGCGGCCCGCATAATAAAGCGGGTTGGGTCGGCCGACATAGGTGCGGAGAAGTTCGGCGAACTCTTCGTCGAAGGCGGGGTCGGCCTTTGCCGCGCGGTAGACCTTCTCCAGTTCGAGGATCAGCGGCATCAGCGTTTCGGCGACATAGCGGCCGCCGAAGGCGCCGAAATGGCCGTTGGCGTCAGGCTGGCTGCGAAGGCTGTTGGGCAGGGCGATAGTGTCGGTCATGATCGGTCTTTCCAGGGACTATTATGGGCGTTCGCTTTCTTGTCGGAAGCGATCAGCGCCATCGTCCTTCGACGCGCGGAAGCGGTTGGGTCGGCGTCAACATGCGGAAACCGCTTTGCAGAAGGCCATGATCTTGTCCACACTCTTGATGCCCGGCGCGTCCTCTATGCCCGAAGAGACATCGACCAGCGGAGCGCCGGTCAGGCGGATCGCCTCGCACACATTGTCGGCGGAAAGCCCGCCCGACAGGCCCCATGGGAGCGAGGGCGAAACGTCGCGCAGCAGCGTCCAGTCGAAGCGCAGGCCCATGCCGCCGGGCAGCGTGCCTTCCGGCGTCTTCGCGTCGAACAGCAGCAGGTCTGCGGCCCCGGCATAGGCGCTGGCGGCGTCGATGTCGGCGCGGGTCTTGACCGAAATCGCCTTCCACACCGGGAGGGCGAAGCGCTGGCGGATGGCGGCGACGCGCGCGGGGCTTTCCCCGCCGTGGAGTTGCAGCGCCGTGAGCGCGCCGGTGCCGGTTAGCTGCGCGATCTGATCGTCATCGGCATCGACCAGCACGGCGACGCGCCCGACATGGGAGGGAGCGGCGGAAGCCAGCGCCTTCATCCGGTCGGCATCGACATGGCGGGGGCTTTTGGGGAAGTGGATGAAGCCGAGATGGCTGGCCCCGGCGCGCACGGCGGCGCCGACCGTTTCCGGCGTCGACAGGCCGCAGGTCTTGATCGCGATTCGGGACATGGGACGCGCTCTAGCGGGGAATGCGGCTCAAGTCACATCATGGCCGGGCACGGTCAGGTCCATGTCGTGCAGCGCCAGCCATTCGTCTGCATGGGCGATGCAGGCTTCGCCGAGATAGCGGTCGAGCGCCCCAACGATCTGTGCGTCGCTCATTTCCCTGGGGTCGAGCGGGGGGTGCCAGTGGAGGTCGAAATGCGGGCCGCCGGTGCGGACGAGGTAGAAGGGCAGGAACCTGGCCCCGACCTTGCGCGCAAGGCGCAGCGCAATGGAGAGGTTGCCCGATGGCTCCAGCGGGCGGCCGAAGGTGGGGAACCAGACCTGCCGGTCGCGCCGTTCATCGGCGAGGATATAGAGGGTGGCGCGGTCCTTCTGGGTCAGGTGCTTGAGCACGCCGCGCGCCGCGCCCTCGCCGCCGATCGCCTCGCCCATGTAGCTGGAGCGGGCCTTCCGGAGCTGGGCGGCGACCTTGGGGTCGTCCGGATCTTCGTAGACGCCGAGGCCGGGGCGGTCGGTGGACCATTTGATATAGGCGGCGAGCAAGTCCCAGTTGCCCAGATGGCAGGTGAAGGCGATCATCGGGCCGGGACCGTCGAGCACCTGCTTGTAGCCCGGCCGGTCGATCACGCGGACATGGGCGTCGTTCACCAGCCGGTCGATATTGGCGAGTTCCGCGACGGTGCGGCCGATGTTGATCCAGCGCCGCGTCAGGATCGCCTCGCGCTCCGCCTGGGACAGGTGGGGGCGCAGGATGGCGAGATTGGCACGGGCGCGGGCGTCGCGCAGCTTCATCGTGCGGCGCGCCACATTGAGGGACAGCCATCCCCCCAGCCAGCTTGCGACCGGCGCGGGCAGGTGACGCATCAGCGCGAAGAGAAAGGGGTTGGAGAGCATGGCCTGAGCGTCATACAGCAGCGGTCAGGACGGTAAAGGCTTTGGTGCATGCGATGATCTGGCTTTGGGCGATGCTGCAGGCGCTGACGGTGGCGGGCGTGCTGAATTACTGGCGGCACCTGCCGAAGGACCGCAAGGTCGAAGCGCCCGACGGGGCGGTGGTGATCCTGAGTGTGCGGGACGACTGGGATGGCGGCGCGGACCTGATCGCCCGGCTGAAGGCGCAGAGCGCGCCGTTCCGGCTGCTGCTGGCGACGTCGGGCGCGTGCCCGGCGGCGGAAGCGCTGGCGGCGCGGGAGCCGGGCTGGGTGGAAGCGGTTGCGGCGGGGGTTGCGGACGATGAGGGGCAGAAGGTGCACAAGCTGCGCGCGGCCCTGCGCGTGCTTCGGCCGGATGACCGGTGGCTGGTGTTCATCGACGCCGACATCGCGCCGCCGGAGCGGCTGGTGGGACGGCTGCTCTTTCCGCTGGTGCGGGGGAAGGCGGACATCGTGACCGGATATCGGCTGCTGCTGCCGGAAGGGCGGGGGATCGCCGCGCTGGTCGGCGCGGTGGAGATGCAGCTTGCGACGCTGCCGCGTTCGCCGAGCGCGACGATGCCGTGGGGCGGCGCGATGGCGATGGGCCGGGAGGTGGCGGACCGGCTCGATCTGGACGCGGTGCTGGCGGGCAGGCTGTCCGACGATATGAGCATCGGCCTTGCCGGATGGCGCGCCAGGCTGCGGCTGCGGCCCGTGCGCGACCTGCTGGTGGCCAGCCCGATTGGCGGCGGCGGGCTGCTGGGCTTCGGGGTGCGGCAATATCGGCATATCGTCACGAACAGTGCGGGCATGTGGGCGCTGGCGACCGGCGTTGTGGCGGTGCAGGCGGCGGGCTGGCTGTGGGCGCTGGGCTGGGGCGGCTGGAGCGCGGTGGCGGTCGGCTATGGCGCGGCGTGCGGCAGGGCGGGCGTCCGTTCGCGGATCATCGGCGCTGTCGTGGAGCCGGAGCAGGCGCGGCTGGCGCGGCGGTCGCTCTGGTGGGACATGGCCGCTCCATTTGGGGTGACGTGGGCGCATCTGGCGGTGCAACTGGCCGCCGCCGCGTCCCGCCGCATTCGCTGGGGCGGGTGGGACTATGTGGTCAGGCGAGGGCGGGTCGTTCGCATGACCCGCGCTTAGCTTCGCATATTTCCCGCAAGTTTTGACATTTCAGTGCGCGGGTAGGAAATTTGCTTTCCTATCCGATGCTTACGTCCGCCTTTCATAGCATTGCGGGCGGGGGATGGACAGGGCGCGGTCTTCCTCCCCTTGCAGGGGAGGAATTAGAAGCCTGCGGGGAAGAGGTGTTTTCCGTCTTCACCGATGCGCAGGACGACCTTGCCCGCGACGGCGCTCATCGGCAGGTCGCCGTAGAGGTGGGGGAAGAGCGCGCCGCCGCGCGAGACTTCCCATTTCACCGCCTCGCCGAAAGGCGCGAGGTCGATCATCAGCAGGACGAGGCGGTCCTGACCCGCGAAATGTTTCGCCACCGTCTCCGCCGCCTGATCGCGCGTGGACATGTGAATATAGCCGTCCGCGAGATCGACCGGCGCGCCGCTGAAGACGCCGTCCGCCTTGAACTGCGCGAACTGGTCCGCGGTCAGCACCTTGTAGGCGAAGAGATCGCTCACGCTTCGGAGGCGTCCACTTCGCTGTCGTTTTCGTCACTTTCCTCGATCTTCGCGGCGCTCACGACATGCTCGTCGTCGGCGACGTTGAAGAGGCGCACGCCTGCCGAATTGCGGCCGATGACGCGCAGGCTGTCGAGACCCATGCGGATGAGCTTCGCCTGATCGGTGACGAGCATGAGCTGGTCGGCGCGGGTCGCGGGGAAGCTGGCGACCACCGGCCCGTTGCGGCCAATATTGTCGATGTTGGTGATCCCCTGACCGCCGCGCCCGGTGCGACGATATTCGTAGGCAGAGGACAGCTTGCCATAGCCGTTGGCGCAGACGGTCAGGATGAACTGCTCCGCCTCCTGCATATGCGCGAACATGTCGCGGTCCTGCATTTCGCCTTCCTTTTCAGGCTTCCACGGAGCGAAGCGCAGATATTCCTCGCGCTGTTCGGCGTCCGCGCCCGAACGATGGAGAACGGACAGCGAGATGACCTCGTCCCCGTCGGCCAGCTTCATGCCGCGCACGCCGGTCGAGTTGCGGCTCTGGAACTCGCGCACATCCTCCGCCTGGAAACGGATCGCCTTGCCCTGACGGGTGGCGAGCAGCACATCGTCGCTTTCGTCGAGCAGGGCGACGCCGATCAGCCGGTCGTCCTCATCCTCGCCCTCGAACTTCATCGCGATCTTGCCGTTGGACGGCACGTTGGCGAAGGCGTCCATGCTGTTGCGGCGGACGGACCCCTTGGCGGTGGCGAACATGACATGAAGCTTGCTCCATTCCGCCTCGTCCTCCGGCAGCGGGAGGACGGTGGAGATGGTCTCGCCGGGGCCGAGCGGCAGCAGGTTGACCATCGGCCGCCCGCGCGTTGCCGGGCCGCCTTCGGGCAGGCGCCAGACCTTGAGGCGATAGACCTTGCCCGTGGTCGAGAAGAAGAGGACCGGCGTGTGGGTGGATGTCACGAACAGTTCGGTGACGGCATCTTCATCCTTGGTCGCCATGCCGGAGCGGCCCTTGCCGCCGCGCGCCTGCGCCCGGAAAGTGTCGAGCGGGGTGCGCTTGATATAGCCCTGCATGGTCACGGTGACGACCATGTCCTCGCGCTCGATCAGGTCTTCGTCCTCGATCCCGTCGGCGGCGGCGGTGATCTCGGACAGGCGCGGGGTGGCGAACTCGCTCTCGATCGCTTCCAGTTCCTCGCGCATGACGGCGTAGAGCTTCACGCGGTCGCCGAGGATGGCGAGATATTCGGCGATGGCTTCGGCCAGTTCGGCCAGTTCCTTGCCGATCTCGTCGCGGCCGAGCGCAGTCAGGCGATGCAGGCGCAGGTCGAGGATGGCGCGGACCTGAATGTCGGACAGTTTATAGCTGTCGCCTTCGATGTCGCCTTCGATCGCTTCGACGAGGCGGAGATAGGGGGCGATCTCACCGATGGGCCATTCGCGCGCCAGCAGCGCTTCGCGTGCTTCGGCAGGGCTGGCGGAACCGCGGATGATCTTCACCACCTCGTCGAGGTTGGTGACGGCGACGACGAGGCCGAGCAGGATATGGGCGCGGTCGCGCGCCTTGTTGAGTTCGAACTTGGTCCGCCGGGTGATGACCTCCTCGCGGAAGCGGATGAACGCCTCGATGATCTCGCGCAGGCCCAGCAGTTCTGGGCGTCCGCCGCGAATGGCGAGCATGTTTGCGGGGAAGCTCGACTGCGCGGGCGTGTTGCGCCAGAGCTGGTTGAGCACGACCTCCGGCGTCGCGTCGCGCTTCAGGTCCATGACGATGCGCACGCCTTCGCGGCTCGATTCGTCGCGGATGTCGCTGATGCCCTCGATCCGCTTGTCCTTGGCGGCTTCGGCGATCTTTTCGACGAGGCCCGACTTGCCGACCTGATAGGGGATGGCGGTGAGGACGATGGACTGGCGGTCGCCGCGCCCTTCCTCGATCACATGGCGCGACCGCATCATGATCGAGCCGCGCCCGGTATGATAGGCGCTGCGCGCGCCCGACTGGCCGAGGATCAGCGGCGCGGTCGGGAAATCGGGGCCGGGGATGATCTGGATCAGTTCGTCGGTGGTGATGCCGGGATTGTCGATATAGGCGAGGCATGCGCGCAGCACTTCGCCCAGATTGTGCGGCGGGATGTTCGTCGCCATGCCGACCGCGATGCCGCCCGCGCCGTTGACCAGCAGGTTGGGGAAGCGGGCGGGCAGCACCTGCGGCTCGCTTTCCGAGGCGTCATAGTTGGGGGTGAAATCGACGGTGTCCTTGTCGAGATCCTCCAGCAGGGCGTTCGCGACCTTGGCAAGGCGCGCTTCGGTGTAGCGCATCGCCGCCGGCGGATCGGGGTCCATGGAGCCGAAATTGCCCTGACCGTCGATCAGCGGCACGCGCATCGACCAGTCCTGCGTCATGCGCGCCAACGCGTCGTAGATCGAGCTGTCGCCGTGCGGGTGATATTTACCCATCACTTCGCCGACGAGGCGGGCGGACTTGCGATAGGGGCGGTTGTAGACGAAGCCCGATTCCTGGGCGGAGAAGAGAATGCGGCGGTGGACCGGCTTCAATCCGTCGCGCACGTCCGGCAGGGCGCGGGCGACGATGACGGACATGGCATAGTCGAGATAGCTGGTCTTCATCTCCTCGACGATGGAGATGGGGCTGATGTCCGAAGGGTCGGCGAGGACGGTCTCGTCGGTCAAAGCGATTCTCTTTATCTGGGTGGATGCGGAACGTGGGTGATGCACTAGCGGAGCGAAACAATTCTGTCACCCCTCGCGCGCGCTCGCGCCTGCGCGGACGGTCAATGCGGCAGGCCGTGCGGGTCCGTTCGCAGGCGGAACGAAAGCCGCGCATAACTGTTGCAAAATCAGCCGAGATAGGCTTGTTCAAAGGCCGTTCACGCGACCGCCCCTATTCGGTCGCCAACCCATATTCGACGCCTGCTTCCCCTGTCAGGCGTATAGAGGAGAAGAGGATCATGCGTTTTATTACTCCGATGTCGCTCGCGCTGGTTCTGGCGCTGACTGGCGGCGCGGTTTCGGCGCCGGCTCTGGCCGCCAAGAAGGAAGAGAAGAAGGCTGGTCCCAAGCTCAATCTGTCGCCTGACGTCATCAAGTCGTTGCAGGCGGCGCAGCAGGCATCGGACAAGCAGGACTTTGCCGCTGCCAAGGCCGCGCTCGCCGACGCGGACACCAAGGCGAAGTCGAACGACGACAAATATCAGATCGGCGCGATCAAACTCAACACGTCGATCGTTTCCAAGGACGCCGCGCTTCAGGGCGAGGCGCTGAACCAGATGCTCGACAGCGGTCTGACCCCGCCCGAGCAGGCCGGTCAGTTCAACGCCATCGTCGCGGATCAGGCCGTGCAGGCGAAGAATTTCGACGTCGCCATCCAGCGCGCGGAAGCATCGCTGGCGGCGGGTTACAAGCCCGAGGCTGTGAACCCGACGCTGGCGCAGGCCTATTTCGGAAAGGCGGGGACGACCAATACGGCCGCCGAACCGGGGCGCGGCTACACGGTGAAGGGGCTGGCGGCGCTCAAGGCGGCGGCGGACGCGACCAAGGCATCGGGGCAGCAGGTTCCGGCACAATGGTATCAGATCGGTGTCGGCCGGGCCGAAGCGGCGAAGCTGCCTGACGTGACCGATTGGGCGAAGATGGCCTATGAGGCCCAGCCGAGCGGCGAAAATCTGCGGACGCTGGTGCGCCTGTTCCAGCGCGCGAACCCGACGATCAGCAACCGCGAGAATCTGGACGTGCTGCGCCTGCTGGGCGCGTCTGACGGCCTCGTCATCGCGGCGGACTATACCGAATATGCCGAAATGGCATCGAAGACCGGCATCTATGGCGAGGTCAAGTCCGTCATCGACAAGGGCCGTTCGAAGGGCGTGCTGAACGCCAGCCAGGGCGCGGACCTGTATCAGCCTGCCGTCGCACGGATCGCGGGCGACAAAAGCTCGCTCGGATCGGCGGAGGCCGATGCGCAGAAGGCTGCCAACGGCAAGATCGCGGCGGCGACCGCCGACGCCTATCTCGGCTATGGCGACTATGCGAAGGCGGTGGCGATGTTCGAAGTCGCCAAGCAGAAGGGCGGCGTCGACGCCGATGAGGTCAACACGCGTATCGGCATCGCCAAGATGCTGGGCGGTGACGTGACCGGTGCAAAGGCGGCGTTCAGCGCCGTGCAGGGCGGGGCGCGCAAGCAGATCGCGGGCCTGTGGCTCTCCTACCTCAGCACCAAGGGCGCCTGATCGCATTTCCCATGCCGCCTTCGCCCGATGAGCGAGGGCGGCATGGTCCCCCATTCATGATGCTTTTTCGCGGGAGGCCGTTTTGGCCATGCGTTTTCGTCCCTTCACTTTCCGCCTGTCCCACGCCCTCATCGCTACGGCGCTGATCGCCGGTCCCGCTACCGCCAAGAAGAAAGTGCCGGTCGCGGGGCCACCCATTGTCATGTCGGACACGTTCCGGGCGTCGGTTCAGGCCGCGCAGGCGGCGTTGCGGGCGCGGGATGCCGCGACTGCGCAGGCCCGCATTTCCGCGCTGATGCCCGTCAGCGATTTCGAAGCCTATGTCGCAGCCGGTCTGCGGTTCGAGCTGGCTTCGCAGAAACTCGATCCGCAGGCGCAGCGGGTGGCGCTGACGGACATGTTCAAGACCGGTTCGGTGCCGAAGACCGATGCGCCCAAATTGCGGTTCGCGGCGGCCTATCTTTCCTACAAGGTCGGCAATTATGACGACGCCCTTGCGCAGCTCGATTATGCGAAGACGCTGGGCTATGACGGGGTCGACGCGCTGATGCTGCGGTCGGACATCGCCCTTCGCCGCAACAAGCCGAAGGACGCGCGCGCCTTCGTTCAGCAGGCCATCGCCGCGCAGAAGGCGGCGGGCAAGGACGTGCCGGTCGCCTGGCTGGATAAGGCGATTTCCATGGCCTATCCGGCGAAGGACTGGGCCGAACTGGGCCAGCTCTACCGCGAGCGGCTGAACCGGGTGGAAAATCGGGAGGAATGGCGCACCGCGCTGGTCAATTACCAGACGGCGGCGGAGCTTGAGCCGCAGCTCCAGCTAGACCTTTATCGTCTTCAGGCCGCCAATGGCGCGATGGCGAGCGAGCGCGATTATCAGGCCTATGCGCAGGCAGCCGAGAAAGCGGGCTATTATGCCGAGGCCAAGACGATCATCGAATCGGGCCGCGCCGCAGGCAAGCTGACCGCGACGGATGCGGCTACCGGCCAGATCCTGAAGTCAGTTACGCCCAAGGCAACCAAGGAAATCGCCGCATTGCCCGTGCTCGCCAAGAAGGCGGCGGCGTCGGCCAGTGGCAAGGATGCGCTGGCGGTGGCCGACGATTATTTCTCGCTGGCGCAATATCCGCAGGCGGTGGAGCAATATCGCGCCGCGATTGCCAAGGGCGGCGTCGACGCCGACCGTGCCAATGCCCGCCTTGGCGTCGCTCTCGCCCGGTCGGGCGATCTCGCCGCAGCGCGCACGGCTTTGGCACAGGTGACGGGAAAATGGGCCGCCGTCGCCGGTTTCTGGTCGGTATGGGTCGAGCATAAGGACCAGAAGGCCGCCTGACGGCCTTCTGTCCCATTTGGCTCAGACGGGAAGCGGGACGCCCGGCACGTTCTTCGATGTCCGGATGGTGAGCGAGGTCTTGACGCTCACCACATTGGGCGCGGGCGTCAGCTTGGACGTCAGGAACTGCTGAAAGCTCTGGAGGTCTTTCGCCACGACTTTCAGGATGAAGTCGATTTCGCCGTTCAGCATGTGGCATTCGCGGACTTCGGGCAGGTCGGCGACATGATCCTGAAACGCCTTCAGATCGGCTTCGGCCTGGCTCTTGAGGCTGACCATCGCAAAGACAGTGATGGTGTAGCCCAGCATCGACGGATCGACCACGGCATGATAGGCGGTGATCGCGCCCGCCTCCTCCAGCGCGCGGACGCGGCGCAGGCACGGGGGCGCGGTCAGGCCGACCTTTCGCGCCAGTTCGACATTCGTCATTCTGCCATTGTCCTGCAATTCACCGAGAATTTGCAGGTCGATGTCGTCGATATTGGGGCCGGCCATCAGTTAAATTATTTCCTGTCCAGTTTGCCCTGACGATCATAATAAAATTTCACCGCATTGCAATTGTCCCACTATGCGACGTTCGCATTAGATCGCGATGCGGCCTCGCCCTTTCCCTTTTTGCGACGAGCGCCTACACATGCGCCGACGATTGCGGGGGTCGCCTTCCGCGTCGGAACTGGCGGGGAATTGCGGGGATTTCGGTGCGTTTCAACGACCTGATGCAGACAGTGCTGGCAGCGGGGGACGGCCAAGGGCCGAACTCCGTCACCCTGTGGCGTCAGTGCGTCGATCTGCTGGCGCAGGGCGACCGGGCGGGACGTGGCGAGCTGAACGAAGAAGAGCGCGACGGACTTCTGGCGCGGCTGACGGTTCTTCGCGGCAAGCTGAACGAGACGCAGCGGCTTGCGACGGTGGTGGAACTGGGAGGGCGGCTGCAATCGCCGAACCTTGTCCGCTTCTTCAGCGAAGATCGCCCCGCCGTCGCGGCGGCGGCGATCGCGCGGGCGCGTTTGCCCGACGATTTGTGGGTATCGCTGCTCCCCCAGCTTGGCCCGACGGCGCGGGGCGTGCTGCGCAACCGCAAGGATGTCGGCCCCGCCACCCGCAAAGCGCTGGAAGCCTTTGGCGCGCACGATCTGGTGCTGACCACTTCGCGGCTCGATCTGATCGGGTCCAGCGACCTGCTTCTGACGCCCGAGATGGAATCGGCGGACAACGCCCCCGCCGCCACCGTCACGCCGCTGCCGACCGCCGCGCGAAACGAAAGCCAGATACGCAATCTCGTCGACCGCATTGCGCGCTTTACCAGCGAACGCCGGTCGGCCGAACCGGAACGCCCCGCCGAGCCTGCCGAGGCGCGTGTCTATCCCGATTCCTTCGGGTTCGAAACGGATGCGGCCGGGGTCGTTCGCTGGGTGGACAGGGGGCCGCGCGCGGCGCTGATCGGCCTGTCGCTGGCGGACGCCGCCTATGACGAAGGAAGCGGGCCTGACGGTCATGTCGCAGGAGCTTTCCGCCGCCGCAGCGGTTTCCAGAACGGACGTTTCACGATCGCGGGCGGCGCGATGGCGGGGGAATGGCGGGTGTCCGCTGCGCCCTATTTCGACCCGCAGACGGGCCGGTTTCAGGGATATAGAGGGCAGGCCCGTCGCCCCTATGCGCACGAGGTCGCGCACGATCAGCAGGCTGCCGCCGTAGTCGTAGCGGGCCTGTCGCCCGATTCGCTGCGCCAACTGGTCCATGAACTGCGCACCCCGCTCAATGCGATCCTCGGATTTGCGGAGATCATCGAGAAGGAACTGTTCGGTCCGGCAGGCGATCAGTATCGCGACATGGCGGGCAAGATCGTCGCCGATGCCCGCCATCTGCTGATGGCGTTCGACGATCTCGACCTGTCCGCGAAGGTGTCTGGCGCGGACGACGGGAGCGCGGCGACGGGCGTGGACCCGGCGCTGCTCGTGACCCAGATGGCGAGCCGCTTCCGCGATCCGGGGGACAGGATCATTGATGTCGAACTGGCGGACCGCCTGCCGCATCTGCGGATCGACGCCGTTCAGGGCGAGCGGATATTCCAGCATCTTTTCCGCACCGTCATTTCCGTGGCGCCCGCCGGGGAGGCGATCCGGGGGCGTTGCTGGTTTCAGCCGGAGGGCGCGGGCGGCCATGTCATGATGGCTCTCGACCGTCCGTCCTCCCTTCGCGACATCGAAGAGAGCGCGCTGCTCGACCCATCCTACGATCAAGAGGGGGAGTGGCCGGACGGTCCGCTTCTGGGCCTCGGCTTTTCGCTGCGGCTCGTGCGCGGGCTGGCGGGCGCGTGCGGCGGCCGGCTCGACATTGCGGCTGACCATTTCCTGCTGACGGTGCCTGCGATGATTGCAGCGGGCGAGCTGGCGGATCAGGCCTAACCCTATCGCAAGGATTGCGGGGTAGGGGATAGGGCATGGAGCATCCCTACCATGACGGCAACCTGCTGACACCGCCACAGGCGCAGGATCGCATCGCGCTTAACCCCGCATTCGGCACCCGCTTCATGCTGTTCGTCGATACCGAAGAGGAATTCGACTGGGACGCGCCGTTCAGCCGCGACAGTCATGGCGTCACCGCTTTGGAGGGCATGGCGCGGGGCCAGCGTTATTTCGAGGCGGCGGGGGTCAGACCCGTCTATGTGACCGACTATCCGGTGGTCGACGATGACCGGGCGGCGGCGCTGCTGGGGCAATGGGTGGCGGACGGGACGGCGGATGTCGGCGCGCATCTGCACCCCTGGGTCAACCCGCCGCATGTGGAAACGGTCAACGCCGCCAACAGCTATGTCGGATTCCTGCCCGAGGCGGTGGAGCGGGCGAAGCTGGAAACGCTGTGCCAGCGCATCGCGGACAGGTTGGGCAGCCGTCCCGTCGCCTATCGCGCGGGACGCTATGGCGTGGGGCCGCACAGTGCGCGCCTGCTCGAAGAGGCGGGGTTCCGGCTCGATACGTCGGTGCGCAGCCGGTTCGATTATAGCGGGCAGCATGGGCCGGATTTTCAGGGGCTGCCGCTGTGGCCCTACTGGGCGGGACCGCAGCGGACGCTGGTGGAACTGCCGCTGTCGACCGCCTTTGTCGGGCTGCTGCGCGGCGGGGGCGAGCGGCTGTATCGCACGGTGCAGGCCATGGGGCCGCTGGCGGGCGCGATGGCGCGGGCGCGGTTGCTCAGCCGGGTGCCGCTGACGCCCGAAGGGGTGCCGGTGGCTGACGCGATCGCCGCCATCGACGCGCTGCTGGAAGAGGGCGTGCCCGTGCTGAACATGAGTTTCCACTCGCCGACCCTCGAACCGGGGCACACGCCCTATGTGCGTGACGAAAGCGACCGCGCCGGTTTCTACCGCTGGTGGGACGCGGTGCTGGGCCATCTGGCGCGGCGCGGGGTTCGCAGCGCGAGCCTCGACGAATTTCTGGCGGCGGTTCCAACACGCGCGCAGGCTTGCCAAGCCGCCTGATGCTGCCTATCGGCTGGACGCGGTGGGGCCTGTAGCTCAATGGTTAGAGCTGGCCGCTCATAACGGCTAGGTTGCGGGTTCGAGTCCTGCCGGGCCCACCAGCTCTTCCCCATATCCTGCATTTCTGTTCCGTTGCGTGTGCGGAAGCGATTTCTGTCCGTCGTTTCGCGATTGAGGGGTGGACCTCATCTCATGATGAGAACATAAAGAGAACATCATGAGCGATTCGAGATATGGCAGCGATTGTCTTCTTCCCGGACCGTGGCACTCTGGACCCTTGCGCGCCACGGACTTCCAGTCACGCCCCTTCACTGGAGCGCGGGCGGTTGCACGAGGTTCATTGCGCCGGGGAGGACCGGGCGACGGCGCTCGCCTTTGCACTGGCGATGGCGGATCGCGGCGATGGGGAAGCGGTCTTCCTGCTTCGGGCGAGAGAGCGGCAGCGCAATGCATCGGTGATTTCAGGCGACGCGCTGGCGCTGCTGGGGGTCGATCCCCGGCTATTGACGATCGTGGAGACCGGCGGCGCGGTCGACATGCTGCGCGCGGGGCTGGACGCGGCGCGCTGTCCGGGCGTGGCGACGATCGTCATCGAAAGCGAAGGCCGCTTTGCCGATTATGACCTGACCGCCAGCCGCAGGCTGGTCCTTGCCGCCGAGGCATCCCGCACGGGGATCGTGATCCTGCGCTGCGATGCGGAGCCGCGGTCGAGCGGTGCGCATACGCGCTGGTCGGTCGCCAGTGCGCCTTCGGTCCCGATGGAAGCGGATGCGCCGGGTCCGCCATCCCTCGACGCGCACCTGCTTCGCCTGCGCGGCGGGGCGGCTGGCGGACGCTGGCGATTGATATGGGACGGGCAAGATGGACGGTTTAGAGATGCAGCCCGGCCAGAGGCGGTGCCTGGCGCTGTGGTTTCCTTTCCTCCCCTGCGAAAGGGCGCAGCGGGAGCAGGCGAATGAAGCGGGCGACGCTCCCCCGTTCGCGCTCGTCGCGCGGGTCGGCAATGCACTGCGTCTTGCGTCCCTCGACCGCGTGGCATCGCAGATCGGCCTTGTCGCGGGCATGACGCTGGCGGATGCGCGGGCGCGCTGCCCCGATCTCGTCACCCGGCCCGCCGATCCTCAGGCCGATGAGGAGGAACTGCACCGGCTGCTGGAGCGGATGCGGCGGTTCACGCCGATGGTGAGCATCGACCCGCCCGATGGCCTCATCCTCGACATCAGCGGGTGCGCGCATCTGTTCGGCGGAGAAACGGGCCTGATCGCGCAGGCGAAGGCGCGGGCGGGCTATGGCTGCCGCCATGGCCTTTCTTCCACGGCGATGGCGGCGCGGGCGCTTGCGCGGCATGGAGGCAAGGGGGAGGATGTCGCGCCGCTGCCCGTCGCGGCGCTGGACCTGGACGAAGGCGCGCTGGCGGCGCTGCGGCGGGCGGGATTGCGCACCATCGGCGATCTGGCCCGGCGGCCCCGCAGCATGATCGCCGCGCGCTTTGGCGAGCGGACCGTCCTGCGCCTGCGACAGATATTGGGGGAGGCGGCCAGCCCCATCGCGCCCGCGCGCGCCGTGGACCCGATCCGGTGCGAAGCGCGCTTTCCCGAACCCATCGCGCGGACCGACGATGTGATGGAAGTGATCGAAGGGCTGTTGCAGGAGGCCGCGCGCCGGATGGAGGCGCGGCACGAGGGCGGGCGGCGCTTTCATATCCTGCTGTTGCGCAGCGATGGCGCGCGACAGGAACTGGGGATCGAGACGGGACATCCGGTGCGCGATCCTGCTTCGGTCATGCGCCTGCTGCGGGAGCGGATCGACACGCTCGCCGATCCGCTCGACCCCGGTTTCGGCTTCGATGCGGTTCGCCTCGCGGTGCCGTGGACGGAGGCTCTGGTGGAGCGGCAGCGATCCTGGGACGGGGGCGCGGAAGAGGCGAGGCAGGAGGAGGTGGCGGCGCTGATCGACCGGCTGGGCGTGCGGCTGGGGCCGGAGCGGGTGCTGCGGCTGGTCCCCTGCGACCGGCACCTGCCCGAGCGGGCGCAGCGCATGGTTCCGGCTGCGCAGGCGCTTCCCTCCGCATGGCCGGAGGCGCAGGCCGATCTGCCGCGCCCGCTACTGTTCTTCGACCCGCCGCAGGGCGTTGATGTGATCGCAGGCGTTCCCGACGGCCCACCGCTGCGCTTTCGCTGGCGGGGGCGGCTGCATGAGGTGAAGCTGGCGGAAGGGCCGGAGCGCATCGCCGCGGAATGGTGGCGCAGGCGCGAAGGGCATCAGCCCGGCGGTGCGGGACGCGCGCGCGACTATTACCGGATCGAGGATAGCGACGGGCGGCGTTACTGGATGTTCCGCTATGGCCTCTATGGCGACGAAGCGCAGATCGACTGGTATCTGCACGGCCTGTTCCCGTGAGCGCGCCGCCTTTCGCCGAAGTCGTCGCGGCCACCAATTTCAGCTTCCTGCGCGGGGCATCCCATCCCAGGGAGATGGTCAGACGGGCCGAAGAGCTGGGCATGACCGGCCTTGGCATTGCCGACCGCAACAGCGTGGCGGGCGTGGTGCGCGCGCATCAGGCGCTGAAGGACTTGCAGCCGCTGGGCGCATCACTGCGGCTGATCGTCGGGGCGCGGCTGGTGTTCGCCGACGGGACGCCGGACATCGTCGCCTATCCCACGACCCGCTTCGGCTGGGGCAGGCTGACGCGGCTGCTGACGCTGGGCAACCGGCGCGCGGTGAAGGGGGAGTGCGATATCGCGCTCGGCGATCTGCTCGATCATGCGCAGGGCATGGCGCTGATCGCGATGGATGGCGACGCGGCGCTGCTGGGCCGGTTGCGCGAAGCGACGCCGCATCTCTGGCTGGCGGCGACGATGCATCGCGCGGGGAGGGACGCGCGGATGCTGGCGCGGCGAAAGGCGCTGGCCGCTCGCTGCGCCGTGCCGCTGATCGCGACCAACGATGCGCTTTATGCGCAGGCGGACGACCGGCCGATGCAGGATGTGCTGACCTGCATTCGTGAGGGGATGACCGTGCAGACGGCGGGGCGGCGGCTGGCCGCCAATGCCGAGCGGCATCTGAAAGCACCGCAGGAAATGGTGCGCCTGTTCGCCGCCTGCCCGGAGGCTGTCGCGGTCACACAGGACTTGCTGGGCTGCATCGGCTTCACGCTGGACCATCTTCGCTATGAATATCCGCACGAGCCGGTGCCCGAGGGATGGAAGCCGCAGGACTGGCTGGAGGAACTGGTGCGGCGGAAGGCGGCGGAGCGTTTTCCCGACGGACTGTCCGCCCGATACCGGGAGGTGCTGAAGGAAGAATTCCGGCTGATCCGGCTCAAAAACTATGCCTATTATTTCCTGACCGTCCACGACATCGTCGCCTATGCCCGCAGTCTCGACCCGCCGATCCTGTGCCAGGGGCGGGGGTCGGCGGCCAATTCGCTGGTCTGTTACCTGCTGGGCGTCACGCCGATCGACCCGGTGCGGGAGAAGCTGCTTTTCTCCCGCTTCCTGACCGAAGAGCGGGACGAGCCGCCCGACATCGACGTGGATTTCGAGCATGAGCGGCGCGAGGAGGTGATGCAATATATTTACCGCCGTTACAGCCGCGAGCGGGCGGGCATCGCCGCGACGGTGATCCGCTATCGCCAGCGCAGCGCGGTGCGCGAAGTGGGCAAGGCGCTGGGCCTGACCGAAGATGTGACGGCGCGGCTGTCCGGCACGGTGTGGGGCTGGGGCGGGGAGGGGCTTCCCGAAAGCCGGGTGGCCGAAGCGGGCTTCGATCCCGCCAATCCCGAACTGGCGCGGCTGCGTGACATGGCGGACCGGCTGTACGAGACCCCGCGCCACCTGTCGCAGCATGTCGGCGGCTTCGTGCTGAGCGAGGGGCGGCTCGACGAACTGGTGCCGATCCACAATGCGGCGATGCCCGACCGTACCTTCATCGAATGGGACAAGGACGATCTCGACATGCTGCAACTGATGAAGGTCGACGTGCTGGCGCTCGGCATGCTGACCGCGATACGCAAGAGTTTCGACCTGATGCGCTTGCACGGGCTGGGCGACATGGATCTGGCGACCATCCCGCAGGAAGATGCAGCCACCTACGCCATGCTTCAGAAGGGCGACAGCATCGGCACTTTTCAGGTCGAGAGCCGTGCCCAGATCGCCATGCTGCCGCGCATGAAGCCCAAAAAGCTATACGACCTCGTCATCCAGGTCGCGATCGTGCGGCCGGGACCGATTCAGGGCGGGATGGTGCATCCCTATCTGCGGCGGCGGAACGGGGAAGAGGTAGCGGAACTGCCGGGGCCGCCGTCCAATCCGTGTGAGCTTGAGGACGTGCTGGGCAAGACGATGGGCGTGCCGCTGTTTCAGGAGCAGGCGATGCGGCTGGCGATTGTCGCGGCGGAGTTCACGCCCGCGCAGGCGGACGGACTGCGCCGCGCCATGGCGACCTTTCGCCGGACGGGGCAGGTCAGCAAATATCAGACGGAGCTGATCGAAGGCATGGTGAAGCGCGGATATGAGCGCGACTTTGCCGAACGCTGCTTCAAACAGATTGAGGGGTTCGGCGAATATGGCTTTCCCGAAAGCCATGCGCAGGCGTTCGGATGGCTCGCTTATGTGTCTTCGTGGATCAAGTGCCACTATCCGGCGGTCTTCACCTGCGCGCTGCTGAACAGTCAGCCCATGGGCTTCTATGCGCCTGCGCAACTGGTGCGCGACGCGCAGGAACATGGCGTCGAGGTGCGGCCGGTGGACGTGCAGGCAAGCGCGTGGGCCAGCAGTCTGGAGGGGGAGCGGGTGTTGCGGCTCGGCCTTGGCCGGATCGACGGATTTCGGGAGGAATGGGCGGGAAAGCTGGCCGCCGCGCGGGCGCAGGCGCCGATCCGCGACATGGAGGATCTGGCACGGCGGGCCGGGCTGCCCTCCCGCGCGCTGCACCTGCTGGCGGACGCCGATGCGCTGCGGTCGATCGGGCAGAACCGGCGGCAGGCGGGGTGGGAAGCGCGGCGGATGCCGCCCGCGCAACTACCGCTCTTCGCCGCGCAGGACTTGCCTGAACTGGGCAGGGAAGCCGATCCCGACCTGCCCGCCATGCCGCTGTCGGAGGAAGTGGCAGTTGACTATCAGACGCATCGCCTCTCGCTCAAAGGGCATCCGATGCAGTTTCTGCGCGACCGGTTCGCCCGTCACGGGGCGGTGGATTGCGCCACCGTCAACCGCGCAAAGGACGGCGCGAAGGTGCGGGTGGCGGGCGTCGTGCTGATCCGCCAGCGGCCCGGCAAGGGCAATGCGGTCTTCATCACCATCGAGGATGAGAGCGGGATCGTCAACGCGCTGCTGTGGGCGCGGGACATGGAAAAGCAGCGGCGCGCGGTGATGGCGTCGCGCCTCATGCTGATCGACGGGACGGTCCAGCGCAGCAAGGAGGATGTCGTGCACCTGATGGTGGACCGCGTCACCGATGCGAGTCGGGCGCTCGACTTGCTGCACGAACAGCCCATTATGCGCGGGGATGAGGTTACCCACCCGGCGCAGCCGCGCGCCATGCCTTCGCCCCGCCGCCATCCGCGCGACGTGCGCATCCTGCCCCGGTCACGCGACTTTCATTAGAGGATCAGCGCTTCGTCGCGAACCAGATGACATGGCGCGGCCCCTTGCCATTGTCGCGTGCCTTGACCGCCACTTCATCGACCAGATAGCCGCCCTGTTTGAGGCGGCGGGCGAAGGCGTCGTCCGATCCCGCCGACCAGACCGCGAGAATGCCGCCGGGTTTCAGCGCCGCCTTCGCTGCTTCCAGCCCGGCGGGGGAATAGAGACGGTCGTTGGCCGCAGCCGTCAGCCCGTCGGGACCGTTGTCGACGTCGAGCAGGATCGCGTCATAAGCGGCGCGGGCGCGGCCGATCACCGGCACGACATCCTCGATCAGCAGATCGACGCGCGGGTCGTCGAGGCATCCGGCCATCAGGTCGGCCATCGGGCCGCGCGCCCACTCGATGATTTCCGGCACCAGTTCCGCCACCGTCACCCGCGCCGACGCATCCAGCACGCCCAGCGCCGCGCGCAGCGTGAAGCCCATGCCGTATCCGCCGACCAGCAGGTGCGGCGCCCTGCGGCCCTTCAGCCGCTCGATGGTCATGAGGGCGAGCTGCTTTTCCGACCCGCTCATCCGGCTGCTCATCAGCTCGTTGCGGTCGAGCACGATCATATGGTCGTTACCGCGCCGGTAGAGCTTCAGCTCCTGCCCGCCCGGCACCGGCGCCGAACCCAGATATTCCCGCGGGATCATGATCGCGTCCTTCTTGTCCTTACACGTCCGGGCGCATGGCAGCTTGGCTTCCGCGACGCAAATGCTACAGGCGGCGGGCACCATCGCTTTCCGTCCTTGCAGGCAGCTTCCCTTTTCATGCGCTATTTCCTCGACACTGAGTTCAACGGCTTTGGCGGCGCGCTCATCAGCGTGGCGCTGGTGCCCGAGGATGGCGATCAGGAACTCTATATCTCGCTGCCGCTGCCCGACGCGGTCGAGCCGTGGGTGGCGCAGAATGTCATTCCCTATCTCCGGCTGGTGCCCGAGGGCGTCGATCACGAACTGGACCGGATCGAGGCGGCGGATATGGTCGCCGCCTATCTGGCGGGCGATCCCGATCCGGTCATCATCGCGGACTGGCCCGAAGACCTCGCCCATTTCTGCGCGCTGCTGGCGACCGGGCCGGGGCAGATGGCGGGCGTGGACTTCGGCCTGCGGCTGGAACTCATCAACGCGGCGGGGTTCAGCGCCGCCGCCAACAGCCGCGTGCCGCACAACGCCCTGCACGACGCGCGAGCGCTGCGGGACTTTTACATGGTCGACCGGGCGTCCTGATTTCGCCCGAAGCGGCTGCGCTCCAGCCACCAGAGCAGCGCGACCGCCATGAGCCAGCCGAGCCACCAGAGCCATGGCGGGACCGATGGCGCGGCGGCGGCTGCGGGGCGGTCCCGTTGCGACGAGGCGAGCAGGGCCGTGGCCTGGCGGTCGCGGGCTTGGCGCAGGGCAGGCAGCGCGCCGCGATCATGGACATAGGCGGCCCGCCACGACTTGCCGTCCCGCACCCGGAACCAGCCAGCCTTTTCCGGCCAGAAGGCGGCGCAGCCGTTGACGGGCGCAAGCTGCGTGCGCCGTCCGTCCGGCCCCTCCAGCCGCGCCGGTCCCGTCAGACCGCATAGCGTGGTGCGCTCGCCTGCCCAGTGAAGGGCGGTGTCCACGATGCCGGTCGGCGCGGGCCGGGCGACGGCGGAAAGCAGGGCGCTCCACCAGTCGCCATGCAGGTCGCGCCGCCCGGTCAGTGTCAGGCCGTAGCTGTCGGTGCCGGTGAAGAGCGCCACGCGCCCCCGGCCGATGGCGCGCCACCCGGCAAGCGTCCTGCCGCCCGCATCGCGCAGGATTGGCACGACGCCCGCGCCTTCGGGCGCCAGATCGACGCGGTTGATGTCGGGCAGCGGATCGTCGGGGGAGGCGATGTCGGGTGGGCTGCCTTCGTCGCCGATGCCCTGCCGGGTTGTGGCGATGGCGGGCGGGTGGACCGGTGGCAGGGCGAGCGGAACGACGCGGTTGGTGCCGCCGAGCGCGAAGCCCAGCGCCCGCCATTGCGCGCGGGTCGCGGCGTCGAGCGGGCCGGACGCCCGCAGGATCAGGCCGAGGCCGCTCGCAGCCGCCGAAGCCAGCGCGTTTCGCGCGGCGGGCCAGCTTCTGTCATCGACGATAGCGGCGTCGAACCGCGCGAGGCTGGCCGCATCGAGCGGAACGGGCGCATCGCCGAGCGAAATGCCACCGCCCGCCGCCATCTGCGCGACGACATCGAACCCCGCATCTTCGGCCCAGCGCCGCAGATATTTGGCTTCGGGGCCGGGCGCGCCGGAAAGGATGAGCAGGCGAGGGCGCGGCGTTTCCTCGACCCACAGGGGCACCGTTGCCTTCTCGATCACGCGTTTGCCCCGCAGGATGCGCAGGGTGAAGCGCGCGGTTCCTGCCGCGCGTGCCGTGCCCGCCAGCAGAAAGCCGCCGTCCTCGCGGACCGGCTGTGCATCGGTGACGCGGCCCGCCGGGTCGAGCAGTTCGACATCCGCGTCCGGCATTCCGGCGACCGTGCCGCCGACTTCGAACCGCGATCCGGGCGCGATGGCTGGCGGTGGAGCGAGATGAGTGAGGCCGGTCGGAAAAGCACCCGCGTTAAACTGGACCGAAAGCCCGCGCGCCTGATCCACGTCGCGGGGCTTGAGGCCGTTGCCCAGCACACGGATCGTCCGAACGCCGGGATAGCGGCGAAGCGCCGTGGCGAGATCCGGCGCGCGTTCCCCACCGGCGATGGAGGGCGCTTCGGGAAGGAGGATCAGCGGATCGCCGCCCGCTGACGCGAGACGGGGCGCGCCTGCCGTCGCGATCCGAAGCGACGCGGTCTGCCCGATTGAGGCAGGTGGAAACAGGGCGCAGTAAAGGAGGATGGCCGTCACCGGCTGAAGCGTCAGGAGAAGTGCGAGCCGCCACGGGTGCGCCCGCTGCGCGGCGGACCTTTGCCAGAGCAGGAGGCGTATGGCGGCGCCCAGCGTCGCCAGTGCCAGCAGCGCGGCCACGATCGTCTCGGGCTTCATCGCGCGCGTCCGATCAGGCCAAGATAGCGCGCGCCTGCGGCGTCGGGCGCAGGACGGCGTGTAGCCTGCCCCAACGGACGCTCCATCGCGCGCCAGAGTTGAGCGCGGAGCGCTTCGCGGCAGGACGCGCAGGCGGGATCGCGCCGCACCGCATCCATCGCCCCGGTCAGCGCCAGCGCGTCAGGAAGGCGCAAGGCGTTGGCGCGGCTCCAGCGTTCCAGCGGCGCAAGGTCGATGGCGCCACGGATCGCATCCGGCCCTTCGCCGAGCGCGCGCCATGCTGCGGCTGCCGGGCCGTCGCCGCGTTCCGCCGGGACGGTCGGCAATATCCGGCTGGCGATCCCCTCCCGCTTGCCCGTCATCCGCCGCGACGGATCGAACGGCGGCAGTTCCGGCCCGACGCGGGAGAGGAAGATGCGCGTCGCCTGCTGCACTTCCTTGATGAAACGCAGCGCCTTGGTGGCGAAGGGGAGGGCAAGGTCGGGATGCCCCTGCTTGAGTTCGCGTTCGGAGAGCCACATCTGGTCCACGGCCTGCTTCAGGATCGCGCGGGTTTCGGGAGGGAGGCTGGACGCCTGCGAATCGTCGTGCGGATGGCCGAAAGCGGCGAGCACGTCTTCGGGCGCGCCGAAGCCGGACGCGGATGGGGCGGGCGGGCCGCCATGGTCGTGGCCGTCGGCTTCCCCGTCTGCTGTCGGCAGCGCGGGTTCACCTTCCTCCTCACCGCCCAGAAACTGACTGTAGCGGCCGCGCAGGACCTGCTGGTCGCCGCCGATCGACGTGGAGCGGGCGAGATAGCGGTCGGCGGATAGGGTCCGCCTTTGCTTCAGCAGCGCCTGCGCGTCGATGATGATCTGCCGCTGGCTGCGGAAATAGGCAGGCAGGGTGGTGTTGACCATGCCGGTGAGGCCGCTGCTTTCGGGCTGCCGCGCGGATGGCCAGCGCAGGATCAGGCTGGGTCCGCGCACTTCCTGCGGATTGGGGCTGCGATTGTCGCGGACGATCAGTTGCACGACCATGTCGCCGCCCGCCGAAAAGCCGAAGCGGGCGAAGTCGAGCGTCGGGGCGAAGCGCTTTTCGCGCGCGCTGCCGTTGCCCGCCACTGCGACTTCCCGCTCGCTGAAGGTGACATTCTCGCCTTCTCCGACCGCCAGCGTGACGCGCAGCCGCGCCGAGGGCGCAACGCCATAATCGTCAGTGGCGGCGAAGACGGGTGTCCAGCTTCTCTGGCCGGGCGACACCATGGTGAGGCCCGTAGCCGGGGAAAGCGCCTTCACCTGCGGCGGCATATCGGGTGTCGCGTCGATGCGGTGGAGAGGCGGGGTTGGCCCTCGCCCCTGCGAAGGATCGACGCGGTAGAGGAAGGCGGCGTCGGCGGTCCGGCTCGCAATCCAGTCGCCGCCATCGCGGTCGAGCGCGACCGGCTGGCCGCCGAGCATCAGGAGGCGCGGGACGCTGGCGTCGGGGGAGAAGCGCAGCCGCCATTCCAGCCGCGATCCTGTCGGCACGCGGGCATCGAGGGACGCGGAATCGCGGAACGGCAGGCCGGTATAGGCGGGCGGGATGATGCGGAGATTCTGCGCCACCAGACGGGGGATGCCGGGCGATGGCGGCAATCCTTCCTTGCCGGGGCTGAGCGCGGGCACATCATGCGACGGGCGCGGCCAGAGCAGGGCGAGCGCCACAGCGACCGCGCACAGCGCTGCAACCGCTGCCAGTGAGCGGATGTGCCACGGGGGCGCGAGTGTGTCGCTGTCGATGGATTGCAATCGTTCCCCGATCCGCGCCCGCTGTAACCGTTCGAGGGGGCCGAGGGCATCGTCCCGGAACGGCAGCGCGCTGCTGTCTTCCAGTTCGGAATGGCGGGCGTCGAGCGTTCGGGTCAGCCAATGGGGCGTGAAGCGGCTCGCGCGGCGAAAGGCGACAGCGAAAGCGACAGGTAAGAGGAGAATCGGAACGACTGCTGCTGCGACCGGGCCAGCGACGCGAAAGAGGATGGCGGCCAGCGCGAGCAGCAGGGGGGCGGCGAGCGCCGCTGTCTCGATCAGCGCGCGGCGACGGGCGGGTGCTGTCCAGAGACATGCGGACGCTGGCTCCGTCATGGGGCTGGCGCCCGGCTTCGCCGCGTCGCGATCCAGCGTTCGGCGCACAGGAGCGCGGCGATCAGCACGGCCAGCCACGGCCGCAGGTCATCGGGCCGGGGGAGCGGCGAGGGGCCGCCGGTAAGAGGCGCATAGTCCGACGTCTGAACGCGCGTGGGGGGCGGCGCCGGGGCGATCAGGTCGCGCAGACGGTCAGGAAAGTCGCTTTCGAGCAGCAGGGGCATCTGCGATGGAGACAGCGAACGAGACAGGTGGACCAACTGCCCGCTGCCGATCTTCCCCTTGCGGGCGAGAATGCCGCCCTGCGGATCGAACCAGACGGGGAAGGCGGTGAGATCATCAGGCCAGAGCGCATCGGACGCGATCACCGCATGCCCGCCGCGCGCGACCCATGACCGGAGAGCGTCGGGCAGGCTGCCGCCCGCCATCCAGAACAGAGTGACGCTGGTCGGCGGGAGTGGGGCGGATGGCGAAGCGATGTCGATCTGTGCGGGGTCGCCCGGCGCTGCCCATGCGGCGCCTGCGGCGCGCAGGTAGAGGACGGACGAGCGATGGGCGGCGTCCGCGCGGACGGCGATGGGCGGCGGCGGTGCTACCGGAGCGGATGGCGCGGGCCTGGCTCCCCCGGTGATGTGCCAGCGAACGGGTCGCGACAGACGGGGGCGCTCGGCATCGGCTCCGTCCAGAATGGGGGGCGCGACGATGGCGATCTGCGTGCCGGGCGGCAGGGTGGCGTCGAGTTCGCGGAGGAGGCTTGCGGTCGGCAGGCTGCCGGAAGGGCGGGGGGTGTCGAGCGACGGAAAGCCGGGGGCGAGCCAGTGCGCTTCAACTTGGTCGTTCGTATTCCCGTGATAGCTCGCGCCGGGAATGACGGCGACATAGGGCTGGCTGTCCGCCGCGCCGATCAGCACCGGCTGGGCCAGCCACAGCGCGGCGACAACAAGGAGAATCAGCCGCAGGGCCAGCAGCAGCCGTTCGTCGAAGCGCAGGCGCGATCGGGGCCTGGGCCTTTCCCGAAGCCAGCGCAGCGCGGCGAAATCGGTCAGCTTCTGCTCGCTGCGGCGGGCGATGTGGATGGCGAGTGGCACCAGCACGCCCGCCAGTGCGGCAAGGCCGAGCGGGAAGAGCAGGGTCATCGTCAACGGGGTGCCTCGCCCTTGGCGAACAGGCGGCGGAGCGGCAGATCGACCGGTTCGTCCAGCGCGTGCGCGACATGGCCGACGCCCGCGCTGTCGAGCCGTCGATGGAGGTTCTCGCGCGCCTGCGCAAAGCGGGCGAGGAAGTCGGCGCGCAGCGCGGGGCCATCCGCCAGCAGTTCCTCGCCGGTTTCCGGATCGCGGAAGCGGTGGCCGCCGTCGAAGGGGAAGTCGCGCTCCGCCACCGTCAGCATCTCGACCACCAGCGTTTCGCGTCCCGCCGCCAGCTTTTCTGCAAGCGCTATGGCCGCTTCGTCGAAACAGTCGCTGAGCAGCAGGACGAGATCGTGCCTGCCCACCCGTTCCCAGAGCGGCGCGAGTTGCGCTGCATCGGCGAAGCGGCGCGCGGGAGGCAGGGCGGTGAGCGCGATGCGGACCCGGTCGCGCTGGCGAAGGCCGGTGGCTGCGGGAACCAGCGTGAGGCCCGTATCGCCCAGTGCGACGAGGCCGAAGCGGTCGCCCTGCTGCATCGCGAGTTCGGCGATGGCGGCGGCCATGGCCTTTGCCGCGTCGAGGCGCGAATATGCGGGCCGGTCGGCGTCCGCCTGCGCCATGGAGGCGCTTATGTCGATCAGGGTCCAGATCGCGACGGGGCTTTCGCGCTCCGCCTCCCGGACGAAGAATTTGTCCGAGCGGGCGTAGAGCTTCCAGTCGATCTGCCGCAGTTCATCGCCCGGTTCGTAGGCGCGATACTGGGCGAATTCGAGGCCCGCGCCACGGCTGTGGCTGCGGTGCAGGCCGATGCCCTGCGCGCCGACCGCGCGGCGCGTGACGATGCGCAGGCCGCGCAGGCGGCTGCGGACATCGGGAGGCAGCAGGTCGCTCATCGCGCGGCGGATTCAGGCGAGCGGAACGGCGCGGACCAGCGCCGCGACCACATCGTCAGCGCTGCGTCCTTCGGCTTCGGCAGCGAAGGAGAGGAGAAGGCGATGGCGCATCACGGGTGCGGCGAGGGTGGCGATGTCCTCCCGCGTGGCGGCGAGACGGCCGTGCAGCAGCGCGCGCGCCTTGGCGCAGAGGATGAGCGCCTGCCCGGCGCGAGGGCCGGCGCCCCATTTCACATATTTGCGGATGTCCTCGGGAGCCATGTCACCGGGACGGCTGGCACGGACGAGGCGCGTGACCCAGGCGAGGAGATCGTCGCTCAGATGCACGTCGCGCACCAGCGCCTGAAGCGCCAGCACTTCCTCACCCTGCATGACGGCGGGGACGCGCGCGCCGCCCGAGCCGGTCGTCTGGGCGAGGATGGCGCGTTCTTCCTCTTCGGTCGGATAATCCACGCGGATGTGGAGGAGGAAGCGGTCGAGCTGCGCTTCGGGCAGGGGGTAGGTGCCTGCCTGCTCCAGCGGGTTCTGCGTCGCCAGCACGAAGAACGGGGCGGGCAGGCGGTGGGTGATGCCCGCGTAGCTGACCGTCTTTTCCTGCATGGCTTCGAGCAGGGCGGCCTGCGTCTTGGGCGGAGTGCGGTTGAGTTCGTCCGCGAGGAGGAGGTTGGTGAAGACCGGACCCTGCTGGAAACGGAAGCTGCGATGGCCGGTGCCGTGGTCCTCTTCCAGCAATTCGGTGCCGAGGATGTCGCTGGGCATGAGGTCGGGGGTGAACTGGACCCGGCGGAAGTCGAGTTTCAGCGCATCGCCCAGCGAGCGGACGAGGAGGGTCTTGCCGAGGCCCGGAACGCCTTCCAGCAGGCAGTGGCCGCCCGCCAGCAGGCCGATCAGCAACTGTTCGACGACCTCCGCCTGCCCGACGATCGCCTGCCCGATCGCGGCGCGCAGATCGCCGAGGCGCGCGATGCGGTCATGAATTTCGGATTCGGTTATGTCTTTCATTTTCAGTCCCTTGCTGGGATATTCTCAGATGAAATGGAAATCGTCAAACCGACAGCGCATACATCACGATGTTGACTGCGAACTTCGTATTGTCTTCCGCGAGGAAGCGTTTGTTGCGCCAGTCATAGTCCCATTCGCAGCCATAATCCTTGTTGCTGTAGAGGACGCCCAGCCGTCCGTTCACCTCTATGCCCTTGAGATAATCGTGGATGAGGTCATCGCCCCAGCCGTTCAGTTCGAGCGTGGTGTTGGGCGGTCCGTCGAATTTGAAGAAGCTGCGGTAGAGGCCGTGGGTCTTGGGCAGCGGCTTCAGCGCTTTGGGGCCGAAGATCTTGCCCATCTGCGCTTCGAACGAGCGGGCGAAGAGGCCGTCTATGTCATGGTTGCAATCGTCCACCATGACAAAGCCGCCATTGCGCACATAGCGTTCGAAATTGCGGCGCTCTGCGGGGGAGAACTCGACCAGCTTGTGCCCCGCCATGTAACAGAAGGGGGCGGTCAGCATCCTGGGGTCCGACAGCGGAACCACATGCTCCTTCGGGTCCACCCGCAGCGTCGTATAGTCGATCAGCGAGGTGATGATGTTGGACGGCGTCCGCTGGTCCACGTCCCAGTCGCCCGAGTCATAGCGAAGACGAGTGAACCAGAAGTCGTAGCCGCCCGCAGCGGACAGCGGCCGGGCGAGCATCGCGCTCGCCAGACCGCCCGCCATCAGCCGGAGAAAGTCACCGCGCGTCATCCTCCGGCCGTCATCCCTTTACACCGCGTCCGACAGCGAGGTGAAGGTGAAGTCGCGCAGCTTCATGGGCGGGATCACCATCACCATGTCGCTTTCATCGCTCTTCACGCGGACGGGCTTGCCCAGTTCCTCGACATTGTTGAGCATGATGACCGGGCTTTCGTTGAAGCGGAAATTCTTCACCGGATATTTGATCTGCCCGTTTTCGATATAGAAGGTGCCGTCGCGGGTCAGGCCCGTCAGCAAAACCGTCTGCGGATCGACCATGCGGATATACCATGTGCGCGAGACGAGAATGCCGCGTTCGGTCGTGCGGATAAGGTCAGCGGTCGATTTGGTGCCGCCTTCCATGATGAGATTGCCGAATTCAGCCTGTTCGGGCCGCCCCTGTTTCTGCGACCAGTAGCGGCTGTAGTTCATGTTGAGGAGCTTGCCGTTCTGGATGATTGGCATCTTCCTGCGGGCGACGCTCTCCGAATCCCACGGATAGATGGCCGCGCCGGGATAGGCGGGGTCGGTGAACATGGTGACCTGAGGCCCATAGACCTGCTCGCCCAGCTTGTTGCCGCCGCCTTTCTTCGACAGGAAGCTGCGGCCTTCGTCGGCGGAGCGCGCGTCGAAATAGAACATCATGAAGGCGATGAGACCGGCGGCGGCGGCGGGTTCGAGGATGACGGTATATTTGCCCGGCTCCAGCGCCTGCGCGCCTGCCGATGCGCTGGCCTTGCGCATGGCGACGCGGATGTCCTCGCCCGCGCTGAATTGCGCCACGTCCTGCACATTATGGCCGACCCAGCCCGATCCGCGCCCGTCCTCCGTCCGAACGGTGCAGGTATAATCGCTGCTGCTGCCGGTCTGGTATCCGTAATTACCCTTGCTGTTCATGAAGGCGACGAAGCCCGCCTGATCCTCCAGATAGCCCGCCGCGACGAGCTTTTCGGCGCGGCAGGGGGCGATGGATTCGGCGGCGACCTTCGCGCGGTAAGCGGGCGTTATGCCAGCGGTCGAAGCGCTGAACGTGTCGGTCTTCATGTAGGTCTGCTTGGGAACGGCGGGCATGAATTCCGGGTTTTCCGGCGCCAGCTTCGCCAGTTCTTCGGCCCGTCGCACGACTCGTTCGAGCGCGGCGTCATCGAACTGGTTGATGGTGGCAATGCCGACGCGCTTGCCATAGGCGACCTGCACCTGAAGCTCGATATCGTCGGTGATGCCTGCGGTCGATACGTCGTTGCGGGCGAAGCGGATATTGCCGCGTGTGTTGCCGGTCAGTTGGGCGGTGCATTCGTCCGCCTTGGAAAAGCCAAGAACCTTGGTCAGAATCGCCTTGGCCTGCGCTTCGGGAAGGATGCTCATCTATCTGTCTCCTGAAACGGTCTGTCAGCCGAGCGAGCGGGCGGTGTTGATGACGTTGATGCCGTTGAAGCGCGCGGTCGACGATCCGTGCGACACGGCGGATACCTGAGCGGGCTGGCCCTTGCCGTCGAAGAAGGAGCCGCCGAGCCGATAGTCGCTGGCGTCGCAGACTCCGGCGCATGCGTTCCAGAATTCGGGCGTGCGGATCTGGTAGGCGACATCCTCGATCTGCTGCGTGATCCTGCCGTTCTTGATCTCGTAGAAGAGCTGCCCGCCGAACTGGGCGTTGTAGCGCTGCTGGTCGATGGAGAAGCTGCCGTCGCCGATGATGTAGATGCCGTCCTCGACATTGGCGATCATGTCGGCGACGCTCATTTTCTGCTTGCCCGGTTCCAGGCTGACGTTGGCCATGCGCTGAAACTGCACGTTGGACCAGCTATCGGCATAGGCGCAGCCGTCCGATTCCTTCTTGCCTTCGATATGGGCCTGATCGCGGATCGCCTGATAGCCGACCAGCTTGCCGTCGCGGATCAGATCCCACTTCTTTGTCTTGATGCCTTCATCGTCATAGGCGACCCCGCCGAGGCTGCCGGGCTGGGTCTTGTCGGCGACGATGTTCACCTTGTCGCTGCCATATTGGAAATGGGCCTGCAGCTTGTCCATCGTGGCGAAGCTGGTGCCCGCATAATTGGCTTCGTAGCCGAGCACGCGGTCGAGTTCGAGCGGGTGGCCGACCGATTCATGGATGGTGAGCCAGGTGTGCGACGGATCGAGCACGAGGTCGTATTTGCCGGGCTTGACGGAGGTCGCCTTGATCTTCGCCTGCGCCTGTTTGGCGGCGGCGACGGCGTCTTCCTTCATGTCGTAGCTGTTGCCGTAGACGGTGACGCCGTTGGGCAGCACGGTCTTGCCGCTCGCCGCGCCGTCGAGATATTCAAACCCCATGCCCATCGGCGCGGACAGTCCCTCGCGGGTGCGGAACTTGCCGCTGGCCTTGTCCACCGCGGTCACTTCGATCGGCGCCCAGATGCGGTGCACGTCCTGGTCGATGTAGCTGCCGTCGGTGCTGGCGAAATATTTCTGTTCGTTGACGAGGAAGAGGATGGATCGGATAAAGCTCGCGCCCGCGTCCAGCGCGGCGGCGTTGACGCCCATGAGCAGATCGACCTTGTCCTTGATCGGCACGGTCATGCTGTTTTTGACGAGGGGCGTGCGCCAACTGACTTCGCCCACGCCCTTTGCCGGAGCGAGCTGGACCGGAGCGCTCTGGCCCGGTGCGTTGGCTTTGGCGATGGCGACGGCTTCGGTCGCTGCCTTCGCCACCGCGTCCGGCGTCAGGTCGTTGGTGGCGGCAAAGCCCCATGCGCCGTTGGCGATGACGCGGATGCCGACGCCGGTCGATTCGGTGTTGACAATATTTTCGACATTGCGTTCGCGCGTGATGACGAACTGGCGCAGGTAGCGGCCGACGCGCACGTCGCAATAGGTCGCGCCCGCGCTCTTCGCGCTGTTCATCGCGGCGTCCGCCAACTGCTTCTTGAAGGCGACGGGGAGGGCGCTGTTCAGTTCCTCGGCGGCGATGACGCGCCCGAACATGGACGGCAGCGCAAGCCCGCCGATGCCTGCGGCCCCAAGGGCCAGAAAATCGCGTCTGTGCAAGGCTGTGTCTCCTGCCTGAGATGCCCGCATGGCGCGGGTCGATTTTTGCCGGGATACGGCCGGGCCGCCATATCCGATTGATATGGCAGATCATCGCCGCCCGCCGGGGCAGGGTCAAACAACTTTTACGATTGCAAAGCAATGCTCCCCGACCTTTCGATACATGTCATCTGTCGAAAAGGTCTGGGCAGAGTTCGGGCGCGTAACAGCGAACAGCGGAGGCGGACGATTTAACTCCGCTCGGCGATGGCCGATGTCAGGGCTGGCTGACGTTGGCGACCGCGCCGTTCTGCGCATTCACCCGGTCTGCGCCGGACCGGTCGGTCGAGAGAAATCCCGATCCCACCACCACCAGCATCACGAGGATGACGAGCACGAGGCTGATCGCCAGCACATTGCGGTTGAGCTTCGAGCGCGATCCGCTGCGCGCGTCGACCTTGCTGATGTGGGGCGCGTCGTCCGGCTGTGTGTTCTGCATGGCGTCCTCCGTTTATCCACAAGCGCATGGAGTGCGTGGTGGTTCCGGCGGACGCGCAAGAAGAAATGTGGTCGGGGAAAGAGGATTCGAACCTCCGGCCCCTGCCTCCCGAAGACAGTGCTCTACCAGGCTGAGCTATTCCCCGACCGATGCCAGAGCCGCTTGTTGGGCGGCCCCGCGAGGCAGGAGTGCGCCTATAGAGAGGGGGTGACGGGCTGGCAAGCGGGCATCGCGCTTTTTTTGGGGCGGGCCTGTCAGAGCAGCCCGGCGGTGCGGAAGCTGAAGCGGTCATGCCCCGCTTCGATGACATGATCGGCAAGGCCGATGCCAAGCGGATGCAGGCTGCGGAAGAGCGAGCGGGTGAGCATGAGATCGGCGGCGCGGGGGGCGGGGGAGAGCGTGGACGCGCGGCGCTGGATGATCGCGACCCAGCTTTCCTCATCCATCATCAGCCGCATCAGCGCGCCCTGCCAGCCGGCATCCAGCGGAACCATCCGCTGGGGGCGCCACGCCGCGTCGAGGACGGCGAGCATCGGGTGGGGGTCCGGCACCTGCATGCGTGGATTAGGCCAGCAAGTCATTGAAAAGACGAGCCTCAAAAAGATCCGAAACGGAGTATTCTCCTGCGATTGGGTCCGCAATGACAGGGGCGTTGGCCCCGCCGCTCCGCTTCGCTACATCGGTGAGGAGGACTCGCCAGCGCAGGATGATGTTTTTGACGACCAGCCCCCATTATGAGCAGCAATATCTCGACCTGATGCGGCACATCTGGCGTCATGGCGACGAGCGGATCGACCGCACGGGGGTCGGCACCCGGTCGATCCTGGGTGCGACGATGCGTTTCTCTCTGGCCGACGACGCGGTGCCGCTGCTGACCACCAAGCGCGTTTATTGGAAGGTGGCGGCACGGGAGATGCTGTGGTTCCTGACCGGCGACACCAACATCCGCGAACTGGTGCGGCAGGGCGTCCATATCTGGACCGACTGGCCGCTCGACGCCTATCGCCGCGCGACGGGGGAGGACATCGACCGGGACGCGTTCGAAGCGCGGATCGTGGAGGACGCGGATTTCGCAGCGCGCTGGGGCGATCTGGGGCCGGTCTATGGCGCGCAGTGGGTGAACTGGCCGGTATATGAACCGGCGGGAGACGGTCTTTACCGCAGGGCGGAAAAGGGGCGGAACCAGATCGCGGAACTGGTTGAGGCGATCCGTGCCACGCCGGGGTCGCGCAGGCTGCTCTTTACCGGATGGAACGTGGCGGAGGTGCCGAACATGGCGTTGCCGCCATGTCATATGACTTATCAGTTTCAGGTGGCGAACGGGCGGCTCAACGGGCTGCTGTTCCAGCGCAGTTGCGATCTGGGGCTGGGCTTCGCGTTCAACATCTTCGGCCTGTCGATGCTGACGCGGATGCTGGCGCAGCAGACCGGGCTGGAGCCGGGCGAGGCGGTCTGGCAGGGGGGCGACGTGCACCTGTATCTCAACCATGCCGATCTGGTTGAGGAGCAGTTGAGCCGCGTCCCCGCCGGTGCGCCAAAGCTGCGGATCAATCGGCGGCCTTCAAACATTTTCGACTATCGGATCGAGGATTTTGAAGTGACGAATTATGCGCCGCAAAGCCATATTTCGGCACCGGTCGCGGTCTGAACGCAACGGCGACGTAGACAGGTAAACAGGATAAATTGGGTCAGTAACGCTTGCCTTTCTCTCCGTTGTAATTTAATAATTGCCGTAAGCAATATTATTGCACTGCATCATAGGAGCGAGGATGAGCGATCCCACGGGGTTTGACAGCGGCGAAGGGCAGGGCGCGCGAAACCTGCCGCCTTTGAAGCTGCACGTTCCAGAACCGCCTGCGCGACCGGGCGAGGCGGCGGACTTCACCCATTTCGAGATACCGCCGGTCGGCGCACAGCCGCGTCCCGACGAGGCGGCAGCGCCTGCAGACATGCGCGATCTGGCCTATGGGCTGGTGCGCGTGCTGGACGAAGACGGGCAGACGGCAGGCCCGTGGAATCCCAAATTGCCGCCGGAAACGCTGCTGAAAATGCTGCGCGCCATGGCGCTGACGCGGGCGTTCGACGGGCGCATGTTCCGGGCGCAGCGGCAGGGCAAGACCAGCTTTTACATGAAGTCGACGGGTGAGGAGGCTGTGTCCATCGGCGCGGCGCTGGCGCTGGCACGCGACGACATGTGCTTCCCCAGCTATCGCCAGCAGGGCATCCTGATCGCGCGGGACTGGCCGCTCGTCGACATGATCAACCAGATCTATTCCAACAAGGGCGACCGGCTGAAGGGCCGCCAGTTGCCGATCATGTATTCGGCGCGGGATGCGGGATTTTTCTCCATCTCGGGCAATCTGACGACCCAATATCCGCAGGCGGTCGGCTGGGCGATGGCGAGCGCCGCCAAAGGCGATACGCGGATCGCGGCAACATGGTGCGGGGAAGGATCGACGGCGGAAGGCGACTTCCATTCCGCCTGCACCTTCGCCAGCGTATACCGTGCGCCGGTCATCATGAATATCGTGAATAACCAGTGGGCTATCAGCAGCTTTTCAGGTTTCGCGGGAGCCGAATCGACGACTTTTGCCGCGCGCGCCGTCGGCTATGGCATCGCGGGCCTGCGCGTCGACGGCAATGACGTGCTGGCGGTCTATGCCGCGACGCGCTGGGCCGCCGACAGGGCGCGGGCCAATGGCGGGCCGACGCTGATCGAGCATTTCACCTATCGCGTCGAAGGGCACAGCACGTCCGACGATCCGACCGCCTATCGCTCCGCCGAAGAAAGCAGCCTGTGGCCGCTTGGCGACCCGATCGCGCGGCTGAAGCAGCATTGCATCGCCATCGGTATCTGGGACGAGGAACGGCACGCGGCGATGGACAGGGAACTGGCCGAACTGGTCCGCGATGCCGCGCGCGAGGCGGAGAAGAACGGCATATTGGGCCACGGCCTGCATCATCCGATGGAAAGCATGTTCGAGGACGTGTTCGAGGAGATGCCCTGGCATCTTCAGGAACAGAAGCAGCAGATGCTCGACGAATGGAAGGCGGCTGGCCTGTGAGCGAAACGAACGAAACCGATGCCGTGAGCACCATCATAACGCAGGACGAGGCCCGCGCCGACACGCAGCAGATGAACATGATCCAGGCGATCAACAGCGCGCTGGATGTGATGATGGATCGCGATCCCGATGTGGTCGTGATGGGCGAGGATGTCGGCTATTTCGGCGGGGTGTTCCGTGCGACGGCGGGGCTTCAGCAGAAATATGGCAAGAACCGCGTGTTCGATACGCCCATCACCGAATGCGGCATCATCGGGGTGGCAGTGGGGATGGGCGCCTATGGCCTGCGCCCGGTGCCGGAAATCCAGTTCGCCGATTATATCTATCCCGCGCTCGACCAGTTGGTGAGCGAGGCGGCGCGGCTGCGTTACCGTTCGGCGGGCGAGTTCATATCGCCGATGACGGTGCGGTCGCCTTTCGGCGGCGGCATCTTCGGCGGGCAGACGCACAGCCAGTCGCCCGAAGGCATCTTCACCCATGTGTCGGGCGTGAAGACGGTGATTCCTTCGACCCCCTATGACGCCAAGGGGCTGCTGATCGCCGCCATCGAGGATAATGATCCGACAATCTTCTTCGAGCCGAAGCGTATCTATAATGGCCCGTTCGACGGCCATTACGATACCCCGGCGAAGAGCTGGGCGGGGCACCCCGACGCGCAGGTGCCGACAGGATATTACAGGATACCGCTGGGCAAGGCCCGAACCGCGCGGGCGGGCGGGGCGCTTACCATCCTGTGCTACGGCACGATGGTGCATGTGGTCGAAAATACGGTCGCGGCGATGGGTGTCGATGCGGAGATCGTCGATCTGCGCACGCTGGTGCCGCTCGACATCGAAGCCATCGAGGAGTCGGTGCGCAAGACCGGGCGCTGCCTGATCGTGCATGAGGCGACGCGCACCAGCGGCTTTGGCGCGGAACTGCTGGCGCAGGTGCAGGAACGCTGCTTTTATTATCTGGAAGCGCCCATCGAGCGCGTCACCGGTTTCGACACGCCCTATCCACACAGTCTGGAATGGGCCTATTTCCCCGGCCCCGTGCGCATCCGCGAAGCCATCACCAAGATCATGAAGGACTAAAGCGTCATGGCGCTGTTCATATTCAAGCTGCCGGACATCGGCGAAGGCATCGCGCAGGCAGAAATCGTCGGCTGGCATGTCAAGGTGGGGGACCGGGTCGAGGAAGACCAGCCCATCGCCGACATGATGACCGACAAGGCGACCGTCGAGATGGAGACGCCGGTTTCCGGCACCATCGTGCGCCTTGCAGGCGAGCCGGGCGATCAGGTCGCCATCGGGTCGATGCTGGTCGAGATCGAGGTGGAGGGCGATGTCGGCGCCGCGCCGCCGCCTTCTGTGGAAACGATCGAGGCAGAAACGCCGGGCGAGGCGCTGGTCGAGGAAGCGGCGGCGTCATCCGCTCCGCCTGCGCCAGAGCCTGAACCGGCATCCGCGCCCACTCCGGCCCCCGCTGTGGCGGCGGAGGAGCCGGTTCTCGCTTCCCCCGCCGTTCGCGCGCGGGCTAAGGAACTGGGGATCGACCTTTCGCAGGTGAAACCGACCGGGGACCGCATCCGCCATGCCGATGTCGACGCCTATCTGCTCTACGGGGCGGGCCAAGGTTATGTCCCCGCCGGGCGGTCGGCGCGGCGCGCGGACGAGCAGGTCAAGGTGATCGGGATGCGCCGCCGGATCGCGGAGAATATGGCGGCGTCGAAACGGCATATTCCGCACTTCACCTATGTCGAGGAGATCGACGTCACGGCGCTGGAAGCGCTGCGCGAACAGCTTAATGACGGGCGGGGGGATCGGCCCAAGCTCACCATGCTGCCGCTGCTGATCGTCGCAATCTGCAAGACGCTGCCCGACTTTCCGATGCTGAATGCGCGCTATGACGATGAGGCGGGTGTGGTGACCCGGCACGGCTCTGTGCATCTGGGCCTCGCTACGCAGACCGATGCCGGCCTCATGGTGCCGGTGATCCGCGATGCGCAGGATCGCAATGTCTGGCAACTGGCAAGTGAGATCCGCAGGCTCGCCGAAGCGGCGCGGGCGGGCAAGGCCAAGTCGGAGGAACTGAGCGGATCGACGCTGACGCTGACGTCGCTGGGGCCGCTGGGCGGCGTTGCGACGACGCCGGTCATCAACCGGCCCGAAGTCGCCATCATCGGTCCCAACCGGGTGATCGAGCGCCCGGTGTTCCGCGGCAAGGAGGTCGTCGCGGCGAAGCTGATGAACCTGTCGATCAGTTGCGATCATCGCGTCGTCGATGGCTGGGACGCGGCGAGCTTCGTTCAGGCGGTGAAGAAGCGGCTGGAGGCGCCTGCGTTTCTCTTCGTGGACTGAAGGATCAGCGCAGCGTGGCGCGGTAGCTCATCCGCGCTGCGCCGCCTGGCGAGACCGGATCGGGCAGGGTCCAGCGGATATGCGTCACGTCCTGCGGCAAAGCGCGTCGGATGCCGCCCAGCGGGGTGGGCAGCCAGAGGCTGTCGAACCGGCCCCAGCGCGCGCCGCCATCGACCGATACGAGCAGAGCAGGGTCATTGAGGTCGGGCGTTGCGCCACGCAGGGCTGAGCGGCGGAGGGTGAAGGCGCGGACGGGCCGCGTTCCGCCGTTGCGCCAGTTCAGGATAACGATGACGCTGTCGCCCGGCGCCGCCTGATCCACCGGAACAAGAGTGCGGCGGGGGCGGCCGTTAATGTCCGCACCGACGCGCTCGACGAACATCTGCGTGTCGAGCCGGACGGGAGACGGCGCGCCTTCTGCCGCCGTGCAGAGCAATGCGGCGGCAACCGCCAGAGATACGCGCTTCATGTCCTTCCCCAACCTGTTCGGCGCAGGATAGCGGCGGTTGACCAAGATTTGGTTAAGCGCCGGTTTGCCGTGTTCGCACCGGCGCATCGCGAATTGACGATGCGGCCCAACCCGCGCACATCTGGCGCGTGAACAGGGAATCGCCGGGCCTGGCCCAACAGGATTTGCAGGAGATCAACCGGCGGCGGGACAGGCTGCTGGCGTCGATCGCGCTGTCTTCGGGCATTGGGCTTGCGCTGGCGCTGCCGTTCGCGCTGCGGGCGGGGGCGGAGTTCTTCCTGCCGCTGACCGCCGCGCTGGTGATCGCCATCGCGCTGGTGCCGCTGCTGGAATGGATGGAGCGGCGCGGCATTCCTTCGGGACTGGCGGGGCTGATCGCGGTCGCGGGTTTCCTGCTGGTCGCCAACACGGCGCTGGTGCTCATCATCGTGCCCGCGACCGACTGGTTCCGCGTGCTGCCGGAGCGTCTGCCGAAGATTCAGGCGAACCTTGCGCCCGTCATCCAATTTTATTCCAACCTCCAGCGCTTCGTCGATGAAACGGTGCAGATGCTGGCGAGCGGGCCGGTGGCGGCGGCACAGGCTTCGGCGGTGGAAGCGCCGCGATCGCTGCTGCAGTTCGCCGCGACCAGCGCGCCCGCCGCGATCATCCAGATGGTGTTCGCGCTGCTCATCATCTATTTCTTCCTTGCCGGCTGGACCCGGCTGCGGCGGCGCACGATCAACAGCCGGGGCAGCTTCGACGGGGCGATGGCGGTTGCGCGGGTGATCCAGAATGTCGTCGATGCGACATCGGCCTATGTCATCACCATCGCGGTCATCAACCTCTGCCTCGGACTGGCGGTGGCGATTGCGCTGTGGGTGATCGGCATGCCGTCGCCGCTGATGTGGGGCGGCATCGTCGCTTTACTGAACTTCGTGCCCTATTTCGGGCCGATGCTGGCGGCGGTCCTGCTGGGGCTGGGCGGCCTCATGGTGTTTGACGATGTGTGGGTGGCGTTACTGCCCGCGGCGCTTCAGGTCGGGTTCCATCTGGTCGAGGCGAACGTCATCACGCCTATGCTGCTGGGGCGGCGGCTGACGATGAACCCGCTGCTGATCCTCGTATCGCTCACCTTCTGGGGATGGGTGTGGGGGACGCCGGGCGCGCTGCTGGCGGTGCCGCTGCTCATCATCATCCAGACCGTCGTCGCGGCGGCCGGAACGCCCGATATTGCCGGTTTCCTTTTCGAGCAGGGCACGCTGACCGTGCCGCGTCGTCAAGAAAATGACGAGAAAGAGGAAAGCAGCGTGACGGACGGTTGACAGCCCCGCCCGACGCTCATAGACGGCGCTTCCACACCGAACGCGGGTGTAGCTCAGTTGGTTAGAGTGCCGGCCTGTCACGCCGGAGGTCGCGGGTTCGAGCCCCGTCACTCGCGCCACTTTCCTTGGAGGAAGGTGGATTTGGTGGTTTAAGGAGGTGCATCCTCCGGCGGCTGTAAGGCCCGAAGCGATGCCGCCCATGCGCGGGTGTAGCTCAGTTGGTTAGAGTGCCGGCCTGTCACGCCGGAGGTCGCGGGTTCGAGCCCCGTCACTCGCGCCACTTCCTGTGAAGGGAAGTGATTTCAGCCCCAGCGGCCGGTTTCCATCCACGCAAGGATGCGGCGCAGCGGCAGCACCCAGATCCACACGATTCCCAGCACGACATAGACCGGCGCCTGAACCCACATGGGCAGTGCGCCGATCATGCCGGACAGGCTGCCGACCATGACAGCCCATAACGCGATGAGCGCGACGATGCCCAGCATGCCCACGGGCTTGCGCCAGCTCGGCTCATGATAATGGCGGGGATCTATGCTCATGCGCCGGTCCCTTCGATGAGTTCGACTTCTGTCAGGATCAAGTCGAGCGGCAAATCCCACGGATCGGCGGGCACGGCGTCTAGCTCCTGCGCCGACCAGGCAAGGCCGATCCGCAGCGCGTCGGGAAAGCGGGCGAAGGCGCGGTCATAATAGCCGCCGCCTTGCCCGAGCCGGTTCATGGCGCGATCGAAGCCGACCAACGGCGCGATGATCGCGTCGGGCGTCACGGGGCCATCGCCCGGTTCGGGATGGCTGGTGCCGAAGGGGCCGGGGAGAAGATGGGCGTCCGGCTCCCACGCGAGAAAGTCCATGCTGCCCAGCCGGTCGAGCACGCGGGGCAGGGCAAGAGTTTTCCCCATCGCCTGAAGCTGCGGGCCAAGCCTTTGCGCGGGCGCCTCGTCCTCCAGTCCCATATAGAGCGCGATGACCCGCGTATCGGCAAGGCGGCGGGCGAGGGGGGAAGGCACCGCCTTGAAGGCGAGGCGATGCGCCAGCGGATCGAGCGTGGCGACGAAAGCGTGGCGGCGCTGCCGCGCCAAACTGCGCAGTTCAGGCTTGTCGAGGGCGGAAAGATCGTCGCTCATCATGGTCCGAAGGAAAAGCGGGCGGTGAGGGTGACGGGACCGCCTCGGTCGTTTGCTGGAAAATCCTCTGACGCCTCAACGTCAGGTGGGGACCATGTAGATCGGGCCGGAACCCGCCCAGGGACAGCCCCCTTGGATGTGATTATCGCCTCAGGGATGTTCGCTAAAGCTCGTGCCGCGCAGTGCCCGTCACGGCACAATCTAGGCGTCCGCGACGTGCGGGGCAAGCGTTGCGCGCAGCTTTTCTATCCGGGCGGCGAGCGCTTCGACCGCGCGGGCGGCGGGTTCGTCCTCTTCCTCCAGCGGCAACTGCGTCTGCCGCCCAGCCGCTTCCCGGCGCAGGTCGTTGAGTTCGTCCGCCAGAAACAGCGCCGCGAACAGCAGGGTGCGCACTTCGGTGAGGCCGGGCGTGCCCTGCTGCGCCTGCCGCGCCTTTTCCTCGATAAGTGTGGAAAGATGCGCCAGTTGCGCTTCCTCCCCGTCGCGGCAACGGATGGGATAATGCCGCCCAGCGATCTGGAGCGTGGTTTCAGCCATGGCCGCTGCCTTTCAGCGAGTCGATGAGATCGTCGAGTGACCGGAGCGCTGCCCGCGCCGCGCTGTGATCCACGGACGCGGAGGCCGCCGGTGCCGTGCCGAGGCGGTCCACATCCTGCTCAAGCCGGGCCACTGCACGCTCCAGCGTGCCGATCGCCTGCATCATGCGCTCGCTTGCCATGCGCCCCTGCATAGCGGAACCCGGCGCGGGGCAAAAGCGGCGATCTGTCCCGCTTTGTCGCTGCCGCAGGGCGGCCCGCGGTTGACGCATGGGGTCTGACCAGACAAAGGGATCGCGAAACCCGACTCGCCCGCCGGCGTGCGGGCGACCGTCGACGCCTCTTTGTCAGGAAAGACGCCCGCCCACGATGACCGTTTCCGAAAAGTCGCTCGCCAACGCCATCCGGGCGCTGTCCATGGATGCGGTGCAGGCCGCCAATAGCGGCCATCCGGGAATGCCGATGGGCATGGCGGACGTGGCGACGGTGCTGTTCGGGGACTATCTGAAGTTCGATCCCAGCGCGCCCAAATGGGCTGACCGCGACCGCTTCGTCCTTTCGGCGGGGCACGGGTCGATGCTGATCTATTCGCTGCTCCATCTCACCGGCTATGCGCGGCCGACGATGGAGGACATTCGCAACTTCCGCCAGTTGCACAGTCCCTGCGCCGGGCACCCCGAAAATTTCGAGCTGGCAGGTGTCGAAGCGACGACCGGGCCGCTGGGTTCGGGTCTCGCCACGGCGGTCGGCATGGCGATTGCCGAGCGGCATCTGAACGCCCAGTTCGGCGACGATCTGGTCGATCACCGCACCTGGGTGATCGCGGGCGACGGCTGCCTGATGGAAGGCATCAACCATGAGGCCATCGGCCTTGCGGGGCATCTGAAGCTCGGCCGCCTCAACGTGCTGTGGGACGATAACAAGATCACCATCGACGGCGCGGTCGAGCTGTCGAGCAGCGAGGATGTGCGGGCGCGCTATGCCGCGACCGGATGGCATGTTGTGTCGTGCGACGGGCATGACGTGGCGGACGTGCGCCGCGCCATCGACGAAGCGCTGGCCGATCCGCGCCCGAGCCTGATCGCCTGCGCGACCAAGATCGGCTATGGCGCGCCCAACAAGGCGGGCACTTCGGGCGTCCACGGCTCCGCGCTGGGCGAGGCGGAAGTCGCCGCCGCGCGCGAGTTTCTGGGCTGGAGCGCCGAACCCTTCGTCATTCCCGAGGACATCGCTGCCGCATGGAAGGCGATAGGAGCCAGGGGTGCGGGCGTTCGCTCGGCGTGGGAAAGCCGTCTGGCGGCGAGCGACAAGGGCGCGGAACTGTCGCGGCGCATGGCGGGCGATCTGCCTGCCGATTTCTCGCTCGACGCCTATATCGACAGCCTGATCGCCGCGCCGCAGAAGGTCGCCACCCGCAAGGCGAGCGAGCTGGCGCTGGGTGCGATCAACGACCTGCTGCCCGAAACGCTGGGCGGTTCGGCCGACCTTACCGGCTCCAACAACACCAAGACCAAGTCGACCGGTCCTCTGACGGCCGACGATTATAGCGGCCGTTATGTCTATTACGGCATTCGCGAATTCGGCATGGCGTGCGCGATGAACGGCATGGCGCTGCATGGCGGGGTGATACCCTATGGCGGCACCTTCCTCGTCTTTTCCGACTATATGCGCGGCGGCATCCGCCTTGCCGCGCTCCAGCAGCAGCGCGTGATCCATGTGCTGACGCATGACAGCATCGGCCTTGGCGAAGACGGTCCCACCCACCAGCCAATAGAGCATGTCATGTCGCTGCGCATGATCCCGAACCTCGACGTCTACCGCCCCGCCGATGTGGTCGAGACGGCGGAATGCTGGGAACTGGCGTTGAAGGATGCGACCGGGCCGTCCGTGCTGGCGTTGACCCGCCAGAACCTGCCGCAATTGCGAACGGAGAAGAGCGAGAATCTGTCGGCGAAGGGCGCCTATCGCCTCGTTGCCGCGACCGCGGAGCGCAAGGTGGTGTTGATCGCTACAGGTTCCGAGGTCGAGATCGCGGTCGACACGGCCAAGCTGCTGGAAGAGCAGGGCATCGGCGCGGATGTCGTTTCCATGCCGAGCTGGGCGCATTTCGAAGCGCAGGACGCGGCCTACAAGGACGATCTGCTGCCGCACCATGTGCTGCGCGCGTCGATCGAGGCGGGGACGACCTTCGGCTGGGAGCGCTATACGGGCATCGCGGGCCTGCGGTTCGGCATCGACAGCTTCGGCGCATCGGCCCCGGCCGAAGCGCTCTACGACCATTTCGGCCTGACCGCCGCCAGGATCGCGCCGCAGATCGCGGCCGCTCTCAAAGATTGAACATACCCCACACCTAAGGAGGCTAGTGCAGTGGCAACGAAGGTAGCAATTAACGGTTTCGGACGCATTGGCCGCCTGGTCGCGCGCGCCATTCTTTCGCGCACCGATCATGATCTGGAACTGGTGAGCATCAACGATCTGGGCGACGCGCAGTCCAACGCGCTGCTGTTCAAGCGCGATTCCGTGCACGGCAACTGGGCGGGCGACGTCAGCGTCGATGGCGACGCGCTGGTGATCGACGGCAAGCGCATCGCCGTGACCGCCGAGCGCGATCCCGCGAACCTGCCGCACGCCGCGCAGGGCGTGGACATCGCTCTCGAATGCACCGGCATCTTCACCGACAAGGCGAAGGCGAGCGCGCATCTGACCGCAGGCGCCAAGCGCGTCGTGATCTCGGCTCCCGGCACGAATGTCGACCGCACCGTGGTGTTCGGCGTCAACCATGACCAGTTGACCGCCGATGACATCATCATTTCGAACGCGAGCTGCACCACCAACTGCCTCGCGCCGCTGGCGAAAGTCCTTCACGATGCGATCGGCATCGAAAAGGGCTTCATGACCACGATCCACAGCTACACCAACGACCAGAACACGCTGGACCAGCTGCACAAGGACATGCGTCGCGCCCGCGCCGCGGCCCTGTCGATGATCCCGACCACCACCGGCGCTGCCCGCGCGGTCGGCGAAGTTCTGCCCGAACTCAAGGGCAAGCTCGACGGCTCGTCGGTGCGCGTGCCGACTCCCAACGTCTCGGTCGTGGACCTGAAGTTCATCGCGAAGAAAGCGACGACCAGGGACGAAGTGAACGGCCTGCTCAAGGCTGCTTCGGAAAACGGCCCGCTCAAGGGCGTGCTCGGCTATTCGGACGAACCGCTGGTGTCGATCGACTATAATGGCGACGCGCGCAGCTCGACCGTGGACAGCCTGGAAACCGCCGTCATCGACGGCACACTGGTTCGGGTGCTGAGCTGGTATGACAATGAGTGGGGTTTCTCGAACCGCATGATCGACACCACGGGTGTGATGGCGAAGTTCCTGTAAAACGCCCATAAACCCGTTCGCCCTGAGCGAAGTCGAAGGGCTCGGCTGAGCGGAGCGAAGCCACTTCGCTCCGCTCAGTGGAGGGCTTCGACTTCGCTCAGCCCGAACGGAAACTTTGTATAGGGGAAGACGCATGACCAAGCCGTTCAAGACTCTCGATGACATGGGCGACATCGCCGGCAAGGTGGTGCTGGTGCGCGAGGATCTGAACGTGCCGATGCAGGACGGATCGGTCAGCGACGACACCCGCCTGCGCGCGGCGATGCCCACCGTGCTGGAACTGGCGGATCGGGGGGCCAAGGTGCTGATCCTTGCGCATTTCGGACGGCCCAAGGGGCAGAAGAACCCGGAATATTCGCTTTCCAAGATCACGCGTCCGCTGTCCGCCGTGCTGGGTCGCGACGTGCAGTTCATTCCCGACTGCCAGGGCGAAGCCGCCGTGGACGGCATCAAGGTGATGCGGAACGGCGATGTCGCAATCCTGGAGAACACCCGCTTCCATCCCGGCGAGGAAAAGAACGATCCCGCGCTGGCCGATGCGATGGCGGCGATCGGCGATCTTTACGTCAATGACGCCTTTTCCGCGGCACACCGCGCCCATGCCTCGACCGAGGGGCTGGCGCACAAGCTGCCTGCCTTTGCCGGGCGGTCGATGGAAAAGGAACTGGACGCGTTGCAGGCGGCGCTTGGTGAGCCGGTGACGCCGGTCGCGGCGGTCGTGGGCGGCGCGAAGGTTTCGACCAAGCTCGACGTGCTCAACAACCTCGTTGCGAAGGTCGATCACCTCATCATCGGCGGCGGCATGGCCAACACCTTCCTTTACGCGCGCGGCGTCGATGTCGGCAAATCGCTGTGCGAAAAGGATCTGGCGGACACCGCCGAGGCGATCTTCGACAAGGCGGAAGCGGCGGGCTGCACGATCCATCTTCCCTATGACGTGGTGGTGGCGAAGGAATTTGCGGCCAATCCGCCGTCGCTGCGGACCTGCAACGTCCATGAAGTTGCCGAGGACGAGATGATACTCGACGTGGGACCGGCGGCGGTGGAAGCGCTGGGCGACGCGCTCAAGAATTGCCGGACGCTGGTGTGGAACGGCCCGCTCGGCGCGTTCGAGATCGCGCCGTTCGATGCCGCCACGGTGGCGCTGGCGAAAACCGCGGCTGCGCTGACGAAGGAAGGGCAGTTGACCTCCGTCGCCGGGGGCGGCGATACTGTCGCGGCACTGAACCACGCCGGCGTTGCGGACGATTTCAGCTTTGTGTCCACCGCAGGCGGCGCTTTCCTCGAATGGATGGAAGGCAAGGAACTGCCGGGGGTCAAGGCGCTACAGGCCTGACGCTCCGTCCCGGCGCTGCCGCCGCCTGCTTGGAGAGGGCGGCGTGGCGCTTCATCACCGGACGCTGCCACAGGGGCGGTATCCTTATCTTTCAAGAAGGTATGTGCAGATGCTGGATCAGGATATGAAGAGCAAGATCGCCGAAGGGAACGGCTTCATCGCCGCACTCGACCAGAGCGGCGGTTCGACGCCCAAGGCGCTGAAGGGCTATGGCATCGAGGAAGGCGCGTGGACCGATGAGGAGGAAATGTTCGGCCTTATCCACGCAATGCGCAGCCGCATCATCACCGCGCCCGTCTTCACCGGCGACAAGGTGCTGGGCGCGATCCTGTTCGAGCGGACCATGGACGGCACCGTCGATGGCAAGCCGACGCCACAGGCGCTGATCGAGCGCGGCGTCGTGCCCTTCATCAAAATCGACAAGGGTCTGGAGGATGAAGCCAACGGCGTGCAACTGATGAAGCCCAATCCCGGTCTCGACACGCTGCTCGCCCGCGCCAAGGGTCTGGGCGTATTCGGCACAAAGGAGCGTTCGGTCATCAACCTCGCCAACCGCGAAGGCATTGCTGCCGTTGTGGCACAACAGTTCGAGGTGGGGCGTCAGGTGCTGGCCGGTGGGCTGATGCCGATCATCGAGCCGGAAGTGAACATCAAGTCGCCCGAGCGCGCGGAAGCCGACGCGATCCTGCTGGAGGAAATTCTCAGGAATCTCGACGCGCTGCCCGAGGGCGAGCAGGTGATGCTGAAACTGTCGCTGCCCGCAAAGGCCGGTCTGTTCGATCCGCTGGTCGATCATCCCAAGGTGCTGCGTGTGGTTGCGCTGTCGGGCGGGTTCAGCCGCACCGAGGCGTGCGCGGAACTGGCGAAGAATCGCGGCATTATCGCCAGCTTCAGTCGCGCGCTGCTGAACGACCTGCGCCACCAGATGAGCGATGACGAGTTCAACGCGTCGCTGGGCGAGGCGATCGACGAGATCCACGGCGCATCGACCGCCAAGCAGCCGGTCGCGGCATAAAGGACGCAAGAGGCGGGGCGGCGAGCCGCTCCGCCTTTTTCTTGGCGTGCGCGTCCAAGCCTCTATAAGGCGCGCATGACCAATTTCACCGATGAGGAACTGGCGCTCGACCCGCATTTCGCCGACCAGTTCGAGCAGGGCTTTCGCCCCGCCTGCCAGCTTTACCTGATTTCACCGCCCGTCATTGACGAGCGCTTCACCGATCAGCTTCGCGCCGCTTTCGAGGGCGGGGATGTGGCGGCGTTCCAGTTGCGGCTCAAGGGTCTGGACGAGGACGCGGTCGCGCGGGCGGCGGAGCCGTTGCAGCGGCTTTGCGCCGAGCGGGAAGTGGCTTTCATCATCAATGACAGCGCGGCGCTGGCCAAAAAGCTGGGCGCGGACGGCGTGCATCTGGGGCAGGGCGATGGCAGTCCAAAGGATGCGCGGGCGCTGCTGGGGCCAAAGGTGCAGATCGGCGTCACATGTCATGACAGCCGCCATCTGGCGATGGAAGCGGGCGAGGCGGGGGCGGACTATGTCGCGTTCGGCGCTTTCTATCCTACCGCGACCAAGGAAACGATCCATCGGCCCGATCCGTCCATCCTCGGATGGTGGACGACGCTGTTCGAACTGCCCTGCGTCGCCATCGGAGGGATCACCGCGCAGAACGCCGCGCCGCTGGTGGCCGCCGGGGCGGATTTTCTGGCGGTGAGCAGCGCGGTCTGGGCGCATCCAGATGGGCCGAAGGCCGGGGTCGCGGCCTTCGCACCGGTGCTGGCGGCGGGACGTCAGTCGCCGGGCTGACGGGCGAGTTGCGACAGGGCGAGCGCGACGATCCAGCCGATCACTGCGCAGCCGCCCAGCCAGATGAGGAAGGCCGCAGCGTCGCCGCACGCCGCGATGGCGATGCCGGGCAGCATCGCGCCCAGAGCCAGCGCCCGGCGCAGGGCAGGGGAGTGACCTCCGCTCGCCAGCTTTTCCGCGCGGCGGCGCTTGGGATCACCAAGGCTGAGCCAGAGGATGAACGCGGTCGATAGGGCGAGCGGGATGAGCGTCAAGCCGGTCATCATTCGGCTGCCTGAAGCGTGGTAGCAGCGCGGCGGCTCTGGCGCATCGCCATCAGCGGCAGGCAGGCCCATGCGCCCGCGACGAGAAACGCCAGATCGAGGGCGGGGATGACGGCCTGTGCCGCCGCCAACGCTTCGCCCCAGCCCGGTCCACCCTCCAGCAGTCGGAGCGGCGGGAGGGCAAAGAATAGGATGCCGGTGCCGATGCGCAGCGCAAGGCCGAGCCTGTCAGCGGTCGGTGCGACGATGCCCGCAAGGACGGCGAGCGCGCAGCCTATGAGAAATCCCGCAGGCGTCCACCATATCGCTTCGCCCGCGCGCATGGTCATCAGGAACGCCGCCGCCGATGTAGCCAGTGCGAAGGGCAGGCCGAGCGCGACGACGATATTGCTCCGCTCCAGCCAGTCGAGTGAGCGCGCTTCGCCGCGACGGCGCGCCAGCCACAGCGTCATGCCGGTATAGGTGACGTAGCACATGGCGAAGCCAAGGCCGAACCATACGGCTTTGGACAGGACGCCCGCGAAGTTGCCGAAATGTAGCGGCGACATGATCGCCGCCAGCGTGCCCCCGGCGGACGGCTTCGTCCCCAGAAGCGGCTTTTCCTGCTCGAACGCCGCTGTCGCGCCATTGTAGAGCAGGGACATGGGCGCAATCGCGCCTTCGCGCGGCGGGTGGTAGGTCGTCACCTTCGCGTCGGCGCGGCCGAAATGCTCGATGGTGACGAAGGTCGGGATAGCGCCTGCGCGCGCGATGGCGTCGCTCGCGATCCGGTCGAAATTGCCGATAGCCGCCGGGCGGGGATCGGGCTTGCCGGGATTGCCGTAGACCGCATCCTGAAGCGCCTGAACATTGCCGTTGAACGCCGCCATCGCCACAACCGGCATGCCGACGGTGCCGAAGAAGGAGAAGAAGCTGCCGGTGAAGGCCAGGATGAAGGCAAAGGGCAGGCTCCATGTGCCCGCCACGCTGTGCCGGTCGCGATGGGCGAGCACCGGGCTGCCCCTGCGGCGCAGGGTGAAAATGTCCTTGAAGAGATGACGATGGATCAGCAGGCCGGAGACCGCCGCCACCAGCATCGACAGCCCCAATATGCCCGTCAGCAGCAGCCCCCACGGGTTAGGGACGTGCAGGCGCACATGGGTATCCACCAGAAAGGCGCCCAGCGCATTGTCGTTGCGCGCGCCATAGACATCCTCGCTCGTGCCCTCCTGCCGGTGGATGGTCCTGCCATCCTTGCCGACGATATAGAAGATGCCGCGCGCGACGACTTCGCCACGATCCATCTCATGCCGGTGGAAGAACAGGCCCATGTCATGATCGCCGACTTCAAACAGGTCGACGCCCTCATGATATTTCTCCGGCGTCTGCGCGCCCAGCCGGCGCAGGGCATCGCCAACAGGGCGCTGGAAGGCGGACTGCGTCGCGACATGCCCCGCCGACCATGCGCCGATCTCTTCGGCGAAGACGGCGGCGGTGCCGGTCAGCACCACGGCATAGAGCAGCAGGCCGAGCAATATACCCGACCAGCCATGCACGGCGACCATCGCCTTGGTCTCATCTTTGGGGAGATGGATCATCGGCGAACCTCCTGCGCGGCGTCATGATCGAGCAGCCGGTTGGCGATCAGCCCTGCGTGGACGACGAAGAGCGTCAGGGCAATCACCGCCACGCGCCCGAGTCTGCGGTCGAGGCAGGCATGAAAGAAGAGCGCGGCCCAGATCAGCGGGACCAGCACTAGCGGCAGGACCAGATTGTCGATCCCCGCAGCGCCGCCCGGCAGCCACAGCGCCATGCCCGCCATCATGACGAGCGCGACGACGATGGCGCCCGGCCCGGCCAGCGCCACGCGAACCCATCTCTGCCCTGCGCCCGTCATGTTCCGGCTCCTTCAGTAACGCAGGCTGATCGTGCCGAGCACGGTGCGCGGGGCGCCATAATAGCCCTGATCGTAATTCAGCGCGGTCAGATATTTGGCATTGGTTACATTTTTGAGGTTCACGCTGACCTGCACCTTTTCGGTGAGCTTGTAGCTGGCGAGCAGGTCGAGCAGCGCATATTTCGGCTGAGTGATGCGGATCGGCTGGCCGGTCGTGACCGACAGCGTGCCCGACTCCAGATAGATTTTCGTCTGATACTGCACTGCTGCGCCGATCTTCAGCGCGGAGAGAGCGGGCGGGGAGTAGGTGAGGTTGAGGCGGCCAAGCTGACGCGGCACGAACGTCCGAACGGCTTCGTCATTCTCGCCTCGGATGCGCATGATCGTGTAGCCGCCGGTCGCCTGAAGCCCCGGCGCGATCATACCGGCGAATTCGAACTCGACCCCCTGCGATCTGGCATCGACCGCGCGATAGACCGTCTGCCCGATCGTTTCATCGAAGCCGGCCGACTCCGCCGTGTTCTTCTGCCGCGCCTGAAAGACGGCAATGCTGGCGTTGAGGCGGCCGCCGAACCATTCGCTCTTAAGACCCGCCTCCAGATTGTCACCCTTGATCGGCGCGATGAGCTGGCGGTCGACGGTGGTCTGGGTCTGCGGGTTGAAGATCGTCGCGAAGCTCGCATAGGCGCTGACGCTGCCGGCCAGGTCGTAGGTCGCACCGATGAAGGGCAGGAAGCGCGTCCAGTCATATTGCTGAAGCGTGGCGTAGGAGAAACCCCTGCTGGTCGCGTGGGTCAGATTGGCGCCCAGCATGATTTTGAGCGGATCGGCCGGATTGAGCCGGATCATGCCATAGGCGGATTCGCGGCGCGTATTGTAATTGCTGCTGAGCGCGAAGTCGCTGTTATAGACCGTAGGGAAATCGGGTTCGGGGAAGCTGCCGTTGAAGATGTCGTCGAAGGGAAGGACGACCCCGACCGTGCTGAAATCATAGCTCGATGTCTGGATATAGCGCTGTGCGCTGCGGTTGACGCCGGCCATCAGATCATGTTCGCGACCGAACAGCGCCACCTTGCCCGCGACATAGGCGTCGATGGTGAGGTTGCGCGTCTGCGCCCGGAACGCGCCGGGGTAGGAGCGGACGTTGCCGCCGATGGCGGGATCGTTGAGCGCAGGGTCGATGCCATCGGGGAAAGCGGCGCTGGGATTGTTATAGACGTAGAAGAGCTTGTCGTCTTCGCTCACGGCGCGGCGCACGACAGTCAGCTTGGCGTACCAGTCGTTGTTGAAATGATGGACGATGTCGCCGAAAATCTGCCGGTCGATGACGTTCCAGCCCGCCCAGTCCGGACCGCTATTGGCGGAACGGGGCAGGTCGATGCGCGTGCCGTCCGTATAATAGAGCGGCAATGCCCCCCATGTCGCGCCCCGGCTCTGGTGATCCTGATGACCATAGCCGAGCGTCAGCGTCGTCCGCGGCGATAGGTCTGCTTCGACAATGCCATAGCCGGTCCAGCGGCGCAGGCTGTAGCGGTCGAGATAGCTGTCCTCGTCCAGATAGGCGCCGACGGCGCGGGCGCGAATGCTGCCATCGGCGGTGAGCGGCACGCTGACATCGGCGTCGAGGCGGATGTGATCGAACGAGCCATATTGGGCGCTGCCGCTCGCCTGGAAGGTCTTTGTCGGGCGTTTGCGAATGAAGTTCACCACCGCTGACGGATTGCCCGTGGACGAAAGCAGCCCCGGCGCGCCACGCACCACGTCGATATGATCGTAGATCGCCGTGTCGATTGAACCGGTCTGTTGATTTCCACTGAGAGTTGACCCGGGAGGGGCATAAGTTTCCACTGAGAAGTGACCCATGTTTTGACTTCCCTCTGGCTGATTGGTCGGAGGATTCAGGAGTGATCGACATGGCGTTATTGAGTGTAATCCGGCGCTGGCATTTCCGGCAGCAGGTTCCGATCCGGGAGATCGAGCGGCGCACTGGTTTGTCGCGCAACACGATCCGCAAGTACCTGCGGGCGGACACGGTAGAGCCGCAGTTCAAGGTTCCCGAGCGGCCGAGCAAGCTGGACCCGTATGCGGAGAAGCTGTCAGGCTGGCTGCGGATCGAGGCTGGCAAGTCGCGCAAGCAGCGGCGCACGGCGAAGCAGATGCACGCCGATCTCGTGGTCCTGGGCTATAACGGCTCATACGGGCGCGTTGCGGCCTTCGTGCGGACCTGGAAGGCCGATCGTCAGCGCGAGCAGCAGACCAGTGGTCGCGGCACGTTCGTGCCGCTGGTCTTTGCGCCGGGCGAGGCGTTCCAGTTCGACTGGAGCGAGGACTGGGCCTTGCTGGGCGGCAAGCAGACCAAGCTGCAGGTGGCGCACACCAAGCTGTCACACAGCCGCGCCTTCACCGTCCGAGCTTATCTGCTCCAGACTCACGAGATGCTGTTCGACGCTCTGACCCAGGCCTTCCGGGTGCTGGGCGGCGTGCCGCAGCGCGGGATTTTCGACAACATGAAGACCGCGGTTGATCGGATCGGCACGGGCAAGGCTCGGCAGGTCAACGCGCGCTTTGCCGCGATGGCCAGTCATTACCTGTTCGAGCCCGAGTTCTGTAACCCGGCTTCCGGTTGGGAGAAGGGACAGGTCGAGAAGAACGTGCAGGATGCACGGCGCCGGCTGTGGCAACCCATGCCCAGCTTCCCCGACATCGATGCGCTCAACGTCTGGCTCGAGGAGCAGTGCATCGCGCAATGGGGTCAGATCCAGCATGGCGTCCTGCCCGGCACCATCGCCGATGTGCATGCCGAAGAGGTCGCCAGTCTGATGCCGCTGGGCCGGCCCTTCGATGGCTTCGTCGAGCACACCAAGCGGGTATCGCCGACCTGCCTGGTCTCCTTCGAGCGCAATCGCTACAGCGTGCCAGCCTCTTTCGCCAACCGGCCGGTGAGCCTGCGGGTCTACCCTGACCGGCTCGTCATCGCCGCCGAGGGCCAGGTCCTGTGCGAGCATGGCCGGATCATCGAGCGGTCCCATGACCAGCCAGGGCGGACCATCTATGACTGGCGGCATTACCTGGCGGTGATCCAGCGCAAGCCTGGCGCCCTGCGCAACGGCGCGCCCTTTGCCGAGATGCCCGAGGCCTTCCGGCAGTTGCAGGGCTTCCTGCTCAAGCGCCCCGGCGGTGACCGGGAGATGGTGGAGATCCTCGCGCTGGTCCTGCAACATGATGAGCAGGCGGTGCTCTGTTCCGTCGAACTGGCGCTGGAAGCTGGCGTGCCGACCAAGACCCATATCCTCAACATCCTCCACCGGCTGCTCGACGGCAAGCCAACCAGCATCGCCGCCATCGATACCCCACAGGCGTTGAGCCTGCGCCGGGAGCCGAAGGCCAATGTCGCGCGCTATGATACGCTGCGCGGGAAGGATCTGCGTCATGCGTCATGATCCCGCCAGCGCCGCCGTCATGGTCATGCTGCGCTCCCTCAAGATGTACGGCATGGCCCAGGCCGTCGCTGACCTCATCGAGCAGGGGGCACCCGCCTTCGATGCGGCCATCCCCATCCTCTCCCAGTTGCTCAAGGCCGAGATGGCCGAGCGCGAGGTTCGGTCCATCGCCTACCAGATCAAGGCGGCCCGGTTCCCGGCCTACAAGGACCTGGCCGGCTTCGACTTCGCTTCCAGCGAGGTCAACGAAGCCATGGTCCGCCAGTTGCATCGCGGCGAGTTTATCGATGGCGCCCATAACGTCGTCCTGATCGGTGGCCCCGGCACCGGCAAGACGCACGTCGCCACCGCACTTGGCGTCCAGGCGGTCGAGCATCACCGCAAGAAGGTCCGCTTCTTCGCCACCGTCGACCTGGTCAACGCGCTGGAACAGGAAAAGGCCATGAACAAGGCAGGCCAACTGTCCGAACGGCTCCTGCGCCTCGACCTCGTCATCCTCGACGAGCTCGGATACTTGCCGTTCAGCCCGTCAGGCGGCGCGCTGCTGTTCCACCTGCTGAGCAAGCTTTACGAGCGCACCAGCGTCGTCATCACCACCAACCTCAGCTTCAGCGAATGGGCTGGCGTGTTCGGTGATGCCAAGATGACAACGGCTCTGCTGGACCGGCTCACCCACCACTGTCACATCCTCGAGACCGGCAATGACAGCTTTCGGTTCAGGGCCAGCGCCGCGGACCCCAAATCACGAAAGGAAAAATAACCCGCTTGACCCACCACCCGCATAGCGGGACATACCTTCCAACCGGGTCACTTCTCGATGAAAATCCCGGGTCAACTCTCAGTGGAAATCAACACGTTGATGTCATTGAGCTTGAAATCCTCGATCTGCGCGCGGGTGACGACGCTGACCGACTGAGGCGTTTCGCGCTGCGAAAGGGGGACGCGCATCGTGGTGGCCTGCTTGTTCACGGCATAATCGTCTTCCCCTTCGGTGCGCTGACCGGTGACGATGATGTCGGCGGGTGCAGTGATATCAGCGGATGCTTCCGCCGGCATATTGGCCGACGCGGCTGCCGCCAGAATGGGAAAAAGAACAGGCATGTCGATGAATCCCCTTGATTTCGCGTGTCCCTAGCGAGCTCAAAAAGGATTTGCAAGTCATTATCAATAGCATTCAGTGCGGCCGGAGGGAGGCAGCGCTGCAGTCCAGATGGGTAGGGGATGTGGGTAGCGGTGTTTGAGGAGGCGACTTGCCGAGACCGGATGGCGGGGCCGTCCCCTCATGCTCCTGTCAAACAACTCACCACTTTACCGCGTGGCGCGGCAAGGAGCTGAACTTGCGACCCCTGCGATGTCAAGGTAGCGGCGGGTGGTGATTTTTCTATTTAAAATCAGCGCTGTGGAGAAGTAATCGGGTGTGCTTGCCCAAGATTTGCCTAACTCGGCCATAAGGTCAACTTTCCCCGGAATCCACCAGTCAGCACGAGTGTTCTCGGGGTAGAGATAACTCATCGATAGCTTGGTTTCCACCCTAGTCGGAACCTGCGCAGATTTGGTGAAAGCACAGGCCGAAGCAATGCAAGCAGTATTCTATTAATTTGAAATTAAGATTAAACTATAAAATTCAATTGATGGAGGTAATCATTTCATAGAATGAGAAATAATTTTAAACTGCAAATTAAGTGGGGAGAATTTAGTCTATACTAATATAGTATGCAATGGCGTTTAGTACATCATCAACTGAAATCGCAGTTATGCATATTGCGCCTCTTCCGCACATTTCAATATCATTTAACCCGCAACCCGTACAGGGTACGCGCTTGCTCAGGATTTTCCCAATTCCGTCTTGACCCCATTCATTCCAATTGAGTCGGCCAACTTGCAGACTGACGGTTAAGACTCCTCGCATTGCGGCAAGATGCTTCGGTCCTGAATCATTGGCGATCATTAGTGCCGCATTGGACAAGATTGCGTCAAAGCTATCAGTGTCAGTGCGGCTGAACCGGTGCACGCGATGGGAGGCTTCGGGCGACCATTGTTGCTCGGGGTCATCACCCTCATCGAAAAACAACACAATATCTAGGTCGGTTCGGCGTAAGAGTTCCTCTGCAAGCGCAAGGAAACTCGCGATCGGCCACTTGTTAATCGCGTGGCGTGCTCCGGTGTGGAGGACAATATATCGGCGTGCAACTAGCCCATTGGCCGCAAGCACGGGACCGGAAACGAGTTTGCGCTCTACTGGCGCTCGGTCCGGAGTCATAACCAGCGCAAGCGTCTCAACAAGCGCCAGGACATTGACGGCGTGGGAATTTTTTTCGAGTTGATTGAGCTTGTCTCGTGATCGGATCGATATCCCGAAATCGAGAAATGTGAATCGTTCAGGATTGAAGCCGACAAGATAGGTAGCGCCAGCTAATAGAAGTAACGGACGTGTCTCGTCTCCCGGAGACAGATCGATGGCCAAATCAAGGGCACGGTCATTGAAAAGGTTGGAGATGCGCCTTTCTTCCGCATCGTCAAGATAACGGCGTTCGGTCCGGTGGTCGTAGGGAAGTTCAACGGTTAGTACCTCGTCGACGATTCCGCTCGCTTCGACAATTGCCTGAACGGACGGCTGAACTAACGCGGAAATCCGCGCCTTAGGAAAAAGGGCCCGCAGCCTGGCGAATGCCGGCATCGATGCTGAAAGGTCGCCGAGTTGGTCAGCCCTTATTATGAGAAGCGAATTAATCTCCCCATCAAACAGCGTTCGCGCAGCGGGCCTGGCGACTGTAGGTATCGTGTTCACGAACTCGTCGCAATCGGTCGTGCCATCCGCCGGCGATGGCACGAAAGCGTTTGAGCTTGCGAGTAACTCCTGATGGGCAAACTCGCCTATGTTGACGAACAGTCCAGCAGAATCCGATCGGCTTGGCGAGTTGACGCTGAGCCAATGGCGACCGGAGGGAAGCCGTGCGCTGTCGATCCAGGCATTGAAGACCTGGAGCATCAGGGGGCCGTCTAGGCTCACCAAATGAGTTGGCACTGTCTCGATGATCTGAGCGCACTCCCCCTCACCTAAGCTTATGCTAAGCGTTTCAATGTGGCGCAGTGAAAGCAGGCGACCGCGCACAGCGATGATGCCAGCGAGAAGAGGTTCAAGAACACCGTCTCGCTCAATCGACATGGCACCGACCTGATCGAGTTTTATCCCGATTGCATTGCCGGAAGATCGGCGTGGCGGACCGGATCGATTCCCCAATGGCCCCAGCCGTCGCCGCGGGTCGATGTCGTTCAGCTTAAGGCGATTAGGCAGGAGGCGGGCATCGACTGATCCGATCAGATTATCGTCGAAATGCGCACCGTCTGCGGTGTTGTCAATCCGATAGGGGTGGACGGTGAAACCGTCGCGTTGATTGGCGTCTGCCATTTGCCTCAGCGCTTCGGGCCTGTGAGCAGGCGAAGATACAGAACGATAGGCCGCAATCGCGCCGTTCAGATCACCGAATTCCTTCAGGCAGTTGCCGACTTGGATCTGCAGATCCTCTCGCCAAGGAAGCCAGTCAAGCGCTCGCCGATAGCTGACAACCGCCTCTATCCAATCATTGCGCAGTCTTGCCGCATCGCCGCGACGAGCGTGGGGAAGTCCAAATCTGAGTCTGACGAGCTTTACAATGCCGCGATGTGTTTTTCGGCCGCTGTTCTTGGCGCCCGTCCGTCCGGCGCCACGAACAATCACACGCCCCTCCACGCGATGAAGCCGAAGCATGTCGACGGGAAACCATCGACCGCAACCTTGAGATGTTGTGGTGGCCCAATCCAATCGCCCAGCGTTTGTGGCAGATCGTGATGGAAGGGCGGGAGATCGATGAAGCGGTCGAAGGGCTTGTCGCCGAGGGAAAAGTCGAGAGGCGCGACGCGATGTCCTTCGGCGATGAGTTCATGGGCCAGTTGTTCGAAATGATGACGCTGGAAAAGAACGGTCGCCCAATTGTCGATCGTTGGCCCGGCAGGATTGATGTTGAATTCCGTCGTATGAACGGAAATTCCACCAATTTTCAGTACCTTAAGAGAATTTCTGATGAAGTCGAGGCCATGCCTTATCGAGCCGAGATGTTCCAGCGCACAAACTGACCAGCAGAAGTCGTAATCCTGAAGATCATCGGGGATCTCGTTCATGTCGACATAGCGCAGGCCTACCCTCTCATCGAATGCGGAGCGGTCGACGAGATGCGAATGATAGGCGAGTTCCAGACTTTCGGTATGTTGGCTCGTTGCGCTCCACCCGGCGGCCTTGGCTTGTGCAGGCTCCATGTCCGTCATCGTAACTTCGATGCCATATGACGCAAAATAGCTCGGCAATGGCTCGATGCCACAGCCAAAGCCCAGCCCCCGGGCGCCTGAGCGGCGATGGCCGTTTTCGTGGACGACCTGGAGAACATAGGCCAACTCCCACACTTTCCGGTGGTAAGTCACGGGAATTTTCAACTCGCGGCACCAATAGGCCGCCCAGTCGCTTTCGATGTCCGCCTGTGTAGATGTCTTGCATGGCAAGCCGAGATAGCCTGGTGTCACGTCACCGGCGGGAAGCGGGGTGATTTCGCCAAGGCGACGGGCGAGATCGTATCCAAAAGTCTTGATATTAAGATAGGCAAGAGGGAGGTTTTTGACGACCTCTGTCAATGCGTTCAGGTTCGGACGCGAATTCTCGTCCACTAGGGACAGCAACCGTTCGAGCTTCTGGAGATCGCCGGGTGTTATCTTGGCTGTCATGTAAGGCTTTCGGATAGAATTGATGGATGTTGCAATTTATCGGAAAATGTAGGTAGATCGCTCTACATTGCCTTTGCTGCCCGCCGCACGATGAAACCGGCTGCGCCAGGCTCCTGATCGAAGGATGGATGATACGGGGTTAGTCGGAACTGGCCCACATCATGGCGTGATGACAGGAAATTCAAAGCCAGGCGCTCTAACTCGGACCGCTTGAAGTGAGGTGAGCGGCTGCCTGTTCCCACGACATGGACGGCCATTCCCATGGGACGCAGATATTTGAATGCCCAGTGCATGATCAGATCAACGTCTCCAACGGTATCGAAGCGGTCGCCTAGTTGGCACGAGCCGAGAAAATCGAAATCGAACAAATCTTCGGACATGAAGTCGGAAAGGTCGCCGGCACGGCGATATTCGGCTCCGACCGGCAGCGGGCCGGGATCGGTACGATCCAATATGGTGAGGTTGCATCCGCACGCGATGGCCAAATCGATGAATGACCGGTCGATCGGGCCGATGATCAGCCCTTTCGCGCCTTTTTCGATCATACCGTATGTGGACAATGCCTGAAGCAAATAGATGAGTGACCAATGGTCAAACATGTCTTCCGAGGCGGGGGCGAGACGCTGGCGCCAGTTTTCGAAAATCGGCTCCAAAAATTGACCGGGAGTCGCAATCTGCGACACTGGCTGCGTGAGGGTAGGGCTATCCAGCGATATGATGTGTGCGGTCGTTCTGAAGTTGCTCATGTCGCCAAAGCGCGTCGGCAATCCATCTCCCCGCGCGCCAGCCAGTTCTTCCGCTGCATCATAGGGGCGGTCGACGGTGACGCGAACGTCCGTTGCCGAAGCATCCGTTTCTCCGGCGACCAGCCCCATCAGGGCATAGGTCGCGCCACGGAAGGCTTCGAAGCTGATCTCGATATGCCCATGATTCTGGACCAGTCGATTGAGCTGTATACGTTCGCTGGTCACCATGCTGGCGACCGAACCTGGCTCGTCTGGAAGGAGATGTACGCGTAAAACCAGAGTGCCCTGCCTTGCGTGCAGATCCGCGAAGGCGACGGCGAAATGCGCGCGGCCACGAGCAACGCGGACATATTCGGTGTGGAAAGCATAGGATGGATCGGCATTGGGCGCCTGTCCGCCGATACCCTTGATCACGCTGGACGTATATCCATGAAAGGAAAAGGGATCGAGCGTCAGAGGACCCGCCACTTTTCCTTCATCCATCACAGGGTTCATCCGACAAGCACCTCCGCAGGGTGCTGTTCCCGAAAAGAAGACGCACCCAGGGATGTCTGCAGAAAAGCCGGTTCCCAGCCAAAGTCCACTCTGTCTGCTGCCTGTGATGCGACCCTACAGAGCCGCCCCGCATGGTTCTCGGGATGTTCCCAGGATGGCATATCGTTATGCTTGCCGTGTGCAATGCGATACCTTTTCCATCGCTGGCGTTAGGCCGCATGCTCGCGGACACCCGCTGCGATGAGCCACCCGATCGAATATAGCAACAGCGTTCCGATCAGCACCGTGAGCGTGATCCGCCAGCGCTCTGGATAGAGGCTCTTTACCGGCACGTTGGGTTCTACAACGTGGACAATATAGAGTTGTTGCCGCCGCGCCTGTTCCCTGGCCATGGCAAGCGAAGAGGCCGCCGCTTCATAGCGCTTCGCCAAGAAGCCCTGTTCCAGTTTCAGCTTCTCATAGCCGCCCATATCGGTTGCGATCGCATCTCGGGTTCCGGTCAGCTTGGCCGATTCAGCCGCCACCTGCCCCTCCAGAGCGCGAACGGTCGCCATCATCGCACGATATTGCGGGCTACTAGGGCTGATCGCACTGCGCATGAAATTGAGTTGGGCGCGGGCGGCGGCAAGGCGTTCGGCCAGGGAGCGAACCAACGCGATCTGCGCCTGTCCGGTCATCGTTGGGTCGATGTCGCCGCTGCTTTGCCGGAAATGCATCATCTGGAGTTGGATGTCCGACAGATTCTTTTCCGCCATGCTAAGCTGCTGCTTTGCCAGTGCAATGGAGTCATTGTAGCTTCGGCGGTTGAGTTCGTTCACGCGCGCTTCGCCGAGTTTCAACAGCTTTTTCACCAACTCATAGGAATCTTGAGGGCGAAAGCTGCGAACCGTCAGCGTGGTGATGCCCGTTTCCGAACTGAACTGCACGCCAACCATGCGCTGATAATATTTCAGCAGATTTTCCGGTGTGATTGTCGACGGGCTTAGCCGACTGAAATAGTCCGCCTCGGGCACACTGAACCGCTCTACAAGCCGATCCTGCTGGGCGAGAGCTCTGACCGCATCATGCGAGGAAAGATAGTCCGCCACACTCATAGCCTCGCTTTGCGACGAGGTCGCGCCGCCGGCCATGCTGATGATCTGGCCGATGCCACCGCCAATTGCGGGGGCAGAGGCGGCTTCGGTGCTCCGGACGAGAAAATGGGCTTCGGAAGAATATTGGTCGGACGCGATACCGAAAAGATAGGCCGTGGTGAGACTGGTGGGCAGCAGGACCACAAATATGAACATGTAATGCAGCCTCAACCACTGGACCGTGTGACCCAGCAGCGACACCTTCGTTTTGCCTTCGGTGAAATCCGGCTTTATGATGCCGTGCATATTCATGCCGAATGTCCGTTGTGCATGCGTTCGCGTCCTTGTTTCATCGCAGATGCAATCTCTTGCGGCATTTTGAAATAGAAACCAGACCAAGCCATGTCTGGATCAGGCAGACGGCGACCAGATAGATGCCGTCAAAATAGTCGAGATTTGCGCTGTTGAACTGACCAAAACGGGCAAGTTCAAAAATATGCGGCAGGGGAAACCATAGGACAATGCTTCGAATGGGCGCGGGCAGCCACCCCACCTGGATGAATGCGCAGGACAGCGGGATCATGAAATAGGCATAGGGGTGGATCAGGCGCTCAAGCGTCCGGTTGTCGTGCGTGCTAGACGTGATGATCATGGATTGGCTCCATGAACACCAGAACATGGCGAGGATGGCAAGAAAGAGGTATAGGGGGCGCGCGGGCAGCGCGACAAGGCCGACGCCCCAAAGAAGCAGCATCAGCATCATATAGGTGGTGAACGTGCCCGCTGCTTCCAGCAGGGCGCGGGCAAGAACCACATCGAAAATCGTCACCATTCGGTGATAGAGCAGCACAGAACTGCCCTCCACCACACCTTCCGAGCGGTTCACGATACCGCGAAACATGATGAAGGTGGTGTATCCGAGGACGGTGAAGGGGAGTGGCTTGATATCGCTGCCGTAGGCGGTGTGGCCGCCATGATGAAGCAGCGCCATGACGCTGGCGAGGATCATGGGTTCGCCAAACAGCCAAAGATAACCGATATTTTCGCGACCGTAACGAGTGTGCAACTCGCGTAAGAGAAGTGCGCCGATCACACGGCATTGGATGGCAAGGCCGGCGAAAAACGAGTGACGTCGCCTTGTGTCCAGAGCTGTTGGCGTCATAGGTTAAACTCGTTGTTCGGCATCTTTGAAACCAAATCGTCGATCACCGCCACGGCCAAGAAGTTCTCCCGGCTCGACAAGCTATGGCTAACGGGGCTTGATAGCTGCGCTCGGCGGTAATGTCGATGGACATGGTCAGTTTGCAGGCCGGCGTTCAGGACATGACCTTAATGTCTCGCACCTGCTGCACAGCAACGGTCGCGACGCTGGCGCCGTCAGCGATGACGCCATTATAGAGCGGGCAGACATAAAGTAGGCCGTTGAAGGCGAGAGAAGCTCGATGCTGGATGCTGTGCCCGATTGCGCGCAACAAGGTGGCTGCGTCTCGGAAAAAATAAACGCCGGCAGAGGCCTGATCCGAAATGACCCGCTTTTCGGCTGTGCGCAGGACGTAACCGTTGGCACCAATTTCGGCATAGCTGTAAGCAGGATTGGATGACGCAAACGTCAACAGCAAACCGCCCAACCGTTCGTCCTGGAAGCGCGTGAGAGGGTCTGCCTCATCATCGAACAGGATGTCAGCCAGATCAATGCACAGAGGCGAGCCGTCATCCGCCAAGGCAAGGCCTGCCAGCGCGGTGAGCGCCGCCCCGCCTGTAAAGCTGCCTAGAAAGACTGTCTTAGATCCTGGATACCATTTTTCGAGCTGCTGGTCGGCGAATTTGCGCGACGTGGGGGTGTCGCGCAAAATGAACACCAGATCGTTTGCCGTCGCCGCACCAGAGCGCCACCAACTACGCGATTCCAAGGCCAGTCGCAGGAGGGGCGTCCCTTCGACAACTCGTTCTGCGCGCGTGGTGCCATCTGTCAGCTCGAAATCGGGACCAGCGAGGGGAACTATGATTCGCATCAAGCGGTCTGACGCTCGAGATAAGCTTCTAGATCGGGAGGCGTCCCCAAGCCTGACATGGCTTCTGGCGCAACCTCATAAACGCCGATGCGTGCACCGTTCCGGATCATATAATTATATACCGGACAGGTGTAGAACTCGTTGTTTACGCGATCATTTCGCGCAATCATGTCGATGGCCGCCTTCACGAACTCGCTACCACGGCGGAACAGATAGATGCCGACCGTTGCGAGATCGGAAATGGGTTTCTTCTCCGCCACTTCCGTCACCAGCCCATTGTCGTCCAGCCGTGCGAAGGACCATTTGGGATCACGGTCCGCATCGCGGAATACCAGGATAGAACCATCGAGGTCGCGGTCCAGACAATCCCGCACATAATCGTCGACGGAAAAATCCACCAACTGGTCAGAGTTCGCCACGAGCAGGGGGCGCTCATTGTCAAAGGACGCCCGTGCGAGCAGCAGCGTGCAGGCCGTACCCTCGGTCAGTTGATCCACCAAGGTAAATTCGATGCCGCGGTCGGAGAGCGTAGCAAGTTCTGTTTCGCAACGCGCGACGTGATCCTTCCGTACCAGAATGTGCACGGAACCGCCTTTGGGCGTAACATTGTCGACGACGTGGCGGATCATCGGTCGGCCCAAAACGTCGATGAAGGGCTTGGGTTTGTCATAGCCGGCTTTGGCAAAGCGACTCCCTTCGCCTGCTGCGGGGATTACGACCTGGACCGCTGACCGAGCAGTGTCTGCATCATGACGGAGAGACCGCAAAATCCGTCCCTCCTCATATTCCTCAATCTTTGCAGGTGAATAGAAGCTGTGATAGCCGCTTGCGGGAATCTCCACGCTTCCCACGCGCGCACCGGCCAGAATGATCTCATTCAACGCCGGAGCGATATAATAGAGTCCCTGGTGGCTTGCGCCGGATTCGATGCACGATTTGGCGGCGGCAACGAATGTTGCGGCGGTTTTGAAATAGTAAATCCCCGCCACGGCGTTGCGGCTGACAACCCGCTTTTCAGCTGCTTGAAGGACATAGCCGTCCGCATCCAGGCTGACATAGGACCATCGCGGATGCACCGAGTCGAAGGTGACAACGCCTGCATCGACCTCTTTGCGCTGAAAATCGGCGATGATCGCGCGCAAATCGGCATCAATGATCTGGTCGCCGTTTGAAATGATCAACGGCTCGTCCATATTGAATTCGTCGATTGCCATCAGGCACGTGCACAGGCTTCCCTGTGTTTCAGCGCCGAGTTGCACGATAGTCCCATGGCCTTCGCTGATTATGTCCAGCGACCGATCCAAGGAGAAGCCCGCCGCATCGTCGCGTCGGATCACGAAAATGAAGCGCGCATCGGGATCGAGAGGCTTTAGACCGTCCACGACACGTTCGATCATGGGAACGCCGGAGATTTCGACCAGCGGTTTGGGGAAATGATAATCCTCCTGCTTGAAGAAGGGGGATTGGGTTGCGAGCGGGACGAGAATTTGCACGGCCGAGTACCTCAGTTCGCTGCTGCAGCTTCGATGCTGTCGATGACCTTACGAATGCGCGGATAGCTAACATCGGTCGTCAGACCGATAGTCATGAGATGTGCCCCGGATGCGCGCGCGGCCTCGATACCATGATCGTTGTCTTCTAGGATCAAAGTTTCGTCTGGCGTGACGCCCAACTTCTCCATGGCCAAAATATATATGGCCGGATCGGGCTTGCCGCGTTCCACATGCTGGGCGGACAATTGGAGATCGAGGTAGGGTTCGAGCTTCGACAGATTCATCATCAGCTTGACGGTGTCGATGACGGAATTCGAGCAGACGGCGAGCTTGTATCCCTCCTGCTTCAGCCGGGACAGCGCATCGCGGTGATGGAATACCGGACGGCAGCGCGCGTAGGTGATCTCCTGTGTGTAACTCTGCTTCAGCCTGTTGGTGAAGTCGTGCAGGCCACGAGGAAATCCGCGCGTTTTTGTTAGCAGATTGAGCTTGTCCTTCGTGGGCAGCCCGTCGAAGGTCGACAGATGGGCATCGCGCGAGATGGGCATGCCGAACAGATCGAGCGCCATGTTGAGCGCCTCATAATGCCAATCCTTGGCCTCGATGAGGACCCCATCCATGTCGAAGAGAATCGCTTTGATCATCGTGGCTTCAACCCCCTATCGCGAAAAACGCCTGCGCCTCGTCTGGAAAGTCGGTACAGAGCCAGAAGCGCTCTGCATAGTCCTTCTCGACGCCCCGCCAATATGCCCATGCCTCCAGATGTGGACGGCGATGCAGTTCCGGTGAAACGAGCGCAATATCTCCGCTTGTGGCGGTGCCCGCCTCGGCAAGAAGCGCGCCATCAGCGAAAGGGCGTTCGAAAGAATCGAGCCAGACGCCAGCTGCGTCTGCATCGAGAGGGGAGGGGCCTTCAAATTCGCTGCGCCGGACGTAAAAGGGCATAGCTGCCTTCCGATAACCAAGCAGGTCCGGGACCGACATGTCGAACACCACATAGTTGGTGACGCCGGCCTGATCGAGCATCGTTTTCATCGCTCCCTGCATGCCGTCGGCCTTGACGTTCAATGCCAACTTGGTGCGATCGGGATAGCTGAGATAGATGCCGAGGAATGACGCGAAGTCCATCGCATCGGTCTTCGGCGGATCGTGGCTGATGACGAGCCGCCCATCGCAATCCCGCACATCTGTTTCGATTCCAAAACCATATTCGAACGCCCGCCGGATGGCGGTCTCGCTGTTCTTCTCATCCGGCGTGCGCCAGAAGCCACGGTGAGCAAGATAGTTCATTGTTGGCGTCCAGATTGAAAAGGCAGGGAATCGTCAGGCCGATGCCGCCGACGATGCGACAAGAGATGCAAAGAAATTTCGGAGGTCTTTATCCGAGCTTTTTTCAGCGTCCTGAGCAATTTCGGCATGCAATTGCTCAACGGTCCGTCGCCCGCGATAAATTTCAAACTGAATTGAAGAGCGCAGAATCTCGTGGAACTCCGTGCCATGTTCGAAAAGGATCGTCCGCAAATGGGCGTGCGGAAAGAAGCGCACGCGATAGGCTGGATCGACCGCCGTGCCCGGTGCCACTATGGATCGCATCAACTCATAGCCGTCCATCAGACGATCGAACGCTACGCGATCCGTTATCATGTAGCGATCGCCGACGCCCTCGATATAAGTTGCATGGGGGTCATGGTCGAACATGCCCCAGTTGGTCGCCCCTGACAGAATACGCGATTCGAGATGTTGTCCGAGAGGACCGGCCAAGCCGGTCAGATCCGAACGTATCAGCAATGCATGCGTGACGGGTCTGCCGGCATTTTCCTCCGCCTGCTTCACAAGCGATCTGTGAGCGGCGATCCGGTTCCACATGCGGCCCTGATTAAGCAGCGGCGTCGATTCGCCGAAAACTTCGGTCAGACGATTGCCGAATTCAGCCAGAAAGGTAGCGTCGCTATCGATCGAGATGAATGCATCGCGATCGAACTGCGACCTTAACGTTTCCGCGTCAATGACCTGTGTGTGCCGGCATTCATCCAACAGCCGGTTGGTTATGGTAGGAATAAGCGGCATGGCATCCCGCACGGACATCAGGCGATATGTCGCGAGACGGTCAGCAATGGGTTGCGGTATCAGGTCCTGGAGGAAGGAATAACCGTCTGCTTCCTGAAGTTCCCGCTGGCCGCTGTCCTGCCAGGTGGCCACGCCGAAGCTAAGGCTGCCGCCCCTCTCGACAAAGCCCTGAAGCTCCGACTTCAAATAGGTACTGATAGGATCGAGAAGATATCTGCCGAACCGCACCTGCCCGAAAAGGCCGACATAGAGATGTGGGCCGGCATCGGCCGCTTTGGCGGAATAGGTGGGCGCCAGTGCGCCAATGGCCGAGAAGTCCTCCGGCGGGCGCAGTTCGCGGCGGAGCTTGCGCGCACGTACTTCAATCCCGTTAAGCTTGGCAGCTGACCGTCTGAATGCGGGCGGATTGTCGCTCGCTAAGCGTGCCGAACATTCAGCCATGACGTGCGAAGCGGTGGCCGCAAAGGAGCGATCACCTTCTTCGGCGAAGGCGAGCAACGCTTTTGCGAAAACCGGGTCGCTGACAGATTCGGGCATGGCTAGCAGACGGTCCGCAATCGTTCGCGCCTCTCCCCACCGACGGGTAGCGACCAGATAGGCGAAAGCTGTTGAAAGCAAATCTGCGGACATATGCGCGGGCAGTTGTATGAGCATCTGCGCGAAAATATCGGCACGCAGGTGCAGGCGATCCGGTGTCAGAAAGGTCCACTTTTGCAAATGAAAGAAGAACTGGTCAGGATCATTTTCAGAATTGATGACAGTCTGCAGGATTACCTGGGCGACCGCGAGGCGCGCCTGCTCCATCTCATGGCTTGGCAGAATGGCAGCCAAGGAATTGGTAAGATCTATGCTGTGACCCGCTAGCGTCGCGAGGAGCTCGCGTCGGATGCCTGAGAAGCTCGGTACGGTCTCAACGCTTTCTTGACTGACCCCGGCCAGCCAGTGAACCGCGTCAGAGATGCGTCCGTGTTGGCTATGATGCTGGGCGATCAGCAGCCGGATATGGGGATGCGCCTGGAGTTCTGCGGGCATGCGCGCCAGAATCTTGTCCGGCACGGTCGAGCGTCCTGACATGACCGTCACGACGAGCAGTTCCAGCGTCGCTCTAAAATGATGTGGGGCGACGGCGACGATGGCTTCAAGCGAAGCGGCGGCGCTCCGGTGATCCCCCGCATCGCGAACGGCGACGCACTGGCTTACCTGATCATCCAGGGAAATGGCGGTTTCTTCATCCACTCGAACTCTCCGTCTTGGGGCATCTCGGACGAGAAACCTTGTCACGACCTGTTCTCCATTCCGTTTATTGCGACAGGGCGCGTGCTGTAATGAACGGTGAAAACAGCTGATTAAGAATGCCCACAAACTTCGACGCGCGGTTGATGTTGGCGTTGCTGATGTACAAGACATCCTTGTCCTGCATCACGAATTTCTGGGACAAGAAATAGCTTTGCGGTTGCATCAGGTTCAAGCGATAGATTGTCGGCTTTGCTTCGCTGCCATCAAGCGGACGAACGTAGCGGAACAGGAATATCGCTTTGGGATTGGCGAGGGCGTCGTTTGGCCCGCCCGCGCGGGCAATGGCTTCAGCCAGGGTGAGCTCGGTCTGATCGAACGGCACTTGCGTCACCTTGGTAACCGCGCCGAACACGGTGTAGGTCTGGGGTTCCTTGATCAGTTCGACCACATCGTTGGCGTGCAGTACGATGTCATTGGCCGCTCCCGCGCGAATGCGGTCAAGCCGCTCTTCGACGACCTCACCGTCGCGCGTGACGCGCACGACCATGTCCTGGGTCTGACTGACCGTCCCGCCCGCTTCGGCGATGGCTGACAGGAGCCGCTCGCCGCGCAGGCTCAGCTCAATACGCCCCGGCTTGCGGACGTCCCCGGTCACATAGACCGTATTGCTCATATTCTTCTTCAGTAGGACCAGCGCCTGCGGCGACTGGGAGCGGCCCGCATAGCCCCTCTCGATCATATGCGCTATTTCGGCGGGGGTGCGACCCGTGACCGTAAGTTCGCCGATATAGGGCAGCTTGATTGCGCCATTGCGATCCACTGGAACTGCCGCAAATTCCTCGCCGCGAGCCGCTGGATAGAGTGAGTCGCCCGTCGGGGTCATTCCCCCGAACAAGCCAACGCCAACCTCATAAACGGCGATGGAGAGAATGTCGCCTGGCCCCACGACGTCATTACCGAGTGCCAGGCCGCCGCCCCCGAGATTTGCAAGCGTCGCAACATGTTTATTCGCCAGCCGGCTGTCCTCGGCGAGCCTGGAAATCATCGGCGCCGAGATGTCCACCAACGCCATTCCCAAGCCGTTATCTCGCTGCGTCACAGCATGAGTGATCTGACCAGCCGTCGGTCCATTAGTGGGAAGCGCAGCACAGGCAGCGAGCAGGGCAGAAATTGAAACTACCGCGCCGGCGCGGAAAACCCGGTAAGAAGGGATAAACAGCGAAGTTCTCCAAGATTTGAACGCTCTACGCTTAGAAAGGGGAGGGTGGGCCTGGCGCATGAAGCGAAGCACTTAAACGTGCCTTGGGGGGAGCTCAACCCATAACTATGACGCCAGCCTTTGCAGTCTGTGGTGCACCTCGTTCGCTTCGTCGATCGTGTCATAGAAAACGAGGCTTCCGCCATAGACCACGGCGCCCCGGCGGCAATATTGTCGGAGCGTCCCCGGATCGTGCGAGATCATGATCAACGTTGCATTATCGCGCCTGTGGAGCAGCGCTTCTTCGCACCGAATACGGAAGCGCTCGTCACCCGCGCCCGTGATTTCGTCGACCAGATAGCATTCGAAGTCGATGGCCAACGAAATGCCGAAAGCGAGGCGCGCGACCATGCCTGCAGAATAGGTTCCAACAGGCTGATATAGATAGGCGCCGAGCTGCGCGAAATCCTCCACATAGTCGAGCACCGCCTGCTCGGAATGGTTATACAGGCGCGATATGAAGCGCGCATTATCGGCGCCCGTGAGATTGTGGTAGAAACAGCTTGCATAACCAATAGGCCAGGATGTGGTCATCGAACGATGAACCTTGCCCTTGGTGGGATATTCTACGCCAGCGATCATGCGCATCAGGGTTGATTTCCCGGCGCCGTTCGCCCCGCAGATGCCCAGGCTTTCGCCCTTGTGGATCTTGAAGTTGAGGTCGGCGAAAACGTGCTTTTCGAATTTCCGTATATGGTACGTCTTAGAGACGTTTTCAAATTCGATCATGCTAAGGCTTTCTTGTCCGTCTTTCTGGCGATGGGCCGGAATGATTGGCAGCAGGGCTATGCGCTTCTTTCGGACGCGCAATCCTCAAGCACGGCGCAAAACTCCTGTCGATCACGAGGCGTGTTGTAGATGCGAACCGGGGCCAGTTCAATCAGCTTGAGCAGTCGCAGCATCGTCAAAATCTCGCGGAAGCGCGCCGGCGTAAACCGCCAGGCGCGAGCATCGATGAAATGATCTTCCCCATCCTCATAGGTTCTGATCGCGGCCCTGATCTGATCCCTGATCGCCGTCTCGTCGAGCGCGCCATGGTCGCTGGCCCAATGGCGACACGGATCATTGTGGGTCGCAAGCGCCCGCTGTTCGATAGCCGTCGCCATTGCGTGTCGCGCGCGCGGCGGGCGATGGGCCTGCACAATATCTGCAATGGAACTTTCGCCAAGAAGCGCGTCTGAAGAGAAGCGTTTGTCGGAGACGATCAGGTAATAGCGTCCGCCGGGCACGAGCAGCCGGGAAGCCATTCTGAGATGACCAATGAGATCGGGTTGATATTCTATGACGTGACTGGAGAAAAGCGTATCGAACGTCCGGTCGATCGCATCGAGGCCATCGGGATAATCTATATTTTCGGGGCAATTGCTAATGTCCAGCCCGCGCGCTTGGCTGCGCGCCCGCAGCGCACTCGCATCGAGAAGGTCGGCGTATGAAATGGAAATCCCGTCCAACGCCGGGGCGCAGCCTGGGCCGATCTCCAGTATCTCACCCCTCTCCTTAAAGACCATCTCGGACAGAAAGCCCTCCCGCGTGTCCGCGAGCGTAGCGATGCGCCCTTCATCGATACCAAAAGTGGCATGATGGGCCTTTGCCTCCTCCGCGGTGAAAGCCGCCAAATCGGAGTGTAACTCTCGATAGAGCACGGAATTGAATTCCGGGAGAAGGGTAGGCCTGTCTGGCATTATACCATCATTTTAGGACCGGATGGCCTGCTTGTCTGCTCAATATCGCAAACCTGCCAAGTTGATACCGAAGTCCTCGCGATCATAGGGCAAATGTGGTGAATAATAAGGGTCGATCGTTAGCTTTTCCTTCCAGCGATCCCGCATGAATTTCACCTCGGCTGCGGCGCGCGCCATCTTTTCGGGCGTGTCTTCTGCGCCTCGAGAGATGCTCTCATGATGGAACAGTTTGGCGAAAGGCGTAAAGAGATTCCGGTATCCCGCCTCGCGGACGCGAAGGCAGAAATCTACGTCATTGAAGGCGACTGTCAGCCTTTCTTCCAGGCCGCCCACTTCCTCGAAAACCTCTCGACGCACGAACAGGCACGCGGCGGTAACGGCGGACAGATTTTGGTGGACCTGCAAGCGGTTGAAATAGCCCGCCGCGTCATGCGGGAAATATTTGTGCGAATGCCCCGCGCATCCGCCGAGACCCACTATCACGCCTGCATGCTGGATGGACATGTCTGGGTAGTAGAGTTTGGCTCCTACGCAGCCGATGTCTTTTTTCAACGCCCATGACGTCATTTCCTCGATCCAATCGGGCGTTATGACCTCAATATCATTGTTGACCAATGCAATGACCGAACCGCAGGCGTGTTCGACAGCGAAATTATTGATCTTAGAATAATTGAATGGGTGAGGATAAGGAACAACTTTTACGTTTTCGTAGGACGCTAGAGAAGAGAAATATTCGAACGTGCTTTTTTCCGATGACCCATTATCTACTATAATGATTTCATAATTATCATAGGTGGAATTCTTCAAGATGGAGTCGACGGCAATCTTGAGAACGTCGGCCTTATCGCGCGTTGGAATGATGAGAGAGACAAGCGGGGCCTCCTCCGGCAACGCGTAGCGCACCCGGTAATGATGCACGCCTTTTAGCACCTCTACCTTGCCTGCCTGGCCGGTTCGGGTGAGATGCTCGCGAACGGCCGCTTCGCCGGTTCGCAGCACATAGTCCTTTTCCTCATTGTCGAGAGCGGTTGAACCGGTGAGGGCGCGCCAATGATACAATATTTGAGGAATGTGAACGACTTGCTTGGGTTGCAGCTTTTCGATTATGCGTAGAATAAGATCGTGATCCTGACTGCCTTCAAAACCGGTTCGCCATCCTCCGACCTCTCGAACCAGGTCCGCGCGCATCACGGTGAGATGGTTCACATAATTTTGAGCCAGCAACAATTCAGGCGAATAGTCAGGCTTGAAATAGGGATCGAAGCGCTGACCGCGTTCGTCCAGCTTGTCCTCATCGGAATAGATCAACCCTGCCGATGGATGTGCCGCGAGATATTCCGCGACGGCAAGGAGCGCTTGGGGCGCCAGCGTATCGTCGTGATCGAGCATGGCTATCCAGCTTCCAGTAGCGAGTTCGAGCGCGCTGTTGGAAGCTCTGCAGATGTGGCCGTTGGTCGAGCGGTGCACGACCTTAATACGGCGATCCTCGATCGCCGCCTCGTCAATGATCCGTCTGACATGAGGATGGGTCGATGCATCATCGGCTATGCAAAGTTCCCAATTTTCGTAGACTTGCTCCCTGACGCTGGTGATCATTTCACCCAGGGCAGTCGCGGAAGGATTGTAGGTTGGCACGATGATGCTGATCAGCGGGCGATCCGCTAATGCCTCATAGCGCTTCTTTAATTCCTCGCGACCTGGTGCGCCCTGAGGCTCGTTGCGCGAAATCCAGTGATTGTAGCTGGCGTCGGTTATCGGCGAGAGTATACGTGTCAGGGCCATCGCCGCGGGTGTTTCCGGTCGGCGGCTCGCTTCCATCGCGAAGCGCAGGAGCAGAGACGCCCCGCCTGCCTGATCGATCCCGCCAAATTCTTCTGTAAAATAGGTTTCGGTGGTCAATGGCATGGCTTCCATCAGCGAGATGCTGGCGGTGCCAGTGGTCGCTGCAGGGTCCCATCTGATCGCGACGAGACGGCGTGGAGCCGCAATTGTGGCGCGATGAAACCCGTTGAGATCAGGACTGAGCGGAATGGAATTGCCTTCGGCGAAGCCTTCCCCGTAATCTAGATAAAGCTGCCCCGTTGTGGCATGACCATCAATGGATGCGCGGAAACGCAGGGCGAGCAGATCGTCTTCGATCGCAGGGCCGACCGGTGTTAACGAAACCCATGGATCGTTGCCTGTAAACTCGATCATATGACCTTCGGAGCCGAGCTGCATGTCGTTGCTCGTCAAGATCTCCAGATTAAGGCCAATCTGTTCGAGCCGATCATGAAGCGAGGCAAGATTCTTCGCGTCGCTCTCGCCTGTTGCCAGTCGCAGGCGGCGCACCACTTCGGGCACAGACCAGGACAGCTTGCGGCCGCTTAAGGCGTGGGCGATGGCTGGTTGGGTCAGCGCCGCTGCTATCATGGCCGAAATATCAAGCGATGACGCGTTTTCGATCAACAGCTTCTCGGTTGCCCACGCAGGAACGGCCGGCGGCATCTGTGCTTTGACGAACCGGCCGTCCATCGCAGCATAGGCGACCTTGGCGGCGAATTCGGGAGAAACGAGGAAATCGCAGATGGATTCGGCCAAAGGTGTATCGGGGCGGGCCTTGATGACATCTTCGGATTCCGGCGCGCGCTGCAGGAACAGAAGATAGCAATTCTGAAGATCTTCGCGGCAGGTCGATGCCTTGAGCCGAGGCTTGGCGATTTTTGCGGCGAGAGGAGCGAGGACGGCCGCCTGACCTTCGCCGAGGGATTCGTCGAGCAGATTGGCGAGGATCGGGTAGCCCAGGCAGAATGCCAGTAAAGGTGCGAGATCCTGAATTTCAGCGAGGGCGTCTTCATCATGCTCACGCGGGAGAAGCAGGGCGGCCGCCCAACGTCGCAGATCACCCGTCACGGGACCGCTGAACAGGCTCGCATGTAGTCGCCCTTCTATGAAGGCGCTGATGTCGGACCGAAATTCTTCAGATGAGAAAAACGCCCGGATCAGCGTCGCTCGATCAAGGCCCAGCTTTTCCTCGATGACGGCGTCGGCTTCATGCTTCCGGCCCAGAATCAGGCGATAGCAGTTCGCGACATCCTCTTCGGTGGCTGCCGCTGCCAGTCCCATGGCATTGGCTTGAGAAATTGACTGTTTGGCAGATACCGGCGACGTCGACAGGAATCTTTTCATTCGGCGAACTACACGCTGCATTCGGTACTCCATCAGACCGGTATTCCACTCGGCGCTTAGTGACGCATTGTTGCTCGACGGCGCCTAAGCCGTATCGCTCAGGTCAACATGATCCCGCAATCTCGATTTTGTGGCACAGGCAAAAATCATCGCCTCATCGCAAGAGATCCAAATTTGCGATACAGCTATGGTCCTTAAATCCGCTCAGCCATATGCTTCTTGGGCATGTTTCGCTCGCGCGCCATGCCCGCCATGACCGCTTTAGCCACCTCAGCAGGGCCTATTTCGCGCAAGCAAGCCTTGTCATGGTGACATTGAGCAAGCCGATCCAAATGGCAGGGCGAACACCAGATCGCTCTTGAAATGATGGTCACATTCGGCCCGATCGGTCGCCATTCCGCCCGCTGATGCGATCCGCCGAAGACGCATACAGTCGGTATGCCGAGCCGCGCGGCGAGATGGGCAATTCCTGAATTGTTGCCGATGACGCACGAAGCCCTGCCTAGGGCTGCTTCCACGACTGCCCAAGCATAGCGGCCGCAATCGTTAAAGACACGCGCCGCGTCCAGGCTACGGACGATCTCGTCGGCTCGCATAGCCTGGGACTGCGTGCCAATGACACGGATCAGGACCTCGGCGGGCAGGCTTTCAAGAAGCAATTGAATAAGCGCGGAATAGGAGGCGCCAGGCCAGTCGCGGACAAGGCTGTTCGAAAAAGGTGAGACGATGATCTCCAGCGGCTCGCTCACGCCATCACCTCGCGCAACAAGCCGGTCCTTTGCAATCGAATCGCGATCAATTCGATGAGCAGGAGCAGATATTCAGTCTGATGCAGGATGTTGGCGGAACCCTTGCGATACAGTCGGCCCCCGTAGAAGCTGAAAGGCAAGGTCCGTTTCCATCGGTTTGCCCAGATGCGGGCTTCGAAACGCGCACCCCTCGCCCCTACATCAAAAGCAAGATTGGGCACTGTTGGACCGGTTATGATCTCTTGGCGGACCGCCTGTCCATCGAGCGTTATGTCAATGAGAAAGGATGCCGAAGATCGGCCCCGGCCAACCTCCATCAGGGGTTCGAAGATATAGGACCCCTGTGGTAGATCGCGATAAGGACCCCAAATGAGCGCGCCACGCTTGGGTCGGCCGCTGCCATCATAGCCGAGCCGGAAATCATTACGCAGGCAAACCGAAGCGGACCCGAAGTCCCCATGGCTCAACCGATCCTCAAGCGACGTTTCGGGGCCGTGACGATTGAAATCCACAGGTAGGAAGATGTCGAGAAAGGGAAAATCGCTTTGCATTCCCAGACCAGCCTTCACATTTGCCTGAAGGTCCGAAAGCAGAAAGCGTGTGTCAGGGTCCGTACGCAGATCAATAGCCAGATCGTAGCTTTCGGCTACGCTATCTTCGAACAACGCTTTCTTGCCGTGCACGTCGATCACTTCTTCGCTCGCATTGCGCGGAAAGACGTCGAATGCCACGACCCGGTCGACCAAGCCCGAATTGACGGCCATCTCCTCGTTCCACGACCCTACGACCAGCGTTATGTGCGAATGCGGAAACAGGGCGCGAACACGTTCAATCGCCGGCAGGCCCATGATGAAGTCGCCGAGATGATCGAGCTTGAGGAGGAGAATATTAGCGCATCTCCTGGCTTGCGGCGCTTCAACGCGAGTGCGCGGGAGGAAAAAAAAGTCATCTCTTGATGAAGCATTCCCGGCTTCCCCTTCCGGTGTGACCGACCATAGCGGAGCCTCAATCTTTTGCAGGACAGCGACAATGTCGCTCGATCCCATCGGCGGGCGTGCGTCAGACCGACCATAGTCATAACCGCGATCATCGTCACTGACGAGGCGGAGCCGGTAGCTGTTGGGCGGGAGTGCCTCCTCTATCTCCTTAACCAGCGCAGCAGGCGTATAAAGCCGTCGATTCCGCCGGTCCCAAGGGGATGGCAGCATGATCTGGCGATCATAAAGAAACGCGTGGGGCACGGTGACGATCAAATGCCCGTCGAGCGTAGTTGAGGCGAACCATTGCTGGATCGCCTGTCGATAGTTGTCGATCGTTTGCAGGAGGCGGTCGGCAATGACCAGATCGTGCACCTCTCCTTCGACATGATTTGGAGCGGCATCAATCACCAGCTCGGACCCGCGGGTTTGGACAATTGCGCTGACAAGCTCCCGAAGCTCCCGGACCCGCGCACTGTTCCTGGCCGACGAAGCGGCGGAACCTTGATGATGCACTCTGTTCATTCCTGTAATTGCCGTGGGTAGCCCGCCCTGCTTTAGACGCTGCATCGCAGCAGGTCGAGAGCCATGTCGGAAACGTGCGATGGACCTTCTGAACCTGAACAAGTATGGCCTGCGATCACCGGAGCGATCGAGACGGTGCACTCGATATCAGCGTTCGGTGATAAATTGGAAGGCCAGTTGTGAATGCCCGCTTTTAGCCCGGACGGGTTCCCCTCGTCGGAGGATTTATCCTTCCTTTATCGAATTGCACTTGGCCGGGAGCCAGTGTCGGCGGAGGTCGAGGCCGGTCTTTGCAGACCGATGGCCAAGAGCGTCCCCGCATTGTTCCAGAGCGCCGAATTTCGTTCATTGCGGAGCCGCGTAGTCCGTCGTTTGCCGATCGAAGGCGGTTCTTATGATGTCGCACCGGACGAAAGTTTGGCGGGCTGGGCGGCCTATTTCTTCCCCTTGACCATGACCACGCGCGAACAGGTGCGCGGCGCTGGCGATTGGGCGCAACTGTTCGAATTGCTGTTTTGCGACCGGCGGTTCCGCAGGCGGATCGCGCGCGAATGGCGCGGGCTTTCCATGCGGGCCTTTATCGCCGGGTTGAAGGCGCTTCGGAAATCTTCTGCGCATGTAATCGGCGCGGTTGAATCCTGGTCCGGCAGCGACGTCATCGGCTGGGCTGTTGATCGGCGCGATCCTGACAAGCCGCTGCTCGTCGAACTGCATCTGAATGGTCGCTTTATAGCAGCGGCACGTACTGGCACGAGGCCCCACAGGATGGGCGAGGGGTGGGGGGGCAGAGGGCTGGTCGGCTTCCAGATGCGGATAACCCCTGAGGCGTTGGAAGGCCGTAAAGGGCTGGCCGAGGTGCGCGAGGCTTCAACCGGCCTCGTGATTGGCCGCTTTGAAACGCATGACTTCCGTTCGCCACCGCTTGATGCCATTGCTCAAGTCCGCGGTGAACTCACCCGACTTCGGAGCCTGCTGGACAGCATCGAAGGCAAGCTTCCAGGCTTTAATATGGCGCTCGGCTATTCGATCGAGAGTTATGACGATTATTTTCGGGCTTATTATGCGCCGGTGCACCGGGCGATCGCTCCGGGCGCCTCCAGATTGGACATGTGCGTCCTGGTCGATGCGACCCATGCGAGCGCGCGCGAACTGGAGCAAACATTGGTGAGCCTTGCGGGGCAGGAGAGCAGGCCAGCCCAGATCGCTGTAATCTATAGCGGCAATGATCTAAAGCTTGAGTTGGAGATGACGATTGATGTTGCCCGACGTCAGCAGGCAAGCACCGAAATCATAGCGCGTTTGACCGGCACGGGTGGGAAGGCTGACGCCATCAATGCCTTAGTGGCCGCCAACAATGCCGAGCATATGCTGCTGCTACCAGCCGGCTGTTGCCTTACGCCGGACGCGGTGTCGATATTTGCAACCGCCCTCAATAGCGCGACCATGGCCTATTCGGATTCGGATCGACTGGAGGGCGAGCCCTGGTTGATCGGTCCCCGGCATATCGATCCGTCTTTTCGCAGTGTCTTCGATCGCACACTGAACCTTCAGCAGGATCAATGTGGCCCGGTCCTCGCGATCCGCCGCGACCATCTAATGGTTCATTCCATGCGTTCCGCGTTCAACAATGCACTGGGTCTCGATCTGGTGTTGCGCAGCGCGGAAGCGGGCGCGCAGCTGAGGCACATTCCGCGAGTGCTTTATCATTTAAACTCGGCAACGGGAGAACTGAGCTTGGAGGACCGCTTGGCGGTCGTTCGGGACCATCTCGCGCGAGTGGAGCCGCAGGTTGCTGCGTCGCCACTCGAAGATATCTTGAAAGCGCCAACCCAAGCATTGCGCGTTCATTGGCCGGTGGGCAGCGGAACGAAGGCTGCTATCATCATTCCGACACGCGACCGGCTCGACCTGCTCATGCCCTGTCTGGGTAGCATTGAAGCATCGCTGCCGAACAACCAGGTCGAGCTGCAACTCATCATTGTCAACAACCGCAGCGAGGCGCAGGAAACCAAGGATTTTCTCGCGCGGGCCGCACGCATGCCGCAAGTGCAGGTCATTGATCACGACGGTGCCTTCAATTGGGCCGCTATGAACAATCGCGCGGTAGAGGGCATCGACGCCGACGTCTTCATTTTCCTGAACAATGATACGGTTGTGCTGTCGCCCGATTGTTGGGATGAACTGTGCAGTCAGGCATTGCGGAAAGAGGTTGGAGCGGTGGGCGCTCGCCTACTATATGAAGATGGCACCGTCCAACATGCTGGCGTCGTGATGGATGAGTGGCATAGTTTTGCAAGCCATGAAGGGGTCGGTGATGCGTCGACCGATCCCGGTTATCTGGATCGCCATCTGCTGGTTCGGGAAGTTTCTATGGTCACTGGGGCCTGTCTAGCCACGCGATCCGAAATTTTCCGCGAGGCGGGCGGATTCGACGTGGCCACCTTTCCTGTCGAAGGCAATGACACCGACTATTGCTTGCGACTGCGTTCCATGGGCTTGAAAATTCTTTATGACGGTCAGGCCTGTCTCTATCATTTCGAGTCACGGTCACGCGGCTATAATGATGACGAAGCGAAGCAGCGGCGGGCCTTCATTGCTACGCAGGCTTTGCGCGAGCGCTGGGCGAAGCAGTTCGAAAGAGATCCCTATTATAATCCGCACTTCGATCGTCTGGCTCCCGCGTTCAAGCGGTTGCAGGCGCCTCGGCCAGTCAGCTTTCATAACGGACATGTCCTGGCGGCTAACGGAAGGGTAGGCGGCGAGCGATGAGGTCTGAAGACATTGTGAGCGAAGGCGGGCGGTCACAAAGATATCTGGACTGGCAGCTTGAGCGGGAGGATTTGCAAAGCTGGCTATTTGATGACGCGCTGCCCTTTTGGTGGAACTGCGGTGCCAATCGGGACGCGGGCGGCGGTTTCCACGACCGACTTTATTCTGACGGTCGCGCCGAAGAACGGCCAATGCGTCTTCGCGTTCAGGCCCGGCAGGTCTTCGTCTATGCCGAAGCTGGTCGTTTGGGGTGGAACGGTCCTTGGCGCGCGGCAGTGGAGCATGGGCTAAAATCCTTAGGTGCATTCTATCTGCGTCCCGATGGCCTTTACCGGTCGAGTATCGACGCCACCGGCAATGTCGTTTCCGACACGGTGGATATTTATGACCAAAGTTTTGTCCTGCTTTGCCTGGCGTCAGCGTGGCAGGCGCAGGATAAGCCGCTTGCGCTCCGCTCGGCCGCCGAAGACCTGCTGCGTCAATTGCGTCGGCTGCTCGCTCATCCTGTTGCAGGTTTTGAGGAAGCGCGACCGCGTACCTTGCCGTTGCGGGCAAATCCGCACATGCATTTGCTCGAAGCTATGCTGGCGTGGGTCGAACTTGGTGAAGGTGGGCTCTTCCGTGAGGTCGCGCGCGAGATTGTCGATCTCGCCACGAGACATTTTATCGATGCCGGGACTGGCGCGATCGGAGAGTTTTTCGACGGAGACTGGCAAGTATGCGAGGGTGATCTGGGTGCCCTCCGGGAACCGGGCCATCAGTTTGAATGGGCCTACCTTCTCGACCAGGCAGCATCGCTGCTGGGCATGGATCTGGGCGGGGCAGTCCGCCGTCTCTACGCCTTCGGGACGATCCATGGGGTGGCGGACGGGCGTGTGATTGCTGCCGTTGACGCAGAGGGGCGGATCGTCGATAGAAGCTCGCGGCTGTGGCAACAGACCGAGCGGCTTCGTGCGGCACTCACTGTAGGCGCTGCCATAAGTGTTAGGCCAGAGGCGGATGTTCTGGAGAGCATCGCTGCATTTCGTCGATTCCTCCTCCCTGGTTCGCCGGGTCTCTGGCATGATCGGCTGGATGCCGAAGGACGTGCGATTGTGGAAGCCGCGCCGGCGTCTTCGCTTTATCACATCGTCACCGGACTGAGCTATTTGATTGGTAAGAGCTGATATGGACAAACTGCCTGTTTTTGATGCGGTCCGGGTTTTGTGCGTAGGAGATTTGATGCTCGACCGCTTCATTGACGGCGCGGTTGATCGCATTTCTCCCGAAAGTCCCGTGCCCATCATTCGCTCGCAAAAAGCACGTAGCGTTCCGGGAGGCGCAGCCAATGTCGCCAGAAATATTGTCGCGCTCGGAGGGCGTTCCACTCTGGTTGGTGTAGTGGGACGGGACATAGCCGGCGACGAACTGATCGAGTTGGCGGCTGAAGACGAGCGGATGAATCTGCGCGCCATACGCGACGCGGGCCGACCGACTACGGAGAAGACCCGGTTCATCTCCCAGGGTCAGCACCTGCTTCGGGTAGATCGGGAACAGGTTGGTGATCTTGGGCAGGAAATTATCGACCAGGTGCTGGAAACGGTTGTCCGGGAGATGGAGGGGCATCAGGTCGTCGTCCTTTCCGACTATGCCAAGGGCGTGCTGACGGATCAGTTCACCCGTCGAGTGATCGCTGCGGCGACCCATGCAGGAATTCCCGTCGTTGCAGACCCTAAGACAGTGGAACTTGATCGTTTTCAGGGCGCAATGGTCATTACGCCTAATGTGTCGGAGGCGGCGGCCGCGACCGGCATTCGGGCGACCCACGACGATTCGGCCGAACATACCGTCAAGGAAATTTCTCGACGGTTCGGTATCACAGGCGTGCTGCTCACTCGCGCCGAACAAGGGATGAGCCTGCTTTTTGAAGGGAAGGAGATCGTGCACATCCCAGCTAGCGCGCGAGACGTGTTCGACGTCGTTGGCGCGGGCGACACGGTGGTAGCAACGATCGCACTTGCTCTCGGCTCCGGGCTGGACCTCGAAACCAGCGCACGGATCGCCAATACGGCAGGCGGTATCGTCGTGGCCAAGCATGGTACGGCGACCGTCAGCCGCAGCGAGCTGTTGGACGAAATCTCCAGGGAGGGCAGGTCGGGGCTGTCGAGCGCGGTCAAGATACTCGACATCGATGATGTGCGGTCGCGCTGCGAGGAATGGCAGGCGGCAGGGCTGAAGGTGGGCTTTACCAATGGCTGTTTCGATATCTTGCATGCCGGCCACGTGCAACTTCTCCAGTATGCCCGGTCACGATGTGATCGCCTGATTGTGGGACTGAATGACGACCAGTCCGTGGCGCGCCTCAAAGGATCGTCGAGACCCATCAATGCTCTGGCTGACCGGGGCGCGGTGCTGGCGGCGCTTTCCGCAGTCGACGCTGTAACAGCCTTCGCAGAAGATACGCCTTATGATCTGATCGCTACGTTGCTCCCAGACGTGCTCGTCAAAGGCGCCGATTATGAGATCGATCAGATTGTCGGGGCTGACATCGTGATCGCGAACGGCGGCAAGGTGGAGCGTTTCGCGCTTCTGGAAGGTCGCAGTACGACGGGTATTGTTGCGCGTGCGGCCAAAGGCGACAGTGCGGTGCCGGCGTGACGGTTTGCCAGCCGGCAGACGCTGCAGAGATGCCGAAAAAGCGCGCTGTCTTCCTTGACCGGGACGGGACTCTGATCGTTGAGCGTGGTTATTTGAGCGATCCGGCGGGCGTCGAATTGGAACGCTTGGCTGCTCCCTCGCTGGCGCGACTGCAGAAGGCGGGTTGGCTGCTTGTACTGGTGACGAATCAATCGGGGATTGCTCGCGGCTATTTCAGCGAACAGCAGGCTCATCGGGTGAACGAAGCTGTTGCGACGCTGCTTGCAGCGCAGGGCATCATGATCGACGGAGTCTATATTTGCCCACATGGGCCGGGTGATGGCTGCGAATGTCGCAAACCGGCGCCAGGTCTGCTGCTGAATGCCTCGCGCGACCTCAACATCGATCTCGTCCACTCCTTCATGATCGGCGACAAGCGGAGCGATCTCGAAGCCGCATGTGGAGCAGGGGCGAAGGGCATGCTGGTGACGACAGGCTATGGAGAAACAGATCGGGACTGGGCCGCTGTGTCGGGTTATCCGGTCGTAGAGACACTGGCCGATGCTGCCGATCTGATCCTTGGTTTGGGGCGGCTGCGTTAGGCGAGGGGTTGTCGTGCCGCCAGCGCCTTACTTCTCAACTGGCACCTTTGAGGCTACGGATTTGGAATGCGACAAAAACATATATTGCTCGGATTGAATCTGGACGGCCTGGGGCTGGAGATTGGCGGCGGATATAACCCGCTGACCCAAGGACCGAATGTGCGTCACCTCGACCAAGCGGATCAGGAGACGCTTCGCCAAAAATTCGCTGTCGAGGGCGCAGATCCAGCAAAAGTTCCGTATATCGATTATGTCTGGAACGGAACGAGCTACCCTGAACTGGTGGGCGAAGATCGTTTCGACTGGATCGTAGCCTCGCACGTCATCGAGCATATGCCGTGCTTGGTCACATTTCTTCAGCAGTGCTTCACCATCTTGAAGCCGGGCGGCATCCTTTCGCTGGCGGTGCCCGACAAGCGCTATTGTTTCGATCATTACCGGCCTTCGAGTGGATTGGCTCGTGTGATTGATACGCATCTCAACGGGACCAATCGGCCGAGCCCGGGCGCACTGGCAGAGATGATTCTTAACGCTTCCGCGGTTAATGGAAACATCTGTTGGAACGCCGGAAGCATTGGCGCGGCTGAACTGCTTCATAACTCTCAGGATGCACTCGCCGCCTTGCAGGCTTCTGCTGCCGGCGAATATCGCGACACGCACGTATGGGCCTTCACTCCCAATGGTTTTCGGTTGTTGATCCATGATCTTCACGCTTTGGGTCTGAGCGCTTTGCGGGAGGTGCGTTTCACGCCGAGCGTCGAAGGGGAGTTCTACATTCAACTCGGAACAGAACATTGTCCGGTATTGGAGCGGGTGGAACTGGCGCGGGCCGCATTGGCGGATTAGGGCCAAAGATATTTGGCTGGTGACGCTGTGGCCGGGGCATATGAAAGGCTAGGTCACACTTGAGAGCTTCTATGATCATCTTTCCCGATATCGACTTCCTGCACAGCCTGGCTGATGTGGCCGATCTGGAAACAATGACTCGTTTCAGGACCGCCATGAAGGCCGAAGCGAAGGGGAGCGTTGGCGATGCGTTCGACCCTGTAACGGAGGCGGACCGGGCGGCTGAGGCAGCAATGCGGGAAATGATCGCGGCAACTTTCCCCGATCATGCCATTTTGGGCGAGGAGTTCGGCACTTCCGGGGAAAGCAGCTTTAAGTGGGTTCTCGATCCCATAGATGGCACGCGACCCTTCATATCCGGAATAGCATCCTGGGGAACGCTTATCGGGTTCGTCGAAGGCGAAACCGCAAGGCTTGGCATGATGAGCCAGCCCTTCACCGGAGAAAGATTCTGGGCATCGCCGGCCGGTGCATGGCGAGAATGCCAAGGCGAGCGTTTCGCAATGCACACGCGCCAGACTGTCGACATCGCCGAGGCCATTTTGCACACGACCTCGCCCGATTATTTCGACGCAAGATCGAGGCCGGCTTTTGATCGGTTGGCATCGGCCGTTCGGATGACGCGTTATGGCGGCGAATGCTATGCGGTCGCCATGCTGGCTGCGGGATTTATAGACCTCAATTTTGAACCCGAGCTAGAGCCTCATGACGTTGTGGCGCTGATCCCGATTGTCGAGCAGGCGGGCGGCATTATCACCACGCTAGCGGGAAGCCCGGCAGAGAAGGGCGGTGCCGTTCTCGCTTCGGCCAATCCTGCGTTGCACGAGCAAGCGCTCAGGATATTGAACCACCCGCAATAGCCGCAGACCAAGGTGCGTCTAATGCAGGCGATGCAAGAAACAAACTGAAAGCCTCAGCCTGGCCCTTTACATTTGTGCTATTTGGGAAAGGTAGCGACCATATGCGCTTTTGCCCAGGCGCGCGATGATTTTATCCAACCCGGCGGCGTCGATAAAACCCTGATGATAGGCAATCTCGTCAGGACTGCAAATCTTGAAGCCTTGCCGCTTTTCCAGCGTGCTGACGAATTCGGAAGCCTCCAGCAGACTATCAGGCGTCCCGGTGTCGAGCCAGGCATAACCACGGCCCATCAATTCGACGTTAAGTGCACCTTGGGTGAGATAATGTAGATTGACATCGGTGATCTCCAGTTCGCCCCGTGGCGACGGTTCAAGATTGGAAGCGATGTCGACGACTTTCTCATCGTAAAAATAGAGTCCGGTGACAGCCCAATTGGACTTGGGCTTTTCCGGCTTCTCTTCGATGCTCAGCACTTTCATCGATCGATCAAATTCTACCACGCCATAGCGTTCGGGATCGGCCACATGATAAGCGAAGACGGACGCCCCCTCGGTTCGTGAACGGGCCTTAGCCAAAAGTTCCGGCAAGCCATGACCGAAGAAGATGTTGTCACCCAAGACAAGGCAGGATGGACCGCCTGCTAGAAAGTCGGCGCCGATGATGAAAGCTTGGGCCAGGCCATCGGGGCTCGGCTGCACGGCATATTCGATGTTCATTCCCCATTGTGCCCCGTCGCCGATCAGCTTCTGAAATTGCGCCAGGTCATGGGGTGTTGAGATGATCAGCACTTCGCGTATGCCCGCCAGCATCAACGTGCTGAGCGGGTAGTAGATCATCGGCTTGTCGTAGACCGGGATGAGTTGCTTCGATAAGGCCTGCGTGATCGGGTAAAGGCGAGTGCCGCTTCCGCCGGCCAGGATGATGCCCTTCATATTATCTCCAACTGTTCGGATTGGCGCTCAGACCAGCAGTCTCTGGACCACCCGGGGGAGAGATTCTCGCCATTCCGGGGTGACGATGCTGAAATTGCGGCGCAACTTGTCATTGTCCAAGCGCGAGTTGGCCGGACGGCGTGCAGGTGTCGGATATTCGCTGGTCGCGATCCGGTTGATTTTGGCTTGCGGGCCGCCCAACGTCGCTGATATCTCAAAGATCGTTTCGGCGAAATGCGCCCAGTCGGTATAACCTGTGCCACTGAGATGAAACGTCCCGCGCTTCTGCATATCATCGGGACGCGCAAGCATCTGACGGGCCACCCCAATAACAGCGTCCGCGATATCAAGCGCGTTGGTGGGCGCGCCAAGCTGGTCGCCAACGACGTTTAGCTCCTCGCGATCACCTGCGAGGCGCAACATCGTCTTCACGAAATTGGCGCCGAATGGGCTATAGACCCAGGCGGTACGCAAAATGATATGATTGGCAGTCGCTTGCCGAACTGCGTGCTCGCCAGCGAGCTTGGATAGGCCATATACGCCCAGCGGGTTGACGGCATCCTCCTCTCGGTAGGGTTCGTCCTTAAACCCGTCGAAGACATAGTCTGTGGATATGTGGATGAGGGGTACCCCCAATTCCTTCGCTGTGGCAGCCAAGAGACCGGGCGCCACACCATTCACCGTCATGGCCACATCCTGTTCGCTTTCCGCCCGATCCACGGCGGTATAGGCGGCGGCGGACACAATGACATCTGGTCGGGCCGACTTGAGCGCAGGATCAATGGTTCCAGTATCCTGAAGGTCGAGTTCCGGGCGACCTAGGGGGACAATGCTGACATCAGTAATATTATTGGCGCGCTCGATCAGCGATTGCACCACTTGCCCATGCAACCCCGTAACCGCCATGCGCATCATTGCGCGGCCTCGACGGCTACCGGTTTGATCGTTCCCAGTCGCTCTCCATCATAACGTTCGCGTAGCGGTCCCCACCACCATTCATTCGCCAGATACCATTCTACCGTTCGGCGAATGCCGCTGTCGAAATTTTCGCGGGCCTTCCAGCCAAGTTCGCTTTCAAGCTTGGTCGCGTCGATCGCGTAACGGGCATCGTGACCGGGCCGGTCGGTGACGAAGCTGATCAGGTCGGCATAAGGCGTTTCACCCGGCGCAAGATCGTCGAGAATGCTACAGATCGTCCGCACGACGTCAATGTTGCGTCGTTCATTACGTCCACCCACATTGTAGGTCTGGCCTGGCGCGCCCTTCTCCGCGATGAGGTCCAGTGCGCGGGCGTGGTCCTCCACGAAAAGCCAGTCACGGATATTCTCGCCTTTGCCATATACCGGCAGCGGACGGCGGCTGAGGGCATTGAGGATCGTGAGCGGAATGAGCTTTTCAGGGAAGTGATACGGCCCATAATTATTCGAGCAGTTCGAGACCACGACTGGCAGGCCGTATGTCCGTTCCCAAGCCTTGGCCAAATGATCCGAAGACGCTTTGGATGCCGAATAGGGGGAGCTTGGGTCGTAGGGGGTGGTTTCCTCGAACAAGCCATCCTCTCCTAGCGAGCCGTAAACCTCGTCGGTGGAGACGTGAAGGAAACGAAAAGCCGATCGCTGCGGCTCGGGAAGGCTGTTCCAGTAAGCCCTGGTGCCCTCTAGCAGGGTGAACGTGCCAATGACGTTGGTTTGAACAAAATCGGCCGCGCCGGTGATCGATCGATCGACATGGCTTTCGGCGGCCAAGTGCATGATGCGATCAGGCCGGAAGTTGGCAATGGCATTCTGGACCGCGCTCGCATCGCAGATATCGGCATGAAAGAACTGGTAAAGTGGGCTGGCTTCGACATCGCGCAGCGATGGCAGATACCCCGCATAGGTCAGCTTGTCGAAATTCAAGACCTCATAGCCGCACTCGATCACGAGATGGCGCACGACGGCGGAGCCAATGAACCCGGCTCCTCCGGTTACAATGACGCGCATGGATTAGCAGGCTCCATAAGAGAAATAGGGGGGCAGTTCTGCAAGCGTCGGCTGGACTTTGTCCTTGGCGGAAAGAAGTTCGGGATTGGCGACCGATGGCCATTCGATGCCCACAGCTGGGTCGTCCCATGCCATGCCCTTGTCATTTTCCACGCTGTAATAGGCGGTCACCTTGTAGCAGAGAATCGTGTTCGGCTGGATAGTGCAAAAACCATGTGCGAACCCCGGCGGCACCCAAAGCTGGTTGCCGCGTTCAGCCGTTAATTCCACAGCCATCCAATGGCCGTAAGCGGGAGAGCCACGGCGAATGTCCACAATCACATCAACGAGCGCCCCGGAAAGGCAGCGAACTAGCTTGCCCTGGGCAAAAGGCGCGGTCTGGAAATGCAAGCCGCGGACCGTTCCCGATGATGCACTAAGCGATTGATTCTCCTGTATTAAATCGAAATCCCCGATATTTTCAGAGAACCAGTCCTTACGGAATATCTCAGAAAAATAGCCGCGATGGTCTCCGAATTTTTTGGGTTCGAAGTGGACGACGTCTGGAAGTTCAAATCGTTCAATCAACACGTGAGGCTCTCTTCTCTGCGCCAAGGGCAAAACGGATAGCGGTCGAAGACACATGACGCTACATCTTATTGCAGTGCAGCGGCGTAAATCATGTGTGGTCGGGTGGCTTGCGGATGGACAGTGTTGTCTGCATCGTCCATCTTTGAACTCGCGCACAGGCGCTTAACCCAGCTTTGGAATTGACGGGCACGCTTGAATGAAGGTGATGGTTGACGGGTACAATATTGCGCTTTCGCGCGGCACGGGCGTCGCAACTTATGGTAGGGTGTTTTTAAAGGCGGCTCACGCTTTGGGGCACGAGACCCACCTTCTTTTCGGTGAGGAAGATGACGGCAGCAAAAATATGCTGACTAGGCGGGCGGGCAGGGTCCTTGATTTCGCTACAGCCCCCTTTGGATTTAAGGCTCATAGAGTCGATGTTTCAGATTTCTCCCAGAGCCGAGATATAGCCTGCCCTCCCACTGATGCCATTTGGAACCGCCCGCGACTGTTTCGTGCGGCGAAGCGGGCTTTTCGACAGACTGGGACCTTCGTGCCTGTTCATGTTCCTGGCGTGGACATTGCTCATTGGACCTATCCGTTACCATTATTCGTTCCGGGTGCGAAGAATATCTACACGATCCATGATATCGTGCCTCTGAAATTTCCATGGATGATAAAGAATGGTGTAGAGGAATATCGTCGCATCTGTAACGGCATTTCGCAGCGCGCGGATCATATCTTAACAGTATCGAATTGTTCGCGTGAGGATATAATTGCTGAATTTAATATCAGTGGAGAAAAGGTAACAAATACTTATCAAGCTTTCGATCTGGATGGATTGGCCGAATGCTCCGGCATTCCCGAGGGCGATTTTATCGGGCGACAAGGTCTGCCGGATAAAGGATATTTTCTGTTTTTCGGCGCGATCGAGCCGAAAAAGAATGTAGGCCGCCTGCTTGATGCCTTTGAGGGGAGTGGCGTCAAAACGCCTTTGGTCGTGGTCGCAGCTGGCGGTTGGTCATGCGAGGCGGAACAGAAAAGGCTCGCAGAACTGGCGCAGATGCCGGGAGGGCGTGTGCGGCTTTTGCAATATCTGTCACGCCGCGATCTTGTAGAATTGATACGGCATGCGAAGGCAACGATCTTTCCCAGCCTCTACGAAGGTTTTGGCCTACCTGTTTTGGAATCTATGGCGCTGGGCACGGCGGTCATAGTCTCTCACACATCGGCATTACCGGAGGTGGCGGGAGAGGCTGGGTGGTTGGTTGATCCCCATTCAGTCGAATCAATTCGGCAAGCAATTTGCGCTGTCGATACTGAGGATGCAAAACGTGTTCAATTGGAGCGCAAAGGATTGGAGCAGGCTTTGCTTTTCTCTAACGAGGCGTACCATCAGCGATTGGCGGAAGTTTTCGGCAGTTTGTTCTCGCAGTCCAGATAGTCACGCCTTTGGCAGCCCTTTGTTTCTCCCTATTGATAGCCTTCATTCGAGTTTGTTTATCGCCTCTCGCATGTGATCCACGCCGACGCTCGCGTAGCGTTGAACCATGCGGAGCGATTTCCAGCCGCCCATGTACATGATGGTGATGAGGTCGATGCCGGCCATCACGCAGTGCGATGCCCAATGGTGGCGCCAGTCATGAATGGTGAAGTCGTCGATCCCGGCCCGTTTGCAGGCCGTCTTGTGCTGGCTCTTCAGGGGGTTACCCCCAGAAATGGGGGGAAGCCGGGTGTCCTGATAAGGTTCGCCGAAGCGGTTGAGGAAGACATGGCCTTTCATGGGGCGCCCGCGCTTCTCCCACATCGGGAGCAGCGCCTGCCTGACGCGAGCATGCATTGGAACCGACTGGATCACCGCATTTTTCGTATGATTGAGCCGGATTGCTTCCCGTTCCATATCGACGCCGTTCACGCCCCAAGCCATCTGCAGGGCGGTTTGGACGCGCGGGCCGTGAAAGGCCAGCATGGTGATGATCGGTTGGACATGCGGCGTGTAGGACGCGATCAGCCGGTCGCGGTCTTCCTTCGTCAGGAAGCGCACCCGCTCATTGTCGAACGGGATCGCCTTGATCCTGAGCGGTGGAAGGTCATGCAGTTCGCGATAGACGTTGACGGCCGCCTGGAACACGGCCCTGTACCGATCCTGGCCGGCGGGTTCGTGACCGGTCAGATTGGCTAGCCGAAATTGCTCCCATGCCTGTTTCGGTTCCTGCAGCGACAGGTCGCCGATCTGGGCGTTGAGCTTGCCGATGCGCAATATGTCGGCAGGACAGGGCGGCTTGGCCTTTGACAGATAGCTGGCGAAGGCGTCGGCGATGCTCCCTTGCGCGACGATTGCGGAGGGGCCGAACATCAGCTGATGGCGCAGCTTGGTCTCATATTCCGTCATCAGGTGCGACGCAGCATCTGCGTCACTCGTTCCTGAACTGAACTCTTTGACGTCGATCCGCTTGTCGCCGAGCGCGACTGAGCCTCGGATATAGTAAATGCCGTTCTTCCCACGGCGACGGACGGACAGCATGTGATCTTTTCCAATAGCATCTGATATTGTGCCTCCGTCGCGCGCATCTTTCCGCACGCATGGACGTAGGGCACGCCATATTTGTCGAAGGTACGCCGCATCCATTTCGCAGGCTCGGTGCTGGTCATGCTGAGCCGCGACAGGATGTCGCGCGGGGTTAGGAGGGATTCGTGGTGACTGGCAGTAAGCGAGCGAGGCGGCACCCGTGCTTCATCGGAATGGGAGATGGTGGCGCGTGCGCCAACCACGGGCTTGGCAGATCGCTGTGGGGTAGCCGCGCGACGTTCAAATGATGCTGTCGGCGTGTCACCAGCCATTGGCGTCCCATGCGGCGCTGCCGCGTCGGCTAGGCTGGGTGCCGTCGTTGGGCGACTTCTTGTGGGCATGTGGATGCAAACCCTTAGCTGCCGCCGCCTGTATAGCTCCGCCGATAGTTGACTGGAGCGCCGCGCCGTTCGGTGCGCGACCCGGGCATCCGTTCGGAAACGCGCAGGGCGATCGGCTCGAGCATATTGGGGTTCGGAAGCTCCGCGGTCTTAAATGGTCTATGTTCGCGACTCATTGCAAACTCCTCGGCTTCCGGGTTGTGGGATCGTCGGTGGCCGGCGCAGCATTGCCACCGAACCCGTCATCAGTTTCGTCGATCAGCTGAGCAAAGAGCTTGGCGCCTGCGGCCTGGGCAACCTTTTTGACTGGGTTCCATGGCACCGGTGACGAGTTGGTGCAGGACCATCTGTGCCAGCACCTCCTGAGCGGTCCCTGATTGCGCCGCATCCAGTCAGTGTTGCGCTTGATACGGGTAAGGCGAATGCCGATGGCCTCGTCGTTTTTTGCCTGCCGCAGGTTGAACCAGGCGTGGAGTGCCTCGACCAGGACTTCCGACCGTGCCCGGCCCGAGCTCGTCGCCAGATGCTCGAGCCGCCTGTTCATCTCCTTGGGCAGGAACAGTTGATGCCGGGTCTTGTAGCTCTTCATGGGGCGTTGCCCTGTTGATGATGGTGTCGGTGGTAGCGGATCGGCTCGGGTGCAAGGGGGACACAGAAGCTATCCGCTGCCATGAAAGATTATCGCTGTCCGGCTACCTCCAAGGAAATGGTGCAGATCGGCTCAAATCGGCCCATCTGAGTCACATACCACTTATGATGGGACCGCTGGGACCCCGCCGATACTCTAGGTGATCGGTCGGTCTTCGCGCGTTAACCTTGAGAGGGTCAGAGGTGCCTATTTCAACCATGGCCGACGCGGACAAAGTGGAACGGCGTCAACTTCGATCCTCCTCTAACATATTGCATCGGCTTGACATTACGATAATGTGACAGGGCGTTTCCGTGGGGAAGCGCCGAGGTTTGAGCCCCTCGCTTGGGAAGGAGAGACTCGTCGCAGATGCGGCCGGGTGGCCGATGCTATGTCCAAGCCATTCGTGGCCAAAGGCATCGGCACGCGTTCTCAAGCGCGGCTCAACGCCCGGCTTATGCCGGCGCACCCTCGTCAATCGCGAGGGAGCGGCGGATGGGATCGGAAGCCAGGACAAATGCCGAGAGCAGGCCGTGATGTGGCCCGCATCGGAAATATCGCACCAGCCTCTGGATGAAGGCGATCCCTTGCCACCCGGTCATGATCGGGTGGCGGTGCAGCCTGATCCGCTGGACAGTCTGTATCGGGAAGAGCGACCGTCGCTGCTGCGTTTCCTCTCCCGATTGACTGGGCAGGATAGAGCGGAAGATATCGTGCAGCAGGTTTTCAGCCGTATGGTCGGCAAGCCGATTAGTGCAAGTGCGCCCATCCAGGCGCCACGGGCCTATCTGCGCCATGCCGCGCGCAATGTGCTGCGAGACGAAGCCAGAAGTGCGGGACGTAGGTGCGAGCATCATCATGTTCCGATCGAGGATCTGTCCTTGGCGAGCGGCGATCCCGTGGCCGCACTGGAGGCCCGCGACCGGCTGGCCCGCATCGAAGAGGCCGTGCTGCGGCTCAAGCCACTGACCCGCGAGATATTCCTCGCTTGCCGTCTCGATGGCTATAGCTATGCCGAGATTGCGGAGCGGACCGGTTTGAGCGTGAGAGGGGTCGAGAAGCAGATGAGTAGGGCGATCAAGCAGCTTGGACGGCATTTGCGGGCGCATGACTGAGCCTGAGGGGATGCCGATTCCCCCATCCATCCATGACGCTGCCGAAGACTGGCTGGCGCGTCTCGCTGGACATTCCGATCCGGCAACCGAGCGCGCGTTCACGACCTGGCTCGATGCCGATCCGCGTCATCTCATCGCCTATGACCGGATCAAGCGCGACTGGCAGCTTGGAACGCTTCTGGGCGAGCGCCCTGTCGGGCAGACCCGGTCGCTTGGCCGCGCGCCCTTCTGGATGCGGCAAAAGACGCATATCGCTGCCGCCACTCTTGGCGCGGCGGCGTTGCTGGGCGTGGTGACGGTCAGTCTTGTCCGGCCCGGCGGGCCATTGGCCATTTCCACGACGGCGCAGGCCGCGATCTATGAGACTGGGGTGGGCGAGATCCGCACCGTCGGGCTTTCGGACGGATCGACCGTCATCCTCGACACGGCCACAAGCCTTCGCGTGCAATTGTCGGGCGGCGACCGGCGGCTCGATCTCGAGCGGGGACGAGCGCGGTTCCGTGTCGCGGCAGACCGGAAGCGCCCGTTCCGTGTGCAGGTGGCCGGCGGTGAGATCATAGCTCATGGCACGATGTTCGACGTAAACATGATCGGCGAGAAACCGGTGGTGACCGTTCTGGATGGATCGGTGGACCTGCGCGGTTTGGATGGGGCGTCCGATCAGGCGAGAACGCTCCCGATGGGCAAGAGCATGACGCTGGACGCCTCGATGGCGGAGCGTGTGGCCTCTCCGGCTGAAGCGCGCTGGGTGTCGGGCATGCTGGCGCTCGACGGAACGCCGCTTGCCGAGGCGGTGGCGGCGATCAACCGCTATAATAAGGTGCAGGTCCGTCTGGCGGAGCCCTTTGCCCTGCCGGTGCGTGTGACGGGCGGTTTCCGGGTCCGCGATCCAGAAGCATTCGCCCGCGCTGTCGCGACAAGCTTCCATTTGAAGGTCGAGCGGCCCGACAGCGATACAATCCTGCTGGTTGCTCCGGCGAAATAGGTAAACATAGCCCCGTAAAAAATCTGTCGGGTGTTTTCGCGAACCGGCGTCTCCCCATTGTCCCGCTTGAATGGCGGCACGGGGGAGAAGGTCCAATGTCTCGGTTTTCAGTCACCGCATATTATCTGTCCGGCAGCATCGCTGCCGCCATGTTGGTAGCCAGCGCGCCGATCGCGCTCGCCCAGCAAGCTGCCAAAATGGCGATCACGCTGCCTGCCCAGCCGCTCGGCGCATCGGTTCGTGAACTGTCCCTGCGATCGGGTCAGACGATCCTTGTCGATGCCAGCCTTGTCGAGGGGATGAACGGCCCCGCGATCCACGGCGTATATACGGTCGAAGGCGCGCTCGACCGACTGCTCGCCGGAACCGGCCTTTCCTGGACCCGGCTCGAAGGCAGCATCGTCATCCGAAAGGAGAGTCTGTCCCGGCAGGAGAGGGATGGGGGCGTTGGCATCGTGGTCACCGGCAGCCGCATTCGCGGCGCGCCGGTCCCGTCGCCGGTCATGGTTCTCGACAACCGGGCGATAAGAGACACCGGTCTCGCCGATCTGGGCGACGTCGCCCGCAGCCTGCCGCAAAGCTTTGGTGGCGGGCAGAATCCCGGCGTCGGCTTCAACGTGCCCTCGAGCACCGGCGGCAATGTCGGCGGCGGGTCGTCGGTCAATCTGCGTGGCTTGGGCAGCGATGCAACGCTCACCGTGCTGAACGGTCGCCGTGTGCCCTATGACTCGGCCCGGCAGGGCGTCGATATTTCCGCCATCCCGCTTGCCGCCGTCGATCGCATAGAGGTGGTGGCAGACGGCGCATCGGCTATCTACGGGTCGGACGCGGTCGGCGGCGTGGTCAATGTGATCCTCAGACGCGACTATGACGGCGTTGAAACCCGCGCCCGTATCGGCGGGTCACCCGATGGCGGCAATTTCCAGCAGCAATATGGCGTGCTGGCCGGCAGCCGCTGGAACGGCGGCGGCGGTTTCCTGACCTATGAATATGGCCGGAACACTGCGCTCATGACTAACCAGCGCAAATATGGCCGGATCAGGCCGGACCTGACCCTGCTGCCGGCCAGTCGTCGCCATGCGGTGGCGGGAAGCATCCATCAGGACATCAGTGACAATCTGACCATCGAACTGGACGGCCTCTACAACCAGCGGACCGGTGAATTTTCCTATCCCACGAGCGGAGCCGCCAATCTGTCGGTCAGCCGGATCACCCAGAGCTTTGACAGCTATACGCTGGCCTTTTCGGGAGCGGCGCGGCTCTCGCTCGGGCAGTGGCAGCTCAGCCTGTCGGGTAGTTTCGGCAAGGGGCGCACTTATTTTCAGGGTGATACCTTCTTAAACGATCGGTTTTTGAGCCGGGCCTTTGGGCGCTATAATAACCGGACGATCACCGGCGAGATCGCGGGTGACGGCCCCTTGTTCGCCTTGCCAGGCGGGGACGCCAAGCTGGCCATAGGGGCCGGTATCCGGGCGAATGACTTCGCAATCTTCAGGGGCGTGGGCAATATCAACAACGCCAGGCCGTCGCAGGACAGCGTCTATGCCTTTGGCGAGGCCAGCTTCCCGCTCATTGGGCCCGCGCAGGCCTTGCCGCTGATGCGCAGCCTCAGTCTCAGCGCCGCGCTTCGCTATGAGCGCTATCGCGGCCTTGCCGATGTCGTGACACCCAAATTCGGCATGATCTACGCGCCGGCTGATTTCCTCGACATCAAGGCGAGCTGGGGCCGATCCTTCCGGGCGCCAAGCTTCATCCAGCTTTATTCGATCGAACAGGCGATCCTATATCCAATCACGACATTCGGGGGGAAGGGCTATCCCGGCGGGACCACCGCATTGCTGATCGCCGGGGGCAATAGCGACCTCAAGCCGGAAAAGGCGCGCAGCTGGTCGGCCACCATGGCGCTGCGTCCGCCCGCCCTTCCGGGCGCGTCCTTCGAGCTCAGCTATTTCCAAACCCGCTATGTCGACCGCATCGTGAACCCGATCCCGACGTCAGCGCTGGCGCTCGTCAATCCGATCTACGCCAGGCAGATCACCTACGCGCCGACGCCCGAGCAGCTTGCAGCGGCGATCGCCCATGCGAGCCAGTTTCTGAACGGGGCGGGCGTGCCCTGTGATCCGGCAAAGGTCGCCGCGATCATCAATCGCGCCAATATCAATGCCGGGCGTCAGACTGTCAGGGGCATCGATGCCCAGCTTGCCTACAGGACCGGCCTTGCCGATGGGAACATCGAGATGTCGGCCAATCTCACCTATCTCGACAGCGAGCAGCAGCTTCTGGCGGACGGTCCGGTCGAGCAACTGGCGGGACGATTGTTCAACCCGCCGCACTGGCGCGGCAGGGGCATGATCGGCTGGAGCAAGGGCGGCTTCCGCACCGCGGCCACGCTCAGCACGATCGGCGGCGTCAAGGATGTGCGCTCCACGCCGGCTCTGCACATTGACGGCATGACGACGATCGATATCAGCGCCCGTTATCGCTTTGGCGAGGAAGCGGGGCTGTTGCGCGGCGTCGAGCTTGGCCTTTCGGTCCAGAATATTCTCAATGCCTTGCCTTCGGTTGTCGCGACTAGCCTCTATTATGACACGCCCTATGACTCGACCAGTTATTCAGCGGTCGGCCGCTTCATCGCGCTCGAACTGGTCAAGAAATGGTGAGCGTCATGGACAGGGCATCGACCGCGCTGCTGGCCGCGGGCGTTGGACTTCTCGCCTTGCCTTCCACGGCGACGGCGGATTGCAGCGACCTGCTGTCGGTCCCTGCGCCCATGACGAAGCAACGCGCCATCACGGCGCAGGACCTGCTCGGCGTGCGCGACATCGGGCGGGGCGATGGCGCCCTTCTTGGCAACAAGAGCCCGCTCGGACTTTCCCCGGACGGCAGACAGCTCGCCTTCATCCTGATCCGGGCGGAGGCATCGACCAATAGCTATTGCATCGGCCTTGCGGTGATGGATGTGAAGCCATCCGCGAAGCCGCGGCTTCTCGATCAGGGCGGAGAGTTTATTGGCGGGACCGGCGATTATCGCGGGGTCATCCTGCCGACGGGATTTCCGATCCTGCTCGCGCCTTCCTGGTCGCCCGATGGCCGGTGGATCGCCTTCCTGCGGCGGGACAAGGGTGTCACCCAACTCTGGACAGTGCGTGCCGATGGCGGTCCCGCCCGGGCCGTCACCCATTCTCCCGTCGATGTGGAGCAATTTGCCTGGGGGCCTGATGGCAGGGCGCTCATCTATGCGAGCCGGACCGGACAGATGGCGGAGCGGACCGCATTGGCGCGCGAGGCCGTGACCGGCTTTCGTTATGATGATCGCTATGTGCCGATGATGGGCGACAAGCCCATGCCGCTCGCCACGACAGCCCTGTCCCTGTTTCGCGTTGATCCGGGCGGGGGAGAGGCCCGGCCCGGCGAAGAAGGTGACCGGGCGCTGCTGGGCCCCGATCCGATCGGCTATGCAATCCTTCCGCTTTCGGCGAGGGCCGATGATGGGCGCTTTGTCCAGACGGAGCATGTCACCGCCAATCCGGCCAGCCCATGGGCGCTGGCCATGTCCTCTGCGGCTGGCGTGAAAATCCCCTGTCCGGGTGAGGCCTGTCGCGGCAAGTTTGCCGGGCTTTGGTGGATGTCCCATGATGGCCCCTTGCTCTTCCTGCGCCGCGAGGGCTGGAATGACCGGTCGACGGCGCTCTATCGCTGGCGGCCTGGCTCCGGCCCGCCACGGAGAATATTTGTTACGAGCGATGTCATCAGCGGTTGTGAGCTCGCAGGTGGGAACCTTGTCTGCTTGCGCCAAAGCGCGAGCGTGCCGCCGCAGATCGTGCGGATCGATCCGGGAGACGGACGTACCGATCTGCTCTACGATCCCAATCCCGAATATCGATCCATCCGGTTCGGCAGGGTCGAGCGGCTGGAATGGCGGAACGACCTGGGCCTGGAAGTCGCCGGCGACCTCGTCCTGCCTCCCGATTATGATGGACGAGAGAGGCTGCCCATGATCGTGACGACCTATCGCAGCAATGGATTTCTGCGGGGCGCGACCGGCAATGAATATCCGATCCATCTGTTCACGGCAAAAGGCTTTGCCGTTCTCAGCCTGGACCGCCCGCCCCATGTCGGGGCGATCAACCCGCTCAACAAGGACTGGCAGAAGTTGCTGGCCGAGAATGACCGGGATTGGGGGGAGAGGCGCAGCATGCAATCTTCGGTCATGACCGGGGTGCAGCGCGTCATCGACATGGGAATTGCCGATCCGGATCGCATCGGCATCACCGGTTTGAGCGATGGATCGAGCACGGTCGGCTTTGCCCTCATCAACAGCCGCCGCTTTGCCGCCGCCGCGATTAGCACCTGCTGTCTTGAACCCTGGACCGTGAACGCCACCATCGGCCCGGCCTTTGCTCGGAAGATGCGGTCGCAGGGTTTCCCGCCCGCCACCTCCGACGATTGGGACTATTGGGAGCCCGGTTCGATGATCCGCAATGCCGCGTCGATCGATACGCCATTGCTCATGCAGCTGGCGGATCGGGAATATCTGACGGCGATCGACGTCTTCGCTGCCTTGCGCGAACAGGGCAAGCCGGTCGACATGTACGTCTTCCCCGATGAATTTCATAATAAATGGCAGCCGCTGCACCGGCTGGCGATCTACAAACGCAATGTCGACTGGTTCCTCTACTGGCTTCAGGGCAAGAAAGATCCCGATCCGCGCAAGGCGGAGCAATATGCGATCTGGGACAGGCTGCGCCTAAAACAGCCCTTTCCTCCCTAATCCTGCGTCTGCCCCGCCACCCATGCCTCGACGTCCGCAAGATGCATGATGCGGTGATAGGCCGTGCCCTGGACGTAACCCTCGCCGTCCAGGGCTTGTTCGAGCAGGGAAAGGTCAAGCAGTCCGGCTCGGCGCAGATTTCCGTCGAGCAGCATGGCGCGGATGACGGAGCGGTTCGCGGTGAAGATTTCCGCGATATGGCTGTCGGGCGTGCCCTTTGTCCTGCGGTCGACGATGGCTGCTGGCAAGCGGTCGCGAAAGGCATCCCGTGCCACGATCCGGTTCTGCCCTTGTCTGAACCACCACCAGCTCGGTATCCGCAGGCATGCTTCCACGACGGGTTGCGAAGCCAAAGGCGTCATATGGCGCACCGGGCTCCGGATATCATTGCCTTCCGCCCAGCCCTGGGCGGCGGTGATGAGCGCGATATGGGCGGCCGTCCCGGTTTCACCGCCGCGGGGCGGCTCCAGCCAGGGGTGGCGTGGTACAAGAGCTGTGTCGCCCATGACCTGCGGGGACAGAAATTGGGTCATAGGCCGCCAGCGATAGGCCGGCGACCGGCGGAACGCGCGTGACACTGCCCGGCCAAGCACCGTAATCGTGCTCACATCGGCCATGGCCGCGATCGACTTGGCGGTAGACCAGCCTTCACCCAGGCTCCGTCCGCGCAGGAAAGCGTCGGTCGCCGGCGCGATGGACCGCAAGGAAAAGAAGACATTGTCCCCACCGCCGCCATCGATGGTGAGATCGGCTCCGCTTGCCCCGACCGCCTCATGGAGCAGGCGGGAGGTGCCCTGCATGAAGCTGCGGGCGAGGGGATTGGGTTGATCCTGGGTATGGGAACGGCTGACGTCGACCATGCCAGCATCCCATTGCGCTTCGATGGTCGGCGCGCCCAGATGGGATGCGACCATCCGGGCATAATGGCGTTCATCGCCGATCGCGCCGCGGCTGGCGAGATTGAAACAGGTAAAGGGGCAGCCATGAGTGCCGAGCGCGGCGGCCAGCACGGAGGAGTCTATCCCGCCCGACAGCATGAGCAGGGCCCGCTTGGTCCCCATGATGCTGGCGCGGGTCGCCGTCGAGACCGCGCGCCGGATCATGCGCGCGGCCTCGTCCCGGTCGTCGATCCAGTGGCGCCGGCCGGCCCGATCCCATGGGCTCCATGTCCGCGTGACGCCCAGGCCTTTGGAGGTGAGATGGAGACGGGAGCCGCCCCGCAATTCCTGCACGCCTGTGAGACAGGTGGAGGGCGAGGGGATATCCTTGAGCGCCAGACGGCGCAATATGGCGGACCAGTCAACCCCTCGGGATCTCCATCCGCCAAGTGACAGCAGGGCCATGTCGGACGCAAGGATCAGCTGATCGCCCTGCATCGCATGGAAGCAGGGCAGGCGCCCGAAGGCAGAGCGCAGGACATGAAAGCCTCCCGCATGATCACGCAGGATCGCGACGAAATTGCCCCAATGGTCCTGGCTCAATCGCTGGAATCCCCACGGTTCGCCGTCGGCGGTGACATCCAATGACAGGGGGGCCGGATCGCTCTTGCCGGTCGCGAAGATCGACCCGATGACCATGCCGATATCATCGCCCAGATGCCGGACTTGTCCGCCGCTGCTTGCGACCAGCATATCGTCCCGGTCGATCATGACCGACAGCGCCTCGGCGCGAGAAATCGCGCTCCGGATCGGCGGCGCGATAGGACTGCGTTCCGGTTTCGGCGCGAATATGGCGACAAATCTCTCCATCAGATGATCCTGATCGGGCAGAAGGGACGGACCTGATCGGGATCATCGGCGACGACCATGCCGTCGACCTCGACCCAGCTATGGGCCTGGAAGGGGTTGAGCTTGACGCCCAGGACGAGATCCGGTCGGATGCCGAGCGCGATCAGCCATGACGCGAGCGACAGCGCGGTGGGGAGGCACTGGTCACGGGCAGAGACAATCATCGCGGCCCGGCGATAGGCCTGATCAATATGGGCAAGCCGGTCGGTCGGGGCCGTCCGTGGGGTCACGCCAAGCTTTCGCCGTTCGATCGAGCGGATGTTCCGCGAGAAGGGCAATTGTCTCAGTCTCGCGCGCCACCAGAACCGGCGGGTCAGGGCGCTTGCGAGATAGGCTGGTGACAGGCGCGGCTTCGCAATGGGCAGCCTGGCCTCGGATGCATGCGAGCGCGGGCAGGGGGCGGGCCTGATACCGACCGGCGACCGGATGATGATGCCCGCTTCCAGCAAGGCGTCGCACTGCCGGGCATCGATGTGGTTAGCGTCGATGAGGGATCTGAACGCTTGGTCCAGCGCTGGCCGCAGGCCGAAATAGCGATCGGCATGGAGATCGAGGAAAATGACCTGTCCCTCGGTCCGGCAGAAGCTCAGACCATCGCGCAGTGTATAGCCGCTCATTCTGTGTCTCGAACGGACGAGGCGCGCAGCCGCGAAGCTGCGCGCCATCGCTTCAGTCGTCGGAAAGGCCGAAATTATTTTCACCAAGCCCGACATCGCCGGTGATGCCGCCGGGCCCCTTGGTTTCCACGCTGACCGCGCCGAGTTCGATCACGTCATTGTCACGTTCCATGATATTCACTCCTTGGCTTTGCTGCGACTATTTGCAGCACCATGGAGCGTAGGAAGCGGACGGCCCTATCCGAAATTTATACGGATCCGATATCGCGAATATATGGAATGATCGGGAGGAATGGATATTGCTCTTCGACAAGTTCCAGGCGGAATGTCCCGCCTGTTATTCGTCTCGATAGATGCCGCGAAGCAGTTTTGCCGCGGCGCGCTGGCGGCGCAGATGATAGGTTGATGAGGTCCTGCGCAGCAGCCCGATGTCACCGGCGCGCGCGCTGTGCGCCAGCGCCTGCAATTCTTCCCCAGTGTCGCCCAGAATGTCTTCTTCGCCGATACGCGCGACATGAAGGCGGGCGTTGGTGCGTTCCATCGCTTCGCCATGTTCGCGATTGCTGGAGGCGCTCGCGATGCGGTGAAGGAGGTGCGCGGCCCGGTCCGCGCCCGATGAGGAATCCGGATCGAGTTCGATCGATCGCAGCAGGGAGGAGCGGACGTTGCGCAGGGCGAGCTGGATGATGTCGCCCGACCAGGCGTAGAGATCCTTGAGGCCCGGCTCGTTGATCAGCGGCACAAGGAAGCCCCCGCCGCTTCGCGCTTCGACGAGACCCTCGCCCGCCAGATGGCTGAGCGCCTCCCGGATCGGTGTCGTGCTCGATGCCAGGATTGCGGAAAGCTCCGCAGGATCGAGACGAGATCCGGGACGATAGCCCCGTTCCATGATGAGGCGTCTCAGGCTTTGCTGAACCCGCTCGGAGGTTGGACCGGCGTTCATCCTGATTCAGCTTTGCCGCGCCGCAAAGGCCGCCACCATGTCCTGCTGGTCCGGCCGCAGCGCATCGATGGCGGCCAGCGGGCGATCAGGCGCGCCAGTCAGCAGGACCGAGGGACACTGTCCCTCGAAATTGCCGAGATTGGGGCGGTGCTGGCGATAGCCGGCGAGCGCGGCCAGTTCAGGAGAAAATCGGCGTGCGACTGCGGGCGGATAGGCAAGCCAGGGATTTTCATAGGGTTTGAGCCATCCCAGACTATAGCCCGTGACGATCGCGCGCCGCACCGCAGCGGTCCGGTTTGCGCCGGCACCGTGCAGGGTGGAACCCAGCAGGATGAGGGCGGAGCCGGGCTCCATCCCGACCGCGATCGGATCGTCGATCGGATCGGGCAGGAGCGCCTGGGCGCCGTGGCTGCGCGGCCAGACCAGCGTCGCGCCATTATCGACGGTGAAGGGCGTCAATGGCCAGATGATATTGACGAGATATTCGATCTCTCCCTTGGGCGCTTGCCACATATCCTGGTCGCGATGGGGCACCTGCGCCGGCGCGCCGGGGTGGATGGCGATGGCCTGCCCGACATTGAGCTGGATGCAGTCGCACCAGGGGCTAAGAATCTGCCGGGCGATCCGGGTGATGAGCGGATGTCGCACCAGTGCTTCTGCATGGGGCGACCGCGTCAGCAGCCGTCCGAAGCGCTTGGTCGTCTCGCCATAAAATGGTCCCTGGCAGAAGGGAGTCTCCGCAAAAGAGGACGACAGGTCTGCGTCCAGCGCGGCGATGACGCTTTCGGGCAAGGCGTGCGGTAGGACGGACCAGCCCTGGTCGAACAATTGCTCGATCAGGCGCGACGCACTGGTGGGAAGGGGTTCGGTCATGATCGCGTCTCCCGTCTCACGCTGCCATCGGTGCCTGATCATAGATCCCGGCCTCAGCGAGCCGGTCGAGCGTGTCCGCGCTCATCTCTATCTCCAACGCGACGAGCAGCGAGCCCTCATGCCATTGCGGCGCGCCCAATGGCCGGCATTGCCAGCCAAAGGCCAGGATCTGCTGGAACCAGTTCATCTCGGCGATGGCGACATAGCGGCTGATGCGGTTCTCCAGCGCATGCTCCGCGATCGCGGTCACCAGGCGGTTGCGGACCACCCGCCGTTCGGCCGCCCGCAGGTTCCGGTCGAGGCAGAAGCGGGTGATCTCGAAAATGTCCCCGCCGCGCGGCGGTGGCGCGTCACATAATCTGGCGTAGAAGCTGTCGAGAATATGGGGGCGCTGGGTCGGCAGCAGCCTCGCCGAGGCGAGATGGGTGCCGTCGGGTTCGGACAGGATGATGTAGCGCGCATGTTCATCGTCAAACTGGTCGACCTCGAACCGGCCGTCGAGAACCGGAATCTGCCATTTGAGGAGATCGACGAAGACGGATTTGCGGGCCGCGAACATGGCGCGCAACACGGTGTCCGGCAGCGGCCGGAACGGTTCTTTTACAATATGCAACATGGATAAGCTCCCTTGGTCTTGGGCGATCAAGGGTCGGTTCGGAGGCTGAGTCGCCGCTATTCCCAGAAATGGGGATGGCTCCAGCCGCCAATGTCGCTGATCGTCAGGGTTCCGTCACCCAGCGTCCGGCCGACGAGCAATATCCGCTTGTTGACCTGGTAGCGTGCACAGGCTTCCTTGATATGGCTCGTCACGGTTTCCCTGCTGATGTCCAATATCTGGCTGGTCTCCCAGTCGCTCTTGCCTCGCGCCGCCCACTGCACGCAGTCGCGCTGCCGGTCGGTGATGAGCGGCGCGGTCATGGCCTGCCGGGGCATCGACCAGAGTCGCCGGGCGGCATCGAACGCATAATTGCCAAGCAGTTGCGCCAGGAGGAGCCTGTCCTCGCGCAGGGGGCGATCGCCCGCATTGGCGAAGGTGCAGGACCCTGGGGGCTGCCCGCCGATATTGGAGGGAATGGTAAAACCGTCGCCGATCCCCGCCTGCCTTCCGCGTGCGAGATGCCTGTGGTCGCCGCTCGTCAGTGGTATGAGCGTCGGCATCTGTGTCCAGCGAAACCCCCAGCTGGTCATATGGCAGGCCCTGTGGACGGGATCGGTGATGCCCAGCGCGTTCGCGGCATAGAAATCCGCCCAACGGTCGGGATAATTGTGGATGTGGATCACGCCGCTGCCTGCCGCGACCACATCGACATGCTGGGTCAGGGCAAAATATTGAAAGCCCAGCTGCGCTGCAATCACGCGCATGACGAACCCCATGTCGTCGCGCGTCCGAACCTGGTTGATGCATTGGAGGTAATGCATCGCTTCCTGATGCATGCTCATGCGCACGCGTCCCGGCCGCAGGCGGCATCTCAAGCTGCCGCGCGTCCTGCAGCCGGCCTTTCCTCATTGTTGTGGCCGACAGGCGGGGCCTCATGCCGCCGACCGGCAGGTTTTGTCATGAAACTGACATATCATGGTTTTTCCTGTCCGGGGACATATTTGCTGCCGTGCAGCAAAGATCGCCGACTTCAATCATTCAAAGCGGCCAAAGCGCCGCCGATTCGCCCGGAAAGCGAGCGGTGAGACGGAGCGCCGCGGGTCCTGCCGCCGAAAATTGGCAGGATCCGGCATGCTATGCCGGGCTGCGCGAAATCGATCGCGCGGGACTGATGTGGGAATGGCTGCGCCGCGATCCAGACTATGTCGCCTGGCATGCACAGGCGAGCCGCATCACCAGAGGTACCTTGGACCCGTCGCCATGGGGGCTTCACTTTCGCTGAACATCCCGACCTCCCGGCACCGGAGGCTCGGATCATCTGGCGTGCGGATATTGATCCTGCGACCCTGCCTGTCGTCATCGCCAACCATTCTGCGCCGGTGGAGGAAAGTATCGAGCTTGGGCAGCTGCTGCCGTGGCTGTGGATCGCGACCGATACCATGGGCCGGGAACATGCCGTGCTGAGCGATGGGCTTCGGCATCTGAGAATCGACATCATGGCAGGCAGCCTGACCCACGCCCGGGGCGCTGTGTTGCTGCATTATGAGATATGGGGCTCGCAAATGGCGGCCCGGCGCCTGAGAACGCTCGAGCGCTTTCTTGATCTGGTCAGGACTGGCCGGTTTCGCGCGCCGCTCTATCCCGCTGATCCCGTGATCGGGCGGGGATTGGCGCTGCTGCGCGTCCATGATGCGCGCGCGTCGGGGGCCAGCCACCGCGAAATCGGCAAAGCCTTGTTCGGGGCACTGGCAGTGGAAACGGGCTGGGAAGGCCGGACCGACCATGTGCGCCAGCGCGTGCGGCGCATGGTGAAATCCGCCCGCGCCATGGCGCAGGGCGGCTATCGGCTGCTGATGCGATCGAAATAGGAGAGCAGAGGATCGGCAGGGCATGCGCATGGTCGATGTCGACCATGGCGACAGGGCGAAAGATTGGGTGGGCTGTTTGAGACCATTGCCGGTGTCTGGCCGACAGGAGTGCGCATCGCGCTGCTTGCCTGCCTCGGGTCTCGGCCCCGCGGTGTGGTTGAAGCGGGGCACGTCTCACGGTTCACCTGGCGCCTGGGTCCGTCATGTCGGCCCCCTGATGGACGCGGCGCCGAGCGCCGCGGCGTGAGCGATGGTGGTCCATCCCTTGAGGCGGGGATGGGCTCGCTCGCCCTGCTAGGCCCGCGCGCACCTCCCGCAAATGGCGGCAGGCCGCCATTCCTCCGCTTCGCTTCGGCCCTGTCGGGTGCGCTCGGCGCTTGGCCGCGGGCCTTGCCGTGCTCCTTGCCGCCCACCCCCGCCCTGCGGGGGACCATTTTGGTTTTGGGGTGGTGCTTGGAGGCTAGGCATGACGTCCCATTCTTCATCCCGCGCCCTTGACCGGCGTCAGAACCATGCACGTTCAAAAGGCAGCCACGCAGGCGATTGGGCGCAAGGCGCGCGCGACAATGCGCCGCCCACTATCCATGAGCAGGTGACGGCCCGGATCATAGCCGAACTGGAGGCCGGGCGGCTGCCTTGGGTGCAGCCCTGGGGCAAGGCGGGCGAGGGCGCTGGCTGCGGTCCGGCCCTGCCCTGCCCCGCAATGCGCTGACCGGCCGAAATTATTCCGGCATCAATATCCTGCTGCTTTGGGGCGAGGTGATCGCCAAGGGCCATCCCAGCCAGAGCTGGCTGACCTTCCGGCAGGCGAGGCAGGCAGGCGGCGCCGTCCGCAAGGGCGAGCATGGCTGCATGGTCGTCTATGCCGACCGCTTCATTCCCGAAACCGAAAAGGCGCGGGCGCAGGACAGCGGGGAGGCGGCGCGGGCCATTCCCTTTCTCAAACGCTTCACGGTCTTCAATGTCGCGCAATGTGAAGGGCTGGAGAATAAAGTCCTGCCTGATCCCGCACCGCTGCCTGAGCGTGAAACCATTCCCATAGCCGAGGAGGTCATCGCGGCGAGCGGCGTCGATTTTCGCATGGGCGGGGACAAGGCCTATTATATGCCTTCGCTCGATATCGTGCAGGTGCCGCCGCAACTGGCCTTTTTCGAGCAGATTAATTTTTACCGGACCTGCCTGCATGAGCTGACCCACGCAACGGGACATGTCTCGCGCTTGGCCCGCGATCTTTCCCATGGCTTTGGGACAGCGGGCTATGCCCGCGAGGAACTGATCGCGTTATCTGGACAGTCTGCACCGTGCCTCACGCACACTTGAACGGTATGTTTTGGCGCAACGCAGGGGGGCATCAGGCCGGATGAAGCGCTATCCATAAGCTGGCGTAATCCGGCCTGATGACCACCGTCCCGCAGGCGCGCAACGTGTGCGATCTGGAGTTGGGAGGGGGTCTGGGGGAGGGACTGACAAGCTGTGGATACTTCAGGTGCGTCGATCGTCATTCAGGAGCGCCGGACGGCGGATGGCCTGGACTCCTACATCCCGGTAATCCTGCGTGATGGTGCGATCTATGATCTCCACCTTGAGCGCTACTTCCTCGATTTGCCGCTGAACGGTTCGCGTTCGCGACACTCGTTGCGCGCCCATGGCTATGATGTTCTGGTCTGGGTTCGCTTTCTCGCTTCGGCCCGTGGCAAGTCTGTTTGGCAAGCCGATGCCAATGATGTCGGTGCCTATCATCGTGCCCGGCGGCGCAGCGATGCTGAGTTCCGGATTTCGGCATCGACGTGGAACCGGGCGATTGCCTCGCTCGACAAGCTTTATCGATGGGCCGAACGGGAGGGTCTGATCGAGCGTACACCTTTTACGCATCGTCAGGTCTGGCGACGATCGCACGATGGGCGCCGGGCGGCAGTCACGGGCCGCAATGACGCCTATGAGCGCGCAGCCCGTCGTTCCGACGTCCGTTTCATCGATCTCACCGATTACCGCGCCTTCCGGGAAGTTGGTTTGCGCGGCCTGACCGTTGAAGGGACCGAGCGTCCTGGAGCGCGTGACCGCAATGGCGCGCGCAACGCGCTGTTCGCCGATCTGCTGGTCACCACCGGCCTGCGCCTGGAAGAGGCATCCCACTTGCTCGCAGCTGAGATTCCGGTTTGCGACGCCCGCTCGGAACGTCAGCGGCGGGTCGAGCTTCCGGCGGCACTTACCAAGGGTGACAGGGGGCGAAGCATGCTGCTACCGCGCCGTTTGTTGCCGGTGTTTGACGCCTACATCGCCGTTGAGCGAGCGGCGGCCGTCGCCAAGTTCGCACAGCGCCGTGGCTGGGAAGCCATCGACCGCCCGATCTTCATCCACAGCCCCTCATTCGGGCAGCGCGCATTGCCTCTCGTTGGCGGTGGCACGATGGACATGGAGGTCGTCACACCGGATGAACGCGCAAGGCTTGTTATTTGCGCTGACGATGGAACGCCGCGCGAAGCCGCGGTCCTCTGGCTGACCGAGGTGGGCCATCCTGTGTTGCCCAACTCGTGGGAAGCGATCTTCGCACGGGCAAGCCGCCGTTGCACGGACGCAGGCATCCCGGTCCGGCTTAGCCCCCATCAACTCCGGCATTCCTTTGCAGTCCACATGCTGGCCATGCTGATCCAGCGCCGCCTCGCCGACGCAGCGGCACCAGTGGGCGCCATGGAAGGTTATCGCCAGCTGGTCGGCGATCCGCTTCAACAGGTCCAGCGATTGCTTGGCCATTCGAGCCTCGCGACGACCTCTATTTATCTGGATCACCTCGCCACGCGTGCCGATACCGTCGATGCGGCAGTCGAAGAGCTGTTGGCACTCGTACCAGGCTATCTTCGATCATGAGCGCTGCTCCACGCAAAGGACGCAAGGTCAGCTTCGAGACCGAGGCGGCTGCGCCCCAAGCCGATCCATGGTCGCAGATCAGCACGCTGCGCTTCATGATTCATCCCTTATATGGCGGCGAGCTGCTCGTCGATTTCACGGGCTTGCGGCCGCGCGGCCTGGCGCTCGCTTTTGCCCGGAGCCTGTTCAAGCTGGCCGCACCGCGCGGCCCCATCATGGTACGTTCCTCCCTCAAGACATACGCCAACCAGCTGCCAAGCTTCTTTGCCTACCTGGCCGGGACAGGCGACCGGATCAACGGCCCTGCTGACCTTCGCGCCCATCACATCGATGGATTTGAGACATGGCTCAGCGCGCAGGGCAAGTCTCGCGTGCATGGACAAACCTATGTCGCCAAGGTCGTTTCCGTCCTACGTCGCATCGCGGACGACAGCCCTGAGCTTGTCGATTGCGGCTTGCGGGAACGACTGCGCTACGTCAGCTCACACGCACACGTTCGTTCCCGTCCACGCGATGCCTACAGTCCGTATGTAGCCCGCCAGCTGCGCGATGCGGCACGCGCGGATATTGCTGCGATCGAGGCCCGCTTGCGATCGGGGCCACAGATCGATGAGGTGGCGCAGATCGATGGCGCATATTGCAAAGCCCATGCTGCCATCGAGACATACGGTGTTCTGGGCTACCGTGATCCCACGTTTCAGAGCCTGTACAAGCTGCGCAAAAAGCGCGATCTCACCAGTGACAGGCTTAACCTGAGCCTCCACGCAGCCCACTATCTTACTGCCGACGATATCGTCCCGCTTCTTGTTCTGCTCTTACTCGAGACAGGGCTTGAGCTGGAGTGCTGCAAGTCGCTCACCCTCGATTGTCTGCGCAATGCCGCAGGTGGTACCGTCGATATCGCCTACACCAAGCTGCGGGCACACGGTGCCGAGCACAAGACAATCCGGGTGCGTGATCGCGGCTCATCCACCCCTGGCGGTCTGATCCGACGCATCATCGCCCTATCGTCCAAGGCCAGGGTCCATAACTTTAGCGATAACCTTTGGGTCTATTTTCAGCCGGGCGAGATCACCGCAGGTATTCGTCAACTGCGCTTGAAGGTCAGTGCCTGGACGCAGCGCCATTGTATTACCGATGATCAGGGTAAACCGCTCCATCTGTGTCTTTCGTATCTGCGCAAGACGCACAAGGCCTTGTGGTATCTGAAGACCGAAGGCCACATGGCCCGCTTCGCCGTAGGTCATACCGTCGATATCGCGGCACGGCACTACGCCGATATTCCCTCCCTCAGACCGCTGCACGAGCAAACCGTGGCAGATGCCCTCGAAGAGGCGCTCGCTGGTCCAATGATCCTGCCTCCTCAAGACGAGGACCGGCTGCGCGGCAAGTTGGCAAGCCCTGATCCCGATGATGGGGGCATTTCAACCGCACTGCTCGATGGCGAACAAGACGTCTGGCTTGCAAGCTGTGGCAACTTCTATTCCAGTCCCTTCGCATCCGTCGGCACGCCATGCCCAACACCGTTCTGGGCCTGCCTCGATTGCCGCAACGCGGTCATTACCGCGCGCAAGCTGCCTGCCATTCTCGCCTTTCTCTCCTTCGTCGACGCTCAGCGGATCGGCCTGAGTGCCGCTGATTGGACCGCCAAGTTTGGTCATGCCCATGATCGCATCGTTCAGCAGATCCTGCCTGCCTTCGCCGAAGGCGTCGTGGCAAGGGCCCGTGCGCAAGTCGCGAACGACCCTCCCACGGTCTATCTGCCGCCAGAGGCACGGGTATGACCGTTGTCCAGCTTCTGGCGGAGAGCGACGATGAGCGCGATGCCCTCCCTGTGCTTATGTCCGCGCCTTTGCGCCCCGGCTGCGATCGCGCGCATATTTCACGATACGGCGATCCGGTGTGGGATCTGGCTCCCGGCGTATTTCGCGACAACGCGCGGCGCTGCCATGTCACGGTACATTTCGGCGGTATTGAAGACCCATCTATTGCTGATGCCCTGCGCCAGATTCTCCATGCGCGGCTCAATGTCGATCTCCCCGGTCACCGTTCGCGGCTTGAGCCGGCCGGGGTGCGCGGCGAGGCCAACCGGACCTTGCGCTTTTTCGACTTCGTGAAGGCTCAGCTGGGGCGTTTCGATCTCGGCCGGGTCGATCAGGCTCTGGTCGATCGCTACGCCGGATCTTTGCGCCTTGCCGGGCTGCGCCCAGTTGTAGCGGCAGCGCTGCTGCGGATCGTCTTTGACCTGCACGAGTTGCAGCATCATCTGCCGACTGCGCACCTGTCCTTCGAACCGTGGCCGGGACGAAGTCCGTTTTCCGTGGCGGGCGCAAAGCATATTGCAGGGGAGAACCGGACGCCGCGCATTCCCGAATCGATCATGACGCCGCTGCTCTCCTGGTCGTTGCGCTACGTGACCTGCCACGCAGGCGATATCCTTGCCGCACGGGCGGAACTCGATCGCCTTGAAGCAACGCGCAACCGTCTGATTGCCGCTGGGGAAGGTCTGGATCCCGCTGTTCGTCGGTTACGGCAACGCGAACGCCTTCTCGACTATGTTGCATCCTTGCGGCAGCATGGGCGCGGCATTCCGATCTGGACCACGGCACATAACGGCGCAACGCGAACAGACCCGCAAACCGGCGCCGTCACGCCGCCGATCAACTACCACCTGATCCACCTCCATGCCGGTATCAACGCGCAGGCCGAACCTGCCATGCACCTTGGCCTCGCCACCGGTGCACCAGACCTCATCGCCGCTGCCATCGCAGAACTCGGCACCGAGATCGGCGGCATGGATACGCCCATTTCTGCCGATCCCGATACTGGCCTGCCTTGGCGCACCCGCTTCGATGCCAAGGTTTTGCCCCTCGAGGAAGTCATGCTGCAGTCCGCAGCCTATATCGTATGTGCCTTTCTCTCAGGCATGCGGGACAGCGAGATCCAAGCCATGAGGCAGGGATGCCTGTCTATTACCAAAGCCGAAGACGGTACGATCTTGCGGCATCGTATCAAGTCCACTGCTTACAAGGGCAAGCGCGGCGGCGGCGAGGAGACCGAGTGGGTTACCATCGCGCCAGTCGCTGAAGCCATCGATGTCCTCGAACGCCTTTCCGCGCGTGCAGGGCAAGCGCGCGGAACAACGACCCTGTGGCCAGTCCTCACGCTCCGGGCCAATACCAAGACGCACGTCTCTGCAGAGATAGTCCGGCAACTCAACCGGTTCCGCGATCACCTCAATGACCAATTCGGATCCGCGCAGGCACCCGTCATTCCTGCCGGACCCGACGGCCGACCATGGCGTCTGACAACGCGTCAGTTTCGCCGCACAATCGCCTGGCACATCGCCAACCGGCCCTTCGGAACAATTGCCGGCATGATCCAGTACAAGCATGCCAGCGTTGCGGCTTTCGAAGGCTATGCTGGCAGCAGCCGGTCCGGATTTCGGGGAGAGATCGAAGCCCAGCGTGCGCTCGGGCAGATCGACGATATCCTTGTCTACTTCGACGAGCGGCAAAGTGGCGCACGCCTTGGCGGACCTGCCGCGAACAGGGTCGGAGTTGTGCTTGATACTGCCGCCCACGAGTTGGCGCCGCTACCTGCCATGATTGCCGACCGTCCACGTCTGCGCACCATGCTGGGCAGTCTCGCGCGGACATTGCATGTCGGCCCGCTGGCCGATTGCTTCTTTGATCCGGCAACTGCCCTGTGCCTGAACCGGAGTTCGGAGCCAGGCGCAAGCGGGCCAATGATCTCCATGTGCGAACCGGTCCGCTGCCCCAATGCCTGCATCGCCGAACGGCATCGCCCGGCATGGCAGCGCGGTGCTGATGAGGCACGGTTGTTGTTGCGCGAGAAGCGGCTTCCAGAGCCGCAGCGGGTGACGCTTCAGGCCGAGGTGGCCAGAATCCAGCGTGTTCTTGAACAGATCGCACCGGGTACCGCCACACCGCATAACGGTATGGCGGGAGAGGAAGAGGAGGCGGGTTTGCGGGTGACGGATTGAAGGAGCGGAAGACAGTTTCCCTCCGCCCGTCGTGGAGACCTGCCATGTCCCGATCCTACCCTGCTACGCCGCGAGCCGACGTCTATTCGCGCATTACTACCGAGATTGTATGTGCCATCGAAGCCGGTGCCGGCGATTGGCGTATGCCCTGGCACCATGATGGCGCTGCCACCACCAGGCCGCAGAACGTCACCTCCCGCCGCCGCTATCGCGGCGTCAACGTGCTCGCGCTCTGGATCGCAGCCGAAGCGGCTGCCTATTCCAGCGGTCTTTGGGGGACCTATCGCCAGTGGGCATCGCTTGGCGCACAGGTCCGCAAAGGTGAACGCGGAACGACGGTTGTGTTCTGGAAACAGGCCGCATCGCGCACCGATGATGATCATGACGATGGCGAAGCCGGACCCGGCCGCATGTTCGCGCGGGCCTTCACCGTGTTCAACCTCGCCCAGGTCGAGGGCTATGAACCCTCACCTGTCGCAGTTCTACCCGAGGGCGAGCGGTTCGGGCACGCCGAAGCTTTCGTCGCGGCCCTCAAGATCCCGGTCACCGAGGGCGCCTACGATGCGCACTACCGGATCGACCTCGATCACATCTTCATGCCGACCTTTGCCTCGTTTCGGGATGCATCAGCACAGATGGGCACGCTTTTGCATGAGGCGGCCCACGCCACAGGGGCAAAGCACCGGCTCGACCGCAACTTTGCCGAACGTTTCAAGCGCGACAGCTTGGCGATCGAGGAAATTTGCGCTGAACTGACCGCATCGTTCGTGCTCGCCGACCTCGGGATCGCTCACCATCCGCGGGCCGATCATGCCGCCTACGTAGCATCGTGGTTGCGCGCACTCAAAGACGACCCTCGTGCCATCTTCACCGCCGCCAGCAAGGCGCAGGCGGCCGCCGACTGGATGCACGCCCAGCAGCCCCAGCCTGAGGAGATGGCCGCATGATCCGCGCCCCGAAAATTTGCGGTGGAAGTCACATTAGGGCTGGACTGTCAGGATATGTCGCGGAAATGGGATCGGCCTTCCTCTGCGCCTCGCTGGGGATCGTCCCGACCGTGCGGCATTCCGACTATATCGGCGCGTGGTTGGCTGTGCTTCGCGAGGACAGCAGGGCCATTTTCCGCGCGGCGCGCGCGGCCAGCCTTGCCGCCGACTGGCTGCTGGAGAAGCATCGCGCTGCCCGGCAGGGCGTGGGTGGAGAGGGCGCACCCGATCCAGCCATCGCCGCCACGACCATGGATGGGAGGGCGGCATGATCCTCCTTTCCTATGAACTGCGCGCCCGCTTGCGCGCACAGGCGCGGGCGAGCGCCGAAATCTTGGGCTTTGACCCTTGCCCACTCGCCAAAGTCTTCAATCCCTTGGGAGCCGCGACTTGGCTGGTCACCGAATTGGCGCGGGACGGCGACACATTGTTCGGCCTTGCCGATCTCGGCTTTGGCTGCCCGGAACTGGGATATTTTTCGCTGCGAGAGATCGGGACCATCCGCCTGCCCTTTGGCCTGCGGATCGAGCGCGACCTTGCCTTTACCTCGCTGCATCCGCTTTCGGTCTGGGCCGGCACGGCGCGCCGTGCCGGATCGATCCTTGCAGCCCAGTCCTTTCTCGCCCGCAGCCTCATGGCCCGGCCGACCGACGAGCTTCCGCCGCCTTGAGCGGCGGCAAGGCGCGGGCGGCCGCTTGCCGCCCATTCAAGGACAGGTCCTGTCATCTGCCGACCGCGACGGTCCGTTCGCGGCAGGGCCTGCCATTTGCGACAATGGAGTATCCCATGAAACTAGACTTTATTCCCCTCGACCGGCTCTGCATCAGCAAGGCCAATATGCGGTGGAGCAGGAAGGCCCCCGACATAAGCGACATAATGCCGACGGTGCGCAGGCGCGGCGTGATCCAGCCCATCATCGTGCGCCCGTGCCGATGTGAAGCCGACGAGCCAGCCAACGACGCCCCCATTTATGAGATTATTGCCGGAAGCCGCCGCTTTCATGCCGCGTGCGCCGCCTGGCAGGAAAAACGCGCGGCGGGCGAGGCCGATTCCGAATGCGCCGCGCTCCCCTGCGCCATTCTCGAGGCGGGTGATGATGCCGATGCAATCGAGGCTTCGTTGATCGAGAATGCCGCGCGCCGCGATCCTTCCGAAGTAGCGCAATGGGAGGCCTTCACCCGGCTGGTGAAGGAAGGGCGCGGCGTGGATTATATCGCCGCGACCTTCGGTCTTCCCGACATCGCCGTGCGGCGCATCCTTGCTCTGGGCAATCTCCTGCCCCGCATCCGCCAGCTCTACGACCGGGAGGCCGTTGACCGCCCGACGGTGCGGCACCTCACCATGGCATCGAAAGGCCAGCAGCGCGCATGGCTTGCCCTGCTCGATGACGAGGATGGCTCTGCGCCCACCGGGCATCAGTTGAAGGCATGGCTTTTTGGCGGACAGTCCATTCCGGTCCGCCATGCCCTGTTCGACGCGCAGGCAAGCGGCCTTGCCATCGTCGCCGACCTTTTTGGCGATGACGCCTATTTTGCCGATGCCGCTCTCTTCTGGGATGCGCAACATGCCGCCATCGCCGCGCGCCGGGAGGCGTGGCTCGAGGCGGGCTGGAGCGATGTGGTGATCATACCCGTCAACGAGCATTTTTCGGTCTGGGAGTATGAGAAGGCGCCCAAGCGCAAGGGCGGGCGCGTCTATGTCGATCTGCGCTCCAATGGCGAGGCCGTCATCCATGAGGGCTATCTCAGCCGCAAGGAAGCCCGGCAGAAGGCGGCAAGGCAGGGCGAGGCAGGCCGGCCAAGGGTGGTTCGTCCCGAACTCACCTCCACCCTCAATATCTATGTCGATCTCCATCGCCATGTCGCCGTACGCGCAGCATTGCTTGACCGGCCCGGCATCGCGCTGCGGTTGATGCTGGCCCATGCGGTCGCAGGCTCATCGCTCTGGTCGATACGGCCTGAACCCCAGGCGGCGCGCCATGAGGATGTTGCACAGAGCCTCGCCGCGAGCCGGGGCGAGGCCCTGTTCAACGAGCGGCGGCGTGCGGTGCTGGCGCTCCTGTGCGCTGATCCCGATGATGCGCATCTTCTTGGCGGCCATGGTGCACCCGATCTTGTCACGCTGTTTCACCGCATGCTCGACCTTCCCGATGCCGCGCTCATGGACATTGTGGCGGTTGTCATGGGCGAAAGCCTCGCCAGCGGCAGCGCTGCCGTCGAGGCGCTCGGCCTCGTTCTGGGGCTCGACATGGGGCAATGGTGGGAGAGCGACGACGCCTTTCTTGCACTGCTGCGGGATCGCGAATTGCTGGGTGCCTTGCTGGCCGAGGTGGCGGGGGAAGCTGTCGCGGCGGCCAATGTGAAGGAAAAGGCCCGGACCCAGCGTCGGATATTGGGCGACCATCTGCGCGGGGAAAATGGGCGGCGGGCGCGCGCCGGATGGGTGCCGCGCTGGATGGCCTTTCCGCCGTCCGCCTATACCGCGCGCGGCGGCGTCGGATCGGTCAGCGTCCATGAAGCGGCCTGCGCGGCGGCGAGTGCGGCGGAGGACCGCGAGGATGATCCGGTGCCGCCGCAGGGCGGCGCGGCCCTGCCCGACCCCGATGGAGAGGAAAGGGATGCGCTGGGGCATCGCGCCGAGCAGGACCGGTTCGCGGCCTGACGGAGGCTCATATGGGGTGGACGGGATCGCGCGGCGATCCCGTCCATTGGGCCTGAGCGAGATACAGCATGAAAAAAAATGGGCCGCGCGCCCACGCCGTTCCGGCCTGGGCGCGCGGCCCATTTCTCCTTGCCTCTCCCCGCGCCGTCCCGCATGGGAACGGCGTGTCGTGGGGCAGATCATGAAGATATTGGACGAGGTAGCGCGTTTCGTCGCACGCCTTGCGCCCGAACCGGTATGCGACCCTTGCATCGCGCAGAAACTCTCGCTGGATGATGTGGCGCTTGCCAGCCATGAACTGGCCGGAAGCCATGGTTTTCAGCGCTCCAAGGGCGTTTGCAGGCTGCGTGATCAGAGCGGCATGGTGATCCGGCGTCACTGACCGGCATCAGGCCGCGCGCGCCATCTGGATACCCGGCTTCTTCCACTCGAAATGTAGATACATTTGTTGACACATTGCGTCATTCTGCTAGTGTATCATCAATGTCGATACAAGGGAGTGTCCGATGGGTATTCAGGTAAAGAAGTGGGGCAATAGCGCTGCAATCCGGATTCCCTCCGCCATCATGGCGGCTGCCGCGCTGAATGTCGGTCAGGAGGTCGAAGTTCGCCAGGAAGGTAGCCGGCTCATCATCGAGCCCGTCCTGAAGCCTGTCTACACGCTCGACGCGTTGCTTGCGGACATGAAGCCGGAGACGTTCCACGAGATTGTCGATTTTGGTCCCCCGGTCGGCAATGAAGTGCTTTGATGGCCAGTCGCTATATTCCGGACACTGGCGATATTGTGTGGCTGCAATTCGATCCCCAGGCCGGACATGAGCAAGCGGGGCATCGTCCTGCGCTCGTCCTCTCACCTGCGGCCTACAACAAGCTGCGGGGCATGATGATTTGCTGCCCGATGACGAGCCAGATCAAGGGCTATCCTTTCGAAGTGACCGTGTCCCAGGCACCGCCCAGCATCGTGCTGTCCGATCAGATCAAGAGCCTCGATTGGAAGGCGCGGGGAGCGAAGAAAAAGGGCTCCGTATCAACGGCCGTGATCGATGAGGTGCGCGCCAAGATAAGCGCACTTCTGGGTCTTTGAGCGATTTCCAGTCAGATGGCATCATCTGACGGTTGAGTAATCGCGGTCAATCAGGGAAATGGAGCGGCTTTCAAGGCCGAGGGCGATGGCAACTTGTCACTCCCATTTGCCGAAGGGCCGCACAATGTCGCATGCCCTTTCGCGGCCAACAGGACTAGCCGCATTGATGTCAGCCTTGTCGGCATATTTCCTCTCCCAAAAGTTGTGGACCGGCTGGAGTCGGAACCCTTGGATTTTCTGATAGCCACAGCGCAAACCTTGTGTGACGGGATGATGCACCCGTCGCTTTTTGACGGTCAGTCGTCGCGCGGGTGAAGCGCGGGCGCTACTGGTTGACGGGCGCCCGGCCGAGATTGGCATAGGGTCGAGCGAGAGTCCTCGATAGCGGAGCGCGGGCCGCGATGGCCATTGTGACCGGAATTCCTGACTGGCCAGCCGCCTCTGTCGCACCCGGCTGCCCTCTCCACGAAAGATATGAGCACATGCCATTCACGCATCCGGGGCCATTCGAAACGGACTGGGGCATGATGCAACGCGGCCTTCTTTCCTGGTTGTCGGACTGACGGGCCATGCATGCCATCGTTTCCCGATTGTGCTGCCGCGCGATCCATCCCGGCGCCTTGAAAAGCAGGCTTCTGGGCCGGGCCCACCCTCCCGCAACCGGCTCGGCTGCGCCTTATTTCCCCGCCCGTGACAGGGCTCCTCGCGGACCAAATAAGGCAGGCCGGCCGGTCCTTCGCTGACGCTTCGGCCTGCGGTGCGTGAGGCCTTTGCGGCCCGGCCCTCTTGGCCTGCTGTCGCCCGGAAATGGTTCGCGGGCACACGACAGGAGACAGAAAATGGCTGCAATCGGTTATGTCACCCGCAACGGAAATGGCTTCAAGGGCCAGCTTCGCACCCTCTCGATCCGCACCGATGTCGAGATCATCCCCAACAGCCGCAAGAATGGCAGCACCCAGCCCGACTATCGCGTCCTGGCGTCGGGCGTGGAGATCGGGGCGGGCTGGATCCGGATCAGTGAAACCTCCGGCAAGGACTATGTATCGCTCAGCCTTGCCGCCCCGGAATTCGGACCACGCCGACTCTACGCCAATCTGGGCCGGGCGGCCGGGCAGGATGATGAGGATGCCTTTGCCATCATCTGGAATCCGGCTGACTGATGGTCCGCCGCCGGCCCTGGCCGCTTCCCATGCGGCCGGGACCGGATGATCGCGACGGGGGTCGAAAAGGGCGCCCCCCATTTTCCGACCGTGCCGCGATGGGCCGGATCACCCCAGCATGGGCCGATCTGACCCACATGCTCCCTTCCGGGGCCGGGTCGCCAAGGAAAACAGCCATGGAAGATCATGCGAAGGAACGCCCCGGCGCCCAACCGCGGGACCTGGCCGAGCGCGCCCGGATCGCGCGGAATACCTGCCCTTATCTGACCGCCAAGCAGGCGGCCTTTCATCTGGGGATCGCCGCCAACACCCTGAAGCGCTTGCGCCATCAGGGGCGGGGGCCGCTTTGCCGCATGCATGGCGGAAGCTGGCGCTATCATGTCGATGATCTTGATGCGTGGTCGGCGGCCCGCAGGTCGGGAGAAGGCGCGTGAGTCGGCCTCGCGACCTTCCGCTTTTCGCCTGGGGCGAGGCGTTGCGCGCGGCACGCGCCAGGCGCCGCCGCCTACGGCGCCATGCTATCTGGATCGGGTTGGGGGCGCTTGCGCTGGGGGCGACCATCGCCTTCCCGCCGCCCCCGCGCCTGCTCTGGAATGCGACAGCGAGCGCCCCGGTCGGCTTCTATCTGGTGTCCCCCGGGGCAAGGCTTGCGCGCAGCGACATGGTGGTGGCGCGCGCGCCCTATCCGGCCCGCCTGCTTGCCGCGCGGCGGCATTATCTCCCCATGAACGTGCCACTGGTAAAGCGCGTTATCGGCGTTCCGGGCGACATCATCTGCGCGCGCGGCGAGAGGGTGACGCTGGACGGAAAGCTGATCGCGCGGCGTCTGCCGCACGACAATTTGGGTCGCGCCCTGCCCTGGTGGGAGGGTTGCGAGGGCCTGCTTCCCGGCCGCTTTTTCCTCCTCATGGACAGGGTTCCGGCATCTTTCGACGGCCGCTATTTCGGGCCGGTGGGAGAGGCCGACATCATCGGCAAGGCGAGCCCGCTATGGCTGGGCTGACGCGATGCCTGCGGTCGATCGCAACGGGGCTGATCCTTTGGGCAATGCCGCTGCGCGCTGACCCAGTTGCCGACTGGGCCGGGGAGATAGCCGAGGCGTCGGTCCGTTTCGGGATCGACCGGCTATGGGTCGAGGCGGTCATGCGCGCGGAGAGCGGCGGCCGCACGGTCTGGCAGGGCAGGCCCATCACCAGCTCCGCCGGGGCCATGGGCCTGATGCAGCTGATGCCCGGCACCTGGGCGGACATGCGAAGGCTTCATGGGCTCGGACAGAACCCGCATGATCCCCATGACAATGTCGTTGCGGGCACCGCCTATCTTGCCGCCATGAACCAGCGCTTCGGCTATCCCGGACTGTTCGGTGCCTATCATGCCGGTCCTGAGCGCTATCGGCAATTTCTCATCGAAGGCCGGCCGTTGCCGCCGGAAACGCGCGCTTATATGGCCAATATCACTGCATCGCTCGGGGCCGCTCGGACGCTGTCGCCGCTACGCCCACCCCAGCCAAACCCGCCGGCGACAAAGCCTCCGTTTCTGTTCATCTATCGTGCCGGGCCATCCGCAGCCGAGCCTGCCGACACGCCAACTGAGGGCATAGCGAAATCCGATCCGCTTTTCGCCGTACGCCGGGCCTATTGAGGATCGGCCTTGTGCTGTTGTTCAGCATTCCGGGGCAGGCCGCACCACAAGGCGGTTGTGGAATAGCGACCATTTCCGATTTAGGAGGGAGCGGTTGACGACCTTTCCTCCGAGCATATGCTGTGCGGCCGATCGCTGTCGCGTGACGATGTTCAGCAGCTCAGCCCCTCGACTTGCCGCCATCTTGTCGATTGCGACCTGGAAGAGGCCGACCTGTCCCGGCTCGACCTCAGCGGCTGGCACTTCGAGCGCTGCAACCTGCGGGATGCCAATCTGAGCGGTGCGAACCTGGATGGCGTGGTCTGGCATGGCTGTCGGGGCGCATTTGCCAATTTTACCGGCGCCACCCTTGCAGAATCCAGCTTCCGCGCCAGCGACTTCAACAATGCCAACTTTCGCCGAACCAAGCTTTATGCCGCTCGGTTCAGCGGCTGCAAACTGACTGGCGCGGACTTTACCGATGCTTCCGCCATGGAGATCGGGATCGAGGAAACGCTCCTCATCAATGCGCGATTGCCTGGATTTTCCTTTCGCAATGACAGGCTGCGGAAGGTCGATTTTTCCCAGGCCGATCTTCGAAAGTGCGATTTCCGGCAGGTGGTGTTCGAGGAGTGCAGCCTGCGCGATGCCAGCATGGCGGGATCGCGCTTCGACGGCGCGGACCTGCGCGGCGCGGATATTGGCGGCCTGCGGCTCGTCGATGCAAGCCTCTTCCGCGGCGCAACCATATCGCGTGCGCAGGCCGGAGAATTGCTGGGCGAACTCGGACTGAAGGTGCGCTAGCGCCAGGCAAAATTCGCGGGCTTGTCGCCCCGGGACAGACGCGTGGCCAGGCGAGGAAAGAGGAAAATCCGCTCAGGCTTTCCCATGATGCCGGGGCGGAACGGGCCGCCTCAAGGACGACGGGGCCCCACCATTTTCGTGGGGGACGCTGCGCTTTCCCCACGAAAAATCGTGACCCCCATCGCCGCTGGCGCGGCCGCTTCGCGGTCCTTGACCCGGCCCGTTCCACCGCGGGCGACGTCTTCATCTTTCGCAAGATGATGGAGGCTGGAATGTCGATTGAACAGCAAATCGAGGAACTGCGCGCTGAACTCAGCTGCTGTCGCGACCGTCGGGAAGCGCGGCAGATCGCGGCTGAATTGCAGGTTGCGCTGGACGAACGGGACCGTCTGGCAGAGGTGTACGAGGCAGCTCCTTGATGACGCCAGCCATGCCCGCAACAGTGCCATTGGGCGCTGTCCCGGGCTTTCCTTTCGTTCGCGGCAGGACCGGATGGATGTCTTTTCCGGTGCGTGATGGCGGCGATGTACAGGATCGATGGGATGAAGGGCAGGCGGTCGAAGAGGGCCCAATGCGGAGGGAGTCGCGTAAGGCAAGATAAAGGTGCCGGCACCAGGGGTCGGCTAACCTCTTGTCTGCACATCATTTTTTATGGTGCCATATTCCGGCATGAGCACTTGTCCAGTGCCATCTCCTGCTGAAAAGCGCGGATTTCCGGGCCTTCTGGCGGCACCGCTTCCCATGGCGCGGAAGATGCCGCACTCTGAGGGCGAGAGGGGCCAGAGCAGGAACCATGCAATGGCCGATGATGAGGATTTGACGCCCCGGCTTGGACGGCAGCGCGCGTCGGGCGGGCCGAAGGCGCGGCGTTATGCCGGCAGGGTGGTTGCAGCCGCCAATCTGGCGCGCGGCGCCGGGCCTGGACGAAAGGGGCGAGCCGGTTTTTCCGGCCATCGCTATGGGCGCGGCGCCGGCATCGGCCGGCTGCTTAGCGTTGGGACAAGCAACGCGCTTGTCCGGCGCCGGCGTGTCATCGTCAAGGCGCGGCTCGTGAAGCTGGGTGGCAAGGGCGGGAACCAGGCGGTTGCCCATCTGCGCTATCTGCAGCGGGACGGGACCAACCGGGCAGGCGAACGCAGCGTGCTGTACGGTCCCGGGAAGGATCATGCCGACGGCAAGGCCTTTCTGGAGAAGGGCAATGGAGACAGGCATCAGTTCCGGTTCATCGTCGCGCCAGAGGATGGCGATCGATATGAGGATCTCAAACCCCTTGTCCGCCGTCTCATGATGCAGATGGAAGAGGATCTCGGCACGCGGCTCGAATGGGTCGCGGTCGATCATTATAATACGGGCCATCCGCACAGCCATATCCTGCTCCGGGGCGTCGATCAGAATGGCGACAATCTTGTCATTGCGCGCGACTATATCAGCAGGGGATTGCGCGAGCGTGCGGCGGAGTTCGTCGAACTCGACCTTGGCCCCAGAAGCGATCGCGAGATTCTCGTCTCGCGCCGCGCGGAAATCACGCAGGACAGGTTCACGCCGATCGACCGTTCGCTGCTCCGCATCGCCGATGACCATATCGTCAAACCCGTTGCCCGCGATCCCCTCGAACATGACTTGCAGGCGTGCAGGCTTGGGCATCTCGCGCGTATGGGGCTGGCCGAGCCTCTGCCCACCGGCCGCTATCGGCTTGACCCAGATCTCGAATCCGTCCTCCGCACCATGGGTGAACGGGGAGACATCATCCGCACGATGCAGCGCGAATTTTCGCGGCTACGGCTGGAGCGGTCAAGCGCCGACCAGCTTATCTATGATCCGGGCGAGGCAGGCGCCTCGCCGCTCATCGGGCGCATACTCATGCGCGGGCTTGCCGACGAACTGGAGGACCGTCATTTTCTGCTGATCGACGGCATCGACGGACGCACCTATTATGTGCCGATCGGCAAGGGCGAAACCGGCGATTTGCTTCCACCATCGCACGTCGAGGGGGAGGGTCCTCAGCAAGGCCCCGCCGTTGTCGCCATCAGGCCGAGGGAAGCAGCCGTCCGCGAGGTCGATCGGACGATCGCCGCCGTCGCGGCTGGCAATGGCGGACGCTATGATGGCGAAGCGCATCGACGCCATGACCCGGGCGCGCGTTCGGACTATGTCGAGGCGCATGTCCGCAGGCTCGAGGCGCTTGCGCGTGCCGGGGATATTGCCGGGCGTTCGGGCGACGGGAGTTGGGTCATCGCCCCCGACCATCTCGGTCGCGTGGCGGCGTTCGAGCGTCGGCAACTCACAGCCCAGCCCCTCTTGATCGAGATGCTCTCGCCCGTGGGTGTCGCGGACCTGGCGACCGCCCATGCGGCGACCTGGCTCGATCGCACGCTGGTCGATGGTGATCCTCCCCAGTTGCGCAATGCAGGCTTTGGTCGTGACATGACGGATGCCCTGGCGCGTCGGCGGCAATGGCTGGTGGAGGAGGGACTGGTCGAGCGGGGCGAAGGCGAAATCCGCTATCGCAAGGATCTGCTTGCAGTCCTGCGGCGACGTGAGCTTTTGCGCGTGGCGGGCCAGTTGTCGCACGAACTGGCCTTGCCCTTTGCCGAGACTGTCGAGGGCGAGAAGCTCGAGGGCATATACAGGCGCCGCGTCGACCTCATTTCCGGGCGCTTTGCGGTACTCGAACGGTCGCGGGATTTTGTGCTCGTGCCCTGGCGGCCAGTGCTGGAGCGGCGCGTCGGGCAAAGCGTGTCGGGCCTGATGCGCGAAGATGGCGTGAGCTGGTCCTTCGGGCGGGGTCGAGGCGGGCCGACGATCAGTTGACCTTAGGAAGACCGTCGTCAGTTACGTGGAGACTGCCGCTCGCGATACGACACGCGAGGATGCATCAGGTGCGACCGGCCCTAGGCGCTCATGCGGGCGCAAAGGAACCGACGACGCCTTGCTGATCCACTGAATCTTTACGCGGTGGGCGAGGGCCGCGGGCTGTCGGTCGCAAGGCTGTCAGCTCAGGCCTGAATATTCTGATGATCGATCACCCGGCCCGCGTCTACATCTGCCAAGGCTTCAAGCGTCATCTTGTGCCGATCTTCCTCCTGGTCGATCCATGCCGCCAGAGCCTGCTTCATGATCCATCGTCGCGAACGTTCAATGCGAACAACCGGGGCGTCGATCTTACGGCCGTCCCACCGGCACATCGGCTGTCAAGACCCCGGTTCCTGTTGCCATCTTCATCACTCCCAATCGTCATGAAAGTTGTTCAAAAGGCTCTTGGCTTGGCAAGCAAACGCAACAGCCGTGGCCGGGAAGCGCTGCTCTTGTCCCTGTGCCATGATTGTGTACGCTTCGCTTCTCCAGGACAAGTTCATAGGTGCTTGCCAAGGAAAGGAAATCCCGCGAGAATCCGGACATGAAAACGGATCTTGATCACCTGCCGGATGTTCAGCGCGGCGAGTTGGCGCGGGTCCAGAAAATTCTCCTTGGCGAATTTGCCGAGGCGACCTCTCGCGCAAGCCAGTCCTGGAAGCGCAATGGGCGGATCCTGAAGATCGTTCTCTTCGGGAGTTATTCGCGCACGGATTGGGTCGATGAACCTGAAAATGGCTATCAGTCCGATTTCGATCTGCTGATCATCGTCAGCCATGCCGATCTCACTGACATCGCTGATTATTGGTATATCGCCGAGGACAAGATCCTGCACGATGACGCTGTGCGCCGCCCCGTCAACATCATCGTCCATACGCTCGATGAAGTGAATCAGGGACTGCGGAAGGGTGAATATTTCTGGGTCGATATCGCTCGTGAAGGAATCGTGCTCTACGAATTGCCGGGGTCGAGTTTGGTAGCGCCGCAGCCGCTTACGTCTCGCGATGCTTTCGAGATGGCGGGTAAATATTATTGGGAACAGATCAAATCACTCGATAACTGGATCGATCTGGCTGAATATGCTGTATCGAAATCGCAAGGTGACATTGATTGGAAGCGCAAAGCGGCCTTTAACTTTCATCAAGCGGCTGAAACAGCATACGCTTGCTTCCTACTCGTCCGAACACTGTATTTCCCTCGGTCCCACAGTATCAAGTTTCTCCGATCCCTTGCCGAAGATATTGAGACGCGTCTGATCTCTGCTTGGCCACGGGGCACAAGGGCAGAGCGTCGCCTGTTCGAACTGTTGAAGCGCGCCTATGTCGAGGCGCGATACTCGGCTGCGTACGACATTAACGCCGAGGATCTGGAGGCGATTGCCCGGTCCGTCCGAATGTTGCGGGATGCCGTCGAAATATCCGCATGCGAGAGAATCGAACAGCTTCGGGTGGATGCCGGGGCATGATCGATCGGGCGATGATCGTGTGGACCCGTAAATGGCGACCCAATTGAGCCGATCTGGGCCGATTTGCACCATGTCCTTCTGAAAAGCTTTCGCGGATTCTTGAACCCGCTCGAACCGGTCCAGTCCGGCGGGCGGGAGCAAAACCGTGACCCCGACCAAATTGTTGATCGGCCAGATACTCATTGTCCTGGCCATCGTCCTTGCAGGCGTGTGGGCCGCTACCCAGTGGGCGGCGATCATGCTCGCCTATCAGCCCCAGCTGGGGCCCTCCTGGTTCATGCTCGGCGATATTCCGGTCTATCGCCCCTGGTCGCTTTTCGCCTGGTGGTATCATTTCGACGCTTATGCGCCGATCGTCTTCGACAAGGCGGGCGCGCTGGCTGCGGCCAGCGGGTTTGTTGGTTGCGCCGCCGCGATCTGCGGCTCGCTATGGCGCGCGCGCCAATCCCGGCAGGTGACGACCTATGGCTCTGCGCGTTGGGCGAGCCACAGGGATGTGCGGCGGGCGGGACTGTATCGGCCGGCCGGTGTCATGCTCGGCCGCCATGGCGACCATTATCTGCGTCATGAGGGGCCTGAGCATGTCATGGCCTTTGCGCCCACGCGTTCGGGCAAGGGCGTTGGCCTGGTCGTGCCGACCCTGTTGTCCTGGACCGGGTCCGCGGTCATTCACGACATCAAGGGGGAGAACTGGACCCTGACGGCAGGCTGGCGCGCCCGTTTCTCGCATTGCCTGCTGTTCAATCCGACGGATGCACGCTCTGCCCGCTACAATCCCCTGCTTGAGGTTCGCCGCGGCGCGGACGAGGTCCGGGACGTCCAGAATATCGCCGATATCCTTGTCGATCCCGAGGGCGCGCTGACAACCCGGAACCACTGGGAAAAAACCAGCCATTCCCTGCTGGTCGGCGCCATTCTCCATATTCTCTATGCCGAGGAGGAAAAGACGCTCGCCCATGTGGCGACCTTTCTTTCCGATCCCCGCCGGAGCTTTGCAGCAACGCTCCATCTCATGATGACCGCCAACCATCTCGGGACGAAGGAGCATCGGCAGGTCCATCCCGTCGTCGCCTCCGCCGCCCGGGAATTGCTGAACAAGAGCGAGAATGAACGATCGGGCGTGCTTTCGACCGCCATGTCCTTCCTTGGCCTCTATCGCGATCCCACTGTCGCGCAAGTGACGTCGCGCTGCGACTGGCGGATCGCCGATCTCATGGAGGGCACGCAGCCCTGTTCGCTTTATCTGGTGGTGCCGCCGTCCGACATCAGCCGTACCAAGCCGCTGATCCGGCTGATCCTGAACCAGATCGGGCGGCGCCTTACCGAACGGCTCGACCAGCAGGCCGGGACGACACGCCGGCACCAGCTCCTCATGATGCTGGATGAGTTCCCCGCGCTTGGCCGACTGGATTTCTTCGAAACGAGCCTTGCCTTCATGGCCGGCTACGGCATCCGGGCCTTCCTGATCGCGCAAAGCCTCAACCAGATCGAGAAGGCCTATGGCGAACACAACGCCATTCTCGACAATTGCCACGTTCGCATTGCTTTTGCGACCAATGACGATCGGACGGCGAAGCGTATATCCGATGCGCTGGGGACGGCGACCGAACAACGCGCCATGCGTAACTATGCGGGGCACCGGCTGGCGCCCTGGCTGGCCCATGTCATGGTCAGCCGCCAGGAAACCGCGCGCCAGCTTCTGACACCCGGCGAAGTCATGCAGCTTTCGGCCGACGAGGAACTGGTCCTCGTCGCCGGCATGGCGCCCATCCGCGCGAAGAAGCTGCGCTATTATGGCGACCCTAATTTCGCCGCTCGTGTCGGAGCGCCGCCGCTGCTCAACGACAGGGCCTATTCCGACATTCCCCCGTCCCGGAAGGATGATTGGAGCGCGCCTGCCGAGCCGGGAGGCAAATTGGCTGCCGCCGCTGACACCGGGCAGGCGGCCGACGAAGGCGGGCGCGAGCAGCATCGGCACCCGGCGCTTGAAAATGAGGTCCGGCCGGACAGGCAGGATTCCGAACCGGAGGTGGATCGCTCCATCGTCGAGGATGAGGATGTCGTTTCCGACAAGCGCGCCATGGAGCAGGCGCAGCGCATGGCGCCGGTCATTCGCGGCCACGCCATCGATGTCGCGTCAACCCATGAAAAGGCGCTGGGGCTATGAAGCGCGCGCCCAAGATCCGCCAGAATCTCTATATCGACCGCGAGATCGGCGATGCGCTCGATGCCATGGCTACCGGCCATGCAGGGAATAAAAGCCGATTGGTCAACGATGCGTTGCGGACATGGCTGCGCCATCGCGGCGCGAGTGAGGCGGAAGCGGCGCTGCGCATGCGCCTCAATGAACTGTCGAAGGAACTGGCAGCTGCCCGCCGCGACATCGACATTATGGTCGAAAGCCTCGCTTTGTTCATCCGCTACCAGCTTATGGTGACGCCCCCGCTCGGGGAGAATGACGAGGTTGGACGGGCTCAGGGCCGCCAGCGCTTCGAGGCGTTCATCAGCCAGGTTGGCCGCCAGCTTGCAACCGGCAAGCGGACGATCGCGGCCCCATCGGCCGAAGGAGGCGAGGAGTGACCCGGCACGAAACATTCACCGCGACGACGCACGATGAAACGGCAGCCGGACGGCGCAAGGCCATGCTGCACAGCGCGATGGGACCGGCGATCGCTGCGGCGCTTGACGATCCCCGCGTCATCGAGATCATGGTCAATCCCGATGGCGCCCTGCGGCTCGACCTGCTGGGTGAAGGACGTGTCGATACCGATATTGTCCTTGGGCCCAGCGAAGTCGAACGGATCATCCGCCTGGTCGCCTCGCATGTGCGCACGGAGGTTCATGCCGACGCACCCATATTATCAGCGGAACTGCCGCCGCAGGCCGAAGGAAGGGTCGGCGAGCGCTTTGAGGCGATCCTGCCGCCGGTCGCGGTCGGCCCCTGCTTCGCGATCCGCAAGCCGGCATCCCGGCCCTACAGCATGGACGATTATGTCAGAGATGGCATCATCAACCATACCGCTGCGGCGCTTTTGCGTCGCGCGGTGCATGAGCGGTGGAACATCCTTGTCGCCGGCGGCACTAGTTCAGGAAAGACGACCCTCGCCAATGCCCTGCTGGGTGAGATTGGGGCGAGTGAGGAACGGCTGATCCTGATCGAAGACACGCGCGAATTGCAAAGCCCCTCGGTCGATACCGTGGCGCTGCGCACGCGGGCGGGCATCGTCACCATGACTGACCTGGTGCGTTCCACGCTCCGATTGCGGCCCGATCGGATCATCGTGGGTGAGGTGAGGGGACCCGAAGCCCTCGACATGCTCAAGGCCTGGAATACGGGTCATCCCGGGGGGATTGCGACGGTTCACGCCAATGGTTCCGCCGCTGCGCTCAACCGTATCGAAAGCCTGGTGCAGGAGGCCGTGGCGACGGTTCCGCGCGCCCTCATCGCAGAAGCCATCGACCTCATCGTTTTTCTGTCCGGTCGTGGCGCATCGCGGCGCGTCACCAGCCTCGCGCGCGTCGATGGTCTCGACCCGCAGGGTGGCTACCGGCTCATCGAACTCCTCGTCCCTCCAACCCCCACAGGATTAGCTTTATGACCAGAATATCATTCTCTCGACCATCCATCCTTCGCGGCGCCGGGTCCGTCGCCCTCATGCTCGCCGCTGGTCTTGCCATGGCTTCGGCCGCCGCGCATGCCGCCGGATCCGGCATGCCCTGGGAACAGCCGCTCGAACAGGTGCTGGAATCGGTGCAGGGACCGGTGGCGAAGATCGTCGCCGTGATCATCATCATTACGACCGGCCTCACGCTTGCCTTTGGCGAGACCTCGGGTGGATTTCGCCGCCTGATCCAGATCGTATTCGGCCTTTCCATCGCTTTTGCCGCATCGTCCTTCTTCCTTTCCTTCTTCAGCTTCGGCGGCGGGGCGCTCGTGGCATGAGCGCGATCAAGGGCTTCGAGGTCCCCATCCATGCGAGCCTTGCCTCGCCCATCTTGCTGGGCGGGGCGCCCCGGGGCCTGTCGATCCTTAATGGCACCCTGGCCGCTGCGATCGGCCTTGGCCTTCAGATATGGCTGGTCGGGATTGCGGCATGGGCGATCGGGCACAGCATCGCGGTCATAGCGACCCGCCGCGATCCTGATTTTGCGCCCGTCCTGCTTCGCCATCTCCGCCAGAAGGGATATTGGGCATGCTGAACCTGTCTGAATATCGCTCCCGCGCCGACCGCATTGCCGACCATCTGCCTTGGGCCGCGCTCGTCGCGCCCGGCGTGGTCCTTAACAAGGATGGCAGTTTCCAGCGCACATTCCGCTTCCGTGGGCCAGACCTTGAGAGCGCAACGGAAGCGGAACTGGTCGCCACCTGCGCGCGCGCGAATAATGTTTTGAAAAGGCTCGGTTCGGGCTGGGCGATTTTCTTCGAGGCCCACCGACGGGAAGCGCAGGGTTATCCCGATGGCGTTTTCGTCGATCCTGCTTCCTGGCTCGTGGATCAGGAACGGCGTGCGCAATTCGCGTCTCACGAGCAGCATTTCGAAAGCGTATATCATGCAACCCTCCTGTGGCTGCCGCCTGCTGACAGCAGCGATGCGGCTGGACGGCATCTTGTCGAGCGCGAAGGGAAGGTCAGGCAGCGTGATTGGCGTCAGGCGCTCGGCGGCTTCATTGCCGAGACAGCGCGGATCATCGATCTGTTCAGTTCTTTCATGCCTGAAATTCAGCCGCTGGATGATGTCGCAACCCTGACCTTTCTCCATGCGGCCGTGTCGGACCGGGATAATGGCGTGCATGTTCCCGAGACACCCTTCTATCTCGACGGCCTGCTGGCGGACACGCCGCTTGTCGGCGGTCTCGAACCCCGCCTCGGTGGGCAGCACATCCGTACGCTGACGCTGCTCGGCTTCCCCAATATGAGCAGGCCAGGCCTGCTCGACGCTCTCAATCACCAGGATTTCGGCTATCGCTGGGCTACGCGCTACATCGTGCTCGATAAGAGCGACGCCACCCGCGCGCTGACAAAGCTCCGGCGGCAATGGTTCAACAAGCGCAAATCGGTCGCGGCGCTGCTGCGCGAGATAATGTACAATCAGCCAGCCCAGCTGCTTGACAGCGACGCAGACAACAAGGTGATCGACGCGGACCTCGCTCTGCAGGCGCTCGGCGGCGATCATGTCGCCTTCGGATATCTGACCACCACGATCACGGTGATGGATCGCGATACCGCCGCTGTCGACGCGAAGGTCCGTGCCGTCGAGCGGGTTGTGAACGGTCTTGGCTTCACCTGTATCCGCGAAACCGTCAATGCGGTCGAGGCCTGGTTGTCGGGCCTGCCCGGGCAGGTCTATGCCAATGTGAGACAGCCGCTGGTGCACAGCCTCAATCTTGCCCATCTGATGCCGCTTTCCGCCGTCTGGGCCGGACCTCATGGCAATCGCCACCTCGCCGGGTCGCCGCTTTTCCAGGCAAAGACCAGCGGATCGACACCATTTCGCCTGTCGACCCATGTCGGCGACGTTGGGCATATGATGGTGGTGGGGCCAACCGGCGCGGGAAAATCGGTTCTCCTTTCCTTCATCGCTTTGCAGTTCCGCCGCTATGCCGGTGCCCGCGTCATCATGTTCGACATGGGCCGCTCGGCGCGCGCGGCGGTGCTTGCCATGGGTGGAAGCCATCATGCGCTGGGTGCCGGTGATGGGGAAGGCGATCTGCTTTCCTTCCAGCCGTTGTGCGACATCGACAGGGAAAGCGAGCGCGGCTGGGCGGCCGAATGGCTGGGCGGCATTTTCGCGCAGGAACGGGTGCTGCTGACCCCCGAGATCAAGGACGCGCTCTGGTCGGCGCTCTCCAGCCTGGCAACGGCCCCTGTCGAACAACGGACGCTGACCGGCCTGTCGCTTCTTCTCCAGTCCAATGCCCTTCGGCTGGCGCTCGCGCCCTATATGCTGGATGGCAGCCATGGCGGATATCTGGACGCCGCGGAGGAGCGCCTCGCGCAGCGCGATGTCCAATGTTTCGAAACCGAGGCGCTGATGGGGCGCAAGGGTCTGGCCGCTCCGGTCCTGACCTATCTGTTCCATCGGATCGAGCAACGCTTTGATGGCCGGCCGACACTGATGATTCTGGACGAGGCCTGGAGCCTGTTTGACGATCCGCTCTTCGCCGCGCGCATCCGGGAATGGCTGAAGACCCTCCGGAAAAAGAATGTGGCGGTGCTGTTCGCGACACAGAGCCTGGCCGATATCAGCGAGAGCAGCATCGCGCCCGCCATCATCGAAAGCTGTCCGCAGCGCATCCTGCTTCCCAATGATCGGGCGGTCGAACCGCAATCGCGGGCAGCCTATGAGCGTTTCGGCCTCAATACGCGCCAGATCGAGCTCATCAGCCGCGCAACGCCGAAGCGGCATTATTATCTCCAGTCCCAACGCGGCAACCGTCTGTTCGAACTGGATCTGGGACGGGTGGCCCTCGCTCTATGCGGTGCGTCTGACCCCGACAGCCAGAGCCGGATCGATGCGATCATCACGGAGCATGGGCTGGACGACTTCGCGGGCCATTTCCTGCGCGGCTGCGGCCTCCCGGCAGCAGCGGACGATCTTGAGCTTTTCCCATCCCCTGCTTCCTTCCAGTCCAAGGAGAAATGAGATGAAAGCGCGCATTCCGCTCCGCAAATATCTGGTGGCTTCTGTCCTCGCATTGGGCGGCGCCGGTGCGATCGGCGGTGGTCTGCTCCTCCAGAGCCGGCCCGCTTATGCCATGCCCGTATTCGACAGCGCCAATTATGCGCAGAACCTGCTGACCGCTGCCCGAACGCTCCAGCAGATCAACCAGCAGATCCAGTCGCTCCAGAATGAAGCGTCGATGCTGACCAACATGGCGAAGAATCTGAGCCGCATCAGCTTTCCCGAACTCACCGAGCTGACGAATAAATTGCGCGCCGTCGATCAGTTGATGGCGGCCGCCCAGGGCATCGACTTTCGGATCGACACGCTCGACAGCCAGTTCAAGCGGTTGTTTCCCGACAATTACGACGCTGCGATGCGCAGCGACGAACGCCTGGCAGCGGCGCGGGAACGTTTCAACGCTGCCAAGGATGCGTATCAACAGTCCATGCGCATCCAGTCGCAGGTGGTGGGCAACGTCGCCCAGGACGCTGACGCCATCGAAACGCTTGTAGGGAAAAGCCAGGGCGCCGAGGGCGCATTGCAGGCGGCCCAGGCGACCAACCAGTTGCTGGCATTGGCCACCAAGCAGCAGCTTCAGATCCAGAATATGATGGCCGCGCATTTCCGCGCGCAGGCGGTCGAAGAGGCGCGCCGGATCCAGGCGGAAGCCGATGCGCGGGCGGCGACCAGGCACTTTCTTGGGTCCGGCACCGCCTATAACCGGAATTGAGATGAGGCAGCGCCGGTCCCGCCGCTCCCCCACGGCCGGACGCTGCCTCGTCGCGGAGCCTCGCTCATCAATGGCCCCTCTCGCAGCGGGGCTCCGCGACACCAAAGTCCATGAGGACCCTGTCTCATGAATGATCTCAATGTCATCGACCAATTTCTCGCGGCCTTCATCGCTTATATCGACAGCGGCTTCGGCCTGCTCGGCGGTGATGTGCGGTTCTTGACGGCCACGCTGATCGGCATCGACATGACCCTCGCAGGGCTTTTCTGGGCGATGGGCGGCGAGCATGATGTGATCGGGCGGTTCCTGAAGAAAATCCTCTTCGTTGGCGCCTTTGCCTTCATCATCAACAGCTTCTCCTCTCTTTCCGAAATCATCTTCCGTTCCTTTGCCGCGGCCGGGCTGACGGCGGGTGGGGGCAGCATCTCGGCGGAGGATCTGCTGAAGCCCGGAAGGTTGGCCGGAGCCGGTTTCGAGGCGGCGTGGCCGCTGCTCGATCAGGCGTCCGATCTGATGGGGTTCACCAGCTTTTTCGACAATTTTCTGACGATCGCCATTTTGCTGTTCGCCTGGGTGATCGTCATTCTGGCCTTCTTCATCCTTGCCGTGCAGATGTTCGTCACCGTGATCGAGTTCAAGCTCGTGTCGCTGGCGGGTTTCATTCTCGTTCCCTTCGCGCTCTGGAACCGCACGAGCTTCCTCGCTGAACGCGTGCTGGGTCATGTCGTGAGTTCCGGCATCAAGGTCATGGTGCTGGGCGTGATTGTCGGGATCGGCTCCAGCTTCTTTTCGCAGATGGTAGATGCCCTCAAGGGGCAGGAACCCGACATCGGCGCCGCCATGAGCCTGGTGCTGGCGGCGCTGGCCCTTTTCGGCCTTGGCATCTTTGCGCCTGCCATGGCGTCGGGCCTTGCCGCCGGAGCGCCGCAATTGGGAGCGGGCGCCGCCGTTGGCAGCGTGGCTGGTGCCGCCGGGGTCACGGTTCTGGGCGGTGCCGCCGCGATCGGTGGCGGCCGAGCGCTTGCCGGTGGCGCACTATCCGCGATCCGGGCCGGCACCATGATGGGGACGGCGGCGCAGGCAGCCTACAAGCTAGGCCAGGAGACTTCCGGCTCGTCGGGCATGGCTGCCGGCCTGAGTGGTGTCGCCACGGCAGCCGGACATGCTGTCCGCAACAAGGCTGTAAGCAGCCTGGGTATCGCCGACGCCGCCGAGCGTGGACGGGAGGCGGCCTGGTCGGCGCTGGGCACGGGCAGTGCAAAATCAGCCGGAGCAAAGCAGGGCGATGTACCGGACTGGGCGCAAGCGATGCAACGTCGGCAGGACGGGCGCGATCACCGTCACCTTGCCGCGCAGACATTGAAGGAAGGTGATCGCGGCGGCGCATCGGTCACCCCCGATATTCATGAAAAGGACGACTGAGATGATCTTTCGACGAGCAGTCCAGCGTTATGGCCAGACTCCCGCGCCCGAAACGCCGTACCAGCGAGCGGGCCAGCTCTGGGACGAGCGGATCGGAAGCGCGCGCGTGCAGGCGCGGAACTGGCGATTGATGGCTTTCGGTACGTTGGCCTTGTCGAGCGCAATGGCATCGGGCCTGGTCTGGCAATCGCTGCAAAGCCGCGTTGTGCCCTATGTTGTAGAGGTGGATCGACTGGGTGAGGCGAGGGCGGTGTCGCAGGCCGAGGCGGATTATCAGCCGACCGATCCGCAAATCGCCTATCAGCTGGCGCGCTTCATAGAGAATGTACGCGGCGTGTCGCTCGATCCTGTGCTGATGCGCCGGAACTGGTTGCAGGCTTATGATTTTGCCAGCGAACGGGGCGCCATTTTCCTGGGGGAATATGCGCGGGCGCGGCAACCCTTCGCCCGGATCGGTGAACAGACGGCGTCGGTGCAGGTGACGAGCGTCCTGCGCGCGTCGCACAGATCCTTTCAGGTGAAATGGACCGAAACAGAATATGAGCGGGGAAGCCAGGCGGGCTCGTCGCGTTGGACGGCAATATTGACCACCGTCACCAAGGTTCCACGAACCGCCGATGACCTCCGCCGCAATCCGCTCGGCGTCTATGTCGATGCGATCGACTGGAGCCGGGAGATCGAGGATGACGCCTCTCAGGCGCGACCGGCCCGATCCCGGACAGCGGTGGCAACAGCCATTTCCACTCAATCGGCGAACATGATGGAGACGCAGCCATGACCCGTATATCATCCACGTCGATTGTCATGCTGACCATGATTGCATCGCCCGCCATCGCCGATGGGAGCAATATGCCTGCGCGCGCGCATGATCGTGGCCCGGCAAATGTCGAGCTCGCCAATCGTAATGCCACGCTGGCGCCCAAAGCCGATGCGTTCCTGAATGCAGTGCAGGTCTATCCTTATTCGGCTGGGACGATCTACAAGCTGATCACCGCGCCCGAACGCATAACGGACATCGCGCTTGAGCAGGGGGAAACGCTCGTCTCCGTCGCGAGCGGCGATACCGTTCGCTGGGTCATAGGCGATACCTCTAGCGGCAATGGAGCGACCAAACGGACTCATATATTGGTCAAGCCCAGTCTGACGGGCCTGTCCACCAATTTGCTCATCACCACCAATCGCCGTGCCTACCATCTCGCGTTGATCAGCACCGGACGGACTGCGCTCACGGGTATTTCGTGGAGCTATCCCGAAGATGCCTTGCTGGCTCTGCGGCGCGCAAATGACGCGGCCCGTGCCGCCGAACCTATCGCGGCCGGAATTCAGGTCGAGCAGCTGCATTTCAATTATGCAATTTCGGGCGATGCCCCGGCGTGGCGCCCGCTCCGTGCTTTTGATGATGGTCGGCAGACTTACATCGAGTTTCCGGTGACGATTGCCGTTGGCGATGCGCCGCCGCTATTTCTGGTCGCTGGCAAGGGGGAGGCACAGCTCGTCAATTATCGGCTCAGGGATCGCTTCTATATCGTCGACCGGATCTTTGACCAGGCTGAGCTGCGTTTTGGCGCCGGGAAGCAGCAGGTCGTGAGGATCACACGGACGGCCACGACTCGTCGGCGGAGGGCATCATGAACGGATCGGAGACGCAGGCCGAAAGCCCACAGAGTGGCGAACTGCCGGGAAACACCACCGTTCCCCCTTTATCGAAAGCAGTCCGGTCAAAGGAAAATCCGGCAACGCTGCAAATGCGGGCTCAGCCCGTGAGAGCGTTGAGATTCAGGCGCAATATTCTGGTGGGCGGTGTTGCCCTCTTCTCCGTTTCCATCGCGGCCACGTTGTGGTGGGCGCTGGCGCCGCATCGGCCCGTGACTATCAGCATGCCGGCGAATGAGGCCGATGCTTCCCGCCTGCCAGCGGATCAGTTGGCGGGATTGCCCAAAAGCTATGATGCGGTGCCCCAGTTGGGACCGCCGCTGCCCGGCGACCTGGGACGCCCGATCCTGAAGCGGCAACAGGAAGGGCATGACCTGATTGGCGCTCGACCGGATGACGCTGATGCCCGAGCAGCGGCGGCCGCCCGCGAGAAAGCCGCGGCCGATCTGCAAGCGGCCCGAGAGTCTTCACTGGTCGCGATTGCCGCGCAAAAGCGTGAAACAGCAGCCAGCGCCGAAATGGCGTCGGCGACGCAGGTTGCGCCGACGGCAAACGTGCCGGAGGGGGCGGCCCCCGATAAGGATCTCGATCCAAACGGGCAGGAGAGGAAGCAGCGTTTCATGATGTCGTCCCAGGGGGAAAGCGACATCAATTCGCATAGGCTGGAGCCGCCCATGTCATCGAACATATTGTCAGCTGGGAGCGTGATTGCGGCAAGTTTGATCACTGGTCTGCGATCGGACCTCCCCGGCCTTGTGACCGCTCAGGTCTCGGAACATGTTTACGACAGTCCGAGCGGCCATACCTTGCTCATTCCGCAGGGAGCGCGGCTGATCGGCCGCTATGATAGTGCCATCAGCTATGGGCAGAACCGCGCCTTGGTCATCTGGCAGCGCATTATCATGCCCGACGGCAGTTCGATCCGGCTGGACAATGCACCGGCGACCGACGCATCCGGCTATGCGGGGCTAGTGGACAAGGTCGACTATCATGGTTTGCGATTGCTGCAGGGGGTGGCGATATCGACCTTGCTGGGTGTTGGCGCCAATCTCTCCATTTCCGGTGAGAGCGATCTGGTGCGGGCTGTCCGCGAGGCGGCCCAGCAGAATGTGTCCCGGGCGGGCGATCAGCTCACCTCGCGCAATCTTCAGGTGCAGCCGACGATCATCATCCGTCCGGGAACGCCGGTGCGATTGCTTGTTCATCGCGATCTCGTCCTTCCTCCCTGGAAAGAATAGGAGTCGAATATGGCTGATCTGAAACTGCCGCGCATTCCTGATCGAACGCCGGTGAAGTGCACAATTTCGATTCTCCCGCACCTCCATCAGGCAATTGTCGAATATGCGGCGTTGTACAGCCAGACTTACGGAAGGGAGGAGCCCATCACGGAGTTGATACCGGCGATGCTGGAGGCCTTTCTTGAAGGTGATCGAGTATTCGCCAAGCGCAGGAATGGGCCTAAGTCCGGCTGAAACGATCAGTCCGCTAAGCATGTCTGGCGTGGTGACAGCCCTGTCGAGATGAACGCATTTGCAATCAACTGGAGTCTGCCTGCAATCTTTTGCGCACAACAACATTGGCGGTCCATGTGTGGACGGCGATGGCTTCTCGCCATCGTTCCCGAGTTCGTGCGGAGCAGTGGGGGAGAGGGGGCAGCGCCATCCTTTCCTCGACAGAGCAAAGGATCTCGCCGGTGCCGTCGGCACGATCGGGGCAGGGCATCGTCCTGGCCCATGCGCAAGGATCGTCACGCGGCCGGCACGGTGGCTCGGTCGAAGCCGTCAGGCGAAAATAGAGCCGTGCCTGAAAGGCCGCGCCCAAGCCTTATTGATCTGGAAACGGTTTGCGCCTATATTCCTTACGTGGAATACAACTGCCGATGAGCTGGGACGTTGAGAACACCGATGAGTTCGGGGAATGGTTCGGCGATCTGCCCCCTGCCGATCAGGACGCGATCGACTTCACGGTCGATCTGCTGATCGCGCAAGGGCCGAAGCTGCGCTTTCCCCATTCGTCGGGGATCAACAATTCGCGGCACTCGCACATGCGCGAACTGCGAATCCAGAGCGGAGGCAAACCGCTGCGGGTTTTCTACGCCTTCGATCCGCGGCGGTCGGCGATCCTGTTGATCGGAGGCGACAAGACAGGGGACGACCGTTTCTATGAACGGATGATCCCGGTCGCGGACGACCTTTACGACGTATATGTGCAGGAATTGAAAGAGGAAGGATTGATAAAATGAGCGGACATCGCCCGTTTTCCGATCTCAAGAAGGGCTGGAGCGCCGAACGTCTCGCGGAGAACGCAGCGCGTAAGGCCGAAATGATGGCTGAGCTGGTCAGCCTCGAGCAGTTGCGCGAAGGGCTGGGCATTAGCCAGGAGGAGCTTGCGAACGTCATGGACGTGCAGCAGCCCGCCATCTCCAAGCTCGTGCGCCGGCCCGACATGAAGGTCAGCACACTGCGCGAGCTGATCGCGGCGATGGGCGGCGAGTTGCACATTACTGCAACCTTCGCCGGCCGCTCGGTCGAAATCGACAATTTCAAGTCGGCCGCCGTCTGACGGCGTCGGCTAAATCAGCACCCACTTCACCTCGTCCAGCGTCACATCGTTGAGTTGGCGATCGTAGAGCTGGGTGGTGCGGGTCGAGCTATGGTTCGCCATGGTCGCGGCCGTCTCCAGGGTGCCGCCATTCTTCAGATAGGTCGTGATGCCGGTCGCTGCCGCACACCAGGCCAGGAAGTCGTCGTCGGCGCGCGTATAGGCGCGAGCTGGTTCATCCCGCCGCCTTCTCCCACCGCGCCGTGGCAGGGCGCGGACTGCCAAGCTCGCGGCGCAGCTCGGCGAACGCCTCGTCGGCTGGGCGGGCCGATTCCAGTTCGGCCGCCGATGCGTCCAGCATCCGGCCTAGCAGCTCGTCGCGAAGGTCGCGGTGCGGCTCCAGTTCACGAAAGGTTCGCACGATCGCGAATACCGCTTCGGAAGGATCGGCAAATATGCCGCGCTTTATGCGCTCAAGCATCCAGTCGGCCAGCGCCGGGGGTAGATACGCCTCGAAGCGCAGACCGCCCGTGCGGGCTTGGTCGCGCAGAGCCTCGGCTTGGGCACGCTCGGCGGGGTTGTAATAGGGTAGCTCGTCGTCGGTCATGGGGCTCCCTCTTTCGCGGTGGATCTCGGAGCCGCTTAAACGCCTCCAATGAATCTCCGAGAATGTGTGATAAAGGACATTATCATACATATAAGGGTCGTGCGGGCGCATGGGGAAACCTTAGTTGATACCGTTCGCACGGATCTGCGCGAAGAACTGGGGTTCCTGGCGGTCTTCGACCGCGCAATGGCAGGGGTTCGCGTAATCGTCGATATGCAGGACCGTCGCGCCGCATTGCTGATCCGCCTGCTGCTTCAGAACGGCGGAAAGCTGTCCAACAGCAAGCGCAGCCAGTTCGACGAATTGACCGAGGCCGAGATTGCCGCGATGGAGCAAACGGTTCAGCGAGCGATGACTGAAGCGCCAGACATGCGAAATTGATTACCGATATGGGAAAATAATTAAATATCGGGGCCATGATAGAAATTCGATTACAGAAACGTTGGACGCCGGGTTCGGAACGCTGGCCGGTCGATGACCTTCCAGAGCTATTCTATGGCCGTCGCCAACGCCGACGGCCAGCGCCTCCATCATCAAGAGGAAAGCTATGCCGCCGCACTCCGGACAGTCGAGCGTCTGACGCTCGCCGCAGTGGTGGCGGGTGCCGACGAATGGCTCGATCGCTTCGTCAACGAGCGCCTGCTCTCGGAGACGGCGGCGGACCATGCGCTTGCAATCACCAAGGCCTCTTGCCGCCCAGCCAACGCGCAATCGACGCCCTGCTCGGCGGCAACAGGGGACGCGGGTTCCTTGGAGGGGCGGCCAGTGCCGCGAGTGCGAGATACGAGCGTGCCGCACATGCAGCGCACTGGTTAGCGCTCTGCCCTTGTCGATTGGCCTGCTTTCCCTGAGTTGAGAATCCGGAACCACGAATTCCGTCAATTTGCCTTGGACGAAACTTACGTGATCCGCTTCAGCTTAGCTTGTTAATGGACTCGCGCATATGATCCACACTGACGCTTGAATAGCGCTGGACCATGCGCAGCGATTTCCAGCCGCCCATGTTCATGATGGTGATGAGATCTATCCCCGCCATCACGCAATGCGAGGCCCAGTGGTGACGCCAGTCATGAACGGTGAAATCCTCTACTCCCGCGCGCTGGCAGGCGGTGGCGTGCTGATTCTTTATCGGATTGCCGCCAGGGATCTTGGCCTGACGCGTATCCTGATAGGGTTGGCCGAACCGGTTGAGGAAGACATGCCCCTTCGTTGGCTGTCCCCGCTTCTCCCAGATCGGACGTAGCACGTCCATGACGCGAGGATGCATCGGCACGGACCGGATGATGGCATTCTTGCTGTGGTTGAGCCGGATCGACCCTTCGTGCATATCCACGCCGTCGACGCCCCAAGGGATTTGCAGCGCCGTCTGGATGCGCGGGCCGTGGAAGGCAAGCATGGTGATGATCGGCTGTATGTGCGGCGCATAGGCCGCCATCAACCGGTCGCGATCTTCCTTGCTGAGAAAGCGCACACGTTCATTGTTGAACGGAATGGCCTTGATCCGCAGGGGCGGAAGGTCATGCAGGTCGTGATGGACGTTGATCGCCGCCTGAAACACGGCGCGGTAGCGGTCCTGACCCGCCGGATCATGGCCGGTCAGGTAGGCGCGGCGAAAATGCTCCCAGGCTTGTTTGGGCTCGCGCAGGCTGAAGTCTCCGATCAGGCCGTTGAGCTTGCCGATGCGCAGGACGTCCGATGCGCAGGGTGGTCTCGCTTTTGTCAGATAACTTTCAAACGCGTCGGCTATTCTGCCTTGCGCTACGATGGCGGCAGGCCCGAACATCAGCCGGTGTCGCAGCTTCGTCTCATGTTCTGCCATTAGGTGCGCCGCGGCGTCGCGGTCGCTCGTTCCTGAACTGAACTCCTTGACCTCGATATGCTTGTCGCCAAGCGTGACGGTGCCTCGGATGTAATAGACGCCGTTCTTCCCACGGGTGCGGATGGTGAGCATTTTATTTTCCTTTGCCTTTGATCGCACGCCTGAACCCAGCGGATTTCTTTGCCTGCATGATGAGGGCGCGTGCTGTTTCAGGAAGGGCTGGTGCGTTGTGCTACCCAGAGTTTCGCTCCGTGAAGGCGCGGCGGTGCCCGAGCCTGACTTAAGCCGAAGGCGTTTCGCTTCGCGCCAGCGTATGGGTTGCGAGTAAGAATGCTCGGCAGGCTCTGCGTCGGCTGCTGCTGCAAAGCTGCCCTGTTTGGCATCGGCGAAGGGCTATAATTCCCGTTTGCCTGAAGTTGTTTCGGCAGCGTGTGCGACTCGAGAATTCGCTCCCATCGCCCGGCATTTGCATGCCCAGAATTTGCCAAAAGAGACCCGGATTTGCCCAGAATTTGCCCAAAAACTGGTGGGCACGGGCCTGCTTCACGGCCAGTTCCAGGCAAACAAAAACCCCGCAAAACCATTGGTTTTACGGGGTTTTTGATGGTGGGCGTGGCAAGGATTGAACTTGCGACCCCTGCGATGTCAACACAGTGCTCTACCACTGAGCTACACGCCCACTGTGGAGGGGGCCAATAGCCGGGGGAGGGAGGGGGTGCAAGCGGGAAATTGCGCGCCGCCGATATTCTTCTGGACAGAGCGGGGGGCGGTCATATGCTGCGGCGCAAACAGGGGACGCCGGGACATCATGCTGCCATCGCCATCTTCGACCGTGGAGCCTGGGCCGCGTCTGCCCTTTTACAGGCAGCTCTATTTTCAGGTGCTCGCGGCGATCGCGCTGGGCGTGGCGATCGGCCATTTCTTCCCCGACGCGGGCGTGCAGCTCAAGCCTCTGGGCGAAGCCTTCATCAAGCTGGTGAAGATGATCATCGCGCCGGTCATCTTCCTTACCATCGTCACCGGCATCGCGGGAATGAAGGAACTAGGCGCAATCGGGCGTGTGGCCGCCAAGGCATTCGGCTATTTCCTGACCTTCTCGACGCTGGCGCTGATCGTCGGCCTGATCGTCGCCAATGTGGTCCAGCCGGGCGCCGGGCTGAACATCGACCCCGCCAGTCTCGACGCGGGCAAGGTCGCCGATTATGCCCATCAGGCGCATGAGCGCACGCTCACCGGCTTCCTGATGAGCATCATTCCAGCGACGATGGTGTCGGCTGTGGCGGATGGCAACATCCTTCAGGTGCTGTTCGTCGCCATCCTCTTCGGTGTTGCGCTGACGATGATCGGGGAGAAAGCCGCCCCGCTGATGACCGTGCTGGAATCGGCCAGCCATGCCGTGTTCAAGCTGGTGTCGCTGCTGATGAAAGCCGCGCCGCTGGGGGCGTTCGGCGCGATGGCCTTCACCATCGGCGAATATGGGGTGGGCACGCTCGCCAACCTCGCGGGTCTGGTCGCGACCTTCTACCTTACCTCCCTTCTGTTCGTGCTGGTCGTGCTGGGCGCGGTCGGATGGGCGGTGGGGTTCAACATCCTGCACCTCATCCGATACCTCAAGGCTGAACTGCTGCTGGTGCTGGGCACCTCCTCGTCTGAAGCGGCGCTGCCCAGCCTGATCGAGAAGATGGAGCGCGCCGGATGCCGCAAGTCGGTCGTCGGGCTGGTGGTGCCGACGGGATACAGCTTCAACCTTGACGGCACCAATATCTATATGACGCTGGCGGCGCTGTTCATCGCGCAGGCGTGCAATGTGCATATCAGCCTGGAGGAGCAGATCCTGCTGCTGCTGGTCGCGATGGTTTCTTCCAAGGGCGCGGCGGGCGTGACGGGCGCGGGCTTCATCACGCTGGCGGCCACGCTGTCGATCGTGCCGTCGGTGCCGGTGGCGGGCATGACTCTGATTCTTGGCGTCGACCGCTTCATGAGCGAATGCCGCAGCCTTACCAACTTCATCGGCAATGCGGTCGCGACTGTGGTGGTGTCGGCGTGGGAGAAGGGGCTGGACCGGGATCGCTTCAACGCCGCCATGGCGGGCCTGCCGCTCGACCCGACGCCCGACATGCAGGAAGTCGTGCCTGACTGACCGGTTAGCTCAGGCCTGACACGGTCTCGCTGCCGAACATGCGTTCCACTTCCAGCACCAGATCGCGCAGGTGAAACGGCTTGGACAGCACCTTGGCCTGCGGCACCGCCTTACCGGCCTTCAGCGTCACGGCGGCAAATCCGGTGATGAACATGATTCGCATGTCGGGCGCGATCTGGGCCGCATGCTGGGCCAGTTCGATCCCGTCCATTTCCGGCATGACGATGTCGGTCAGCAGCAGGTCGAACTGGTGCGGAGCGAGATAGGGCATCGCCTCGACGCCGCTGGCGACCGCAACCACGTCATATCCCGACCGTTCGAGCGCGCGGGCAAGGTAGGTCCGCATGCTGTCATCGTCTTCCGCCAATAAGATGCGAACCATCGCCCCCACATTCCCGTCATCATGTCCGGCGCGATTCCATCCCCCCTTGGATGGCGCGACGCACCATATTATGCGACAAGGGGTAAATTTTATCCACCCACCAGGGCGCTTTTGATGGCCTGCGGGAAAGGAGCGACGTTGGATCTTCGCGCGCCGCCGGCACCGACGCTGAGCGACCCCTGTTTCGATCTTCATGGATCGGTCGATCCCGACCGGCCCCTGATCCTGTCCGTGCCCCATGCGGGACGCGATTATCCCGACGATCTGATCGCCAGGGCGCGGGTGAAGCCGTCCATCCTGCGCCGGCTCGAAGACCGCTGGGCCGACCTGCTGATCCATCCGCTGCTGGACCGGGGCTTTACCGCCATCGTGGCGAAAGCGCCCCGCGCGATGATCGACCTCAACCGGCATGAGCGGGAAATCGATTCGGGGATGATCGCCGACCTGCCGCATGGCGCGGCCCTGCAAAGCAGCGCCAAGCTGCGCGGCGGGCTGGGCCTCTTCCCCCGCCGCATGCCGGGTGCGTCCGAACTGTGGCAGCGGCCGATGGACTGGAGCGAGGCGCAGCGGCGGATCGACCTGTTCCACCGGCCCTATCACGCGATGCTGGCCCGCCTGATGGCGAATGCCCGGCGAGCGCATGGCCACGCGATCCTGATCGACCTTCATTCCATGCCGCCGCTGCCGCGCGCGGCGGCCAAGGACGTAGTCAGCGTGGTGCTGGGCGACCGGTTCGGGCGGAGCGCATCCAACCGCCTGCTGGCGCTAGCGGCGGAGGTCGCCGGAAGCCGGGGTCTGTCGGTCGGGCAGAACCACCCCTATGCGGGCGATCACATCATCGAGCGGCACGGCAGGCCCGATCACGGGCTGCACGCGATCCAGTTGGAGATCGACCGCGCGCTCTATCTCGATCCGGCGCTCGACCGGCCCGATGTCGGCCTCGCGCGCACGCAGGCGCTGGTGGCGGAAATCGCCGAAGCGCTGTCGGTCGAACTGCCGCGCGCGGGTTATGCGCTGGCGGCGGAGTAGAGCCTAAGAGCCTAGCGGTCGGCGGCGATCACCCGGCGCGCGCCGGTCATGCTGAGATGATGGGAATCGAAATAGAGCGGGCGGCCCGCTTCGAGCAGGTCGCAGCGTTCGCGCGGGCAGAGGATCGCCGTCGCGTCGATCAAATGGACGCCGCGCGCGCGCCAGCGGGAGACGGCGCCACGCAGGTGGATCGTCCGGGCGATAACGTCCGACCGCTCGACGCCAAGCGCTTCCGACAAACGGCCCTGAGCCGCCAGATGCGCCAGACGACGCGGCACGTCGAAGGGCTGGGGCGGAACGGCTCCGATCAGCGTCACGCTGCGCCCCTCGCTCCTGATCGCTACGATGGTGCGGTCCAGCTTTGCGACGAAGGCGGGGTCGTCGAAGCGGCCGTTGGCCCAGAAAGCGGCGAGATACACGTGGCGGATGCCCCGGTCGGCGCGGATCGCATCGAGGGCGGCGCGGTTGGCGGCGGCGCAGCGCGGATCGGTGGCGTCATAGCCGATCACAGGCGGACAACTGGAGGTCGTGCGCTCGACCAGCGCGCGCCCCTCGCGGCGCAGTTTTTCCGACAGGGCGTAGGAAAGCTCGACGCCATGGCTGTCGCCCCAGAGCATCGTGTCTGGGCGTGCCCGCGCGCCCAGAATGCAGGGCCGCTCGCCGCGCAGGCTGTTGTCGTGGCACTGGCCCCTCGCCGGGCTGACATCGTGCCGGGCGGCGAGAAGCCGGAGCGCCTCGGGCCTGAAACGCGATGGCCACCCGCCCTGCGCCATCAGCGCCAGCGAGGCGGCGGCGATCAGCAGGGTGGCCGCTGCCGTGAAGGAGAAGATGGCTTTGGCCGAAAAGCGCGCAGGGTCACGGAACGGGCGCTCGACGAAGCGCCACGACAGGATGGCCGCGACGAAGGACGCGGCGGTCACGCTCGTGCGCGTCCCGCCTGACAGGGGCAGGTCGGTGACGTATTCGGTGAAGACGATCAGCGGCCAGTGCCACAGATAGAGGGAATAGGAGATCAGGCCGATCCCGACCAGCAGCCGCATCGACAGCAACCGGCCGACGCTGGTTCCGGGCGCCGCGTAGAGCATGGCGGCGGCCCCGAGCACCGGGGGCAGCGCGGTGATGCCGGGAAAGATCGTGGTGCGATCATAGCAAAAGACCGCGAAGGCGACGGCGGCCAGTCCGCCCCATGCGATCGCTTCCCGCAGCCACCGCACGCGCACCGCCGGAATGGCTCCCAGCGCGAGCAGCGCGCCCGCGAACAGCTCCCACGCGCGGGTGGGGAGCAGATAGAAGGTGAAGCCGCTCGTGTCCCGCTGCATCAGGATCGCCAGCGTCAGTGAAATCAGGGCTATTCCGCCGACGACCGCTACCCGACCGCGCGGAGCGAAGCGTGCCAGCAGCATCAGCAGGATGGGGAAGCCGATATAATATTGCTCTTCGACCGCCAGCGACCAGGTGTGAAGCAGCGGCTTCACGTCCGCGCCCCCGGCGAAATAGCCGGTGTCGGTGAAGAACCAGAGGTTCGACGCAAAGGCGCTGGCCGCCAGCGCGGAGCGGGGCACACCCTCCAGATCGCCGGGGAAGTAGAGCCACGCGCTTGCGGCGAGCACGGCGAGGATCATCGTGCTCAGCGCCGGGACGATGCGCCGGAAGCGCCGCTCGTAGAATCGCAGGATCGAAAAGCGGCCTGCGTCGATTTCCCGTGCGATGATGCCGGTAATCAGAAAGCCTGAAATCACGAAAAATATGTCGACGCCGACATAGCCGCCCGAAAAGCCCGGAACATGGGCGTGAAACAGGAGCACCGGCAGAATCGCGACCGAACGCAGGCCGTCGACATCGCGGCGATAGCGAATCGCGGACAGGGGATCGGGGCGGGCAGGGCCGTGCATCGGCCCGCCCTAGCGCCAAAGCCCTGACATTTGATTGATCGCGCGACCGGTCCGCTTATGACGATTGCACGTAACGCAATCGTCCTTTCGCCCTTCGCATTTGCGAAAGATCGCCGATCCCCGCAAAAGAGGTGTGCCTTTCAGGCATCCTCTCCTAAAAACTTTCAGGCTGGTCTTCGGATCAGCCTTTTTTTTGTCATCGCTCTGGTCTAGGAAAGTCGGGCCGATGGCGCGCCATTAAAACAGTTTCTGGAGAGGAGCCGCCGGTCGAACCGGCAGGCGCGACATGGCTGGGGGATGGAGCGCCGCAAAGGCGCTCTCCCCCATTTTTGTTTCAACCGGCCAGAGGTTCCGTTTCGCGGGCATAGCCGACGATCGCCTCGACCTCCGCCTTGTCGCCCAGCACCACGCCGACCCGCTGGTGCAGCCCCTTCGGCTCTACGTCCATGATCGAAATGAAGCCGTCGGTTGCGGCGCCGCCTGCCTGCTCGATCAGATAGGCCATGGGGTTGGCCTCATACATCAGGCGCAGCTTGGCCTTGCCCGGATTGCGGTGGTCGTAGGGATACATGAAGACGCCGCCGCGCTTCAGGATACGGTGCACGTCCGCGACCATGGAGGCGGTCCAGCGCATGTTATAATCCTTGCCGCACGGTCCCTGCGCCCCGAGCACGCGCTCGTCGATATAGCGGGTGACGGCGGGCGACCACTGGCGGCGGTTCGACATGTTGATCGCGAATTCGCATTTGCCCTGCGGCATCTTCATGTCCGGATCGGTCATGACCCAGCTTCCGACTTCCCGGTCCAGCGTGAATTCATAGACCCCCGTGCCGACGCTCAGCACCAGCAGCGTCTGCGGCCCGTAAATGGCATAGCCCGCCGCGACCTGCTGCCGCCCGTCCTGAAGGAAATCCTCTTCCGTCACGTCGCGGCCCGCGCAGGCTTCCGGCGCTTTCAGCACCGAGAAGATGGTGCCGACGGAAAGGTCCACGTCGATATTGCTCGATCCGTCGATGGGATCGAACAGCATCAGATATTCGCCCTTGGGGTAGCGGTTGGGGATGGGATAGATGGTCTCCATCTCCTCCGACGCCATCGCGGCGAGATGCCCGCCCCATTCGTTCGCATCGAGCAGCAGTTCGTTGGCGATCACGTCCAGCTTCTTCTGCACCTCGCCCTGCACATTCTCGCTGTCGAGGCTGCCGAGCACTTCGCCGAGCGCGCCCTTGCTCACCGCATGGCTGATCGTCTTGCAGGCGCGCGCGACCGTTTCGATCAGCAGGCGCAGTTCGCCGGGCAGCGCATTGGCCTGCCGCTGCTGTTCGATCAGGAAACGGGTCAGGGTGGTGCGGGACATGACGGGCCTTTCGCAAGCGGGTTCGGGATGAGGCTTTGGCGACTTCGCTAGGGGAGCCGCCGCGGCTAGTCCAGCGCAAGCCGCGCCATTTCGTGCCATGATGGCGATGTCCTGTGACAAATTATGTCTGCGGGAACCGGTGGGCAAAGATTCCGTTTCGATAGCGTGCCGATATTTCGGCCTCATGCGGGGACTTTCATGGACAGCCTTATCGCCGCCTTCACCGATCCCACGGCCATCGCCGCGCTCATTGCGCTGGTGGTGATGGAAGTGGTGCTGGGCATCGACAATCTCGTTTTCATCTCGATCCTGACGAACAAGCTGCCCGAAGCGCAGCGGCCCAGGGCGCGGCGGATCGGTATTGGCCTCGCGCTCGGCATGCGGCTGGTGCTGCTGTCGATGATCGCATGGCTCGTGGGTCTGACACAGACGGTGATCGACCTCGGTATCAGCGGACCGCTGGACCAGCATGGCGCACCGACCTTCGAGACTGCGCTGTCGTGGCGCGACCTCATTCTGATCGCGGGCGGGCTGTTCCTCATCTGGAAGGCGACGAAGGAAATCCATCATAATGTCGATCCCGCGGGCGGCGACGATGTGCTGGACAGCAAGAGCGTCGTAACCATGAGCTTCGGCAGCGCAATCGTGCAGATCATCCTGCTCGACATGATCTTCTCGCTCGATTCGATCCTGACGGCGGTCGGCATGACGGACAATCTGGCGGTGATGGTGATCGCCGTCATCGTAGCGGTGACGGTCATGATGATCGCCGCCGATCCACTGGCGAACTTCATCGCGCGCAATCCGACCGTGGTGATGCTGGCCCTCGGCTTCCTGCTGATGATCGGCGCGGTGCTGATCGCCGACGGCTTCGGCGTGCATGTGCCCAAGGGATATATCTACGCGGCGATGGCCTTTTCTACGCTGGTCGAGGTGCTCAACATCTTCGCCCGCAAGGCGAAGGCGCGGAAGGGCGGCTAGAAGTCCGGCCGCCGCTTTTCGCGGAAGGCCGCCACGCCCTCGGCAAAGTCGGGCAGGGTGAAGGCGTCGCGAAACAGGGCCAGCGTCGTCGCGTCGTCATCCGCCTGCCCGTCGAGGATGCGCCGGACGATGGCCTTGGACGCACGGACGCTGTGCTGCGCATTGGCGGCGATGGTGCGGGCGAGCGTGTCGGCGGCGGCGAGCGGATCGGGCGCGATCTCGTCGACAAGGCCGATGGCGAGCGCCTGATCGGCGTCATGGAGCGTGCCGGTAAACAGGATGCGCTTGGCGCGCGCCGGGCCGACCAGATCGACCAGCAGCTTTGTGTCGAACAGCGAATAGACGATGCCGAGCTTTGCCGGGGTAATGCCCAGCCGCGCGGCGGGCGCAGCGATCCGCAGGTCACAGGCGATGGCAAGCCCGCACCCGCCTCCCACGCAGTCGCCGTCGATGGCGGCGATCACGGGCTTTTCTGCGTGGGCGAGCGCATATTGGCTGGCGCGGATCGCGGCCTGATTGGCGATGCGCCATTCTTCGTCGCCGGAGCAGGCGGCGAACTCGTCTATGTCCGCCCCCGCACAGAACAGGCCGGGCGTCGCGGAAGCGAGGATGAGGACGCGCACGCCATCGTCCGCCATGGCCTCCTCGACCAGCAGCGGCAGTTGCTGCCACATCGCCTGATTCATGGCGTTGCGCCGCTGCGGCCGGTCGATCAGCAGGCGGGCGACCGCGCCGTCCCGCTCAAGCCGCACCGTCATGACGGCCAGCGCTCCAGCATCGGCATCAGCTCATCGAAATGGTGGATCACCGCGTCGGCCTCCAGATTTTCGACCGGCCCGTCGAGGAAGCCGAAGCTGACGGCGATATTCGCGATGCCCGCATTTTTCGCTCCGGCGATGTCGTTGATCGTGTCGCCCAGAAACACCGTGCGCCCCCCGCCGGCGCGTTCGATCATGGCGTGGATCGGCGCGGGGTCGGGCTTGGCGACACCCACCGTGTCACCGCCTACGATGCTGGCGAAGCGATCCGACAGCCCGAGCTGGTGCATCAGCGGTATGGTAAAGCGCTCCGCCTTGTTGGTGCAGATCGCCAGCCGCACGCCCCGCGCGTCGAGCGCGTCGAGCGCCTCGACAAGACCCGGATAGGGGACCGAATGGAGCGCCAGATTCTGCTGATAATAATCGAGCAGGATCGGCAGCAGCATCTCCAGCAGCGCTGCGTCATAACCGCCCGAAGCGTCGAGCGCACGCTCTAGCATCACTTTCGCGCCTTTGCCGACGAAAGGGCGGATGTCGGCGACAGGAAAGGGCGCGCGTCCCACCGTGCCGATGGCGTGGTTTACGGCGGCGGCGAGGTCGCCGCTGGTGTCGATGAGCGTGCCGTCAAGGTCGAAGCCCACGATGTCGAAAGGGATGCTGGCCATGGGCTGCCCATGCCGCGATCCCGGTGGCAATGGCAAGGCAAACATGGCACAGAGCGCGCAGTTCTGACCATCCCGAGGTATCGTCGTGACCGCCCACCGCCCGCTTGCCGTCATCATCCTTGCCGCGGGGCAGGGCACGCGGATGAAGTCGGGCCTTCACAAGGTGCTGCATCCCGTGGCGGGCCGCCCGATGCTGCTGCACCTGCTGGCGAGCGTCGGCACGCTGGAGCCGGAGCGGCAGGTGGTGGTCGTCGGCGCAGGCCGCGATCAGGTGGAGCGGGCGGTCGCGGGCACCGGCGCGGTGATCGCGGTGCAGGACCGGCAACTGGGCACGGGGCATGCCGTCGCGCAGGCGCATGATGCGCTGGCGGGCTTTGCGGGCGATGTGCTGATCCTCTACGGCGACGTGCCGCTGGTGCGTCCCGAAACCATGCGCGCGATGCTGGATCGGCTGAGCCGGGGCGACGAGCCGCGCGCAGTGGTGCTGGGCTTCCGCCCCGACGATGCCGCCGCCTATGGCCGCGTCGTCGCGGACGGGCAGGGCATCATCGAAAAGATGGTGGAATATAAGGACGCGAGCGAGGCCGAGCGCGCCGTCACCCTGTGCAACAGCGGCCTGATGGCGGTGCGCTCGACCGACCTGTTCGTGCTGCTCGACCGCATCGGCAACGACAATGCGGCGGGTGAATATTATCTCCCCGATATCGTGATGCTGCCCGGCGGCCAGAGCGCGGTGATCGAGACCGAGGCGTGGGAAGTCGCGGGCGTCAACAGCCGCATCGAACTGGCCGGGGTGGAGGCGATGTGGCAGGCGCGTCGCAGGCTCGACGCGATGCGCGAGGGCGTGACGCTGATCGCGCCGGACACCGTGTTTTTCAGCCACGATACCGTGCTGGGCCGCGACGTCGTAGTGGAGCCGAACGTGGTGTTCGGTCCCGGCGTCACTGTTTCCGACGATGTGACGATCCACGCCTTCTCCCATCTGGAAGGCGCAAGGATCGAGAGCGGCGCGGAGATCGGTCCATACGCCCGGCTGCGTCCCGGCGCGGAGATCGGCCGCAAGGCCAAGGTCGGCAATTTCGTCGAAGTGAAGAAATCCCGACTGGAGGAAGGGGCGAAGGCCAATCACCTTTCCTACATCGGCGACGCGCATGTGGGCGCTGGCGCGAATATCGGTGCGGGCACGATCACCTGCAATTATGACGGCTTCCTCAAATATCGCACGGAAATCGGCGCGGGCGCCTTCATCGGCTCGAACAGCGCGCTGGTCGCTCCGGCGAGTATCGGCGCAGGCGCGATTGTGGCGGCGGGCAGCGTGGTGACCAAGCCGGTCGAGGCGGACGCGCTCTGCCTCGTGCGGCCGGAGCAGGTGGAAAAGCCCGGCTGGGCCGCGCGGTTCCGCGAGACGATGAAAGCGAAAAAGGCCGCCGCGAAAGCATGAGCTTCCTTCGCCGTCATCCCTGGCTGACGGGGCTGCTATGTCTGCTGCTCGCGATCCCGGCATTCCTCGGCTGGCTGATCTTCAATGCGAGGGCGATGCCGATGGTGCGCCGCGCCGAAGTCGCGCTGCCCTTCCCGGAGGGCGCGCCGCGCAGGCCCGTGACCGTTGCGCTGATGACCGACACGCACATGTCCGGCCCGGACAACAGCCCGGAGCGGATGGCGCGCATTGTGGCGCAGATCAACGCGCTCAAACCCGACCTCATCCTGCTGGGCGGCGATTATATGGGCGATGGGAAGGGCGCAGCCACTTATGGCGCGTTCGCCAGCATCGAACCGTTCGCAAAGCTGCGCGCGCCGCTGGGCGTGGTGGCCGTGCTCGGCAATCATGACGCCAAAAGCCGCAAGAATCGCTGGCCCTTCAGCGACAGCGAATGGACGGAGAAATTCGCGTCGCTCGGCATCACCCTGCTTCAGAACGGCGCGGTGCGACGCGGGCCTCTGGCGATTGGCGGCCTCAAAGACCCCTATACAAGGTGGCCCGACATCGACGCGACGATGGCGGCGATGGAGAAGGTCGGCGGCGCGCCGGTCGTGCTGGCGCATGGGCCGGATATTTTTCCGCCGCTGCCCGACCGGCCGCTGCTGACGCTGGTGGGGCACACCCATTGCGGACAGATCGCCTTCCCCTTCTGGGGCGTCACCTACGTGCCGTCGAAATATGGGACGCGCTACGCCTGCGGCATCTATCGCGAAGGCGGCAAGACGCTGATCGTCTCCGGCGGCGTCGGCACCAGCGGCGTGCCGTTCCGGATGCTCGCGCCGCCCGACATCTGGCTGGTAACAATCCGCCCTCTATGACGGTTTTTTCATGCACAGCCCATGGCGCGGCGGCGGAAGCATCATTAATGGCATGATAAAGCGCGGCTATAGAGACACGCTTCCATACGGACGGGACTTTCCTTCATGTGCGGCATTATCGGGATTATCGGCAAGGATGACGTGGCGGACCGGCTGGTCGACGGTCTCAAGCGCCTCGAATATCGCGGATACGACAGCGCGGGCGTGGCGACGATCCATGACGGCGCGATCGAACGCCGCCGGGCCGAGGGGAAGCTCAGCAATCTTGTGAAGGAACTCGCTGCCGAGCCGCTGCCCGGCACCACCGGCATCGCGCATACCCGCTGGGCGACGCACGGTGCGCCCACGACCACCAATGCGCATCCCCATGCGACGCGCGAGGTCGCGCTGGTCCACAATGGCATCATCGAGAATTTCAAGCCGCTGCGTGAGGAACTGATCGCGCGGGGCCGCATCTTCGACAGCCAGACCGACACGGAGGTCGTCGCCCACCTCGTCAGCGAGAAGGTGGAGCAGGGCGCGTCCCCGGTCGAGGCCGTGCGCGACGTGCTGCCGCGCCTGCATGGCGCCTTCGCGCTCGCCATCGCCTTCCGCAGCCATCCCGATCTGTTGATCGGCGCCCGGCTCGGGTCGCCGCTGGTGGTGGGCTATGGGGAGGGCGAGACCTTTCTCGGGTCGGACGCGCTGGCGCTCGCCCCTCTGACGCAGAGGATCGCCTATCTGGAAGAAGGTGACTGGGTCGTCATCACCAAGGACGGCGCGGAGATTTTCGACAGGGACAACAACCCTGTCGAGCGCCCCGTGACCATCAGCGGCGTGTCCGGCGCGATGATCGACAAGGGCAATCATCGCCACTTCATGCAGAAGGAAATCTACGAGCAGCCGGTGGTCGTCGCCCAGACGCTCAAGGCCTATCTGCAGCGGATGGACGACCGCGTGTCGCTGCCGATCCCGGACTTCGACCTGTCGGCGATCCGCCGCGTCACCATCGTCGCGTGCGGCACCAGCTATTATGCCGGGATGGTCGCAAAATACTGGTTCGAACAGTTCGCGCGCGTGCCCGTCGACATCGACGTGGCCAGCGAATTCCGTTACCGCGCGCCGGTGATGGAGGATGGCGGGCTGATGATCGTCATCAGCCAGTCGGGCGAGACCGCCGACACGCTCGCCGCGCTGCGCCATGCGCGCGAGGAGGGGCAGAAGATCGCCGCCGTCGTCAACGTGCCGACCAGCACCATGGCGCGGGAAGCGGACCTGCTGCTTCCCACCAACGCCGGGCCGGAGATCGGCGTCGCATCGACCAAGGCCTTCACCTGCCAGCTCGCGGTGCTGGCCGCCTTCGCCGCCAACCTTGCCCGCGCCAAGGGGCGGCTCGACGCGAAGGCGGAGAAGGAACTGGTCCGCCACCTCGCCGAAGCCCCGGCCGCGATCAACGGCGCGCTCGCCTACGACGAGGCGATTGAGGCGATGGCGCATCACATCGTGCCTGCGCGCGACGTGCTCTATCTGGGGCGCGGCACCGACTATCCGCTGGCGTTGGAAGGGGCGCTCAAGCTCAAGGAAATCAGTTACATCCACGCCGAAGGCTATGCCGCGGGCGAGATGAAGCATGGCCCCATCGCCCTGATCGACGAACTGGTGCCGGTGATCGTGATCGCGCCGTCAGGCCCGCTGTTCGAAAAGACCGTCAGCAACATGCAGGAAGTGCAGGCGCGCGGCGGCAAGGTGGTGCTGATCTCCGACTATGACGGGGTGCAGGCGGCGGGCGAGGGGTGCCTCGCCACCATCACCATGCCCAAGGTCCACCCGCTGATCGCGCCGATGGTCTATGCCGTGCCGGTGCAGTTGCTGGCGTACCATGTCGCGGTGCTGAAGGGCACGGACGTGGACCAGCCGAGGAATCTGGCGAAGTCTGTGACGGTGGAGTGAGGCGCGAGAACGGTTTCGTTGCGACCGGTAGCCGAGGTCAACAAATTTCGCCTTTTGAAGCAGCGAATTAGCGATCGTCTCCGACTTGCAAGGACAGCATAGGGTCCGAAACGGATGCAACCGGTAGCGGATAGCTGGCCCAAACTACCTGCCCCTCTTGTGCCCGCTTAGAAAAATATACGACCCACCGATCGCCCGGCCGAGGCGGAACATATCCTTCATCGCAAGCAGAAGATCCCCAGCCGCGATCAAAACTGACTGTATCCGCTCCATAAGACCCACGCACTACGCGATCTATTGTTGCGGTGGCGATCCATGGATGGGCATCTGCGAAAGGTTGGCGGATAAATTTTGTCGTTTTGATTGTGACCAAGGCAGCGCTCGAGATCGCGCCTGACCTGTAGCCATCTTTCAATTTTTCTTCCGGAGATCGGACAACGCGACAAGCATCGCCCGATGTTGCGATGGCAAGTGCCGGTAACGAAACAAGAGCAAAAAGAGCACGCATCATAAACCTCAGGCTCGCAGTCCGATGGTCCGCCTTGGCTTATGTTTCGTCTAAATGCGGCTCGTTCGCAATCCACGCATCCGTTCACCCGCCCCCCGGCGAATTATGCCCGCCCGCCGGCACCGGGCCTCCGCTCGGCGCGTGGCCGTGGTCGGGGTTGCTGTCCCAGTCGATATGGTAGAGGTCGAAGCGGCGGTCGCGAAGGTTGCGGACGGTGCCTTCGGCGCGCGCCCAGCTCAGGTCCGCGAGGTTCACGTCCGCCATCGTCAGCGTCTCGACATTCTCGGTCGATTCCGCCGCGATCCCGTCCCGCGCGAAGGGCAGGTCGCACGGGGTCAGGATCGCGCTTTGGGCGTATTGGATGTCCATATTGTCGACGTTGGGCAGATTGCCGACATTGCCGGACATGACGACATAGCACTGGTTCTCGATGGCGCGGGCCTGCGCGCAGTAGCGCACGCGCATGTAGCCGAGGCGAGAGTCGGTGCAGAAGGGCACGAAGATGATGCGCGCGCCCTGATCGACCAGCCGCCGCGCCAGTTCGGGAAATTCGCTGTCGTAGCAGATGAGGACGCCGATGGGGCCGCAGTCGGTCTGGATGACGTCGAGCGCGTCGCCGCCCTTGATGTTCCACCAGAAGGCTTCGTTGGGCGTCGGGTGGATCTTCTCCTGCGTATGCACCGATCCGTCGCGCAGGGCGACATAGGCGATGTTCTGGATGTCGCCATCGTCGGCGCGGGTAGGGTGGGAGCCGCCGATGATGTTGATATTATATTCCAGCGCCATCCGCGTCAGTTCCTTCGTCAGGCGCGGGGTGTAGCCGGTCAGCTTGTCGATGGCCTCGACCGGCGACAGCTTCTTCTGCTCGAAGGAGAGGAGGGGGAGGGTGAAAAGCTCCGGGAAAACGATGAAGTCGGAGCGATAATCGGCCGCGACATCGACGAAATATTCGATGTTGCGGATGAATTCGTCGAAGTCCTGCACCGCGCGCGCCTGAAGCTGGCAGGTGGCGAGGCGGACGCTTTCCACGCCGCGCGGCACCCGCATTTCGGGGGCTTCGTCCGGGTCGACATAGGGGTTGCGCCAGACGAGGTGAGCGGCGTGTCCGTCCGACTGCCTGTCTTCGGGTAGATAGTTTTCGAGGACGCCCAGCGGCTCGAACTGGTTCTTGAGCTGGAAGCTGATGACCTGATCGCGCAGCTTGCCCTGGATCACCTTGTCCAGATAATCCTGAGGACTGCCCGCGCGCCGCTTGGCCCGTGCGTAACCCGGCATCCGGCCTGCAATGACGATGCCGTGCAGGTCCAGTTCCTCGGCCAGTTCCTTTCGCTCATCATAGAGCCGCTGGCCGATGCGGAGACCGCGCAGCTTGGGATCGACCGCCATCTCATAGCCGTAAAGCCACTCGCCCGCCGCGCTGTGCCGCGTGCCGAAGCCGTTGGCGGTGATCTCCTCCCAGTCATGATGGGAAAAGGCCATGCCCTTGCTGACCCGCATCGTCGCGCAATAGCCCACGACCCGCCCGTCATAGAGCGCCACGAAACAGCCGCCGGGGAAATTGTTGATCTGGCCCCGGATTGTCGCCAGCGAATAGTTGGGCATGCCGGGATAGGCGCGGGCGATCAGCCGCTGGATGCCGCGCGCATCGGCGGGCGTCGCGGCGCGGGTTTCGAGGCGCTTCTTACCGGTGGTCGTCATCAGGCGTTCCGCTGTTGCTGTCATGGTCGGGGACAAGAAAAAGGCGGCGCCGGATGGTCCGGCGCCGCCTCGTTCCGTTAGCGTATTGAAACCGCGCGGACCGCGATCAGTTCCATTTGCCCATTTCGGCTTCGAGATTGACGCGGATCGCCTCGAAGAACTGTTCGGTGGTCATCCATGCCTGTTCCGGGCCGATCAGCAGCGCCAGATCCTTGGTCATCGCGCCGCTCTCGACGGTCTGGATGCAGACCTTTTCCAGCGTTTCGGCAAAGCGCACGACATCGGGCGTCTCGTCGAACTTGCCGCGGAACTTGAGGCCGCCGGTCCAGGCGAAGATCGACGCGATTGGGTTGGTCGATGTCGCCTTGCCCTGCTGGTGCTGGCGATAGTGGCGGGTGACGGTGCCGTGCGCCGCTTCGGCCTCGACGGTCTTGCCGTCAGGCGAGAGGAGGACCGAAGTCATGAGGCCGAGGCTGCCGAAGCCCTGCGCCACCTGATCCGACTGGACGTCGCCATCATAGTTTTTGCACGCCCAGACGAACTCGCCGCTCCACTTGAGCGCGGAGGCGACCATATCGTCGATCAGGCGGTGTTCGTAGACGATGCCGGCGTCCTTGAACTTCTGCGCGAAGCCTTCGCTGTCGAACACTTCCTGGAACAGATCCTTGAACCGGCCGTCATAGGCCTTGAGGATGGTGTTCTTGGTCGACAGATAGACCGGCCATTTGAGGTTGAGGCCGTAGTTGAACGAGGCGCGGGCGAAATCGCGGATCGAATCGTCGAGGTTGTACATCGCCATCGCGACGCCCGATCCGGGGAAGTTGAACACTTCGCGGTCGATCGTCTCGCCATTCTCGCCTTCGAAGACGAGGCGCAGCTTGCCCGCGCCCGGCACGCGGAAGTCCGTCGCGCGATACTGGTCGCCAAAGGCGTGGCGGCCGACGACAATGGGCTTGGTCCAGCCGGGGATCAGGCGCGGCACGTTGGAAATGACGATGGGTTCGCGGAAGACGACGCCGCCCAGAATGTTGCGGATCGTGCCGTTGGGCGATTTCCACATTTCCTTGAGGTTGAATTCCTCGACGCGGGCTTCGTCGGGGGTGATGGTCGCGCATTTCACGCCGACGCCATATTGCTTGATCGCGTTGGCGGAATCGATGGTGATCTGGTCGTTGGTTTCGTCGCGCTTTTCGACGCTGAGGTCGTAATATTTGAGGTCGATGTCGAGATAGGGGAGGATCAGGCGTTCACGAATCCATTCCCAGATGATGCGGGTCATTTCATCGCCGTCGATTTCCACGACCGGGTTTTTCACCTTGATCTTCGCCATGCGCCTGTTTCGCTTTCCTGTCTCGGGTGGGGTTGGCCACGCCCTAAGGAAAGCGACGCGAATGTTCAACTGTCGAGACACGCCATATTCGCGCTGCGGGAGCCATGGGCGGGATCGGTCGTTGTCAGCAGGGAAAGCTCTGCCTAAAGACGATGACCATGGACAATAACGAGATCACGATCGCCGCCGGGGGCAATGTCAAATGGCGCTGGCCCTCCGTGCACCCCGAAGGCATGAAGTTCGGCCTGATCGCGGTGGGCATCACCGCCATCCTGTTCCTGGTGGGATGGGATATTCTGGGCTGGCTGATGCTGATCGTGACGATCTGGGTCTTCGCCTTCTTCCGCGATCCGGTGCGCGCGGTTCCGCAGGATGAAAATGCGATCGTCGCTCCGGCCGATGGCCTCGTCACCCTGATCCAGCGTGTGCCGCCGCCGCGCGAGATGGCGGGCGCGAACGGGCTTGGCGACCAGCCGCTGATCCGGGTGTCGATTTTCATGAGCGTGTTCGACGTGCACATCAACCGCACGCCCATCGGGGGGACGGTGAAGTCGGTCGTCTATATTTCCGGCAAGTTCCTCAACGCCGATCTCGACAAGGCGAGCGAGGATAATGAGCGGCAGCATATATTGGTGGAGCGCCACGACGGACTGCGCATCGGCTTCACCCAGATCGCGGGGCTGGTGGCGCGGCGGATCGTGCCGTTCGTGAAGCCCGGTGACATGGTCGCGGCGGGACAGCGGATCGGCCTTATCCGCTTCGGCAGCCGGGTCGACGTCTACCTTCCCGCCGGGACCGCGCCGCGCGTGATTCTGGGCCAGCGCACGGTGGCGGGCGAAACCATCCTCGGCCAGATCGGCGACCCCCGCGTGGTGCCGGGCATCCAGCAGTGAGCCGGCGGCGGCGCGGAGTGCCCCAGGGGCTGCGGCGCGGCATCACGCTGCGGATGCTGGCGCCCAATGCGGTGACGGCGATGGCGCTGTGCTTCGGCCTGACCGGCGTGCGCTACGGCATTTCGGGAGATTGGGAACGGGCTGTGCTGTCGATCCTGTTCGCGGGCGTGCTCGATGGCCTTGACGGGCGGATCGCGCGGCTGTTGCGGGGTGAGAGCCGGTTCGGGGCGGAACTGGATTCGCTCTCCGATTCCATCGCTTTTGGCGTCGCTCCCGCGCTGATCCTCTATCTCTGGTCGCTCCACGCCATGCCGAAATTCGGCTGGATCTTCGCGCTGGCCCATGCGCTGTCGTGCGCGCTGCGGCTCGCGCGGTTCAACGCCAATATCGACGCCGATGAACAGCCCCATAAATCCGCCGGTTTCCTGACCGGCGTTCCGGCTCCGGCGGGAGCGGGCCTTGCCTTCGTGCCGCTCTATCTCTGGCTGGTGACGGGGGAGGAGATTTTCCGCGCATGGTATGTGGTTGCGCCATGGACCGCTTTCACGGCTTTTCTCATGATCTCCAGCCTTGCCACCTATAGCTGGTCGGCGCTCCGGCTGCGCAAGCGGATCAGGCTGGAGGCAATAGCGGTGGCGGGGCTGCTGGCGGCGCTGCTCGTTACCGATCCGTGGCTGACGCTGCTGATCCTGTGTGCGGGCTATGTCGCGCTCATACCCTTCGGCGTCCTGTCCTACGCCAAGGTTCGCCGTCAGCGCGAGGCGGCGACGATTACGCCCTGAAGGCTCAGGCCGCGAGCACGCCGCCGAAGGACGCATCCGCCTTGCGCGGCGTCAGCCCCACGCGCGGGCGCCGAACGCGGACATGATAGACCACCTCACGCTGCGGGATGGGTTCGAACAGCAGGGCCGCGACCATCTTGTCGCGATAGGCGAGGAACATCCACGCCATAGTGCCGATCGCCAGCAGGAATGCGGCGGAAAACAGGGTGGCAGCAACAACAGTGAACATCGCGATCACTTTCTGTCTTGCCGTTTGCACGGCATGTCTCACTATGACGATCCTAACCGGAAGACGCGGCTTTTGTTCCGTCTGTTCCCTATATGTTCCAGTTTGAGGGCGGGGTCAACCCTTGCCATCCTCTTTTTTCGCGGCTAAGGGCGCGACCATTCCACATGGGAATCACCATATCCGGTGCCGGTGCCGCCTTTGAGGCGCGTTTTCCGGTTCCCGATTCCCAGAGGTAGCAACCGGAAGGAGAAAGACCATGGCGGCACCTGTCGTCACCATGCACCAATTGATCGAGGCTGGCGCCCATTTCGGCCACCAGACCCACCGCTGGAACCCGCGCATGAAGCCGTATATCTTCGGTGAGCGCAACGGCATCCACATCCTTGACCTGTCGCAGACCGTGCCCCTGTTCGGCCGCGCGCTGGACTTCGTGTCGGCGACCGTCGCCGCCGGTGGCAAGGTGCTGTTCGTCGGCACCAAGCGCCAGGCGCAGGACCCCATCGCCGAAGCCGCCCGCAAGTCGGGCCAGCATTTCGTCAACCACCGCTGGCTGGGCGGCATGCTCACCAACTGGAAGACCATTTCGGGTTCGATCAAGCGCCTGAAGACCCTTGAGGAAAAGCTGTCGGGCGACACGCACGGCTTCACCAAGAAGGAAGTTCTCCAGATGACGCGCGAGCGCGAGAAGCTGGAACTGTCGCTGGGCGGCATCCGCGACATGAACGGCATCCCCGATGTCATGTTCGTGATCGACGCGAACAAGGAAGAGCTGGCGATCAAGGAAGCCAACACGCTGGGCATCCCGGTCGTCGCGATCCTCGATTCGAACGTGTCGCCCGATGGCATCGCTTTCCCGGTTCCGGCGAACGATGACGCCAGCCGCGCGATCCGCCTCTACTGCGACGCCATCGCCGCCGCCGCCACCAAGGGCAACCGTGGTGCGCAGCAGGCGTCCGGCGTCGACCTCGGCGCGCTGGACGAGCCGGAAGCCGAAGAGGTTGCCGCCGAAGCCTAAAGGGCGTCGCGAGACTGCAAGATTGGCAGGGTAGGGCGCGCTCTTCGGAGACGCGCCCTCCCGCATATTTGAACCATCCGAAACATTAGGAGCCGAAACATGGCCGAGATTACCGCTGCCGCCGTCAAGGAACTGCGCGACCGTTCGGGCGCGGGCATGATGGACTGCAAGAAGGCGCTCACCGAAGCCAATGGCGACATCGAAGCGGCAACCGACTGGCTGCGCGCCAAGGGTCTGGCCGCCGCGCAGAAGAAGTCGAGCCGCACCGCCGCTGAAGGTCTGGTCGGCGTCGCCGTCGCGGGCACGAAGGGCGTGGCCGTCGAAGTGAACAGCGAAACCGACTTCGTCGCCAAGAACGACCAGTTCCAGGATTTCGTCCGCACCGTCGCACAGATCGCGCTCGACACCGGCGCGGCCGATGCCGACGCGCTGGCGAACGCCGCGTACCCCGCCGGCGGCACCGTCGCGGAAAAGCTGGTCGCCAACATCGCCACCATCGGCGAAAACCAGACGCTGCGCCGCGTCGGCCATGTGGAAGTCAGCCAGGGCGTCGTCGTCCCCTACGTTCACAACGCCGCTGCGCCGGGCCTCGGCAAGATCGGCGTGCTCGTCGCGCTGGAGGGCGATGCGCCCGCCGACGTGCTGGAGCCGCTGGGCAAGCAGATCGCGATGCACATCGCCGCTGCCTTCCCGCTGGCGCTCTCGGCTGCCGACATTGATCCCGCCCTGCTGGAGCGTGAGCGCGCCATCGCTGCGGAAAAGGCCGCCGAATCGGGCAAGCCCGCCGAAATCGTCGCCAAGATGGTCGACGGCGCGGTCGCCAAGTTCGCCAAGGAGCAGGCGCTCCTCTCGCAGCTCTTCGTGATGGACAACAAGACCCCGGTCGCGGATGTCGTCGCCAAGGCGGCGAAGGATGCGGGCAAGTCGATCACGCTCAAATCCTATGTCCGCTTCCAGCTCGGCGAAGGCATCGAGAAGGAAGTCAGCGACTTCGCGGCGGAAGTCGCGGCGGCCGCCGGCGTCTGATCTTTTCTTTTCCCTCCCGTTTCCGCGACGAGGGAAAAGCCGCTTCACAGAATGGCGCGCGCTGCTAAGGTGCGCGCCATTTCCTTGCCCGAACAGATGGATCACGCCCGCCCATGACCCGGCCCGCCTTCAAGCGCATTCTCCTTAAATTATCCGGCGAAGTGCTGATGGGGCAGGGCCAGTTCGGGATCGAACCGGAGACGGTGAACCGCGTCGCGGGCGAAATCGCCGCGGCAAAGGATGCGGGCTTCGAACTGTGCGTCGTCGTCGGCGGCGGCAATATCTTCCGCGGGCTTGCGGGCGCGGCCAAGGGCTTCGACCGGGCGAGCGCCGACTATATGGGGATGCTCGCGACCGTCATGAACGCGCTTGCGGTGCAGAACGCCCTCGAAAAGCGCGGCTACGACACGCGCGTCCAGTCCGCCATCCCGATGGCCAGCGTGTGCGAACCCTATATCCGCCGCAAGGCAGAGCGGCACATGGAAAAGGGCCGCATCGTCATCTTCGCGGCGGGCACCGGCAGCCCCTTCTTCACCACCGACACGACCGCTGCGCTACGCGCCGCCGAAATGAACTGCGACGCGCTGTTCAAGGGCACCAGCGTCGACGGCATCTATAACGCCGATCCCAAGAAAGTGGCGGACGCCGTCCGGTACGACCAGATCGGCTTCGATCAGGTGCTGAACGACAATCTCAAGGTCATGGACGCCAGCGCCATCGCGCTGTGCCGTGAGAATAATATCCCCATCGTCGTCTTCAACATCCGCGAGACGGGCAACCTCGCCAAGGTGCTTGCCGGAGACGGCGTGGCAACCATCGTGCAAAATCAGGAGCGTTGAAACTCCATGCCGCAATATAACAAGGCAGACCTCGAACGCCGCATGGCGGGCGCCGTCGAATCGCTGAAGGGCGACCTTTCCGGCCTGCGCACCGGCCGCGCGAACATCCAGTTGCTCGATCCCGTCACGGTCGAAGTCTATGGCGCGCACATGCCGCTCAATCAGGTTGCGACTGTTTCCGCGCCCGAGCCGCGCATGCTGTCGGTGCAGGTGTGGGACAAGAGCAATGTCGGCCCCTGCGACAAGGCGATCCGCTCGGCGGGCCTCGGCCTCAACCCCATCGTCGACGGGCAGACGCTGCGCCTGCCGATCCCCGACCTGACCGAGGAGCGCCGCAAGGAACTGGCCAAGCTCGCCAGCAAATATGCCGAAGGCGCGCGCGTTGCGGTGCGCAATGTCCGCCGCGACGGCATGGACAGCCTCAAGACCGACGAGAAGAAGGGCGAAATCAGCGAGGATGAGCGCAAGCGGCTGGAAACCGAAGTCCAGAAGCTGACCGACAGCACTATCGCCGACATCGACGCCGCCGCGGCCTCCAAGGAGAAGGAAATCCTCGGCCAGTAAGCCGGGGCTTTTCTTTCGCGGCCAAAAAACGCATGTCCTTCTGATGGCCAGCCAAGCCAAGCCCGATCTGACCAGCGCCGCGCCAGCCCATGGCGCGCGCCATGTTGCTATCATCATGGACGGCAACGGGCGCTGGGCGAAGAAGCGGCTGCTGCCGCGCATCGCCGGGCATCGCGCCGGGGTGGAGGCGGTGCGCCGTGTGGCCCGCGCGGCGCAGGATCTGGGCCTCGAATGCCTGACGCTCTACGCCTTCTCCTCCGAAAACTGGAAGCGCCCGGCGAGCGAAGTGTCCGACCTCATGGGCCTGCTGCGGCACTTCATCCAGTCCGATCTCGATGAATTTCACGCCAATGGCGTGCGTCTGCGCATCATCGGCGACTATCGCGCGCTCGATCCTTCGCTGGTCGATCTGATCGAAGGGGCGATGGCGCGGACGGCGGCGAACACGGGACCGATCGTCGCCATCGCGCTCAATTACGGCGCGCAGGATGAGATGGTTCGCGCGGTGCGGTGCCTCGCCGACCGGGCGGCGCGCGGCGAAGTCGATCCCGCCGCCATCGGCGTGGAGGCCATCGACGCCGCGCTCTACACCGCCGACCTGCCGCCGCTCGACCTCCTTATCCGCACATCGGGCGAGCTGCGGCTCAGCAATTTCCTGCTGTGGCAGGCGGCCTATGCCGAACTCTATTTCACCGACATGCTCTGGCCCGATTTCGACGCCGGGGCGCTGGCGGGTGCGCTCGACGCCTTTCGCCTGAGGGACCGCCGCTTCGGCGGCCTGTGAGCGCATGACCAGCGAATTGCGCACCCGTTCCGTCGTCGGCGTTGCCCTTATCGCGCTGGCGCTGGGCGCATTGCTCGCTGGCGGGATCATATTCTGGCTGCTGCTGGTCGTCGCGGGCGTGCTGATGCAGGGCGAGTGGGGCGACCTCACCGGTGCGGACGCGCAGCAGCGCAAGGCGGCGATGTTCGCCGTGTCTTTCCCGCTGGCGCTGCTCTGTCCGCTTGCAGCCGGGATCGACTGGCCGGTGCTGATCGCGGGGGCGGCCGCCTTCTTCTTCGTCGCTTTCACCAGCCGCAACATGAAGCTGGCGCTTGGCATTCCCTATGTCTGCCTGCCCATCGTTGCGCTGATGTTCCTGCGGGGGCAGCCGCCTTACGCGCATGGTCTGCTGCTCGCTTTCTGGGCGCTGGGCCTCGTCTGGGCGACCGACATCGGCGCCTATTTCGCGGGGCGCAGCATCGGCGGGCCGAAACTGGCGCCGCGCGTCAGCCCGTCAAAGACTTGGGCGGGACTTGCGGGGGGCGTGCTCGCCGCGCTGGTCGTCGGCTTTCTGCTCCACCGTCTCGCGGGTCTGCCGATCCAGTTGGCGGCAGCGAGCGGGCTGCTGGCGGTCGCCGCGCAACTGGGCGATCTGCTCGAAAGCGGGATGAAGCGGCGCGCAGGCGTCAAGGACAGCGGATCGCTGCTGCCCGGCCATGGCGGTGTGATGGACCGGCTGGACGGCGTGGTCGCCGCAGCGCCGCTGGCCGCTTTGCTCTATATCCTGCTGGTGCAGGGCCAGTGAAGCGCGTCTCGATCTTCGGCGCCACCGGATCGGTCGGCCAGTCCACGCTCGATCTCGTGCGGCGGCAGCCGGACGCCTATCGCATCGTGGCGCTCACCGCGAACAGCGATGTGGACAGCTTGGCGCAGGTTGCGCGGGAGAGCGGCGCGCAGGTCGCCGTGATCGGGCAGGCGCATCTTTACGGCGCGCTCAAAGATGCGCTGGCGGGGTCGGGGGTCGAAGCGGCGGCGGGTGAGGATGCGCTGGTCGATGCCGCGCGGCTGGATGCGGACTGGACCATGGCTGCCATCGTCGGCTGCGCGGGGCTGAAACCCACCATGGCGGCGCTGGAAGCAGGCACCACGGTCGCGCTCGCCAACAAGGAATCGCTGGTGTCGGCGGGCGGGCTGATGATGGACGCTGCACGTGCGTCCGGCGCGACCCTGCTGCCCGTGGACAGTGAGCATAATGCGATATTCCAGTGCCTTGCCGGAAGCTCTTACGATAATGTCGCAAGAATAATTCTCACCGCCAGCGGCGGCCCTTTCCGCACCCGCAGCCGCGCGCAGATGCGGGACATCACCCCGGCGCAGGCGGTCGCGCATCCCAACTGGTCGATGGGCGCGAAGATCAGTGTCGATAGCGCGACGATGATGAACAAGGGTCTCGAACTGATCGAGGCCGCGCATCTCTTCCCCGTCGGTCTCGACCGTATCGAGATACTGGTCCATCCCCAGTCGGTTATTCACTCGATGGTCGAATATCGCGACCGTTCGACGCTGGCGCAGCTCGGCTCGCCCGACATGCGTATTCCGATCGCCCACGCGCTCGCCTGGCCGGATCGGATCGCGACGCCCTGCCAGCCGCTCGACCTCGCGACCATCGGCCGGCTCGATTTCGAAGCGCCCGATCCGGAACGCTTCCCTGCGCTGCGCCTTGCGCGCGCGGCGGCGGCGGATGGCGGTGCGACACCCGCGATCCTCAACGCCGCCAATGAAGTCGCGGTCGCCGCCTTCCTTTCGGGCCGCATCGGCTTCCTTGATATTGCCATGATTGTGGAGGATGTGTTGGACCGGTATAGCGCGCCTGCGCCCGGCTCCATCGACGATGTGCTGGCGGCGGACGCGCAGGCCCGCTTGGAGGCGGGCCGAGTGATGGAAAGATTGACGGTTTGATCCACAGTCCCGGTTTTCTGCTGACCATTCTCGCCTTCGTCGCGGTCATCGGCCCGCTCGTCTTCGTGCATGAGCTGGGTCACTATCTCGTCGGCCGCTGGTGTGGGGTGAAGGCGGAAGCCTTCTCCATCGGCTTCGGCCCGGAAATCTTCGCCTGGATCGACAGGCGCGGCACCCGCTGGCGGGTCGCGGCGCTGCCGCTGGGCGGCTATGTCCGCTTCAAGGGCGACATGAACGCCGCCAGCATGACCGATCCCGCCTGGCTCGAAATGCCCGCAAAGGACCGGGCGGAGAGCTTTCCCGGCAAGCCCCTGTGGCAGCGCGCCGCCATCGTCGCGGCTGGCCCGGCGATCAACTTCCTCTTCGCGATCCTGATCCTCGCCGCCTTCGCCTTCATCCACGGCGAAAGCCGCACGCCCGCGGTGGCGGGGCAGGTGCAGCCCGGCAGCGCCGCCGCGGCGATGGGCATCGCGCCCGGCGACCGCATCGTCTCGCTGGGCGGACGGGCGATGGAGACGTTCGACGACATCCGCCTCTATGCGCAGATCCGCCCCGGCGAGCCGGTTGAGATCGTGATCGAGCGCGACGGGCAGCGCATCGTCAAGGCTGGCCGGATCGGCAGCGTTTCCGAAGACGATGGCCTCGGCAACACATTCGCCGTCGGCCGGCTTGGCCTTGCGCCGGGCGAACCCGTGATCGAGCCGGTGCCGCTCTGGCGCGCACCCATCGTGGCGGTCGAGCGCACCGGCGACATCGTGCGCACGATGGTGGAAACGCTGGGGCAGATCGTTGGCGGCGGCCGTTCGGTCAAGGAACTGGGCGGCCCGCTCAAGATCGCGCAGGTTTCGGGGCAGGCGGCGACGATGGGGGTGGAGAGCTTCATCTTCTTCGTCGCGCTCATCTCGATTAACTTGGGGTTCATCAACCTCTTGCCAATTCCGATGCTGGATGGCGGGCATCTGCTCTTCTACGGGATCGAAGCGGTGCGGCGGCGGCCCGTCAGCCCGGCGGCGCAGGAATGGGCCTACAGGTCGGGTCTGGCGGTGCTGATGGCGATGATGCTGCTCGTCACCTTCAACGATTTGTCGTCTTTCGGTCTTTGGAAGAGCCTGTCCGGCTTGATCGGCTGACGCGCTTGGGGCAGGGAAGCGCCGGTCGGCGGCGTCTGTTGCGACAGACACATTAATCTGGGTCGTTTAGGAATCTTTTCAAGGTGGAGCGGGTGAGAGCGATGAACAGCAGCATGAGGCAGCGCCCGGTCCTGGCCGTCCTTCTGGCGACCACGATGATCGCGGGCGTGCCTGCGCTCCCGGCCATGGCGCAGGGCGCCGGTGCGGCAGCGACCCCGCCCGCCGCAGGCGCGGGCGTGCCGCAGGGCACGATCGGCTCCATCACCGTCGCGGGCACGCAGCGGCTGGAGCCGGACACCGTCCTGTCCTACACCAAGCTGCGGCAGGGCCAGCCCTTCAGCCAGGAAAGCCTCGATCAGGCGCTGCGCGACCTCTACGAAACCGAACTGTTCGCCGATGTCCAGATCCGCAACGACAAGGGCGCGATCACCGTTCAGGTGAAGGAAAATCCGGTCATCAACCGCATCGTGCTGGAAGGCAACAAGCGGCTGAAGGAAGACAAGATCCGGCCGGAAATCAAGCTCGCCCCGCGCCAGATCTACACCCGGTCGAAGGTGCGCGCAGACGTGGCGCGCATCATCGAGCTTTATCGCCGGCAGGGCCGCTTCGCCGCCACCATCGAACCGAAGATGGTCCAGCTCGACCAGAACCGCGTCGATATCGTGTTCGAAATCAGCGAAGGCCCGAAGTCGAAGGTCCGCCAGATCAACATCATCGGCAACGAGAAGTTCAAGGACGGCGAACTGCGCAGCCAGATGGTGACGAAGCAGTCGCGCTGGTTCCGCATCTTCTCCTCGGGCACCAGCTACGATCCCGACCGGCTCGCCTATGACCAGCAGAAGCTGCGCCAGTTCTACCTGACCGAAGGCTATGCCGATTTCCGCGTGATTTCCGCCGTGGCGGAACTGACGCCCGACAAGCAGGACTTCATCATCACCTATGTCGTCGAGGAAGGCGACCGCTACAAGTTCGGCGACGTGAAGGTCGAATCGGACATTCGCGACCTGTCGGGCGAAGCGCTCACCAAGACGCTGTCGATGAAGAAGGGCGACTGGTATAACGCCAAGAAGGTCGAAGACACCGTTGATACGCTCAGTGAAACGGCGGGTCTGTTCGGTTACGCCTTCGCCGATGTGTCGCCGGACTTCAACCGCGACAAGGATACGCTGACGATGGGGATCAATTTCCGCATTGCCAACGCGCCGCGCGTTTATGTCGAGCGGGTCGACATCAACGGCAACACGCTGACGCAGGACAAGGTCGTCCGCCGCGAGTTCCGCCTTGCCGAAGGCGACGCCTTCAACAGCTTCCTCGTCAAGCGCTCGAAGGACCGCATCAATTCGCTCGGCTTCTTCCAGGAGAAGCTGGACGTCGAACAGAAGCCCGGCTCCGCGCCCGACCGCATCGTGCTCGAAACCAACGTGCAGGAAAAATCGACCGGCGAACTGTCGCTGTCGGCGGGCTACAGCTCGCTCGAACGCTTCATCGTGTCGGCATCCGTCACGCAGCGCAACTTCCGCGGCAAGGGCCAGGAACTGCGCACCTCGGTCAACTATTCGGCCTATTCCAAGTCGATCGAACTGGGCTTCACCGAGCCTTATTTCATGGACAAGAATATCGCGCTGGGCGGCGACATCTACCGCCGCGACCTCAACAGCTTCCGCTTCCTCGGCAACAGCGTCAACGACCGCAGCACCACCTACAAGCAGCAGACGACCGGTTTCCAGCTCCGCGCGGGCGTGCCGATCACCGAATATATCTCGCTGGCGCTGCGCTACAGCCTGAACTTCGACGATGTGACGCTGGCGAAGGATGTTTACTATTCCGATCCGGACGGCGCGGGACCGCTGCCTTCACGCTGCGACCCGCTGCTCGCCGGGCGCTATCTCTGCGACGCGATCGGCAAGCGCACCACGTCGAGCCTCGGCTATTCGCTGATCTACGACGCGCGAGACAACCGCATCCGTCCGACGCGCGGCCAGCAGCTCGTCCTGAGCCAGGATGTCGCGGGCCTCGGCGGCAGCGTCAAATATGTCCGCACGCGCCTCAACGGCGGCAAATATTTCGCGCTGGGCGGCGGCTTCGTTTTCTCGCTGACGGGCGAGGCGGGCTATATCCACTCGCTCGAAGGTCAGCGGGTGGACGCGGACGGCTTCCCGACCGAGCGCATCCGCCTCGTCGACCGCTTCTTCCTCGGCGAACCGCAGATTCGCGGCTTCAACATTCGCGGCGTCGGCCCGCGCGTGAAGCGCTACTTCCTGCAGGCGACCACCGATTCGAACGGCGCGACCACCGGCTATGAACGGGTGAATGGCCGCCAGAATGTGCAGGACGACGCGCTGGGCGGGCGGATGTATTACATGACCCGCGCCGAACTGGAAATTCCGCTCGGATCGGGCGCGCGCGAAATGGGCCTGCGTCCGTCGGTCTACGTCGATGCCGGCGCGGTCGCGGGGATCAAGGACCCGGTGCTCGTCAATAACGGCACCGGCAGCTTCGCGGGCTATTGCGATCCCGGCACGGGCGCGCCGACCGGATCGGCCCGCGTGCGCGCAACGGGCACCGCGCGCAACCCGGTTTGCGGCGCGAACTACAGCTTCGCGGGCGGCAATTTCGAGGAAGTTTATCTCGGCGACACGCTCAAGCCGCGTGTTTCCGTGGGCTTTGGCGTCAACTGGAACTCGCCCTTCGGCCCGTTCCGCATCGACATCGCCAAAGCCCTGCTGAAGGAACCAGGGGACGACACCAAGCTCATTACCTTTAACGTAGGGACTCAATTCTGATGAAGATGATTGCAAAGGCCGCCGCGCTCACGCTGGCGCCGATCACTATGGCCGCGCTGACCGTCGTGCCCGCCGCCGCCCAGACCAAGTCGGGCATCGCCGTCGTCGATCTGGAGGAAGCCGTCGCCCGCAGCGCCGCCTTCACCACCGCGATGACCCAGATGCAGACCACGTACAAGCCGCAGCTTGACCAGATCAACGCGCGCCGCACGGCGATCGAGGCGGATCTCAAGGCCAAGAATGACGCGCTGCAGGCCGCCTACAAGGCTGCGGGCAACAAGCCCACGCCCGCCATCGAAACCCAGTATCAGCAGCTCCAGCAGGCGCAGCAGAACGGCCAGGCCGAACTTCAGCGCCTGAGCCAGCCGGTCGCGCTCGCCCGCGCCTATGTCGAGGAACAGATCGTCGCGAAGCTGGACGACGCGCTCAAGTCCGCGACCGCCAAGACCAAGTCGGAAATCGTGTTCAAGAAGGGCGCGACCGAAAGCTTCGGCGCAGGCGCGGACATCACGCCGTCCGTCATCACCGAACTCAACGCTCTGGTCCCCAGCGTCGGCATCACGCCGCCTGCCGGCTGGCAGCCCGGCGGTCAGGGTCAGGCCGGAGCGGCGCCTGCCGCCGCCGCTGCGCCCGCGTCCCCGGCTCAGGCGCCCAAGTCGCGCTGATCCATGACGGACGAGGTTGAATCGACCGCGCGTGGCCCGATGGACATCCGTCGGGTCATGGCCGCCCTGCCGCATCGTTACCCGATGCTGCTGATCGACCGCGTGGTGTCGCTGGTGCCCAACCAGTCGATCCACGCGATCAAGGCGGTATCGGTGAACGAGCCGTTCTTTCAGGGGCATTTTCCCACGCGCCCGATCATGCCCGGCGTCCTGATCGTCGAGGCGATGGCGCAGGCGGCGGGCGTGCTCGCGGTCGAATCGATGAACCTCGCCGAAGCGGGCAAGCTCGTCTATTTCATGAGCATCGACGGCGCGAAGTTCCGCGCTCCGGTGGAGCCGGGCTGTCTGCTCGACCTCCATGTCGAAGTGACCCAGAACCGCGGCGCGATCTGCAAGTTCAGCGGCAAGGCGATGCTGGACGGCAAGCTCGCGTCCGAAGCGCAGTTCGTCGCGATGATCACCGATCCGCCCAGGGACTGACGTTTTCCCTGCCGTCATACCGGCGCAGGCCGGCATCTCCCCGTCTGTCGCGGGCGGGGGCGGATGACGCGGCGGATGGGGGGCTTTGTCCTTGCCAATGCGCGCCGAACAGGCTAACGGCGCGCCTTCGCATTTCTATCGCATCCGGCCGGTCGGAAACCGGCCACCAAAGGAGCACACCGCCATGAAGGCCGATACCCACCCCGATTACCACATGATCACCGTCCAGATGACCGACGGCACCACCTTCCAGACCCGCTCGACCTGGGGCAAGGAAGGCGACACGCTGGCGCTCGACATCGACCCCAAGTCGCACCCGGCCTGGACGGGCGGCAACCGCCAGCTCGACACAGGCGGCCAGGTGGCGCGCTTCAACAAGCGCTTCGGCGGCCTGACGCTGAAGAAGTAATTGGCCTGACAGGGTTTGAACGAAGAGGGCGCTCCGCGAGGGGCGCCTTTTTTGTTGAGCGACTGTAACCCCGGCCTTGAGCCGGGGTCCCGCTACCTTGTTGGGGAAGAAGCGGGATGCCGGGTCAAGCCCGGCATGACGAAAGGCTACTTTTCGTAAGATCCCCATTTTCGCCATGCTGAAACAAGTTCAGGGTGACGATAGGGGGATGGCTGCGGTCGTCGATTACCCTGCCGCCCGTTCCTCATCCAGAAACGCCGCTACATCGTCCAGCACGACATCCTTCGATAGAAACGTCCGCCCGATCCCCCGCGCCAGCAGGAAGGGGAGGGTGCCCGCCGCCATCTTCTTGTCGTGGAGCATATGCGCGACCAGCGCCGCGCCATTCGCCTTCACATGCGCGGACGCGAGGTCGAAGGGCAGGCCGACATCCCTCAGATGCGCCGTCACCCGGTCCGCATCCGCCTGAGCGCACAGCCCCAGCCGCGCCGAATAGCGGAACGCCAGCGCCATGCCCGCCGCCACAGCTTCGCCGTGCAGCAGCGTGTCGGAAAAACCGGTGTCCGCCTCCAGCGCATGACCGAATGTATGGCCAAGGTTGAGTAGGGCGCGGCGGCCGGTCGTCTCGCGTTCGTCATCGGCGACGATGGCCGCTTTGGCGCGCACGCTCTTTTCGATGGCGTGGACGCGCGCTTCCGGGTCGCCGCTGAGCAGCCGATGCCCGTCGCTCTCGCACCAGGCGAAGAAATCGGGATCGTCGATCAGGCCATATTTGACGACCTCGGCATAGCCCGCACGCGTTTCACGCGGGGGCAGGCTGGCGAGCGTCGACGGGTCGATCAGCACCAGCGAAGGCTGATAGAAGCTGCCGACGAGATTCTTGCCCGCCCGCGTATTGATCGCGGTCTTGCCGCCGACCGACGAATCGACCTGCGCCAGCAGCGTCGTCGGCACCTGAATGAAGTGGCATCCGCGCTTCAGGATGGAGGCGGCAAAGCCCACCAGATCGCCGATCACCCCGCCGCCCAGCGCCACGACATGATCGCCGCGCTCGACCTCCAGAGCCAGCAGGGCGTCGAGCAACTGCTCCAGATGCCGCCAGCTCTTCGTCTGCTCGCCCGCAGGCAGCACGATCGGTTCGACGCTCACTCCCGCGCCGTGCAGAGCGGTCTCCAGCCGGGGCAGTTGCGCCGTCGCGACATGGCTGTCGGTCACGACCACCAGCCGCCCCTTGCGGGCATAGGCCGCCAGCCAGTCGCCCGCGCGGTCCAGCGCGCCTTCCTCGATCACGATGTCATAGCTGCGCGCGCCGAGCGCGACCCGGACTAGGGCCATTGGGGAAGCTGCTCCATGATCTTCTCGACCGCGACCTCGTGCGGGGCGGCGATGCTTTTGATGTGGATGGGGGCGAGTGCATAGACGGGATTGCGCACCGCCGCGAGTTCGGTCAGCACCGCGCGCGCATCGCGGCCTTTCAGCAGCGGGCGGCTGTCCCGCCGGGCCACGCGGTCGACCAGCACGTCGATGTCCGCGTCCAGCCAGATCGCCGTCGCGCTCTCCAGGATCAGGCGGCGCGTCTCGTCCTGCATGAAGGCGCCGCCGCCGGTTGCGATGACCTTGGGCGCGCCGTCCATCAGCCGGGCGATGACGCGGCGTTCGCCGTCGCGGAAATGCGCTTCGCCATAGCGCTCGAAAATCTCTGACACCGTCATGCCCGCGGCCTTTTCGATCTCCTCGTCGGCATCGACGAAGGACAGGCCGAGCCGCGCGGCGAGGCGGCGGCCCACGGTCGATTTGCCCGCGCCCATCATCCCCACCAGCACGATGGGGCCACGGCCGGGCGTGCCGTCGGGGATTTTGCTGTTTCGCTGCATGGCGCTGCGGGCTATACAGCCCCGGCTCGCGGAGGCAAATCGCAACTTTCCCCGCGTCCCCTGGCCGTTTCCCGGCCGAACAGAACAAGCCAAGGACCGATGAAGAATAATCGCAGCAGCTTCAGCAGTTTCGAAGGCGGCCAGCGCCGCCGTGGCACACGCCTGCCGATCATCCCGATTGCCATCGCGGTGCTGGTGATCGCGCTGCTCGCCTTCTTCTGGTCGCGCGGCGGGGAGAAGCCGCAGCAGCGCGTCGAAAAGGTCATCGGCCAAGAAAAGCTGGGCCGGTAAGGCCGATGCGCTGGTCGCGGGGGAATACGCGCTGGGCGCTGGGCAGCTTCGCGCTGGCTCTGGCGCTGCCGGTCGTCGCGCAGCAGGCGCCCGAATCGCTCCTGCCGCCGGGCTTCGGCGATGCGCCCGAAGCGCCTCCGCCCGCCCGCTCGGCCCAGCCCGCGCCCGGCACGCCCCCGCAACCGGCAGGCGCGCCGATGGTTCAGCCTCTGGTCCCGCCCGCCGTCGATCCCTCGCTGGCCGACGTCGCCGACGCGGGCAACGACATGTCGCCAGAGGAACTGGCGGCGGAAAAGGCCAAATATGACCTGCCCGACAGCGCGCGCCGCTCGCTCGACCGCATCGGGCCGCTGACGCCGCAGACGCGCGGCTTCGAAGCCAGCGCCTTCGGTCAGGAATCGGGCAAATATCTCGCCGTGCTGATGCGGGAAACGCGTGCGCCCATCGTGTCGCGCTGGGCGTCGATCCTGCTGCGCCGCGCTCTGCTGTCGAGCGTCGATACGCCGCGCGGCATCGACGGGGCGGACTGGGCGGCCGAGCGTGCATGGCTGCTGCTGCGCATGGGCGAAGCGGACAGTGCGCGCCTGATGGTGCAGAGCGTGGACGCGGATCGCTTCACGCCGCGCCTCTATGCGGTGGCGATGGAAACCTATCTCGCGACATCGGACCCGGCGGGACTGTGTCCGCTGTCCGATGGCGCGCTGCGCACCAGCAAGGCACCGGGTTGGGACATGACCCGCGCGATCTGCCCCGCGCTTTCGGGCGATCAGGGCAGCGCCAGCGGCGCGCTCAATCAGGCGCAGCGGCGTGGTGTGGTGCGCGGCGTCGACTATCGGCTGGCGGAAAAGGTCGTCGGCACCGGCTTCAACGCGCGCCGTTCGGTCAAGATCGAGTGGGGCGGCGTCGATCGGCTCACCTCCTGGCGCTACGGCCTCGCCACCGCGCTCAATGTCGATATTCCCGACCCGCTGATGGCGGCGGCGGGGTCGCATGTCCGGGCGTGGCAGGCGCGCGCGGCGGCATTGCCCCCCCTCAAGCGGCGGCAGGGCGCGGAGATCGCCGCGCGGCTCGGCGTGCTGTCGAACGCTGCGCTGGTGGGTTTCTACGGCCAGATCGGCAGCGATGGCGATGTGCCCGACGATGTCGCCGACCGGATCGACGCTCTGCGTAGCGCGGCGTCGGGGGCGACCGTGGGCGACCGGCTGGGGGGCATGCGGACGTGGTGGAAGGAATCCGATTCGCCCGATTATGTCGGTCTGATCGCGACCGCGCGCGCCGCCGCCGCGCTGCCCGTGGCGCAGACCGATGCGCAGGACGCCGCGAACCTCGTCGCTTCGATGCTGAGCGCGGGCTATGACCGCAACGCCGCGCGCTGGGCGCGGGCCGCGGGGCAGCTTGACGGGGCAGGCGCGTCGCAGCTCTGGGCCTTGCTCGCGGTCGGCGCGCCCAGCCCGGTGGTGGAGATCAGCGGCAGCCGCGCGTCATCCTATCTCGACGAGGCGGGAGCGGGCAGGGGGCGGATGCTGATCGCCGCGCTCGCCGGTCTTTCCCGCCTGCCCGCCAGTGACGCGCAGTCGCTCGCGCAGGAACATGGCGTCTCTCTTGCCGCCAACAGCCGCTGGGCGCGCGCCATCGCGGCGGCGGCGGCGCGCGGAGAAAAGGCGACCGTGGCGCTGCTGGTGGCGGTCGGGATGCAGGGCAATGACTGGAGCAGCCTGCCCCCGTCGCATCTCTATCATGTCGTGGCGGCGCTGCACCGCGTGGGCCTCGACCCCGAAGCGCGGATGATCGCGGCAGAGGCGATCAGCCGGACCTGATCATGGCGCAGGAGGATGCCGCCCTGATCGACCGCTTCCTCGAAATGATGGCGGCGGAGCGCGGCGCGGCGCGCAACACCATGCTCGCCTACCGCACGGACCTCAACGGCGCGGCGGCGCTGGTCGGGGGGCTTGCCCAGGCGGACAAGGACGCGCTCGGCACATTGGCGGAACATTGGGCGGGCCTCGCCGCTTCGTCCCTCGCGCGCAAGACGTCCGCGCTCCGCGCCTTCTACGCCTTTCTGGAGGAGGAGGGGCTGCGCGCCGACAATCCCGCCGCCGCCCTGCCGCGCCCTGTCACCCGGCGGCCTTTGCCGAAGATTCTGTCCACCGCCGAAGTCGACCGCCTCTTCGCCCTGATTGCGGAGCGGCTCGCGGCGGAGCATCCGTCCCCGCTCGACCTGCGCCTCTCGGCTCTTATCGAACTTCTCTACGGATCGGGCCTGCGCGCGAGCGAACTTGTGTCGCTGCCCCGCCGCGCGCTGGCCGCCGACCGGCCTTTCCTGATCCTCCGGGGCAAGGGCGGGCGCGAACGGCTCGTGCCGATTTCCGACCGCGCCCGCGCTGCCGTCGCTCTCTGGCTCACCCATGTTCCCGCCGACAGCCCCTGGCTCTTCCCGTCGGGCAAGAGCCATCTCAGCCGCATCCGCCTCTATCAGATGGTGAAGGCGCTCGCCGCCGCTGCGGGTATCCCGCCGCAGCGCGTCAGCCCGCATGTGCTGCGCCACGCCTTCGCCACGCACCTGCTGGAAGGGGGGGCTGACCTTCGGGCGCTTCAGACCATGCTCGGCCATGCGGACATCGGCACGACGCAGATCTACACCCATGTCGACAGCCGCCGCCTCGTCGAACTGGTGAACCGGCGCCATCCGCTCGCGACCATGACCGCGCGCGCTCCGCATCCCCGCGTTGACGACGCGCCGTCAGCGCCCTAACGCACCGACCATGGTTAGCTTTCTGGAATTTGAAAAGCCGATCGCCGAACTGGAAGCGCGCATCGTCGAATTGCGCGCCACGGCCAGCGTCGGCGACATCAACATCGACGGCGAGATCGCGACGCTGGAAACCCGCGCGGGCAAGATGCTGCGCGATACCTATGCGAAGCTGACGCCGTGGCAGAAGACGCAGGTCGCGCGCCACCCCGACCGGCCGCATTTCAAGGATTATGTCGCGGGTCTGTTCGACAATTTCATGCCGCTCGCGGGCGACCGCGCCTTTGCCGACGATCAGGCGATTCTCGGCGGCTTCGCGACGCTGGGCGAACGGCGCGTCATGGTCATCGGCCATGAAAAGGGCGACGACACCGCCAGCCGCGTGCGCCACAATTTTGGCATGGCGAAGCCTGAGGGATATCGCAAGGCGATCCGTCTGATGGAACTGGCCGACCGCTTCGGCCTGCCGGTCGTGACGCTGGTGGACACATCCGGCGCGTTCCCCGGCGTTCAGGCGGAAGAGCGCGGTCAGGCCGAAGCCATCGCCCGTTCGACCGAAGCCTGCCTGAGGCTCGGCGTGCCGATGGTGGCCGCCGTGGTGGGCGAGGGCGGATCGGGCGGCGCAATCGCACTGGCGGCGGCCAATCGCGTGCTGATGTTAGAACATGCGGTCTACTCGGTCATTTCACCCGAAGGCTGCGCGTCGATCCTCTGGCGCACCGCCGACAAGGCGAGCGACGCCGCCACGGCGATGCAGGTGACGGCGCAGCATCTGAAATCGCTGGGCGTCATCGACGGGATCGTGCCCGAACCGGTCGGCGGCGCACACCGCGACCCGGTGCAGGCCATCGCCAGTCTGGGCGCGGCGATCGAGGCGGAACTCGATTCGCTGGGTGGCATGGACGCGCAGGCGCTGCGCACCGACCGGGCCGACAAGTTTCTCGCCATCGGTGCCTGATGCTTCGCTGCGCGGGAACGCGATGGGACTCCGCTCGTTTCGTTCCGGTAACGGGAAGAGGGTGAGAGGCATGAAGTGGAAGATGACGCTGGGCTGCGCGGGTGCGGCGATGGCGGTGGCGCTGGGCGCGCCTGCGGTGATCGGGCAGCAGCGCGCGATCCGCACCGTCTCCAACATCAGCGCGCAGGACAAGGCGAGCGGCGCGAAGCAGCATCCCGAACTGCTCAAGGAGTTTGGCGGCGCCTATGCCGGTCCGCAGGCGCGCTATGTCGAAACGGTCGGGCGGCGGATCGCGGTCCAGTCCGGCCTGTCGAACGCGCAGGGCGACTTCACCGTCACTCTGCTCAATTCGCCGGTCAACAACGCCTTCGCCATCCCCGGCGGCTATGTCTATGTGACGCGGCAGCTCATGGCGCTGATGAACGACGAGGCGGAACTCGCGGGCGTGCTCGGCCATGAAGTCGGCCATGTCGCGGCTCAACATGGCCAGCGTCGGCAGAAGGCGGCGCAGCGCAACGCGATTGGCGGGGCGCTGCTGGGCGCGCTGGCGGGCGCTTTCCTCGGCGATTCGGGGCTGGCCGGGGTCGTGCAGAAGGGCATCGGCACCGGCAGCCAGCTCCTGACGCTGAAATTCTCCCGCACCCAGGAATATGAGGCGGACGACCTTGGCATCCGCTATCTCGCCTCGGCGGGCTACGATCCCAGGGCGCTGTCGAGCATGCTGGCTTCTCTGGCCGCGCAGAGCAGTCTCGACGCGCAGCTATCGGGCAACGCGCATTCCATGCCGGAATGGGCGAGCACGCACCCCGATCCCGCCTCGCGCGTCAATCGCGCCCTGCAGGCGGCGCAGGCCACGCGCTCCGCAGCCACGACGCGCAATCGCGACGCCTTCCTGACGGCGGTGGACGGCGTTCTCTACGGTGACGATCCCAAGCAGGGCGTGATCGACGGCAACCGCTTCCGCCACCCCGACCTGCGCCTCGCCTTCACCGCGCCCAGCGGATTCGGCATGGAAAACGGCACCGACGCCGTGTCGATCAGCGGATCGGGCGGGCAGGCGCAGTTCAGCGGCGGCGCTTCGGCAGGATCGCTCGACGCCTATGTGAGCGCCGTTTTCGCCCGACTCGGCGGCAACAGCGGCGGCGCGCCGCAGGGTGAGGTCCAGCGCACGACGATCAACGGCCTGCCCGCCGCATGGCGGACGGTCCGCGCCTCCACCCAGTCGCAGCAGGTCGACGCGACGGTCTTCGCCTATGATTTCGGCGGCAAATATTATCATTTCCTGCTGCTGACGCCTGCGGGGCAGGGGGTCGGCCCGTTCGCGCCGCTTGTCGAATCGATGCAGCGACTTTCCGCGCAGGATGCCGCCGCGATCCGGCCGCGCCGGGTGCAGGTGGTGACGGTCAAGGCGGGCGACACCGTTCAGTCGCTGGCGAAGCGGATGGCCTATACCGACTATCCGCTCGAACGGTTCCTGACGATCAACGCGCTGGGCCGCGACGCCACCCTGCGTCCGGGCGCGCGGGTGAAGATCGTCACCAACTGATCGCGATGCACATGAAAAAGGCGGCGGACCCGTTGTCCGCCGCCTCATTCTTTTCGCCGAAGCGCCGAAGCTTACTTCAGGTTGCCGTTCACGTTGTTGAACGTGCCGCTCAGCTTGGTGCCGAGGCTGCTCATCGCGGTGATCGCGGCGACGGCGATCAGAGCGGCGATCAGGCCGTATTCGATCGCGGTGGCACCCTTGTTGTCCTTGAACATCTTGCGGATGAACTTCATTGGTCTTCTCCTTGAAAAAGCAACTACTGCCATTTACTACCCGGCCGCCCCGCTTGGTAATTCGTGGTCGACAAGGGTGGAATTAAGCCGGTTCGGTTGAAAATTACTTAATGCCGATCCGCGCCTGTAAATTTTTGATGGTTAATGTTTCGCAACCTCTGTCGCGACGTTGTTCCACATGCCGACGGTCTTGGTCGCCAGGCTGTTCAGCGCGGCGATCATGGCCAGCACGATCAGGGCGAGGATCAGGCCATATTCGACCGCCGTCGCCCCGCGTTCGGACCGGGCCAGGCCGCTCTTCGTCATGACCCGGATCAGCGCGCGCATTGAAATTCCCCTGATGCCTACAGACAGTCCCCGAAAGCCGTGTAAAGGAACCACGGTTAACAAACCCCTCCTGACGGAGCCGAAATGACGCGTTTTTCTCCCCTGCTGGTGGTGGCGGCGGCGCTGGTCGACCGCGACGGGCGCGTGCTCCTGCAACAGCGGCCGCCGGGCAAGCCGATGGCCGAACTGTGGGAATTTCCCGGCGGCAAGGTCGAGCCGGACGAAACGCCCGAGGCCGCGCTGGTGCGCGAACTGGAGGAGGAACTGGGCATCCGCACGCACCGGAGCTGCCTCGCGCCCGCGACCTTCGCCAGCGAAACGCTGGGCGACCGGCATCTGCTGCTGCTGCTCTATGTCTGCCGCAAATGGGAAGGCGTGCCGCAGGCGCGCCACGCGACCGCGCTCACATGGGTTCGTCCGGCGCAGATGTATGCGCTGCCGATGCCGCCCGCCGACCTGCCGCTGATCGGTCTGCTCGACGCGATGCTGTAACAAGAAAAGGGCGCCCCACAGGGACGCCCTTCGGCTTTCAGTCAGGCGGTAAGGATCAGTCTTCCTTCGCCTTGCTCTGAAGCTGGATATAATTCTGGATGCCCATCCGTTCGATCATCTCGAACTGGGTTTCGAGCGTGTCGACATGCTCCTCCTCGCTTTCGAGGATATATTGGAACAGGTCGCGGCTCACGAAATCGCGCACCGATTCGCTGTAGGCGATGGCGTCGCGCAGCACCGGCAGCGCCTCATATTCCAGTTCGAGGTCGGCCTTGAGGATCTCCTCCACCGTCTCGCCTATCTTGAGCCGGCCCAGAAGCTGAAAATTGGGCAGGCCGTCGAGGAAGAGGATGCGCTCCGCCACCTTGTCGGCATGCTTCATCTCGTCGATGGATTCCTCATATTCGAACTTGGCGAGCTTCTCGATGCCCCAGTGGTTGAGCATGCGATAGTGGAGGAAATACTGGTTGATCGCGGTCAGCTCGTTCTTGAGCACCTCGTTCAGATATTCGATGACCTTGGCGTCGCCCTTCATGGCGTCTCACTCCGGCTGACCGTGGGGAAGGGGTAAGCTATAGCCCGGCGGGCGGTGCCTGTTAAGGCCGAAAGCCGCGGAATCTGGCGGGTTTTCGTCCTGCTATCGCGAATGGATCGCGCACGCGCGCTGCGACTACGACGCAGTGCCGCAGCTCAGACGGACGCGCGTTCGGCGGCGATGATGGTGCGCGCGAAGGGGACGCACTGGCCGCATTTGGGGCGGCGGCCATAGCGGGCATAGGCGCTGCACGGCGTATCGGCCCCGTTGCGCGCGGCTTCCCGGACATCCTTTTCACGAAGAGCATTGCAGACGCAGACGACCATCGACACCATTCTCCCAATGCAACGGGAAATAGTGCATCTGATAATAGGTCGCAATAGTAATCTAGCTGCTCTTGCGAATCTTTTGCGTCTGGCCGCTGGAAAGGCTGCGCCACAGCCACTCTGCCGGGCCAAGGGCGAATCGCTCCGCCCATGGCTTCGACCAGAGCAGCATCACCGCCCAGCCCAGCAAGACGAACAGCGGCAGCAGCGCGGGCCGCACCTGCGCGAACAGCCCGAAACCCCAGCCATAGAACATCGCCGCCATCATCAGGCTGCTGAGCAGATAGTTGCTTAAGCTCATCCGCCCCGCCGCCGCGATTCGCGCCACCATCCCGCTGTCCCGATGCCGCGCCAGCATCCACAGGGTCAGCGCCGCCCACCCGACCGTCAGCGGAATGCGGAAGGGCAGCGACCATGCCAGCGCCACGCCATAGCTGACGAGCGGCGCAAACCCGCTCCACCACACCCAGATCGCCAGCGCCGCCATCGGCGGCGCCCCGATCAGGAAGCAGTGGCGCGCGGTGCGGCGATACTGTTCCGTGTCCCAGCTACCGGTCAGGAACCCGCCCTTCAGCATCGCCATACCCAGCAGCATGAAGCCCAGTGTCTCGAATGCGTTGAACAGGAAACCCCAGACCCACTCGCCCGGAAAAGCCGCGGCCTTCATCGCCACTATGCCGGTGAAGCTCCCGCGATAGGTGGCGATCTCCGCCTGTGTCGCGGGGCTGGCGGAATCGGACAGCGTCGCCATGAAGGTCGCGAACCCATCCCGCGTGGCGGCAGCGGCATCGGGCGCGGTGGCGGCATGGCTCCAGAGATAAAGGCCCGCGATGAACGCGCCCACGAGCAGGAACTGGAGCAGGAAACAGAGGAAGGCCCGCTTCACCAGCGCCAGCGGCTCCAGCCCCACGAACAGCAGCGCGAACAGGCCGACGATCGCATAGACGCGCAATATGTCGCCCCACCACAGCAGGAAGAAGTGGAGGCAGCCGATCACGAACAGCCATCCCGAACGGATCGTCTGCGTCCGCCGCCCGTCGCGCCCCGCCATCTCTTCCCTGTCGATCAGCAGCAGCATCGAAGCGCCGAACAGCAGCGCGAAAAGACCGCGCATCTTGCCGTCCACCAGGATCAGGCTGACCGCCCAGAAAGCGATGTCGCCTGCTGAGAGCGCGCCCGCCACCACCGGGTTGAAATAGGCGCTCTGGGGCAGGGCGAACGCGGTGACATTCATCCACAGGATTCCCATCACGGCGCAGCCGCGCAGCACGTCCATGGCGGGAATGCGGGCGGCGGTCATGGCGGGGCGGTCCTTCGTGCGACGTGTCTTTGCGGGAAAGCTCTTGTCCTTTGGCGCGCCATTACGCAAGGCATCGCCCATGAGCGACCCGCGCAAGCAACGGATCAGCGAAGCCTTTGGCGCGGCGGCGGATCGCTACGACGATCATGCCGGGCCGCAGCGCTTCGCCGCGCGCCTCGTCGCGGACCTTGCCGGGCGTCAGCAGCCGGGCGGACGCCCCCGCATCCTGGAGATCGGCTGCGGCACCGGCTTCCTGACGCGCGAGGTTCCGCTACGCTGGCCCGACGCGGAACTGATCGCGACCGACCTGTCGCCGCGCATGGTGGAAAAGACCGCGGACGGCGGCTGGCTCGGCGGCACATTCCTCGCGATGGACGGCGAGCATCCGGCCTTCGACGAGCCATGGTTCGACCTCATCCTCTCCAGCCTCGCTTTCCAGTGGTTCGACGACCTCCCCGCCGCGCTGGAACGGATCGTCGCTCTGCTCAAGCCGGGAGGCAGCCTCTTCTTCTCGACCATGGGACAGGGAAGCTTCGCGGCGTGGCGGGCGGCGCATGAAGCATGCGGCCTGCGCGCGGGCGTGCCCGACTATCCCTCGCTCGCCGATCTGCGCGCGATGCTGGCGCGCCATGAAGATGCCTTCGCCTTCGACGAGACGGTGGCGCTGGAGGGGGAGGGCGCGCGCACGCTCCTCGCGCATCTCAAGGGCATCGGGGCTGTGGTGCCCCACGCCGGGCGCGCGCCGCTGTCAGCGGGCGACCTGCGCCGTGTGATGGCGACCTATGACGCGGCGGGCGGGCGTGACGCCTATCAGTTGCTCTTCGCGCGCATCACCCGCACACGCTGATTGCGGCGCGTCGGCCGCAATGGCATGGCGCGATCATGGCTTCGCAATCCTTCACCGTCCGTCCCGCGCATCCGGATGATGCCGCCGTGCTCTCCGTCCTCAAGCTGGCGGCGTTCCGCGAAACCTTCATCGACGGATTCGCCGTGCCCTATCCCCCCGCCGATCTCGCCCGGTTCGAGGCCGACAGCTACGGGGTGGCGAAGATCGCGGCCGAACTGGCCGATCCTGCCCATGCGACATGGGTGGCGGAGGATGCCGGACGGCTGCTCGCCTATGCCCATGTCGGCCCGTGCAAGCTTCCGCATCCGGAGGCGCGCGCCGATCAGGGCGAACTCTACCAGCTTTACGCCCTCAACGCCGCGCAGGGCATGGGCGTGGGCCGCGCACTGATGGACGCCGCGCTCGACTGGCTGGCGAGCGCGATGCCGGGGCCGGTCTGGCTCGGCGTCTGGTCGGGCAATGAGCGCGCACAGGCGGTCTATGCGAAGCGCGGGTTTGAGAAGGTCGGCGAATATGGCTTCCCGGTCGGCGACTGGACCGACCATGAATATATCTTCCGCCGCCCCTGACGTCTCTTAAAGCTCGCTGTCCATCAGCTTGGGAAAGAAGCCCTCATGCGCGGCGCGCAGGTCGGCCAGAGGCACGCCCGCGACGCTGTCGCCGCCCACCGTGCCGATCCGCACCGCGCCCGGCACCTCGACGCCCTGCGCCGCGGTGACGATATAGCGCCCCTGATCCTCGCCGAACGCGCTCTGCGGCGTGAAGGCGGTGGTCAGCGCCGCGCCGATCCCGCCCGCCAGAGCCATTTCCGCAATCGCGACCAGCAGCCCGCCGTCCGAAACGTCATGCACCGCGCTCGCCTTGCCTTCCGCGATCAGCGAGCGGACCAGATCCCCGTTGGCGCGTTCCGCTGCCAGATCGACCTTCGGCGCGTCGCCCGCCTCACAGCCCGCAATCTCGCGCAGCCAGATCGACTGGCCGAGATGCGATCCTTCTCCGCCGATCAGCCAGATCGCATCGCCCGCATTTTTGAACGCGACGGTCGCCATCGCGTCGATGTCGGCCAGCAGCCCGATGCCGCCGATGGCGGGCGTCGGCAGGATGGCGGAGCCGCCGCCGGTCGCCTTGCTCTCATTATAGAGGCTGACATTGCCCGACACGATCGGGAAGTCGAGCGCGCGGCACGCATCGCCCATGCCGTCGAGGCAGCCGGTCAACTGCGCCATGATTTCGGGCCGCTGGGGGTTGGCGAAGTTCAGGCAGTTAGTGACGGCGAGCGGGGTCGATCCCACCGCCGACAGGTTGCGATAACATTCCGCGATGGCCTGCTTGCCGCCTTCATAGGGGTCGGCATAGCAATAGCGCGGCGTGCAGTCGGTGCTGATCGCGATGCCCTTCTGCGATCCATGCACGCGCACGACCGCCGCGTCGCCGCCGGGGCGCTGCACCGTGTCCGCGCCGACCATATGGTCATATTGCTCCCATATCCAGCGGCGGCTGGCGATGTCGGGCGATCCCATGAGCGCCACGAGGTCCGCGCCCACATCCGCGCTGGCGGGCAGGTCGCCCAGCGGTTCGACCTTCGCCCATGCCTTATAGTCTTCCCGCGACAGTGACGGGCGATCATAGAGCGGCGCGTCGTCGGCCAGCGGCGCGAGCGGGATGTCGCACACCGTCTCGCCCTTGTGCACCAGCACCATGCGCCCCGTGTCGGTGACATGGCCGATGACCGCGAAGTCCAGCTCCCACTTGCGGAAGATCGCTTCGGCAAAGGCTTCCTTGCCGGGCTGGAGCACCATCAGCATCCGCTCCTGCGATTCCGACAGCATCATCTCATAGGCGGTCATGCCCGTTTCGCGTTGCGGCACGGCGTCCATGTTGAGTTCGATGCCGACGCCGCCCTTGGAGGCCATCTCGACGCTGGAGGAGGTGAGGCCCGCCGCGCCCATGTCCTGAATGGCGACGATGGCGTCCGACGCCATCAGCTCCAGACACGCCTCGATCAGCAGCTTTTCGGTGAAGGGGTCGCCCACCTGCACGGTCGGGCGCTTTTCCTCGCTGTCCTCGCCGAAATCCGCCGACGCCATCGTCGCGCCATGGATGCCGTCGCGTCCGGTCTTGGACCCCACATAGACGATCGGATTGCCGACGCCCGACGCTGCCGAATAGAAGATTTTGTCCGTGTCCGCGACGCCTACGGTCATCGCGTTGACCAGGATGTTGCCGTCATAGGCGGGGTGGAAATTCACTTCGCCGCCCACCGTCGGCACGCCCACGCAATTGCCGTAGCCGCCGATGCCGTGCACCACGCCGCTGATGAGATGCTTCATCTTCGGGTGATCGGGCCGCCCGAAACGCAGCGCATTCATGTTCGCGACCGGGCGCGCGCCCATGGTGAACACATCGCGCAGGATGCCGCCGACGCCCGTCGCCGCGCCCTGATAGGGTTCGATGTAGGACGGGTGGTTGTGGCTCTCCATCTTGAAGATCGCCGCCTGCCCGTCGCCAATGTCCACGACGCCCGCATTCTCGCCGGGGCCGCAGATCACCTGCGGGCCGGTGGTGGGCAGTTTTTTGAGATGGATGCGGCTCGACTTATAGCTGCAATGCTCCGACCACATGACCGAAAAGATGCCGAGTTCGGTAAGGTTCGGCTCGCGCCCGAGCGCATTCAGAACGCGGTCATATTCTTCCGGGGAAAGGCCATGTTCGGCGACGGTTTCCGGGGTGATCTGGGGAGCGGTGCTGGACATGCCCGCGCCTTTAGCGGCGGCGCGCGGGAAGGGCAATGGCGGCGTCGGCGCAACGCGCCCATCCTCCCTCACCACATTCTTCGCCCCAAAAGAAAAAGGCCGGACCTTTGTGAAGGTCCGGCCGGAAAAAGCGGAAATGTCCCTTGGGATCAGACGTGGCAGCTCTGCGCGCCCTTGCCCGGAACGGTGATGGTCACATCATTGCCCTGACCCGACACTTCGTAGCCGCCCTCGGCCACATAGGGCTTGCCCGCTTCGGGCGCGACCAGCTTCGTGGGCGATCCGGTCTTGTCGGTGCGGAGGTTCGCGGTCTTGTCGTCGCTCAGGAAGTCGACGAAGATCAGGCTGTTGTCCTTGCAGCGATACTGCTTGTTCGCCTTCACCGAAGGGGGCAGCTCGACCGGCGCGGCATTGGCCAGCTTTTCGGCCATGGGATCGGCGGGGCCGCCCACGACTTCGGGTTCATCATTCTTGTTGCAGGCCGACAGCATGGCGAGACCGGCAACGGCGATCAGGGGGAAATAAAGTTTCATAGCGATCCTTCTATGTGCACGGGCGTCATGGTGCGTCAACGCAAAAACTATGCTTTTCCGCCATGCGCCCTGCAATGACGTCATGACGCTTTCGTGACCGCAGGGGCGGGAGCGGGGGCGGGCGCACCGATTCGGGCCATACGGGCTTGACCCGGCATCGGGGGGCGGTCAATGCAGGCAGCATGGCCGAGACATCCTCTTTTCCCGATCCGGCGAGCCTGTCCTTCGAGGAAGCGCTCCGCGCGCTCGAACAGATCGTCCGCCGGCTCGAAAGCGGCGACGTGCCGCTCGACGAATCGATTGCACTCTATGCGCAGGGCGAGGAACTGCGGAAACGCTGCACCGAACGGCTCGCGGCTGCGGAGGCGCGCATCCAGAAACTGACGCTGGACGCCAGCGGCGCGCCAGTCGGTGCGCAACCCTTCGGCGCGGACTGAAAGCGCCGCGATGGGGGAGAGGGGGGCAAGCGCGACCGCCATCGTGACCGCGCGCGCGGCCGAACTCGCGGCGCAGGTCGACGCGGCGTTCGACCGGCTGCTCGCCGTGCCGGACGATGCGCGCCGCCGCCTTTACGAAGCGATGCGCCATGCCGCCATCGGCGGCGGCAAGCGGCTTCGCCCTCTGCTGGTGCAGGCGGCGTCCGACCTTTTCCATATTGACCGGGAAGCGGCGCTGCGCGTCGGCCTCGCAATCGAATGCATCCATGTCTATTCGCTGATCCACGACGATCTCCCCGCCATGGACGACGACGACATGCGCCGGGGCAAGCCCACGGTGCACAAGGCGTTCGACGAGGCGACGGCGATCCTCGCGGGGGATTGCCTCCACGATCTCGCCTTCCAGATCCTGTCGGATGAAGGCACGCATCCCGACCCCTTCGTCCGCATCGAACTGGTGCGGGCGCTCGCGCTCGCCAGCGGCCCTGCCGGCATGGCGGGCGGGCAGATGATGGATCTGGAGGCGGAAAAGACCCGCTTCGACCTTGCCACCGTCACCCGGCTCCAGAATCTCAAGACCGGCGCGCTGATCGAGGTGTGCGTGGAGGCCGCCGCGATCATGGCGCGCCTGCCCGCCGAAGCGCGCGTGCCGCTGCACGGCTATGCCCGCGACATCGGTCTCGCCTTCCAGATCGCCGACGACCTGCTCGATGTGGAGGGCGACCCCGCGCTCGCGGGCAAGGCGCTGGGCAAGGATGCGGCGGCGGGCAAGGAGACTTTCGTGTCGCTGCTGGGCGTCGAGCGCGCCCGCGCGCAGGCGGCGATGCTGGTGGATCAGGCCAAGGCGCATCTGCACGGGCACGGCGCGGAAGCCGACCTGCTGCGCGCCATTGCTGACTATATCGTGGAGAGGGACCGCTAACCCATGGGCACACAGCGTATCGGCGTCTATCCCGGCACTTTCGACCCCATCACGCTGGGGCATATGGACATCATCCGGCGCGGCGCGAAGCTGGTCGACAAGCTGGTGATCGGCGTCACGACCAACATCGCCAAATCGCCCATGTTCACCGACGAGGAACGGCTGGAGATGGTCCGCCGCGAATGCGCGGGCGTCGACACCGAAATCGTCGTCACAGGCTTCAACTCGCTGCTCATGGACTTCGCCGAATCGCAGGGGGCCAGCGTCATCATCCGCGGCCTGCGCGCCGTCGCCGACTTCGAATATGAATATCAGATGGCGGGCATGAACCAGCAGATCAACGGCCGTGTCGAAACCGTCTTCCTGATGGCGGACGTGTCGCTGCAGCCCATCGCATCCCGCCTCGTCAAGGAAATCGCGCTCTACGGCGGGCCGATCCACAAATTCGTCAGCCCCGCCGTGTGCGACGATGTGACCACGCGCGTCGATCGGCTGGGCCGCAAGGGGGCGTGACGCGCCGTTTCAGCCTGCGTTCAGTTGCCAATCGCGATCAGCGCGCTATCAGGGCGGAGCGACCCGCCCGGTCCGATCATTTGAAGGAAAGCCTTTCTCCCATGCGTTTCACCCGCGCGCTCAAGACCGTGGCGATCGGTTTCGCCCTTACCGCGTCCATTCCGGCGTTCGCCCAGGGCGGTGGCCGCGGACAGGCCGAGGAAATGAAGAAGGCCGAAACCGCGGCGAAGGCGCAGGAAAATCTCAAGACGCTGGGCACCGACATTACGCCCAAGCTGCCGCCCGCGACCGTCCCTGCCGATCCCCAGAATATCTGGGATCTCGACCTGTCGAGCGGCGGGCGCGTGCGCATCCAGTTGCGCCCCGACATCGCGCCCGCGCATGTCGAACGGATCAAGGAACTGACGCGGCAGGGCTTCTATAACGGCCTCAAATTCCACCGGGTGATCCCCGGCTTCATGGCGCAGGGCGGCGATCCCAAGGGCGACGGGACGGGCGGCTCCACGCTTCCCGACCTCAAGGCCGAATTCAACCCGATGCCGCACCTTCGCGGCACCGTCTCGATGGCGCGCGCGCAAAGCCCCGACAGCGCCAACAGCCAGTTCTTCATCGTGCTGCTGCCCCGCATGCAGCTCGACAAGAAATATACCGTCTTCGGCCGCGTGATCGACGGGATGCAATATGTCGACGCCATCGCGGAAGGCGAGCCGCCGGCAAACCCGACCGTCATCCTCCAGGCGTCGATCGACAGCGACGGCAAGCCGCCCGTGACCGCCGCGCCGCCTCCGCCGCCCGCACCGGCCCCGTCGATCGTTCCGACGCCCGCGAAAAAGCCCGCACCCAAAAAGAAGTAAGCGGCTCTCCGGGCCAACCTCGTCATGCGCGTAGACCTGTTCGATTTCGACCTGCCGCAGGACAATATCGCCCTGCGCCCGGCGTCCCCGCGCGACAGCGCCCGGCTGCTGCTGGTGCCCGGCGACGGCGCGATGCAGGACCATATCGTGCGCAATCTGCCCTCGCTCCTGCGCTCAGGCGACGTGCTGGTCTTCAACGATACGAAGGTCATTCCCGCCCAGCTTGAAGGCAAGCGCGGCGAAGCGCGCATCGGCGCGACGCTGCACAGGCGGCTCGGCCTGCGCCAGTGGCAGGCGTTCCTGCGCAACGCCAGGCGGGTGCGCGCAGGCGACCGGATCGACTTCGGCGCAGGCGTCACCGCCATCGCCGGGCCGCGCGATGAGGATGGCGGCGTGACGCTCGATTTCGAGGGCGAAGAGCCGGTCGAGATCCTGCTGGAACGGGCAGGACGGATGCCGCTCCCGCCCTATATCGCCAGCAAGCGCCCCACCGACGAACGCGACCGCAGCGATTACCAGACCATGTTCGCGCGGGAGGATGGCGCGGTCGCCGCGCCCACCGCCGCGCTGCACTTCACGCCCGCCCTGATGACCGCCATCGCGCAGGCGGGCGTCCTCACCGAAACGCTGACCCTTCACGTCGGGGCTGGCACCTTCCTGCCGGTCAAGGCCGACGATACCGACGATCACCGCATGCACGCCGAATGGGGCCGCATTGACGCCGCGACGGCGGAGCGCCTCAACGCCGCGCGCGCGGCGGGCGGGCGGCTGATCGCGGTCGGCACCACCTCGCTTCGCCTCCTCGAAAGCGCGTGTGGGGAAGACGGCGTGATCCGCCCCTTCGCCGACGAAACCCGCATCTTCATCACGCCGGGCTACCGCTTCCGCGCGGTGGACGGCCTGATGACCAACTTCCATTTGCCCAAGTCGACGCTCTTCATGCTGGTAAGCGCGCTTATGGGCCGCGAACGGATGCAGAGCGCCTACGCCCACGCCATCGCCACGGGCTACCGCTTCTATTCCTACGGCGACAGTTCGCTGCTGCTGCCGTAAATCAGTTTCGGATTAAAATCCCTCTTGTCAGCGGGTTGGCTCGCGCATAGCCTGCTTTGCACGGGTTCCTTGGGGAAGGGACTCGGGGGACATTCGGGGGATTATCCATATGTGGAGAGTGATGCTCGCCGCGGCGGCGCTTGCCGTTGCGACGCCCGCCGCCGCGCAGGAGCGCACGGCGGTGAGAGCCGGTTTCGAACTGCCCGCCAACAGCGGCAAGACCATCCTCGTCTTCCGGCCCAGCGTCAGCGTCGGTGCGCAGTCGACCGGCGGCATGTTCGAACCCAATGCCGACTGGACCGACAGCGCGCGCAAAAATATCGACGATGCGCTCCTTGCGCGGCAGGCGAGCCTCGGCAACCGGGTCGTCATGGCCCCGGAAAGCTATGGCGAAGACGCCCGCCGGGTGGAGGAATATACCAAGCTGTTCGCCGCCGTCTCTCAGGCAGTGATCCAGTATCAGTTCTTCGTCGGCAACCGCCTCCCCACCAAGAAGCGCGATAACAAGGCTGGCGTGTTCGAATGGTCGCTCGGCGAAGAAGTCGGTTCGCTGCCCGGCGCGCGCGAAGCCGACTATGCGCTCTTTCTCTATAACAAGGACGCTTATGGCTCGACGGGCCGCAAGCTGTTGCAGTTTGCGGCGGCTCTGGGAGGGGTAGGGGTCACATCGGGCGAACATGCGGGCTATGCCGGGCTGGTCGACCTTCGCACCGGCAACCTCCTGTGGCTGAACGCGGACGCGCAGATGGGCGGCGACGTCCGCGAAGCCGATGGCGCGATCAAGCGCGTCGGTCAGTTGCTCGAGGAGTTTCCCGGCAGCGCCGCGCCCGTGGCGGCCCAACCATGAGGCTGGCGCTCGCCGCAGCGGCTGCGCTGGCGTTCGCGCCCGCCGCTCCCGCCGCCGTTCCAAAGCCGGCCGCGCCAGCGCCCTTGCCGGCCCCCTATAGCGGCGCATATCAGCCGCAGGGCGTCGATGAGATCGGCCTGTGGCGCATGTCCGACGAGCAGGAGCGCGCACTGGCGAACTCGCCGCTGGTGCTCCGCGACGAAGCGCTCAACGCCTATGTGCGCAAGGTGCTCTGTTCCGCCATCGGCGCGGATCGCTGCGCTTCGGTGCGGCCCTATATCGTCCGTCTGCCGCTCTTCAACGCCAGCATGACGCCCAACGGCACGATGGAAATCTACACCGGCCTGCTGCTGCGGGTGCGGAGCGAAGCGGAACTGGCGTCGGTGCTGGGCCATGAATTCGGCCATTTCGAAAAGCGGCACACGCTCGAAAAATTCAAGGCGAAGCGTCGCGGCACCGATCTGCTGAGCTGGGCCGCCGTCCTCACCTCCATGTCGGGCAGCGCGCAAGCCTATCGCAGCTTCAACGACATGCAACTGTCGGTGCTGGGCGGTCTGGCGCGATACGGCCGCGATCAGGAGCGGGAGGCCGACCTCATGGGTCTCGGCTACCTCAATCAGGGACATTTGCGCGCCACCGCCGCGTCGCGCGTATGGCGCAATTTCATCCTCGAACAGGAAGCGTCGGCGGCGGCGCGGGGACTGAGCAAGCCCGATTTCGATCACGTCGCCTTCTTCGCCTCGCACCCGGCATCGGGCGAGCGCGCCGACTATCTCTACGGCCTTGCCGCACCCGACGGGGCGGACAGGGACGAAGGGGCCGACCGCTATGCCGCCGCGCTCGCGCCATGGCTGCCGATGTTCCTCGACGACCAGATCAGGCTCAACGATTTCGGCGCGAGCGATTTCATCATCCAGCGTCTCGCCGAGCCGGGCTGGACCGCGACGCTCTGGCGGGCGCGGGGGGATCTGTTCCGCCTGCGCGGCGCGCCGCGTGACCTCATGAACGCCGCCGATTTCTATGGGAAGGCCGCCGCGCTCGACCCGTCGATGGCGGAGGCGCAACGCGGCCTCGGTCTCTCGCTCATCAAGACCGGCCGCACGACAGAAGGGCGCGACGCCCTCAAACATTATCTTGCGCTTCAACCCGCCGCGCCCGACGCCGCGATGATCCGCATGACACTGAACGCTACCGGAGACGGCCAATGACCCCGAAGAAACGCGCGATTCTCTCCATGGGCCTCGCGCTCGCCTGCGCCGGTCCGCTTCACGCCAATGCCTGGCGTGAAAAGGCCAAGCCCGCCCAGATCGGCGACACGGCCTTCACTGTCACGCCCCCGCGCGACTGGAACCGGCTCGACATCCGGCCCGGCAAACATGCCGAAACATGGACGCTCGACGGCGACCAGCTCAACGATGTCACCTTTTACGCCGGGATTTCGCCGGGCGAGCCGCTCGTGCGCGAACGCAGCCGCAAGCGTGATCCGCTGCCCAAATTCACCTCCGCGACCCTGCTCGCCGAAATCCCCGAACTGCTGGAGGGCACCTATCGCGCCTATAAGCAGAGCGGCACCTTCACCCTGACCGGCTCGACGCCCGAGCCGTTCCTCGGCAATCCCGGCGTCTATTTCACCTATGACTATACCGATGCGGACCTGCTGCCGCGCCAGGGCGAAGCGCGCGCCACGCTGATCGGCGGAAAGCTCTATATGGCGACGTTCGACGCGCCGCGCCTGCATTTCTTCGATGACGCCGTGGACGATTATCGCGCCCTGATCGCCACCGCGACGCTGGCGAACGCAGCCCCGGCGGCCCGCTGAGATCAGGCTGCTGTCCTACCGCCATCGCCACGGCCTAGCCTTGCTGGATGACCGCCTCCGCTCCACCCCCGCTCACCCCGTCGCCTGACTGTCGCGTCGCTGTCGCGTGACCGGCGCGTCGCTGTCGCTTCGCGGGCGCTTGCGCGGCGCTTCGATGGCGCGTGGGCGGCGCGATTCTGCCCGAAAAGCGCGGTTTCGCGCCACCCTGCAACGGTGTGAACTTCGGCCCCCGATCCGGTGTCGCTTCACTGTCGCGTTCCGCAGCGCCGCTTCGTGGTCCCCAAGCAAATCCATCGCTTGGCGGGACGGGCGGCGCTGCCTATCTCTCGGCCATAGCGAATCATAACTGAAAGCCTGACATGAGCGCCACCCATTCCACCCGCATGCTGATCCTCGGTTCCGGCCCCGCCGGGCTGTCCGCCGCCATCTATGGCGCGCGCGCGGGCCTCGCGCCGATCGTGGTGCAGGGGATGCAGCCGGGCGGGCAGCTCACCATCACCACCGATGTGGAGAATTATCCCGGCTTCCGCGAAGTGATCCAGGGGCCGTGGCTGATGGAACAGATGCAGGCGCAGGCCGAACATGTCGGCGCGCAGATGATGTATGACCAGATCGTCGATGTGGACCTGTCCGAACGCCCCTTCCGCCTGCGCGGCGACAGCGGCACGCTCTATGTGGCCGACACGCTCGTCATCTGCACCGGCGCGCAGGCCAAGTGGCTGGGCGTCGAGGGCGAGGAGCATCTTCAGGGCAAGGGCGTTTCGGCCTGCGCCACCTGCGACGGCTTCTTCTATCGCGGCAAGAAGGTGGTGGTGATCGGCGGCGGCAACACCGCGGTCGAGGAAGCGCTCTACCTCACCAACCACAGCCATGACGTGACGCTGATCCACCGCCGCGATTCCCTGCGCGCGGAAAAGATCCTGCAACAGCGGCTCCACGCCCACCCCAACATCAAGGTGGTCTGGAACAAGGCGGTCGAGCGCTTCGTCGGCGGCGGCACGCCCGAGGGGCTGGTGGGCGTCGACCTCATCGACACGGTCACGGGGGAAAAGAGCCATATCCCGACCGACGGCGGCTTCGTCGCCATCGGCCACCATCCCGCGACCGAACTCTTCGCGGACAAGCTGCCGCTCGACGAAGGCTATATCGTGGTGGAGAAGGGCACGACCCACACCGCCATCCCCGGCGTCTTCGCGGCGGGCGACGTCACCGACAAGATCTACCGGCAGGCCGTGACGGCGGCGGGTATGGGCTGCATGGCCGCGCTCGATGTCGAGCGTTTCCTTCAGGAACAGGATTTCGAGGAACTGGTGGAGGCTTAAGCCCTTGCCGACGGCGAGGGTCAGCCGACCTTCGTCGTCGTGAACGCCAGCAGCGACCCGAACGTCTCGAACGTGTCGCCGTCAATATCCTCGTCGTCGATCAGGAAGCCGAAACGGTCCTCCATCTCGGTCAGCAGTCCGGCGACCGCCATGGAATCCAGTTCGGGCAGAGCGCCGAACAGCGGCGTGTCATCGTCGAATGCATCGACCCGCTCCTGCGAGAGGCCAAGGACATCGCGGAGCAATGCGCGAAGCCGGTTTTCCACATCGGGCGTCCGGTCGACCGGCTGGGTTTGGGGAACCTGCATGATGGGCGCTACGTAATCGCTCCCGGCCTAGCCGACAAGCGCCGAAATGGCGGCGCGGGCGGCGGGCAGCCAAGCCGACGCGAAGCGCGGGTTGAAGGCGTCGACGCGATGAAGCGGAATGCGCCGCTCCATCCAGTCACTCTTATAGGCGTTATCGCCCGTCCCATAGTCGATCCGCGCCACCCGGTCGGTGTCGATGGCGTGGGCGAACATGCTATGGCTCAGCAGCGTGCCCGGCGATTGTGCATCGAACGCCGCATCATGGCAGAGCTTGTGGATGAGCGCGCAGTCGCCGTCGAGCGTCCAGAGCTGCGCCGCGACGGCCCGCTCGCCCTGCCGCGCAAAGCCGATACGCAGCCGGCCCGCCGCGCTCTCCCGCCCGGCAATCTCCCGCAGCAGCGCAAGGCCGCCCTCCGGCTCCGGCTCCTTCCAGCTCGCCGCATGAACCGCTTCATAGTCCCGCCACAGGCCATCGGTCAGTTCATGGTGGACGGCATATTCGAAAGGCCGGTCCCGCCCCCTGCGCCGCACCAGTTCGCGCAGCCGCCCCGGCCGCCCGGCCCAATATCGGTCAAAGCTGCGCCCCTGGACATCCAGCACATGCCGCCCGCCCATGGCCCGCGTCACCGCGAACCACCCCGCCTTGCGCAAGGCAGCGAGCACAGCGCCGCTCTCCTCCAGCGGATAAAGGTCGATCTGCGCGCAGTCCCGCAACAGCTCCGCCGCAACCCGCTCCAGCAGACGCGCCTGCGTCCTCTCGTCGGGATTGCCCAGAAACAGCGGCGCCCACGAAAAACTGTACCAGTTGGCCAGCGCGCCCGCCTTGCGCTCACCCCGGTCATGCAGGAAAAGCCAGACCTCCGCGCCGCCCTCCGCCGCCATCGCCACCCTTACCGGCATGTCGGCAAAGCAATGGCGGTGCAGCGCGTCGAACCATTCGGCCTGCGCGAACAGCAAAGGCGCGGCGTCGCGCAGCCGGGGCGCGAGCCATTGCCGCACCTCCGCCATGCTGCGATATTCCCTTGCCATCACCAACCGACTATCTCCATGCGCACTCACGGCTTCACGCATAGGATCAAAACATCGCCATGGAGTTAAGCGTCCGTGACTGAGCATCGGACCATGATCGACGGAGCGGAGGTCAGGCCCATCGACCATCTGCTGCTGCGCGGCGATCCGACGCGTCCGGCGCTGGACGGGCGGTCGGGCAGCTACGACTATGCCGAACTGGAAGTCACGCTGGGCCGGCTGGCGGGGTGGCTCGCCGGGTTCGGGCTGGAGCCGGGCGCGCGCGTCGCAAGCTGGATGGCGAAGGGTCCGGTCGCCGCGCTGATGCCGCTGGCCGCACCGCGCGCCGGTCTCGTCAATGTTCCCGTCAACCCGCTGCTCAAACATGCACAGGTCGCGCATATCCTTGCCGACAGCGGCGCGGCGGCCATGATCGGCAGCGCCGCGCGGCTGGACACGCTGGGCGACGGAGATGTGCCCGCCGGGTGCCAGCTCCATCGTGAGGAAGACGCCGCCTGCGCCATGAGCGGGGGGGAGGGGATCGGCCCGTCTGCCGCCGACCCAGGCGATCTCGCCGCGATTCTCTACACCAGCGGATCGACCGGGCGGCCCAAGGGCGTGATGCTGACCCACGTCAATCTCTGGCTCGGCGCGGTGGCGGTGGCCGACTATCTGCGCCTCACGCCGGACGACCGCACCGCCTGCGTCCTGCCCTTCAGTTTCGACTATGGGCAGAACCAGTTGTTCTCGACATGGATCGCGGGCGGCTGCGTCTATCCGCTCGACTATCTGACGCCCCGCGACGTGATGAAGCTGGTGGACCGGCGCGACATCACGACGCTGGCCGGAGTGCCGCCCCTCTGGGTGCAACTGACCGAACTGGACTGGCCCGCGGAAACCGCCGCGAAGCTCCGGCGTCTGACCAACAGCGGCGGCGCACTGACGCGCCCGCTGGTGGAGAAATTGCGCGCGCTCTTTCCGCAGGCCGACCTCTATCCCATGTATGGCCTGACCGAAGCCTTCCGCTCGACCTACCTGCCCCCCGCTCTGGTCGAGAGCCATCCCGACTCGATGGGCCGCGCCATCCCGTTCGCCGAAATCCTCGTCGTCCGCCCGGACGGCAGCCTGACCGGCGATGACGAGCCGGGCGAACTGGTCCATTGCGGCCCGCTCGTGGCGCAGGGCTATTGGCGCGACGCCGCCCGCAGCGCCGAACGCTTCCGGCCCGCGCCGCCCGCCTCGCGCTACGGCGGCAGCGCGGTCTGGTCGGGCGACACGGTGCGGCGCGACGCGGATGGGCTGCTCTATTTCGTCGGCCGCGACGACGCGATGATCAAGTCCGCAGGCAACCGCATCAGCCCCACCGAGATCGAGGAAGCCGCCGCCGCCGTCCCCGGAGTCACCGAAGCCGTCGCGCTGGGGATCAGGGACGACCGGCTGGGACAGGCCGTGCGCCTGCTGCTGCGCGGCGACGATCCGGCGGTTGTCGAAGGCGTCGCGGCTCATCTCAAACAGGAACTTCCCAATTTCATGCAACCCCGCGACATCCTCCTGCTCGACCATTTCCCCCGCAATCCCAATGGCAAGATCGACCGCGTGGCGCTGGCGCAGGAGCATGGCGCATGAAGCCGATGGGACCGATCCCGGCCTGGTTCGCCAGCGAGGAGGGGATGCTGCTGATCGGCGGATGCGGCGCGGCGAGCCTGATCGACGAAGCGGGCGACACGCCTCTCTTCGTCTACGACATGGGCATCGTTGAAGCGCAGGTCCGCCGCTTCCGCGACGCCATGCCAAAGGCGGTCGACCTGCACTACGCGATCAAGGCCAACCCCTATGCCCCGCTGCTGACGCGGATGGCAGGGCAGGTCGACGGGTTCGACATCGCCTCGGGCGGCGAACTTGCGATGGCGCTGGAGGCGGGAATGGCGCCGGATCGGATCAGTTTTGCCGGCCCCGGCAAGCGCGACGACGAACTGGAAGCCGCGATCTTCGCTGGCGTCACCCTCAACCTCGAATCCGAAGGGGAGGGCCGCCGCGCGCTCGCCATCGCCGACCGCATCGGCAAGACGCCGCGCCTCGCGGTGCGGGTGAACCCGGACTTCGATCTCAAGGGATCGGGAATGCGCATGGGCGGCGGTGCCAAGCCCTTCGGCGTGGATGCCGACCGCGCCGCCGCTCTGGCCCGAGCGGTGATCGCGGGCGGGGCGGACTGGCGGGGCTGGCATATCTTCGCCGGCAGCCAGAATCTCGACGCCATGGCAATCATAGAGACGCAGGCGGCGACGATGGCGCTGGCCGCGCGCCTCTCCGACGAAGTGGGCGCGTCCCCTCCGCTCGTCAATCTGGGCGGCGGCTTTGGCCTCGCCTATTTCCCCGGCGACGAACCGCTCGACATCCGCCCCATCGGCGTCGCGCTCGGCACCGCGCTGGAGGAGCGGGCCGACATCCTGCGCGACAGCCGGTTCGCGCTCGAACTCGGGCGCTGGCTGGTGGGGGAGGCGGGCGTCTACCTCACCCGCGTCATCGACGTGAAGATCAGCCAGGGTGAAACCTTCGTCGTGGTTGACGGCGGCCTGCATCACCAGCTCGCCGCCAGCGGCAATTTCGGCACGGTCGTGCGGCGCAACTATCCGATCGCGGTCGCCAACCGCTTCGGTGCGCTGCCTGCCGATCCGGTCACGGTGGTGGGGTGCCTGTGCACCCCCCTCGACCGGCTGGGGGACCGCGTGGCTCTCCCGCAGGTGCAGGAAGGCGACCTCGTCGCGGTCTTCCTCGCCGGAGCCTATGGCGCGTCGGCCAGTCCCGCAGCGTTTCTTGGCCACCCAAGTCCCCGTCAGCTTTTACTTGGCTGATTTGTTCGGGATTTAACTCCTAACGGTATCTTTACCCTTTGGAGCCATGAAGAGGCCCAAAGCCCCGTGCCGCGAGCACCGCCGACTCCGTCCGGCGGCGCAGGCGGCGCGCGGCGGGATCAAGGGGTTCTTCTATGCGTTTCCTGTCGGTTTTCAGGCTTTTGATCGGGGCGTCGCTGCCCGCTCTTGTCCTGTCGGGCTGCGCATCGGGTGGAGCGGCGCCGGGCAGGCAGTTGCCGCCCGCTTCCTTCGTGTCGACGCAGGAAGGGCCGGGCGAGGAATATGTGATCGGCCCGCTCGACGACCTCACCATCTTCGTGTGGCGCAACCCGGAACTGGGCGCAAAGGTGCAGGTGCGGCCCGACGGACGCATCACCACGCCGCTCATCACCGACATGCCCGCCGTGGGCAAGACGCCCAAGATGCTGGCCGAAGACATCAAGCTCGCCCTGACCCAATATATCGAAAATCCGCTGGTGTCGGTCATCGTCAATAATTTCAGCGGCACCTTCAGCCAGCAGGTGCGGATCGTCGGCGCGACCGAAAAGCCCGCCTCGATCCCCTACCGCGCCAACATGACGCTGCTCGACGCGATGATCGCGGTCGGCGGCCTGTCCGAATATGCGGCGGGCAACCGCGCCCGCCTCGTCCGTTTCGACAAGAATAGCGGCAAGCAGACCGAATATCAGGTGCGCCTGAACGACCTGCTCAAGAAGGGCGATACGAAGGCCAACGTCATGCTCGCGCCGGGCGACGTCATCATCATTCCGGAAAGCATGTTCTGATGGCGGGTCTGTACGACGAACTGATGGTCCTGCTCCACGGTATCTGGAGCCGCCGCTGGGTGGCTCTGGCCGTGGCATGGGGCGTCTGCATGCTCGGCTGGCTTGGCGTCGCGCTCGTCCCCAACAGCTACAAGAGTCAGGCGCGCGTCTATGTGAACACCCAGTCGGTGCTGGAAGACAAGGTCGGGATCACCCCCGTCCAGTCGCAGCAGGATCTGGACCGCGTCCGCAACACGCTGACCAGCGCGGAAAATCTGGAAAAGGTCGTTCGCGACACCGACCTGTCGCAGGGCATATCCGGCCCGCGCGACGTGGCGGCGAAGATCACGAAACTGCGCGAGAACATCACCGTCGTCGCGCTCGCCGATCCCAGCATGGTCGACATCAGCGCGGTGTCCGCCGATTCCAGCCTGTCGGACGGCGCGAACGCCCGCATCGCGCAGCAGGTGGTGCAGAAGCTGATCGACATCTTCCAGGAGGAAAATCTCTCCGGCGGCCGCAACGAAACGAAGCAGAGCCTCGCTTTCCTCGACCAGCAGATCGCCCAGCGCGCGAAGCAGCTCGAGGCCGCCGATCAGCGCCGCGTCGAATTTGCGCAGCGCTACAGCGGACTGCTGCCCGGCGCAGGCTCGATCGGGCAGCGCATGGACGCGGCGCGCATGGAAATCAGCAACATCGACTCGCAACTGGTGCAGGCGCAAAGCGCGCTGTCGGCGATGAACGGCCAGTTGGCCGGCACGCCGCAGACGCTGCCCGGCGTCGGCGCGGGGGGCGGCGCTTCGCCGCTGGCTCAGGCGCAATCGAACCTCGCTTCGATGCGCGCGCGCGGCTGGACCGCCAGCCATCCCGACGTGATCGCGGCCCAGCGTGAAGTCGATGCGCTCCGCCATGCGGGCGGCAGCGGCGGCGCAGCGGGCGGCACTCCCAATCCCGCCTATCTCTCGATCAAGTCGATGCAGGCCGAACGCGCCGCCACCGTGCAGGCGCTGAGCGCCCGCAAGGCGCAGCTCCAGTCCGACATCAACATCATGATGAGCAAGCAGGTCGACGAACCCGGCATCGCGTCCGAACAGGAAAAGATCGACAGCGACTATGCGGCGCTCAAGGCACAATATGACAAGCTCGCCGCCGACCGGGAGGATCTTCGCCTGCGCGGCGAGGTGAAGACCGAAACCGGCTCCGTCCAGTTCCGCGTCATCAACCCGCCGAGCAGCCCTAACGCGCCGTCCGCGCCGAACCGCCCGCTACTGCTGCTGGGTGTGCTGGTGCTGGGCCTTGCCGCCGGGGTCGGCGTCGCCTTCGCGCTCGGCCAGCTCAAGGGCAGCTTCCCCACCGCCGCCCGGCTTGAAAAGGCCATCGGCCTGCCCGTCGCCGGCTCGATCAGCCAGACGCTGACCGCCGCGCAGCAGGCGCTCGAAAAGCAGCGGCTGAAATGGTTCGCGGGCGCGAGCGGCGGTCTGGTCGCGGTCTGCCTGCTGCTGATCGTCGTCGAATTCATCCAGCGCGGCATGGCTTGAAGAGTGGCCGGGGCGTGAAGGAACCAGAGAAAATGAACCAGTTTACCCCCCTTGCGAACCGGGGATCGCTGATCGAGCGGGCGACCGAAATCTATGATTTCAACGCCGCGCTGCGTGGGCGCGCCGCGCCTGCGGTCGATCTGCCCGCCGATCAGCCGGTGGAACCCGCTGCGCCGGTCGCCGCCGCTCCCATACCCGCCGCTTTCCGCGCACCGGACTGGCGCGGCCCCATCCAGCCGCTCGATCGCATCGCGCTGGCCGAAGGCGGCTTTCTCCTTCCCGATGCTCCGGTCACGGCGCTCAGCGAAGAGTTCCGCCTGCTCAAGCGCGACCTGCTCGGGCAGTTGCAGGGCGCGAAGCGCGGCAACCGTATCCTCGTCTGCTCGGCGCACAGCGGCGAGGGCAAGAGCTTCTGCGCGATCAATCTCGCGCTCAGCCTCGCGGCGGAGCAGGGACGCGAAGTGTTGCTGGTCGATGCCGACTTCGGCAAGCCCGGCCTGCCCGCCAGGCTGGGGCTGGAAGCCGGGCCGGGCCTGATGGACGCGCTCGCCGACCCCATGATCGCGGTCGAGGACATCGTCATCCGCACCGACATTCCGACGCTCGGCGTCCTGCCCGCCGGTCAGCGGAGCAACAGCGACACCGAATATCTTGCCTCCGCCCGCACCGAACAGTTGCTGGACCGGCTGACGGCGGAGCGGCCCGAACGGATCGTCGTTTTCGATTCGCCGCCTTTGCTCGCCGCTTCGGCGGCTGCGGTGCTCGCCAGTCACGCGGCGATCGCACTGCTGGTCGTGCGCGCCGACGTGACGCCCGAAAGCGCGGTGCGCGAGGCGGCAGGGATGCTCAAGGGCGGGGCGCAGGTGCAGCTCCTGCTGAACGGCGTCCGTTTCCGCGGCGGTGTGCGGCGCTTCACCGGCTATTATGATGAGGGAGACGTCCAGTGATCCGGCGGCCCATCATCCTCGCGGGTGCGGCGTTCGCTCTTGTGGCGGCGCCCGCCGCGCTCGCGCAGAGCGGAAAGCCGCGAAAGGTCGACGTGACGCCCTATCTCGGCGTCGATCAGGTCGTCATCGCGCCCATGAAGGGCGACGGCGACGTCCTGACCTATACCAACGTGACGGCGGGCGTCACCGCTTCGGTGCAGACGCACCGGGTCGAAGCGGCCGCGGACCTGCAATATATGCACAGCTTCGGCTGGGGCAGCCAGACGCCCGATCAGGATACGATCAGCGGCATCGTCACCACCAACGTTGCGCTGTCGCGCAGCCTGTCGCTGCGTGCAGGCGGCCTTGGCACGCGGGTGCGCACCGATGGCCTGTCCGGCGCGCTGGCGCAGCGGGACAGTTTCTCCAGTCAGGTCTGGGCAGGCTATGTCGGCCCCGCCTATGCGACGAAGCTCGGCGATTTCGACGTCACTGCCGCCTACACGCTGGGCTATGCGCGGGTCGAGGACGATGTCAATTTCGATCTTCCGGGCGCACAACCCAACGGCGCCTTCACCGATAGCTGGACCCACACGCTGCTGGGATCGGTCGGCTTTGCGCCCAACACCGTCCTTCCCGGCGTCGGGCTGGTGGCGAGCGCGGGTTACACGCGCGAGGATGCGCGGCAGCTCGACCAGCGATTCGAGGATGCATGGGGCCGGGTCGATGCGACCGTCCCTGTTTCCCCCACGCTCGCGGCGGTCGGCGGCATCGGCTATGAAAAGATCGAGATCAGCCAGCGCGCGCCGCTGCTGGACGCCAACGGCGTGCCGCAGGTGCGCAATGGCCGTTACGTCACGAACAAAAGCTCGCCGCGCGCTCTGCTTTACGACTTCGATGACATCATCTGGGATGTAGGCGTGCTCTGGCGGCCCAGCCGCCGCACCAGTCTGGAAGCGCGGATCGGCGAACGCTATGGCAGCATGACCTATCAGGGCAGCTTCACCTGGCAGGGCCGCGACAGCAGCATCGCCATCGCCCTGTTCGACGGGATCGACAGCTTTGGGCGGGTCGTGACCGGCGATGTGGCCGCGCTGTCGGGCAGCAACCTCAACCTCATCCGCAACCCCTTCAGCGGCGACCTCACCGGCTGCGCCTTCTCCGCAACCGGCGGGGGACAGTGCTTCAATGACGCGCTGGCCGGGATCACGGGCGCGAACTTCCGCTATCGCGGCGTCGCAGGCCAATATGCGTTGCAGCGCGGGCCTTGGGGTTTCGGCCTCGGCGCTGGCTATTCGCAGCGCAAGTTCATCACGCCCGAAGGCACGAGCGTCCTCATCCGCGGGTCGAAGGACCAGAACTGGTATGGCAATGCGACGATGAGCTACGCGCTCAGCAGCCGCGACAGCGTGGATGTCGTCACCTACCTCAACTATTTCGACGCCAGCGGCAATCGGCTCGATGTGCTGAACTATGGCATTTACGGCAGCTATTTCCGGACCATCGGCCGCCGCCTGTCGGCTTCGGCGTCGCTGGGGATCGACGGGGTGAAGCCCGACGACCTGGAATCGCTCATCAACGCGATGGGGCAGGTCGGCCTGCGCTACAGCTTCTGACCGGAAGCCTTGGAGACGAGAAGATGTACGATCAGTTCTACGGATTGCAGGGCCGCCCGTTCCAGCTCACGCCCGATCCGGCCTATTATTTCGAGAGCGCGACGCACCGCAAGGCGCTGTCTTACCTCGGCTACGGCCTTGCGCAGGGAGAGGGCTTCATCGTCATCACCGGCGATATCGGCGCGGGCAAGACGACGCTGGTCGGGCATCTGATGCAGACCATCGACCCGGCGCGGCTCACGGCGGTCAAGATCGTGTCGACGCAGGTCGAGGGCGACGACATGCTGCGCCTCGCCGCGCAGAGCTTCGGCCTCGCGACCGACGGACAGACCAAGGCCGCGACCCTGCGCCAGATCGAAAGCTTCCTCTACGCACAGGCGCGGGCCGGGCGGCGGACGCTGCTGATCGTGGATGAAGCGCAGAACCTCTCGGTGTCCGCCATCGAAGAGCTGCGGATGCTTTCCAACTTCCAGCTTGGCGGACAATCGCTGCTCCAGATATTCCTGCTGGGTCAGCCCGAGTTCCGCGACCTGCTGAAATCGTCCGAGCTGGAGCAATTGCGCCAGCGCGTCATCGCGACTCACCATCTGGAGCCCATGATGGCGGGCGAGGTAGAACCCTATGTGCTGCACCGCCTGTCGATCGCGGGATGGCAGGGCAACCCGTCCTTCACCCCGGCGGCCTATGATGCGCTCTATGCCGCAACGGGCGGCGTTCCCCGCCGCCTCAACGCGCTGGTGAGCCGCGTGCTGCTGCTCGGCGCGATCGAGCAACTGGCCGTGATCGACGCCAATGTGGTGGGCGCTGTCGTCGAAGACATGGGGCTGGACGCGGACATCGCGCCCGAACCCGCTGCCCCCTCCGTGCTCGACACCATCGAAGACGCCGAAGGCAGCGTGGCGAACTTCGCGCTGGTCGAGGACGAAGATCGGTCCGCTGAAATCAACCCCGAACCGGAGGAGAGCGCAATGGAGGAACCGGTCATCGACGCCCCGTTCGCTGCGCCCGAGGTGGATGTGCAGGAGGCTTCTGAAAGCGTTGAAGCCGTCAATACCGCCGATGGGTTCGCAGCCGAGCAGCTACGCCACGACATGATGGCCGAGATCGAAGCGCTGCGCGGCGAGATCGCATCGCTGCGCGCGATGCAGGCCCATGCGCCCTTCGCCCCGAACCCCGAAGTGCAGATCGACCCCGATGCGCTCAAAAGTTGCTTCACCCTGATCGAGGAGAGGCTTGCGTCGCTGGAGTTCCGGGCCGAGGAACAGGATACGGCGCTGCGCCGCGTCCTTACACTATTGATCGACTGGGTCGAGCGCGAGGAGCAGAACGCGGACATGCAGGCCGTCGCCTGACGCGCAACGCTCAACGGACGCAATCCATGCAGAATGCCCTGTCTGTCGATGTCGAGGACTGGTTTCAGGTCGGCGCGTTCGAGCGCACGATCGACCGTGCCGACTGGGACGGGCTGACGCATCGGGTGGAGGGCAACACCGACGCGGTGCTGGACCTGTTCGCGGAGGTTAAGGTCAAGGCGACCTTCTTCACGCTGGGCTGGGTGGCGGAACGCTATCCCGCGCTGATGCGGCGGATCGCTGAGGCCGGGCATGAGGTCGCGAGCCACGGTTACGATCATGCGCGCGTCTTCACCTTCACGCCCGATCAGTTCCGCGCCGATCTGCGCAAGGTGCGCGCCATTCTGGAGGATGCCAGCGGGCAGGCGGTGACGGGATACCGCGCGCCCAGCTTCTCCATCGACGCGCGCACGCCATGGGCGCATCCGATCCTCGCCGAAGAAGACTATGCCTATTCCTCCAGCGTGGCGCCGATCCGGCACGATCATTATGGCTGGCCCGACTCCCCGCGCTTCGCGTGGAAGCCGGTTGCGGGATCGCCGCTGGTCGAGCTGCCCGTGACGACCGCCAGATGGGGCGGGCGCACGCTGGCGGCGGGCGGTGGCGGCTTTTTCCGGCTGCTGCCCTACGCCTTTTCGCGGTGGGCCATCCGGCAGGTGAATAAGGAGGCTGGCCGGCCCGCGATCATCTATTTCCATCCGTGGGAAATCGACCCGGATCAGCCGCGCGTCACCGATGCACCGCTCCGTTCGAAGCTGCGTCATTACAGCAACTTGTCCGTCATGGCTCCCAAGCTGCGCCGCCTGACCGGTGATTTCGCTTGGACGCGGGTCGATGCGCTGGCGGCGGCCGAAGCGGCGCGTGCGGCATGATCGGGGGCGCCATGCCTGACCTTGCGATCACCCGCATGGACGTCACCGACGCCGATCAGGCTGCGGCCATCGACGCTTTCGTCATGGCGCATGACGAGGGCACGCCTTTCCACCGCACCGCATGGCTGCGCGCGATCCACGAAGCGACCGGGCACCGCGCCATGTTGCTGGCGGCGGTCGCGCCTTCGGGAAAGATTGCGGGGCTGTTGCCCCTGCACCATGTCAAAAGCCGCCTGTTCGGCGACGCCATCGTGTCGACTGCTTTTGCCGTCGATGGCGGCATATTGGCCGACGATCCGCGCGTCGTCGGTCGGCTGGCGGAAGCGGCGCAGGCTCTGGCGGGCGAACAGGGCAATCCGCCCGTGGAACTGCGCGGCGGCCCAGCGCCGGGCGCGAGCTGGGCCGAGCATCGCGACAGTCATCTCGGCTTCGTCCGTCCTCTCGCAGCGGATGACGAGGCCGAATTGCTGGCGGTCCCCCGCAAACATCGCGCCGAACTGCGCAAGGCGCTCGCCAACCCCGCGCTGACGGTTGAAACGGGTCGGAGCGACGCGCTGATCCGCGCGCATTACGCGGTTTACGCGCAGAGCGTTCACAATCTCGGCACGCCGGTCTTTCCCGCAAGTCTGTTCCGCGCCGTCCTCAGGCATTTCGGCGAGGATGCGGACATATTGCTGGTGCGCGAGGGCGCACGGCCGGTGTCCGCCGTGCTCAGCCTCTATCATAACCGCCATGTCATGCCCTATTGGGGCGGCGGCATCGCCGACGCGCGTCGGCTGCGCTCCAACGAGCTCATGTATTATCGCCTGATGGGTCATGCCCGCAGCAAAGGCATGACGCATTTCGACTTCGGCCGGTCCAAGGTCGGCAGCGGGCAGGCGGCGTGGAAAAAGAGTTTCGGTTTCGAACCGCGCCCGCTCGCCTATCACAGCTGGTCGGCGGATGGGGCAAGCCGCGACATCAACCCCAACAACCCCAAATATCAGCGGCGCATCGACCTGTGGAAGAAGCTGCCGCTGCCGGTCGCCAACCTGATCGGCCCGCTGATCGCGCGGGGGCTGGGGTGAGCGGCGGCGACATATTGTTCCTGTGCCACCGCATCCCCTATCCGCCCGACCGCGGGGACAAGATCCGCTCATACCACCTGCTGCATCGTCTGGCGGAGCTTGGCCCGGTACATGTCGGCTGTTTCGCCGACGACGACCGCGACATCGGCTTTGCCGACGATATGGCAAAGCTGACCGCGAGCCAGCGGGTCGTGAAGCGGGACCGGTCGAAACTGGTCGCTGGCCTCGCGGGCCTTGCAAAGCGTCAGCCGATGCTGGTTGCTCTGTTCGATAATCCGTCGCTCCATCATTGGGTTGCCGGGACGATGAGGGACAGGCCAATCCGCGCGGTCGTGGCCTATTCCGCGCAGATGGCGCATTTCGTGCCGCCGCTCCCCGCCGACATGCCGTTTCTGATGGACTTTGTGGATTTCGATTCGGCCAAATATGCCGCCTATGGCGCGCAGGGGTCCGGCCCGATGGCGTGGATCAACCGGCGCGAGGGGCGAGTGTTGCTCGATTTCGAGCGGCGCGCGGCTGAGCGCGCGAGTGTCAGCGCGTTCGTGAGCGAAGCGGAAGCGGCGCTCTTCCGCGACACGCTACAACTGGGCGCCGACAGGGTGGTCGCCATCGAGAATGGCGTCGCGCTCGACTATTTCGATCCGGCGCTGACCTTTACTCCGGCGGATCATGGCGGCGGGCCGCTGATCGTCTTCACAGGGCAAATGGATTATCGCCCCAATGTCGAGGCGGTGGAGAGCTTCGTCGCGGAGGCGCTCCCCGCGATCCGGCATGTTCACCCTGATGTCCGCTTCGCCATCGTCGGCCGCGCTCCGACACCCGCCGTGCTTGCGCTGGCGAAGGAGCCGGGCGTCATTGTGACCGGCGGCGTGCCCGATGTGCGCGGGTGGCTGGCGGCGGCGGATGTGGTCGTCGCACCCCTCCGAATCGCGCGGGGCATTCAGAACAAGGTGCTGGAAGCCATGGCCATGGCGCGGCCGGTGGTCGCTTCGCCGCAGGCGGCGGAGGGGATCGACGCGACCGATGGCGAGCATTTGCTGATCGCTCCCAACCCGCAGGACGAAGCCGCGCGAGTGCTGGATGTGCTGGCGGATGCCGGGGCACGGATGACGCTTGGGCGGGCGGCGCGGGCGCGCATGGAGGCGCGCTACCGATGGGCCGCGACGCTGGCGAAGGTGCCCGACCTGCTCTGGCCGGGTGCCGCCACATGAGGGAGGAGGCGCTGCCGCTGAGATCCGCACCCTTGCCCATGGCGGGCGAATGGCGCGCGCATCTCGCCACGCTCGGCATCGTCGCCTTCGCGATCATGGCGCTGTTCTTCGCTGATGTGCGGAGCATGGTGACGATCTGGTGGACGGCATCGACCTTCGGTCATTGCCTGTTCGTGCCGCTGCTGATCGGCTGGCTGGTGCAACAGAGGCTGCCCGGTCTGCGCAAGCTAGAGCCATCGGTCTGGCTGCCGGGCCTGCTATGGCTGGGTGGCGGCGCGCTGCTCTGGCTGCTGGGCGCGGCGGCGGGAGTGGCGCTCTTCCGCCACGCCGCGCTGGTGCTGATGCTTCAGGGTGCGACGGTCGCGTTACTGGGCAGGGCGGTCAGCCGGGCGCTGCTTTTCCCGCTGTTCTACGGCTTCTTCATGGTTCCCTTCGGCGAGGAGATGGTGCCGCCGCTGCAACTGGTGACGGCGCGCCTCGCGATGGTCATGCTCGATATGGTGGACGTGCCAGCCCATCTGGAGGGCATCTTCATTACGACCCCGACAGGCTATTTCGAGGTCGCGGAAGCCTGTTCCGGCGCGAAGTTCGTGATCGCGATGGCGGCCTATGGCGTGCTGGTCTGCAATGTCTGCTTCAAAAGCTGGACGCGCCGCGCCCTGTTCCTCGCCGGGGCGCTGGGACTGTCCGTGCTGGCGAACGGCGTCCGGGCGTTCGCGACGATCCTCGTCGCGCACCTGACCAGCGTCGACGCGGCGGTCGGGTTCGACCATGTCGTCTATGGCTGGGTCTTCTTCGCCATCGTCATGGTGCTGGTGATGGCCGCCGCATGGCCTTTCTTCGACCGGAAACCGGGCGACCCGTGGTTCGATCCGAAGGCGTTGAAAGAGGTGCGTCGCGCTACGGTCAACCCCCTGATGGCGGGCGGCATGGCGCTGGCGTTGGTCGCCGCTGCGCCGTTGTGGCTGGCGGTCAGCAGCGCGGCAGCCGATCCGCTGCCGACAGAGCTGCGCCTTCCGCAGGTGGCGGGCTGGGACCGAACCGACTTGCGCCCCGCCTATCCATGGAAGCCGCGCTTCGATGGGGCCGATCACCTCGTCATGGGGCGCTATCGCAATGCCGACAGACGGATTGTCGATGTCGCCATCGCGACCTTCGACCGGCAGGAGGAGGGGCGCGAACTCGTGGGTTTCGCACAGGGAGCCGCCGATCCCGACAGCCAGTGGGTCTGGTCGTCACCCGCGCCCGCGCCGCAGAACGGCTTGGGCGAGCAGATCACCGCGCCGGGGCCGGTGGTGCGCCATGTTGTCAGCTTCTTCGGCATCGGCGGCGGGGCGCTGACGGGCAGCAAGGCGGAAGTAAAGCTCGCGACGCTGAAGACCCGGTTGTCCGGCGGCGACCAGCGGGCCGTCGCGATCCTCGTTTCGGCGGAAGTCGGCGAGGGGCGTGCCGCCGATAAAGCCATCGCCGATTTCATCCATGATTCAGGCGACATGCAGCTTTTGGCTGACCGCAGCATCGGCATCCGCTAGGGGTATCCGCCATGTGCGGCATAGCGGGCATCTTCCATCTCGAAACGGCCAAGCCCGTCGATCCGGCGCGGGTCCGCGCGATGCTGGATGCGATGCCCCATCGCGGGCCGGACGGCAGCGGGATATGGACCGCGCCGGGCGTGGGAATTGGCCATCTGCGGCTGTCGATCATCGACCTAGCGGGCGGCGCGCAGCCCATGCTGACCGAGGACGAAAGCCTGGCAGTCGTCTTCAACGGCGAAATCTACAATTTCGCCGAAGTCCGCGCCGAGCTGGAAGCGAAAGGCCATGTTTTCCGCACCCACAGCGACACTGAAGTCATCCTGCACGGCTATCGCCAGTGGGGCGAAGATTGCGTGCAGCACTTCAACGGCATGTTCGCCTTCGCCCTGTTCGATGCGCGGGCGCAGTCGCTGTGGCTGGCGCGGGACCGGTTGGGGGTAAAGCCGCTCCATTACGCATTGCTGTCGGACGGCAGCCTGATCTTCGGATCGGAACTGAAGAGCCTGCTCGCCCATCCGCTTCTGCGCCGCGCGCCGGATCTTTCGGCGGTCGAGGATTATATGGCTTATGGCTATGTGCCCGACGACGCCTGTCTGGTCGCGGGCGTGCGGAAACTGGGCGCGGGCGAGACTCTGCGACTGGTGCGCGGGCGGCCGATGGGCGCGCCGCAACGCTATTGGGACGTGAGCTTTGCCGAGCGCACGAAAACGTCGCCACAGGCGCTGGAGGAGGAGCTGGTCGCACTGATGCGGCAGGCGGTGCGGTCGCGCATGGTGTCCGACGTGCCGCTGGGCGCGTTTCTATCGGGCGGCGTGGACAGCAGCAGCGTCGTGGCGCTGATGGCCGAAGCGTCGAGCCGCGCGGTCAAAACCTGCACCATCGGCTTCGACGTCGCCAGTCTCGACGAAACCGCCTATGCCGACCGCGTCGCCCGCCGCTTCGCGACCGATCATCGCACCCGCATCGTATCGCCCGACGACTATGGCCTTATCGACACGCTCGCTTTCCATTTCGACGAGCCGTTCGCGGACGCCTCCGCATTGCCGACCTACCGGGTGTGCGAACTGGCACGCGAAGAGGTGACCGTCGCGCTGTCGGGCGACGGCGCGGACGAGGCGTTTGCAGGATACCGCCGCCACCGCTTCCAGTTGCAGGGGGAGCGGGTGCGTGGTCTGCTGCCCGCATCGGTGCGCCAGCCCTTGTTCGGAACGCTCGGCCGCTGGTATCCCAAGGCAGACTGGGCGCCGCGCGCGCTGCGGGCCAAATCGACTTTCCTCGAACTGGCGGGGGAGGGCGGCGAAGCCTATGCCGCATCGGTGGGCGTCACGCCCCACACTCTCCGGCGTCAGCTTTTCAGTCAGGATATGCGCAGCCGGCTGGGCGCCTATCGCGCCGAAGACCGTTATGTGAAGGCGATGGCGGATGCGCCCGCGCGCGATGCGCTGGACCGGGCGCAATATGCTGACCTGCGCATCTGGCTGCCCGCTGACATCCTGACCAAGACCGACCGCATGAGCATGGCCGTCAGTCTGGAAGCGCGCGAACCTCTGCTCGACTATCGCCTCGTCGAATTCGCCGCCCGCCTTCCGGTCGCCCAGCGCATTCGCGGTAACAGCGGCAAATATCTGATGAAGAAGGCGATGGAGCCGTTCCTGCCGCAGGACATCCTCTACCGGCAGAAAATGGGCTTCGTGACGCCCATCAGCGCATGGTTCCGCGGCGCTCTGGCCGGGGAAGCGACTGCCATCGCGGGCGGCTCTGCCTTGGCTCGAACCGAATGGTTCGATGCGCGGATGCTCGGCAAGGTCGCCGCCGACCATCGCGCGGGCGTGTCCGATCATGGTCGGCTGCTGTGGCAGTTGCTGATGCTGGACAAGGCGCTGACCCGCCTGTTCGCCGCATGACCTCACCCTTGCAACCGATGCCGGGCAGTGCCAACGGGCGCGGCATGACTGACCGGAAAAGGACGACCGTCTCCAAGGAAATGGTGCGCCTGCGCCTCTATGTCCTGTGCCTTGCGGGGGACATGGCGGGGCTTTTCTGCGCGTTCCTTGCCGCCAACTGGTTCGTGCTTGGTGCGCTCTGGGGCGAGCCGGGCAAGCCCCACGGACTCGTCATGTTCGCGATGATCGCGCCGCTTTATGCCCTGCTCGGCATCAAGGGCGGCGCTTATGGGATCGCCACCATCGAGCGGGTGCGGCGCGGCATATCGCGCGCGCTCTGGGCGCTGGTGCAGGCGGCGCTGCTGATGCTGCTGATCGTCTATCTCGGCAAGATCGCCGAGCAACTGTCGCGTCTGACCTTCGTCACCGGCCTTGTGCTGGGCGGCGGCGCGCTGGCGGCGGTGCGGCTGGCGGTGGCGCGGATCGCCGTGCGGACGCTGGGCGAAGTGCCGCACCTGACTGCCGTCATCCTCGATGGCGTCAGCATCGACGCCGGACCGCATGTCGATATGATTGAGGCGCAGGCGGCGGGGCTGCATCCTGAACGGCACGACGCGGACATGGCGGCGCGGCTGGCGGCGGCGGCTGGCACGGCGGAGCGCGTGATCGTCGCCTGCCCGCTGGAACGCATGGACGACTGGTCGGCGGCCCTGAAGTCGCTGTCGGCGCGAGGGGAGATCGTCGTGCCCGAACTGCTGCGCTTCGCCCCGGCGCGGGTCGACCAGTTTGGCGGGCAACCCACGATCATCGTCGCGGGCGGTCCGCTGATGTTCCGCGACCGGCTCATCAAGCGGCTGTTCGACCTGCTGCTGGCGAGCATCGCGACGGTCCTCCTGTCGCCGATCCTGATCGCCGCTGCGCTGGCGATCAAGCTGACCAGCCCCGGCCCGATTCTCTTCCGCCAGCCCCGTATCGGCAAGGATGCACGGCCCTTTTCCATCTACAAGTTCCGTTCGATGCGCGCGGAGATGAGCGATCACAAGGCGGCGACGCTGACGAAGCGCGACGATGACCGGGTGACGCCGGTTGGGGCGTTCCTGCGCCGGAGCAGCATCGACGAACTGCCGCAGCTCTTCAATGTGCTGCTCGGTGACATGAGCATCGTCGGCCCGCGCCCCCATGCCGCGGCCGCCAAAGCCGGGGACAGCCTTTATTGGGAAGTCGATGCGCGATACTGGGCGCGGCATTGCATCAAACCGGGCATGACCGGCCTCGCGCAGGTGCGCGGGCATCGGGGCGCGACAGATCATCATCAGGATCTGATCGACCGGCTCCAGTCAGACCTCGAATATGTGAGCGACTGGTCGATCTGGCGCGACCTGCGCATCATCGTGGCGACGCTGGGCGTCCTGTTCCACCACAAGGCCTATTGAAGCGGGGCTTCACTGCCCCTTCACATAGACCCGCTTGCCGCCGATCCAAGTTTCCAGCACCTGCGTCTGGCGGATGTCCGCCGCAGAAGCAGCCGAAATGTCCCGGTCGATCAGGACGAAGTCGGCGCGCTGGCCGGGCTGGAGACTGCCGAACCTCTTTTCAGCAAAGCCCGCATAGGCCGCCTGCCGCGTAAAGCCATCGAGCGCCGCTTCGAAGCCGATCCGCTGGTCGGGCATCCATCCGCCCACCGGCTGCCCCTGCGAGTCTTCGCGGCTCATCGCGACGGCGATCCCGGCGAAGGGGTTGGGGCTTTCGACCGGCACGTCCGATCCGAACGCAAGCGGCACGCCATTGTCGAGCATCGTCTTCCACGCATAAGCGCCCTTCAGCCGGGCTTCGCCCAGACGCGCGGTCGCCATGCGCCAGTCGGACGCTTCATGCACCGGCTGCATGGAGGCGACGACCCCCAGCGGCTTGAAGCGGGGCAGGTCGGCAGGGTCGATAATCTGCGCATGTTCGATGCGCCAGCGCCGGTCGCCCTTGTAAGTGTCGTTCAGTTCCTCGACCGCGTTCAGCACCTCGCGGTTGGCGGCGTCGCCGATAGCGTGGACGGCGACCTGAAAATTGTCCATCGCCGCCCGGCTCATGATATTGCGGAGCTGTGTGTCGGAAATCATCGGCAGGCCGCGCTGGCCGGGCGCATCGGCATAGTCCGCGCGCAGCCACGCCCCGCGCGACCCGAGTGCGCCGTCGAGCAGCAGCTTGATCCCGCCCATGCGCAGATGGTCGTCATAGAGCCACGGCGTCGGCTCCGGCCCGGCGATCATCACCATATTGTCGAGGCCCATGGCGTAGGACATGATCCGCACGCGCAGGGCGCCGCGGTCGGCGGAACGGCGGAACGCCTGCCAGTCCTCTATGCTGGTGCCCATGTCGGCGATACTGGTGATGCCGACCGCCAGCAGCGCGCGCTGCGCCTTTTCGAGCGCGATGTCCCGGTCCTTGGGCGCGGGCGGCGGGACGATGCGCTGGATGAGATCCATCGCTTTGTCGACGAAGACTCCGGCAGGCTGGCCCGCCGCCATTTCTATCCGGCCCCCGGTCGGCGATTTGGTCGATGCGGTCACGCCTGACGCACGGATCGCGGCGCTGTTGGCCCAGCCCGCATGGCCGTCCACCCGCTCCAGCCAGACCGGCGTCGCGTTTTCGGCGGCATCGAGTTCAGCGGCAGTGGGGAAACGGCCGAGACCCCATTTTTCCTGATTCCACCCCGTCCCGATCACCCATTTGAGGCCCGGATTCGCCTGAACATAGGTGCGGATCTTCGCCTGCGCTTCGGTGAGCGATTTCGTATCCGACAGGTCCAGCGTCACGAGCGAAAGGCCATAGCCCATCACATGCCCGTGCCCGTCGATGAGGCCGGGGATCAGCGTCCTGCCGCCCGCATCCAGCTTGAACGCCGGACCTTTGGGGCGTTCGGGCCAGGGCTGGCCGCGCTTGGGCTTTTTGGGCTTATATTCCGGTTCCTGATAGCGGCCCTGCACGAGCTTCTCGACCTTGCCATCGTCGTCGATGACGAGCGCGCCGAACCGCACGATCCTGCCGCCGGAGTCCAGCGCGATGCCGTTCACATTGTCGATAACGCCCGATGCCAGCGCGGGGAAGGGCAGGGCGAGCGCGGCGAGGGCCGTGAAGAGGCGCGCCTTCATACGCGGGTGATCCGCCGGACGAGCGAACTCGTGTCCTGACGGTTGCCGCCCATCGCCTGAACGTCGGCGTAGAATTGATCGACCATCGCCGTCACCGGCAGGGTGGCGCCGTTTGCCCGCGCTTCCTCCAGCGCGAGCCCCAGATCCTTGCGCATCCAGTCGATCGCAAAGCCGAAATCGAAACTGTCCTGCGCCATCGTCTTCCACCGGTTCTCCATCTGCCAGCTTTGCGCGGCCCCGCCCGAGATCGCTTCGAACACCCGATCCAGATCCAGATCGGCGGCCTGCGCGAAGCGCAGCGCTTCGGACAGGCCTTGGAGAACGCCGCCGATGCAGATCTGGTTCACCATCTTTGTCGTCTGACCCGCGCCCGCGCCGCCGACATGGACGATGCGCGCGGCATAGGCCTGCATGACGATCCGCGCAGCGGCTACGGCGGCGTCGCTGCCCCCGCACATGATCGACAGGCGGCCATTTTCCGCGCCCGCCTGACCACCCGACACAGGCGCGTCCACCGTATGAACGCCGCGGCTTTCGCCCTCCACGAAAAGCTGGCGGGCGATGCGCGCGGACACGGTGGTATGGTCGATGAAAAGGCTGCCTTCCCGCATGGACCGGAATGCGCCTTCGCGGCCCAGCGTGATCTGCGACAGGTCATCGTCGTTGCCGACGCAGCTTATGACGATGTCCGCACCCTCCGCCGCCTTCGCCGGGCTGATCGCGACTTCGCCGCCATAGGCTTCCGCCCAGACCTTCGCCTTGCCGATGGACCGGTTGTAGACGGTGAGGCGATGACCCGCCTGCGCCAGATGCCCCGCCATCGGGCCGCCCATGACGCCCAGGCCGATAAACGCGATGTTAGCCATATGCCTCGTGCATTTGATGCGTGCGCCCCTGCCATACGGAGAGTTTTCCGACAGTGCCAGTTCCTTCGCGGGCAATTTTCGGTTAGGGGCGGCGCATGAATACGCTTGCCCGGATCGAAAGCGCCCTGCCGCTGCCCATCACCGTCGATGACATCCTTGCCGCGCGCACCCGCATCGCGGGCGCCATCGTCAAGACGCCGACGCTGATTAGCCAGACGCTTTCGGACATGCTGGGCTGCAAGGTTTACCTGAAGTTCGAGAATCTCCAGTTCACCGCCGCCTACAAGGAGCGCGGCGCGCTCAACCGTCTTCTGCAACTCGACGAGGCGTCGAAGACAAAGGGCGTGATTGCGGCGTCGGCGGGCAACCATGCGCAGGGTCTTGCCTATCATGGCAAGCGTCTCGGCGTGCCGGTCACCATCGTCATGCCGACGACGACCCCGATCGTTAAGGTGACGCAGACGCGCGGCCATGGCGCGACGGTGGTGCAATATGGCGAGAAGTTCGACGACGCCTACGCCTATGCCCGCAAACTGGAGGTAGAGCAGGGGCTGACCTTCATTCACCCCTTCGACGAACCGGACATCATGGCGGGGCAGGGCACCGTTGCGCTCGAAATGCTGGAGGATGCGCCGGAAATCGACACGCTGGTGATCCCCATCGGCGGTGGCGGCCTGTTTTCCGGCATGGCGACGGCGGCCCGAGCGATGAAGCCCGACATTCAGGTGATGGGCGTGCAGGCGGAACTCTATCCGTCGATGTATAACTACATCAAGGGCGACGAGTTGGCCTGCGACGGCGATACGCTCGCCGAGGGCATCGCCGTCAAGCAGCCGGGCGAGATCACGCGCCGCGTCGTCGAACGGCTGGCGGACGATGTGCTGCTGGTGACGGAACGGACGCTGGAGGAAGCGGTCAGCCTGCTGCTCCAGATCGAAAAGACCGTCGTCGAGGGAGCGGGGGCGGCGGGTCTCGCGGCGCTGCTCACCCATCGGGATCGATTCGTGGGCCGCCATGTCGGGCTGGTGCTGACGGGCGGCAACATCGACACGCGGCTGCTCGCCAACGTGCTGCTGCGCGACCTTGCGCGGTCCGGGCGGCTGGCGCGCCTTCGCATCATCCTTCAGGACAGGCCCGGCGCTCTGTTCCATGTGGCGCGCATCTTCGATCAGGAAGCGGTCAACATCCTCGAACTGTCGCACCAGCGCATTTTCACCAACCTGCCGGCCAAGGGACTGAGCCTCGACGTCGAGTGCGAGACGCGCGACGGGAGCCATCTCCAGCGTCTGATCGCGGCGCTCAAGGAAGCGGGTTACGAGGTCGCGCCGATCGAGGTGGCCTGAACTGTCATCGTTCAGCAATTTTCGTGGTAAATCCCCTTTTCTCGCGCGCGCGGGGAAGGCATAACGGCACGATGATGGGCAGGGCGCGGATGGGAGAATCGGGGGGCGAGGCGTGACAGCCGCGTTCCGATTCCCGCGCTTCTTCGTCACCAATCCTTCGCCTTGCCCCTACCTTCCGGGCAAGAGCGAACGGAAGGTGTTTACAGAGCTTAGCGGCGACAATGCGTCCGAACTGAATGACGCGCTGGGCCGCATCGGTTTTCGCCGCAGCCAGAACGTCGCCTACAGGCCGAGTTGCGCCGAATGTTCGGCCTGCGTTTCGGTGCGCGTCTTGGCCAAACAGTTCACGCCCAACGCCACGCAGCGCAAGCTGATCCGTCGCAACAGCGACCTTCAGGTAACGGCGTGCAAGCCCTGGTCGACGGAGGAGCAATATGCGCTGCTTCAGCGCTATCTCCACGCGCGGCATCCGGGCGGCGGCATGACCGAGATGGACGAGATGGACTTTGCCGACATGGTCGAACAGACCCCGGTCGACAGCTATGTCGTTGAATATCGCGAGCCGGGCGTGGGCGGGCGGCCCGGCAAGCTGGTGGGCGCGTGCCTTACCGACCGGCAGGGTGACGGGCTGTCGATGATCTACAGCTTCTTCGACACCGAATTGCCGCACCGGCAGGGGCTGGGCAACTTTATCATCATGGATCACCTGACGCGCGCGGCGGCGGCGGGCCTGCCCTATGTGTATCTCGGCTATTGGGTCCAGGGGTCGCAGCGGATGCAGTATAAGATCCGCTATCGCCCGCTCGAAAAACTCAGCCGCCATGGCTGGGTGCCGTTCGAGCCGGAATGCGGCGATGCAGGAGCCGGTGAAGGCATCGACACGTCGATGCCGCAGGAACTGGCGGCGATCCTGGGCCGCTGAGAGCGATGGCCGCTCCCGAAGGAGCGGCGCTTTACTCGATCATTTGCAACGACAGGCGGCGTGGCGGCGAACCGGTTTGCGATACGCGACCCTTTCGGTGACGTAGGTCGTCGTTGTCGTCGTTGTCACGGCAGGCTGGACAGTCACGGTGGTGACGATCGGCGCGGGATAATAATAGCCCCCGGACACATAACCGCCCGCAGGTGCTGCCCCCCAATGCGGAGCGGCGGCATAGGGGGGAATCGGATAATCCACGCCCGCGCCCCTTACCTGCCCTTCGAACCGGCCATCATAGGTGCCGCTTACCTTGCGCCCGTCGTCAGTCGTCCATGTGCCGGTCCAGCGGCCTTCATAATCATTGTGTGTGGTGACGCTGTCGTCGCCATAATCATAGCTGCCGTCATAGGCTGCACCGGGGCGATGATGTGGCGGTGGGGGCGAGGCTTCGCCACGGGGGCCATCCTCCGCCCTGTCTATCGCCGCACCTGCGACAGCGCCGACGCCCGCGCCGATCAGGGTGCCAGCCGTCCGGTTGCCGCGCCCCGCGATGCGGTTCCCCGCCACGCCTCCGACCACGGCACCGATGGCCGCGCCGCCGACGCCATCGTCGCGACGCGGCGCGCCCTCGGCATAGTCTTCGTCCGGGCCATAGCCGCCTTCATAGCGGTTCCAGTCGACATCGCTGCGATAATCGGTGATCCGGCCATAGCGGTCGGTCATGACCGCATCGTCATAATAGCGCGACCAGCCATAGCCATAGGCAGGCGCGGGAAGGCCATAAGCGCCGTAATTTCCGATATAATAATTGGGGCTGACCCAGTAGCGCGGCAGCACATAGCCGACGACAGGGCGGCGATAGGCGCTCCAGCCGCCCGGCGCGCGCCATCCCGCATACCAGCGCCCCTGATAGCGTGGACCCCAGCGATGACCGCCCTGCCATGCAACGCCCGGTCGTCCCATATGAGCGCCGGGGCGCGGACCGCCCTTAGCTATCGCAGGACCGGACAAGGCGGCTATCATGGCGCTTGCACCCACAGCCAGGCAGACGGAAATCTTCATGAACGACGCTCCCTGTTGCACGCCGACGAAAGGCGGGCTGATCGCATGGTAACCCTTCGTTTAGCATGATGCACCGCCGCCATCCATTCGCGGAGCAGCGGTAATCTGTCCCGAAACGGGGCGTGCGCTAGGCCAGACGAGGCGCGACCTTTGCCACCAGCGCCTCCAGTGCACGGGCGTCGTCGACATCGAAGCGCGCGGGCACGGGACTGTCCAGATCGAGGACGCCGATCAGCTGCCCGTCATGGATGACAGGCACAACGATTTCAGATGCGCTCGCCGTATCGCACGCGATGTGTCCGGGAAAGGCATGGACATCCGGCACCAGTTGCGTTTCGCGGGTCGCTGCGGCGGCCCCGCAAACGCCGCGGCCCATCGGGATGCGGATACAGGCTGGCCTACCGATGAAGGGGCCAAGAACCAGTTCGCTCCCCACCATACGATAGAACCCCGCCCAGTTCAGATCCGGCAAGAACTGCCAGATGAGCGCGGCAAGATTGGCCATATTGGCAATAGCGTCAGGCTCCCCGGCCGTCAGCGCGTCGGCGGCGGACAGGAGATCGGCATGTAGTGTCTGGCGGTCTGCGGGGTCGGTAGGCGCGAAATCATACATGCGTCCGATATAGGGCCGCATTCGCGCTATAACCAGCCGACAAAAAGAGGGAGTACGACGCTTGCGCGGTCGAGCCAGTTCCGGGCGGCGCCTTCTGTGGTCGTCATCCGTCTATCCGCACCCTGCCGCGCGCCTGCTTCACCGATCCGCGCGCTTTCTTGGCGTCGATGCGGCGCGCCTTTGCAGCCTTGCCGGGCTTGGTTGCGATGCGGCGGGCGTCGCGTTCCATGGCTTTGGCGATCATGTCGCCCAGGCGGTCGCGGGCGTCCTGACGATTGGCTTCCTGCGTCCGGAAGCGGTTGGCCTGAATGACGATTTCGTTCGCGGAGGTCAGCCGCGATCCCGCCAGTTCCTTGATCTTGCGATAGGCGTGCACCGGCAGGCCGAGGCGGAAAAGGCTGACGCGCAGTTGCACCGCCGTCGCGACCTTGTTCACATTCTGACCGCCCGGGCCGCCGCCGGTGATGAAACGCTCTTCCAGCGCATCTTCGGGAATCTCAAAGTCCGGCATCGTCCAGCATTTCCGGCGTAAAGCCAGCCGTGGCGAAGGTTGCGGGCAGGGGGGCGGTCGCCTGCGCCGGGGGCTTGTCGCCGCGGGGCACGCTCAGGAACCGGCTATGGAGCAGCATCGGCCCTTCTCCCCTGCCATAAACGGGGTCGCCCATGATGCCGAAACCCAGACCATGTTCCGCATGGACGCGGATCTGGTGGGTGCGGCCGGTTTCGGGTGTGAAGGCGACGAGCGCGCGTCCGCCATGTTCGGCGATCTTGCGCCAGTGCGTGACGGCGGCCTTGCCCGCCTTCGCCGCGATCATGCGCCAGCCCTGTGTCGGGCTGCTCACCTTCTTGAGCGACAGCGCGATTGTGCCCTCTTCCTCCGCTGGCACCCCGTCGAGCACCGCGACATAGCGTTTGGTGACGGTGCCCGCCTCGAACGCGGCGGCGAACCGCTTGTGCGCCTTGGGATTGCGGGCGAGGAGCAGGCAGCCGCTGGTATCCCGGTCAAGCCGGTGAACGGGCAGCGGCCAGCGCTGAAAGCCGAACGTCAGCGACGACAGATGATTTTCCAGCGACATCGACCCATCGCGCGGGGCGTCCACCGGGAGGCCCGAAGGTTTATCGAGGATCAGCGCCTCGCCGTCTATGAACAGCACATGGTCGGTAAGCAGAGGCAAATGGAAGTCCGATCGGAAGGGGGTGAGCGGTTGACGCAATCGCGCCTTCCTATAGGTCGTGGTGGCGATGGACAACAGGGGGGAACAGGACGGCAGGCCGCGCCCGGCAACGGAGCGGCTCGACTGGGTGGATGTCGCTCGTGGCATCGGCATAGTGGCGGTCGTGGTCGGCCATGTATGGACGCGGGGCAGCCTGCGCGGCGCCATGTACAGCTTTCACATGCCGCTTTTCTTCCTGCTATCCGGGATGCTGGCGCGGCCCCAGCCTGCCGGTCCGTTCGCGCGGCGGCTGGCCGTCACGCAGATGCGCCCCTACGCCGCCTGGCTGCTGCTGCTGATCCTCGCCGACCAGATCATCGAGCGGGCGAAGGGCGGCGTGCCGATCTTTCACCGGTGGCCGGAGGATGTCCTGCCGATCCTGCTGGGCGGTTCCTGGCTTCGGGGTCCGTTCACGATCTTCTGGTTCGTGCCCTGCCTTGTCGGCGCGCGCATCCTCTTCAACCTGATCCTGAGCCGTTCGCCCGACCCGTTCGACCGCAGGTGGACCCTGACGCTTCCGCCTTTATTGGCCTCCGCATACGTCCTTGGCTGGTGGACGCAGGCATCGCCGCTGGGCCTGTTGACCGTGCCGATGGCGGTTGTGCTGCTATGGGCCGGACTGGTGTGGGGAAGAGTGGGCTGGCATCGCGCGATGCTCCTGCCGCTGGCCCTTCTCGCCATCGTCGGGCTGGCGGGATTGGTCCCGACGCTCAATATGAAGGCGGCGAATTATGGTGCGCCGCTGCTGTCCATCGCGGCGGGGGTGGCGACGTCGCTGCTGATCTTCCGGCTCTCCATGGGGATTGCGCCTTTTGCCGCGCCGTTGGCATCATTGGGCCGGGCCTCGCTGACGATCATGTATCTCCATGTCGCCATCATCCATTATCTGACGCCATATCTCGGCAAGCCATGGCTGCTCGTTCTGGCGCTGGCGGGGCCGTGGGGGCTTTCGATCCTGATTGCGCGCTCTCCCACAGCGCGGTGGTGGCTTGCCTGACGTCAGAGCAACCCCTTGGCGCGCAGGCTCACATGGCCCTGCGTTCCGATGATGATATGATCATGCACGCCGATGCCGAGCCGTTTGCCCGCGTCGATGATCTGACGCGTCACGTCGATGTCCTGCCGGCTGGGTTCGGGCGATCCGCTGGGATGGTTGTGGACGAGGATGAGGGCGGCCGATCCAAGGTCGATGGCGCGCTTGATAACCTCTCGCGTATAGATCGCCGCCTGATCGACCGACCCGTCCCCCATATGATCGTCGCGGATCAGCATGTTGCGGCTGTTGAGATGCAGCACACGCACGCGCTCCACCGTCAGATAGGCCATGTCGGCGCGCAGATAGTCGAGCAGCGCCTGCCAGCTCGCCAGCACGGGCTGCGCGGCCACTTCGTTGCGCAGCATGCGCAGCGCGGTCGCCTGCACGATCTTGATTGCCGCGATGCTGGTGTCGCCCATGCCGGGGACGCGTGCGATCTGCGCCCAGTCCGCGGCCATGAGACGCCCGATGCCGCCGAACTCGCGGAGCAGCGCCTTGGCCAGCGGCTTGGTGTCGCGGCGCGGAATGGCAAGCGCCAGAAGATATTCGATCAGCTCATGGTCATGCAGCGATTCGCCGCCGCTGTCCGCCAGCTTCTGACGCAGGCGCGCGCGATGGCCTGCGCCATCATGCGCTACTTTGCTATCCTTTTCGGCCAAGTGACTTAAATCCCCCGTCTGCCTTCGGCCCCTCTCGTTCGACGCTATGCGTTGCGGATTTGAGCGGCAAGGATATTTAGAGAGAGCCGGACGTTATGGATGCGTCACGGACGCACAGGGCCGTAAGCCGGGGTTGACCAGAGGAATGGAAGAAACGGACGGCGAAGACAGGGTGCGCCGGGGGTGGGCGCGCTGGCTGGGAGTCGGCACGGGTTCGCTCGCTCTGGTTCTGGTCGCCCTGTGGACGCAGCGGTCCCCTATCGCCGAAAATTTCGTCAATCGCGAACTGGCCCGGCGGGATGTCCGGGCGGATTATGATCTGGTCGATGTCGGGTTGCGAACCCAGCGGATCGAGAATCTGGTGCTGGGCGATCCGGCGCGGCCCGATCTGACGGCGCGGTGGGTGGAGGTGGACATCGCTTTTGCCGGACTGACGCCGCAGGTCGCGGCGGTGCGGGCAGGCGGCGTCAGATTGCGCGGCGCGATCCGCGATGGCGCGCTGGCGCTGGGGGAGGTCGACAAGTTTCGCAACCCCGCTTCAAAAGAGCCTTTCAGCCTTCCGGACCTTGTGCTCGGCCTGCGCGACGCGCGCCTGACGCTCGACACCGATGCGGGCCGGGTGGGAATGCAGATCGACGGCAGCGGCAATCTGCGCTCGGGGTTCAGCGGCAGACTGGCCGCCGCGATGGTCAAGGCCAGCGCTGGCGGATGCGGTGCGACCGCCGTTCGGGCGATGCTGGACGTGACGACAAGAGCGGGACGTCCCGGCATCAAAGGTCCGGTTCAGGCCGGAGCGCTCGGCTGCCCGGCCGCCGGCTTCAGCCTTGCGCGACCGGAGGGCTTGATCGACCTCACCCTCGGCCCGGCGATGGAACGTTGGGAAGGGCAGGCCGACCTCAAGGGCGAAGCCATGCGCGTCAGCATGGTCACGCTCGCAAGGCCGGAAGGCCGCCTGTCGTTCGAAGGGTCCGCAAAGGGCACGAAAGGCGGCGCGACAGTCGCGGCCAAGGCGCTGGGCGGAGCGGGCGTGGGGATGCGCGACGCGCTGCTGCGCGGGCAATGGGCTTTGGGCCGGGATGCGATCAGCGCCAGCGGCCAGTTGAGCGCGAGCGACCTGCGACGCACGGGGCGGGATGCAATGGCATCGTTTGTGGCGAGCAGCCGGGCGACGCCGGTCGGGCCACTGGTCGAACGTATCGCCTCCTCGGTCCGGCAGGCGGAGCGTGCGAACCGCCTGCGGGCGGGCTTCGCCTTTCATCAGCCGGGCGGTCGGGGCAGCCTCACGATTTCGCATGCGGCGCTTACTTCGGTCAGCGGTGCGCGGCTTGGCCTAGGGCAGGGCAGCAGTCTTGCGCTGCTATGGCCCGGCAGACGAGGTGGCATCGACTGGACGCTCGACGGGTCGTTCACCACCGGCGGCGGCGGATTGCCGCATGGAGCCTTGCGGCTGGCGCGGCGTCCTGCGGGCGGCTTTGGCGGCGATCTGTTTCTCGACCCCTATGCCGCAGGCGATGCCCGGCTCGCGGTCGACCGCGTGAGGTTCGTCGCGGACAGGGGCGGCGCGACGCGATTTGCTACAACAGCGCGGCTCGATGGACCGTTGCCGGACGGTCGCGTGCGCGCACTGGTCCTGCCGGTCGGCGGACGAATCGCCGCGGACGGATCGGTCGCGATCAATCCGGACTGCGCGACGGTGGCGTGGGAAGAATTGCGCTATGCCAGCTTCATGGCCGGCCCGACGCGCCAGCAAGTCTGTCCGCTGGAGGGCGGCGCGATGCTGACGCTGAACCAATCCGGTCTGCACGGAGGCTTTTCCGCACGCGGTCTGGCACTAAATGGCCGGAACGGCGGCAGTCCGATGCGGTTCGATGCGAAACGGGCCACCTTCGCACTCCGCGGCAATCGCGTTGCGCTGTCCGGCGCCGCTCTGCGTATCGGTGCGGGCGAGTCGCCGGTGCGCCTGTCTGCTGCGGCTCTGGAAGGCGGACCGGGTGCGCAGGGCTTTACCGGCACGGTCAGCGGCATGGGCGGCCAGATCGGGTCCGTGCCGCTGATCCTTCAGGATGGGAAGGGCGACTGGCGCTTCGCATCCGGAGCGCTCAGCCTGCGTGCGGCGACGGAGGTGCGCGATGCAGCGTTGCCGGCGCGGTTCGAGCCGCTGGCCATCCCTGACGCGCGGCTCACGATGAAGGGCGGCCGCATCGATGCGGCGGGCACGCTCACCACCCGACGCGGCGGGGTGAAGGTTGCGGACGTCGCCATCGCGCATGATCTTGGCAGCGGACGCGGACATGCCGACCTGAATGTGCCGGGCCTGAAGTTCGGACCGTCGCTCCAGCCCGAGGAGGTGACGCACCTCACGGTCGGCGTCATCGCCAATGTCGCGGCCACGGTGACGGGCACGGGCCGGATCGACTGGACCGGCGCCAATGTCACCAGCACCGGCACGTTCCGCACCGACAATGCCAGCCTCGCCGCCGCGTTCGGCCCGGTCGAGGGGCTTTCGGGCGAAATCCGCTTCACCGACCTCATCGGCCTCGTCAGCGCGCCGGGGCAGGAGGTGCGTATCAGGTCGGTCAATCCGGGCGTTGAAGTGCGCGACGGCATCGTACGCTATCATCTGGAACCGGGGCAGAAGGTGCGGATCGAAGGGGGCGGCTGGCCCTTTTCCGGCGGGGAACTGGTGCTGCTGCCCACGACCATGGATTTTTCGGCGGATGTCGACCGCTACCTGACATTTCGCGTCATCGGCCTCGACGCCGGGGCGTTCATTCAGGCGATGGAGCTGGAGAATGTGTCGGCGACAGGCACGTTCGATGGCATCATGCCGCTCATTTTCAACGCGCAGGGTGGGCGTATCGCGGGCGGCGTTCTGGTCGCGCGGCAGCAGGGGCTGCCGCCGCTTGTCATGCCCGAAGGCGTGCTGCCGACCATCCCCTGCGATCCCAAGAGGCAGGGCGGCGTTCTGTCCTATGTGGGACCGGTGTCGAACGAAAATCTGGGAGCGATGGGCAGGATCGCCTTCGACGCTCTCAAGGATCTGCAATATAAATGCCTCAGCATCCTGATGGACGGCGCGCTCGATGGCGAGATGGTGACGAATGTCGTTTTCAACGGCGTAAACCGCGGAAAGATCGGCGATGCCCCGGCGGGGCTGGTCCGCAATTTCACCGGTCTGCCCTTCATTTTCAACGTGAAGATCGCCGCGCCTTTCCGCGGCCTCCTCAAAACCGCGCAGTCCTATATCGACCCGACGCAGACGATCCGGGACGAAATCGGCAGGCAGGCGCAGGAAAAGATGCGCGCGCAAGGCGCGCAGGGGCTTGCGGTTCAGCCTTTGGACAGCGACACTATGCGAAACGGGGAACCGAAATGAAGACACGCGCACTCATCATGGCCGGGATCGCAGGCCTGTCGCTGGGGGGATGCATTCAGGTGAAGGCACCCGACAAACCCATCGAGATCAACCTGAACGTCAAGGTTCAGCAGGAAGTCGTCGTCCGCCTCCAACGCGACGCGCAGTCGCTCATCCAGAACAATCCGGAGCTGTTCCCGCAATGACAAGCAAGATCATCCTGATCGCCGCCGGTGCCGCTGTCGCGCTGGCTGGCGGCATCATGCTTTCCGCCCCCGCGCGGGCGCAGTCGGGTGCGGTGGCCGCCGCGATGAACGCCGGAGCGGTGGGCGAGCAGGCCGATGGCTATCTCGGCATCGCCGGATCGGTCGGCGCGGACGTGCGCACGGAGGTTGACGCCATCAACATCAAGCGCCGCGCCGCCTATACCCAGTTGGCGAGCCAGCGCGGCGTGACGGTGCAGGATGTCGCGGCGGCAACGGCGTGTCAGACGCTGGGGCGGCTGAAACAGGGGCAGGTCTATCGGATTGGCGCTGGCGGGTGGCAGACCAAGGGTGCCGACCCGATCGGCCTGCCGTCCTACTGCGCCGGAGCCTGAGGGCGGCTACGCCTTCCTTTGCGACTTTCGATGATTGCGCGCGCGTCGGGACAAAAGTCCGACAGAAACGCGTAAATTTGCCCCGTCAACTGATCGGGCAACAGCGAATAGAGAACATATTGCCCATGTTTCTGTTCGCGCACGAGGGCCGCGTCCCGCAGCACGGCCAGATGTTTCGAGATGGACGGCATCGTCATCTCGAAATTGTCGGCGATTTCCCCCACCGTCATCGGCTCATGGCCCAGATACCGAAGAATGCGGCGGCGCGGTTCGGACGCCAGCGCCTTGAAGATCCTGTCCATGCGCATTTAGCTAAATAGGAAATCAGGCAAATGCAAGGATCGGACGGCGATGGGAAAAGTCCGGAATTTTCCTGCTTTCAGGCGGGTTGACACTCCTCCGTTGCCTTTCTAAAGCGACCCCGCCTTGACGGGTGCAGCCGCAAGCGCCATGCCGACTTGCCACGGGGATCGACCCCTTGTGGAGCAGGATCATGGCAGCGGACACACCCGGACACGACCCGGCGGGCGAGGACTCGCGCATCGCTTCCCTTGAGAAGCGGATCGCGAAGGCCGAGCGCGCCGAAAAGATCAGGCAGGGGGCCACGGAGCAGCAGGCGGACGACGGGTCTCGCCTCGGCAACAGGGTGCTTGCGGAACTGATCGGCGGTCTTGTCGGCGGTGCGTTGATCGGCTGGGTCTTGGACAGGCTGTTCGGCACATCCCCATGGCTTCTGCTCGTCTTCCTCGGTCTCGGGATCGTGGCGGCGTTCAGGAACATCATCAGATTGACGACGGTGAAGCGTCCCGACGAACAGGGACCGTCCTCACCCTAGTCCGACCAGCGAAGCGTTACAGGGGTCAACGTGGCAGAATCCGGCAAAATCGATCCGATGCATCAATTCGCCATCGAACCTCTGTTCGGTACGGATCATCTGTCGATCGGCGGCTTCAACATCGCCTTTACCAACAGCGCGCTCTACATGGTCGCTGCTGCGGTCGTGCTGTGGATCTTCGTGGTCGGCGGCATGAAGCGCGAGCTGGTGCCGGGCCGCTGGCAGATGGCGGTCGAATATATGACCGGCTTCATCAAGAACCTGCTGATCGCCAATATCGGCGACAAAGGCCGGAAATATATTCCCTACGTCTTCTCGCTGTTCATGTTCATCCTGCTGGCGAACCTGTTGGGTCTGCTGCCGCTCGGCCTTTTCGGGCTGCACCCCTTCACCTTCACCAGTCACTTCACGGCGACCGGCGTGCTCGCGATCATGAGCTTTTCGATCGTCCTGATTGTCGGCTTCTGGAAGCATGGCCTGCACTTCTTCTCGCTGTTCGTGCCGCATGGCACCCCGGCGCTGATGGTGGTGCCGCTCTTCTTCATCGAACTCGTGTCCTTCATGGTGCGGCCGTTCAGTCTCGGGCTGCGACTGTTCGTCGCCATGACCGCGGGCCACGTGCTGCTGAAGGTGCTGGCTGGCTTTGTCATCAACAGCGCGAATGCCTCGCCGGCGCTTGGCTTCACGGTCGGCACGGCCAGCTTCATCCTGATGGTCGGGATCAGCGCCCTCGAAATGCTGGTCGCGGTCATCCAGGCCTATGTGTTCGCATTGCTGACCTCGGTCTATCTGAACGACGCCGAGAATCTGCACTGAGATTTCAACCTCATTCCTCAACCTTTTTCTGATTTAACAAGGGAGTTTACGACATGGACGCAGAAGCCGCAAAGCTGCTCGGTGCTGGCCTGGCCGCAATCGGTGCGGGCATCGCCGCCCTCGGTGTGGGCAACGTGTTCAGCAGCTTCCTGGAAGGCGCGCTGCGCAATCCGGGCGCTGCCGACGGCCAGCAGGGCCGCCTGTTCATCGGTTTCGCCGCGGCGGAACTTCTGGGTCTGCTAGCGTTCGTTATCGCCATGATCCTGGTGTTCGTGGCCTGAACAGCCCGATCTGGAAGCGGGCGGAGCGGCGTGATAGACGTCCCACCGCCCGCATCCTCTGAATTTTTGACCGCCCTCTGACCGGACGGACCCGTAAGATGCCTCAAATCGCGCAAATCGCCGATACCTATGCCAGCCAGATTTTCTGGCTGCTGCTGACGTTCGGTTTCGTCTTCTTCGTCATCGGCCTTGGCATGGTGCCCAAGGTGCAGGGCACGGCGGACGCTCGCGATGCGAAGATCAGCGGCGATCTGGACGCGGCCAAGGCGGCGTTCGCCCGCGCGGACGAAGCCGAAGCTGACTACAAGGTCCGCGATGCCGCGAACCGCTCGACCGCTCAGGCGGTGGTGGCCAAGGCAAAGGCGGACGCAGCCAAGGCTTCGGAGACGCAGCTCGCCGCTGCCGATGCCGAAGCAGCGGCGAAGATCGCTGCCGCCGAAGCACGCATCCGGGCGGCGAGTGACGCGGCGCTGGCGCAGATCGAAACCGTCGCTGCCGATGCGGCACGCGACATGGTGGCGCGCATTTCCGGCGTGGAAGCGTCGGACGAAGCGGCCCGCAACGCAGTAAAGGCGGCACTGGCCCATGGCTGAGGCAGCAGCACAGCAGCACGGCGCTGATACGGCGCCGAACCTCGATCAGGCGATCCATTCCGAGGGGATGGAGCCGGTCGGCACCGTGGCGCACGAAGGCGTCGCGCCGCACACCGATCCCAAGGCAGTCGGCATGGACGCAACGGCGTGGGTCAGCCTCGCCATGGCGGTGTTCATCCTGATCCTGCTGGTCAAGAAAGTCCCCGCGCTGATAGGCGGCGCTCTCGATGGGCGCATCGCCCAGATCAGGGAGCAGCTCGCGGAAGCCTCCAGGCTCCGCGCCGAAGCCGAAGCGCTCAAGGGCGAGTATGAAGCGAAGCTCTCCGCCGCCGCCGGTGAGGCCGAAGCGCTGCGCAAGGCTGCCGAGCATGAAGCCGAGGCGCTGATTGCCGATGCCAAGGCGAATGCGGACGCGCTGGTGGTTCGCCGGCAGAAGATGGCGGAGGACAAGATCGGCGCTGCGGAACGGGCTGCGGTCGCCGGTATCCGCGCGCGGGCGGTGAATGCCGCGACGGTCGCGGCCACGACGCTGATCGCGCAGGGGCATGACGCGCAGGCCGACAAGGCGTTGGTCGATCGCGCCATCGGGGGCATCGGCACGGTCAACTGACCGGTCGTCGGTTTATCGCAAAAGGGCCGGTGCGTTCGTCGCGCCGGCCCTTTTGCATTGATGCGCGCTCTGACTGTCCGATCGGGCACATGGCGGCAGAGGCTGCCGCGTACTAACCTGTCATCATGGGCGATCTGTCCGCATGTATCTTCGGCGCGAGCGGCGGTATCGGAGCGGCGCTGACCGCACGGCTGGCAGACCGGGCCGATGTGCCCGTCGTCTATGCAGGCGCACGTTCCGCGATGAAGGCGAGCGGGAAGGTCAGACCATTTCTCTTCGACCTTGAAGATGAGGCGTCGCTGGCGAAGGCCGCCATGATGATGGCGGATGCCCCGCCGCGCCTCATCATCGTGGCGACCGGCATGCTTCACGGCAATGGCATCCAGCCTGAAAAGTCGCTGAAAGCACAGACCGCGGACGCCTATGCGCGGCTCTTCGCGATCAATGCGACCGGGCCTGCGCTGATCGCCAGACATATGCTGGTCAGCCCGCCGCGAACGGGCCGGTTCGTCTTTGCGGCGCTTTCGGCGCGTGTGGGGTCGATCTCGGACAATCGGCTCGGCGGCTGGCACGCCTATCGCGCATCGAAGGCGGCGCTCAACATGATCGTGCGCAATATTGCGATTGAGCTTGCCCGCATCAATCCGGAGGCGATCGCTGTGACGCTGCATCCCGGCACGGTCGATACGGATCTGTCGGCGCCGTTCCAGCGCGCTGTGGCAAAGGACCGGCTGTTTTCTGCTGACCACGCCGCGCAGCGCCTGCTGGAGGTGATCGACGGTCTGACCCCGGAACAATCGGGCCGCTGCCTCGCCTGGGACGGCTCCGTCATCCCGTTCTAGCGGCCGGCCTGCCATTGCCAAACTGCGCGGCGGCGCTATCTGACATCCATGTCCGGCCCGCAATCTCCCGACCGTTTTAACGAAGACAAGGCCACCTACACCGTCACGGGCAGCCAGCCGGATATAGACGCCGGCGTGGCGGCGATCCGCTTGGTGCTCAAGACGCTGCCGGTGCGCCCCGGCGTCTATCGCATGCAGGATGCGCGCGGCGATGTGCTCTATGTGGGAAAGGCGCGGGCGCTCAGGAACCGGGTCGCCAGTTACACGCAGGTCGACCGCCTGCCCAAGCGGCTTCAGCGCATGGTCGCACAGACGCGCAGCATGACCATCGTCACCACCAACAGCGAAGCCGAAGCGCTGCTGCTGGAGGCGCAGCTCATCAAACGCTACCGCCCGCCCTACAATGTGCTGCTGCGCGACGACAAGAGCTTCCCTTTCATTCTGCTGCGGGAGGATCACGCCTTTCCGCGCGTCCAGAAGCATCGCGGCGCGCGCAAGGCGAAGGGCCGCTATTACGGCCCGTTCGCCAGCGCCGGGTCGGTGACGCGGACGATCAACGCGTTGCAGAAGCTGTTCCTGCTGCGGTCCTGCACCGACAGCTTCTTCGCCAACCGCTCGCGGCCGTGCCTGCTCTACCAGATCAAGCGCTGTTCGGCTCCCTGCGTCGCCCGCATCGACGAAGCGGGCTATGCCGAGCTGGTGCGTGATGCACAGGACTTCCTCGGCGGCAAGTCGACCGCCGTGCAGAAGAAGCTCGGCGCGGCGATGCAGCAGGCTTCGGACGCCATGGACTTCGAGCAGGCGGCGGTGATCCGCGACCGGCTCAAGGCGCTGACCTTCATTCAGGGCAGTCAGGCGATCAATGCGGAGGGGCTGGGCGACGCCGACATCTTCGCGCTGGCGGAGAAAGGCGGCGCGATGTGCATCCAGGCCTTCTTCATTCGCGGCGGCCAGAACTGGGGGCATCGCAGCTTCTTCCCCGTGCACACGGCAGAAGTCGCGACGGAGGAAGTGCTGGAGAGCTTCATGGCGCAATTCTACGAGGAAGTGCCGCCGCCCAGGCTGATCCTTGCCGACCGCGAACCGGCCGAGTGCGAACTGATGGCGCAGGCGCTGACGGAGCGTGTCGGCAGCCGAGTCCGGATCGAAGTGCCCCAGCGCGGCGAGCGCACCCGCCTCATCAAACAGGCGCAGCGCAACGCAGTGGAGGCGCTCGACCGGCGGCTCGCAGAAACGACCAGTCAGGGCCGGATCATGGATGAGCTGGTCGAGACCTTCGGGCTTGAGGGCGTGCCCGACCGGATAGAAATCTACGATAACAGCCATATTCAGGGCGCGCATGCGCTCGGCGCGATGGTCGTCGCCGGGCCGGAGGGCTTCCGCAAGAGCGCTTACCGCAAATTCAACATGAAGAATCCTGAAACGTCGAACGACGACTTCGCCATGATGCGCGAGATGTTCGAGCGCCGCTTCGGTCGCGCCCAGAAGGAAGATCCCGACCGCGAGAGCGGCGAATGGCCAGACCTCGTCCTGATCGACGGGGGCAAGGGACAATTGTCTGCCGCCCGCACGATGCTGGAGGAAATGGGGATCGAGGACGTCACCATGATCGGCGTCGCCAAGGGACCGCATCACGGACGCGAGGGGCGCGAGGTGTTTCACCTGATGGACGGGCGGGAAATCACCTTCCCGTTGAACCACCCCGTCCTCTTCTACCTCCAGCGCCTGCGTGATGAGGCGCACCGTTTCGCCATCGGCGCGCATCGGGCGAAGCGCAGCAAGGCGATCACCGTGTCGTCGCTGGATGAAGTGCCGGGCATCGGCCCCGCCCGCAAGAAGGCGCTGCTGATGCATTTCGGCACCGCGCGGGCAGTGCGCGACGCCGCGCTGGAAGACCTGCAACGCGCGCCCGGCGTATCGAAGGCGGTGGCGCAGCAGGTCTACGACTATTTCCACGGGTGAAAGGCTCCGGCTGTCACCGCGTGAGAGCGCTGGCGCCTATCGCCGGGCGGACGATCGCTCTATGCCTTGATGCATGCCGTCGCTCGCCACTTCCGCCATCATCTGCGCCGTGCGCCAGCATGGCGAGTATGGCGCGATTGCGCGGCTGCTGACGCCCGGTCACGGGCTGCTGCCCGGCTATGTGCGCGGCGGGCGGTCACGGGCTGCGCGACCCGTGCTGCTGCCGGGCAATGTGGTTATGGCGGAATTTCGGGCGCGGACGGACGATCAGCTTGCGGGCCTGACGGTGGAACTGGCGCATAGCCGCGCGCCCCTCCATGGCGAGCCGCTTCCCGCGGCCGCAATCGAATGGAGTTGCGCGCTGACGGCGGTGGCGCTGTCGGAGGGAACGCCGCACCCGGCGCTTCATCAGGCGCTGTCCGGCCTGCTCGATGCAGTGGAAGCCGCGCCCGCCGCACGCGGATGGGCTGCGGCGCTGGTGCGATATGAGATGCTGCTGCTGGCGGAAATGGGCTTTGGCCTCGATCTGACGCGCTGCGCGGCGACGGGGGAGGCAGTCGACCTCGCCTTCGTCAGCCCGCGCAGCGCCGCCGCGGTCAGCCGTGCCGGGGCGCTGGGTTACGAAAGCCGCCTTCTGCCGCTCCCGCCCTTTCTGCTGGAAGGGGGCATGGGCGACTGGGACCAGATTATCGACGGACTGCGCCTGACCGGCTTCTTCCTCGAACGCTCGATCCTGACCGACCGCCGCGCCGATGTGCTGGCCGGGCGCGAGCGACTGGTCCAGCGCCTCAAAAGGGCGGTTGCGTGAAAGCCTCTGTCTCCATAAGGGGCGGGCACGCAATAAAAGGAGTTCCGCCATGCTCATCGCCCTTTTTCCCGGAGACGGCATCGGCCCCGAGATCGTGACGCAGGCAAAGCGCGTGCTCGACGCGCTGGGGATCGACGGCCTCGCCTATGAGGAAGGTCTGGTCGGCGGCGCGGCCTATAAGGCTGTGGGGCATCCTCTGCCACCCGAGACGCTCGCCATCGCGCGGCGCGCCGATGCGATCCTGTTTGGCGCTGTGGGCGACCCCGATTGCGATGGGCTGGAACGGCATCTGCGTCCCGAACAGGCGATTCTGGGGCTGCGGAAGGAGCTGGGTCTCTTCTCCAACCTGCGCCCGGCGAAGGTGTTCCCCGAACTGGCCGGCGAATCGGCGCTGCGGCCGGAAGTGGCGGCCGCCATCGACCTGCTGATCGTTCGGGAAACCAACGGCGACGTCTATTTCGGCGAAAAGGGTTTCCGCACCACCGCCGACGGCCTTCGCGAAGGCTATGACGTCATGTCCTATAACGAGGCGGAGGTGCGCCGCATCGCCCATGCAGGGTTTCAGGCGGCGCGGGCGCGGCGCGGCACGCTCTGTTCGGTCGACAAGGCAAATGTGCTCGAAACGAGCCAGCTCTGGCGCGACGTGGTGATTGCGGTTGCGGCGGAATATCCCGATGTGGCGCTGAGCCACATGTATGTCGACAACGCCGCCATGCAGCTTGTGCGCAACCCCGGCCAGTTCGACGTCATCGTCACCGGCAATCTGTTCGGAGACATCCTGTCCGATCAGGCGAGCATGTGCGTCGGGTCCATCGGCATGCTGGCGTCGGCGACGCTCAACGACAGCAATCAGGGGCTGTATGAGCCGATCCATGGCTCTGCCCCCGACATTGCGGGGCAGGGCAAGGCCAACCCGCTGGCGACCATCCTGTCGGCCGCGATGATGCTGCGCTATTCGCTGGGCCTGTCCGATCATGCCGACCGGATCGAGGCGGCGGTGGCGCGCGCTCTGGCGTCAGGGGCGCGTTCGCCGGATCTTGGCGGATCGCTTTCGACCGTCGAAATGGGCGATGCCGTGCTGGCATCGCTTTAAATTCTCCTGATTCTTCAAAAAATTAGGAATTTGGAAAGCGATTCCCCCGATCTAGGGATCAAAAGGGGTCGCATTTCATGAAACATCAACTGGCGCAGGATCATGGCGCTCTCCGCACCATCATGCGGGATTTCGTTCAGGCGCTCGACCGCCGGGATATGCCGGACATCGCCCGGCGCCGGATCGAATTTTCGCAACTGTTCCGCAGCCACATGGCCCGCGAGGACGCTGCGGTGAACGCCATGCGGCGGAGCGAGACGCCGACGCGCGATCTCCAGACCGCTTGCGAGCATGGCCGTGCCGTGGTGTCGCTTTTCCTGCGTTACAGCGAACATCTCAAACGCTGGACACCGGCGCAGGTGGAGGAGGACTGGGCGGGGTATCGCCGAGCCGTGATCGAATTGCAGAATGCGCTGATGGATCGCATGGCGTGGGAGGAGGCGCATCTGCACCCGCTGCTGCCGCGCGCGGGGGATCGCGCCGCCGCCTAACGAAGGCCAGTCGCGCGCCATCGGTCCTTGTCGCTCCGGCGACCGGGCGGGTAATGGCGCAGGATGACCGACTTTTCCCTCGCTTCCCTTCGCTCCGCCGCTGCCATGGTGCATGCGCAGGTTCCGCCGTCGCCGCAATATGCCTGGCCTCTGCTGGCGCAGCGCACCGGATGCGACATTTGGGTCAAGCATGAAAATCATGTGCCGACCGGCGCCTTCAAGGTGCGCGGGGCCATCACCTATATCGACTGGCTGCGCCGCACTCACCCCGAAGTCGGAGGGATCATCACCGCGACGCGCGGCAACCACGGACAGGCGCAGGCGCGCGCGGCCAAAGCGGCGGGCCTCACCGTCACCATCGTTGTGCCCCATGGCAATGCGCGGGAGAAGAATGCGGCGATGCGGGCGTTCGGCGCGACGCTGATCGAACATGGCCATGATTTCGACAGCGCCAAGGCGGAAGCCATGCGCCTGTCAGCGGAGCAGGGGCTGCACATGGTGCCGCCCTATCATGACGAACTGGTGCGGGGCGTCGCCAGCTACGGTCTCGAACTGTTCGAGGCGGTTGCGGACATCGACACCGTCTATGTGCCCGTGGGTTGCGGGTCCGGGCTGTGCGGCACGATTGCGGCGCGCTATGCGCTGGGCCTTAAGACGAAGATCGTCGGCGTCGTGTCCGCGCATGCCGATGCCGCCAAGCGCAGTTTCGAGGCCGGGCGGCTGATCTCCAGCCCTACGGCGCACACCTTTGCAGATGGGGTGGCGGTGTGCACGCCGGTGCAGGCGGCGCTCGACTATTTCGGGCCGCGGGCCGACCGCTTCGTGGCGGTGACGGACGATGAAGTGGCCGACGCCATCCGCGCCTATTGGGAGGACACGCATAACCTTGCCGAAGGCGCGGGGGCTGTGGCGCTTGCAGCGGCGATGCAGGAAAAAGAGGCGATGCGCGGCAAGCGGGTTGCGGTAATCCTGTCGGGCGGTAATGGCGACAGGAGCCAGATGGCCGAGATACTGGGCGGCGGGACGCCGCGCGTGACGATGGATATGCGGAAAGCGATATGAAGCGGAAGAGCGGGCAGGATCGGGAGATCACGAAGAACTGGAAGCCGGCGACCCTCGCGGTGCGCGGCGGCACGGCGCGCAGCGAGTTTGGCGAGACGTCCGAAGCCCTCTTCCTGACGAGCGGCTACAGCTACGACCGCGCGGAGGACGCCGCCGCGCGCTTTGCGGGCGAGCAGGTCGGCATGACCTACAGCCGCCTCCAGAACCCGACCGTCGAGATGCTGGAGCAGCGCATCGCCCTGCTGGAAGGCGCCGAAGCCTGCCGCGCCACGGCGACGGGCATGGCGGCGATGACGGCGGCTCTGCTGTGCCAGTTGTCGGCGGGCGATCATGTGGTGGCGGCGAAGGCGGCGTTCGGCTCCTGCCGCTGGCTGACCGATACGCTGCTGCCGAAGTTCGGGATCGAGACGACGACCATCGACGCGCGCGATACCGATGCGTGGGAAGCGGCGGCAAAGTCCAATACCAAGGTCTTCTTCTTCGAAACGCCCGCCAATCCAACCATGGATGTGGTGGACATCGCCGCCGTGTGCGCCATCGCCAGGGCGCGGGGCATCACGACCGTGGTGGACAATGCCTTCGCTTCGCCCGCCCTGCAGCGGCCGATGGAGTTCGGTGCCGATGTCGTCGCCTATAGCGCGACCAAGATGATGGACGGGCAGGGCAGGGTGCTCGCGGGCGCGGTGTGCGGCACGCGGGACTGGATCGACAATGTGCTGCTGCCCTTCCACCGCAACACCGGGCCGACGCTGTCGGCGTTCAATGCGTGGGTGGTGCTGAAGGGGCTGGAGACGCTGGACCTGCGCATCCGCCGCCAGAGCGAGAATGCGCTCAAGGTCGCCGCCTTCCTCGAAACGCGGCTGCCAAAGGTGCTCTATCCGGGGCTGGAGAGCCATCCGCAGCACGCCCTTGCCATGAAGCAGATGGCAATGGCCGGGCCGATTTTCTCGCTCTACACCGGCGGCGGACGGGCGGAGGCGCATGGTCTGCTCAACGCGCTGCAACTGGTCGATATCAGCAACAATATCGGCGATTCGCGGTCTCTGATGACGCACCCGGCGTCCACCACCCATTATGGCATGGCGGAAGCGGCGCGGCTGGAAGTCGGCATCACCGAGGATATGCTGCGCCTCAATGTCGGGCTGGAAGATCCCGATGACGTGATCGCCGATCTCGATCAGGCGCTCAAGGCGATAGGGCGTTGACGGGCGAGGGGTTTGCAGCGCATTTCTGACGCCGTGAACGCGCTCTTCCCCTTTCATGCGACCACGCGGGACGTCATAGTCCATGTCGCGGTCACTTTCCTGCCGGAACAGTCGGAGCCGGACCGGGGCCGATGGTTCTGGGCCTATCATATCCGTATCGAGAATGTGGGCGACCAGCCGGTGCAGTTGCTGACCCGCCACTGGGTCATCACCGACGGGCGCGGCGCGCAGCATCGGGTGGATGGCGATGGCGTGGTGGGGGAACAGCCGGTGGTGCAGCCGGGGAAAAGCTATGACTATGTTTCGGGCTGTCCGCTCAATACGCCGACCGGCTCCATGAAGGGGGCATATCGCATGATCGGCGCGGATGGCGAGACGTTCGAGGTCGCCATTCCCCATTTCGCCCTGATCGCCCCGGCGGTGGCCGAATGAAGCGCACCCATTTGCCGCTCAATGGCCTGCGCGTGCTGGACGCGGCGGCGCGCCACCTGTCCTTCACCCGCGCGGCGGACGAGCTGGCGGTGACGCCTGCTGCCGTGGGGCAGCAGATCCGCGCGCTGGAGGATATGCTGGGCGTGGTGCTGTTCCGCCGCACGCCCAAGGGGCTGGAACTGACGCCGGAGACGGAGGCGGGGCTGGATGCTCTGCGCGCCGGGTTCCTGGAGTTCGAGGAAGCGGTGCGCGCCATGCAGGCGGGGCAGTCGAGCCATGCGCTGACCATTGCAGCACCGCGCGACATCACCGCGAAATGGCTCCAGCCGCGCCTTGCCTCCTATGCCGCGAGCCAGCCGGAGCTGAGCTTCCAGTTGATCGCCGCGGACGAGGCGCTCGATTTCACCGAGGCCAATCTGGACCTCGCCGTGCGGCTGGCTGACGGGGCGGGAGAGCATGAGGGCGTGCGGATCGGCGAGGCTGCCTATGTGACAGTCGAAGCGGCGGCGGGCGGTCCCGATCAGCGGGTCGACTGGCCCGGATGTCCGGCGGAAGACAGGCCCGCGACGATCCGCGTGGCCGACGCAGGCCTTGCCATCGAGGCGGCGGCGAGCGGGTTCGGCCGCGCCTGCGTGCCGCTGTTGCTGGCGCAGGCGGACATTGCGGGCGGGCGGGTGAGGCAGGTGGGCGACGCCACGCCGACATCGCTCGGCTACTGGCTGATCGCTCCCTTGCCGCAATGGCGGCAGAAGAAGGTCAAGGCGCTTGTCGAGGCGCTGGTCGCCTGACGCCGCTTTCGCTTAACTTCGCATATTTCCCGCAAGTTTTGACATTTAATTTCCGTCTCCCGATCTTTCCTTACGCAAAGCGGGGGGTGACGGTGCGATTTTAGACGGGCCTCGTGCGATAGGATATGGGCGGCGCAGCGCGTCCGTCGAGCCGCCCATATTGACGATCAGCCGTGCAGTTTGATCGCGGTTTCGGCAATGCGGCGGCCCTGATAGCGCGCGCCTTCCAGTTCTTCCGCAGCAGGCTGGCGGCTGCCGTCGCCGTCCGCGATGGTGGTCGCGCCATAGGGCGCGCCGCCGCGCACCTTGTCCACGCCCATCTGTTCGGTGTGGCCATAGTCGAGGCCGACGATCACCATGCCGAAATGCAGCAGGTTGGTGATGATCGAAAAGAGCGTCGTTTCCTGCCCGCCATGCTGGGACGCGGTGGAGGTGAAGGCGCCGCCGACCTTGCCGTTGAGCGCGCCGCGCGCCCAGAGGCCGCCCGCCTGGTCGAGGAAGGCCGCCATCTGGCTCGACATGCGGCCAAAGCGCGTGCCGGTGCCCACGATGATCGCGTCATAGTCGGCAAGATCGGCGACGGTGGCGACCGGCGCTTCCTGATCCAGCTTGAAATGGGCGTTTTTCGCGACTTCCAGCGGCGCGGTTTCGGGCACGCGTCTGATGTCGACCTGAGCGCCCGCCGATGCCGCGCCTTCTGCGACGGCCTTCGCCATGGCCTCGATATGGCCGTAGGAGGAGTAATAGAGAACCAGAACCTTAGCCATCGTGATGTCTCCTTGGATGGGCAATGCTTATTCGGGGAAAAGGAGGCCGCCCGCGCGGAGGAAGGGGGGATGCGCGGGCGGCCGTGGCTCGACCGCCATGGGAGCGGCGGCGAGCCACAGGGTCATAGGCTGTCGACGAGCACGACCTCCGCATCCTCCAGCGCCGTGATCGTCACGGGGGAACCGCCGATGATCGCCGCGCCGTCACGCGCTTCGAAGATCTGGCCGTCGATGTCGATGCGGCCTGTCGCGGGCACCATATAAAGGTGGCGGCCCGCCGCGCTGTCATAGGTGACGCTCTCGCCAGCCCTGATCGTGCCGCCCAGCAGGCGGGCATCTGCGCGGATGCGCAGCGCGTCTCGGTCTTCGTCATAGCCGCTGGCCAGCACCACCAGCCTGCCCGAACGGTCGCCCGCCGGGAAGGGCTTGGCGCCCCAGCTCGGCTGCCCGCCGCGCGTCGACGGCATGATCCAGATCTGGAAGAGCGTGGTCTTCTCCTCCTCCAGATTATATTCGGCGTGGCGGATGCCGGTGCCCGCCGACATCACCTGAACGTCGCCCGCAGCGGTGCGTCCGCGATTGCCCAGGCTGTCCTGATGCGTGATCGCCCCGGTGCGGACATAGGTGATGATCTCCATGTCGGCATGCGGGTGCGGCGGAAAGCCCGAGCGCGGGGCGATCTCATCATCGTTCCAGACGCGGATCGCGCCCCAGCCCATGCGGTCTTCGTCATAATAGTCGGCGAAGGAGAAATGGTGGCGGGCGTTGAGCCAGCCATGGTCCGCACGCCCCAGCGACGCGAACGGGCGGCGCTCGATCCGGTTTTGCGTGGTGGTGGTCATGGTCTGTGCCTTTTCGGGCGGGAGGGTTCGTCCCGCGCTTGATTTCCTCCAATCTAGTCGTCAGTATCGTTTCATAAACCGGCAGTTTTGAAACGGATTGTTTCCGATGCGCTTACCTGATTTCGAAGCATGGGCGATGTTCGCCGCCGTGGTCGAGCATCGCAGCTTCACCGACGCGGCCAAGGCGCTGAGCGTGTCCAAGGCGACCGTCTCCAAGGCCGTGACCCGGCTGGAGGAACATCTCGACACCAGCCTCTTCAACCGGACGAGCCGCCGTCTGGCGCTGACCGAAAGCGGGCGGCGGCTGGTCGATCATGCGCAACGCATCCTTGCGGAAGGCCAGGCGGCGGAGGAAGCGGCGCGCGACGAGACGGCGGAACTGTCGGGCGTGGTGCGGCTGGGCGCGCCGATGACGTTCGGGCTGCTGCGCATCGCGCCGCTGGTGGCGCAGTTCACCAAGGCGCATCCGCTGGTGGACATCGACCTGCATCTGTCCGATGCGCGGATCGACATCATCGAAATGGGCCTCGACGCCACGATCCGCATCGCGGAGATGCCCGACAGTTCGCTGCGCGCGCGGCGGCTGAGCGATGTGACCATGCATGTGGTGGCATCGCCCGCCTATCTGGCGGAACGGGGCAGGCCGCAGCACCCATCCGACCTCGGCATGCATGACTGCCTCTGTTACTCGAACGTCGCGACGCCCGATGTCTGGCGCTTCGCCGGGCCGGGCCAGCAGACGGTGACGGTGCAGGTGCGCAGCCGGATCACGGTCAACAGCGGAGAAGCGATGCTGCCTGCGCTGAGGGAGGGTGTGGGGATTGCCCGCCTGCCCGACTTCATCGTCGGCGATGCACTGGCGTCGGGCGAGCTGGAGGAAGTGCTGACCGACTGGGTGCCGCCGCCGGTGGGGCTGCATCTGGTGACGCCACCCTCGCGCCTGCGTCCCGCGCGGGTGGAAGCGCTGCTCGATTTCATCGCGCGTCATCATGGTTGCTGAAAAAGCTTATCGGGACGGCGATTTTCTTTAAGACTTTGGTCTAAAAGGAAGTTGTCCGGACAGGGGCAAAATCTCGTTTCACAGGCGAATTGACCTTGACTCTACCTGCCTTTTTTCGAGGCTATGCCGTTGAAATATGATTCAAAATCAACCGACTCGTGGATTCCTGCGGGTTAGGGAAAAATTAACCTTTGTCCTTCAGAAGTTTTTTGGTTAATGATTGCGATGCGAAACCGTTCTGGTGGGGTGAACGGACCGCGACACCAAGGGGCTTCATATGCGCGTGCTGCTGATTGAGGACGAACCGACGACTGCCAAGGCGATCGAGCTTATGCTCACGACCGAAGGCTTCAACGTCTATACCACGGATCTGGGCGAAGAGGGTTTGGACCTCGGCAAGCTCTATGACTATGACATCATCTGTCTGGACCTGAACCTGCCCGACATGCACGGCTATGACGTGCTGAAAAAGCTGCGGGCGGCCAAGGTGCAGACGCCGGTGCTGATCCTGTCCGGCATCAGCGAGATGGACAGCAAGGTCCGCTCCTTCGGCTTCGGCGCGGACGATTATGTCACCAAGCCGTTCCATCGCGAGGAACTGATCGCCCGTATCCATGCGGTCGTGCGCCGGTCCAAGGGCCATTCGCAGTCGGTCATCCGCACCGGCAAGCTGTCGGTCAATCTGGACGCCAAGACGGTCGAGGTCGACAGCAACCGCGTGCACCTGACCGGCAAGGAATATGCGATGCTGGAGCTTCTCTCGCTGCGCAAGGGCACGACGCTGACCAAGGAAATGTTCCTCAACCACCTCTATGGCGGGATGGACGAGCCGGAACTCAAGATCATCGACGTGTTCATCTGCAAGCTGCGCAAGAAGCTGGCGCTGGCATGCGGTGGGGACAATTATATCGAGACCGTCTGGGGCCGCGGCTATGTGCTGCGCGATCCGGACGAGGTGGCGGAACCGCAGGCCAAGGTCGCCTGATCCTTCCCGAAAAAATTCAGCCCTGCGATGGCCGGCCCCGATGACGGGCCGGCCATTTTCGGTTCGTCGCATTTCCGGAAAACGGCGGAATAGCGCGGCTTTATGCTAATGGCTCGTTTACCAATCCTTCCTAAACGGAGGGAAAGGAGTTTTGTGTGGGCCAAGCAAGCTATCATAGTCCGGACGCCGCGTGGGACGCGATCTGCAAGTCGCAGGCCGTCATTGAGTTCGCCCCAGACGGAACGATCCTGTGGGCCAACGACCTGTTTCTCAACCTGACGGGATATGCACTGGAGGACATCGCCGGGCGTCATCACCGGCTGTTCTGCCACAAGGGCGACGCTGAATCGCCCGACTATGCGGCATTCTGGAAGAAGCTGGCGCGCGGGGTGCATGACGGGGGCGAATATCGCCGCATCACCAAGCACGGACGCGACGTCTGGTTGCAGGCGACCTACAATCCCGTGTTCGATGCGGACGGAAAGGTGCAGCGCATCCTCAAGATTGCGGCCGACATCACCGCTTCGAAGATGCTGCGCGCGGAGCTGCGGGCGATGGTCGACGGGCTGGTGGAGATCGTGGACGGGATCGGCCTGATCGCCAACCAGACCAATCTGCTGGCGCTCAACGCCGCCATCGAGGCGGCACGGGCGGGGGAGGCCGGACGCGGCTTCGCGGTCGTTGCGACCGAGGTCAAGAAGCTGGCGGGCGACACGCGCACCGCGACGGAACGGGCGCGGGCGATGGTCGAAGCCGTAGCCTGATACGCCTCGCAAAATCGGAGCATAAGGATAAGGCCGACGATCCGCAGGGATCGCCGGCCTTCCCGTTTCAGGCGGCGGAGGGGCCGGGCGGGGCGCAACTTGCCCGCCCGGCCTGATCTCCTGTGAGGGGGGTCAGTTCGCCTGAGCCGGGGCAGCAGAGCCGGTCGATGCCGAACCCTGGCCGCTGCCCGAAATCTCGCCGCTGGCGTTCACCGAGGCGGCATTGTCCACGGCGCCGGTGGCATTCGCGGCTGCGTTTCCGGCGCGATCCCTGACGGACGAAGCGGTCGAGCTAGTCCGTTCGCGGGCTGCTTCCGCCGTGCGGACTGCCCGATCCCGCGCTGCCCCGGCAGTGTCGGTGACGCGATCACGGGCGCTGCCGACCCTGTCCTGCGCACCGGCAACAGCGCCGCGTGCGTCGTTCAGGCCAACGGCGTCCACCCCGAGGCTTCCGCTGGCCGAACCTTCAGCCGAACCCGAAGCGCTGCGGGTGCGGCCATTGCGCGTCACCGACGCTTCGCCCGCTCCACGGGCCTGCTTGGAGCCGCTGGCGCGGACACTGCCACGATCCAGATCGACGCTGCGGTCGAGGGTGCCAGAGCCGCCGAGCGTGCCGCCCAGCATGCCGCTGCCGCCACCGCCCAGAGCGCCGCCAACGGTGCCGCCAAGGCCACCGCTGCCACCCAGCAACTGGGCCGAAGCGGGAGCAACGCCGGTCATTGCAATAACGGTTGCGGCAATCAGAAACTTCGCTTTCATCGCTCATCTCCTTGGTGTTTCTCGATGCGATGAAGGCAAAACGGGGGAGGTCGCATTTTTCATCCCGGACGAGATAAAAAATTTCAAATCATTGTTATTCAATCAATATTTCTGCAATTTCCGCAGACAACGGGCGGTTTCCCGCGCCGGTCCGCTTCGGCGGCCAGCGCGTCCCGGCTGCCGCGCAGGAACAGGCGGCCCGCCACCAGCGGCGCGGCGAAACTGGTTCCGCGCACCTTGTCCGCGCCGCCGCTCAGGCCTGCGGCGCGCATGTCGGCGCCCGGTGCGGCGAAATCGACATGGAGCGCACGGCCCGCTTCGGGAAGCGTTCGTCCCCTGCCGTCGATGCCCGTTACCGCCAGCACGCTGCTGTAGGACGCCGGATAGGAGGGCGGGGCGGCGGGACCGTCATTGCCGACCGCCGCCACCACCGTGACGCCCTTTTCCCGCGCCAGCCGGATCGCACCTTCGAGCAGTGGGTTGGCTGGCCCGACAAGGCTGACCGTCACGACCCTGACGCCGCGCGCCGTCATCCATCCCAGCGCGCGCACGATGGCGAACGCGCCGCCGCCCGCCGGATCGTTGCCATAGACATCGGCGACCAGCAGCGAAGCGCCGGGCGCGGCCCCCCGGATCGCCCCGTTGCCGCTGATGAGCGATGCGACGGCGGTGCCATGGGCGCTGGCGCGGGGCGCGCCTTCGGCAAAGCCGCGCTGCTCCACGCCGCCCGTGAGCGAAGGGTGCCGCGCGACGCCGCCGTCGATCAGGCCCACGGCCTTCCCGCCGACCGGGTTGGCGGCGAGCGGCGCGCTGCCTTCGGCGGCCGCCCGACCGCTCGCGAAATAGAGATTGTCGGCGCTCGCCTGCGCTTCGGGGGCGAGCGCACGCACTTCGCGCAACGCCTTGGCCAGATTGCGGCCGGTGGGCACGCTGAGGCGCAGGATCGGCAGGTCGATGCCTTCCACCGCCTCTTGCGTAATATCGTAACCGGCCGCCCGCAGGCCGCGCGAGGACGCCTCGCTGGCTCCGGTCAGCAGGATGACGCCGCGCCGCGCGGGTTCGCGCCGGTCGTCCAGCTCGACCCGGTCGCCATGCGCGCGCACCAGTGCGTCGATCCGCGCCGTCCGGGCGGCGGCGAGTTGCCGGACGAGCCGGGTGGGAGAGAGCCGGTCGAGCGCCGCGCCGTCCACGCCCTCTTCCAGCCGGTCGATCACGCCCGGGACGATGCGCCCGGCGTCGCCGATCCCGCCGCCGGGGAGCAATTGCGCCTGCGCGCCGGGACCGACGAGCAGCAGCCCGGCGGCCATCCAGGGACGTGTCCATTTCATCGGGTGATCGCCGGTCCTTTCGCGGTCAAAATGATCCATTGCAGAAAAATGTCCATCGGAGTTGATTGTCCGGGATGAAACGGCTGCGCCCGCGCGTTTCATCCATGGAACGAGGATTGGACGGAGACGGCATTGTCTTTCGAACGCGACATGCTGGCGATATTGCCCCGGCTGCGGCGCTTCGCGCTCAGCCTGTCGCGGGATCGCGCCGATGGCGACGATCTGTGTCAGGCGACGGTCGAAAAGGCGCTGCGCGCGCGCGACCAGTGGCAGCCGGGAACCCGTCTCGATAGCTGGATGTATCGGATCATGCGCAATTTGTGGATCGACGAGGCAAGGGCGCGGCAGCGGGCCGGGCGGACCTTCGCGCCGGAGGAGGCGGGCGAGCATGTCGGCGACGCCGGTCACGACCGGATCGAGGCGCTGGTGACGCTGTCCGATGTGGACCGGGCGATGCAGGCGCTGCCCGACGAACAGCGGGAGGCGGTCGCGCTGGTGCTGGTGGAAGGGCTTTCCTACAAGGAGGCGGCTGCGGTGCTGGACATTCCGATGGGAACGCTGACGTCCCGGCTGGTGCGCGGGCGCGGGGCGCTGATCGCGATGATGGGAGAAGCGGCATGAGCGGGATCGACGAAGCCATGCTGATCGCGCTGGTCGATGGCGAACTGGACGAGGTGAATCGCCGCCGGGTGGAACGGGCGGTCGCGGACGACCCGGCACTGGCCGCGCGTCTGGCCGACCATAGGCGGTTGCGCGAGCAGCTATCGGCCCATTATGCGCCCGTCGCGCAGGAGCCGGTGCCGCCCCGCCTGCAGGCTTTGCTCGAAGAGGCGGCGACGGTGACGCCCATAATCCGTCCAAAGCGGCGGATGGCGGGATGGGCGATGGGCGGCGCGATTGCGGCCAGTCTGGTGCTGGGCCTTGGCATCGGCCGGATGTCGGGCGGGGAGGCCGGTCCCATCGGCGTCCGGGATGGCGTCATGGTGGCGCAGGGTCCGCTTGCTGACGCGCTCGACCGGCAGCTTGCGTCGGCGCAGGACGGGGCGGCGATCCGCATGGGCCTGAGTTTTCGTCGAAAAGGCGGCGGCTGGTGCCGGACCTTCGACGGGGCGGTGGCGGGTGTCGCCTGCCGCGACGGGCAGGACTGGCGCGTCGAGCAGGCGCTGCCGGGCGCGGCGCAGACGAGCGATTACCGGCAGGCGGCGTCCGCCGATCCGCGCCTCATGGCGACGGTTGAATCCCTGATGGCGGGCGACGCCGCGGACGCTGCGGCGGAAAGGGCGGCGCAGGAGGCCGGCTGGCGATAATGCATCGCCAGCACGCCCACGCCCGCCCGCGAATATTTGAGTTCCGTTCCCTGTAACAGGCGCCTGAGCGCTTCTTCGGTCGACATGAAACCTTCGACCCGGCGTCCCCGGATCGACGCGGCGACATCGTAGGAAAAGAGGATGCGCACGCCTGACTGCATTGCCAGCAGTCGCAGCCCCTCGTTCAGCGGCTGGACGTGTATGTCGAAGCGGTGGCGTTGTTGCAGTTGCGGATCGGGTGACGCCGGAGTGGCGCTGGCAGGCGATGTGAAGAGAAGGCTGATGGCGAGAGCCAGCCCCGCCGCGGCCAGCCGCATGCGCATGCCCGTTCCTTTACGGCGCGGCCCCCCAGCCGCCTTATCCTGTGTCAACGAAGCTGCCGCCATTTGCCGCCAATCGACGTAGAGGACGCTAGAGCCGTGGCAGCGTGACGCCCTGCTGCCCCATATATTTGCCCGCCCGGTCGGCATAGCTGACTTCGCATGGCTCGTTGCCATTGAGGAAGAGGAACTGACAGGCGCCTTCATTGGCGTAGATCTTGGCGGGGAGGGGCGTGGTGTTGGAAAATTCCAGCGTCACATGGCCTTCCCAGCCCGGCTCCAGCGGCGTCACGTTCACGATGATGCCGCAGCGGGCATAGGTGGATTTGCCGAGGCAGATGACCAGCACGTCGCGCGGCACGCGGAAATATTCGACCGTGCGGGCAAGGGCGAAGCTGTTGGGCGGGATGATGCAGACATCGGTCTTGCGGTCGACGAAGCTGTTGGCGGCGAAATCCTTGGGGTCCACCACCGCGCTGTCGACATTGGTGAAGATCTTGAACTCGTCCGCCACGCGCGCGTCATAGCCGTAGGAAGAGAGACCGTAGCTGATGCAGCCGTCCCGCTTCTGGTTTTCGACGAACGGCTCGATCATGCCGGTCGTCTGCGCCTGTTCGCGAATCCACTTGTCGGAAAGGATGGACATGGATGGTCAGCTCTTTGTCTGGGGGCCGATGCCGAGGTCGGCGGGGCCGAAGGCGTGGGGGAGGAGTTGCGCGAGAGTGAAGGTGAGGATGCGCTCGCCGCCGGGCGTGGCGCAGTGGATGGCGAGCGCGCGGCCGGCCATCTGCTCCGCCTCGTTCATGATCTGGCGGCAGCGGCCGCACGGCGTGACGAGCGCTTCCGCGCCGCCGTCCATCGCCCCGCCGAGGACCGCGATGGCCTCCACATCGGCAAGGCGCCCCTGCGCGTTGACGCTGGCGAGCGCGACGGTTTCGGCGCAGAGGGACAGGCCGTAGCTCGCATTCTCGAAATTGCAGCCGGTGACGATGCCGCCGTCCGTCAGCCGTACCGCTGCGCCGACCGCAAAGCGGCTGTAGGGTGCATGAGCATGCGTCATCGCCCCGCGCGCGGCGGCGATCAACTGCTGCATCTGGGCGTCATGAGGCATTAGGGCGTCACCACATTCCAACGGACCGGGCCGTCAACGCCGTCGATATGCCGCATGTCGCTGGCTGTCCACATCACCCATGGCCCGCCGGTATAATCGGGCGGAAAGAAATTGCGGTCGAGCCAGAGCGTCCGGTTGATGCCGGAGCCGATGCGATAGGTTTCGTTGAAATCCTCCGTCACGTTGATGAGGACCGGCTTGCCCGCATGGCCTTCGATCAGGTTCACCAGCGTGTTGAGATCCGAAAGCAGGCGGTCGCGCCCCGGCCGGGCCGTGCAGCGCGGGTCGAAGGCGAGGCGGATGGCGGGGGGCAGGGCGGCATTGTCGCGCGCCACGGTCGTCATGAAGGCCGTGCCCTGATCCGCGGGCGGGCGGCACAGGCTGAACTCCACCAAGGCTCCGTAGCGCAGCCCGGCCAGCCGCGCCCTGCGCCAGTTGTCGGCAAAGGCCGGGTCGCGCGCAGCCTGGCTGTCGGTCGCGCGGATATAGGCGAAATCCGCGCCCTGCGCCGCGATCGTGTCCCATTCGACCTGACCGTCGCCGCTGTCGATCGTCACGCCCTGCGTCGGATATTCGGCACGGTCGGGCGTCCAAGCGCGCGCGTAGAGCCACAGCGCCGCCGCCAGCACCGCGACCGCCGCAAGCCCCGCCCCGAAACGGACGAACATGCCCCCGAAACTCAACCCCCCGATGACCCTATCCCTTGATATGCAGCACGCAGATGAGCGTGAAGAGACGCCGCGCCGTATCGAAATCGACGTCGATCTTTCCTTCCAGCCGTTCCTTCAGCAACTCCGCCGCGTCATTGTGGATGGCGCGGCGGGCCATGTCGACCGTTTCGATCTGCTGCGGCGACGCATTGCTGATCGCCTGATAATAGCTGTCGCAGATGGCGAAATAGTCGCGGATCGGGCGGCGGAAGCGCCCGAGGCTGAGGATCAGGGCTTCCAGCGGGCTGTCGTCCTCCCGCCGGATTTCGATCACCAGACGGCCTTCCTCGACGCGCAGCAGCACCTTGTAGGGACCGGCATAGCCATCCTCATGGACGCGCTGCGGCGCGAAATGATTATCCTCCAGCAGATCGAAGATCGCGATCCGCCGTTCCTGCTCCACATCGGCGTTGCGCCACAGGATCGTGCGCTGGTCGAGCTGAATGTCTATGATGCGGGGATCGGCCATAATCGAAGCGATCAGTCAGTGCGGCGGCGGGCGGGGAAATGCAAGCGCGACTTATCCACAGATGCCTCCACAGAAGGTTTCCAACCTGCCCCTTGCACAGGCGGAGCCTTGGGAGGAAAGAGGGCGCATGGTTGAATTGCTGAAGATCACGCCGCCCGACGCCGGGGCCACCGAACTGCCGCGCAATGTCGAGGCGGAGGCCGCGCTGCTGGGCGCGATCATGATCGACAACCGTATTGCCGAGGATGTTCAGCTCAAGCTCAAGGCCGAACATTTCTTCGAGCCGCTGCACGGTCGCATCTATGACGCGATCATGCGTCTGCTGGATCGCGACATGGTGGCCAATCCGGTGACGCTGAAGCCGATGCTGGATATGGACCCGGCGCTCAAGGAATTGGGCGGCGCGGCCTATCTCGCGCAATTGACCGGCAATGGCGCGGCGCTGATCGGTGCGCGAGACTTCGCCAGCCAGATTTACGATCTCGCGCTGTTGCGGCAGCTTGTCAGTGTTGGCCGCGAACTGGTTGAAAACGCAATGGATACGAGCGAGGACGTCAATCCCCGCGAGCAGATCGAGGCGGCGGAAGTCGCGCTCTACAAGGTGTCGGAGGGCGAGGGCGAGAGCGGATCGGTCAAGAGCTTCCTCGCCGCCTCCACCATGGCGGTGCAGGTCGCGGAGCGCGCGCTGAACAGCGGCGGGCATGTTTCGGGGATCACCACCGGCATCAACAGCCTCAATGCCAAGATCGGCGGCCTGCACAATTCGGACCTGATGATCCTGGCGGGACGTCCGGGCATGGGCAAGACCTCGCTCGCGACCAACATCGCCTATAATGCGGCGTCGCGATGGGTCCGCGATAATGCGGACGGCATTCCGCCGGAAAAGAATATGGGCGCGAAGACGGCCTTTTTCAGCCTTGAAATGTCCGCCGATCAGCTCGCGACGCGCGTGCTGGCCGAACAGTCGGGCATCAGCGGCGAGGCGCTGCGCATGGGCAAGATCAGCCGCGCCGACTTCCAGAATCTGAGCCGCGCGGCGCGGGACTTGCAGGAACTGCCGCTGTTCATCGACGATACGCCCGGCCTCACCATCGCGGCGCTGCGCACGCGGGCGCGGCGATTGAAGCGGCGGCACGACATCGGCTTCATCGTCGTCGATTATCTCCAGTTGCTTCAGGGCACCGGGCGCGGCAACGAGAATCGCGTCAACGAAATTTCCGAAATCTCGCGCGGTTTGAAGACGCTGGCGAAGGAACTTCATGTGCCGGTGCTCGCGCTGTCCCAGCTCAGCCGCGCGGTCGAGCAGCGCGAGGACAAGCGTCCGCAGCTTTCCGACCTGCGCGAATCCGGCTCGATCGAGCAGGACGCGGACATGGTCTGGTTCGTGTTCCGCGAGGATTATTACGAAGCGGCCAAGGAACCCAAGGTCGAGGACGAAACCGCCTATGCCGCGTGGCGCGAGAATATGGACCGCATCTACGGCAAGGCGGAAGTCATCGTCGCCAAGCAGCGCCACGGGTCGACCGGGCGCATCCGCATGAAGTTCGACGCGAAGATCACGCGCTTCTCCGACCTCGCCGAGGACGGCTATGAGGATATGAGCTACGAGTGAGGCGGCCCGCCGGTCAGAAGACCGGCAGGTTCGCGGGATCGTCCGGATCGACGGCAGGCTTGTCCACCGGGGAAACCGGCGAATGGATGCCGCATTCCACCTTGTCCCAGCCCCTCCAGCGCCCGGCGCGGGGGTCTTCGCCCGGCAGCACCTTCGACGTGCAGGGTTCGCAGCCGATCGACAGATAGCCCTGCGCTTCGAGCGGATGGCGGGGCAGGTCGTGCTCGACGAAATAAGCGTCGAGATCGGCCTTGGTCCAGTCGCCCAGCGGATTGATCTTGAGCTTTCCGTCCTCGACCTCGAACCGGGGCAGGTTCTTGCGGGTCGAAGCCTGAAACGCCTTGCGGCCCGAAATCCACGCGTCGAGGCTGTCCTTGGCGCGCTTCATCGGCTCGACCTTGCGGATGTCGCAGCAGCCGTCCGGATCGTAGGACCAGCGCAGGCCCGTTTCGTCCTTCGCCGCCAGCACTTCGGGCCGGGGCGCGACGACACTGCTGTTGGTGAAGCCGAGCCGCTTCACCAGAAGATCACGATAATGGAGCGTTTCCGCGAACATCTTGAGCGTGTCGACGAAGATCACCGGCACGGTCGGATCGGCTTTCGCGATCAGATCGAGCAGCACCGCGCTTTCTGTGCCGAAGGAAGAGACGACGCCGACATTGCCCGCGAGCTTTTCCGCGAACACGGCCCTGAGCATCGTCAGCGCGTCCACGCCCTCAAACCGGGCGTTGAGCGCGTCGGCGTCTGCCTGGGTGAAGACGGGGCGAGCGTCGATGATGTCGATCTGGCGGGCAGGTTCAGCCATCTGATGTCTCCGGGTGCCGCTTGGCCCAGATGGGGCTGCGGCCGTCGATGGTCTTCTGGTAAACATCGGCGTAGCGATTGAGCGCGCGGTCGACGGCAGCGTCGTCCAGCGGTCTGGCGGGATGAAAACTGTCGAAGCCGCAGCGACGCATGGCGTTGATCTGGTCGACCAGCACGTCGCCGACGGCCCGCAGCTCACCCGCATAGCCCGCCTCGCGCAGGATGCGGGCGGCGGAATAGCCGCGCCCGTCGCCATAGGCCGGGAAGTTCACTTCCACGAGCGACAGGCGGTCGAGGTAGGGCAGCAGTTCGCGCGCATCCTCGCCCGCTTCGATGCGGACGGCGGTGGAGTTGGACTGGCCGGTGAAGGATTCGACCGTGACGCCCGGTTCCTGACTGGCTTCACCGTCGCGGAAGGAGAGGAACTCAACCATAGATCGCCTCCTTGAAGGGCTTCATGCCGATGCGGCGATAGGTGTCGAGGAAGCGTTCCCCCTGCTCGCGCTGGGCGAGGTAGATGTCCGTCACCTTCTCGATCGCATCGACCACGCCGTCCTCGGAAAAGCCGGGGCCGGTGATCTGGCCGAGCGCGGCGTCCTCCGCGCCGGAGCCACCGAGCAGGAGCTGGAAATTTTCCACGCCCTTCCGGTCGACGCCCAGGATGCCGATATGCCCGGCATGATGGTGGCCGCAGGCATTGATGCAGCCGCTGATCTTGAGCTTCAGTTCGCCCAGTTCGGCCTGCCGTTCCGCGTCGGCGAAGCGCTGCGCGATCTTCTGCGCGAGCGGGATCGAGCGGGCGTTGGCGAGTGCGCAATAATCGAGGCCGGGACAGGCGATGATGTCGGTGATGAGGTCGAGATTGGCTTCGGCCAGACCCACATCTTCCAGCGCCTGCCATATCGCGGGCAGATCGGCCTTCTTCACATGGGGCAGGACGAGGTTCTGCGCGTGCGTTACCCGGACCTCATCCAGCGAATAGCGTTCGGCGAGATCGGCGATGGCCGCGATCTGCTCCGCCGAAGCGTCGCCGGGGATGCCGGTCAGCGGTTTCAGGCTGATGTTGACGATGGCGTAGCCCGGCGCCTTGTGCGCGGCGACCTGCCGGTCGACCCAGAGCGCGAAGGCGGGATCGGTGCGATCGACCTCTTCGGACAGGCCGGTTTCATAAGCGGGCGACGCGAAGAAGGCGCGGATGCGGGCCAGTTCCTCAACCGGCGGGTTAAGACCCAGATCACGCATATGCGCATATTCTTCCTCGACCTGCCGCTTATATTCCTCGACGCCGAGTTCATGGACGAGGATCTTGATCCGCGCCTTGTATTTGTTGTCGCGGCGGCCGTAGCGGTTGTAGACGCGCAGGCAGGCTTCGAGATAGGAGATGATCTCGTCTTCGCCCACGAAGTCCCTGATAAGCGGCGCGATCATGGGCGTGCGCCCCATGCCGCCACCGGCATAGACTTCAGCGCCGATCCGTCCGTCGCGCTCCACCAGCTTCAATCCGATATCGTGCAGCCGCATCGCCGCCCGATCCTCCTCCGCCGCGATCACGCAAATCTTGAACTTGCGCGGCAGGTAGGTGAATTCCGGGTGGAAGCTCGACCACTGGCGCAGCAGTTCGGCCCAGGGGCGGGGATCGGTCAGTTCGTCGGCGGCGACCCCGGCATATTGGTCCGAAGAGATATTGCGGATGCAGTTGCCGCTGGTCTGGATGGCGTGCATCTCCACGCTCGCCAGTTCGGCGAGGATGTCAGGCGCGTCGGCCAGCTTGATCCAGTTATACTGAAGGTTCTGCCGTGTGGTGAAATGGCCGTAGCCGCGGTCATATTTCGCCGCGATTTCGCCCAGCTTGCGCAACTGCCTGCCCGACAGCGTGCCATAGGGAATGGCGACGCGCAGCATATAGGCGTGCAACTGGAGGTAGAGGCCGTTCATCAGCCGCAGCGGCTTGAACTGGTCTTCGGTGAGGGCGCCGGTCAGGCGGCGCTGCACCTGTTCGCGAAATTCCTCGACACGAATGTCCACCATCGACTGGTCGTAGCTGTCATAACGATACATGGTTCAGATCACCCAGTTGCCGGCGTCGGCATCGTTCGGTTTAAGGGTCAGGTCGGGGCGCACGGTCGGCCCCAGCGCACGGATGCGGTCCTTGATATGGGCGGGGCGAATGCCGTCGTCGGTGACGCTGGCGTCGATGACATAGGCGCCCACCACGCGCAGCGCGGCTTCTTCCGACCGGGCGAGGTCGTCGCCCTGCGCGCCCACGTCGACGCTGTCGCTCACCTGGCGCGACCAGCCGTCGCCCGCCCACCAGATGACGTCGCCGCTCACCAGATCATTGCCCGTCAAAATCTTCACGCACGCATCTCCGAACCATATTCCTTCATCCAGCCCGCCAGCACATCCTGCGCGTCGGCATAGGCTGCGACTTCGCCCACCACGATCAGGGCGGGGCTTTTGACCTTCTCCCGCGCCACCATGTCGCCAAGGTCGGCGAGCAGGGTGCGCAGCGTGCGCATGTCGGCGCGGGTGCCGTTTTCCAGCACCGCGACGGGAAGCGTCGGCGATACGCCGTCGGCGATCAGCTTGTCTGCGATGGCGCGCGCGGTCGCCACGCCCATATAGATGACGAGCGTGCGGCCCTTGCCTGCAAGGCCCGACCAGTCCTGATCCGTCAGCCCCTTGCACTGGCCCGCGACGAAGCTGACGGCGCTCGAAGCGGCGCGATGCGTGAGGGGGAGCTGCGCCTGCGCGGCGCTGCCGATGGCGGCGCTGATGCCGGGCACGATCTCGACCGGAACTCTCGCGGCGCGGCACGCCTCCATTTCCTCGCCGCCACGCCCGAAGATGAAGGGATCGCCGCCCTTGAGGCGCACGACCCGGCGTCCTTCGCGCGCCAGATCGACGAGCAGCGCGTTGATCGCGTCCTGCGGCATGGAATGGCGGCTGCGCTGCTTGGCGACGGAAATATAGTCCGCATCGGGCGACGCGAGCGCCAGAATTTCGGCGGACACCAGCCCGTCATGCACGATCACGTCCGCTTGCCCGATCAGGCGCGCGGCCTTGATCGTCAGCAGATCCGGGTCGCCCGGGCCTGCGCCGACGAGAAAGACGGTGGCAGGGGTGGTGTAAGCCATGGTCGTCACATGGCGAAAGTGCGGCTGCGGTTCAATTCAGAATGGGTATGGCGGGGATAAGGAAATGTTTGGACGGGTGAATGTCCGTCACTCGCCCATGGCGCTGACGTCGATGTCCCTGAGGCCGACGCCGATGGAGGCGCGCGGACTTTCGATCTCCGCCGAAACCACCGGATAGGCGCAATAGTCGGCCGCATAAAAGGCGCTGGGCCGGTGATTGCCGGAAATGCCGACGCCGCCGAACGGTGCGTTGGAGGTTGCTCCGTTGGTGGGGCGGTTCCAGTTGACGATACCGGCGCGGACATTCGACCAGAACTGGTTATACTGCTCGGGCGTCCCTCCGATCAGAGATGCCGACAGGCCGTAGCGGCTGTTGTTCGCTTCGCCGATGGCGTCCGCGAAATCGGCCACGCGAATGATCTGGAGCAGCGGGCCGAACAGTTCGACATCGGGCCGGTCCTTCACATCCGTCACGTCGATGATCGCGGGGCTGACGAAGGGAAGGCCTTTTTGCGGGCGGACCATATGCTTGATCGGCCTGCCGCCGTTGCTCATCAGGTAGAGGAAGCTTTCGGTCAGGCCGTCCGCCATCTCATTGTCGATCACCGGACCCATATAGGGCGTGGGATCGGCATGGGGATGATCGACGATCAGCCGGTCGGCGATCTTCCGGATCTCCGCGATCAGGCGGTCAGCGATGCCGTCGCGCACGATCAGGCGGCTCGCCGCCGTGCAGCGTTGTCCGCTGGTCATGAAGGCGGACTGGACGACGATGGTCGCGGCGGCGTGGATTTCGGGCGTGTCCCAGACAACGATGGGATTGTTGCCGCCCATTTCCAGCGCGAGGATCTTGGAGGGCTGCCCGGCGAACTGCCGGTTGATGGCAAGGCCTGTCTGCGCCGACCCGGTGAAGAGGATACCGCCCACATCGGGATGCGCCGCCAGCGCCTTGCCCGCGTCGGCCCCGCCGAGCAGCAGCCGCACGGCATCGGTCGGCACGCCCGCCTCATGATAGAGTTTCACCAGCATCTCGCCCACGGCTGGCGTCTTTTCAGAAGGCTTGAACACCACGGCGTTGCCCGCGAGCAGGGCGGGGACGATGTGGCCGTTGGGCAGATGCGCGGGGAAATTATAGGGTCCGAGCACCGCCATCACGCCATGGGGCTTGTGCCGGACCGACTGCCGCGCGCCGAGATTGGCCTCCAGCCTGCGCTGTCCGGTGCGTTCCGAATAGGCCGCGACGCTGATGTCGACCTTCCCCATGACGGCCGCGACTTCGGCGCGCGCGTCCCACAGAGGCTTGCCGGTTTCGCGGGCAATCAGGTCCGTCAGCGCATCCTCGTGGCGGCGCACGACATTGACGAAGCGGCGCAGCGTTTCGATCCGGTAGGCGATGGGCTGGGCCGCCCATTTCGGCCACGCGGCGCAGGCACGCTCCACCTCCGCATTCGCGTCGCCGGACTGACCCTGCCAGAGAAGCGCGCCGGTAGCGGGTTCGAACGAAGTGAGGGGAGCGGTCATTTGTGTCCGCTATGCCGGAAAATGGTTAATGAAAGAAGAGGCTCAGGGGAGAGGCGGCGGTGGGCCGAGCGCCGCGCCCATGCGCCGGATCGCCGCGACCTTTGCATGGAGCGGCTGCCAGTCGTCACGCTCGTCTATGGCGCTCCAGATCGCCTCGACCTCCTCGATATGCATGGAGCACGGGGCTGCATCGGCCCACCAGGCATGATCGCGCGCGCCGGAGACGGGCGTAAACGCCGCGATGGTGTCCCTGAACGCGGACCAGTCCGCACTCTCATAACCCGAAGCGGTATGGCCGCCGCGCCAGTCGAGGAAGAAGCGGTCGATCGGCGTCCCCGTCGCCACCATGCCGCGCACGGCTGCCTCGACCATGGCGCTGGCGTCCCCGGTCGGCTCGACACCCAGCCGCCAGCAGAAGCGGCGCTGCATCGCCTGCGCGTAGAGAGCGGGGAAGCGCTCCAGTTGCGCGACGAGCGGCTGCGCTTGCGTCAGCGGACGCAGCGACACCGCCAGTTGCGCCACGTCCCAGTGGATCGCCTCCGCCTGCCGCGCGAAGGCGTAGAGGCCCGCATGGTCGAAATAGGCGGCGGTGAAGCCCGCGTCCCAAAGCGGCGTGAAGCGCCACGGGCCATAGTCGAAACTTTCGCCCGTGACGTTGATATTGTCGCTGTTGAGCACGCCATGGACGAAGCCCGCCACCATATAGCTCGCCGCGAGATCGGCCGTGCGTTCGACCACGCGGCCTAGCAGTTGCGCTGCGGGGTCTTCGCCAGGCTGTTCGCCATAGAGCCGCGTCAGTGCGTAATCGACGAGCCGTTCGAGCAGCGCTTTATCGTCATGGAAAGCCGCGCGCTGGAAACTGCCGATGCGGATATGCGAGTGGCTGAGCCGCACCATCACCGATCCGCGCGTGGGTGAAGGCTCGTCGTTGCGCTCCAGCGCTTCGCCGGTTTCGATGAGGGAGAAAGTCTTGGACGTATTGACGCCCAGCGCCTCCAGCATCTCCGTCGCCAATATTTCCCGCACGCCGCCCTTCAGTGTCAGGCGGCCGTCGCCGAAACGGCTGTAGGGCGTCTGCCCCGACCCCTTGGTGCCGAGGTCGAGCAGACGCCCCGCGCCGTCCCGCAACTGCGCGAAGAGGAAGCCGCGTCCGTCGCCGATGTCCGGATTATAATGGCGGAACTGGTGGCCGTGATAGCGCAGCGCCAGCGGCTGCGGCAGGTTGCGCTCCAGTGGCTCGAACCGGCCGAAATGGCGCAGCCAGTCCTCGTCGCTCAATCCCTCCAGCCCGACCGAAGCCGCCGCGCGGTCGTTGCGGTAGCGCAGGATCGTCTGGGGGAAGTCGGCCGCCGCGACGGGCGCAGCGATGTCGGGCATCAGCGCGTCGATTTCGGTCGCGGGGCTGTAAATGGCGGCTTGCGGGGTGTGGCTCATGCGGCGATATGGGGGTTGAGCAGCCAGAGGATCAAGCTTGACCGGCTACACGGACGGATATTGGTGGTCCCCCGATGGGCTGCGGCTCCATTACCGGGACTATGTGGGCGGCGCGGACGGGCGTCCGCCTCTGCTGTGCCTGCCGGGCCTGACGCGCAACGCCCGCGATTTCGAGCCGCTGGCCGCGCGTCTGGCGGGCGAGTGGCGGCTCGTCTGCCCGGATATGCGGGGCCGGGCCGAAAGCGCCTATGCCAAGGACGCGATGACCTATGTCCCGCTGACCTATCTTCAGGACATCAGCCGCCTGCTCGCCGATCTGGCGATCCCGCGTTGCGTCGCCATCGGCACATCGCTGGGCGGGATCATCACCATGCTGATCGCAGCGACGCACCGCGGATGGCTGGCGGGCGCGCTGCTCAACGATGTGGGGCCGGTGCTGGAAGAGGAAGGGCTTGCGCGCATCCGCGGCTATGTGGGCGTGGGCCAGTCGCATCCGACATGGGTTCACGCCGCGCGTGCGCTGGCCGAAGCCAATGCCGGCGTCTATCCGCGCTACGCGCTGGAGGACTGGCTGGCGATGGCCAAGCGGCTTTACCGGCTCAACAGCGGCGGGCGCATCGTGCTGGATTACGACATGAAGATCGCCGAACCGATCCGCGCCATGGGGAGCGAGGCGGGCGTCGACATGTGGCCGGTGATGCGCGCCTTTTCCGGCATGCCGACGCTGCTGTTGCGGGGCGCGCGCTCCGACCTGCTGAGCGAGGCGACGGCGCTGCGCATGGCGAGCGAGATCGGCGAGAGCGCCGAACTGGCGACCGTCGCCGATGTGGGACATGCCCCGATGCTCGACGAACCGGAAAGCGTTGCCGCCATCGACCGGCTGCTGGCCCGCGTGCTGCATGGCTGACGGGGCGGGGGCGGGACGGCCGCACATCCTGCACGTCCATGGCAGCTTCACTCTGGGCGGTAAGGAAGCGCGCGCCGTCCGCCTTATGAACATCTGGGGCCACCGGGCGCGGCACAGCATCGTGAGCGCCGACCGCCAAGCGATGGGCGCGCGCGCCGCCATTGATCCCGCCGTCGAGGTGGATTTCCCTGACGGCCCGTCCTTTGCGGGCAAGCCCGGCCCCGGCCGCTATCGCCAGATTCGCGCTTTCCTCGGAAAGTTCGACCTCATCCTCACTTACAACTGGGGGGCGATGGACGCGGTGATGGCGCATCGGCTTGCGGGGCGCGGGGCTGGACTGCCGCCGCTCATCCATCATGAGGACGGTTTCAACGCCGATGAGGCCGATGGCCTGAAGGTGAAGCGCAACCTGTTCCGCCGGATCGCTTTGCAGGGCGCGCACGCGCTCGTCGTGCCCTCCGCCCGGCTGGAGGAGATTGGGCGGACTGTCTGGAAACAGCCGCAGGGCAGGCTGCACCTCATCCGCAACGGCATTGACGTGGAGCGCTACGCCCCCCCGCCAGAGCCGGATGCGATCCCCGGTCTCGTCCGCTCGCCGGGCAAGCTGCTGGTCGGCACGCTGGCGGGGCTGCGGGCGGTCAAGAATATCCCGCGCCTCGTCCGCGCGGTGGCCCCGCACCGCGACCTGCTGCAACTGGTGGTGGTAGGCGAGGGGCCGGAGCGGGACGCGATCCTTGCCGAAGCCGCCGCGCAGGGGCTGGAGGATATTCATATGGCGGGCTTCATGGACCGGCCATGGCGGTTCCTTGGCCTGTTCGACATTTTCGCGCTGTCGTCGGACAGCGAGCAGTTTCCGATCTCGCTGGTGGAGGCGATGGCGGCAGGCGTTCCGGTCGCGTCCATGGATGTGGGCGATGTCGCCGCCATGGTCGCCCCGGAGAATCGGCCCTTGGTCGTGCGCGACGAGGCGGGGCTGGCGGAGGCACTTGGCACGCTGGCGGCGGACGCCGATCTGCGCAGGCGGCTGGGGGACGCGAACCGGGTGCGGGCAAGCCGGGACTTTGCCGAATCCGCGATGGTGGAGGCTTATGCGCGCCTCTATGGCGAAGCTCTGGCAAGTCCGCATATTTTGCGCTAGGGCGCGCGAAATTCGTCACCGGCGGCTTATGCTGCTATAGGGTCGCTTTTACCCGGTCGGGGGACCGGGACGGATATTGGAGATGTCGTTGTTCAAGGGGTTGAAGCCTGTCGTCTATGGTGGCCGTGAAGTCTGGCCGCTGGTCGAGGGCGGCAAGGGCGTGGCGGTATCGAACCATGCAAGCTCTGGCGCGTGGGCGGCCGCGGGCGGCATCGGCACGGTGTCGGCGGTGAACGCCGACAGCTACGACAGTTTCGGCAATCCCATCCCGCAAATCTACCATGGCCGCACCCGGCGCGACCGGCACGAGGAACTGGTCGCTTACGCCATCGACGGGGCGGTCGAGCAGGTGAAGCGCGCGTTCGAGATCGCGGGCGGCAAGGGTGCGATCAACATCAACGTGCTCTGGGAAATGGGCGGAGCGCAGCGCGTGCTGCACGGCGTCCTCGAAAAGACGCGCGGCATGGTGGCGGGCGTCACCTGCGGCGCGGGTATGCCCTACAAGCTGTCCGAAATTGCCGCATCCTACGGCGTCAACTATCTGCCCATCGTATCGTCGGGCCGCGCCTTCCGTGCGCTCTGGAAGCGCGCCTATTCCAAGGCGTCGGAATGGCTGGCGGCGGTGGTTTACGAAGACCCCTGGCTGGCGGGCGGGCATAATGGCCTGTCCAACGCGGAAGACCCGCGCGCGCCGCAGGACCCTTATCCGCGCGTCCGCGACCTGCGCGCCACGATGCGCGAAGGCGGCATTTCCGACGATGTGCCCATCGTGATGGCGGGCGGCGTGTGGCACCTCAAGGACTGGAACGACTGGATCGACAATCCTGAACTCGGCGCGATCATGTTCCAGTTCGGCACCCGGCCGCTGCTGACACAGGAAAGCCCCATCCCGCAGCTCTGGAAGGAGCGGCTGATGGAGCTGGAGCCGGGCGATGTGCTGCTCCACCGCTTTTCGCCGACCGGCTTCTACAGCTCGGCGGTCCGCAATCCCTTCCTGCGCCTGCTCGAAGCGCGGTCGGAGCGGCAGATTCCGTTCAGCACCGAACAGGCGGGCGACCACACCCATCAGCTCGACGTGGGCGTGAAGGGCAAGAATTTCTGGGTGACGGTCGGCGATCTGACCCGTGCGCGCGAATGGGTGGGTCAGGGCTTCACTTCCGCGCTCAAGACGCCTGACAACACGCTCGTCTTCGTGACGGAGGAAGAGAAGGCCGAAATCCGCAAGGACCAGACCGACTGCATGGGCTGTCTGTCGCAGTGCGCCTTTTCAAGCTGGATGGATAGTGAGACCAACTCCACCGGCCGCCTCGCCGATCCGCGCAGCTTCTGCATCCAGAAATCGCTCCAGGAAGCGGTCCATGGCGGCGATCTGGACAAGAATCTGCTGTTCGCGGGTCATGGTGCCTACAAGTTCAAGCAGGACCCTTTCTATTCCAACGGGTTCGTGCCGACCGTGAAACAACTGGTCGACCGTATCCTGACCGGCGACTGAGCGTGGCGGATATTCAGGGGCTGGCGGTGCTTCATTATAACGCCGCCGATTTCGACATCGTGCGGCCCGGCCAGTTCGTTCTGTGCGCGGTCTCGGGCGCGCGCATCGACCTTGAGGATCTGAAATACTGGAGCGCGGAGGCGCAGGAAGCCTATCGCGGACCGGCGGAATCGACGCAGGCCTGGCTGAAACGCCACAACGCCTCGCAGTGATCGCCGCCTACTGAAACCGAACCGCGATTTTAGTATTTGCAGCAGGCTGGCTTTGGACTAGTCTCCTTCCACGGCGACGCAGATTGCCGGGGATGGAAGGATGATGTCTGATGTCACGGATCGACGTTTTCGGTGATCGTGTCTGCATTGTATCGAGCCTGCTGATCGTCGGCTGGTTCCTCTACAGCATCGTCACCTGACGAAAGTCGCCGCCGCAAACCTGTGCTGCGTGTCGGCCAACCAAAAGTTTTTCGATCTTTTTCAGGACCATGTTAGACAGGGTCCAGGCGTTATCGCCTCGCGGCTTTTGATGGATGTCAGCTTGCTCCGCGTCACCAACGGCTAAAGCGCACGGCGCCGACGCGACGACGCGGGTTTCGTGTTCCCTGACAAGGAGAAGACGAATGACCGCAAAGACCCGCCCGAATCGCGAATCGGCCACCGGCCGCACCGCCGCCCGCATCTTCCTTCCGCACCATAGCTGGACCCGCAGGGAGCCGCCCGCGCGGGCTGCCGCCGCCATCACAGCGGACGATTTCTGGACGAAGCTGGGACTGTAAGGTTCAGCGCGAAAGGCCCGCCACGGCCACCTGTTCCACCCCGTCCGCTTCGAAGCTGGCGATGGGATAGGCGCAGTAATCGGCGGCGTAATAGGCGCTGGGGCGGTGGTTGCCGGACGCGCCGAGGCCGCCGAATGGCATGTTGCCCGCCGCGCCGGTCGTCGGACGATTGCGGTTGACCACGCCCGCGCGGCTTTCCTCGACGAAGCGGTCCCACAGCGAAGCATCCTGCGACACCAGACCGGCGGACAGGCCGAAGGCGGTGGAGTTCGCCTGCGCTATGGCGGCGTCGAAATCGGGCACGCGGATCACGGACAGAACGGGCGCGAAAATCTCCGCATCCGGAGCCTCGACGCCCGTCAGGTCGAGCAGGGCCGGCGTCACGAAGGCGCTGCTGCGGCCATCCATGCCATGAAAGGGCAGGATCGGCCTGGCTCCGCGCGCGATCAGGTCGCTGACGGCGCGGTGTGCGGCGGCGGCGGCCTGATCGGACACGAGCGGACCCATGAACGCTTCGCCCGCCTCGTTCCATGCCGCGACTGGCAGCCGCGCGGCGAGCGTGGCCGTCGCCTCTACAATGGCGTCACCGGCTGCGCCTTCCGGCACGATCAGACGGCGCGCGCAGGAGCAGCGCTGGCCGGTGGTGATGAAGGCGGAATTGACGATGATGGATGCGGCGCTTTCGGGCGAATCCCACGCGATCAGCGGATTATTGCCGCCCAGTTCCAGCGCCATGATGACATGGGGCCGGTCGACCAGCGCGCGGCGCAGCGCCGCGCCGGCGCCCGCCGATCCGGTGAAGAGCAGCCCGTCGATGTCGGCGGCGACCAGCGCCTCCCCGGTCGCGCGCCCGCCCTGCACGACCGTCAGCAGACCTTCCGGCAGACCGGCTGCGGTCCACGCTTGCGCCATGGCCGTGCCGGTCGCTGGGGTGATCTCAGACGGCTTGAAGACGACCGCATTGCCCGCGATCAGCGCCGGGACGATATGGCCGTTGGGCAGGTGGCCGGGGAAGTTGTAGGGGCCAAGCACCGCCATCACGCCATGGCCGCGATGGCGCAGCACGGCGCGGCCGAACGGCATGTCGGCGGCGCGCTCGCCCGTGCGTTCGGCATGGGCATCAATCGACACTTCGACCTTGGCGATCATGGAGCCGACTTCGGCGTCGCTTTCCCACAGCAGCTTGCCGGTTTCGCGCGAGATGAGTTCCGCCAGCGCGGCGCGGCGTTCGCCCAGCACCTGTGCGTAGCGGCGCACGACCGCGATCCGATCTTCGACCGGCAGGGCGCGCCACGGCGCGAGCGCGGCGCGGGCTGCGGCGACCGCGCGCTGGCAGTCCGCTGCGCTCGATACCGGGCCTTCCCAGACCAGTTCGCGCGAGGCGGGATCGAAGGATTGCAGCATGGCGCTCACCGTGCCGCGCCGGTCATGGCGAAAATGCCGGTCGCGTTGCCGGTGTCGAAGGCAAGGTCGATCGTGCCCGTTTCCGGATCAATGTCCCGGCTGATAAATTCGAAGAAGGAGCCGGAAACGGCGCGCGTCGTCCCGTCGGCGAAGGGGCGCTCCACCCGGTCGGCGCGAAAGGCCGTCTGGCGGACGCGGCCACTGGAGGAGATTTCGAGCCTTTCTTTCATCGGGCGATCCTCTGCCTTCAGCCGCTCGGCAAGCGCCGCCACATCGGCGACCCGGTCGGTCGCGTGGTTGAAGGCGTTGCCCTCGGTCGCGATCCATGCCGCTTCGTTCGATTGGCCCAGCAGCAACTGATAATCCTCGAAAGAGGGCGGCGCATGATGCCGGTCGAAGGCGGAGAGGATCGTCGGCATCACAGCTATGGCGTCAGCGAGGTGGACAGCTTCATGCGCTTCGTAGCGGCGCAGGACGTCCTTTGCCCTATCGTCGAGCGGATCGCGCGAACCGCCGAAGACGCGCGCAGCCGCTTGCGCAAAGGACTCGTCGAAGCGGTCGACATGGAGTTCCGACAGGAAGAATTGCGGGATGCTATCGGGCATATCCACATGCCGATAGGCGCGTCCGGTCATGCGCAGCCGGTCGAGCGGATAGACCGCCGCCATCTCATAACCCAGCGGCAGGAAGATGCGGGTGAAGGCGTCTTCCCCGCCGGGAAGCGCGCCGGTGGGACCATCCGGGAAGCGGATCGTGCGCAGCGCGCCATGATCGAAGACGATGCGTCGCCCCTGCGCCAGCGCGTCCCCGACATAGGCTCTGCCGCTCGGCACCCGGCCGATCAGGTCGTGGAACAGGCCGACATTCATCGCCATTGCAAAGGCGGCGCGCGACACGATTCCGCCCCGTTCGGCGAGCAGCGATTCAAGAATGTCGAGCATCGCGAGGGTCTCGCGCCCCCTGCCGTCGCCCAGCGCGGCGCGGGCAATCGCCTCGACATGACCCATATTCTCAAACCGCATCATCGGCTCCACTTCGCTTCGACAATATGATAGCATTTGCGGATAATTCAAAATGGCACATCATCATCTGTAGATGCGGATTTGGAATGAAGAACGATCCCAGATGGCTGCCCCCGATGAGCGCGCTCACCGCGTTCGAGGCCGCCGCGCGCCATGGCGGCTTTTCCCGCGCCGGGGAAGAGATCGGCCTGACCCAGAGCGCGGTCAGCCGCCAGATCGCGCAACTGGAGGCGATGCTCCAGACGCCGCTGTTCGACCGGATCGGTCGCCGGGTGCGCCTGAATGAAGCGGGGCGTGCCTATGCCGACGAGCTGTTGCCCGCGCTGGACGCGATCCGCCGCGCCACTGTTCGCGCGTCGGCGAAACGGCAGCGGCGGGCCTTGCGTATCGCCACGCTGCCGAGCTTCGGGATGCGATGGCTTGCGCCGCGCCTGCCGCTGCTGACGGCGCTTCACCCCGATCTGGTGGTGGATTTCGCCGCGCGGTCAGAACCGTTCGATTTTGGCCATGAAGATTTCGATGCGGCTGTCCACTTCGGTGTCGCGGAAGAATGGCCGGGCGCGGTCGCCGACTTCCTGTTTCGCGAAGAGGCGGTGCCGGTCTGCTCGCCGACATGGCTCGCGGCCCATCCGCTGCGCGACCCTGCCGATCTGCTGACGGTTCCGCTGCTGAGCCAGAGTTCGCGCCGCGACGCGTGGCCGCGCTGGCTGGCGGCGGCGGGCGTCGACGCGTCGAAATGGGAGCCGGGACCGGCGTTCGAGCATTTTCTGATGCTGGCGCAGGCGTGCGCGGCGGGCGCGGGCGTGGCGCTGATCCCGAGCTTCCTCATCCAGCCGGAACTGGAGGCGGGAACGCTGGTCGTGCCCTTCGCCCGGCCGCTGTCGACCGATCAGGCCTATTATCTGGTCTATCCGCAAAACGGCCTCGACGGGCCGCTGCGCGCTTTTCGCGACTGGATGGTCGATCAGGCGAGCGACGGCTAGATTTTCTTGGGGATGCAGTCCGATCCTGCGGCCTTGATGCGCCCGCACAGGCGCGCGGCGTCGGCGGCGCTCGCGACCGGTCCGACCTGAAGCCGCGTCACGCCGCCCGCCTTTTCATAATAGCTTCTGTAGGCCGACAGCCCGCCCACATTCTTCGCAAGCTGGCCCCAGAGCGCGCGGGCGCGTGCCTCTTCGCCGAACGCGCCCAGTTGCACGCGCCACCCGCCGGCAGCGGGAGAGGGAGAGGGAGAGGGAGAGGGGGCAAGCGCTGGCCTGCTCGCCGCGACCTGCGGTGCGGGCTTGGGCGCGGCGGGCTTCGAAGACTCGGTTTCCGCCGGTTTCGATGGCGGCAATTCCGCCTTGCGGATGGGCTTGGGCTGGGCGCGTGCCGGGGCGGCTGCGGACGCCAGCGCATCCTTGTCCCCGCGCTCCATCCCGGCGGCGAGCGCAAGCCCCTTCTGCCGCTGGTCCTCGGGGATATATTTATCCATCTCGCCAAGGCTGGCCGTCGCCTGCGGCAGCCCGGACGCCGATGCGCGCGTCATCAGCGCATAGGCGCGGACCCAGTCCTTGCCGACGACATCGCCGTTAAAGAGCGTGGTCGCGACGATATATTGCGCGCGCGGCTCGCCCCGGCTCGCGGATTTCTGAAGGAAGGGCATCGCGCCGTCACGGTCGCCCTGCTGAAAGAGCAACAGGCCCAGATTATCCTCCGCCCGCAAATGCCCCTGCCGCTGCGCCTTGCGATACCAGTCGAGCGCGGCGTCGAAATCGGGCTGAACCCCCCGGCCCAGCTTGTAGGCCTGACCGAGGTTGAACTGTGCGTCGGGATCGCCCGCTTCGGCAAGGGGCCGCCATTGGGCGATCGCCCTGGCATAGTCGCCCTGCTGCCACGCATCGACGCCAGCCTTCACATCCGCCAGAGCAGGCGCTGCCGTCGCCAGCATCGCCGTCACCATCAGGCTTTCCCACATCCGCTTCATGCGCGCCACTTCCGCCAGACCAGTCATTCAGGAGTGCTTATCATCGCACAAGGTTAAAGTCCTGTTAGTGACGCGCGCTCCACCCCGCCTTTTTAACGGGCCTGATCGAAGAATCCGCAGTTAACCAATTTTTAGGCCCGGCCATGGCATCCCTCCCGGCAACTGAATTTCCTTGGGGGACGTGCGCGTGCGGATTTTGGCATTGGCATCGCAGAAAGGCGGATCGGGCAAGACCACGCTGTCGGGCCATCTCGCCGTGCAGGCGCAACGCGCCGGGGCTGGCCCGGTCGTCCTGATCGACATTGATCCGCAGGGATCGCTCGCTGACTGGTGGAACGAGCGGGAGGCGGAATATCCCGCCTTCGCCCAGACCACGGTTGCGCGCCTCGCCACCGACCTCGAAACGCTGCGCGAACAGGGCTTCAAGCTCGCCGTCATCGACACGCCGCCGGCCATCACCATGGCGATCCAGAGCGTCATCTCCGTCGCCGAACTGATTGTCGTGCCGACGCGCCCCAGCCCGCATGACCTGCGCGCGGTCGGCGCGACCGTCGACCTGTGCGAACGTGCAGGCAAGCCGCTGATCTTCGTGGTCAACGCCGCAACGCCCAAGGCGCGCATCACCTCCGAAGCCGCCGTCGCCCTGTCGCAGCATGGCACGGTCGCGCCGGTGACGCTGCACCACCGCACCGATTTCGCCGCCTCGATGATCGACGGCCGGACCGTCATGGAAGTCGATCCCAAGGGCCGGTCGGCCGGGGAAGTCACCGCGCTGTGGGCCTATGTCTCCGACCGGCTCGAACGCAATTTTCGCCGCACCGTCTTCACCGTGCCCCATGGCAGCGTAGGGACCGTGCCCAGCCGCCAGCCGGGGCAGGGCTTCGGCCGCCGCGTGATGGGCCAGTGAGGGGAGCAAGGACCATGGCCGAACCCAAACCTCTCGCCTCGCTGACCTCCGGCCTGCTGGCGCGCAAGGGCGCGGCGCAGCCCGCGATGCGCCGTCCGATGCTCGGTTTCGGCCGTCCGGCGGCGCTGGCGCAGGACGATCTCGGCTGGAACGACATGGGATTCGATGTCGAACCGGAACCGCAGCCGCTGGAAGAGCCGGTCGCTCCGGTCGGCCTGACGCCGATGGCGCCCGTCCCGCTCGAACCGCCCGTGGTCAGGCAGCGCAAGACGCTGGCCCGCCGTCTGGCGACGAGGCCGGTTGCGCCCGAAGCGGCTCCCGCCGCAGGCCGCAAGGCGGCCTTCACGCTGCGCCTCGACGCGGAGCGCCATCTCAAACTGCGCCTCGCCTGCGCGGTCAGCGGGCGGTCCGCCCAGCAGATCGTGACGCAGGCGCTCGACGATTTCCTCAGCGACCAGCCCGAGATCGACCGGCTGGCCGAACAGCTCCCGCGCGTGCGCGGCGGCAATGCATAAGGGTGGATAGAGCCATGAACCGCAAGATGTTTCACAAGGTGGCGCTGTCGTCGCTGATGATCGCGACCACGATGGTGGGCTGCACCGGCGCGGCTTTCCGCCCTTCGGCCTCCGCCGCTCAGGTCAAGGGCGACCCCGCCAGGCTGGCCGCCACCGCCGAAAAGGCGATTGCCGGTCGCGATGGCGCAAAGGCGGTGGAAGCCGCCGAGGCCGCCGTGCAGCTTTCGCCGCAAAACGCCGCTTACCGCCATCTGCTTGGCCGCGCCTATATTGCGGCTGGCCGCTTCGCCTCTGCGCAGAGCGCGCTTTCGGATGCGATGGCGCTCGGCAATTCGGACGCTTCCACCATCGTCAGCCTTGCGCTGGTGCAGGTGGCGCAGGGCCGTGCCGACGAAGCACGCGCCCTGCTCGCCGATCATGCCGACACGGTGCCCGCCGGTGACTATGGCCTTGCCATGGCGATGGCGGGCGACGCGGGGGAGGGCGTTCGCGTTCTGTCCGAAGCGATCCATGATCCGTCGGCCACCGCCCGCACCCGCCAGAACCTTGCCTATGCCTACGCACTGGCGGGCCGGTGGAAGGATGCGCGCCTGATGGCTGGCCTCGACATGGAGCCGCTTGCGGCGAACAAGCGCATTTCCGACTGGGCGCAGATGGCCGAGCCTTCGCTCGCCCCGCTGCGCGTCGCGGCGCTGATGGGCGTGACGCCCGCCGCCGATCCGGGCCAGCCGGTCGCGCTGGCGCTGGCCGCGCCCGTTGCCGCGCCCATGGCGCTTGCGCAGGCCGATCCCGCGCCGGAGGCCGCCGCGCCTGTGGAGGCGCCGCAGCCGGAAGCCGTCGCGGTCGCGGATGCGGTCGACGAGGCTGCGCCTGCACCGATCAGCTTTGCCGAGCGCGCCGCGATCAGGGCGCGCCTCAATGACACCGCGCCGCCAAGGCTGAGCGCCCGCGTCGCCAAGGCTCCGGCTTTCCGTCCCGCTACCGGTGCCGCAAGCAACTGGGTGGTGCAGCTCGGCGCCTATGACAGCGCAGCGGTCGCCAAGGAAAAATGGTTCGCCATGGCGCGTCGCAACGGCACCATCGCGGCCTTTCCGGTCGTGACCAGCCAGGCGACCGTCAATGGCAAGGCCTATCACCGCCTCGCCGTCAGCGGATTTGGCGGACGTGCCGACGCACTGGGCCTTTGCCGCGCCATCCGCGCGCAGAGCGGTCAGTGCTTCGTACGGCAGACCAGCCCCGACGCGACGCTGCAGCGCTGGGCGCTCGCCACGCGCGGACGGCAGTTCGCCGGTCGGTAACATCGCTCTCGCTCCCTGAGAGACCCTGAAGCGCGCGCGGCCCACGGGCCACGCGCGCTTTTTCCTGGACTGCGATGTCAGCGAGCCTGCTGTGCTGGCTACAAGTCGGCACGGCTTTGGTGAAGCGTAATTCTCATGGGAAAATGGTGGACGCACTAGGGCTCGAACCTAGGACCCGCTGATTAAGAGAAATTGGATTCAACGTCTCACCGCGAAATTTCATAGTACATCGCGTCACCATGTTACAGGAAATTCCCTTATGTTTCCTTGTATTAATGGTAAAATTGCGTCATCCTCCCGAACATGGAGGTGTGTGGCATCCCTTCCAATTTGTAGCGCAATTTGTAGCGCAAAATCGAGGCTGACATGGCAACGAAGAAATTTTCTGATCCTTGGATTCGCGGCCTGAAGGCCGCCCCAGAAGGGGGACGGGACGAGTGGCACGACGAGGCCGAAACAGGACTATTAGTTACGATCAATCCCAAGCGTCGGGTGACATTCTGGCTCTATGCGCGATACCCGAAAGGAGATGGGACGTGCGGAGCTCCTAGTCGCAGAGTGCTAGGAGATTTTTGTCCTGCGGACGCCAAGGATCGCATCTACATTGTCAAGAAGGGTGTGCCCGCCCTTGCCTTGGACGAAGCGCGGCAGAAGGCCCGAGAATGGAAGGCCGCGATTGCGGATGGCATTGACCCTAGTCGACCTGCTCAGCCGGTAGATGAAGAGCCGCAGGCGGTATTGGAGACGATTGCGACGGTTTTTGTCGAGTTTTTCAAGCGCCATGTTATGAAAGAGGGTCAGAAGGACGGCCGTGGTAGACCTCTGGCTCCGCTGCGTTCTGCAAAGGAGATCAAGCGGATTTTCGATCACTATATCTTGGAAGACCTAACCGGCAATGAGCGGTGGCGAAATCGTCCGATCGCTTCAATCACGCGCCGCGATGTAACCGAGTTACTCGATACAATTCAGGATAACAATGGAGCTACTCAAGCGGATGCCGTGCTCGCACAGCTCAGCTCCATGTTCAACTGGTACGCGGCGCGGGGAGACGATTTCGTGTCTCCAATTGTGCGGGGAATGAAGCGAACTAAATCTTCCGAGCGCAAACGCAAGCGTATTCTGAGTGACGAGGAAATCCGCATATTCTGGCAGGCTTGCGGGACGCAGGAGGTATTCGGTGTTTTCTGCCAGCTATTGTTGCTGACTCTTCAGAGGCGCGAAAAACTGCGGTTGATGCACCGGGACTATGTTACGTCCGATGGACTGTGGACGATCCCGACGGAAGATCGAGAGAAGGGTAATGCCGAGTATGTTCGGCTATCTCCCATGGCGATGCAGATCGTTAAGAAGCAGCCTACGACGCCGACCCGACCATTTGTTTTCCAGGGACGCTTGGCTGGTCCGATCAACGGCTTCACTGACGCCAAGGCGGAACTGGATGCCAAGATGGAGGAAATCGCCGGTCACCCTATCCCACACTGGGTCCTGCACGATCTGCGCCGGACCGGAAAGACGCTGATGATACGAGCAGGCGTCTCGCCGCATGTCTCTGAGCGAGTGCTTGGGCATGTCATTCCAGGCGTAGAAGGTGTCTATGATCAGCACGACTACCTCGCTGAAAAGACGGAAGCCCTTCGTCAGCTTGCGTCATTGGTGGCGCGGATACTCAATCCGAAGGACAACGTCGTTCCGATGAAGGCTCGCAGCCGGTCTCGATCGAACAGTCAAATGGAGCAAAAGGCAGAAGCAGAAAGAACTGCTATAAACTAGCTTTACCTACGGATGTGGAACTGGGCCTTCGGGGTAAAGCAGGGGAAGCAAGCCCTTGATTTGCGGTATGCCAATTGCCCCTGATTACCCTTCGTTTCCCTAAATGTGCCACGGAAATGCTGCTGGGCGGGCTCACGCTTCTCGTCCGTCGGGCACAGGACCGCGCGCTAGTTTGTCGACTTTGGCTTTCCGTTGGCGCGGTTCAGCTCGATGAGAAGCCAATCCCGAAACTTGCCCATATAGCCGCCTGCATCGGCAGCGATCTGCGCCAGCAGTTCATCGCTCAACTCATCTTGTTTGAGATCGAGATCACGCAGCGCACGTTTCACCATGTGGCTTTGGAAAACGAAAATCGCATTGCGCAAATATCCACGCACGATTTTTTCGATCTTTCTATCATCTCCTTTGGCGGCATGGATGAGCTTTTCTATGGCCAGAACGGTGGGATCGGGCTCAGCCATCGTCTGACGCATTTCCGGTGTAAGCTGCATCTCCTCGTCGTGCATGGATCAGTCCGGCTCTATTGCTTAAGGCATAACGACATGGTCGCATGGGCGACGCAGGCGGGCAAGGCATCAGTTGCGATGCTTTGCCAAGAAAACCAGCCGCATACGATTGGGCATCCCGCCATAGAGAAGGCGACGCGGCTGCCGGACGGGTATTGCCATGGTTTTGCGGTGTAGCGCGAGATGTTCTCCTGCATCGTTAAAGGGGCAGAGGACGTAGGAATATTCGTTTATGTTAACCAATTCGGCACCGAAATTCCCCTCCGAAAGGCACCTTGCCGGACGGATGAATTCGAGCATCATGCTCATTGGACTATTTTGTTCAGAATAGCCGGGGGGCAACCAGACGTTGGGGCATCGGCACGGTTCGCCCGATGCACCCGAATGGGATGGAGAGCGAATGCCCATGCGACAGGAAGCCCGAATTGAACCCATGCTGGACGACACAGGCCGTCCGGCTGTTTTTGCACCTCTTTGCAGGTCGATCATCAGCGCAAGAGCGGAGTCGGCCACCATGTTCGGCTCTTTATGCTCCGATCCAGGATGCGAAATGCTGCTCGATCTTTACTGGCGCGACAGCCAGGGATTGAAGACTTCTCTCACCAGCTTCTGCCTCGCGTCGAAAGCGTCGGAGATGACCGGTCGGCGATGCCTTGCCGAGATGGAGGCGCAACGCATCGTCGAGCGCTTCCCTGATCCCTTCGACAAACGCCGCATATATGTTCGGCTGACGGCGACTGGGCGGGATAAGATGGATGCCTGCTTCCAGACCTTGCTGTCCGGATATGCGCAAACCTGTCACGACTGCGCCCGCAAATGCGGAGACGCTCCAGACGGGGCCCGGCAGGAAGTCCCGTTCTGCATCGCGATTGACGGTGTCCGCCAGTTTCGGCGTTAGAAGCTCGGAGCCGATATCGGTAGTCGATCAATAGGCCGACGTAGCGTTCAGTGCTATGCCGGTGAAACGGGCACGCGCTACCCGTTGATACGACCTGCGATCATACTGACAGCGGGCGTCGGCCGCGGCCTGAAGAGAAGGAGGAGTGGGGCGAGGGAGTTTTCCCTATGCTGGAGTTCCTCCCATGGCCCTGTCGCGCACGAGCGCCGATCCGCGCCTGCATGCCGCTGCCGCCAATATCGTCAAATCACTCGGTGGAACATGGAAGCCATCGGGCGCGATGTGCCGTTGCCCTGCGCACGACGACCATCGCCCCAGCCTGTCGGTCCGGGTCGGCGAGCATAGCATATTGTTCAAGTGCTTTGCCGGCTGTTCCACGATTGATGTCATCCGCGCGCTGCGCAGCGACAGGCGGCCTATCCCGACGGCCGACGCTGAAGCGGAATTCGCACGCGCGGATGGCAGCGAGCGACGGTTGGCCGGCCGGATCCGTTCGCTCTGGAAGGAAGCGCGTGCCGTTACCGATACGCCGGCGGGCGTCTATATGGCGACGCGTGGTTTCAACGAGCCGCATCCGGCGCTGCGCTACCATGATCATGTGCCGCTCGGCCGGGGCGCCGACGTCCGTTTCCGTCCGGCGCTGCTCGCCGCCGTTGAAGCCGACACCGGCGTCACAGCACTCGAACGGCTGTTCCTCGACCCCCGGACCGGATTGCCGGCCACTGATCTCGATCCGCCCAAACTGATGCTGGGTCGCCCGCACGGTGGCACCGTCCGTTTCGGGGCCGCCACCGATGTGCTGGGGCTGGCCGAGGGCTGGGAGACCGCCTGGTCCGCTCATTTGCTGCTCGGCATCCCCGTCTGGGCCGCGCTTGGTGCTGACCGCTTCCCCCTGGTCACTGTGCCTGAGCGGGTTGAACGCCTCTTCCTCCTTCACGACAACGACCTTTCCGGTCGGCGCGGCGCGGCACGGGCGAAACAGGCGCATGCGCGAGACGGCCGGTCGATCGAGCCGCTGCCTCCACCGCCGGGCTTCAATGACTGGAACGACCTCTACCGGGCGAGGGGAAGGGGGAGGGGGAGGGAGATGGTTGCGGAATGCAGGCTGATGATCGGCCGCGTCCCGCACATTCCGACACGCGCAGCGGCATGGGCGTCCAGCCAACCCTGAACGCGAGCCTGCTACAATCCACACAGGAGACGAGCCTTGACCTCGCTACAACCGAGCTATCCCTCCACGCTGCCGCTCGCCAGTATCGTGAAGGGCGACAATCCCCGCCGGTATTTCGACCGGAAGAAGCACGAGGAGATGGTGGCTTCCATCCGGCAGCGCGGCATACTCCAGCCCATATTGCTCCGGCCGAAGGACGACGTCTATGCCATCGTCGCCGGCGAGCGTCGGTACAGGGCAGGGCTGGAAGTCTATGGGCTCGACGGCGAAGTGCCGGTCATCATCCGCGTGATGACGGACCAGGAAGCGCTCGATGCCGCGATCGCCGAGAATGACGACCGTGACGATCCGTCGGAGACCGAGCAGGCCGATGCCGCCGTCCGCTACCTCGCGGCATGCAACGGCGACCGCGCCGAGGCCGCACGGCGACTGGCCTGGTCCCGCGCCAAGCTTGATCGCCGCCTGGCGCTCGCTGAACTCACCGACGCCGCTAAGACCGCCCTCGATGAGCGCCGGATCAAGGTTGGTCACGCCGAACTGCTCGCCGTCATCCCCAAGGACAAGCAGGACACGGCCCTCGACACGATCCTGCGCCTGAATCTTGACGTGAACGATACGCGCAAGGAACTGATGCGCATCACGCATAGCCTCGCGAGCGCCTGTTTCGACAAGACCGAGTGCGCCACCTGTCCGTTCAACTCGGCGGCGCAGCAAGTCCTTTTCGAAACCCATGTCGATGATGGCCATTGCACCAATCCGGGATGCTTCAAGCTCAAGACCGAAGCCGCCGAGGTGATCCGTTTCGAGGAAGAGGAGCGCGCCGCGAAGGCGGCCAGGAGAGCGATGCCTCCTGCTGCCGATGATGCCGACGCTGATGCGCAGGACGATGTCACCGTCGAACCCGCGCCATCGATGGATCTCCAGCCGCAGCCGGAACGCGGCGCCATATCATCCAGTGCTGTCGAAAACCGCGAGCCTCCCCCGCCACGCACTGCCGAGACCGTGCCGGCCGCGTCGACGGCGCATAAGCCGACCGTCACGGCCAGGTCGATCGCGACCCGAACCGCCGAGCTTCGCGAGGCGACATGGCGAACCGCGCTTGCCCGTGCGCTCGCGGGCAATGCTGTCCACGCCCGGACCACGATCCTTGTGGCGGCGATGTCGGGCACGCTTTCGCAGATCAAGCCCGACACGCTGACGTCCCGCGCTGGCATCCTCGTCGGCGCCTCGTTCCCGGACCTCGACTTCAAGGGCAAGATCGCGGAAATCCGGGCGCTTGCCGATGCGCGGGCCGCCAATGTGCTGGCCGTCATCGGCGGCGCTTACGCCAAGGATGTGCTCAGCTTCGATCATGTCGCGGACCTTGCGAGAGTGTTCGAGGTCGACTTGCGCGAGACGTGGCAGGTCGATCAGACCTTTCTCGAGCGCTACACAAAGGAAGAGCTCAAGTTCATCGCCCAGGAATGCGGCCTGATCGCGCATGTCGGCGAGAAACGGTTCGCCAAGCTGCTCGCATCGAAAAAGACCGAGCTTGTCACCAGCATGCTCAATCGCATCGGGTTCGATTGGGCGGGACGTCTGCCGGGCTGCATGACGCTCGATGGCGCCTATGGACCGCCCCCGGATCGTGCTGCCCAGCCGGCCGACGCTCCCATCTCGCAAATCGCCGCCTGACCGACACCCTCACCCTTCCAGACAAGGACCAACGCCCATGTTGATTGCCAACCTGCTGCCGCTTCTCGCCAACTATTCGCTCGGTTTCGATCTTGTCGCCGGCCCCGACGATACCGTCACGCTGACCGTCATTCCCCGCAAGGCGGAAGGCGCGAAGCACGGTCTCGAATCCGGCGAGACCCGCCCGATCTCGATCACCGCAACCGCCGTGGAGATCGATGCGGAACTTGGCCGTGGATCGGACGGCGCACTCGGCCAGCTCATCGCTACGCGCAAGACCCTTGCCGACCAGATCGCCGATCAGCGCCAGGCGGCCGAGGACGCAAGGATCGCCGCAGCGGAGGCCGCGAAGGCCAAGGCCGCCACGAAGGCCGCGACAGCAAAGACGACGGTGCCTGTGAGTCCTCCGAAGCTCCAGCACGCGGTCACCCCGCCGGTCGACGCCAAACCGGACCAACCCGCCACCTTGTTCTGACCGGACTCCGCTCAAATCTCGCCACGACCCAAGCCGGGAGTTTTACCTCATGCAGATCAACCATCTCACCCGCGCGTACCGCTATGACGGCATCGACCTTCCGGTTCCGCCGCATCTCGCCAACGATCCCGACGGTCTGCGTGCCTACCATGCCACGCTCTACCCCGCGGTTCTCAACGCCGAGATGGTCGACGCCGGCGTGTCGGGCGGCGCTCACGTCACCGAATACCGGCGCGCCGTCGGCACCAAGGGCTGACCGTGGCGCGCGGCAGCAGCGCGGCGATCCCGTCCGCAGTTCGTAAAACGCTCATCGAATGGATCGAGCCCGGCAATGGCGACACATCCGAATTCACCCAGCCAATCTGCAGCGAGCAAACCCAGGCGCTCCACGCGTGCATCCTTCTCGCGTCCGGGGACGGCGGGAGCAAGGCTCCCAGGCCGCTCCCGCCGCCACCGGGCCTGCGCCTTCCACCCCTCGGCTGACCTCGCGGGGCGGGCCGTTGCACTGTCCGGCGACATTCCCGCCCTCTTCGATGCTCCACTGGCGTCCCATCACAAGCTGATAGGCCGCTGGGCCACGTCTCGGGAAACGACGGCTAAACGCTATACTCGCGACCAGGCGCGCCAGCGCATCGAACGACTGTTCGACAAGGCGGTGCTCGACATTCTGGGCTCCGTCGAATTCGCGGACTTCAGGGTCGCGGTTCTTCACGGGAACGAAGGTTATCCGCCGGCTATCGCGGTGATCTGCGACAGCATGGGGCAACTCGACCTCGGATGGATCGAAGACAGCGATGCGCCCATTCCCTGGCGCGCCGCAGCCTACAAGGCCCTCGACGATATGCTGGGCCGCGCCCTTCCGATCTTCGGCTACCAGGACCTCTTCGATGAAATCTCTATGTACTATTGGGACGGCGCGACCGATGATGAAACCGCGCGGCAGTGGATCGTCGAATATCAGGGCATGGATCCTGACGATATCGAGGAACTCACTCTGCCATCCAACATGGAGTCTCGCCGACCCGATTGGATGATCGCGGCAAACGCGGGGGCATCGGCGGAACTTCCGAACGGCTTACACCGGAAACTGGAGGAACTCCGCAAGGCGTACGCCGCTCTCGGGAAACTCCGACCGGAGCGCAGCGCCTGGCAATTCGATATCGAGATTGCCCAAGAGTATCTCCCCGGCATCGAGGAATGCTCGACATTGCCCCCGCTGACGCTCGTTCCGGTCGAGCAGTTCGCACGCGAGGTCGATGACGTCGGACGCCACGGGATGGAATACGGCTTCATGGACATCGCCGGCTTCTGCCCTTTGCCAGATTCAGTCCCGATCGACGACTGGTTCGCGTCCTTGCGTGTCGGCGCGCGGTTCCTGCTCGCCGCGCAGGACCTGATCCAGCTCGATCCAGCCAACCTTTGAGGTTCCTTATGTCCGACCACCGCACCCAGTTCGAAGCGACCGCCGGCGGCCTCGCGCTGACCAACGCCATTCTCCTTTACCGCAGCCAGCCGATCCGCAACGCCAGTCCCTATGCCACCGCTCGCGCGGGCGCCGCCGCATTCGCCAGCATCCATGCGATCGAGCATGACGATGAGGGAAAGCCGATCATCGGCGCGGGCACATCGCTGTCGCGCGCGCATCTGCGTCAATGGACCGAGGCCCTGGGCCGGACCGCTCTTCCCGAATTCCTGCCTGACAATGTGCTGGTCGCTCATCCCGACATGCTCGCATGGTGGATCCCGACCCAGGTTCGCCCGGCCTATTTCGCTCTCACGGATCCGCCCGCCGGCCTGCAGGTGCTCGCCGCGCGAACCACTATGCCGGTCCCGTATCCGCCGCATCTGTTCATCGCGACCCGATCGGGGTTCGGCGTTTACGCCTTGCCGGCAAACGAACGCCCCGGCATCGATACCCCGGTGCTGCACTCGCCGGTGCTCAATGTCTATCTCGACGGGCAACTTTGCTGGGGCAACATTCCGAAGCCAAAAACGCTGACGACAGCCTCCATCCCGGAATTCGAGCGCGGGGTGTTCGATAGCTGGTCCACCCACCCCAATCCCGGACAGGAACTGACCATCACCGGCAAAGGTGGTCTGGTTCGGCTCTGGGACGACCTCGCCGCGCGCAAGGCGAAGCGCTTTCCGGTCAGGCGTCTCAGGCCATTCGATCCCGGTCGGACACGACAGGCCTCCCGGCGAGCAACCCGGACCGATCCGATGACTCTCGGAAAGCTCATTGCGAGAGGGGCGAACCAATGACCGTGCTTGCTGACGATCCCACTGCGGCCGCGGTCCTTGCCGCCGTGCCCTGTTATCCGGTTCCGCCGCAGGGGCGATCGCCGGCCCTCGACGCGCTGCGCGCTGCCCGCGCCGGGCGCGGCCTTGCGATCGGGATAGACGGCGTCATGCTCGTCCTGCGCCGGCCCTGGCTGGAACTCGATTTCCCGATCACGACGCCGCTTTCCCTCCACGTGCCCTATGGCAGCACGGGCGCCTGCCGCGCCGAACTGCGCTGCGGGCTCATTCCACGCGAGCATCTCGATCATATTCTCGATCATTTTCGCGCAGCCTTGCCCAATGAAGCCGCGGCGTTTGTTCTCTGGAACGAAGCGACCCGGGAATTCGCAGTGGAGTTTCCGGTCATCGACGAAGCCACGCCCTCGCGCCTCGTCTACCGCACGCCGGTCCCGCAGCCCGATTGGCATGTCCTCTGCGATTTTCACAGCCACGGGGTCGGTCCCGCCTTCTTCAGCACCACCGACGATGCCGATGACGCCCATGCGACGAAGATCGCGATCGTCGTCGGCTGGCTCGGTGACCCCGGCGGCCCGGTGATGCTCGCGCGCCTTTGCGCCGACGGCATGTTCCTGCCGTTACCACGGAGCCCGTTTTCAGGAGACCGTCATGCCGACTGACCTCACGGATCGTCATTATCTGCCCGCCGGGTTCGATAATCGCACGATCAACATCCTGCTGGTCGGTTGCGGCGGAAACGGCGGGCAGATGCTGATGGGACTCGCCTCGCTCGACACCGCGCTGCGCGCGATCTCCTCGCGATCGCTGCATGTCGCCGTGATTGACGACGACATCGTGACCGAAGCCAATCTCGGCAGGCAGCCATATTACCGGGGCGACGTCGGCAGTTCCAAGGCCCGCACGCTCACCGAACGGATCAACCTCGCACACGGCCTGGCCTGGCAGGCAGTGCACGGCCGCGCCCCTGAAGCCATTAGTATGGATGGCGCCGACATCGTCATCACCTGTGTCGACACGGCATCGGCCCGCCGCGCGATCGGTGCCGCGCTCGCCGAATGCGGGACCGTTCCCGCCTATTGGATGGATCTCGGCAATCGCGCGAGCGACGGGCAATACCTCATAGGCTCCCCGGAGCACCGTTCCAACAAGCACCGCCATCGCCTGCCGACCGTGCTCGAATATTTTCCCGAACTCGCCGACGAAAACCTGCCCGACGACGATGCCCCTTCCTGCTCGGTCGCCGAAGCGCTTGAACGCCAGTCGCTGTTCGTCAACCGCGTCGTTGCGAGCCATGCCCTGGCGTTGTTGTTCGACCTTCTCGGACGCGGCTCCATCGGTCACGCCGGCGCATTCCTCAACCTCGCCAGCGGTCAGGCCGTCCCGATCCCGTTGCCGCGCGGCGACTGAACCTACCCGCATCACCCCGTGTCAGTCGGCCTGCACCGGCCGGAACCGCACGCCAGTCCGGCGGAGCGGCGGGAGAATCGCGCCTTCGCAAATTCACACAAGGAGACCAAACATGGCGTCACTTTCCCAGAGGGGCTGGACCCTTCATTATACCATTGGCCGGGTGCTGGCCGCCAAGGTCAGGCCGGGGGATATCGTCCCCATGCCGGGTGGGGCCAACGATTTGATGGTGCTCGGCGGACGCGCCCCGCAGCGTGCCAACGACCGCGGCAGCGTGTTCGTGCGCGATCCCCTCGCTGAGACCAGTGATTGCATGGAAATGCCGCTCCGGGCGCTCGGAATGGTTTGGATCAGCGACGCCGGTGGCTGGTCGGAGCTCCCGGCATGAGAGGGTTTCATGTCCATGTCTATACGACGATCAGAGTCAAGGTCGCGGTGACCGCCGATGATCATGCGGACGCCATGCGGCAGGCTGACGCGATCGTCGGACGCGGGATATTCCCCGTTCGTCTCCTTCCGAACGCCGCTGGTGTGCTGGAGGCGGAGCCGGCTGAAGAGGTCACCGGCTATCTGGTCGATGAAACCGACGATCCCGAATTCGAGAACAGCTGCTCTTACGATGCCGAATACCGGCCTTGCGGCGCGGGCGACAGTCCGGGCTGCGCCTAGAAAGGGGGAGAGGGAACAGGGGAGGGTGCTCCGCATGATGGAGCAGTCTGGAGAATCCCCATGCAAATCGAACTACGGCGTATCTCCTACAGCGCCGCGCTATCGCAGGAAACCGCGGCTTTCTCGGCGGAAGTCTGGATCGAAGGCGAACTCGCCTTTCATGCCCGAAACCAGGGAACGGGCGGAGCGGACTTCTATCACCAGGTTGGCCGGTGGACCGTGGCCGAGGTCGATGCCTGGCTCAAGGCCAACCGGCCGGTGCGCACCCTGGATGAAAATCTCGGCTGCGACCATGATCTCGAGATCGAGGTAGCCGACCTTCTCGCGCGCGAACTCGAGTCCCGGCGCCTAAAGCGCCTTTTACGCACCAACATCGTCACGATCGAAAACGATCAAATCCTGCAATATCCGCTGCGCAAGCGGCCGCTCGCGATCGTCGCCCGCGCCGTGTGCGCCACCAATCCCGCCGCGGTCATCGTCAACGACGCCGGCGACGCGGTGTTCGCGCGCGCGCTCGACCTGCTTCTCGCCAGCCGCTGACATTCCAGGCCGGAGATCGTCATGACCGACAGTTTCGATCCCGCCGATGCGGGATGCTGGATGGCGCGCGGCCGTCCGGCTCATCACGCCCATGCGTTGGCCGATGCCTGGCGCCGTTTCCCCGACCTGCCGAACGATGCGCCCCTCGACGCCCGCATGGCGCGTTCCCGCGAGCGGGTTCAGGCGCTTCGTCCCCTCAACGAAGCGATCGCCCAGGAAACCGAGCGCCAGCGCGTGGCCGCGAACTTTGCCTGCATCGAGCGCCAGATCGCCCAGGGCAGCACCGACAGCCGAAACCCCGCGATCCTCCACGGCCGTGACGTCCATGGCTATGGCTGGGATGCTGCCGTCGCCTACGCCGACGGACTCTACGCTGCCCGGGCGGGATGGGAATCCAGGCCGCCGTCGCCGCCACGACCGGGGGATCCCGATGTCCGACGACCTGCCTACCGCCACGGATTTCTGGATGGCGGCGGCCAACCAGACGACATTTTCGACGTCGCCCGTCGAGCTTTCGCTGCCACACCCTCCGAGCCCAATCGCACCGAGAATGCGCAGCCGGGACGGCCGCTCCCCAGCGAGTGGTCGCACCCCACCGACGTCCCGGCACCGGCATCCTGGCATCGCCGCGTCCTTCTGCTCGGCGCGACTGAACTCGCGACGGGCACAATCGGCATCCTGGCCATGCTACGCGAACGACCCGGACACGAAGCTATCGCGCTTTATGCCGTTAGCGCCGAAACCGGGCTCCGCCCCTTTTCGCTCTCGTCCGGGCCTACGCCTGCCGACGCGACGGTGACGCGCCAGACTCTGCGCCAAGGCGACTATTCCGATATTCTCGTCGTCGTGGACCCCACTGAACTCGAACGGCTCGATGCGGACGCCGATATCCTCCCGCTCACCCGAACAATGGAGCGCACGCGCAATTCGGCGCTGCAACAGCGAGCCCAGTTCCGCCTCTGGCTCGCACGAGGCCGAGCGCCCGGCGATCAATTTGCCGGTGGCCATATCCGCTGGAGCAAGATGGCCGCCGGGCTGTCGGGCCGCCTCGGGGATTTCACCGCGCGCTATGCCGGTCCGGCGCGGCCCCGCGGCCACCGGATCATCGTCGAGGACATGAGCGGCAGGTTGGCGCTCGGATACCGCACGCCGCTCGGCCGCGAACTCCAGCCCGAGATCGTGATCGGCAACAAGGCGCATGCCCGGACCGCGATAGCCGATCTGCTGCGCCAATATGCCGCGTCGCTTCGTCTCGGCTGACCTGACGCCTGAAACGACGCCCGACCCGGGGCTTCCCATCACGCCCTGATCCCCGACCAGCCCGACACGCTTGTGGGCCGCCGCGCTGCGCCCGCGAACCCACCAAAAAAGGAAGCATTCCATGCGAAACAGTGCATCCGCGCTGGCTCTCCAGCTATGCCTCGACTTCGACCAGCCCGCCAGACCGCCCGATCCAGCGCCCGATGCAGCGATCGTCTCCCAGCTTTGCGAGCCCACGCTCTTCTCGCTGGCACCGGCGGAGGTGCTTGCCGATCCGCCTCCGGCCGAACCCATCGATTTCTCCTTCGCCGCCGGTCGGGTGCTGGCGTCGTCATGGAAGGGCCGCGCGCAGGACAATATCGAGGCGATCCGGCTGCTGAACCTCTTGGACCGCGAACAACGAGGGGCGACGCCGGCCGAGCAGGAAGCCATCGCGAAGTTCATCGGCTTCGGCGCCTCCGAGCTTGCGAACAATATCTTCGCCGATCGCGCGGGCACATTCCGCGATGGCTGGGAGGAACTGGGGCAGGGCCTTGCCGCGGAGACGACCGATGCCGAACTCCAGTCGCTCAAGCGGGCGACGCAATACGCCCATTACACGCCCGAATATATTGTCCGCGCCATGTGGGATGCCGCCCGCATCCTCGGCTTCACCGGCGGCCAGGTTCTGGAACCCGGATGCGGCAGCGGCCTGTTCATGGGGCTGCGGCCCGACTGGCTGGCGAGCGACACGATGTTCGTCGGCATCGAGAACGATCCCGTCACCGCCCGCGTCGCGAGCGCGCTCTATCCGGGGCAGATCATCCGCTGCATCGATTTCGACAAGGCTTCGCTGCCGCGCGACTTCGACCTCGCCATCGGCAATCCCCCGTTCTCGAACCTCAGCATCCAGAACAAGACCAGCCTCGGCCGGCTTGGCCTGTCGCTCCACGATTTCTTCATCGCGAAATCGCTGGAGCATCTTCGCCCCGGCGGCGTCGCCCTGTTCGTGACCTCGCGCTATTCGCTCGACAAGAGCGACCCCAAGGCCCGCAGTCATATTGATACCATCGCCGATTTCCTCGGCGCGGTGCGTCTTCCCGGCCGGGTCATGCGGCAGGAAGCGGGCACCGATGTCGTCGTCGATATCCTACTCTTCCGCAAGCGCGAGCCAGACAACCTCGGCGCCGGACACAAGTGGATCGATCTGGCCGATATTCCCGATAGCGACGAGGGCGAGGGACCGCTGCGGATCAACCGCTATTTCCTCGACAATCCTGGTCATGTCCTTGGGCGCCATGAATGGAAAAGCGGCCAGTTCGGCATGGACTATCACTGCGCCGCCGAGCCGGGCATCGACCTTGGGCAGGCTCTCATCGCTACCCTGTCGGGAATCGCATCCCGATACGAAGGCACCTGCCGCCCCATCCATCGCACGACGTCGCTGCGTGACCGGGTCGACGTCTCGCTCGACCTTGAGATCGGTACGGCGGCGGATGAGGCCGAGTTCAAGGAAGGCAGCTATCTCGTATCGGGCGGCGTTCTGCACCAGATCGTCGACGGCATGCCGACCGTCGTCGATGTCAAATCAGGGCGAGGCACCACGGGCCTGTTCGGCAGGCACGCCAGTATCATCAAGGCGCTGATCCCGATCCGCGATGCGGTTCGCGCGATCCTGCGGGCGCAGCTGAACGACCAGCCCTATGCGGCGTCCCAGGAGAAGCTGCTCGCGCACTATCGGCAGTTCACGAAGAAATACGGCCCGATCAACCGGACCATCACCAGCATCCGCGCCGATCCCGACACCGGCGCCGAGAAGGAATATCAGCGCCGCCCGAACCTCCAGCCTTTCCTTGACGATCCCGACGTCTGGCTGGTCGCGTCGATCGAGGCCTATGACGAGGCGAGCGATACCGGCACGCCGGGCGCGATCTTCACCGAACGTGTCGTCAAACCGCCAGTCGCCCATGAAATCCACTCGGCGCAGGATGCGCTGGCGGTGTCGCTCCACGAGCGCGGCCGCGTCGATCTCCCGCTGATCGCCGGCCTGCTCGGCGTCACCGAGGCCGAGGCCCTCGCGGATCTCGCCGACGACGTCTATCTCGACCCCGTCCGCACCACGCCCCATTTCGACAACTGGGTTACGGCGGACGAAGCCCTGTCAGGACCGGTGCGGACCAAGCTCGCTCTTGCCCGCGAGAATGCCGAAGCCGATCCGCGCTTCCATGCCGTCGCCACCGCGCTCGAAGCGGTCCAGCCGGTCGACCTCAAACCCAGCGAGATCACCGCGCGTCTCGGCGCGCCCTGGATTCCTACCAGGGTCATCGAAACCTTCGTCGCGGAGATCATGGAGGTCGAGACCACCATCTATCATACCGTCGATATTGCGAGTTGGACCGTCGACAAGCTCCCATTCGCCGGACATGTCAGTTCCACCTCGACCTGGGGCACGGCGCGCCGCGGCGCCGCGGACCTGCTCGAAGATGCCCTCAATTCCCATATCCCCAAGATCTACGATGTTCACCGCGAAGCTGACGGTTCGGAGCGCCGCGAGCTCAACGTCACCGACACCGAAGCCGCCAAGGAAAAGCTTGCAGGCATCAAGTCGACCTTCGAGACCTGGGTCTGGCAAGACAGCGAACGCGCCGATCGCCTGGTCCGCATCTACAACGACGCCTACAACAACCTCGTTCCCCGGACGTTCAACGGCAGGCATCTGACGCTTCCGGGCGCGTCGACCACCATCCAGATGCGCGACCATCAGAAGCGCGTTGTCTGGCGGATCGTCGCCGCGGGCTCGACCTATGTAGCTCATAGCGTCGGCGCGGGCAAAACCTTCAGCCTGTGCGCCGCCGTGATGGAGCAGCGCCGTCTCGGCCTTGCCAACAAGCCGATGATCGCGGTGCCCAATCATTGTCTCGCGCAGATCGCGCGCGAGTTTCTGATGCTCTATCCCACGGCGCGCATCCTTGTCGCCGACGACACCAACTTCATCAAGGAGAAGCGGCGGCGGTTCCTGGCCCGCGCGGCGACCGGCAACTGGGACGCGATCATCATCACCCATGATGCGTTCAAGTTCATCCCCACCCCGGCAGCCTTCGAAAAGCAGCTGATCGAAGACCAGCTCGCCAGCTACGAGGTGCTGATCACGGGCATTCAGAGCGACGATCGCGTCTCGCGCAAGCGGGTCGAGCGCCTGAAGGAAGGACTCCAGCGGCGGCTAGAGAACCTGCAGGCCCGCAAGGATGACCTCGTTCATATCGGCGAGATCGGCATCGACCAGATTCTGGTCGACGAGGCCCAGCAGTTCCGCAAACTCACTTTCGCGACCAATCTGGGCGACCTCAAGGGCGTCGATCCCGCCGGCTCGCAGCGGGCATGGGATCTGTTCGTCAAGGGCCGATACCTTGCCGACATCAATCCCGGGCGCGAACTGATCCTGTCGTCGGGCACGCCCATCACCAACACGCTCGGCGAGATGTATACGCTGCAGCGGTTCATGCAGCCCGACGAACTGCACGCCAAGGGCTTGCACGAGTTCGACGCCTGGGCCGCGAACTTCGGCGACACGCGCACCGAACTCGAACTTCAGCCGAGCGGCAGCTACAAGCCGGTCACGCGCTTCTGCGAATTCGTCAACGTCGCCGACCTGATGGCGATGTACCGCAGCGTTGCCGATGTCGTACTCAAGGACGATTTGCGCCAATATGTCCGGCTGCCCACCATCAAGGGTGGCAAGCGCAAGATCATCGTCGCCCAGTCCGGGGCGCCCTTCAAGGCCTATCAGAAGGTGCTGGCCGGACGCATCAAGGCGATCGAGAACCGCAGCGGGCGACCCCAGAAGGGCGACGATATCCTGCTTTCGGTGATCACCGACGGGCGGCATTCGGCGATCGATCTCCGCTTCGTGGACCCCATGATGGGGAACGAGGAGGGCAACAAGCTCAATCTCCTGATCGAGAACGTCCATCGTATCTGGCGCGATACGGCCGACAATCGTTACACCGACCCGGAAACCGGGCGACCTTATCCGCTGCCCGGCGCCGTGCAGATGATCTTCTCCGATCTCGGCACCGAGAACGCCATCGAGACACGCGGCTTCTCCGCCTATGTCTGGATCCGCGAGCAGCTGATCGAGATGGGCATACCGGCCGATCAGATCGCCTTCATGCAGCATTATAAGAAGAACAGCGCCAAGCAGCGCCTGTTCAACGACCTCAATCAGGGGCGCAAGCGCATTCTCATCGGCTCCACGCCCACCATGGGAACGGGCGTCAACGCGCAGCAGCGCCTCAAAGCCCTGCATCACCTCGACGTTCCCTGGATACCCTCTGATATCGAGCAGCGCGAAGGCCGGATCGAGCGCCAGGGGAACCAGAACGACGAAATCGAGCTATACGGCTATGCGACCAGTGGCTCGATGGACGCGACCAACTGGCAGATGCTCGAAAGAAAAGCCCGCTTCATCAACATGGCGATGTCGGGCGATCGCTCCATTCGCCGGATCGAGGATGTCGGCTCCAACGTCAATCAGTTCGCGCTCGCAAAGGCGCTGGCGTCCGGCGACGATCGCCTGATGCGCAAGGCTGGGCTCGATGCCGAGGTCGCAAGGCTCGAACGCCTGCGCGACGCGCATATCGACGACCAGTATAATATCCGCAGGACCATCAAGCGAACCGCGGACGCCATCATCGACGGCGCCAACCTGATCGCGAAGCTGGAGGCCGATATCGCACGCCGGGTTCTTCCGCGTCACGACGAGGTCCTGTTCGATTGCGGCGGCACCATGGTCACCGACCGCAAGGCCGCCGGCGAACGCATTCTGAGGCAGGCCTTCGAATTGCGACTGCACGGCGGCCAGGCCCGGCAGTTGCTCGGCACCGTCAACGGCATCGATGTGGAACTTTCAGGCTATGAGGCCGTGGACGACGATGGCGAGCGCGGCATCCGCACGTCTGTCGCGGCACTCCACCACGGCGAGCGTAACGCGTTCGAAGTATCCGACAAGACGCGATGGACCACGGCGCTGGGCCGGCTCGAATCCTCCATTCTCAATCTCGACGCCGAACTTGCCGCCGTGCAGGCCGATCTCGAAGCGAACGAGCGGCGCCTTCCGGCCTTCGAGGCGCGTCTCGACCAGGAGTTTCCCGACGCCGCCTTGCTCGAGGACAAGTTGCGGGAACTCGCGGAACTGGAGGCTGACCTGGCGACGACCAAAGGGGAGTTCGAGCCGGGGAACGATGAGGACGCAATCCTGGCACCGCCTTCGAGCAACGAAGGCGCTGAGGTTCCGCAAGCGGCCTGACCGGCACCAGTCATAGAGCGAGACCTGTTCCACAGGCGTGAACGCAATTTCAGGAAAGCTGGTCGGATGCCTGCCAGTCTTCCCGTCCATGACGGACGCCGAGGATCAGGATGTCCTGTCCTTCGATGATATAGACGACGATATGGGACTTGTAGGGATGTGCCCGGACCGGTGGTGAAATTTCCGCGCGCGCTCTTGCCGAATAGGGAAAGTCGGAGAGAAATCCAAAAACCCGATGCAAACCGGCCTGATATTTTTCCGCGACGGCTTCTCCTAATTCTCCGACGCCGCCGACATATATACCGATGAGATCCTTTTCGGCGTTACGCGTGAGTCTATAGGCCATGACCGACGCCTGCGCGACGCCGGGCTTCCTTCATCATGTCATCGATGGAATTGGGACTTATGCCGGAGGCGAGAGACTCATCGACCATGGTCTGCATGGCTGCGATCTTCTCCCGCCGCTCCTGGTCGCGACGGATCAGGTCGCGCACATAATCGCTGGCATTGCTGTATCTGCCTGTCCCGGCCTGACCTTCGACCCATTCCTTCATCGCATCGGGGAGGGAAACATTCATTGTCGCCATGGGAACACCTCTAAGAGACTATATGGCATATTTGGCAAAGATTGTCAAAATCAGGCGGGCAACGAGAGCCGATCATAGACAAAGCGCATCTCTCAGCGTTGTCCGTATGCCTGCGGATGAGCGCACCGGCGAACCCACCACGATCCCGCAGCATAGTTGAACACTGGCCGCGGAAAAACCCGCTTCGCCAAACCTCTGTCCCATCTCCAATCGAGGAGTCACCCGCATGGAAATCACCTTCCACTTCGGTGCCGCCAGCCATCCCGTCAGCTGGATCCTCCACGCTGCCTACGGCTCCCACTATGGCGTGGCGCTGGCCGCGGCGCACACCTGGCATGAACGCATGATCGCCTCCGCGCGAAACGGAACCCCGGCCGGCGGTCAATTCGTGATCGCGGTCAAGGATGATGCGGTCGTTCGGACCGATCTCATCTTCGACGCCGATCATTTCCGGCGGCACCAGGAACCCGACGATTGCTCCTGGTTGTGCCAGTTTCAGTCCTTTCCCCTCGCCATTCCCGAAACCGTCAAGCAGACCGTGACAGAGGCGCTCCGGCGCGAACTGGTCGATGTCGGCTTCCTGATCCCTCGCGCCCAGTGGGAGGAACGATACCCCGAGCAAGCCGAGATGCTGCGCCAGTTTCGCCAGGCGATGCAAAACCGTCTCGGCCCACCCGAGGATGAGGGAATGGACGCACCATGAGCCGGCACGAACTCGATCCGCTCGCGCAAGCGGCCAGCACCCATGGCGCATTGAGCATCGCCATTGGATGGGACGCGCCCCTGAACAGCTATTTCGCGATCGTCCAGCGGGAGGACGACGATGTTGACGATGATGATCGCGACCTTCTCTGGATCGGAACCCGCTACGGCGAAATCCTGGAGCCAGCTACCGTGATCGACGTGGTCCGGCCCTTCGCGGCCATCCGCGATGACCTGGCTGCGACCCTGGGCGCCGATCGCTTCCGCGAGGGCAGCCGCCTGCGTGCGCCCTGGATTCGCTGAAGAGGATCAGCCTGTTTCTGACGTCTCGACGAGCTGACCGATCAGGGTGACGGCGAACACAACCAGGAAAGTCGCCCACGGCATGGACGGCAATAAAGAGTGGAGGGGGAAGCAGGGAGAGGAGCAGGCGAGTGTGTCCGAAGGGACCACGGACCACCAGGCTCTCCCTTCTTCGGAGACATTTCCCATGACCACTCCCAGATCCGCGCCATGGACGGCGCAGGAAATCGCCATTCTGCGCGCCTGGTATCCGGCCGAAGGACATGGCATCGCGCCGCGGCTACCAGGCCGCAGCGTCCATGCCCTGCAGGTCAAGGCCAACAAGCTTGGCTTGACGACGGCCCATAGAAGCTCCGCGCCCAAATCGCGCCTTCAGGGTGAAGCCCTCGATGAGGCCGTCAGACTGCGCGAGGTCGAAAACTGGTCGTTCAGCGCGATCGGCAAGCATTTCGGGGTCTGTGAGGCCAGCGCCTCCAACGCGGTTACGACGGCGCTGTGTGTCCGGCGTGGATACCGTCCCGCGGAGCGCGATCAGCATGGTCGCCTGACCGTCGAAGGTATCGAGCGCCTACGCTATGCCCTGAAGAAGGGCCTCAAGGGCATCGACATCCAGTTGCGCCTCGGCGTGTCGGCGGCCTGCGTTTCCGAGCAGCGTCGCCGATATAATCGGGAACTGCTTGCACGCGGCAAGGCGCTGCTACCACCGCCCGGAGGCGGCCAGGCCTATAGCGGCGCCAGGCTGTCGCCGGCGAAACGCAAACAGGTCGAGCAACTCTTCCTGCAGGGACTTGGCACCCAGAAGATCGCCGAGCACACCGGCGTGTCACGGACGAGCTGCACACGCATCAGGACCCGGCTCTTCCGCCGCCTGCGCCGCAGGGGCGAAGTGCTCCCCGGATGCGATGCCGCCGGGGTCCGCCATGTCCATGCCGAGAGCGCGCGCTTCGTCACCGATGAGCAGAAAGAGCTACTGCGCGCGATGCTCCTCGATCGCATGCCCGTCCAGCGAGCCGCGCGCGAACTCGTGATCGGCGCCTCGACCGCCTATCATCTTCGCGATGCATTTGCCGCTGAACTGGCCGCGGAGGGTCAGGCCCTGCCGCCTCCCCGGCGGCCCGGCCGGGTTCGCCGCACGCCCGTGCGCAATCCGTCCTGGCCTCCGGTCTCGTCTCAGGAAATGTACGCGTTCCGGCGTCTCCTCGGCACGATGGGCTTCGCCGAGGCGAAAGCGCATTGGCAGGACACCCGGCGCGAGGCGGCAAGGGCCGCACGCGAAGCCGCCGCGATGCGCAAGCTCAGTTTCGAGGAGCAGCTTGCCAGGGTCGCATCCGGCGAGCTGGGGATCACGAGCGGTTTCGTCCGGAACCACCTCGAGCCGCGGTTGCCTGTGCATTCGTCGCCGCGAAGCCGGTGCGAAACCCTGATCGACGCCTGATCGGTCGACCGTCATCGTCGCCGTTCCATATCGGCCATCCCGGTCTGGCATGGTGGCGTGCGTCTCGAACGCGTTGCCCGTTCTCGATGTGCGCCATGCACTTCGCGAACCTGGGTCTGCCGGCCCCTGGAGCCGCTGACGTGCGGCCGTCAATCAGGACATCATCATGACTCCTCACGAACGCCACGTCGCAGACGTGACCAGGCTGTTGCGATCCTGCGCCTATTGCCATGATTTGCACCGACTGTTTTCGGATTGCATGGAGGCGAGTGCGATCAGCATCTCCAACAGCATGGATCTGCGCAACCGCGAAGCACGCGAGAAGCGCTATCTCGATATCGTCGGCCAGTATGAGCGCGATATCGTCGAGCTTTTTCCTCAGGTCTTTGCGGAGATCATGATGGCGCTGGAGGCCGAACCCCGCGATGCGCTCGGCACGGTGTATAACAACCTTGAACTATCGAGCGCCGACAAGGGGCAATTCTTCACGCCGTGGCCCATATGTCAAATGATGGCAGAGGCGACGCTTGGGGGCCCGAAGCTGATCCAGGATCTGATAGCGTGCAAAGGTTTTGTGCGCGCAATGGAACCTGCCTGCGGCGCGGGTGCAACGGTTATCGCCCTTGCACAAACCATGCGCGCGCAAGGCATCAACTATCAGCGGCACCTCCATGTGACCGCCGTCGATATCGACGCGCGGGTCGCCCACATGGCGTATATCCAGTTCAGTCTCCTGCACATTCCTGCCGTGGTGGTCGTCGGAAACTCGCTTTCACTCGAAATACGCAGCTACTGGTATACGCCAGCGCACATCATGGGCGGATGGTCGGCGAAACTTGCACGGCGCGATACCGAGCTGATGGCAACCACCGGTCCAATCGAGAATCATCCCGTTCCGATGGACATACTTCTGCCGCCGTCCACAGTGGAACGCCCGGAACAACGTGCCGCGCCACGCCAGCTCAGCCTCTTCTGAGCCTGGCATTGCGACAATGAAATCGAGAAGACCATCGGCATGCCCAAGCCGCTGATGTCCCCCGGCGTTGCGGATCCCGCGACCACGACCGGGCGCGATCTCCGCGCAATTATTCAATCACCCATGAAGAAGGAGATTGTGATGAAAGATCATCCGCGATCCATGCACCTCGATTTGCTGGCGCGCGCCAGGGCTGCGCTGGCCTCCCATGCCGAAGGGGACGCCGACATTGCGGAGATCATCGCCGACCTCGATACCGCAATTTTATCGATCGACCGGGCGCCCGTGGCCTGGTCCATTCCCGTCTATCTCGCCACGATCGGGCATGGCCACGGAACCACCAATGTCGTCGCGGTCAGTTATCGAGGGCTGCAGGTGCAGGTCGCGACCTTCTGCCGCTCACAATGGGGCGAAATCAACGACAGCCGCGATCCGGGGTCCCTCGACGATGCCATGGTGATACGCGACTATTTCAACCTCCATCCCGAAGACCAGCTGACCAGCCGCATGGAATGGATCGATCCCGACTTCGGCTATGATCCCGAACGCCTCGAGATCGGGAACTATATCGCCTTGTCCTCCAGCCATATATCATGGCCGACGACGGAAAAGATCGACGAATGGATTACACTCGATCCGTGCCACCGTCCCGTCAGCATAGCCGATACCCATTATGGCTGGGTCATAGCCACGGCTCCGTCCTCGTTCGGGGATAAATCGGAAATACCGGCTGATCTCTTCCATGCGCTGACATTCGCGCGAGGACTGGGCTGCAACTACCTGATCCTGGACCGTGATGCTTCCACGACCGATCGGCTCCCCTGTTACGAATGGTGACGGTCTGATCGAGGGGGAGGGGGGAGAGATTGAGGCGGGCGTGTGGATGCGCCCAGGCCCCAGGAGTAGAACCTCATGTCCTATGACGCCGCGTTTCGCTTTCAACAGGCGCTCGACCCTTCCGCGCTGACCACGCTTGCCGGAGGGCTGAACGTCCTGATCCAGGCAATCGACGAGTGCCATCGCAACCAGGTCGATGCGGAGTGCGATCCGGCGGTTCTGCTGCTGGCGCGTCATCTCGGCAACATTGCGACCGAGAACCGTCCGTCCCAGGCCGAGTTGCGCCGTGCTTGCGTCGAAGCCGTCGGCGCTGTCGAACGCACGCCGATCCTGGTGACGCTGGCGCGACGCGGCGTCGACTATGACAGCGACGCGAAGGCCATTTTTCACAAACAGGGCCGCAAGGCGATGACGCGGCTCGCCAAGGCGCTCGGTCTCGAACGCGGGCAATTCGAGTTGCGTTCCAACATGGCGGGTATCGCCTGCTCGGGCGAAATTACGATTCATGCCGCTCATCTCTATATCCAGTTCGATCTGGGCTGCATGGGACCGGGCTACGAGGTCATGTTCCGCACCTGCTCGGGGACCAAGGACTATGTCGGTGGCCGCAACCATTTCGCTTCGGTAGCGGAACTGATCGAGCCTGCCAGGCTCGCTGAACGTATCCGCCGCGATCTCGATCTTCCCCAACCGGACGCCGCTGCGACCCGGCTCTTCGCCTGAGGACAGTCACCATGGAAATCATCGTCACCCGTTCCCGCATCGCGGGGACGCTGCCGCACTATGCCTATCGCGCGCTGGTCCCCGCCGACAAGGTCACGGCCGAACGCCGGGCACTGACCGGCACGGTTGCCGGGCCACAACATGTCGGGCGTCTCCCATGCGTCCGTATCGCACCGTTGCTGGCGCCCGACCGCTATTTCACGATGGCGCATGCCGAGCGAGCGGAGTTCGCCTCCGGCATTGCCGCCCTCGGGCGCCGGATCGAAACCTTGATCATCCAGGCCAGCTTCCCGGAGATGACCGCGGCCTTCACACCCATCGTCTTCCAGCTCGACTCCGATCCCGGCGACGCCTTCACCTGGATCGACATCGACGACCTGACGTCCGCTTTCGATCGTCTCGAGCCGAAATACGGCAACCTCACCGCCTTCGATCTCGGCCTTCGTCAGGACGCTGGCCGCTGCGCCGCCTGATGCGCGCACCGATCCCGCATCCACATTACCCGGAGAATTCGACATGGATATTTTCGTCGCCAACGGAACGCACTTCTCAGCACCGTCGAAGATCGCGAGCTATCACGCCAGCGAACACGAAGCACAGATCGCCGCGACCGATATGGTGAACCAGCTCCGCGCCGACCTCGATGCCGAGGGCTTGCCGCCAGTCGATACGAGCAGCTGGCAATTGGGGCTGGTCGGCGTGCAATTCCGCCACCTCACCGCACAGAGCATCGAAATTGCCGACATAGACCCCGATGATCTCGCCGAAACCGCAGGCTTCAATGTGTGGATCGAAAAGGCCGAACTCCAGGGGATATCGGTTCTCGCACTTAACGATCGGCAACTCTCGACCGTGCTTGCCGCGTTGCGCGACCACCAGCGACGCCACTGTGGGTCCGATCCTGACATTGCCAGCAATCTCGGCCGACACGAACCACTGAACCCGGACGAGATCGAGGATCTTTGCATGCGGATCAATGGCGCCGAGCAGCTCCCTCTCGAAGCCAATATCGTCATCACGCTTGATGGCGGTCTTGTTCAGGGTGTCGTCGCCGACCGGCCGATCACGGTGCGCATTGTCGATTACGATGTCGAGGGCGCCGATCCCGACGGCCTCCTCATGGTCCCACAGGACAATGGCGATCCCGTCTCCGCATCCGTCAGCTGTTGGGCAGTTGAGGGCGCCTGCATTGATCCGGAATGGATAGCCCGCCTCGATGCAGCCAATGCTGCGGACCACCGAGCCACGAAGCAGATGACGGCGGAATGCCTGCCATGAGCGTTAGCGGAAACCCGCGGTGAATGAGGTCGGCGTCGAATTCGCCTGAAATGGCGGTTGAGCCGGCCACCTAGAAATCCTGGTGCGACTGGTCGGACGCGCCGGATCGCATGACCCCTTGCGGGTCGTTTCCGACCGCAGCCCTCTACAATCTGGAGAATTTCTGCATGACCACTTCCGATATCGATACCGCAACCGCAGAGCAGCTCGCTCCGGTTGCCTATGCCGCCATTCAGCGTCTCGGTCAGCTCGGCCGCACGGGCGCTGTCGCGCTCGCCGCCCTGGTCGAAGATGACGACGCCGATTTCGAGGAGGGGGCCTCCTGGATTGGCGATCTCGCCGCCGGAGACCTGCGCGAATAGCTCCCCGACACCGACATTCCTTGTTTTCCATGAAGCCCGGCCATCGCGCCGGGCTTCATGATTCCGGGGAACACAGATGCACCGCTTCGCCCCGAAATCTGATGACCGCGGGGCCCTCGAAAGGACGATCGATGATCAGCTTTACCGCAACCTATAGTCCAGAGGACAACAAGATCCGCATTTACGCGTCATCGCGCCTCGATGCGGAAACCTATGCACAGGTCAAGGAGGCCGGATTCAAATGGGCTCCGAAGCAGGAGCTTTTCGTCGCTCCCAGGTGGACTCCGCAACGCGAGGACCTGGCCATCAAACTGGCTGGCGAGATCGAGGCGGAAGAGATGACCCTGGCCGAGCGCGCCGCGATGAAAGCTGAACGGCTCGAAGATCTTGCAGACAAGCGCCATGCGCAATCCAACGCCTTCGCACGCCGCGCAGACGAACTGTCGCAGGCCTTCTATATGGGCCAGCCGATCCTGGTCGGCCATCATAGCGAACGTGGGGCGCGCAAGACCCAGGAACGCATGCACTCGGCCATGACGGCGTCCGTAAAGGCGGAAAAAGCGGCAGGCTACTGGCTCGGCCGCGCCAGCAGCGCCGAGCATTACGCCAGCAGGAAGAATGACCCGCGCGTCCGCGCCAACCGGATCAAGACTTTGCTGGCAGAGCTGCGAGACTTTCAGCGCGGCATCAATAGAGCCCATACGGCACTGGCGATCTGGGACGAAATCACGACCGACGAACAGATCCGCGACGCGCTCCGCAACAGGGATTCCCGTGAACTCTGGTCGGGCTATGATCTCTACTACAAGGTCGACAAGGGCGAGATCGCGCCCGGCGACGCACGGCAACAGTGCATCGACGGGGCAATGGTCACCGTCAATGGCCCCAACCGCCGCCGCTGGATCGAGCACATCCTGCACCGGCTCGCGTTCGAGCGTTCCATGCTGGGCGATGTGCCTCGCTATGATGGCGAGTTCACCCCGGTCATCATCCAGGCCTTTGCCCGCGAGCATGGCGCCGAAAGCCCCAAATGCACCGTGATCGCTGCGGGCCGTTTCCGGCTCGAAAGCCCGGTTCCGCTTCCGGCGCATATCGCGTCGGCATCCTCTCTTGAACTGAACCAGGATGACTGGCGCGACCTGATGCAGGCTTGCGGCTACACCGTGCCGGAGAGAAAGGCTCGCCGGGCGGGTAAGCCGGGCACAGTACCGCTGATCAATCCATCGCGCGAGCAGGCCGAACAACTTCAGGAGATATGGAACCTGCGCATGATCGCAGCCCGCAAGGGCAAGCAAAGTGCTGCCAAGCCCAACGAAGTCCGTGAGACGGAGCAGGCCTTTTATTCGGCTAATTCAAAGGGCGACTATGACGTGTTCAAAACGGTGGAGATAGCTGCCGACGGTCGCCCCGTGCGAATGAAATGGCAGGGGCATGAGCGCGTGCGGTCCGGCGAGCCTGTCGCCCGCATCCGTATCGCTGGGCTCGGCCTCCAAATGTACCAGCCGGACGCCGTCGTCGTCATCACCGACAAACCGGGCAAGCCGTTGCCGATCGACCTCGACGCTCTGGAAGCCGATGCCCGCCATGCCGCGGCCGAGGAGGCCGCAGCATGAAAACCGGCGTCTCTTCCCGGCCCGCAGAGCCATCACGGATTGCGGTCCAGCCGCGCAGCGTTTTCGCACAGGCTGAGATCGTGCCCGCTGCGGAAACCCAACGCCGCGTCATGCCGACGGCCAGTGTCGAATCCGCTCTTGAGACCGCTGCCTGCCTCTGGGAGGCTGTGCTGACATTGCGCGATCATCCCAGTTCAGACCCGGGCGCCATCGCCTTGGCGCTGGCCATCTGCGGAACCTGCAATGCGGTCGGCACAGCTGACCTGCGGTTGACAGTCGTGGGTTGGACCAGCGCGGTCGAGGCGGCGTGGAGCGTGGTTGCCGACAGTTACGATCTGTCTTTCGATTGGGATTACGTGCCAGGCTGGATCATCGATCATATCGACTGGTCCGATCCTGCTCATCCCACGATCAGGCCGGAACCCGTGCCGAAAGATCCCGATCGTGCTCCGACCGACGAACCAGTCACCGCCCAGCCGCCCGCATGGCGGCCGTCTGCCGACGAGGGGAACTGATCATGGGGCGCTCGGTATCCTATCCCAGCGGAGCGCATGTCGCGTTCGCACAGTGGGACGCGGGCTGGATCGAGGACGATGACGATCCTGACACCCGCCATTTCGATGAACTTGCCGCACAGGACGATTGGGACTTCATCGTCGCGGATTTTCGAGAGCAGGTGCTCGCACTCTATCCTTCGGCATGGTCCCATGACGGCTGGATCGACCGTGAAGACCGGATTGTCGCCATGAACGGCTATGCCCGCTTCGGCATTTCGGAATATTGTGGCTGCATCGCATACTGGGTGGTTTTGCGGAACGACATCGACGCCGGCCGGGAAGGGCTGGCAGAACAATGGTTCGACCGGATCGGGCCAAAATTCGAGCAGCGGTTCGCGACGCTTGTCCGTCTGGGCAGCTTCTCCAACGGAGAGTCCGTCTATCGGCGCATCGCCGCCTGACTGCCCGGTCAGCCGATCCCATTTTCGCCCATTCCTCGATCGCAGGAGTCCGTCGACTTCCCGCGTCTCGACCGCGCAATTGCGCCATGAAGGGGAGGGGGCGGGATGTGGGAGCGACGATGAGATCGCTGCATTTCCGGAGACTCACATGACTTTCCCCACCACTATCCAAACCACGGTCGGAGATTCCCTGCTGACAAGGATCACAAGGTTTTTTGACGGATCGGTCTCTGCGTGTCTCATCGAGGCCATCCAGAACGCACGCCGGGCTGGCGCCACCCGGATCGATATTTCCCGGATCGAGAGCGATCGGGGGCCTGTGCTGCGTATTCGTGACGACGGGTGCGGCATCGCCGATCCGGTCAAGTTCCTGACGCTGGGCGACTCCGGTTGGGATGAGAAGATCGCCCGATCCGAAGATCCAGCGGGCATGGGCGTATTCAGCCTTGCGGGGCGCCATGTCACGGTCCGTTCCCACGCGGCCGAACTGGACGCGGCCTGGCAGGTGACCATCACCCCCGACGCCTGGGAAAGCGGCATGCCGCTCGATCTTGCGCCGACGGCCATCGACAAGGGCACCGAGATCGAGGTCGACATGGCCGAAGACTGGGTGAACGCACTCGAGCAGGCAGTGAAGGACGCCGCGCGCTTCTGCCCGGTGCCGGTCTGGCTCGACGGCAAGAGGCAACCCCACGAAAGCTTCCTCGCCGGTGCGGCGCGCGTCGAGAAATGGAACGGGTGCAACATCGGCATCTACAGCGACACCATTCATGTTCCACGCGAATTGGCGCGGATCAACTTCCATGGTCTCACGGTGCCTTGCCGGCTGCCGCATATCCATGACGGGGATGGAGATCCTGGCTGGTATGCCAAGGTCGACATCATAGATGCAGGCCACCTGCAACTCGTGCTACCTGCACGCAAGGAAATGGTGCAGGGGCCCGCGCTCGAGGCGTTGCACGAGGCCTGCGAGGCGGCGATCTTCCGCACTATCGCCCACAAGGGTCACCATCGGCTGTCCCATGCCCATTGGCTGCGGGCCAAGGCGCTCGGCGTGTTCCTCCCTGAAGCCGCGCCCTGGCTCTCGGCCTGGACGCCGCGCACCGCGGAAGCGGATAGCACCATGTTCGGCGAGCGGGTGGCGGGTGAACCGATGATCCTGATGCCGACCGACCAGGCCCATATCGAGCAGTGCGCCGCGCGCGCCCTCGCGTCGGGACAATTGCACGGCGCGACCCCGGTCGAGCCCGTCGACGATTTCGCGGGATACGCCTGGTATGATCAACTTCCGCGCGTGCTCGGATGGTCCTTCCGGGTCGACCGGGGCGAGGGCGACGTCTTCGACTATGCGGCTGATACGCAGCTGTCGCAGGTCCTGGTCTCCGGGCGCGTCGACGCGATCGAACTCGAAATCGCCATGCAGGCGTCAGCCGTTTCCGAGGAACCTGCCGAAATCCTCTCGCTGCCTGCGGATGTGCTGATCGTTCCCGATGACTGCTCGACCGAATTGGAGAACGTCGCCATCCTGCTCAGCGCCGACTGTACGATCACACCCAGCGAACTCGCCTGGCTGCTCGAAGCCGCCTGCTTCTACCACGTCGACGATTGTGATGCCGACAGCTATCATACCCAGCAGGCGGCATTCGACATGCAGGCGCGCTTTACCGCGAACATGTTGCTGCTCGGCGAAGATGCCGCGGTCCTCGAACGAGTCCGCGAGGCGATCCGCGAGCATGTCGCCTGGCTGATCCCCAAGGATCGGGCAATCCGGATGCAGGCTGTCAATTATCTGGTCGAGGCCAGCTTCGCGGACAATGACGACGAGGCCGCTCTCAGCGCCGCCGAATAACCCATTCTCTTTCCGGCCTGCCCGGCGCGTCATCACGCGCGCCGCGGCACGCCATGTCCATGAGGAATCGTCCCATGACCCAGGCTCTGCCATTCAGGAAGATTTTCGACGGCGTCGCGACGCGCGAGCAGATGTTCGAACTGTTCAACCGCGTTCCCGATTGCCCGTTCGAGGATCGCATTTCGGGGAAGGCATTTGAGAATACATGGTTCGAGATTGAACTCGAATCCTACGAATCCATGCTCGGGGAACTGCCGCCGCTCTTCATGCGCGCCGGGATGTTCGCCTGGTCTGAACTCAAGGCCGGTTTCGTCGGTTCGGTCTTCTTCGCCATCACGATCGGACGCAAGCGCTGGTTTACCGGTTATTGCAATCTTGGAGATCGCCATAGCCCCGACGCGATGCGGGCGGCAATCATAGCCCATGAGACAGCCGCCGCTCGGGGCATGAACCGCGAGCAGAAGCTCGAACTGATCTGGTCGCGCACGCACGCTGATTTTCGTGGTCTTGCAGGCGAGGCCGATCCCGATGCGTGGCCCCCGGAAGACCGGGGCAAACGCACGATCGTCATTTGTGAACCGGACGGCGGTTCCGCTTTGAAACTGCTCGAACGCCTTACCGATGATGAGATCGACCACCGGCTGCCGTCCGGGCCGGCGATCTAGCCTGCCGGGTGCTGTTCCATCCTTTCCATCCAGGAGCTGAAAGATGGCCAATCACTATCTGCAAACGGCGTTCGCCATTCCGCTGATGCCGCAGGAAGCAATCCTGCTCAAGGAATGCTTCGCCGTATCGACCCAACTGTCCAGCGACTTCGCCGAACTCTCGTCTAACGGGATGCAAGCGGTGAAGACCTATTACGCGTCGCTTAGCGAGGGATTCAGGAACACCTTCCCGAACAAACCGGAGGAGGAAGATCCTTTCGCGGACTTTCTCGATCTCTGGTCGGATCCGGGCTTTCCCGAGTTCGATGCCGATCTCATCATTCAAGGCGACCCGGAGGCCAAGACACAGTTCGCGTTCATCAGCGGCCATGAAGCCGACGTTCCGGCCCTCGCATCGCTGATCCAGAAAGTCTGCAAATCCGCGCTGCCGTTCGGCTTTCAATGGGCGGAGGTGGCCGACAAGGACATCGCTGACGGTTTCGGAGGCGGCTACTATGTCGTCACCGATACCGAGATATTCGGCGGCTCGACCCGGTGGCTCATGAAGGAGACGCTGCAAACCTTGCGGGCAGGAGCATGATCATGGCGGAACGCATCAACGCACGCGTCACCCTCCATGTCGAGGTGTTCGACGCCAAGGAGCTCTGGCAGCACGCATACGGGACCTACGAGGAGCAGAACGGCACAGCCGATCAGGGCGACTTCGAGGAGATGTACGGGACCGAGGACGATCCCGACATCGGGGAATGCATTCGCATGATCTTCGATCCGGGTGAAAGCCCGCCCTGCCTCCAGATCGAGGATAGCTCGGTCGAGGTTACGCTTGTGCTGTTGGAAAACCGATATCCGCTCTTCATCGCAGATCGCGGCGAGCCTGGGATCATAAGCGCCGAGCCTAAAGGCGCGCATCACCCCGAATATGGCGACGCGCTCGATATGATCGAGCCGGATACCGAGAGGGTATTCGCGCGATCGCAGGAGTGCCTCGACCACCATAGCAACCCGGCGCAATGGATCGAGAGCGTCCGGGCCAGGATGATGAAGCGGCTCTGAGGCCGCCAACAATCCGTCCATCCCCGACATAGCACCGGACACCTCGTGCGCCGCGTCCGGTCGCGCCCGCGAAGGAGATTTTCGATGAACGACGATCAATTCGACGCGCTGGTCGATGACGCTACCCATGCGGTCAACGACCTCATTCCCGACACTGTGCTGGACGGTCTTCGCGATAGTGAAAGGTCGGATCTGCTTTTCCAGATCAATGACGCGCTGACGCCGATTCTGCGCGAGGTAATCGACAGGACCGACAGCGGCAGCGACAATCCGACCCGCTCCAGCACGATTGCTGCTCTGATCTCCGAGCTGCTGGAAACCCATGCCCAAAAGTGTGACGAGGGCGGCGATTGTGCCAATGACCGCCCGCGGCATGTGATCTCGGAAGTTTACGGAACCAGCGCCAATATCGACAGCCTCGCGATCTGCGAGATCGAAATGGGCACGCAAATCTACCTCGTTCTGGACGATCATTCCGCCTTCCGCATCGCCGTGGAGGCGGTCTCCCCATGATCGAGATGCACTTGGCGCTTAGCGCGCTCAGGCGAGTAGCGCTCGTTTCTACCCAGAGCGAACTCGATGCTGCCAGGATGGAAGCCGCCGATATCCTCGATCAGGCCGGTTGGGAGAAATCGGCTCGCATCGTGATCGACAGCATCGGTCGCCCGGTTGCCTCCGACGATCAGGAAGGCCCGTCCCGACAAGGCTGATCCCGCATCGGCTATGCCTGCCTACCGGGCAGCAAAGCTGCCTCACCTCAACATCATGGAGGATATCATGGCCCAACTCTCTCCCCTTCGCGAGCGTTTGGCGAGCGCCGAGCACGCATATGCCTGCGCGATTCAGCGCCGCAGCGCCACCGGCCGCAACCAGTATGTCATCCGCACCGGCAGCCCGCTCCAGCCGTTCCGCGTCACGGAGACCCGGCCGGCGAGGGACGAAAATCTCGTTCTGCACGTCGCCTGAGACAAATCCTATCGTCGAGGAGGCGCCAATGAACGCTGCCGATCGATACCCGATCGAGCCGGGTATGTGGATCAGGACCGAGGAAAACGAGAAGCTCTTCTTCCTGCGATATTCATCGACCGGCCATTGGGGCTTCTTTTCCGAGGAGCGTCATCACACCGCGCGGGAATACAAGCTCCCGCTCGCGGGCCTCAAACCCTGGCACAAGGAACGCCGCCCATGAAAACGCACGCGATGGCGAGCGGCCTTCGGGTCACTCTCAGCAAGACCGAACTGCAGGCATTGCTTGCGCTCGCGCGATACGGCGCTGAACAGATTGCGGCCGCGCACCACTCTTATATCGTGCCCAAGCGACAGGAAGCCGTGGCGGCCGGCGTCATCCAGGGCCTCGAACAGGGTCTGTCGTCGGTCCGCTGGAAACAGGCGGAGGCCAAGGCAAGACGCGACGCACCGAAACGCGAGGCCGAGCGGCGTGCAACGCGCGAGCATCATGCCCAGATCGACGGCTATACCGTTTGGGGGATGTTGAGTGACTGGACCGATCTCTCCGATGACCCCGACCGGCGCCAGTGGGCGGACCTGTTAAATCCTCTGACCGAAGCGCGTGAGCAGGCAGAAATTCGCCGGAATGTCTGGCGGATATACATCAGCAAGGGCAGCGCGGCGGCGGACGATCTCATCGTCTATCCGGGCGATTGCACGCAAACCGCCGATCGTCAGGAAATCGAGGTGCTCGCCCGACGGATCATCGCGCAACATCGAGAATGACGGGATCGCGCCGGCAAGATATGCGCGCGCCCTCGGAGGGGACCACAGGATCGGCCATTGCGAAAGGGCCCGCAAGGAGGGGAGTAGGAGGGGCTGGCGGTGAACTTCCCTGGGAGCTTGCCATGACCGCCAGCGATTCTGCCACATACCATCGCGTATCCACGCCGCCCATATTCATCTCCGGATCGCTCTCCATCCGACAGCTTCCGGCCAGCGTAATGAAGCGGCTCGGCGCCGTCATCGACAAGGAGTTACCCGTCGTGATCGGCGACGCCCCTGGCGCGGATGCGGCCGTCCAACGATTTCTTGCCGATTGCGGTGTGCGTCACGTCACGATCTTCTGCGGAGGTTCCGTCCCCCGGCACAATATCGGCATATGGCCGGTCCGGCAGATCCGAGCAGATGCTCCTGCGGGCACGCGCGCCTTCCATAGCGCAAAAGATCGGGAAATGTGCCGCCTCGCCGGTGTCGGATTCGTCATATGGGACGGAGCGAGTCAGGGCAGTCGCGCCAACATCCGGCGACTATGCGAGCGCGGGCGGTATGTCGTCGTCTATCTTCGCCCTGAAGACCGTTTCGTCACCCTCGCCAGCGATGCGGAACGGATGGCGTTTTTGGCGTCATCTATCCATAGCGATGGAGTGTGATCATGCCCTCTTCTGACATCGACATATTGCCGTCGCGGGTAGGGACAGCGCCTATCAGCTGGCTCCCGATTTTTCGGACTGCTGGTAGCGCCGTCATGCACGGCGCGCGCGCAAGCGCCGGCGCACAGACCGCTTGAAAGACAGGCTTCTCCTTCTTAGATAGTGAATCGAACGATTCGATCAATTCGGTCGAATGGAGGCAGCTATGCAGACCATCACCGCCAACGAAGCCAAGACCCGCTTCGGCGAACTTATCGACCGCGTACAGCGCGAGCCGGTGCGCGTAACCCGCCGCAATCGGGTTGTGGGTGTGATGGTTTCCCCGGAAGACTATGCAGCCATGCGGGCGTTCTACGCGGACAGGCTCGCCAGCACGCTACGCGAAACCGCCAACGAGGCCGCGAAGAAGGGCCTTACCGATAGCGAACTGGAGCGTCTGCTGTCCGATGAAGGGTGACAGGTTCGTTATCGATACGAATGTCCTCATCAGCGCCGCGCTTTCAGCAGATTCGACCCCCGCAAGGGTGACGCTCTGGGTGATCGCCCATGCCCGGCTGATCTTCGCCGAGGCCACTTTCGAGGAATTTCGTTCCCGTCTTTGGCGTCCGAAATTCGACAGATATCTGACCATCGAGCGTCGAAATCAGATTCTACACGATTTCAGTGCAATCGCCGACTGGGTGGAACTGAATGACGATGCTCTTCCGGTCAGCAGCCGAGATCCGGATGATGATATGTTCATCCGCGCCGCCATTGCCGGATCGGCCCGTTGGCTTGTGAGTGGCGACAGGGATTTGCTGGACATTCAGGGATTGCCAGCGATTACGATCCTGACGCCGGCGGACATGCTGAAGCGGATTTCCGCATAGGTCTGACCCGGGCGGCGCCACGCTAGCGCAGCTGCGAATGACTCTGGCACTCCTCGACGCAAAGTCTTCGCGAATGGGAGGTGCGGCCCGGCTCGATGACGAAGTTCATCTGCGACCGGCGCCTGCTCGATCCCGACGAGTTCGATCATATCGTTGCCTAAGCGTCCACCGATCTCATCGGCTTCCTCGACGTCGTGGCGAGGCTGCCGCCCGATCAACTCCCGACCATCGGAAGCTGGCTCGAGCGGTTCAACGCCGGCGTTTCCTGATCGCTGACGGTCCATCGTTGGACGCAATCCCGCCATTTCTTGCGAGGTTCTTATGCTCACCATCCAGTTCCGGGCGAAAATCGTGACGATCTATTACACGGACGACACCATCGCGTATCGCCGGATCAAGATCCCCAGCATCGCGCGCCACCTCTGCGATATGAACGCCTTTCGCCGCTCACGAAAATTCGGAGCCTATGCGAACAGCGACCTGTTCCTCGCCATGGTGACGCGCGCCCTGAAAGAGAATGGCATCGCGAACTTCCTCCGCATGGGTGCGCTGCCCGAAGGCGTGGCCGTCGACGAAAGCGGTTTCCTCGCAGGCGTCACGATCACGCTTCCCGACCGATAGGGACGAGCAGCAATGCGCTGGGACATCCCCGCGAACTGAAGGAGCTTCGACATGCAAGCCACCGTCCGGCTGACGGCCAATGATATCCGCCAGCTTCGTTCGACCGCCGAACAGATTGCACGGCGGCATAGTTCCGCCCGTCGCTTCGCAATCGAGATTGCCGAACGCGTCAACCTCGCCACCGGCGCCGCTGGCCTCAACATTCGTGCGATCACCGACGATCCCGACTGGGAAGATACCGATCTGCACACGACACATCCCTGGTCGCGCATCCGTGAGCGTCATACGCTCGCCAACGGCACGGCACTGTTCGACCTCTATGTCTATGAGCGGCCCGGCATCGGCGAGACCGGCGATCTTGCCTGCTGCGTCGAGGCCGAACTGGATGGACAGGGCCTCGCAGCCTTTCACGCCGATAGCGCCAAGAATGTCTGGCGCCGGTCGGACCTGTAGATTGTCCTTCCACCCGTTCGATACGATGAGCGAGATCACGCACAGCAACCACACTTTGGGAAACCCGCCATGCGCCTGTCGGACGAGCTTGCCGCCAGACGCATTTTCTAGCGGGTCTGGACCGCAGAAGAGGAGGAAGGAGGTGATGGGCGAGGGGCCATCATGGATCCTCCGATCTCCATAAGGAACAACCCATGCCCATCCATCAGCCATCCGGTCCCGCGACCGAACCCGCCGTCGACACTTCCTCCCAGCCGTCCGCCGATCTTGTCGCGCTGTCCAGCAACGAGCTGATGGTTGCGCGCAGGCTTGCCTATGACCCTGAAAACGACGCCCTTGGTGAAGGGGATCTCTGGGTCGAATATATGGAAAGCGAGGACGACTGCATGGCCGCGCGCCAGATCGTTCCGTTCGACACATTCACGCTTTCCGTCTGGCATACCCTTGCCGCCGACATGTTCGAGGAACGCTCCGATGAACGCGACGCATCGCAGATCGACCAGCTGATCGAAAGGCGTGGCCTTTTTCCTCATGACCCCGCCAATGGTCCGCGGCGTATCGCGCTTCCCGCAATCGAACTCCAGATCGCGCTTGAAAAGGATATCAAAGCAGGTTCGTGTCGGATCGCCAATGCCCGGATAAGGGTCGATGCCCTCGATCAATTGTCCGGCATGGAACCCGACTTCTATACCAATCCGGAAGCCATATCGACCGCGGGCTGGGACGCGCTGTCGGTAACGATCTTCGAACAGACCTGCACGGCACCGACGGGCGGGCGCTTCGGGAACATCTTCGATCAACCCGACCTGACAACCGGAACGCCGCTCGCACACGCCCGCGCCCAACTCTTCGAACTCCAGACGGCACTCGCTACCGCCAAACGAAGCCGGCGGCAGGATCCTGTCTTCAAAATCTATGTGCGGAGCATGATGGACGAGCTGCTCGCGATGCCTCCGCTGCTGGAGGCGATCCATAATGACCACAGCGGCGCATTCCGCATCGTGGCCGCCTTTCTCGACGATCATCATCCCGAATGGTCCGAGGGGCTCTCGAAGAACCAGGCATTCAGTCCCTTGCTGCCCCTGCCTGTCGACTGGAATGGCCACGTCGATATCGTCGGCCTGGTGCAGGACTCGCGCGCCCGCATGTCCGCCGAAACGGTGGGTGTCGCGCCGCAGTTCTTCGGACTCTATGCCGGACGCCGCGATGGCAGTTCCGTCTGGCTTGGAGCGGCGGCCTGCGAAGCCGATGCCCATGCGCTGGTGACCGGGTTGGGCTAACCCGGCCCCATATCGGCCCGCTCATTGGCGCGACAGACTGGTGCAACAACAGGGCGGCAACATGGCGCCCTTCGCGCTCTCCACAGGGGGAAAGGGGGTGGTTGGTGGATGAGTTTCATCTGGGAGTTCACCAACCATGTCCAGCAGCCAGCAAACCACGAACATCCCCGAAATCGTCGTAATCGACAGCATTACCTGCCCCAACTGCGGCGCAGCCGAGTGCTACGATGATCCCACGAGCCCCACAGGCAAGCGGTTCAACATCAACGCCTATAAGGTCGGCGACAAGCACGGTTACTGGTGGAGTCGTTGCAACCTTTGCAATAGCTGGTTCTAGAAGGGCAGGAGGATTTCCGGCTCCCGCAAGCGTAACCGTCTTTCGTCTCACCGACCCTTCGCTTGAGAAGCGTGACGTCGCGGAGGCCAGCATGAACATAGAGATCATCGTCGGCCTCCCGCATCTCAATCGTGGCCCGCTTCTCCAGCGCGCGATCGAGATGCGCTATCCGGTCCTCATTTCAGCGAACGCGCTGTCGCGATGGGATCGCCGCGAGGGCTATGCGCGCTGGGCGGGCTGGAACCTGCGTTCGCTGGCCAATGCCTCGCGCCTGGTGTCGATCGACCTCGACTCCGCCGGCTTTGTCGTCGCTCATCGCTACCGCGGGCTGCCCTGGACGGCCGATGACTATATCGAACTGGCCGCAAGCTACCCATTTCGGCGCTTCGCGAGCCTCGACCTGTGCACCGAAGAGGAAATTGCCCGCGACCGCGACGAAGTCCTCGACCGTATCTCGCGCACCATCGCGCTCAATCATGCCTGTCATGCAAGAGCCGCCGATCGCGGAATCGATGCCCGGTTCATGCCCGTCATCCAGGGACGGCATCCCGACGACTATCTGCGATGCCTCGACGGCATTGCCGGTATCCTTCGGCCAGGCATGGTTGTCGGTATCGGCTCCATGTGCCGCCGCACGGTGTCCGGTCCTGATGGGCTTCTCGCGGTGCTAAGCCGGCTCGACCGGGACGCAGACCCTGCGCTCCGCTTCCACCTTTTCGGTGTGAAGGGAACAGCCCTCCATTATTTGCGGCCGCTTGCGCATCGCATCGCCAGCCTCGATTCCTGCGCCTATTCTCTGGCCGCGCGGATCGAGGCGTGGCGCGAAGGCTTTTCGAAGACCGACGAGTTCGTTGCCGGTCATATGGAGCGATGGCAACGCCGGCAGCAGGCCCGGCTCGACGGGGGCGACGCCGCATTCCAGCATCATCTGCCGCTCACGAAACCTGCGCTTTCGGCCGGAAACGCATGGGACAGAGCACTCGATCTCGCCCGGGCGGAAATCCGCACTTTGATCGAACAAGGGGAGATCGCGCACGAGCAAATCACCGAAGGGTGGGTCGCGCAGTGGGCGGCTGAAACCTATAGCGCCACGTAGTAACGCAGGTCCTGGTGAATTTAGCCTCGGTCGCTGACCTATGCGGTGTGCGAAGAACTCACCGGCCTATAAGGTCGAGGACGCCACGCAGGGTCTTGCCCATCGATCGAATCATCTCCTCGCCCGCCTCACCTCGTCATCCCGACAGAAGTTCCAATACTCGTCCATATCTGCGAGCGTTAGCTTCTTCGGCTGCATCTTGGCCCAGGCATCCGCCATAAAGAGCATGAAGCTCATTGCGCCGTCATCAGAAACGGCATGCGGCTGATACACGATAGGCAGGTTCATCACGAGCATCCCTGTCGGAGCACTTTGTTTCTTTTTCAAAGCGGCGATAGGCGACCGCCCGTTTTTCACAGGTCCGAGACGCTCCGATTACGCCTGTCGCTGCGAATTCACAAGATTGACCGCCAGATTGGCGTGAACGACGCGCGGTTGCAACCACCGATCACCGTCGCCGCACGGCCTGGCTGTGCCGATGGGGGCAATTGCGGCCTTCAAGCCCGCAAAAAGGAGGTATCCGTGACCCAGTGTCCCGAATCCAATTCGGCCGAGCGTCATTGCTATGGCGTGATTCTCCATCATCGCGCCGAATGGTGGCTTGTCGAATTTCCCGAGCGCGATCCGGACCCTATCAAGGCATGGGCCCTGACCGGCCAGCTTACGCCGGCGATGGCGGATTGGTTTCGTGCCGATACGGGCAATAACGCCGCCAAGGCAGAGGTCCCCGCGTTGAACCCGGACAGTCGCTGCTGGTCTGGTGAATTCTCGATCCGCCCGTCGCCGGATGCCGTCGATCGCTTCGACATCGATGCTCATCCCTGGGGCTCCGAAGCGGGCGAACTGGAGACGCGGCTTGCCCGCGCCATGATCGAAAGCACGCTGTTCCCGATCCCGCCCGGCTTCCTTTCGGTCTTCACAGGCCTTCCGGACGACGATCGGCCCGTTCTTGCCATCCGTCTCAGCGGCTATATCTGCTCTACGTTCGAAGTGCTCACCGCCCGCTATATGCCGGTCTATCGGCCTCGATCGCCCTGGCGGGACATATCGGGCGAGGCCGTCGGCGACAGCGGCAGTGACATTCTCGGATGGGCACCCGCCCGCGATTGGATCAGGCCAGCATGACGCACGGGACCCGCCGATGCCGGATCGAGCTTGCGCCGATACAGCTGGGCCATTATATCTGACTAGCTGGTCAGATGGAGAATTCTCATGACTACACCCAAACGGGCCGGTGACGGCCCCGCACGCAAAGGTGGTTCCAGGCTTCCACCAGCGGCGCGCGGATGGAAGCTCGAAGACGCCAAGGCGCGGTTCAGCGAGGTCGTTCGCCTGGCCCGCAGCGAAGGGCCGCAACGCGTCACGGTCCGCGGCAAGGATGCCGTCGTTATCATCAGCGCCGACGAACTCGAAAGGTTGCTGCCGCCCGAGCGTAAGAAGCCGCTCGTCGCCTTTCTCGAAGGACTGCACCTCGACGGCGTCGATCTGACACGCGAACGCGATAGCGGACGGGATATCGTCTTGTGATCGGCTGGCTTCTCGACACCAATGTGATTGCCGCGCTCATCAATCCGGGCGGCGCGCCGAGCGTGAAGACATGGGCGTCGGAGCAGCCCGAAGAAGCGCTGTTCCTCAGCATCCTGACGCTCGGTGAATATGACAAGGGCATCCACGCCATACCTGCCGACCATTCTGAGCGGTCACGCTATATCGGGGCTCGCGATGCACTCGAAGCGCGTTTCAAAGGTCGCATTCTGTCCCTTGATGACGCGATCATCCGGCGATGGGGAGCAATCTCCGGCGACGTCAAGCTAGGCACGGGCCATACACCGAGCGTTGTCGACACGATGCTGGCGGCCACCGCGATCGAGCACCGGCTTTATCTCGTGACCCGCAACGTCAAGGATGTGCGTCACAGCGGTGCGGCCATATTCAATCCGTGGGAGGATGATCCCACGACACTGGCGCTATCCTGACCAGTTGGGGGAAGGATATCCTTCCTCAGGTTCTTTCGAGCAATCGCTCCCGTGCGAGGTCAAGTGCGTGCGAAAGCCTTATCGCCACCACCTGGTCCTTGGGGTCGACGAGGCACTCAAGTGCCGCCTCCATGTGCTTGATGGCGTTTTCCAGCCTTGGCTCTTCGTCTGTCATGTGTGCTTCTCCGTCCCGTCGCGCTCAGTCGGCGGGCACCCTCCCCGGAGGAGGATGCCGGCCCCTGAGCCGGACGGTCGAAAGACGCGAACAATAGAACGCGTGCCTGATCTTTAGCCGGAGCCTGGACATAATACAGGCAATCCGGCCGCAAGGCATGCGCCGACTCTATTGTTCGGAGTTTCGACTCTCCGGCCCGCCACCGGCGGACACGCTCCTCTAAACCAACCGGGCAGCAACTGCCAGTCGGTTCCGAGCGAAATTACCGGATGCCGCAGGTGGGTGCGGGGTCTTCAGCGTGTCGATAGACGCGCCGCCTCGACCGGCCGATACATGTCCGCGCGATCACGCATTACACCCGTAAGCCAGGCGAGATGGCTCGCAGCGTCCGCCAACGGCAACGTGGCTACCGCGTCGAACAGGTTACGCTGATAGGGTGGACCGCTGTCGAGGATATCCACCAGCTTCTCCCGCGCGGGGCTATGGGGATCGGTGATCTCGGCATTGGCTTCGCGGGCCGCCTCCAGAAAGGCCTCAGCCAGTTCCTGGGTCGCATAGTAGCCGCTGTCGAGATCTTCCCCGAGCGCGAGGGCGGCGATCTGGCTGCGCACATCCGCGATGTCGGGGTCGTTGACCGCATCGATCAGCGACAGGTTGAAATCGAAGGTGGCGAGATAGTCCGCGATCATGGGGAAAGTCCTTTCATCCATCACTGGAACATAGGGCAAACATAGTCACAATGGAAATGATCCTCGCAACGGGAACGCGGTCATGAATCCGTCTTCCGCATGGGCCGCCCCGATCGGCCGGCATCCCGCGCCGTGATCGGGACGGTCGCACCCCTGCGTCTCCGGGGACGCCTGCGTCGAACCGAGCGCGGTTTCCTCCTCGATATGGAGGATGGCCACGTCTGGCGCCTCAATGGCGCGCAGGATTTCCCGCCGCTGGTGGACGCAGTCGTCGTCGTCGAGGGACGCAAGGCGAGCCCCAGCCTCCTCGACGTTCTCTGGCTCGGGCCGGCGTAGCATCCCCAGAGGCACGCTCTGTTTCCTTCCTCAAACGTCGCGCTTGCGGCACCGTCGCCGCGGACCTCGGCGAGGACGCCTCGGCCCGCAATCAGCGTCGCACGATGTCTGTCATCACATTCTGCGCCGCCTCGCAGGGTCTCGGCGTGCCAGGGCTGGTCGGGGCAAGCAAGGGCTGCCTCCGGCCAAGAAAACCTAGGAGTAGAAGGGGCCTGCCGACGTTGTCGCTTGGGGTAAGCGGTCGGCAGGCCCCTTCTACTCCAAGCTTTTCTAAAGGCCGCAGCGCGACGTCCCTTGCTTGCCCCGACCAGCCCTGACCCTTGAGCCCCGGCGACGGCGGCTCCGAATGCGATGACAGACGGCCACCGTCGCGTCCTCCGCTGATCAGGAAGGAATGGCTTCGCCATATTTTTCTTTGTTCGAGACGCTACCGCGTCCGTATTATTGGCTCTGGCTCACCAAATGCGATGAAATACTGTCAAGAAAACAATAGAATATACTCGAAAAAGGGGAGGGGGTATAAGTATAGGTGCAGATGGGGATTGGCCCCGGAAGCATCGTTTGGAGTAAAGGCTATGAATATCGGTGAGTTTAACCTTAACAAGGGCCGCATCATCGGATGGATTGCCACCCGCGCAATCGACCTGCCCAAGCTGGCCTTGCGCCCGGTGGAAAGCGAAAACGAACTGGCCCCGGCTTATGAGATCATCGCGCCCAATGTCGGGGGCCGTGTCGTTCAGGTCGGCGCGCTTTGGGAAGCCGTCGCCAAGAAAACCGGCGAGGTTTTCCTGCAAGGCCATGTTGATGACCCGTCGATGCCCGAAGCCCTGCCCATCGCGCTTTTCGGCTCGGTGGAGGAAGGCTATCGGGTGGCATGGCGCAGGCAGGAGCGCGACGATTTCGGCCCCGCCATTCGCACCCCCCGCGACAATGCGCCTTCCGGCAACCGTGGCGATGACTACGGTTTCGGTGACAGCACCGCCGATGGAAGCGGCGGACTGTCCAGCCAAGGGGCCGCATCCGATTTTGACGACGAGGTGAGAGTCTAGGAACCGGACCAAGACGGGCCGGGGGAGCGCAGCAACGCTTCCCCGGACCCTAACCGATCATCCTGCCATCAGGAGTCAGACCCATGACGAAGAAGTCAGCTAAGAAGGCCGTTAGCACATTTGCCGACCTGCCGGAACTTATCGCGGAGGAAACCGCAACCCCCGCTTTTGAAGCATCCTTTGGCGATCCGTTGCCGCTGTCCATCATCGAACACGGCGACGAACCGGGCGAACATGAGATGCCCGAACCGTTCACCGCGCAGAAGGTTTGCGGCGAACTTATCACGTCGCTTTATTGCCTCTTGACGGACACGCGGCTTGACCCGCTCGCCCCGGATATTGCTTGGGGTATCGTCAACAGCTTCCATTTTGTCGCTGGAACGGTGGAGCGCCGGGAGGATCGCCTAGCCGACAAAATCCGCGATATGACGCGGTGCATGGAACCGGGCGAGGTATTCAACAAAGACCTTGAGGATACCCAGCTTCAATGCCGCTCGCTTGCGGAACAGCGCGCCGCCATCGAAACGATGCGCGACTATGCCGCCGCCATGTATCGCGCTTGCTGGCGTCGCGCATGGGCACCGACCAAGGGCAGCAAGGCGTCATCCGTCACCACCGCAAGCTATATCAATGCGCTGGATTTCTTGCAGGAACGCGCCCTTGCCAAGCGCGAGAAGCACCAGCCGCAAGGCCCCGTCGTCATCTTTTCCGGCCCCGCCATCTGGGACGAATGGGAACCGCTTTGGGCGAAGCTGACAGAGATCAAGGCCCGCGTTCCGCATATGACGCTTGTTACCACCGGGCAGCGGAAAGGGGCGGACGCCATCGCGGCGGCATGGGCAGCGCGGGAAGGCGTCCCCGTTGTCGCTTATGGCCTCTATGGAGGCGGGCGCAAGGCTCCCTATCAGCGAAACCGCAAGATGGGCGAGCTTGAGCCGGTGGAAGCCGTCCTTTGCGAAGGGTCCGGCATCCAAGCCAATCTCTATCAGACCATGCGGAAACAAGGCGTTCCCATCCATGCTTTCCGCAAGCCCAAGGATGCCCCCGCATCCCGCAAGCCGCAGAACGGCGAGGGGGACACGTTCAGGCAAGCACGGCGCAGCGCCTGAAACCAAACGGCGCGGCGCTTCCCCCAGCGCCGCGCTACCCATCACACGAGACCCGCCAAGGCTGGCGCGCATCCCCGCGCGCTGGCCTTTTGTCGTGCCCCCGGCCGCCGCCGCGCCTGACGGCGCGGCGGCGGGAAGAACCAAAAGGGGAAGGGCCGACAGGTTCACGCCCCCACCGAAGGGCCGAGCGCCCCACCGTCATCCCCCTTTGCGGGCCTTGGCGCGGCTGGCGCTTTCCCCGAATGGGAAGCATCGGAGGCACCCGACGCCCCCTTGAGCGCAGCCAGCGCGGCAGCGCCGCCCAACCGCAACACATGGCCCAGCACGTCCCGGAACTCGCGTTCCGTCAATTGCTCGACCGGCAGCGCCGTCACCATTGCCGCATAGCGATCGCGTAGCCGCTTGCGTAGCGCAGCCTTCTCGACCGCAATCCTCTTCTCGCGATCTTCCAGATCAGCGAGCCTATCGCGTTCAGACATTTTAGGCATGACCAGTTTCCTTCTCAGGCTGGCCCGCTCGTCACGCGATCCTTGTCGCACAGGCGCACCCGCGCCACAAGCGACCCCACCGCATAGCGCGACCTATCTCCCCACATCGACCACCACCGCAATGGGTGCGCCCGGCAGCGGTAGGGATGACGCAGCAACTCCGTTGCTGCGGGCAAGCGACGCACGCGCTTCGCGGTTTGTAATGCACCGTACGCACGGGTGCTGTGGCCTGAAACTGCCCTATAATCAATGGTTTCCGTTGGCAGACGCGTCAGCCAGATTTCACGTTATTTGGCTGACGCGTCTGCCGCCTCAGTACTATTGCCCGAAAAAGCCCCGCAATTCCGCCGTTTCCGGCTGGCAGACACGTCCGCCACGCTGATTTTATTGTGATCGTCGCTTGTCTGCGCTATAGTTGCTGTGCGTCGTGACCTCCTTGTCGAAGCTCCAGTCGGAGCATCACCTTGGCAAGGGTCACAATCCGGATCGACGATGCCCTTTACGAGCGGCTGCAGCGCCGTGCCCGTAAAGTCGGCGTCAGCGTCGCCGAACTCCTCCGCCCCGCGATCGACCAGACCGCCGATCCCCGCGGCGGCTACGTCTACACGACGCAGGACGAAATCCTCTCCTGCGTCCTGCAGACGCTCTCTATCCTCGCGGCATCGGTGCGACGCCGGTCGCCCGAGACGCTCGAACAGGGCATGGCCGACGCCAGGGCGCTGCTCCTCGAAAAGGGGCTGCTCTCACCGGACGAACAGCCATGACCCGGCGCGCGGATCCCCACCTCGCGGACACATGCCCGGCCTCGCGTTCCCCCTCGGCGGGCTTCCCGTCCGGCCGCGCGATTGCCTGCGATTATTCCCTGCCGGTCAGGGCCATCCCAAATCCGGGGGCATGCCGTAGCGCACCGCCAGCCGTTCGGGGGAGGGGCCGGCCATGAGCATCTTCCGCAACGACACGTTGGGGAGCTGGACGCGGGGCGGGCAGGCGATCGTCCACAATGTCCGCATGACCACCCAGGTCTTTTTCCAGACCGTGCTGGCCGGGCTGATCCTCTGGTTGATGGGGACCTGCTGGTATGCGTTCGAAAAGTCGACCGACTATCAGCGCTTCGTCCTCGCCAAGCTGGTGGAGGCGACCATCAAGGCGGATGCGGCGCCGGGGACCAATGACCCGGTGCTGTTCCGCACCCCCGACGGGCGCCAATACTGGACCTCGGCCGACACCCTCGCCGACTCCGGTGTCGCGAAGCAGGCGCTCCACAAACTCGAAAAGGACCTCATCCACGGGGCGGCCATTGCCGGTGTGGTCGCCCTCTTCGGACTGGTCAGTGCCTGGTTCTATTTTACCAGAACTGGGAAGGGGCTCGGCTCCAACGAATATCTGCGCGGCGCCCGCTTCGGGACGGCCTCGGAAGTGCGGCGCGCGCTCCGGGGGCAGAAGAAGGGGGCGCTCACAATCGGCGGCGTCGCCGTGCCGGAAGCCTTCGAGCCCGAACATATCCTGCTGGTCGGCGCTCCAGGAACGGGCAAGACCAACCTCATCACCACCATGCTCGAAGGCATCCGCAAGCAGGGTAAGCGGGCGATCGTCTATGACACGGCCGGGAGCTTCGTTGAGAAATTCTATCGCCCCGGCAGGGACATCCTGCTCAACCCGCTCGACAAGCGCACCGACATCTGGAGTCCCTGGGTCGATGTTCCGCGGGAGTATCATTACGACCAGATCGCGGAATCTACGATCCCCGACAAACATGGCGATCCGTTCTGGAGCAAGGCCGCGCGCGGCACGCTGGTCGCCGTCCTGCGCAAGCTCGCGCGGCAGAAGCACACGCTCATCTCGGTCCTGCTTGATCGGGTGCTGCGTTCCCCGCTCGCCGATCTTGCCGCCTATGTGAAGGGCACCGATGCCGCCGCTTTCATCTCCGCCGAGGGAGAGCGCACCTCGGCCGGCGTCCAGGCCGAGCTTGCCTCGGTCATGCGCAGCTTCGCCTATCTCGACGATACCGAGGACGGCTTCTCGATCCGGCGTTGGGTCGAGGACGAGAAGGACGACAGCTGGCTGTTCGTCACCGTCAAGGCCGACCAGCTTCCTTCGCTGCGCCCCCTGATCACGGTCTGGCTCGACATCGCGATCAGCGCGATCATGAGCCTCACGCCCGACCGCGACCGGCGGCTCTATTGCGTCATTGACGAATTGCCGACGCTCCAGAAGCTCCCCAGCCTATCCGACTTCCTCGCCCGTGCGCGCAAATATGGCGGCTGCGGCATATTGGGGTTCCAGTCCTATCCCCAGCTGACCGCGACCTACGGCAAGGAGGATGCGGCGGCCATCACCGGCTACTGCTCGACCTGGGTCGCGCTCCGGGCGAACGATAGCGACACCTCGGAACTTATCTCCAAAAACCTTGGCCGGGTCGAGCAGGTCGAAGCCAACGAGGGGATGAGCTACGGCGTCAATGACATGCGCGACGGGGTGAACCTCAGTCGCATGCAGGTGACCCGCCCGCTGGTTCTGGACACCGAGGTCACCCATCTGCCGAACCTTTCGGGTTTCCTCCGTTTCGGGCGCAATCTCCCCGTCGTCCGTTTCACCGATCGCTTCAATCCGCTGCCTTCGATCGCGGCCGCGTTCGTTGAACGCACCGAGCCCCCCAAAAGGCTGCCGCTCGGCAAGGCCATCATCTCCCAGGCGTGGGCAGAGCGCCGCGCGCGCCAGGCGCGGGAGGAGGCCGCGAGGCGAGGGCAGGGTCCGGGACATCCGGACACGCCGCCGTCTCCCGGAACGGGGCAAGGCGATCTTTTTACCGGCGAGGCCAATCCCCCGCCGGCGCGGGAGCCGACCCAGGAGCCGCCCAGCCTGCCGGATCCCCAGGACGCCGTGCCGCAGGATGAGGTGTTCGGACCCACCGACCACAGCGATTCCGGCATGACGGACGAGGGAGCGCCGATCGACGATCATCCCGACGAGGAGAACAGGGTTGCCACCCCCATCCCCTTGTTGGGGGCGACGCGCGGCACGATCCGTGTGCGGCTCGACAGCCATGGCCGTTCCGAAGGCCCGCGTGAGAAGGCGAAGCCGGCATGATCCATCCTCGCCGCCTCAAGGGGACACCCGCCAATATCGGCCGCTACTATACAATCGGCGACTATTATACCAAGGGCGGCAACGAACCCTCCGAATGGGGCGGCAAGCTCGCCGCCAGCCTCGGCCTGTCCGGGCCTGTCGACCCCAAGCAGTTCGAGGAACTGCTCGCCGGCAAGGTCGGCGACCAGCAGCTCGGTCGCCGGCGCAAGGAAGGCATCCAGCATCATCCCGGCTGGGATTTCACGATCAGCGCGCCCAAGTCGATCTCGATCCTGGCGCTGGTCACGGGCGACGAGCGCATCCTTGCCGCGCACGAGCGGGCGGTCGGGGTTGCGCTTGCCTATGCCGAGGAACATGCCGAGCTGCGCCGCCGGGTGGACGGCGAGATCGTCCACGAGACGACGGGCCGGCTGCTGTTCGCGCGTTTCACCGAATATGCCAGCCGCGAGCACGACCCGCAGCTCCATACCCATGTCGTCATTCTCAACATGACCAACCATCTCAATGGCGACCGCATGTCGAGTCTCGAGACGCGCTCGATGTATGCCGAGCAGCTCGTCATGGGTCAGATCTATCGCAACGAGATTGCCCGCGACGTGCGCGCGCTGGGGCATGAGATCGTGTTCGATCCGCGTAAGGGGCTGTTCGAGGTCGAAGGCATGCCCGGCCAGCTTATCCGTGACTATTCGCAGCGCGCCGAGCAGATCAACGAGCATGCCGCGGAGCACGGGCTTGAGGGACAGGCCCAGCGCCGGATCTCCTTCTTCGCGACCCGAAAGGCCAAGGAGACGATCGGCCTCGATGACCTGCGCGAGCAATGGCGCGTGCGTGCTGAACCCTATCGTGAAGATCTCGACAGGCTCCAGGCCGCGGCGCAGGAGCGGGGTGAACGAACCATCGAGACCGATCCGCGCGTTGCCCGCCGCGCCGCTCTGTTCGGCATCCGCCAGAATGAAACGCGCGAGGCGGTCAACAATATAGGCCGTCTCTATCGCACCGCGCTCGCATCGCATGTCGGTGAGGTCCGCCTGGGCGACGTGCGGCCGCTCTACGATGCGCAGGAGAACAAGGGCAAGCTGCTGGTCACGGTGCGCCAGACCGGCGACCAGCCGCTTCCGCGCGGCCGGACATCGCGCCGGACCGCCAAACTCGAACTCGCCCTGTCCGAGCATCTGTCGCTGGCCATGGGCGATGCGAAGCCGGTTGCCACCCGTGAACGGCTGGAAGAGGCTGCGACGGCCGCCAGGCTGAAGCCCGAACAGACCGCGGCGCTGATCGCCATCGGCAGCGGTACAAACCGGGCGGTCGGCGTGCATGGTGTCGGCGGCGCAGGCAAATCCACCCTGGTCGCCGCGTTGGTCGATGCGACCCGCGACGACTATACCACCGTGGCGCTCGCACCGACCTCTTCGGCGGCGGCGGAACTCGGGCACAAGGCGGGCATCGAATCCCGCACGCTCGCCTCGCTGCTCGCGAGCGGCGGTTATGGCATTACCGACAGGCATATTCTCGCGCTCGACGAGGCGGGCCAGCTCGGCAACCGCCAGGCGCTGCGCGTGCTGGAGATCAGCCGCGCGACCGGCGCGCGTCTCATATTCCTCGGCGACAATAAGCAGACGGGCGCGATCGAGCAGGGCAAGGCCTATTGGCTGCTCCAGCAACTCGGGCTGCCGACTAGCCAGCTCAAGGAGTCGCGGCGCCACCTGACCGACGCGACGCAGGAGGCCGCGGACATGGCGCGCAAGGGCGACTATGCCGCGTCGCTCGCCGCGCTGGATCGCGTGACCACCGGCGACACCGCGGAGAACCTCGCCAAGGCGATGGTCGCCGATTGGACCCGGCTCAAACCGGAGATACGGGGCGAAACCAATATCCTCGTCCTCGACAACGCGACCCGTCTGATCGTCAACAGCCATATCCGCGAAGTCCTGAAACGCGAGGGCACCGTCGCGGCCGAAGACCATCGGCTCGAAGTGCTGACCCCGTCCGGCCTGACCGACCAGGAAAAGCAGATGGCGCGCTTCTACAGCGCGGGCCAGGTGCTCAAGTTCACGCGCGACAATCCCAGGCTGGGGATCGCACGCGACGCCGACTATCGCGTCGTCGGGGTCGGCCGGAACAATCATGGCCGCCAGGTCGTGCGCCTGGTCGACGAGCATGGCCGCCAGATCGAATGGCGTCCGGGCCTCGGCAAGGCGGCGCATGTCAATGTGTTCCTGCCTGAGAAGCGCGACCTTGCCCAGGGCGACCGCATCCAGTGGCGGCTGGTCAACAAGGAACTCGAGGTCAAGAATGCCGAACGCGGCACCGTTCTGGCGCTCGAGGGCAATATCGCGACGATCAGATGGGACCGCGGCGAGCGCGTCCAGCAGGTCGATCTCTCGGTCCACCGGACCTGGGATCATGGGTATTCGGAAACCGTCTATTCGTCGCAGTCCAAGACCTATGACCGCGTCTATGCGCTGGCGCCTGTGGAATCCGGCCTCGTCAACGGTCAGAACTATTACACCGCCATCACTCGCGCCGCCTATGGCGTGAAGCTCTGGACCGAGAGCCAGCAACGTCTCGCGGAAAAGCTCGCCTCGCGATCGGGCGAGAAGACCTCGTCGCTCGAAGGGCTCGGCCGGATCAGGGCCGACAGCCACAAGATGCGGGGACTTCGCCACAAGGACCGGCACGACCGCTCCCGCGAGGAGAATGCCCGCGAGCGCGCCGCCCGTAATGCCGAGCGGGAGCAGCGCGAGCGGAAACGGCAGGGCCGCTCCGAACCCCGCCCGAACAGTCTTGCCGAGATCCTCGCCGGCCGCGCGCAGGAGGCTGCCTCGCTGGTCGACCGCTTCCTGCGCGGCACGATCGAACGGGACCGTCAGCACGCGCCGGCGGAGCCCGATCGCGCGGGTACGCGCGAGCCTGTCCACCAACCAGAACCCCAATCCCAACCTCAGCCGCAGCACGATCATGGCGATCGTGGCGGCGGGCATGACCGATAGGAGAAGATGATGGAACTTTTGCTGATGGCGATCGCCTGCGCCGCCCTCGTTGCCCTGCTATACCGCCATTATCGCGTTCCGATCCGTCATCGCTGGCGACGCCGACAGGCTCGAACGATGTGCGAGCAGCTGCGCGGACCGGATCGCGATCAGCCCGCCGTCTTGCACTATGCCCGGCTGCGCGCGATGGATCCGCTGGCGTTCGAGGAATTACTGCTCGAAGCCTTCGAGCAGCGCGGGCACCGCGTCATCCGTAATCGCCGCTATACCGGGGACGGCGGCGTCGACGGGGAGGTCATCATCGATGGCCGGCGCTGGCTGATCCAGGCGAAGCGGTATCGCGATGCGATCAAGCCTGAACATGTGCGTGAGTTCGCCATGCTTTGCGCTGCGCGGCGGCGGCGCGGCATGTTCATCCACACCGGTCGCACCGGCGGGATGAGCCGCACGATCTGTTCGAGCGCCGATGGCATCGAAATCGTCTCCGGGCAGCGATTGCTTGCGCTGCTGACCGGCGCTCCGTTCGAGCCGGATGGTCTGCCGTCTCGCGATCTTCTTCGACGTGGCCCCTCCGATTTTCGTGATCGGATAGTGCAATGAGGGCGTGTCGATCAATGATTTTCCAGGCCTCGGTAGCGGGAAGGGCGCTCACCAGTATAGCGATCCTGTCCGTCATACTGACGCCGGCTCCTGTGCTGGCGAAGCAAGCTGCACCTGGTGAGGTCGCCGAAATCGCCCGTTGCATCCGCGTCGCCGCGCGGGGGCGTGCCTGGCTTGAAAAGACGCTTTGGGGCTTGCGGACACAGGAGGCTGGCTGGCTGGGCGCGGAGATCGCGAATACCAACGGCACCCACGATCTCGGGCCGCTTCAGATCAACAGTAGCTGGGTGCCGAAAATGTCCCGACTGCTCGAACGACCCCAGGAGCAGATCCGTCATTGGCTGCGCTACGATCCCTGTTTTAATGTCGAGGCGGCACGCTGGATATTCCTGTCCGGGCTGGAAGCGACCGGAGACTATTGGAAAGCGGTTGGCGTCTATCATAGCCCAACCGAGGCGAGGCAGGTCGCCTATGCGAAGAAGGTCGCAAGCCACATGCGTCGGCGGTTTGGCCCGGACGTGTTTGCGGCAAGCCGCGGGAACCTGGTGAGGTAGTTTTGGGCGATGAATACAAGCGGTTGAATAGCTTTCAACGCTGGACTCCAAGGCTGGGCAGGCAGCCCGTTCGCTGCATCTGCCCTCCGAGGTCATCCCTTTTCAGCGAACACTGGGATCGTACCTAAGATCGTGCGCTGGCCACCTGCGCTTTGCAGCTTCCGCCCCAATTCAGCGATGCGTCGTTCGCCGTCCTCTTACGTCAGTGTACTCCTTCGATGGGGCTGGCGGACTTGCACAGCTTGGCAGGCTTGGTGGACGGCCTGCGATCTGCTGATCGGTGAAACTGACGACAGGCAGGCAATGGCGCGATAGGGTGAGTATTACGCCCGCGCCCGCAGTTCGTCGATCATGCATTTGTGTTGCCCATAACCTGCTCTCGATCTTGGGCCATCCGGCCGGAGCTGATCCGGTCAATCTGATGATCGAGCCGAAGTCCATCGATACACTCAGGAGCCTTACGTAGTGACGTTGCCAGTCGGCGCGGTGATGGTGACCACAAAAGAGGTGGCTGGGTGAAACCTTGAGGCGGCCTCTGGCACCTTACGCAAGCTGGAGATGAGCTATGTCCAAGCCGATGATTTTGTGGTTCGAAGACATCGGTATCGCTGATGTGCAGGCCGTAGGCGGCAAGAACGCGTCTTTAGGCGAGATGACCGCGGCCCTCGCTCAGAAGGGCGTGAAGGTGCCCTCTGGCTTTGCCACCACTGCGGACGCTTACAGGGCGTTCATTCACGACAATGAGCTTGCACCCCGCATTACGGAACATCTCTCCGCCTTCCACTCCGGCGGATGCACCCTTCAGGAAGCGGGGCAGGCTATAAGGAGTCTGTTTCTGGAAGCGGAAATGCCCTCCCATATCGCCGAGGAGATTGTGTCCGCTTATGCGGAACTTGGCCGGCGTACCGGCACAGAGCGTCCCGCCGTTGCCGTGCGCAGCAGCGCGACCGCCGAAGATCTGCCGGATGCGAGCTTCGCGGGCCAGCAGGAAACCTTCCTCAATGTCCGGGGCCGGGCCGCACTTCTGGCGGCCTGTCGTCGATGCTTCGCCTCGCTGTTCACCGATCGCGCGATCAGTTACCGCGATGCGAAAGGCTTCGATCATCTCGAGGTTGCGCTGTCGATCGGCATTCAGCAGATGGTCCGCTCGGACCTGTGCGGATCGGGCGTCATGTTCTCGATCGATACCGAAACTGGCTTTCCAAATGCTATCGTCATCAGCGCCGCCTGGGGGCTGGGCGAGACCGTCGTCCAGGGGAGCGTAAACCCGGACAGATATGTCGTATTCAAACCGCTTCTCGCGCAGCCGGGGACCGAACCGATCATCGACAAGGAGTTGGGCGGTAAGGCGTTCCGCATGGTCTATGGGGAAGGCGGAAGCCACCGTACGAGGATCGTCGAGACAACCGAGCAGGAGCGTCAGAGCTTCGTTCTCGATAACAGCGATATCGTCCAGCTCGCGCGGTGGGCCGTGGCAATCGAGGACCATTACCAGCGTCCCATGGACATGGAATGGGCGAAGGACGGCGAGACTGGTGAACTCTACATCGTCCAGGCGCGTCCCGAAACGGTTCAGGCCCAGGCCAGCACTTCGACATTCCGGCATTACCGCCTCAAGGAGAAAGGCGACCCGCTATTGACGGGCGCGGCGGTGGGAACAGCCATCGCTGCTGGCAAGGCTTGTGTCATCCGGACCGCCGCCGACATCGCCCAGTTCCGGGACGGGTCTATTCTCATCACTGAGACGACTGACCCCGATTGGGTTCCGGTCATGAAACGCGCGGCGGGGATCGTGACCAATCATGGCGGCACCACCAGCCACGCTGCCATCGTCAGCCGCGAACTCGGTGTTCCCGCAATCGTCGGCACCGGAAACGCGACCGAGATCATTGCCGAGAACAGCGAGATCACGATCAGCTGCGCTGACGGTGACGTCGGAACAATCTACGCCAGCATACTCGATTTTTCCGTGACGGACGTGGATATCGGCTCCCTGCCGGCCACCCGGACGGACATCATGGTCAATATCGCGAACCCGGCGGCGGCATTCCAGTGGTGGCGGCTTCCTGCCCGAGGGGTCGGCCTTGCGCGCATGGAGTTCATCATCAACGCGCATATCAAGGTGCATCCGATGGCACTGGTTCACCCGGATCGCGTGAGCGCTGAAGCTCAACGGCAAATACGCGATCTGACCAAGGGGTATTCCGACCCATCGGAGTTTTTTGTCGATGTCCTCGCGCGCGGCATCGCGAAGCTTGCAAGTCCCTATTACCCGCACCCCGCCATCGTGCGCCTGAGCGATTTCAAAACGAACGAATATGCGCACCTTGTGGGCGGCGACGCCTTCGAGCCGGATGAGGAGAATCCGATGCTCGGCTTCCGCGGCGCCTCGCGCTATTACGATGAACGGTATCGCGAAGGCTTCGCTCTCGAATGCCGCGCGCTCAAGCGGGTCCGGGAGGAACTGGGCTTCTCGAACGTCATCGTCATGGTCCCCTTCTGCCGCACGCCGGCCGAGGCGGATCGCGTGCTCGAAGCGATGGCCGAGAACGGTTTGCGCCGCGGGGAGAATGGGCTGCAAATCTACATGATGTGCGAGATACCCTCGAACGTCATTCTCGCCGAGCAGTTCGCTACGCGCTTCGACGGATTTTCCATCGGCTCCAACGACCTCACCCAGCTTGTGTTGGGTGTCGACCGCGATTCCGGGATTCTGGCCAATCTCTTCGATGAAAGAGACGAAGCCGTCACCCGCATGATCTCGGAAGCCATTCGCAAGGCGCACGCGGCGGGCATCAAGATCGGCATATGCGGCCAGGGGCCGAGCAACCATCCGGACTTTGCGGCGTTCCTGATTTCGGAGGGTATCGATTCCATGTCGCTCAATCCCGACAGCTTCGTGCGAACGATCAAGGCCGTCGCGGAGGCGGAGGGACAATCGGGCTGAGCGCCGGGTGAAATGACACTGATGCGAGGTACAGGAAATTGCGTCTACCGGTGCTGATCCGCCTGGGTTCACCCGCATATTGTCGCGCAATCGCGAGCTCGGGAAGGTTACCCGAGAACGTCGTCTGAGTCCGGCGGCATTCGTAAAAGCCCTAATGGCCCCATCCTGGAACCGCCGATAGCCTTTGAGTGCTGGCTGGAATCGGGGAACAGGGTCCGGCCAGATGACGTTGATAGCAACAGTCGGAATGAGCGCCGCCGGTAGCGGGGAGACGGACGGCAACAGGAGGTTTTCCTATGTCTGCCGTATCTGCCTTTCCATCCTTCTCCCAGCCCCGAATGTCCGGGAAGACATCCGGCGTCGTCGCGTGCATCGATTGCACCGATCGCAACGCGTGGATCTATCCACACGCTCTTGCTCTGGCTTCAACGCTCGACGTTCCGGTAACGCTGCTTCAGGTCTTGGACAGAGACGCGTCGCCCGACGCACGGCCTGACCCCATCGAGTGCAATCTTCGTCGCCGCGAGGCCATGCGGGTGCTCGATCGTTGTGCTGCGACGATCGAACCGTCCTCATCTCAAACGACCATTGAGCTCGCAGAAGGACCGGCGGCGGAGGAAATCTGCCGGTACGTGCGGGAGTGTGACGAAGGGATGGTCGTGCTGGGCAGGCGCGGACGAAAGGAAGCCGGCCGCGACGGCGTCGGGGGCACAGTCCACAAGGTGCTGTCCCAGGCACCAGGCCCTGTCCTGCTTGTTCCGGTGGAAGCGCCCGTCCCGGGTTCGGCCTATCGACGGATCGTGGTGCCGCTCGATGGCTCGCGCTGGGCCGAAAGCGTGCTGCCCCTTGCGGTGCGCCTCGCGAAGGCAGCCGACGCTGAGCTGCTGCTCGTTCATGTCGTCCCCACGCCCGAAATGATCCAGGCGCGACCCCTGGAAACCGAAGACGAGACGCTGCGCGAAAACCTGATCGAACGCAACGAGCAGGCCGCGCGCAGCTATCTGGATCGGACCAGGTCCAATCTTTCGGCGATGGGCCTTCGCGCTCGCGCGATTGTCATCCGTGGCGGCGACGTTCGCGACACGCTTTGCGCGTTGATCGATCGCGAAGCGGCTGATCTCGCGGTGATGTCCGCACGCGGGCACGGGCATCAGCATGTCAGGGACGTCCCGTACGGAACGGTTGCCTCCTATCTGATGGCCCATTGCAGTGTCCCGATGCTCGTCCTGCCTTCGGCGAGTCGCAAGGCGCAAATGACTTCGCCTGCCGCCAGCCAGAGCGTGAGATTGCCAACGGCCATTCAGGTCTGATTGATGGCCGATTATGAGGAGCGCGATCCGCTCGCCGGGGCGGCGGAGGAGGTCGCCGACCGTCATCGCCTGACAGGACTGCTCGGCAAGTCGGTGCCGCTGCCCGCATGGGCGCATCTCGAGGAGATGAAGACCTGGCTGAGGCAGGCCCGACAGGCGGCCGCCAAGGCCGACAAGCGCGCAGGCGCCGCGGCTGAATGGCTGCTCGACAACGATTATCAGATACAACGCGCCATCCTGCAGATCCGCGAGGATCTTCCCGGAGAGTTCTACGCGAAACTTCCGGCGATCTCCGGGGACGGGCTCGGTCGCCCTCGCGTGCATCAGCTTGCCCATGCCTTGCTGCAGGCTTCTCACCTGCAGGTCTCGCTGAATGGCGCGGTGCTGTTCGTAGAGCAATATCAAAAGAAGATGCCGCTCAGCATCGCCGAGACCTGGGCCTTCCCGACCATGCTGCGCATAGTCTGCCTGGAATTGCTCATCGGAGGTTTCAGCCACCTCTTCCCGGAGGTCGAGCCGCCCTTTGAGATCGTCGAGACGCCCGACACGGCGATGGTTGGTTTTGACGATACGGAATGCGTCGCGCGCGCAATCGCGAACCTTGGCGTGATCGCGACGATTCAATGGAACGACTTCTTCGATCGAACGAGCCAGGTCGAAGCCATCCTCCGGCGCGACCCGGCAGGCGTCTATCCACATATGGACTTCGATACGCGCGATCGATATCGCCATGCGGTCGAGCAGCTTGCCGACCAGTCGGGACTCCCGGAATGGGATGTCGCCGAGCGTGCCTTGCGCCAGTGCTATAGCAGCGACGAAGCGCCATCGGGCCATGTAGGCTTCTGGCTCATCGATATCGGACGGCCTGCCTTTGCCGACGCGATCGATCCTCGTCCATGGACGCCGGGCTCGATATTGCGACGCGCGCTGCGTTATCCAGGCCTGCTTTATGCAGCCGCCTTGCTGCTCGCGGGCCTTGCGGGCTTTGCTCTACCCGCAGCCTATCTGGTTTCCACCGGCGCCACCGCCGGATCCTGGCTTCTAGGGATCGCGCTCACCCTGCTACCCGCATCGATCCTGAGCATCACCTTCGTCAATTGGCTCGTGACCCACATCGTTCGGCCGAACGTACTCCCCAAGCTCGATTTCAAGGACGGCATCCCCGAAAGTTCGGCGACGGCAGTCGTGATGCCTGTCTTGGTCGCGCGATTGTCGGATATCGCGCCGCTGCTTCGGCGCCTGGAGGCACACCGCCTTTCCAATCCCGATGCCGCGCTCGAATTCGTGCTGCTCAGCGATTTCGCCGATGCGTCACAGGAAAGTGTCTCGGTCGATGCCGATATCGTTCGCGCGCTGACCAGCGGGATCGAGGAACTCAACGCGCGCTTTGCCAATGCCAAGGGACATGGGCCGTTCCATTTGCTGCATCGGCCACGACGGTTCAACGCGGCCCAGGGCTGCTGGATGGGCTGGGAGCGAAAGCGCGGAAAGCTTGAGCAGTTCAACGCCTTCATCCTGAACGGAGATGCGTCCCCCTTCAATGTGACCGTCGGTAGCATCGAACGGTTGCGGCGATGCCGTTTCGTGATGACGGCCGATGCCGATACCAGGTTGTCGGCCGGCATCGTCCGGCGACTGGTGGGGACGCTATCTCATCCCCTTAACCGCGCCCACTTCAACGCTGCGACCGGCGCGGTCGAACGAGGATATACGGTTCTTCAGCCGCGCGTTGAGCTGGCGCCGGAAGCGACCGGCCAATCCTTGTTTTCGCGCCTTTATGGCGGTGACACGACCATCGATATCTATTCGCGCGCCGTATCCGACGTCTATCAGGATCTGCTCGGCACAGGCGTCTACGTGGGCAAGGGCCTCTATGATGTGGCGGCCTTTCATCGGAGCCTCGAAGGGCGCGTTCCCGAGAATACACTTCTCAGCCATGACCTGTTCGAAGGACTGCACGGGCGAGCGGCGCTGGTCAGCGATGCGATCGTTTATGAGAGCTTCCCGACCAGCTATCTCGACTTCACCTGGCGCTGGCACAGATGGGTCCGTGGGGACTGGCAGATCCTGCCATGGCTCTTTCCCTTCGTGCCCGGCGGCGATGGCCGATGGCTGCGCAACCGGCTCGGCTGGTTCGATCGGCTGAAGATATTCGACAATTTGCGGCGCAGCATAATTCCAGCGAGTATTGTGGCGCTGCTGGTGGGTGGATGGTTTCTTCTCCATGGGCAGCCCTGGGTCTGGACCTTGCTTGCCGTCATCGCGCCCGGTGCATATCTCTTTACGGACCTCGTGACCGGCCTCGCGCAGGGCCGCCGCCGCGGCGTCATGCAGAACCTGCTGCGACGTCTGGCGGATCACGCGGGTCGCTGGTTTCTCGCTATCGTCTTTCTCGTCAGTGACGCGATGATAGCGCTGCATGCCATTGCCATCACCCTATGGCGTCTCCATTCGGGCCAAAGAAAGCTCGAATGGACGTCGGCCGCCCACATGGCGACGCGCAACGCGGCGCGACATCCGCGACTGGCGGCATGGCGTGACATGGCCGCCTCTCCGGTGTTCGCGCTGATCATCGGCGCGGGTCTGTTCCTTGCGGCGCCCGCTTCCCTGCCTGTCGCGGCTCCCCTGCTGCTGCTCTGGTTCATTGCGCCTGAGATCGCGATCCGGATCAGCCGTCCGATTGAGCCGGCAAAGGACACGCTGTCCGAAAACGATCGAAAGTTCCTGAGACTGATGGCGCGGCGCACCTGGCTCTTTTTCGAGACCTTTGTGCGCCCCGAGGACAACTGGCTGCCACCCGATAACTATCAGGAGCCGCCCGACGAGGAAATCGCGCACCGAACCTCGCCGACCAACATCGGAATGATGATGGTATCGGTCCTCACTGCCTGGCGCCTCGGACATATCGGCCTCAACGAGGTTGCGACACGGCTTCACAACACGCTCGATACGTTGGATCGCCTGGACCGCTACCGCGGCCATATTCTCAACTGGTACGAGACGAGAACGCTCGCGGCCCTGGAGCCCCGATATGTTTCGACCGTCGACAGCGGAAATCTCGCGGTCAGTCTGATCACCGTCGCGCGAGCCCTTCAGGAAGCCAGAAGCTTGCCACCGGTCGCCACGGATTTGTGGCGAGGGTTTGACGACAATATCGAGTTGCTCGCCGAAGCGATTGCGACGATCGACCTCGAAGCGGCCTCCGCCGCCGGCTCGATCCTTGAGGCTATGCGGGAAACCGCCCGCAGGATTGAGGAAGGGAGGCAAGACTGGGCCGAGAGGATCGACGATCTCCTGTCGATCGATCTTCCTCGCCTGCGCGAGCAGATTACCCTGATGGCCGAAAGCGTCGGCGAGGATGAAATCGCCTCCCTGCGGAATGTCCAAGCCTGGCTGGAGCGGCTCGAACATCATCTGTCCGGCATGCGGCGAGACCTTCGGCTGTTCTCGCCCTGGTGGGAGACGCTCGCGGCGCATCCGGCAGAGTGTTCGAACGTCGCGGCAAAAGTCGCCGACCTGTTGGCGAACGACCGGCTGCCGTCCACGCACGCGGGCGCCGCGGCAGCAATTGGCGTCCTCAATGCGGCGAGAGACCAGCTACCGGCGGAAAGCCGGCAATGGGCGCACGATCTCCAGGCGGCGATCGAGGAAGGCCAGGCGGCCCGGCAAGCGCTTCATGACCGCCTCGATGACCTCTCCAGTCGCGCTAACGCCGCCGCGCACGCCATGGACTTCTCGTTCCTGTTCGATGCCGGCAGCCGGCTCTTTCATATCGGCTACAATGTGAGCGCCGATCGAATAGATCCGCACCACTACGATCTGCTCGCCAGCGAAGCACGCCTCGCCAGCTTTTTCGCCATCGCGAAGGGCGACATAGAGCCTCTGCACTGGTTCCATCTCGGGCGGCCCATCACCAAGCAGCACGCAGGCCTGGCGTTGATATCGTGGAACGGCTCGATGTTCGAATATCTGATGCCGAACATCTTCCTGCAGAGCGATCCCCAAACCCTGCTCGGAATGAGTGACCGGACCGCGATTGCTATCCAGATCGCATTCGGGCGGTCACATGATATGCCTTGGGGTATTTCGGAGTCGTCCTTCGCATCGATGGGCGAGGACCGCGTCTACCGATATCACGCATTCGGCGTCCCTGCGCTCGGCCTCCAGCGAGGTCTGGGGCGCGATCTGGTTATCAGCCCCTATGCGACGGCGCTGGCGCTGACGATCCGGCCCGCGCTGGCGACGCGCAACCTTCAAACTCTGGCGGATCTTGGCCTCATCGGCCGATACGGATTTTTCGAAGCGGTCGACTTCACGCCCGAGCGGGCGCCTGACGGTGAACGCTTTGCCGTCGTGCGCTCCTACATGGCTCATCATCATGGCATGAGCCTTGCCGCGCTCGGAAACGCGTTGTGCGATGACATGCTCGTGCGCTGGTTCCACACCGATCCTCATATCCGCACCGTCGACCTGCTCCTTAACGAAAGGATTCCATGGGAGCTGCCGCCCGAGATCGCGCGGCTTGAGGTTCGTGAGCCACAGCCGGAACCCGACGAACTGATTCCGGGCCTTTACGGCTGGGCACCCACTCGGCGCCGTGGGGAGCACGCGTGGCAGATTCTCGGCAATGGCCGGCTTTCGAGCCGCATTCGGACAGACGGTGCAGGTGGGCTGAGCTGGAACCAGCATGCCCTGACCCGTGGGGGCGCAGGTTTCTGGATCTATCTGCACGACCGGGATGCAGATGTTACCTGGTCGGCAACGGGCGGCCCCTTTTCTCGACCCGAAGACGCGCCGGAGGTGATCTTCCAAGCGCATCAGGTGGAGTTCCACCAGCGCGCCCACGGCTTGTCGGTCACGACAACGATCAATGTCGCCAATGCCGACGACCTGGAGATCCGGCGTGTCGCTCTTGTCAATGATAGCGATAAGCCCCGGACCATCGAAGTCACGGGCTACGCGCAGATCGTTCTGGCTCCGGCCCAGGACGCGGCGCGCCACCCTGCCTTCAGCAAGCTGTTCGTGGGGGCGGAAGCCTTGCCTGGCAATGACGGCCTGCTTTTCACGCGGCGGCCGCGCAGTTCGGCGGAACGTCCGCCCGTCCTGCTGACCCGTGTGATCGGGGATGAAGATGGCGTTACCCTGCTCGGTCTCGAAGCCGATCGCAGCGCTTTCATCGGACGATATGGGTGCCCCAGGCGGCCCGCATTGTTGACCGGGGAACTGCCTGGTGGCCCGCTCGGCTGGACGCTTGATCCGATCTGCGCGATCAGGATGACGGTGGAACTGCCTCCGCGCGCGCGACGTGAATTCGCCTTCGTCACCATTGCGGCTGGATCCCGGCAATCGGCCCTCGAACTTGCCGAGCGCTTTACCACCCTGCCGTCACTCGACTGGGCTGTGAGCGATACGGCAAGTGCGGCGGCGCGCGAGATGCACAAGCTGGGCCTGCAGCCGCACATCGTGCCGCAGGCGCAGGCGTTGCTGTCCACTCTTCTCACCAGAGCGGCAGAGCCGGGATCGGCCGGCGCGCGCACATTTCGGCGCGGGGACCTTTGGGCGCTCGGGATATCGGGCGACCATCCTATTTTGATGCTGCGTTCCGGAACCGCGGAGCAGCAGGACCTGCTTCGACAGCTTCTCTCCTTCCACAAGCTCATGCGGCAGCGTGGTATGCCGATCGACCTGGTGGTGACGCATGAAGGAACGTCGGGCTATATCGAGCCCGTCCGCGAGCGTCTTCTGGAAGTGCTGAAGGATGCCGGGCTACAGGATCGCCTTGGCACCCATGCCGGGATACACCTCGTCGGCATCGGTCCATCCGATGGCGAGCGGGCGGCGCTTCTCGATCAGGTTGCCCGCCTCATCCTTGACGAAGCCGGCGGCAGCCTAGTCGACCAGCTTGCGCGATACGACCAGCCGCCGCATCCGGGCCCGCTGTTCGCGCCGGTCGGGGCGAACTCCGGTACAATCATGACGGCGCCCGTACCGCGCCCGGCTGATCTGCAATTCGATAATGGGTGGGGAGGCTTCGATCCGGATACGGGCGACTATACTATCTATCTGGAACCCGGTGCGCCGACCCCTGCGCCCTGGGCCAACGTCCTCGCCAACGACGGCTTCGGGACGATCGTGACCGAGGGCGGTCTGGGCTTCACCTGGGCGATAAACAGTGGTGAAAACCGTCTCACGCCGTGGTTCAACGACCCTGTCGAAGATCCTCAAGGCGAACGCCTTTATCTGCGCGATGAGGAAAACGCACGGCTCTGGACGCCGACGCCGCTTCCGGCCGGTGGAGACACGGCATGCCGCATCGATCACGGCCCCGACCGTACGTCCTGGCACCGGCATAGCGAAGGCCTTGAACAGGAGCTCTCCGTCATCGTGCCGACGCACGACACCGTGAAGCTTGTCCGGCTTCGCTTGCGTAATCAGTTGCCGCGTCCGCGCCGGATCACGGCTACCTACTATGCCGAATGGCTGATGGGCGCTGTGCAAGGAGAACAGGCGCCCCTGCGCCGCTCATTCTATGATCCGATCTCGCACGCGATTCTCGGCCAAAATCCCTGGACCGACGAATTTGCCGACCGCATCTCCTTTCTTGCTTCGACACTTCCGGTCCACACGCTCACCACCTCACGCTACGATTTTCACGGCGATGACGCCGACCCCACCAGTCCCCTCGGACTTCTGAACTGGGATCTTGGTCACCGGCAGCATGCTGCCGGTGACGACTGCTGCGCCGCCCTGCAGGTCCATCTTGATATCCCGGCTGAAGGAACCGCAGAAGTTTGCTTTGTGCTGGGGCAGGGCGACGACCTGGATCACGCGCGTGACCTTGTCCGTCGCTGGCAGGACCCATCGGCCTTCGAGACCGCGGCGCGGGAGTGTGCCGGTTTCTGGAAGGACAGGCTGGACGCGGTGCAGGTCAAGACGCCCGATCCCGCCTTTGACCTGATGGTCAACCGGTGGCTGCCGCACCAGTCGCTCAGCGCCCGCATCCGCGCTCGCGCGGGCTTTTATCAGGCGAGCGGCGCTTTCGGTTTTCGCGACCAGCTGCAGGATGTTCTGGCACAGATCCATGCCGATCCGAATGCAACACGGCAGCATATCCTTGCCGCGGCTGCCCATCAGTTCGAGGAAGGCGACGTGCTGCATTGGTGGCATCCGCCATTGGATCGCGGCGTCCGCACGCGCTGCTCGGACGATCTGGTCTGGCTACCGTACGCCGTTGCTCATTATGTTGAGGCGACCGGAGACAAAACCATCCTGAGCGAGCTGGTTCCTTTTCTGCGGGCGCCCCCGCTCACGGCCGAAGAAACCGATCGCTATGCGCGTTTCGAGGTGAGTGACTACACGCAATCCCTGTTCGTTCATTGCGAGCGCGCGCTTTCCCACGCCTACCGCCTCGGGTCTCATGGCCTCCCGCTGATTGGTGCAGGGGACTGGAATGACGGCATGGATCGCGTGGGCAACCGGGGGCATGGCGAAAGCATATGGCTCGCCTGGTTTCTCATCGCGACCATCCGAAATTTCACGCGTCATTGTGTGGATGCGGACCGGAACGAGTTCCGCGACCATTGGAACGGCCGCGCAGAGACGCTTGCGGCCGCGGTGGAACGGTCGGGGTGGGATGGCGAATGGTATTTGCGCGCATTCGACGACGACGGCCGTCCATGGGGCGCGTCGGAAGAACAGGAATGCCGCATCGATTCCATCGCGCAGTCGTGGTCCGTATTGTCGGGTGCCGGCAAGGTCGAGCGTACCCGATCGGCGCTCGCTTCGGCCAGACGATATCTGGTTCGGGATGACGACAGTCTCGTGCGTCTGCTGGATCCGCCCTTTGACCGCACGCCGCGTGAGCCGGGTTATATCAAGGCCTATCCGCCGGGAATTCGCGAGAATGGAGGCCAGTATACCCACGCGGCAAGCTGGCTCGCGCTCGCGTTCGCGCGCGCGGGGGATGGTGATGGGGCCAAGGCGCTCTTCGACCGAATCAATCCTATTCAGCATGCCGCGACGGCTCGCAGCGCCGCCCATTATCGAACCGAGCCTTATGTCGTGGCGGCTGACATTGCCGGCATGGAGCCCCACCTCGGCCGAGGTGGCTGGACCTGGTACACGGGTGCCGCAGCCTGGACATGGCGGTTGGCGGTAGAGGAGATTCTTGGCGTTCGGCTCGTGGGCGGCGAACTTCAGGTGCGCCCCGTCTTGCCCAGGGACTGGGAGAGCGTCGAATTGACCCTGCGGCGAGGCCGTGGGTCTATTCATGTGACGATCGAGACGGATGATACTCTGGAGAGCGAAGAACCGGTAATCGAGGTTGAAGGGACGCTCTGGGACGCACGCGGAATCCCGTTCCCCGAGAACGATCATACGCGGATAGTCGTCGTGCGGGTTGCGCAGCGAGCCTGAAGAGCAATCCAGGACCGGGGCCAACGTGTATCCGGTGCTTTACGTAGCGCCCAGTGCTTCAGGCTCGGCTACAGGAACACTTCTCAACACCTTGTTGCCGGGGAGCGACCGATGAGCACCATTGAAGAACTTAAGGCTGATCTTGCCAAGCTCCGGGACGAAGCCAAGGTCCAGGTGCATCTGGGCGCGATGGAAGCTCGCGAGGAGTGGGACGAGCTCGAAACCAAATGGCACCATTTCGTTGCAGAAGCTCGCCTTCAGGAGAGCGGCGGTAACATCAAGGCCGCGCTCCAGGTGCTCGCTGATGAACTTCGTTCGGCTTACCTGCGTCTGAAGAAGGCGCTATAAATCTGCACCGAACCCCAAGCCGATTTCGGTACCTACTGTTCTGAAGGAATCTCCGTGACTGACACAGCCGCCATAGAAGAGCGCCTGACAGAGCGACTGTCGGAACTTCGCGCTCGGCTGACGCGAGTGAATGCGGATCTGGCTGAGCCCCTTAATGCGGACTCATCGGAACAGGCCGTCGAAGTCGAAGATGATGCGGGTCTGGAAGCCGAGGCAAGCTTGATCGTGCGGGAGGCCGCTTCGATCGATCGTGCCCTGGAGCGAATTGCGAAGGGCACCTATGGCGAATGCGTTCGTTGTGGGTCGCAGATTGCACCGGCTCGGCTGGATGCACGGCCGGAGGCAGCATTGTGCATCGATTGCGCGCGCGCCGAACAATGATCGGCATCGCGACCTCACCGGATGGAGAATCCCTTCGGCTGGGGCGACATGCGCGGCCTGCATCATTCCCCGTCACAAATGGCGAACATCCAGGACGTCCATGACTTGCGTTGCGACCGTCTTGCGGTCATCCGCCGCGTTGACGCGGTGCCAGTCGATCTCACCCAGATCATAGCGAGTCTGCAATTCGACAACGGCGCCGTTGGCGTCGGAAGCGTCATGTGTCCGGGCGGATACCCTCGCCGTCAGCATATCGGGTGATGCGTCGAGCCATATCCCATCGAACCGCACATCTCGTCGCAGTGCGACCTGATGGATCTCCGTGCGCTCTTCAGGCTTCGCATGGACAGCGTCGGCCACCACCGAATGCCCGGCGTAAAGCATGTGTCCCGCCAGCCGTCTCAGCTCTGTGTAAATCGCTGCGTTCGCGGACAGGGTATATGCGTCTTTGGGAAGCGGCGATTCTGGCGGCACGCCGGCAAGTCGCTTCCGCAGCACATCGGATCTCAGAATACGCGCGCCTGGAACCTCGCCGAGGGAATGGCCGATCAGTTTCGCTATTGTGGACTTGCCGGATCCGGAAAGCCCGCCAATGGCGACGAGCCGCGCGGGCACCGGTTCGAGCACTGCGCGCGCCAGCGTCAGATAGGCGCTGGCCTTTTGGGTCAGAGCTTCGTCTGAACCATCGCTCGCCTGTGCGGCCGATGTATGGGCGCGAATCCCGGCTCGGATCGAAAGAAACAACGGCACAAGGGCCACGCCGGCATCGTCCTGAGGGGAAATGTCCAGATAGCGATTGAACAGGGCATTCGCTTCGCAATGAAGGCCGCGGCCCCATAAATCCATGAGTAGGAACGCAAGGTCGTAAAGGACATCGCCGGTCGCAAGTTCGGGACTGAATTCCAGGCAGTCGAACAGGACGGGGCTCCCGTCGATCACGGCAATGTTACCCAGATGCAGATCGCCATGGCCATGTCTCACGCGCCCGCTTCGCGCACGTGAATCGAGCAGATCGGAGTGCTGGGCCAGCAGGGCGACTTGCCTGTCGATCAGGTCTCTCACGAGCCGAGCGGGAAGAATGTCGGGGAATCGAGCCATGCTTCGATCATTCCCGGCAATGACGGCTTCCAAACGGCTGCGCCCCGATCCGGACAGGCACGTCTCGGCGCCATCATGAAATGCCTTGATCCGGTCTGCGAGCTGCGTGATCAGCACATCGGTCAGGCCACCTTGGGTTGCCACATGATCGAGCAAGGCGTCATCGGGAAAGCGGCGCATCTCCAGAAGCCAATCGACAGGTTCTCCGTCGCCATCGAGGTTCAGGCAGCCCGCCGAATTCTTGGATACCGGGCGAACCGCCAGGTAGAGTTCCGGCGCGGTCCTGCGATTAAGCCGTAGCTCCGCTTCCAGGGCGGCGCGGCGTCTATCGGCGGTTGAAAAATCCAGATAGTCGAACTGGACGGCACGCTTGAGCTTCCATGCGCGATCGCCGACGAGGAATAGACGCGCCGCATGCGTGTCGATCCGACGCATGGGCTCTCCAGAGCCGAAGGCTCGTCCCTCGAGAAGGGTTATGACGTCGGCTTGCGGGTCTGCGTGGTGCCGAGGTCCCGTCGAAGCCTCCGGCAAACTGCTATGCCTGCCCGATTTCGATCTTCCGACTCCGCGCTGGCGCATTTTCATCCTTGGTCAGTGTGACGGTGAGGACACCATCCTTGAATGCAGCGGTGATCGCGTTCGGGTCAACGTCGCTGGGCAAGGATACCTGGCGCCGGAAGGAGCCATATCGCCGTTCGCTGAATACATAGCCCTTGTCCTTGCGTTCGGTCTCCTCCTTCTTTTCGCCGGCTATCGTCAGGAGACCGTCAGCGACGCTGATATCGATATCATCATCGGACAGGCCAGGGAGCTCGGCGGTGAGGCGATAGGCCTTGTCCTCATCGACAAGTTCAACAGCCGGAACTGGCGCGATTGAAGATCGATTGCCGACACCGAACAGACTGGCGGCGGGGCGGCCAAAATCTTCGAAGAGGCGGTCAATCTCCGTGCGAAGCCAATCAACCGGATGATCGAGAATTGGGCTGATCGGATTGGCCTTGGACGTGGTCGCTGGAACCTGATCATTCATGGCGGACCTCCTGCGAAATGAATGCTCGAGGTCCGGATTGGGCGGGGGGGGATGGCCGATGAATCAGGCCAACAGCGATCCGGCCCTCGAGCGAGGAGGAGGCTATGCGGTTGCCTGGGTGGGCTCTATCCGGAAAGTTACTGAGGGGCGTTTGGGGCGCTCACCATCTCACAATGGACCCGCGGGTCCATTGGTTCAGGTAGCAGCGCGCAAGTCGCACGGATGATGACAATCCGAAGAGCCCGGCCTAAAGAACGCCGACGGTTTGAAGCTCGTGGATGCGACGGTCTGGACATGTTTCCAGCGCTGAACTCCAAAGCAAGTAACATCATCGTTGAGATGGTTGCCAATTTTAATGGATCGCACGAGGCGCTGTTGATAGGCTTGAGACAGAAAGGGGTATCAGCGCTTGCTGCTTCCTTCTGACGACGAAGAGGCAGAGTCATCATTAAAACCGCTCCGCGATCCGGGAAATTCCTCCATTCATGGCAAGCGGGTGCCATTGCGCCACTGGTTGACCGTTCGATCCATGCCCGGCTTTTGACCGCGTCCCTTGCGGGACTGGCTATCGCCGTCATCGCGGTGGTCACACGATGGCAGCTTGGCCGGCAGATCGACGAGAGCGTTCATTATTTCGTCTCTCTCGGCGTGGCCGGTATGGTGCTCGTGGCGCTCAGGCCGGATATCGTGGTGTTGGCGGGCGTCACGCTCGTTACCCTTACGACGCTCGCAATCGTTGACGGTTGGCCGACCGTGGCAGAACAGTGGGTTGCCCTGTTCCTGTTTCTCGCCGCCATGGCTCTGCTTTGGCGGAATCACCATCGTACTCTCTCACGCGCTCGCGATCTCGCGGACGGGACGAGGATGCTGGCCGCAGAACTGAACCTGCTCATCGATGGGGCGGAAGATTATGCGATCTATATGCTCGATGCTGAAGGACGGGTCACGATCTGGAACGGGGGCGCCGAGCGTCTGAAAGGCTGGACAGAGGCCGAGATGGCCGGCCAGCTTACAGATCGGTTTTATCCGGCCGATGTCGTCGCCAGCGGCAAGCCGACGTCCTTGCTTGCCGAAGCACAACACCGTGGCAAGATCGAGATCGACGAGTGGCAGATTCGTAAGGATGGCAGTGAGTTTCTGGCTCACATTTCCATCACCGCGTTGAAAAAACCCGACGGATCGTTGGGCGGTTTCGCGACAATTGTCCACGACATCACCGACCAGCGAGCAACGCTGAGCTCTCTTCGCAACAGTGAAGCGCATCTTCGTTCGATTTTGTCGACGGTCCCCGATGCAATGATCGTCATCGATGAAGGCGGCACGATGGTGTCGTTCAGCACGGCGGCCGAGCGTTTGTTCGGTTACACTCAGGAGGAAGTCCTGGGTTCCAATGTCAGCATGTTGATGCCCTCGCCTTATCGCGAACGCCATGACGGTTTTCTCGAGCGCTATCTGCGTACAGGAGAGAGGCGCATCATCGGGATCGGACGCGTGGTTTTTGCACTGCGAAAGGATGGGACGACCTTCCCGATGGAGTTGTCGGTTGGAGAAGCGGCCGGCGAGAGCCAGCGGCTGTTCACCGGCTTCATTCGCGATCTGACGGATCGCCAAAGGACACAGGAGCGGCTAGAGCAGCTTCAATCCGAACTGATCCACGTCGCGCGCGTCAGCGCGATGGGGACGATGGCGTCGACGCTCGCCCATGAGCTGAATCAGCCGATCACCGCCGTAGCCAACTATCTCGAAGCGGTCCGGGACCTGCTCGACCAGCCAGATCCCGATGATCTGCCCGACATCCGGGAGGCGCTGACAGACGCCGCGGGGGAAGCGATGCGCGCGGGTCATATCGTGCGCCGTTTGCGTGATTTCGTTGCCAGGGGGGAGGTCGAGAAGACTGTCGAGAACTTGCCCAACCTCATTAACGAAGCGGCTGCCTTCGGCCTGATGGGCGCGGGCGAGAAATCGATCGAAACCCGCATGGACATCGATCACGAAGCTGCGACGGTCCTCGTCGATAAGGTCCAGATCCAGCAGGTCCTCGTGAACTTGATCCGCAATGCGGTCGAGGCCATGAATGCGCGCGCCAGGCCTGTGCTCACCATCCGCACCGGTCCCGACCAGGCGGGTTTTGTGCGTGTCACGGTGTCCGATACCGGCACGGGAATGGCCCCCGAGGTCGCTGCCCAGCTCTTCAAGGCCTTTGTCAGCACCAAGTCGGACGGCATGGGGTTGGGTCTCTCGATTTGTCGAACGATTGTCGAAGCCAATGGCGGGCGCATCTGGATGGAGCCTGCGGAAGGGGGCGGCACGCAATTCCATTTCACACTGGTCAGGGCAGATAGGGAGCAATCTTATGGAGGATAAGCGGATCGTCCACATCGTCGACGATGAAGATGCAATCCGTCGATCTGCCGGTTTCATGCTCAAGAAATCAGGTTTCTCGGTCGAAACCTGGTCCTCCGGTGTTGAATTTCTGAAAGACGTGAGGAACGCGGCCGAGGGCTGCATTCTCCTCGATGTGCGTATGCCTCAGATGGATGGGCTCGAAGTCCAAAAGGAATTGAACGAACGCGGTATCGCGATGCCCGTCATCATCCTGACCGGGCATGGCGATGTGTCGATCGCTGTAAGCGCGATGAAGGCCGGCGCAGTCGACGTCATCGAGAAACCGTTCGAGAAGGCGGTGTTGCTCGCGGCTATTGAAAGTGCCTTCGAACGGCTTGCCGACGTTGAAGGCAGGGCAACCCGCGCCGCCGACGCAACGATCCGCATCGCCGCTCTGTCCGGGCGCGAACAGGATGTGCTCAAGGGGCTTGCGCGAGGACTGCCAAACAAGACGATCGCTTATGATCTTGGGATTTCGCCGCGCACCGTAGAGGTGCATCGCGCCAACCTCATGACCAAGCTGGGCGTTCGCAGCCTGTCGGAGGCGCTCCGTATCGCGTTTTCCGCGGGGATCACGGGCTGAGGATCGGGACACTTACGTAGCGACCCGGGGATCGTTTCCTGACATCGTCCGAGGGACCAGCAATGCCGCTGGGCCGATGGTGTGAGATGTCAGGCGAGAATATTGCGGCCCCGTTGCGGGAACGCCCGCGTCTTCTTCTGGTCGAGGATGACGCCGGTGTTCGCCGTTCACTGCAGCTTCTCTTTCGTGCGCAGGGTTTTGACGTCCGGGCCTATGCGGCTGGTGCGGCGCTTCTGGACGATCCGTTATCGGGGGATGCCTGCTGCTTCGTTGCTGATTTTCGATTGGAGCAGAGCGATGGCATCGAGGTGCTTTGCCGCCTGCGCGAACGTGGCTGGCCGGGTCCAGCCATACTCATCACCGCGTTCCCATCGGCCGAACTGACCGAGCGTGCCTTGGCGCAGGGGTTCGCCCAGGTTCTGGAAAAGCCCCTGCGGGAACATGCGCTGACTGGCGCGCTTGCCAGGCTGACGGGCGTGGGAAAGCGCATTTGAAACGACGCTCGACCAAAAGGGAGTGCGCAGCATAACAGGAGAAACGTGTGACAGCAGCGGAACAGAAACAGCAGGCGCCCTATGATCTGGTTGGAGGGGCCGTCGTCGTCCGGAATATCGTAGACCGCTTCTATGATCTGATGGATCAGGAGGACGCCTATCGGGAGTTGCGTGCGCTACACGCCCCGGAGTTGGGGCCGATGCGCGTTTCGCTTGCCGGTTTTCTCAACGCATGGCTGGGCGGACCGCGAGATTGGTTTGATGATCACCCTGGCGTTTGCATGATGTCGGCCCATGCGCGCCTGCCGATCACTGGTGAGACAGCGGATCAGTGGTGTGACGCGATGCGCCGCGCCATCGCTGATTCGACGGTAGATCCTGCCCTGGGCGTCAAGATGGCCGAAGCCTTGTCGAACATGGCGCAGGGCATGGCGGCGCGTGCCGCGTCGGCAGCGTGACCCCGCGGCGCGAACAGGCGAAGAAATCACTATGACCGAGATGTTCGCGATGCAGCTCGAAGCGGTCGGCACGCCGCTGCGGCTCGTTGCGCGACAGGTTCCAACGCCTGGTCGAGGCGAGCTTCTCATCGAGGTCGCTGCTTGCGGCGTCTGCCGAACCGATCTGCATATCGTCGATGGGGAGATCGAATCCCGCCTCCCCATCGTTCCCGGGCACGAAATTGTCGGCATCGTTGTTGCGGCGGGGGAAGGGGTCGCCGATGTCGCGATCGGTGATCGCGTCGGCGTTCCCTGGCTCGGACATAGCTGCGGCCATTGCGACTATTGCCGAACAGGTCATGAAAATCTGTGCGATAGTCCCGCATTCACGGGATGCACCCGGGATGGCGGTTATGCGACCCATACGGTTGCGGACGCTCGCTTCTGCTTCAGGATACCCGACGCCTTTTCCAATGAAGAAGCCGCGCCCTTGCTGTGCGCCGGGCTGATCGGCTGGCGGTCCCTGCGCGCTGCGGGGGAGGGAACGCGGATCGGTCTCTACGGATTTGGCGCCGCCGCGCATATCATCGCCCAGATTGCGCTGTGGCAGGGCCGGGCGGTTTATGCCTTTACCAGGGCGGGAGACGACGAGGGACAGGCTTTTGCGCGATCACTCGGCTGCGCCTGGGCCGGATCATCGGAGGATGACCCGCCCGTGGAACTCGATGCGGCGATCCTCTTTGCCCCCGTCGGTGATCTTGTTCCGCGCGCGCTGCGTGCAGTCCACAAGGGAGGCAGGGTGATCTGCGCAGGGATCCACATGAGCGACATTCCGTCGTTCCCCTATGCTGACCTCTGGGGTGAGCGAACCATTGCATCGGTGGCTAATCTGACCCGCGAAGACGGCACAAGCTTTTTCGAGATCGCGCAGAAAGCCAACGTCAAATCCGTGACGACGGTCTTTCCGCTGGCTCAAGCCAATGTCGCGCTTGAGCGGTTGCGCAGTGGCGCCGTTGTTGGAGCGGCCGTCCTGGTGCCATCGAACTACGCGAAGGCTTGAGTATGCACTCGCCGCGAAGCGCCCTCTTCACGGCCCCAGGGGCGAGTGCGCGTCACGCGGTGCCTCTGTAAAGTTACGGAGTGCGGTCATCAATGGCCGGGGCCATGATGCGATCATGAGCAGCATTTCACAGATCAAACATGTGCTCGTCGTCGTGGACGGTGCAGAGCATTCCCTGACCGCCGTTGATCAGGCGCTTGCCTATGCCGGTATGCATGAAGCGGCGCTTACGATCGTCGTCGTGACCGAAAATCTCGCATTCGCCGCGGCGGCTGATGCGATGGCTTTCGCGCAGGCCATCACGGTATCCGAGGACCAGCGCGACGAACATCTGGCGGCCGTTCGCGAACGAACCAGGAATACCGCGATCGAAGTAGAGGTTCACTCGGTGTTCGAGGCCAGCGGGCTGATACCCGGTCTCGTGAAGGCTGAAGGCCAGTACGCGGATATCGCGCTGATTCCGGGTGTCGGGCGCTGGCAAAGGGATGGCTTGAGGCGCCGTATCTCCGAGGCGCTTCTGTTTACGGGCGTGCCGACGGTCATTTTGCCGGCCTCCTGGAATCCTGGTCCCATCGATCACGCCGTATTGGGCTGGAACGCATCACTTGAATCGTTCCGCGCCGCGAGGGCGCTTCTCAATCTGGCCGAACCCGATGCCCGTATCGACGTTGCGATTGTCGATGATCCGGGTGTCGAATCCGGGGAGCACCGGGGCGGTGTCCAGATCGCCCGCCTTTTCGCGCGACATGGCCATAGCGGCGGCGTTTGTCCGATCAGCTCATCCGGTAAGGATACGTCGGCTGTCCTTCAGAATTACGCAGTGGAGCAGAAAGCCGATGTGCTCGTGATCGGTGGCTATGGGCGTTCGCGCGCACTCGAGTTCGTGCTTGGCGGCGTGACGCGGGAACTGATCGATCATCAGCGCCTGCCGATCGTTTTCGTACACTGACTGGCGAATCCGTCTAACGGTTGAACGGAGGAGATCATGAAAGCTCTCGTTTATCATGGCCCCGGCGAGAAGAGTCTCGAGGATCGCCCGAGGCCGGCCTTGCAGGCACCCGGCGATGCGATCGTGCGGATCACGAAGACCACCATTTGCGGCACCGACCTGCACATCCTGAAGGGGGATGTGCCGACGTGCGAGCCGGGCAGGATCCTCGGACATGAGGGTGTCGGGATCGTGGAGGAGGTCGGAACCGCGGTTGGAGCCTTCAAGCCCGGAGATCATGTCCTGATCTCCTGCATCACCTCTTGTGCCCGGTGTGAATATTGCCGGCGCGGCATGTATTCGCATTGCGTCGAGGGCGGCTGGATATTGGGCAACAGGATCGATGGCACGCAAGCCGAATTCGTGCGCATCCCCCATGCCGACAACAGCCTTCACGCGATCCCGCCGGGGGCCGATGAGGATGCCCTCGTCATGCTGAGCGACATTCTTCCGACGGGCTATGAGTGCGGCGTCCTGAACGGGAAGGTTGCACCGGGCAGCAGCGTCGCGATCGTCGGCGCTGGACCGATCGGCCTGGCGACCCTGCTGACTGCGCAATTTTATGCACCGGCCCGGATCATCATGATCGATCTCGACGACAATCGCCTCGCCGTCGCGCGCAAGTTCGGCGCGACGGACACGTTCAACAGCGGACGTGATCCGGTCGTGAGCCTGGTTCGAGAGCTCACCGACGGCAAGGGGGTCGATACGGCTATCGAAGCAGTCGGGATCCCTGCGACATTCGCGTTATGCGAAGAACTGGTCGCGCCCGGCGGGGTAATTGCCAATGTCGGTGTCCACGGCGCCAAGGTCGACCTCCATCTGGAGGAACTCTGGTCGCGCAACATCACCATCACCACCCGGCTCGTCGACACCGTCAGCACGCCGATGCTCCTGAAGACGGTCGAGGCCAAGCGCCTGCGGCCCGAACAGCTCGTCACCCATCGTTTCGTGTTGTCGGACATATTGGAGGCGTATGAGACGTTCGCGCGCGCAGCCGATACTCATGCCTTGAAGGTGGTGATCGACACGTGATCGGGGTTTCCAGCGATATTCCGGGCGATGCGCAGCAATTCCATCCGAATATAGGGAGTTCCGAACCGGCGGAACCATCGTTCGCGCGCGCGCGCCGGCTGCGCCTTCACACGCATCATGAGCTGGTCGCGATCATGCGGACCGACAGCCCGGTGTGCCATGCCGAGGGCCTTGCCGCGCACACCCAGGTCTATATCCGCAACGGCAGCCAGCCGATCGCGGCCACGCTCTATCAGGTGGAGGGCGACTTCCTGGCCGGCGACGAGATCGGTCTGTCCGAAGCGGCCTGGGTCGCGCTTGGCGTGGAGGAGGGAACCGTTGTCCAGGTCGGTCATGCGCCGCCCCTCGAATCGATCGCCTGCGTCCGCCAGCGCATCTACGGACACAGGCTGAACGGGGCCGCGCTGACCAGCATCGTCGGTGACGTGGTGGCGGGCCGCTATGCCGATGTGCACCTCGCCGCCTTCCTCACGGCTACCGCCACGCTTCCCTTCGACGAGGACGAGACCTACCATCTCACCAGGGCGATGGTCGAGGCCGGCGACCGTTTGCGCTGGCCGAGCGAGATCGTCGTCGACAAGCATTGCGTTGGCGGTCTGCCGGGCAACCGCACGAGCCCGATCGTCGTCGCCATCGCTGCCGCCTGCGGTCTGACCATGCCCAAGACGTCGTCGCGGGCGATCACGTCCCCGGCGGGAACGGCCGATACCATGGAGACGCTCACCCGGGTCGATCTCGACCTTGGCGCCATGCAGCGCGTGGTGGCGGTCGAGGGCGGCTGCCTCGCCTGGGGCGGCGCGGTCTGCCTCAGTCCCGCCGATGACATCTTCATCGGCGTGGAACGCGCGCTCGACATCGATACGGAGGGGCAGCTCATCGCCTCCGTTCTGTCGAAGAAGATAGCGGCGGGCGCGACCCATGTGGTGCTCGACATTCCGATCGGGCCGACCGCCAAGGTGCGCAGCGTCGCGGCGGCCGAACGGCTGGAAGCCACGCTTGGCGCCGTCGCCGCCCGTTTTGGCCTTGTTATCCGCTGTGTCCAGACCGATGGCACCCAGCCCGTCGGCCGGGCGATCGGGCCCGCCCTGGAGGCGCGCGACGTGCTGGCGGTGCTGACAGGCGATGCCGATGCTCCGCCGGGCCTTCGGGACCGCGCCTGCACGCTCGCCGGCGTGGTGCTCGAACTCGGGAAGGTCGCGGAAGAAGGCCAGGGACGCGCGCGCGCCGAACGCACATTGGCCGACGGCAGCGCCTGGGACAGGTTCCAAAGGATATGCCAGGCCCAGGGCGGCATGCGCACCCCGCCCACGGCCAGGCTCACCCATCCGATCCTGGCGGCGCATAGCGGCCGCGTCACCCATATCGACAATCGCCGGATAGCGCGCCTTGCGAAGCTGGCGGGCGCGCCCGACTCGCCGGCCGCGGGCATGCTTCTTCATGTTCGCCTGGGCGACGACGTTATCGCTGGCCAGCCTTTGCTGACCCTCCACGCCCAGTCGCAGGGTGAAATGGCTTATGCGCTGACCTACGCCGCCGCCAATGCCGACATGCTTGCGATCGTGCCATGACGGCGATGCTGTTTTCCATGCCCGGGAACGAACGGCTGGCCGCATCCATCGCGGAACATACCGGGTGGGCGACAGGCACGCTCGAGGTTCGCCGGTTTCCCGATCAGGAGAGCTATGTCCGGCTCCGCTCCGGGGTGTCGGGATCAGCCGTGGCCGTCATATGCACGCTCGCGCGGCCCGACGACCAGATCATGCGGCTGCTCTTTGCTGCAAGGCTGCTGCGCGAGAGCGGGGCGCGGTCGGTCCATCTCGTGGCGCCTTATCTTGCCTATATGCGACAGGATCGGCGGTTCAAGGATGGCGAAGCGCTGACGTCCCGCCAGTTCGCCCAGCTCCTTTCATCCGAGTTCGATGGGCTCGTGACCGTCGATCCGCATCTCCACCGCTACGCGGATCTGGGGGAGATCTATTCGATGGAGACGGCTTCGCTCGCGGCATCTCCGCTTCTGGCGGACTGGGTCCGGGCCAATGTCGATGCACCGCTCATCATAGGACCCGACAGCGAGAGCGAGCAGTGGGCGGGCGCAATCGCCAGGCTTATCGGAGCGCCCCATGCGGTCTTCGCGAAATCGCGGCGCGGTGATCGGGACGTCCTTATCGCGGCCTCGGACCTGGGGGCATGGAAAGGCCGCACGCCGATCCTCGTCGATGACGTGATTTCGTCGGGACACACCCTTGCCAACGCCGCGCGCGAGATCATCGACCAGGGCTTCCCTCCGCCGATCTGCCTGGCTGTTCACGGCCTCTTCGCGGCTGGTGCCGAGGCTTTGCTCAGGGAAGTCGGCTGCCGCATGGTTACGACCGAAAGTATCTCGCATGCCAGTAACGCGATCACTCTTGGCGCACTGCTTGGCGATGCGCTGGCCCGGCAGATGGAAGGGGGCGCCGGTCGGCTACGTATAACACCCGAATGAATCCCATCACGGCGCTGGGTAGCAGGAATAGCTCAAAGCTGGAGGGACATATGGCTATCAAGGACATTCTCGCCGTCGTCGATACCGGAGACAAGGACGAGCGGTTTTTGCGCGATGCGCTTGCCTTTGCCGAGTTCCACGACGCCAGCCTTGCCATCGTCGTGCTGTCGGCTCTCCCCGCGAGCGACTATGCCCTGACGGTTGCACTGCCTTATGTACTTCTTCCCGATTATACTGAAGCGGTGGAGGCGAAGCAGCAGCGGATCGCGATGCTCGCCCGCTCCACGAACGTAGAGGTGAGGACGATTTCGGACCAGCCGGCGGTGATCTTCGCCAAGACCGCGGTCTATGCCCGTTATGCCGACCTCGTCCTGTTCGGTCCTTCGGACAATTACGACCATCCGCCAATTCGACGTGATACGCTTGAGCGTTGCCTGTTCGCATCTGGGCGTCCCGTTCTGATCCTGCCCACCGGCTATAAACCGGCCGCCATCGATCACTTGGCGATCGGCTGGAATGCGACCCGCGAGGCGACGCACGCGCTGCGCGACGCGACCATGTTCGCGGCGCCTGGGGCAAGGATCGATATACTCATCCTCGATGCGAAGCCGACGGCCCAGGGCCACGGTTCCGAACCGGGAGCCGATGTCGCCCACCATCTCGCCCGGCATGGCTTTACGTCGACCGTAGTTCCCATCCAGGGCGGTGACGTGTCGGATGCGGAGGCGCTGGTCGAAGCGGCTCACCGGCGTGGCGCCGGGATGCTCGCGCTTGGCGCTTATGGCCACTCTCGCCTGCGCGAGATGATCCTGGGCGGCGTCACGCGCGACCTGCTCACTGGCGCGCCGCTGCCGCTGCTGTTTGCGCATTGAAGCCCATTCAATCGGCGGCACGCAAGCGCGGAACCGCGGGCCGGGAATGAAACCGGTCCGCACGGTCTTCGCTCCGCATGCTCAACACGAGATGGTTTGATGTAATACGAAAGAGATTTGATGTCAGGACCCATGGAAACTTCCGAAGTGCGCTGGCATATGCTGTCAACCAGCGAAGTTGCCACGGCACTCGACGTCGGTTGTGCGGGTCTCTCTTCTCCGGAGGTGGATCGGCAATCGGCCCGCTTTGGGCCGAACGCGCTACCCCGGTCGGCGCGTCGCAATGTGTTCCTTAGGTTCCTCGCGCAATTCCATAACACGTTGATCTATGTGCTTCTTGCCGGGGCATTGGCCGCAGCGCTGCTCGATCACATGATCGACGCGGTGGTCATCGTCGCCGTCGTGATCGTGAATGCGGTGATCGGGCATATCCAGGAAGGAAAGGCTGAACAGGCGCTTGAGGCCATCCAGCAGATGATCGCGCCCAAGGCCAGCGTGGTGCGTGACGGCGTGAGGCAAACGATTCCCGTCCGCGAGATCGTGCCCGGCGATCTCGTGATGATCGAGGCCGGTGATCGCGTTCCCGCCGATCTCAGGCTTCTCCATGCGCGGCGAATGCTTATCGACGAGGCGCTGCTGACGGGCGAATCGGTGGCTGCCGAAAAGCAGGAAGCGGTGCTGCCCGAGCAGACCGATTTGGCGGATCGGCGTAATATGGCCTTTTCGGGCACGATGGTTGCGGCTGGGCACGCAAGCGGGCTCGCTGTTGCCACCGGATCTCGCACGCAGATCGGACGGATCAGTTCGCTTATCCAGTCGGTCGAACAACTGGCAACCCCGCTGCTGAAGCAGATCGACGGTTTTGCCCGGCGCTTCACCTGGTTCGTACTCGCGGGGGGGCTTGCGCTGTTCGCCTTTGCCGTTCTGGCGCGGAATTACGATTGGATCGACGCGCTGATCGCCGTGGTCGCGCTCGCCGTGGGGATCGTGCCGGAAGGGCTGCCGGCGGTCATCACGATTACTCTCGCGATCGGCGTGCGGCGGATGGCGGGGCGCAACGCCGTCATCCGAAAGCTCCCGGCCGTCGAAACGCTCGGCGCGACCTCGGTGATATGCACCGACAAGACCGGCACGCTCACACGCAACGAAATGACGGCCCGCCGCGTCATCACCGAGCGGCATACGATGATCGCGAGCGGATCCGGCTATGTTCCCGATGGTCAAATCCGGATCGTCGGGTCCGGGGACCAGGCAGAGGCTATGGCCGATGCGATGCCACTGATCCGCTGCGGGCTGCTGTGCAACGATGCCGCGCTGCGCAAGGTCGGTGCGGAATGGCGTGTCGAGGGCGATCCGATGGAGGGGGCCCTCTTCGCCCTGGCAATGAAGGCGGCCATCGATCCGGAGCAGGAGCGGGCGGAATGGGAGCGGCTCGACGAGATTCCCTTCGACGCCGCGCATCGGTTCATGGCGACGCTCTGCCGGGGTTCCAACGGCACGCGCTTGCTGTTCGTGAAGGGCGCGCCCGAAGCGCTCTTGGCGATGACCGCGCCCGACAATTGTTCCTATTGGGAGAGTTCCATCGCTACCGCCGGAAGCGATGGCGAGCGCGTTCTCGCCTTCGGCGCGAAGGAAATGCCTGCCGGCAGCGAACGGATCTCGTTCGAAGATCTCTCGACTGGCGTGTGCCTCCTGGGCCTTGTCGGCTTCATCGATCCGCCTCGTGCGGAGGTCAAGGACGCCATCGCCGAATGCCGGTCCGCCGGAATCGGCGTCAAGATGATCACTGGCGATCATGCGGCGACGGCGCTGGCGATCGCCCGGCAACTCGACCTTGCCGACGACCCGCGCGTGCTGACCGGGCTGGAACTGGAAAAGCTTCCGGACACCGAACTGGAGCAAGCGGTCGCGGATGTCTCGGTCTTTGCCCGGACCAGCCCGGAACATAAATTGCGGATCGTCCGTGCGCTGCAGGCTCAGGGAAAGATCGTCGCGATGACGGGGGACGGCGTGAACGACGCGCCGTCCCTCAAGCAGGCCGACGTCGGGGTCGCCATGGGCATCAAGGGCACCGAAGCGTCGAAAGAAGCGGCTTCCATGGTGCTGCTCGACGATAATTTTGCCTCGATCGTCAGCGCCGTTCGCGAAGGCCGAACGGTCTACGACAACATTCGCAAGGTCATTTCCTGGGAAATCCCTACGAACGGCGGTGAAACACTGGCGGTCGTATTGGCGATCCTGCTGGGCTTCGCGCTGCCGATGACGGCGACGCAGATCCTCTGGGTGAACCTCGTCCTCGCCGCCACGCTCGGCCTCGTGCTGGCGTTCGAGCCCACGGAACCCGGTGCGATGTTGCGCCGGCCACGGGAGCGCGGCGCGCCGTTGCTTTCGCCGTTCCTGCTTTGGCGTGTCCTTCTCGTCTCTGTGCTGTTCGCGGCCGTCACTCTCGGAATCTTTTTCCATGTTCTGGCGCAAGGCCGGAGCCTGGAGATGGCGCGCACCATGGTCGTCAACATGTTCATCATCGCGGAGATCTTCTACCTCTTCAACGTCCGCTATCTCCACATGACGTCCCTGACATGGCGCGGCGCGATCGGTACTCCCGCCGTGTTGATCGCGATCGGCGTTCTCGTCATCGGCCAGGCGCTCTTCACCTATGCGCCGTTCATGAACGCGATTTTCCACTCGCAGCCGCTGGGCTTCGCGGACTGGGTGTTGCTGGTGGCGTGCGGCATGCTTCTCATGCTGTCGCTGGAGGTGGAGAAGCATGTGATGCGGCGACTGGGCTGGTTTAGCGAACTTAATAATCAGGAGGACATGCCATGACGCGTGACGGTTTCCCTAAATGCATCGCGCTCGCGACCGACCTCAGCCATCGTTGCGACCGCGCCTTCGATCGCGCCCTGCTGGTAGCCCAGGCATGGCGGGCGGAGCTTATGGTCATCCACGCGCTGAACCCGCCGGAAGACGGGATGCTGTCCGTCCGACTCGGCGATCTGCCGTCCTGGCGTCGGCCTCTCGAAGACCCGGTGCGGGCGGCGCGCCATCGCATCTACCACGACCTTGTTCGCGAGGCGCCGCCAATCGACATTTCGGTCCACGTCGAAACCGGCTCGCCGGCACCGGTCGTCCTCGATATCGCCGGAAAGGGCGAGGCGGGCCTGATCGTCACCGGCGTGGCTCGCGATGGGCCGCTGGCCCGGATGCTGCTCGGCGATACCGTGGACCGGCTGATCCGCAAGGCGCCCGTTCCGATCCTGATCGTACGCGACCGCGCTTTCGAGCCTTACCGCGCCATGGTGGTCGCGACAGATTTCTCCGCGCCCGCCCGGATCGCTCTGGAGACCGCCGTCCGCTTTTTTCCCGATGCGGCTATCTCCCTTTTCCACGCCTACGATGTGCCCTTCGCGGGCTATCTCGGCCGATCGGAAATCGAACGGCAATTCGAGGGTTATGGCGAGGCTGCGGCCGACAAGTTCCTTGCCGAAGCGGGACTGTCTGATGTGGCGGCCCGGAACGTCACGCGCATGATCGAGCACGGGGTTCCCGAAGCGCTGCTTCGCGACCGTGCGGAAAATGCCGCACGTCACCTGACGGTCGTTGGAACCCATGGCGGTGGCCTCGTCTATGAGGCTATGATCGGCAGTACGGCGCGCAAGATCCTTGATGCGGTCCCGGGCGATGTCCTCCTCGTACCCGATCCCGCCAGGCGCAAGGTGAACCCGGCCGGATGACGCTGGCGATCGTTTCCAGCCTCATGGGGCTCGCCGCCCTGATCGCTGGTGCGGAGTGGCTGGTGAGGGGAGGCTCGGCGCTGGCCGCGCGGCTGGGCGTTTCGCCGCTGCTCATCGGCCTCACGATCGTGGCGCTGGGAACGAGCACGCCCGAACTCGCCGTCGGGATCGAGGCGGCGCTCCAGGGAAACGGCTCGCTCGCGGTTGGCAACATCGCCGGCACCAACACCGTCAACATCCTCCTTATCCTCGGCCTCAGCGCGATGCTGCAACCACTTGCCATTCGGATGCAGACGCTGCGTCTGGAACTGCCTGTCATCGTCATCGCGTCGGCCGCGCTACTCGTCTTTGCCTGGGACGGTGTGCTCTCGCGCCTTGAGGGGCTGTTTTTGATCACGATGGGAATGGCCTTCACGCTGACCGTCATTCGCGTCGCCCGGCGGGAAAGCATCACGGTGAAGCTGGAGTTCGCGCGGGAATTCGCGGCGCCGCGCTTTTCCCGCCGCCACGGTTTCTCCGCAATGGCGATGCTGGCCATCGGCCTCGTCGTGATCGTCGTGGGCGCCAACTGGCTGGTGGATGGTGCGGTCGCGCTTGCCCGGTTGTGGAACGTATCGGACGCCTTTATCGGACTGACGATCGTTGCGATCGGTACTTCCGCTCCTGAACTCGTTACGACGATCATTTCGACGATTCGTGGCGAGCGCGACATCGCGATCGGCAATCTGATCGGCAGCAGCGTTTACAATATTCTGGTGATTCTCGGCGCGGCCTGCCTGTTTCCGTCGAACGGGATCGAGGTCAGCGCGCAACTGATCCGGGTCGACATCCCGGTCATGTTGGGGGTCGCGCTGGCCTGCATTCCCGTATTCATCAGCGGACGCCAAATTTCGCGGTTCGAGGGTGGAATGTTTGTGAGTGCCTACTTGCTATATCTTGCCTATTTGATCAATGATCGGATTTAACCGATAAGGAAAGCGCGAGGGCATCTTTTGACAACGCCGCGATTTTCCCGCCTTTCGTCTATTATCCAGTGATTTTGGGTCGCAGGCGGTGGCTGCTGCTGTCAGGTTGCTAACGCGGGTCTTTCGATCCCGGTAGAACTTCGCACCCTTTCGATCGGAGCCTTCGCATTCGTGGACCCGCGATAGCGTAACGATTAGGGAAATCCCGGATAGACCCGAGCCCATCCGGGTCCCTCAATGGCGGCCATGATGAACATCGCGACCCTCACCCTGAACCCGACGATCGACGTCGCCTATGAAGTCGATCATGTCTACCACACCCGTAAAATGCGGACGAAGACAGAATTCTATTCGCCGGGTGGCGGGGGAATCAACGTGGCCCGTGTCTATGTCCGGCTCGGCGGGAACGCGCGGAGCTACTATCTTTCGGGCGGTGCAACCGGCCACGCGCTCGATGGTCTGCTCGACCTGCACCAGCTGGTGCGCAACCGTATCCCGATCAAGGGGCATACCAGGGTGGCCACCGCAGTGCTCGAGCGCGAAAGCGGGAAGGAATATCGCCTCGTTCCGTCCGGACCGATGGTCGAACCTGCAGAATGGCGGCAGTGCCTCAATCAGCTCCAGACGGCACAATGTGACTATCTGGTCGCGAGCGGTTCGCTCTCACCCGGCATTCCGGATGATTTCTATGGCCAGGTCGTCGCGATGATGACGGAACGCAATATACCGGTCGTGCTCGACAGTTCAGGCGCTGGCCTGCGCGGAGGCCTTGAGCAAGGCGGCGTCTTCCTCGTCAAGCCCAGCATTGGCGAGTTGCGCCAGTTCACCGGTCGGGATCTTCCCGACACGGAGTCGGTGGGACGGGCGGCCATGCAGATCGTCGGGGGCGGTCATGCGCAATATGTGGCGGTGACGATGGGGCACGAGGGCGCTCTCCTTGCCTCGGCCGAGCGCCAACTCCTGCTTCCCGCAGTGGACATCGAGGTCAGAAGCGCGGTCGGCGCGGGCGACAGTTTCCTTTCGGCGATGGTCTTTGCTATCTCCTCAGGCTGGGAGATCGAAGAAGCGTTCCGCTTCGGCATCGCGGCAGGCGCGGCGGCCGTGATGAATCCGGGGCACGATCTTGCGCGACCCGAAGACATCCGGCGGCTCTATTCGCAGGTCCGTGCAGCCTCCTGAACCTTGCGTTGAACTTGAGCGTACTCCACCGACCAGTTCATGATCGTGGTTCCCGGTCGCGAAATTCGCGACCGGTTCGGCGCACTGCCGGTCAAGTGTTCGGCTGTTTCGATTTCACGGCGTATTATTGTTTCGCTTGATCGGAGAACTGATCGAAGGCCTCGACCGCCTGCGCGGCATACATGAGGCTGGGGCCAGCGCCCATGTAGAGCGCCATGCCCATCGTCTCCATCACTTCATCGCGCGTGGCGCCATGCTTGACGGCGGCCTTCGAATGGAAGGCAACGCAGCCGTCGCAGCGGATGGCGACCGAGATGGCAAGAGCGATCAGTTCCTTGGTCTTGGCATCGAGCGCCCCGGCCTTGGTGGCCGCAGTCGCCATGGCGGAAAAGGCCTGCATCACGTCGGGCGTGCCGAGCCGCACTTCCTTGATGGCGCCATTCAGCTCGGTCGCCATTTTCGGCCAGTCCTTGTGCATATCGTCTCCTGTAAAGTTCAGCGTCCGAGAAGGGCAAGCAGTCGGTAAGCCGCGACGATGCGATCGCTTCGCGCGCGAGCTTCGCTGACCGCTGCGGCGGTTGCCTCGCGTTCGGCATCGAGCAGATCGAGCTGGGGCTTCATCCCCACGCGAACCTCGTGGCGCACGCTGTCGCGCGCCTGTCCGGCGGCAAGGGCTTGCTGGGAAGCAGCCGCTTCGACCAGGGCGGCCGAGCGCACCCCGGAAAAGGCGCTGATCGTCTGTTCATCGACGGCGGCGCGTGCGGCGCGCATACGCGCATCGGCGGCCCTGACCGCACTATCGGATTCGGTAATCTTGGCTGAGACTCGCCCGCCCGCGAATATCTGCCAGCGCGCCCGCACGCCGACCGTGGCGGCATCGGAGCGATAATCGGGAAAGAACTGGTCACGCACCGTCGAACCTTCGGCGAAGGCGCCGATCGTGGGCAGGCGTTCGGCCCGCGCGCCCCGCGCGCCGGCCTGGGCGGCATCCAATGCCGCTTCGGCTTGCGCCAGCGCCGGGTTGTTCCCGCGGGCGCTGTCGAGCGCTTCATCGAGCGAGGCAGGCAGGACCGGACTTGCCGGAATGGGCTGGAGATCCTGCGGGGCAAGGCCAGTGAGGTTGGTGAATCGCGCATCGGCCGAGATGGCAAAGCCGCGCGCGCCTTCAAGGGCTGCCTGTGCTTCGGCAAGGCGCGCCGCCGCCTGCGCAACATCGGTGCTGGGGCTTTCGCCTGCCTTGAAGCGGAGCCGGGCCTGGCGCTGGATCTCCTCCATCTGGCCGACCATCTGTTCATAGAGCGCTATCATTCGGTGCGTGGTCAGCACGTCGCCATAGGCTTGGACCGTCGCGACAACGATCTGGCTGCGGGTCATCGTTTCACCGGCGCGTGCTGCTTCGCTGCCCGCTTTCGCCTGTGCGATCCCGGCGCTGACCCTGCCGCCCATAAAGAGGGGCTGTTCGATAGTGAGCTGCGCCGCGCGCGGCGTGACGTTGGCCGCCGGAAGCCCGAAGAAACCCTGCGGATCGAGTCGTCCATAGCCGATCGTCCCGCTCAGCGTCGCGGTTGGCAGACCCTGGCCGCGTGCTTCCCTGATCCGGGCGTCGGCCGCATCGGCATCGGCCCCCGCCGCCTCGATTTCCGGCGCGTGGTTCACGGCGGCCGCAATGGCTTCTTCAAGCGTCGTTGCCTGCGCGGGCATGGCGACACTCGCCAGCAGGCCGGCGAGCAGGGGGAGGGGGATCGTCCGCCTGAGCGTCATTTGAAGGCGGTTCCCGGACGGACGCCGAACGCCTTGAACACCATCGCAGCCGGGCAGAAACCAGTGAAGCTTGCCTGAAGCATATTGAGGCCGGCAAAGGCGGTGAGCGCGATCCACCAGGGATGCACGGTCAGCGACAGGACGACGCCGAGCAGTACGACACAACCGGCGAACGCCATCACGGCACGATCGAGAGTCATCAGTCTCACTCCTTCGCTTGGGAAACCAGAAGCCGGGGCATCAGAAACGCAGCTTGCGGATGCCCATCGCGTGCATGGCGAGCTTTTCGTAGAAGGGCTCGCTCTCGCCCTTGCGGACCTTGCGCAGGAAATATTTCTCAAAGCCGACCTTGGCCAGATGGACCCATTTGCCGCTGGACGACCAGTTGACGTTGCGCGGCGGGATCTGCGGCTGGGCGACGAAGGCGACGCCTCCGTCGCCAAAATCGGCGAGACACACCGCGTTCCACGTCGCTTCCGCCGTCGGCTCCTGGCCGTCGAGAACCAGCGAGAGATTGGCGGCGATCGCCGTGACCATGGATTCGATCATGAAACCGGTCTTGGGCACGCCCACCGGAACCGGCGTCGGGCCGGTCGGCGGGATGGCGACACAGACACCGAGCGCGAATATCTCGGGGAAGGCCGGATTGCGCTGGTGCTTGTCGACGATGATGAAGCCGCGCGGATTGGCCAGCCCTTCGATATTGCTGACCGCGGGGACGCCCCGGAACGCAGGGAGCATCATCGAGAAGCCGAAGGGCAGGTCGTGCGTCTTCTTCACCGCGCCGTCCTCGCCGACTTCCTCGACGTGCATGACGCCGGGCTCGACCTTGGTGACGCGGGCGTTGGTGATCCATTTGATGTGGCGATCACGCAGCTCGCTCTCGAGCAGCGACTTGGTATCGCCGACGCCGTCGAGCCCAAGGTGGCCGATATAGGGTTCGGGCGTCACATAGATCATCGGCACCTTGTCGCGGATCTTGCGCTTGCGCAGTTCGGTGTCGAGGATCATCGCGAATTCGTAGGCCGGGCCGTAGCAGGACGCGCCCTGCACCGCGCCGACGACGATCGGGCCGGGATTTTGTGCAAAGGCATCGAACGCATCGGCGGCGGCTGAGGCGTGGGGCGTCTGGCAGATGGAGAGGGTATGGCCGCCATGCGGACCCAGCCCCTCGATCTCGTCGAACGCGAGTTCCGGGCCGGTAGCGATTACAAGATAATCGTAATTGATGGATGAGCCGTCATTGAGTTCGAGTCGCTTTTCGCCGGCATGCAGCCGCTTCGCGCCGACCGAGGTGAAGCCGATCTTCTTTTTGGCGAACACGGGAGGGAGGTGGACCTGGATGGCTTCAGGCTCGCGCCAGCGCACGGCGACCCAGGGATTGGACGGGATGAAGTTGTAGGTATCGCTATCGGATACCGTCATCACGTCGGCGCGGTCTTTGACGGCAGCCTTGATCTCATAGGAGGCGATCGTGCCTCCCAGACCCGCGCCCAGCACCACGATCAAAGGCTTGCCCATCTGCGATCCTTCCATGTCTCAATGGCATTGACGAATATCATCATTACACGTTATATGCAAATAACAAAGTTGAGGAAGCTGCCATGTTCGGATTCAAGAAACGTGATGCCCACCGTGAGATCGGCCCCGCCGAGCTGGACGCCATGCTGAAGGGCGGCAAGGCGCTCCTGATCGACGTGCGCGAGACAGGCGAGTTCGCCGCCGGCCACATACTGGGCGCAATAAACATGCCACTGTCGGGCTTTTCACCTCGTAACATCCCTGATCCCAAGGGCCGGACTGTCGTGCTGCAATGCGCGGGCGGAAAGCGCTCGGGCCAGGCACTCGATCAATGCGCGGCGGCGCAGAGCGCGATCGACACCCACCTCGCTGGCGGGATCGGTGCGTGGAAAGACGCCGGCTTCCCGGTCGTTGGTGATTGAGAGCCTGAAAGAGAACCAAAAAAGAGGGGTATCGGCGGCATGATGAGCGGCAGGGGCAAGTGGCTCTGGTTGGCGGGCGCCGCGCTGGCGCTGTCGGCATGCGGGAGCAAGCCGGAGCAGGAGCAGGCGGCGGCGACGCTACCCGCCGGGGAAACTCTGCGGCTCGCCGCAACCGAAATCCCGGACATGAAGGTAGTCGGCGCGGAGATCGCCACGCGCGACCAGGCCGAAGTGCTCGCCCGCATCCCCGGCATCCTCACGTCGCTTTCCGTCCGTGCCGGCGACACGGTGCAAAAGGGCCAGCGGATCGGCATGATCGTCGATTCGCGGCTCGGCTATGAGACAAGCGCCTATGGCGCCCAGACCGCCGCCGCCCAGGCCGAAGCCGCGCGGACCAATGCCGATCTCGCCCGCATTCGCGATCTCTATGGCCAAGGCGTCTATGCCAAGGCGCGCCTGGATCAGGCCGTTGCGGCCGCGCGCGCGGCCGATGCGCAGGTTGCTGCCGCTCGGGCGCAGCAGGGCGCAAGCGTCAGCGTCGCGGGGCAGGGGGCGGTGATCGCCCCGGCGAGCGGTCGGGTGCTTCGCGCCGATATTCCCGCCGGATCACCGGTGGCGCCGGGCATGTCGATCGCGACGGTTACCGCGGGGCCGCCGGTGCTGCGGTTGATGCTGCCGGAGTCGGTTGCCGGACAGGTCCATCCCGGTGCGCGCGTGATCGTCAATGAAGCGGATATGCCGTCCGGGCAGCGCGAAGGCAGTGTGGCGCAGGTCTATCCCGCGATCACTGGCGGCCAGGTCCGCGTCGATGCGACTTTGCCTGGGCTTTCCACCCAATTCATCGGCCGCCGCGTGAGCGCGTCGGTCGAGATCGGCACGCGCAAGGCGCTGGTCGTGCCGCGCTCCTTCATCACCACGCGCTATGGCATGGATCAGGTGCAGATCGTCGCGGAAGGCAAGCGGCTCAGCATGGTGCCGGTCCAGATCGCGCCGACGGCCGATCCCGCCCTGGTCGAGATATTGAGCGGTGCGGCCGCCGGCGACGTGCTGTTCGCCCCCGGTAAGCCGGCCAAGGCTCCGCGGCCATGAATCTCGGTGTTTCCGGTCGCCTCACCAGGGCCACTATCGCTTCCCCCCTGACGCCGCTGTTTCTGCTGGCGGCGATCGCTGTCGGTCTGCTGGCTCTTCTTTCCATCCCAAGGGAGGAGGAACCGCAGATCAGCGTGCCGATGGTGGACATTCAGGTGATGGCGCCCGGCCTGTCCGCCGCCGATGCGACCGAGCTGGTGGGCATTCCGCTCGAAACCATCGTCAAGAGCGTCGACGGGGTGGAGCATGTCTATACCCAGGCGCAGGACGATGGCGTAATGGTGACGGCGCGCTTCCTCGTCGGGTCGAACCCGGAGGATGCAGCGATCCGCATCGAGGAGAAGCTGCGCGCCAATTGGGATCGTAAGCCGGTCGGCATCCCCGATCCCAAGGTGACGGTGCGCGGCATTAACGACGTTCCCGCTGTCGTCCTGACCCTTGCCCCCAAGCCCGGCGCGGCAGGGCAGTGGAACGATGCCAGCCTCTACGAACTCGCCGCGAAGCTGCGCACCGAGATCGCCAAGGTCGACAATGTCGGGATCAGCTTCCTCGTCGGTGGCCGCCCCGAGGAAATCCGCATTGCGCCCGATCCGGCCAGGCTCCGCCAGTATGGCGTGCCGCTGGGGAGCGTGATCGAGGCCGCGAGCCAGGCCAATCGGTCCTTTCCGCTGGGTAATATCCGCGAGGACGGCAAGGCGGTCGGCGTCACGGCGGGCCGCACCCTGTCATCGGCGCAGGAGGTCGGACTTCTGACCGTGCGCTCTGCCTCCGGCTCGCCCGTCTATCTGCGCGACGTTGCCAGCGTAACGCAGGGGCCGCGCGAGGATCAGGCGCGGGCGTGGCGCTGGGCGAAGGAGGAAAACGGCAAGTGGCATAGCGCCCCCGCCGTCAGCATCGCCTTCGCCAAGCGCGCCGGCGCCAATGCCGTGGTGGTGTCCGATGCGATCCTCGAGCGCGTCGAGAGCCTGAAAGGCAAGCTCATCCCCGATGACGTCACGGTCGCCGTCACCCGCAACTATGGCGAGACGGCGAACGAGAAGGCCAACGAGCTGCTGTTCCATCTGGCGCTGGCGACCGTCTCCATCGTCGTGCTGATCGGCTTCGCGATCGGGTGGCGCGAGGCGGGCGTGACCGCCGTGGTCATTCCGACGACGATCCTGCTGACCATGTTCGCCTCGAACCTCATGGGCTACACCATCAACCGCGTCAGCCTGTTCGCGCTGATCTTCTCGATCGGCATCCTCGTCGACGACGCGATCGTCATGATCGAGAATATCGCGCGCCATTGGGCGATGGACGATGACCGCAACCGTACCCAGGCCGCGATCGAGGCGGTGGCGGAGGTCGGCAATCCCACGGTGGTCGCGACATTGACCGTGGTTGCGGCGCTGCTGCCGATGCTGTTCGTTTCCGGCCTGATGGGCCCCTACATGGCTCCCATCCCGGTCAATGCGTCGGCGGCGATGATCTTTTCCTTCTTCGTCGCCGTGGTCATTGCGCCGTGGCTGATGATCCGTTTTGCCCGCAAGACGCTCGGCTCTGGCCACGGCCATGACGAGAGCGGCGGCAAGCTGGGGCAGCTCTATGCCCGTGTCGCGCATCGCGTCATCGATACGAAGAAGTCCGCCCGCAATTTCCTGATCGCGGTGGGCGTGGCGACACTGGTCGCCTGCTCGATGTTCTATTTCAAGGCCGTTACCGTGAAGCTGCTGCCCTTCGACAACAAGTCGGAGGTTCAGGTCGTGGTCGATATGCCCGAAGGCACCGCGCTCGAAAACACGGGCCGCGTGCTGGAAGATGTTGCCGGCGTGGTGCGAGGCTTGCCCGAAGCGACGGCGATGGAGGCCTATGTCGGCACATCGGCGCCGTTCAACTTCAACGGCCTTGTCCGCCATTATTTCCTGCGCTCGCAGCCCGAGCAGGGCGATGTGATGGTGACGCTGCTGCCCAAGGGGGATCGCAGCCGGTCCAGCCATCAGATTGCGCTCGACCTGCGCCAGCGGCTGAAGGCGCTGCGCTTGCCCAATGGCGCATCTATCAAGGTGGTCGAGACGCCTCCAGGACCGCCCGTCCTCGCGACCCTGCTGGCCGAGGTCTATGGCCCCGACGAAGTCACGCGCCAGAAGACAGCGTCCGAGCTGGAAAAGATCTTCAAGTCCGTCCCCTTCATCGTCGACGTGGACAACAGCTTCGGCGAGGCGCGCCCGAAGCTCCGCCTCGACGTGCAGCGCGACCGGCTCGATTATTACGGCCTTTCCCAGCGGCAGGTCGCCGACAGCATCGGTATGCTCATGGGGAGCCAGACTGTCGGCTACGCGCCGCGCGGCGATGGCCGCAGCCCACTACCGATTACAATCGCGCTGGAACAGAAGGACCGCAGCTGGACGCAAGCCTTGTCGAGTATGCCTGTCGCACAGACGCCGGGCGGCCAGCTCATCGACCTTGGCGCGGTGGTCGAAGCGCGCACCGAGACGGGGAGTCCTGCGATCTTCCGCCGTGACGGTCGATATGCCGACATGGTCACGGCCGAGCTGGCCGGAGCCTATGAAGCGCCGATCTACGGCATGATCGAAGTGAACCGCGCGGTCGATGCCTATGACTGGGCGGCCAAGGGCCTCCAGAAGCCGGAAATCCGTCTCAACGGTCAGCCCGAGGATGAGAGCGTGCCGTCCCTGCTCTGGGATGGCGAATGGGAGATCACCTGGGTCACGTTCCGCGACATGGGCGGCGCCTTCATGGTCGCGCTGCTGGCGATCTACATCATCGTCGTCGCGCAGTTCAAAAGCTTCCGCCTGCCGCTCGTGATCCTGACGCCGGTGCCGCTCACGCTGGTCGGGATCGTCATTGGCCACATGCTGTTCCGTGCACCGTTTACGGCAACCTCGATGATAGGGTTCATCGCGCTCGCCGGTATCATCGTGCGCAACTCGATCCTGCTGGTCGACTTCATCCGCCATTCGGCCACGCCGGACAAATCGCTGCGCGACGTGCTGCTGGAAGCCGGCACGATCCGGTTCAAGCCGATCGTTCTCACGGCCGCCGCGGCGATGATTGGCGCGGCCGTGATCCTGACCGATCCGATCTTTCAGGGTTTGGCGATCTCGCTGCTGTTCGGCCTTGCGTCCTCGACGCTGCTGACCGTGCTGGTTATTCCGGCCATTTACATCGTGCTTCGAGATGATGGGAAACCCGCGACCAGATGATGCCGCTTGAGACGCCCCTTGCACAACTCGCCGAGCACGCCGCCCATGCGGCGAGCGTGCTGAAGCTGCTGGCCAATGAACAGCGTCTGCTGATCCTGTGCCGGCTGACCCAGGGCGAATTCTCCGTCGGGGAGATGGTGGAGTTGTGCGGGCAATCGCAATCCAGCGTGTCCCAGCATCTGGGGAAATTGCGAGAAGGGGGTCTGGTCAAGACCCGGCGCGAGGCGACGACGATCTACTACAGCCTTGCTGACAGCGACGTCCGCAAGTTGATCGACATGCTCTGCGATCGCTTCGGTCCCGGTGCTGGACAATCCTGAGAAATCCGATGCGACGCGCCGTCCTTCCGCTCCTGTCCATGGTCTCTCTCGGGGCTTGCGCCTCGAATGAGCCGCCGTCGGATCCGGCGGTGATGGTGCAGGAGGCACAAGCGCGCTCCGATATCCTGGCCGACCGCTTCCAGAAGGAATTATTGAGCGCGCTGACCGCCGCGATGGCGGCGGATGGTCCGCAAGGCGCGATCAGCGTCTGTTCGAGCATAGCGCCCGCGCTCGCCGCGCAGATCTCCGAGGAAAGCGGAGCGACCGTCCGGCGCACGGCGCTGCGCACGCGTAATCCCGCTGCCAGTCCTGACGCTACCGAACGCCGCGTCATGGAGAGCTGGGCCGCCGCGCCGTTTGGCGTCGACGGCAAGCCCAGGCGCTGGTCGGCGTATGAGGGCGGGCAATATCGCTATATGCGCGCCATACCGACCATGCCCATGTGCCTCGCTTGCCATGGCGAGAATGTCGCCCCGGAGGTGATGGCGGCGATCCGCGCGCATTATCCCGCAGATCAGGCGACGGGTTTTGCTTCCGGCCAGCTTCGGGGCGCCTTTTCGATCCGGTGGGAGGAGGCAGCCCTGGCGCGTGCGATCAAAGGCGGGGAGGGCGCGCAGCGAGGTCTGCACCCATGACGATCTTGCGCGCGCTTGCGCTGGCCCGATTTTACAGCGCTGCGGCAGCTGTCGCCTACCGCTCAGCGGCGCCGTGATCGCCAGAGTGCTTTGCCATCAGGTTCGGCCCGGCAGCATTCGGCGCAAGGTATCATCCTTGACGATGTAATGATGGAAGAGAGCGGCAAGGGCGTGAAAGCCGATCAGGAAATATCCGATGGTCCCGACTGTCTCGTGCCAATCCTTCATCTGTCCCGCCAGGGCTTTGCTCTGGCCGACAAGAGCCGGCAGTTCCAGACCGAAGAATGGAATCGGCTTGCCCGACGCACTCAGGATCACCCAGCCCGCCAAGGGCATCGCCAGCATGAACGCGTAGAGTGCGAGATGCGTCGCATTGGCTAAAAGCGTCTGCCATGACGGCGGTTCCGGCGTGATCGGGGGGGTGCGCTGGCTGAGGCGTGCCAGCAGGCGGATGATCGCCAGCGCCAGAACGGTGAGTCCGAGTATGAAATGCCAGGTTTTCAGCCCCTCGCGGATGTCGGTTCCCTTGGGATAGTTCTCCCGCAGGAGAATGGTAGCGTAAACGACCGAGATCAGCAGCACCATGAGCCAGTGCAGAGTGATCGACAGGGAAGAGAAGCGGTTACGGATATCGGTTGTACTCATGGCGAACCTCCCATCAATTTTCATATTGCCAGCGAGATGAGAAAAATGCCTTGATCCTTCTCAAGAAGCTTTGCGCCGAACAACCGCAATAACCGGTCAGCTGCGCTTGCGGACAAATTCCGCACGAAGCACCAAACCTTTGATGCCTTCATACCGGCAGTCGATTTCCTGCGGGTCATCCGTGAGGCGGATCGACTTTATCAGCGTTCCCCGCCTCAGAGTCTGGCCGGCGCCCTTGACGACCAGATCCTTGATCAACGTGACCTGGTCGCCGTCGGCAAGCAGGTTGCCCACGGCATCGCGGACTTCGATCCGGTCCGCGGTGGCGCGCCGTTCCTTCAGTTCGGATGCAGCCATCCATTCACCGGATTCTTCATCGTAGACATATTCATCTTCGCTCATGGAGTTCTCCATCGGTCAGGAATGTGCGTCAGGCACCGAACAGATCGCGTTCAATCAGCCAGGCGCGCATTGCCAGCAATGCGGCGACGAGGGCAGCCACGGCAAAGGCTCTGGCGTCGAGCGTGATCCACGCAACAGCGCCTGCAAGCCCGCCAATAAGGAAGACCAGCCAAAAGGATGCATGCAAGCCAAGCTGGCGATAGTTCGCGTGATGCCGTCCGCCGGCCAATGCCTCCCCGAACCGCACGACCTGCGTGGAGGGCGAAATAGCCTCCTGCAGGTCGGGATCATCCCTCTCAAAAGTGCAATGAGCACTACCCATGGCCATCGCGATCAGCACGGCCGGGATGATCGCCAGATGCGAGAGGAATGTCAGATAGGCGGCGGCCAACGCGATTGCGGTACAAACGAGCGCGATTGTGCGCCGGTACCGGCCTAGCCAGTGCGTAATCAAGGTCGTGAGGACCACACCCCCCACGAAGCTGAAGATCATTCCGCCCACAAATTTCGTGATACCAAAGCCACCGGGAAGGCTCGTGCCCAGAACAGTGGCGTTGGCCTCGGGCGAGGCAAGGAAGACGTGCCCGAATGCCAGAAAGCCGGCTGCATTGATCGCGCCGGCAAGGGCCGCCAGCATGGCGGCCAGTTGGACCAGCGCGCGCTGCGCTCTGCCGATATCCAGGGAGCTGGGCCGTCTGCCTGTCCGATCCGGTTCGCTCATGCTCGCCTCTTACGCATCCTGGCTCGGCAATCGCTCGATCACGAGTGCAATGCCTTGTCCGCCGCCAATGCACATGGTCACAAGCCCGTAGCGGCCGCCAATACGCTCGAGCTCGTAAAGCGCCTTGATGGTGATGATGGCGCCGGTTGCCCCGACGGGATGCCCAAGTCCAATGCCGCTGCCATTGGGATTGACCTTCTCGGGCGGGAAATCGAGCAGTTTGGCGACCGCGCAAGCCTGCGCGGCAAAAGCCTCGTTCGCCTCGATCACGTCGATGTCGTCAAGCGATAGTCCGGCCCGCTTGAGGGCGATGGGCACGGCTTCGACGGGACCGAGCCCCATCACTTCGGGGGCAACACCGGCATGTCCCCAGCTTACAACCCTGGCGCGGGGTGTCAGGCCGTGTCTCTCGGCGGCGGCGGCGGAAGCCAGCACCAGAGCCGCGCCAGCGTCGTTGATGCCGCTGGCGTTGCCCGCCGTTACGGTCCCGCCATCCTTGCGGAAGATGGGCGTGAGTGCGCCGAGGCCTTCGCTGGAAACGTCGGTGCGCACATGCTCGTCGGCCTCGAACATAAAGGTGCCGCTACGGCCCTTGACCTCGACGGAAACGATCTGCTCGCGAAAACGGTCTTCCTGCTGTGCTCTTGCTGCCCGGCGATGGCTTTCGGCCGCCAGCGCGTCCTGCTCGGCCCGGGTGATGCCATGACGTTCGGCAACGTTCTCGGCAGTGACCCCCATGTGACCTGCACCGAACGGATCGCTCAGCGTCGCGTTCATCGCGTCGATCATCATTTCATCGCCCATCCTGCGCCCCCAGCGCAGGCCCTTGAGAACGTGTGGGGATTGGCTCATGCTCTCGACACCGCCAGCAACGGCGATGTCACACTCGGCCAATGCGATCATTTGGGCGGCGGAAATAATCGCCTGCACACTCGATCCGCAAAGGCGGTTCAGGGTGAGCGCCGGGGTCCGATCGGGAATCCCCGCCGCGATAGCGGCAATTCGCGAGACATATGCATCGCTGGGTTCGCTTTGAATGACCTGGCCAAGGACAACATGCTCGACATGGCCTGGTTCGATTCCGGCCCGCTTGATGGCTTCGGCAATGACGATGCGGCCAAGCTCCCACGGCGCGACGTCCTTAAGGCTGCCTCCAAAATCCCCGATAGCGGTGCGCACACCCGACAGGATCACGACGTCGTTCAAATTTCCTTCCTTTCGACAATATGTTCGCCCGAACCGCAGCAGGGTGCGCCGATCAGTGCGGCTGAGTTTTGGGCGCTTCGAGCAAGCTGACCGCGAGCGACTGGGCGCTGGCGAAGTCCGCGGCATAGAAAAGCTTGTCCGAACCAGCTTCCAGGTGAACGCGCGCAAGCATCGACTTCGGTTGCGGCTGCACGCCGGACAACACGACCGTTGCGCCGGCGACGCGCGCTTGTTCGATGAACTGTTCGAGCGCCTGGACGCCGCTTGCATCGAGCAGGGGAACGAGCCGCATGCGCAGGATGATGACTTTGGGCGACTGACCGACGCGGCGCAGCGTATCGAGCAGTTCGCCTGCTACGCCGAAGAAGAACGGGCCGGTGATCCGGAACACCTCGACACCCTCCGGCAACGCGTCGCGCTGGTGAACGTCTTCGGAATCGAGATCGATGTCCTGCCGGCCGCTGCTGTCGACCTCGACAGCCTCGCTCATGCGGGCCATGAAGAGGAGCGAGGCCAGAGTTACGCCGACGCCGATTGCGACGGTGAGATCCACCAGTACCGTCAGGCCGAATGTCAGTAGCAGCACGGCCCGGTCGCTGTTGGGCATGTGCAGCAAGGCAATGAACCGCTCATATTCACTCATGCCCCAGGCGACCATGAACAGGATCGCGGCAAGCGCGGCCATGGGTACGAATGCCATCAGGTCCGTGGCGAACAGGATGAACAGAAGAAGGAACACGGCATGCATGATTCCGGCAACCGGGGTTCTGGCCCCGGAGCGGATATTGGTGGCGGTACGCGCAATCGCGCCCGTCGCGGGTAGCCCACCGAACAGGGCGGATCCGATATTGGCGACGCCCTGGCCGATCAATTCCTGGTTGGAGCGATGCCGCGTTCCGGCCATGCCATCGGCGACGACGGCCGACAGCAGGGCTTCGATGCCGGCGAGAAATGCAATGGTGAATGCCGAAGGCATCACCGCATTGATCTTGGCGAAGGTGAATTCCGGCAGGGACGGCATCGGCAGGCCGGAAGGAATGTCCGGGAAGCGGGAGCCGATAGTGTCGACCGGGAGCTTGAGCAGAGCGACGGCGAGGGAACTTACCACGACCGCGATCAGGAACCCGGGCAGTCTGGGCGCGAGTTTGCGCAGCACGATGATGGTCGCAAGTGCTCCGACCCCGACGCCTAGAGTTGCCCAACTGGTGCTCGGCAGAGCGGCGAGATAGGACTGCCATTTGGGCAGGAACTCAGCCGGGACCTCGGTCATCGAGAGCCCGAGGAAGTCCTTCACCTGACTCGAGGCAATGATAACGGCGATCCCCGCGGTGAATCCGGTGACGACCGGATGGGGGATGAATTTGATCATCTGCCCGAGGCGAAACGCACCGGCGGCAATGAGGATGATGCCTGCCAGGAGCGTCGCGATCAGCAGCCCATCATAGCCGTGCTGGGCGATAACATTGAAAATGACGACGACAAAGGCGCCCGTGGGTCCGCCGACCTGGACCCGCGATCCGCCGAGCGCGGAAATCAGGAACCCCGCCACCACGGCCGTGACAAGCCCCTTGTCGGGAGAAGCGCCGCTGGCGATGCCCAGGGCCATGGCAAGAGGCAGCGCGACGATCGCGACCGTCAGGCCCGCTATGGCGTCGGCGCGGAAGGTCTGAGCGGTGTACCCTTCGCGCAAGGTCGTGATGAGCTTGGGCGTATAGGCTTTCGCGCTCACCTGACCGGTTCCTCCGCCTTGTCATAGAGAAGCGACTGCCCCTGGCCGCCGGACTTTCCCGCGGTCGTTTCGCGCAGACGCACACCGCGGCCCACGCCCGTGCTGGGCGCATTCTCGCCCAGCAGTTCGATGCCTGCGCCTTCCAGCGCGGTGATCACCTTGACCAGCGTGTCGACCACACCGCGCACTTGGCCATCGGATGATTCCATGCGCTGGATGGTCGGCAGGGAGAGGCCGGCCAGCGCGGCGAGCTGGCGTTGATCAAGTCCGAGGAGGGCGCGCGCGGCGCGCATTTGCTGCGACGTGATCATGTTGGCTCCATGATGTTTAATACATCAAATATCACTCTTAACAAATTAGGAGGGAGTTGTATATGTGCATTGTACCGGATAATCGATCACACGCGCTTTGTCGGGGTGAGGTATTTCCGCGTCTGAGAAAGCCGATGGTCTTGAGGGCTGCGACCTTCGAGCCTCCAGATCGGAGATGAGCAAATGATCGTGGAGAAAAAGCACCGCCGCAAAGGTGCAGGTCGACAGGCGCCGCCATCGGATGCCCCGGCGGCGGCGAGTCCGGTGTCGCAACCCGATCGTCTTCGGCGCCCGAAGCTCAGGCTGAAACTTCCCGTCGGAACAGGTTCGGGCGACGCCCGATCCGCCTGCTTCCTTCCAACCCGATCCGAAAGGCCACACAGCAAAATCACGCAGATCCCCGCAGCTTTGGACATCACGGTCAAATCCGGTGGGACGCTTCACGAAAATCTCGATACGCCCGAACTCGTCGAGATCGCCTTGCGGCGCGGTGAAGGCCGCCTGTCCGAGCATGGCGCCTTCGTGGTTGAAACCGGAAAACATACCGGCCGTTCGGCCCAGGACAAATTCATCGTCCGTGATGAGGTCACCAGGGATGATGTCTGGTGGGGGGCTTCCAACAAGCCGATGTCGGAAGAAGCCTTCGCCAATCTGCGCGAGGATTTCCTCAAGCATCTTGCCGCACTCGACGACGTCTTCGTCCAGGATCTGTTCGGCGGCTCGCAGCCGGAATTCCGTGTCGGAGTCCGGGTCGTCACGGAACTGGCCTGGCACTCGCATTTCGTGCGCACCATGCTGGTTAGGCCGACGGCGGATGAACTCACGCATTTCACGGCGGATTACACCATCATCGACTTGCCCGGCTTCCGCGCCGATCCCGAACGCCATGGCTGCCGGTCGGAAACCATCATCGCGATCGATTTCACCCACCGGCTGATCCTGATCGGCGGCACCGGCTATGCCGGCGAGATGAAGAAGGCGGTGTTCTCGGTGCTGAACTATGTGCTGCCGCAAAAGGGCGTCATGCCGATGCATTGTTCGGCGAACATCGGTCCCGATGGCGACACCGCGATCTTCTTCGGCCTCTCGGGCACCGGCAAGACCACTTTGTCCGCTGATGTTTCGCGCACGCTGATCGGCGACGACGAGCATGGCTGGTCGGACAGCGCCGTCTTCAATTTCGAAGGCGGCTGCTACGCCAAGATGATCCGTCTCTCGGCCGAGGCGGAGCCTGAAATCCATGCGACCACCCGCCGCTTCGGTACGATCCTCGAGAATGTCGTCATGGATCCGGAAACCCGCGCACTCGACCTCGACGACGCCTCGCTCGCCGAGAACAGCAGGGGCGCCTATCCGATCCACTTCATCCCCAATGCCTCCGCCGAGAACATGGGGCCGGTGCCGAAGAACATCATCATGCTGACGGCCGATGCCTTCGGCGTGCTCCCGCCCATCGCGAAGCTAACGCCCGAACAGGCGATGTATCATTTCCTGTCCGGCTACACAGCCAAGGTCGCGGGCACCGAACTCGGTGTCACCGAACCCGAAGCGACGTTCTCGACCTGCTTTGGCGCGCCGTTCATGCCGCGGCATCCCAGCGTCTACGGCAATCTGCTTCGCAAGCGTATCGCCGCGGGGAATGTCGATTGCTGGCTGGTCAACACCGGCTGGACCGGCGGCCAATATGGAACGGGATCGCGGATGCCGATCAAGGTGACGCGCGCACTGCTCAATGCTGCGCTTTCCGGGACTCTCGAAGGCGCACAGTTCCGCACCGATCCCAACTTCGGCTTCGTGGTCCCCGTTGCTGTAGAGGGTGTGGATTCGAGTATTCTCGACCCGCGTTCCACCTGGGCTGATGGGGCCGCCTATGACGGCACGGCGCGTTCCCTGGTCGACCGCTTCAAGCGCAACTTCACGCAGTTTGTCGCTCATGTCGACGAAAGCATCCGCGCGGCGGCCCCTCCCGGATGGTTCGATGCCTGACCTCATCCGGTTCCCCTTTGACAAGTTTCACGAAAAGCCAGAATCCATGCCCGCTCATGAACAGGGATCGGTAACCGGCAAGCTTGTCTTGCCGGTCACAGGTTGGGCCGCGATCCTGCGCGGGTTGCGCGGGCGATGCCCCCGGTGCGGCGAGGCGCGCCTGTTCATGCGGTTCCTGAAACCGATCCCTCATTGCCCGCAATGCGGCCAGGACTGGACGCATCAGCAAGCTGATGATTTCCCGGCCTATGTCTCGATCTTCGTGACGGGGCATCTGATGGCGCCGCTCATTATCGCCGTGACCAGTCGCGCGGAAATGTCCGTGCCGATGTTGATGGCGATCCTGCTTCCGTTGGCGTTGCTCCTGATGGTCGGGCTGCTTCAGCCCGCCAAGGGAGCCATCATTGCCTTGCAGTGGTGGTTCGGCATGCATGGGTTTCGCAGGGAACGCCCGGGAGCAATTCCGGACGACGCCGATACATGATCTTCAGCTTCGGCCGTGGCCAGTCTCGAGATTGACCAGGGTATGAGGCTGTCGGGCCGATGCGCGACTTCTCAAATTCAACTTTTTGCCGGAGAACTTTGTCTTGCCTCAGAGCAAAGTCCTGACGCGTTACGTGAACGCCATTTCAACGGGTCAGCTGCGCCCTGACGACGCCCAGCGGCAGGTCGCTCTGCGTTTCGGCAAGGCGGTTGCGGAATTGGAAGCACAGGCGCGCCGTCAGGGCCTCCTGTCGCGTTTCGTCAGGCGCAAACCCGATCCCGTGCGGGGAGTCTATCTCTGGGGAGGGGTCGGCCGCGGCAAATCGATGCTGATGGATCTCTTCTTCGACTGCGTCGAGATCGCCGGGAAACGGCGCGTCCACTTCCACGAGTTCATGCAGGAGGTGCATGACCGGCTACGCTCCGAACGCGCCAAGGAGACCGGCGATCCGATATTGCCGGTCGCCGATGCCATCGCGGCCGAAGCGCGGCTGATCGCCTTCGACGAAATGATCGTAACCAATTCGGCTGACGCGATGATCCTGTCGAGGCTGTTTACCCGGATCATCGGACATGGCGTTACCGTGGTCGCTACATCCAACCGGCCGCCTCAGGACCTCTACAAGAACGGCCTCAACCGCGAACATTTTCTGCCATTCATCGCGCTCCTCAAGGATCGGCTCGATGTGCTCACCCTGGATGGGCCGACTGACTATCGCATGCAGCGCCTTGGAGGGTTCCAGACCTGGCACGTGCCCAATGGCGATGCGGCGACGGAAGCCCTGAGCCGGGCGTTCTTCCGGTTGACCGATTTTCCGGTCGAGGACCGGGAGCATGTTCCCTCCGAAACACTGGCAATCAAGGGCGGACGAGAACTGTTCGTGCCCAAGTCGCTGAAAGGCGTGGCCGTCTTCTCATTCAAGCGGCTATGCGGCGAACCGCGCGGCATTCCCGATTATCTTGCATTGGCCTACCGCTATCACACCGTGATCCTGGTCGGGATCCCCGTTCTCGACGCAAACCGGAAATCGGAAGCGGCGCGATTCAAGACACTGATCGACGCCTTCTATGAAAATGGCGTCAAGCTGCTGGCTTCCGCCGATCGCGAACCCGACGCGCTGTATTGCGCGGCAGACGACGCCTTCGAGTTCGAGCGGACGATCTCGCGCCTCAACGAAATGGGATCGCAGGACTATCTCGCCCGCGGTCATGGAGTGAGCGACGAGGTCGCGCTCGCCGAGGTTCAGCGTCCATCGAGAACACAAAGGCTTATGGAATGATTCCGAAACCGGATCTCAAGCCGGCAGTCCGAAACAGCGATGTCTATCTGAACAGACGTGATGTGTGCCTCGCCGAGGCGAAGGAAATGTACGAGAAAGCGCAGCTGTTCGAGGAACGCCAAAGGCGCTGACGCCGACAGGTCATGCCTCGCGCCCTCTGTCGATGCCATCCACCGTCGATTACGGATCCCAAAAGCAGCCTGTGCCTGAGTGATCGCGATTGAGGGAGGCCGTCACGAACGGCGATCGCGTTCCCGCTCCAGGCATTGCCTGAAAGCTGGAAGGTGGCGCTCGCGCGAGGCGGCCTGCAGGTTTTCCATCACCTGGCGCGCCGCGGGGTCGTCGACCATCGGGATCAGCCGGTCGTAAAGCGCGATATTCTCGATCTCGCCCTGGACCGCGCTTTCGCAAGCCTGCGCGAGAGAAGCTGGTGCCGCCACTTTCCCCGTCCATGGATCGGGCGGTACGTCGATGCCCAGCCGGGCAAGCTGGCGCTCAAGTGCGGCGGCATGGCGCTGTTCGGCCTCTATGATGTTGGAAAAGGGCCGGACAGGGCCGAACTTTTCGATCACGGCGGCATAGGTCGCCTCCGCCTTCCGCTCGTCTTCGAGCGCATCGAGGAGGATGTTTGCCAGCTTTGACGTAGCCAAGGTCTCGTCCTTTCAATGGCGGCAGTTCGCTAACGGCCCCGGCCTCGCAGAGATTGCGCGGCCGGGGCCAGTCGTTGAGCGTGTCTTACTCTTCGAGCAGGGCGCGCAGCATCCATGCGGCCTGCTCATGCACGCCGATCCGTTGGGTGAGCAGGTCCGCGGTCGGCTCGTCGCTCGCCTTCTCGACCAGAGGGAACAGCGTGCGCGCCGTGCGGGCGGCCGCTTCATGCCCCTTGGCGAGGATGTCGACCATGTCGAGCGCCTTCGGCGGCACTTCCGGCGCGTCGGGCAGGGAACTGAGTTTGGCGAACTGCGCGTAGGAACCGGGTGCGGGCTGTCCGAGCGAGCGGATGCGTTCGGCGATCGGGTCGATCGCGTTCCACAACTCGGTATATTGCGTCATGAACATGGCATGGAGGCTGTTGAACATCGGCCCGGTCACGTTCCAGTGAAAGTTGTGCGAGGTCAGATAGAGAGTGTAGGTGTCCGCCAGGAGGCGGCTCAGGCCTTCGCAAATCGCAACCCGATCTTCCTCGCCGATTCCAATATTCACTTGTCTGGTCATGGTCTTCTCCTTGATCGAAACTCTACTTCAGATCGCGTAGTCCCGCGAGCAGGGCGGCCCGCGAGATTTCACCGACATGGAGCGCACGGATCACGCCTTTGCTGTCGACGAACAGCGTCGCGGGAAGCCCGGCCGAGCCGGTCGCGGCAGCTATGCGCAGGTCGCGGTCGAGATGGACGTGCGCCGCTTCAAGGCGCTTGCTGTCCAGCCACGCACGTACGTTGTCTGCATCCTCGCCCTGATTGACAAGCAGGATCGGCACGGCCGAGTGTGCCGCTTCTACGACCATCATCGGCATTTCACGCTGGCACGGCGGGCACCAGGTTGCCCAGAGATTGACGACGAACGGCTTGCCCCGGCGATCGTCGAGCAGGCTCGTTCCGCTGTCCAGCGACTGGAGAACGATTCCTTGCGGTAGAGGTCGCTGCGCCGAGGCAAGGGCCGCTGCCGTGGCGCCGGATGTGACCGCGACGCAGCCCGCGAAGACGAGTGTCAAAGGTGCTAGGGCGCGAGATCGCCGTAGTGACACGCCCAGCACGATTGCGGCAGTCACCAGACCGGGGAGCGGCGAGAAACCTCCTTGCCAGACATAGAGGATGGTTGCGGGTTCGATGGCGAAGGCATGCCAGTTCTGCGCCACAAAACCCGCGCGAGCTGCAACGAGGCCAGCGAGCAATGCCCGCCACGCGGCCGTATCGCAATCCACGCCGCGACGGCGGCCTATCCAGTTCGCCGCCGCCAGGAAGGCGATGATCCCGAGAATCGCGAACAGCCGTTCCAACGCGAGCGCGAGAGGGCCGATGGCAATCATGATCCGTCGCGGTCAGGCCGCAATGTCCTCATCGGGATCGGCGTGGAATTCATGCCACATGCCGTTGAGGATACCGAACCCGACGGCGAGGCCCACGCCCAGAATCCAACTGAAATACCACATGGAAAGTCGTCCTTTCAGTAATAGTCGGGGTTGGTGTCGACATCGCGCAGCGTGATGCGGCCGAACAGGACCTTGTAGACCCAGGCGGTGTAGAGCAGGATGATCGGCAGGAAGATCACCGTCACGGCCAGCATGATGAACAAAGTCACATGGCTGGACGAGGCGTTCCAGACCGTCAGGCTCGAGGCCGGGTCGATCGAACTGGGCAGGATGAACGGGAACATCGAGAGGCCCACGGTCGCGATGATGCCGATCGCGCCGATCGATGAGCCGCCAAAGGCCAGAACCTCGCGGCCCTTGCGGATGCCGATCCACGCCAGCAGCGGCCCCGCGAAGCCGAGGATCGGGGCGATCAGCATCCAGGGATGGGCGCCATAATTGTTGAGCCAGGCCCCCGGCGCCGCGACCGTTCCCGACAGCAGCGGATTGGACGGGCCGAGCGGATCGGCCGCATGGGTCAGGCGGAAGCCCATGCCCATTTTCGCGACCATGACCCCGCCCAGCGCGAACAGCAGGATCGACGCGACCGCCGCGACCTTGCCGAAGGCGCGCGCGCGGTCATGCACGACGCCGCGTTCGATCTTGATCGCAAGCCAGCTCGCGCCGTGCAGCACGATCATGGCGACCGAGAGCAGCCCGGCGACCAGCGAGAACGGATGGAACAGGCCGAGCAGGCTGCCCTCGTAGAAGGAGCGCAGATCGCTATCGAGCCGGAAGGGGATGCCGGTCAGGACATTGCCGACCGCGACGCCGAACACCAGCGCAGGCACGAACCCGCCGACGAACAGCGCCCAATCCCAGCGCGAGCGCCATGTGGCATCGGGCTTCTTCGAGCGGTATTTGAAGCCCACGGGCCGCAGGATGAGCGCGGCGAGGACGAGGAACATGGCCAGATAGAAGCCCGAGAAGCTGACCGCATAGACGAACGGCCAGGCCGCGAAGATCGCGCCGCCGCCGAGGATGAACCAGACCTGGTTGCCTTCCCAGGTCGCGCCGATCGAGTTGATGACGAGACGCCGTTCGGCGTCGGTCTTCGCGACGAAGGGCAGCAGCGCGGCGGTGCCGAGGTCGAAGCCGTCGGTGAGAGTGAAGCCGATCAGGAGGACGCCCATCAGCAGCCACCAGATCAGCCGGAGCGTTTCATAGTCGATGGGAGGTGCCATGACCTGTTCTCCTTATTCGGCAGGGATGGGCGCGTAGCCGCTGTGGGTTTCGGGGGATGGCGCCGGAGGCCGATGCTGGTCCGGTCCCTTGCGGATTGCCGCCAGCATCAGCCGCACTTCGATGACGGCGAGCGCGCCATAGATCACCGTGAACCCGATGATCGTCGTCCAGAGCTGCGCGACGGTCAGGCTCGAGGCGGCAAGGAACGTCGGCAGAACGCCATCGATCGCCCAGGGCTGGCGGCCGATCTCGGCCAGGATCCAGCCAAATTCGATGGCGATCCACGGCAGCGGGATGACCCAGACCGCCGCGCGCAGGAAGGTGCGGCAGAAGCGGCTGTCGCAGTTCAGCTTGCGGATCGAAGCCATCCAGAAGGCGGCGCCGAAGAAGGCGATGAAGAAGAAGCCGAGGCCGGCCATCACCCGGAACACCCAGAACATCACCGGGACATTGGGCACGGTCGACCATGCGGCCTTTTCGATGTCCTGGGGCGTGGCTTGCCGCGGATCGGCGACGAAGCGTTTCAGCAGCAGGGCATAGCCAAGATCGGCCTTGGCTTCCTCGAATGCCTCGCGCGCGACCATGTCCTTCTGGTCCACCTTCAGCTTTTCCACCGCATCATAGGCCTTGATGCCGTTCTCGATGCGGTCCTGCGCCCTGGCGACCAGTTCGAAGATGCCGGAGACTTCGCCCGTCAGGCTGCGCGTGGAGATGAGACCGAGCACATAGGGGATCTTGACCTCGAAATAGGTCTCGCGGTCGGCGACGCTGGGAAAGCCGACAACGGCAATGCCCGCGGGCGCGGGCTCAGTGTGCCACATGGCCTCGAGCGCGGCGAGCTTCATCTTCTGGTTATCGGTCAGCGCGTAGCCGCTTTCGTCGCCGAGCACGACGACCGACAGCGACGAGGCAAGGCCGAAGGCGGCGGCGACCGTGAAGCTGCGCCGCGCGACCGCGACCCACTTGCCCTTGAGCAGATACCAGGCCGAGACGCCCAGCACGAAAACGGAGGCGCAGACATAGCCCGCGCTCACCGTATGGACGAACTTCGCCTGCGCGACCGGATTGAACAGCACCGCCATGAAGTCGGAGACTTCCATCCGCATCGTTTCGGGATTGAAGCGCGATCCCACCGGATTCTGCATCCAGCCATTGGCGACGAGGATCCACAGCGCCGATAGGTTCGAGCCGAGAGCCACCATGAAGGTGGTGAGCAGATGCCCGACCCTGGACAGCTTGTCCCATCCGAAGAACATGAGGCCCACGAACGTCGCTTCGAGGAAGAAGGCCATCAGCCCTTCGATGGCGAGCGGCGCGCCGAAGATGTCGCCGACATAATGCGAATAGTAGGACCAGTTGGTGCCGAACTGGAATTCCATGGTAATGCCGGTAGCGACGCCCAGCACGAAGTTGATACCGAACAGCTTGCCCCAGAAGCGCGTGACGGTGCGCCAGATCTCACGGCCCGTCATCACATAGATGCTCTCCATGATGACGAGGATGAAGGAGAGGCCGAGCGTCAGGGGGACGAACAGGAAATGGTAGAGAGCCGTCAGGGCGAATTGGAGGCGTGAAAGCTCGATCACAGCCATGTCCATGGCAAGACTCCTTGCGTTCCGGCCCGGCTTCCATGGGTGTCCTGAGTCGGTTGAAAAGATTATGATTATTCGTTACTCGTAATTGAGTATATGAGCAACCCGTTAGATAGACAGGCTGCGGCCCTTTTCTGGATCGGCGACAGCGGCGCGGCGATCCTCATGGCGGCGGCGCTGGCCGGAGCCGTGGCATCAATGGAGCAAGGGGCGGGGCAGGGCCATCTTGCGCTTGCCGCGGGCGGACTGATAGCCGCCGCCCTGCTTCGCGCCGGGATGCAGATCGGTGCGACCAACGCCGGCGAAGCGGCTGCTATGCGCGTCAAGACGAACTGGCGCCAGCGGGTGTATCCAGGCATTCTCGTCGCCGCGCCGGGGGATCGCCGGATGCTGGGCGAGGCGGTCGCCGATGCCGTCGACCGGATCGAGGACCTGGGCGGCTTCCATGCCCGCTTCCTGCCGCTGCGCCGCGCCGCGGTCCTGTCCCCGCTCATAATCGCGATTGCTGCCGTATTTGGGAGCTGGGTCGCCGGCGTGATCATGCTCGCGACGCTGATTCCCTTTGCCATGGGCATGGCGCTCGCAGGAACGGCGGCCGCGCGGGCCGCCGCGCGCCAGCTCGATGCGCTGAGTCGCCTGTCGGGCCTGTTCGTCGACCGGGTGCGCGCGCTCCCGGTGATCGTCGCCTTCGCCGCGCAGGACCGTATCGGCCGCCACCTTGCCGACGCTACCCGCGAGGTCGCCGCGCGCACGATCGATGTGCTCAAGGTCGCCTTCGTGTCGAGCGCGATCATCGAGTTCTTCGCGGCGCTGTCGGTGGCGCTGGTCGCGCTCTATTGCGGCTTCAACCTGCTCGGCATCCTGCCCTTTCCGGCTCCCGAAAAGCTGACCCTGGGCCAAGCCCTGTTTGTTCTTGTCCTCGCGCCGGAATTCTATCTTCCCATGCGCCGCCTTGCCGCCGCCTATCACGACAAGCAGGTCGGGGAGGCTGCGGTGGAACGCCTTGAAGCGCTCGCGCCCGCTTCTCCGCCCGCGCCGAAACCCGCGATCGAAGGGCCGCCAGCGCTGCGCTTTGACGGCGTGGTGATCGACTATGGCGAGACGGCCATCGGTCCCTTCACGCTGGATATCCCGGCGGGCACCAGCCTTGCCCTGCGCGGAAGCACCGGGGTCGGCAAATCGAGCCTGCTCCATGCGCTGCTGGGGCTGGCCCCCATTGGTGGGGGACGGATTCTGGTTGACGGCCGGGATGCGGCCGAGGTTGCGCTTCCCGGCCATGTCGGCTGGGCGGGCCAGACGGTTGCGTTCGTCCCGGGCACGCTGGCCGACAATATCCGTCTTGCGCGTCCCGATGCCGACGATGCGGCAGTCGAAGCCGTGGCCCATCTGGCAGGCCTTGGGCCGATGATCGAAGCGCGCGGACAGGGATTGGCCTTGCCGCTCGATCATCGCGGGTCGGGCCTGTCCGGTGGGGAACGCCGGCGCGTCGGCATCGCGCGCGTGTTGCTCAAGGACGCGCCGCTCTGGCTGCTCGACGAACCGACCGCGGATCTCGACGCGGGATCGGCGGCCGACATCGCCGGGATACTGGCGTCCGCCGCAAAGGGCCGCACGGTCCTGATAGTGACGCACAGCGCCGAGCTGGCCGCGATCGCCACCAAAGAAATGGTGCTTTCATGAGCCGCGCGGATATGGACCTGCTGCTCGCTGAAGCTATCGGCCCCGAACGCCGCGCCTTCCGAATCGCGGGCTTGCTTGCCTCCGCTGCGACAATCGCCGCGGTCCTGCTGCTGGGCCTGTCTGGATGGTTCATCACCGGCGCGGCACTGGCCGGGCTGGGCGGCGTGTTGGCCGCGCAGGGTTTCAACTACCTGGTGCCGAGCGCGATGATCAGGCTGCTCGCGATCGTAAGGACGACGGCGCGTTACGGCGAACGGCTCTATGGCCACCGCGCGGCCTTGATGGCGCTCGCCGCGGTTCGCGCGCGCCTGTTCGACCGCATCCTGTCGGTGCGCGACGTGCGGGCCGTATCGGCGGGCGATGCCGTGACGCGGCTCGTGCAGGACATCGGCGCGCTGGAGGACAATCTGGTCCGTAAGCCGGCATTGCCCGCCGCGTTCGCCGGCGCTGCCATCGGCCTTGCCCTTGCGTGGCTGGCCAGCCCCTGGACGAGCCTTGCCTTGCTGGCGTTGCTTGCCGGTCTTGTCCTCTGGGCGCATCTGGCGACCCCCCGCCTGCTGGCGAGCGCCGCGACCGATATGGCGGAGGCGCTGGCGCGGCTCAAGGCGAGCATGGTGGACTATGCCGCCGCTTCGCCCGAAATCCTTGCCTACGATCTCGCTCCGGCGATCGGGCGAAGCCTCGCGGTCGAGACGGCCGAGTTGGACAGCGCGCGACCTCGGTTCGCGCGCGGCGAAGCGATCATCGATGCGGGCCTCGTGTTGGGTGGGGGCATCGCCATGGGCGCGATGCTGATCTTCTCCCATGCCTCCCTGCCGGTGACGGTCCTTGCCGTGCTGGCGGCGGCGGGCGCGATCGAAGCGCTTTCCGGCTATGTGCGCGGGGTGTCGCGCGGCGCGCTGGTCGCGGCCGCCCTCTCGCGATTGGAGGGCATGGCGGGTCAACCGTCTGCGCCTGTCCGAAAGGCGACGGCATCCATGGCGCCCGCGCGGACCATTGCCTTTGACCGGGACGGCATGAATATCCGGATCATGGCGGGCGAGCGCTTGGGGATTTCAGGCAAATCCGGCAGCGGCAAGACCAGCCTTCTGGAAACGCTCGCTGGTATTCGGCCCGCTGGCGAGCATTGCGGCATTGCTCTTGATGACCAGCTTCTTGCTTCCCTGCCGTCCGAGGACGTGCGAGCGGCATTCGCGCTCTCGCCCCAGGATGCCCAGCTCCTGTCGGGAACCATCCGCGACAATTTGCGTGTGGCGCGCCCCGGCCTCAGCGACGAACGGCTTTGGGCGGCGCTGGAAGTCGCCTGCCTCGCTGTCGATATTCGCGCGATGCCGCATGGGCTTGACCAATGGGTCGGCGACGGCGGAGCGCGGTTGTCGGGCGGCCAGCGCAAGCGGTTGTCGATCGCCCGCGCCTTGCTTGCCGGCAGGCCGTGGCTGCTGCTCGACGAGCCGAGCGAGGGGTTGGACATGGCGACGGAGGCGCGGCTTGCGGGCCACCTCGACGCGTGGCTTCGCGAGACAGGGACCGGAGTCGTGGTGGTGAGTCATCGACCGATTTTCTTGAGTCTCGTCGGCAAGGGTCGAACAATCAACTTGAAGGATCGCCGCTAATATAGGGATATCTGTAGCTGGCCTGGGGGCGGATCGATTTGGCGCGCGTAATCAAATCCATTCAATCCACGTCGCGCATAAGGAGGAGCCTATCTGCCGCGTTCATACTACCGTTCCCGATCGATTACCTTGCCGTGGAGTGATCATTTGATATCGCTTGATATGGAACTGCTTCGTTCGCTTGCTGCGGCGCTCGCGGTAGGCGTGCTGATCGGTATCGAGCGAGGCTGGCGGCAGCGCGAGGCAGCGGATGGCAGCCGGGTCAGCGGTTTGCGCACCTTTGGCCTGCTCGGTCTTGCCGGCGGCCTTGCCAGCCATATGCCCGAAAGCCTTGCGGCGGTAATCGGGCTGGCGGTCACTGCCAGCCTGGTTCTTGGATATCGCAGCGAACAAGCCCGCACGGCCAGCCTGTCCATCACCAATACGTTGGTCGGCATTATCACCTTCGCCTTGGGATATATGGCCGGGCAGGGCCTGGTGAGCGAGACGCTGGCCGTCGCGGCGGTAACCACCTTGATCCTGACGCTCAGGCAGCAATCCCACGCCATGCTCAAAGGGATGAGCCACAAGGAGGTCGAATCGATCGCCACGTTCGCGATCGTCGCGTTGGTCATCCTGCCGCTGCTGCCGGATGCGAGCTACGGCCCCTTTGAGGCCTGGAACCCGCGGCAAATCTGGATGGTCGTCGTCGTCGTGCTCGGACTCTCCTTCGCCGGCTATGTCGCCAGTCGTCGGCTCGGCGCGGACAAGGGGGTCATGATAACCGCTTTGTTCGGGGCATTGGTATCGTCCACGGCGGTCACTGTTGCCTATGCCCGGCGTTTGCGCGCCAATGATGGTCCGCAAGGCCCCTTGATTGCTGGTATTGCGCTCGCCTCGCTCGTGATGTTCGCGCGCGTCCAGATACTCTCTTTTACCCTCATCCCCTACGCCAGCACATCGCTCGCGCTTGCAATGGTTCCGGCTTTCGTCGTCGGCGGTCTGACAACCCTTCTGGCGCTACGCTCCAAGGTGGATGGTGATGGCGCCAGCGAGGTGAAGCTGGGCAATCCGCTGGATTTCGGGCCGGCGCTTCTGCTGGCGGGCGCGGTTGCGTTGATTGCTGTCCCGGCACGTTGGGCGCTCGCGCGGTTCGGCGATCAGGGCATTGTCGTTGTGCTTGGCCTTACGGGCATGTGGGATGTGGACGCAGCCGTACTCACGCTCGCGGGGCTGCCTGAGGATATGCTGAAACCCGACACGGCCGGACTGGTGCTTGCGGTGCCCGTGCTCGCCAACACGATGTGGAAGGCTGTACTCACGCTGGTACTGGCAGGGCCATCAAAGCAAGGCTGGAAGGCGTCCGGCCCACTCTTCGCATCAGTTCTGGCATCTGCTGCCGGTATCGCCGCGCTCATGGTGTTTCGCTAGGAGCGATGAGCGGGCAGCTCGTGACTGGTTCGAAGCTGGTTCAGGTCCATTCCTGAGCGGGGATGCGCGCTTTCGTTGCTGGCCGTGAATTTGTGGCGACGCAGAGCCATGGCCGGCTATTGTCGTAAGGGCCGAACGCGCGGCATCCGGCCCTTGGGCAGATCAGGCGGCCTGCGACAGGGCTTCGGCGATCTGATCCTTGATCGCGAGGCGGCGCTTGCGAAGTTCGGTCTCGTGATCTTGCGAGGTCGGTTCGATATTGGTTTCAGCCACGTGGATTTCGTCATTCACGACATCATAATCGAGAAGAAGCTGCGCGAAGCGAGAGTCCGAAGCCTTCAAGGCGTGAATCTTGTCCATCTGACCGGGGAATTCCTCGCTCAGGGTGTGGGGGGTATTCGACATAATTACTCCTTTGATGAAACTATGATATATAGCGAATTCGCGGGTGGCCGCACCCGTTTATGTCTGGGGCTGGTCACTTTGTTTTCGCCGATCAGCTCGATCGGCTCTTACGATGCTCGCGATAGGCCTGATAGGAATGCAGAATCTCGGCCATGCGGGCGAGTGCCTCGCGCCGGCCCGACGCGCTCTCGATATTCTGCAGTTCTTTTTTCAGATGGGTCGAAAAATCCGCATAGTCATTCTGCCAATCGCGGCCGACAGCCTCCTGTAGTTCCGGCTTTCCGGTCTTCAGGCGCTTGGACGGGGCGCGTGACGGCAGTGAATAGGTTTCCCCGATCTTCGGCGTGACAATCGATGCCGCGGCATCGTCCGCCTGCATCAGGCGGCGGAACGTCTCGATCGAGCCCTCTTCGCCGTGTCCCAGGAACAGGCTGCCATCGATCGGCTTCCGCGCCCTTATCCAGCGCTGCAGATCCTTCTGGTCGGCATGCGCCGAATAAGTGTCGATCCGCCGGATCTGCGCGCGCACCGCGACGTCCTGCCCCCAGATGCGCACGCGGTTCGCGCCATCGAGGATTGTCCGGCCAAGGGTGCCTGCGGCCTGGAAACCGACGAACAGGATCGTCGATTCACGGCGGCCGAGATTGTACCGCAGATGGTGACGGATGCGTCCCGCTTCGCACATGCCGGATGCCGCCATGATGATGGCTCCGGACATGTCGTTGAGCCGCATCGATTCCATCGTGCTGGCAGTGTAGTGGAACGAGGGGTGACGGAAGATTTCACCCGAGCCCATGTCTTCGAGTTCCCCGGCATGTTTGGCGAACACCTCTGTCGCGCGGGTCGCAAGTGGCGAATCGATGAACACCTGCGGATGCGCCAGGCGTCCGGTGTTGATCAGGGTCGCGATATCGAGGAGCAATTCCTGGGTGCGTTCGAGCGCGAAAACGGGAATGACGAGGTTGCCGCCGCGCGTAAGCGCTGCATTGATCTCGGCTTCCAGCAAAGTCCGGCGCTGCTCGATCGTCACGTCCTCGCGGACGCGGTCGCCATAGGTGCTCTCGCAGAACACATGATCGAGTCCTGCCGGACCCTCGGGATCGGCATGAAAGGCCTTGTGGTCTGGACCCAGGTCGCCGGAGAAGAGCAAGTGCACGCCACCGACCTCGATCTCCACGGATGTGGAACCCAGGATATGGCCCGCATTCCACAAGCGCGCCCGAAAACCGGCGGCAGGTGCGAACCAGTCGTGCAGCGCTACTGTCTCGACCTGTTCATAGGCCGCTTTGGAATCCGCTTCGGTATAGATCGGTTCGATCGGCTCCTCGTCCCGGCGATCCTGCCGTCGATTGCGGCGCTCCGCATCGCCCTCCTGAATTCGTCCGGCGTCGGGCAGCATGTAATACAGAAGGTCGCGGGTTTGCGGTGTCGCGAAGATCGGCCCGCGATACCCTTCCGCCGTGAGCCTGGGCAGCAGGCCGCTATGGTCGATATGCGCGTGCGTCAGGACAACGGCGTCGATCTTGCGCACGTCGAACGCGAAGGGGTCGCGATTGAGTGTTTCCAGCGTCCGGGATCCCTGGAACAAGCCGCAATCTATGAGGATCGTCTTTCCGCCATGGCGTAGTTCCATGCAGGAACCAGTGACTGTGCCGGCAGCGCCGTGGAAGGTTATGGTGGGTACGCTACTCATCGGTCCTCTCATTCTCTCGCCGGCGGTCCAATAGGCTGGTTATGCGCGGGTCGCAGGCCAATCATCTGTAAACTCGCCGATCTTCGTCTGTCCTTACGTATGGTTCCGAATTTGATCGGTGAAGCCCGGATCGATAGTGGCGCTGAGATTGATTCCATGGAGTTCTTGCAAGGACGTGGGCGACGTCCGCGAACTGGTTGAGCTCAAGCAGGGAAAATGGAGGACGATGCCGCCCTCGAAGGCCAGACCTCGCTTCTTGACCGCGAAATTGCTCCCATGAGCCGGGCGCTGGAGCGGATCAGGCGAGGCGCTTACGGCGAATGCTTGCAGTTATGGTATTCCACAAGCCTCGAAATGCTCTCTAACGTTGCAGCGATGATGTTCAGAACTTTCTTGGAAGACATCGTCCAGGACAATATCGTCACAAAATCTTGGCGAAGGTAGCGACCGATCCCTGGGGAAAAGGTCGCTTTGTTTTCGCGGCAGTGTCTCCTCTATTTATCGGAGTTCCCGCTAGAGCGCATAGCAATTTCGCTGTTCCCTCCATATTGGCCGATACGATGCTATAGAAAACGAGTTTCGCATCGCGGCGCGTCTGAACCAGTTCCGCCTTGCGCAAAATTGCGAGTTGTTGGGACAGGCCCGGTTGACCGATGCCGGTGAGGGCTTCGAGTTCGCCTACAGACTTCTCGCCATGTTCGAGGAGCGTCCGCAGGAGCTTCAGGCGGACGTCATGGGCGATCGCCTTGAGGACGCTGGCAGCCTCTTCAAGCTGCGTATCGGTGAAAGTCATCACTTGCCTGTCTTCCCATGCTTGTCGGGCTGCGTGCGGTGGAACCAGCAGCCATCGCCCGCCGCATCGAGCGCACCGTGCTGGTCCTGATAGGGCGGAAGAAGCACGTCATCGCCGGGATGCCAGCCTTCGGGGGTCACTATGTTGTCGTTGTCGACCCGTTGCAGCGCGGTCAGGACTCGAAGCAGCTCCTCCACCGATCGCCCGATGGTGGCTGGATAGCAGAGCTTGGCGCGGACAATGCCTTCGGGGTCGATGAAGAAGGTCGAGCGCAGCGTGGCCGCGTCGGGGGCGTTGTCCGCGAGCATTCCATAGGCGCGGCCGATCACCATCGAGGGATCTTCGACGATCGGGAAAGCGATGGTCACGCCGAAATGCTCGCGGATCGCCCTGATCCATCCGAGATGGGAATAGAGGCTGTCGACCGACACCGCGACCAGGTCGCAGCCGAGCGCCTTGAACCGATCGCTGGCGCGCGAGAGGGCGACGAATTCACTGGTGCAAACCGGCGTAAAATCGGCGGGATGAGAGAACAGCAGTACCCAGCGGCCGCGATGGCCGGACAGGGTCATGTCGCCCATCGTCGTGCGGGCGCGGAAATCAGGCGCGGGATCGCCGATCTGGATAGGGGAGCACACGGCATTGTCGTCTGCGTTCGAGTTCAACTTTCTCACTCCTGCAGAGAGGCAAGTCTTGAACCCTCTCCCTTACACGGTTACATCATGCGGGTAAACGATTAAGCGGTATTGGCGTTCCACAGGAGAGAAGCGCATGTCCGATGTCCCGCTGGTAGCCTGCCCGGTTTGCGCGAGCATCAACCGCGTTCCTGCAGCGAAGATCGGCGCGGCGCCAATTTGCGGGAAATGCGGAATGCCGCTTTTCCAGGGACAGCCGGTCGATGTCGACCAGGCGGCATTCGATCGGCATGTAGGTCGCGGAAGCCTGCCGGTTCTCGTCGATTTCTGGGCGAGTTGGTGCGGACCTTGCCGCGCCATGGCGCCGGCGTTCAAGGCGGCCGCTGCGGAGCTGGAGCCGCATGTCCGGCTCCTGAAGGTCGATACCGAAGCTGAGCAGGGTATTGCCGGGCGCTACCGCATTCAGTCGATTCCGACGCTGATCCTGTTCAGGGGTGGCCGCGAGGTCGCCCGACAGGCCGGGGCGATGGACCGTGCGCGACTCGTCGCCTGGACAAGGCAGGCGCTCGTCACCGCCTGATTCGGGGTGTGATGACCCCATACTTAGCATAAACGATGCTTTGACGTGTTCGCGCCTCTGGTCCCGTGCGCTGCGAATCCGGCCTAATTCGGCCGATTGCAGAAGTGATTGAAAAATCCGATCAAAGGAATTAGATTTATCGTGTTATCACGATTAATAGAAATGTGTATTCAATGTCTGTCACTCACTCAGTCATAGGAGATGATAAAATGACAGACCAGGTCACTCCCTCCATGCCGCGGATCAACGAACCGGCGCCTCCCTTCAAGGCCAAGACGACCCACGGCGAACGCTCGCTCGACGATTACAAGGGCAAGTGGCTCGTTCTCTTTTCCCACCCCGCCGACTTCACGCCGGTCTGCACGACCGAATTCATGGGCTTCGCCAAGGCCGCCGACCGCTTCAAGGCGCTCAACTGCGAGTTGCTGGGCCTCTCCATCGACTCGGTGCATTCGCACATCGCCTGGATGCGCAGCATCGAGGAGAAGTTCGGCGTCGAGATCCCGTTCCCGATTATCGACGATCTGTCGATGAACGTCGCCAAGGCCTTCGGCATGATCCATCCCGGTGCCTCGGACACCTCGGCCGTTCGCGCCACCTTCATCATCGACCCCGAAGGCATTGTCCGCGCGATGGTCTATTATCCGATGTCGAACGGCCGCTCGGTCGATGAATTCGTCCGCCTGCTCACCGCGCTCCAGACGTCCGACGCCAACAAGGTGGCGACGCCTGAAAACTGGCAGCCCGGCGAGCCGGTGATCGTGCCGCCGCCCGCGACGGCCGAAGCCGCCAGGGCCCGCAAGGACGAAGGCTACGACTACACCGATTGGTATTTCAGCAAGAAGACCCTCTGAGGCAGCTGGGCCGGCTTCGCGTCCCAAGTGCGAAGCCGGTACGCCGGGCCAGACAGGAAAGGACAAGGCCATGGCCGACCCGCAAATCCGTGAAGCCACCCGCATCGTCGAGGCCGCGAGCAATGCGCGGCCCGCCGTCATCCGCAGCTTCTTCGACGAGGACACGTTTACCGTGACCCACGTCATCTCAGATCCCGCCACGGCCAAGGCCGCGATCATCGATAGCGTGCTCGATTTCGATCCGGCTTCGGGGCGCACCTCCTTCGCGTCGGCCGACAAGGTGATCGACTATATCCGGAGCGAAGGGCTCGAGGTCGAATGGCTGCTGGAGACGCACGCCCATGCCGACCATCTGTCGGCCGCGCCCTATCTTCAGGAGAAGCTGGGCGGCACGCTGGCGATCGGTCGCCATATTCTCACCGTGCAGGAGGTCTTCGGCAAGATCTTCAACGAGGGAACGCGCTTTGCTCGCGACGGCTCGCAGTTCGACCGGCTGTTCGATGACGGCGACCGTTTCAGGGTCGGCTCGATCGAGGCGATCGCGCTGCATGTGCCGGGCCATACGCCCGCCGACATGACCTATGTGATCGGCGATGCGGCGTTCATCGGCGACACGCTGTTCATGCCCGACTACGGCACGGCCCGCGCCGACTTCCCGGGCGGCGATGCGCGCACGCTTTATCGGTCGATCCGCCGCCTGCTGTCGCTCCCCGATCAGACCGGCCTTCATCTTTGCCACGACTACAAGGCCCCCGGGCGCGACACCTATGCCTGGGAAACGTCGGTCGGCGAGGAGCGAGAGCATAATGTCCATGTTCGCGACGGGGTGAGCGAGGACCAGTTCGTCGCCATGCGCGAGGCGCGCGATGCGACGCTCGGGATGCCGCGCCTCATTCTGCCGTCCATCCAGGTCAACATGCGCGGCGGCCACCTGCCCGAGCCGGAAGACAATGGCATGCGCTACCTCAAGCTGCCGATAAACGCGCTGTAAGGCCATGGCACTCGAATCCATCCAATATCTGCTTGGTGCCGGATCGGGCTCGCTCGTCGGATTCACGCTGGGGCTGGTGGGCGGTGGGGGCTCAATCCTCGCCGTCCCGCTCATGGTCTATCTGGTCGGCGTCGCCTCGCCGCATGTCGCGATCGGCACCAGCGCGCTGGCGGTCGCCGCCAATGCCGGGGCCAATCTCGTTCCCCACGCGCGCCAGCGGACGATCAAATGGCGTTGCGCCGGCATGTTCGCCGCTGCTGGTGTCGCCGGCGCCTATGCCGGATCGACACTCGGTAAAGCGTTCGATGGACAGAAGCTGCTGTTCCTGTTCGCTCTGCTGATGGTCCTGGTTGGCGGGCTGATGCTAAAAAGCCGGGGCGATCCCGGCAATCCCGATGTCCAATGCCGGCGCGAGAATGCGCCCAAGGTGATCGGTTATGGGGCCGCCACTGGTCTCTTTTCCGGGTTCTTCGGCATCGGCGGGGGCTTCCTGATCGTGCCGGGACTGATGGCTTCGACCGGGATGCCGATGCGCAACGCCGTCGGATCGTCGCTGGTCGCCGTCACCGCTTTTGGTCTGACGGCCGCGCTCAACTATGCCCTTTCCGGCTTGGTTGATTGGGGGCTTGCTGCGGCGTTCATCGCCGGCGGCGTCATCGGCGGCCTTGTGGGCGCGGCGCTCTCTCGGCGGCTGTCGGCGCACAAGGGGGCGCTCAATACGATATTCGCACTGCTGATCTTTGCGGTTGCCGCCTACATGCTGTGGCAAAGTACCGCCGCGATCCTGGGCTGATTCTTGAAACGACGATGGGAGTACATCGATGAACGATGCTGGCGAGAACAGGGAAGGTTTGGCCGCGCACGATTGGGCCGGCCAGGCGGGCATGCGTTGGCTCGCCCAGCTCGACCGCTTCGAAAGCATGATCGAGCCGATCGGCAGGGCGTTGCTTGCCCAGGCCGCATACAACGCCGGCGAAACGGTGGTCGATGTCGGATGCGGCGGTGGCTGGACCACGCGGCAGATCGCCACGGCCGTCGGCAACACCGGATTTGCGCTCGGCCTCGACATCTCACCCGATCTGGTGGGGATGGCCAGGGAACGGGCACAGCGCGCGGGCCTTGCCAATATCCGCTTCGAGCAGGGCGATGCCGCGACGACGATGCTGGAGGAAGCGCCGTTCGATCGGCTGTTCTCGCGCTTCGGTTCGATGTTCTTCGCTGAGCCTTATCCCGCTTTCGCCAATCTGCGCCGGATGTTGCGCGATGGCGGGCGGCTCGACATCGCTGTCTGGGCGTCCATCGCTGACAATCCGTGGCAGCTTAGTGTCATGGGCATCATCAAGGAGCATATGGACCTGCCGACGCCGCAGTCGCGCGCGCCGGGACCATTCGCGCTCGGCGAGCAGGACTATGTGATCGACCTTCTCCAAAGCGCGGGTTTCTGCGAGGTCAGATTCGATGCCTGGACAGGTGAGCAGCGCGTGGGCGGCCCCGGCAGTGATCCCGAGAGCGCCGCTCGCTTCGTGCTTGAGGGGATGCAGATCGGCGATCTTGTTCGACAGAACGGGGCAGAGGTACGCAAGGCCATTCACCAGCATCTTGTCGAGCTGTTCGAGCGCCATTGCGATGAGAATGGCGTTCATATGGGGGCGAAGGCCTGGCTGGTGAGCGCACGGGCCTGAGAGCATTCAAGAAAAGGGTGATAATATGGCGCGCAAGAAGCTATCGCTTCGGCTTCCGGGGAAAGGTTCATCCGATGGTGACGCTGCCAATTCCGAGGAAATAGCGGCGGCGCTCGCACTGATCGAGACGCATGGGCAACGTGCCGGACAGGCTCTTGTCGATGAGGCGCAGGCTGCCATCAAGGCTCGCGACGATCACCGTGTTTTGTTTCTGGAACGTGTGCGCGTCGCCCTATTGACGATCGAGCCATCCTCGTCCGCCATGCGGCCTCAATGAAAGCTGAATGGTATCGTAAAGACCAACTGCTCGCTTTCCACGCCCATAGGCGGTGTTGGAAAAGGAGCAGCATTGCGCACCGTGCGGAGCGCCAGGCGATCGAGCGCGGCATTCCCGCTGCTGCCGGCCAGCTCGACGGCAATCAGCGCGCCGTCAGCCCCGACGATGAAGCGGACCGTTGCGACCCCGTCGAGGTGGATCCCCGCGGGCTTGCGCGCGGCTATTCGCGCCCAGAGCTGGCGCTGATAGGCCGCAAGCGCGGACTGTTTCTTATCATCCTGGGCTTGCGGCGGCGCGACCTCGGGTTCCGGCGCGGGCGGTCTGCTTACCGGCGCGACAGCGAACGGAGAGGCGATTGCTGGAGCAGCGGGTATAGGCGACGAAGCTGGTCCGCCTCTTTCTCCCGTCGTAGCCAGCTCGGGCGGGTGCGCAGGGCGCCGCTCCGGCGATAGGCGGGCCTCGTCTGTCCGCGATCGCGACAACGTTGAAGGCGGTGGTGACGGTGGCGACGGGGTAAACAACCGGAAGCGGCTCACCTGCACAGGCTGCGTCATTCGCAGCCGTCCCGATAGATTGGCATTGAGCGCCACTAGCACCAGCAGGCAGCATGACGCGGCGGCAAGGCCCGCGCCCAGGCGCTGCGACCAGGCCGAGGGCTGGCCATAGCCTGCCCTCGGCTCCTCGTTCATGTCGTGCGAGTTCGGGAGCATGGGCGCTCAAAACGCAATCGTGATCCCGGCGTTGACCGATCGCCCCCGGCCCGGAACCGGGCGGCGCACGCCGGTCGCCTTCAGATCGCCGAGCGACATGCCGCTAAGCGGAGCATAATAGGCCTTGTCGAACAGATTGTCGGCGCCGAGCGTCAGGCGAACCTTGTCGATGCGATAGGCGAGCTGGACATTGAGCAGCGCGTAGCTGCCCGTCCGCGGTTCGTTGCGGGTCGGATCGGCGCGATCCTTTTCCGTCACGATGTCGAGGTCAATCCGGGTTTCGAGGCCGCCGATCCGATGCTCGAGGCTCAGCGCCGCATTGAACGGCATCTGGTGATAGAGCGGTGCGTGGTCGGTCAGATTCTGGCCGTGCAGCCAGCTCGCGCGCGCGGTCAGACGCGCGGTGCCGGCCGACGACGATGACCATAGCGGCACGGCGCCCGATATGTCGATGCCGTAGATCTCTGCCTTCTGGTTGGCGAACTGCAATTGAACGAACCCGGTCGGACTGCCCATCATGTCGGTGAAGTCCGCCAGCTTAAAGGCGTCGATATATTCGTCGACATGGGTGTAATAGGGCGCGATCTTGAACGACCAGCCATCCTTGCCGCCTCCGGAAATGGCCAGGGCGGCGCTCAGCGTATCGGCCTTTTCGGGGCGAAGGTCGAGGTTGCCGACATAGCCGTTCCCGTCGCCGAACCACCCGATCATGCGGCTCGCCATGCTGCCCCGGCCCCAGCTATAGCGCTCGTAGATATTGGGCGAGCGAACCTTGCGGGCATAGCCGATCTCGATATCCGCCCCGTCCGAAAGCGCGTAGCGGACCAGCAGGCTGCCGCTCCAATTGCTGTCGTGGCGCTTGCGGTCGGCCTTGTTGAACGCCGCTGCCGCCATGACATCGGCCATCTGCATCATGCCGGTGCCATAGGGCGCGACCTTGCCGGTGTTCATCCAGACCTGATCGTTACGGATGCCGGCGATGAGGGAGAAACCGCTATCCCAGCGCGTTTCCCACTCGAGGAAGGTGCCGAGCCGATCGCGCTTGGCCCCGTTGACGTTGATGAACGCATTCGGCCCCATCATCATATTGCCCACAACGGGCGGCCAATAGTCGTTGAGCCATTGATGCTGGAATTCGCTGCCCAGGCGCAGCGTGCCGCCGCCGAGCAATATATCCGCCTGGACGGTATAGCTCGCGCTGTGGACCTCCGTGTTCATCGGCATCCCGCCGGTCGCGGTCCCGCCCTTGTCGGCGAGGAAGTTCATGACGTGGTCGGTGTCGCGCCAGCTCGCCCGCACATCGAGATTGCCCCAATCGAAGACGCCGGCATAATGGCCGTTCAGGAACCACGACTTGTTGGACGTCATGTCCATATATTGGTTCGGGAAACCCTCATAGGGCGCGAAATGATAGCCGCCTTTCAGCTCGATCAGGCCGTTGCTGACTTGCGCTGCGAGATTGAGGCTGTGGTCGGTCTTGGCATATTCGCTGGATCGCACGACGCCCAGCGAGCCGCCGCCCTTGAAATTGTCGGCTTGAGTGTAGGAGCCATTGTAAGTCAGGCTGACCTTGTCGCTCGCGGCCGTCACTGACAGGGCGCCGCCGAACCCGTCGCCATTGCTGCGATAGAAGGCCGAGGTTTCGCCGGTCAGCAGCGTTTCCCCTTGCTTAGCAAAGCGGGGCGGAGCGCTCTCGACGCGAATGATCCCGCCGATGCTGTCGCCGCCATAGCTGACTGGCGAAACGCCGGTAATGACGTCGATCGCGCTCACGGTTTGCGGATCGGTGTAGGACAGGGGCGGATTCATATCGTTCGGACAGGCCGAGGCAATCGCCACGCCGTCGACCAGCACGGTCAAGCGCTGCGCTTCAAGGCCCCGGATCACCGGCAAGGTCGAGAAGCCCCCGGCCCCATAGCCGCTGACGCCGGGTACGCTTTGCAGGATCGCTGCGGTATCGCTCGAGCCGACCTGAAGGTCGCGCAGGCGCGAGGGGGAAAGCCGCTCACCCGAAACCGTCGACCCCGCCTCGCTCGCCGAGCTAACGTCGACCTCTGGCAGCGGCGTCCCGTCCTGGGCGAAGGCTCGCGAGATGGGGGCGCCCGCCAGCACAGCGACGAGTGCGGGAAAAGCGAAGCTCCCGGCGAGGCGAACCTTGAAAGTTGGTTGCTTGCTGGTGGAGCGAGCGAAGGCAGGCATGGTGGTTGCCGCGCAATGCGCGGAATCAAGCATAATCGTCATGTCGGAATCCTGATTCACATGCGGCGCCCCGGCGAGGGGCGCCCATCAACGGGGAATGTCGAAGGAATCAGGTGGTGGGAGGACCGATCGCCGGCGGGCGCAGATAGGTGCCGCGCCGGAGGACTAGGCGGTTTGGACGCCGAAAAACCGTTGCGAGGATGAAGGCGAGGGCGACGGCTAGGAGCAGCGCATCGACGGCCGCGAGCGATGGCGAGGACAGGCCGGTAAAGGCGCAAGGCGCTTCCGCCTTCTTGTGCTCGTCATGGTCCTGCTCGCCGCCTTTGCTCGGCAACTTGATTGCGATCTTCTGAGGCCCTTGCCCCGAGCACAGCTGGACCAGGATCACGCCATTCGAGACGACCGGCATGAAACCCGCCGGCACCAACGCCTTCACGAGCAGCGCAGCGCCTAGCAGGAGCGCGCACAGCCAATGGTGCCGGACAAGGAATTTGCGAGCTTCGGTCACGCAGCATCCTCTAAGTGCAGGCTCGTTTCATGTCGAGAATGTTTGCTTGCCGTATGTTAGCTAGTCGTGCCCCGCTTCATCTGGTGCCCAGATGCTGTGGGAATCGATCTGGATCTTGAGCAGAGCACGATCGGCTTCGGAGCGCGCCTCGATTTCCATTCGGCGCGCGTCATTGGCCTGCCGGCGGGCATAGAGCATATCGGAGAGGTCGATCTGCCCGAGTTGGTAACCGCGCACCGTCCTTTCGGCGGCGTCGCCGGCGCTGCGCGCCGAAGCGTCGGCATTGCGCCAGGCATCGAGCCGGGTGTGCGCGTTGGAAAGGTCGGCATTGGCGGTCGCCTCGATGCTGCGCTGCACGGCCGCGAGTTCCATGCGCGCGGCATTGGCCTCGGCTGACGCCTGATCGGCTGCGGCTCTGCGATAGCCACCGCCGAGCGGGATTAAAGCCACCACGCCCGCGCCGGCTTCCGCGCCGCCGCGCTCGCTGAACAGGCGGACGCCGAAGCTCGGGTCTGCGATGCGATCCGCTCGCACCCGACGCGAAGTCACGTTCAGACGCTGCGCTTCCTTGTCGGCGGCGCGGATCTCGTGACTGCGCTCGATTACCAGGTCGCGCATCGCTTCCAGCCCCTGGGCGGGCAGCATGGGGTCGGCCAGTTCTGGTGGTTCGGAGGGGAGCGGGATTTCCGGAAAGGACGCTGCGAAGGTCACGCGCGCCTGTTCGCGCAGCGAGAGTGACGATGCGGCCTGCGCGCGCGCCTGAGCCAGCGCCGCCTGCGCCTGGTCGAGGTCGAGTTGGGCGGCGTCTCGCAGCGTGACCCGCCGCTTTATGGCGGCGATTGCCTCCTCCAGCCCGCGGACGCTGTCGAGATCGTTGCGATAATGGCTTCCCGCAGTGAGCCAGTCGTGCCAATAGCCGGCCAGCAGCAGCGCGGTTTGATGGCGGACATCCTCCATCTGGTTTTCCGCGACCTCAATGCCGAGCGCACCGGCTTCGCGGTCGAGCGCGGCCTTGCCCGGCAGGCGGAATGGGCGGCTGATTGTCGTATCGAATTCGTCGAACCCGCCTTCGCGATCGACGGTTCGGCGAATGTAGCTGCCGCTCACCGTCACTTCGTGGGGGCCTTTGCGCAGCATATCGCCGCGTGCCCGTGCGGCTTCGACGCGCGCAATTGCGGCGGCGACGCTGGGGTGATTGTCGAGCGCTTCGTTGACCTTGTCGGCAGGCGGCAGATCGGTATGCTGGGCCAGGGCAGGCGCGGCCGTCAGAAGGCCGAGAGCGGCGAGTACGATCCGCATCAGGCGATCCTTCCATGATCGAGCAGGGGCGTCGTGCGCCACCGGACCGGCAGATCGCGCCGCGCGTCTTTTACGGTGCGGAGCAGGTCGGGCACCGCGTCCGCGCTCACGATCAGTTCGAGCGTCGAACGCTTCAATTCGCCCGACACGCGCTCGGCGGTTCCCGCATCGCCAAAATCGCGACCTCGCACAGCTTCCCCGCGGACATGGATTGGCGTGGGGGAGACGGCGCGGATCGCGTCCACGAGAAGCTCGGTATCGCGGGTGGCGCAATGGAGGGTGAACAGCAGGTCAGGCATTAGCGGCCTCCCCGGCGCTTTCCCCGAAGCGCTCGAACAGGATCGGCAGCAGGACCAGCGTCAGCAAAGTGGAGGTAATGAGGCCGCCGATCACCACGATCGCGAGCGGCCGCTGGATCTCGGACCCCGGCCCGCTGGCGAACAGCAGGGGGACGAGGCCGAAGGCCGTGATGCCGGCAGTCATCAGCACCGGTCGCAGCCGACGCTGCGCGCCCAGGCGCACGGTCTCGGCCATACCCACCCCGTCGGCGCGCAACTGGCGGAAATAGGCCACCAGCACCAACCCATTGAGCACGGCGATGCCGAGCAGGGCGATGAACCCCACCGACGCCGGGACCGAGAGATACTCGCCCGACAGCCACAGCGAGATCAGCCCGCCGACCATCGCGAAGGGGATGTTGGAGAGGATCAGCAGCGCGGCGCGCAATGAGCGCAGCGCCGCCAGCAGGACGAGGAAGATCAACACCAGCGCTACGGGCACCACCATCATCAGCCGGGCCGATGCGCGCTGCTGGTTCTCGAACTGACCGCCCCAGACGATGCTGTAGCCTGCCGGTAGCCGTACCTTGGCGGTGACCTGCGCCTTCGCCTCATCGACATAGCCGACCAGATCGCGGCCGGAGACGAAGGCCTGCACCAGCGCGAAGCGCGAGCCGTTCTCGTGATCGAGCTTCACCGGTCCCTGCGTGCGCTCCACCCGCGCCATGTCGCTGACACGCGCCAGCGTGCCATCGGGCGTGCGCAATTGCAGGTCGGCGAAACGGGCCGGATCGCTCCGGATGCCGTCGTCACCGCGAATGACGATCGGAATGCGTTTCTGACCTTCGGCCACGACCCCGGACCGCACGCCCTCGACCTGTCCGCGCAGCGCGTCCTGGAGCTGGTCGACCGGCATCCCGAACCGCCCCGCTGCCGCGCGGTCGATGTCGAGTTGGAGATAGTCCACATTGTCGTTGGCGACCGTCAGGACCTCCGATGAGCCGTGGATGCCGGACAGGATATGCTGGATCCGACCCGCGAGCTCGGCGAGCGTTGCGGTGTCAGGCCCGAAAATCTTGACCGCTAGATCGCCGCGCGCGCCGGTGAGCATCTCCGAGACGCGCATCTCGATCGGCTGGGTGAAACTCGATTGGATACCGGGCAGGCCGTCCAGCGCCTTGCGCATTTCCCCGACGACGAAATCCTTGTCCCCGCGCCATTGCGAGCGCGGCTTCAACTGGACGAAGCTGTCGGTCTCGTTCGGTCCCATCGGATCGAGACCGATCTCGTCGGAGCCGACGCGGGCGATCACGTCCTCCACCTCCGGCACGGTGCGGAGCGCGCGCTGCACCGCCATGTCGCCGGCCACCGATTGGTCCAGGCTGATCGAGGGCAGCTTGGTAAGCTGCACGATCACCGAGCCTTCGTCCATCGTCGGCATGAAGGTCTTCCCGGCCGCGCCATAAGCGAGGCCCGCCAGCACCAGCCCGGTGGCGGAGAGACCATAGACCAGCTTCTTGTGCGCGAACGCCGCGTCGAGCAGCGCCTGGTAGCGTGGGCCGATCTGCCGCATGATCCATGGCTCACCATGATGGCCGCTCCTGAGGCTGAAGGAGGCAAGGACCGGCACCAGCGTCAGGGCGAGCAGCAGGGAGCCCGCGAGCGCGAAGACGATGGTGAGCGCGACGGGCGCGAACAGCTTGCCCTCCAGCCCCTGCAGCGAAAGCAGGGGCAGGAACACGAGCGCGATGATGACGATGCCCGCCGACACCGGCACGATCACCTCGCTGGTTGCGCGGAATACGTGGTTGAGTCGGGGCGTGTCCTCGCCCTGGGCATGGCTCAGGCGCTCGACGACATTCTCGACCACCACCACCGCGCCGTCGACCAGCATCCCGATCGCGATGGCGAGCCCGCCGAGGCTCATGAGGTTCGCGGACAGCCCCATGCCGCGCATGAACAGGAAGGTGATGAGCGCGGCCATCGGCAGGGTCGCCGCGACGATCGTGGCCGCACGCCAGTCGCCGAGGAACAGGATCAGCAGCACGACGACCAGCACGGTCGCTTCCAGCAGCGCCTCCTCGACCGTGCCGACCGCGCGCCCGATCAGATCGGAGCGATCGTAGAAGACATGGATCTGCGTGCCTGCGGGCAAGCTGTGCTGAAGCCCGGCAAGCCGCGTCCGCACGCCATCGACCACCGCCCGCGCATCCGCGCCGCGCAGCGCGATCACCAGGCCCTCCACCGCCTCGGCCTTGCCGCCGCGCGTCACCGCCCCATAGCGGGTGAGGCTGCCGGTGCCGACTGTGGCGACGTCGCCCAGGCGGACGATGCGGCCGTCCCGGCTGGCGATGACCAGCGTTTGCAGATCCTCCACGCTGCGGATCGCGCCCACGGCTCGGACGATCAGCGATTCCTCGCCATCGGTCAGGCGCCCCGCGCCGTCATTGCGATTGCCGCTTTCGATCGCGGTGCGCAGATCGGAGATCGAGAGCTTCGCGCTCGCCAGCGCCACCGGATCAGGCCGGACCTCGAAGGTACGAACATAGCCGCCCAGCGCGTTCACGTCCGCGACGCCGGGCACTGTGCGCAGCGCCGGGCGGATCGTCCAGTCGAGCAGTTCGCGTTTCTGCTGGAGAGACAGCGGCCCTTCGATCGTGAACATGTAGACGTCGGACAGGGGCGTCGAGATCGGCGCGAGACCGCCGGTCACGGCAGCAGGCAGATCGCCCGTCACGCCCGCCAGCCGTTCGGCGACCTGTTGGCGCGCCCAGTAGATGTCGGTGCCGTCGGTAAAGTCGATGGTTATGTCGGCGATGGCATATTTGGCGCTCGAGCGCAGGATCGCCTGGTTGGGAATGCCGAGCATCTCCGTCTCGATCGGCGTGATGACGCGGCTCTCGACCTCCTCCGGCGTCATGCCGGGGGCTTTGAGGATCAGCTTCACCTGGGTCTGCGCGATGTTGGGATAGGCATCGACCGGCAAGTTGACAAAAGCCCAGACCCCGAGCCCGGCCGTGGCGGCGGCAAGGATCAGGACGAGCAGACGATAGGACAGCGCGGTGGCGACAAGCGAACGCAGCATCGGGAGAGCCTATTGCGCGGTGGCGAGCGCCTTGAGCGCGCTCGTACCGGAAACCACCACCTGTTCACCGGGCCTGATCCCGGAGAGCAGCACCGTGCGGCCATCACTGCCGCTGCCGCCGGTCACGGCGCGCACGGCAAAGCCGCCGCGCGCGGTCACGAACACAACCGGCTTGCCGTCGATCATGGTGACCGCCGTATCGGGCACGCTGACCGCGCCCGCCGGCGCCGGGCCGACGATGACGATGCTGGTTGCGCGCCCCGCGACAACACCGGGTCCGGCCGGAATCTCCGCCTTGAGGCCGGCCGAACGGGTCGCGGGATCGATGGCCGTTCCCACCGCGACGATCCGGCCGGTGAGGTTGGGAAGTAGCCGCACGCTCATGCCGGGGCGCACTTGCCCGATCAGCCGTTCGGGCAATTGGCCGACCACTTCATAGCGATCCGTCGCGTCGATCACATAGGGCGCGGTGGTGCCGTCCACCGGATTGCCGGTCTGGATGGAGGCGCTGGTGACGCGACCCGCGATAGGAGCCGTCAGCGTATAGGAGCCGCTGGCGCCATGACCGCCCACCATCGCCAGGATGCGCGACTTTTCCGAAACGTCGGCGCGAGCCTCGGCTGCGATGGCATTGGCTTCGTCAGCGCGCGCGCCTGCGATGATGCCTTCGCGGCTGAGCAGGGAGAGCCGCGCGGCATTGGCCTCGGCTACGCCACGCCGCGCGTTCGCGCGGCTGAGGTCCGCGCCGATCGTCAGCACGTCGCGGCTGGCGATGATCGCCAGCGGCTGGCCCCGCCGCACGCTGTCGCCCTCGACCACGAGAGTCCGCAACACGGTGCCGGGAAAGGTCGCGGCCACCGCCACCCGGGCGTTGGCGGGAGGCTCGATCATCGCGGGGATGGTGGCGAGCGCCGCATCCGCGGCTGCCGTCGCGGGCATAAGGCGGATACCCATCTGCGCGGCGCGGCGCGCATCCACCGCCAGGATCCCATCTGTCGGTTGGGCGTTGCTTGCCGGCGCGGAGTTGCCCGTCTCGACCGGTCGACTGGCGAACCACCACAGGCCTGATAGAATCAAGGCGATCGTCGCGGCGCCCGCAATGAGGGTGTATCGTCTGGACATGCGCTCGGGCTAGGGAGCGTTCCTGACCGAACCCTGACGGGATATGAGGATTGAAGATCAGGTCGCGGGAAAACGCAGCACCAGTTCACGGTCGGCCGGATCGGTCTCAAGCGTGCCGCCATGGGCCGCCATGATCCGGTCGACGATAGCGAGGCCGAGGCCGGCGCCATCCTTGCTCGCATGGTCGGCGCGGCGGTGGCGTTGCACAAGGTCGCGCAACCTTTCGAGCGCCAGCCCAGGGCCCTCGTCCCGCACGCCCAATAGCGCGTGGGGGCCGGCGAAGACCTGGATCGTGCCACCAGCCGGCGTCACGCGCGCGGCATTCTCGATCAGATTGCGCAGCGCTGCCGCAATCGCTTCGCGCCTGCCGTTCACGACCGCAGCCTGACCGCGGGTATCGAACGCGATCAGCTTGCCTTGTGCGATGATCCCCGGCGCCACGGCGCTGACGACCTCGCTCGCCACATCCGCGAGTGACACCTGTTCGGGAGCGGTCTGGGCGGCCTCCGCCGCGTCGATCTGCGCGAGCAGCATGAGTTGGTCGATCAGCCGGCGCATGGCCGCCACGTCTTCCTTGAGGCGCGCGGCGTCGTCATAGTCAAGCCGGTCGAGTTCGAGAGACAGGAGGGCGAGCGGCGTGCGCAACTCGTGCGCGACGTCGGCGGCGAACGCTTCCTGCCGCCGCGCGGCCTGATCGAGCCGCGCCAACAGATCGTTGACCGCATAGACGAAGGGTAGCGCCTCGGCGGGCATTTGCGACGCATCGATGCGGAACCCTCGTTCGTGGCCCTGTGCAGCCTCGATCCGGGCGGCGGCATCTTCCAGCGGTGCGAAGGCCTGGCGGATCACTCGGAGCACCATGATCGCGACGGGAACGAGCAGGACGACAAGCGGCAGAGCGACATGCTCAAGCATTTCCTTGATCGCGCGGATCATCGCCGCGCGTGCATCGAGATGTGTGAAGGTGACACTGTAGAAGAAGGCGACCGCCGCCAGCAGCAGAACGGTGCCCGCCACACCAATCAGGCCCAAACCGCGTTTGAGGCGCCGTGAGATGGAGCGCTGCACGGTCATGCCTTCCCGTCCTTCAGCATATAGCCGACACCCCGAACGGTATGGAGCGCGCCGGCCACGCCCGTGTCTTCGAGCTTGCGGCGCAGACGCGAAATGGCGGCTTCGACCGCATTGGGGGTCACCGGATCGTTGAAGCTGTAGAGCGCGTTCTCGATCACTTCGCGATGGACCACCGTGCCGGCTCGCCGCATCAGCAGTTCCAGAAGGTCCGCCTCGCGGCGCGAAAGGTCGATCTCGCGATCGCCAATGCTGGCAGAGCGGCTTGCCGTGTCGAAACGCAGCATGCCGACTTCGATGACGGGCTGGGTTCGAACGCCAGGCCGGCGCAGCAGGGCGCGGATGCGCGCGGCGAGCTCGTCGATCTCGAAGGGTTTGACGATATAATCGTCTGCGCCGGAATCGAGACCGGTGACGCGATCCTCCAGCGCCCCACGCGCGGTCTGGATGATGGCAGGCGGCATCTGCTGATATTTTCGGCGGCTCGCGAGCCAGTCGATCCCGTCGCCGTCGGGCAGGCCGAGGTCGAGTATGATGGCATCATAGCTCGCGCTGCCCATCGCAGCGTCGGCTTGTGCGAGATCATGGGCAACATCGCACACGAAGCCCCGGCGCTGAAGACCGTCGGCGATCAGTGCCGCCATTCGCTCATTATCTTCGACGATGAGAAGGCGCATGGGTTTAATGTAGACTTTCCACCAGGAACGAAAGGCAAGAAGGATTGAAGCTTTCTACCAGACCATCAACCGATGTTTTCAATCCCTTTCCTCGTGCGAACCGTGATGGGAATGGCGTTGCTGCGGCGCGAAGGCGGTCGGATCCACCATGACAATGGCGATGATTGCCAGAACGATCGCTGCGGCACCAAGTAGAGCCGCAAACAAGCCTGGTCCCCGAGCCTCACGCACATTCGGATAGAGGCTGTTCTTCTTGCGGCCGCTGATCATCGCGCGAACAAGGTTTTCGCCGGTGAGCAGCGACATCAACAGCACGGCGCCGACATGAAGCCCGATCAAAGCAAGCAGGCTGTAGGCGAGGGTTTCATGAAGGTCTTTGTCCATGCCGCCTGCCGCAACGCTGCTGCCGCTCCAGATGACGATTCCGGTCAATCCGATCAGCGCCACGACTGCGATCGCGCCCAGTGGATTATGACCCACGGAACGTCGAGGATGGCCAGCTAGAAGGTCGCGTGCATGGGTGGCGATTGCTGTTGGCCGAATGAAATTCACGAACCGGGCATGCTCGCCTCCGACGAAGCCCCAGATCAGACGGAACGCAAGCAAGGCAGCAGCAGACCATCCTGCGACCATATGCCACGATGCGATCGGACTATCGTCGTCGGAAGAGAGAAACGCGATCGAGATCGCTAGGACCAGCAGCCAATGGAATAGCCGTAGCGGCGTGTCCCAAACCTTGAATGTCCTTGTATATTCAGAATTTGTCATCACGTTCGCCTTTCCAGCTGGAAGGGCTACGGGTGTTCACTGACCGAATCCTGACGATGTGAGCAGCGTGGTTCAAACCACTGTTCCGAACAGCCTCCCGATGCCCGCGGTCGCAGCCAGGGCCAGCGCGCCCCAGAATGTGACCCGTAGGATTGATTTCATGGGGCGGGCGCCCCCGGCCCAGGCGCCAAGCGCGCCCAGCAGTGCGAGAAACAACAGGGTTGCCGCGACCTCGATTGCGACGAGGCTATCATGCGGAACGACGGCGACCAACAACAGGGGCATGAGGGCGCCTGTGCTGAAAGTTGCGGCGGATGTGAGCGCGGCCTGGATAGGGCGGGCGGTCACGACTTCGGAAATGCCGAGTTCGTCGCGGGCATGCGCGGCCAGCGCATCCTTTGCCATTAGTTCGTCGGCTACCTGCCGGGCCAGTTCCTCATTCAGACCGCGTTTGACATAGATGTCCGCCAGTTCCTGATGCTCGAGCACCGGTTGAACGGCGAGTTCACCTCTTTCCCGGGCGAGGTCGGCATTCTCCGTGTCCGCCTGAGAGCTGACCGAGACATATTCGCCGGCGGCCATCGACATGGCGCCTGCCACCAGCGCCGCCATCCCTGCGACCAGGATATTGGCCTTGCCCGCGCCGGAGGCTGCGACGCCGACGATGAGGCTCGCGGTCGAAACGATCCCATCATTGGCTCCCAGCACTGCCGCGCGTAGCCAGCCGATGCGTGACACCGCATGGCGTTCGGGATGGGATCTTAGTCGGCTCATGGTGTCCTTCGTAAAATGCCGTGAAAAAGTTCAACAGTCTTTCCTGACGAAACCCTGACGATGATTGGTAGCCGGCATAGCTCAGCAATCCCTACTTGAATCGGTCTACATTTGTCGCACCACGCTGAAATCGGCACTCGGTGAAGGGGCCGTCACGCTTGAATCCATAGAGATTGGAGAGACCCGGCCTAGTTCATGTGATCATGGCCTCCTGCAGGCGGCTCATGAGAGGCAGCGCCAATTCCAGATCATCCGGTTCGACGGCTGCCTCCAATATGGTTTCGACGTGCATGACGGCTATGTTCACAGCTTTGGCCTTCGCATGACCGCGGGGATCGATTTCGGAATCCGTCTTCTTGCGAAACTTCGGGGTGAAGAGACTGCAAAAATTACGTAACTCGCGATCGAATATGATCCAGCCCCCCGTTCGATACGGGTCGTCCACGTAATGCGAGTCCTGAACTAATCGCGACAGCGCGTGCGATTATGGGTGAGGATGCGGCCTATCAGGCCGCTTTGATCGCTGCGGAACGTCGCGTATGAGTGAGAGGCGCGTTAGAGGGGCTTACAAGCCGCATCAGCTTCCAGCCCAGGAAATAGCGGAACGGGAGCCGAACTGGGCAAGGATAACTTGCACTGCGTCGCTCAATAACTGCGGCAATCCCCATTCGGATAACGGAAACCGAGCGTATATTGCGAGATGAAGTGATACGGCCTTCCGCTCGAACATGATCGCCGTCGCTGGACAATGGAAGCCGTGGACCGAAAGGGAGGTCCACGAAATCGTAGCCCGATCACGGGAAAGGAATTATCTTTCCCGATTGCTGACCCACATGCTTGCCGTTTTTCGCTGGCGGATGATCGAACAAGATTGGCGGCGCCTCCTCTCGCTGCTTGCTCCGTCAAAGTGAGCGGTTTCGCGCGGGCATCGTCCCCAGTCTACCGTTTCGGCGCCTTTGGGCGCTGCGCGCGGATTTCCGCCAGCAGCACGCCAAGATATTTCTCAGCTTCGGCAGCTTCGCTTTCGGGATAGGCGGCCGTCATGCGTCCGCTCCAATAGCCATAGTCGACTGTCGTCAGGCTGGAACGCCATGGTTTGCCGTCGCGATAGCCGGTGAAAGTTCCGCGATAGGCCTTGAGGCGGCGATTGGTTGGGATCGTCGCCGGTCCTTCCGACACGATGGTCGGCGCGGCAAAATGGGACATCGTAGCCTGACGCATGATCATATAGTGGTCGCGTGGCGACATCTGGTCGATATGGACCACCGCCATCCGCACCACGATGCGATCGTCGCCGGTGCCGAGTGGCCGGTCGTAGCCGATGGCGATATACTCGCCGCCCGGATCGAATGCCCGTTCCCTGAGGCGGGTAAAGCCCTCGAATTCCTCCGGGAAGCGCAGGCCGCTGGCCACGTGGACAAGAGTTGTGCCGTCCGGCGCCAACTCAAATCCGTCGGGTACCGCGATTGCCGTGGCGTCGGCCGAAGGCGGCGCAGCGGGCGCGGTTTCAGCCAGTGACGGAGCCGCCGAGGACAGCCCCAGCAGGATGGCGGCGGCAAGGGAAACTGGAACGCGCAATGATCGGGACATCGAAGTCAAATCCTCTGGTGAGTATGTCGTAATTAGGCCGGTCTTCGCAATTATGGCAGGGGGCTGTTTGGAATCAGGCGGTAAGACGCTGCGATGGACGCGAAGTCGGGATTGCGCAACGTCATCGTTCGTTTGTATCCGCTTGGGCATCCTCGCCCGTGAGCACGGTCAGGGATGTGCCTGTACTCCCGCTTTCGAGGGTATCGGCCGTGACGATCAGCGTGCTTCCCGGTTTGAGCACCGACAGCAGGCCCCGTCTGAAGTCCTCGGGAAGGATTAGCCGCTCCCGGTCCTGCCGCGAGACTTCCCCCGTCTGTGCACCGCCAAATACAGGGAGGAACATCCAATGCGTCCCGTGTTCGTCGATGGAGGCGAGGTTGAAGGCCTGAAGGCCGGAGATCTTGCCGCGGATGGCGACAGGCGCCGAACCGATTTCGATGCCGTTTCGCAACACCACGGCGCGCTGGTCCGCCGCGCTGACGATTATGGAGATCGGCCCTGTGAGTGCTTTCTCTGGCTGCCAGACCGTCAAAAAGGCATTCCCGAACGACGAGCGCCGGGCCGTATCCTGCAGGATACGGGGAGCTGGGGCAAAGCGCGGAATCTCGCTTGCCTGCGTGATGATGACCGTCAGGCCAAGCTGCGTGACATCATAGAGGTGCTCGGCGAACGTCAGGGGAAACCGGATGCATCCGTGCGAGGCGGGATAGCCCGGAAGATTGCCGGCGTGCATGGCAATCCCGTCCCAGGTGAGGCGCTGCATGTAGGGCATCGGCGCGTCATTGTAGAGGTTCGATCTGTGCGCGACTTTCTTTTGGAGGATGGTGAAAACCCCGGTCGGCGTTTCGTGGCCGGCTGCGCCGGTGGAAACGGTCGAGATGCCGATCAGGACGCCGTTGCGATAGACATAGGCCCGCTGCCTGGCGAGGCTGACGATGATGACCACCGGACCATCGGGAGCCGCTTCGGGCGCCCACAGGAACTCTCCTGGCCGTAACGCTTCCACGCTCGCCGCGATCGATCCTGGATCAAGCGCCATAGCGCGGATCGGAGCGGCGGTCAGGCAGAGCGCGGCAGTCATGGTGCCGGCAAGAAGCGTTCGGCGCGAGAAGCGTGTCGATGGTGCGTGGGATGCGCCGGCCGTTGCCACGGCAGTGAGCGTCGGGGTTCGCAATATGATGTCTGGTGTTGTGATTTTATCCATCCTCTTCTGATCAGGCCATAATATCGGTCTGCTTCGCGACGGCCAGCGAATCCTTGCCGAAGAACATTTCTGTCCGTCCTGCAAATACACGGCGACACGTTCCTTGGTTGGCGGACCACTGCTGATATGTTGCGTCGATATGACCCCGCGAACGATTCTGTTTCCAACCGATTTTAGCGGTCGCTGCGACCGAGCCCGCGACCGCGCGATACAGCTGGCGAGCGAGTGGCGCGCACATCTGGTTCTTCTCCACGTTCAGAGGGATCCCGATCCCGCAGACATGCTCGACGGACTGCAGGCCGCCGAGAGTCGCCTTCATGCCCGCTTGCGGGCGGAGGTGGCGGACCCGGATATTCCGGTCGAGACACGCCTCGCCACCGGCGCCGTCTCGCAGGCGGTGCTGGAAGCGTCAACCGCATGCGGGGCGGATCTCATCGTGACCGGCATCTCGCGCCATGACGATATCGGGGATTTCCTGATCGGCACGACCGTGGAGCGCATGATACGCCATGCTCATGCGCCGGTGCTTATCGTGAAGGAAAAGACCCAGCACCACTATCGCCGGGTCTTGGTCGCAACCGATTTCTCCGGCTGCTCGGCCCAGGCGCTTCGCACGGCCATGGCCGCATTCCCCGCTGCCGAGATCACTCTCGTTCACGCCTATCACGTGCCGCTGGAGGCACTTCGGGGCCGGGAAGGGCCGGCAGCTGCGCTGCAGGCCAGGATAGCCTATGATCTGGATGCCTTTCTGGACAGGACCGATCTGCCCGCCGACGCACGCGACAGGCTGGATATCAATGTCGACTATGGCGAGGTTTGCGAGGTTGTCCGCAATCATGTGAAGCTGAGCGAAACCGACCTGGCCGTGATCGGAACGCACGGTCGATCGGCCCTGACGGTGGCGGTGCTCGGCAGCACGGCGCGGGCGCTGCTCAGCCGTCTCGATTGCGATGTCCTGCTCGTGCGCCAGCAGCCGCAGGCGGATGCTGCCGTCTGATCCGGATCGTCATCCTTGCCTGCCTGGGCTTCGTCGCGGCGTCGATGCTCGCGACTTGGGTCTACGGCCTGTTCGCCAGTCGCGCGCAGGGGGAGCCTTCCTACGCACTGTCGATCGAACGCGGCCGGACGCCGCTCGATCAGCGTATCGGCGCCACGACGGATGCGCACCCCGGTGAGAGCGGCCTGCTTTTGCTGGACGAGAATCTCGACGCCTTCGCGGCACGTGGATTGTCGGCGCGCAAGGTCGAGCGCTCGCTCGATCTGATGTATTACATCTGGCACGACGATCTGACCGGCCGCCTTCTTCTGGCCGAGGCCCTGTCCGCGGCCGATCGCGGCGTCAGGGTGCGGATCCTGATCGACGACATCGGCACCAGCCATACATCTGATGCGATGATCGCCATGGCGCATCATCCGCATATCGAGATCCGTATCTTCAACCCGACCCGGGCGCGGCAGGGCGGCTTGCGGCGCGGCATCGAAATGATGCTGCGCGCCTTCAGCGTGACCCGGCGCATGCACAACAAGGCCTGGATCGCTGATGGCCGCGTTGCCATCCTTGGCGGGCGCAATATCGGCGACGCCTATTTCGATGCCGCGACGCAAACCAATTTCCGCGACATGGACGTGCTGGTGATGGGGCCAGCCGTCGCCCAGACGGAGAAGATCTTCGACGATTACTGGAACAGCGGCCTGGCGTTGCCGGTCGATAGGCTTTCGCCCTTGAAAGATCCTGGCGCGGCGCTGACGCGGATCGCCGCCGAATTGAGCAACGCTGCCAATGAGGCTGCCGCGCGCCCCTATCTGGAGCGCATCGCCAAACGGCTCTCGCTTCTCGATCCCGAGACCACGCGGCCCGACTGGACTCGCGCCGCCCGCGTGATCGCCGATCCGCCGCGCAAGGTGCTGGGCAAGGAGGGCAAGAACTGGCTGATGCACGACCTGCTGCCGGTCTTCGATGCGGCGCGGGAAAGGCTTGAAATCACTTCGCCCTATTTCATCCCCGGCGAGGAAGGCACGGCGGCGCTCGCCGCGATTGCGGCAAAGGGGGTTTCGGTCTCGGTCCTGACCAATTCTCTTGCGGCAACCGATGTCGCCGCGGTCCATGGCGGTTATGCGCGCTACCGTGTTCCGCTGCTCGAGGCAGGGATCAAGCTCTGGGAATTGCGCCCCGAGCATCAGGAGCGGGACTTTTCCCTGCGAGGATCGAGCCGGGCAAGCCTGCACACCAAGGCTTTCACTGCCGACGGGCATATGGGGTTCATCGGCTCGATGAACCTGGATCCTCGTTCGGCTTCCCTCAACACGGAAATGGGCGTCCTCTTCGAGTCCGAGGCCCTGGCCCGGAAGATGGCTGCCATCTGGCAGCGCGATACCGCGCCCTCCCGCAGCTATGAGGTCTGTCTGACGTCGGATGGCGACGTGGCATGGGCCGGGAGCCGGAACGGCGTGCCCGTCCGATACGACCGGGAACCGGAAGCCTCGTTCTGGCGCAGACTAACCGCACAGGCCATTGGCCTTCTGCCGCTGGAATCGCAGCTTTGACCCAAGCAGGCTTTCGGCGCCGTCTTCAATTTTGCGTGTTGCCGACGAATGGACCGTCTGCGACGGGGACCTGTTTCCTTGAGATCATGCGCTTGAGCGCGGATCGTTGTCGGAGCGCAGAAATCTGCTCCAGTCGATCTGGGCGAGCGCAGCAAGCAGGATGATCATGCCGATCTGCATCGCGATGCCCCACGGACTGGTGAGGCGCTCGGTAAAGACGTCACCCAGGCTCGATTTGCGGATCACGCCTGCTGTCGCGGCATAGATCGAATAGGAGACGAGACGCCCGACGAAAAACGCTGCTGTGAACTTCCCCAGCCTGATACCCGCAAGGCCGGCCGCTTCGAACAGTTGCGCCGAGGGAAGCGGAGAGAGCGCGAACAACGCGAGCCCGAAAATCGCGCTTTTCGGTCGGTCCTCGACGACTTTTTTCGCTGCTTCGAGGTTGCGCTTTTGTTTCGCGGGCAAATAGTCCTTGAGAAATCGAAAGCCCCAGGCAAGCAGCAAACGTCCAAGAGCGGCCGCGAGCGCGCCAATGAACACGATCAAGGCGACAGGCAGATCGGTCGTCAGGCCATAGAGAACGATGATCGACCATGTCGGGGGACCGAACGCGGGCAACAGGTTGATACCAAGGACGATCAGGAAGAGAATCAGGCACGCGGTCATTTCGCCTTCGGCGTTATCGCATTTGCGCAGGGTCAGCGAGCCGGATGGGAGAGGTGTCTTTCAGCCTGTCAATCCATGCGTCTACTTCTCGACGCGCGTCCAGATCTGCGACCGGCACCCGATGCGCCCGACGAGGCAGCCGTTCGCCTCGAGCCTGTTGCTGTCGAGTACCGTGACGCGCCCGGTGAAGGTCCGGCCGATATCGGGCACGAAAACGCGGCCGCGCCACACGCCGGGCTGCTCCTGCTCGAAATCACGAAACAGCTGTGCGCCCACCAGAGGATCCGGGCTGCCCTTGCGCGCATCGGCTTTCGCCTTGTCGTTAGCCCAGACGACGACACCGCACATCCTGTCGTCGCACGGTTGCGCGCGGATATGCACACTGTTTGCAGGGTTGCGCCAGATAGTCCCGGAAATGCTCGATGCCGGAGCATTTCCGACCGTTGCCGCCAGGATGAGCAAGACCGAAAGCGGTTTGTATCCTCCGATCATCCTGGCGTTTCCTTTGTTGTTCGGGGCAGGGCACCCTTGCCGCACTAAGTCTATAGCTTACCGATGCGGCGCAGACCCATGGCGAGGATGATGAGGAAGGTTCCTCGCAGCAGGAAGCTCAGGCCGACCGCCAATGCCAGGAAGGCAAGTCCGGTCGCGGGATCGCTGAACAGGAGGAGACCGCCCAGAACAGTGTCGAGAACGCCGAGTAGCAGGCGCCAGCCCCGGTCATGCGCAGACTGGAATGCGCCGACGATTTCGAAAACGCCGATGATGAGCAACCAGGCGCCGATCAGCGCGACGAGCGTCAAGGCCCCGGCGAAGGGATTGAAGAAAGTGATGGCGGCCGCGACGAGGCTCAGCACGCCGAGGAGGATCTCGATCCAGCGTGCGCGCCGGGAGAGCGAGGACAACCCGGCCGCGATAGCCAGTATTCCGTATATGAGGAGCGCCACGGCAAGGAAAACACCTGTCGCGAAGCCCGTCGCGATTGGGTTGAGGAGCGCAAAAACGCCGATCAGGATCACGAGCAGCCCATAAGCCAGGACCCAGCCCCAACTGGTCTCCAATGCCGGGTCGGCCATACCATAGGGGCTGGAATAGCGCCTCGATTGTGACGGCATGTGAAGGGCTCCTTCTTGGTGACTCGGAACTTTTGCTGTGAGCGTGTCGACTATTGCCAGAGTGCAACCTCAAGTCGAGCAGGAAGCGCTGATGTCGCAGGAGGCGTCGCTCAAGTGCGTGATGTGCATGAAGGCGGGTTTCAACGCACCAGTGCCACGCCCAGACGAAAACGGGTCGTATGGCGATCATAGTCGAGCAGATTCTCGCCATAGCCGATGAAGCTCTGGCCGAAGAGATAGAAGTCGGGTCCCCCGCCCAATAGCCGCGAGAGCGGATAGGAAAAATCGGCGGCGAGTGCGCCTTTGCCGCTGGAGACGCTGAACCGCGTGGATGTCGTAAGGCGTAGGCCGTCATCTTTCCCGACTTCCAGGAAGAGCGAGCTATTGCCTCTGTAGCGGCGGATATCGGGATTGTCGGATTTGTCGCCGACAAGGAGGGAGAAGCGCGGAGCTACCGACAGGCGATAGCCGCCGCCGAGCGGGAAGGCGGCCATCGGCGCCACATAGAGCGTGTTGAGGCTGCGGGAATCGAGACCGGAGCGACCGTTGGATTCATGGCGAAAGCCGCCCTGTGCGCTCAGCGAGATGCCGCGTGTCAACGTAGCTGAAGGGGTCAGGTAGAAGAGTTCCGGCTGATAGTCGATGTTACGAAACGGCGAGGAATCCGCGCCAAGATCCCAGAACATGCGCTGGGTATAGGCAAAATGCAGTCCGTCGCGCCAGGAAAGTGGCAAGCCCTGGGCGCGTCTCGTTCCGAAAATCTGATATTTGAAGCTGATCTGGATGCGTGCGGCGCTGTCGGTGCCCGGACCATAGACAGCATAGATCGGTTCATAGGCCGACAGGTTGGCGAAAAAGGCGTTGCCCGCCGACCGGTCCGAGGGAGGCGGCACAGCCTTGTTTTCCAACCCCGGCGCGTTGGGAGGCCCGGATTGCGCGGAGGTGTTCGTGGCTATTTGCGCCCCTCGGTCCGCGGGCCGCAATGCCAGCGTGATCTGCCGCGTGCCCCATGCGGGAACGGAGATCGCGGCGCCTTCCAGCGACAGATTGGTCCTCCGCGCAAGCCGGTAGGTCGCGCGCGTGAAACCGCCAGGTGGAATGATCGGGTTTGGAGGCGTCGTCGCCATGCGCTCCAGCCAGGCGGTGCGAGAGACGCCGCTCTGCTCCACCTGCGCTTCGATGCGGTCCGGAAGGGCCATGCCCTGCGGATCGCCGCTGTCATTGAGCAGGCGCAGATCGACTAGGACAGCGCCGGTTTCGTCCTCCTGCCCGGCATCGCTGATCAGGATTTCGACGGGCGATGCGGCATGAGCCGCGGCAGGGACGGCAAGCGCGATGGTGGCAAGGCTTATCGCGCGCCTCATGATGGATTCTCCCCCAGCACGTGCAAGGTGTGGAGCGCGATCATCCGTTCCTCGTCGGTGGGAATGACGCGCACCGCGACATGGCTGCCGGGCGTGCTGACAAGCGGGGCGCCGGCAGCGTTCGCCTGTTCGTCGAGTTCCACGCCCAGCCATGCGAGGCGTGCGCAGATACGCTGGCGCATCGCGGCGTCGTTCTCTCCGATCCCGGCGGTGAAGACGATGCCGTCCAGCCCGCCCATCGACGAGGCGAGCGCGGCCGTCTCGCGCGCGGCGCGCCAGGCGAACAGCGCCATGGCTTCTTCCGCTTCCGGCGCATCGCTGGCCGCGAGCGCCCGCATGTCGCTCGACAGGCCGGACACGCCGAGCAGGCCGGACTGCCGGTAAAGCATGTCCTCCACATCGGCCGCGCTCATGCCCATGCGGAGCTGAAAGTGCAGGATCACGCCGGGATCGATAGTGCCGCAGCGCGTGCCCATCACCAGGCCGTCGAGCGCAGTGAAGCCCATGGTCGTATCGACGCTCCTGCAGTCCCGCATGGCGCAGAGGCTGGCCCCGTTGCCCAGGTGCGCCGCGACCACGCGGCCCGCGGCCAGCGCCGGGTCGATCTCCGCGAGACGCATTGCGACATATTCATAGGACAGGCCGTGAAAGCCGTAGCGGCGGATGCCCTGATCGTGGAACTTGCGCGGGATGGCCAGGCGCGAGGCGACGTCCGGCTTGTCGTGGTGGAAGGCCGTATCGAAGCAGGCGACCTGCGGCAGGTCGGGTTTCAGCTTCGCGATCGCGCGGATCGCCGCGAGGTTGTGCGGCTGATGCAGCGGGGCGAGGGGGCACAGCGTTTCCAGCCTGTCCAGCAGGTCGGCATCGACCAGGCGGGGCGTGACGAAGTCCAGGCCGCCATGCACCACGCGATGGCCGATGGCGATCACGTCCCGCCCTTCCAGCGGATGGTCTCCTGCCCAGGCGAAGAGGTCCATAAGCAGGTCGGCATGGCTGAGCGCGGCGCCGTCCGGCCAGTCCCGCTCGATGAGCGTTTCCCCCGTCGCGGAGCGGGCCCGCAGGCTGGGCGCGATGCCGATCTTCTCGATCTTGCCGCCTGCCGAGAGCGTCAGCCCGTCCCGGCCATCGAGCGTGAACAGCGAGAACTTGATGCTGGACGAACCGGAGTTGATGGCGACGACGGCTTTCATGCGCTCGCCGCTCCCGGCAGGCCGGGCGCGGCCTTGGTGGCGGCGCGCGCCATCAGCACCGCGACCGCGCAGGAGGCGAGGCGGGTGCGCAGGCTGTCGGCCCGGCTGGTGAGGATGATCGGCACGCGCGCGCCCATCACGATGCCCGCCGCGTCCGCGCCGCCCAGGAACGTCAACTGCTTGGCCAGCATATTGCCCGCTTCCAGGTTGGGCACGACGAGGATTTCGGCCTTGCCCGCCACCAGCGAGACGATGCCTTTCTCCTTGGCGGCGGCTTCGCTGATCGCGTTGTCGAAAGCCAGGGGCCCGTCCAGAATGCCGCCCGTGATCTGCCCGCGATCCGCCATCTTGCACAGGGCGGCAGCGTCCAGCGTGGATTGCATCGCGGGATTGACCGTCTCCACGGCGGAAAGGATCGCCACTTTCGGCTTCTCGATGCCGATGACATGGGCAAGGTCGATGGCGTTGCGGATGATGTCCGCCTTTTCATCGAGCGTCGGGGCGATGTTGATCGCGGCATCCGTGATGATGAGCGGCGTCGGATGGCCCGGCACGTCCATGATATAGGCATGGCTGATCCGCCGTTCGGTCCGCAGGCCCGTGGCGGAGCGCACGATGGCGCCCATCAGTTCGTCGGTATGGAGCGAGCCTTTCATCAACAGCTTCGCTTCGCCGCCGCGCACCAGGTCCACGGCCTTTGCCGCCGCTTCGTGGCTATGGGCGGCGGATACGATGCGGAAAGGCGAAATGTCCTTGCCGGCGTCTTCGGCCGCCTTGCGGATCTTCGCTTCCGGCCCGACCAGGATCGGCATGATGAGATTGGCTTCGGCGGCTTCAATCGCGGCCAGCATGGCGGCCGCGCTGCAGGGATGAGCCACCGCCGTCGGTTCCGGCACGCCATTGGCGGTCATCTCGATCAGCTTGCGGTAGCCGTCATGGTCGCGCAGGCTGACCTCCGGCAGCGCCGCACGGGGGCGGCGGACCTTCTCGGCCGGCGCCTTGACTTCGGCCTGGCCGCTGATGACTTCCTCGCCGTCCTGGTTGACGCAGCGGCAATCGAACAGGATATCATGGTGCGCGCGTTTTTCCGCCACCGTCACCGACGCCGTGATCGTGTCGCCAAGGCCTACCGGCCGCGTGAACTGCAGCGACTGGCTGAGATAGATCGCGCCGGGGCCGGGCAGTTCGGTGCCCAGCACGGCGGAGATGAGACCGCCGCCCCATAGTCCGTGCGCGATGACGCGGCGGAACATGTCGGTCGCGGCATAGTCGGCGTCCATATGCGCCGGGTTCACGTCGCCGGACACGAGCGCGAAAAGCTGGATGTCCTCTTCGGTCAGCGTGCGCGAGATACTGGCGGTATCGCCCACTTTTATCTCGTCGAAGGTGCGGTTCTCGATCATGGTTCCGTCAGTCATTGCTCAATGCTCCAGCACATAATGGCCGGGAGCATCGGCGATCGCCGCATAGCCCTTGTCCGCTGCGCCCATGGGCGGCGGCGCACCAGGTTCTCCCGAACGCGCGGCCAGCCATTCTCCCCACGCCGTCCACCATGAGCCTTGCTTTTGCTCGGCGCGGCTTGCCCATTCTTCGGGATCGTAGGAGGTGCCGTCGACCTCGCGGGTCAACACGCGGTAGCGGCGGCCCTTGTGGCCCGGTTCCGAAACGATGCCGGCATTGTGCCCGCCGCTGGTCAGGACGAAAGTGATCTCGGCCCCGGTCAGCAGGTGGATCTTGTGGACGGAATGCCACGGCGCGACATGATCGCGCTCGGTTCCGACCACGAACAGCGGTTTGCGGATGGAGGCAAGGTTGATGGTTCGCCCATCCACCCGGTATTTTCCTTCGGCCAGGTCGTCGTCGAGGAACAGGCGGCGCAGATACTGGCTGTGCATGGCATAGGGCATCCGTGTGCCGTCGGCGTTCCAGGCCATGAGGTCGTTCATCGGTTCGCGCTCGCCCATCAGGTAGGTGGCGAGCACACGCGACCAGACCAGGTCGTTGGAACGCAAGACCTGGAAGGCGCCGCCCATCTGGCTGCTGTCCAGATAGCCCCGGCTCCACATCATGTTCTCCAGCAGGTTGAGCTGGCCTTCGTCGATAAACAGGCCCAATTCCCCCGGCTCGCTGAATTCCGTCTGTGCGGCCAGCAGTGTGACGCTGGCGAGCCTGTCATCTCCGTCGCGCGCCATGGCCGCGGCCGCGATGGAAAGCAGCGTGCCGCCAAGGCAATAGCCCATGGCATGGATGCCCGTCGCGCCGGTGATCGCCGTCACCGCATCGAGCGCCGCCATCGGTCCGAGGTGCCGGTAGGCGTCCATGTCGAGGTCACGGTCGGCACTGCCGGGATTGTGCCACGAAATCATGAACACGGTGAAGCCTTGCGCCGTCAGCCAGCGGACCAGCGAGTTCTCGGGCGACAGGTCGAGAATATAGTATTTCATGATCCACGCGGGCACGATCAGGATTGGCTCGGGCCGCACGGTGTCCGTGGTCGGTTCATACTGGATCAGTTCGATCAGCTTGTTGCGGTAGACGACCTTGCCTTTGGCAGTGGCGACGTTTTCGCCCACGCGAAAGGCTTCGGCGCCGACCGGCGGCAGGCCGCGCGCCATGTGCTGCATGTCCTCGACCAGGTGCCGGAAGCCGTCGACCAGGCATTGGCCACCTGTTTCCGCGATCTTGTGTTGGAGAACGGGATTGGTGGCGAGAAAGTTGGTCGGCGCGAGCATGTCCAGCATCTGCCGTGCGGCGAATTCCACCATGTCTTCATGATGTTTCGAGACACCGCCAATGCCTGTCGTCGCGGCGTGCCACCATTGCTGGTTGAGCAGGAAGGCCTGAGCGACGAGATTGAAAGGTAATTCTTTCCAGGCGGGATCGGCGAAGCGCCGGTCCTGCGGCAATGGTTCGATGGCCGGTTCGGCCTCGCTGTCTTCCATGCGGCGCTGCAGATAGTCGAAAAGCCGGGCATGCTTGCGGATGGCCTTGGCGCCAAGCTGCATTTGTTTGCCCGGCGACGTGGCGAGATGAATCCCCCAATCGGCCATGGCAAGCAGGAGCGTGGCCGGCGAAAGGCCGAAAGTCGTCTGCGCGATGGCCGCCGATGCCGTGCGGTCGAGCGTTTCGCTGATTCCGTCCAGCGGATCGTCGGAAGGCGGAGGGGACGTGGCCATGACTATATACTCCGAGTTCCGCTGGAAGGTGCCTCGTCTCTCCGACAGGATTCCACAGCAGATGTTTGGGCCGCCCCTCCCGGTTCTTCTTATGCCGAACGGTACTGCATAGGTAAGATAGAATGCAAGCCGCACGGAGCTTGGTTGCGACCGGACGGCTGTCTGACGGCCAGTCGCAACCGCGGGCGCGGGGATATTCGGCCATGGCCTGCTGGAGAAAAAGGAGCCTCAATCATTGAGCGTAAAGCCACTAGGTATAGTTCACGATGGCGATGCATTGCCTGGAGATACAGTGTACGGCGGTCGTCATCCCGGGCAATTTTGCGGGAAATTGAAGGAGAATGGATGATCCGCGAGATCGCCATGATGGCAGCGGTTGCGCTGGTGCTGGCCGGCCGGGATGGAGACGCGTACTGACCCGGCTTTTGAGGGACCTTGGCGGAAATCTCGGGCATGATGCCCAACTCGTATCGCCGGCCGCGCGTTCGGAGAGCGAGCCGCTTGCGCCCGCGTCAATCGGACCGGTCGCAGTCGAGCGCGCGCCGACGGTTCTTTCGATCGCCGGGATCGAGAAGTCCTTTGGCAAGCGGAAGGTGCTTGACGATGTCGCGCTCGAAGTGCGGGCAGGCGAAATCGTGGGGCTTCTGGGGCCAAACGGGGCCGGCAAGACGCTCTGCTTCTATGCGATTGCCGGCCTGATGAGCGTGGATGCCGGCAGGATCGAGATTGGCGGTCAGGATGTCACCGCGCTTCCCATGGATCGAAGAGCGAAGCTGGGCCTCGGCTATCTTCCCCAGGAAGGATCGATCTTCCGCGGCATGACGGCTGCGGAGAATATCGCGGCCGTGCTCGAACTGCATATCGCCGATCGCGATGTAGCTGCCGCGCGGCTCGATGAACTTCTTGCCGAGTTCAATATCGCCCACATTCGCGACGTTCCCGCACAGCGGTTGTCCGGCGGGGAACGCAGGCGCTGCGAGATCGCCAGGGCCATGGCGGCAGCGCCCTCGGTCATCCTGCTCGATGAACCGTTCGCGGGCATCGATCCCATGTCGATCGCCGACGTCAAGGCGATGGTGCGAAAGCTCAAGCGAGAAGGCGTGGCGATCCTTCTGACCGACCACAATGTGCATGAGATGCTCGAACTGGTCGAGCGGGCCTATATCATCGATCAGGGCAGGATGCTGTTCGAGGGCGGCCCAGAAGCGGTACTCGACAACCCCGAAGTCCGGCATCGCTATCTTGGCGAGGGCTTCAGGATGTGAGGCGGTTACCGCGCCCTTCGTTCAGGAACGGAATGGCCTTTGCCATGAGGTCGAGCGCTCGCTCGATATAGGCAGCCTTTGTCCGGGTGGTGTTGTGCAGATCATGGCGCTGCAGGATGCGCTGGCGCGGCACGGTGACCAGCGCGTCGAAGAGAAAAGCAGCGAGGAACGGAAGATCGCCTGCTTCCTCGCTGTTCGGTTCGCTCGCCTCGGCAAGGATCGTCTGCATCAGATCGATGCCGAACTGGGTGCCGATCGCGGGCTGTGCCCGCATCATGCCCGGATTGTGGTTTGCCAGCCAGATGATGAGCGCTTCGATGCCCACGACATCGCCTTGAAGCGACAGGTCGAGCATCCTGCGAGCGATATAGGCGATTTTTTTGCGGGTGCTTCCTCGAGGGACCGATGCCGCGATCGGATCGAGATAGCGGGCAAGGCCGTGTTCCATGGCGGCGACGAGCAGGGCGAGCTTTGAGCCGAAGCGGGAATAGAGCGTTCGCTTCGATGTCTGTGCGGCGGCGGCGATAGCTTCCATACTCGTACCCTCGACGCCGCCGGCGATGAATTGGGCAAGCGCCGTCTCGAGGATATGATGTCCAAGCCGGGCTGCGACCTCCTGTGGCGGCCTTCCTCCCCTGGGATCGCGGGCAGGCAGACGCGAGCCGGTTCCCGATGCGGCGCCGTCATCTTTCATGAATCGCTCGCGGCCCATCGCTGCTTCATTCCAGCTTTCGCGCTTGATCGGCAAGTGATACCGGGCAATATCAAAACCACTAAGTGTAGATACTAATAGTCCGGAGAGGTGCTTGCCCATAGGCGTACCGCCTGTTTGAACCAGAATGGAACCGGACTAGATGGCTCGCCGCGCTCATATTACTGGCCGTTTATGCGGGTTCCGGGCCGTCATGGCGGCGATGATCGTGCCATCTTTCCTGTCCGGCTGTTCCTTCGCGCCGCCCAATGTCCGGCCGGCCCAGCCGGTGCCGCAGGACTATCCCGCGCCAGCCGCGCTGGGCGCGTCCATCGCGCGGATCGGTTGGCATGATTTCTTCCGGGAAGAGCATCTGCGTGCGCTGATCGCGGCCGCGCTGGAGAACAACCGCGATATCCGTATCGCCGCGGCCCGCGTCGATCAGGCGCGCGCGGCCTGGCGTATCGAGGGATCGGCGCTCTATCCCGAACTCAACGCCGTCGGCACCGGCACGCGGGGTCGTTCCATCATCAGCCTGCCGGGCGCAGGCACGCAGAGCTATGACATCAAGCAGGTCACCGCGCAGGTGAGCGCGAGCTGGGAAATCGATTTCTGGGGCCGTCTGCGCAACCTGAACGACGCCGCGCGCAATCGTTATCTGGCGACGGAAGAGGCGAAGCGCGCCGTTGCCACCGGCCTGATCGCGCAGGTCGCCAATGGCTATCTGCTGGAGCGCGAATATGAGGAACGCCTCGCGCTTGCCCGGCGGACGATCGTCACGCGCGAGGACTCGCTGCGGATCATGCGTCGCCGCTATGAAGTTGGTTCAGGTTCCAAACTGGAAATGACCCAGGCGCAGTTGCTGCTGGCGCAGGCGCAGGATGCGCTGCAAGCGCTTGAGCAGGACCGCGACGTGAACCGCAACGCGCTGGCGCTGCTGGTCGGGCGGCCCGTGGAGATCGTGCCTGGGCCCCTCGGTCTTGCCGAAACCGGACCGGATATCGCCCTTCCGCCGGGCTTGCCCTCCGACCTTCTGGTCAACCGGCCTGATATCGTGGCGGCGGAATATCAATTGCGGGCGGCCAACGCCGATATCGGCGCGGCGCGGGCGGCGTTCTTTCCCAATATCAGCCTGACGGGTGCCTTCGGCACGGCGAGTTCCGATCTCGACGGGCTGTTCGGCGACGGGAGCCGCGCGTGGAGCTTCACCCCGACGATCGCCCTGCCGCTGTTCAATGCGGGCCGCCTTTCCGGCAACCTCGATCTGGCGAAAGCGCGGCAGGTCGAAGCCGTGGCCAGCTATGAAAAGACCGTGCAGGGCGCGTTTCGTGATGTTTCCGACGCGCTGGTCCGGCGCCGGCAACTGGCGTTGCGGATCGACACCGCGCGCAGCTCGCTGGACGCCTTGCGCGAACGGGCTCGGCTGGCCGGGTTGCGGTTCGACAACGGGCGTTCGGCCTATCTGGAAGTGCTGGACGCGCAACGCGACCTTTTCGACACCGAACAGGCGCTGATCCAGTTGCGCCGCGCTCATCTGGCGAGCGGCATAGCCCTCTACGCGGCGCTTGGCGGGGGTCCCGCCGAAGTCGTCCACGACAGCAACGATCAAGGCGGAGAACACAGGTGATGACGGCGTCCCGGAAGACATGGCTCATCAGGGGCGGCATCGCGGCGGCGCTCGTCGTTGTAGCTCTGCTCCTTTGGCAGGTGCTCAAGCCCGGCGATTTGCCCGAAGGCATCGTCGGCGGTAACGGCCGGATCGAAGCGGTTGAAATGTATCCGTCATCCCAGACCCACGTGGCGTAGATGGCCATGAGCTTTGAGTGTCCCGCGTGCATATCGCGTAATTTGATTCGGCGGGGTGACTGTGGAGCAAGAGATCGACGGCAGTGGCGGCGTGGAGAACGGGCGCCGACGGCGCTGGACGCTGGAAGAGAAGCGCGCGGTGGTGGAGCTGTCGCTCGATCCGGCGTGCAGCATGGCGGAGGTGGCCGCGTGTTTCGATGTCCTTCCGGCCCAGATATATGCCTGGCGCCGCGAGTTGCGCGAGATGGCGGAGGACGCGGCGCGCGAGGACAGGGCGATGTTCCTGCCGGCGGTCATCGAGCCGACATCGGTGCCGGCGGTGCTGCTCGAACCGGAGGCCGCGAACGCGCGGCTGCTGCCGGACGCGGTGGTGCAGGTCGCAATGGAAGTGCGCGGCGTGCCAGTGATGGTCGCCCACGGCGCAAGTTCGACGCTGGTCGCCTCGGTAATCGCAGCGCTGCTGAGGGCGCGATGATCGGGCCGGGCAGCGACGCCAAGGTGCTGATCTACACCAAGCCGATCGATTTCCGCTGCGGCATCGACACGCTGGTGGCCAAGGTCCAGCACGAGTTGAGCCAGGATCCGTGGCGCGGAGTCGCCTATATTTTTCGTTCCAAGAGGAAGGACAGGCTGAAGATTCTGTGGTTCGACGGCACCGGCATCTGGCTGATGACCAAGCGCGCCGAGGCCGCCGAAGGATTCGCCTGGCCGCCGGCGGTCGATGGCAGTTTTTCGATCACGGCGGCGCAGATGGCAGCACTCACCTCGGGCATGGACTGGCGTCGGCACCGCGCGCCAAGGCGCGTAAATCCGCCTAAAATCGAGGGTTTCGCTGATGCGTGAGATAGTCGCGACAGGCCGAGTCAACTGCGCTGGACGCGTCGTTACGCATGTGATTCGATGCCTGCCATGGACCCGCTGACGGCCTCCTGCAAAGACCCAGTTGCGCTGCTCGCGACCATCGCGAAGCTGACCGCCGAGGCGGCCGAACGCGACCAGCAGATCGTTCGCATCAACGCCGAGAACGAGGCGCTCGCCCGCGCTGCGGCCCAAGCTGAGGCGCGCGAGATCATCGCGCTCGCCACCGCGAAAGCGGCCGAACACGCCGCCGTCATCGCCGAGGCGAAGGCCGCCGAGATGGAGGACGCGCTCGCGGCCGCCCGCGATGAGGTCAAGCGCCTCAACGACATTCTCGACCAGTTCAAGCGCCACCGTTTCGGCCAGAGCGCCGAGCGGCTCGATCCCGACCAGTACCAGCTCGTGCTCGAAGAGCTCGAAGCTGCCTTGTCGCGCGCCGAGGCCGGGCTCGAAGCGCTGATCGACCAGGCTGACGCGACCGGCGAGACAAAGCGCCGCCGCCGCAACAACCGTGGAGCGCTGCCCGCCCATCTCGAGCGTATCGAGCAGGTCGTCGACATCGAAGACAAGCAGTGTGCCTGCTGCGGCAACGATCTTCATGTCATCGGCGAGGACGTCACCGAGCGCCTCGACGTCGTGCCCACCATCTTCCGCGTGCTGGTCACCCGCCGTCCGCGCTATGGCTGCCGCGGCTGCGACGAGGGCGGCGTCACCCAGGCGCCGGCGCCAAGCTTCATCGTCGATCAGGGCCTGCCCACCGACGCGCTCGTCGCCCAGGTCATCGTCGCGCGCTACGCCGATCACCTTCCGCTTTACCGGCAAGCCCAGATCTACGCCCGCCAGGGGATCGATCTCGACCGGGCAACGCTCGCCGACTGGGTCGGGCGCGTCGGATGGTGGCTGACTCCGCTCAGGCAGCATCTGCTCGCCGAGCTGCGAAGTTCGGTGAAGCTGTTCGCCGACGAGACGCGCATGCCCGTGCTGGCGCCCGGGACCGGCAAGACCAAGAGCGGCCAGCTGTGGGCCTATGCCCGCGACGATCGGCCATGGGGCGGACTCGCGCCGCCCGCCGTCGTCTACATGTACGCCGCCGGCCGCGGCGGCATGCATCCGATCGACCATCTCGGCGACTTCGCCGGGGTGCTCCAGGTGGACGGCTATGCCGGCTACAATGAGATCAAGCGCCGCAATGGCGTCACCCTCGCATTCTGCCTGCTTCACGCGCGGCGCAAGTTCTACGATTTCCGCGAAAAGGAGCCCGTTGCCGACGAGGTGCTCCGTCGCTTCTCGGCGATCTACAAGATCGAGGCGACGCTCAGGGACACCTCGCCCGAGGCGCGGTTCGAAGGGCGGCAGCTGATACTGAAGCCGCTGTTCGATAACCTGCGCGACTATCTCTCGAAGAACCTCGGCCGGTTCAGCGCCAAGGGCAAGATGGCCGAAGCGATCAACTATATGCTCAACCACTGGCAGCAGCTCACCTATTGCCTGCTCGACGGCCGCGTCGAGCTCGATACCAACACGGTCGAAAGAAGCATCCGCCCGATTGCCCTGTCGCGCCGCAACTCGTTGTTCGCCGGCAGCGATGCCGGGGCAGACAATTGGGCGGTGCTCGCCAGCCTTCTCGAAACGTGCAAACTCTCGGACGTCGATCCGCTCGCCTGGCTCACCGCCACCCTCACCAAGCTTGCCAACGGTCATAGCAACAAGGACCTCGATTCCCTCATGCCCTGGCACTTCCCCAAGATCGCCGGGCGCAACGCCCCCTCTTAAGACGCTTGACCGGCACGTTTCCGCCACGTGGGTCTGGGATGACGGATACGTTGAAATCGACGTTTCCGCCAAATCGCCCGGCCGCATCCGCGAAATCCTGGTCGACGAAGGCGCGTTCGTGCAGGCGGGGCAAGTCGTCGCCCATATGGATACGGACGTGCTGAGTGCCCAGAGGGCCGAAGCCGAAGCGCAACTGGCGCAGGCGCTGAACGGCATCCAGATCGCGACCAGCCAGGTCGCGCAGCAGCAGAGCAACCGGGCGGCGGCTCTCGCCGGCGTCCGCCAGCGTGAGGCGGAGCTGAACGCGGCGCGCAAGCGGCTGGCGCGATCGGAAACGCTGGCGCGAGAAGGTGCGACCGCCGTGCAGGAACGGGATGACGATCAGGCCCGCGTCGAAGGCGCGGCGGCGGCAGTGGAGGCCGCTCGCGCCCAACTCGCGGCCGTCGACGCGGCGATCACGACGGCGCGCAACCAGGTGATCGGCGCGCGTTCGCAGGTCGATGCCGTGCGCGCCACCATCCAGCGGATCGAGGCCGATATCCGCGACAGCGACCTCAAGGCGCCGACGGCCGGCCGCGTGCAATATCGCGTCGCCCAGCCGGGCGAAGTCGTGGGTGGCGGCGGGCGCGTGCTCAACCTGGTCAATCTGGGCGACGTCTACATGACCTTCTTCCTGCCGGAAACGGTCGCGGGCAAGGTGGCGCTGGGCAGCGATGTACGCATCGTGCTCGATGCGCTTCCGGATCGTGCGATCCCTGCGAAAGTCAGCTTCGTTGCCGATGTGGCCCAGTTCACGCCCAAGACGGTGGAGACGCAAAGCGAGCGCCAGAAACTGATGTTCCGCGTGAAGGCGCAGATCGATCGCAAGTTGCTCGATCGCTATATCACCCAGGTCAAGACCGGCCTTCCGGGCATGGCCTATGTGCGGATCGATCCGAAATCCGAATGGCCCGCGAAACTGACCGTCAACGTGCCGCAATGACGGAAGCTGTCGCCCGCGTTTCGGGCGTGAGCCTGCATTACGGCAAGGTGCTGGCGCTCGATGATGTGAATCTTGAAATCCCCGCCGGGCGCATGGTGGCGATGATCGGCCCGGACGGCGTCGGCAAGTCCAGCCTGTTTTCCCTGATCGCGGGCGCGCGAGCCATCCAGGAGGGCCGGGTCGAGGTGCTGGGCGGCGACATGGCCGAGGCCCGCCACCGCAACGCCGTGTGTCCGCGCATCGCCTATATGCCGCAGGGGCTGGGCAAGAACCTCTATCCTACGCTCTCCATCGACGAAAATCTCGAATTCTTCGGGCGGTTGTTCGGGCAGGACGCGGCCGAACGCGAGCGCCGCATTGCCGACCTCACCGAAAGCACGGGCCTCGCGCCGTTCCGCAAGCGCCCGGCGGGCAAGCTTTCGGGCGGCATGAAGCAGAAGCTCGGCTTGTGCTGCGCGCTCATCCACGATCCCGATTTCCTGCTGCTGGATGAGCCGACAACCGGCGTCGATCCCATGTCGCGCGCGCAATTCTGGGATCTGATCGACCGCATCCGCGCGAACCGCCCGCACATGAGCGTGCTGGTCGCCACGGCCTATATGGAAGAGGCCGAACGCTTCGACTGGCTGATCGCGATGGACGCGGGAAAGGTGCTGGCCACCGGCACCGCAGCCGACTTCTATGCACGCACCGGCGAACAGTCGCTGGAACAGGCGTTTATCTCGATGCTTCCCGAGGAGCGCCGCCGCGGGCACAAGCCGGTGGAAATTCCGCCGCGCAGCGACGGCGGCGAGGCCGAGATCGCCATCGAGGCGCAGGGGCTCACCATGCGTTTCGGCGATTTCACGGCAGTCGATCATGTCGATTTTCGCATCGAGCGCGGCGAGATCTTTGGATTCCTCGGCTCCAACGGCTGCGGCAAGTCAACCACCATGAAGATGCTGACCGGCCTGCTGAAAGCCAGCGAAGGCCAGGCCTGGCTGTTCGGCCGCGAGGTCGAGAATGACGACATGGCGACGCGCCGGCGCGTCGGCTATATGAGCCAGGCCTTCTCGCTCTACTCGGAACTGACGGTCCGGCAGAACCTCGAGCTGCATGCCCAGCTCTTCCATGTTCCCGCCGAAGACGTGCCGGCCCGCGTGAGGGAAATGGCGCAGCGGTTCGGCCTGGATGGCATCATGGATGCGTTGCCCGGCGCCTTGCCGCTGGGCCAGCGCCAGCGGCTCAGCCTAGCCGTCGCCATGATCCACAAGCCGGAAATGCTGATCCTCGATGAACCGACGTCCGGCGTCGATCCGATCGCGCGGGACCAGTTCTGGCAGATGATGATCGACCTGTCCCGGCGCGACAAGGTGACGATCTTCATTTCCACGCACTTCATGAACGAAGCGGAGCGGTGCGACCGCATATCGCTGATGCATGCGGGCAAGGTGCTGGTCAGCGACACTCCCGCCGCCATTGTCGAGAACCGCGGCGCGGCGGACCTGGAAGAAGCGTTCATCGCCTATCTTCAGGATGCGAGCGGCGAGACGCCGACAGAAAAGAGGGACGATCCGGTTCCTGCGGGCGCGCCTGCCGCGGCCGATCAGGACATTTCGGCTGCACCGGCCCGCTCCCCATGGTTCATGCGGCGCCGGATGATGAGCTATGCCCGGCGCGAAGGGCTGGAATTGCGCCGTGATCCCATCCGCGCCACTCTGGCTCTGCTCGGCAGCGTCATCCTGATGTTCATCATGGGCTATGGCATCAGCATGGACGTGGAGGACTTGCCGTTCGCCGTGCTGGACCGCGACGGCACGACCACCAGCGAGAACTACGTCCTCAACCTGGCCGGATCGCGCTATTTCATCGAACGGCCGCCGATCACCGACTATAGCCAGTTGGACCGGCGGATGCGCTCGGGCGAACTGAGCGTGGCCCTGGAGATTCCGCCCAATTTCGCGCGCGACCTGCGCCGGGGCGTGCCGGTGCAGATCGGTGTATGGGTCGATGGCGCCATGCCGCAGCGGGCTGAGACCGTGCAAGGCTATGTCCAGGCCCTGCATGCCCACTGGCTCAGTGAAATGGCCGTGCAGGAAACAGGTGCGCGGCCATCGATGGGTCTCGTCAATATCGAGCTGCGCTATCGTTACAATCCGGACGTGAAAAGCCTTGTGGCCATCGCGCCGGCCGTGATTCCGATGATGCTGCTCTTGTTCCCGGCGATGCTGACGGCTTTGAGCGTGGTGCGGGAAAAGGAGCTGGGATCCATCGTCAATTTCTACGTGACGCCGATCAGCAAGGTGGAATTCCTGCTGGGCAAGCAGCTTCCCTATGTCGCGCTCGCCATGCTGAACTATGTCCTGCTGGTGTTCCTCGCCGTCACGATGTTCGGCGTGCCGTTGACGGGCAGTTTCCTCGCGATGACGCTGGGCGCTCTCTTCTATACGCTGTCGGCGACGGCCATCGGCCTGCTGTTCTCCATCTTCATGCGCAGCCAGATTGCCGCGATGTTCGCCACCGCCATCGGCACGATCCTGCCCGCCGTGCAGTTTTCCGGCCTGATCAACCCGGTGTCCTCGCTCGAGGGGGCGGGCGCGGTGATCGGATCGATATATCCCGCGACCTGGTTCGTCACCATCTGCCGCGGCGTCTTTTCCAAGGGGCTGGGGTTCGCCGACCTCTGGCCCGACCTTCTCGTGCTGTTCGCGACGTTTCCCGTCATCCTGGCGCTGTGTGTCGCGTTGCTGCGCAAGCAGGAGAGCTGATATGCGCCACGCGGCCAACATCTACCGGCTCGGCATCAAGGAACTGCGCAGCCTGTGGCGCGATCCGATGATGCTGTTCCTGATCCTCTATTCGTTCTCGGTGGGGATCTACGTCGCGGCAACCGCCATGCCGGAAACGCTGCACAAGGCGCCTATCGCGATCGTCGATGAAGACCAGTCGCAGCTTTCCAGCCGGATAACCGGCGCCTTTTATCCGCCGCACTTCACGCCCCCTTCGATCGTGGGACTGAACGAAGTGGACAAGGGGCTGGATGCCGGGCGCTATACGTTCGCTCTCGACATCCCGCCCGATTTTCAGCGAGACGTACTTGCGGGACGCCAACCCGGCTTGCAGCTCAACGTTGACGCTACGCGGATGAGCCAGGCTTTCACGGGCGGCGGCTACATCCAGCAGATCGTGCAGGGCGAAGTTGCCGAATTCATGAAAGGCACGCGTGCGAGCACGCCGGTCCCGGTCGAGCTGGCGCTGCGCGTGCGGTTCAATCCTACGCTGGCGCAAAGCTGGTTCGGCGCGGTCATGGAAATCATCAACAGCGTCACCATGCTGTCGATCGTGCTGACGGGCGCGGCCCTGATCCGCGAGCGCGAGCACGGCACGATCGAACATTTGCTGGTGATGCCGGTGACGCCATTCGAGATCATGGCCAGCAAGGTCTGGGCCATGGGGCTCGTTGTCCTGGTCGCCTGCGCTTTCGCGCTTTTCGCGATGGTGGAAGGGGTACTGTCCGTTCCCGTCGAAGGGTCGATCGCGCTGTTCCTCGCCGGAGCGGGGCTGCACCTGTTCGCCACGACCTCCATCGGCATCTTCATGGGGACGATCGCGCGCTCCATGCCGCAGTTCGGCTTGTTGCTGATGCTGGTGCTGCTGCCGTTGCAGATGTTGTCCGGCGGTTCGACGCCGCGCGAAAGCATGCCTGAGTTCGTCCAGACGGTCATGTTGGCCGCGCCCACCACCCATTTCGTGAAGATGGCGCAGGCCATCCTTTACCGGGGCGCGGGCTTTGACGTGGTCTGGCCCCAGTTCCTGGCTATCATTGCTATCGGCGCGATCTTCTTCGCCATTGCGTTGGCGAGGTTCCGGCGAACCATCGGCACGATGGCGTGAGGAGGCAGTCGAATGTCAGAACACCAAATTGCGTGGGGCATCGTAACGATGCTTCAGACTAACGATTGCCGAACGGTTCCGCGCAGGTTTCGCAGGAGAATAATACCGGCGGCGGTGTCACGGATCCTGAGCCAGGTTTTCGAAACAGCGAATCCACGATTGCCCTAGCAGCCTCACGCGTCAGCCATAGCGCTGGCTGACGGCTGTGAATGCCCCCTATCTCCCATAGGTATCACAACGGCTTCTTCTGGCACGTTTGCCGGTGCACGGCCAACACAACCCAAGGAGGATGCCATGTATGTCAATGCCAGACTGCGTGAGACACTCTCACGCTTCAATGTCGCTTCTTCAATGGAAGCGCTGCTCGCCGCCTTAGCTGATGCCGCCACGAAAATGGGCTTCCCCTATGTCGCGATGATCCAACATGGCGGCCTCCCACGCTTGGTCGAACGGGCGCTGGTTATTACCAACTATCCGGCGGAGTTCGTGCGTTTCTACACCGAGAGCCACGCGTACGTCATCGATCCAGTCTATGAGGTGAGCCAGTTGCTGGACCGCCCGTTCAGCTGGGACGAGATTCCCGGTTATGTCGATCTCACAGGCACACAATCAGCCCTGTTCGAAGAAGCGCGGCTGCATGGTCTCGTCCACGGTGTCACCGTGCCGCTCCACATACCGAGCGAATCCCATGCGTCTTGCACTTTCGCACGCGCGGAGCCGATCATGGCTTCGCCATCGCTACTGACGACGCTCCACATCGTCGCTGCCTTCGGGTTCAAGGCGGGCCTCAGACTACATCATGCCTCGCGCGGACATGACGTACCCAGGCTCACGCGCCGCGAAGCTCAATGCACGGCATTGGTCGCCGTCGGCAAGAGCGATTGGGAGATCAGCCAGATACTCGGTCTGAGCGAGACCTCGGTGCGCTATTTCGTCTCCCACGCAAAGCAGCGTTACGGCGTCTACAAGCGCTCAGAGCTTGTCGCCAGGGCGCTCATCGACGCGCAGATCCTTCGAAACGACCAAGGGATCATTGAGGCTGGACCCCGCCGCCCGCGCCACAGGGCGAAACGGCGCAGTCCTTGACAGTCCTGTCGGTGTCGCCGTGTTGCGCATCCCGTCAATTGGCCCGCGAACCGCCATGCCTAGGGCGGATAAGTGTATTGACCTACGGTCGCACGATCCAGTTTGCCGAGCTCTGATAATGCCAAGCAAGGCTTAGCTAATTTCGAAATTAATAAACTCGACAGTAGTTTCCCAATCTGTCAAAATGCATAGCATGGCTTCGCAAACATTAGGAAAATTAAACCGGCTGCAACGGGATCTCCCAGAGAGCCTGCTGGTCGACGCGGCATGGATGGAAGCCCATGGTTACTCATCATCGCTGCGGAGCCAATATGTTCGCGCGGGATGGCTCGATAGCCCGACCCGGCGCGTCTATCGCCGCTCGCGTGGACCGCTCACCTGGGAACAGGCCGTTATCTCACTGCAATCCCTGTTGGACCTGCCTTTGACAGTTGGCGGGCGCACAGCGCTCGAACAGCAGGGCTACGCTCATTATCTCTCCATAACGGTGCGCGAAGTCCATCTCTATGGGCCAAGCCGGCCGCCGACATGGCTCGACAGCCTGCCACTCGATGTCTCGTTCCGCTGGCATAACAGCCTCCGGCTGTTTCCAGTCGACGGCGAGATTCCTCCCGAGCCTGCGCCCCGGATGTCCAGCACCGCCGGCACGACCTTGCCGATCCGCTGTTCGAGCAAGGAACGCGCCGTTCTCGAACTGCTCGATGAGCTTCCCCATGAGAGCTTCCATCAGGTCGACATGCTGATGGAAGGAATGAGCGACCTCAGCCCACGTCGCCTTCAGACACTTCTTGAGGCGTGCGCGAGCGTAAAAGTGAAGCGTCTCTTCCTCTTCTTCGCGGATCGCCATGGCCATGCCTGGCGTTCGAAGCTCGATGTTTCCCGCCTGGATCTCGGATCGGGCAAACGCGTCCTGGTCAAAGGAGGGAAGCTCGACCGGCGCTACAACATCACCGTGCCCTCCGACCTGGCGGGAGAATAGCTGTATGGCGTTTCTCGACGGCTACCGGAGACAGGTCGCTCTTCTTCTGCGTGTTATGCCTCACGTCGCGAAGGAGGATATCTTCGCGCTGAAAGGCGGAACAGCGATCAATCTGTTCGTGCGTGACCTGCCGCGACTTTCGGTGGACATCGACCTCACCTATCTGCCGATCGAGGACCGCGCGACCTCGCTCGCCACGATCGATGCGGCGATGCTGCGGATCAAGGAACGCATCGAGGAAGGACTGGTCGGAGCCAGGATTCATGCGTCGCGTTCCGCTGACGAAAAAATCGTCACCAAGCTCATCGTTCGTGCGGATGATGTGCAGATCAAGATCGAGGTCACGCCAGTGTTGCGCGGGACGGTCTATGATCCCGTCGTTATGGGTGTCGTTCCCGCAGTCGAGGACGCCTTTGGTTTTGCTGAGATTCAGGTGGTGTCCTTCGCCGATCTCTATGCGGGAAAAATCGTGGCGGCGCTCGACCGGCAGCACCCTCGCGACCTCTTCGACGTCCGCGACTTGCTGGCGAACGAAGGCGTCACAGACGATTTGCGACGTGCATTTCTCGTCTACCTCGCCAGCCATAATCGCCCGATGGCCGAGGTTCTCGCTCCCGCCCGTAAACCGCTCGCCGAGGAGTTCGAGCGCGGTTTCGTCGGAATGACTCACCAGCCGATCACTCTGGCGGAACTGGAATCAGCGCGTGAAGACATCATCGCGTGCATGGTTGCCGGGATGCCTGACACTCATCGGCAATTCCTTGTCGGCTTCAAGCGTGGTGAACCGGACTGGGCGCTTGCGGGCATTGATGAGGCGAGGCGACTGCCCGCGGTTTTGTGGAAGCAACGTAACCTGGACCGGTTGGACCCTGGCAAGAGGCAGGAGCTTGTTGCCGCGTTGGAGAAGCAATTGCTGCCGGGATAGGTCAGGCGCCCCTCCGACGCCTGCAGGTCAGCCTGTTTGCGGCGAGCAGCGCGGAAGGGTGGTGGTTAGGTGAAGTGCGGGAGCAGCGAGGAAAGGGTGGAGGTGATGGGAGAGGGAGCCGCTCGCGTTTGGGACCAGCAGGTACATTGAAGGCTTACGGTTCGACATGGATTTTGGCGGAATGGCCGGGCAATGTCTTTCCGCCAGCGCTGGCTATATTCTTGGTGATGCAGGCGCGCGAACATAGCGCACAGCGTGGTCGAGGCGCTCCGCCGCGTCGGCCTCGCTGATGCGGAGGCGGCGTGCGATCTGGCCAACGGTAAAGCCGTCATTGCGATGAAGGAACAAGGCCCGCATGGTCAGGTGCGGTAGATCGGTAAAAACAGAATCCCATACCTCGCCTTCTTCCCCCATCTTGCCCGACGACCCCATGACCCTCTCAATCACATCGTGGAGATCGGCAGCAGCGGGTTCCTGCAAGGCGTATAGGATCGCCAAGGACTGCTCCATCATTTCCAGCGCTTGTTCTTTTAATTCGTCGTTGCCCGGCTCGTTACCGCTCCCCATGCTCTCACCTCCTTCTTAGTTGCAGAGGAGCATGACAGAAATCGCGGGATTTTCATCAACAACAACCCCCAACTTGGATATTGTTGTGCGCTGGCTCTTTGCGCGAAGGTGCCATGCGCTATTTTATGGTTTCCGAGCCGTTAGCCGGACTTCAGATTTTGAAAACATCATGACTGCCAGCCTTACAGGTCGCGCCGCCGCTCGCATCAGCGGAGGTGCCGAGAAGGGGGTTGCCCGGGGATGGAGATGCTCGAGATATGGAAAATGCACGGTCTCGTGCCGACCTTGTAAGTCATATGCCCAGCAGAAGCGGCTGAGACGCAGTCCGTGTTGGACACCGCAAAAGCTGTCCCAACCGCGACATTTACCGGAACTGGCAAGAACGACCGTCATGCATTGACATTGGTGACGGTTATTGCGGCGGCGCCAATACCCTCTCTCTGGAATTGACGCCGCCACATCGATCCCTGTTCGCAAAGATGGGTCAATGCCGATAGATTAGAAGCGTTGTTCCCAATCGGTTTCCAGATCGAGCCGATTCACAAATGATGGAACACCGACAGAATTCTGCTATAGTCCTCCAGTGAGGATATAGCGATGAACAACGCCGCCCATATTCAAGCGCCCGAACCGGCATCGCCTCGGCTGAAACCGGCCGATTGGCTTTGGCGTCCGTGGTACGCGAAGCTGTGGTGGTCGGCAATTCCGGTCTGGTGGATCGGCATGGCTGCATCGACCAGGATCGCGCCGCTTGAGGCGTTCTACGACAGCGCGGCGGCCGGTTTTCTCAACGTCCTGTTCTTCCCGATGATGGCGCTTATGGTGCTCGGAATCGGCTATGCACAGCATTGGCTCGCGCAGTTTCCAAAGCAGGGTGACGGAACTTCGCTGTCCGATGAAACGGTAGCTAGAATCGCCGATGTATGGGAGGAGCATGATCGGGCAATGGAGGATCTCCATGCCAGCTCCGATATTCTCGATCCGAGGTCTGGTGCATTGTGGATCGGAAATCCTTTGAGCTCTCACTGGCCTCACAAACGACTTTAACGCTTCTTGAAGCTACTGTCCCCGTCGCCGGGGCTGTTATCGAGATCGGTCGAGAACCGACCACTTTTCAGGACGGAATTCTGTTCGATTGAGGTGAGCGGACCGGTGATATCGAACGTAGCTCGCCCGGAATCCGCATCCTGCAGGTAGCGATTGCGCATCCCGTTCGGGCCAAGAATGCGTTCCGATAGTTCGCGCGAGAAGGCCGCTTCCGGGCTGCCGGAGCGGGCAGCCGCCCGTTCAGCCGCTGCTATTGCATTGCGGACGTCGTAGTTCACGATATCAATCGCTGACTGCGCCGTCTCGCTCGTGGTGCCAACGTCACGGCTCTCAAACCCAAGACTCCCACCGACACGCCCCGATGTGGAGCGTCCCTTTTGGGTGATCGGGCTTTGGTTCGATTGTTGCCCTTTGCCGCTAGGTTGTCCGCGACCGCCCGTCGCTTCCGACTCATTGGCACTGATAGTGCCGCCAACATGAGCGCCGATAGTGGTCCCCATCGTGGTCTGGTCCTGCGCGGATCGTGAGAGCCCGCGCTGCCATCCGGTCTGCGCGATGATCGCCTGGACGTCGCGCGTAAGCGTATCGGCCACCTGCGGGTTAAGCCGCCAGTTGCCATGCCGATCCATCTCGAACCCGCCGCGCAGCCAGTTCTGCATCATCGCCTGGCCCTGTTCGCCGCTGCTGAGGAAGTGTTCAATGGTGTCAGGGCCTGCCTGCTTGCCCGCCTCGAACCGCGTGGAGGTGTCGTTGCGTGCCGATTGCTGGAACCCGACCGAGCTGGAGACGAGAAGATCGTTGTCGGCGAACGAGAACCTTGCCCGCCCGCCATTGGCGACCGCGCCGAGCTGGCTTTCGTTGATGAGCCCGCCACGCCACATCTGCGCCGCCGTCTCCGGGGTAAGATTGAGGCTCAGATCGCCATTCTGCGCCATGGCGATCTCGCGCTTCGACATGTCCACCCCATGATCGGCCAGCAACTTCTGCATGCGGGTCAAGCGCTCATTGTCGATGATCCGCGTCAACCGTTCGTTGCGGGCGCGATCAGCGATGCCTGCCGCGCCGCCTTCGGCCATATCGACCTGATTGCCGGCACCCTGGCTGAGCGTGCGGATGAAGCTGTCGAGATGTGCGGCCTGTCGCACCGACATGCCCGCCGCGGCCGCGCCTTCCGCGAACCCGGCGTTGTCGGCCTGCCGCCGCTGCTCACCGATCCGGGCGGCGGACCGTGTCCCGTCGTGACCGACCTCACGCTGCGCGTCGAGCTTGCCCGACCGTTCGGCAAAATCGAAGCCCGCTGCCTCGCGGGTGCGCCCATAGACGCTGGTGCCCTCGCGCGCGGCCTCGGCGGTCGCACCGTCGGCGGTGCCGACCTGCACGGCGGCATTGTAGGTTTCGAGCGCCCGCATGACCTGCGCTTCATTTCTGCCCGTTGCGCGCGACAGTTGGGAAATGGCGGTGGAGCGAGCCTCTCCGGATAGCGCGTTGATAAAGGCGACGCGTCGGGAGGTTTCCTGAACGGAGAGGCCGAGCATGGAGGAAGCGTTGCGCTGGCCCTCATTGCTGCCGGTCCTATGCGCCTGCTCGGTCGCGACATTGCCGCGCTCGATCCGCCTTACATTGTCGCCAGCAAAATCGCGCCTGCCTTCCATCGCGCCGACCTGGATCTGCGCGCCGGTCAGATCGTTCCTCAGCATCTGCTCCTGGTCGAAGGTATTAGCGATCAGCTTGGCGAAGGTCGGATCGGCCGACGCCTGCGCGATCACCGTCGAGGCTTTGAGCGCGGCATCCTGCTGGTCGTAGCCGCTCCTCTCGAAATGCCGCTGCGCGCCGGACAGCATCATGTCATAGGCGCGCGTATCCCCGAACGCCTTCCACTGGACCATCTTCTGCGTGAAGGCCGCGAACGAACGCTCCCCGGACTGTCCCTCTCCAAAATAGCCGGTGCCAAGGCTGCGGAGCGCATCCTTCTCCGCGAAATTGTGGATCGCGCTGGTCGCGGCATTGTCGCGCACGGCGCGCACGGTCGCGGGATCGGTGAGGCTGCGGCCGGTGAGGGCAGGGGAGAGCCCGCCCAGTTCGCGCGCCGCATCGAGCTTGCCCATGCCGAATGCGGCCGTTCCGCTGGCGCCGCCGCCATGTTCGCCGAGCACGCTGCTCGCCGCACCGAACGCCCGGTTGGCGCCGAAGGTCGAGCGTTCGCCGAAGTCCCCGAAGTTCGAGGCCGCGCCCCGGCGCGCCATCGTGCCCGCGGCCCCCGCCTGCGCCTCGAGCGCGCCGGCATAGCCTTCGCTGGTGGCAAGCGGCGCGGCCGCCGCCGTGCCCTGACCCTGCACACCGAGCGCGCCGGATGTGAACGAGGTGAACACATTGCCGGAGAACCGGAAAACCGTGAACACGAAGGCCCCGGCGAGGCCCGCGGACGCGGTGCGGAAACTCCCGAAGATCGCAAGCGCCTTCATCGCGGACGACGGCGCCAGCATCCAGGCATTCGCCGCGACATGGTTGGCGCGCATCTCGGCCAGCACATCGGTCGCGCGGCCCAGCGTCAGCTGATAGATGCCGGCGTCGATCACGCCCCAGAGCGCCACGAAGACGAACAGGCCGAGGGCGAAGCTGGCGACGCGCAGGTTGATCGGGGTCAGGATGAAAAGCAGCGCGACGGGCATCATGAACAGCATGATCCCGAACACGGTCGCCCGGATCGTCGGCATCCACTCGTTCGCGGTCGACATGGTGGCGAGGCCAGACGAGACGACGGCGCGATTGGCCATGACGCGCGCCGCCGTCGCCGGACTATCCTCGAACAATACGTCGCCCACCGTGCTGCCGAGCATCACATTGGTCAGGAACTGCTGGAGCGAGAGCGGCGTATCCATCATCATCTGGCCGAGTTCGCCGATGTTGGACCGGCAGCGCTGAAGCTGTGTCGCGTTGCCGATGTCGTAGCCGGTGCGGGTGCAGACCTGCGCGACATAATTGTCGAACAGCGCAGGTTCGGAGAGGCGTGTCGAGATATGTTCCCACGCCTCGTTGCAGCTCACCGTCGTGCCGCCCTTGTCGGTGGACGTGAACACCGTGCTGAAGGTCGCCGGCCCCGCCATCGCGGCAAAGGCGGCAGGAAGATCGGTCGCCGTGCGGAACAGCTGATCGTCGTCGACGCCATAGGCGGGCGAGACGCGCGCGACCGGATAGCATTGGCGGACATAGTCCTTGATCGTTGCGTCGAGGAAGGTGTCCGTCATCGGCCCGCGCGGGGATGCGGCATTGAGGAACAGATCGAAGCTGTGCCCGCCCGCGCCGAACTCCAGCTTCGCATGGGGATCGGTGGTGTTGTCGTCGATCACTTCGGCCAGCGCGCGTTCCATCATGTTGGTCATGCCCGCGACCAGCACGATCAGGTTCGGCACATCGCCGACCGGCTGATAGGCGTTGCGGACGCGGTCGTAGACGTGGACCGTGCCCGTCGTCGCGACCAGGCCGACGAACAGCCCGACCCCGATCAGCATCTGGAACCCGAAGGCGACCAGCCCCATGCCTTGCCCGCGGATGCTCGCGAGCAGCACGCCGAGCGCGATGCCCACCACCGCGACGATCAGCACCAATGTCTCGTAACGCGAATCCCCGAAGATCATCGAGACGAGGCGGAAGGCGTCCACCGTCTCCGCAAAGCCGTCATAGGTGTGGAAACTCGCATCGATCGCCAGCGCGGGACTGGCCGAGAAGAGAGCGATCAGGACCGAGATCGCGCGAACTAAGCGGTGCATGACGCGGCCCTCCGTCAGCGGTTGCGGTTGGCGGCGGCGCCGGCGGCGTCGCGCGCATCACGGTCGCGCTGGCGCACGACCCCGGCATAGTTGGCCGAGAGGTTCGCCTGGTTCAGCGCAGCCATGTAGGACTGGCGCATCTGCGCGCGCTGGCGCAGCACCTCGTCGCGCAGCCCGCTCAATTGCTCGATGCCCTTGGCGAGGATGCGGGTCTGGCAGATCCTGGCGCTGCCTGCATCGGCCGCACCGGCGGCGGTCACGCCGCGTTCGGCATTCGACACGGCAAAATCTATGCTGCGCGTGAGGTCGTTGAGCATCTGATAGGCGAGCGTCAGCGCAACCAGCTCGTCGGTATCGCCGATCACGCTCTCGACCAGCCCCTGGCGCACGCCCCATTCGAGCAGGCGATAGACCGGCAGGGTCCGCACATTGGCGACGAACTGGCGTTCCTCCGTCGTCAGAGTGGCGCGCGTGCGGATCTTGACCGCGATCGACTCCATCCGGCCGCGTGCGAGCACCAGCGCGCCCTTACCGCTGCCGTCGGTCGAGCAGTCGGCGGCGGTCGGCGGCACCGCGATCGCGCGGGTCTGAACCTTGCCGGTCAGGAAATCGTCGACACTCTCGGTGTCCTGCCGTGCGCAGGCGGGGATGGCCGTGAACAGCGGAACCTTGTCCGCCGGGTCCCAGCGCATATAGACGTCGCCAACGCGGGCGCGCATGACGCCGGCCCAGTCGGACGCGCCGACACGCGCGGCGGCATGGGCTAGCAGCGAGCCCGTCTTGAAGATTTCCGTGACTTCCGCCGGGCAGTTTTCCAGCGCATCGCGCAAATCCTCGGTCGGATTGCCCTGGTTCGCCTGGATCTTCTCGCGGCTCTGCTGATAGCTCTTGGAGAAGCCCTCGCGGACGCTCTTGTAGCCGGTCATCTCCTCGATGATGCCCGACATATTGTCGTCGCCCCGGGCGATCTGGACCATGCGGTTGGCGAGCCGGCAATCGTTGACCTGGATCGAGTTCAGGAAATTGGTCGCCGCCTCCATCTTCGAGATGATGTTACCCATTTTTTCATCGAGGGTTTCCAACAGATACTGGAAAGCGACAGCCGGGGCAGCCTGAAGGATGCTTTCGAGCTTCTGGACGAGATAGTCGGGATCGAGGAACGACATGCCGCCCAAAAACATGTCGATTCCCCCGCAGCCCGCGCGGACCTTGGGCAGCGTGACCGACATGAGATAGTCGTTATGGACATCGATCCGGCCCGACATGCCGCCCGCGGTGATATAGCCGCGGGTCTGGTCCTCGAAGGAGCCGGGGCTGGTGTAGGTCACATTGTCGAACCAGCTTTCGGCCCAGCTTTGCGCGGACGCGGGCGAGGCGAAGGACAGACAAGCCAGCAGGGGAAGGGCGAGCAGGGTCAGGCGGCGGCGCGGGTTTGCCATGGCGGGCAGCTTTCGTTTACGCGGGCAAGGGGCTGGCTCCCCATGTCAGTTCCTTGCCCTGTTGGAGGAGGGACGCGTGGGTGCGGCCACGATTCCGGTGAACTTGGCCATGCCGCGCACGCCGACAGCGGGCTTCACCCCGGTCAGCATCTTGGCGGCGAGGTAGAGATTGCGCGCGAGGTTGGGCGCATGATCGGTGCCGATCGCGACGGGAATGACGCGATTGGAGTCGGAGACGGGCCGGACCCAGGCGACAGGGTGCCCGACCCAGGGCAGGCCGAGACGCCCGGAGCGCAGCATCGCTTCCTGGCTGCCGATCGTGCGGACCTTCCAGCCATAGCGTTGCCCCAGGGTTCCAAGCCGCGCCCAGAGATCGGCGCAGGGGATGCAACCGGGCGCCGTGCTCATCTCGACGATGAACGCGGGGGCCTGGCCTTTCATGGTTTCGGCGAAGTCGGGCGGCCAGTCGCGCGTCACCGGAACGCGGGCGAGCCACTGGCGCATCTCCGGGTCGGTGGCGACAGGGTGGATCGCCGCGCGCATCGCCTGTTCGTGCGTCGGCGCCTGCGCTTGAACAGGTGCACTCGCCATGACCAGCGCCACAAGCAGGATGGGGGCGAAGCGGATCATGGCCGGGGCTCCATCCGAACGTCCACCAGATCGCCCCCCAGCACGCGCGGATCGGTGGCCGACACCGGGCCGTTGGCGAGCGCGTCGAAGAACCCGTCTTCCTCGCCCGCACCGGTCAGGAACTGTTCGGGCCGGATATCGCCCGCTAGCAACCGGACTGCCTGGTAGGCCATCTGGATGAGGTTGGGATAGGCCTCGACTCCGCTCGCGATCACCATGCGCTGCTGGCTGCCTCGCCGGATCACCATCGTCGTGGGCGTGACCTCGACCCCGAAGCGCTGCGCGAGTTCGGGCTTGCGATCGATGTCCTGCAGCGTGACCTGCCAGCCCATCTCGTCCTGGAAGCGCTGGACGATCGGCCACTGGACACGGCAATAGCCGCAGGTCGAACGCGAGAACATGACCAGCGCGAATTCATTGGACCGGCTGCGCAGATACTGGCGGCGGACCTGATCCTTCTGCGCGGAAAGCTGATCGCGCGCCTCGCCGACCATAGGGTTCGCCGATTTGGCGTTGAGTTCGGGATTTTGCAGCATGGCGATCTGGGTGACGCCGGCGAAGGCGCGGGCCTTGCGCCGGGCGAAGTCCTGCAGGCGCCAGAAATCCGCCACCGCATCGACCGTCAGCACGGTCGCCGCGTAATCCCGTTGCTCCTCGATAAGCTTCCTGATCTTGGGCGGCGTCCATGTCGCCAGCTCGACCATCGGTGGAATGCGGGGTTTGACGAGCGCGTCGGGATCGGGTTCATCGTCGGCGGGTTTGGGCGGCGCCTGATACCACCAGTAGCCGGTGCGTTGATCGACGGTCTGCGCATGGACAGGCAGGATCGGCAGGAGCACCGCCGCGATGAGGAGGGCGGCGCGGATCACAGCAGCTTCTCCATGCGCTTCAGCCGCTCGATCTCGACCGGGCCGTAGTAGCGGCTGTCGAACCCGCTGGCGTGTGACGAGCCGACATAGATCATGCCCGCGGGGATCGTCGGATAGAACGGCCGCCAATGGTCGAGCTTCTGCCCATTGTGCCCATAGGGCTTGCTGATGCCGAGCAGCTTGCCGTTGCAATAGTACCAGCCATCCCATTCGCCGGGATGCATGGGGCCAGATGCAGACGACGGCTTCTCGATCCAGTCGATGCGGTCACCCGGCAGGCACAGAGCCATCTTGGTGACATCGACCGGCCTGGGGCCGGCGAGCGGATGCGACAGGGTGAACGATACGAAATCGCCGCGGTGGATCGGCCCCGGCGCCTTGCGGACGAGCCAGGCGTCGATCGAGGGACTCATCACGATGGTTGCCTGGGGAATCGCCCACCAGGTCAGGAGGCCGACCGGCAGGACTATGCCGAACGCCTTCCAGAGCTGTTTGGGGCGGGGTGGCTGGCCGAGGCCGGAACTGCCGAGCGCGACCGCGGCTTTCAGCGGCAGCAGCTTCAGTTCGGCCCAGCCGGATCTAGCGGCCCTGAAGGCGAGTCTGAGCATCGCTGACCTCCTGCTTGCCGCCGAGGCGGGCATATTCTTCGAGAAGTCCGGAAAGCGCCGCGTCGCCGTAGATGACATGGGCGGCACGCGGGGCATCATCCTCGCGCTCGCAATAGGGGAGCGCCGGATCGCCGGGCACCATGGCGAGCGCGGGGACGCGGGTGACGCCGTGCTGGCGGAAAATGAGCGGATCGACGATCAACTGCACGTCGCGCATCGCGCAGGCCGGGCCTTCGCAGCCGGGATCATGGCGCAGGATTTCCGCCGAGAGCTTCGCCATCGGCGCGACCTTCGTCAGCCCGCCGGGCATTCCCCGGAACGCCAGCACGCCGCCGACCCGTTCGAGCTGCCCGGCATAGGTGCGCAATGTCGTCAGCGGCATCGAGGACGAGACGAACAGGACCGGCACCCAGCCTTTGGCCTCGGGCGGTACGGTGGCGCCCGCGACCGCCTCCATGTCGGGCGCATCGAGACCGAGCGCCTGGCCGAGCCGTCTGGCCATGGCGTCGCGCTCGGCGGCCATCGCTTGCCTCCCTTTGTCGAGCGCGGTGCGCGCCCGCGCGTCCATCGCTGGCGACGGGGCGCGTTTGCGCAGTCCCTCGAAGGCGCGGCGGCGGGTCTCTTCCGATGGCGCGGGCAGCGCGGTCGGACCTCGTGTTTCCGCTTCGGCCTTTCGCGCGGCGGTGGCGCGTTCGAGCCGGTCCATCGCCGCGTCGCCTTGCGCCTGCGCGCGTTCCCTGGCGTTCACCGGTGGCGCGGCATCCTGCGCGTGGGAGGGCGCGGAGGCGGCGAGGAGGAGGGTGAGCGCGGAGAGACCGCGCAGCCTATGGCGTGACCGCACGCATATACGCATCGATCTTGTCCTTCATGTCGATCTGGATGTCGGCCTGGGCGCGGGCCTCGATCTCGGAATAATATTCGGAAAGGTCCATTTTGGAGAAATCCAGCGCCTGGAATTCCTCGGGGGTGAATCCGCGGCAGTAGGGGTTCTTCGGCGTGCCCCAGCCCAAGCCGTTGAAGCTCTTGAGCTGCGGGCGACCCTGTTCCTGGATGATGCGGCCAAGCTTGGTGTTGAAGCAGCAGTGGCCCTTGGATTTCTGCACGCAGATGCCGAGGATCTTCGAACTGCAATAGGTCCCGACTTCGTGGCACATGCCCGAGCCCCGGAGCATGCCCACTTCCATGTCTTGGCTGTCACAGCCGGACAGGAGGAAATCCATCATGAAGTTGATGGCGAGACTGATGGCGATCGAGGTCGGATCGATCCCGGCGATGATCGCGTTCGCGCCGGAGCTTGCGGCCTGGCCAGCGGTCGCGCCCGCCTTAAACGCACCATAGGCGGCCTTCATGCCGGTGAAGACGCCTTTCGCCACCGCGATCTTCGTGCCGATCGACGAGATGGATGAGCCCATCCCGTCCTTGACGATCTTGCCCTTGTCCTTGCAGCAGTTCGAAAAGGTGGTCTTGAGGCCCGCCGGGCGGCAGCGCACCGCGCGTCCCGCGAATATCTCGATATTGCCAAGGCAATGCCCTTCGGCGTCGACTTCGCCATCGGCAGGCGCGCCGGGATCGTCGACGATGGGATCGTCCTCAATTCCGGTGCCGTCGCTGCCGGTGCAGGCATTGGGCGAGCACATCGGCGTGCCGCCGCCGACCGGCGTCAGGCATGAGTGCTGGCTGCCGAGCGGGCAGCTATACGCGCCCTCGGCATCGGCCACGCACATCACTTGCTGGATCGGGCAGAGCCATTCTTCATCCGCCATGATTGTGCAGTTCGCGACCTCGCCAGGATCACCGGCATCGCCGTTGCCATCGAGATCGACCGCGCAGACCGGGAGCGTTTGCGCTTGCGCTGGCGTGACATGCCCCGCGAGCAGCAAGCCGGACAGGCCGAGCGCAAGCAGCTGTGCGCGCTTCCGCCAGGGAAGGAGGCGCCCGATCATCGCACTTCCCCCGTGCAGACCATGTCGGCCCCACCGAGGCGGACGGTCTGCATCATGACGACGGCTTCGGGAAAATCGTCGAGGCAGCCGCAGGCCGAGACGATTTCCTCGCCCGGACCCACAGGGCAGACATCGCCGCCGCCTGCCGCCGTGCAGGCATGGTAGAAGGTGTCCCACCCGACAGGCGCATTCTGTTTCGTGCCGACCACTCCGTCGAGGGTAGCCGCCGTATTGCGCGCGGGCGCGCGGGTCTTGCAGACCGGCTCGCAGGCCGGAACCGAACCGCGATCGGGCAGCGCGAAGGGCCGTGACGCGGTGGCATAACCCCCGTCCGAGGTCCTCGTCCGGTCGGCCAGCATGGTCTCGGTCGAATGGTCGATGATATAGGCGCCGCGGCTCAGATCAGGTTCCGGCATCGATCCGGTATCGACGGTACAACGATAACGGCGCTGACGCTCGAACCATGGCCGCGCGAGACGGAGCGAGCAGGCGCCGCTCTCGAACAGGCGTGCCTGGGGGAGGGGCGTAAGGCCGGTGCCGACGCCGTTGCGGAACGTCTCGACGCCATCGACGCTTTCGTCATGAAGCGCGCAATTGACGTCGCCGGCATAGCCCGCGCACAGGTCGACGATCCGCTCGGTCGGGTTGCAACTGAGATCGAGCATTGCATCGAACTGCGCGAAGGCCTCTCCTTCACCGCCGACCGCGATGCGCATGGAAATGACATGCTCGCCGCGGGTCAGCCACGGCTTGAGGTCGAGATTGGGATAGGCATGCCAGGTCCGTTTCCGCTCGCACTTGCCGGGCGGCAGGCCGGTCCCGGTCCAGTTCGCCGGATTGGACAGCACGAGCTCGCCGTCGATGCGAAGCTGGAGCCAGTCGTCGAAGAAATAGTGCGAGAGCCGGAACTGCGCGAGGCGATCGGGATCATCGATCCGCAGCCGCATGGAAAACTCGAAGATGCGGCAGCTCCCGCCTCGCAGGCTGTCGTCGCGCGGCGAGCCCATCTGCAATGTGAGCTGATCGGGTGCGGGCGCATAGATCGCATAGGCGCCGCCGAGATGCGCGATCACATCGTCCGCCTTGACGGCGTTCAACGACACCTCCCGCGTGATCGTGCAGGACCGGATCTGCTCGGCCTTGCCGACGCCGGCGGGCGAGCCCTTGAGCGCCTGGAAGATGCTGTTCGATGCGGCGACGCTCGCGGCATCGCCCTGGATCGTGGCGGGACTGGCGCGATAGGCCGTCTGCGGGAGCGCGGGGTTGGGCGAGCAGGCCGTGCTTTGGGCGCCAGTGTAACGGATGGCCGGGCCGTCGATCACCGCCTGCGCGACGCCGACGCGCGGATCGGCCGTGGTGAGCGCGCCGATGACGCCGCCGCCTAGGTCCTTCAGCACCGAGGCCATATTGCCCCAGACGAGGTTGCTGCCGCAGCTGTTGTTGATGCAGTAGCAACCGGCGAGATCGGTCAGGTCGACTTGCGCGAGCTTGAGATCGCCGCCTGACGCAACATCCCATTTGAAGCTCTTGCACTGGTTCCAGGTGCCCGGCTGACAGGAGACGACGCCATTGGCGCAAATGCCCGATACCGGCACCGGCAGGGTCAATGTCTGGTCGACCGTGCCGTCGAGATCCTTGTCGCGCGATATCCGCAGCGTGCCGATATCGCCGGTCGCCGCCGGCTGCGCGATCAGTTCGAGCAGCGTCGCCGTCTTCTGGCACGCTATATTGGGGTTGAACGTCCGGCTGTTGTCGACTGTCGAGATCGGTTGTCCGGCAAGCCCCGGCGTCAGATAATTCTGCTGGATCGCATCGCTGTCCGAGGTCTTCGCGCGGGATGCTTCGGCGGCGGCGCGGGCGCGGTCCTCGACCGTCTGGGCCGAGAGCGGCGCCGGCGCCAGAGCGCTGGCCGCGAGGAGGAGGATGCCGCGCTTCACCATGGCGTCCTCGCGCGGGTGGTTCGCGAGCCATGGGCGAAGCGCAGCATGTCTCCCGCCCGGAACGCGCTGGATCCGGGCGAGAGTATCCTGAAGACGGCCTGTCCCTCAAAAATGGTCAGCGCGGCCGCCACCGGAGATACGGCGGGAGGGGGCATTGCCGGCCCCGGCGGGGGGCTTTCGGCCGCGCTGACCGAGGGGGGAGCGGCGGTTGAAAGGCACACCGCCGCTCCTTCCGCGCGCCCGCTCACGGTGGGGAGCGTTCCGTGACGAGCGGGGCAGCTACCCGCGCGAGACGCACGGTTTGGGGGAAGCGATCTGCTCATGGCGTGGAAATCCCCGCGCAGCAGATCGCCTTCTCGAACAACATGAATTGGGCATTGTCCTTGCCCGGCGCGTGCTTGCCCGATGTCCAGAGCGCGCCGGGCCGCCCGATATTGACGCACTTACCGCCCTTGACCGGCTCCATGATCTGGAGCTTGTAGCGGGACTTGGTCCAGATCGGCTGCGCCTTGAACGAGCAGCCGTCCGCCGAATGGATCGTGAGAGCGCCCAGCCTGCCCATCATGAAGGTCGAGCGCGCGGCGAGCCCGGCCCAGGCCTCGACGCTATCGCCAAAATGAATATCGCCGGCGACCGGATAGGTCGCGCCCCAGGACCCCATGCACCAGAATAGAGGGTCAATGACCTTGCCAGCGGCCGCCGCGGCGCTGTCGGCCATGCAGGCAAGACCCGCCGCCGGATTGCCGAACAATATGCCTTCGGGCTGGATGATCGCGCCGAGCGTCCCCGACTGCCAGGTCGGCAGAACCTCGGTGATCATCGCGACGTCGAACCCGTCATCTTCGATGCACGGCAGGTCGGTGAACATGTCGAGCATCTTCCAGACCGGGCTGATGTAGTAGTGCGCCTGCGCGAACATCTTGCGGGTGTTGGTGCCGTCGGAGATCGACGACTGGCTGCCCTGGAGCTTGCCGCCGGTCGGCATGAGATCGACGCCGAGCGCCATCATGCAGCCCGGCTCGGTCACGACATCGATCATGCGGTTCGGGCTCCAGAACGAAACCTTGACCCCGAACCAGAAGGTCGCACCCTTGCGGCAGGCGCAGAGCGGTTTGGAGGCCGACTGGGCGTCCAGTTCCTTGTCGAGCTTATCGTAGGAGCCCACCCGCACGCCCCCGATCGTGATCGGGAAGATGCAGTTCCAGCGCACCTTGGTGATCGGATTGAACACCGTGCCCGCCTCGCATTTGGAGGCATGCGCAGGCGTGGCGGGCGCGACGAGCGCCAGAGCGAGGGCCGCCGCGCCGGTGCGCAGCATCGAGATGAGCCGACTCATGGGATGGCCTTTCGTACGGGAGTGCGATCGGCGCGCACCTCTGTCAGCTCCAGCTTCTGGCCGACCTGCCGGACGATCACGGGCGCGACGGTGAGGCCCAACCGCTCCTTCACGCGCTCCTCGAGAATGAAGAGGGCGCGGCCGTGCTTCTCGCCAAGCGAGAGCGCATCGTCCTTTGCGTCCCCACCGCCGGTGAGGATGATCCAGTCGGTGAGCGCGGCGGTCTTCAGCGCCCAGCCCAGATCGCGGGGATGCACGACCACCAGCTTCTGCGGCAGCGACACATAGGTCAGCGGGTTGAAGGTGAAGCCCGCCGGATAGAGCAGCTTGCCGTCCGGCAGCCGGATTTCCTGATCGAGCGTGTAGAACGGCACAACGCTGCGAACCTGGGTCTGGCGCGCGACACCGAGCGTCGCGCCTTTCAATGCGCTCCAGCCCGAACGCGGTCCGAACTTTTCCGCCATATTGGGCGGCTGCTTTGCGGCGCGCGCCTCGATCTCGGCCATCGCGTCGGGCTCGGCGATCAGCCAGGTGCGCCCGATGGTCGATGTCTCGGCGTGGGCCACCCCCGCGACGATCAGCGCGCCGGCCAGACACCCGGCGATGAGCGTGGACTGGATGGCGACGACATGCCAGCCTTGGGGGACACGTCTATCGACCACGGCGGCGCTCCCTCCAGGGAACGGCAGGCGTGCGACTCTCGCCGCAGACCGCGCAGATGAACGCGGTGACGCCCAGGAACAGCGTGAGCCAGATCAGCGCCTGGCTGCCGCCGAGGTCGGGGGCCGACCAGAGCACCAGCGAAGACTGGAGGATCATCAGCAGATGCGTGCCGACCAGCAGGCGAATGGATGACGGACAAGGCGCGCCGGAGAAGATGCCGTTCATCGGCCCCACCTTTCGGCATGTCGGGCGAGGGCATTTGCCATCCTCGACGCGCGGTGCAGGAACCAAAGTCCTCCCCGCACAAGCGCGATCGGCGTCAGGACAATAATGGCCGCCCGCATGAACAGGGGCATTTCCGGGACGAGCAGGAACAGGCCGACGATGATCGAGGCCGCCGCCGCTTCGAGGCCCACGATCTGCCGAAAGCGCAGAGCCGCGATCCTCTCGTCCCGACCGGACGTATATTCCATGGCAAGCGCGGCGCGGGCCATGATCAGGAGCACGGCTTCATTCGAGCGATGCAGGCGTTCGACATAGGCTTCCTGCGTCTCGCCCGGCAGGCGCGGCGCCATCCCTGGACGGACCAAAAGATCCTCCGACCGTTTTCCGGGACGAGGAGGGATTTCGTCGATCCCGCCGTCGATCTGCCGGGCAAGCCAGCGGATCATGTCGCCGACCAGCGGGCGGATCGACGACGGGTCGGGCGATCCGGAGAAGCTGCCGTTCATGCCCATCTGCGTGCCCTCCGCGTGACCAGCCAATTCGGGATGCTGTCGATGATGCGGGCGATGCCGATCGCCAGCGCGGCGCCGGTGAGTCCGGCACAGGCGATCAGCCCGGCCACGAGCGGCACGGGCACGCTGTCTGCGGCCCCGCACAACCCTAGGCCGGCATAGGCCAGGGCGGCGATGACCGGCCCGGTGAAGGTCAGCAGGAGAGCATGCCGCCGCCAGCGCTGGCGCTCGCTTTCCAGGATGGTCCATTGCGCATCGCGAACGGACGCGAGGAACCGGACCCGGTCGCCCAGTTCCCACTGGCAGCGGACCAGGTAGTCGTGAAGGGATTCGTCCGGCCTGCGCACGACGAGGGTCAGGCGCTCATTGCCGCCACTGGGCGGGAGTATGTCCAGCATCATCTTTTCCTCCTGAGTTTTGCGAGCAAGCGGCCCGCGGCCCCGGTCAGGCCGATGAGGATGAGCCCGGTCAGGAAACAGCCGCCGCCAACGATCGCCGCGCCGCGAAGAACGATGCCGGCGGGCTGTTCGAGCACCAGCCCGGCCGCGAGCACGAGCGATGCGATCATCACGGATTCGATGACCACCAGGCGGAAGCGCCAGCGCAATGCGTCGGCTTCCGCCCGTGCGGCGACGCGCGCCTCGATGATCCGCTCGATATCCTCATCCGGGCTCTCCACGAGCCGGAGTGGCAACTGGTCGGGGGAGGGGGAGCGCCGCGTCATGACAGCGCACTCCGCTTCAGCGGCGCTGCGTCATCGAAGGACGTGCCGATTATCCCGGCGGGATCGACGCCGGCGAGATCGCACACCGCTTCGAGCGGCGAGCGTCCGGCGCGGACCAGCGCCTCGAACGCGGCCACGTCTTCGGGCGCGGAGGTGTTGATCCAGTAGCTGAACGGATCGACGACGAGCCGGGCGATGCCGAGGCCAAGCGGGCTGTCGATGAAGACTTCCGAATAGTTCGGTTTGTTGTTGCGGACCGATTTCAGGAGGTCGAGGACGAAACCCGAATAGTCGAGGATCTTGTTTTCGACCGCCTTGTCATAGGTCGATCCCTGCAGGAGGAAGCGCGTCGCGGCATTTTCCAGGATCACCTGTCCCGTGCCGCCGAACAGCAGCAGATCGTTCATGCTCTGGAGAATGATGCCGAAGCTGCCGCGATATTTTCGGGCGCGGCGATAGCCCTGGCTGATCGCCTCGGCGAGGCGCGACAGGTCCTGGCCCTCTTCGCGGGTCATGAACTGCGCGGCTTCATCGCACAGCACGAAGCGGGGGCGATCACGGGCGGACAGGTAGAGTTCCTGCGTTACCGCGTTGATCACCACCATGACGACCACGTTGAACAGGTCAGGCATGGCCTTCAGGCGCTCGAGTTCGAGCACCACGAATTCATCGTTCGAGATGTCGAACGTGCTGGGACCGTTGAAATAATGGCCGTAGGCTCCGTCCGACCCGAAATCACGCAGGTTGAAGGCCAATTCGCGCGCCGTGGGCACGAGGTGGTCGACCCGGTCGAGATCGGAGACGGTGTTGGCCGGATAGGAGCCGAGCCATTCGCGCACCGCATCGATCCCGGCTTCCGCGCGGCCGCTCTCGATCGCCCATTGCACGGCGGACTTGAGCAGGTTCCATTCGGACGTCGTGACGGGCTTGCGCGTCCCGGCGTTGGCCATCTCCGCGACGATCGACACCGCCATCGAGATCGCGGACTCTCGATCGTCGCCGTCGAGAGCGAGCCCCAGGTCGAACGGATTGAGGACGAGATGCTCTTCGCCCAGATCGATGTAACGGCCCGAGCAGAGCGTGCAGAGTTTCTTGTAGCTGCCGCCGATGTCGATGATGCGGATGAGCGCGTTCTGCGCGAAATACTGCTGGCACAGGTTATTGAGCAGGAAGCTCTTGCCCGCGCCCGATTCCGCCGAGACGATGAAGTTGTAGTTGTTGATACGCGGATCGAAGAGGTCGAGCGTGATGAGCTGCCCCTTGCGGCCCGTATAGAGCAGCGCCGGCCGCCCGCCGCCCCGGAAATCGGTTTGGATCGGCGACATCAGCACGCCCGCGCGCACCGGCACGCGGAAATCGCGCTGCAGCATACCGATCGTGCGTCGCTCGGGGTACAGGCCGAAGGGCAGGCTTGCCGCCAGCAGGATCGGGTTGAGGTAGGATTCCTCCTGGACCATCCACGGCAGCGGTTCGCTCTCCCACAGCCGCTTGGCGCGCGCCGCCATCTCGCGGGCCTGATGGCGGTCGCGGCCAAACACCCACATGGTGGGGATTACCGAGACGAACCGGGTGTTTCCGGCCTCGTCCAGGATCCACCCGATCTCTTCGATCTGCTTGCCGACCTCGACCGCGAAGGACCCCGCCGCCTTCTGCGCCGAGAGAATCTGCGCGCGCTTGTGGATCTCGAAGGCCGAGTGATCGAAGAGGACATTGAGCGTATAGAGGAACGGCCCGCCGATCTGGTCGCTGTCCTCGGACGACCCGCGCATGCCGCCGGTGAGACGATTGGCACGTTCGGCGGTGATCCGCCGCGGCGGCGACTTGGGCGTCAGACAGCGCGCCACCTGGTTGCCCAGATATACTTCCGGCCCGTCGAAGCGGAGCGCCGGCCCGGCATCGATGATCTGGCGGCGCAGCGGCACGTCGGCGGTCTGGGTGAAGACGCCGGGCGCGGGCGCATGAACGCCGTTGAAAATGCGCCGGTAGAGCGAGATGATCTCGCTCGGCGCCATCGGGCGGATGCCGAGCTTGGCGAGCTGCTCCTCGATCTGGCGGCGCAGGTCGCTGTCCATCGGCGCGCGCGTCTTGACCGACAGGAATGCGCGGAAATCGCGGATCGGGATGCCATGCAGGGCCTTCAAGCCCATGGTGCCGGCGCGCAGATAGTCGAAGGTGCGCCGGGCCGAGGCCTGGATGAGCGGATCGGGCCGTGTCTTGAGGTCGAGAAAGGCGTCGAGCGCATCGTCGATCAGCGGGTCGGCGAAACTCTGGAGCTGGAGGATCGTGCCTTCGGGAAAATTGACGTTGAGCAGCCCCAGCAGCGCCTCATGGACATGGGCGAACATATAGGGGGAGGGGACCAGCTCCCAGCTATATCCCCAGCCGTCGTCGATGGTGAGGAATGCCTGTTCTTCCTCGACCCAGGCAGCGAGCGGCAGGAAGTCGGAATAGCTGTCGCGCTCGACGCTGCGGCGCAGCCGCGCCAGCGTCATGCCCGATTGATAGCTGGTCATGGCCGGGGGCCCACTTCATTCTGGCCATCGTCGAGGTGGTCCCGGACCTGTTCGAGCACGTTCACGCGGGACGCGGGCGAAACCGGGGCGACAAGATAGTCGCCGACCACCCATTGCGGGCGCTCGACCAGCGAATAGACATAGCGCGGCATGTAGAGCCGGTCGGGACGCTGCCGGTCGGCATAGGGCAGGATCAGCGTGCGGACCGAACGCGGGGGCTTGAGCATCGGCGTGACCGGCTGCTCGATCAGCCCCTGCAGCTCGCGATAGACGCTGTCGCGATAACCGGCGAAGGCGCCCGATGCCGCTTTGCCAGAGCCTGATCCGCCCGAACTGCGTGCGGACTTGCCGTCCTTGAGCAGTTTCCTGTCCCTGGTGACCGCCGGATCGGACTTCGATGCGACGCCCGCAACGGCATCGGCATAGGCTTTCTCAGGATGGATGCATTGGCCATGATCGTCGTTCTTGCAGCTGAACTTCTCGCTATAGGGCGACATGACCGAACCCAGCGTGGCGCAGCCGCTCAGCATGAAGGCGGCGCAGACCGGAAGAAGCCGGGAGAGGGCGCGCGATCGGCGCGCGGGCGATAGAGGCCGCATGGGCGATACTCCCTGTTGGATGAGGAGCCGGCGCATCAGAATTTGCTCCCGGCGGTCGGCTTGATTTCGAGGGTGACGCCCTCCTGAATCACGACCACGACGTCCTTCGCCGCGCCGACCTCGACGATCGGCCCCGCCTGACGCGCGAGATCGAGATAGAAATCCGTGAGCTTCTCGGACGATCGCGACAGGCCGCCGGCGATGCCGGCCTGTGCGGCGTCGCCCGCATCGAGCGTGCGCACCGAACCCAGCGCCGAGGTCGAGACGTCACCGACGGTGTTCTGGACCGTATCGGCGACCCCGGTGATGGTGCCGGCGATGAACGCGCGGGCGAGCGCAGCCCCGGCGCGGGTGACGACCTTGCCGGAGAGGCCCTTCTTGCCGTCGGCGTCGACGAAGAAGCCCTTGATGGGCTGGTCGACGACCGAGCGTTCGTCGAAATCGACGCAGGAGAGGCTGACCAACTGGACCTCGACCCGTTCCTTCGCGAGCGACCCGGTGGCGTTGCCGATGACGAAGCAGCCGGCGAGGTTGGCTTTGACGTCATTGGGCAGGACGGCGGGGGCTTGCACCCGCGCGATCAATGGTTCGGGATTGTTGGTCGCATCCCGGCTCGCCAGCGCATCGATCCCGGTGAGGAGCCGCGCCTTCATGAAACCAGGTGGCAAATAGATGGTCCGCGTCTTTTTTTTAGCGGCCTGTGCCCCATCGGCGGCCGCGACCGGGCTGGTCGCGGCGCCGATCGCGCCCACGGTCTTCTCGACCGGCGGGGCCGGAGGCGCGGGCGGCGCGGCAGGCGGTGAGGGCGGCTTCGCGACGGACGGATCGATGTCACCGGTCGCGGGCGGTTCGGGAAAATCGGGAACCGAGCCGGGTATTGCCGGAGGCAGATCGCCGTCGAGCGCATGGGGCGGCGTGCCGGCGCCGGGCACGACCTTGCCTTCCTCGATGGCGGTGACGCGATCGCCGAGCAATTGCTGTCCGTCGAGGATCTTCTGGAGGTCGCCGCGCAGCTTGACCTCGAGGCTGTCGCCGCGAAGCCCCGCGCCCATGTCGAGCTTCGAGCTGGGCGATGGCGCGGCCTGCTCGGTCTTGTTGCCGCTCGCCGTATAGAGGCCGAGCCCCAGCACGCCGATCGCGCCGGCGACGCCAAGCTGCCTTAAGCGCAGCTGCTGGCGTGCGGTCAGCGTTTGCCACCGCGTCTTGAGATCGAGCAGCGCGGGGCCGCGCGTATTCTCGCCAGAACGAGGGCGGTCCGCCTCATAGCCGTCGAGGTCGAGTTCCTCCGCGCGATCGTCAGGACCGCGCCCGCGGGGCCCGCGACCGCCGCGAGAGTCCCCGCCGCTCATTGCCCGGCTCCCCGGCGAACGACGATCAGCCGCGCGGCTTCCCCGGCCTCGATATTGCCCCGGTCGAGCGTGATCGCGAAGATGTTGGCGCCGAGCGCGCCGTCGAGAAAACCGCGTTCGTCGAGCTGCGCGCCGCCAGCGGCAGAGACCAGATATTCCGATGCCGAGAGGCCGGACCCGTCGATCTCGATCCGGCGTCGTTCCTCCAGCGTGGCGCCCGGCAGCGCCCGGAGCCGGATCGGACCTGATCGCGGCGCGACGCTGGTGAAGCTCGCCGGGATCCGGTCCTGGAGCATCGAGAGCGTGATCGAGACCGCCCGTTCTTCTTCGACCAGGGGCCCTAGCAGTTCCTCATTGGCGCGGGCGCGCTGGGGAGCACCGGGCTGGAGCAACACCGTCTGCGCCGGAATGTCCGACGGCTCGGCATAGAGCGCATAGACCGCGCCGTTGCAGGTGATGAAGAATTCGGACGGTACGGTGACGAAGCTGCGCGTCACCATCCCGGCATCGTCGATCTCGCGAACGAGGAACTTGATCCAGGCGTCCGATCCGGCACGCTCGACGGCGATCGCCTTTTCGGCCGAAAACCTGACGTCCTCGATTTCGCCGCCCGCGCAGACGACATGGTTGATGTCGCGATTGGACAGGCGAATGGTGCTGGTTTGATCGGGCAGCGCGGTGACGGTCTGCGCCATTGAGGGCAATGGCGTGGCCAGGAGGGCGAGCGCCAACGCCCGCTTAACGGGGGTTCGCATCGAAATTTTCCTCGGTAAGGGCGGTCAGCCAGAAACGGCCATTGTCGATCACGTAGCGAATCCGCAGATTGCCCCGGAATTTGCGGATCACGCCGCCGATCACCCGGACCTTCTCGACCGGCACGAGTATCTCGGTCCGGGTCCAGGTCACGGGCTGATCGGGACGGATGTAGGTCGCGATCGAGAGCGTGGGGTTGTTGGCCAGTTCGTCGAGCAGCCGGTTGAGGCTGTCGCGCAGGCTGTTGTAGGTGGACGGATGCGTGATGCTCAGCAGTTCCTGGAACTGCCGGTCGGCCGAGTAGGCTGAATAGGTTCCCGAAAGCGACACGACATTGCGAGTCATCGAGCGCAGATAGGCCTCGGACGGCTCGCCGCCCGTGACATAGAGGTCGCCGCCCGCGCCGAAGGGGACGATGACCGTCCGGGTGTTCTGGTTGGAGGTGTAGATCACCATGCCCAGCACCGCCGTGATACCGAACAGGCCGATGACGGCGAGCTTCAGCAGTCGGTTCTCCTCGAACAGGTTGCTCGCTCCCTGCAGGTAGCGGTGGATGCCATAGCTGCCGGGCTTGCCGATCAGCGGATCGCGTGGGGGTGTGTCGGGGGATTTGCGTCCGAACATGGCCCGCCTCACTCGTAGAACCGGGTCTGGGTCGGACCCGGATAGTTGGACCAGCGGACAAGCCCCCAGCGCCAGGCCATGTGCGGGATGAAGCCGCGCGGCTTGGTGCGGAGCCAGGGAACGAAAAGGAGAAGACCCGCGACGAGCGCCCAACCGAGCATCCCGCCCACGATCACGGCGACGAAGATCACCGTGATCACGAGCACGAACTCGTCCGATCCAAACCACAGGATCTGGACAGGTTTGTGCAGATATTGGGGTAGCCGCTCGTCCACGAGCCTTCTCCTCCTTGCGTCGTGACCTCCCTGCGAAGCTGGTTGAACTTCGGGGGTTGTCCCGCCAGTGCGCCTCATGCGCCCTGGCCCGTTGAGGTCCGCCGACCGCGCCCAGGCGCGGCGGCGGACCAATCCGTCAGATGACCATTCCGAATGTCTGGAGGATCGAGTCCGCCTTGATCAGGCAGACGGCCGCCACGATGGTCGGGATGCCGATCATGATGTTCGAGAAGAGCCTGCTCACGCCGAACAGGAAGGCCGCGACGCCGCCGACGAAGCCGAGCGGGCCTTTGACCCCTTGATTGACCACGATATCGTAGATGTCGTAGCCGAGGTCGCCGGCCGCCGGCGCCGAGAAGGCGTGAGCCCCACCGGCCCCGAGCAGCGCGAGCAGGGTTACGGGAATGCCGACATTGGCGATTGAGGCGGATTGTCTGCCGAGTGTTTTCAACATGCACTTGCTCCAGGGAAGATGGGCCGCTCCGGGGACTGCTTGCCGGCATCGATGAGGATCGCTGTCGGCCGACGGCGAGGCTGGACGGCCCGGTTCGGGTCCCGCCGCCGGCATTGGGATTTGCGCGGCAGCGGCAGGGCCGATGCACCGCGCGTTCGCGATGTGAGGAGCCGGAAGGCGATCAGCGGCCGGCATTGGCGAGCGCCTTCTTACCGTCGAGGAACGCCTCGATCTCGGCCTGCCGGAAACCGGAAATCATCTGTCCGTCCGCGATCAGGGTTGGCGTGCCGGTGATGCCGGTCTTGCCGACGATTCCTGCATGCGCCTCGACCCTGGCCTTACCTTCCGCGCATGTGCGCAAAGGCGTGGGCGCGGCTCCGGCGTAGATCGCCTTGAACGCCGCTTCCTTGTCCGGGGAGCAAAGGACATGCTCGGCCTTGGCGGCGGCCTCGGCGTGGATGCCGGAGACGAAGAAGATCAGGCGCCGTACCGGCTTGCCTTCGGCGGCCTTCGCCGCCCAGAAGCGCTCGAGCGCGCGGCAATAGGGACAATCGGGATCGGTGAATTCGACAACCGTGGGCGCGCCCGCCGGACCGATGGCGAGAGCCATGCCGGTGTCGATCCCGGCGAGTTTCTTCGCTGAAGCGGTGTTCTGCGCCAGCGCGGTGAGGTTCTGGCCGTTGCGGTCGTAGATTTCCGCGAACAGCAGATGTTCGCTGTCAGGCGCATAATAGATGATGCGGCCGCCTGCCGTCGCCTGATAGATCGGGCCCTTGACGGGCGCCGGCCCGAAATCCTCGAATTGCAGATTGACGAATGTCTGCCGCAATTCGCTTTCCGCGTCGCGCGCGGCGGCGGTAAGCGGATCGGCGGCTTGCGCGAACGCCGCGCCTTGAGCGGCAACCAACAGGGGGAGAGCGAGGGTTGTGGCCCCCAACTTACGGATGCGCATGCGAAGTCTCCTGAAGAGTGCTGGCGGGGCGGGAGAGCAGGCGCGCATCGATATGCGTGCCCGTTCCCACCGGGATGTGATCGGCGGTGACGGTTGCGGGCATCGGCTCCGTCCGGTTCGTCGCGGCGGCGCGCAGAACGAACCCATCGACCGTCGCCACCACGATGCGCGGCTGCTCGGCCACCGGCGCGACAACTGTCTGTCGGCCATGTCCGCCGGGTCCGGCACAGGCCGTCGTCGTGACGATCAGTGCGCCCAGGGCAGCCGTCATCGCTTTGGCAATCGGCATCATGCACGACTCCATGCTGGCGCCCCGCGCCATGGTTGATGAATACTTAATGGTCCGAAGTATCAGGTCCGATTCGACTTGAACCCTCGGAACACGATCTGAGTGATTTGAAACGAAGAGGATTGCAACAGGACCCGGCAGCGTAGTGCCTGAAATGGCGATATTAGCCGTAAATATGCGAACTTAGCCTTATAAACTCGCTTTCGGGATCACATGGCCTGATCCGGTGCCGGTTCGACAATGAAGTTCCTGAATGATCCGATGTGGAGGAAACGGGAAATTATCTGCCCATTGCGCGTCAGAAAATAAATATGCTCGCGCATCCGTTGCAAATGAGCAGAAATATTCCTCTAAAATCATCGGCATCTATTCTTGATGCCGACCGCTTCGCGATTCTACCTTCGCCGGATAACCCACAGAGCCCGACGGGCCGAACCGGGGAGGAAGGACATATGGCATCCGATGGAAAATTCGCCGACGTCGACCTGTCGATCTTCAAGGAACTCAAGAAGCTCTCCGGCGAGAAGATCAGGCAGGCGCGAAAGGCGCTCGGTTTGACGCAGCTGGAGGTCGCCACCGAAATGGGCGGAAGCCTGCGCTGGTATCGCGCGATCGAGTCCGGCGATCCGGGGATAAGGCTGGAGGATCATCTGATCGCACTGCTCCGGCTCGGTGCATCGACCGCGCATATCGCGCTGCCTGTCCTCTATGCGGGCCAACGCATGCGGTTCCCGCGGCAACTGATCCACGGCGACCTCGCCTACATCGAGCGCAAGTGCATCGAGGCGATCTCGGACGCGGTGATCACCGGGTTGAAACAGGACCTCTTGCCGGAATGGTCGCGGAACGACGGGAAGGACCGGTCATGAAAATTGACGGTCCGGTTCGGGCGTGACGCTGGGACAGGAGGAAAAGATGGCGATCTTTCATTTCCATGTGAATATCATCAGCCGCGGCGCTGGACGCAGCATCGTCGCGGCCGCGGCCTGGCAAAACAGCTGCCGGCTGTACGATGAGCGCTACGGCCGGTTTTCCAATTTCGCGAACAAGCGGGCGGTCGCCTGGTCGGCGCTGATACTGCCGTCCGGGGCCCCCGCGCAGTGGGAGGATCGCGAGTGTTTCTGGAACGCATTGGCAGCAGCCGAAATCCGCAAGGACGCGCAGCTCGCCAGGCAGTTCGACGTCGCGCTGCCCGATGAACTGGACCTGCCGGCGTCGATCGCGGTCCTGCGGCGTTTCGCCAGCGAGATATTTTGCGTCGCGGGTTTTGCCGCCGACCTGACGCTGATCGAGATGGGCGACACGCCCAGGGGCAAGCGCCACCATGGCTATCTGCTGATACCGACCCGTCCGATCGTTGACGGGCTGTTTGGCCAGAAACCGCGCGAATGGAACAGTCGCGGGAAGCTGCTCGACATCCGTGCCGCTTGGGCGAGGGTCCTGAACGATAAGTTCGCGGCGCTGGGATATGATGTCCGCGTCGATCATCGATCCAATGAAGAACGTGGCATTAAGGCGGCACCGGTTGCGCATATCGGCGTGGCCCGCAAGCGCATCGCGGCGCGCGCCCGGCAAACATCCTGACAACACCTTACGTTGATGAACATCGGTGGCTTTGCTCATCGCCGCTTCTGGCGCCGCACTCAATTCGCTTTAGCTGCCGTCGATTCCGATGCGTTCCCGATCGCCTTGTTGAGCGCGGCATAGCGGGTTGCGAGGCGCCCATTGCTGTCCGCCAGATCGCGCGACGCCTGCAGCATCGTCCGCTGGCTGTCGATGACGTCCAGCCAGGTGATGACCCCGCCCCGATAGCGCGCGGATGCCAGATCGAACGCGGCCCGCGCGCTGTCGAGCCGCGCGGCCAGCATCGCGTTCTGCTGCTGCTCGGCGGTATAGCCATTGAGCGCATCGTCGATCTCTTGCCAGGCCTGAAGCACGGTCTGCTGGTAGGAGACCGCCGCTTCCTTCTGCTCCAGCTCGCGAAGCTGGACGACGCGCTTGCGCCGCCCGCCATCGAACAGCGGCAGGCTGACGCTCGGCCCGATCGACCAGGCGCGGCTCGCCCAGTCGAACAGGTTCTCGGCTCGATAGGATTCGAGGTTGAACCCACCGCCGAGGCGGATGCTCGGATACATGTCCGCTTTGGCGACACCGATATTGGCAGTGACGCTGTGCAACCGGGCTTCTGCCGCGCGGATATCAGGCCGGCACAACGCGATCTCGGAGGGAAGGCCGAGCGCCAGATCGGGCAGCGCGGGCTTGCCGGCATCGGCCACCGGCTTCAGCAGATCGCCTAGGGCGCCGGGCCGTTCCCCCAGCAGCAGGGCGATCTGGTTGGCCTGCGCGGCTTCCTGGGCGAGCAGCGCGGGCAGTTGCGCCTCGATCCCCTGCAATTCGCTACGCTGGCGTTCGAGATCGAAGTGATTGTTAATCCCACCCGTGGTGCGGGCCGAGAGAAGATCGGTGCGTTCCTTGAGCGCCGTGATGTCCTCCCGCGCGAGCGCAATCTTGCGCTGGGTCGCGCGCAGATCGAAATAATTGCGCGCGACGTCGCTGGCAAGGCTGAGCCGGGCATGATCGAGCAGCGCGGCCTGCTGCGCGACGCCCGCATCGGCCGCCTCGAGCGACCGCCGGACCTTGCCCCAAAGGTCGAGCTCCCAGGAGGCGTCGAGCCCGGTCTGGTAGAGCGTGAACGGCTCGCTCAATAGCTTGACCAGGGCATCCCGATCAGAACCTGACGAGGAGCTCGATACCACGTTGAGCAGCCGCGTACTGGCGCCATGTTCGCTCTGGCGCTGGCGCGACACCTGCCCGCTGGCATTGATCTGCGGCAAGCCCTGCACCGCCGCGCTACCACGCTGGACGCGCGCCTGCGCGACGTGCAGCGCGGCGGTCTGGAGGTCCGGGCTCGCGGCGAAACCGCGGCGCACCAGTTCATCCAGCACGGGATCATTGAACGCCCGCCACCAATCGGCAGGCAATGTGGCGTCCGTGCCGATGGCCCCATGCAGGCTGGCGTCGCCGCTGCGCCAACTCGTCCAGTCGGCGGGCGCGGAGGGCGCCGGCTTCGTGAAGTTCGGTCCCATGGTGCAGCCGGCCAGGGCAAGTGCCATCAGGGAAGAAGCAATTGCCTGCCGGATCGGGATGCTAGATGCGGGCGGAATGAAGGGCATGGCGAAAGTCCAGTTCATCAGGCGAGGCGGTTGCGGAAGAGCCATGCGGCGAGCGGCAGGGTAATGGCTGCCACCACCAGCATCGGCACGAAGTCGAGGGCGACATCGGCGAAGACCGCGCCCTCAAGATAGATGCGGCGCACCATATCGATGCCGAAGCGCAGCGGATTGACGTAGGTGATGAGTTGGAGGATCTGCGGCATGTTGCGCACCGGCGTCAGCATGCCCGACAACAGCATCAACGGCATCACCAGCAGGAAGGTATAGAGCATCGCCTGCTGCATGGTGAGCGACAGGGCCGAGATCGACATGCCGATGCCGACACCCGCGGCCGTGAACGTGACGAGCCCCAGATAGAGCAGCCAGTAGGAACCGTTCATCGGAATCTCGAACCAGAAGCGGATGATGAGCAGGATGATGGTCGACTGGATGAGGCCGACGAGGATCGAGGGAATAGCCTTGCCGATCAGGATCTGCATCAGACCCAGCGGCGTCACCAGCAGCTGGTCGAACGTTCCCTGTTCGCGCTCGCGCGCGACGGACAGCGCCGACAGCAGCAGGGTCTGCAAAAAGCTCAGCGCCGCGATCATTGCGGGCATCAGCGTCCAGCGCGATTCCAGGTTCGGATTATACCAGGCCCGCCGCTCGACGGTGATCGGCGGGCTGCCGCCCAACGAGCGGCCATAATCGGCAACGATCGCGCCGATCTGGCCTGCCGCCCAACGAGCGGCCATAATCGGCAACGATCGCGCCGATCTGGCCTGCCGCCGCCCCCGCCGTCGAACTGTTGCGGCCATCAAGGATGATCTGGATCGGCGCGGTATCGCCCACGGTCAACCGATGCTCGAAGTCGGACGGGATGCTGATCGCGAGCAGCACCTTGCCGCTGTCGATGAGGTCGCCGATCTGCGCGTTGGACGCGAGCGCCGCCTCGCGCCGGAACACGCCGGTGCCGTCGAGCCGCGCAAGCAATTCGGTGGAGGCGGCGCTACGGCTCTGGTCGACCACCGCATAGGGCACATGGGTCAGGTCGTAGGTCGCGCCATAACCGAACAGCAGGGCCTGCATGAGGGCCGGGGCGAACAGGATCGTGCGGTTGGCGGGATCCTTGACCAGCGCCAGTATCTCCTTGCGGACGAGCGCGAAGGTCTGGGCGAGCCAGGCGATGAAGTCGGCGCCGAGTGTCAGTCCAGCAACGCGCATCAGTCCAGCCTCTTGCGCAAGGTGCGCCCGGTGACGAAGGCCAGCAGGACGCCGTAGGCGGCGAGAATCGCGCAATTCTTGAGGACCATTGGCCAGATCGTCCCGGCGAGGAACAGCGATTTCACCAGCTCCATGAAGTGCGTTGCGGGCAGAAGCTGGCTGACGATCTGGATCACCAGCGGCACATTGCGCAGGTCGAAGACAAAGCCCGACAGCATCATCGCCGGCATGAAGCTCGCCAGCAGCGCCATCTGGCTGGCGGCGAACTGGTTACGGGTCGTTCCCGAGATGAACAGGCCGAGCAGCAGCGCGACGATCAGGTAGAGCAGCGAGGCGACAATGATGACGAGGAGCGAGCCGCGGATCGGCACCTCGAACAGGAAGCGCGCTGATATCAGGCAGACGCCCATATCGATCGCGCCGATCACCACATAGGGCGCAAGCTTGGAGAGCACGAGCTCCAGCGGGCGAACCGGGGTCACGAACAGCGATTCCAACGTGCCGCGCTCCCATTCCCGCGCAATCAGCAGCGAGGTGAGGAACGCGCCGATCAGGGTCATCACCAGCACGAGGAGGCCGGGCACCAGATACCAGGTGCTGACGCCCGCCTCGTTGAACCAGGTGCGCTGCACCAGCGTGATACCGCCTCCCGATCCGCTACCGGATCGATCCATTATATGGCGAGAGGCTGTCTGGATCCCGCCGTTCACATAGCCTTCGATTGCGGACGCTGTCGTCGAATCCGCGCCGTTGACGATAAGCTGTATCCGCGCATCGCCCGCGGCTCGGCGCTGGGAGAAATCGACCGGCACACGCACGATGCCCTCGACCTTATGCGCGCGGATCAGCCTGACGGCCTCGTCCATGCTCGCGGCTGCGACGGGCACGAGATAGGGTGAGCCGCCGATCCCCGCGACCGCTTCCTGAGCGGCGGGGGAGCGATCCTCCAGCACGATCGCGACCGGCGCATCCTTCACGTCGAAGGACAGGCCGTAGCCGAACAGCAAGATGAGCGCGAGCGGCAGCAGCAGACCGACGAACAGGTTGCTCTTGTCGCGCAGGAGCTGGCGCACTTCCTTGCGGGTCAGCGCGATCAGCCGCCTGTGGAAGCCTGAGGCGCTGCTCATGCGGCCACCTTCTCATTGGTTTGGCGGGCACGGTTCTGTTCGACGATGGCGATGAAAGCCTCGTTCATGTCGCTTGCGTCGTCGCCGGCCTGTTCGCGCACCTCGGCAGGCGTTCCGAGCGCGAGCAGTTCGCCGGCATCCTGGATGGCGATGCGGTCACAATATTCCGCTTCTTCCATGAAATGGGTGGTGATGATGATCGTGACGCCGCCCTGCGCCAGGCTGGTGATCGTGCGCCAGAAGGCGCGGCGCGCGAGCGGGTCGATGCCGCTGGTCGGCTCGTCGAGGAAGAGGATGTCGGGCTCGTGCAGCAGCCCCGCCGCCATGGCGAGCCGCTGCTTGTAACCGACCGGCAGGATGCCGCTCTGCGCCGACGCATCAAGATCGAACTGCGCGATCACCGCCTTGACCCGCTCGCGTTTCCGCTCGCCGCGCAGACCATAAGCGCCGGCGAAGAATTCGAGATTCTCCCTGACCGAGAGGTTGCCGTAGAGCGCGAACTTTTGGCTGACATAGCCGATCCGTGCCCGCGCCTTGGCGCGTGCCGTGCGCAGATCGACACCCGCCACCTCGAGATGACCGCTGGTCGCCGGGAGCAGGCCGCACAGCATGCGAAATGTGGTGGTCTTGCCCGCGCCATTGGGGCCGAGCAGCCCGAAGATCTCACCGCGCTGCACGTCGAAGGACGTGCTGGCAACGGCAGTGAAATCGCCGAACTTGCGGACGAGATCCCGCACGACGATCACTGGCCCGTCCCGTTCCCCGGCAGATGGCGACGCGGTTTCGGCCGTACCGTACCGATCCCCGTCTTCCTTGTTCGTGTTCGCATCATCGGCTGCTTGTGCCGGCTCGTTCTCATGCTCGCGCAACAGCAGCATGAAGGCGTCTTCGAGTTCGGCGTCGCGTGGCTGGACCCTTGTGTCGGACAGCAGGTCGGCCAGCGCTGCTTCGTCGCATTGCGGCCTGCGAATGAAATGAACGTCGCCGCCCTTGGGAACCGCATCGATGATCCGGTCCGGTGCATCGATCAGGCGGGCCTGGAGAACCCGCGCGGGCCGATCCGGCAAGGCGTCGGCCACATAACCGAGGCCTTCGGCCCTCTTTCGCAGCGCATCCGGCGGGCCGTCGGCCAGTATCCTGCCGTGATGGAAAACGAAAATCTGCCCGCAGCGCTCGGCTTCGTCCATGTAAGCGGTGCTGACGATGACGCTCAATTGCTCGTCGGCGATGAGCTGGTCGATGATCTTCCACAGGTCCCGGCGCGAGAGCGGATCGACCCCGACGCTCGGCTCGTCGAGCAGCAGCAGGTCGGGCGAGCGCACCAGCGTGCAGGCTAGCCCCAGCTTCTGCTTCATGCCGCCCGACAGCTTGCCCGCCGGCCGGTCGGTGAAGCGCGCCATGTCGGTCATCTCGAGCATCCGGCCGAAGCGCTCGCGGCGCACCTCCTGCGGCACGCCGTGGAGGTCGGCGTAGAGATCGAGATTTTCCTGGACGCTCAGATCCTCGTAGAGGCCGAAGCGCTGAGGCATATAGCTGATGCGGTTCTGCACCGATTGCGGATCGGCGCGCACGTCGATGCCCAGCACATTGAGGCTGCCCTCGTCGGGGCGCAGCAGCCCCGCCATCATTCGCATGAGCGTGGTCTTGCCCGCGCCGTCGGGACCGACGAAGGCGGTCAGCTCGCCCGCGCGGACGGTCAGCGAGATGTCGTCGATCGCATCGAACGGCTTGCCGTCGGGCGCATCGAAGCGTTTTCGCAAGCCCTCGATCGCGACCGTTATGTCGGGCTCGCTCACCGCGCCGCGCCGCCATTGCCGGTATTGATCCGCACCGTCACCGGCTGCCCAAGCCGCAGGCGGTTGGCCTTGTCCTCGACCTGCACCCGGACCTCATAGACGAGGCTGGTCCGCAGTTCCTCGGTTTCGACCGACTTGGGCGTGAATTCGGCGACCGACGAGATATAGCCGATCCTGCCGGGCACCGGTTGATCGGGCATGCTGTCGCTGACCACGCTCGCCGCCATGCCCGGCTTGATGCGGCCAAGGTCGGGCTGGTTCACATAGACCCGCACCCATTTGGGATCAGCGAGGGCGATGGCGAACACCGCCTTCTGCGGCGAGGCCATGTCGCCCGGTTCGAGCAGGCGCGAGCGCACCACCCCATCGACCGGCGCGCGCAGCACGCCCTGGTCGATCCGGTGCTGGAGCAGCGCGACCTGCGCCTGCGCCGCCTTCACCTGGGCTTCACCACCCGCGACATCTTCCGCCCGCGGGCCACGCCGGGCAAGGCGGAGCGCTTCGGCCTGTTCGCGCGCCCTTGCCCGCGCCGCCACTGCCGTCTTGCTGGCATGATCGACATCCTGCGCGCTGACCCCGCGCCCCTGGGTCGAGGCGGCAATGCCGCGAAGACGCGCGAGATCACCTTCCGCGCGCGCCGCCTCGGCTTCCACCGACGTCAGGCGCGCCTGGGCCTGGGCGATTTCCTCCGGCCGGGAGCCATTGCGCAGGCGCAGCAGATTCTGCCGCTGCACCTCGCCCTGGGCTTTGGCTTCCTCGGCCTGCAGGTTGAGCGACACGGTATCGAGCGTGGCCAGGATGCTTCCCGCCTTCACGCTGTCACCTTCCTCCGCCCGCACTTGTGCGATGCGGCCGCTGTCCTCGAACGCGAGCGAAACCTGCCGCACATCGACATTGCCCTGAAGGACAAGTTCGGTCTTGCCGGCATCTTTCCCGCCACACCCACTCAGCGCCAGTCCGGCCATGCCGAGGATACTAAGGGTGCGATTGTGCATGTGACGACTCCGGACGGTGAGGACTGCGGCGAAAAGAATGTTAGTCTAAATCGGATTTAATGTTCGACTTGTCCTACAATCTGATCCGGTTCAAGAGCAAATCATGAATGGCAAACCCCTCCGAGGCCCCCGGTCGGACGGTGCGGCGACCCGCGCGCGCATATTGGAAAGCGCTGGCACATTGTTCGCGTCGCAGGGGCTGGCCTCTACCACGAGCAAGGCGATCGCCGCGAAGGCGGAAGTCGACCTTGCCTCGATCAACTATCATTTCGGCAATCGCGATGGCCTCTACCGGGCCGTGCTGGTCGAGGCGCATCGACGGTTTGTACGGCTTGAGGAACTCGAGCGGATATCTGCAAGCCAGGTGATGCCCGAAGAAAAGCTTGGCACGCTGCTCGATGCCATCGTCGGCCGCCTCGCCGGGCCCTCGCATTGGAGTACTGCCGTGCTGGTTCGGGAACTTGCGGCGCCGTCCGCGCATTTTGCCGTCCTGCGCGACGAGGAAGCGCCGCCCAAGCTTCGCGTCGCGCTGCGGATATTGAGCGACGTGAGCGGGATACCCATCGGCGCGCCGGAACTGCTCTGCTGCCTGATCAGCGTGGCCGCGCCATGCGCCATGCTGCTGATCGCCGGCGATAACCTGCCCGCACCGGGCAGGGACATATTGCGGATCGATCGCCGGGCGCTGGCGGACCATTTGCATCGTTTCGCGCTCGCGGGCCTGAACGCTGCCGGGCAGGACTATCGCGCGCGCCATGAGGAAGACAATGCCCAATTGCCAGCCTGACATTCATCCGCGCCAATCCGGGCGGACAGCCGCATTTGTCTTTGGCTTCGTCTTCCTTCTGAAGGCAGTTCTTCGTCGGCTATGGCGAGAATCTGTTCGACTATGACCGCAATGCGACACGCCTCAGGATCGGCGTGGTATTGGCGCGGTAGCCTTGGCGTCCTAGCCTCGTGTAAGGCTATAAAGCACCGAGAGCCGACAAGTAGGCACTGGATTGCCCAAAAATGCGATCTTGGCCCCTTTGGGGACTTTCCGTGAAATGCTAACCTGACATTGCGTTGTGGTCTCCCCGCGCTGCCCGACGGGTCAGCGATCCATGCACTATTTCAATCAGAATGCTTCTGGCCGAGTGTGGCGCCCTTTTGCACCCTGTGGTCGCTGCATCGTCCGATCATCTCAGAGTTATCGGAAGAGGAGGGGGAAGGGAGAAAGCGCAAGCCGTGGAGAGATCGCTGCCGGTAGCTCCATTTCCCCAATCGCGCCTCTGGAGTCAGCAGACGGTCAGATTGGATGTTACCATGCCTGACCTGCTCGCGTTCTCCGACCTGAAGGCGAAGGGCATTCCTTTCACCCGGCAGCATGTAGCACGCCTGATCAAGCAAGGGCGGTTTCCCGCGCCGATAAAGTTGGGCGTCGGGACAAACCGCTGGATATCGTCCGAAATCGACGACTGGATCGATCTGCGTAAAGCCGATCGCGACGCATTATTGAAAGCGCGTGAGGCACGCGCCTAGGACCGCAGGGGCAATTCGCCCATCGCCAACGGTGTAGAACAGCCTCTGGCTGAACTCCGCGCGTTATCTGAACACGCGAATCGCCCGTACCCGCGGTGCATCCATGCGGGTGCCAGTCATGTCGTGACGGGATGCGGCCCCCGGGCATCAGCTGTGCCGGCACTTTTTTGAACATCCTGGAGCCGCGCATCACATGGAATCTGTAGCGCAGTTTGTAGCGCAAAACGCAAAAAGAGAAAATCACCTTGCGGCGATTTCCTTGCATACTATTGATTTCACTAGAGAATTTGGTGGACGCACTTGGGCTCGAACCAAGGACCCGCTGATTAAGAGTCAGCTGCTCTACCAACTGAGCTATGCGTCCATCGGCCGGGGCAGGAACCGCCGGCGAGGTCGGGCTGTTAGCAGGCGGCTTGTGCTTTGCAAACAGAAAATCGCGGGTGCAGGGAATTTTCCGGGTTTGCCCGCGTCACGCCCAGTGGCCGGGATTGGCCCTGCGTCTGCCTGACCGGTCGATCGCCATGATGACGCCGACGCACAGCATCACCGTCAGCATCGAGGAGCCGCCATAGGACATGAAGGGCAGGGGAATGCCGACCACCGGCGCCAGCCCCATGACCATCATCAGGTTGATGGCGACGTAGAAGAAAATCGTGGTGGTGAGGCCTGCCGCCGCCAGCCGCGCGAACTTGTCCTGCGTGCGCACCGCCACCTGTATGCCCCAGCGGAACAGCAGGAGGAAGGCGAGGATCATCAGCGTGCCGCCGACCAGCCCCCATTCCTCCGCCATGGTGGCGAAGACGAAATCGGTGTGGCCCTCAGGCAGATAGTCGAGATGGCTCTGCGTCCCCTGCAGGAAGCCCTTGCCCCAGAAACCGCCCGACCCGATGGCGATCTTCGACTGGCTGATATGATAGCCCGCGCCCAGCGGATCGCTTTCGGGATCGAGGAAGATGAGGACGCGGTTCTTCTGATAATCGTGAAGAAAGCTGAACGCGATGGGGATGGCGGCAGCGCCCGCCAGACCTGTGCCGATGAACAGCCGGAGCGGCAACCCGGCGAGGAACATGACGGTGACGCCGCCCGCCGCGATCATCGTCGCGGTGCCGAGGTCGGGCTGGATCAGCACCAGCGCCCATGGCACGCCAATCAGCACCAGCGCAGGCCAAATCGCGTTCCACCGGCGTATCTCTCCCACCGGCAGCATGGCGTAGAAGCGGGCGATGGCCAGCACGATGATGGGCTTCATGAATTCGGACGGCTGCAACTGCATGAAGCCAAGGTTGATCCATCGCTGGCTGCCACCCGCGACGCCGCCGATCAGTTCGACGAGAAACAGCGCCGCCAGCACCGCGCCATAAGCGGGAAAAGCGTAACGGGCGAAGACCTGCACGGGCACGCGGCTCAGCACCAGCGCCATGATCGAGAAAATGACGAAGCGCACGCCCTGATTGACGGCCCATGGCCGTATGTGGCCGCCCGCCGCGCTGTAGAGCACGACGGTGCCGAACAAAGCGATCGCGAACAATAGCGCCAGGATACGCCAGGGAAAGTCGGTGACGGGTCTGGGGACGATGCTCATGGCGCGTCCGTCGCGTTGGAGCCGGGCGGGGCGGGCAGGTCGCTGGCTTCAGGATCGGGCGCGGACGCCGGGGCCGCCGACGCGTCGGCAGCGGCGTTGGCCGCCTCGGGCGCAGCGGGTGGAGGCGCTTCGCCCTTCTCGATAGCCTTGGCGAGGCGGAATGCCGCCATCTGCTTCGCTTGCCGCTCTGCGGGCGTTCCGCCCCAGTCCTTTTCCAGCGTTTCCAGCTTTTCCATCGCCTTGGCCGGATCGAACAGATAGGACAGCGTATCGCTCGCGATCATCGGCGCGTCCTCGACCCGGTTGATGTGGCCGCCATGTTCGATGATGCAGGCGATGGCGTAGCGCGGATTGTCGAACGGCGCGAACCCCTGAAACAGGGCATGGTCGCGCAGCTTGAAGGGCAGCCCCGCATTGCCGCGCACGCCGCCGGCGCGCTCCGTCATGGTGATGCGGCGGACCTGCGCGGTGCCGGTCTTGCCCGCGATCATGACGCCGGGGATGGAGCTGCGCGCCGCGCCGCCCGTGCCCCCGCCGTTGACCACAGCGTTCATCGCGTCGCGGATGACGACCAGATGCTCCTCGCTGACGCCGACCGGCTGCGGCGCGGCATGGGGGGCGCCGAACAGGAAGTTGGGCATCAACTGCTTGCCGGTGGCGAGGCGCGCGGCCATCACCGCCATCTGGAGCGGGTTGATGAGCATATAACCCTGCCCGATGGTGGCGTTGACCGTGTCGTAGACCTGCCACTTCTGCTTGTATTTCCGCTCCTTCCACGCCGGGTCCGGCACGGTGCCGTAGCTCTGGCTGGGGAAAGGCAGGTCGAATTTCTGCCCCATGCCCACGCGCCGCGCCATGCTGGCGATGCGGTCCATGCCGATGCGCTGGGCCATCTGGTAGAAATAGATGTCGCAGCTCTGCGCGATTGCGCCGCGCATGTTGAGCGGGCCGTGGCCGCGCCGCTTATGGCAGTGGAACAAGGTGTTGCCGACACGGATCGCGCCGCCACAACTGACCGTCTCGGCCGGCGATATGCCCGCTTCCAGCAGCGCCAGCGCCACCATGGGTTTAACGGTCGATCCGGGCGGATAGAGACCCTGCAACGTCTTGTTACGCAGGGGGACGTGATCGTCCTTCGACAGCATCTCATATTCCAGATGGCTGATGCCGTCGGAAAAGCTGTTGGGGTCGAAGCTGGGCATCGACGCGAGCGCCAGCACGTCGCCGCTATGACAGTCGATCACCACCACCGATCCGCTTTGGGTGGCGAGGCGGCGGCCGGCAAATTCCTGCAGCCCCGCGTCGATGGTCAGCTTGATTGACCGGCCCGGCGAATCCGGCCGGGTGGTGAGTTCACGCATGATCTTGCCGCGCGCCGTCACCTCGACGCGCTTGGCTCCGGGTTTGCCCGTCAACGGGCGGTCGAACGTCTTTTCAAGCCCGTCCTTGCCAACCTTGAACCCCGGCGTGATGAGCAGGGGGTCGCGGCGCGCCTTGTAGTCTTCCGCCGTCGCCGCGCCGACATAGCCCAGCAGATGCCCGACCGCCGCCCCTGCGGGATAGTTGCGGGAAAAACCCTGACTGGGCGCAACGCCGGGCAAGTCGGGCAGGCGCACGCTGATCGCGGCATATTGGTCGTAACTCAGCTTGTCCGCCACCTGCACCGGGCGGAAACCGGCGGATTTCTCCAGCTCCTCGCGGATGCGGTCGACATCGTCCGTTTCCAGCTTCAGCAGTTGCGCGAGCTGCCTGATCGTCGCGTCGGCATCCACCAGCCGCTGCGGGATCAGGTCGACGCGAAAGTCGGTGCGGTTGTTGGCGAGCGGGCGTCCGTTGCGGTCGATGATCCAGCCCCGACGCGGCGGAATGAGCGTCAGGTTGACCCGGTTGCTTTCCGACAGAAGGCTGTATTTCTCATTCTCCGCCACGCTGATCCACGCCATGCGGCCGATCAGGGTCGCGCCGATCAGACCCTGAATGCCGCCGACCACCATCGCCCGGCGGCTGAAGGTCAGGGTCTGCGATGCTTCGGTGAGGGTCTTGCTCTTGAGGCCGGGAAACTTCATGCCATCACGCGCCAGCGGTCGACCCGCGCGCATTGCCGGACGACAAAGGGAAACAGCAATATCGTCCAGATCATCTGGGGGGCGATGAGGGCAAAGCGCACGGAACCTCCGCCAGCGATCCTTGCGAAGAACAGGCCGCCGGAAAGACAGAAGATAACCGCGAGCGTCGCGATAAGCCAGTCCTGCCGATAACCGCGCCACACCATGCGATGTTCGATGGCGTCGATGCCGATCAGGGTGACAGTCCACAGGAACATCGCCGATCCGATCGGCTGCCCGCTCAGCATATCGTCCATCAGGCCCAGCGGCACGCCGATCCACGCCCGCCACAGTTCCGGTCGCAGCAGCCGCCACGACAGCAGGATGAGCAGGCCGAAGGGCGGCATGACCGGCGACTGCGCGACGAGGGGCAGCGCCGTCAGCGCGCTGCCGATCAGGACGGTGAGGATGGGCGTCGCTTCCAGCCGGAAGCGCGACGGGTGCCGTCCGAGCCGTGGCACATGGTGCAGATGCGGGTCGATCATGGCGCGGGCGCGGCGCCGTTCGCGGCATTGTCCTGCGCGGCGACCGGCGTCGCGGCGGGGCCGGGAGGCGTCACCGCCTCCTCGAACACCCGTTCGACCACGACCGCGTCGACGCGCGCCGGATTGGCGAGCGGGACGCCATAGGCGATCTCGCCCTGTGCGCGCACGATGACCGCGACCGGAATATTTGGTTGATAGACGCCCCCGGTTCCCGAAGTCACCAGCAGATCGCCCGGCTTGAACGGGTTGCGCCCGGCCGTCAGCGCCCGGATCTCCAGCGATCCGTCGCCAAGGCCGGTCGAGATGGCGGGGATATTGTCGCTGGCGCGGCGGACGGGCACGATGTTGCTGGTGTCGGTCAGCAGCAGCACGTCGGAGCTGTTGGGCGTAACGCTGTGGACCCGCCCGATCAGTCCTTCCGGCGCGCGCACGGGCATGCCGGTGCGGACACCCTGCCAGCTTCCGGCGTTGAGGCGTGCGAGGCGGCGCGCGCTGGTGGCCGACGACGAAATGAGCCGGGCGGTCAAAAGCTCGCTATTGTCCTCATCCACCAGCTTCAGCAGCTTCTTGAGGCGGATATTTTCCTGCGCGATGGCCTTGGCTTCGATGATGCGGTTGCGGTCCGCCTCGACCTGACGGCGCAGCGTCACATTCTGCGATCCCGCGCGCCAATAGGCGGCCAGAACCTCGTCGATGGAGCTGACACCGCTCACCATGGACTTCATCGCGACGGAGGCGGGGCGCGTGACTTCCGCCGCCGCGATGCGCAGCGCGGAAAAGCCGGTAGGATCGAAGATCGCGACGACCACCAGCAACAGGCCCGCCGCCGCCCCCGCAACCGCCACCACATAGCTGGCGAACAGGCTATATTGCGCCCTGCGGTTGATGCCAGGGCGTCGGCTGGGTGGCCGCGCCATCGCTCAAAGCCCCTCCCGTCAGGCGGTCTGGAGAACGCCCCGGAAGATCGGATCTTCCATCGCGCGGCCGGTGCCGATCGCGACGCAGGTCAACGGATCTTCCGCGATGGTGACGGGCAGGCCGGTTTCGTCGCGCAGCTCGTCGTCCAGCCCCTTGAGCAGCGCGCCGCCGCCGGTCAGCACGATGCCCTGATCGACGATGTCGGCGGCCAGTTCGGGCGCAGTGTTTTCCAGCGCGATGCGCACGCCTTCGACGATGGTGCTGATCGGTTCGGCGAGTGCGTCCGCGATCTGGCCCTGATTGATCGAGATTTCCTTGGGCACACCGTTCACGAGGTCGCGGCCCTTGATATGGATCGTTTCGCCGACGCCGTCCTCGGGCGGCTGGGCGACGCCGAACTGCTTCTTGATCCGTTCGGCGGTGGCTTCGCCGATGAGCAGGTTGTGATGGCGGCGGACGAAGGAGACGATGGCCTCGTCCATCTTGTCGCCGCCCACGCGCACCGACGTGGTGTAGGCAAGGCCGCGCAGCGAGAGCACCGCGACTTCGGTCGTGCCGCCGCCGATGTCGACCACCATGGAACCGATGGGTTCGGTGACGGGCATGTCCGCGCCGATTGCGGCGGCCATAGGTTCCTCGATCAGGAAGACCTGGCTCGCGCCCGCGTTGCTGGCCGCGTCGCGGAGGGCGCGGCGTTCGACGCTGGTGGAGCCGGACGGCACGCAGATCACGATTTCGGGCGCGCGCCACGGGCTATGCTTGCCGCCATGCACCTTGGTGATGAAATGCTTGATCATCTGTTCGGCGACGTCGATGTCGGCGATCACGCCGTCGCGCAGGGGGCGGATGGCTTCGATGGAATCGGGCGTCTTGCCCATCATCAGCTTCGCGTCTTCACCCACGGCCTTCACCCGCTTGACGCCGTTCAGCGTCTCCACTGCGACGACCGACGGTTCGTTGAGAACGATACCGCGCCCGCGCACATAGACCACCGTGTTAGCGGTGCCGAGGTCGATGGCCATATCCTGCGAGGAGAATTTGAAGAGACGCGAAAAAATCGACATGCCTTATCCTGTTTCGCCCGCCGTCCCCTCGCGCGCGTGCCGGGGCGAGGCGGTATGCTGTTCGCTCGTCCGCTCTCCCGGTTCCTTGCCCCTTGCAGCGCAAAAAATATGAGGTTCGCGGCTCGCGGAAAGCGCTCGCTTGGGCTAGTCCCTAATCAATGTCAATACGCCGCCTGCCCGAACATCTGGTCAATCGTATCGCTGCCGGTGAAGTGGTCGAAAGACCCGCCAGCGCGCTCAAGGAAATCGTTGAAAATGCGCTCGATGCCGGGGCGACCCGTATAGCGGTGCGGCTGTCCGGCGGAGGGCTGGACCGCATCGAGGTGAGCGACGACGGATGCGGCATGGATTCGGCTGAAATGGCGCTCGCGCTGGAACGGCATGCCACGTCGAAGCTGCCGGACGACGCCATCGAAAATGTCGCGACGCTGGGCTTCCGGGGCGAGGCGCTGCCTTCCATCGCCAGCGTCGCGCGCCTTTCCATCGACAGCCGCCCGCGCGGCGGGGAGGGCTGGAACCGCACCGTCGACAACGGTCAGCTTGTGGCGGAAGGACCGGCGGCGCTGCCTCCCGGCACGCGTATCACGGTCGACCAACTGTTCGGCAAGGTGCCCGCCCGGCGTAAATTCCTGCGGTCGGCGAAGGCCGAATATGCCGCCTGTCTGGACGTGGTGCGGCGACTTGCGATGGCGCATCCTGCCGTTGCCTTCTCCGTCGAGCATGACGGGCGGCGCGTGCTGGGCGTGCAGGGCGGGGAAGCGCGGGAAGATCGCGTCGCCGCGCTCACCGACCGGCAATTGGCCGACAATCACGTCATCGTCAGCCTTGAGCGGGAAGGGGTGCGCCTGTCGGGCGTCGCATCGCTGCCGACCTACAACCGGGGCGTGGGCGATCATCAATATCTGTTCGTGAACGGGCGGCCCGTGCGCGACCGGCTGCTGATCGGTGCGGTGCGCGGAGCCTATGCCGACATGCTGGCGCGGGACCGGCATCCGGTGGTCGCGCTGTTCCTCGACGTGCCGCCCCATGAGGTCGACGTGAACGTCCATCCCGCGAAGACGGAGGTGCGCTTCCGCGATCCGGCGCTGATGCGCGGCATGATCGTATCGGGCGTCCGGCGCGCGCTCGACGCGGAAGGATTTCGCGCGGTGCAGATGGCGGACCCGGCAGCGCTGGCGGCATGGCGGCCCGAGCCGGTGTCGCCCACCCCCATCGGCGCGATGCCGATCTTCGACGCGGCGGCGCGGCCTGTCAGCTACAACCCGCTGTTTCAGGGCGTCGCGGATCATCGCCCGTCCTTCACTACTCCGCCGCCGCAGGCCCGCGCCGAAACCGCCACCGCGCCCGCGCCCGAAGGCGCCAGCTTCCCGCTGGGCGTCGCGCGCGGGCAGGTAGCGCGCACCTATATTGTGGCGGAAGCCGAGGACGGCCTCGTCATCGTGGATCAGCATGCCGCGCATGAGCGGCTGACGCTGGAGCGGATGCGGCGCGCGATGGAAGGGCAGGGCGTGGCAAGCCAGGCGCTGCTGCTGCCCGAAGTGGTGGAACTGGACGAACCGGCGTGCGACCGGCTGGAGGCGCGCATTGTCGAACTGCGCGATTTCGGGCTGGAACTGGAGCGGTTCGGGCCGTCCGCGATGCTGGTGCGCGCGGCGCCCGCGATGCTGGGCCAGTCGGACGTGCAGGGGCTGGTATCGGACCTTGCCGACGATCTTGCCGCCTATGATACGGCCCTGTCACTGAAGGAGCGGCTCGATCTCGTCGCCGCGACCATGGCCTGCCATGGATCGGTGCGGGCAGGACGGGTGCTGAGCGTCGCCGAAATGAACGCGCTGCTGCGCGAAATGGAAGTGACGCCGCGCTCCGGCCAGTGCAATCATGGCCGCCCGACATGGGTGAAGCTCGGCCATGGCGACATCGAAAAGCTGTTCGGAAGGAAATGACGATGATGGGTCCGCTTCTGATGCTGGCAGCAGCCGCCGCCGCGCCCGACTGCGCGGTCGCCCCCTTTCTGCCGGTGCCCTGGACGAGCTGGACGCAAAGCTGGACGGCGACCGCCGGAACCCAGCCGAACGGCGCGCCTTCGCTGCTGCTGGGCAAGCCCGTCACTGCGACGCTCAGTCCGGCGAATTATCTGCAGTTCGCCGCCGATCCGGGGAAGGACGGCCGGCAGGGCTTCGGCGGCATCTTCACCCTGTCGGTCAGGCAGGCGGCGCGGATCGGGATCGCGCTTTCGGGACCGGCGTGGGTCGATGTGGTGACTGGAACGGCGGTGCAGGCGTCGGTCGATCATGGTCATGGGCCGGACTGCTCGGGCATCCGCAAGATCGTCTGGTTCGACCTTCCCCCCGGCCGCCATGTGGTGCAGATCGCGGGATCGAAGACCCGCGAAATCCGCGTCATGGCCGCCGACGCTCAGGCCAACCAGTAACGCCGGATCAGGCGGGCCGGGTGCGCCACATCGCGATGGGGATCATCGTCAGCACCGGCTCGTCCTGCTGGTTGAAAAGTGTGACCTTGTTGCGGACGATGCCCATTTCCGGGCGGCTCTTCGACGCTTTCTTGTCGATCACCTCGTTGCGTCCGCGCAGCGTGTCGCCGGGGCGCACCGGGCGCAGCCAGCGCAGCTCATCGACGCCCATCGCGCCGAGGCTTGCCGCCTGACGGCCCGGCTCCTTCTGCATCGCGCGAACGAACATCTTCATGAACAGGGCGGTGGTATGCCAGCCACTGACGGAGATGGTGCCGAAATGGGTGGAGGCGGCGGCCTCGTCGGACAGGTGGAAGGGCTGCGGATCGAACTCTGCGGCGAAGGCGACGGCTTCCTCGCGCGTGACCGTGATCGGGCCGAAATCGAAACTGTCGCCGACCGTCAGGTCTTCGAAATAGATGATGTCGTCGGCCACGGCTGCATTCCTTCCTGTTGACGACGCACACCTAGGATCGGTTTCCGTTAACGTCAATGTCAGGCGACGTCGAGGGTCGCCTGACCGCGCGGCACCGTCAGCGTCGCGCGCGTGCTGATTGCGCCGCCGGGCGTGGACACCTGATCCATGACGCGTACTTTCGTGGTCCATGCATCGGGCGTCACTTCGCAGGTGAGATAGCCGCGCTGGTCGTTCAGGAATTTGAGCTGCGGATTGTTGCGGACCATGATGTCGCTGCCCGCGCGCAGGTCCGATCCGTCGCCGCCCGAGGAGATGGAGGTGGACACGAACTCCACCGCCACCGGCTTGCCCTCGCTTTCCAGCAGCCCCGCGAAATTCTGATGCTCGTCGCCGGTCAGCACGACGACATTGTCGAGGCCGCGCATCTTCGCCAGCAGCCGCCTGCGGGGCGCCTCATAGGCTGCCCAGCTATCGAGATTGTATATCTTCTCCTTCTCGTCGGCGGAGCGGCGGCGGTCGAGCGACATCATCATCACCTGCTGCGCGACGCAGTTCCATTTCGTCTGCCGCCGGGTCAGGTTTCGCACCAGCCAGCTTTCCTCCTCGGGCGACATCACCTGCGCCTTCGGGTCGTCGATCCCGGCGCAATGCGTCTTGAATCCGTCATCGCAGGGCTGGTCGGAGCGGAAGGATCGGGTGTCGAGGAAATCGATGGAGAGCAGGTCGCCGAAGCGCGCTTCCCGAAAAGCGTTGGCGATGATGCCGTTGCGGGGCAGCAGGGCGGCGCGCACCGGCATATATTCATACCAGGCCTGCATCCCGGCCTGACGCCGCAGCCGGAACATGTCAGGCGGCGCGTCCTTCCAGTCGAAATCGCTGACCCAGTTATTCTCGACCTCATGATCGTCGAAGGTCGGGAACCATGTATGCCGGGCGCGCGCGGCCTGAAGATCGTAATCGCTCAGATATTGCGCATAACGCAGGCGATAGTCGGTCAGGTCGAAACAGTCCTGCCCGACATGGTGGCGGACCTGGTCCATCGGCAGGCCGTCCTTGTCATAATCGGGCGTGCGCTGCTGATATTCATAGATGAAGTCGCCATAGTGAAAGACGAAGGCAAGGTCATCCTCGCGCGCCAGATGGCGGAAGGCCGTGAAGTAGCCATCCTCATAATTCTGGCATCCCGCCACTCCGAATTTGAGCGTGGAAAGGCTGGCCGCGGGCAAGGGCAGGGTGCGGGCGCGGCCCCGCGTCGACTGGTCGTTCCCGATGGCGAAGCGATACCAGTAGGGGCGGTCGGGTTGCAGTCCCGTCACCTCAACATGAACGCTGTGCCCCAGCTCCGGCCGGGCCGTCGCTTCGCCCGACGCGACAATCGTCTTGAACCGGTCGTCGCCCGCGACTTCCCATTTCACCGGCAGCGGCACCATCGGCATTCCGCCATGTGGCTCCATGGGACGGGGGGCGAGTTTGGTCCAGATCACGAAACCGTCGGGCGCGGGGTCGCCGGACGTGACGCCGAGCGCGAAGGGATAGCCCGCAAACCATGTCTGCGCCCTCAGGATCGCGGGTGCGGCCAGCGTGGGCGCGACGGTGGCGGTGGTCAGTATCTGGCGGCGGGTGAACATCGGGCGACCTTTTTCGGATTCGATGACATGGACCTTAGCCCGCTGCCCTAGTCGCGCAATATGACAGGACAAGGTGCGCCCTAAGCCGCCCATTGGCGTAGCGCGGCCCATGCTTCCGCCTTCTTTTCGCGGGACAGGCTGGCATAGGCGCCGCTGGAGGAGGGGAGGTCGATGAGCGTCAGGCCGGGCCGGTCGCCCAATTGCCTGCGCCCGTGCGCCGCCGCTGTCTTTCCGTTGAACGCGACGGCCCGCAACGCCGGAAGCCGCTCGACGAACCGCCCCAGATCGCGCAGTTCTTCGCCCCGGATGCTGCTGTCGAGGCTGCCTTCGCGTTCCGCGCTCTCGATCACGTCCCACAGGCCCACGCCCCGTGCGCGGAGCCGCTTCAGGCGCATGGCGTAGGGCATGGCGCGCAGGTCTTCCTCCAGCACGCCGCCCAGCAGATGCCAGAAGGCATTGCCCCGATGGGCATAATATTCGCCCTGCCGGATCGACGCTTCCCCCGGCAGGCTGCCGAGGATCAGCAGGCGGGTATCGGCATCGACACTGGGCGGGAAGGCGGCCTTGCGCTGCGCAGGCATCTGGCCGGGCCGCAGCGCCATGATGTCAGACGTTGAACCGGAACAGCATGATGTCGCCGTCCTGCGTCACATAGTCCTTGCCTTCGGACCGCCACTTGCCCGCTTCCTTGGCTCCTGCTTCGCCGTTGAACTGGACATAATCGCCATAGGCCATGGTTTCGGCGCGGATGAAGCCCTTCTCGAAATCGGAGTGGATGGCGCCGGCGGCCTGCGGCGCCTTGCTGCCCTTCGCCACGGTCCAGGCGCGTGCTTCCTTCGGTCCCACGGTGAAGAAGGTGATGAGGCCCAGCAGTTCATAGCCCGCGCGGATGATGCGGGCGAGACCGGCTTCGGAAAGGCCGAGCGCTTCGAGATATTCGGCGCGCTCCTCGACCGGCATGGTGACGAGTTCGGCCTCGATCGCGGCGGACACGATCACCGCCTTCGCGCCTTCCGCCGCCGCTTTCTCGAACACGCGCGCGCTATGGGCATTGCCCTCCGCCGCCGCTTCCTCCTCGACATTGCAGACATAGAGGACGGGCTTGGCGGTCAGAAGCTGGGCCTGCGAGAAGATGCGTTCTTCCTCTACGTCCTTCGGCTGCGTGAGGCGGGCGGGCTTGCCGTCGCGCAGCAGGTCGAGCGCCTGCCCGAGTACGGACGCCGCCGCCTTGGCATCCTTGTCGCCCTGCGCCGCTTTCTTGGCGAAGGCGGGCACGCGCTTTTCGAGGCTTTCGAGATCGGCGAGCATCAGTTCGGTCTCGACCGTCTCGGCGTCGGCGATGGGATCGACCTTGCCCTCGACATGGGTGATGTCATCGTCCTCGAAGCAGCGCAGGACGTGCACGATGGCGTCCACCTCGCGAATGTTGGCGAGGAACTGGTTGCCAAGGCCTTCGCCCTTCGACGCGCCGCGCACGAGGCCCGCAATGTCGACGAAGCTCAACTGCGTCTCTATGATCTTGGCCGATCCGCCGATTTTCGCGATCACCTGAAGCCGCTCGTCAGGCACCGCGACGCGGCCCTCGTTCGGCTCGATGGTGCAGAAGGGATAGTTCGCCGCCTGCGCCGCCTGCGTTTCGGTGAGCGCATTGAACAGGGTGGACTTGCCCACATTGGGAAGGCCGACGATACCGCAACGAAAACCCATCTGATTGCCTTATACGAACGAAAATGACCGGATGCCGCGCCGATAGCGCTTCGCCGCGCGAAAGGCCAGCCTTGGTCATGCAGGTCAGGGCGCGTGCGGTGTAGGACAAAAGGCGCAATTGCATTTCCGCTCCTCCACACGACATGGGGGCGGCACAGGAGCGAACATGACCGATCAGGGCGAAACATGGTGGACCGATGGCGCGGGCAGGCGCTGGAAGAAGCGCCCGCCGCATGAAACCGGCGTTCTCGGGCGCTGCCCGCGCTGCGGAGAGGGGCATATCTTCCGCGGCTTCCTGGCCGTGCGCGACCATTGCGAGGTGTGCGGCCTCGACTACAGCTTCGCCGATCCGGCGGACGGTCCGGCCGTGTTCGTCCAGCTTTTCGCCTGCGTGCCGGGCGTCATCTTCATCCTGATGCTGGAGATATTGGCGCGCCCGCCGCTCTGGGTGCATATCGTCGTCGGCGTACCGGTGCTGCTCCTCACCACCATCCTGCCGCTGCGCCCGATCAAGGGGTGGCTGGTCGCCGCGCAGTTCACCACGCGCGCGCAGGAAGCCGGGACGAGCGCTCTCTGGAAGCAACTCCATGGGGACGGACGGCCCGACTAGCCGCCCTGCCGCTCAGATATCCTGCGCGATGCGGGCGTAAAGCTCCGGGCGGCGATCACGGAAAAAGCCCATGCCCGCGCGATGCGTCTTCGCCTTCGCCAGATCCAGCGTCGCAACCAGCGCGCCATTATCCTTCGCGTCCGCTTCCGCGAGGAAATCGCCCCATTCGTCGCTGATGAAGCTGTGGCCGTAGAATTTCTGGCCGTCTTCCTCCCCGATGCGGTTGGCGGCGATCACGGGCATGCAGTTGCTGACCGCATGGCCAATCATCGCGCGCCGCCACATGCGGCTGGTGTCGAGGTCCGCGTCATAGGGTTCGGAGCCGATGGCGGTCGGGTAAAGGAGCATTTCCGCGCCCATCAGCGCCATGACACGCGCGCTTTCAGGATACCACTGGTCCCAGCAGATGCCGACGCCGATGGTGCCGTAGCGGGTGCTCCACACCCTGAACCCCGTATTGCCGGGGCGGAAATAATATTTCTCCTCATAACCCGGCCCGTCCGGAATATGGCTCTTGCGATAGACGCCCATCACTTCGCCCTCATCGTCGATCATGGCGAGCGAATTATAATAATGATGCCCGTCCCGCTCGAAAAAGCTGGTCGGGATGTAAACGCCCAGTTCCTTCGCCAGCTTGCGCATTTCCTGCACTGCAGGATGGCTGTCGGTCGGCTGGGCGGTGGCGAAGAGCGCCTCGTCCTCCACCCGGCAGAAATACGGCCCTTCGAACAGTTCGGGCGGCAGGATGATCTTCGCACCGCGTATCGCCGCCTTGCGCACATGCCCCGCCACCATGGCGATATTGTCGCCCATATCGTCCGAAAAGGCGAGCTGGAGGGCGGCGACTGTAACCTTGGTCATTCTCGATTCCGGCAATGTCAGAGGGAGGGCATCTGCTGGCTGCAGCAGTGGAAGCTGCCGCCGCCCGACAATATGGCGTCGCTGCGCAGCCCGACAATATCCCGCCCAGGGAAGAAGGGACGCAAGGCGTCGAGCGCCGCCTGGTCGTTGGGCCGGCCATAGACGGGGACGACGACGGCCGCATTGCCGACGTAGAAATTCATGTAGCTGGCCGGGATCGGGTCGCCATCCACCATGACGAGGCCGGGGGAGGGCATGTCCACCACCTCGATCCCGTGCGCCTTCGCGCGGGCGCGGGCGTCGGCGTAGATGGCGGCGTTGGGATCGTCGTCGGCGGTCGCGACGGGCAGCGCCAGTTTCCCCGGCGCGACGAAGCGGGCGAGGTTGTCGACATGGCCGTCCGTATGGTCATTGAGCAGTCCGTCGCCCAGCCACAGCATGTCCGACAGGCCAAGCGACCCGGCAAGCAGCGTCTCGATCTTGCCACGATCCAGATCCGGGTTGCGATTGGGATTGAGCAGGCATTGTTCGGTCGTCACGAACAGGCCCGTGCCATCGGTATCGACCGCCCCGCCTTCGAACACCCAATGCTGGGTCTGCGTGGGAAAGCCGGTGCCTGCGGCAAGCCTCGCCCCAATGTCCTCGTCGCCCGGCATCCGGTATTTGCCGCCCCAGCCGTTAAAGCCGAAATCGACCAAGGCCCGCCCTCCCACGCCGTTCAGCACGGCGATGGGCGCGGTGTCGCGCAGCCAGACGTCGCCCAGATGTGCGACAACGATGTGGACAGCTTCATCGACCATCGCCCGCGCCGCCGCGGCGTCCGCTTCATTGTCCACGACCAGCCGCACCTCCTCGCCCTTGCCCCCGGCGTGGAGCGCATTGGCGAAGGCGGCGATCTGCTGGCGGGCGGCGTCGAACGCGCCCGGCCATTCGTCCGCATTGGTGGGAAAGCCGATCCAGGTCCAGTCGTGCGGCGCCCATTCGGCGGGCATGCGGAATGTCATCGGAACGGCCTTTACACGAGGAAGCAGGGTGCCGCTCCCCCTAGCAGCCGTCCGCCGCAAAGGGGAGCGTCTTTCGCCGCTTATTTGCCTGCGCGATCCTTGTCGCGGATCGCGCGAAATTCGTCACCCGGCATCCAGTTGGGCCAGTCTTTCGTGGTCGCGAGATCGCGGCCGACCGCATAATAGAGTTTCAGGTCGGCGAGCACGCCATTCCAGTCCCAGTTGGGATCATATTCGTCCTTCGGCCCGTGATAGCGTTTTTTGGTATAATCTTCCGCCGCGGCCATGCCCGCCGCCGTGCCGCCCTTCACCAGATCCTCGCCGCCTTCGAAATAGAGCATCGGCAGGCCGTGCTTGGCGAAGCTGAAATGGTCGGAGCGGTAGTAGAAGCCCTTTTCCGGCGTCGGCTCGTCGCTCGCCACGCGGCCCTGCGCTTTCAGCGCGCGGTTGAGATAGGCGTCGAGCTGCGACTTGCCCTTGCCGATGACGACGACATTCTTCGCCAGCCCCGCAACGCTGAGCGCATCCATGTTGACGCCGCCCACCGTCTGACGGAACGGGAAGACCGGATGTTCGCCATAATAAGCGGAACCCAGCAGCCCCGATTCCTCGCCCGTGACGGCCAGAAACACCTGACTGCGGTCGGTCGGCCCGGCCTTCACATTGGCCTGCGCCAGAGCGACCAGCGCGGCGGTGCCGGTGGCGTTGTCCACCGCGCCGTTGCAGATGTCGTCACCGTCGGGCGCAGCCTCGCAATGGCCCAGATGGTCCCAGTGCGCACTGTAGAGCACATATTCGTTCGGGCGCGCCTTGCCGGGCAGCAGGGCCACGACATTCTTGCTCTTATGCTTGCGCAGCGCATTGTCGAACGAGACGTTCGCCTTCACGCCGGTCAGCGGCACAGCCCTGAAGCCCTTGCGCTTGGCTGCCGCCATCTGCTCGTCGAGATTGAGACCTGCGCTGGCGAAGAGGGCGGCGGCCTTGTCCTTCTGCACCCATCCGATCGCGGCGGACTGACCGGCGTTGCCGTCAGCGCTGTCGGCGACCTGCTGTGCGCCGGTCCAGCTCGATTGCACCACGTTCCAGCCATAGGCGGCGGGAACCGTGTCATGGACGATGATCGCGGCCGCGGCGCCTTGTCGCGCGGCTTCCTCATATTTGTAGGTCCAGCGGCCATAATAGGTCATCGCCCGGCCGTTGAACGGGCCGGTCAGACCCTTTGTCTCATAGTCGGGATCATTGACGAGGATGATGACCGTCTTCCCCTTCACGTCCAGCCCGGCATAGTCGTTCCAGCCCTTTTCCGGCGCGTTGATCCCGTAGCCGACGAAGACGACAGGGCTGTCCTTCACCTCGACGCGGGGCTGGGTGGTGCGGTATGTGCCGATCACCATTTCGGGGCCATAGACGGCGCTCACCGCGCCCTTTCCGCCGGTGAAGGTCAGAGGCGACACGTTCTTCGCCGTGATCTCGACCAGCGGCACGTCCTGAAACCAGCTCCCCTTGTTGCCCGGCTTGAGGCCGAGCTTGCGGAACTCCGCCGCGAGGAGGGCCAGCGTCTTTTCCTCGCCCGGCGTGCCGGGCGCGCGACCTTCATAGGCGTCGGACGACAATTCCTTCACCAGCCGCTTCATGGTGTCGATGGACGGCGCGACGGCGTTCCTTGCGGCCGCGCTTCTGGCCGGAGCGGCCTGAGCGGCGAAAATCGGGGAAAGGGCGAGGATGGCGGCAATCGCCGCGATGGAACTGCGCATGGGTGGCACCTCTGTTTTACGAATGGGCAGGTGATGCCACTGGCCGGAACCGCAAGCAAGATTGTTGCGCGCAACAAAAAGGGCGGCTCCCTTCCGGGGCCGCCCTTTTTTATCTCGTGGGTCCGAAGACTTAGCGCGAATAGAATTCGACGACGAGGTTCGGTTCCATCTTCACCGGGTAGGGCACTTCGTCCAGCGTCGGCACGCGGACATAGGTGACCTTCGCGGTGCCGTCCGGCGACACATAGTCGGGGATGTCGCGCTCGGGCAGGCTCTGCGCTTCGAGAACCAGCGCCATTTCCTGCGCCTTCTTGCCCAGCGTGATTTCGTCGCCCGGCTTCACGAGGCGCGAGGCAATGTTGCACTTCACGCCGTTCACATAGATGTGGCCGTGGCTGACGATCTGACGGGCCGACCAGATGGTAGGCGCGAACTTGGCGCGGTAGACGACCGCGTCCAGACGACGCTCCAGCAGGCCGATGAGGTTCTGGCCGGTGTCGCCCTTCATGCGGGCGGCCTCGACATAGTTCTTCTTGAACTGCTTTTCGGTGATGTCGCCGTAATAGCCCTTCAGCTTCTGCTTGGCGCGAAGCTGGATGCCATAGTCGGACATCTTGCCCTTGCGGCGCTGGCCGTGCTGGCCGGGGCCATATTCACGCTTGTTCACCGGGCTTTTCGGACGACCCCAGATGTTTTCGCCCATCCGGCGGTCGAGCTTGTACTTGGCGCTGGAGCGCTTCGACATAAAATTTTCCTCAATTGCTTCTAACGTTGGTTCCGGTCTCGCCTGTATCCCGTATTTCAGGGGCAGGGCCGCCGCTTCACCGGAGTGCGGAGCCAATTGCGAAGGCGCGCCTATGAAGAGGGCGGGCGGCGCTGTCAACCCCTCGACAGCGGCGGGCGAGCGGCCTAGCAACGCCCGCATGAACCCCGACAGCTACTCCACCATGGCGCAGGTGCGCGCAGGCGTCGACAATCTCGACCGCCAGATCGTCGCCCTGCTGGCCCAGCGCTTCGCCCATATGCGCGCCGCCGCGCGGATCAAGAGCGATCGCGGTGCGGTGCGCGACGAAGCGCGCAAGGCGGAAGTGATCGCGAACGCCCGCGCCGAAGCGGAAGCCGCGGGCCTGCCGGGCGAGATGATCGCGGACCTGTGGGATCATCTGGTCGAACTGTCCATCGCCTATGAAATGGACGAGTTCGACCGCACCCGCAGCTAACGCTCGCGCGGGTGGCCGAGCGACGACAGCACGCCGCGCAGCGTGCGCACTTCCAGATGGTTCCAGCCCGGCTTGGTCAGCAGGTTGCGCAGCGTCCGCCTGGTCGCGGGCGCGCGGTCGGGCGGGAAGAAATAGCCCGTGCTCTCCAACAGCGCCTCGAACTGGACGATCATGCCTTCCAACTCTTCCTGTGGCGCAGGTTCGCCAAGGTCGGTGACGGTTGGCTGGACGAGGCTCGCCTGCTTCGACCATTCATAGGCGCACAGGATCACCGCCTGCGCGAGGTTGAGCGAACCGAAATCGGGATTGATCGGCACCGTCAGGATCTTGCGGGCGAGCGCGACATCCTCGGTTTCAAGGCCCGACCGCTCCGGCCCGAAGACATAGGCGCTGCGGCCCTGAACAGTGTGAACTTCGCGCGCGGCCTCCTCCGGCGTCACCACCGGCTTGGTGACGCCCCGCTTGCGCACCGTGGTTGCATAGACATGCGCGCAGTCCGCCACCGCATCGGCCAGCGTATCGAAGACCTGCGCGCCGTCGAGCACGATGTCCGCGCCCGCAGCCGCCGGGCCTGCATCGGGATTGGGCCAGCCGTCGCGCGGCGACACCAGCCGCATCTCCGTCAGCCCGAAATTCAGCATCGCCCGCGCCGCCTTGCCGATATTCTCGCCCAGTTGCGGGCGGACGAGCACAATGACGGGGTAGGGCGCCGTCCCCTCACTCACGCGCGACCTCCTGCACGGTCCCCGCGAACTCCTCGAAATCCTTGGCGTCGGTGAAGTCCTTGTAGACGCTGGCGAAGCGGATGTAGGCGACGCTGTCGAGGCGTTTCAGCCCCTCCATCACCATTTCGCCTATGGAGCGGGCGGGGACTTCGCTTTCGCCGCTGGTTTCGAGCTGGCGCTGGATGCCGGAGATCAGCTTTTCGAGGCGGCTGGGGTCGATGGGACGCTTGCGGCAGGCGATGCCGATGGAGCGGGCGAGCTTGTCGCGGTCGAACGCTTCCTTCCGTCCCTCGCTCTTCACCACCCAGATGTCGCGAAGCTGGATGCGCTCGAACGTGGTGAAGCGCGCGCCGCACGCTTCGCACTGGCGGCGGCGGCGGATGGCGGCGCCATCCTCCGTCGGCCGGCTGTCCTTGACCTGGCTGTCTTCGTGGGAACAGAAGGGGCAGCGCATTTACGTCATTCTCCGTTCGTTTCGAGCGACGTCGGGAAACCCTGGCGTGAGACCCGTTTCTCGACAAGCTCGAAACGAACGGCTCTCTTCGACCTCAGTAGATCGGGAAGCGCGCGGTCAGCGCCAGCACCTTCTCGCGCACATGCGCTTCGACCTGGCCGTCGCCTTCGTCGCCGTTGCGCTTGAGCCCTTCCACCACTTCGGCGATCAGGCGGCCGATCTCGCGGAACTCCTCCTCGCCGAAACCGCGCGTCGTGCCCGCAGGCGTGCCGAGGCGAACGCCCGAGGTGACGAAGGGGCTGGCCGTGTCGAACGGCACATTATTCTTGTTGCAGGTGATATAGGCGCGGTCGAGCGCCTTTTCCGCCGCCTTGCCGGTCGTGCTCTTGGGCCGCAGGTCAACCAGCATCAGGTGATTGTCCGTGCCGCCCGACACGATGGAAAGACCGGCATCCGCCAGGGTCGCCGCCAGCGCGCGCGCGTTGGCGACGATCTGATGGGCATAGGCCTTGAACTCGGGCGCCAGCGCTTCCTTGAAGGCGACGGCCTTCGCCGCGATGATGTGCATCAACGGTCCGCCCTGAAGGCCGGGGAAGATCGCGCTGTTGAGCTTCTTGGCGATCGCTTCGTCGTTGGACAGGATGATGCCCGAGCGGGGGCCGCGCAGCGACTTGTGCGTGGTGGTCGTTGTGACATGCGCGTGCGGCACCGGCGAGGGGTGCGCACCGCCCGCGACGAGGCCGGAGAAATGCGACATATCGGCGAGCAGGTAGGCGCCCACCTCGTCCGCGATTTCGCGGAAGCGCTGGAAATCCCATACGCGCGAATAGGCGGTGCCGCCGCAGATGATGAGCTTGGGCCTGCTCTCCCGCGCGATGCGGGCGACTTCGTCCATGTCGATCAGGTGGTCGTCCTCACGCACACCATAGGCGACCGGGTTGAACCACTTGCCGCTCATATTGACCGGCGACCCGTGCGTCAGGTGTCCGCCCGACGAGAGGTCGAGGCCCATGAAGGTGTCGCCGGGCTGGAGCAGCGCCAGGAACACCGCCTGATTCATCTGGCTGCCGCTATTGGGCTGGACGTTGGCGAAGTTGGCGCCGAACAGGGTCTTGGCGCGCTCGATGGCCAGCGTTTCGACCACATCGGCATATTCGCAGCCGCCATAATAGCGCTTGCCCGGATAACCTTCGGCATATTTGTTGGTGAATATGGAGCCTGCCGCTTCCAGCACTGCCTTGGAAGCGATGTTTTCGGACGCGATCAGTTCGATCTTGTCCTGCTGGCGCTTGAGTTCCTTGCCGATCGCGTCGAAGATTTCCGGGTCCGCGCTGGCGAGATTTTCGCTGAAGAAGCCGTCCTGACGGATGGCGGGCGAGAGAGTGTCGGTGCTCATCGAAATGTCCTTTCAGAGCGCGGGATGAGAGAGCTTGTCGACGCGCGGGCCGTGGCGGCCGCCGCCGAAATCGGTGGTCAGGAAAGTAGTGACGCAGGCTTTCGCCATGTCGATGCCGGTCAGGCGCGCGCCCATGGCGATCACGTTCGCGTCATTATGCTCGCGCGAGAGCGCGGCGGAAAGCGGTTCGCCGACCAGGGCGCAGCGGCAGGCGGGATTGCGATTAACCGCGATGGAAATGCCGATGCCCGATCCGCACAGAGCGATGCCCCGCTCCGCCGCGCCCGAAGCGACCGCTGTCGCCAGCTTGTAACCATAATCGGGATAATCGACGCGGTCGGCGGTTTCCGGTCCCAGATCGTCGACCTCATGCCCCTCGCCGCGCAGCCACGCCGCGAGTTCGGCCTTCAGGTCGACGGCGGCATGGTCGGAAGCAATGGCGATGCGCATGGATACCTCGCGACAGGTGATTCGGGGTGCTCGGCGCCTATCTAGTGTCGCGGCGCGCTTTTGGCCACGATGTCTTGCGCGGGATGCGTAAAGCAGCGCTTGCCGCGCCGAAGACTGCGCCTGGCCCCTTGGCCTTCCCGCTGCAATCGCGCATAGGGGCGGCCATCATGAGCGACATCATCCTGTCCATATTGATGCTGGCGGGCGTCATCCTGACGGGCGGCGGCGTCTACGCCATCGTCAGGCGCAAGGACCGCAAGCGCGGCGTGCTGATGATCGTGGCGGGCCTTGTCATGTTCGGCAATGTCGCGATCAGCGCCGTGCCGGGGCGCGACCTGCCGGTGCTGGAGGAACGCCCTTAAAGCACGTCGCCGAACATGAACCAGATGAGGGCAAGCCAGGCGACAAGCCCTACGGCGCCGAGGATCACGCCCGACCGGGCGCGGATCGCGGACCAGAGGCCACCCTGTTCGTCTTCGGCTTCGGCATCATGCTGCATCCCCATCGCCTAGCGGCAGCGGAGGGCAGGTTCAACCGGCGGTTGTTTCGACTTCCGCCGCGGCCGCCGGACCGGAAGCGGCGAGGCGGCTCGTAAAGGCTTCGCGCCACCAGCCGATGTCCTGCTGTTCCACGCTGTCCATCATCGCGCGCCAGCGCCGCCTGCGCTCATCGAGCGGCATGGCCAGCGCGCGCAGGATCGCATCGGACATCTCCTCCGGGCTGTAGGGATTGATGAGCAGCGCGTCGCGAAGCTGCATCGCTGCCCCTGCGAAGCGCGACAGGATGAGGACGCCGGGATCATCGGCATCCTGCGCCGCGACATATTCCTTGGCGACGAGGTTCATTCCGTCGCGCAGCGGCGTGACCAGCCCGATCCGCGCCGCGCGGTAAATGCCCGCCAGCTCGTCGCGCGGATAGCCCTGATTGACGTAACGGATCGGCGTCCAGTCCACGTCGCTATATTCGCCGTTGATCCGCCCCGCCAGCGAATCGAGCGTCGCACGGATCTGCTGATAGCTTTCCACGTCCCCGCGCGAGGGCGGCGCGATCTGCGTCAGCACGATCCTGCGATGATGTTCGGGATGGTCCTTGAGGAAGCGCGCATAACCGCCGAAACGCTCCTCCAGCCCCTTGCTGTAATCGAGCCGGTCGACCCCGACGATCAGCGGGCGGTCCTGAAGCGAGGCGCGGACCTTGTCGAACATCGACCGGGCGGTCTCGCTGGCGGCGGCATCCTTGAAGTCCTGCGCATTGATGCCGATGGGGCAGGCGACGGCCTGAATCGTGCGGTCGCCGACCGTCACATAATCGCCGTCCACCGTGCCGCCCATTTCCCGCTCGACATAATGGCGGAAGGATTCGAGCCACTCTTCGGTGTGAAATCCCACCACGTCATAGGCAAACAGCGTGCTGACAAGCCTGCTGTGATGGGGCAGCGAGACGAGCAGACGCGTGGGAGGCCATGGGATGTGGAGAAAGAAGCCCATCCGGTTCTTCAGACCCCGGTCGCGGAGCATCTGGCCAAGCGGGATCAGGTGATAATCGTGAATCCAGATGATGTCGTCCGGTTCGATCAACGGGCTGGCGGTTTCGGCGAAGCGTTTGTTGACGCGGTTATATCCGCCTTCGAAATCGCGGGCATATTCGGCAAGGTCGATGCGGAAGTGGAAAAGCGGCCAGAGCGTCTTGTTCGCATAGCCGTTATAATATTCGTCCACATCCTGTTCTTCGAGGTCGATGGTCGCCGTCTTGACGCCCTGATCCTCCGAAAAGGCGATGTGTCCGGTGAAGCTGTCGGTGGTTTCCCCCGACCAGCCGAACCACATGCCCCGGCTTTCCCGCAACGCCTGCGCCAGCGCGACCGCAAGTCCGCCCTGATTGCCGGTGCTGTTGGGCCTGCTCACCCGGTTGGATATCACGATCAGGCGGCTCATCGCATTACGCTCCACGGCTTGCTCAGCAGGACGGCGCAGTTGATGATGCCGACGAGGGAATAGGTTTGCGGATAATTGCCCCAAAGCTCGCCGCTCTGGGGGTCGATATCTTCGGACAGAAGCCCGGCGGCGGTGCGGCGGGACAGCATCTCTTCGAACAGGGCGCGCGCTTCCTCCGTGCGCCCGGTGCGGTGGAGCGCCTCGATCAGCCAGAATGTGCAGACGTTGAACGCCGTCACAGGCTCGCCGAAATCGTCGGGCGTGCTGTAGCGGAGCATGTCGTTGCCGCGCCGCAGGTCCGCCTCCAGCGCAGCGAGCGTCCCGACGAACATCGGATCGTCGGCGGCAAGAAAGCGCAGGTCGAGCAACTGGAGCAGCGATGCGTCGCGCGCGTCATCCTCGAAATTGGCGGAAATCGCGCGGCTGTCCTCCCGCCACGCCATGTCGAGGATGCGCGCCTTCATCGTGTCGGCGCGGTTCTGCCAGTGGGCCGCCCGCAGGTCGAGGCCGAGCGCGGCGGCGGCATGGGCCAGCCGGTCGCACGCCGCCCAGCACATCACCGCGCTGTAGCTGTGCACATGCGCGCGGGTGCGCAGTTCCCACAGGCCAGCGTCGGGCTGGTCATAGACCTGCCACGCCCGTTCGCCGACCGCCTCCAGCGATTCGAAGTCGGCATGGCCCGCCATGCGGAGCAGACGGCGGTCGATGAAGCCCTGAACCGACGACAGCACGATCTGGCCATAGGCATCGTGCTGGATCTGGCTGTAGGCGGCATTCCCGACGCGAACCGGTCCCATGCCGCGATAGCCGGGCAGGCTTTCCGCCTCCCACTCCGTCAGCGTCGCATTGCCGCGCACGTCGTAAAGCGGCTGGATATGCCCGCCCTTCGCGCCATCGACGATATTGCGCAGATAGACGAGATAGGTTTCCAGCACATCGAGCGCGCCGAGCCGGTTAAGCGCCTCCACCGTATAATAGGCGTCGCGCACCCAGCAGTAGCGATAGTCCCAGTTACGCCCGCTGTCGGCATGTTCGGGGATGGAGGTGGTGAGCGCCGCGACGATGGCGCCGGTCTCCTCATGCTGGCAGAGTTTCAGGGTGATGGCGGAACGGATCACCGCCTCCTGCCACTCCGCCGGAATGGCGAGACCGCGCACCCAGAGCTGCCATTCGTTCACCGTGTCGTCGAACATCCGCTCGATCGCCGGGCGCAGCGCGTCGGAGAAGCCCTCGTCCGGCCCCATGAAGAAATGCATGTCCTGCTCCAGCCGGAACCAGCTTTCCTGACTGATGAGGCCGATGGGCGCGTTGGTCGACACGCGCATCGCCATGTAGGACAGCACCATGCGGATATGGTTGGAGCCATAGCTGATCGGCACATGGTCCGCATTCCAGCTTGTCGAGGGGCGCAGCTTCACGCGAATACGCGGAGAACCGGACACCGGGCGGACGATGCGGATGAACGCGACCGGCCGGTACATGCGCCCCTTATGCCGGTGGCGGGGGCAGAAATCGACGATGTCTATTGCATTGCCCTGTGCGTCGGACTGGCGCGTGACGAGGATCGGGGTGTTGCGGATATAATGCTGCTCGACCGCGACGCAGTTTTCCAGCTCGATGGCCCAGAAGCCACGGGACTGGCCATCGTCCCAGTCCTTGTCGTCGAGCAGCGCGGAAAAGACCGGATCGCCGTCCACACGGGGGACGCAGGCCCAGACCATCCGCCCGGCCCGGTCGATAAGCGCGGAGGCCTGGCAGTTGCCGATCGGCCAGAGGTCGAGGGTGCGGGCGGCGTCGGCCAGCGGCCCAGCGGGCGAAGTGTCGGAACGATTGCTGATCGGTTTGCCCCCATGGTGCGTTATCCAAGCGGATAGGCCGCCTATCGGACCAGCCGGGCAGCCTCCTCACCTAGATAATGCCTGACGGCATCAACCTGTTCCAAGGAAAAGCGCGCCGCCGTCTCGCGCGCCGGACCGACCAGCACGCCATGGCCGCCCAGCTCGGCAGCAGCGTCGAAGCCTTCCTCATCGGTCACATCGTCGCCGAAGAAGACCGGAGCGACCCCGGCGAAGGGCGCGCGCTGCATCAGGCGGCGCACCGCGCTGCCCTTGTCCGCGCCGCCCGGCCGGACTTCGAACAGCATCTTGCCCCGCTGGACCATCAGGCCATTTTCGGCGGCAAGCGCCATCGCCAGCGCTTCGGCGTCGTCGGCAAACCGGGGCGCGCCGCGATAATGCAGCCCCACGCTGATCGACTTGCGTTCCACCAACATGCCGGGCCGTCTGGCGGCGAAGGCGTTGAAGGCCGCTTCGATGCTGTCGATGGCGGCCAGCCGGTGCGGCGCTTCGACCGCTGCGCCCGGCTCCGCAAATTCAAGCCCATGCGTTCCGGCGAGGATGAAGTCGCCCAGACCCATGGCGCGCAACGTGGCGACCGACCGTCCGCTGACGATGGCCAGGCGACCGTCCAGCCCCGCGCGCAGCGCATGCAGCACCCGCAGCAGATCGGCATCCGCCGCGACATCGTCGGGATTATCGACGATGGGCACCAGCGTCCCGTCGAAGTCGAGGAACAGCGCCGCTCCCGCCAGCAGCGACGGCGGAGGAGGGGGGAGGGCGATTTTGGAAGACGGCAGAGGCGGAGTCACGCGGGCAAGGTGGCGTTCCTCCGCGATTTGGCAAGTCCTGTTCTGGCCCGACGCGCAATTTCCACGCGGGTGAGCCGCGCAAAAATCGAAACCGTTTCCGTTTCGTCCCGCCTTTGCTATCCGATACGCGATGAGTGACTTTCGCGACCCGTTCGACGCTATCAGGGATCATCCTTTCGACGAAGCGCTGTCGCAGCGTTATCTCGTCTATGCGCTCTCGACGATCACGGCCCGATCCCTGCCGGACCTGCGCGACGGGCTGAAGCCGGTGCATCGCCGCCTGCTCTGGGCGATGCGTCTGCTGCGGATGGAGCCGGGCGGTGCGAACCCTGACGTGCTGGTCGCCAATCCCGCGCGCAACACCACCGCCTACAAGAAATGCGCGCGCGTGGTGGGCGACGTGATCGGCAAATATCACCCCCATGGCGACGCTTCCGTCTATGACGCCATGGTGCGTCTGGCGCAGGATTTTTCGCTGCGCACGCCGCTGGTCGACGGGCAGGGCAATTTCGGCAATATCGACGGCGATAACGCGGCGGCCATGCGCTATACCGAAGCGCGGCTGACGCAGGCGGCGGCCGACCTGATGGCGGGGCTGGACGAAGGAACGGTCGATTTCCGCCCGACCTATAATGGCGAGGATGAGGAGCCGGAGGTGTTTCCCGGCCTCTTCCCGAATCTGCTCGCCAATGGCGCCACCGGCATCGCGGTCGGCATGGCGACCAGCATCCCGCCGCACAATGTTGCCGAACTGATCGACGCCGCCAACCTGCTGATCGAAGACCCCGATACCGATCATGCCGCGCTGATGCAGGTGGTGCGCGGCCCGGACTTCCCCACCGGCGGCGTGCTGGTGGACAGCGCCGCGATCATCTCGGAAGCCTATACCACCGGCCGCGGCGCATTCCGCACGCGCGCGCGCTGGCACAAGGAGGATGGCGGGCGCGGCACATGGGTCGCGGTCATCACGGAAATTCCCTATCAGGTCCAGAAATCCAAGCTGATCGAACAGATCGCCGCGCTCATCAACGACCGGAAACTGCCGATCCTGGCGGACGTGCGCGATGAGAGCGACACCCAAATCCGCATCGTCATAGAGCCGCGCGCGCGCACCGTGGACGAACAGGTGCTGATGGACAGCCTGTTCCGCCTGACCGATCTTGAAACCCGGTTCCCCCTCAATCTCAACGTACTCGACGCCACACACACGCCGCGCGTGCTGGGGCTGAAGCCGCTGCTGATCGAATGGCTCAGGCATCAGATCGACGTTCTGGTGCGGCGCGCGCAGCATCGCCTCGCCAAGATCGCCGATCGGCTCGAACTGCTCGACGGCTATATCATCGCCTATCTGAACCTCGACCGCGTGATCGAGATCATCCGCACAGAGGATGAACCGAAACAGGTGATGATGGCCGAATTCTCCCTGACCGACCGGCAGGCCGAAGCGATCCTCAACATGCGGCTGCGCTCCCTGCGCAAGCTGGAGGAAATGGAGCTGCGGCGCGAACATACTGAACTGCTCAGGGAAAAGGACGAGCTGGAGAAGCTGGTCGAAAGCCCGGCGCGGCAGCGGACCCGGCTGAAAAAGGATCTCGCCGCTCTCCGCAAGCGCTACGGCCCGGAAACCGACATGGGCCGCCGCCGCACCCTGGTGGAGGAAGCCGCGCCCGCCCGCGAAATTCCGCTGGAGGCGATGATCGAGCGCGAGCCGATCACTGTCATCCTGTCCGAACGCGGCTGGATCAGGGCGATGAGCGGCCATCGCGACCTGTCCGCCGCCGATACGCTGAAGTTCAAGGAAGGCGACGGGCCTCAGTTCGCCTTCCACGCCTACACGACGGACAAGCTGCTGATGGCGACATCGAGCGGACGGGTCTACACGCTGGCGTCGGACAAGCTGCCGGGCGGGCGCGGCTTCGGCGACCCCGTGCGGTCGCTGGTCGACATGGACAATGAAGGCGCCATCGTCGCGCTGCTGCCAGCCCGGACCGGCGGCGAGCTGCTGCTCGCCTCCTCGGACGGACGCGGCTTCATCGCGGCGGCAGGCGACCTCATGGCCGAAACCCGCAAGGGCAAGCAGGTTGTCAACGTCCGCACCGGCGCAAAGCTCGCGGTGATCCGGCCGGTTCCGGCGGAAGCGGACAGCGTCGCTGTCATCGGCGAGAATCGCAAGCTGCTCGTCTTCTCGCTCACCGAAATGCCGCGCATGGCGCGCGGGCAGGGGGTGCAGATGCAGCGCTACCGGGACGGCGGCCTGTCCGACGCGGTGGCGTTCCGTCTGAGCGACGGGCTGAGCTGGGCCATGGGCGGCGATACGGGGCGGACCCGCACGGAAAGCGACATGCTGCCGTGGAAAGTCGCACGCGGCGCGGCGGGGCGCATGCCCCCGACAGGCTTCCCCCGCGACAATAAATTCTGACGAAATCAGAAGCGCATAGCGTTTCCCGAAAATTTACTTCTTGGCGGTAGAGCGGGTGCATGGATTCCGTCTCGGTCCGCAATTGGACGGTCGACACGACCGACGATACGCCTCTGCTTGGGGAGGGAGAGACGCATCCGGCCCAGCGCATGCCCTTCACGGACTGGCTGGCTGCGCTGCCGCAGGCCGCCGCCATTCTGACCTGCGACGACAGCGGCATCGCCTCGATCAACGGTAACCTGCCCTTCCGGACCGCATTTGGCGAACCCGCCGACCGGCGTCAGACCAACAAGCCCGCGACCGAATGGCGCGACCGCGTGATCGCTTTCGTGCAGTCGGGCCGTGCCTCCGACAGTTTCGAGATGCGGCGCGAAGGCAAGCTGGGGCCGGAATATTTCCTCTGCACCATCGGCCGCCTGCCCGACAGGCAGGGGATGAAGGCGCAATATCTCTTCACCGCCATAGACCGGACGACCGAACGGACGATCGAGAAGAATCTCCGCCGCGAACTTCTGTCGGACGGCCTGACCGCACTGCCCAACCGCACGGGCTTCGGCGAGGAGATCGACGACCGGATCGCCAATTCGGCCTGGCCCGACAGCGCGCAGTTCGGCATCATCGCCATCGACCTCAGCCGGTTCAGCCGGGTGAACGAATCGCTCGGCCCGATGGCGGGCGACGAACTGCTCATCACCGTGGCCAAGCGCCTGAAGTCCAGCCTGCGGCAGGGCGATGTGCTGGCCCGGATCGGGGGCAATGATTTCGCCATCTTCGCGCGGCTCAACAACGGCCTGTCCGACGCGCTGCACATCGTCCAGCGCATCCGCGAATCGATGAGCATGCCCATTCGCCTCAGCGATCTTCAGATCCGGGTGGACTGCGCCATCGGATGCGCGCTGTCGATCAATCAGGATGACGATCCCGACGATGTCGTTCGCAAGGCGCAGGCAGCGGTGAAGATCGCCAAGCGCACGGGCAAGGTCGAAATCTATCGCAACGGTGTGCTCAAGGAAGCGCAGCGGCGCTTTTCCATCGAGAGCCGGCTGCGCGATGCGCTTGCGCGGGGCGGGCTGACGCTCGCCTATCAGCCGCTCATCCATCTGCCCACGGGCGAGATCACCGGCTTCGAAGCGCTCGCCCGCTGGGAAGATGAGGAACTGGGCTTCGTCTCGCCCGCCGAATTTATCGCTGTGGCGGAGGAAAGCGGCCTCATCACGCCGCTCGGCCGCTGGGCCGCCTATGAGGCGGCGCAGGCGCTGTCGCGCTGGGACGCCAAGTTCGGACAGCCGCTTTCGGTCGGCGTCAACGTCAACCTGTCGCCGATCCAGATGGCGCGCGACGATGTGGCCTCGATGTTCGAGGAAGCGCTGCGCTATTCCGGGGTTGCGGGCCATCGCCTGACCGCGGAAATCACCGAAAGCGCCATCGTCGCGGACCCCGACAAGGCGCGGAAGCTGCTCGTGGCCCTCAAGGACTTGCAGATGCCGATCGCGATGGACGATTTCGGCACCGGATATTCAAATCTCGCCAGCCTGCACAGCCTGCCCATCGACATATTGAAGATCGACCGCAGCTTCGTCACCTCCATGCTGGAGGATCATGACAAGCAGGTGATCGTCCGCACCATCTTGTCGCTCGCCGAATCGCTGAACCTCAAGGTGACAGCCGAAGGTATCGAGACGCAGCAACTGGCGCACGCCCTGCAACAGATGGGATGCTGGCAGGGGCAGGGCTATTATTTCGCCAAGGCCATGACCGAGGCGGAAGCCTATGACTATTGGCGCGCCCGCTGGAATTTCGAAACGATCTGATCCGCGATGGCGTCCACCCGGTCTGCATCGGGGAAGCCTTCCGCCACCCATGCCCGCTCGACCTCCTGCAACGCTCTGGCCACATCCGGGCCGGGCGTAAGGCCGCGCGCGATCAGCGCTCCGCCGCCGATGGGCAGTTGCGGCGGCGTCCACCCCCGAAGCTCGCCAACATCCGCCGCAACGCGCGCCGGGTCGAGCAGGATGCGGTCCGTCGCGCCTTCCACGCCGATCCGGTAGGCCAGCACGCGGGCAGGCTCGGCCGTATCATGCTCGCTGGCCGTGGCGAGCCGCTTGCGCGCCTTGTTCGACAGTTTGAGCCTGGCGCCGACCTGATCCGCCACGGCGGGGTCGGCGGGCAGCAGCGCCGCGAGCCTGCGAATGGCGGAACCTTCCGCGCCCGCTTCCTTCTCCCGCGCGATGAGCCGGTCCAGCCGCGTCACGCCGTCTGCCGTAACCTCGGGCAGGACCGGAGTCAGTATGCCGCCCTCGACCATCAGTTTCAGCGCATGGACCGGCGCAGCGCCAGACAGCAGCTTCAGCAGTTCGTCGGCAATCCGCTCCCTTGAGAGCGCCATCAGGCTGTTCGCCGCCGCCCTGCACGCCTCGTAGGCAGCCGCATCCAGTTCGTCCCCGCCATATCGCGCAAGGAAACGGAAATAGCGCAGGATACGCAGATGATCTTCCGCGATGCGCGCGGCGGCATCGCCGATGAAGCGCAGGCGGCGGGCCTTCAGATCGTCGACCCCGCCGAAAAAGTCGCTGATCGCGCCACTCGACGGATCGGCATAGAGCGCGTTGATGGTGAAGTCGCGCCGCGCTGCATCCTCCCGCCAGTCGTCGGTATAGGCGATGGTGGCGCGCCGCCCGTCGGTGCTCACATCGCGGCGCAGGGTCGTGATCTCGACCGGGCCGTCCGGCAGGATCGCCGTCACCGTGCCATGCTCGATCCCGGTCGGGACGGCCTTGATCCCCGCGTCTTTCAGGCGATCCACCACCGCGTGCGGGTCCAGCGTCGTGGCGATGTCGAGATCGTTCACCGGCAGGCCGAGCAGGGTATCGCGCACCGCCCCACCGACAAAGCGCGCCCTGCCTCCCGCTGCATCCAGCGCCGCAAGCAGGCCGTCCAGCCCCGCGCGATGCCGCCACGGCGCGTCAGGCAGCAAGTCGGTCATGGCCCAGCCTCCGCGACAGATTGGCGAGAATGGCGGCTGTGATCCCCCAGATGCGGCGTCCCTCCCAGAAGATTTCATAATAATGCCGCGTCGATCCGCCGAACTCTATCTCGCGCCGGATGCGGTTGGCCGGATCGAGCGCGTAGGCGAGCGGCAGTTCGAACAGGTCGGCGACTTCATCCTCCTGCGCGCGCAACGGCAGGTCGGGCGGGATGACGCCCAGCACGGGCACGATGTCGAACCCGGTAAAGGTCGGGTATCGGTCGGACGTGCCGACAATCTCCACGCTTTCGGAGGGAAGGGCGATTTCCTCCCGCGCTTCCCGCAGCGCGCCCGCGATTTCGTCCGCGTCCTCCGCATCCACCCGGCCGCCGGGAAAGGCGATCTGTCCGGCATGTTTGCGCAGCGAGGAGGACCGCTCGGTAAGGATGAGGCCGGGGTCGGGCCGGTCGGTGATCGCGACCAGCACCGCCGCCGGTGCCAGCACGATGTCGCCGGTGATGCGCGGATCGCGCAACTCCTCGGGCGGCAGGATCAACCGGCTCCCTTCGTCCAGCGCGGCGCGCAGCCGCTCCGCGAGCCTCATGCCGCTCCGTCCAGCGGAAAGAAGGCTCCGCCGCTCCAAAGACCCACGCGCTCGCTCTCTTCATCGAGGGCGAGGTTCATGAGTTCATAATAGACGCTGCGCGCGATCAGCGCCTCCATGCCGCCGCGCACATGCAGATAGGGATGCGGGCTGTCGGGCGTCTCCCGCAGCACAAGCGCATGGTCGGGACCGGCGGTCACGAAATCGCCGCTGTTGAGGCGGAAGGCCAGCGTGCGGTCTCGCCCTTCGCCCTCGCTTTTGACCTCGACAGCCACGAAGGGTGCGTCCTCCACTTCGATGTCGAGCTTCTCGACGGGCGTGACGAGCACATGGCGGCCGTCCGGCTCGCGGCGCAGGATGCTCGAAAAGAGGCGCACCATCGCTTCCCGCCCGATCGGCGATCCCTGATGATACCAGGTGCCGTCGCGCGCGATCCGCATCTCGCTGTCGCCGCAATGATCGGGGTTCCACTGCTCGACGGGCGGCAGTTTCTTCTCCTGCGCCAGACGCGCGATGTCGGTCAGCGACAGGGTGGACAGGTCGGGCAGCGGCTCCATGGGCATGGGGCGGAGATAGGGGCGTCCCGCCCCGAACGCAAAGGGGGAATCAGGCGGCGACCGCGATCCGGGGCGTCAGCATTCCCTGCCCGCCGACGGGGCGGCCATCGACCGACAGCGCCAGCAGCCGGTGCCGCTCGAACGGGCCGGGCGCATCCCAGCCTGCTGTCGCCTCCGCCGAAAAGCCCCAGAAGCGACCGTAATATTCCGGATCGCCGATCATCATCAGCGGCTCGGTGCCCATATGGCGGGCGGCGGCCACCACGGCATCCATCATCGCGCGGCCATGGCCGCCCTTCTGATGCGCGGGCTCGACAGCGACCGGGCCGACCATGATGAGCGGCATCTGCCCGCCCGCCGCATCGGTCAGCGCCACCGGCCAGCTCTGCAGCGACCCGATCAGCCCGCGCCCGTCCTCCACCACCGCGAAGGAGAGCGCCGGAAGCCACGGCATCCCATCCCGGATGCGATAGGCAGTGCGGCCATGGCGGTCCGCGCCGAAAGCGCTGTCCAGCAGCGCCTCGATCGCCTCTGCGGGCTGACTGTCCAGGGGCAACAGGTGAGACACGACTTGCCGTTCCGCCATTGATGGCGCATGGGCAGCGCCGGAGCGGGGGGCTTTAGCGCCCCTTCCGCAAAATGAAAGACTAAAGAGGCCCGCCTGAAACCGGGACAGGGGCCGCATATGGCAGGCTATGCAGACTGGATTTGACGATTTTCTGACGCTGGAGGTCAACGATCTTCATGTCGATGTGCTGACCGGCATCTATTCGGAGGAGACGCATCTTCCCCAGCCGCTGCGCATCTCGATCCGCGCGCGGCTGCGAATCGCCGATCGTTACGACCCGACGACCCCGCTCAGCCGGTCGAAAAACTATATGGACCTGAAACATGCGGCCTCCACCGCATTGCCTGAAGGCGTGCACTTCACCCTGATCGAGGCGGTGGCCGACCATATCATCGACACGATCTTCCTTCAGGACGACAAGGTCAGCCATGTCGAGGTGAAAATCGTGAAACTCGCTCTGTCCGAACGCGGCGAGCAGATCGGCATCACGCTCGGCCGCGGGCGGAAATAGCGATCAGTCCTTCCTGATAAGGCCGATTTCGATGAGGCGCTCGGTCAGATAGTCGTGCGCGCTGATCGGCGGATCGCGGCGCGGATTGTCGGCGGTGACGCACTGGGGCAGCGCGTCGATCATGAAGTCCGGACGCAGATGCAGGAAGAAGGGCATCGAATAGCGCGAATGGCCGCGCCGCTCGGGCGGCGGATTGACGACCCGGTGGCTGGTCGAAGGCAGCACATGGTTGGTCAGCCGCTGGAGCATGTCGCCCACGTTGATCGCCAGCGCGCCGGGCGGCGGCACCACCGGCAGCCAGTTCCCGTCCCGATCCTTCAGCTCCAGCCCGCCTTCCTCCGCCCCCAGCAGCAGAGTGATGAGGTTGATGTCCTCATGCGCGCCCGCGCGAATGCCCGGCGCTTCCGGCGATACCGGGGGATAATGGAGCAGGCGCAGGATCGAATTGCCATTTTCGACCGGCCCGTCGAACCAGCGTTCCGGCAGGCCGAGATAGAGGGCGATGGCGGACAGAAGTTCCGCGCCGACGCGGTCGAACTCGGCATAGAGCCGCGCGAACACCGGCCTGAACTCGGGCATTTCGTCCGGCCAGACATTTGGCGGCATCGTCAGCGCCAGCCTGTCCCCGACGGGCAGGTCGCGGCCGACATGCCAGAATTCCTTGAGGTCGTTCTCGCTCGCGCCCTTTGCGATCTCCGTCCCGAAGGCGGTATAGCCGCGCTGGCCGCCGTTCAGCTTCGCGTCGTAGCGCCGCTTCACCTCCTCCGGCAGCGCGAAGAAGCGCCGCGCCAGCGCCCACCCTTCACCGATCAGGTCAATGTCCATGCCATGATCCTTCACCATGGCGAAGCCGAACCGCTGGAAGGACTGGCCGAAAGCCTCTGCGAAATCGGGTTTGGCGAGGTCCGCCATGGACAGGACGGGCACCTGCTCCAGCACCGTTTGCGACACGTTCATTCTCCAGATTTCGTGACCGGGCGTCGCAGCCACAGATGAGGACGCCCGCGTATATCCGCATCCTTGATCGCGGCGGACCGGTGATGCAAGGAGGCAAAATGAACCACTGGCTGATGAAATCCGAACCCGACGTCTTTTCCTACGACGATCTCGTGAAAAAGGGGAAGGCGGAATGGGACGGCGTGCGCAACCATGCGGCGCAGGGCCATATGCGGGCCATGCGGAAGGGCGATCTCGCGCTCTTCTATCACAGCAATATCGGTGTCGAGGCGGTCGGGATCATGACCATCGTCGAGGAGGCCGCGCCGGACAGCACCGATGAAACCGGCAAGTGGATCGCCGTCCATGTCGCGCCGAAGGAAAAGCTCGCGAAGCCGGTGACACTGAAGGCAATGAAGGCCGATTCCGCGCTGGCGGACATGGTGATGCTGCGCCAGTCGCGCCTTTCGGTGTCTCCGCTGACGAAGGCACAGTTCGATCATATCGTGGAATTGTCAAAGGCTTAGGCTTGGTCACAGGGCATGGTTGCGCGCGGTGCAACTGGCGCGACGCGTTTTGCGATTGTCCATTTCAGGATGCAACCTAGGTTGGCCCTCAACAGAACAAGAATATTCAGAGGTGTTTGATCGGCATTCACAAGGAGTAAACCCATGCGAATGCTGTCCAAGTTCATGATCGCGACCGTTGCCGTCGCTGCCGCCACCACCGCCGCCCATGCCGAAGACGCCGCGAAGCAGCGTTTCACGCACGAAGGCTACACCTATGTCTACAAGGTGAAGGACACTAAGGCGGGCAAGGTAATTTCCGGCCGCCGCTATCCCGACGCCGTGGCGTTCAATCTCGCCGTCAAGAATGGCAAGGTTTCGGGCGTGTCGGGCAACGAGCAGGTTGCCTTCGATGTCGAGGATGCGCGCGGAGCCGCTTCCAACTGATAATTTTCAATGCGAAAAAGGGGGCGGAGCCACATGGTTCCGCCCCCTTTTTGATGACTTTTCGGATCAGCGGCAGCGGCGCTTGCTGTCGATGGACTTGCCGAGCAGCGCGCCACCCGCAGCGCCCAGAATCGTGCCGGTCGCCCGGTCGCCGCGCGTGTCGATCGCTCGGCCGACCAGCGCACCGCCGACGCCGCCGATGATCAAGCCGGTTGTGCCGTCCGACTTGCGGCAATAGGTGCGACCGTCGCGGCCGCGCCACTCTTTGTAGCGATAATGCTTACGGGCCTGAGCGCCGTCGGTGGGAACAGCCATCGAAACGGGAACGGCCAGCGAAACGGCGGCCAGGGCCATCAGGGCTTTACGCATAATATCTCCTCCATCTGCGTCGTTGTGCGGTTGAACCCGCCGACCTTGAAGCAGGTTGCATGAACGTGCGGCAACAGCGCAACATCATGAAAGAAAAGGCAGAAATTTGCGACGCCCGGACCGCATGCCGCGCCGCGGCGTGCGGCGTCCCGACTTATCCACATATATCCACAGCTTTGTCGCACGGCCTGCCTCAACCGCATCTTTTTCCGCTTTGAACGACTCGCGGGCAGTGACAGCATGGCTTTATCGAGACGGGAACGGAGCAATCCGAACCTACGGAAAAGACTGAGAAATCAGGAAATTCCTTGCGCTTGATTGTCGGATGGGACGGCCGTCTTTCAGACGGGTGGACCTAAGACGGGTCGATCGGGATCGTTGCCGGGTACGCGCGAAAGTGAACGTCGGGCAGCAGGATCGAAAGACCGGCAAAGGGAAGAAGGCTTAAGGCCCGAAGCCCCGAGCAAACCCATGTTATCGCCTCGCCCTGAGGCGCTGACGAGGGATACGCCGAGCCGATGATCGCATTCCGTCAGGAAAGCGGATCGCAAGACTCGACGGAAGTGGGGACCGGCAGCAATGCCGGCCCCCATTTTGCGTTAGGAGATCGGCGATGTGCTTCAACATGGTGCCGGCTGAGGGGATCGAACCCCCGACCTTCGGTTTACAAAACCGCTGCACTACCGCTGTGCTAAGCCGGCGCACCGACGGTGTCCGTAGAGAAGCGTGGATTTTTGGTCAACGCCGAAAAGGCAGGACAGCAACTCGCGTGCCCAGATTTACGATGCTTATGGAAGCTCCATGACAGCACAGGCGTAGTCTTTCGCGCGGCGACACCATCTTGGTCAATGTCGGGACAGTTGGTGAGATTTTCGGGTTGAGCCGTTTAATTTAAATCATTACAAACTGCCTTGTTCAGGGGGTGGACATGGCAACCAAAATCGAATCGCTGCGCAGGCCGTCGTTGCTGTCGCGGATCGCAACGACGCTGTCCGTAAAAGCGCGTGTGCGCAAGGCCGTCAGAGTGGAAGCAGAAGCGATCCGCCATTCTCCATGCGAAATATGCGGCGCGGAGGTCGATGACTGCAACAACCGTTTTTGCCTGAGTTGCGACCTGGCTATTCTCTGACGAATTGCGCGTCACATCACGCCAAAGGTCCAGCCCTCCGTTCGCGCGATCGGCGGCGTCAGGCCGGGCGGGTTCCACAGGTGCGTATCGTCCGCGACGTGGCGCAGCCACGCTGTCGTCAGGATCGCGTCGGTCGCGTGATCGTCATAGCGGGCAAGCGGCCGATGCGGCGCGGTCCCGAACGCTTCAAGCGCCGCGTCCAGCGACGCGCCGTCGCGCATCTTCGACCGTCCCTTCGGCACCAGCGCGGCGCGCGCGGCGAGCGCGGTGTAGATCTCCACGATCAGCGGCCCTTCATCCGGCACCGGGTCGAACGGCCAGACCGGCACCGCCCCGCGCAGCCGGTGGAGCGTGCGCATCCCGGTCAGGCTCGACTTGCCCACCTGCGCCGCGCCGACGAGGTTGAAGCAGCTATAGGGCGACAGCCCCATCGCCGCCTGACCGACCTCGCACAGGCGCAGCCGCCCGCGCCCGGCGGGGAACAGGTCGCCGCAATCGCGCTGGAGCCGGAAATGCCGCTTCATCTCGGCGTGGCGCAGCAGGCTTCCGACCGAAAGATGCGGATCATCCTGCGCCATCGCGTCCACCATCGCCCAAAGCGCGACCGCATCGGCAGGCGATCCGTCCCAGCCGGGGAAATAAGCGCCCTGGTCGAGGAAGGGGAAGGCGGGCGACAGGTCCAGTCCCACCAGCAATCGCGTGCCCGCCTGCGCATGCTCGCGCAGCCAGTCGGTCACGGCCCCCCGGCTCCACCCGCCGTCCGGGCGCAGCAGGACAGGCGGGCGCCGGTCCCGCTCCGCTATCGCCAACGCCAGCCCCTTCGGTCGCGCGACCGCCTCACCCGACCAGTCGATCACGGCGAACTGCTCGAACAGCCTTTTCACTCCGTCCCGCGTTCCGTGCGCAGCCGGTTCCAGTAGGCGATCCGCTCTGCCACCCGCGCCTCATATCCCCGGTCGGTGGGCGTGTAGAAGGTCTGCGGCGTCATCTCTTCGGGCCAGTAGTTCGCGCCGGAAAAGCCCCCTTCGGCGTCATGGTCATATTGGTAATTTTTGCCGTAGCCGACCTGCTTCATCAGCTTGGTGGGCGCATTCACGATGTTCATCGGCGGCATCAGCGATCCGGTCTCTCGCGCCGTGCGGAAGGATGCCTTCATCGCCGCATAGGCGGCGTTCGATTTGGGCGCGGTGGCGCAATAAAGGCACGCCTGCACGATCGCCAGTTCCCCCTCGGGCGACCCCAGAAACTCGTAGGCGTCCTTCGCCGCAAGGCACTGCACCACCGCCTGCGGATCGGCGAGACCGATGTCCTCCGTCGCGAAACGGACGAGGCGGCGCAGGACGTAAAGCGGCTCTTCCCCCGCCGTCAGCATCCGCGCGAGATAATAGAGCGCCGCCTGCGGATCGGACCCGCGCAGCGATTTGTGGAGCGCGGAAATGAGATTGTAATGCCCCTCCCGATCCTTGTCGTAGACCGCGACGCGGCGGTGGAGCAGCGCCGACAGGCCTGCCGGATCGAGCGGTTCGGCAATGTCGATGGCATAGAGCGTCTCGACCTGATTGAGCAGGAAACGCCCATCGCCATCCGCGCTCGCCAGCAATGCCTCGCGCGCCGCAGGATCGAGGGGGAGGGGCCGATGCATCAGTTCCTCGGCGCGGTCAAGCAACAGGCCCAGCGCTGCCGCGTCCAGCCGCCGCAGGATCAGCACCTGCGCCCGCGACAGCAGCGCCGCGTTCAGCTCGAAGCTCGGATTTTCCGTGGTCGCGCCGACCAGCGTCACCGTGCCATCCTCGACGAAGGGCAGGAAACTGTCCTGCTGCGCCCGGTTGAAGCGGTGGATTTCGTCCACGAAAAGCAGCGTCTTTTCACCGCGCCGCGCCTGATCCTTCGCGGCGGCGAACACTTTCTTGAGGTCGGCGACGCCGGAAAAGACGGCGGAGATCGGCTCGAACCGCATTCCCACCGCGTCGGCGAGCAGGCGGGATATGGTCGTCTTGCCCGTGCCCGGCGGCCCCCAGAAGATGATGGAGGACAGCCGCCCCGCCGCTACCATCCGCCCGATGGCGCCATCGGGTCCGGTCAGATGTTCCTGCCCCACCACCTCGTCCAGCGCGCGGGGGCGCAGCCGGTCGGCGAGCGGGGCGGTTTCGGTCCCGTCACCGGAGCCGGGAAGTTCGTCGGGCGCGAAAAGATCAGCCATCCATGCCGATATAGGGTGGCTTTCGTCGTCAGGGAACAGGGCTGGACCGGGGCGCCAGCCCCTGCGCGCGCTGACGGATGATACGCAGATAGGTATCGACCAGCGCCTGATTGACCTGATCCCACCCGTTACGCTCCGCGCGCGCCTGCGCGGCCAGCCCGGCGGCGGCGCGCGTCTGCGGATCGGTGCAATAGGATTGCAGCGCGTCGGCAAAGCCGCCGATCGCGCCGGGGCGGATCAGGCGGCCGGTCACGCCCTGCGTCACCAGACTTTCGCTGCCGGTCGCCCGCGCCGCGACGGTCGGCAGGCCGCACGCCATCGCCTCCAGCGTCACATTGCCGAACGTCTCCGTGACGGACGGGTTGAACAGCATGTCCATGCTGGCGACCGCGCGGCCCAGATCCGCGCCCTGCTGAAACCCGGTGAAAACCGCCTGCGGCAGCCGGTTCTCGAACCATTCGCGTGCCGGGCCTTCGCCCACCACCAGCACCTTGTGCCGCACGCCACGCGCGCTGAGCTGGTCGATGGTGTCGGAAAAGACGTCCAGCCCCTTTTCCATCACCAGCCGCCCGATGAAGCCGATCACCGGATCGTCGTCGCCGATGCCCAGCGACTGCCGCCATGCCATGTCCCGCCGACCGGGGTTGAAGATGTCGCGGTCGATCCCGCGCGTCCAGATGCCGACATCATAGCTCATCCGCTGTTCCCGCAGCAGTTGCGCCATGGATTCGGACGGCGCTACGATGGCGTCGCAGCGGCGATAGAAGCGGCGCAGCATCGATTCGACCAGCGGCTCCAGAAAGGCGAGCCCGTAATAGCGCGGATAGGTTTCGAATCGTGTATGGACCGACGCGACGGTGGGCAGGTTGTGCTGCCGCGCCCATGTCACCGCGCGATGGCCCAGCGGGTCAGGGCTGGACACATGGACGAGGTTGGGCGCAAAGGCGCGCAGGTCGCGGCGCAGCCCCGCCGACAGGCGATAGGGCACGCGATATTCCTTGCGCCCCGGCACGGCGAAGGACGGCGCGCTGACGAGGTCGCCGGTCGGCGCGAACGCCGGGTTGGCGACGGTCGGCGAATAGACGCGCACCGCCGCGCCCTGACCCAGCAGATAGGCGACGAAGCGGTTGAGCGCCTGATTCGCGCCATCGCGCACATAATTATAGTTGCCGCTGAAAAGCGCGACACGCAGACCCGTGACATCCATCCGCCGCCCCTTAACGCAGGACGGCGCAAAACCCAAGGAAGCATGAGGCCAGCCATTTCCCGCTGACAGGCTGTCGCCTTGGCCTTGCGGACATGGCATGGGGGTGGGATGACGCGACCGTTCATGACCGTCGATGCCCTGCTGACGGGCACGCCCCGCCCTTTTCGCGGGGACGATCACAGCGCCATCGCCAAACAGCCGGTGGCAGGACCGGTGCGCATCACATGGGACGGCTTTGCAGGCGACGCCGTTGCCGACCGCATCCATCATGGCGGCTGGGACAAGGCGATCCACCTCTACCCGCAGGATCATTATGACTGGTGGCTGGAGAGGCGGCCCGGCCACCCGCTGCTGGCCGCGCCCGGCGCGTTCGGGGAAAATATCGCATCGCGCGGCATGACGGAGGAGGACATCTGCCTCGGCGACCGCTTTTCGCTGGGCACCGCCATCGTGGAGGTCAGTCACGGTCGCCAGCCCTGCTGGAAGCTCGACCATCGCTTTGGCGGGCGGGACGTGATGACGACGATCATCAGGACCGCGCGCTGCGGCGTCTATTTCCGTGTCATTCGCGAAGGGGAGGCGGAGGCGGGCGGGCGCATGGACCTGCTCGACCGCCCCTTGCCCGACTGGAGCGTCGCGCGCCTTTTTCGCCTGCTGATCGGCGGCGGGCACCGGCACGATGCCGCCGCGGTGCGACAGCTTGCCGACATGACCCTGCTCGCCGAAGTCTGGCGCGACCGGGCCAGCAAGCTCTCCCTCTAGTCCGCGGGCGCTTCCACCCGGTCGCCATGGCTTTTTGGCGATGAGGTGACGAGGATCTCCACCGGGGCGGCGCTGCGGTTGGCGGCCCGATGCGGCACGCCCGGCGCGATCTCGATCCCCTGACCGGCGGTGAGCGTCTGCGTGACGCCGCCCGCCTCCATCGTCAGTTCGCCGCGCAGCACATAGAAGAACTGCCGCGCCTTCGTATGGAAATGCCGCACCTCGCTGCTGCCGGGCTGGAGCCTTTCCTCGATCACAGACAGATCGTCGCGCTTTACCATATGCCAGCCGTCATTGACGCCGCCCCAGACATAATGCTCCGCCCCCTCGCGCCGGACGATGGCGGGAGCGGCGGGCGCGGCGGCGGCGAGGAGGAGGGCGATCATAGCCTGCATCAACGGTCCGCCTGCCGCAGTCCGCCATATCGCTGGCGCGGGGGGCGGGGCGTCCCTATAGCCGGAACATGGCATCGACCCAGAAGCACAAGAAGCCCGTCGCCAAAAGCAAGGTGCGGCCCGCCGGATTCCCCACTCGCGATCAGGTGATGGCCTTCATCACCGAGGCGGATACGCCCGCCGGCAAGCGCGAAATCGCCAAGGCATTCGGCCTCAAGGGGCAGGAAAAGATCGCGCTCAAGGCGCTGCTCAGGGACATGGCCGACGAAGGGCTGATCGACATCGGCCCGGCGCGCGCCTTTCACAAGATGGGCGGCGTGCCCAAGGTCACGGTGCTGCGCATCGTCGACGTGGACGACACGACGCTGATCGCCACGCCCGAACGGTGGGAGGCGGAGGGTCAGCCCGCGCCCCGCCTGCGCGTGGTGGAGCGCGGCAAAAGGGGCGCGCTCACCATCGGCGACCGCATCCTTGCCCGCACGGAGGAGGCAGGGCGCGGCTGGATCGCACACGTCATGAAGAAGCTCGCCAAGGCGAGCGAGGAACTGCTGGGCGTCGTCGAGGAAATGGCGGACGGTAAGCTGTGGCTCCGCCCCGTCGACAAGCGCATCCGCAAGGACACGCCGATCAGCGATGCGGGCGACGCAAAGCCCGGCGACCTCGTCCTCGCCGAACCCCATGGCCGTCCCCCGCGCATTTCGGCGCGCGTTACCGACATTCTCGGCGACCCCTTTGCCCCGCGCAGCTTCAGCCTGATCGCGATCCACAAACATGGCATTCCGCACGTCTTCCCCGACCGGGTAGAGGAGGAGGCGGTCAAGGCGTCCGCCCTGCCTCTGCATGAAGACAGGCGCGAGGATCTGCGCCACCTGCCCATCCTTGCCATCGACCCGGTCGATGCGCGCGACCATGACGATGCCGTCTGGGCCGCGCCCGATGACGATCCGGCCAATCCGGGCGGCTACCGGGCCATCGTCGCCATCGCCGACGTCAGCTATTATGTCCGCCCCGGCAGCGCGCTCGACAAGGAAGCGAGGAAGCGCGGCAACAGCGTCTATTTCCCCGATCAGGTCGTGCCGATGCTGCCGCACGAACTGTCGTCGGACATGTGCTCGCTGCGCGCGGGGCAGGACCGGGCGGCGATGGCCTGCCACCTGACCGTCAATGCGCAGGGCAGGGTGACGGCATGGCGCTTCACCCGCGCCGTCATCCGCGTCGCGGCGGTGCTCGCCTATGAGGATGCGCAGGCGGCCATCGACGGCACGAAGGACAACGATCTGCTCGAACCCGCGCTGAAACCGCTCTGGGCCTGCTGGGCGCTGCTGCGCAAGGCGCGGGCGGCGCGCGATCCGCTCGCGCTCGACCTCCCCGAACGCCGCGTCGTGCTGGACGAGCGCGGCCAGATCGTCAGCGTTGCGGTGCGGGAACGGCTCGACGCGCATATGCTGATCGAGGATTATATGATCGCCGCCAACGTCGCGGCGGCCAAGGCGCTGGAAGCGAAGAAGGCGCCTGTCATGTATCGCGTCCACGAACCGCCCAGCCGCGACAAGCTGGTGTCGCTGAAGGACTATCTCGCCACCTTCGACATATCCTTCGCGCTGGGTCAGGTGGTGAAGCCATCGACCTTCAACCAGTTGATCGCGAAGATCGGCGAGGCGGAGGAAAAGCCGCAGATCATGGAGATGATCCTGCGCAGCCAGACGCAGGCCTATTACAGCCCGCAGAATATGGGGCATTTCGGCCTCGCGCTCGGCAGCTACGCCCATTTCACCTCGCCCATCCGCCGCTACGCCGACCTGCTGGTGCACCGGGCGCTGGTCGGAGCCTACGGTCTCGAACTCCCCGCGCCCAAGGGGAAGGATATTCCCGACCGCACGGCGCTCAGCCAGGACGATTATGAGAATATGGGCCGCGTGGGCGAGATGATCTCGGGCCATGAGCGCCGTGCCATGGAGGCGGAGCGGGAGACGGTCGACCGCTATGTCGCCGCCTATCTCGCCGCCCATGTCGGCGAAATCATGCCCGCGCGGATCACGGGCGTGCAGAATTTCGGCTTCTTCGCGACCGTGGAAGGGCTGGGCGGCGACGGGCTGGTGCCGGTGTCCACCATGGGGGCGGAACATTTCTTCTACGATGAGGCGGGCCGGGCGCTGCAGGGCGTCGAAAGCGGAGATCGCTATACGGTCGGCCAGCGGCTCGACCTGCGGCTGGCGGATGCCGATCCGATCAACGGATCGCTCCGCTTCGAACTGCCCGACAGTCCCGCGCCACGCGGCGGTCCGATGAAGCGCGACCGCACCCGCCCCGGCATCAAACGCGGCCGCCCCGCCAACATCCGCCACATGGGGGCAAAGCGGGGCAGGCACAAACGCTAGGGCAGATCCTCCGCCAGCGTCACGACCAGGGCGTCGCGCCACGCAGGCATGGCCGGATCGAGCGGATGGATCGGCGTAACCCCGTGCAGAATGCGCCGGTCGTCGATCAGCATCGTGTCGGCCGGATCGGTCAGGGTGAACTCGCCCAGCGGCTCGCCCGCCGCGGTGCCGATGCGGGTGACCCCTTCGCGGACATTATGCCGCTCGATCAGCATCACCAGCACATGATCCACCCCGTCGCGGTGCATCCCTTCGGGAGTCGGCTGGCCGCTTTCGGCGGCGCTCGCCTCGATGCGGAACTGGTGCATCTCGACATGCCAGCGCCGCGCCGCCGCAGGATCGAAACTCGCCGCGCAGAAGGACAGGATCGCCTGCATCGCGGGCAGCGCGACGGTCGCGTCGGCCACAGGATCGAACCAGCGCTGCACGTCGCCGTTGAGGGGGTTATAATCGCGGCTCTGATAATGGGGCTGGTGCGGCTTGCGGACGAAGCGCCCGCCCTCCAGCGCAAAGGCCGCATGTCGCCGCCGCCGGTATCTGCCGCCGTCCGCCATATAGAGATCGGGACCAAGATCGCTCCACGTTTCCGCCAGAGCCTCCCACGCCTGCGCGCCGATACACAGATCGCCCAGCAACGTGCTGCCCGCGACGCGCGCATAGCCGTCCCGCGCCAGCGCGTCGTCCATTGGGGCAAGGCAGACCGTGTCGTTCATCCCGTCATCCTATCGACAGCCGAAAACGAACGGCAGGGCCGCTTCCCGCAGGGTGGATGGGGGAAAGGGGGGTCATCCGATCCAGTAAGGCACGATCTGCCGGTTGTCCGGGTCGACATGGATCGGCCGGTCGGCGGGCGGGAAGGCGCGCTGGTCGCAGCTCTGGCGGGGGCACAGGCGGCAGGTGATGCCGATGGGCGTCGCTGCGCCCTCCACCTCCAGTTGCAGTCCGTCGGCATAGACGAAGTTCGCCGCATGCGCGACCTCGCAGCCCAGCACCACGGCAAAGCGGCGCGGCGTGCGCTTGTAGCTGCCCGATGGCTTCACCAGCCCCTTCGCCATCGACACATAGCGCACCCCGTCCGGCGTCTCGCCCAGTTGCACGTTGATCCGGTCGGGCACGGCGACGGCTTCATGGACGTTCCACAGGGGGCACGCGCCGCCGAAGCGCGCGAACTGCAGGCGGGTGGCGCTATGCCGCTTGGTGATGTTGCCCGCCATGTCGACGCGGCAGAAGAAGAAGGGAATGCCGCGCAGCCCCGGCCTCTGCAGCGTGGAGAGGCGATGGCACGCCTGCTCGAAACTGACGCCGAAGGTCCGCGCCAGCCGGTCGATATCGTGCCGCATCGCCCGCGCCGCCTCGCGGAACGGGGCGTAGGGCATCAGCAGCGCGCCCGCCGCATAATTGCCAAGGCCGATGGCCAGCAGCCGGTCCGCGCCCGGCACCGGGAGCGCCGCCTTGCGCACCACGTCGGCGATCACCGCCTGCCCCTCCAGCATCATGAGCTGATGCGCGAGCATGAACTTGCGGCTCTCGGTCGGCAGCGCAGCGTTGATGAAGAGCTGCCGGTCGGCGGCGCGATAGGCGCGCAGCGCGCTGTCGGGCGTCTCTGCAATCAGCGTCGCGATGCCGTGGCGGCGGGCGAGCGCCTCCACCAGCATCCCTTCGTCCAGCACCTGCCCCGCGGTAAAGCTCTCCGCCATCTCTTCGGCAAGGCAATCGAGCGCGTGGACATAGTTGCCCGCCTCATGAAACCAGTCGCGCGCCGCTTCCCATGGCAGCCGCGCCTGCACCTCATGATCGTTGGCGATCGCTTCCTCGATCATGTTGATGCGCTCGTTCGCGCGCATATGCGCGTTGTAGAGATCGACGTAGCGCGCCGCGAATTCCGGGAATTGCAGGTGCAGCTTCTCGATCCGCTCCGGCTCCATCGGCGCGCCGGGCAGCTCCGGATGCGCGAGCGCATAGGTGAACGCGCCCAGCAACTGTTCCTCCTCGCGCGCGTCGAAACTCGCCCAGTCGGTCGGAAAGGCGCTAGCGACCGCCGCCTTGACCTTGGCGGTCAACGGACGGTCGTCATTCTCCAGTTGCGAAAGATAGGAGACGGATATGCCCAGCGCCTGCGCCATCGTCGCCTGATCCATCCGATGATCGAGGCGAAGCTGGCGCAGGCGCGGTCCTGCGAAGATTCGGTTGCCGCGTGCCATAAACCGCACTCTATTTTGCGAAGTTGAGATTTGCAAATTGGCAAATTTGCATTTGCGAAAAATGTGACGGACTGAAATGAGCGACATCACGTATTTTGGGAGACGCAAGCGACCATGTCGAAACTGGCGATCATCGAACAGCTCGAAGCGAAGCGCGAAGCTGCCCGCATGGGCGGCGGCCAGCGCCGCATCGACGCGCAGCACGCGAAGGGCAAGCTGACCGCGCGCGAGCGGCTGGACGTCCTGCTCGACGAAGGCAGCTTTGAAGAGCTGGATATGTATGTCGAGCATAACTGCGTCGATTTCGGCATGGATGCCGAACATATCCCCGGCGACGGCGTCGTCACCGGATCGGGCACCGTCAACGGACGCCTGGTCTTCGTCTTCAGTCAGGACTTCACCGTCTATGGCGGCGCGGTGTCGGAACGGCACGCGATGAAGATCTGCAAGATCATGGACATGGCGATGAAGGTCGGCGCGCCCGTGATCGGCCTCAACGATTCGGGCGGTGCGCGTATTCAGGAAGGCGTGGCGTCGCTCGGCGGCTATGCCGAAATCTTCCAGCGCAACGTGATGGCGTCCGGCGTCGTGCCGCAGATCAGCGTCATCATGGGTCCGTGCGCGGGCGGCGCGGTCTATTCCCCCGCGATGACGGACTTCATCTTCATGGTGAAGGATTCGAGCTTCATGTTCGTGACCGGCCCGGACGTGGTGAAGACCGTCACCAACGAGGTCGTGACGCAGGAGGAACTGGGCGGCGCGATCACGCACACGACCAAGTCGGGCGTCGCCGACGTGGCGTTCGAAAACGACATCGAGGCGCTGCTGGCGGTGCGCGATTTCGTCGATTTCCTGCCCGCCTCGAACCGCGATGCCGCGCCCGAACGGCCCAGTGCCGATCCGTGGGATCGCGTCGAGGAAAGCCTCGACACGCTGATCCCGGCCAACGCCAACCAGCCCTATGACATGCACGAACTCATCCGGAAGGTGGTGGACGAGGGCGATTTCTTCGAGGTTCAGCCGGCCCACGCGGGCAACATCCTGTGCGGTTTCGGCCGCATCGAGGGCAAGACCGTGGGCATCATCGCCAATCAGCCGATGGTGCTGGCGGGCGTGCTCGACATCAACTCTTCGAAGAAGGCGGGGCGCTTCGTCCGCTTCTGCGACGCGTTCGAAATTCCGATCGTGACCTTCGTCGACGTGCCAGGCTTCCTGCCGGGGACGCAGCAGGAACTGAACGGCATCATCAAGCATGGCGCGAAACTGCTCTTCGCCTATGCCGAAGCCACCGTGCCCAAGATCACCGTCATCACGCGCAAGGCCTATGGCGGCGCCTATGACGTGATGAGCTCCAAGCATCTGCGCGGCGATCTCAACTATGCATGGCCCACCGCCGAAATCGCGGTGATGGGCGCGAAGGGCGCGGTGGAGATCATCTTCCGCGGCAAGACGCCGGAGGAAATCGCGGCGCGCACGAAGGAATATGAGGACCGCTTCGCCAACCCCTTCGTCGCCGCATCCAAGGGCTTCATCGACGAGGTGATCCAGCCCCACTCGACCCGCAAGCGCATCGCGCTCGGCCTGCGGAAGCTGAGGAACAAGAACCTCGAAAATCCGTGGAAGAAGCACGACAATATTCCGCTTTAGAGAATGTCATCCCCGCGAAAGCGGGGACTCATCTCCGGGCATTGCGTTCAGGGGACAAGGCGGGAGATGGGTTCCCGCCTGCGCGGGAATGACGAAGATTAGGAACGCTGGATGAAACTCGGACGCCTGAACCATATCGGCATCGCGACGCCTTCGCTGGAGGCGAGCCTTGCCTATTATCGTGACGTGATGGGCGCGACGCTTAGCCATGAGCCGTTCGACCTGCCTGCGCAGGGGGTGAAGGTCTGCTTCGTCGACACGCCGGGCGAGGGCGGCACGGCGGGCACGCAGATCGAACTGATCGAGCCGCTCGGCGAAAACAGCCCGATCCACGGCTTCATCGCGAAGAACCCGGCGGGTGGCCAGCATCATATGTGCTACGAAGTGCCCGACATCCACGAGGCGAAAGCGTGGTTCGAAAGCCTCGGCAAGAAGGTGCTGGGCGAACCCCGCATCGGCGCGCACGGCACCCCGATCTTCTTCGTCCACCCCAGGGACATGAACGGGGTGCTGACCGAGATCATGGAGACGCCGAAAGAGGCGCATTGATGCATTACCCGTTCGCCCTGAGCCTGTCGAAGGGCTCGGCCGAACGGAGTGAGGCCTTCGCTTCGCTCAGGCGGGGGCTTCGACAAGCTCAGCCCGAACGGGATGAGAGGTAAGGGAAAACGATGACCGACAAGCCAACGCCAAAGCCCACAATCGACCAGTGGGCCGCCGCCGCCGCCAAGGAGGTGAAGGGCAAGGATCTGAACTGGGAGACCCCGGAAGGGATCACGGTGAAGCCGCTCTACACGGCCGACGACGTGACGGTCGATCCCGGCCTGCCCGGCTTTGCGCCTTTCACCCGTGGCGTGCGTGCATCCATGTATGCGGGCCGTCCATGGACCATCCGCCAATATGCGGGCTTTTCGACCGCAGAGGAATCCAACGCCTTCTACCGCCGCAACCTCGCCGCCGGGCAGAAGGGGCTGTCGGTCGCCTTCGACCTTGCAACCCATCGCGGCTATGACAGCGACCATCCGCGCGTCGTGGGCGATGTCGGCAAGGCGGGCGTCGCCATCGACAGCGTCGAGGATATGAAGATCCTGTTCGACGGCATTCCGCTCGACCAGATGTCGGTTTCCATGACGATGAACGGCGCGGTGATCCCGATCCTCGCCTTCTTCATCGTCGCGGGCGAGGAGCAGGGGGTCGAACGCAAGCTGCTCGACGGGACCATCCAGAACGACATCCTCAAGGAGTTCATGGTCCGCAACACCTATATCTACCCGCCCGAACCCTCGATGCGGATCATCAGCGACATTTTCGGCTACACCTCGCGTGAGATGCCCAAGTTCAACAGCATCTCCATTTCCGGCTATCATATGCAGGAAGCGGGCGCGACGCAGGTGCAGGAACTGGCCTTCACCATCGCGGACGGCGCCGAATATGTGCGCTACGGCGTCGCCTCGGGCCTCGACATCGACAAGTTCGCCGGGCGGCTCTCCTTCTTCTTCGCCATCGGCATGAACTTCTTCATGGAGATCGCCAAGCTGCGCGCCGCGCGCGTGCTGTGGCACCGGGTCATGACGAAGCTCGGCGCCCGCGACGAGCGCTCCAAGATGCTGCGCACCCACTGCCAGACCTCAGGCGTCTCGCTGACCGAGCAGGACCCCTATAACAACGTCATGCGCACCACCATCGAAGCGATGGCGGCGATGCTGGGCGGCACCCAGTCGCTCCACACCAATGCGCTCGACGAAGCCATCGCGCTCCCCACCGACTTTTCCGCCCGCATCGCACGCAACACGCAGATCGTGATCCAAGAAGAAACGGGCATGTGCAATGTCGTCGATCCGCTCGGCGGCAGCTATTATGTCGAGGCGCTGACGCAGCAGCTTGTGGACGCCGCGCAGGAGATCATCGACCGCGTGGAATCCGAAGGCGGCATGGCGAAAGCCGTGGGCGCTGGCTGGCCCAAGGCGATGATCGAAACCGCCGCCGCCGCGCGGCAGGCCCGCGTCGACCGGGGCGAGGACGTGATCGTCGGCGTCAACAAATATCGCCTCGCCAGCGAAGACCTGCTCGAAACGCTGGAGGTCGACAACACCAAGGTGCGCGAAGCGCAGATCGCCCGCATCAACCGCGTCAAGGCGGAGCGCAACGAGGCCGCCTGTCAGGCCGCGCTCGAAGCGCTGCGCGCAGCGGCGGCGGGGCCGCAGAGCATCGAAAACAACCTCCTCGCCCATGCGGTCGAAGCGGCCCGCGCCCGCGCGACGCTCGGCGAAATCTCTTCCGCGATGGAAGACAGCTTCCAGCGCTACGGCACCCAGCCCACGCCCGTGAAGGGCGTCTATGGCGCGCCCTACAAGGATGACAGCCGCTGGAAACAGGTTCTCGACGGCGTGCAGGCCGTCGAACGGCGCCTCGGTCGCAAGCCCAGACTGCTCGTCGCCAAGATGGGTCAGGACGGGCACGATCGGGGCGCCAACATCATCGCGTCCGCCTTCGGTGACATGGGCTTCGATGTGGTGTCCGGCCCGCTGTTCCAGACGCCGGAGGAAACGGTGGTGCTGGCGCTCGACAGCGGCGTCGACGTGGTCGGCGCGTCCAGCCTCGCGGCGGGGCACAAGACGCTGATCCCCGAACTCATCAACCGCCTGCGCGAACATGGCCGCCACGACATCAAGGTGATCGCGGGCGGGGTGATCCCGCCGCAGGATTACGACTTCCTCCGTGACGCGGGCGTTCAGGGCATTTATGGACCGGGTTCCAATGTCGTGGAATGCGCCGCCGACGTGCTGCGCCTCCTCGGCCACAACATGCCCCCCGCCGGGCTGGAGGAAGCCGCTTGAATACCCCCACCACTCCCCGCACCGACTGGACGCGCGAGGAAATCGCCGCGCTGTTCGACCTGCCCTTCAACGACCTGATGTTCGAAGCGCAGTCGGTCCACCGCGCCAATCACCCGCGCAACGAGGTGCAGCTTTCGACCCTGCTGTCGATCAAGACCGGCGGCTGCCCGGAGGATTGCGGATATTGCTCGCAGTCGACCGAGGCGGACAGCGGCCTTAAAGCCACCAAGCTGATGGACGTGCAGGCCGTGCTGCAAGCCGCCGCGCAGGCGAAGGATCACGGATCGGGCCGCTTCTGCATGGGCGCGGCGTGGCGCAACCCCAAGCAGCGCGACATGCCCAAGCTGGTCGCCATGGTGCAGGGCGTCCGCGCGATGGGCATGGAAACCTGCATGACGCTGGGCATGCTGGACGAGGGGCAGGCGAAGCAGCTCGCCGACGCGGGCCTCGACTATTACAACCATAATATCGACACCTCGCCCGAAAACTACGCCAACGTCATCACGACACGCACGTTCGAGGATCGCATCGAAACGCTGGAAAATGTCCGCAATGCGGGCATCAACGTGTGCTGCGGCGGGATCGTCGGTATGGGCGAGACGCGCAGCGACCGCATCGGGTTCCTCCACGCCCTCGCCACCATGCCGCACCCCGAAAGCGTGCCGATCAACGCGCTGGTCCCGGTTGCTGGCACGGTGCTGGGCGACATGCTGAAGGACACGCCGCTCGCGAAGATCGACGAGGTGGAGTTCGTGCGGACCGTCGCCGTCGCGCGGATCGTCATGCCGCGCTCGATGGTGCGCCTCAGCGCGGGCCGTGAGAGCATGAGCGAGGCCTGTCAGGCGCTCTGCTTCATGGCCGGCGCGAATAGCATCTTCACCGGCGACAAGCTGCTGACGGCGGCCAACGCCGGCGACGACAAGGACGCGGCGCTGCTGGGGAAGCTGGGGCTAAGCGCGATGGCCGCGCAGCCGCACGGCCATCTGGAGGCGGCGGAGTGATCCACTCACCACCCTCTGTCGCCCCGGACTTGATCCGGGGTCCCGCTTCTTTCTTGCCGTCGTGTGGAGAGAAAGCGGGATGCCGGATCAGGTCCGGCATGACGGGTGAAAAATGCCGGGTGAGAGGATGAGGATCAAGGTCGGATGGTTCGTCCGCATCTTTACCTTGGTTTCTATGATCTACTGGTTCGGGGTTCTGGGCCTCTGGATGATGATAGTGAGCGCTTATCGAGGAAGCGCCGGAACATTCCCGCCAGTTGATGTCGGTAGTGTTGCGATCATCATCCCAACGTTGATTTACGCCGTCCTGTGTTGGCTGTTCTGCCGATACCTGGGAAATTCCATTGCCAAGCAAGTCATGAGGCAGGTCAAAGACAGATGATCAAAAAAATCCTGATCGCGAACCGTGGCGAAATCGCGTGCCGTGTCATGCGCACGGCGAAGAAGATGGGTATCGCCACCGTCGCGGTCTATTCCGATGCCGACGCGCGCGCGCCGCATGTGCTGATGGCGGACGAAGCCGTCCATATCGGCCCATCTCCCGCCGCCCAGTCCTATCTGATCGCCGACAAGATCATCGAAGCCTGCAAGCAGACCGGCGCCGACGCGGTCCACCCCGGCTATGGCTTCCTGTCCGAGCGGGAATCCTTCCGCAAGGCGCTGGACGCCGAGGGGATCGTCTTCGTCGGCCCGCCCGCCAACGCCATCGCCGCCATGGGCGACAAGATCGAGTCCAAGAAGCTCGCGATGGAAGCGGGCGTCAATGTCGTCCCCGGCTATGTCGGCGTGATCGACGACACCGAACATGCCGTCAAAATCTCCAACGAGATCGGCTATCCCGTGATGATGAAGGCGTCGGCGGGCGGCGGCGGCAAGGGGATGCGCCTCGCCTATAGCGAACAGGATGTCCGCGAAGGCTTCGAGGCGACCAAGCGCGAAGGCCTCGCCAGCTTCGGCGACGACCGCGTGTTCATCGAAAAGTTCATCGAAAGCCCGCGCCACATCGAAATTCAGGTGCTGGGCGACCAGCATGACAATATCGTCTATCTCAACGAACGCGAATGCTCGATCCAGCGCCGCCACCAGAAGGTCGTGGAGGAAGCGCCGTCGCCCTTCGTCAGCCCCGAGATGCGCCGCAAGATGGGCGAACAGTGCGTCGCGCTCGCCCGCGCGGTCGGCTATTTCAGCGCAGGCACGGTCGAACTGATCGTGTCGGGCGAGGACAAGACCGGCGACGGCTTCTACTTCCTCGAAATGAACACCCGGCTTCAGGTCGAACATCCCGTCACCGAGGAAATCACTGGCGTCGACCTCGTCGAGCAGATGATCCGCGTCGCCAATGGCGAGAAGCTCGCCTTCACGCAGGCCGATGTGAAGATCAACGGCTGGTCGATCGAGAACCGCGTCTATGCCGAAGATCCCTATCGCGGCTTCCTGCCATCGACCGGCCGCCTCATCCGCTACAATCCGCCCGAAACGGGCACCGACGAAAGCGGCGCGAAAGTGCGCGTGGACGATGGCGTCACCGAAGGCGGCGAAGTCTCCATGTTCTACGATCCGATGATCGCCAAGCTCATCACCTGGGCGCCCACGCGCATCGAAGCCATCGACAAGCAGATCGAGGCGCTCGACCGTTTCGAGATCGACGGGCCGGGCCACAATATCGACTTCGTGTCCGCGCTGATGCAGCATGAGCGCTTCCGTTCGGGCAACATCACCACCGGCTTCATCGCGGAGGAATATCCCGAAGGCTTCCATGGCGCGCCCGCATCGCCCGAACTGCTCAAGCGCCTGTCCGCCATCGGCGCCTTCGCCGCCATGGCGCAGGCCGACCGCGCCCGCCGGATCGAGGGGCAGCTCGGCAAGCGCCTCGCCCCGCCGACCGGATGGCAGGTGAAGATCGGGGACGCGATCCACGATGTCGTCATCGACGGCGATGATGTGACTGTCGATGGCGAAGCGCTCGACATGGCGCTCGAATATACGCCGGGCGACCGGCTGATCGAGGCGGAGTTCGGAGACGAAGCGCTGGCGGTGCGGATCGCGCCGGTGCGTTCGGGCTTCGTGCTGACCGCCCATGGCGCGAGCCACAAGCTGCGCATCCTGCCCGCCCATGCCGCGCAGCACGCCGTGCACATGATCGAAAAGGTGCCGCCGGACCTGTCGCGCTTCCTCATCTGCCCGATGCCCGGCCTGCTGGTCGCGCTCAACGTCAAGGAAGGCGACAAGGTCGAAGTCGGCCAGCCGCTCGCGGTGATCGAAGCGATGAAGATGGAAAATATCCTGCGCGCGGGCAAGGCAGGCACGGTCAAGAGCGTGTCCGCCGCACAGGGCGAAAGCCTGCCCGTGGACGCGGTCATCCTCGAACTGGAATAGGCGTCAATTCCTCCCCGAGCTTGCTCGGGGAGGGGGACCATGCGAAGCATGGTGGAGGGTCAGCGTCTTCTCGCCACCTTCCTGTCCTATTCCGACGAACCCGTGCGACCATCCCCCTCGCGAAACGCACCCCCCTTCGCCATAGGAAATATGATTTCCCACTCGCGCATCGAAATGTCAGAAGTTGCGGGAAATATGCGAAGCTAAGGGGGAATGATGAGCGAGGCGGCGGCACCGGCCTATGTCATGGACGCGCGGCGGGACCGGCTGGTCATCACCGCGTCGGCGCTGGGCACGGTGTTCGAATGGTATGATTTCTACATCTACGGCGTCCTCGCGCCGATCATCGGTCGCACCTTCTTCCCCACCGACAATCCCACGGTCGAGTTGCTCTACACGCTGGCCGGTTTCGCCATCGGCTTCGCGTTCCGGCCGCTGGGCGCGGTGCTGTTCGGCTATCTGGGCGACCGGCTGGGCCGCAAATACACTTTCCTCGCCACTATCGTCCTCATGGGACTCGCCACGGCAGGCGTCGGGCTGACCCCGGCCGCCGCCAGCATCGGCGTCGCAGCGCCCGTCATCCTCATCGCGCTGCGCATCGCGCAGGGGCTGGCGCTGGGCGGCGAATATGGCGGCGCGGCCATCTATGTCGCCGAACATGCCCCAGCCGGAAAGCGCGGCTTTTACACCAGCTTCATTCAGGCGGGCGTGATCGGCGGTTTCATCCTCTCCCTGATCGTCGTCGTCGCGACGCAGGCGGTGGTGGGACAGGCGGCGTGGGACGCGTGGGGCTGGCGCATTCCCTTCATCCTCTCGCTCGCGCTGCTGGCCATCTCGCTCTGGATGCGCCTGATGCTGCGCGAAAGCCCCGTCTTCATGGCGATGAAGGCGGCAGGCGCGCAGGCGAAGAACCCGCTGCGCGAAGCCTTCACCGCCCCCGGCAACGTCAAGCGCATGCTGGTGGCGATGATCGGCATCGCGGCGGGCTTCACCGTCATCGCCTACACAGTCATGTTCCAGGCGCTCTATTTCCTGCAGAGCGGCCTGCACGTCGCGCCCGGCGTCGCGCAGATGCTGGTGGGCGGCAGCGCCTTCGTTGGCATGGGCGCGTTCATCTTCTTCGGCTGGCTGTCCGACAGGGTGGGGCGGCGCAGGCCCGTCATCATCGGCTATGCGCTGATGCTGCTTCTGGCGCTGCCCATCTATCAGTTCATGGGGTCGACCGCGAACCCTGCGCTGGAGCAGGCGGCGGAGCGCGCGCCCGTGGTGGTGAGCGGCCCCGACTGCCGCTTCGATCCCTTCGCCAAAGTGCAGCCCACCGCCTGCGGCAGGCTGCTCGATCATTTCTCGAAGCGCGGCATCCCCTATGACAAGCAGGCGGGCGACGCGCCTGCCGTCAGTATCGGCGGCGCTGCGGTCATCGACCTGACCCCGGCGGGTCTCGACGCGGCGCTGGGCGAAGCGGGCTATCCCACCGGCGCGGTGACGCCGGACTGGCCGCGTGCGGCTCTGTTATTCCTCGCCATGCTGCTGCTCTGGTGCATCTCGGGTGCGACTTACGGCCCCGTCGCCGCGCTATTGTCGGAATATTTCCCCGCGCGCATCCGCTATTCCTCGCTGTCGATCCCCTATCATATCGGGACCGGCTATTTCGGCGGGTTCCTGCCGCTGGTCAGCCAGTATATCGTCGCGCGCACCGGCAATCCCTATGCCGGGCTGTGGTATACGCTGGCGGTGGTGGCGGCCGCGCTGCTGACCTGCCTCATCGCGCTGCCCGAAACGAAAGACCGCCCCCTCGACGCCTGACGATGGGGGCGCTATCGGCGGGATGATGCAGGATTATGTCGCTCCCCTGCGCCTGCGCCTCGATGGCGCGGCGCTTGTCGCCAACTGGCGCTGGCTCGATGGCATGAGCGGCGGCGCGGCGTGCGGCGCGGCGATCAAGGCGAACGGCTACGGCCTTGGGGCGGCAGAGGTGATGCGGCGGCTGGCGCAGGCGGGATGCCGCGACTTCTTCGTGTCCAACTGGGGCGAAGCGGCGGCGCTGGAGCCGCTGCTCGAGGACGGCCTGTCACTGTCCGTCCTGCACGGCGTCCGGGACGAGGACATGCGTCACGCGCTCGCCTCCCGCGCGCGTCCGGTGCTCAGCACGCCCACGCAGATCGCGCGCTGGCGCGAGGCGGGCGGCGGAGCGTGCGACGTCATGATCGACACTGGCATGAACCGTCTCGGCCTCGACTGGCGCGGTGACGTTACGGCGATGACCGCAGGACTGCGGATCGAAACGGTGATGAGCCATCTCGCTTCGGCGGATGAGGACAGGCCGCTCAACCGGGTCCAGCGCGACCGCTTCGCCGGGTTGCAGGGGGCCGTGACGGCCAGGCGCGCCAGCCTCGCCAACAGCGCGGGCATCTGCCACGGCGGCGACTTCCATTTCGACCTGACCCGCCCCGGCCTCGCGCTGTACGGCGGCATCCCCCGGCCGGAGGCGCAGGATCATATCCGCGCCGTGGTGACGCCGCAGGCGCAGATACTGCAACGCCGCACGCTGATCGCAGGCGACAGCATCGGCTACAACGCCATCTTCACCGCGACCCGGACGCATGAAGTCGCGATCCTGAACCTCGGCTATGCCGATGGCTATCTGCGCGGCTTTTCAGGCCGGGGAGCGGCGCTACTCGATGGCGCGCGCCTGCCGCTGCTGGGGCGGGTGTCGATGGACCTGATTGCGGTGGACGTGACTGCACGACCCGATGTGGCGGAGGGCGACTGGCTCGACATCGCCTACGACCTGCGGGAAGGGTCGGCGGCATCGGGCCTGTCTCAATATGAACTGCTGACCGGCCTCGGCGCGCGATACGACCGGATCTGGGCCTGATGCCCAATGGCGTGGCCAAGGGCGACCTGCCGACGAAGACCTGCCCCGCCTGTGGCCGCCCCTTCGCGTGGCGGCGCAAATGGGCGCGCGACTGGGAGCATGTCGTCTACTGCTCCGACCGCTGCCGCCGGGGAAAATAGCGAGGGCCGCCGATCCTCTGACCGGCGGCATCCTCAACGCCTCAGCGCTCGATGCACATGGCGACGCCCATGCCGCCGCCGATGCAGAGCGTCGCAAGCCCCTTCTTCGCGTCGCGCTTGCCCATTTCGTAGAGCAGGGTGGTCAGCACCCGCGCGCCCGAAGCGCCGATCGGATGACCGATGGCGATCGCGCCGCCATTGACGTTGAGCTTTTCGGGATCGAATCCCAGTTCCTGCCCGACCGACAGCGCCTGCGCGGCAAAGGCCTCGTTCGCTTCGATGAGGTCGAGGTCGCCGACCGACCAGCCCGCTTTCTCCAGCGCCTTGCGGCTGGCCGGAACCGGCCCGATCCCCATGATCGAAGGATCGACGCCGCAGGTCGCAAAGCCCGCGATCCGCCCCAGCACGGCCGATCCGCGCTTCGCCGCCTCGTCCGCGGTCATCAGCACCAGCGCCGCCGCGCCGTCATTGATGCCGCTCGCATTCCCGGCGGTGACGGTGCCGTCCTTCTTGAACGCGGGCTTCAGGCTCTGCATCGCCTCGACCGTCGCGCCGTCACGGATATATTCGTCGGTGTCGACGATGGTGTCGCCCTTGCGACCCTTGACGGTGACGGGCGCGATCTCATCCCTGAAGCGGCCCGCCGCGCGCGCCGCCGACGCCTTGTTCTGGCTCGCCACGGCAAAAGCGTCCTGCGCCTCGCGGCTGATCTGATATTTCTCCGCGAGGTTTTCGGCGGTGATGCCCATATGATAATTGTTGAAGGCGTCGGTCAGCCCGTCGTGGATCATCGTGTCGACAAGGCTGACCGGACCCATCTTCGCGCCCGCGCGCAGAAACTGGGCGTGCGGCGCCATCGACATGCTTTCCTGCCCGCCCGCGACCATGATGCGCGCGTCCCCGGCCCGGATCGCCTGCGCCGCCAGAGCCACGGCACGCAGCCCCGAGCCGCAGAGCTGGTTGAGGCCGATGGCGGTGCGCTCGACCGGGATGCCCGCATTGACGGCGGCCTGCCTCGCAGGGTTCTGCCCCTGTCCCGCAGCCAGCACCTGACCCAGAATCACCTCGTCGATTTCGTCCGCCGCGACTCCGGCCTGAGCAAGTGCAGCGAGGATTGCCTGACGCCCCAGCTCATGCGCCGGAACGGACGCGAAAGCGCCCAGAAAACTGCCGACCGGGGTGCGTTTGGCGGCGGTGATGACGATGTCTGACATGGGCTGATCCTCAATCTGTATGCCTGTTCTCTTCGCAGGCGCACATAGCATCAGCCGCCATGACTGGAAAGCCAAAGGGAGAGGGGGCGCCAGAGCATTTCCCGCGCGCGTCCGCTCACCACCATCCCCACATGGCCGAGCGACAGGCACCATTGTTCGGCGAGAGCCGGACCGGCGGCGGCGGGCACGATGCGGTCGGATGCGGACACGATGGAGAGGGAAGGGCAGGACAGCGCCTGCGGCTCCACCCGTTCCCCCGCCACCTGCCACAGGCCGCGCCCGGACACATTGTCGGCATAAAGCCGCTCGAACAGATCGCGTCCCGCCGCGAAGGTCAGCGGCGCGCCCTGATTGGCCCAGTCCTCCACCGCGAGGAAGGCGCGCTCCGCTTCGGACCCCGGCTCCATGTCGGTAAAGGCCGCATATTTGCGGATCGTGCGCGCCGGGTCCATCGCCCAGAAGCCCGATTGCAGCACCTCCATCGGCACATAGCCCAGCCGCTCGCACACCGCCCGCGCGTCCGTCCACAGCCTGATGACGAGCGAGCGATCCTCTTCCGGAAAGGCATCGAACCGCCACGGCGTCGCGATGGTGGCGACGGCTTTCGCACCGACCGCCCTTGCAGCGCCCAGCGTCAGGCTTCCGCCAAGGCAATAGCCCACGAGAACAGGGGGGCGGGGCAGGCCTGCGAGCAGCGGCATCAGCCTTTCGGTCACATGATGGTCCAGCCCCAGATCCGCGTCGTCCGGCTCCGGCGTGCCCCAGTCGACCAGATAAGCGTCATGCCCTGCTGCGGCCATGTGGCGCAGCATGGATCGCTTTTCCGACAGGTCGAAAATGGCGGGAGGATTGATGAGCGAGGGAATGAAAACAACCGGATGGCGACCATTGTCCGCCCCGAAATGCAGCAGGCGCGCGGCCCCGCAAGCGGCGGCGCAGGGCGGTGGAGGAACGGGATCGGGCCTTGCCGCCTCCTGATATTTGCGCAGCCCCGCCATCGCCTTTTGCCGCAGCGCGGGATCGCCCTCCGTTTCGCGCCATAAAATATTGAGGAAAAGGGGTAAAGGCCGCGGCCCATGTTGCGGTGCGGCAACGGCTTGTGCTATTGCGGAAGATGCAGGTGAGGGAGAGGAATGCATGACCAAATCCAAGACCGCCAATCAATCGGAACCGGTCGTCATCAAGAAGTACGCCAACCGGCGTCTCTATAACACCGAAACCTCCAGCTACATCACCCTCGACCTTCTGTCACAGATGACCCGCGAAGGGCGCGAGTTCACCGTCGTCGACGCCAAGACCGGGGAGTGTTGATTTCCACTGAGAGTTGACCCGGGAGGGGCATAAGTTTCCACTGAGAAGTGACCCATGTTTTGACTTCCCTCTGGCTGATTGGTCGGAGGATTCAGGAGTGATCGACATGGCGTTATTGAGTGTAATCCGGCGCTGGCATTTCCGGCAGCAGGTTCCGATCCGGGAGATCGAGCGGCGCACTGGTTTGTCGCGCAACACGATCCGCAAGTACCTGCGGGCGGACACGGTAGAGCCGCAGTTCAAGGTTCCCGAGCGGCCGAGCAAGCTGGACCCGTATGCGGAGAAGCTGTCAGGCTGGCTGCGGATCGAGGCTGGCAAGTCGCGCAAGCAGCGGCGCACGGCGAAGCAGATGCACGCCGATCTCGTGGTCCTGGGCTATAACGGCTCATACGGGCGCGTTGCGGCCTTCGTGCGGACCTGGAAGGCCGATCGTCAGCGCGAGCAGCAGACCAGTGGTCGCGGCACGTTCGTGCCGCTGGTCTTTGCGCCGGGCGAGGCGTTCCAGTTCGACTGGAGCGAGGACTGGGCCTTGCTGGGCGGCAAGCAGACCAAGCTGCAGGTGGCGCACACCAAGCTGTCACACAGCCGCGCCTTCACCGTCCGAGCTTATCTGCTCCAGACTCACGAGATGCTGTTCGACGCTCTGACCCAGGCCTTCCGGGTGCTGGGCGGCGTGCCGCAGCGCGGGATTTTCGACAACATGAAGACCGCGGTTGATCGGATCGGCACGGGCAAGGCTCGGCAGGTCAACGCGCGCTTTGCCGCGATGGCCAGTCATTACCTGTTCGAGCCCGAGTTCTGTAACCCGGCTTCCGGTTGGGAGAAGGGACAGGTCGAGAAGAACGTGCAGGATGCACGGCGCCGGCTGTGGCAACCCATGCCCAGCTTCCCCGACATCGATGCGCTCAACGTCTGGCTCGAGGAGCAGTGCATCGCGCAATGGGGTCAGATCCAGCATGGCGTCCTGCCCGGCACCATCGCCGATGTGCATGCCGAAGAGGTCGCCAGTCTGATGCCGCTGGGCCGGCCCTTCGATGGCTTCGTCGAGCACACCAAGCGGGTATCGCCGACCTGCCTGGTCTCCTTCGAGCGCAATCGCTACAGCGTGCCAGCCTCTTTCGCCAACCGGCCGGTGAGCCTGCGGGTCTACCCTGACCGGCTCGTCATCGCCGCCGAGGGCCAGGTCCTGTGCGAGCATGGCCGGATCATCGAGCGGTCCCATGACCAGCCAGGGCGGACCATCTATGACTGGCGGCATTACCTGGCGGTGATCCAGCGCAAGCCTGGCGCCCTGCGCAACGGCGCGCCCTTTGCCGAGATGCCCGAGGCCTTCCGGCAGTTGCAGGGCTTCCTGCTCAAGCGCCCCGGCGGTGACCGGGAGATGGTGGAGATCCTCGCGCTGGTCCTGCAACATGATGAGCAGGCGGTGCTCTGTTCCGTCGAACTGGCGCTGGAAGCTGGCGTGCCGACCAAGACCCATATCCTCAACATCCTCCACCGGCTGCTCGACGGCAAGCCAACCAGCATCGCCGCCATCGATACCCCACAGGCGTTGAGCCTGCGCCGGGAGCCGAAGGCCAATGTCGCGCGCTATGATACGCTGCGCGGGAAGGATCTGCGTCATGCGTCATGATCCCGCCAGCGCCGCCGTCATGGTCATGCTGCGCTCCCTCAAGATGTACGGCATGGCCCAGGCCGTCGCTGACCTCATCGAGCAGGGGGCACCCGCCTTCGATGCGGCCATCCCCATCCTCTCCCAGTTGCTCAAGGCCGAGATGGCCGAGCGCGAGGTTCGGTCCATCGCCTACCAGATCAAGGCGGCCCGGTTCCCGGCCTACAAGGACCTGGCCGGCTTCGACTTCGCTTCCAGCGAGGTCAACGAAGCCATGGTCCGCCAGTTGCATCGCGGCGAGTTTATCGATGGCGCCCATAACGTCGTCCTGATCGGTGGCCCCGGCACCGGCAAGACGCACGTCGCCACCGCACTTGGCGTCCAGGCGGTCGAGCATCACCGCAAGAAGGTCCGCTTCTTCGCCACCGTCGACCTGGTCAACGCGCTGGAACAGGAAAAGGCCATGAACAAGGCAGGCCAACTGTCCGAACGGCTCCTGCGCCTCGACCTCGTCATCCTCGACGAGCTCGGATACTTGCCGTTCAGCCCGTCAGGCGGCGCGCTGCTGTTCCACCTGCTGAGCAAGCTTTACGAGCGCACCAGCGTCGTCATCACCACCAACCTCAGCTTCAGCGAATGGGCTGGCGTGTTCGGTGATGCCAAGATGACAACGGCTCTGCTGGACCGGCTCACCCACCACTGTCACATCCTCGAGACCGGCAATGACAGCTTTCGGTTCAGGGCCAGCGCCGCGGACCCCAAATCACGAAAGGAAAAATAACCCGCTTGACCCACCACCCGCATAGCGGGACATACCTTCCAACCGGGTCACTTCTCGATGAAAATCCCGGGTCAACTCTCAGTGGAAATCAACACGGGGAGGACATCACCCATAATGTCCTGACCCAGATCATCATGGAAGAGGAACAGCGCGGCAAGAACATGCTGCCCGTCAACTTCCTGCGCCAGTTGATCGCCATGTATGGCGATTCCATGCAGTCGATGGTGCCGCAATATCTCGAAGCGTCGATGGACGCTTTCCGCAAGAACCAGCAGCAGTTTCAGGAAGCGATGAAGGGCGCGTTCGGCGGCGGCCCGCTTGCGGAAATCGCCAAGCGCAACATGCAGATGTTCGAAGCGGCGGCGAGCGCGTTCGGCACCGGCGTTCCGGGCATGCCCGGCATGACCCCGCCCGCGCCCTCCGCATCGGAAGGCAGCAAGGACGACGAGATCAACGACCTCAAGGCACAGCTCGCCGCCCTCAATGCAAAGATCGACAGGCTGAGCTGATCCCGGCATGGCGAAGGCGGATCGTCTGGAGCGGCTCGACATGCGCCGGGCTGAACTGGAGGCCGACTATCGCGATGCCCTGATCGCCGCATTGCGCGCCACGGCGGCGGGCCGCTGGGGTCTGTTCGGCCATCATGCCGACCGTCATGCGCGCGCGGCGGCCAAACCCGCGCTCGACCAACTGGAAGAACTGGCGGACGATATAGACCGTCTGCGCGAGCAACTGGGCCTGGAACCCTTCACGCTTCATCGGCAGTTCCTGGCGGCGCGCGGCCCGGTGGCGGCGGACGCGGTGGGGGAACCGAAACAGGCGAAGGCATGGCTGGCGCAGATGGGCGCGGCGGACTGACCGCCCTTCGCGCCTGTCGCTCTGGGGGTCGACACAGGTGGCGCGTCTGTCCTATGGCGCGCCATCTTTTCCGTCCTGCCAGCCTTAAGGTTCCCCGCCTGTGAAACATGCCCTTTCCGTCACCCGCGAACAGGATTTCGCCGCCTGGTATCAGGCCGTCATTTCCGAAGCCGACATGGCCGAGGAAAGCGGCGTGCGCGGCTGCATGGTGATCCGTCCGTGGGGCTATGGCATCTGGGAACGCATCCAGAAGCTGCTCGACGACCGGATCAAGGCGACCGGGCACGAGAATTGCTACTTCCCGCTCTTCATCCCGCTCAGCTATTTCGAGAAGGAGGCCGAGCATGTCGACGGCTTCGCCAAGGAAATGGCGGTCGTTACCCATCACCGCCTGATCCAGAAGGACGGCAGGCTGGTCCCCGATCCCGAAGCGAAGCTGGAAGAGCCGCTGGTCGTGCGCCCCACGTCCGAAACGGTGATCGGCGCGGCGTTCAGCCGCTGGGTGCAGTCATGGCGCGACCTGCCCGTGCTCATCAACCAGTGGGCCAATGTCGTGCGCTGGGAAATGCGCACCCGCATGTTCCTGCGCACCGCCGAATTTCTCTGGCAGGAAGGCCACACCGCCCACGCCACGGTGGACGAGGCGATGGACGAAACGCTGAAGATGCTCGAAGTCTATCGCAGCTTCGCGGAGGAGTGCATCGCGCTCCCCGTAGTGGCTGGCGAAAAGCCCGAGAATGAACGCTTCCCCGGTGCCGTCGCAACCTATTCGATCGAAGCGATGATGCAGGACGGCAAGGCGCTACAGGCGGGCACTTCGCATTTCCTGGGCACCACATTCTCCTCCGCGCAGAATATCCGTTTCCAGAATGCCGAAGGGCAACAGGAACTGGCGCAGACAACGAGTTGGGGCGTCTCCACCCGCATGATCGGCGGCCTCATCATGGTCCATGGCGACGATGACGGGCTGCGCGTCCCGCCCCGCGTCGCGCCTTATCAGATCGTCGTCGTGCCTATGCTGCGCGACACGGAAGAGGATCAGGCGATCCTCGATTATTGCGGCGAACTGGTCGCCTCGCTCAACGAACTGGACGCTTTCCGCGAGCCGGTGCGCGCGCTGCTCGACAGGCGCCCCGCAAAGGCCGCGACCAAACGCTGGGGCTGGGTCAAGAAGGGCGCGCCCATCGTCATCGAAGTGGGCGGACGCGACGTGGCGGGCGGCAACGTCTCGGTCATCCGCCGCGACCGCCTCTACCGCGAGGACGGCAAGCTCGACAGCCAGATCGTCGCGAAAGGCGATTTCGTCAGCGGTGCGGTGGCGATGCTGGAGGATGTGCAGACGACGCTCTTCGCCGAAGCCAAGGCGCGCCTTGATGGTAATATCGACGCGTCGATCGGCGACATCGACGCCCTGAAAGCCCACTTCAAGGCCAGCGCCAAGCCCGGCTGGGCGCTGGTCCAATGGAGCAAGCCCTCCGGCGAAGCGCTCGATAGGGTGGTCCAGTGGCTGAAGGGCGAGAAGCTCACCCTGCGCAACGTGCCGTTGGGTGCGGCGGAAGCGGACGGTGCCTGCATCTTCACCGGCGAAAAGGCGGTCGAGCGGGTTCTGGTCGGCCGGAGTTATTGAGCAATTGTCTCCCCTCCCGTTTACGGGAGGGGGAAAGAGCCGTCACAGCACATATTTGCTCAGATCCGTATCCCGCGCCACCGCGCTCAACTGCTTCTCGACATAGGCCGCGTCGATCACCAGCGTTTCGCCGCGGCGATCCTCCGCGTCGAAGCTGACATCCTCCAGCAGCTTCTCCATCACCGTCTGGAGCCGCCGCGCGCCGATATTCTCGACCTCGCTGTTCACCTCCGCCGCGATCCTCGCCACCGCGCGGATGCCGTCCGGCGTCAGGTCGATGGTCACTTCCTCGGTTGCCAGCAGCGCACGATATTGCGTGACGAGGCTGGCCTTGGTGTCGGACAGGATCGCGACGAAATCCTCCTCGGTCAGCACTTTCAGCTCGACGCGGATCGGCAGGCGCCCCTGCAATTCCGGCAGCAGGTCGCTGGGCTTTGCGACATGGAAAGCGCCCGACGCGATGAACAGGATATGGTCGGTCTTGAGCGGACCATATTTGGTCGAAACGGTGGTCCCCTCGATCAGGGGCAGCAGGTCGCGCTGCACGCCCTCACGGCTCACCGATCCGCCTCGCACGTCACTGACCGCGATCTTGTCGATCTCGTCGAGGAAGACGATGCCGTTCTGCTCGGCGCTGGTGATGGCCACGCGGGCGACATCGTCCTGATCCAGCCTCTTGTCCTGTTCCTCCTCGACCAGTTTGTCCCAAGCGTCGACCACACGCATCTTGCGCCGCTTCTTCTGGGTCTGACCAAAGGCCTTGGACATCATGTCGGACAGGTTTATCATGCCCACCTGACCGCCCATGCCGGGGATTTCCATCGGCATCGACGGGCTGTCGGCGACTTCCACCTCGACTTCGACCTCGTTCATCTGGTCGCCCTCGATCCGCTGGCGGAAGGACAGGCGCGTGGCTTCGCTCGCTTCCTTGCCGGTCAGCGCGTCCAGCAGGCGCGACATGGCGGCCTCCGACGCGGCCTCGCGCACCGCTTCGCGGCGGCGGTCCTTCTCAAGTCGGACGGCTTCCTCGACGAGATCGCGGACGATCTGCTCCACGTCGCGCCCGACATAGCCGACTTCGGTGAACTTGGTCGCCTCGACCTTGACGAAGGGCGCGTCGGCGAGCTTCGCGAGGCGGCGGCTGATCTCCGTCTTGCCGCAGCCGGTGGGGCCGATCATCAGGATATTCTTGGGCGTCACCTCGTCGCGCAGGTCGGCGGACAGATGCTGCCGCCGCCAGCGGTTGCGCAGCGCGACCGCGACCGCGCGCTTGGCGTCCTGCTGGCCGATGATATGCGCGTCGAGCGCCGCGACGATGGCTTTGGGGGTCAGATTGTCGTTCATGGATCTTTTCTTGGGAGAAGGGGGGAGTTCAGGCCGCGCTGTCCAGCGTCTCGATGGTCAACTGATCGTTGGTATAGACGCAGATGTCGGCGGCCACGCCCATCGCCTTGCGCGCCAGCGTTTCGGCATCGGCTTCATAATCGACCAGAGCGCGCGCCGCGGCGAGGGCGAAATTGCCACCCGACCCGATCGCGGCCACGGTTCCGTTCGGATGGGCAACCGGCTCCAGCACATCGCCATTGCCCGTCAGGATCAGCGTCACGTCCCGGTCCGCGACGATCATCATCGCTTCTAGATTGCGCAGATATTTGTCGGTGCGCCAGTCCTTCGCGAGTTCGACCGCAGCGCGCATCAACTGGCCATTATGCCGCTCCAGCTTGGCTTCAAGCCGCTCGAACAGGGTAAAGGCGTCTGCGGTCGCGCCGGCAAAGCCGCCGATCACCGATCCGTCGTGCAGGCGGCGGACCTTGCGGGCGTTGGGCTTCATCACCGTCTGGCCCATGGACACTTGGCCGTCGCCTGCGACGACGACCTTCCCGTTCTTGCGGACCGACATGATGGTGGTGCCATGCCAGACCGGCATGGCGGACGAGGAGGAACTGTTCATGCCCGCCATATGGGACGAGGGCGTCGGCGCTGCAAGACTCGGTTCCATCCGCGTCAGGACGTTCCCTGTGCGCGACGGAACACCGGCAGCGGACGCGCGGAACAAAGCGCCCCCGATTGACATTGTGCAGTGCACAACGGATCATGACAGGGAAATGACGGGATGGAGCACGGCGCATGACTCTCAAAATCATGGCTCAGGAAAAGGTCGAGCGCGCCGGCATTTCGAACTACAGCTTCGATCAGGACGTTCTGGTGATGTGCGGCGTTCGCTACACGATCGAAGCGTGCACCTGCGGCGGGCCGGACTGCGATGGCGTCCGCCTGATGCGCGACCCCGGCCCGACGATCCGGGCGGTGCAGTGATCCGCCGGATTTTCGCCCTCATCGCTTGACAGCATCCGCCCGCAATGCCAATGGGCCGCCTCCTCCTTGCAGGGGGCGCGTAGCTCAGCGGTAGAGCACACCCTTCACACGGGTGGGGTCACAGGTTCAATCCCTGTCGCGCCCACCATGACCCGGCAGGGCATGGCAGGACAGATTATTTCCCTTTGTTGATCTTTTCCGTCGCGGCGCGTTAAGCCGTGGTCATGATTGCGGCGTCATGCCGCCGGAAAGGATGAACATGCCCCCTTATTGGAAAGCCGGTGCGGCGCTTGTCGCTCTGGGCCTGATCCCGGCTGCCGCGCAGGCGCAGCAGGCGCTGACGCTGGAGCGCGTTTTCGCCAGCCCCGATCTCGCCGGGCCTCAACCCCGCGCGCTCAAGCTCTCGCCGGACGGATCGCTGGTGACGCTGCTCAAACCCCGCGCGGACGAGAAGGAGCGGCTCGATCTCTGGGCCATCGACACGCGCACCGGCAAAGAACGGATGCTGGTCGATTCGAAGAAGACCGGCAGCGGCGCGGACCTTTCCGAAGCCGAAAAGATGCAGCGCGAACGCGACCGGACCGTGGCGGGCAGCACCGGCATCGCCACCTACGACTGGTCGCCCGATGGTAAAAGCATCCTCGTCCCCGTCGACGGCGATCTCTACCTCGCCAGCCTCGATGGCAGGGTCTCGCGCCTCACAGATACGCCCGACGGCGAACTCAACGGCGTCGTCAGCCCGAAGGGCGGCTTCGTCTCCTTCGTGCGCGGCGGTAACCTGTTCGTGCAGCCGATGGGCGGCAAGGAACGGCAACTGACGCAGGGCGCGAGCGACACGGTAAGCTGGGGCGTTGCCGAATTTGTCGCACAGGAGGAAATGGACCGCCGCACCGGCTATTGGTGGTCGCCCGACGATACCCTGATCGCCGTCGCCCGCGTGGACGAAAGCCCGGTCGGCACCGTAACCCGCACCGCCATCGGCGGGGAGGGGACGAAGGTCTACACGCAGCGTTACCCCGCCGCCGGAACGCCCAACGCCATCGTCGACCTCTATGTCATGCGGCCGGACGGATCGGGACAGGTGAAGGTCGATCTCGGCCCGGACCGGGACATTTACCTCGCGCGGGTCGACTGGTCGGTGGACGGGCGCATACTCTACGTGCAGCGGGAGAGCCGCGACCAGAAGCGGCTCGATCTGCTGGCCGTAGATCCTGCGACGGGCAAGGCCAAGGTGGTGCTCACCGAAACCGCGAAAAGCTGGATCAACCTGTCCGACAATTTCCATCCCCTCAAGGACGGGAGCTTCCTCTGGTGGTCGGAAAAGTCCGGCCATGGGCATCTCTATCGCATCGACGGCGGCAAATGGACGGCGCTGACGAGCGGCCCCTGGGAAGTGCGCCAGGTCGTCGGCGTGGATGAGGGCAGGGGTCTCGTCTACTTCACCGGCAACCGCGAAACGCCGCTGGAACAGCAGCTTTACGTCACTTCGCTCCGCAAGCCCGAAGCGGCGCGGGCGCTGACGCAGCAGGGCTGGTGGAACGATGCCGTGATGGACGGCGCGGCCACGCGCGTCATCGTGACGCGCCAGAACAGCGACCAGCCCAAGCAGGTCTACCTCGCCGACAGCACGGGTAAACAGATGCAGTGGCTCTCGCAGAATGCGCTGACGGGCGACCACCCCTATGCGCCCTATCTCGCCAGCCATGTGAAGACGATATTCGGCACGGTGAAGGCGCGCGACGGATCGACGCTCTACACGAAGATGATGACGCCCCCGCTGGAACCGGGGAAGCGGTACCCGGTCTTCATGATCCATTATGGCGGGCCGGGCGCGGGGCGTCAGGTGACGAACACATGGAGCGGGGCGCTGAATCAATATCTGGTGGACCGCGGCTGGATCGTCTTCGCCATCGACAATCGCGGCACGCCCGATCGCGGCAAGGCGTTCGAGGATCAGCTTTACCGCGCAATGGGCACGGTGGAGGTCGAGGATCAGTTGAAGGGCGTCGAATGGCTCAAGGACCAGCCCTTCGTCGATCCCAAGCGGATCGCCACCTATGGCTGGTCCTATGGCGGTTACATGTCGCTGAAACTGCTGGAAAAGGCGCCCGGCACCTTCGCCGCAGCCATCTCCGGCGCGCCGGTGACGAAGTGGGAGCTTTACGATACCCATTATACCGAGCGCTATCTGGGTCGGCCGCAGGACAGGCCCAGCGCCTATCCTTCCTCGGACGCCATCGAAGACGCGGTGAAGATCGCCGACCCGCTTCTCCTAATCCACGGCATGTCGGACGACAATGTCGTGTTCGACAATTCGACCGCGCTGATGGCAAAGATGCAGGGCGCGGCGGTGCCGTTCGAACTGATGGTCTATCCGGGGCAGACGCACCGCGTGGGCGGGCCGAAGATCGGCGTGCATCTCTGGCGCTCGATAGAGGATTTTCTGGCGCGCCGGGGTGTCGCGCCGGATCGGTGACACGGGGCGGGCCGCTGTCCTATCCGGGGGGCGGCGGCCATCCTGATCCTTCGGCTCTGAAGACCGAGCGACCAAAAATATCCTGCTTCTGCAATTTAATGTCAAAACTTGCGGGAAATATGCGAAGCTAAGCGGCTGCGCGCTTTGTCCCACCCAATCCCTTCTTTCTGGACAAACGCAGCCGCCCCGCTATGGCGCGCCTGCGCAATCAGGCGCTGCACATGGAGTCTTTTGTCATGGGTTATAAGGTCGTCGTCGTCGGAGCCACCGGAAATGTGGGCCGCGAGATGCTGACCATTCTCGCCGAGCGCGAGTTCCCGATTGACGAGATCGCGGCGGTCGCTTCGCCCCGGTCGCACGGCACCGACGTCGATTTCGGTGACACCGGCAAGACGCTCAAATGCCGCAATATCGAGCATTTCGACTTCACCGGCTGGGACATCGCCCTGTTCGCGGCGGGCAGCGGCCCGACCGCCGAATATGCGCCCAAGGCGGCGGCGGCCGGCTGCGTCGTGATCGACAACAGCTCGCTCTACCGCATGGACCCGGACGTGCCGCTGGTCGTGCCTGAAGTGAATCCGGACGCCATCGACGGCTATAAGCGCAAGAACATCATCGCCAACCCCAACTGCTCGACCGCGCAGATGGTGGTGGCCCTGAAGCCCCTGCATGACGCCGCGAAGATCAGGCGCGTCGTCGTCGCCACCTACCAGTCGGTCTCCGGCGCGGGCAAGGCGGGCATGGACGAGCTGTTCGAACAGAGCCGCAACATCTTCGTCGGCGACCCCGCCGAACCGAAGAAGTTCACCAAGCAGATCGCCTTCAACGTGATCCCGCACATCGACGTGTTCCTGGACGACGGATCGACCAAGGAAGAATGGAAGATGGTCGCGGAGACCAAGAAGATCCTTGATCCCAAGATCAAGGTGACGGCCACCTGCGTCCGCGTCCCCGTGTTCGTCGGCCATTCCGAAGCGCTCAACATCGAGTTCGAGAACGAGATTTCGGCCAAGGAAGCGCAGGACATCCTGCGTGAAGCGCCGGGCGTCATGCTCGTCGACAAGCGTGAGGACGGCGGCTACGTCACCCCGGTCGAATGCGTCGGCGACTATGCCACCTTCATCAGCCGCGTGCGCGAGGACTCCACCGTGGACAACGGCCTGTCGCTCTGGTGCGTCAGCGACAACCTGCGCAAGGGCGCGGCCCTGAACGCCGTCCAGATCGCCGAACTGCTCGGCCGCCGTCACCTCAAGAAGGGCTGACGGCGTCCATGATCGCCGGCGCTGCCCTAGCGTGGAAATCGCTTCCACCCGCGCAGCGCCGGATGATCCTGATACTGTCCGCGGCGGTCGCGCTCGCCAATGTGGCCCAGCCCTATCCCGATCTGGCGCCGCTCCAGCACGGCCCGACCGTCATTCTCCTTCTGGCCTCGCCATGGCTGTTGCGCCGATGGCCGCTGTCTAACGGCTCGGCGGCATGCCTTCTGCTCTTCCTGCTTCTTCACACGCTGGGCGCACGGTGGATCTACAGCTACGTGCCCTATGACCGGTGGTCGCGCGCGCTGACCGGGACCGACTTATCCAGCCATTTCGGCATGGCGCGAAACGGCTATGACAGGCTGGTGCATTTCAGCTTCGGCGCATTATGGACCATGCCCGTCGCGCAGGCGGCACGGCGCTATGGCGGGGCGGGCAGGGGATGGAGCCTTGCCATCGCCTTTGCCGCCATCGGCCTTGGCAGCGCGCTCTACGAGATATTCGAATGGCTCCTGACCGTCGTCGCCGCTGGCGATACGGCGGACTATTATAACGGCCAGCAGGGCGACATGTGGGACGCGCAGAAAGACATGGCCTGCGCGCAGGTGGGCAGCATCGCGGCCGTGCTCCTGCTCTTGCGTCGCCGCGCCTGACGCCATATCGGCAGCCGCTGATTGACGAGGATCGCCACCATGACCGACCTTCCCCTCGAACGGCATGAGATCAAGGGCTTCGACGGCCTGCCGATTGCCGTGCATGTCGCGGGGAAGGGGCGGGATCTGATGCTGATCCACGGCTATTTCTCGAACGCCCGGACCAACTGGATTCGCTACGGCCATGCGGCGCGGCTGGTCGAGGCTGGATTCCGCCTGATTCTGCCCGACCTGCGCGGCCACGGGGAAAGCGCAAAGCCGCACGATCCCGCCGCCTATCCGCCCGACGCGCTGACGCGGGACAATCTTGCCGTGGTCGAATATTTCGGCCTGACCGACTATGACCTCGGTGGCTATTCGCTGGGCGCGCGGACGACCGTGCGGATGCTGGCGAACGGAGCCACGCCGCGCCGCGTGATCCTGTCCGGCATGGGGCTGCGCGGTCTGACGCAGACGCTCGATAATGGCGGCTATTACACCAACGTCCTCACCAATCTCGGCACGTTCGAGCGGGGCACGTCAGAATGGATGGCCGAAGCCTTCCTCAAGACGACGAAGGGCGATCCCATCGCGCTGCTCCGCATCCTGCGCACCTTCGTCGACACCCCGGCAGACGTGATCGCGGCCTTCCCGCAACCCACCGCCGTGATCTGCGGCAGGGACGATGACAGCAACGGCAGCGCGCATGAACTGGCGGACCTGCTCAGCGACGGCCGCTATTTCGAAGTGCCGGGCAATCACATGAATGCCGTCACCCGCAAGGAACTGGGACAGGCAATCGCCGACTTCCTGACCGCTTGACTGTATCGCGGCACCAAGTCACCTTTCCCCTATAGCCATAAGGGGATACCCATGAAAATCGCACTCTCGCTGACCGCGCTCGCGGCTGCTCTCGCCGTTTCGCCCGCCTCCGCGCAACAGTCTCCCGCCGCCTCCCAGACGACTCCGCCCACCGCCGCCGATGCCGAAGCCTTCCTGACGAAGGCGGAGAAGGCGCTGTTCGACCAGTCGATCGTCAGCGGCCGCGCGGCGTGGATCAACGCCACCTACATCACCGACGATACCGACGCGATCTCCTCCTATTTCGGTGCAATCGACACGAAGCAGCGCGTCGACTACGCGCTGGAAGCGGCCAAATTCGCCGCCGCGCCGGGCCTCACCGAAGAAACCAAACGCCGCCTCACCCTGCTGCGGACCGCGCTGACGCTCCCCGCGCCGACGACGCCGGGCGCGGCGGAGCAGCTCAACGACCTCGCGACGAAGCTCCAGTCCGCCTATGGCAAGGGCAAGGGGATGCTCAGGGGGCAGCCGATCAACGGCAGCGACATCGAAGAGCAGATGGGTATCAACCGCAACCCCGACGAACTCAAGGAAATGTGGGTAAGCTGGCACGACAATGTCGGCGCGCCGATGCGGACGGATTATACGAAGCTGGTCGGCATCGCCAACGCAGGCGCGAAAGAACTGGGCTTTGCCGACACCGGAGCGATGTGGCGCTCCAAATATGACATGCCCGCCGACGATTTCGCGAAGCTGACCGACCGCATCTGGGCGGAAGTGAAGCCGCTCTACGACGAACTCCATTGCTATACCCGCGCCAAACTCAATCAGAAATATGGCGACGCGGTCCAGCCGAAGACCGGCCCGATCCGCGCCGACCTGCTGGGCAATATGTGGGCGCAGGAATGGGGCAATATCTACGATATCGTCGCACCGGCGGGTGCGGGCGACCTTGGCTATGATGTCACCGATCTTTTGAAGGCGAAGAATTACGACCCTGTGAAGATGGTGAAGGCGGGCGAAGGCTTCTACAGCTCGCTCGGCTTCGACCCGCTGCCCGCGACCTTCTGGGAACGGTCCCAGATCGTGAAGCCCCGCGACCGCGAAGTCGTGTGCCATGCGTCGGCCTGGGACATCGACAACAAGGACGACATCCGCATCAAGATGTGCACGAAGGTCAATGGCGACGACTTCGTCACGATCCACCACGAACTGGGCCATAATTATTACCAGCGCGCCTATCAGGTCCAGAAACCGCTTTATCTGGACGGCGCGAACGATGGGTTCCACGAAGCGATCGGCGACTTCATCGCCCTGTCGATCACGCCCGACTATCTCGTGAAGATCGGCCTGCTCGATCCGGCGAAGGTGCCCGGTGCCGACAAGGACATCGGCCTGCTGCTGCGTCAGGCGATGGACAAGGTCGCATTCCTGCCCTTCGGCCTGCTTATCGACAAATGGCGCTGGGGCGTGTTCGACGGGTCGATCCCGCAAAGCCAGTATGAAAAGAGCTGGACCGACCTGCGCCTGAAATATCAGGGCATCGTCCCGCCCGTGGAGCGCGACGAGACCAAATTCGATGCGGGCGGCAAATATCATATCCCCGGCAACACAGCCTATACCCGCTATTTCCTGGCGCGCGTCCTGCAATTCCAGTTCTACGAAGCGGCCTGCCGGCAGGCGGGGTGGAAGGGACCGCTGCACCGCTGTTCCTTCTACGGCGACAGGGCGGTGGGCGAAAAGCTGAACGCGATGCTGGCGATGGGGGCATCGAAACCATGGCCCGATGCGCTTCAGGCATTCACCGGCACCCGCCAGATGTCGGGCAAGGCTCTGGTCAGTTACTTCGCGCCGTTGCAGAAGTGGTTGATCGCGCAAAATAAAGGCAAGTCTTGCGGCTGGTAAGCAACAGTAAAAGTTGGTAGGCGGCTGGCGCATGAACGCGCCAGTCATCCTGCTTGCCCTGCTGTTCGGAACCGCCCTTGTCATGACGATCGCCCTTGCCGTCGCATGGCAGCACTTCGGGCGGCAGCGGCATGTCCTGACATGGACTGCCTCCTATGCGGTCGGCATATTGCAGTGGGCAGCCAACGCAGGCGGCTATTTCCTCAAAAGTCCGCCCCTCTACATCCTGACCGGCATCGGTCTGGTCGTCAGCGGATCGCTGCTTGCGATCGGGGTGCGGCAGCGGTCCGGGCGGCCCCTTCGCATCGCCGCATTCGCCGTGCCGGGTGTGACGGTGGTGCTGGCGATGGCGATAGCCATCGGGACGACCGGCAGCCAGTTGATGCAGGGTTTCATCATCCCCGCCTATGTGGGCGGACTGCTGGCGGTCAGCGCCCTGTCGCTCTGGCCGAGGGAGCGCCGCTTCACCCCGCCGGAACGGGCCTTCTTCGCGGCGCTCCTTCTGTTTGCGGTCGTGCAACTGGCACTGGCAGCATCGGCGCTGCTCATTCGCGGGCCGGAAGACGGCAAGCAGGTCTATCGCCTGATCTTCAGCATCTTCACGCCGACCAACTATGTCGCGACGGCCGTCACCGCCGTGCTGCTGGTCGCGGGCGATCTCGCGCAGCAACTGGGCCGCGAAATCCGCCACGATGCGCTGACCCAGGTGCTGAACCGCCGCGGCCTTGAGGAAGCGGCGCAGCAGGCGATGGCGCTGGCGGTGCGGCATCGCCGCCCGCTGGCGCTGGTGGTCTGCGATCTCGACGGGTTCAAGGCGCTCAACGACGGGCATGGCCATATTGTCGGCGATCAGGCGCTTGCCGCCTTCGCCCGGCTGCTGGCAAGCACGGTGCGGCGCGGCGATGTGGTCGCGCGCATGGGCGGAGACGAATTCGGCCTGCTGCTGATCGACACCGACGCCCGCGCTGCCGCCGATGTGATGGAGCGCGTGCGGGCGGAAGTCGCCAATCTTTCCCTTGCCCGCCTCGATGAACCGGGCCTGCGGGCGAGCTTCGGGGTGGCGGAACTCCGTTCGGGCGACGCCAGTCTGGAAGACATGGTCGCCCGTGCGGACGCCGCGCTCTACATGGCGAAAAATGGCGGCAGGGACCGCGTCACCATCTGGCGCGAAGCCGCCTGACGACTACCGGAACGGCGGTTCGTTGAAGGCACGCAGCTTGCGGCTGTGCAGCTTCGGCCCTTCCTGACGCAGCAGTTCGCAGGCCATGAGGCCGACGCGCAGATGGCCCGCAATGGCTTCCTCGTAAAAGCGGTTGGCCTGCCCGGGCAGTTTAAGTTCGCCATGAATCGGCTTGTCCGACACGCACAGCAGGGTGCCGTACGGTACGCGGAAGCGATAGCCCTGCGCCGCGATGGTGGCCGATTCCATGTCGATGCCGACCGCGCGCGACAGGCTGAAGCGCAGGGCCGAGCTGGAATAGCGCAGTTCCCAGTTGCGGTCGTCGGTGGTCACGACCGTGCCCGTGCGCAGGCGGCGCTTGAAATCCTCGGGATTGCCGCTGCCCAATATGGCTTCGGCTGCGCTCGCCATCGCCACCTGCACCTCGGCGATGGCGGGCACCGGAATTTCCGGCGGCAGCATGTCGTCCAGCACCTTGTCGTCGCGCAGATAGGCGTGGGCGAGCACATAGTCGCCGATCCGCTGGCTGGGGCGCAGGCCGCCGCAATGACCGATCATCAGCCATGCCTCGGGCCGCACGACCGCCAGATGGTCGCAGATCGTCTTGGCGTTCGATGGCCCGACGCCGATGTTGACCAGCGTGATCCCGCTGCGGTCGGGCGCAATCAGGTGATAGGCGGGCATCTGGTGCTTGCGCCACGCCCCTTCGGCAATGGCTCCGTGCGGATCGGCGGTCTCCCGCGTCACATGCACCCCTCCCGCGCCCGACAGCGCGGTGAAGCGGCTGCCGTCCCGCTGCAACTCGGCGCAGGCCCAGGCGACGAATTCATCGACATAACGGTGATAGTTGGTAAAGAGGATGTAACGCTGCACATGTTCGGGCGGCGTGCCGGTATAATGTTTGAGGCGCGCCAGCGAGAAATCGGTCCGCAGCCCGTCGAACAGCGCCAGCGGGCGGTCGCCATTGGCGTCAGGAATGAAGAGGCCGTCGGCGATCTCGTCCCCGATCTCCGCCAGTTCGGTGGCCGGAAAATGGCGCGCCAGCTCGGTCGGCGGCGTGCCGTCCAGCGCGCTGATGTCGAGACCGTCGAGCACATAGGGGAAGGGGATCTGCTGGGCGCTCAGGCCCACATCCACCTCGACCCCATAGTCGCGGACCAGCAGGTCGATCTGTTCGGCCATATAGTCGGCGAACATGGCTGGCCGCGTCACCGTCGTCACATAGCGCCCCGGCTTCGACAGGCGCGCGAAGGATCGGCCCGGCGGCGGCGCGTTGCCCTCGTCATGATAGGTGATGCGCAGTTCGGGATAGCAGAAGCGGCGGTCCGTCCGCGCCTCTGGCGGCGGAATGCTGCCGTCGCGGGCATAGGCGCGCATGGCGTCGCGCAGGGTTTCGATGGATGTCTGGTAAATGCGGTCGAGTTGCGCGACCGCGGCGCTGCCGATGCTCTGTGTCATCGCCCGCTGCTACCGCCTTTGAGTGACGGAAGGAAGACGGGGCATGACGCGCCGGCACGGCTTGGCCGGCGCGTCATGCGGAATTCAGAGCTGGCCCAGCAGATGTTCGGCCGACGACACCTTGAAATCGCCCGGCTCCTCGACGTTGAGCTGTTCGACCACACCGTCCTTGACCAGCATGGAGAAGCGCTGTCCGCGCGTGCCCATGCCAAACTTGCTGCCGTCCATGGTCAGACCCACCGCCTTGGCGAAATCGCCATTGCCGTCGGCCAGCATCGTCACGGCATCGCCCGCGCCCGCCTGCTTGCCCCATGCGCCCATGACGAACGCGTCGTTGACGGCGGTGCAGGCGATGGCGTCGACGCCCTTCGCCTTGAGATCCCCTGCCTTTTCGATGAAGCCCGGCAGATGCTTGGCCGAGCAGGTCGGCGTGAAAGCGCCGGGGACGGAAAAGATGGCGACCGTCTTGCCCTTGAAGAAATCGTCGGACGAAATGGTTTCGGGACCATGATCGGTCATGGTGGCGAAGGATGTGCTGGGGATCTCGTCGCCCTTGGAAATCGTCATGCTTGCGGCTCCTGCCTGTGGAGCGCGGGAGGTCGGCCCTGTAGGGGGCCATGTCAAGACGCCGCGCGAATAACTCGCGCCGCCTCGCGCCGGACCTTCGTCGTCCTTGGCAAGGGCGGGAGGAGGGCTATATTCGGCCACATGACAGCAGAGCGCTATTATGGCGGGCACTTCCTGCTCGCTCTTCCCGGCATGGCCGACACGCGTTTCGACCATTCGGTGATCGCCCTTTGCGTTCACGACGAAAATGGCGCGCTGGGCATTGCGGTGGGTGATGAGATGGAAGGCGTGCGCTTCCGCGACCTGCTCGAAAGTTTCGACATCGACGCGAGCGATGTGCCGGACGTTCCGGTCCTTCGCGGCGGCCCGGTGGAGCCGCGCCGGGGCTTCGTGCTGCACTCGCTCGACTGGGGCGGGCAGGACATGGTGGACGTGAGCGGAAAATGGGGGCTGTCGGGTTCGCTCGACATCCTCAAGGCCATCGCCGAAGGCCGGGGACCGAGCCGCTATCTGATTGCGCTAGGCTATGCCGGGTGGGTTGCGGGACAGTTGGAGCAGGAGATGCTGGGCGAAAGCTGGTTTCTGGCCGATGGCGACGCCGATCTGTTGTTCGACACGCCATGCAGGCGGAAATGGTCGCAGGCCTTTGCCGCAGCGGGCGTCGATGCGTCGCACCTCGTTCCGGGCGCCGGTTCTGCCTGATAGACATAAAGAAAAGTTTATATAGGTTGCCAGCGGGCAGTGCGCTTGGTAAAGCCGCCGCCATCTTCCGCCTTGCGCCCTGACGGCCCCGGCGGGCCATTCTAGTAGAACGGAGACACGCACGTGGCCACCGCACCCGCCACCCAGGCGCAGGATTATGTGATTGCCGACATCGGCCTTGCCGGTTTCGGCCGCAAGGAAATCGAGATCGCCGAAACGGAAATGCCGGGCCTGATGGCGCTGCGCGAGGAATTTGGCGCGAGCCAGCCATTGAAGGGCGCGCGCATCACCGGTTCGCTGCACATGACGATCCAGACCGCCGTTCTGATCGAGACGCTGACGGCGCTGGGCGCCGAAGTGCGCTGGGCGACGTGCAACATCTATTCGACGCAGGACCATGCCGCCGCCGCGATCGCCGCATCGGGCGTGCCGGTGTTCGCGATCAAGGGCGAGACGCTCCAGCAATATTGGGATTATGTCGAGCGCATCTTCGACTGGCACAATCATGAAAGCGGCGTGTGCAACCTGATCCTCGACGATGGCGGTGACGCCACCATGTTCGCCCTGTGGGGCGCGCGCGTCGAGGCGGGCGAGGAACTGTTCACGCCGTCGAACGAGGAAGAGGAAATCTTCTGCGCCGTCCTGAAGCGCGTGCTCAAAGAACGTCCCGGCTTCCTCACCAAGACCGTCCAGTCCATCAAGGGTGTGTCGGAAGAAACGACCACCGGCGTCCATCGCCTTTATGAACTGTCGAAGAAGGGCAAGCTGCCTTTCCCCGCGATCAACGTGAACGACAGCGTCACCAAGTCGAAGTTCGACAATCTCTACGGCTGCAAGGAAAGCCTGGTCGACGCGATCCGTCGCGGCACCGATGTGATGCTGGCGGGCAAAGTCGCCTGCGTCGCGGGCTTCGGCGATGTCGGCAAGGGTTCGGCCGCCTCGCTCCGCAACGGCGGCGCGCGCGTGCTCGTGACCGAAGTCGATCCCATCTGCGCGCTTCAGGCGGCGATGGAAGGCTATGAAGTCGTGACGATGGAAGAAGCCGCGCCCCGCGCCGACATCTTCGTGACCGCGACCGGTAACGAAGGCGTGCTGACCGTCGATCACATGCGCGCCATGAAGAACATGGCTATCGTGTCCAACATCGGCCACTTCGACAGCGAGATCGAGATCGCCGGCCTCCAGAACTTCAAATGGACCGAAATCAAGCCGCAGGTCGACGAGGTCGAATTCCCCGACGGCAAGAAGATCATCGTCCTGTCGAAGGGCCGCCTCGTCAACCTCGGCAACGCGACCGGCCACCCCAGCTTCGTCATGTCGGCGAGCTTCACCAACCAGACGCTCGCGCAGATCGAACTGTGGACCCGCAGCGAGCAGTATCAGAATGACGTCTATGTGCTGCCCAAGCATCTGGACGAAAAGGTCGCCGCCCTGCACCTCGAAAAGCTGGGCGTGAAGCTCACCAAGCTCAGCAAACGGCAGGCAGACTATATCGGCGTGCCGGTGGAAGGGCCGTTCAAGCCCGACCATTACCGCTACTAGGCGATGCCATAAGGGCGGGGAGCGATCCCCGCCCTTTTTCTTCGCATGCCGCCTTCCCGATGCGGCCGATCTGGGTTAGGCCCGGTCTGACCATGAACAGGGACCAGCAGGCGCAGCGCGGAGGGACGCGGACGGCATGACGTCTCTGTCACCCTATGCCGCGATCATATTGGGCGTCGTGCTGGCGCTATGGCTGGGTGCGGCCGTCTGGGCGCTGGCTGTCGGACGCCGGATGCGGCAGGAAGGGACGCAGGCGCAGGGCAAGCTGGAACGGCTCGCGACACTGCTCGCTTCGGCCCCGGCTGCGCCGATCATCGTGCATCCCGATGGCCGGCTCGAAGCGGCCGACCGCCTCGCCAAATGGCTGGGCAAGGCGCGCGTCCCCAACTTCGTGTCCGAACTGACGGCCCCCGACGGCGGGCTGGAACCGGAGGATGCAGCGGCACTCGCGCTGGAGATCGCCTCGGCCCAGCGTGCGGGCAAGAGCTTCTCGCTCCCCGTGCGCGGCACTGGATCGTCGCGCCTCCTGCTGGTGCGCGGCGCGCCTGCTGGACCGGGCCTTGCCACCAGCGGCGGCGTGGTTCTTTGGGTGTTCGACGCGACCGAGAGCCAGGCTGAAATCCAGTCGCTGAAGGGTCATGTCGAGCAACTGCGCGAAGCGCTGGAGGCGCTGGCGGGCCTTGTCGAGGCTGCGCCCTTCCCGATGTGGCACCGCACCCCCGATTTCCGCCTGAGCCTAGTGAACAGCGCCTATGTCCGTGCGGTCGATGGCGAGAATGCGGCGGAGGTGATCGCCAACGGCGTCGAACTGGTCGAGGTGGCGGGCGGCGTGACGCCTCAGGCCGCGGCGGCGCAGGCGGTGGCGGAGGATCAGCCCATCGACCGGATGGTGCCCGCGACCATCGACGGCGCGCGCCGCACGATGCGGGTCGTGGACGTGCCGTTGGGCGCGGCGGGCGTTGCGGGCTATGCCGTCGATCAGCATGAGCTGGAGCAGGCGCGGGTCGAGCACCGGCGGCTGGAGACGGCGCAGCGCGACCTGCTCGACCGCCTTTCCGCAGGCGTGGCGCGGTTCGGGCCGGACCGCGCGCTGCGGTTCTGGAACCAGCCATTCATCAGCCTGTTCGGGCTGCGGCAGGAGGAGCTGACGGATGCGCCGCTGTTCGAACGGGTGCTCGACCAGATGCGCGACGCACGCCGCCTGCCCGAACATCGCGACTTTCCCGCATGGCGGGCGGAGCGGCGCAACTGGTTCCTTTCGCCCGACCCGCAGGAGGAAAACTGGCTGCTTCAGGACGGCACCCATCTGCGCGTCTATGCGCAGCCCCTGCCCGACGGCGGTCTGCTGCTGATCTTCGAGGATCGGACCGAGCAGGTGCAACTGTCGAGCGCGCGCGACACGTTGCTGCGGGTGCGGACGGCCACGTTCGACACGCTGTTCGAATCGATCGGCGTCTTCTCGGCAGACGGGCGGCTCCAGATGTGGAACAGCCGTTTCCGCAGTGTCTGGGGCGCGCCCGAGGAACTGCTGGCGTCGCATCCCCGCATCGACGACCTCATGCGCGCGGTGCAGGCCAAGCTCGCCAAGCCGCAGCAGTCGACACTGGTGCGCGAACTGGTGCGCGCCGCTACGGTCGAGCGCAAGCAGCGCGGCGGACATGTCGGCTTCGCGGACGGGCGCATCTTCGAATTTGCGGCGATTCCGCTGCCGGACGGCAACGCGCTCTTCACCATGCTGGACGTCACCGACAGCCGTCGGGTCGAACAGATATTGCGCGACCGTAACGAGGCTCTGGAACAGGCCGATCAGGTCAAGACCGCCTTCGTCACCAATATGAGCTACGAACTGCGCACGCCGCTCACCACCATATCGGGTTTCGCCGAGATGATGAGCGCGGGCTACGCCGGGGAGCTAAGCGATTCGGCGAAGGATTATGTCGACGGCATCCTGCAAAGCACGGCGCGGCTGTCCTCGCTGATCGACAATGTGCTGGACCTGACGCAGGGCGAGGTCGGGACGCTGCCGCTGGATCGCGCACCGGTCGAACTGGCGAAGGTCGCGCAGACCTGTCTGGAACGGCTGCTGCCGGAAGCGACGGCGAAGGGGATAGACCTTGCCATCACGCTCAAGGACAGCCTCGGCACGGTGCAGGGCGACGCGCGCCGCATCGGTCAGGCCATCGACCAGTTGCTCGAAAATGCGATCCGCTATTGCGGGCAGGGCGCGCGCATCCTGCTGCATGGCGACGGCGACCAGAACAGCGCGAGGATCGTCGTGTCCGATAACGGCCCCGGCATCCCTCCGGCACGGCAGAAGGCGTTGTTCGACGCCGCCGCCCGCGCGGATCAGGCGCGCAATGGCGGCAAGCCCGGCATCGGCCTGCCGCTTGCCCGGCAACTGGTCGAGGCGCATGACGGGACGCTCGATCTCGTGTCGCAGCCGGGGCAGGGGACGATGGCGACCATCGCGCTGCCGCGTGGCTGATACGGGCATCGTCATCGAAGGCGAGACCGCGATGCTGGCGTTCGGCGCACGGATCGCGGCGCAGGCGCGGATCGGCGACGTGATCGCGCTCTATGGCGGGCTGGGCGCGGGCAAGACCACCATCGCGCGCGGCCTGCTGGCGGCGCTGGGCCTTGAAGGCGAAGCGCCAAGCCCCAGCTTCGCCATCGTCCAGCCCTATGACGTGCCCGAGGTGCGGCTGCCGGTCGCGCATGTCGATCTCTATCGCCTGGACGGTGCGGAGGAAGCGGCGGAGCTGGCGCTGGGCGATTATCTGGCCGACAGCCTGCTCATCCTGGAATGGCCCGCCCGGCTCGGCGACGCGCTCTGGCCGCACAGCCTGCGGCTCACCATCGAGATGCTGGAGGATGGCGCGCGGCGCTTGACAGCGGACGTGCCGGACGCTTGGACGGAGCGATGGTCACAGATATGATCCCGCCCGCCGCCGCGCCCGCTTTTCTCGCCGACGCAGGCTGGGGAGGGGCGGCCATTGAGCCGCTGGCGGGCGACGCGTCATTCCGCCGTTACTTCCGCGTCTTCGATGGCGGTCGCCGCGCCGTGCTCATGGACGCGCCCCCGCCGCACGAAGACCCGCGCCCCTTCATATCCATCGCCGAACAGCTTCAGGCGGATGGTTTCGCAGCGCCCCGCATCTTCGCGCGCGATCTCGCGCAGGGGCTGGTGCTGATCGAGGATTTCGGCGATCTGCGGATCAAGGAACATCTGGAGGCTGAGCCGGGCGCGGAACTGGCGACCTATCGCCGCGCCGTCGATCTTCTGGCGGACCTGCACCGGCTGCCCGCAGCCGATGTCCCGCCCTATGACCGGGCGGTCTATCAGCGCGAGGCGGGCCTGCTGACCGAATGGTATTGCCCGGCGGCGGGGATCTACGCCGATGCCGAAGCCTATGTCGCCGCGTGGGACGCCGTTCTGCCGCTGGTCGAGCGATCCTCGAGCCCGGTCGTCACCGTCCTGCGCGACTATCACGCCGAAAATATCATGCTGATCGAAGGCGGCGCGCCCCACGGCCTTGGCCTGCTCGACTTTCAGGACGCGCTGGCGGGGCACCCCGCCTATGATCTCGTATCGCTGCTGCAGGATGCCCGCCGCGACGTGCCGGTCGAGGTGGAAGCGGCGATGCTGGCCCATTACAAGGCCATGGCGTCTCCGCCCGCCGATTTCGACGCCGCCTATGCCGTGCTGGGGGCGCAGCGCAATGCGAAGATCATCGGCATCTTCACGCGCCTCTGGAAGCGGGACGGGAAGGCGCGATACCTCTCCTTCCTGCCGCGCATGTGGGGACTGCTCGAACGCGATCTGGCGCATCCGGCGCTGGCGCCCGTCGCCGAATGGTTCGCGGCGAATATCCCCGTGGACAAACGGCACGACGCCCTCGCCGGGTTCGCGCCCGCATGATCGACACGGCGATGCTGATGGCCGCGGGCCTTGGCAAGCGGATGCGCCCGCTCACCGCGACCCGTCCCAAGCCGCTGGTGAAGGTCGCGGGCAAGCCGCTGATGGACCATGCGCTCGACCGGCTGGAAGCGGGCGGCATCCGCAGGGTCGTCGTGAACGTCCACTATCTCGCCGATACTGTCGAGGCGCATCTGAAGGCGCGCCGCTGCGGCACAGAGTTCATCATCTCCGATGAAAGAGGCAAGCTGCTGGAAACCGGCGGCGGCCTCATGAAAGCGAAGCCATTGCTGGGCGACCGCCCCTTTTTCTGCGCGAACAGCGACAATCTGTGGATCGACGGGCCGCAGGAAACGCTGGGCGCGATGCAGCGCGTGTGGGATGCGGAGCGGATGGACGCGCTCCTGCTGCTGGTGCCGCTGGCGCGGGCGACCTGCCACGCGGGACCGGGCGATTTCCACATGGACGCGACAGGCCGTCTCTCCCGGCGCAAGACCGCGCACGTTGCGCCTTTCGTTTTCACCGGCGTGCAGATCCTTTCGCCAGCGCTGCTCACCGATCCGCCCGGCGATGTGTTTTCGACCAACATCTTCTGGAACCGCGCGATAGAGGCCGGGCGGCTCTACGGCATGTCGCATCAAGGCCTGTGGTTCGACGTCGGAACACCCGGCGCGATCCCGGTGGTGGAATCGATGATCGCCCATGGGTGACAGGGCGCGGCCCGCACTGTTCACCATTCCCGCGCATCGCGCCTTTGCCGACGCGCTGGTCACGGGGCTTCTGGCGCTGCACCGCGACCCGATGGAACTGGCGCAGGGCATGGTTCTGCTGCCCAACAGCCGCGCCGTCCGGGCGGTGAGCGACGCTTTCGTCCGGCAATCGGGCGGCGGGCTTTTGCTCCCCCGCCTCGTCGCCATCGGCGATCCGGATCTGGGCGAACAGGTCGGCGGCGCACTCGATCCTCTGGGCGAAGACGATCCGATCCCGCCCGCCGTTGCGCCAATACGGCGGCAGATGATGCTGGCGCGCATGGTTCAGGAGGAGAGGCCCGGCACCGACGCCGGACAGGCGCTGCTGCTGGGGCAGGCGCTGGGCGCGGTGCTGGACCAGATGCAGGTGGAGCGGGTACCGCCCGGCGCGCTGCGCGATGGCCTTTCGCTGTCGGAGGATCTGTCGCGGCATTGGCAGACCTCGCTCGCCCTGTTCGAAATCGTGATCGCGCGCTGGCCCGAAGCGCTCGCACGGACAGGTTGCATCGACCTCGCCGACCGGCGTAACCGTCTGTTCGATCGGCTGAGCGCCCGCTGGGCGGCGCATCCTCCCGCCGGTTCCGTCGCGGCGGCGGGCATTTCCACGACCGCGCCCGCCGTTGCCGGCCTTTTGCGGCGAATAGCGGAACTGCCGCGCGGTCTGGTGGTGTTTGCGGGTCTCGATCAGCATATGGACGAGGATGCGTGGGACGCCATCGGGCCGTTCGACGCCGATCCGGCCACGGGCCGCGCCGCGCCGGGGCAGGAGAGCCATCCGCAATATGCGCTCAAGCGCCTGCTCGACCGCATGAGCGCGACGCGCGACGATGTGGCGCTGTGGCGCTGGGGCAGCGAGCATGATGCGCGGGCCGTCCGGGCGCGGAACATCTCCAATGCGATGCTGCCGCCGCGCCTCACCGGCCGCTGGCGCGATCTGAAGACGGCGGATCGCTCGCTTTCCGGCGTAGAGGCTCTGGAAGTCGCCACACCGGGTGAGGAAGCGCAGGCCATCGCCATCGCGCTGCGCGAGGCGCTGGAGACGCCCGGCCGGACTGCCGCGCTGGTGACGCCCGACCGGCAACTGGCCACGCGCGTGTCGGCGCATCTGCGGCGCTGGGGAATAGAAGCGGACGATTCGGCGGGCCAGCCTCTGTCGCGCCTGCCGCCCGGCGCATTGCTGATCGCGATGGCGGAAGCGGTGGCGGAACGCTTTGCGCCGGTGCCGTTGCTCAGCCTGCTCAAGCATCCGCTGGTGATGCGCGGGGAAGGGCGGCTCGATTGGCTGGAGGGCGCACGCGGCCTCGACCTGTTGCTGCGTGGGCCGCGACCGCAGGCGGGATTACGTGGCATCGACCTGCTGCTGGAGGAAAAGCCCGACGACCGGCAGCGCGCGCTGCGGGAAAGCGTCAGCCAGTGGTGGCCGCAGGCCCGCGCCCTGCTGGAGCCGCTGGAAACCGGCTTCGCGGAGGCAGCGGACCTCGGCAGACAACTCGCCGCTTTGCGTGAGCAGGCAGGCATGCTGACCGGCGATGCGGTCTGGGCCGGGCATCAGGGACGCGCGGCGGCCGAACTGTTCGCCGAAATGGAAGCTGCCGCGCCCGATGGCCCGCGTCAGGCCGATCCACGCGCGCTGCCCGCCCTGCTCGATCATATGCTGGGCGGCGTGGCGGTGCGCCCGCCGCAGGGCGGCCACCCCCGCATCGCGATCCTCGGCCTTATCGAAGCGCAACTGGTGCAGGCCGACCTCATGGTGCTGGGCGGCCTCAACGAAGGCACCTGGCCGGGTTTGCCAGCGCCCGATCCCTGGCTCGCGCCACGCATCCGGCGGGAATTGGGCCTGCCCGGCCTTGAAACCCGGATCGGGCTTGCCTCGCATGATTTCGCGAGCGCGCTGGGCGCGCCCCAGATCTTCATCACCCGCGCGCGGCGGGGGAGCGGCGGGCCGGCGGTCGCGTCCCGCTTCTGGCTACGGCTGAAGGCTATGGCGGGGCCGCAGTGGAAGAGCGCGGACCGCTACGCCGCCCTCGCCGCCGCCATCGACGCCCCGCCCGATCACAGGCCCGCCGCTCGTCCCGCGCCATGCCCGCCGGTCCAGGCAAGGCCCGCCGTCATTCCCGTCACCGATGTGGACCGGCTGAAGGCCGACCCCTTCGCTTTCTACGCCCGGCGCATCCTCCGCCTCGCGCGGCTCGATCCGGTGGATGCCGATGCAGGTCCGGCATGGCGCGGGACGGCAGTGCACGACGTGCTGCAACGCTGGGCGGAGGCAGGCACGCTCGATCCCGCCGATCTCGAACGCCGCGCCCGCGCCATGTTCGACGAGCCGCAGGTGCATCCGCTGCTGAAAGCCCTGTGGCAGCCACGCCTCATCGAGGCGATACGCTGGATCGCCGCCGAAGTCGCGCGCGACAGGGCGGAAGGGCGCCGCATCCTCGCCGTCGAACAGGAAGGGCGCGCGGAGATTGCTGGCGTCACGCTGATGGGCAAGGCCGACCGGATCGACCGCCTGCCGGACGGGCGCATCGGCATCATCGACTATAAGACCGGCAAGCCGCCCAGCGCCCGGCAGGTGAAGGCGGGCTTCGCGCTGCAACTCGGCCTGCTTGGCCTCATCGCCGAGCATGAGGGGTTCGTCGGACTGGGCGATCGCCCGAGGGCTGGCGACTTCGAATATTGGTCATTGGCGAAGAAGGCGGACCAGTTCGGCTATCGCGAGCGTCCGGTCGATCCGCTGGGCAAGCGCGACAGGATCGTGACGGAGGATTTTACCGCCTTCGCCCTGGACCAGTTCACGCAGGCCGCCGATGCGTGGCTGCTCGGGACCGCGCCTTTCCGCGCGGAGATCAATCCGGAAGTCGCCAATTACGGCGACTATGACCAGCTCATGCGGCTGGAGGAATGGTATGGCCGCGACGATGGCTAAACGGCCCAGTCCCTTGCAGAAGCTGCTCGGCACGCAGGCCCGCGCCGCCGCCCCGGACGCGCATGTCTGGCTGTCGGCATCGGCAGGCACAGGCAAGACCCATGTGCTGACGGCGCGGGTCTTTCGCCTGCTGCTGCAGGGCGTGCGCCCGGAAAATATCCTCTGCCTGACCTTCACCAAGGCGGGCGCGGCGGAAATGGCCGACCGCATCCATGACCGGCTCGCGGCATGGGTGCAGATGGACGGCCCTTCGCTCGCCGCCGATCTTCTGGCGCTGGGCGAGGATCACGGGCCGGACATGCAGGAACAGGCGCGCCGCCTCTTCGCCGAAGTGCTCGAATCGACAGGCGGAGGTCTGCGCATCCAGACCATCCACGGCTTCTGCCAGCAATTGCTGGCGGGTTTCCCTCTGGAGGCGGAGCTGGCCCCCGGCTTCCGCCCGCTCGACCAGCGTGAGCAGTCGGCGCTCGCGCGGCAAAGCCTTGCCGATCTGGCGGTTCGTGCGGAGGAAAGGAAGGACGATGCCCTCATCGCAGCGCTTCAGGCGATCAGCCTGCGGCTGGGCGAAGGCGGTGCAGAACAGTTCCTGCTGCGATGCGCCGCGCGGGCCGAAGCGATGGACGCACTGCCCGCCGACATCGCGCCATGGCTGGCGGCGGAGATGGATCTGCCGGACGGCGACGTGGACGCATGGCTGGCGGACCGGTGCGGCGACGACCGGTTCGACATGCGGACGCTCGACGCGCTCACCCGCGCCAATGCGGACTGGGGCACGGCGCGGGCGCTGGAGCGTTGCGACCGGATCGCGGCATGGCGGGCGCTCGACCCCGCAGCGCGGGCAGCGGGCCTTGCCGACCTGCATCGCGCATGGGCGAAGGCCGATGGCGGGATCATCGACGCCAAAGGATGGGTGCCGCCGGTCGACGGCTATGCCGAGCTTGCCGCCCGGCTGCACGGCGCATGCGGCGAACTGCTGGCCACGAAACTCCGTGCCGATTATGCCGCCCTGCTGGCGCAGGCGCTCCATGCGGGCCGCGCCTATGCCCGCTCCTATGCCGAAGCGAAGCGGCTGGCGGGCGCGGTCGATTTCGACGATTTGATCGCACGGACGGCGGCGCTGCTGGAGCGCGACGGAATCGCGGAATGGATACGCTACAAGCTCGACCAGCGGATCGACCACATCCTTGTCGATGAAGCGCAGGACACCAACGCCGCGCAATGGCGGATCGTGCGGACGCTGGCGGCGGAGTTCTTCGCGGGCGAGGGCGCGAAGGGCGACAGGGTGCGCACCATCTTCACCGTCGGCGATTTCAAGCAGGCGATCTTCGGCTTTCAGGGCACCAGTCCGCAGAATTTCGCCGCCGCGCAGATCCTGTTCGAGCGGGATGCGGGCGACGCCGGACATTCCTTCTTCAACCTCTCTCTCGACCGCAGCTTCCGCTCCACGCCCGCCGTGCTCGACGTGGTGGACCGCACCATCGCGACCGTGCAGGCGGAACGGCTGGGGCTGGAGCCGGGCGAGGTGCGGCACGACAGCGCCAATCGCCATCCCGGCGAGGTTCAGCTCTGGAAACCTGTCGTCGCGCACCTCAACGAAGATGCCGAGGGTGAGGAGGACTGGGCGGCGGATCAGGAACGGGTGCTCGCGGCGCGGATCGCGCGGCAAGTTCGGGAATGGATCGACACCGACCTGATGCTGGAAAGCCGGGGCAGGCCTGTCCGCGCAGGCGACATCATGATTCTGGTGCGCCGCCGCAGCGAATTGGCCCGGCTCATCGTCGCGCGGCTCTATGAGGAAAAAGTCGCAGTCGCAGGCATCGACCGGCTCCGGCTCAACGCGCCGCTCGCCGTGCGCGACTTGCTGGCGGCTCTGCGCTTTGCGGTGCAGCCGGAAGATGAGCTGAACCTTGCGGCGCTGCTCGTGTCGCCGTTGATCGGGTGGACGCAGGACGAACTGATGCAGCGGCTGATCCGCCGCAAAGCGGGCCTGTGGAGACACCTGACCCGGACGCTGGACGAAGCGGCTTTGCGGCCGCTGCGCGATCTGCTGGGCATGGCTGACCTGACCACGCCCTATCGCTATCTGGAAGCGATCCTGTCGGGGCCGATGGACGGGCGGCGACGGCTGATCGAGCGGCTGGGCACCGAAGCGGCGGACCCTGTCGAAGAACTGCTAAACGCGGCGCTCGCCTTCGAAGGCGACGAGCATCCCTCGCTTCAGCGCTTCATCGACTGGTTCGACCGGGGCGAGGTGGAAATCGTGCGCGACGCGGCGGGGCAGGGGGACATGCTGCGGCTGCTGACCGTCCATGGCGCAAAGGGATTGCAGGCGCCCATCGTCATCCTCGCCGACGCCTGCCTCGATCCCGATGCGGGGAACAGGGCCGATTCGCTGGAATGGAACGGCCTGCCCATCCTCGCCCCGAGAAAGGCGGAGCGGCAGGGACCGATCGGCGAGGTGGCCGAAGCGGCGGCGCGGGTCGAGCGCGAGGAGCATTGGCGGCTGCTCTACGTCGCGCTGACGCGGGCGGAGGAAAAGCTGATTGTCGCGGGATCGCTCGGGCCGCGCGCCAAGGGCGAGGTGAAGCCCGAAAGCTGGTTCGCGGCGGTCGAGGGCGCGATGGTGTCGCTGGGCGCGGAGTGGGAAGCCGATCCGCTCTGGGGCGCGGTGCGGCGGTGGCGCGGTCATGAACAGCTTGCGCCCCGGCGCGCGGAGGCGGAGGTCGCGACGTCTGCGGTGGAGGTCGAACCGCCTGCGTGGCTGCGTCGCCCCGCACCGGCGGAAGCGCGCCCGCCAAGGCCGCTCGCACCCTCGGCGCAGGTGGAGGACGATGTGCCTTATCCGCCGCCCACCCCGGCCATGCGCGACGCGGCGGAGCGTGGACGCCTGCTCCATTCGCTCTTCGAACGCTTGCCGGACCTTCCGCCCGAACGGCGTCGGGAGGCAGCGGACCGCTGGCTGACGCAGCAGGGGCAGGGCGACGCCGCGCAGCGCTCCGGCCTTGTCGAACAGGCGTTGCGGGTGATTGAGGCGCCCGCCTTCGCCGATCTTTTCGGTCCCCACGCCCTTGCCGAAGCGCCCATCGCGGCGGTCGTCGGCGAAGCGGTGATCGCGGGCACGGTCGACCGGCTCTGCATCGGCGAGGATCGCGTCCAGTTCGTCGATTTCAAGACGGGGCGGGTGGCTCCGCTGACGCTGGATGAAGTGCCGGGCGCGCATATCCGGCAGATGGCGGCCTATGCCGCCGCGCTTGGCGCGATCTTCCCCGGACGGGCCATCGAGGCGGGCCTGCTTTACACCAGCGCACCGCGTCTCATCGCTTTGCCCCCGGCCCTGCTCAAAGCGCACAAGCCCGGCTTTGTTGGCGCGCAGCAAACTTTGCCCCTGCCGCCCGTTGAGCCGGGCGTGCAGCCATCCTAGATAGTTTCCAACGCAAAGGAGTTTCCCACCATGGCCACCAAGGCAGTTACCGACGCCAGCTTCAAGACCGACGTGATTGATGCCGACAAGCCCGTGCTCGTCGATTTCTGGGCGGAATGGTGTGGCCCTTGCAAGATGATCGGCCCGGCTCTGGAAGAGATTTCGGACGAACTGGCGGACAAGGTGACGATCGCCAAGATCAACATCGACGAGAACCCCGAAGCGCCCGGCCAATATGGCGTGCGCGGCATTCCGACGATGATCCTGTTCAAGAATGGCGAAGCCGCCGCCACCAAGGTCGGCGCAGCGCCCAAGAGCGCGCTCAAGGGCTGGATCGAAAGCGTCCTCTAAAGCGACAGCGATGTAGACAGGTAAACGGGAAACGGCCGCCCGGCGAGGCGGCCGTTTTGCTGTCCACATTGCTGTTGCTTTATCCTTGGCGTATCAGGATGTCCGCAGCCTGATCCCAGAGGCGCGGGGACGATGCGCCCAGCAGCCCGCGCCGCGTGTCACCCACCCGGTAGGCGCTGCCGTCGAGCCGCTGACAGCATCCGCCCGCTTCGTTGAGAAACAGCGTGCCCGCCGCATGATCCCACGGCAGGGTGCGGGCAAAGACCGATACGTCATTCTGTCCCAGCACGAGGCGCGGATATTGTTCGGCGGCGCAGCGGGGAATGTCGACCAGTGTGAAGCGGTCCTTCGCGCGCGCCTGAATGTCGGCGCGCTCTTCGCCGGTCATGAAATAGACGGCGAGCGCGGCGATGGGCAGAGCCTGCCCACTCTCGCGCGCCCGCACCTTCTCGCCGTCGATATGGCTCCCGCCGCCCAGCATGGCATGGCACAGGCGGCCCGTCAGCGGATCGAGTATCCATCCCGCCAGCGTCGTCCCGCCATCGCTGAGAGCGATCATGATGCCGAAGGGTGGATTGCCGCTCGCGAAATTGCCGGTGCCGTCGATAGGGTCGATGATCCAGTTCAGCCCTTCGCCCGCGCGGTCGAGGATGGCGGGGTCGGCGGCGCACGCTTCCTCGCCGATGATCCCGGCTTCGGGCAGGATCGCGGCCAGCCCTTCGGCAAGGCGCAGTTCGCTCTCTTTGTCGGCGATGGTGACGAAATCGTCGGCCGCCTTCTCACTGACCTCATCGGCGGCAAGATTGCGGTAGCGCGGCATCACGACGTCGCACCCGACCTGACGCATCAGGGACACGACCGGATCGTGCAGTTCCAGCATCAACTGCGATAATCCGCGTTGATCGAGATATAGCCATGCGTCAGGTCGCAGGTCCAGATCGTCGCACGCCCGTCGCCAAGGCCGAGGTCCACGCCGATCTCGATATCCTGCCCCTTTAGGTGCGCGGCGACGGGCGCTTCGTCATAACCCTCCACCGCAAGGCCGCCGGTCGCCACCTGCGTCGCGCCGAAACGGATGGACAGCTTGTCCCTATCCGCCGGTTCGCCTGCCTTGCCGATCGCCATGACGACGCGGCCCCAGTTGGCGTCTTCCCCGGCGATGGCGGTCTTGACCAGCGGCGAGTTGGCGATGGAAAGGCCGATGCGGTGCGCGCTGTCGTCGCTGGCCGCGCCGTCCACGGTGATCTCGATGAATTTGGACGCGCCTTCGCCGTCCCGCACGACCAGATGGGCAAGCTGGCGGCACAGGTCGGCGAGGGCGGCGGCAAAAGCATCCGCGCCCGGATCGTCCATGGTCGAAAGCGGCGCATTCCCGGCCTTCCCGGTGGCAAAGGCCAGCACGGTGTCGCTGGTCGACGTATCGCTGTCGACCGTGATGCAGGAGAAGGTGCGCCGGTTGGCGGCGGACAGCATCTGTTGCAGCAGGCCCGGCTCGATGGCGGCGTCGGTGAAGATATAGCCCAGCATCGTCGCCATATCGGGCGCGATCATGCCCGACCCCTTGACGATGCCGACCAACTCCACGCGCGTGTCGCCGATCAGGGCGGAGGCATGCGCACCCTTCGCATAGGTGTCGGTGGTGCCGATGGTGTTGGCGGCATCCTCCCAGCCGCACGGTGCAGCGGAGAAGGCGGCTTCCAAGCCCGCTTCGGCCTTGTCGACAGGCAGCGGCACGCCGATCACCCCGGTCGAGGAGATGAAGACGTCCGAAGGCTGGCAGTCGAGCCGATTGGCGACCTTGGCGGCGATGGCTTCCACCGCCGCGCGCCCGCGATGGCCGGTGAAGGCGTTGGCGTTGCCCGCATTCACCACCAGCGCCCGCGCCTGCCCCAGCGGGATGGCGTCGCGGCACCATTCCACCTCGGGGGATGGGCATTTGCTCTGCGTCGTAACGCCCGCGACCGCGGTGCCTTGCGCGAGTTCGACATAGGTGAGGTCGCACCGTTCCCACGCCTTGTACCCGGCGCGCGCCACGCGGAGCGTCACGCCTTCGACGGGCGGCAGGGACGGAAAGGCGGCGGGGGCGAGGGGGGAACGGTCGGTCATGGCGGCGGCATGATGCAAATGCCGCTTTGCGTCAACGTGCTTGCACCGGTCGCGCCTCTCTCCGAAGAGGCGAGCGGTCAGCCGGAATCCGCACATATAATGTGCCGGTTCCGTCCGGCATCGCCATCGCCCGATAGCCACGCCGCCGCGCATAAGCGATGAGGCCCGCATCGACTGCGAGGGGAAGGGTCCGGGTGCCGCGCTCATAGCCCGTCAGGATCGCCGCCGGAGGGGCGGCATCCATATCCGAAAGCGTCTGCGGCGTCATGATGTGCAGCCGACGCGCCTGCGTTACGGGGACCGTCCAGCCGGTGCGGTAAGCGAACGGCCCCGCAGCGAAACGGGGATCGAGCCGCAGCCCGCTGCCCGCCATCATATGCGGCGACAGGGTAGCGACGGTGGCCCCGCGCGTTTCGTGGCGAACGACGCTGCCCGCCCATTCCGCGCCTGCTTCGGCTTCAAGCACGGGCGATCCGCGAGAAGTCATGGCTGCGATGTCGCCGATCGGTGCGATCATGCCGGGAACCACACCTGCGCTCAGCAGTCCCAGCAGGACGTGGCGCCGCCTCGCGTTCCAGTCGCGCGCATCGTCGAGGAAATGGCCGAGCGCCAGCGCCAGCGGCGGGATCAGCGGCATCACATATTGAAGCTGCGCCGGGGTCGGTAAAGCCGCTCCTGTGAGCGCGCCCGCCACCATCCACAGGACCAGACGCCTTTCCGCCGAACGCGGCCGGTCGCGGGTCATGAAGCGGTCGCAGCCAATCAGCAGCAGGGCGATCAGCGTCGGTCCCTTTACCAGAGCCAGAAGAAGCTGGGCCGTCTTTCCCAACAGCGCCAATTCGTCGCCCGCTCCGTTTGCGGCATACCATGCGTGGGGCGCGGTGGCGCCATAGGTGATGACGCCATAGACGAACGCCTCGGGCGCGGCGGCCCATGCCAACAGGAGCGGGACAAGACCGAACCCCGCGCCCGCCGCCAACAGTCCCGCGTCCCCAAACCCGGTCCGCCGGTCCCCGAACAACAGAAAAAGCCCCACGGCAGCGCCGACCGGCGCGAAGTTGAGCTTGGCCGAAATGGCGAGGCCCAGACACAGTCCCGCCACCAGCCAGAGGTCGCGACGCCGCTCTTTGAGCGCGCGCAGGGAAAGCATCGTCCCGCCCGCCAGCAGGAGCGTCGGCAGCATGTCGTTGCGCACGACGCCCGCCGTGAACTGGAACGCGGCGGTCGACGCCATCAGCATGAGCGCCAGGGTTGCGCTGTCGCGCGATATGCCTGCGGTCCGCTGCGCCGAACGGATCAGCCACAAAGCGCCAATGGCGCTGAACGCAGTCGCCAGCCGCATCGCCGTCAGCACATGCGACGGGAACAGCCATGCCAGCGGGGCATAGGCCCATGCGTGCAGCGGCGGCTGGAGGTAGAGGAAATCCCGGAAAATCGTCAGCCGCCCGCTCAGCATCGCGCCCGCGACATATTGGCTCTCATCATGATCGAAGGGCGTAGCGAGCGCCAGCGCGACGAACCAGAGAAGCAGCGACGCCCACAGCAATGCTGCGCCCGTCATCGCGCGGCGGCCCGGCGGCGCAAGGGGAAGGGTTGGATACATGGCGGTTGCGATCCCTTGGGCCAAGCTGATGCCGGAAAGGCTGCGCCGGGCCAAAGACCCTGCGGCCACATGACGCCACGGCCGGACCAAAGCCGCATGCCCGCCGCCCATGACATCCACGCGACAGGGGAAGCCCGCAGCCTCGGTTCAGCGCCGGATCACGGCCAGTCTGATTGACTAAAGGACGTGCCGTGCCTAAATCGCGGCGCATCCACGCGCGCATGTCGTCCAACGTCTGCGCGCACCCTTTTTGTCAGGAATCTGCATGTTCGGCGCACTCGCCAAGTCCATCTTCGGATCGTCCAACGAACGCTATGTGAAATCGCTGGGCAGGACCGTCGACAGGATCGCCTCCTTCGAGCCGACGGTCCAGGCGATGAGCGACGACGAACTGGTGGCGCAGACGGCGCGCTTCCGCGAACGGCTGGCGGCGAGCGAGACGCTGGACGACCTGCTGCCCGAGGCCTTCGCAACCGTGCGGGAAGCGTCGATCCGGGTGCTGGGGATGCGCCATTTCGATGTGCAGATGGTCGGCGGCATCGTGCTCCATCGGGGCGAGATCGCCGAAATGCGCACAGGTGAGGGCAAGACGCTGGTCGCGACGCTCGCGACCTACCTCAATGCGCTGGAGGGGAAGGGCGTTCACGTCGTCACCGTGAACGATTATCTGGCGACCCGCGACTGTGAATGGATGGGTCAGGTCTACCGTTTTCTGGGCCTCACCACCGGCGTCATCGTGCCCAACCTGTCGGAAGACCAGCGACGCGAAGCCTATGCTGCCGACATCACCTATGCAACGAACAACGAACTCGGCTTCGACTATCTGCGCGACAATATGAAATTCGATCGCGGCTCGATGGTCCAGCGGCCCTTCAACTATGCGATCGTCGACGAGGTGGACTCGATCCTGATCGACGAAGCGCGCACGCCGCTCATCATTTCCGGTCCCACCGACGACAAGTCGGAGCTTTATGTCGCCGTCGATCAGATCGTGAAGCAGATCGTCGAAAGCGATTATGAGAAGGACGAGAAGCAGCGCAACGTCACGCTGACCGAAGACGGCACCGAGAAGATCGAGCGGATGCTGGAGGAAGCGGGCCTGCTTCAGGGCGCGAACCTTTACGACTTCGAAAATACCGCCGTCGTTCACCATGTGAACCAGGCGCTGCGCGCCAACGTCATGTTCCGCCGCGACATCGACTATATCGTCAAGGACGACAAGATCGTCATTATCGACGAATTCACCGGCCGCATGATGGACGGCCGCCGCTGGTCCGATGGCCTGCATCAGGCGGTGGAAGCCAAGGAAGGCGTCCAGATCGAGCCGGAGAACCAGACGCTCGCGTCCATCACCTTCCAGAATTATTTCCGCATGTATCCCAAACTGTCGGGCATGACGGGCACGGCCGCGACCGAGGCCACCGAATTTTACGAAATCTACAAGATGAATGTCGTCACCATCCCTACCAACAGGCCGGTGCAGCGGGTGGATGAGGAAGACACTTTCTACAAGAATCAGGAAGACAAGTTCCGCGGCATCGCGCGCACCATCAAGGAACATCAGGAAAAGGGGCAGCCTGTCCTCGTCGGCACTGTCTCCATCGAAAAATCGGAAATGCTGTCCGACTTCCTGACGCAGGAAGGGGTCGAGCATGCGGTTCTGAACGCCCGTTTTCACGAGATGGAAGCGCATATCGTCGCGCAGGCGGGCCGCAAGGGCGCGGTCACGATCGCCACGAACATGGCCGGGCGCGGCACCGACATCAAGCTGGGCGGCAACCTCGAAATGCGGGTCGAGGACGAACTGCGCGACGTGCCCGAGGGAGCCGAGCGCGAAGCGGCGATCAAACGGATCGAGGGGGAGATCGAAGTCGAGAAGCAGGAAGTTCTGGATGCGGGCGGCCTTTTCGTGCTCGCCACGGAACGGCATGAAAGCCGCCGCATCGACAACCAGCTTCGCGGCCGCTCAGGCCGTCAGGGCGATCCGGGCCTGTCGCGCTTCTACCTCAGCCTCGACGACGATCTGATGCGCATCTTCGGCCCGGACACGATGTTCGCCAAGATGATCCGCTCAAACCTCGAGGATGGCGAGGCGCTGCCGCCTTCGCGCTGGCTCAGCAAGGCCATCGAGACCGCGCAGAAGAAGGTCGAGGCGCGCAACTATGACATCCGCAAGCAGGTCGTCGAATATGACGATGTGATGAACGATCAGCGCAAGGTGATCTACGAACAGCGCAGCGACATCATGGACGCGGACACGGTCGACGATGTCGTCACCGACATGCGGCATGAAACGGTCAACGATCTGGTCGGCGCATCCTGCCCCCCCGGCACCTATCCCGAACAGTGGGACATCGAACGGCTGAAGGCCCGCACGGTTGAAATACTGGGCCTCGAACCGGACTTCGACGCGTGGCTCGCGGAGGATCAGGTCGATCCCGAAATGATCGAGGAAAGGCTCGTGGCCCTCGCCGACGAAGCCGTGGCCGCCAAGGTCGCCGAACTCGACGCTGGTGACTGGCACATGATCGAAAAGTCGATCCTGCTCCAGAGCCTCGACCATCACTGGAAAGAGCATCTGGCGACGCTCGACGCGCTGCGTCAGGTGGTGCATCTGCGCGCCTATGCGCAGAAAACGCCGATCAACGAATATAAGCAGGAAGCCTTCGCCCTGTTCGAACGCATGCTGGAAAATATCCGCGAGGATGTGACCGGCTCCATCGCCCGCGTCCAGTTCCGCATGGAGCAGCCGCCGATGGAGGATTTCGCGCTGCCCGTGCTGCCCGATTTCATCACGACGCACATCGACCCCTTCTCGGGCGAGGACAACAGCGCCGACATCGACGCGGGTCAGCAGGGCATCATCACCACAGCTATTCCTCGCGCACCTGTGGGCGGCGGACAGGACGGCGAGTTCGCCAACCTCGACATCAGCCGCAACGCGCCCTGCCCGTGCGGTTCGGGTCAGAAATACAAACACTGCCATGGCGCACTGGCCTGACCCCATCGGCGAAGGAATGATATTTCTGCCTGATTAGAACGCATTAACCAGTTTTCTTGGCTCTTCATCAACTTCTTGGCACGATCATGTTCGCTTGTGGGGATGACGGGTCAGGAGAACTGCCTTGGATCATGTTTCCTATCGGGCGAGGACCGAACAGCCGCGGGACAACCGCAGCCATGCGGATATCGACGCATCTCTCCGTTGGGAGGAATTCCAGCAGCCGGTGACGATCCGCAATATCTCCATTTATGGCGCTCTGCTGATCGGCGGATGGCTGCCGCCGGTCGGCAAAAAGGTCACGCTGGTCGCGGGAGGGCTGGAGATAGAAGGCACCGTGATATGGGAAGGGCCGGACCGTTGCGGCCTGCTCCTGAGCCACGCGGTCGATCCCGATGCCTTCATCGAAGACGCCAGACTGATGCAGGACACAGCCCCGATCATCACCCTGCAACGCGTCGGCCAGAACCGCTACGCCTGAACGGTGGCGGGCCTCCGGGCACTCCAGCGCCGCGTGGTGACGGTGCCGCGCCGATGACCAGCGGACGGTCCCTCGTTAATCGAACATCCGCAGCAGCGGGATGGGCGACACTCCTTCCGCCCTGACGCTGCCAGCACCCTGCGCCTTCGGGCGTGGGGTGCGGTTCAATCAACCTTGTAAGTGATTTGCACGCCGTCCACGTTTGCCGCCTGCTTGAAGATACGAGACGCCTGAGCGTATCTAATGAGTAGCTGGTCATTGGTGAGCCACGTCACGCTTGCCCATGATCCTTCCCATTCACCGACACGCGCAGCACCATGGTCGTCATCGGCCCGGAACGCATTGCCGCTCTCCGTCAGCGCCTCGTCCCTAACGAGAACGGAGATGTGCGTTGAGAAGCCGGTTGTTACGCCACAGTCGCGTTGGAACAAAATGACGCTATGCAGACCATCGGGAGAATTGACCTTCGAAACAATGGTATTGACGCAAGGGTCGGAACACGCGCTGATAAGAACGCTCAAACCAACGATTGCCACCGCCTGTTTCATGGATCACCTAAAGGATGGCGGACAGGGTGGGATTCGAACCCACGGTGAGCGTAAACCCACGGCGGTTTTCAAGACCGCTGCCTTAAACCACTCGGCCACCTGTCCGTCGCCTGCTTCCTAGCGCGCCCGTGCCGCTTGCCAAGAACAAAAACGCGCCCGCTCCATTCGTCGCCCGATTGCGCGGATGGTCCGATAAGGGGTTTCGCGGGTCGCATGGCCTGTGCCACAACATGCGCATGCGAGATTCTTGGCGTGTTCTTTCCCTGTCTTTGCTCCTCGCGGTCACGGGTGTCGCGTGCGGGCTAATGCCGCAGCAGGCCGCACGGGCGCAGGATGACGCAGGATTTCGCGCCTATCTCGAAAGCCTGCGGCCAAGGGCACGGGCGATGGGAATTTCCGACGCGACGCTCGATGCGGTCTATCCGACGCTGACGCCCAACCCCCGCGTGGTCGAGCTGGACCGGAACCAGCCGGGCGGCGGAGCCTATTCCCCCATTCCGAATTTCGAACCCTATCGCCGCGCGCATGTCGACGCCGCGCGGATCGGCCGGGGGCGGGCGGTCTATCAGGCGAACCGGACCAGGCTCGCCCGCATCGAGGCGGAAACGGGCGTGCCGGACGAGATCATGGTCGCGATCTACGGGCATGAGACGAACTATGGCTCCTATGTCGGCGATTTCGACCTGATCCGCTCGCTCGCGACCCTGTCGTGGGAAGGGCGTCGGCGCGACCTGTTCGAACCGGAGCTGCTCGCGACACTCAAGATGCTGGACAACGGCGTCCCGCGCAGCCGCCTCGTCGGGAGCTGGGCCGGCGCGACGGGATATCCGCAGTTCCTGCCGAGCGTCTATCTGCGCCTCGCAAGGGACGGCGATGGCGACGGCAAGGCCGATATCTGGACCAGTGAGGCCGATGCTCTGGCATCCATCGCCAATTATTTCGTGCAGTCGGGCTGGCGCAGGGGGCAGCCTTGGGGTGTCGCCGTCACCGTGCCCTCCGGTTTCGACCGCGCTTCCGTCGCGGCGCGGACCAATCCACCGCGCTGCCCGCGCGTCTTCAACCGGCACAGCCGCTGGTTGACGATGGCGGAATGGCGGCGCATGGGATTGGCGGTGCAGGGGACGATCTGGCCGGGCGACACGGTGCTCGCGACCCTGCTGGAGCCGGACGGGCCGGGCAAGACCGCCTATCTGCTGACCGGCAACTATCGCGCGATCCTGGACTATAACTGTTCCAATTTCTATGCCTTGTCGGTGGGGTTGCTGGCGGATGCGGTCAAACAATAAAGGCGCGGCGCTCGCCATCCTGCTGCTGGCGGCGGCATGGCCGGACGCAGGACTCGGGCAGAGCCGTGGGCCGGCGGTCGACGGACCAGCCGTGCTGGGCGCGCCTTATGATGTGGGCGGGACGACCTATACACCCGCCGATCCCGTTTATTATGACGAGGTCGGCTATGCCGCACTGACCGACGCTGGGAGCAGGGACGGCAAGACCGTCACGGGCGAGGCATTTGCCCCCGATAGCGTCGTGGGCGCCCATAAAACGCTTCCGCTGCCAGCCTATGTCGAAGTGACGGCGCTCGATAGCGGGCGGACGATACTTGGCCGCCTGAACGACCGCGGCCCGATGGCCAATGACCGGATCATTGCCCTGTCGCCGGGAGCAGCGGCGCAGCTCGGAGTAGCGGCAGGGGGCGCAGTGCGCGTTCGGCGTGTAAACCCGCCCGAGCAGGAGCGCGCCATCCTGCGGTCCGGGGGCAGGGCGGCGGAACGGCTGCCGACGCCCGCCCCGCTGCTCAAGGCTCTGCGCGCGAAGTTGCCTCCGGCTCCGGCCCATGCGGCAGCGCCGCCCGTCCGTCCTGCCAAAGCGGAGCCGGTCGCCAGATCCCGCCCCGGCGCGGACTTCGACCGCCCGTCTCCTCCAACGGCCGCTCCACCTCCCAAAGCGCCGCCAAAAGCGGTCATTCCGGCTCCCGCGCCTGTGAAGGCGACCGCGCCCGATGGCCGCTACATCGTTCAGCTCGGCGCCTTTTCCACGCAGGCGCGGGCGAAGGCTCTGGCCGGTCGCGTGGGTGGACGGGTGGAACAGGCGGGCGCTCTCTGGCGCGTGCGGATGGGACCGTTCGCGACGCGGGAGGCGGCGCAGGCGGCGCTGAAGACTGCCGCCGCCAAGGGGGTTGAGAATGGCTCCGTCATCCCGCATGACGGGCGCTAGACGCGATTCCGGGGAAGTGAAAGACTTGAAGACCATGAAGAAGAGCCTTGCTATCCTCCTCGCCGCCGGGTTGCTGGCATCGCCGCTGATCGCCGCCGCGCCGCCCTATACCAGCGAAGCGCCGATCGCTTATATGAAGGATCTGTCGTCGGGCGCGGTGCTTTACGACAAGGGCGGCGAAACGCGGATGCCGCCCGCCTCCATGGCCAAGATGATGACGGCGCATGTCGCCTTCCGCCTGATCCAGAAGGGCGATCTGAAGCTCGACACGAAATTCACCGTTCGCCCCGAAACGTGGAAGCAGTGGCACGGTCCCGCCGCCGGTTCGACCATGTTCCTTTCCGCGGGCGAGCAGGTATCGGTCGAAAATCTTCTGCACGGCATCGTGACGCTGTCGGGCAACGATGCCTGCGTCGTTCTGGCCGAAGGGATCGCGGGAACGGAGCAGGCTTTCGTCGCGCTGATGAACGAGGAGGCCAAGCGGCTCGGCCTTCGGAACAGCCATTTCGGCACCAGCAACGGCTGGCCCGATGAAGGCGTCACCTATGTGACGGCGGAGGATCTTGCCAAGCTGGCGCAGGCCACGGTCGAGGAGACGCCCGACCTCTACAAGCGCTTCTACGCCACCACGTCCTTCACCTGGGGCAAGACCATGGGCGGGGCCGACATCCAGCAGGCCAACCGCAATCCCATCCTGGGCAAGATCGCGGGGGCGGACGGCCTCAAGACCGGGCATACCGAGGAAGCGGGCTATGGCTTCACGGGATCGGCGGAACAGGATGGCCGCCGGCTGGTGATGGTGGTCGCGGGCCTGCCGACCTTCAACAGCCGGATTTCCGAATCGGTCCGCTTCATGGACTGGGGCTTCAAGGCTTGGAAGGCGCAGCCGCTGTTCAAAAAGGGGCAGACGGTCGAAACTGCCGAGGTGCAACTGGGCAGCGCGACGAGCGTGCCTCTGGTCGCCCCGCAGAATCTGGCCGTCACGATGCCGCGCACGGCATCTGCCAATGTGCAGGTGAAGGTCGTTTACACCGGCCCGATCAAGGCGCCCATCGCGAAAGGCCAGCAGATCGCGCAGCTCATCGTGCAGACGCCCGACACGCCGCCGCAGATCATGCCGCTGGTGGCGGGTGAGGATGTGAGCGAGGCGGGCTTCTTCGGCCGGCTGTGGAACGGCATGAAGTCGCTCTTCGCTTGACCACCGGGCGCTTCATCACGCTGGAAGGCGGCGAGGGGGCGGGCAAATCGACGCAGCTCCGCGCGCTGGCGCAGGCTCTACGCCAGCGCGGCATCGAGGTCGTCGAGACGCGCGAGCCGGGCGGCAGCGACGGGGCGGAGGCGATCCGCACGCTGCTGCTGACGGGCGGCGCCGACCGATGGAGTCCACGCGCCGAAGCGCTGCTGTTCGCCGCCGCGCGCGCGGACCATGTCGAAAAGACGATCCGCCCCGCGCTGGTGCGGGGCGCATGGGTTCTGTCCGACCGTTTTCTCGATTCGAGCCGCGCCTATCAGGGGCAGGGCGACCTCACTGACGCAGACATCGTGACGCTGCACCGCATCGGCAGCGGCGGCTTCCTGCCCGACCGGACGCTTCTTCTGACCCTGCCGGAGGATCAGGCCGCGAGCCGGGCGCAGGCGCGCGATGGCGACGCAACGGACCGGATCGGAGGGCGATCCAGCGACTTTCATCGCGCGGTCAGCGAAGCCTTCGTCAGCTTTGCCGAAACGGAGCGGGCGAGGGTTCGGGCGGTCGACGCTTCCGGTCAAGTGGAGGATGTGACGGCCCGGCTCCTCGCCGCCATCGCGGACCTGCTGCCGTGACGCGCCTGCTGGGGCATGATGCGCAAGCGCGGATGCTGCTCGCGTCGGCCGCAGGCGGGCGGATGCATCATGGCTGGATATTGGCCGGTCCTAGGGGAATCGGGAAGGGCGGTTTCGCCCGCTCGCTGGCGATGCGGCTGCTGGCGGACGCGGCTGGCCCTGCGGTCCCCGGAGACGGGCTGGATGTGCCCGACGATCACCCGATCCGCAAGCTGATCGAAGCGTCGGCGCATCCCGACTATGCCGAACTGTCACCACTGGAGAAGGATGGCGTCACCGCCCGCAACATCAGCGTGGATCAGGTGCGCGGCCTTCAGCGGCTGATCCAGTCGGCGCCTTCGCTGTCCGAACGGCGGATCATCCTGATCGACAGCGCCGACGATCTGGAGCGCGGCGCGGCCAACGCCCTTCTCAAAATTCTGGAAGAGCCACCCGCCAACCTGCTGTTTTTCCTCGTCAGCCACGCGCCGGGACGATTGCTGCCGACGATCCGGTCGCGTTGCCGCACGCTCCGCTTCGATCCGCTGGACGACGCGGCGATGCGCGCGGTGCTGAGGGGAGCCGACGAAACACTGTCTCCGCAGGAGGTCGATGCGCTGGTGCGCGCGGGCAACGGGTCGCCGGGGCAGGCGCTGCGCTATGCGGGACTCAATCTGTCCGACATCGAACGGGCGCTGGCCGGGCTGGCGTCCGCGCCCGATCCCGGCAACCGGCAGAAGCTGGCTCTGGCGAAGGCGCTCGCGCTGAAATCGGCGAGACCGCGATATGAGGCGTTTCTGGAACGCGCGCCCGCCTTCATCGCCGAAGCGGCGCGGCACCGGCGGGGCGCGGCGCTGGGCGATGCGCTCGACCGTTGGGAGAAGGCGCGCCATCTGGCGGGCGGCGCCGTCATCCTGTCGCTCGATCCCGCAGCGGTGGTGTTCGAACTGGCGGGCCATGTCTCCGCGCTTGCGCCACCGCCCTGAAAAGCGGCTTTGCGGCGGGGCGATCAGAAGGTAGGGAGGCGGCATGTCGAAGCCTTTCACGATCACCACCGCCATCTCCTATCCCAATGGCCGCCCGCATATCGGCCACGCCTATGAAGTGATCGCCACCGACGCGATCGCCCGTTTCCAGCGGATGATGGGGCGCGACGTCTTCTTCCAGACCGGCACCGACGAACATGGCCTGAAAATGGCGCAGACGGCGCGGGCGAGGGGTATCGAACCGCGTGCGCTAGCGGATGAAATGGCGTCCTATTTCAGGGAGATGAACGACAGGCTGAACATCAGCTATGATCGCTTCATCCGTACCAGCGAGCCGGATCATCACCGCGCCAGTCAGGCGATCTGGCAGGCGATGGAGGCCAGCGGCGACCTCTATCTCGGCCGCTATGAAGGCTGGTATTCGGTCCGCGACGAAGCCTTTTACGACGAGAAAGAGATTGTCGAGGGGGAAGGGGGCGCAAAGCTCTCGCCGCAGGGCACGCCGGTCGAATGGACGGTGGAGGAAAGCTGGTTCTTCCGCCTGTCCGCCTATCAGGACCGTCTGCTGGCGCTTTATCGCGATCAGCCCGACTTCATCCAGCCCGAAAGCCGCCGCAACGAAATCCTGCGCTTCGTCGAAGGCGGGCTGTCCGACCTCAGCGTCTCGCGCACCAGCTTCGACTGGGGCGTCAAGGTTCCGGGCGCGGAGGGGCATGTCATGTATGTGTGGGTGGACGCGCTCACCAATTATCTGACCGGCTGCGGCTATCCCGACGACGCCGATCGCATGGCGCGCTACTGGGCGGAGGGCGGCGACATCACGCACATCATCGGCAAGGATATCGTGCGTTTTCATACCGTTTACTGGCCAGCCTTCCTGATGAGCGCGAAGCTGCCGCTGCCGCGCCGGGTGTTCGGCCATGGCTTCCTCCTCAACCGCGGCGAGAAAATGTCGAAGTCGGTCGGCAATGTCGCCGACCCGATGGCTCTGGCTGACACATTCGGCGTCGATCAGCTCCGCTATTTCCTGCTGTCCGAAGTCACCTTCGGCAATGACGGCAGCTACAGCGCGGAAGCCATCGTCCAGCGCTCGAACAGCGATCTTGGCAACGCATTCGGCAATCTCGCTCAGCGGACGTTGAGCTTCATCGCCAAGAATCTGGGCGGGCGGCTTCCGGCGATCAACAATCGGGCCGAGGCAGACGAAGAACTGCTCACGCTGATCGACCGCGCCGTGCGGATGGACATGCCCAAAGCCATGGACGAACTGGCCCCGTCCGTGGCCATCGACCACTGGCTGCGCGCCGCCTTCGCCTGCAACCAGTATATCGACGCGCAGGCACCATGGACCCTGCGCAAGACCGATCCCGAGCGGATGGAGGTGGTGCTGGCGACGCTCTATGTCGCCATCGCGCAACTCGCGGTCGCCATCCTGCCCGTCATTCCGGCGAGCGCCGCCGCCCTGCTCGACCATATGGGCGTGCCGGCGGACAAGCGCCGGTATGACGCCATCGGATCGAACTGGTATGATGACCTTGTCCAGAGCGGCTTCACCATCGAAGCGCCGAGGCCGCTCTTCCCGCGTCTGGAACTGCCCGACGCGCAGGAGGCGTGACGCCGTGCTGATCGACAGCCATTGCCACCTGAATTACAAAGGCTTGGTCGAGGATCAGGGCAACGTCCTGCAACGCGCGCGGGACCGGGGCGTGACGACGATGCTCAACATCGCCACCCGCGAAAGCGAGTGGGACGATGTGCTCGGCACCGCGATCCGCGCGCCGGACGTGTGGGCGACGGTCGGCATTCATCCCCACGAAGCCGACGAGCATCCCCATGTCGATACCGCCAAGCTGGTCGAACGGGCGGCGCATCCGCGTGTCGTCGGGATCGGCGAAACCGGCCTCGATTATTATTACGACCATAGCGACCGGGACCGTCAGCGGCGCAGCTTTCGCGCGCATATCGCCGCCTGCCGAGAGACCGGATTGCCGCTTATCGTCCACACCCGCGATGCCGAGAAGGACACGCTCGCCATCCTGCGCGAAGAGAGGGAGGAGGGGGCTTATGGCGGCGTCATCCACTGTTTCACCGCCAGCGGCGCCTTTGCCGATGCCGCGATGGATCTGGGCTTCTACATCAGCCTTTCGGGCATCGTGACCTTCAAAAGCGCGAAGGATCTTCAGGAGACGGCGAAGCGCCTGCCGCTCGACCGGCTGCTGATCGAAACGGACTCGCCCTTCCTCGCGCCCGTCCCGCATCGCGGCAAGCCGTGCGAGCCGGCCTATGTCGCCGATACCGCCCGCTTCCTCGCCGAACTGAGGGGGGAAAGCGTCGAGCGACTGGCCGAGGCGACTTCGGCCAACTTCCGCACGCTCTTTTCGAAGGTCGCATGAGCCTGACCGTCACGATCCTGGGGTGCGGCACCTCCTCGGGCGTGCCGCGCATCGGGAATGACTGGGGCGATTGCGATCCGAACGAGCCGAAGAACCGGCGCACGCGCGTGTCCATTCTGGTCGAGAGCGCGACGACGCGAATCCTCGTCGATACCTCGCCCGACATGCGGCAGCAGTTGCTGGCGGCGGACGTGATCGACATCGACGCGATCCTGTGGACGCATGACCATGCCGATCATTGCCATGGCATCGACGATGTGCGGCAGATATTCCATCGCCGCCGCGCCGCCGTGCCGGGTTATGGCCGGGCGAAAACCATGGAGCATCTGCGCGGCCGCTTCACCTACGCCTTCGAAGGCCGGGAGGGTTATCCGCCCACCATCGCGGCGCACGATCTGCCCGATGGGCTGCGGATCGGGGACATCATGGTCGCGTGCGTCGATATGCCGCATGGGCACATATATTCCACCGGCTTCCGCTTCAGCCACGGCGGCAGCCATGTCGGCTATGCCACGGATTTTCATGATATAACGCCGGACATGCTGGCGCTGTTCGACGGGCTTGATCTCTGGGTCGTGGACGCCCTGCGGGAAAAGCCGCACCCCACGCATCCGCATCTTGCCATGACGCTGGACGGGATCGCAGCGGCGGCCCCGAAGCGCGCGGTCCTGACGCATATGGATCAGAGCATGGATTATGCGACCCTTTGCAAGACCCTGCCGCCGGGCGTTGAACCGGGCTATGACGGGATGATAGTGACGGTTCCTTCGAACGAACGGGAGGCATGATGGGCGGCACGGATCAGGCGGCATCGACGATCTGGTATGTGCTGGCGATCATATTGGTGGCGTCGGCCCTGATCGGACGGCGCGTGGCCCTGGGCGGACTGGTGCGCATGGCATTGCTCTGGGTCGCGATCTTCGCGGCCTTGCTCGGCCTGTTCAGCTTCGGACAGCGGCAGGGCTATCTGACAGGCCGCTGGGGCGCGCAGAGCAGCGAGGTGGGAGAGCAGGATACGACGCCGGTCTTGCCCAAGGCCCGCGCGGAGGGAGAAACGCTGCGCATTCCGGTTGCGGCCGACGGGCATTATTGGGTCGAAGGCACCATCAATGGCACTCCGGCACGCTTCCTGATCGACAGCGGCGCGACGATCACGGCATTGTCGGAGGAAACCGCGCGGGCTGCCGGTCTCAACTATGATGTCGGGGAACCCGGCGTCGTCATGACCACAGCCAACGGTCAGGTCGAGGCCCGGCGGTCGAGCGTCGCGCGCCTGGCGTTCGGTCCGGTCGCGGCGAGCGATCTGCCGGTCGTGGTGTCACCGGCGTTCGGCAATATCAACGTGGTGGGCATGAACCTGTTGTCGAAGCTCAAAAGCTGGGGCGTGCAGAATGGCGAAATGGTGCTGACGCCATGATTTCTCCGGGGGATAAAGAGACAGCGATGTAGACAGCTAACGGAGTTTTCTGCATCTGAATTTTACATAATATATATTATCGAACAAAATATTCATTGCCCTCAATCTGCCCCTCTCGAAATCTGGACGCCTGAATGACCCAAGCCAGCCCCGCCGACATCATGCCGCTCGCACAGGTGATGGCGCGGCTGCGCGATCCCGCGACCGGCTGTCCGTGGGACATTGCGCAGGACTTCGCGTCAATCGCGCCATACACCATCGAAGAAGCCTATGAGGTCGCGGACGCAATCGAGCGCGGCGATATGGCGGCGCTGTGCGACGAGCTGGGCGACCTGCTGCTTCAGGTCGTGTTCCACAGCCGGATCGCCGAACAATCGGGCCGGTTCGCGCTTCAGGATGTGATCGACGGCATCACCGCCAAGATGATCCGCCGCCACCCGCATATCTTCTGTGAAGGCACGCCGCGCGAGGATGGGCACGCCCAGTGGGAAGCGATCAAGGCGGCCGAGCGGGCGGAAAAAGACCCGGACCCCAGCGCCCTTGCAGGTGTGGCGTCCGCCCTGCCCGCATTGCTGCGCGCGGAAAAGCTGCAGAAGCGGGCGGCGCGGACCGGCTTCGACTGGCCGGACACCGGCGGCGCGATCGCGAAGGTCGAGGAAGAGCTGGACGAAGTGCGCACGGCCCCCGATCAGGCAGCGCGAGAGGAAGAGGTCGGCGACCTCCTCTTCGCCGTGGTCAATCTCGCAAGGCATTTGAACGTCGATGCGGAAGTCGCTCTGCGATCGGCCAATTCCAAATTCGAGCGCCGGTTTCGTGCGATGGAGGATATGGCGGCGGGTGAATTTCCGGCGCTTCCGCTCGACGCTCAGGAGGCACTGTGGCAACGCGCCAAGGCGGCCGAAAAACTCCGTTGATCCGACCCGGTCAGGCGTGGCCGCGCTTATTGTAGCGGGCAAAAGCAGCGTCGGAGAGGCGCACCTCCACCCGGCTCTCTTCCCCCTCGACGGTCGATGACAGCACTTCGCCATGCTCATGCACCCAGGCGAGCGTCGCGCCGTCCGACACCGGGATGCGCAGGCCATAGACTTTCGCGCCCCGCGTCATGCGGTCGCTGATCGTGCGCTGGAGCATGTCCACCCCCTCGCCGGTCAGCGCCGAAAGAATGACCACATCGTCGCGCCGCGATGCCTGCTCCCGCGCCAGCGCTTCGGTGTCCGGATCGAGCAGGTCGAGCTTGTTCCATGCCTCGATGATCGGCGGCGGCTCCGGCTCCCCTTCCCCGCGATCCAGCGCGGCTTCGCCAGCGACGCCAAGCTCCCCCAGCACGTCGAGCACATCGTCGCGCTGCGCATCGCTGTCGGGGTGAGCGATGTCGCGGACATGCACGATGAGGTCCGCGGACAGCACTTCCTCCAGCGTGGCGCGGAAAGCGGCGATAAGCTGCGTCGGCAGGTCCGATACGAAGCCCACCGTGTCCGACAGGATCGCCTTGTCGAGACCGGGCAGCGTGATCTGCCGCATCGTCGGATCGAGAGTCGCGAACAGCAGATCTTCCGCCATGACGTCAGATCCCGTCATCCGGTTGAAAAGCGTGGACTTTCCCGCGTTGGTATAACCCACCAGCGCGATCACCGGCCATGGCGCGCGCTGCCGCCGGGCGCGGTGAAGGCCGCGGGTGCGCGTGACCTGATCCAGCTCGCGGCGGATCTTGGCCATGCGGTCGCGGATCATGCGGCGGTCCGCCTCGATCTGCGTTTCGCCGGGACCGCCGAGAAAGCCGAAGCCGCCGCGCTGCCGCTCGAGGTGCGTCCAGCTTCGCACCAGCCGCCCGGCCTGATAGTCGAGATGCGCCAGTTCCACCTGCAGCCGCCCTTCGTTGGTGGCGGCCCGCTCCCCGAAGATTTCGAGGATCAGCCCGGTGCGGTCGATGACCTTGGCCTCGCACGCCTTTTCCAGATTGCTCTGCTGGACCGGCGACAGGCTGTTGTCGACGATGACCAGTTCGGCTTCTTCCTGCCGCACCAGCGTCGCGATCTGGTCCACCTGCCCGCTGCCGAACAGAGTCGCGGGCTTGCGGTCGCGCACGCGGAAAGCCTGCGCCGCGCGCACGTCGATGCCGATGGCGAGCGCAAGACCGCGCGCTTCCTCCAACCGGGCGTCGCTGTCGCGGCGGTCGGCACCGTGGGTTTCGGCATGGACGACGACGGCGCGCGCGCCGCGCGCCACCTCGTCATCGGAATCGCGGTTGAAAATGGCCATATCGGCTCAACGCTCAGGCGCGCGCGCCGCTCCCCTGTCGGAAACGCGGCGCGCCGGGCCGGTCAATCGTCCTGCTCATTTTCGCCCGACAGATCGAGCGAATGCAGCGGCTGGACGGTGGAAATGGCGTGCTTGTAAACGAGCTGCACCATGCCGTCGCGTTCCAGCAGCATGCAGAACAAGTCGAACGCGGCGATTTCGCCCTGAAGCATGACGCCGTTCACGAGGAACATCGTCACCGGGCTGCCGGACTTGCGGACGGCGGACAGGAAGATTTCCTGAAGCAGCTTCGACTTGCCGTTGCCGTCGCTCGCCTTGCGCAGGTCGGTCAGGTCCATCGGCTGTGCAGGCATGACCGTGGAAATCGCATGCTTGTAGACAAGCTGCGACTGCCCGTCGCGGCGCAGCAGCACCGAAAAATTGTCGAACCAGGTGATGATGCCCTGCAATTTTACGCCCTTGACCAGGAACATGGTCACCGGCGTCTTGCTCTTGCGCAGGCTGTTGAGGAAAATATCCTGAAGATTGTTGTTCGTCTTGTCGGCCATGGTCGAAACCCGTCCTGTTCTTGGCGGGACGTTACCCGCTCTCGCGCCCTTAAGCAGGGCGTCTTGCCTGCCCCCGCGCACCGGGGACAGGGGGCTTCTACCGCAATTGCGAACAGGCGTCCATGGCCGACCGGGCGGCGCGGGAAATTTGCCCTCTAATCCTTGTCTTCGGTGATGCCGAGCAGCTTGAGCTTGCGATGCAGGGCGGAGCGTTCCATGCCGATGAAGGTCGCCGTGCGCGAGATATTGCCCGAAAAGCGGCGGATCTGGATGCGCAGATATTCGCGTTCGAAACTCTCCCGCGCCTCCCGCAGCGGCGCGCCCATGATGGCGGACTGGCCGATCCCCTCCCCGCCGCCGCCGCTCGTCAGTTCGGCGGGCAGCATGTCCAGCTCGATCCGCGCGATCCGGTCGCCCGGCGCGAGGATCATCGTGCGCTCGATCACGTTGCGAAGCTGGCGCACATTACCCGGCCATTCATTCGCCTGAAGCGCGGCCATGGCGTCGCTCGCGATTTCGGGCGGCGGCACGCGGCGGTCGGCGGCGAAGCGGGCGAGATAATGTTCCACCAGCGGCGGAATATCGTCGCGCCGTTCCGACAGCGGCGGGATCGACAGCGGCACCACATTCAGACGGTAGAACAGGTCTTCGCGGAAGCGGCGTTCCTCGATCTCCTGCGCCAGATTGAGCGCGGTGGAGGAAATGACGCGCACGTCGACCTTCACCTGCCGCTGGCCGCCCACGCGGGTAAAGCTCTGGTCGGTGAGGACACGCAGGATCTTGCCCTGCGTCGTCAGCGGCATGTCGGCAATCTCGTCGAGATAGAGCGTGCCGCCGTGCGACTGTTCCAGGAAGCCGGGCCGCACGAGGCCGCTCGGATCTTCGACGCCGAACAGCTCCTCCTCGACCCGGTCAGGGTCCATGCGCGCGGCGGCGACGATGATGAAGGGCGAATCCGCCCGCCCGCTCCAGCTATGGAGCATGCGCGCGGCGACTTCCTTGCCGACGCCCGCCGGTCCGGAAATGAGGACACGGCTGCCCGTCCCCGCCACTTTCTTGATTGTGGCGCGGACGCCGTTGATCGAGGCGGAGGTGCCCGTCAGTTCGTCATCCTGCCCGAAACGGGCACGCAGCACCTGATTTTCGCGCCGCAGGCGCTCCGTTTCGGTGGCGCGGGCGACGAGGTGGATCAGCCGGTCGGCCTCGAACGGCTTTTCGATGAAGTCCGCCGCGCCCTTGCGGATCGCGGCGACCGCCGTGTCGATATTGCCATGGCCCGAAATCATGAGCACAGGGATGGTCGGGTCGCGCCGCTTGATCTCGTCTAGCAGGTCCAGCCCGTCCATCCGCGACCCCTGCAACCAGACGTCGAGCAGCACCAACGAAGGCCGCCGCGCGTCGAGCGCGTCGATCGCGCTGTCGCTGTTCGCGGCGGTGCGGGTCGAAAAGCCTTCATCCTCCAGCACACCCGCGACCAGATCGCGAATATCCTCTTCATCGTCGACTATCAGAATATCAAGCGCCATTGGCCGTCACTTTTCCCTTGGGCAAGGCAATCACCTGCCCTTCTTCCAGTTTGTCGAGCGCGCCCGCGGCAAAGCGCAGCGTCACGCATGCTCCCCCTCCCTCCGCATCGTCGAAGCGGATTTCCCCCTGATGCTCCTCGACGATCTTCTTGACGATGGCGAGGCCCAGACCCGTCCCCTTGGACCGCGTGGTCATATAGGGTTCGAGTATCCGGTCGCGCTCGGGCGGCAGGCCGACACCATCGTCGCGCACGGTGATGACGATGTCGTCGTCGCGTTGCTCCAGCCGCATCTGCACCCTGCCGCGCGGCTGGCCCTCTTCATTTTGTGGTTTAGGTTCAATCGCTTCCACCGCATTCTTGACGATGTTGGTGAGCGCCTGACCCAATTGCCGGCGGTCGCACACCATTTCCAGATCCGGGTCTTCCGCCTCGTAACTGAAGCGGATGTCGGGATGCGCGACCTCGTGCAGAAACAGCGCGTGGCGGGCGATGTCGCCGATCGCCTCGCGCCGGAACACGGGCTTGGGCATGCGCGCGAAGGAGGAGAATTCGTCCACGATCCGGCGCAGGTCGCCCACCTGCCGCACGATGGTGCCGGTCAGGCGCGTGAAGGTCGCCTTGTCATTCGTCACTTCGTCGGCATAGCGGCGCTGGAGCCGTTCGGCGGCAAGCTGGATCGGGGTAAGCGGATTCTTGATCTCATGCGCGATCCGGCGGGCGACGTCGGACCATGCGGCGCGGCGCTGGTCGGAAAGCTGCTGCGTGATGTCGTCGAAGGTCAGGATATGGCCCGACACATCGCGGGTCAGCGTGACCGCGAGCGTGCGCAGGTCGCCATGGGCGCGCACCTGAACGATCCCCGCCTCCTCGTCCGACGCCACGAATTCGGCGAGTTCGGGCGACAGTTGCGCCAGCGGCTTGCCCAGCGGATCGTCATTTTCCTCGACCAATATGGCGGCGGCGGACTTGTTCAGCAGCAGGATCACGCCGCTCAGGTCCACCGACAGCACACCCGCGCTGACGCCCGAAAGAATCGCCTCGATGAAGGCGCGGCGTTCGTCGAGCTGGCTGTTGGCGGCGACCAGCGCGCCCGTCTGGGCCTCCAGCCGCTGCGTCATCCGGTTGAAGGCGGACGCCAGCGTACCGATCTCGTCACGGGCCTGCGGACTGGTGACGCGGGCGGACAGGTCGCCAGCGGTGATGCGCCGGGCGGCGGTCACCAACTCGTTCACCGGCCGCACCATCCAGTCGGCCACGGCCAGCGCGATATAGACCGCGATCCCCACCAGCAGCAGCGATCCGACGAACAGGAACACGTTGAACCGCAATTGCAGCGCACGCGATTGCGCCGCGAACTGGTCGTAATCGGCGATGACCTTCTGCGCACGGCCGACATTGGAGAAGGATGTCGTGATCGCGTTGCGCGTGGCGTAGAGATAGACCTTGGAATTGGGGTAGAGCAGCGTCACCGCCTCGACCTGATTGGGCCGCACCCGCACGACGATATTCTCGCCCCTGGCGAGCCGGTCCACCGCATCCTGCCACAGCATCTCGCGCGCGGGGCGATTTTCGGGATCGACCGTGGCGGCGGTGCGGGCGATGCCGTCCTTGCCGACCTCGATGATGGCCGACCGGTTCAGCTTCCGCGTCACGACCTGATAGATATAGCCTTCTGCGAAGCGCGGACTGGAAACCGGCGATTCGCGCAGATAGTTGCGCAGATCGTCCGCCATGGTGACGGTTTCGTCGCTCACCTCGCGCAGATTCTGCTCATAATAGCCGCGCGCCAGATCGCTGGCGTTCTGCAACATGCCGCGCGCGCCGTCCGAAAACCAGAACTGCACGCCATACTGGAACAGCAGCGACGCGAAGATCACGACCAGCAGCATCGGCACGCTGGCGACGATGGAAAAGATCGCGACGAGGCGGACGTGGAGCTGCCCGTCGCTGCCGATGGCGGATTGCGCTGCGCGCCGCTTGGCCACGCGCCGGCCCAGCAGCACCAGCAGCGCGATGGCCGGCACCAGATTGGCGACCAGCAGCAGCGCGACGATGGGCGGCGTCAGCAGGCTGTAGGAATCGACGTTGCCCGACAGCAGATAGTAAGTCAGCCCCGCCATGCCGAGGAACAGGGCAAGCGTCAGCGCCTCAACCAGCGCCGCAAGCCTCTTCTGGCGCAGGAGCAGGCGCAGCCGTCGCTGCCATGCCGTCGCCCGACGCGGGAGGTTGCTCGCACTCATCGTGGCTTTGTTACAACAACCCCGTGCCCGCTCAAACACACTATTTCATTCTGGCGACGGCGCTGGTCGAATTGAGGCTGCAATTCATCCTCAATCCTGGCGCTTCAGTCCGCCACGCGCAGCGAAAGCGGGTCGAGGCCATAGTCGGTCAGCTTCTTGCGCAGCGTGTTGCGGTTGATCCCCAATATCGCGGCGGCCCGGATCTGGTTGCCATCGACGCTCGCCAGCACCTCATGCAGCAGCACCGGTTCGACCAGCGCCAGCAGATCGTCGTGCAGCGTCCGGTTGGGCTGACCCAGGCCGATGCCCAGTTGCCGCTTGGCCCAGTCGCGGATCGCGTGCGCCAGATGACCGTCAGGCGCGGCGAAATCCGCCGGCACCGCATCAAGCGGCAGCAGGTGGCGGAGCATGTCCGCGTTGATGACATTCTCACGGGTGAGAACCGATAACCGCTGCATCATATTTTGCAGCTCGCGGACATTGCCGGGCCAGTGCCACGCCATCAGCAGTTGGGCGGCGTCGTCGGACAGCGTCTTGCGCGGCAACCCTTCCTGCGCGGCCCGCTCCAGGAAATGCCGGGCCAGCAGGATCACGTCCTCGCGCCGCTCACGCAGCGGCGGCAGCGCGATGGGTACGACATTGAGGCGGTAGTAGAGATCCTGCCGGAAACGGCCATCCTCCACCAGCGTAGGCAGATCCTTGTTCGTCGCCGCGATGATGCGGACATTGACGCGCACCGGCTTGGAGCCGCCCACGGTCGTCACCTCGCCCGACTGGAGCACGCGCAGCAGCCGCGTCTGCGCCTCCATCGGCATGTCCCCGATCTCGTCGAGGAACAGCGTGCCCCCCTGCGCCTGTTCGAACTTGCCGGCGGTGCGGGCATGGGCGCCGGTGAAGGCGCCCTTCTCATAACCGAATAGCTCCGCCTCGATCAGCTCGCGCGGGATGGCAGCCATGTTGATCGCGACGAAGGGCTTGGTGCGGCGCTGACCGAGGCTGTGAATCGCTTCGGCCACCAGTTCCTTGCCCGTGCCCGATTCGCCCAGCACGAGGATGGACAGGTCGTTGGACAGCACGCGCGCGATGGTGCGGTAAACCTCCTGCATCGCAGGCGACCGCCCGACCAGCGGCAGGCCGTCATGCGGCAGGCCCGCTTCGCTCGCGATTTCGCTTTCGCGCGCGCCGATGGCGTCGGACACCGCACGGGTCAGCTCGTTGAGGTCGAAGGGCTTGGGCAGATATTCGAACGCGCCCTTTTCCGTCGCGCGGATTGCGGTGTTGAGCGTGTTCTGCGCCGACAGGATGATGACGTTGAGGTCGGGGCGCGCCGCCAATATGTCGGCCACGCCGTCCAGCCCGTCGCCATCGGGCAGCATCACATCGGTGATGAGCACGTCGGGCGCGAAGCTGTCCATCAATGCGGCGCGCTCGCGGATGGAAGCGGCGGTCTTCACCTTGTGCCCCTGCCGCCGCAGCGCTTCGCCCACGACCACGCAGATCGCCGGATCGTCGTCCACCACCAGAACCGCGCCGGTTGCGGGCATCAGGCCATCCCCATCGGCAGCAGGATGCGGAAACAGGATTCGCCCGCCTCCCTATCCCGCGAATATTGGACGAAACCGTTCATGTCGCGCACCAGCTTGTCGACCAGCGCGAGGCCCAGCCCCTGCCCGTCGCGCTTGGCCGTGATGAAAGGATTGAACAGGTGGTCGAGAATATGTTCCGGCACGCCGGGGCCATTGTCGATCACCAGTATTTCGATGGGCAGCACCGCGCTGCCCTTGCCATCGCCGACCATGACGGACACGCCGTGGCGAAAGGCGGTCTCGACCCGGATGCGGGGCTTCGGAACATGCTCCAGCGCTTCTGCAGCGTTTTTGAGCAGATTTATCATCACCTGCACCAGCGCATCGTCATTGATGTTTGCCGATGGCAGGGATGGGTCATATCGCTTTGTAATACGGACATTTCTTGCAAACCCCGCCGCGGCGATGCCCGCCGCCCGGTCGATCAGCGGATAGATGTTGCCGGGCTGGCATTCGAGCGTCCGGTCGGTCGTGAAATCCTGCATCCGGTCGATCAGCGCGGCGATACGGTCCACCTCGTTGCAGATAAGCTGGGTGAGCGCGCTGTCCTGCCCATTGTGGCTGGACTCGAGCAACTGCGCCGCGCCGCGAATCCCCGACAGCGGGTTCTTGATCTCGTGGGCGAGGATCGCCGCTGCGCCCATGGCGGACCGCGCGCCGCCGGACGATCCGCGATGACCGATCTTGCGCGCCTGGCTCTGCGCGTGAAGCGACACGACGCGCCAGCCATCATGATCGACGATGGGCGCGATCATCAGGTCCAGCTCCATTTCGGCGGTACGCCCGGCATGAACCTTGATGTCGTAGGCGGCCACCGCCTTGTTGCTGTGCCAGATGTCGAAGCGCGCGCCCGCTTCGGCGATACGGATGGTCCGCGCCACATCGCTGCCGATGATGGCGGACCGCGCCATGTTCAGCAGCGTTTCGGCGCGGACATTGGCGTCGGCGATGCTGTTGTCCGGCCGCACCACCAGCGTGGCGACGGGCAGCGCAGTCATCTGCTCGGCGAGCGACGGCCCTTCCTGATCGGGTCGAAGGCCGGGCATGGACGCCAGCAAGGCGTTCACGCCGCCCGGCGAAGTTCGGCCGCGTCCGCGCCGCTGGCGATCAGCGGTTCGTAAAAGCGCGCCAGCATGTCGAGCACGCGCGCCGCTTCCGGCTCCTGATTGACACTGTTGCGGAACTCCGCCGATCCGGGCAGCCCCTTGGTATACCAGCCGATATGCTTGCGCGCCATGTTGACGCCGGTGTGCCTGTCATAATGATCGAGCATCGCGTGATAATGTTCTACGATCACACGATATTGTTCATCAAGGCTGGGGTCCGGGATGGACGTGCCATCGGTCAGCCACGCCATCACCTGCCCGATCAGCCACGGGCGGCCATAGGCGCCCCGCCCGATCATCACGCCATCCGCGCCGCTCTGGTCGAGCGCGGTTTCCGCGTCCGCGATGGAACAGATGTCGCCATTCACGATGACGGGCAGCTTCACCGCATCCTTGACCTTGTGCACGAAGGCCCAGTCGGCGGACCCTTTGTACATCTGGCACCGGGTGCGGCCATGCACGGTGATGAGCTTCGCGCCCAAATCCTCGGCGATATGGGCGAGTTCGGGCGCATTGAGGCTGCCATGGTCCCAACCCATCCGCATCTTGACCGTGACCGGCACGTCCACCGCTTCCACCGTCGCCTTGATGAGCGAAGCGGCGAGCGGCAGGTCGCGCATCAGCGCGCTGCCCGCGTCGCCGTTCACCACTTTCTTGACCGGACAGCCCATGTTGATGTCGATGATCGCCGCCCCGCGATCCGCGTTCAGTTTCGCAGCCTCCGCCATTTCGGTCGGCGAGCAGCCCGCAAGCTGCATCGAAACCGGCTCCTCCAGCGGATGCCAGGCCGCCTTCTGCAAAGACTGGCGCGTTTCCCGGATCATCGCGGCGGACGCGATCATCTCCGTCACGTTGAGACCGGAGCCATAGCGGCGCACCAGCGTGCGGAACGGCATGTCGGTCACGCCCGTCATGGGCGCGAGCGCCACGGGTATGTCGATGGTCACGGGACCGATGGAGATGGGAGCAAGGGTGCGCATGGTCTGAACGGATGATCTGCCAAAAAAGCAGGCAGCCCTTAGCGGAAATCGCCGGTGGCGGCAAGCGAGCGCCGCGCCCTCTTCCGGTCCGGCATGGGAGCGGCTATGCGCCCCGTCATGACAGTTCCTCCCAGCACCGTCGCCCTCATCGTCGCAGCGGGACAAGGCAACCGTGCGGGCGGAGACGTGCCCAAGCAGTTCCGCATGATCGCGGGCAAGGCGGTGATCGCCCACGCGTTCGATGCTCTCGCGGCGCATGAAGACGTGGACGCTATCCATATCGTTCTGGGCGACGGGCAGGAAAGGGCCGCCCGCGCCCTGCTGGGCGATCGCCGGGTCGCATCCTTCATCACGGGCGCGGACAGCCGGCGCGGATCGGTGCGGGCCGGACTGGAAAGCATCGCGGCATCTGGCGGCGCGGAAACCGTGCTGATCCACGACGCGGCCCGGCCTTTCCTGCCCGCCGCCGTGGTGGACCGCCTGGTGCAAGCGCTGGAGCATGCGGATGGCGCCATCCCCACCCTCCCCGTCGCCGACACGCTGGTGCGGGGGGCGGACGGCCATATGGCGGACCCGGTGGATCGGGCGGCGCTGCACCGGGTGCAGACCCCGCAGGCCTTCCGCTTCGCGACGATCCTCGCCGCGCATCGCGCATGGAACGAGGCGGAAGAAGCGACCGACGACGCGCAGATTCTGCGCCGCTGCGGTCATGACGTCATTTTGGTGCAAGGCGATGAAAGGCTGGCGAAATTGACCTTCCCGGAGGATTTTGCACGCGCGGATCAGGCTCTGGCGCGGACGACGCGCGTCGGCATGGGCTATGACGTTCACCGGCTCGCCCCCGACGAGGAGCTATGGCTGGGCGGCGTCCTCGTCCCCTATGACCGGGGGCTTGCCGGGCACAGCGACGCGGACGTGGCGCTGCATGCCATCGTCGATGCGATTCTCGGCGCGCTGGCCGAAGGCGACATCGGCAGCCATTTCCCGCCCAGCGACGCGCAGTGGCGCGGCGCGGCGTCGGACAGGTTCCTCGCCTACGCCCGCGATCGGGTGGCGGCACGCGGCGGCGCGATCGGGCATGTCGACCTCACCATCATCTGCGAAGCGCCGAAGATCGGGCCGCATCGCGACGCCATGCGCACCCGCATCGCGGAGATACTGGCGGTTCCGCTCGACCGGATCAGCGTGAAGGCGACCACGACCGAGCGGCTGGGCTTTGCCGGCCGAGGCGAAGGCATCGCGGCGCAGGCGGTTGCCACCCTCACCCTCCCCGCGCTATCCTGAAGCCATGCCCGATACCGTCCTTCCCGCCGATCTCGTCTCCCTTGCCGAAAGGGTGGTGATCGCCAACCGCCGCGCGGGCCGCACCGTGGCGGTCGCGGAAAGCTGCACCGGTGGTCTGGTGTCGGCAGCCCTCACCGAAATCGCCGGGTCATCCGACGTGTTCGAGGCGGGTTTCATTACCTATTCCAACGATATGAAGACCGAACTTCTGAAGGTGTCGCAGGACGTTCTGGAAACCTTCGGCGCCGTGTCCATCGCTACCGCCTGGGCCATGGCGCAGGGTGCGCTCAACAAAAGCCACGCGCATGTCGCAGTCGCGATCACCGGGATCGCGGGGCCGGGCGGCGGGTCGGAAAACAAGCCCGTCGGAACGGTCGTCTTCGCCCGCGCCGAACGCGGCGCCAGCCCCGACAAGATCGTCGCCGACATGCGCCATTTCGAGGATAACGGCCGGGGCGGCGTGCGCCTTCAGGCGGCGTTGTGCGCGCTGGAACTGCTGCTGCCCGACGCGCCGTAAAGCTGCGCGGCGCGCGTTTCGAACGCGCCGATCATCTTGCGCAGCGCCTTGTCGAAAAACTGCCCCGCCAGCATTTCGAAGATGCGGTTCTTGAATTCGAACTCGACCTCGAAATCGACGAGCACCCCGCCCTCCCCGTCGTCGCGGAACGCCCATTCGTTGTGCAGATGCTTGAGCGGCCCGTCGAGATAATCGACGCGGACATGAGCGGGCCTTTCCTTGACGACCCGCGACGTGAAACTCTCGCGCACGCCCTTGAAGCCCACGATCATGTCGGCGACCATTTCGGTGTCGCTGTTCGACCGGATGCGGATCGCGCTGACCCACGGCAGGAACTGCGGATAGGCGCCGACATCGGCGACCAGGTCGAACATCTGCTCCGGCGTATAGGGCAGGCGCCGGGTTTCATTATGCCTTGGCACCGACGATCAGACCTTCGCCGCAGCCCTTGCAAGCTGCGCTTCCCGCGCCGCCCTCATTTCGGCGAAGTCCTTGCCCGCATGATAGCTTGAGCGCGTAAGCGGGCTTGACGCGACCTGAAGGAAGCCCTTCGCCCGCGCGATGCCGGCATAGGCATTGAAGGCGGCGGGCGTCACGAACTCCATTACCTTCGCGTGCTTGGGCGTGGGCTGGAGATACTGGCCCATGGTGAGGAAGTCGATGTCGGCCGAGCGCATGTCGTCCATCACCTGATGGACCTCCAGCCGCTCCTCGCCCAGCCCCAGCATGATGCCTGACTTGGTGAAGATCGACGGGTCGAGCTTCTTCACCGTCTCCAGCAGGCGCAGCGAGGCATAATAGCGCGCGCCGGGACGAATGGTGGGATAGAGGCGTGGCACGGTTTCGAGATTGTGGTTATACACGTCCGGACGCGCCGCGACGATCTTCTCGACCGCGCGCTCATGCTTGTTGCGGAAATCGGGCGTCAGGATTTCGATGGTGGTGCCCGGAGTCGTCCGGCGCAGCGCCTCGATCACCTTGACGAACTGCGACGCGCCGCCGTCGGGCAGGTCGTCGCGATCGACCGAAGTGATGACGATATGCTCCAGCCCCATTTCGGCAGCCGCATCCGCCAGATTCTGCGGCTCATTGGGATCGACCTTGCGCGGCATGCCGGTCTTGACGTTGCAGAAGGCGCAGGCGCGCGTGCAAACATCGCCCAGAATCATGACCGTCGCGTGCTTCTTGGTCCAGCACTCGCCGATATTGGGGCAGGCCGCTTCCTCGCACACGGTGGCGAGACCCTTTTCGCGCATCAGCTTGCGCGTCTCGTGATAACCGGGACTGGTCGGCGCCTTGACGCGAATCCAGTCGGGCTTGCGGACGCGCTCCTGCCTGGCGGGAACGGAAAGCGGGCTGATGTCGTTCATGGCCCCCAGATAGCGATCCGGAGCGGCTCTTGCCAGTCCGGAGTTGATGGGGCAGAGCGACCGACCATGACAGACTTTACCGATATGCTGGCGGGCTACCGCCGCTTCCGTGAAACCGGCTGGGCGCAGCAGCGCGAACGCTGGGATGAACTCAACGAAGGGCAAAGCCCGCGCGTCATGGTGATCGCCTGTTCCGACAGCCGCGTCGACCCGTCTCAGATCTTCGACACCAGCCCCGGCGAAATCTTCGTGGTGCGCAACGTCGCCGCGCTCGTGCCGCCGTTCGAAACGACTCCGGGCCTGCACGGCGTGTCGGCGGCGCTCGAATTTGCGGTTCAGGTGCTGAAAGTCGGCGAGATCGTGGTGATGGGCCACGGCAAGTGCGGCGGCTGCAAGGCGGCGCTCAGCCATGACCTGAAAGACGCGCCTCCGGGCGAAGGCGGCTTCGTCCACAACTGGATCAGCCTGCTCGATCCGGCGCGCGAGATCGTGATCGGCGAATATGGTGACGACCGCAGCCGCAACGCGGAACGGGCGATGGAGCAGGAAGGCGTCAAGGTCAGCCTCGCTAACCTGCGCACCTTCCCCTGCGTGAAGCAGAAGGAGAAGGCGGGCGAACTGAAGCTCGTCGGCAGCTTCTTCGCCATTTCGGACGGCCAGTTGCATATTCTCGACGAGGCAGGCGGGACATTCTCGCCCGCCTGATTCCCTTGTTCATGGAGACGGCCCGATGGCGACACGACAGGAAGGCCGCGGCAATATTGCCCTGCTGATCGACGCGGACAATGCGTCGGCGGCGCATTTCGACCCGGTGATGACCGTGCTGGCGGAGCTGGGCACGGTCAATATCCGGCGCGCCTATGGCAACTGGAGCAAGACGACGCTCAAGACCTGGGCGGCGCTCTCCGTCGCGCAGGCGATCGAGCCGCAGCAGCAGTTCGACCTTACCAAGGGCAAGAACGCCACCGACATGAAAATGACCATCGACGCGATGGACCTGCTCAGCAGCGGGCGCGTCGACGGGTTCGGCCTCATGTCCAGCGACAGCGATTTCACGCCGCTCGTCACGCGGCTGCGGCAGGACGGCATTCCCGTCTACGGCTTCGGCACCGCCAACACGCCCGAAGGATTTCGCCGCGCCTGCACCCGCTTCATCGACGTGGCGGCGCTGAAGCCCGCAGACGTGCCCGTCGCGAAGAAAGCCGCGCCCACCCGCGCGAAGGCGCCCGCCGCTGCGAAAGCGGAAACGCCTGCCGCCCCGCAGCCCGCGCCCGCCGCACCGGCCAAGAGCGTCGATCCCGAAGTCGTCCGTCTTCTGATCGACGCCTATGACGAGGCGAAGCGCGACGAGCGCGGCTTCGTCGCGCTGGGACCGGTCGGCCAGCGCGTCGGCAACCGGTCGAGCTTCGACGTGCGCAACTATGGGTTCAAGCGCCTGTCCGACCTCGTCGCCGCCATTCCCAACTTTATCACCGAAGTGCGCGAGGGCGGCCAGACGTGGATCAAGCGGGTCCGCTGATCTCCGCCTGCCAACCGATGATGGCATAAAAAAAGGCCGATCCATGAGGGACCGGCCGGAAGTTTTTAGGAGAGGATGCCTGAAAGGCCTCTCCGATATGCTGTGGTAGCGTCACCATCGCAAGTGCGAAACAAACCTTCGCAGTTGCAAAGATTGCAACCGGAAGTCGCCTCGTAAATTCACGAAGCACTAGGTTAAAATTGCGCGCAGCAACCACAGTCCTAAAAGAAGGGCGACGGCGGGAATCAATAACTGTAGTAAGCAACCACCCGCAGCGCACCCTCCTTGAAGTGCGCCTTCAACGACCGTGCCCTCACCGCTCATCTTGACAAAAATCGCGCCGAGAATGGCGCCGACAAGAATAACACCAATAACGATGTCCATGATGATCCCCCGCTGAAACGGCAGATCACATAGATTATTTCATCTTGTCAATTTCTTGTAGGCAAGCCGCGTCGGGCGGTCCGCCGCATCGCCCAGACGGCGGCGCTTGTCTTCCTCATACATTTCGAAATTGCCTTCGAACCATTCGACATGGCTGTCGCCTTCGAAGGCGAGGATGTGCGTGGCCAGCCGGTCGAGGAAGAAGCGGTCGTGGCTGATGACCACGGCGCAGCCCGCGAAATTCTCGATGGCTTCTTCCAGCGCCGCCAGCGTTTCGACGTCGAGGTCGTTGGTCGGTTCGTCGAGCAGCAGGACGTTGCCGCCCTTTTTCAGCATCTTGGCGATGTGGACGCGGTTGCGTTCGCCGCCCGACAGCTTGCCGACATTCTTCTGCTGGTCCTGCCCCTTGAAGTTGAACGCGCCGACATAGGCCCGCGTCGACATGTCGTGGCCGTTGACTTTGACGTAATCGAGGCCGTCCGAAACCTCCTCCCAGACATTCTTCGACGCGTCGAGATGATCGCGGCTCTGGTCGACATAGCCCAGACGCACGGTCGAACCGATGTCGATCTCGCCCGAATCGGGCTGTTCCTGCCCCGTGATGAGCTTGAACAGCGTCGATTTACCCGCGCCGTTCGGCCCGATCACGCCGACGATGCCGCCGGGCGGCAGCATGAAGGACAGGTTTTCGAACAGCAGCTTGTCGCCATAGGCCTTGCTGATGTTCTTCGCCTCGATCACCTTGCCGCCGAGGCGCTCGGGCACCTGAATGACGATCTGCGCCTTGCCCGGCGTACGGTTTTCCTGGGATGCGACCAACTGCTCGAACTTGGCGATACGCGCCTTGGACTTGGTCTGGCGGCCCTTCGGTCCCTGCCTGATCCACTCCAGCTCGTCCTTGATCGCCTTCTGCCGCCCCGATTCCTCGCGGGCTTCCTGATCGAGACGCTGGGACTTCTTTTCCAGATAGGTGGAATAATTGCCCTCGTAAGGGAAATATTTCCCCCGATCGAGTTCCAGAATCCAGCCCACCACATTGTCGAGGAAATAGCGGTCGTGGGTAATCATCAGCACCGCGCCCGCATATTCCTTGAGGTGGTTTTCCAGCCAGGTGACGCTTTCGGCGTCCAGATGGTTGGTCGGTTCGTCGAGCAGCAGGATGTCGGGCTTCTGGATCAGCAGGCGCGTGAGCGCGATGCGGCGCTTTTCACCGCCCGACAGATTGTCGACCGCCCAGTCCGAAGGGGGGCAGCGCAGCGCTTCCATCGCGATTTCAAGCTGGTTGTCGAGCGTCCACCCGTCGGCTGCGTCGATCGCTTCCTGTAATGTGCCCATCTCCTCCATCAGCGCGTCGAAATCCGCATCCTCCGGCGGATCGGCCATAATCATGCTGATCTCGTTGAAGCGGTCCAGCTTGTCCGCCATCTCCCGCGCGCCGTCCTTGACGTTTTCCAGCACGGTCTTGGTCGGGTCGAGCTGCGGCTCCTGCGGCAGATAGCCGACGGTGATATTCTCGCCCGGCCATGCTTCGCCGGTGAAATCGGTGTCGATGCCGCCCATGATCTTCATGAGCGTCGACTTGCCCGCGCCGTTGGGACCGACGATGCCGATCTTCGCCCCGCGATAGAATTGCAGGTTGATGTTGGAGAGCACCGGCTTCTGCGCGCCGGGAAAGCTCTTGGTCATGTTCTTCATGACATAGGCATATTGCGATGAGGCGGACATGGTTCGCGCAAGGCTCCAGGAAGGAAGAGAGAAAGGATTTGGGCGGGAGTTAGCGAAGGGCAAGCGCATTGGCAAATGGCGACGCGCCGGTTAAGCCTTGGCCCATGCACAAAATCCGATCAGGCCCGCGCGCCGTCCTGCTCCTCGGCAGCCTCCTCGCCTCCTCCCCGGCCCTCGCCGACGCCGCCGACAGCGCGGCGATTCGGGAAGCAGCGCTGAAGGACGACGTCGCATGGTCCTTCACCGAAGGGCTTACGACCGAAGTCGGCCCCCGCCCCGCCGGCACCCCACAGGAAGCACGGGGGCGCGAATGGGCCGTCGCGCGGCTGAAGGCGCTCGGCTTTTCCAACGTCCGCGCCGAACCCTACACCATGCCCGTGTGGCTGCGCGGGCGCGAAGACGCGCGCATCGTCTCCCCCTTCCCGCAAAATCTCGTGCTGGCGGCGCTGGGCAACAGCGGGTCGACGGGTGAGAAGGGGGTCGAGGGCGAAGTCGTCTACTTCCCCAGCCTTGCCGATCTGGAGGCTGCGCCCGACGCCGCGCTCAAGGGCAAGATCGCCTTCGTCGACCATGGCATGAGCGCGACGCAGGACGGGTCGTCCTACGGCTATTTCGGCGCGGCGCGGCGGCAGGGGCCGAGCATCGCCTCGAAAAAGGGCGCCATCGCCATCCTCATCCGCTCGGTCGGCACGGATCATCACCGCGTGCCCCATACCGGCGTGCAGATGTGGGCCGATGGCGTGGAGCCGATCCCCGCCGCCGCGCTTTCGGTTCCCGACGCCGAGCAGCTTGCCCGCATCGCAAAGCGCGGCCAGCCGGTCCGGGTCCATCTGACGCTCCTGTCGAAGATGCTGAAGGACCAGCCCTCCGGCAACGTCATCGCCGAAATTCCCGGCAGCGATCCGGCCGCGGGCGTGGTCGTGGCCGCCTGTCATCTCGATAGCTGGGATCAGGGCACGGGCGCGATAGACGACGCCGCCGGGTGCGGCATCGCGGTGGCTTCCGCGCTTCAGGTCGCAAAAGCCGGAACGCCGCGCCGGACCATCCGCATATTGATGGCGGGCGCGGAGGAAGTCGGCGGCGATGGATCGCGCGCTTACTTCAAGGCCCATGGCGCTGAAAAGCACGCCCTCGCCATCGAATCGGATTTCGGCGCGGACCGGGTCTGGCGCGTCGATTTCAAGCTGCCCAAGGGCCATGGCGCTCTGGCGACGCGGATCAAACAGGGTCTGGCGCCGCTCGGCGTCGGTTCGGGCGAACAGGTTGCGGGCGGCGGCGCGGACATCGCCCCGCTGGTGCAGGCCGGGGTTCCGGTCATCGACCTTCAGCAGGACGGAACGCGCTATTTCGACCTGCATCACACGCCCGACGATACGCTGGACAAGATCGACCCTGTGCAGCTCCGGCAGAATGTTGCGGCCTGGGCGGTGACGCTGAACCTTGTCGCCAATGCTTCAGAAACATTGTCCGCTAACTGAACTTTTGAGGTAGACAACATTCCGTCGCGTGATTCTGCCGCTTCACCGACGCAGAAAAGCATTGATTTGTGCATCGCACACGTTAATGCCGGTCGCTCGCGTAGGGCCACTTATGGACGTGCCAGACGCGGCATAATGCTATGGGAGCCGTACACAATGAAGAAGATCGCTGTTGTTTTCGCTTCGGCCAGCCTGATGGCTCTCGCCGCTTGCGGTGAGAAGCCGGCCAACGAAACCGCGAATGCTTCGAACGCCGTTGTCGAAAACGTCGTTGAGAACGCCACCAACGCTGCGGACAACGCCGCTAACGCTGCCGACGCTGCCGCCAACTCGGCGAACGTCGCTGCGAACGCTGCGAACGCGATGTAATCTTCGCGTAAGCAAGATTTTCGTGGAGGGCGGGCCGTGCATGCGGTCCGCCCTTTTCGTTTGCCCGCAAGCCGGAACACTTCGCGCCCCGTCGGCGCTTTTTCGCGGAAACGCGATTGACGGATCGAGCGCCGGACCGCTAAGGCCGCGCGGCGCGGGGAGTAGCGCAGTCTGGTAGCGCGCCTGCTTTGGGAGCAGGATGTCGCAGGTTCGAATCCTGTCTCCCCGACCACCCTTCCCTCCCACAACCCATCATTGCGGCGCAGATGCGCCTGTCGGGAAACCCGATCGAGACCGGTCAAGGGAAAGGGATGAGGTGGGAGGCTTCTGTTGCCCGGTGCCTCCCGAACCGCTGAATTCCCTTCTGTTGCCCGGTGGGTTCAACCGCGCTATTTTAGAGTAATGTCAGGCCGTGAGGCCATCAATTACGCTGCAATGGCGAGTGCTTCGTTATCGTTGGCACTTGTGAGTTTTGCACAGTTTAACGGCTTACACGGGCCGGGTAAAAGCATCGCCTTTCAACACACGTCGATCCTAGTTCGGCCCCGTCAGAAAGCCCCTTGCAAGGCCTTTGTGGTGGAGCCGCCGGGTACTGCCCCCGGGTCCGCTGCGCCTATTGCACGACACGATTTATCACCATAGCCGGGCGAACCCGGCAGTCCCCATATGGCCCCGCCCGCACACTTTTACAAGCCGTCGCCGGAGCCGCCGCCATAGCGGCGCGTTAAAGGCGCCATGCCCCGGCTCAAGGTTTTCCGCACGCCCATCGGCTTTCACGACGCCTATGTCGCCGCGCCCAGCCGCAAGCCGCGCTCGAAGCATGGGGTGCGGAGGCCGACCTGTTCGCGCGCGGCGCGGCGGAACAGGTGACGGACGAAGCCCTGATGCAGGAGCCGCTCGCTCGGCCCGGCGATGTCATCAGGCGCCCGCGCGGCACGGCGGAGGATCATCTCGCCGCCAGCGCCCCCGCCCCCCGGCGCGCCAGGGCCGGACGCAAAAGGGCCGCCGCAAAGCCGCCGCCTCGTCCCAGCCGCGCCGCCCTCAGCGCCGCCGAGGATGAACGCGACGCCCGCCGCCGGACGCTCGACGAAGAGGTCGCGACTCTCGAAGCCGAACGCGCCAGCCTCGACCGCAGGATCGCCAGCATGCGCGCGGCGGCCCGGCGCAGCGTCGAAACACTCGACCGAAAGGTGGAAGGGCAGCGCACAGCCTACGAAAAAGCGCTCCAAAAATGGCGCGAGGGATGAAACCAATATTGATTTTATCGTCACCCCGGACTTGATCCGGGGTCCAGCTACATCTTTGCGCCAGACGCCTGCGCGGCAGGGAAAAGTGAAAAGCGGGACACTGGATCAAGCCCGGTATGACGAAGCCGGGACAAAAACGCCCTTTTCGCTCCGCCCTTCCCCCAGCGCCCCTCCCGCGCTACAGCGCTTTCCCATGATCCTCGTCATCGACAATTATGACAGCTTCACCTGGAACCTCGTCCATTATCTGATGGAGCTGGGCGCAAAGGTCGAAGTCGTCCGCAACGACGCCATTTCAGCGGGTCAGGCGCTGTCCACCGGAGCCAAGGCCTTCCTGCTTTCGCCCGGCCCCTGCACCCCCAACGAAGCGGGCGTCAGCCTCGACCTCGTGGCCGCGTGCGCCGATGCGGGCGCGCCGCTGCTCGGCGTGTGCCTCGGCCATCAGGCGATCGGCCAGCATTTCGGCGGCAAGGTGGTGCGCGGCGGCCTGATGCATGGCAAGACGTCGCCCGTGACGCATGACGGCACCGGCCTTTTCGCCGGGCTGCCCTCCCCCTTCACCGCGACCCGCTATCATTCGCTGATCGTGGAGGACATTCCGGACGCGCTGGTCGTCAACGCCACCAGCGAGGACGGATCGGTCATGGCCTTCCGCCACGCGAGCCTCCCCATCCATTCGGTGCAGTTCCACCCGGAAAGCATCGCCACCGAATATGGGCATGAGATGCTGGCCAATTTCATGACCCTCGCGGGCCTTCCGGTGCGGACGCGCGAAGCGGCCTGATCCTGTCCTATCCCGTAACGGGCGGCCTAAGCTGCACGCTGCTTCTTTATGGATGTTGCGGGAATAGGACAGAAAATGTCAAAATTTGCGGGAAATATGCGAAGCTAAGGGCAAGCGCCCCTCTCGACAGCCCGCCCTCCCGCCGACTAAGGCGAGGGCGATGACCCGCCTGCCCGATCCTGCGACCCCGCTCTCGCCGCAAGCGGCGGAGACCGCTTTCGACCTGCTGTTCGATGCCGATCTGCCGGAGGAGGAGATCGCGTCCTTCCTCGTCGTCATGGCGCGCCGGGGCGAAACCGCGACGGAGATCGCCGCCGCCGCCCGCGCGATGCGCGCCCGCATGATCCCGGTCGACGCACCTGCCGGAGCCATCGACGTCTGCGGCACGGGCGGCGACGGCCACCACACGCTCAACGTCTCCACCGCCGTCAGCCTCGTCGTTGCGGCAGCGGGCGTCCCCGTCGCCAAGCACGGCAACCGCGCCGCCTCCTCCAAAGCAGGCGCGGCCGACACGCTCGAAGCGCTGGGCCTCAACCTCGACAGGGCCGCCGCGACGGCGCAGGCGACGCTCGCCGATCTCGGCATCTGCTTCCTCTTCGCGCAGAATTACCACCCGTCGCTCAAGCGCTTCGCCCCCATCCGCAAGGCGATCGGCGAACGCACCATCTTCAACCTCATGGGACCGCTCGCCAACCCGGCGGGGGTTCGCCGCCAGCTCGTCGGCATAGCCCGCCCGGCCTATGTGCCCATCTACGCGCAGGCGCTGGCGCTCCTGGGCATCGACCGCGCCATGGTCGTGTCGGGCGATGAAGGGCTGGACGAACTGTCGCTGGCGGGCGGCAACGATGTCGCCGAAGTCACCAGTGACGGGGTGGTCGCTATGCGCCGCCTCGCCGCCATCGACCTTGGCCTTTCGACCGACCCCGTTTCCGCCATTCGCGGAGGGGACGCCACGCACAACGCCGCTGCGCTGCGGGCGCTGCTTCAGGGTGAACATGGCCCCTATCGCGACGCCGTGCTGCTCAACGCCGCCGCTGCGCTGCTGGTGGCGGACGCGGTGGAGACGCTGCGCGAAGGCGTGGAGGAAGCCGCCGAAACCATCGACCGCGGCCTTGCCAACGCGCTGCTCAATTGCTGGATAGCCTATTCATGAACAAGCTCACCGAAATCTGCGAATTCAAACGCGAGGATGTCGCACGGCGCAGGTCCGCCGTCAGCGTGGCCGAACTCCAGTCCCGCGCCGCTGGCCAGACCCCGCCGAGGGGCTTTCGCCGCGCGCTCGACCGGGCGGCGCAGGACGGCTTCGGCCTCATCGCCGAAGTCAAGAAGGCCAGCCCGTCCAAAGGCCTGATCCGCCCCGACTTCGATCCCCCGGCCCACGCCGCCGCCTATGCCGCGGGCGGCGCGGCCTGCCTGTCGGTCCTCACCGACGAACCCTATTTTCAGGGCCATGACGATTATCTGGTCGCCGCCCGCGCCGCCTGCGCCCTGCCGGTGCTGCGCAAGGATTTCATCGTCGATCCCTGGCAGGTGCTCGAAAGCCGGGCGCTGGGCGCGGACGCGATCCTCATCATCGTCGCCGCGCTGGACGACCGCCAGATGGCGGAGATAGAGGACGCCGCGCTCGGCCTTGGCATGGACGCGCTGGTCGAAGTGCATGACGAAGCGGAACTGAACCGCGCCCTTGCGCTGCGCTCCCGCCTCATCGGCGTCAACAACCGCGACCTGCGCGACTTCAGCGTGGACTTCGCCCGCACCTATGAACTCGTCGGGAAAGCGCCGGAAGGCTGCACCTTCGTCGCCGAAAGCGGCCTGACCGGCCATGCCGATCTGACCGCGATGGCGGATCATGGCGTGCGCTGCTTCCTCGTCGGCGAAACGCTGATGCGGCAGGCCGATGTCGAAGCGGCGACCCGCGCGCTGCTGACCGGCGCATGACCGGCGGCCTCACCCATCTGGACGAGGACGGCGCGGCCCGCATGGTCGATGTGTCGGCCAAGGCCGTGACCGCGCGCGAGGCGGTCGCTTCGGGCCGCATCGCCATGAGCGCCACGGCGTCGCAGGCCATCCGCGACGGCCTCGTCAAGAAAGGCGATGTCCTCGCCGTCGCGCGCGTCGCGGGCATCATGGCGGCCAAGCGCACCGCCGATCTCATCCCGCTGTGCCATCCCATCGCGCTCAGCAGCGTGACCGTTGACTTTGACCTGCTCGACGATGGCGTCAGGGTCGTCGCCACCGCCCGCACGGCGGGGCAGACGGGCGTAGAGATGGAAGCGCTGACCGCTGCCTCCGCCACGCTGCTGACCATTTATGACATGGCGAAAGCGCTGGATAAGGCGATGGTCATCGGCGACATCCGGCTTGAAGCCAAAAGCGGCGGCCGGTCCGGCGACTGGAAGCGCGGCGCATGAGCCTGCTGCCGGTGGCGGAAGCGCAGGCGCGCCTCTTCGCTCTGGCCCAGTCGCTGGCGGAAGAAGGCGTGCCTGTCGCACAGGCGGTCGGCCGATGGCTGGCGCGGGACGTGCGGGCGCTGCGCGATCAGCCCTGGGCGGCGCTTTCGGCGATGGACGGCTATGCCGTGCGCGCGTCGGAGCATCCCGGCCGCTGGCGCGTGGCGCAGGAAAGCGCGGCGGGCGGCCCGCTCCCCCTTCCTCTCGCGCCGGGAGAAGCCTGCCGCATCTTCACCGGCGCGCCCCTGCCCGACGGCGCGGACGCGATCCTCATTCAGGAGAATGCCCGGCGCGACGGCGACCACATCGCCGCCTCCCCCGACCCTCTTGCCAAAGGCCAGCATGTCCGCAAGGCCGCATCCGACTTCGCGACCGGCGATATTCTGTTGAAGTCCGGCGCTGCAATCGGAGCCGCCCAGATCGCCGTCGCCGTGCTCGCCGGGCATGATCGCCTGCCCGTGCGCCGCCGCCTGACCGTCGCGATCCTGTCGACGGGCAATGAACTCGTCCCGCCGGGCGCGCCCGTTCCGCCGGGGTCGCTGCCTTCGTCGAACGCGCCGATGCTGGCGGCCATGCTGGCGGGGCCGCCCTGCGACATCGTCGACATCGGCATCGTCGCCGATGACCTTCCGGCGCTCGCCACCGCCTTCGAACGCGCGAAGGACGCTGACATCATCGTTTCGACCGGGGGCGCGTCGGTCGGCGATCACGACCTCGTCCGCCCCGCCTTCGATAAAGCGGGCGGCGCGCTCGACTTCTGGAAGATCCGGATGCGCCCCGGTAAGCCGCTGATGGCCGGACGGATGGGGAATGCGCTGTTCCTGGGCCTGCCCGGCAATCCGGTATCGGCCTTCGTCACCGCCACGCTCTTCCTGCTGCCGCTCGTGCGCCACATGAGCGGGGCGGCGGACCCGCTCCCCCGCACCGCTCAGGCACGCCTCGCCTCCGCATTGCCGCAGGTCGGGGAGCGTGACGACTATCTGAGAGCCTATCGGGGTGCCGGCGGCGTCGTCTCTGTCACATCGCAGGACAGCGCGGCCACGGCCGCCCTTTCGCTCGCCGACTGCCTGATTGTCCGCGCCGCTGGCAGCCCACCTGCCGCACCGGGCGACATCGTGTCGATTCTGCCGCTGTGAATCTTCTGGCCTAGCGGAACTGCTGCTCGCCCGGAGGGGAATTGTGACGCTGCTCGTCGCCCATCTGCCGGTCGAGCGGCCGCAGGCGGCGAACATCCCGCTCCCTGACCCGCACCGGCGGATTGTGGCGGAGGTCAGGGCGGGTATCGGGCATGCATTCTCTCCTGCACCGATCGTCGTCGGCTTCCCCGCACGAACGCCGTGCTGATCCTTCCGTTCCATGCGGCTCGCCACACGGTTTGCCGCTTGACGAACCTCCATGTGTTTCCTATGCGTTCCTCATACGTTCCACGGAGGACCGATGCGATGTTGACGCCGAAGCAGCAGGAATTGCTGAGTTTCATCCAGACCCGACTGGAAGAAGGCGGCGTCTCGCCCTCTTTCGAGGAGATGAAGGACGCGCTCGACCTGCGGTCCAAGTCGGGCATTCACCGCCTCATCAACGCGCTGGAGGAACGCGGTTTCATCCGCCGCCTGCCCAATCGTGCCCGTGCGCTCGAAGTGCTCAAGCTCCCCGACGCCATGCATCGCACGCCGGTGCCGTCCATCGCCCCGAAGGCGAAGGCATCCCCCGCCCTTCCCGTCGCTGCCAATGACGTGATCGAAATCCCGCTGCACGGCCGGATCGCGGCGGGCGTTCCCATCGAGGCGATGGAGGGGCAGAATATGCTGTCCGTGCCTGCCGCCCTGCTGGGTGCGGGCGATCATTATGCGCTCGAAGTGTCGGGCGATTCGATGATGGAGGCGGGCATCCTCGACGGCGACTTCGCCCTGATCCAGCGCACCGACGTCGCGCGCGAGGGGCAGATCGTCGTGGCACTGATCGACGAAAGCGAAGCGACGCTCAAATATTTCCGCCGCGACGGATCGCGCGTCCGGCTCGATCCCGCCAACGCCGCCTATGAACCGCAGATCTACGATCCCCGGCAGGTGCGCATTCAGGGCAAGCTCGCTGGCCTGCTGCGCCGATATAACTGAGGGCGCGGCCAGCCTGCGGCGGGCGCGATCCACGGGTGCGCGTCGCCGGGCTGGAGAACGGTGTGAACTTCGCCGCTTCGCAGGTCGATCGACAGGCCGCCGGTGCGCCGCAGCAGGCGGCTGTCGGCCTTCAGCCAGCGGGGGCGGCACCAGCGCGGCAGGCGGCGGTCGCTGACGATGATGTCGGCGTCGGCACATTGCTTCTCGAAAGGATCGCGGTCGATCCGGACCTTGCTGCGCGTGAAGAGGAGCCGCCACTTTCGCCCGCCGCCGGTCAGGTGCATGGCGCACAGATCGTCCGAGCATCGGGCGGCGGGATGATCCGCCAGCGCTGAAAGCGCGCCATCGAACCCGGCGCTTTCGGAAAAACTGTCCCGCACATAATCCCCCGCCCGGTCGCGCAGGATCGCCATGCCATCGGCGGTACGCACCGCCACATGCCGCCCGTCCCCCGTGACGAGCAGGTCCGGGGCGGGCGCGAGCAGCGCCAGAGCCATCGCCACGACAAGGGGCGGCGCCCCCCACCAGCGCATCCGCCCCCGCCACAACAGCATCCACAGCAGGCCCGTCATCGCAATTCCGAATGCCGCGGCGCTCGTCGTCGGGGCCAGCATCGTCGCCATCGGACTGCCCGCCACACCATGCGCGATGGCCAGCAACAGGTCGAGCGCCTGCCGCGTCAGCCACCAGAAAGGCGCGCCCGCGCCGACGCTGTCCATCAGCAGCGCAGCCGCTTCCAGAGGCATGACGACGAAGGTGGTCAGCGGAATGGCGACGATATTGGCGAACGCGCCCAGCAGCCCCGCCTTGTGAAAATGAAACAGCGCAATCGGCATCAGCGCCAGCTCGACCGCGAACCCCGTCGCCAGCGTCACGGCGAGCAGCCGCGCGGCCTTCCTCCAGCGGCGCTCGTCCCGCGCCGTCGCAAAGGCACGGAAGCGCCGATGCTCGCCCAGCGCCACCAGCGCCGTCACCGCCATGAAACTCATCTGGAAACTGGGACCGACAAGGGCTTCGGGCCAGAAGACCAGCACCACGATCGCGCCTGCCGCCACCAGCCGCAGCGTGATCGCGTCGCGCCCCATCGCCAGCCCGCCCAGCACCAGCAGCGCCGCGACGCAGGATCGCACCGTGGGCACTTCCGCGCCGGTCAGCAGCGTATAGCCGATCCCCGCAAGCGCGCCCCCCGCCCCCGCGATCATCATGAGCGGCCAGTCGAGCGCTGCCCGGCGGCTGAGCGCCAGCACGCGCATCAGCAGGAAAATCACCGCGCCGATCAGCGCCGTGACATGCAGCCCGCTGATGGAAAGGAGATGCGCCAGACCGCTGCGCCGCATCGCTTCGGCATCGGCATCGGCAATCGCGCCCTGATCCCCGGTCGCCAGCGCCGCCGCAATGCCCTCCGCCGGTCCGTCGACCCGGCTGAGAATATGGCTGAACAGTCGTGCCCGAAGGCCCGGCGGCGCATTCGAGGCTTTCAGGACTTCGACAGGCTTCAGCGCCTTGCCGGTGGCCCCGATGCCCAGGAAATAGGCGCGCAGCGCGAAATCATAACCGCCCGGCAGGCTCGGCTGGGCGGGCGGCATGAGCCGCGAGCGAAACCGGATGACCGCGCCTGCCCCCAGCCCTGCGGGCACGTCCACCTCCGCGATATTGACGCGGATCGTCGCGGGAAGATCGGGCCGGGCGATCGGGCGGATCATCGCCCGCACCATGGCCTGCGCGGGAACGGCCTGAACGGACCGCACCTCTCCGGCCACCTGCGTGAACAGCGGACGCGCCATCGGCGGCTGCCCGAACAGCATTGCCTTGCCCCATATCAGGACACAGCCGAAACAGGCGAGCAGCGCGCCCGCCAGCACGACCTGCCGAATACGCGCGCCCTGTGGCAAAAAGAGCGCAGTGCATCCAAAAGACAGCATCGCGCAGCAGAAGGCGAACCATTGCGCCGCACTGGGCAGGATGAACCACGCGGCGATCCCCGCGCCCAGCGCAACCGGCACCCAAAGGCCGATCTGCTCGCGCTCCCGCTCCAGAACGGCTTCCAGACTCGCAAAACTCCGCGCGCCCGCAAGGGCGATTCCACCCGCAAGGGAGGTTTGTCGTGGCGCAAAAGCCATGCTAGGGGGCGTCGCATTCATGGGTCGCAAGGGCGAATGTCGAAGATTATGACGGCGAGTGCAACGGGAATGAACAAAGCCATCGTGACCCGTTTCGCGCCCTCTCCCACGGGGTTTCTGCATATTGGCGGCGCCCGCACCGCGCTCTTCAACTGGCTGTTCGCGCGCCACCATGGCGGCAGGTTCCTGTTGCGGATCGAAGACACCGACCGGGCGCGCTCCACCGACGCGGCGGTCGCCGCGATCTTCGACGGGCTGGAGTGGCTGGGCCTCGCCGGGGACGAACCTGCCGTTTTCCAGTTCGAACGGACGCCCCGCCACGCCGAAGTCGCGCATCAGCTTCTGTCGGCAGGGCATGCCTATAAATGTTTCGCCACGCCCGAAGAACTCGCCGAACTGCGCGAGCAGCAGCGCGCGGCAAAACAGCCGCTGCGCTATGACGGGCGCTGGCGCGACCGCTCGCCCGAGGAAGCGCCCGAAGCCGCGCCCTTCGTCATCCGCATCAAGGCGCCGCGCGAAGGCGAAACGGTGATCGAGGATGCGGTGCAGGGCCGCGTCGTCGTGCAGAATGCAGAGCTGGACGACATGATCCTGCTACGGTCGGACGGCACGCCTACCTATATGCTGGCCGTTGTCGTGGACGATCATGACATGGGCGTCACTCACGTCATTCGCGGCGACGATCATCTCAACAACGCCTTCCGGCAACTGACGATCATCAAGGCTATGGCCAATATCGAGGGGGGCTGGGAAGAGCCGGTCTACGCCCACATTCCGCTGATCCACGGCGCTGACGGGGCCAAGCTGTCGAAACGGCACGGCGCGCTGGGCGTTGACGCCTATCGCGACGAGATGGGCATGCTCCCCGAAGCGGTGCTCAACTATCTGCTCCGTCTGGGCTGGGGCCATGGCGACGAGGAGATCATTTCCCTCGACCGCGCCATCGAACTGTTCGACATCGGCGGCGTGGGCCGCTCGCCCTCCCGCTTCGACATCAAGAAGCTCGAAAATCTCAACGGCCATTATCTGCGCGAAGCCGACGACGTTCGCCTCGCCGCTCTCGTCGCGCCCCGGCTGGAGGCATGGTCGGGCAAGTCGCTGTCGGATGAGGACCGCGCTCTCCTCTCTCAGGCGATGCCCCAGCTCAAGCCGCGCGCAAAGACGCTGGTGGAAATCGCCGAGGGCGCGCAATTCCTGTTCAAGATCGCCCCTCTCGATTTTGACGAGAAGGCTTCGGCTCTGCTAGACGAACCCGCGCGCGCGCTGCTGGCCAGGACAGCCGACGCTCTCCGACCCGTCCAGTTCTGGACGGTCGAGGCGATCGAAGAAGCAATTCGCCGCGTGGCGGAGGATGCCGGCCTGGGGCTGGGCAAGGTGGCGCAGCCTTTGCGGGCGGCGCTGACCGGGCGCACCGTCTCGCCAGGTATTTTTGATGTCCTCTTCCTTCTGGGAAAAGAGGAGAGCTTGGAACGACTGGCTGCGGCAGGGCACGCTTCAGCCGGTTGATGGCACTCAAGGAGAACAAGATGTCCGATAACAAAGCCAGTCTGACCATCAGCGAGAACAGCCAGGATTATGCCATCATGGATGGCACCGTAGGGCCGCAGGTCATCGACGTGCGAAAGCTTTACGCCAACACCGGCATGTTCACCTATGATCCCGGCTTTACCTCGACGGCGAGCTGCGAATCCGGCCTCACTTATATCGACGGCGACGAAGGCGTGCTGCTGCATCGCGGCTACCCCATCGGCCAGTTGGCCGAGCAGTCGAGCTTCATGGAGGTCTGCTATCTGCTGCTGAACGGCGAACTGCCGTCGAAGGCGGAACTGGAAGAGTTCACCACCACCATCACGCGTCACACCATGGTGCATGAACAGCTCACCACCTTCTTCCGCGGTTTCCGCCGCGATGCGCACCCGATGGCGATCATGGTGGGCGTGGTCGGCGCGCTTTCGGCCTTCTACCACGACTCGACGGACATCAACGATCCCGCCCAGCGCCGCATCGCGAGCCACCGCCTGATCGCCAAGATGCCGACGATTGCGGCGATGGCCTACAAATATTCGGTGGGCCAGCCCTTCGTGTATCCGCGCAACGACCTCAGCTACACCGCCAATTTCCTGCGCATGACCTTCTCCGTCCCGGCTGAGGAATATGTGGTCGATCCGGTGATCGCCGATGCGATGGACAAGATCTTCATCCTGCACGCCGACCATGAGCAGAACGCCTCGACCTCGACCGTTCGCCTCGCCGGTTCTTCGGGCGCCAATCCCTTTGCCTGCATCGCGGCGGGCATCGCCTGCCTCTGGGGTCCGGCGCATGGCGGCGCGAACGAAGCCGCGCTCAACATGCTGCGTGAAATCGGCACAGTGGACCGCATCCCCGAATATATCGCCCGCGCCAAGAACAAGGACGATCCGTTCCGCCTGATGGGCTTTGGCCACCGCGTCTACAAAAATTACGATCCCCGCGCGACCGTGATGCAGAAGACCGCGAAGGACGTGCTCGAAAAGCTGGGCGTCAACGATCCGGTGTTCGACGTCGCGAAGGAACTGGAGCAGATCGCGCTCAACGATCCTTACTTCATCGAAAAGAAGCTCTATCCCAATGTGGACTTCTATTCCGGCGTCATCCTCTCGGCCATCGGCTTCCCGACCGAGATGTTCACGGTGCTCTTCGCCCTCGCCCGCACCGTGGGCTGGGTCGCGCAGTGGAACGAGATGATCTCCGACCCGGCGCAGAAGATCGGCCGCCCGCGCCAGCTCTACACCGGCCCGACCGAGCGCGACTATGTGCCGGTCGACAAGCGCTGATCGCGCTGCACTGACTTGAGGAGACGGCGCCCCCTGTCGGGCGCCGTTTTCGTTTCCGGCGAGGGAGGGCTCAGATGCCGCCCTGCGTCGCGATCCACCCGCCCGCGCCCAGCGCCTCGGTCAACGCACCGGCGCAGGCATCGAGCGCGGCCCGATCGGTCGAGCGCACGACGAAATTCGCCCCGGTCCGCCCTTCCCGGAAAAACGGATAGCTGCCGATCTGGCAATCTCCATGCGCCTTTTCGACCGCGCGCAGCAGGTCGGCGACCTCGCTTTCCGCCACCCAGCAGCCGATCGTGGCCGACAGCAGCGGCAATCCGCCCTCCAGCGTTCCGGTCAGCGCGTCGAGCATCCCCGCCGTGATATGCGGTACGCCCGCCATGATGAAGATATTGCCGTGCCGGATGCCCGGCGCGCCCGACATGCGGTTCTCGATCAGGCTCGCGCCTTCGGGCACCCGCGCCATGCGCAGCCGCGCTTCGGTCAGGCCGCCGCGCGTTTCATAATAGCGCTCCAGCACCGCGCGCGCTTCGGGATGGACGACCACCCCGACGCCAAGCGCCGCGGCAATCGCGTCCACCGTGATGTCGTCATGCGTGGGACCGATCCCGCCGGTCGTGAACAGATAATCGTTGCGCACGCGCAGGCTGTTGACGGCTTCCACGATCGCTTCGGTCACATCGGGAACCACGCGGACTTCGCGCAACCGGATGCCCTGCACGTTCAGCCAGGCCGCGATCTGCGCGATATTCCTGTCCTGCGTTCTGCCGGAAAGAATTTCGTCGCCGATCACGATCAGCGCGGCGATCCAGATGCGTTGGTGGTCGGCCATGCCCAGCCTTTAACCCGCGTATCGCGCCCTGCCTAGCGCCTCTCGCAATATCCGGGATGACGCCCTATAAACGCTGCATGACGGATTATATGACGATGACGGCGGACATGCCGGTTACGCGCTCCGCCGCGATCAAGCTTTACGATGAAACGGGCTTTGCCGGGATGCGCAAGGCGGGGCGGCTGGCGGCGGAGATCCTCGACGCGCTGGTGCCGCATGTGGTGCCGGGCGTGACCACGGGCGAACTGGACGACATCGTGCGCGCGATGACGCTGGACGGCGGCGGCGTGCCTGCGACTCTGGGCTATCGGGGCTACACCCACAGCTGCTGCACCAGCCTCAACAATGTGATCTGCCACGGCATCCCCGGCGACTACCGGCTGAAGGACGGCGACATCCTCAACATCGACGTGACCCCGCTGGTCGACGGATGGCATGGCGACAGCAGCCGCATGTATGTGGCGGGCGAAACCTCGATCAAGGCGCGCCGCCTGATCGAAGTGACCTATGAATGCCTGATGCTCGGCATCGAGCAGGCAAAGCCGGGCAATCATCTGGGCGATATCGGCCATGTGATCCAGCGGCACGCCGAAAAGCACCGCTACGGCGTGGTGCGCGATTTCTGCGGCCACGGTCTCGGGCGCGTCTTCCACGACAGCCCCGAAGTGGTGCATATCGGCCGCCCCGACACCGGGCCGGAACTGAGGCCCGGCATGTTCTTCACCATCGAGCCGATGATCAACATCGGCAAGGCGGGCGTGAAGATGCTGGACGATGGCTGGACCGCCGTGACCCGCGACCGGTCGCTGTCGGCCCAGTTCGAACACAGCATCGGCATCACCGAAACCGGTTGCGAGATTTTCACCAGAAGCCCGACCGGTCTGGACTGCCCGCCCTACGGCGCCTGATAGCAGAACAGCGTTGCTCAAAAAACAGGCATGACGCCGCAAAATTGCATGCAAAGCGGGCAATATGGACAAAGATTGCTGCATCGCCGAAAGCATGTCCTAGCGATTCGCGACTTGGCACGGTAATTGTTTGGTAAGGATGGACGGCGCCGCCTCGAGGGCATGATGATCGTCTGTTCGAGGCAGGGCCAGCGGGCTTCGCACCGCTGCCATGGGCGAGCGTCATGGGTTGGGATTTGAAGTGATGAAAAAGATCGAGGCGATCATCAAGCCGTTCAAGCTGGACGAGGTGAAGGAAGCGCTGCACGAAGTGGGCGTGTCCGGCATCACCGTGACCGAAGCCAAGGGTTTCGGCCGGCAGAAGGGCCATACCGAACTCTATCGGGGCGCCGAATATGTCGTCGATTTCCTTCCCAAGGTGAAGCTGGAAGTCGTCGTCGACGACAGCCTTGCGGATCGCGTCGTCGAAGCCATCAGCGCCGCCGCCCAGACGGGCCGGATCGGCGACGGCAAGATTTTCATCTCCAACATCGAAGGCGCGGTGCGTATCCGCACCGGTGAACGCGACAGCGACGCCATCTGATATTTCCGCCGCCGGCTTGCAGGGGGCCGGCGATCCGCAACGTCAACGACCCCTTCGGGGGGGTTCCTTATGAAAGAAGGGCAACTGCACATGGCCAACACGCCAAAAGACATCCTCAAGATGATCGAGGAAAAGGAAATCGAATGGGTCGATGTCCGCTTCACCGATCCCAAGGGCAAGTGGCAGCACCTGACCATGGTGTCGAGCGTGCTGGGCGAGGATGAACTGACCCAGGGGCTGATGTTCGACGGTTCGTCGATCGAAGGCTGGAAGGCGATCAACGAATCGGACATGATCCTCAAGCCCGATCTCGACGCCGTCTATGTCGATCCGTTCAGTGCGACGCCGATGCTCATCATCTTCTGCGACATCGTGGAGCCGGACACCGGCGAACTCTACAGCCGCGACCCCCGCTCCTGCGCCAAGCGCGCGGAGGCCTTCGTCAAGTCGGCCGGTTTCGGCGACACCATCTATGTCGGCCCAGAAGCCGAATTCTTCATGTTCGACGATGTCCGCTTTGAGAATGATTACTCGCAGAGCTACTTCAAGATCGACGACATTGAACTGCCGACCAACACCGGCAAGGAATATGAAGGCGGCAACCTCGGCCATCGCCCCCGCGCCAAGGGCGGTTATTTCCCCGTCGCGCCGGTCGATCCCTGCACCGACATCCGCGCCGAGATGGTTTCGACCATGCTCGAAATGGGCCTGCCCTGCGACAAGCACCACCACGAAGTCGCCGCCGCGCAGCACGAACTGGGCCTGACCTTCGGCACGCTGGTTCAGACCGCCGACCGCATGCAGATCTATAAGTATGTGGTTCAGATGGTTGCGCAGGCCTATGGCAAGACCGCGACCTTCATGCCCAAGCCGATCGCGCAGGACAATGGCAGCGGCATGCACACCCACATGTCGATCTGGGAAAAGGGCAAGCCGCTCTTCGCGGGCGACGGCTATGCGGGCCTCAGCGACACCTGCCTCTATTTCATCGGCGGCGTCATCAAGCACGCAAAGGCGCTCAACGCGTTCACCAACCCGACCACCAACAGCTACAAGCGTCTGGTGCCGGGCTTCGAAGCGCCGGTGCTGCTCGCTTACTCGGCGCGCAACCGTTCGGCTTCCTGCCGCATCCCCTATGGCGCGGGCGCCAAGGCGAAGCGCGTGGAATTCCGCTTCCCCGACGCGATGGCGAACCCCTATCTGTGCTACGCCGCGCTGCTGATGGCCGGTCTCGATGGCATCGAGAACAAGATCCATCCGGGCGCCGCGATGGACAAGAATCTCTACGATCTGCCGCCCGAAGAACTGAGCCAGGTGCCGACCGTCTGCGGTTCGCTCCGTGAAGCGCTCAACAGCCTGGAAGCCGACCATGACTTCCTGCTGAAGGGCGACGTGTTCACCAAGGATCAGATCGAAGCCTATATCGAGCTGAAGTGGCCCGAAGTGTACCGCTGGGAAATGGCACCGTCGCCGGTCGAATTCGACATGTATTACAGCGCCTGATCCCGATCAGGACGGTAAAGAAAAAGCCCGGTCGCAGCGATGCGGCCGGGCTTTTCGTTGATGGATGCGACAGCGACGGAGACGGCTGAGCGCGGGTTGGCGGCGGACCGCCGGTGTCAGGCGCGGGTGGGGATGGACGCGCCGAAAAGCAGAACCGGCTCGCCCGGCGGGGAGAGCGCGATCTCTCCCTTCGCGCCCAGCACCAGTTGACGGATCATCCAGGCGGCTGCCGTGCGCGACGCCAGCCCCTCGACCGGCAGCGTGCCCGCCAGCGCGGCGCGCAGGTCCGGATCGAGCACGACCTTTGGCCCTTCGGCGCGCACGACGATCTCGGTCACGCCGGGCCGCGTTTCCGCCCCGATGTCGAGCTGACCGCCGCGCACCAGCGCGTCCCCCGCGATCAGCGCCAGATTAAGCAGGATCTTGGCCGCCAGCTTGTCGAGCAACTGCTCCTCGACCATCCAGCCTACCTTCACCCGGCCCGCCGTCGCGAACATGCCCTCGATCGCAACGCGCGCTTCATGGGGCGGCACGGCGTCGCCGAACCCGCCCGCCGAACCGAAGGCCAGGCGGAAGAATTTGAGCTTGTTCGCGGACGTTCGCGCGCTATCGGTCAGCAGTTCCAGACAGCGGGCGCGCATTTCCGGGTCCGTTTCGTCCGCCATCAGTTCCAGCCCGTTGTTCAGCGCACCCACGGGGCTGAGCAGGTCATGGCACAGGCGCGAGCAGAGCAGGCTGGCGAATTCGATGCTGTCGGTCGGGTTGGTCATGCGGTTTGGGATCGCCGGATAATTGGAGAAAAAGCGCAATCAGGCTAATGCGCTGCCCGGTTCGACTATGCAAGCCCGGCTCGACGCCTTTCGGTCACCGGCTGTCCAGCGCAACGGACGTGAAACGCAACTGCCCTGCGTCGTCCGCCCCGGCTCGCCACAGGGCCGCCTTCCCGTCCGCCACGATCAGCCAGAGGCTCCCGTCCGGCGAGGCGCAGGCGGCATCGGTGGCGGATGGCGCCGCCACGCCCGAAGGATGCGAATGATAATGGCCGAGCACCTGCCGCCCCCCTTCCCGCGCGGACCGGTACGCCGCGATCAGGGCGGCGGGGTCGATCTCGAAATGCCGGGCGGGGTCGGGAGCGACGTTGAGAGTCGCGCGGACCTCCCTGATGTTCGCCCCTTCACCCAGCAGCAGACCGCAGATCTCCTCCTCGCTGCCCGCCGCCGCAGTCACGATTTGTTCCAGATCGGCTCTTGATATTGTAACCCGCATTCCTACATCCCTAGTCCATGGGTTCGGGGGTTTCCATCATCGAGGCAGCCATCGGCGAGGCGCAGGACGGGCTGCGGCTGGACCGCGCGCTGGCGGACCTGCTGCCCGACCTGTCGCGCGAGCGGCTCAAGGCGCTGATCGGCGCAGGCCATGTGCGCAGCCATCAGGCCGGGCGCATGACCGCCTCCATGAAGGTCGCCGCCGGCCAGTCCTTTCTGGTGACTTTGCCCGAAGCGACGCCGCTCGACACGGTGGCACAGGATATCCCGCTCACCATCGTGCATGAGGACGCGGACCTGATCGTCGTGGACAAGCCCGCCGGTCTCGTCGTTCATCCCGCTGCGGGCAATCTCGACGGAACGCTGGTCAACGCGCTGCTGCATCATTGCGCCGGGCAGTTGTCCGGCATCGGCGGCGTGGCCCGGCCCGGCATCGTCCATCGCATCGACAAGGACACGTCGGGCCTGCTCGTCGTCGCCAAGACCGACCGGGCGCATGAAGGGCTGGCGCGGCAGTTCAAGGACCATAGTATCCAGCGGCTCTACACCGCGATCGTGTACGGCCATCCGCAGTCTGCGGCCGGGACCGTCGACACATGGATCGGCCGGTCCGACGCCGATCGAAAGAAAATGGCGGTTCATCGGGAAGGGCGCGGCAAACATGCCGTCACCCATTATCGGATCATGGAAAGGCTGCGGGGCGCTGCTGCGGTCGAATGCAGGCTCGAAACCGGCCGCACGCATCAGGTTCGCGTCCACATGGCGCATGCGGGTCACCCCTTGATCGGAGATCCGCTTTACGGTAGAGAGAGAAAAGGTTTCAAAACGATACTGGAAACGCTGGGTTTCAAAAGGCAGGCATTGCACGCAAGAACGCTGGGGTTCATACATCCGTCAACGGATAAGCCTCTGCTGTTCCAAAGTGCATTACCGAGCGATATGCAGGAACTGTTAAGCGCGCTTCACGTATAGTTTTGGATAAGTTTGCGACGGCGCAGCGACGCCTCTTCTGGGTCCCGCCGCGCATGAAAGGGAAAGGTGACGACATGGCCAGGAGCAATGTCCCTGCGGTTCCGGCGCTGGGCGGTGAAGCCAGCCTCAACCGCTATCTGTCGGAAATCCGCAAATTTCCGCTGCTCAAGCCTGAGCAGGAATATATGCTGGCGAAGCGCTATCAGGAGCATCAGGACCCTGAAGCTGCGGCGCAGCTTGTAACTTCGCACCTGCGCCTCGTGGCGAAGATCGCGATGGGCTATCGCGGCTACGGCCTGCCCGTGAGCGAACTCATCAGCGAAGGCAATATCGGCCTGATGCAGGGCGTGAAGAAGTTCGAGCCGGATCGCGGCTTCCGTCTGGCGACCTACGCGATGTGGTGGATCAGGGCTTCGATCCAGGAATTCATCCTGCGGTCGTGGAGCCTTGTGAAAATGGGCACCACCGCGTCGCAGAAGAAGCTCTTCTTCAACCTCCGCCGCATGAAGAACAGCATCGAGGCGTTCGAGGACGGCGATCTGCATCCTGAAGACGTCACGAAGATCGCGACCGATCTTGGCGTGTCGGAAGACGATGTCGTGTCGATGAACCGTCGCATGGCGATGGGCGGCGACACGTCGCTCAATGTCCCGATGCGCGAGGATGGCGAGGGTCAGTGGCAGGACTGGTTGCAGGATAACGACCCGCTTCAGGACGAACGCGTTGCCGAGGAGCAGGAAAAGACCCAGCGCCACGAGATGCTGGTCGAGGCGATGACCGATCTTAACGATCGGGAAAAGCACATCCTCGCCGAACGCCGCCTCGCGGAAGAGCCGAAGACTCTGGAGGAACTGAGCCAGGTCTATGGCGTCAGCCGCGAGCGTGTCCGCCAGATCGAGGTGCGCGCCTTCGAAAAGCTGCAGAAGGCGATGATGCGGATCGCGGGCGACCGGCTGAGCCGGATGGCGAAACTCGCCGCCGCCTGAGTCCCTCATCGGTCGAGAAGAAAAGCTCCGGAGCGATCCGGGGCTTTTTCTTTGCATGACGGTCCCGCTTGAACCCGACGGTGCGAGCGCGTTACGAACGGGCATGATCGCAAAAACCGCACCCCGCCGCCGCCGCTGGCTGCTCCTCCCGCTCAAGCTGCTGCTCGGCTTTGCCGCCCTGTCGCTGTTGATGGTGCTGATCTACCGCTTCGTGCCGCCGCCAGTGACGCTGACCATGCTGTTCGATCCCAACGGCATCACGAAGGACTGGACACCGCTGGACGAGATCGACCCGAACATGCCGCGCGCCGCCATCGCGTCGGAGGACGGGAAATTCTGCACACATCACGGTTTCGACGTCGACGCCATCGCCAAGGCGGCGATCCACAATGCCAGCGGCGGACGCATCCGCGGCGGGTCGACCATCAGTCAGCAGACCGCCAAGAATGTCTTTCTCTGGCAGGGCGGCGGCTTCGTGCGCAAGGGGCTGGAAGCGTGGTTCACCGTTCTGATCGAGGCTGTGTGGGGCAAGCGGCGCATCATGGAGGTTTACCTGAACGTCGCGGAAACCGGCATCGGCACCTATGGCGTGCAGGCGGGCGCGATCCGCTATTTCCATCACGGCGCGGGCAGGCTTTCCCGCGCCGAAGCCGCGCGCATCGCGGCGGTCCTCCCCCTCCCCAAGAAACGGGCCGCCGTCGCGCCCGGTGGCTTCACGCGCCGCTACGGCAACACCATCGCCCGGCGGATCGGGATTGTTCAGCGGGATGGACTGGACGGCTGCCTCAAATGAAAAAAGGCGGGATAATCCCGCCTTTTTCCTTTCTCGATCTCGCTCGCGTCAGAAGCTGATGCGCGCGCCCACCCGCACCGAATAGAGCGAAGATCCGTTGGTGGTCACCAGTTCGTCGGCCAGCACCGTATCGGTCGAGGGCTGCTCATATTTATACTGCGCGCAGGCATTGCCGCCCGATGCAACGCAACTCACCTTCGCCACCGTCTTGCGGAACGGGAAGCTCGACCGCAACTGCTGACCCCATTTGTGGTTCAGGAAGTTGGTGAAATTCTCCACGTCGGCAAAGAGCGAGAAACGCGCTCCGAGCGGCAACGGCACTTCCTGCTCCACATGCAGGTCGATCCGGGTGAACGCCTTGGAGCGGAACGCGTTACGCGGCGCGATCTGGCCACGATAGCCGTTCAGGCCCGATCCTTCGATGATCGCATTGATGCGATCGCGCGTGGCGTCGCTGTCATATATGACCTTGGGATCGTTGATGCCGGTCGGGACGTAGAAGAGATAGCGCGACGCGCTGCCCGCCGTGCCGAATACGCCCGAACGGCCGCCCGACAGATCCTGCATGACATAGCTGTAGCGCGCGCCGGCCCGCGTCGTGCCGAACAGGTCGAGGCGCGTTTTATAGTCGCCGAAGAATGCGCGTTCGAACGACGCATTGTATCGGAACGCCCACCGCACTTCGTCGTTCGAATGGCCGCGGCCGCCGAAATTCGCGTCATAATTGGCACCGTTGCCGTAGATCGAACTGGCCTGCGAAGACGTCAGCGCGCCCGCGTCCCGGACGTCCTGCCGCGTATAGGCACCCGACAGGGTCAGACCCCAGTCCCAGCTCTTTTCCGCGCGCAACACGCCGATCCATCCGCGACCGTAACTGGTGTTGGTGAGCAGCAGATCCTGCCCTGTGTCGGTCGAACGCGAGCCGGGCGTCGTTCCGGGAAGCAGGTTCTGATAACGCTGGCGGCCGTCCGGCGTGAACGATCCGGGGATCGGCACCGAGCGCAGATCGGTAACGATCACCTGCTGCCGCACCTTGCTGTAAAGCAGGTCCGCACCGAAACGCCAGCCATCGCCCAGCGCGCCGAAATCGGCCTCATAATCGACCGACAAAGTGCCCCGGAACTGGTTGGGCGCCTTGAAATTGGGGTCGATGGCGTTGAGCGAGGTCGTGGCGTTGGGATTGGCCGAGAGGCCGGCAGCCGCCGTCTGGACCGCCGTGTTCGCGGCGGCGGGGATGTTCGTGTAGGACGGATTGTTGAGGATAGAAGACGCCGCCGCGCTGCCTCCGTTCGCCGCCGATCCGTTCAACTGATAGACGCCGCCGTCCGTCTGCCGCGCGGTGATCGACGTATTGATGACGCCCGTGTTCGAGAAAGAATTGCCGATATAGACATCGGGCGATCCACCGCCGAAGATGCCGCCGCCGCCACGGATCGTCAGGCGAGGCGTCGGCTTGTAGGTGATGCCGAACCGCGGCTGAAACAGGCCGATGCCGCCGATATTGCTGGCGTTGGTGAAGCCGTAACGGCGGGCGAAGTTCGGATTGACCGCCGGCTTGCTGTCCATTCCGAACAGGTCGTAGCGCAGGCCGATGCCGATATTGAGCTGGCTGTTGACGCGCCAGTCGTCCTGCAGACCGAAGGTGTATGCGTCGTAGGAGAAGCTCGCCGCCGCGTCGTTGGGGTCGAGCGACCCTGCGTTATTATAGCTGAACGATGTCGCCGTGCCGTTGGCGAAATCCTGGATGCTGTCGAAATAATATGTGCCTGCTGACGGATTTACGAACAGGTTGAACGACTTGGTGTGGTTCCATTCGGCGAGCATGCGGAAATTATGATCCCCCGCCTTCAGCTTGGCCGACACCGATCCGCCCCAGGTGCGGATGCGCAGGATGTTCGACTGGCTGGGACCGCCCGATCCCAGAACGAACTGCGGCGTTCCGGTGCCGGTCCCGCAAACGATGCTGACATTGGTCGCGACGCTGGGCACGGGTGGTGTGCCCGTTTGGACATTCCGCGGCTCCGAAGTCGGCGCGGCGCAGACAGACATCTGCGCCGTCCGCCCCATGAGGGGGAACTGGCCACTGTCATATGTCTTGTAGAGCGCGCGCGTTTCGGTCGAAAACGCATCGGTCCAGTCGGCATTCCAGTTGACGATGCCCGCTTTCATCTTGTTGGGCTTCTTGTAGGCGTTCGACATCAGGCCAAGGTCGCGCGTGCCGGTCGTCGTGCTGACGTTCAGCGAGTCCTTGGTATACAGGCCCGTCAGCGATACGCGCTGCGTTTCGGACAGGTTCGCGTCGATCTTGCCGACCAGACGATCGTCCTCGTCTCCGTCGGACCGCAGGATGCCGCCGGGGTCGAAGCCATATTTGTCCTTCGAAATCTGAACGATGCGCTCAAGGTCGGCATCGCGCGCGTTGATGACCGGCGTCCCCGCATTATCCTCCTGCGTGCCGAAGGCGACCGGACGCGCCGCGCGCACCCGCTCCGCCGCGATCATGAAGAACAGCTTGTCCTTGATGATCGGCCCGGAAATCTCCGCGCCGAAATCCTTGCTGGTGAAATTGGGCTGCACGATGCGCCCCGTGGGGTTGAGGATATAGGGCTTCGTCCGCTTGCCCGTCAGTTCGTCCGAACTGAAAGTGTAGAAGGCGGTGCCATGAAATTCGTTGGTGCCCGATTTCAGGATCGCGTTGGAAACGCCGCCCTGAAAAAAGCCTTCGCGAATGTCATAAGGCGCGACCTTGGTTTCGAACTGCCCGATGGAATCGAGCGGCACCGGCCCCCGGCGCGAAGGCAGCGCATCGGGGTTGAGACCGAAGCTGTCGGTGATGGGGACGCCGTCCACGGTGAACCGGTTGAAGCGCGGGTTCTGCCCCGCGAAGGAAACCTGACGACCCGTCGTCTGGCTCGTGTCGAGCGTCGCGAACGGATCGCGCGCCGCGATGTCGCGAATGTCGCGATTGACCGACGCGATCTTGCTGATCTGCGCCGCTGTCAACACGAGAGCCGGACCCGCCGAGATATTGCCAGCGCCGCGAATTTTGGACGCCGTGACGACGATTGCGTCGCCTTCGCTGACCAGTGCGACGGGCAGGGAGAATTCCTGACCGACGACGGTCTGGATGTCCGTCACCGTCGCATCGCTGTAGCCCGATGCGGTGACGCGAACGCTGTAGGGACCGCCCACGCGCAGGCCCGTGGCGGAAAAGCCGCCGGACGCATCGGTGGTGGCGGACGCCGATGTTCCGGTCGGCACATGCGTGATCTGGACCCGAGCGCCCACGACCGGCGCGCCCTCCGCCGTCACCGTGCCGCGGATCGACGAGGTGGTTTCCTGCGCATGCGCCGGCGCACCCATGGTTGCCGCCATGCCGATGCCGGCGACGCTCGCCGCCAGCAAGATCTTCAGATGTTTCATGTGACCCCTAGTCCCTTTTTCCCAAGCGGTCGGTTCACCGCTCCACCAAGCGATTGCTGCAAGCTGTAGCCGCTCTCTGGCGACCGCCGGCGTCGCCCTTGTGATGCGGCGGCTGCACTTTTGTTACAATGCAGCATGATAGCCGGGACAGGACGGTGGATAGACGGGTCGCGAGGGATGTGCGATCTCAGGACCGGTCAATAAAATGCTGTATTACATACATAAAATAGGGAATTTTATAGCAGTTTGACGATGGTGCAATTTTGCAACGCAGCGCAAAAATCTTTGGCGACGCGAAGAGAACGCGAAAAAGGGGGCCGGCGAACGATCGCCAGCCCCCTTCATTTTGCCCAAATTCTAATCTGGATTAAGCGGCGTCTTCGGCCCGCTTTTCCTTCTCACTGAACACGCGAATCGGCTCCTTCGTGCCCGCGACGACATCCTTGTCGACCACGACTTCGCCCACCCCCTCCATCGACGGCAGGTCGAACATCGTGTCGAGCAGGATCGCTTCAAGGATCGAACGCAGGCCGCGCGCGCCGGTCTTGCGCTCGATCGCTTTCCGGGCGATCGCGGTCAGCGCATCGTCTGTGAAGCTCAGTTCCACATTCTCCATGTCGAACAGCTTGCCATATTGCTTCACCAGCGCATTTTTCGGCTCGACCAGAATCTTGACCAGTGCGGTCACATCCAGATCTTCCAGCGTCGCGATCACCGGCAGACGGCCGACAAATTCGGGGATGAGACCGAATTTCAGCAGATCCTCCGGCTCGCTCTGGCGAAGCAGCTCGCCGGTGCGGCGTTCCTCGGGCGCGGCGACATGCGCACCGAACCCGATCGACTTGGCTTCCAGACGGTCGCCGATGATCTTTTCCAGCCCCGCGAACGCGCCGCCGCAGATGAACAGGATGTTCGTCGTATCGACCTGAAGGAATTCCTGCTGCGGATGCTTGCGCCCGCCCTGCGGCGGCACTGAAGCGGTCGTGCCTTCCATCAGCTTGAGCAGCGCCTGCTGCACGCCCTCGCCCGACACATCGCGGGTGATCGACGGGTTTTCCGCCTTCCGGCTGATCTTGTCGATCTCGTCGATGTAGACGATGCCGCGCTGCGCCTTCTCGACATTATAGTCCGACGCCTGCAGCAGCTTGAGGATGATGTTCTCGACATCCTCACCGACATAGCCCGCTTCGGTCAGCGTCGTCGCGTCCGCCATGGTGAAGGGCACGTCGAACGTCTTGGCCAGCGTCTGCGCCAGCAGCGTCTTGCCGCAGCCGGTGGGGCCGACGAGCAGGATGTTGGACTTGGCCAGTTCGACCTCGCCCGGCTTGGAGCCGTGGTTCAGGCGCTTGTAGTGATTGTGGACCGCGACCGACAGGACGCGCTTGGCGCGGTTTTGGCCGATCACATAATCGTCGAGCACATCGCAGATTTCCTGCGGGGTCGGCACGCCGCCATCCTTCTTGCCGACGAGACCGCCCTTGGTCTCCTCGCGGATGATGTCGTTGCACAGCTCCACGCATTCGTCGCAGATGAAGACGGTCGGTCCCGCAATCAGCTTCCGCACCTCATGCTGCGACTTGCCGCAGAAGGAGCAGTAAAGCGTGCTTTTCGAATCGGAACCGGTAAGCTTAGTCATTCGCCATTCTCTCTCCCTTCCCGGAGCGGCGGACTGCCGCCCATGAGGGAAGGATTTGCTGGTCCAAAGGGCATCCTAGACCGCGGCGCGCCCCTTTCACAAGGGTGATAGTGGCGCGCGGCGGTAAAGATCCCCTTTAGCCCTCGGTTGTTTCGGCCGACACGGGCCGGCGGTCGAACACTTCGTCGACAAGGCCGAACGCCTTGGCCTCGTCCGCCTCAAGGAAGGTATCGCGGTCCATCGCCCGCTCGACTTCGTCCAGGCTCTTGCCGGTATATTTGACATAAAGGTCGTTCAGGCGGCGGCGGATGCGCAGGATTTCCTTGGCCTGGATCTCGATGTCGGACGCCATGCCCTGCGCCCCGCCCGAAGGCTGGTGCACCATGATGCGGGCGTTGGAAAGCGCGATGCGCTTGCCCGGCTCACCGGCGGCGAGCAGGAAGCTGCCCATCGACGCGGCCTGACCGATGCAGACGGTGCCGACCTGAGGGCGGATATATTTCATCGTATCGTGGATCGCCATGCCCGCCGTGACGACGCCACCCGGCGAGTTGATATACATCCAGATGTCCTTCTTCGGATTTTCCGATTCCAGGAACAGCAGCTGGGCGACGATCAGCGAGGCCATATGATCCTCGACCTGACCGGTGACGAAGATGATCCGTTCCCGCAACAGGCGCGAATAGATGTCGAAGCTGCGCTCGCCGCGGTTCGACTGTTCGATGACGATGGGGACCAGCGCGGCCATGGGGTCGGACATGATATCGGTCATTTTGCTCTTTTCCGGGTGATTGCTTTTGCCCAAGCCCTACATCGGGACAAAAGCGGAATGGTTCAAGGGGGAAGCGTGCGGGGCCGCCGTCAGTCCCGCCGCGCGAAATCAGAGGGTGCGCGGAAGGTCAGATAGGCCAGCCGCCGGACCTCCCGCCGCCCGCGCACGACCGTGTCGAGGATCAGCCCGCACATGATCGACAGGGTGGCGAGGATCATGAGGCCGGTGACGAGGATGGCGGTGGGAAAGCGCGGCACGAGGCCGGTCTTCATATAGGTGACGATCAGCGGCGCCGCCAGCCCGAGCGCGAGCGCCGTCAGGAATGCCGCGATGATGCCGAAGAACAGCACGGGCCGCTCGATGCGGTAGAGGGTCATGATCGTTTTCAGGATACGCCAGCCATCGCGATAGGTGGACAGCTTGCTGACCGATCCTTCGGGCCGCGCGCCATAGCTGGTCATCACTTCTGCGACCGGCATCGCGAGTTCAAGAGCGTGGACGCTGATCTCCGTCTCGATCTCGAACCCGGCCGACAGCACGGGGAAGCTCTTGACGAAACGGCGGGAAAAGACGCGGTAGCCCGAAAGAATGTCGCTGAAACTGCGTCCGAAAAGCTGCTTGAGCAGGCTGGTAAGCGCCCAGTTGCCGAAGCGGTGGCCGCGCCGGTAGGCCGCTTCCACCTCGTCGCGGCGGCACCCCACCACCATGTCGAGATTGTCCTCCAGCATCGCCGCGACCATCCGCGGTGCGGCGGCGGCTTCATAGGTCGCATCGCCGTCGGCCATGATATATATGTCGGCATCGACGTCCGCGAACATGCGGCGGACGACATGGCCCTTGCCCTGCTGGCTGACGCGGCGGACGATGGCCCCCGCCCCAGCCGCCAGATCGCGGCTGCCGTCCGTCGAATTATTGTCGAAGACATAGATGTCCGCATCGGGCAGCGCCCGGCGAAAATCCTCGACCGTCTTCACGATCGCGCCTGCTTCATTGTAGCAGGGCAGGATTACGGCGACGCGCGGCTTTGCGGTGCCGGTTCCGGCATCCGCCCCCTCACCTGCCACTGGCGGAAATTCCTTCATCCTCGGCGCATCCCCGGCTCTCATGCGACGGGCATGGAGCATCATCCTTTAACATTCCGTCTGCCATGCCGTCCCCGAAATGAAAAGCGCCCGTCCTTCTCGGCGAAGGCGGGCGCTTTTTCATGTCGGGAGGCCGGAGCCGATCACTCGGCCTTCGCGGCGGCCTTCTTGGGAGCAGCCTTCTTCCTGGGCTTTTCCTCGGCGGCTGCCTCTTCCGCTACCGGCGCGTCTTTCTTGGCAGCGGCCTTCTTGGCGGCAGGCTTCTTCGCCGGCGCTTCCTCGGGCTCAGCGGCTGGCGCGGCTTCCGCCTCGGCGGGTTCCGCCGCCTTCTTCTTGGGCGCGGCCTTCTTGGCCTTGGGCTTGCCATGATCGTGGTCATGATCATGGCCGCAGTCAGGGCCATGGACATGAGGCTTGAGGTCGCCGTCCTCGGCTTCGATCGCGGCTTCCAGCTCCTCGCGGGTCACGGTCCGGTCGGTCACTTCGGCCTTCTCGAACAGGAAGTCGACGACCTTGTCCTCATAGAGCGGCGCGCGGAGCTGGGCGGCGGCCATCGGGTCTTGCCGCACATATTGCACGAAACGCTCGCGGTCCTGCGGGCTATACTGCTGCGCCGCCTGCATGATGAGGCGGTTCATTTCCTGATCGGAGACCGTGACGCCGTTCGCCTGACCGATTTCCGACAGCAGCAGGCCAAGGCGCACGCGGCGCACGGCGATGGCGCGATAATCGTCCTTCTCGGCTTCCATTTCCTTGAGGGCCGCTTCGGGATCTTCCTCATGGCTGGCTTCGTGCTGGAGCTGCGCCCAGATCTGCTCGAACTCCGCTTCCACCATGCTGGGCGGCACATCGAAATCATGCGCGGCGGCAAGCTGGTCCAGCAGCTTGCGCTTCATATAGGTGCGGGTGAGGCCGTTATGCTCCTGCTCGATCTGGCCCTTGAGCAGTTCCTTGAGCTTGTCGAGACCCTCAAGGCCCAGCGACTTGGCGAACTCGTCGTCCAGCTTGGGCTTGTCGGCGTTCAGAATCGCCTTGACCGTGATGTCGAAGGTCGCTTCCTTGCCCGCGAGATGCGCCGCGCCATAATCTTTCGGGAAGGTGACGGTGATCGTCTTTTCCTCGCCCTTCTTGACGCCGGTGAGCTGCTCTTCGAAGCCGGGGATGAACTGGCCCGCGCCGATCTTGAGCTTCACGTCCTGCGCGCTGCCGCCCTCGAACGCTTCGCCATCGACCTTGCCGACGAAGTCGATCGACAGCGTGTCGCCGTCCTTCGCCTTGTGGCTGGCGGCATGCTCCTCGAGCGCACCCTGCTGGCTGGCGATACGGCCGGCGGCCTCCGTCACCTTGTCCTCGGGGACTTCGGCGGTCAGGCGCTCCAGCTTCAGACCTTCGATGCTGGGCGCTTCGATTTCGGGCAGCACTTCCAGAGCGACCTTGATCTCGGCGTCCTTGCCGAACTCGAAACCCTCGTCCAGCTCGACCGAAGGCTGCATGGCGGGGCGCAGCTTCTGGTCGGCGATCAGCTTCTGGATGCTTTCCTGGATCGAGTTGTTGAGCGCGTCGCGCTGAAGATTCTCGCCATGCATCTTCTTGACGAGATTGGCGGGCACCTTGCCGGGGCGGAAGCCGGGCATGCGCACCTGCGGCGCGATCGCCTGCACTTCCTTTTCCACGCGGGCGTCGATATCCTTCGACGTGATGGTCACGGTATAGGCGCGCTTCAGGCCTTCGTTCAACGTCTCGACAGTTTGCATCTCTTCTCTCAAACGCTTTCTATAAGCTGAAGTTCGGTGGCTTGGTCGCAGGCGGCGCACTGGTGCGGGCGAAGGGACTCGAACCCCCACATCTTGCGATACCAGAACCTAAATCTGGCGCGTCTACCAGTTTCGCCACGCCCGCATCGGTCGCCGGTCGGCGCGGCATAGAGAAAAGCGCACTGAGAGGCAAGGGATAGTGGGCGCACGGGCGGAACTGGCTGGCAGCGCCATGCGTAGCCTTCATGACAGACCACAAGGAGAGACATGATGGCCACCCGTCCCGCCCTCGATCCCGATGGCGTTCCCGCTCCGGACATCATCCGTCCGCAGTCGCCGGACGAGACCCCGCCGCTCGACGTGCCGGAGGAAGCGCCGATGCGGGAACCGGACGAAGTCGGTCCGGTCGATCCCGATTACGACCAGCCCGCACGCGGCCCCGACGAACTCCCTCCGCCGCCGGACTGATCGGCGGCATCGTATCGACCGTGCGCTTTAGGACACATATCCACAACAAATTTGCGCTCACGGGAACGTTTGCGGTCAATCGTTAAAAAAAGACTGCGGCCGCGCTGGACAGCCCCCTGCAACAATGATTGACTGTGACAGATAGAAGAAAACGGGGAGAGGCACGGCTGACAAAGCAAGGGGGTCGACGTGCATCGGGTTCGAGCGAAACTGGAATGGTTCAAGACGGTTATCCTGCCACAGGAAGCCGCTCTGCGCGGGCGTCTCAGACGCATCCTGCCCTCCAATCATGAGCTGGAGGATATGGTCGCAGAGGTTCTGACCCGCGCCTACGCCACCGAAAACTGGGAAAATGTCACCACCGGCCGGGCCTATCTTTTCACCATCGCCCGCAACCTCGTCATCGACGCCGCCCGCCGCAACAAGGTGGTGAGCTTCGAAACGATTGCAGACCTCGAACTGCTGGGCGGCGAGAACAATATCGAAACCCAGCTCCACGCCCGCGAAGCGCTGCGTCAGGTCGAGGCAATCGTCGAGTCGCTGCCGCCCCAATGCCGCCGTGTCTTCATTCTTCGGCGCATCCACGAAAAATCCATGCTCGAAATAGCGGACGAAATGTCGCTATCCGTTTCTACAGTTGAAAAACATCTGGCCAAAGCCATCGCGATAGTTATGCGAGCCTGGGCGGAACGTGAGGAAACGGACTTCGAACGTGCAGGGGTCGGAGCCAGGGTCAGGCAGCGGGGAATGGAGCGCGATAGAGGCGCAGGCCGCACGCCTGCTGGCCAGGCTTAACTCCAACCCGTCTCCGCAAGACGAAGCGGACATCTGCACGTGGGTCGAATCGGACCCGAGACATGGCGTCGCCTTCGCCCGTGCCGAGGCCGCCTGGGAAGAAGCCGAACGGCTTAAGAGCGCCGCGGCTGACGTCACTCTTCCCCCCCTCGCCGCCATCGTCAGCGAAGAACAGCAGCGCCGCCTGTCGCGCAACATCATGGCCGTGGCTGCGGTGGCCGTCCTGCTTTTCATCATCGCGGCGGTCGTCACGATCCGCACCTTTACCGGCGTCAACCGCTATGAAACCGCGATCGGCCAGATGCGCGACATCGCGCTGGCGGACGGTTCGACGCTGCACCTCAACAGCGACAGCGAAGCCGAGGTCCGCTTCACCGACAATGGCCGCAAGGTCCGCATCCTCAAGGGCGAAGCCTCCTTCGAAGTCGCGCATGACGAAAGCCGCCCCTTCGACGTGGAGGCCCGCTCCGCCGTCATCCGCGCGGTCGGCACGGCGTTCAACGTCCGGCTGCGTCCTTCGCTCGTCGAACTCACCGTCACGAAGGGCGCGGCGCGGGTCCGCTGTGCGGCGGGGCGAGCGCACATGGTCGAGGCCGGACGCGGCGCCATCATCCAGCCGCGCAACGTCGCCCTCACGACGCTGGATTCGCGCATCATGGGCCAGCGCACGGCATGGCGCGACCGTATCGTCGAACTGGACGGAGAGACGGTCGAGCAGGCGGCGGGAGAATTTAACCGCTACCGCACGGCTCCTATCCTGATCGGCGACACGCGCGTCTCGGCGCTGCGGATCGGCGGGCGGTTCCGCACGACCGACAGCCGCGAATTCCTCTCCGCTCTCCAGCTCAGCCTGCCCATCCGCGTCGTCGATGGCGAGGACGGGTCGGTTATGCTCCTCTATCGCGACGAAGCGCCGGGCGAAGCCTGATCCGGCGTCGTCACATCGCGTTTCCGGCGGCTTCCAGCGCTTCGTCGAAGGTTTCGGGCAGCGGCGGCTGCACAGGCTTGTCGCAATCGACTTCCTTCATATGCGCGCGCAGCGCATCCATCCCGCCCAGATTCCAGCGCGCCAGCGGCACGCCCAGCGGCCGGAACTCCGACCGGTCGAACAGTTCGACGACATAAAGCCGGCAGAGGCTGTCCACCTGATCGAGCGTCAGCATGGCGAGGTTCATCACCATCGGCTTGCCCGGCACGCCATTGCGCCCGCGCACCAGATCCGTGACATAAAGTCCGCCACGCGGGTCGATCAGCACCACGTCGGCCTCGCTCGAATCGATCAGACGGTGGCTCGCCGCATAGGGCGCGACGAAGGCATGGGTGCGCCAGACCAGAAAGATGCTGACCAGCGCCGTGATGGCCAGCCCCACCCACAATGGCCGGTTCCAGTCCGGGCGGCGGCACCGCGCCCAGCCAAGCCCCGCCAGCAGGCAGAAGGGGCCGATGAACCCGTGCGCATAGCGAAATCCCCATCCATAGCCCTGCGCCAGCGCCAGCACGCATCCCGCAAGGCATCCCAGCGCCAGCGGCAGGGCGATCTCCTGCCCCCGGATCATCGCCCGCCACCGCATCGCCGCGATGCCGAGCACCGCGAGCGGCACCATCAGAATATTGTTCCACGCGACATAGCGGGTCAGGTTGACCAGAGGCTGCCACCGGTCGCCCAGCCGCTCGAACAGGCTGCCCACCTTGTCCGCCACCCCGGCGGAGGGGCGGACATCGACCGGCGCGCCCAGCATGTGCGACAGGAAACCGGGCCACAGCTTCGCCCAGATCACCACAATCGCCACCAGCGTCAGCGCATGGAAGGCGGCGACCGTCCAGCGGCGCTGCAACAGCATCCACAGGATGAAGGGGGCGATGAACAAGGGCGGGAAATGCCACTGGTGCAGCCCGGCGGCGATCACCGCCACCAGCCCCGCGGCGCCATGGCCCACCACGCCCGCGCGCAGCATCAGCGCCAGCCAGATCATGTTGAGCGCGAAATGGCCCGTCATGGCGTAAGGCGTCATCGCCGTGACCCAAAGCTGGCTTGACGAGAAAGCGAGCAGCAGCGCCACCCACACCGCATCGGGCCGGTCGGGCATCAGCCGCAACGCCACCCGCCACAGCGCGACCAGTCCCGCCATGAGCAGCGTCGGCCCCGCCAGATTGGGATCGCCCAACCGCCAGAACAGCGCCTGTATCGCGCTGTTCACCGGCAGATAGGCCGCCGTCCAGTAATCCGCCGCGCCAAAGGGGGAGAAGAATTCCGGCATGATCGCGCGGCGATAGGGTTCCCACTCCATCGGAATAGGCCGGGCGAATCGGCCCTCGCGCATATAGGCGGCGGCAAAGCGCGCCACTTCCTCGTCGCGGCTGATCGCATAGTCCTGAAACAGCGCATAGTGCCCGGCCCATGCCGCCATGCCGAGCAGCACGATCAGCGGGATGACGATCCGCGCGCGCGGCGGCGGCAGGGCAAAGCCGCGCCCCTCCGCCCGTGGCGCGGCCAGCGCCAGCAGGAGGATCGCGCCCAGCAGCGCGGGGAAATCCTGATCCAGCAGCAGGATGACCGCGAGGCTGATCCCCTGACGATAGGTGACGTGCCACAGGAAAGTCGCGCCCAGCCACAGCGCCAGCCCCACCGCCCCGGCGAGATAGATGCGGCGCGCGTCGACATGGCCGGTCCGCCCGATCATGTCAGTCCCCGACCAGCGTCCGGTTCGCGAACAGCCCGTCCATTTCGACGAGGCGCGGAAAATGCCCCTTATTATTGGCGAAGAAGGCGGAGGGCACGAACCCGGCCTGCTCCAGCCACTCGATCATGGCGCGATAGCCGGTGCCCGACTGGTAGATGGGCCGGATCGCCAGTTCGGTCTGCACGCCCGTCATCGAAGACAGGGCAGCGCCCGCGCCCTCGCACACCGACAGGTCATGGCCCTGCGTGTCCATCTTGAGGAAAGGCCTGCGAAATCCATGTTCGGCGATCAGTTCGGGCAGCATCGTGTCGAGCCTGCGGCACTGCATCTCGACCGACTTCACGATGCGATTGCGCTCGGTGAAGATCGCGTCCTGCGTCCCCGATGGCGTCTTGAGCGAACTGAACTGGTCCGCCGCCATGATGTTGAAGCTCGCGGTGCCGTCAAAGTCGGACAGCGCCATGTTGAAGACGTGCCAGCGCCGGTCGCCCGCCGCGTGGCGTTCAAGCTGCGCGAACACATCGGGGTTCGGCTCGAACGACAGGATCAGCCCGCGATAGCCGCAGTCGCGGCGCAGCATCGTCGCATATTGCCCACGATTGGCGCCGACATCGAACAGGCAGTCGACGTCGAACGCGGCCAGAAACCGGCGCAGAGCCTGGATCTCGGGATATTGATGCACCCGCCCGCCCAGCGCCAGCCGTGTCGCCAGCGCCCGGTCGCGCAATTCTCGCACATAACGGTTCATGCGCGCCCGGCCATCACGCTTTCGTAGACGCGGATCGTCGCCACGGCCATGTCCTTCCAGCTTCCCATCGCTTCGCCATGGGCGCGCGCCCGCGCACCCTGCTGCTGCCTGATGGCCGCGCTTTCGATCAGCGGCAAGAGGGCTTGGGCCAGCGCCGGCGCATTTCCTGCCGGCGCACGGACCGCAACATCGGCGGGAAGCTGGCCGAACATGCCTGCGTCGGACGTCACCATCGCCTTGCCATGGTGCAGCGCGGACAGGAACGCCCCGCTCGAATCGATATGGCGATAGGGGAAGGCGATGATGTCCGCCTTTTCCATATGCGCGCTCAGCCGCCCTTCGGACAGGAAACCGAAATCCTTGAGCAGCCTGTCGCCGTAGCCCGCCGCATCGACGCGCGCGGTGAGCGGCTCCATCGGCATGAAGGGCTTGCCCGCCAGCGCCAGTTCGAACCGATGCCCCGCCCTCCACAGATTGAGACAGGCGTCGATCAGAATGTCGATCCCCTTATATGGCCGCATCGTGCCGAAGAAGAGGATGCGCGGCACGGGGGCATCCGGAACGCTCGCCAGATCGTCGATGCCCGCAGCCGCAAGCTGCATCGGCGGATGCGGGATGACATGGATGCGCGCGGGATCGACGCCCTGCGCGGTAAGCGCCGCTACCGTCGTCCCGCCATGCACGACCAGCGCGTCGAACATATCGAGCAGCGCGCGATAGCCCCGCCCCTGCACGCCCGCGTCGGCATGATAGGCGTCGGCATTGTGGACCGTGTGGACGAGCGGCAACCTGCCCTTCAGCCGCCGCAGCATCAGCCGGTCGGCCGGCGCCAGCGGCAGCCACTGGACATGCGCCACACCGGCGCGCCTGATGGTTCCCAGCCCTCCCACGACGCAGGCCACCCCATATTCGACGGCCTTGAGCAGGCGGAAGGCGCGCCCCTCTCCCAACCGAGCGCGCAATCCTTCGCTCAGGCGGAAATAGGCGGGGTCGTAGCGATAGCCCTGCGGACGGATCGCATCGGTGTCCCGCATGGGCCGCGCCATCAGCGTGACGTCATGCCCTTCCGCCGCCAGCGCCGCGCACAGGCTGTCGTCATAGCGCCCCGTAAAGAGCGACGGGTCGATCATCGCGATCTTCATCCCCGCGCGAGGCTCCGCAGCGAGAGGATGTGGAGCAGCCCGGCAAAGCCCAGCGTCGCGGCATAGAGCGCCAGAAAGGCGACATCGAACCGTCCGGGAAGGAGCAACACCGCCAGCGGCGCGCTCGCCAGCGAACCGGCCAGCAGCGGCAGCGACCGCGCGAGCAGGTGCCGGAACCTCCCGAGCGCGGTCTGGACATAGACCGACACGCACACAATCGTCAGCGCGGCCAGCGCCACGATGATAAGGCTGATGTCGATCCGGCTGATCCCCGCATGCCCCGCGAACAGCAGCCGGAACAGCCGTTCCCCCACCACCAGCAGCGCCAGCGATACCCCGCCCCAGAATGCCAGCCCCGCCGCCGACACGCGCAGCATCAACTGGCGAAAACGCACGCTCTCGCCTGCGTGAAAGGCGCGGGTGATGCGCGGCAGCGCCGCTTCGACCACCGCGCGCACCAGCATGGACAGCGAACGCGACATCTTGAAGAAGAAGTCGAACACCAGCATCGGGCGCGGATCGGACGTCGCCGCCGCGATGGTGAAATAGGGCGCATTATAGGCGACGATGTCCGACAGGGTGAACAGCACCGACGCGCCGATGTCGCTCAGATAATGGGACCGGACATGGCCGCCGCCCGACCGGAAAGCCATCCAGTGTGCGCCCGTCATGCCGAGCCTGCGATGGACATGGCCGATGGCCCAGCCGATCACGACGATGCTCGCCGCCAGTTGCAGCGCCACGGAAACAACCGGATCGAGACCGAACAGCATCGCCGTCAGCAGCCCGATGGTCACGACCCGCCGCCCGCAGTCCAGCAACTCCCACAGCAGGTTCCCGTCCACCGCCGCCAGCGCACGCTTGGCCAGCAGCGCGGGAAGGTTGAGGCAGGCCGACAGGAAGAAGAGAAAGAACAGCAACGGCACGCCCGTCCGCAGCCATCCAAGACCCAGCGCCGCGATCAGGATCAGTGCGCCCGCCATGACGAGCAGCGCCAGAAACAGGAAGATGACGCCCATCTCCTCCAGCCGGAAACCCCCATCGCCCTCCTTCGCTTCGCCCAGCCAGTGTCGCCGCAGCCGCGCATAGATGATGCTGGTGAGGCCGAACTCGGCCGAGATGGTGAAATTGCCGAACGCGACCAGCAGCAGAAATGCCTGAAACTCCGCCAGCGGCAGCACGCGCACGAACACGAAAGTGACGGCGAAACCCCAGATCAGGATAAGCGCCACATTGGCGAGCTTCACCAGCGCCAGGATGCGGGCGGAGCTTTCCAGCCGCGCGAGCCGCGTCACGGGCGGCTCACGCGGCGGCGTCCGCCATCGGCTTGCGCGCGCGGAAAAGGCGGTCGTCCAGCGCATAGAGACGCCGGATGTCGGGGTCGATCGACGATGCGTCGATCTCCTCCAGATAGAACCCGGCGGCACGGATACGATCGGCGAAATCGGGCCCGTATTGGCGCACATGATCCCACTGCCCGAAACGCCGCTCGCGTTCGCGCGGGGGCATGTCGAAACTGCCGTCTTCGGTCGGCTTATCCCACAGCGGCACGACCAGCCACGCCTCGCCCCCGGCCTTGAGAGCGCGATGGATGTTACGCAGCACCGCGCCATCGTCAGGCACATGCTCCATCACATGACTGGCGTAGAACAGGTCGTATCGCCCCTCGTCACCGAGTTCCATGAGGTCCACGCGCCGCATATGCGGCACGGGGTAGATGTCGGGATGCAGGTCTGCCGGGACATAATCCGACGCGGCGGAAAAGCGCCTTACGAGGCTCGCTTCATTGGGAGCCATGTGGAGGATCGCCCCGTCCACCGGCACGCGGATGCGCCCTTCCCCGATCAGCCAGTTCATCAGCCGCTCGCGCGGGGACGCGCCGCACTGCGGGCAGCCCCATTCGCCATTGTCGCCATAGAGGAAGAAGCCGACCACCATCTGCCCGCACGCCGGACAGGCGCGGTCCTTGCGCGCACCGAGCGCCGTGCGGAGCCGCAGCATGGCCCTGGTCGCATGTTTGCCGGCCGCCTTCGCCACCCGCTGAACAGTAATCACCCTTCGCTCCGATCAGGATCAAGCAAGCCGCGCCCTATACAGGATAGCCCGTCGCGCACCAGAGGAGTCATGCCAGCAACTCCCCGACCAGCGCAGGCACCAGCACACTCGCCGGGCCGAGCCGCGTGTCCTCGAACAGATAGCTTCCCGCCGACGGTTCGAGGTTCAGCTCCAGCGTGCGCGCGCCATGATGCCGCGCCGTCTGGACGAAGCCCGCGGCCGGATAGACCGCGCCGGACGTGCCGATGGACACGAACAGGTCGGCCCGCCTGACCGCCGCGTCGATCTCGTCCATCCGATAGGGCATCTCGCCGAAGAAAACGATGTCGGGCCGCAGTTGCGGCGCCCCGCACGCCGGGCAGGACGATCCGGGCGGCAGCGCGCCGTCCCACGCCTCCGCCTCTCCGCAGGCTGCACACAGCGCCGACTTCAGTTCGCCATGCATGTGGATCAGCCGCCTCGCTCCCGCCCGCTCATGCAGGTCGTCGACATTCTGCGTGATGATCAGCAGTCCGCCCGGCCAATTCGCGTCCAGCTTCGCCAGCGCCGCATGCGCCGGGTTGGGGCTGACCTCGGCCAGCTTCGCGCGGCGCTCGTCATAGAAGCGGTGAACCAGATCGGCGTCGCGCGCCAGCGCCTGCGGCGTGCACACATCCTCGACCCGATGCCCTTCCCACAGCCCGTCCGGCCCGCGAAAGGTCGCAAGGCCGCTTTCGGCCGATATGCCCGCCCCGGTAAGGATCACGATGTTTTCGATGTCCATGCTTCCCCTGTCTAGGCGAGCGGAAGCGCCGCGCCAAGGGATGACAAAGCGGCCCGGCTCTGGCATCGGCTTGGCCCACGGCAGCACGGGGCGGGGCATATGAGCGGTATCGGCATATTGGGAGCGGCAGGACGCATGGGCCGCGCCATCGCGCAGGCGGCGCAGGAGGCGGGCGTTCCCATCGCGGGCGGCGTCGATCATGTCGCGCAGGGCGAAATCGCGCCCGGCCTTCCCATCACCGGCGATCCGGCGGCGCTGGCCGCCCGCAGCGACGTGCTGATCGACTTTTCGGCTCCCGCTGCGCTTGCGGCGCATCTCGACGCCTGTGTGACGGCGGGCAAGCCGATCCTCATCGGCACCACCGGGCTGGAGGCCAGCCATCATGCGCTGATCGACGCAGCGGCGCAGAGCATCCCGGTGCTCCAGACCGGCAATACTTCTCTCGGCGTCAACCTGCTCGCCGCGCTGGTCGAGCGCGCGGCGGCCAGCCTCGGCGACGACTGGGATATCGAGATTGTCGAGATGCACCACCGGCACAAGGTCGACGCCCCCTCCGGCACCGCCCTTCTGCTGGGAGAGGCCGCGGCGCGTGGACGCGGCATCGCCCTTGCCGGCTATAGCGAGCGCGGGCGCGATGGCATCACCGGCGCGCGCACGGCGGGGGCCATCGGCTTTGCCGCCCTGCGCGGCGGATCGGTCGCGGGCGACCATCAGGTCATCTTCGCGACGGAGGGCGAGCGGATCGAACTCGGCCACCGTGCGGAAAACCGCGCCATCTTCGCACGCGGCGCGATCAGGGGGGCGCAATGGCTGGCCGGGCAACCGGCGGGGCGCTACGACATGAAGGCCGTTCTGGGCCTCTAGGATGAACAGGGCGCAGATCTTCGATTTCTTCAGCCGCCTAGCCGAAGCCAATCCCGCGCCGCAGACGGAGCTGGAATATGGCAACGACTTTCAGTTGCTGGTGGCGGTCGTCCTGTCCGCGCAGGCCACCGATGTCGGCGTCAACAAGGCGACCCGCGCGCTGTTCCGCGAGGTCGAAACGCCGCAGCAGATGGTCGATCTGGGCGAAGAGGGGCTGAAAGCCCACATCAGGACCATCGGCCTCTTCAACGCCAAGGCGAAGAATGTGATCGCCCTGTCGCAAATGCTGGTCCGCGACTATGGCGGGCAAGTTCCGCAGGATCGCGACACGCTGACGCTGCTGCCCGGCGTGGGGCGCAAGACCGCGAACGTGGTCCTCAACACCGCCTTCGGGCAGGAAGCCTTCGCGGTCGATACGCACATCTTCCGCGTCGGCAACCGCACGGGTCTCGCACCGGGGAAAACAGTGCTCGCGGTCGAACAGAAGCTCGACAAACGCGTCCCCGCTCCCTTCCGCCGCGACGCGCATCACTGGCTGATCCTGCATGGCCGCTATGTCTGCAAGGCGCGTCGACCCGAATGCTGGCGCTGCATCGTGGCGGACCTGTGCCGCTACCGGCCAAAGACCCCAGCCCCGGCAGCGAAAGCGCCCAAAACGCCACCGGTTTGACGCACGGAACCGCCGGGGTGGCTACGTCTTACAGGCAGAAATATCAGGAGAGAAATGATGGCACGCATTTCCATGATCGCGGCGGCCGGACTGACAGCCGCACTGGCCGTTTCGCCTTCGGTCGCCGGGACGGGCAAGGACAAGGCCGATCCCTATGTCGCCGCCGGAAAGCCGGTCGACTGCATCCCGATCACCCAGATCCGCTCGACCAGTGTCCGCGACGACCGCACCATTGATTTCGAAGTGAGCAGCCGCCGCATCTACCGCAACATTCTGCCCAATAGCTGCCCCAGCCTCGGCTTCGAAAAGCGGTTCGGCTATGCCACGTCCCTGTCGCAGCTCTGCTCTGTCGACATCATCCACGTGCTGTGGAGTCAGGGCAGCGGCCTGCAACGGGGCGCAAGCTGCGGCCTCGGCCAGTTTCAGCCGATGGAGCGCCCGGCGCATTGATCCGATGATGTGAGAGTGCGGCTCCTTGCATTATTCTCTTTTTGTTCTCATACCGGCAGGATCGCCGCGAGGGGCCGACCCTTGCCCATCACCCTCGCTCACCTTAGTTGTCCTTCATGACGGTTCCTGCCCCTTCTCCCAACGATCCGCCCTATCTTCAGGGTCTGAACCCGCCGCAGCGGGAGGCGGTGCTGACGACCGAGGGGCCGGTGCTGGTGCTCGCAGGCGCGGGGACGGGCAAGACGGCGGCGCTGACCGCCCGGCTCGCCCATCTGATCGCGACCCGCCGTGCATGGCCCTCCGAAATCCTCGCCGTCACCTTCACCAACAAGGCCGCGCGGGAGATGCGCGCGCGGGTCGGCGGGATGATCGGCGACGCGGTGGAGGGGATGCCGTGGCTTGGCACCTTCCACGCCATCGCCGCCAAGATGCTGCGCCGCCACGCCGAACTGGTCGGCCTGCAATCCAATTTCACCATCCTCGATACGGACGACCAGTTGCGCCTGCTCAAGCAGCTCGTGCAGGCCGAAGGCATCGACGAGAAGCGCTGGCCCGCCCGCCAGCTTGCGGGCCTCATCGACCAGTGGAAGAACAAGGGACTGACCCCGGCGGAGGTCGGCGCGGGCGAGGCCGAAGCCTATGCCCATGGCAAGGGGCAAAAGCTCTATGCCGCGTATCAGGCCCGGCTGCGCGACGTGAATGCCTGCGACTTCGGAGACTTGCTGCTCCATGTTCTGACGATCCTGAAGACGCATCGCGACGTGCTGGAGCAATATCAGCAGAAGTTCCGCTACATCATGGTGGACGAATATCAGGACACCAACAGCAGCCAGTATCTCTGGCTGCGGCTGCTCGCGCAGAGCCGCAAAAATATCTGCTGCGTCGGCGATGACGACCAGTCCATCTATTCGTGGCGCGGCGCGGAGGTCGCCAACATCCTGCGGTTCGAGAAGGATTTTCCCGGCGCGGCGATCATCCGGCTGGAACAGAATTACCGCTCGACGCCGCACATCCTGGGCGCAGCGTCCGGCGTGATCGCGGAAAATGGCAACCGTCTCGGCAAGACGCTGTGGACCGACATCGACGTGGGCGAAAAGGTCCGCGTCGTCGGCGTCTGGGACGGCCCGGAGGAAGCACGCAGCGTCGGCGAGGAGATCGAGGCGATCGAACGCAGCGGCGCCTCGCTGGAGGAAGTCGCGATCCTCGTGCGCGCCCAGCACCAGACCCGCGAGTTCGAGGACCGCTTCATCCAGATCGGCCTGCCCTACCGCATCGTCGGCGGCTTCCGCTTCTACGAGCGCGCCGAAATCCGCGACGCGCTCGCTTATCTGCGCCTCGTCAACCAGCCCGCCGACGACCTTGCCTTCGAACGCATCGTCAACGTGCCCAAACGCGGCCTTGGCGACAAGGCGGTGGAGAAGCTCCATCGCCTCGCCCGTGCGCAGGGCGTGCCGCTGACGCTGGCGGCCGCACGCATCCTCGACACGGACGAGCTGACGCCGCAGGCCCGCCGTTCGCTCGGCGCGTTCATCGGCGACCTCGCGCGCTGGCGCGACCGGGCGGGCCAGCTCCCCCACGCGGAACTGGCACGGCAGATCCTCGACGAAAGCGGCTATACCGCCATGCTTCAGGCCGAACGTTCGACCGAAAGCGCCGGGCGGCTCGAAAACCTGACCGAACTGACCCGCGCGATGGAGGAATATGAGACGCTGGGCGCGTTCCTGGAGCATGTCAGCCTCGTCATGGATAACGAAGCGCAGGCGGACGAGCGCAAGATCACGATCATGACCATCCACGCGGCCAAGGGGCTGGAATTCGACCATGTGTTCCTCGCCGGATGGGAAGAAGGCATCTTCCCATCGCAGCGGGCGCTCGACGAAGGCGGCCTCAACAGTCTGGAGGAGGAACGCCGCCTCGCCTATGTGGCGATCACGCGGGCGCGGCGGCGCTGCACCATCTTCCATGCCGCGAACCGGCGGATCTACGGGCAATGGACCAGTTCCATTCCCTCCCGTTTCGTGGGCGAACTGCCGCCCGAGCATGTCGATCAGGAAAGCAGCATGTCGGGCGGCGCGTCGCTCTGGCGCGCCAACTGGTCGGAACGCGAAGACCCTTTCGCCAATGTCGCGCGCGGCACGGGGCGCGGTCCGGGTTGGCAGCGTGCACAATCGTCCGGCCAGTTCAGCCGCGAACCTGTCCGCATCGTCGAAGCGCGCGCATCGGCCGTGTCGCTCGGCAACAAGGGCCGCGACGACATGGCTGTGGGCCTGCGCATATTCCATCAGAAGTTCGGTTACGGCACCGTCGCGGAGATCGAAGGCAACAAGCTGGAGATAGATTTCGAAACGGCGGGACGCAAAAGGGTGATGGACAGCTTCGTAAGCATCGCCTGAGGGGCTGGACATCGCGTCCGCGTTCGGCAATGCGGTGCGCGCCGAACCACCCAAAGGCTTCCTCATGCTTCTCCGTTTCTTCAGGCCCGTTCTGGCGGGCGCGCACCTGCCCGCCCGGCTGGTCGCCTGCATCGGCGCCGCCGCCGGCATCACGATCACCACTCTCCTTTGCAGTCGCCTGCCGATGGGCGACCTGCCCGTCCTTGTTGCGCCGCTCGGCGCATCGGCGGTTCTGGTCTTCGCCGTCCCCGCCAGCCCCCTCGCCCAGCCATGGCCGATCATCGGCGGCAATGTCCTTTCCGCGCTGTTCGGCGTCGCGGTGTTTCATCTCGTCCCCAATGTCGCGGTGGCGAGCGGTGTGGCGGTGGGCGGCGCGATCCTGCTCATGTCGCTGCTGCGCTGCCTGCATCCCCCCGGCGGAGCGGCGGCGCTGACCGCCGTCATCGGCAGCCAGAGCATCCATGCGGCAGGCTACGGCTTCGCGCTGGCGCCCGTGGGCGTCAATTCGGTCACGCTGGTGCTGCTGGGCATCCTGTTCCACCGCTTCACCAATCACAGCTACCCGCATCGCCCCGCCCTCGCGGTGAAGGCGGCCAGCGCGGAACAGGCGGCGGCGGGCTTCCACGCGCAGGACATCGACCGCGCACTCGAAGACATGCAGGAGAGCTTCGACATCGCGCGGGAGGATCTGGACCTGCTGCTGTCGCGCGCCGAACTGCACGCGAAGCGGCGACTGGGCGACGGATAAGGCGGGCTTCGGTCGAAGCCGCCGTCCGATAAAATCTCTGCAATTGGTGGAGCCTAGCGGGATCGAACCGCTGACCTCCTGCATGCCATGCAGGCGCTCTCCCAGCTGAGCTAAGGCCCCATCGGCGCGGACGGTGCCGCGGCTATGGCTGAATGCCGGTGCGGTCATAAAGGCCGTGTGCGGCTTCTCGACACCCCCTCACTATCGTTCGGGGAGTTTTGCCGGCGAATGTCCCCCGGACATTCGCTCACCGGCAAAACTGGTGGAGCCTAGCGGGATCGAACCGCTGACCTCCTGCATGCCATGCAGGCGCTCTCCCAGCTGAGCTAAGGCCCCGACACCAGATAGAGAAGCGCCGTTTGGGTCCGGCGCTTCGAGGTCGCTGCCTCTAGGATCAGGCGATCCTGTTGGCAAGCGGAAATTGCATCAATTATCGTCGTCGTCGCCGTCGCCGCCCGCGTCGACGCCCAGGTCGTCGTCGCCGCCCAGATCGACGTCATTGTCGGGGGAATCGCCATCGTCATCGACGTCGATGTCGAGGTCCAGATCGTCGTCAGCCGTCTCCAGCTCGCCATCGGCGGTTTCGATGACCTTCTTGGGCGCGGCTTCCTCATAGGGAAGCGGCTGCTTGGACTTCAGAACCGGCTCGGGCATCCACGCCGTGTTGCAGTTGATGCAGGTTACCGGATCATCCTTGCCCAGATCGTAAAAGCGCGTCGCGCATTTCGGGCAGGTCCGTTTCGTGCCCCATTCAGCCTTCACCATGTCCGGCCTATTCCTTTTCCGATACCAAAAACGTAAAATCACGCGGCCCAACACGGGGTTGGCCACGAAACGTCGCGCGCCTTGCCATAGCGGGACCGCGCTGTCAAAAGCCGCTCGCATTTTTTCGGTTCCAGCGCATCGGACAATCCGTGACCTCATCAGACGATCAGCCCTCTCCCCACAGCTTCACTGCCGCTCCGCCGCTCGCGGGCAGCGTCACCGTGCCGGGGGACAAGAGCATATCGCACCGCTCGCTGATGCTTTCGGCGCTCGCGGTCGGGGAAAGTCGCGTCGAGGGATTGCTGGAGGGCGAGGACGTGCTCGCCACCGCCGCCGCGATGCGGGCCATAGGCGCGCAGATCGGGCGCGACGCGCAGGGCGTGTGGCACATTCACGGCGTGGGGGTCGGCGGCCTGCTCCAGCCGCAGACCGCGCTCGACATGGGCAATAGCGGCACCTCGACGCGCCTGCTCATGGGGCTGCTCGCCAGTCATGATCTGACCGCGACCTTCATCGGCGACGCATCGCTCAGCAAGCGCCCCATGGCGCGCGTGACCGAGCCGCTGGGCCGTATGGGCGCGAGTTTCACGTCCAGTCCCGGCGACCGCCTACCGCTGACGATGCGGGGCGCCTGCCCCGCCGTCCCGCTCGACTATCGCCTTCCCGTCGCTTCGGCGCAGGTCAAGTCGGCGATTCTTCTTGCGGGCCTCAACACGCCGGGCATCACCCGCGTGGTCGAGCCGATCCCCACCCGCGACCATAGCGAACGGATGCTGAAGGGCTTCGGCGCGGACCTCAGCGTGGAAACGGAAGAGGATGGCACGCGCGTCATCACGCTCGTCGGCGAAGCGGAACTGACGCCGCAGAATATCGTCGTGCCCGGCGACCCCTCCTCCGCCGCCTTCCCGATGGTCGCGGCGCTGCTGGTACCGGGATCGCGGGTAACGATCGCGAATGTCGGCCTGAATGCCACACGCGCGGGCCTCATCGACCTGCTGCGCGAGATGGGCGGCGCGATCGAGATCGTGAACGCCCGCGAGGTGGGCGGAGAGCCGGTCGGCGACCTGATCGTCACCGCCTCCACGCTGCACGGCATCGAACCCGATCCCGCCCGCGCGCCCAGCATGATCGACGAATATCCCGTCGCCTTCATCGCCGCCGCCTGCGCGCAGGGCCGCAGCGTCTTTCGCGGTCTCGAAGAACTGCGCGTCAAGGAATCGGATCGCATCGCGACCATGGCGCAGGGTCTGCGCGCCATCGGCGTCACGGTCGAGGAACTGGAAGACGGCATCGTGATCGAAGGCAGCGGCGGCGCGCCGCTCCCCGGCGGCGGCCCCATCGCGACGAAGCTCGATCACCGGATCGCCATGAGCTTCGCGGTGGCCGGTCTCGTGTCGCGCGATGGCGTCACCATCGACGACATGCGTCCGGTCGCGACCAGCTTCCCGACCTTCCTGCCGCTGCTCCGCCAACTGGGGGCGGTCGAATGACCTTCGACTGGGCCAACATCGTCGGCTTGGCCGGCAGCGGCCTCATGGTCGTCGCCTATGCCTATAGCAACATGGCGAAGACGCTGAACTTCTTCATCTTCAATCTGCTGAACCTCGTCGGCTCGCTGCTGCTGATCTGGTCGCTGACCGTGCATTTCAATCTGGCGTCGATGGCGCTGGAGATTGTCTGGGCGGCCATCGCGCTGCTCGGGCTTGGCAACGCCGTGCGGAGGAAGCGCCCATGATTATCGCCGTGGACGGCCCCGCCGCATCGGGCAAGGGCACCATCGCCAAGGCGCTGGGCCGCCATTATGGCCTGCCGGTGCTGGACACTGGCCTGCTCTACCGCGCGGTCGGGCTGGCGGTGCTCAAGGCCGGGCATGACCCCGACATCGAGGCGGACGCGCTCGCCGCCTGCGGCTTCGACGACGCGATCCTCGCCGACCCGGCGCTGCGCACCGAAGCGGTGGGCAGCCTCGCCAGCCGTGTGTCGGTGCACCAGAGCGTGCGCGACGCCCTCATCCAGCGGCAGCGCGATTTCGCGACGCAGCCGGGCGGCGCGATCCTCGACGGGCGCGACATCGGCACCGTGATCGCGCCGGACGCCGACGCCAAGATCTTCGTGACGGCGAGCGTCCGGGTGCGGGCCGAGCGCCGCTATCAGGACGCCCTCTCCCATGGCGGGCACCCGGACATGGACAGCCTCATCGCCGACATCCAGGCGCGCGACACCCGCGACATGAGCCGCGACCATGCTCCGCTTAAACAGGCCGACGGCGCGGACTTGCTAGATACCAGCGATTTGACTATAGACGCCGCCGTCCAGCGGGCGATCGCGCTTGTGGACGCCCAGCTTGAAGGTCGCGCGTAACGCCCGGCCCGATAAGGCGCGCGGAGCTTCCGGGCGCCCTTTTCGCTTTTTCACGGCTTGCGCGTTCCTTCGTCCAACCCTCTGGATACGTTGGCGATATTCGGTCGTGAACGTAGTTTGGCCTAAAGACCACCGGAGACAACCGGTAGGCCAGCAATGACGTATGAAGGACATTCCTAATGGCCTCTGTGGCATTCCCCACGCGCGACGATTTCGCCGCGCTTCTCAATGATTCCCTCGGTGGCGAGGATGGCGGCTTCGAAGGCCGCGTCGTCAAGGGCACCGTAACCGCCATCGAAAACGACCTCGCCGTCATCGACGTGGGCCTCAAGTCCGAAGGCCGCGTGCCGCTGCGCGAATTCGCCGCGCCGGGCCAGAAGGCCGATCTCAAGGTCGGTGACGAAGTTGAAGTCTATGTCGACCGCGTCGAAAACGCCCATGGCGAAGCGATGCTGTCGCGCGACCGCGCCCGCCGCGAAGCCGCATGGGACAAGCTGGAAAGCGAATTTACCGAAAACGCCCGCGTCGAAGGCGTGATCTTCGGTCGCGTCAAGGGCGGCTTCACCGTCGATCTCGACGGCGCGGTGGCCTTCCTTCCCGGTTCGCAGGTCGACATCCGCCCCGTGCGCGACGTCACCCCGCTGATGGACATTCCCCAGCCCTTCCAGATCCTCAAGATGGATCGCCGCCGCGGCAACATCGTCGTGTCGCGCCGCGCCATTCTGGAAGAAACCCGCGCCGAACAGCGCTCGGGCCTCATCCAGACGCTGGCCGAAGGCCAGATCATCGAGGGCGTGGTCAAGAACATCACCGATTACGGCGCGTTCGTTGACCTTGGCGGCATCGACGGTCTGCTGCACGTCACCGATCTCAGCTACAAGCGGATCAACCACCCCAACGAGATGATCAACATCGGCGATACCGTCCGCGTCCAGATCATCCGCATCAACCGCGACACGCAGCGCATCAGCCTCGGCATGAAGCAGCTTGAAAGCGATCCGTGGGAAGGCGCCGCCGCCAAATATCCGGTCGGCGCGAAGCTGTCGGGCCGCGTCACGAACATCACCGAATATGGTGCGTTCGTCGAGCTGGAAGCGGGCATCGAAGGCCTTGTCCACGTTTCGGAAATGTCCTGGACCAAGAAGAACGTCCACCCCGGCAAGATCGTTTCGACCAGCCAGGAAGTCGACGTCATCGTCCTGGAAGTCGATCCCGAAAAGCGCCGCATCAGCCTGGGCCTCAAGCAGGCGATCTCCAACCCCTGGGACAGCTTTGCCGAGCGTCACCCGGTCGGTTCGACCGTCGAGGGCGAAGTCAAGAACGCGACCGAATTCGGCCTGTTCATCGGCCTCGATGGCGACGTCGACGGCATGGTCCACATGTCGGACATCGCCTGGGGCATCTCGGGCGAGGACGCGCTGGCGCTGCACCGCAAGGGCGAGACGGTTCAGGCCGTCGTTCTCGACATCGACGTCGAGAAGGAGCGCATCAGCCTCGGCATGAAGCAGCTTGAGCGTGGCGGTCCGGCAGCGGGCGGCACTTCGGCTGCGTCGGCTGGCCTCAACAAGAACGCGATCGTCACCGTGACCGTGCTTGAAGTCCGCGACGGCGGTCTGGAAGTCCAGGCCGGCGACGATGGCGCCACCGGCTTCATCAAGCGCAGCGACCTTGGCCGCGACCGTGACGAGCAGCGTTCCGAACGCTTCCAGATCGGCCAGAAGTTCGACGCCATGGTGACCGGTTTCGACCGCGCCAAGAAGCCGACCTTCTCGATCAAGGCGATGCAGATTGCCGAGGAAAAGCAGGCGGTTGCCCAATATGGCTCGTCCGACAGCGGCGCGTCGCTGGGCGACATTCTGGGCGAAGCGCTCAAGGCGAAGAGCGAGGGCTGATCGCCTCCTCCGGAAGGAACAGGAAACCCGTCGGACATTGTCCGGCGGGTTTTTTGCTGAACGCAACCTGTTCTCATTCCCAGTATGAAACGACCGGCTTGTTGGCTCATTGTCAAGCAAGCATCGAAGCTATATTGATCTAGGCGGGACGCAGCAGAGGGGCTGGGGAACACATGATCCGTTCGGAATTGATTCAAAAGCTGGCCCATGACAATCCGGGCCTGCATATTCAGGAAGTAGAGAAGATCGTTGATCTTTTCTTCAAAGAGATTGTCGACAGACTGTCATCGGGCGGTCGCGTGGAACTGAGGGGCTTTGGCGCCTTCACCACACGCGCCCGCGATGCGCGAACCGGGCGCAATCCGCGCACCGGCGAGCAGGTGCCGGTGTCAGCCAAACGCGTGCCCTATTTCAAACCGGGCAAGGAAATGCGCGAGCGGCTGAACGTCAAAACCGACGCCTGATCCGCCATCTGTCGCTTGACCTGTCGACCGCCACCCGTCAGGTGTGGCGGGCCTTCAGGCACGCGCGTGGGCGGACGTGGCGAAATCGGTAGACGCAGCGGACTTAAAATCCGCCTCCCCCTGGGAATGCGGGTTCAAGTCCCGCCGTCCGCACCATGGCGTGTGACAAGGGCAATTTCCGATTTTGCCCGAATGGGGCTGGCAATTCCATTGCCCAGCCGCAATGATGGCGCATGGCCGGCGAAATCAATACCCAGAGCTTCAGCGACTCCCTCGTCATCCTTGGCGCAGCGGGGCTGGTGATACCGGGGTTCGCGCGTTTCCGGATCAGCCCGGTGATCGGTTTCATCCTCGTGGGCCTTGCGGTAGGCCCGGCGGGGCTGGGCGCGCTCGTCGGGCAATATCCCTGGCTCTATCATGTCACCATCTCCAACCGCGAGGCGATAGAACCGTTCGCGGAGCTGGGCGTCATCCTGCTGCTCTTTTCCATCGGGCTGGAACTGAGCTTCCGCCGCCTCTGGTCCATGCGCGCGCAGGTGTTCGGCGTGGGCGCGGCGGAACTCATCGGCAGCGCGCTGCTGATCGCGCTGGGCCTCTATCTGCTGGGTCAGCCGACCGCAGGGGCCATCGGCCTCGGCCTCGCGCTCGCTCTCTCCTCGACCGCGGTGGTGTTGCCCATGGTCGGGACGCAGAGCGCGGTGGGCCGCTCCGCCTTTTCCATGCTGCTGTTCGAGGATCTGGCGCTCGTTCCGATCATCTTCATGCTCGGCGCGCTCGCCCCGTCCGTCGCCGCCAGCCCGGACGGACCGTGGAGCGCATTGGCCGACACGCTGATGAAGGGCGGGATCACCATTGCGGTCATGCTGGTGCTGGGCCGCTTCACGCTGCCCCACATTTTCAGCCAGGCCGCGCGGACCAAAAGCCCCGAAGTGTTCCTGGCGGCCAGCCTGCTGGTCGTTATCGTCTCCAGCCTCGCCACCTCCATCGCGGGCCTCTCTCCGATCGTCGGCGCGCTGCTGGCGGGCATCCTGATCGCCGAAACGGACTATCATGGCGAGGTCGAGGTGATGACCGCACCGTTCAAGGGACTGGCGCTCGGCGTCTTCCTCATCACGGTGGGCATGAGCCTCGACATCCGCGTCATCCTCGCCAACTGGCCCAGCCTGCTGCTGGCGGTGGTCGGCGTCGTGCTGGCCAAGACGCTGGTGACGACCGCGCTCCTCTACCTGTCCGGCGCGCGCAAGGGCGTCGCGGCGGAAGTCGGCCTGCTGATGTCCAGCCCTTCGGAAACCACGCTGATCGTGCTGTCTGCGGCGGCGGCGGCGCAGCTCATCCTGCCCTCGACCGCCGCCTTCTGGCAGATCGTCACCGCCATCGGCCTCACCATCACGCCGCTCCTCGCCCGCATCGGCCATGACGCCGCGCGCCGGATCGAAATGGCGCTGGGCGAGGACAGGGTCGAAAAGGAGGAGGATCAAACCGAAGCGGCGGCTGTCGTCATCGGCTTCGGGCGCGTGGGCCAGATGGTGTGCGACCTGCTCAAGACCCATGGCCAGCGCTTCACCGTGGTCGAATCCGATCCCGATGTCGTCGCCGACGCGCGGCGGATGGGCTATCCGATCCTGTTCGGCGACGTGGCGCGGACGGAGATGCTGGACAGGCTGCGCCTCGGCCACGCCCGCGCGCTCATCCTGACGATGGACGATCCGGTGCTGTCGGTGCGCGTGACCAAGCGGGTGCGCGGCTGGGTGCCCGACCTGCCGATCATCGCCCGCGCCCGCGATACCGATCATGCCGCCCAACTCTACAAGGCGGGCGCCAGCGACGCGGTCCCCGAAACGCTCGAAAGCTCGCTGCAACTGGCGGAAACCGCGCTGGTCGACCTTGGCGTCGCGATGGGGCCGGTGATCGCGTCGATCCACCAGATGCGCGAGGATCTGCGCGTCGGGATCAAGGATGCGGCCCAGATGGAGGCCACGCCCAAGCTTCGGCGGCTGCGCCCGGACGAGGTCGGCTAGTCGCCCTCCTCGGGCGGGCTGAAGATCGACCATCCGGTGCGGCGCGCCAGTATCTCCAGCGCTTGCCCGCCCAGCCTGCTGTTGCCCGCCTCGGTCAGCCCCGGCGACCACACCGCGATGGACGCCCGACCCGGCACAATGGCAAGAATGCCGCCGCCCACGCCCGACTTCCCCGGAATGCCGACGCGGAACGCAAAGTCCCCCGACGCGTCATAATGGCCGCATGTCAGCATCAGCGCGTTGATCCGCCGCGCCCGTCCCGGCGACACCACCCGCCCGCCATCGGGGTGCCGCCCGTCGAGCATCAGATACCGCCCCGCCAGCGCCAGTTGGCGGCAGCTCATCTCGATGGCGCACTGGTGGACGTAGAGGCCCAGCACCAGTTCGGGCGAATGGCGGACATTGCCGAACGCGCGCATATAGTTGGCGAGCGCGATATTGCGGTATCCCGTCGCTCCCTCCGACGCGGCGACCGCTTCGTCGATGGCGATGCTGTCGTCGCCCGTCAGATAGTGGACGAAGCGCAAGATCTCGCCAATGGCGACGCGCGGCTGGTGGCCGCCCAGATTGACGTCCGACACCACGATGGCCCCGGCGTTGATGAAGGGATTGCGCGGGATGCCATGTTCCTGCTCCAGTTGGACGATGGAGTTGAAGGCATTGCCCGAAGGCTCCCGCCCGACCCGCTCCCAAAGCTGGTCGCCCACCTTCCCGAGCGCCAGCGTCAGCGCGAACACCTTGGAAATGGACTGGATCGAAAAGCCGGTATCCGCGTCCCCCGCCGCGAACATCCGCCCGTCCGCCGTTGCGATGGCGATGCCGAACTGCGCCGGATCGACGCCTGCGAGTTCGGGGATATAGCGCGCAACCTGCCCACGATCCTCCGCGCCCGCCATGGCCGCCGCGATTTCGGCGGTCAGTTCGGCAAGATCCACCGGCAATATCCCGCCCTCCCATCGTTACGGACGGGGCAATGCTATCGTAAAGCGATGCGCGAAAGAAGGCATGTCGCCCCTTAGGGCGCGGTGATTTCCACCCGGAAACCGCCATCGCCTTCCGCCACGAAGGGGTTGGCGCCGCTCAGCGAAAAGCCCTGTTCAATAGATATGCCGCGCGTTCCGCCATTGCAGCCACCCAGGTCCACGGGACGGGTGTAGCGCGCCGTAAGCCGGTAGGGCGCAGCGGCACCGCTATAGGGTTGCCCGCTAATCATAACCTCGATCTGCCGCATCGCCGCCATGCGCGCGCCCTGCTCGCATGGCTCCGCGCCGGAAACCGGCTCGTTGAGCGAGATGCGGGCCGTGGACGCGCCAATCGAGAGCGGCCCTGACCACAAGGTCTCGCGGCCCAGCAGCACCCGAACCGTCACGCGCGTCACGGGCATGGCGGCCCGGCCCACGGGCACGGGATTGAACACCGGCGGCGGCGCCGCCCTCGGCACGGCTATCGTCTGCATCGGCGGCGCAGGCGTCACGGTGTTCGCGTGGGCAGCAGCGCCCCCGATCATCAGCGATATGGCGATCATCATTTTCATAAAAGGCTTTCTCCTGACAGAAAAACCTTGTGAATGCCAAAGCTTACCGACCGGTTACGCCACCGACACACCCGCCAGCGCCGCCTTTACCGCATCGATGGCCGCCTGTGCGCTGTCGCCGTCCGGGCCGCCGCCCTGCGCCATGTCGGGACGGCCGCCGCCGCCCTTGCCGCCCAGCGCTTCTACGCCCGCGCGGACCAGATCGACCGCGCTCACCTGATCCTTGAGATCATCGGTGACTCCGACCGCGATGCTGGCGCGGCCTTCCACTACCGCCAGCACGGCCGACACGCCGCTGCCGAGCGACGCCTTGTTCTGATCGACGATGCCGCGCAGCTCCTTGGGGTCCAGCCCCTCGATCACCTGCCCGATAAAGTCGATCCCGCCGACCTTCTCCGGTCCCGCAGCCTTGGCCGCCCCGCCGCCGCCCAGCGCCAGCGCCTTCTTGGCGTCGGCCAGTTCGCGTTCCAGCCTGCGGCTCTGCTCGACCAGCGCCGCGATGCGCCCGGGCACCTCCTCCGGCGTCGTCTTGAGCGCCGCCGCCGTCTGGCGCAGCTTGTCGTCGCGCTCGGTCAGCCACAGCCGCGCGGCCTCTCCGGTCAGCGCCTCGATCCGGCGCACGCCCGACGACACCGCGCTTTCCGACACGATCTTGAACAGCGCGATGTCGCCCGTCGCATTGACGTGCGTGCCGCCGCACAGCTCGACCGAATAATGCAATTCCTCGCCCAGCGGGCCGCCCCGGCCCATGGACAGCACGCGCACCTCGTCGCCATATTTCTCGCCGAACAGCGCCATCGCGCCTGCCGCAATGGCGTCGTCGGGCGTCATCAGCCGCGTCGTCACCGCCTCATTATAGCGCACCTGCCCGTTCACATCGGCTTCCACCGCCGCGATCTGCGCCGGGGTCAGCGCTTCGGGATGCGAGAAGTCGAAGCGCAGCCGGTCAGCCGCGACAAGGCTGCCCTTCTGCGTCACATGCGCGCCCAGTTCCTTGCGGAGCGCGGCGTGCAGCAGGTGCGTGGCGCTATGGTTGGCGCGGATGCGGTCGCGGCGGTCCACGTCGATGGCGAGGTTGACCGTATCGCCGACCTTGACGCTGCCCGCGTCCACCTTCGCCCTGTGGGCATGGAGGCGGCCCAGCGGCTTGGCGGTATCCTCGACCCTGGCGGCAAAGCCCGCCTGCGTCGTGATCGTGCCCGCATCACCCATCTGCCCGCCGCTTTCGCCATAGAAAGGCGTCTGGTTGGTGATGATGACCACCTCGTCGCCCGCCGCAGCACTCTCGACCCGGGCGCCGTCCTTCACGATGGCGAGAACCTCGCCCTCGCCCTTGGTCGATGCGTAACCGATGAACTCGGTGTTGCCGACATCTTCGGCAATGTCGAACCAGATTTCGTCCGACGCCTTTTCGCCCGATCCCTTCCACGCGGCGCGGGCGGCGGCCTTCTGCTCCGCCATGGCGCTGTCGAACCCGGTGCGGTCCACGGTCAGCCCGCGCGAACGCAGCGCGTCCTCGGTCAGGTCATAGGGGAAACCGAAAGTATCGTAGAGCTTGAACGCCGTCTCGCCCGGCAGCGTTCCGCCCTCGCCCAGATCGCCGGTCGCCTCGTCCAGCAGGCGAAGGCCGTTCTCCAGCGTTTTGCGGAACCGCGTCTCCTCGCGCAGCAGCGTTTCCTCGATCAGCGGCTGCGCGCGCATCAGTTCGGGATAGGCGCCGCCCATTTCCGACACCAGGCTGGAGACGAGCCGATACATCAGCGGCTCCTTCGCGCCGATGATGTGCGCATGGCGCATGGCGCGCCGCATGATCCGGCGCAGCACATAGCCGCGCCCTTCGTTGGCGGGCAGCACGCCGTCCGCGATCAGGAAGCTGGTGGAACGCAGGTGATCCGCGATCACGCGATGGCTCGCCTTATGCTCGCCATCGGTCGCGGTCTTCGACAGCGCGCCGCTTTCGGCGATCAGCGCCCTGAACGTGTCCGTGTCATAATTGTCGTGAACGCCCTGAAGCACGGCGGCGATCCGCTCCAGCCCCATGCCGGTGTCGATGCTCGGCTTGGGCAGTTCGCTGACGATCTCGTTCGCTTCCTGCTCATATTGCATGAAGACGAGGTTCCAGATCTCGACGAAACGGTCGCCATCCTCCTCCGGCGATCCCGGAGGGCCACCCCAGATATGGTCGCCATGGTCGTAGAAGATTTCCGAACAGGGACCGCACGGCCCGCTGTCGCCCATCGCCCAGAAATTATCCTTGGTCGGGATGCGGATGATGCGATGTTCCGGCAGGCCCGCGATCTTCTTCCACAGGTCGAACGCCTCGTCGTCCGTGTGATAGACGGTCGCGGTGAGCTTCTCCGCCGGAATGCCCCATTCCTTCGTCAGCAGCGTCCACGCATGGGTGATCGCCTGCTCCTTGAAATAGTCGCCGAAGCTGAAATTCCCCAGCATTTCGAAGAAAGTATGGTGCCGCGCGGTGTAGCCGACATTGTCGAGGTCGTTATGCTTGCCGCCCGCCCGCACCGACTTCTGGCTGGACGTCGCCGTCCTGTAGGGGCGGGTCTCCAGGCCCGTGAACACATTCTTGAACGGCACCATTCCCGCATTGACGAACATCAGCGTCGGGTCGTTGTGCGGCACCAGCGGAGCGGAAGGCACGATGGTGTGGCCATTGGCCCCGAAATAGTCGAGGAAGGAGCGGCGAATATCGTTGGTCGAGGTCATGGGGGCGATTTAGGCGGAAGCGCTCCGCCGCACAAGCGGCGCTTTTCGGCGATGAAGATCGGCGCGCGCGATCCGCCCGAGGATCACAGAGCGTCAGCCACGCGGGCCATTGCGGCGGCGAATGTCTCCGTCAGGCTGTGGAGGATCAGGAAACCGCCGCCGACGATGGCGACGATCAGCGCGGCGAACTGAAACCGGCGCGCCCAGACCTGACTCGCCGCCGCGCTTTCCTCGATGGATCGGCGCTGCACGGCGCGGCGGTCGGCATCGCCGGCTTTCCATGCCGGTGCCGCCGGCGCATCGCCGGTCAGGGCGGAAATGTCGATGCGATCCTGCGCGCGGATGCCGCACTTGCCATCCTTCGCCCAGATGACGCGGCCCACAACGATGGTGGAAGCGCGGCGGATCTCGATATAGCTGCCCCGCCCCGGCGGGCGCGCCATGCGCAGCATCATGCCGTGCAGCGACACGTTCATGATGGTCGCGTCCAGCCATTGATCGCCGAGGCGGATACGCGCCGGGATGGCTGTTGCGACCCGTGGTTCCCTTTCCTTCATGCGACGCCCCTTCCGCTTCATTGACCTTTATCGCGCAATAACGGCAACGTCACGAAAATCTTGCATAGATAGAGGTGCTTATATGTTTTTGGCGGGCGGATGATGCCGCTCCGGCGGGGTCTGTCGCACGGGACCGCCGCTGTCCTATCCCCGTCCTGGGGGGCTATGAATCGGGTCATGGCTGGCATGCGGTCGACTTGCCGAAAATGTCCGACATAGGACATGAAATGTCAAAACTTGCGGGAAATGTGCGAAGTTAAGCGTCCGGACTCCTATTTGCCGGGCTGCCGCGCTCAGGCATAGGCATAGGGGCCGCCCGCCTTGAGCGCAGCCCGATAGGCCGGGCGGTCATGCATCTCGCCCAGCCAGCGGATAAGGCGGGGCCGCGACCCGTCCAGCCCGCCCCGCGCCCGCGACGCTTCCAGCGGAAAGCTCATCATCATGTCAGCCGCTGTAAAGGCATCGCCCGCGAAAAAGGGGCGGTCCGCCAGTTCGCTCTCCAGCCAGTCGAGATGGTCGTTCAGCATCCCCTGCACCGTGGGCCGGGCCGGGCGTCCCAGCAGCCCCAGCCGGTTCACCACCAGCAGCGCGAGCAGCGGCGGCATCATCGACCCTTCGGCATAGTGCAGAAACTGGCGGTAACGGATCGCGCCCTGCGCGTCGGCGGGCGGGCCGAAGCGTCCCCCGGCCCGCGCGACAAGATATTCCATGATCGCACCCGTCTCGATCAGGCGGTGGCCATCCACCTCCACCACCGGCGACCGCCCGAGCGGATGGACGGCGCGCAGGGACGCGGGCGCGCGCATCGTCTTCGCGTCGCGCTCGTAGCGCCGCACCTCATAAGGCTCGCCCAGCTCCTCCAGCAGCCAGAGGATGCGCTGCGACCGGCTGTTGTTCAGGTGATGGACGATGACGGTCATGGCGACTCTCCCGGTTTGGCGCAGCCCATGGGCTAGCGCAGCCGGAAAGCCGCCACAACAAAAGGGTCAGGCCGGTTCGAACGCCTGCGCCTTCTTCTTCGCGCGGAAGGCGTGGAGCAGCGGCTCGGTATAGCCGCTCGGCTGCTCGACCCCCTCGAACACCAGCGCGCGCGCGGCCTGCCAGGCGAGGCTCTCCCCTTCCCGCCCGCTCATCGGTTCGTAGAGCGGATCGCCCGCATTCTGCGCATCGACCTTGGCCGCCATGCGCGCGAACGCCGCGTCGACCTGCTCCGCCGTGCAGACGCCGTGCAGCAGCCAGTTCGCCATATGCTGCGACGAAATGCGCAGCGTCGCGCGATCTTCCATCAGGCCGATGTCATGAATGTCCGGCACTTTGGAGCAACCGACGCCCTGGTCGATCCAGCGCACGACATAGCCTAGGATACCCTGCGCGTTATTGTCCAGTTCCTGCGCGATCTCCTCCTCGGAAAAGTTGCGCCCGACCGCAACGGGGATCGTCAGCAGCTTCGCGAGTGGCGCGATCCCTTCCGCCTTGCGCTCCTCGCGCCGGGCGAAGACGTCGACGCGGTGATAATGGGTCGCGTGCAGCGTCGCGGCGGTGGGGGATGGCACCCAGGCGGTGTTCGCCCCGCTCATCGGATGGCCGACCTTCTGCTCCAGCATGTCCGCCATCCGATCGGGGGCGGCCCACATGCCCTTGCCGATCTGCGCCCGGCCCGACAGGCCGCAGGCAAGGCCGATCTGCACGTTGCGATCCTCATAGGCGGCGATCCAGTCGCTCGTCTTCATCTCGCCCTTGCGGATCATCGGTCCCGCCTGCATCGACGTGTGCATCTCATCCCCGGTGCGGTCGAGGAAGCCGGTGTTGATGAAGACGATACGGTCCTTCACCGCATGGATGCAGGCGGCAAGGTTGGCGGAGGTGCGCCGTTCCTCATCCATCACCCCGACCTTGATCGTATGGCGCGCCATGCCCAGCATATCTTCGATCGCGTCGAACAGCCGGTCGGTGAAGGCGGCTTCCTCCGGTCCGTGCATCTTGGGCTTGACGATATAGACGCTGCCCGCGCGGCTGTTTGCTTTGCGCCCCTTAAGGTCGTGCAGCGCGATGAGGCTGGTGACGATGCCGTCGATGATCCCCTCGGGCGCTTCGTCTCCGTTGGGCAGGCGGACGGCGGGCGTCGTCATCAGGTGCCCGACATTGCGGACGAACAGCAGGCTGCGGCCCGGCAGCGTGAAGGCGCTGCCATCGGGCGCGGTATAGCTGCGGTCGCCATGCAGCGCCCGCGTCATCATGGCGCCATTCTTCTCGAACCGGTCGGTCAGGTCGCCCTTCATCAGCCCCAGCCAGTTGGCATAGGCCGCGACCTTGTCCTCCGCATCGACGGCGGCGACCGAGTCCTCCAGATCGCAGATGGTGGTAAGCGCCGATTCCAGGATCACGTCCGCAATCCCCGCCGGATCGTCGCGGCCGATGGGATGGCTGCCGTCGAACACGACCTCGATATGCAGCCCGTTATGGCGGAACAGGCGGCCCTTCTCGCTCGTGCCGACGAACTGCGCCGGATCGGCGAGCGCGATCTCGTCGCTCGCCAGATTGCGCCAGCTTCCGTCCGCCAGCGGGATGGCGTCGTCGAGGAAAGTCTTGGCCCATGCGATGACCTGCGCCCCGCGCGCGGCGTCATATCCCTTCCCCGCCGCCTTGCCGGGGACGGCATCGGTGCCATAGAGCGCGTCATAGAGACTGCCCCACCGCGCATTGGCGGCGTTCAGCAGGAACCGCGCGTTGAGGATCGGGACGACGAGCTGCGGCCCGGCAAGCGTCGCGACTTCCTCATCGACATTCGCGCTGCCGATGGCGAAGGGCGCAGGCTCGGGAACCAGATAGCCGATCTCCCGCAGGAAGGCCTCATAGGCCTCTGCGTCATGCGGCTGGCCGCGCCGCTGCTCATGCCAGCTATCGACCTGCGCCTGAAGCGTGTCGCGCTTGCGCAGCAGCGCCACATTGTCGGGCGCGAAGCGGGACAGGATGCTGGCAACCCCGCCCCAGAAAGCGTCGGGCGCGATGCTCGTCGCCGGCAAGGCCCGCTCCTCGATGAAATCGGCCAGTTGCGCCGCAACCTGAATGCCCGCCCTGTCGATCATGCGCTCGTTCATCGTCATTCTCCTGTCAGGCCGCCATCATAGACCGCCGCCATTATCGCGTGTAGAGGCGTTTATTCGAACATAGTCATTCTTCCGGTGAACGAATATGATGGACCCCGACCACGAACTGTTCGTTACCGTCGCCGACGAAGGCAGCCTCGCGGCGGCCGGTCGCCGCCTGTCCATATCGCCCGCGATGGTATCGAAACGGATCGCCCGGCTGGAGGAGAGGCTGGGCGCGAAACTCATGCATCGCACCACCCGCCGCCTGTCGCTGACCGGGGCGGGCGAGCGGCTGCACAGCGACCTCCGCGCCATCCTCGCCGCGCTGGACGAAGCGGAAAGGCGAGTCACCGGCGCTTCGGCGGTGGCCAGCGGGCCGCTGCATGTCAGCGCGCCGACCTCCTTCGGGCGGATGCATCTCGCGCCATGGCTGCCGCGCTTCCTGGCCGACCATCCGAAGGTCGAACTGACCGTCGACCTCTCCGACCGCTTCATCGACCTGATCGAGGAACGCTGCGATCTCGCCATCCGCATCACTGCCGATCCCGGCGCGGGAGTCGGCGCACGGCGGCTGGCCACCAATCGCCGCATCCTGTGCGCCGCCCCCGGCTATCTCGACCGCTTCGGAACGCCCTTCGAGGTAGCGGACCTCAGAGATCACCGGCTTCTCGCGGCGGAAGGGCAGATGCCATGGCGGCTGATGGGGCCGAAGGGACCGGTGACCATCGAGCAACGAAGCCATGTCCGGACCAACAGCAGCGAGCTGGTGCGCGAACTGGCGCTGGCGGGGGGCGGCATCGCGCTCCGGTCGCTCTGGGACATTGCGGGCGCGCTGCGGGAGGGAAAGGTCCGGCAGATCCTGCCCGCGTTCGAAGGGTCCGCCGACGTCGGTCTTTACGCGGTCCATGTGCCGCAGGCCAACCCGCCCCGCGCCCTGACCGCCTTCGTCGAATTTCTGGCCGCGCTCTACGGCCCGACGCCCCCTTGGGAAAGCGCTGTCTTGCCCTAGCGGAACCGAGCCTTTAAGGCCCGGCTCATGGACGACAACACCCGCCGCGCCGCCCTCGACTATCACCGCTATCCGCAGCCGGGCAAGCTCCGGATCGAACCGACCAAGCGGATGGTGAACCAGCGCGACCTCGCGCTCGCCTATTCGCCGGGCGTCGCCGCCCCCTGTGTCGAGATCGCGGCGGACCCGGACAAGGCGCTCGACTACACCGCGCGCGGCAACCTCGTCGCCGTCATCTCCAACGGCACCGCGGTTCTCGGCCTTGGCGCCATCGGCGCGCTGGCGTCGAAGCCGGTGATGGAGGGCAAGGCGGTGCTCTTCAAGAAATTCGCCGACATCGACGTGTTCGACATAGAGGTCGACACCACCGACCCCGACAGGTTCATCGATGCGGTCGCCCTGCTGGAGCCGACCTTCGGCGGCATCAATCTGGAAGACATCAAGGCGCCCGAATGCTTCGCCATCGAAGCGCGGCTGAAGGAGCGGATGAACATCCCCGTCTTCCACGACGACCAGCATGGCACCGCCATCGTCGTCGCGGCGGCCGTGCGCAACGCGCTGGTGATTCAGGGCAAGACTCTGGCGGATGCGAAGCTGGTGACATCGGGCGCGGGCGCGGCCGCTCTGGCCTGCGTCGATCTGCTCGTGTCGATGGGGCTGCCGGTCGAGAATGTGACGCTGACCGACAAGGATGGCGTGATCCATTCAGGCCGCGAGGGGATGCTCCCCAACATGGCGCGCTATGCCCGGACCACCAACGCCCGCACCCTGCCCGATGTGCTTCCCGGCGCGAATCTGTTCCTAGGCCTTTCCGCGCCCGGCGTGCTGAAGCCCGAATGGCTGCCGCTGATGGCCCCTAATCCGCTCATCTTCGCGCTCGCCAACCCGGAGCCGGAAATCCGCCCCGAAGCCGCGCGTGAGGTGCGCCCGGACGCGATCATCGCAACCGGCCGGTCGGATTATCCCAATCAGGTCAACAACGTCCTGTGCTTCCCCTACATCTTCCGGGGCGCGCTGGATGTGGGCGCCACGCAGATCAACGAAGCGATGAAGGTCGCCGCCGCCGAAGCCATCGCCGCCCTCGCCCGCCTGCCCGCGCATGACAGCGTGGCGCAGGCCTACGGCGGGCGCAAGCTGGCGTTCGGGCCTGACTATATCATCCCCACCCCCTTCGACCCGCGCCTGATCGGCGAGATCGCGGTCGCGGTCGCGAGGGCGGCGATGGACAGCGGCGTTGCGAAACGGACGCTGAACCTCGACGACTACAAGCGCAGCCTGACCCGGCAGAGCACCCGCTCGGGCCAGTTGATGCTCCCGGTGTTCGAAGCCGCGCGGGGCAGCGGCACCCGCATCGCCTATGGTGAGGGCGAAGACGACCGCGTGCTGCGCGCCATTCGCGACGCACTCGACGAAGGGATCGTCCGCCCGACCATCGTCGCGCGCCGCCGTATCCTCGAAAAGAAGCTGCCGGAACTCGGCATCAGCTTCGACTTCGACCGCGACGTGGAAGTGATCGACCCGGAAACCGATCATCTCGCCATGGGCGAACTGGTCGAAGCCTATCGCACCATCGCCGCGCGCAAGGGCGTGCCCGCCGACGAAATCCTGCGCCACGTCTATCGCCGCCCGACCATCACCGCCGCCATGCTGCTGCGCACCGGGCGGGTCGATGCCGCGCTGGTCGGCGGTCGTTCGGAATATTGGGGTCAGGTCGAACATGTGCTGCGCATCATCGACCGCGTGCCCGATCACAGCCGCGTCTATGCGCTCTCGGGCCTGATCCTCGACGCGGGCGCTCTGTTCGTCACCGATACCCATATGGTGCCCGATCCGACGCCTGAACAGATCGCGGAGATGACGCTCGCGGCCTGCGCGGAGCTGCGCTATTTCGGCCTGACGCCCCGTGCTGCGCTGCTGTCGCACTCCAATTTCGGCGCGTCCCACACCGACAGCGCGCGCAAGATGCGCAAGGCGTTCACCCTGGTGCGCGAAGCCGCGCCCGACCTGTCGGTCGATGGCGAAATGCATGCCGACGCAGCGCTCAGCCAGGCGTTGCGCGATCGTCTGGTGCCGGATTCCCGGTTCGAGGGACCGGCGAACCTTCTCGTCATGCCCAATCTGGATGCTGCCAACATCACGCTCACCGCTCTGGCCGCCGCATCCAGTTCGCCCACGGTGGGGCCGATGCTGATGGGCCTGTCCAAGCCAATCCATGTGCTGACGCCCGGCGTCACGTCTCGCGGCATCCTGAACCTTACTGCCATCGCCGCGGCGGAAGTCGCGCGCGAAGGCTGAGCTTAACCATTGCCTGCTAGGACCGGCAGCAACGTTGCTGGCCGGGGACGATGATGGGATTGCTGCGAACATTGGTGAACAGCCTGGGACCGAAGCTCGCCGTCACCGCCGTGCTTGGCGGCGGCGCACTCGCCGCGCTCCATTTTGCCGATCGTCCCGCGGCGCGGGATGCAGCGCCTGCGCAGATCGAGGCGACCGCGCCGTCCAAGCCGATAAAGCCCGCCGAACGGCGCAGCGACCAGCCCATGACAGTGGACCCCCGCGCCCTTCTGGTGAAGCGCGTGCTCCAGATCGACGGTCCCTTCCGCCACGGCGATTATGTCTGGAACGAGGATGGCGCGCCCGCCACCGGTCCCGTCATCGTGACCGTCGATCTCAAGGCCGAAACCCTGTCCGTCTTCCGCGACGGCTATGAGATCGGCGCGGCGGTCATCCTCTACGGCGCAACCGACAAGCCCAGCCCCGTGGGCGCTTTCCCGATCACGCAGAAGGACGCAGACCATGTGTCCAACCTCTATGGCGCACCCATGCCCTATGCGCTGCGCCTGACCAGCGACGGCGTCTTCATTCACGGCAGCGATGTGCAATATGGCAAGGCGACGCACGGCTGCATCGGCGTGCCGAAGGATTTCGCGCGCAAACTGTTCGGTGTCACGAAACTGGGCGACATCGTCGTCATCACCAACGGCAAGATGCTGGACGTGAGCAAGGCGGCGAAGGGATAGGCAACGCCGTAAGCGGCCGCAACAATGCGCGCGCTGCAATCGCCCCGGCGCGCATTGCAAAGCTCCACTCTTGACCTGCGTTGTCATCACGCCCATTTGCCGCACTTCGACTTTTTGCATTGCAGCATGGAGGCCAGATGACCGGCCATTCGCGAACCGCGCATCCCGCGCTGGTCCTCTTCGCTCTCGCTGTGGGGGCGTTCGCCATCGGCACGACCGAATTTGCGGCGATGAGCCTGCTGCCTTTCTTCGCACGTGATCTCCGCATCGACGCACCGACCGCGGGTCATGCGATCAGCGCCTATGCGCTGGGCGTCGTCGCGGGTGCGCCGGTGATCGCCGCCTTTGCCGCCCGCCTGCCTCGCCGGACCCTGTTGATCGGGCTGATGGCGATGTTCGCGGTCGCCAATGCGCTGTCCGCCCTGTCGCCCTCCTATCACTGGCTGCTGCTCTTTCGTTTCCTGTCCGGCCTGCCGCACGGCGCCTATTTCGGCGTGGCCGCACTGGTCGCCGCAAGCCTCGTCCCTTTGGAGCAGCGCACCCTCGCCATGGCGAAGGTGATGTCGGGCTTGACTGTCGCGACCGTGATCGGCGTCCCGGCGGCGAACTGGATGGGTCAGGCGCTTGGGTGGCGGTCCGGCTTCTTCGTGGTGGCTGCCCTGGCGATGGCCACTGTGACGCTGGTGGCGATCTATGCTCCGCGCGACGCGGGCGATCCCAAGGCCAGCCCGATGCGCGAACTGTCGGCGCTCGGCAAATCGCAGGTGTGGCTGACGCTGCTGACGGGCGCCATTGGGTTCGGCGGCCTGTTCGCGGTCTACACCTATGTGGCATCGACCATGATCGACGTGACGCATGTGTCCGAAACCTATGTCCCGCTTGTGCTGATGATCTTCGGGGTCGGCCTGACCCTGGGCAATCTGGTCGCGGCGTGGCTGGCCGACCGCAATCAGAATCGTACCGTCATCGGCGTGCTCCTGTGGAGCGCGGCGGCGCTGGCGCTGTTCCCGCTCATGGCGGGCAATGTCTGGACGCTCGGCCTCATCATATTCCTGATCGGCATTGGCGGCGGCCTTGGCACCCCGCTTCAGGCGCGGCTCATGGACGTGGCGGGCGATGCGCAGACGCTGGCGGCGGCGCTGCATCACAGCGCCTTCAACGTCGCCAATGCGCTGGGGCCATGGCTGGGCGGCCTGTCCATCGCCGCAGGCTATGGTCTCGTTTCAACCGGCTGGATCGGCGCGGCGCTGGCGCTGGGCGGGCTTGCGATCTTCCTCGTCGCCATCGCACTGGAGTCGCGTCGCCCGGCCTTCCGCAGTGCGCCGGCGGAATAGGCCATCACGTCGGGCAGAGCGGATCGCCCTTCCGATTGCGCGCTTTCAGGGCGCTCGTCGCATCATTGGCGATGCGCGGAAAGCTGACGCCTTCCAGCGTTCCGCGCCCTTCGCACAGATCGGCGCAGGCCATATCGACCACGCCGGGCAGCGCCACCTGATCGCCCTCATATTGCGCGACGACGATGCAGCGGCCTTTGCCCCTGAAGCTCAGCACCAGCTTGTCGCCCGCCCGCCGCGCGAGGCCGTGGCCGCGACAGCTCGGCTCCTCCCCGAACACAGCCTCCAGCCCGAAGCGAAACTCGCCGCTATTGCCGGGCACCACGCACAGCGCATCGCGCCCCGCCTCATGGCTGCGCTGATAAAGGCCGACCGGCGACACCGCGCTCATGTCCGTAATCGCTCCGCTTTCGATGGCCGCGCGTTCGAGGCTCGACACCCCGCCGCCGCGCAACGACGCCGGTTCGCCCGATGACGGGCCGCGCTGGCAGGCCGCAGCCAGTAGAAGGAGCGTCAGGCTAGTCCGCCGCATCGACGCTGCTGAGACCTTCCCGCCCTACCCGTCGAAAGAAGCAGGATCGCGCGCCGGTGTGGCAGGTGGGACCGGCAGGCACGGCCTTCACCCACAGCGCATCCTGATCGCAGTCGATGCGCAGGTCCGTCACGCGGAGCATGTGGCCGGAGCTTTCCCCCTTTTTCCAAAGCGACTGGCGGCTGCGCGACCAGAAATGGGCAAGGCCGGTTTCAACCGTCAGATCGAGAGCCTGCGCATTCATGTGCGCGACCATCAGCACCTCGCCGCTCGCGTCGTCCGTCACGACTGCGGTGATAAGGCCATCGCGGTCAAATTTGGGGTCGAGCGTCAGCCCGGTGTCGCGCGTGTCGGTCATGAAATGCGCTATAATGCGCACCTGCCGTTCTGCGAAGCCCGGATCACGGATTTTGCGGAAAATGGGGCGACCGATGGGATCCGAACCCACGACCTCTGGTACCACAAACCAGCGCTCTAACCAACTGAGCTACGATCGCCATGGGGGCTGATCGCCCCGAGAGAAGGGCCACATATGCGGCCCCACCCTGCCCGTCAAGCAGACAAAGGCGGCCGGTCCCAATTTCCTGCGCTTAATATCCGGCCGCCCGCAACTGGGCGCGCAGATTGGCCAGAACCGCCTCCGATACGCGCGGGCGCGGCCTAGCCGCCTTGCCATTGCGCAGCTTTTCCCGGTCCCGCTCTGGCGGGTCGACGATCCGGACGCGAACCGCCGCATGTCCCTGCGCCCGCAGCCCCAGTTCGTCGGCTGCGCCACGGGAAAGGTCGATGATACGCCCTTGCCCCGCGAACGGACCCCGGTCATTGACGCGGACGAGAATGGCGCGGCCGGTGTCGAGCGCAGTCACTTCGACATAGCTGGGAAGCGGCAGGGTGACATGGGCAGCGGTGATCCACTTCGCGCGAAAGCGCTCGCCATTGGCGGTGCGATTGCCCGACTCCGACCCATACCAGCTCGCATAGCCCAGCATGTCATAGGCCGGATCGGCGGCGGGGACATAGGTCACGCCGCGCACGCTATAGGGTGGACCGATCCTGACCGGCGTGTCGCGCACCGGGCGGTAATTGCCGCCGCCGCATCCGCCCAGCGCCAACGCGGCCAACATGCCGCCGATTGCGGCGGCCCGTCCCTTCCATATCGTCATGCGGGAAATCCTAGCGCGCCGGGCGTTGCGGGTCGAGCGCTCGCCGCATTTCCCAACGCAAACGGGACGAAAGCCGCCCCGGCCTTCGTCCCGTCCTTTGCTTTCGGCATACATGTGCGCGATGGAGGCGACTTGCCCCTCGACGCTGCACCACTCTCCTAAAAACTACCGACCGCGATAGGGAAAACTGGTCATCGACGGACGCCCGCGCCTCTGCAGGGCGGGCGTCACCCCTGTCAGTTGACCGAGTCCTTCAGACCCTTGCCGGCCTTGAACTTCGGCTGCGACGATGCCTTGATCGTCATGGTTTCACCGGTGCGCGGGTTGCGGCCGGTAGATGCCTTGCGCTGCGAAACGGAAAAAGTGCCAAAGCCGACAAGACGGACTTCATCGCCCTTCTTGAGCGCGCCGGTGATCGCATCGAAGACGCCCTCGACCGCCTTGGTCGCATCATTCTTGCTGAGGCCGCTGCTTTCGGCAACCGCGCTGATCAGATCCTGCTTGTTCATGCCTTGGGAACCCCCTTCGTGCTGTTGGTTGGTTTTTATGGAATCGCGGCGTAGGGGGCGCAATAAGGCGCGGATTCAAACGGCTGTCAAAGGGAAAGCGACGAAGACCCCCGCCCTCCCCCAAAATTGGCCATCGTGGCCGGGGCAGAGCGAGGGCGAAGGACTTTCGCGGATTGTGACGTTTCAGTGACGAAGTGCAGGATCGCCGTCACGCCCAGCGGGGGACGGCGGCTGCGCGGCGAGATCGTCCTCTTCGGTCCAGGTGATCGCTTCCGGCTTTGAAACCAGCGCGCGGGTCAGCACCTCGTCCACATGGCTGACCGGAATAATCTCCAGCCCGTCACGGATATTGGCCGGGATTTCCGCCAGATCCTTTTCATTTTCCTGCGGGATGAGGACGGTCTTGATGCCACCGCGCAAGGCGGCGAGCAGCTTTTCCTTGAGGCCGCCGATGGGCAGAACCCGGCCGCGCAGCGTCACCTCGCCGGTCATCGCGACATCCTTGTGAACCGGAATGCCGGTCAGCGTCGAAACGATGGTCGTCACCATGCCGATGCCCGCCGATGGTCCATCCTTCGGCACCGCGCCTTCGGGCAGGTGAATGTGAATGTCCTTGCGATTGAACAGGCTGGGCTTGATGCCATAGCCCGGCGAACGCGCCCGCACATAGGAGAAGGCGGCCTGCACCGATTCGGTCATCACTTCGCCGAGCTTGCCGGTGGTCCTGATCTGACCCTTGCCCGGCACGGTAACAGCTTCGATGGTCAGCAGTTCGCCACCCACTTCGGTCCACGCGAGACCCGTCACGGCGCCGATCTGATTCTCGTCCTCGCCCACGCCATGCCGGAATTTCCGAACTCCGGCGAAATCGGCAAGATTTTCGGGCGTTATCACGACCTTGTCATAGGTGCCCTCAAGGATTTTGCGAAGCGCCTTGCGGGCGAGGCGCGCCACTTCGCGTTCCAGTGTGCGGACGCCGGCTTCGCGGGTGTAGTAGCGGATGAGGTCACGCACGGCCTCTTCCGTCACCTCGAACTCGCCGTCCTTCAGGCCGTGGGCGTCGATCTGCTTGGGCACCAGATGGCGCTGCGCGATCTCGACCTTCTCGTCCTCGGTATAGCCCTCCAGCCGGATGATCTCCATCCGGTCGAGCAGAGGCTGCGGCAGGTTCAGCGAGTTGGCGGTCGTCACGAACATGATGTCTGAAAGATCGACGTCGATCTCGAGATAATGGTCCTGGAACTTGCTGTTCTGTTCGGGGTCCAGCACCTCCAGCAGAGCCGACGCCGGATCGCCGCGGAAATCCTGCCCCAGCTTGTCGATCTCATCGAGCAGGAAGAGCGGGTTCATGGTCCCCGCCTTCTTGAGGTTCGACACGATCTTGCCGGGCAGGGAGCCGATATAGGTGCGGCGGTGCCCGCGAATTTCCGCTTCGTCACGCACGCCGCCGAGCGACTGGCGCACGAACTCACGTCCCGTAGCCTTGGCGATCGACCGGCCGAGCGACGTCTTGCCGACGCCCGGAGGACCGACGAGGCAAAGGATCGGGCCTTTCAGCTTGTTGGTGCGCGCCTGAACCGCGAGATATTCGATGATCCGGTCCTTGACCTTCTCCAGCGCGAAATGATCTTCGTCCAGGATCGCCTGCGCTTTTTTGAGGTCGGTCTTGACCTTCCCCTTCTTGCCCCAGGGCAGGCCGAGCAGCACGTCGAGATAGTTGCGCACCACGGTGGCTTCGGCCGACATGGGCTGCATGCCCTTGAGCTTCTTCAGCTCCGCCGTCGCCTTGGCCCGTGCTTCCTTGCTGAGCTTCGCCTTCGCGATCTTTTCGGTGAGTTCGGCCAGCTCATCGCCGTCCTCGCCCTCGCCGTTGCCCAGCTCGCGCTGGATCGCCTTAAGCTGTTCGTTCAGATAATATTCGCGTTGGGTCTTCTCCATCTGCCGCTTTACGCGACCGCGAATCTTCTTCTCGACCTGCAGAACGCCCAGCTCGCCCTCCATGAAGGCGAAGACCATTTCCAGCCGCTTGACCGGATCGGCCTCGACCAGCAGCGACTGCTTGTCGGAAACCTTGACATTGATGTTCGCGGCCACGGCATCGGCCAGCCGCCCCGCATCCTCGATCTCGCGCAGTTGCACGGGAGTTTCGGCGGGCAGCTTCTTGTTGAGCTTGGCGTAATTTTCGAACTGCTCCGCGACCGATCGCATCAGCGCGGCGGCCTCCGGCCCTTCGGCAGCGGCCTCCTCGACCGGCGCGACATGGGCGACAAGATGCGTTTCCATCGCTTCCATGCGATCAAGCTGCGCGCGCTCCTTACCCTCGACCAGCACGCGGACGGTGCCGTCCGGCAGTTTCAGCAGTTGCAGCACCACCGCCACGACGCCGGTGTCATAGAGCGCGTCCCGGCCCGGATCGTCCTCGGCCGGATCGAGCTGGGCGACGAGGAAGATGTCCTTGGAGCCTTCCATCGCGGCTTCCAGCGCGGCGACGCTCTTGTCGCGGCCGACGAACAGGGGAACGATCATCTGCGGGAAGACGACGATGTCGCGCAGCGGCAGAAGCGGATATTGCGTAGTCATTCATTCTCCGGGGCGGCCCGTGCCGCCCGTCATACGGTTCATCGTCTTTATGGGGATGCCCGTCGCAGCAATCAATCAGCATATGTCATAAGGATGACCGGCTGAACCCAGCCTTATCAGAAGGGAAGCTTGAAACCGGGGGGCAGCGGCAGGCCTGCGGTCATCTTGCCCATTTCGGCATTGCTGACCTCGTCCGCCTTCTTGCGCGCATCGTTGAAGGCGGCGGCGACCAGATCTTCCAGCATCTGCTTTTCGGACGGCGCGAGCAGGCTTTCGTCGATGTCGACGCCGATGATGCGTCCCTTGGCCGAAGCCTTCACCTTCACCAGACCGCCGCCCGCCGCGCCTTCGACCTCCAGCTTGTCGAGATTGTCCTGCGCGCGTTGCAGTTCCTCCTGCACGCGGCTGGCCATGCCCAGGATTTCATTCAGGTCTTTCATGCTTCTGCACTCCATCTTTCAGGCTCGCCATCGACAAGCTCTGCTTCGGGGAAGGCCGCCATCGCCGCCTTGACCACCGGTGTTTCCAATATCTGCGCGCGGGACGCCGCTCTGGCGGCCTCGTCCTGTTCCAGCAGGGTCATATCGCCGCCGCTTTCCTCCAGCCGCACGCTCCAGCGGGTGCCGGGCGTCGCGGCGTTCAAATGGGTTTCCAGCTCGCGCTTGAAGTCGCTCTGTGTCCATGGATGCGTCAGCCGCAGCACCAGATCGGGCGGCGCAAGGCTTACCAGCGCCGCACAGTCATGCAGATGATTGGCGAGCGACGGCTTGCGGGCTTCGACCAGAGCGATCACTTCCGCCATGCTCTGCGGCAGGCGCGCGGCAGGGGCAGACGGCGGGCTTTGCGCCGCTTCCCCCGACGCAGCCGGAACCGCCGTGCCGCCGCCCTCGCGCACCATCCGCGCCAGTTCGCCCGGATCGGGCATGGTGGCGGCGTGCATGACGCGCAGCAACGCCATCTCGCAGCTTTCGATGGGGAGCACGGCGCTCGCCACCTCTTCATGGCCCTTCACCAGCAACTGCCACAGGCGATGCAGCGGCGCGAAGCCAAGCTGCGCGGCCCAGTCGGCAAGCGCCTCGCGCTCCTCAGTAGACTGGCCGGGACTGGCGATGTCGCGTCCCGCCTTTACCAGCGTGATGGCGTGGACCAGTTCCATCAGGCCGCGCATCAGCGACAGCGGCTCGACCCCCAGCGCATAGTGATCGCGCACGGCGGCGATCAGCGCGCCGGTGTCTCCCTCCAGCAGCAGCCCCAGCAGCCGCCGCACCGAACCGCGGTCGGACAGGCCGAGCATGTCGCGCACCTGCGCTGCTGTGACGAGCGGAGCGGCGGCGTCCGAACCCATTTCCGCATGCGCGATCGCCTGATCGAGGATCGAAAGGCCATCGCGCGCCGATCCCTCCGCCGCCTGCGCAATCAGAGCCAGCGCATCCGGCTCCGCCGCGACCTGCTCTGCCTCGACCACATGCGCGAAATGGCTGGCGAGCAGGTCCGCGGGAATGCGGCGCAGGTCGAAACGCTGGCAGCGCGAAAGCACCGTGACCGGCACCTTGTTCACCTCGGTAGTGGCGAGGAGAAACTTAACGTGTTCAGGTGGCTCCTCCAGCGTCTTCAACAGCGCGTTGAACGCGTTTTTCGACAGCATGTGCACTTCGTCGATAATGTAAATTTTAAATCGTTCGCCAAAGGCGGAATGACGAGAAGCGTCAATGACGGATCGCACATCATCCACACCCGTGTGGCTGGCAGCGTCCATTTCGATTACGTCCATATTCCGACCTTCTGAGATCGAAATACAGGGTTCGCAAACCCCGCACGGGTCGATGGTCGGACCGCCCTGCCCGTCCGGCCCGATGCAGTTGAGCGCCTTGGCGATGAGGCGCGCGGTCGATGTCTTGCCGACGCCGCGCACGCCCGTCATCAGGAAAGCATGGGCCAGCCGCCCGCGCTGGATCGCATTGCCCAGCGTCTGCACCATCGCGTCCTGCCCGATCAGCTCGCGGAAATTGCGCGGACGATATTTGCGCGCGAGAACGCGATAGGGCTGCGGGGAATCGGACATGGGGAAGAGTATTAGCCGGTCGGCCCGCTCTTGTCGAAGCGCGATGAGGCGGGGAAAGTGGGAGCCGGAACGACCCGTGACGAAATCACTGTGGCTGCTTCCGTCAGGACCTGACCCGGTTCGCGACGATCACGTCCGCCCGACTCCCGGCGCGGCATATGGCGAAAGGCGGGGGCGATGGCAAGGCTTTAGGCGGCGGACCTATTCACTGCTCTTCTGCAAACGGGCCGCAAAACCCAGCGCGGCGCGGGCGGTTTCGGCGATGGCGGCTTCGGCCTTTTTCGCGTCCACAGTCGGGCGGTCGAGATAGATGGCGAGTATATATTCGTCCCCGCCCGGCGAGCGCACCAGCGCCACGTCATTATAGGCAGTGCCGCACGATCCCGTCTTGCTGCCCGATGTCCAGCCTTCGGGCAGGCCAGCCTTGATCCGCCTGTCCCCCGTGCTGCTGCCATTCAGCCAGCCGCGCAGCTTGGTCGCACTTTCCGGCTTCATATCGTTAAAGATCAGGCGCGCCATCAGGCCCGCCATGGCGGCAGGCGAAGTGCTATCGCGCGGGTCACCCTCTGCATTCTCGTTTAGTTCCGGCTCGGTCCGGTCGAGCCGCGACACCGTGTCGCCATGCGCGCGCATGAAAGCGGTCAGCCCTTCCGGCCCGCCCAGCATCGGCAGCAGCAGGTTGGCAGCGCTGTTGTCGCTCAGTTCCACCGCCGCCTGCGCCAGTTCCGCCATGCTCATGCGGCCGCGCTTCAGGTTCTTCTTCACTGCTGGCGCATAGTCGAGCACATCCTCCTTGCCGAAGGGGATGGTGCCTTCCAGACCGAACTTGCCGCCTTCCGCGCCGACCAGCACGGCAGCGGCGAGCGGCGCCTTGAAGGTCGAACACATCGGATAACGTTCGTCCCGGTTGAAGCCCAGCAGGAGTGCGCCCTTGCTGTCCACCAGCGCGACGCCCAGTCGGCCGCCGGTTTCCGCCTCGATCTCCTTGGGATTGCGCACGTCCGATATGGCGGACGCGGGGACGACATAGCGCGGCACGTCCAGCTTCAGCGAATCGAGCCTGCCCGTCGGCACCGGCCCTTTCTTTTCTGCAGCATGGGCGGGCACGGCGAAAAGCATCAGCGCGCAGAGGACGGAACCGATCCTCACGCTCACATGCCCTGCATATTGTTGAATTCGCCCGGGATGCGCACGGTCAGCCGGTCCATGCCGCCGTCGATCACGATCTGGCAGGACAGGCGGCTCGTGCGTGTCGCGGCGGCGGCGAGGTCGAGCATATCCTCCTCATCCTCGCTGGCGCGGGGAAGCTGACCGAAATCCTGCGCGTCGACGATGACATGGCAGGTGGAACAGGCCATCTGCCCCTCGCACGTGCCCTCCAGCGGCTGACCCGCAGCCTGCGCCACGTCCAGCAGGACAGATCCTGCCGGTGCATCGACCTCCTGCCTGCGCTCCCCATCCGCGCTGATGAAGGTGATCCTGGTCATGGACGTGCGGCGCTCCCCTCGCTACGGCACCGCCTGCGCGGCCGCCGCTTCATTCAATGCTTCTGCTGCCCTCTCCACATCGTCCCGGCTCGTATACCGGCCAAAGCCGATCCGGACCGCGCCGCGCGCCTGCGCATCGGTCAGCCCCAGCGCGCGCAGGACATGGCTAGGCCGTCCGGACCCGCTTGCGCAAGCGCTGCCGAGTGAAAAAGCAACATTGCGGCAATAGGACAACAATCGCGCCCCATCCAGTCCGTCCCTCCGGACGTTGAGATTGCCGGGGTAGCGCTGCGTCGCACTGCCGTTGAGCGTCCAGTCGGCAAAGAGCGCGCGGGCGAGCGCGGCCAGTTCCTCGACATGGGCGCGGTCCTGCTCCGCCCGCTCGCGCATCAGCCGCGCGGCCACGCCGAAGCCGGCACAGAGCGCAGGCGAAAGCGTGCCGGACCGCAGCCCCCCTTCCTGCCCGCCGCCATGGATCAGCGGCGCAGGCGATACGCCGTCGCGCAGCCAGAGCGCGCCAATGCCCTTGGGACCGTGGATCTTGTGCGCGCTGATCGCGATCATGTCGCAGGCGTCGGAAAGAGGCACGCGGCCATAGCCCTGCACCGCGTCGCACAGGAAAAGTGCGCCCGCGCGATGCGCCATATGCGCCAAGTCATCGACCGGCTGGATCACGCCGATCTCGTTATTGACCAGCATCGCGACAACGATCGAGACACCTGCAACGATATGGTCGGCAGCCGTGCCCAGATCGACAAGGCCGTCGCCATCGACCGGCAGGATCGTCACATCCCGCCCCTGCCGCCGCATCGCCTCCACCGTATCGAGCACTGCCGCATGTTCGGTCGCAATCGTCACGATCCGTCCCGGCGGCGCGCCCTGAATGGCGATGCTGAGCGCTTCGGTCGCGCCGGACGTGAAGACCAGCCGCCCGCCCGAAGGCAGCAGCGCGCCAATCTCTTCCCGCGCCACCTCAACCTGTGCGGCAGCAGCACGGCCGAGACGGTGGGCGCTGTGCGGATTGCCATAATGATCGCGCAGCCACGGCACCATCGCGTCGAACGCTTCGGGCGCAAGCGGGGTCGTCGCCTGATAGTCGAGATAGATCAATGCCTTGCCCGCTCCGCCATGCGCGTCCAGACCGCGATGAAGCTGTCCACATCGCTGTCGCGCGTCTGCGGACCGAAGCTGACGCGCACGACTTCTGAAGCGGCGCTTTCATCCCAACCCATCGCGCGCAGGACATGGCTGGTCTTGAGCGATCCCGACGAGCAGGCGCTCCCGGCGGACACGGATATACCTGCAAGATCGAACTGGATAAGCTGCGCCCGCGCGGACAGGCCCGGCATGCGATAGCTGGCGATGGAGGGGATGCGGGGCGCGGCGCGGGCCACGACCTCGCCCCCTGCCGCCTCCACCGCAGCATCCAGCCGCGCGCGCATCGCGGCAGCTCCCTGGAGCCAGTCGGTTCGCGCCTCCAGCGCCGCCGCCATGCCGAGGATGGCAGGCAGGTTTTCCGTCCCCGCGCGATAGCCCTGCTCCTGCCCGCCGCTCGGTTCGATCAGGGCGAGGTCACGGATCAGCAGCGCGCCGATCCCCGGAGGACCGCCGAACTTGTGGGCGCTGATCGCGATCATGTCCGCTTCCGGCAGCGGCAACTTTCCTGCGCTCTGCGCGCAGTCGGCAAACAGGATCGCACCGTTCCGGTCGATCTGATCGAGCGGCTGGATGACGCCGGTCTCATTGTTCACATGTTGAACGGCGAGGAGAGCGTCGCCATGCCCCTGCGACGGAAGGATCAGCCCGTTGCCATCGACCGGCAAGCGCTCCGCATCCTTCGTCACGCGCAGGACAGCGTCATGCTCGACAGGTGAAGTGACGACCCGTCCGGCCTTGGCGCGGGTCAGGGCGATGGCGATGGCCTCGCTCGCGCCTGAGGTAAAAAGGATATGCCCGTCCCAGCCGAGCGCCGCCCCGATGCGCGCGCGCGCATCCTCCAGCGCCGCCCGCGCAGCGCGCCCGTCGGCATGGGGGCTGGACGGGTTGGCCCACCGGCGCATCGCGGCAATCATCGCCTCCTGCGCCTCCGGAAGCACCGGCGTGGTGGCGGCGTGATCCAGATAAAGACGATCGGCGGCCAAGCGGGCGTTACTCATTGATTGCGGAAAAGAAGGCGCTGTCTATATAGGCTCTCTGCCGCGCAGCGCCAGCATATCCATGCCCGCGCGCGCATCCATCGCCTATCGCCGCCCGGCGCCCTCCTGTCTGGATGGAACGGGCAGCCCAGAACCATAACAGGTGCCATGCCCGACGTCATTTTCCCCGGACCCGAAGGCCGCCTCGAAGGCCGCTTCAGCCCTCCCCCCCGTCCGCGCGCGCCGGTCGCCATGATCCTGCATCCGCATCCGCAGGGCGGCGGCACGATGAACGACCGCATCACGCAGGCGCTCTACAAGACCTTCGTGAAGCGGGGCTTTGCTACGCTGCGCTTCAACTTCCGGGGCGTGGGCCGCAGCCAGGGGACATTCGACAACGGCATCGGCGAGCTTTCGGACGCTGCCGCCGCGCTCGACTGGGTGCAGAGCTTCCATCCCGAAGCGCAGACCACATGGATCGCGGGCTTTTCCTTCGGCGCGTGGATCGGGATGCAGCTTTTGATGCGCCGCCCGGAAATCCGCAGTTTCATCTCGGTCGCGCCGCCCGCGAACATGTATGACTTCTCCTTCCTCGCGCCTTGCCCGTCGAGCGGCATCATCGTTCAGGGAACGGCGGATGAGGTCGTGACGGCGAGCGCGGTGCAGAAGCTGGTCGACAAGCTGCGCACGCAGAAGGGCATCACCATCCACCATGACGAGATCAAGGGCGCGAACCATTTCTTCGAGCATGAACTGGATCAGCTCATGAAGTCGGTCGACAATTATCTCGACATGCGCCTGTCGCCGGATTCGCCGATCCGCTGATCGCATCTGGATCGGAAAGAAAGGGCTGCCTGCGGGCGGCCTTTTTTTTATGACGCTGCGACGGGCAGCGTCAGGATGAAGCGCGCGCCCTGTCCCGGCGCGCCGCCCACGACGATGTCGCCCCCCATCGCACGGGCCAGCCTGCGCGAGATATAGAGACCAAGGCCGCTGCCGCCATGATCGTCGCGGCCCAGCCGCTCGAACTTGTCGAATATGCGCTCCCGGTCGGCGGGATCGACGCCACTGCCCTGATCGGCGACAGTCAGACGCGCCATGCCGTCTTCCCACTCGGTCCAAATCCGGACCTCTGTGCCCTCCGGCGCGTAGCGGACGGCATTGCCCACGAGGTTGACGAGGATCTGGAGCACGCGGCGGAACTCGCCGGTGGCGGCCAGTGTCTCCTCGGGCTGGGGCGGAAGAATCGTAATGGACTTGTCCAGCGCCTTGACCGCCAGCAGCCCGGCAGCCCGCCGCGCGATGTCCGCAAGGTCCAACTCTTCCGACACGATGCTGAAATCCGGGCGATCCACCGCCTGCAGGTCCGCCAGATCATCCACCAGCGCCAGCAAATGCCGGCCCGCCGACGCAATGTCACTGGCATAACCGGCATAATCGTCGCGCAGCGGTCCTTCCAGTTGGGCGCTGATCGTATCGGCATTGGCGATGATGCGCCCGAGCGGCTGGCGCAGCGAACGGTCCAGCCGCCGTCCGAATTCGGCGGGATAGAGGGTCAGCGGCGCGTCCCGCTGCGCAGGCGGATCGGATCGCAAAGGCGTCGCGATGCCGCGATAGCCGGTCAATCCGCCGCCAACGTCGAAAAGCGGCGCGGCAGACAGGCTGTAGCGGCGGGCCGGATCGGCGGACAGGATCGCGTGCTGGCCGCGAAAAGCCTGCCGCAGGGCGAAGCCGCGCAGCATCGCCATATCGCCATCTTCATCGGGCTGAAGCTGGAAATAGCTGGAAAAGCGTGCACCTATGGCGGGCGGGTCTTGCGGCAGAGCGCTGTCGTCTCCGGCTCCGGCCAATGCCATCTCGAACCGCAATTGCGTATCGACCTGCCAGATCCAGCCTTCGGACAGCGCGGCGATGTCCGTGCTGCGATCCATCCCGACGCCATCATCGCTCAGGAGGCGTTCGCGCCAGTCGATGATCGCCAGATGAACTCCGCCATCCTCGGGCTTTGCCCGCACCCACATGCTAATGTCGGCGTGATCCGCCGCCGCCGTCAGCGACCGTGACACCATGACGCCGAGGCGGTGGGACAGGCGCGCAATGGCAGCCAGCTGTGGCACGGCAAGCGGGTCGCCCACCTCCGCCCCCGCCTCCCGCTGCAGGGCGAGCAGAGGCGCATCTGCGCTCAAAAGGCGGCCATCGCCCGCGACCTGCGCGCGAATCACGGTGGCGGTCATGCGGGTGTCACGCCGCGCAGATGCGTCAGCTTCGCCCGAAACGCGACCGGCGTGCGCCAGAGCGCGAGCGCTTCGTCCGCCTGCGGTCCGGTTACGGCGGCATGCCGCTCCACCTGTTCGAGCATCAATGTGTCGGACAGCGAAGGCCGCACGGGGCGCAGCCACAGCAGGAGGCGGCGATGCTCGGCATCCGATCCGCCCAGCGCATGACAAAGCAGCGCCACGTCCCCGACCGGTCCCAGCAGCAGGATTTCCGCCACTTGCCCGCTGTCCATATGCAGGCGGCGGGCGGCCAGCGCCGCAAACAGCAAGAAGCGCTGCTCCTCCAGCGCGCGCCCGAGCAGATCGGGTGCGCCAGCCCCCTCGCCCAGTTGCCGGACGAGGTCGTCGGCCAGCGCGATCGGGCTTGCGCTTTCGTCATGATCGGCAAGCAGCGCCCAGCCGGATCGTTCGAGCGCGGCGTAGGCTACGCCGCCATCTTCCGCACCGCCGCGCCGGACCGCGAGAGCGAGGCAGGCAGCGACGGTCCACACCAGTTCGGCATAATGTTCGACGGGAAGGTCGGGCCGCATCGGTCGATCCTCCCCTCCCGGCATCAGCCAGCGCCCCTCGGCCAGCGCCAGTCCGGCAGCCGCTTCAAGCGACGGCGTGTCCGCATCAGCGGCGGCATGGTCCGCCACGGAGTGAAGGCCAGCATCGCCCGCTCCCCGCCCCTGCTGCCGCAGCATCAGGGTGATGGCGGCGCGCAGGCGCATGTGGGCGAGCAAGGAAGGCGAAAGCAGTTCCGGCTGCAAGCGGATCATCGCCCAGCAGAGCGACGGCTCCAGACGATCAAGCGCGGCGGCGACCGACGGTGCATGACTGAGCGACAGCCGCAGCGCCATTTCGATTGCATGGACGCATCCGGCAAGATGGCGCCGCGCCTCCACGATCAGCGCGTCCTGCCGCGAATCGTCCTGCCGTTCGAAAAAAAACGCGAGATCGACGGCATGGCCAAGGGGCACGGCGGACGCACCGGCCATGACCTGCGCCACTGGCCAGCCGCCCGCCATGCCCATGCCGTTGAGGGACGAAAAGGCGTTCATGGCTGAGAGAATAGCGGCACGTCCTTAAAATGCCCTAAACCCTGACGGGAAAATCATTCATTGCGGCGAAGCAGCAGCGCCGCCACGGATGCAATGGCCAGCAGCATCGCCGCCCGGATGCCCAGCGCCAGCACGCCGCCCGCCCCTGCCACGGTCAGTAGCAGGAGAGCGGTCGCCGGGGTAAAGATCATCCACGGCCTCGCCCGCCCGGTCCGCCGCCAGCGGTCGGCGACACCGACGATCCCCAGCATCAGCGCCAGATCCATTGCCAGCGGCGTGCCTCCCGCTAAAACGACGCCAAGTAAAGCAAGCCCCGGCGTGCAGAAAGCGATCCATCCCGCCGGCGCCCCACGCAGCGCCAGTTCGTCGAGCCGGTCGCTGCATTCCGCGAGCAGAAGAGCGAAGAGGAGGATCAGGAAGCCGGTGGTCGGCCACCCGAGTTCCACGGGGACGAGTGCGATCGCTGCCAGCGCGATGGCGCCGATCCGCACCTGAAGCGCGGGCACCTGCATGCGCATGAGCGACGGGCCGATTATGCGGGCGAGAGGCGCGAGCAGATAATGTTCCGCCCCGCCGCGCCTGCGAGCGCCGCCTGCTCCTGCGGCCGTCACCGCCTGCGCCACAAGGTCCGCCTGCTGCTGCGATTCGACGATGGTGACCCTTCCTTCGAGCAGGTCGTCCTGCGGCACGGTGACGCGGCGCGCGCCCCTCTGCACCGCCGCCCTCACCAGCGTCAGCGCCATGTCCCAGTCGCCGATCATGTCGAGCGTGCCGAACAGCAGCGCAGGCGTGATCCGCGCCAGCCCGGCCCAGCGCTGCCCGGCGTCGATCCGTTCGAACGGCGCGCTGGCGCGGCTGTCGTCCGCGACGAGAAGCGCGTCGCCCTCCACACTTCCCAGGGCGTTGAAATGCGCCTGCGCGATCACCGCGCCGTCCGCGACCAGCAGCACGTCGCTGTCACGCGGCGCATCGCGCACCATCGACACCATGTCCCGGACCAGAGCGACCGCGATGCCTTCCGCGCTCAGCCGGTCGACCGCCTGCGAAAGCTGCGGCGTAATCGTTCCCACCAGAATGAGGACGCGGTCCGCCCCCGCCTGCGCGGCCTGCCGCGCCTGATATTCGATCAGGGTCTGCCCCGCGAAATGCAGGCTGGCGCGCATCGCGCCGGGCGATTCGGCGACTGTGCGGCTGGCGCTCAGAATGGCGGCGAGACTCATGGCGGCTGCGTGTCGATCCGATTGCTGAAAGTCGGGTCTTTTCGCAAGCGCGACGGCGCAAGGCAAGCGGCGCGTTGCCGCGTGTCAGTCCTGATCCAGCCCCGCGATCACAGCGCGCAGCCGGCGGACGATAGCCGGATCGCCCGGCGCGGCCTGCGCGGCCTCCTCCGCCAACACCATGAGCGCTGTCAGGCCAAAGCTCCCGGCCAGCCCCTTGAGCCGCCAGGCGGCCAGTTCCCAGTTGGCGTCGCACCGTGCGCGGGCAAGCAGATCCACCTGCCGCAACGCGCTCTGCACGAAGGCAGCACGCAGTTCCGCGATCAAAGCGCTGTCGTCGCCGACTGCGGCCGCCAGTGCGGCATGAAGAGCGCCCGGTTCATAAGACATGGCGACGGACGCTATCTGCCGTGCGTTAAGTTTTGGTAACAGGGGCATTTCAGGGGCGACAAAAGATGCTAGGATGTCCGGATGACAGGGGGCAGCACCATTGTGGAGTTCTGGCGCGAAGACCAGGACATGACCGGGAAGAGCCAGCAGGGCGACGATGTCCTGCTGCTTGAGGAGATGGCGCCCGACATCGACGCGCCCGATCCGCAGATCAGCGTCGACCCCCTCGCGCGCCGGGCGCGAATCATCCTCGGCCTGCTGGCGGCTGGCTGGCTGGGCTTTGCCGGATGGGCGCTGGCGTCTTCGGGAACATTCGCCGCTGGCCCGGCCGCATGGGCGAACGCCGTCGTAACGCTCGCCATACCGCTCATTCTGCTGGCCGTCGGCTATCTGCTGATCGTGCGCAACAGCCGGACGGAGGCGCGGCGCTATCTCGACACCGCTCGCGCGCTGCGGACCGAAGCCGACCTGCTCGACATTCGCCTGCGCCGGGCGCGCGCGCAGCTCGACGCTGCCCGGCAGACAATGCAGGATCAGGCGGAGCTGCTCGACAGCTATGGCGCGGCGGCCAGCAGCAATATGGAGGCATCCGCCGAACTGATCGCCGCGCGTGCCAGTGCCACGGCGGAACGGACGGAAGCGGCGGAGCGGGCGGGCAGCGCTCTGGTGCAGCGGCTGGAAATGCTGATCGGCCTGATCCCGGAACTGGAGGATCGCAGTGGCCGGATGGCGGCGCAGATCATGGACAATGGCCATGCGCTGTCCGAACGGATCGACACGCTCGAAGCGCGCCTCCATGCGCTGACCGAACTGTCCGACGACGCGCGCGCGCGGACGCTCGCCGCGACCAAGAGCCTGTCGAGCCAGTTGACGCAGCTTCAGGAAACGACCCGCGCCACGACCGACGAAGTTACCGGCCTCGCCGACATCGCATCGGGCCGTATCAACGCCACGGCGCTGGATGCGCGGCAGACGATGGAACGAAGCCGTCAGGATATGGAAGCGCAGGCGCAAGCCCTGACCAATCTGGTTCAGGCCGCGCAACTGGGCATGGCCAGCACCAGCGGCGAAGCGCGGCAGCGGCTGGTTGCCGAACTGGAAGCGGTCGAGGATGGCCTCAACGCCCGCATCGGCAAGGCGATGGAGAGCATGCGCGATGCATTCATGTTCACCGATGAGGGGGTAGCGCGCCGCGCCGATGCGCTGGAGGCTCTTGTCGCTGCGGCACGCAAGGGCATCGAGGCCGCGAGTGAGGACAGCCTTTCCGCACTGACTCACGATATGGACGGGATCGAACAGGATCTGCGCCGCCGACTGACCGACGCTCTGGAACGGGCGCAGCAAAGCCTCGCCCTGACCGACGCCGGTCTTACCGCTCAGGCCGATGCCATGGATGCGCTCCTGGAGCGTTCGCGCGAAGGGCTGGAGGCTATCGGCGACCGGACCGTCACGGGTCTGGGAGACACAATCGCCGACGTCGAAACGCGTCTGCACCAGATCAACGACCTTATCGAGGGCCAGCGCAGCCTGATGTCGGGTCTGCATGCCGGGTTGCAGGACACGATTGCGACCACCGAAGACCGGTTCGCCGCACTGGAGGACAGCGCGCTGGCCCGCGGCGACAGGCTGACGGCGGCGCTCGGGCGGCTGACCGAGGAAACGCGGCGCATCGACGATGCGCTGGCGGCGGGCGGCCTGACTGCCGAACGGCTCATCAGTTGCGCCGAGACGCTGATGGTCGCGCTTGATTCGAGCGTTCGCGAACTCGACGAAACCTATCCTGCTGCGCTGGGCCGGTTCGAAGCGCATCTGGAGCGGAGCCGCGCCCTGCTGGGCGAAGCGACGCCCGAAATGGAACGGCTGGAGGCGATTTCCGAAGCGCTGGTGGGTCGGGCCGAAGAAGCGGAATCCATGTTGCGCGGTCAGGGCAGCCGCCTCACCGAATGGCTGGAAAGCACGCAAGGCGGGCTTCACGCGAACCGCGAGTTGGTGGAGCGTCTGCGCACCGCGCTCGACGCGGCGGATCAGGACGCACGCCGGATCACCGAAGGCGCCGGGCCGCTGCTGGTCACGGCCCTGCTCCGCGTCAAGGATACCGCCGATCAGGCAGCTGAGCGCGCACGTCAGGCGCTGGGCCGCGCCATCCCCGAAGCCGCGCAACATCTCGCGCAGGAAAGCGACGAAGCGCTGCGCAGCGTGATCGACGAAAAGGTCGCGGCGCAGATCCAGCAGGTCGCGCGCGTGGCGGAAGAGGCCGTGAAGGTCGCGCATCAGGCTTCCGACCGGCTCACCCGCCAGCTTCTCACCATCGCCGATACGAGCGCCGCTGTCGAAAAGCGCATCGTCGAAGCCGAACAGGCGTCGGAAGATCGCGACCGGGATCATTTCGCGCGCCGTTCCGCGCTGCTGATCGAATCGCTCAACAGCACCGCCATCGACGTGGCAAAAATCCTGTCCAACGATGTGACGGACTCGGCCTGGTCAGCCTACCTCAAGGGCGACCGTGGAGTCTTCACGCGGCGCGCGGTGAAGCTGCTGGACGCAGGAGAGTCGCGTGAGATTGCGCTGCATTATGACAGCGACGCCGAGTTCCGCGATCATGTGAACCGCTACATCCACGATTTCGAAGCGATGCTGCGCATCATCTTGTCGGCGCGGGACGGCAATGCGCTGGGCGTCGCGATTCTCTCGTCGGACATGGGCAAACTCTATGTCGCGCTGGCGCAGGCCATCGAACGGCTGCGCCAATAGAACTGGCAGTCAGTCGAGCGGCTTGCGGAAATAGACCACCCGCTCCGTTTCTCTAAGGCCCAGCGCTTCGTGGAAAGCATGGCTGTCGTGATTGTCGATGTCGGCGTCCGACGCCATTTCGCGGCACCCGCCCGCTCTACCCCAGGCATCGGCCGCCTGCGTCAAAGCCCTTGCGCAACCCTGGCGCCGAGCGGCGGGATCGACATAAAGCCCTTCGAGAAACAGAACCGGACTGGTCTCGCACCCGTTCACATAATCTCTGCGGATCGACGCTTCAGCGAAGCCCAGCGCCGTGTCGGCATCGTCCAGAGCGATGAAGACGGCCACTGACCCGTCGCGCTGACGCAACATAGCGAGCGCCTCGTCCCGATGCTCGACCAGCCCATCTTCGGGCCAGAGCGATGCGCGCAGAAGCACCCATCGCTCGATATGCGATGACTCCGCTTCGACGATGCGCATCCGCGATGGCGTCATGAACCTCCGTGATAGCCGGATATCATATTGATCGTGATCCAGCCTTCGACATAATTCGCGTAATAAGCGCCGAAGAGGACGGCAGACAATATGGTCGCGCGGACAGCAACCATGCCCGGCCGGAAGTTGGTGGGCGCGCTGTCCGCTTGCCCCTTCAACAACACCTCGCCGGTTTCATCGGGCGTCCGGATGCCGAAAGGCAGCATGACGAAGGCGCTGATGACCCACACGAGGAAATAGATGGCGAAGATGGCATACCAGTTCATGCCGCTTCACTTACGCCCGGATCAGCAGAACGTCCACCACCGGCTTCTTACCGGTCCAGCGAGTCGCCGTGCGGCGGACGGCGAGGCGCACGCGCTCGCGCAGCGCCTCCTCCTCCAAAGATCCCTTGCCGATGACGGCGGCGGCTTCACGCGCGGCTTCGGTGAGGAACGCGGCCTTGTCTTCCTCCACCGGGACACCCTGTGTGCGTAGAGCCGGTTCGCCGATCAGCTTGCCCTTGCGGTCGAGTGCGACGGCGACACTGATCTGACCATGCAGCGCGACCTTCCGTCGCTCGTTCATGGTGGAACCGTCCGCTGGCAGGATCACGTCACCGTCCAGCACGAGGCGGCCCGTTTCCTCATGCCCGATAATCTGCGGCGCGCCGGGGGCGAGGCGCAGGAGGTCGCCGTTCGATTGCACCACGGCGTGACGGATGCCGCTGGCGATCCCCAGCCTCGCCTGCTCCGCCATATGACGGCGCTCGCCATGGACGGGCAGCAGGATTTCGGGCCTTATCCAGTGATACATGGCCTCCAGCTCGGGGCGTCCGGGATGGCCGGAAACATGCACTTCCGCCTGCCGGTCCGTCACCATCAGGATGTTCTTGGCGGCAAGGGCGTTCTGGATGCGACCGATCGCGATCTCATTGCCGGGAATCTGCTTGGACGAGAAGACGACCATATCGCCTTCGGTCAGCTTGATCGGATGGCTGTCGAACGCGATGCGTGAAAGAGCCGCCCGTGCCTCCCCCTGTCCGCCGGTTGCAACGATCATCACTTCGCTTCGGGGCAGCGCCATGGCGTCGTCCCAATCGACCAGCGGCGGGAAATCCTTGAGATAGCCTGCGGCCTTCGCGGTCCCGATGATGCGGTCCAGCGATCGCCCGGCGACGCACAGCTTGCGCCCGGTCGCTACCGCCACCTCACCCAATGTCTGCACGCGCGCTGCGTTGGAGGCGAAGGTCGTGACGAGCACCCTTCCCTTCGCGCCCGCGATGGTCTGCATCAGCCCTTCGCGCACATCGCTTTCCGAGCCGCTGGCTTCGGAATTGAAAACGTTGGTGCTGTCGCACACCAGCGCCAGCACGCCGTCATCGCCGATCGCGGTCAACTGCGCAGGCGTGGAAGGCTGGCCCAGCAGGGGCGCCTCATCCAGCTTCCAGTCACCGGTGTGGAAAATGCGGCCATAAGGCGTGTCGATGAGGACCGCGTTGCCCTCCGGGATCGAGTGCGCCAGCGGCACGTAGCGAAACCCGAACGGGCCGAGCGCGAAGCTGCCTTCATTGTCGATGACCTGGAGATCGACGTCCCTGGTCAGCCCCTCCTCCTCCAGCTTGAGGCGGATAAGTCCGGCGGTGAAGGGCGTGGCGTAGAGCGGCACGCCAAGGTCGGCGGCGAGATAGGGGATTGCGCCGATATGATCCTCATGCCCGTGGGTCAGCACGATGCCGAGCAGGTCGTCGGCCCGATCCTCGATGAAGGACAGGTCCGGCAGCACCAGTTCCACGCCGGGATAGGCTGGATCGGCGAAAGTCAGGCCCAGGTCGACCATGACCCATTTGCCGTCGCAACCGTAAAGATTGACGTTCATGCCGATCTCGCCGGACCCGCCAAGGGCCAGGAAGAGCAGCTCATTTCCAGGTGTCATTCCGTTTTCAAACTCCGTTCGTGCAACAGGCCAAGACCCTGAATGGTGAGGTCCGGCGCGATCGCATCGAAAATATCGCTGTTGTCATTGAAGAGGACCGCAAGTCCTCCCGTCGAGACCACCCGCGTCGGGCGGCCGATTTCGGCGCGCATCCGCGCCACCAATCCTTCCATCATCGCCACATAGCCCCAGAAGACGCCGATATGCATCTGCGCCTCGGTCGTGCGGCCGATGACCGATCTGCTTTCGGGCGGCGCTATCGCGATCTTGGGCAATTTGGCCGCCGCAGCGACCAGAGCGTCCAGCGACAGGTTGATGCCCGGTGCGATGATCCCGCCCTTATACGCGCCCTTATAGTCCACCACGTCGAATGTCGTCGCGGTTCCGAAATCTATGACGATCAAGTCGCCTGCATAGAGATGGTGGGCGGCGATGGCATTTACAACACGGTCGGCGCCGACCGAAGCAGGTTCCGCCACATCGAGGTCGATGCCCCATGGGACGGGCGGCTGCCCCGCCACCAGCGCCGCGGTCTTGAAATATTTCTGCGCCAGCACCTCCAGATTGTGGAGCGCGCGGGGCACGACCGTGGCGACGATGACGGCCTTCACATCGTCAATCGCATAGCCTTCCAACATGAGCAACTGGTTGAGCCATACCGCATATTCATCCGCCGTCCGGCGCGGGTCGGTGGCGATACGCCAGCGCGCGCGAATCTCCAGCCCGTCGAGCAGCGCGAAAACCACATTGGTGTTGCCCGCATCAATGGCGAGTAGCATGGAGCCAGTCCTTCAGGTGAGGATGATGTCGCCGGCGTGAATGGCATGGCTCTGTCCGTTCGCCAAGCGCAGGATCAGCATCCCCTGCCGGTCGAGCGTGTCGAAAGTCCCGTCCACCGCCTCGCCATCGGGCATCGAAACTCGCATCGGCGTGCCGGACGGATGCGCGTTGAGCAGCCAGTGCGCGCGAACCGGCTCCAGCCCCTGCGCGCGCCAGATGCCCACCCAGTGCGCGAACAGCGTAGCGAGCCGTTCCAGCAGCGATGCGGCGTCCGCATCGGAAGCGCCCTGCGCAGCGAGGCTCGTAACCGGGCGATCCAGACCGGTCGGGTGTCCGGTCACATTTACGCCGATGCCGACGACGACTGCGTCGCCCGTCCGCTCCAGCAGAATGCCCGCGATCTTCGCGCCGTCGACCAGCACGTCATTGGGCCATTTGATCCGAGCCTGTCCCGCACAGAGCGGCGCGACGAGCGCATGAACGGCGTTGGCCGTCACGAGCGCAAGCGTATGCGCGGGGGGATCGTTCGGGCCGGTCCGCACCAGCGTCGAGCAGAAGAGATTGCCTTCGGGGCTTTCCCATAACCGCCCCATCCGGCCGCGCCCCCCGGTCTGACGCCCGGCCCGCAGCCAGGTGCCCTCGGGTGCGCCCCGCTCCGCCAGCGCCAGCATGTCGGCATTGGTGGAGCCGGTCTCCTCGACGAACCGGAGCAGGCTCAGAAGAGCGACGCCGCCGCGGCGGCGCTCGCCGCATCCAGCACGGGGTTCAGCAGATAACCGAAGACGATCACCACGGCGCACGCCGTCAGGATGATATTCTCGACCGCGCCGCCCTTCGCCTCGTAAGCGGCGGCCGGTTCGTCGAAATAGATCGTCTTGATGATCTTGAGATAATAGAAAGCGCCGATCACCGAGGCCGCGATGCCGAACGCGGCGAGCGCGGTGAGGTTGGCGGCGACGGCAGCGTCGAACACCAGAAACTTCGCCCAGAAGCCGAAGAGCGGCGGAATGCCAGCCATCGAAAACATGAAGATGGCGAAGGCCGCCGCCAGCCCCTTGCGCGACTGCGACAGGCCCGACAGGCTGGCGATGCTCTCGACCGGCTTGCCGTCCGCATCGCGCATCTGAAGGATGCAGGCAAAGGCGCCGATGGTCATGACGACATAGATCGCCATATAGCTCATCGTCGCGGCGACCCCGGCGGGGGTGCCGCATGCCAGGCCGATGAGCGCGAAGCCGACATTGTTGATCGACGAATAGGCCATCAGACGCTTGATGTTGGTCTGGCCGATGGCCGCCACCGCGCCAAGGATGATCGAGGCCAGCGCCACGAAGATCACGATCTGCTGCCAGTCCAGCCCGGCCGGTCCCAGCGCCTCGATGGCCACGCGCACGGCGAGGCCCATGGCCGCGACCTTGGGCGCGCTGCCGAAGAAGGTAGTGACGGGCGTCGGCGCGCCTTCGTAAACGTCCGGCGTCCACATGTGGAAGGGCACGGCGCTCATCTTGAAGGCGAGGCCAGCAAGCAGGAATACCATGCCGAACAGCTCGCCGTTCGACACACCGTCGCCCATCGCGACGGCGATGCCGTCGAACGCAGTCGTGCCGGTGAAGCCGTAGAGCAGCGCCGAACCGTAGAGCAGGATGCCGCTCGCCAGCGAGCCCAGCACGAAATATTTGAGGCCCGCTTCCGAGGAGCGCCCATCCTGCCGCATGAAGCTCGCCAGCACATAGGCGGCAAGGCTCTGCATTTCGAGGCCGACATAGAGCGTCAGCAGATCGCCTGCCGACACCATCATGCCCATGCCGATGCTGCTGAACAGGATCAGCACCGGATATTCGGGCCGCTCCTTGCCATCGGTCTGGAAAAAGCGCGGCGCGAGCAGGATCGCAGCGGCTGCCGCGCCATAGATCAGCGCCTTGGCGAAGGCGGAGAACGCATCGGCGCGGACGAGGCCGTCGAACGCATCGGGACCATGCGACACTGATGTCGATATCGACAGGCCAGCAATTGCCAGCGTCAGGACCGACAGCCAGTTGACCGCGCGCGCGGAGCCGTCGCCGCCGAAGGCCGCGACCAGCATCAGCACGAGGCCGCCTGCCGTCAGGATGAGTTCCGGCAGGACCGCCAGAAGGGAAGCGGAGTCGATCATCAATGCGCCTCCCCGTGCGCGGTAGCTTCTTCATGATGCGCCTCGCCCGCAGGGCTGGCCGCACCGGTCTTGATGTGGGAATCGCCCGCGGGGGCCGCAGGTGCGAGCCGCGCCTCGAGCGCACGAATGTCGGAGCGCATCGGCGCAAGGAAGCTTTCGGGATAAACGCCCATCCACAGCACCGCCGCCGCGATCGGCACCAGCAGCGCCACTTCGCGCGCCGACAGGTCGGGCATGGCCGCTGCGTCGGCATTCACCTGTTCACCATAGGCGATCCGGCGGTAGAGGTAGAGCATGTAGGCCGCGCCCAGAATGATGCCCGTGGTGCAGACCAGCGCCACCCAGCTCGACGCCTGATAGATACCCATCAGCGACAGGAATTCACCGACGAAGTTGGACGTGCCCGGCAGGCCGACCGACGCCATGGTGAACAGCAGGAACAGCACCGCATATTTGGGCATGTTGATGCTCAGGCCGCCATAACGGCTGATTTCGCGGGTGTGCAGCCGATCGTAGATGACGCCGACGCACAGGAACAGCGCGCCCGATACGAGGCCGTGGCCCAGCATCACCATCATCGCGCCCTCGATACCCGCCTGATTGAAGGCGAAGAGGCCGACCGTCACGATCGCCATGTGTGCGACCGACGAATAGGCGATCAGCTTCTTCATGTCGGACTGCACCAGCGCGACGAGGCTGGTGTAGACAACCGCCACCATCGACAGACCCCAGACCAGCCACGCCAGTTGGCTGGAGGCTTCCGGGAACATAGGCAGCGAGAAGCGGATGAAGCCATAGCCGCCCATCTTCAGCAGCACGCCCGCCAGAATGACGGAACCGGCGGTCGGCGCCTGAACGTGCGCATCGGGCAGCCAGGTGTGGACCGGCCACATCGGCATCTTGACCGCAAAGCTGGCGAAGAAAGCGAGGAACAGCCAGGTCTGGACATGCGGATCGAAATTATAGGCCATCAGAGCCGGAATTTCGGTCGTCCCGGCCTCATGAACCATCCACATCATCGCGATCAGCATCAGGACCGAGCCGAGCAGCGTGTAGAGGAAGAACTTATATGAAGCGTAGATGCGGTCCGCGCCGCCCCAGATGCCGATGATGAGATACATCGGAATGAGGCCGGCTTCGAACATGACGTAAAACAGGTAGATGTCCTGCGCCGTGAAGACGCCGATCATCAGCACCTCCATGAACAGGAAGGCGGCCATATATTCGCCGACGCGCTTTTCGATCGCCTGCCAGCTCGCGCCGATGCAGATCGGCATCAGGAAGACGGTCAGCGCGATCAGCATCAGCGCGATGCCGTCGATGCCGAGTGCCCATGCGAAGCGCCCGAAAATCGGATAATATTCGCGGAACTGCCACTGGGCGGCACCGCCAGACTGGTCGAAATTCAGCCAGAGGATGATGCCAAGGACCAGATCGGCCAGCGTCGCGATCAGCGCGATCCAGCGCGCATTGCTCGCGCCCGCGAAGAGGCAGGCGATGGCCCCCGCCATCGGCACTGCCATCATCAGGGATAGGATGGGGAAGCCGTCCATTATCGTGTCATCGCCCAGGTTGCGGCCGCGGCGAGCCCGATCAGCATCACCAGCGCGTAGGTGTAGAGATAGCCGGACTGTATCCGACGGGTGATCTTGTTGCCCTGCACGACGAGCGCAGCGAGGCCGTTCGGACCGAAGCGGTCGATGAAGCCGATGTCACCGAACTTCCAGAAGAAGCGGCCGATGGCGAAGGCAGGCTTCACGAACAGGACGTTATACAGCTCGTCGAAATACCATTTGTTGAGCAGGAACTGGTAGAGCGCGCCGAACTGCGAAACGAAGCGCTGCGGCCAGTCCGTGTGCCTGATATAGGCGAGCCAGGCGATCAAAAGACCCGTCAGCATCACCGTGAACGGCCCGAACTTCACCCAGGTCGGCACTTCATGCGCCGCGTGCATCAGGTGGCTGTTAAAGGCGAGCGCGCCCTTCCAGAACTCGACGCCGCCTTCCGGTCCGATGAACTGGTCGTGGAAGACGAAGCCGGCGAATACCGCGCCAAGGCTCAACACCACCAGCGGGACTAGCATCACCCACGGGCTTTCATGCGGATGATAGCCGCCGGTGCCGGTGGGGAGCGCATGCGCGTCCGCCTCATGTCCATGCGGATCATGCCCCGCATCTTCCTGCGCCGGCGCATTGTCATGTTCCGATCCGTGACCATGCGTCGCGTGATCGTCATGCCCATGACCGTGCGCGTCATGGATCGCGTGCTGGATATGCTCGGAAGCGGCCCAGCGCGGCTTGCCGAAGAAGGTGAGGAACACCAGCCGCCAGCTGTAGAAACTGGTGAGCAGCGCCGCGAACACGCCGACATAATAGGCGCCAACGCCCCTGCCCCCGGCAGCGAAGGCCGCTTCGAGTATGCCGTCCTTCGAATAGAAACCCGCGAACCCGTAGCCAATGAGCGGCAAGCCGACGCCGGTGATGGCGAGCGTGCCCAGCGTCATCGTCCAGAAGGTGATCGGGATCTCCTTCCGCAGGCCGCCATAGTAACGCATGTCCTGCTCATGGTGCATCGCATGGATGACCGAGCCTGCGCCAAGGAACAGCAGCGCCTTGAAGAAGGCGTGGGTGAAGAGGTGGAACATCGCCGCGCCATATGCGCCGACGCCCGCCGCGAAGAACATGTAGCCGAGCTGCGAACAGGTCGAATAGGCGATCACGCGCTTGATGTCGTTCTGCACCGTGCCGACTGTCGCCGCGAAGAGACAGGTGGCAGCGCCGATGAAGGTGACGAAGCCGAGCGCCGTCGGCGAAGTCTCGAACATCGGCGACAGGCGGCACACCATGAACACGCCCGCCGTCACCATGGTTGCCGCGTGGATCAGCGCCGACACCGGGGTCGGGCCTTCCATCGCATCCGGCAGCCAGGTGTGGAGGCCAAGCTGCGCCGACTTGCCCATCGCGCCGATGAACAGCAGCAGGCAGAGCACGGTCATCGTATCGAAACGATGGCCGAGGAACCCGATGGTCGATCCCGCCATGGAAGGCGCGGCGGCCAGAATCTCCGGGATCGAGATGGTGTTGAACACCAGATAGGTGCCAAAAATGCCCATCATGAAGCCAAGGTCGCCGACCCGGTTGACGACGAACGCCTTGATCGCGGCGGCGTTTGCCGACGGTTTGCGGAACCAGAAGCCGATGAGCAGGTAGGAGGCGAGGCCCACACCTTCCCAGCCGAAGAACATCTGGAGCAGATTGTTCGCGGTCACGAGCATCAGCATCGCGAAGGTGAAGAGCGACAGATAGGCAAAGAAACGCGGCTGGTCCGGCTCTTCGTCCATATAGCCCCAGCTATAGAGGTGGACGAGGCTGGACACGCTGGTGATGACCACCAGCATGACCGCCGTCATCGTATCGACGCGTAGCGCCCACTGGGCGTCGAAGCTGCCGCTTTCGATCCAGGTGAAGAGCGGCTGCACATAGGCTTCGCTATGGCCGGTCAGGAAACCGATGAAGATCGGCCAGCTCATCGCGCAGCTCGCGAACAGCGCGCCGGTGGTGACGATCTTGGCCGGCAGTTTGCCCAGAGCCTTGTTGCCAAGGCCCGCGATGGCTGCCGCCAGCAGGGGAAGAAGGACGATAAGCTGGATCATGAAACGGCTCAGCCCTTCATCTGGTTGATGTCATCGACGGCGATGGTGCCGCGACCGCGGAAGTAGATAACGAGGATGGCGAGACCGATGGCCGCCTCGCCCGCCGCCACAGTCAGCACGAACATGCTGAACACCTGCCCCACCAGATCGCCCAGGAAGGCGCTGAAGGCGACGAGGTTGATGTTCACGCTCAAGAGGATCAGCTCGATCGCCATCAGGATGATGATGACATTCTTGCGGTTGATGAAGATGCCGAGCACCCCCATGACGAACAGGATCGCGCTGACGACCATATAATGTTGCAGGCCGATCACAGCTCCACCCCCTGCCCCACGGGCTGATTGACATTGCGCACCGCATCTTCGGGACGGCGGCGGTTCTGCCTGGCGATATTCTGCGGCCGCACCCCGCCGCGTGCGCGGTGGGTCAGCACGATCGCGCCGATCATCGCGACGAGCAGGACGATGCCCGCCGCCTCGAACAGGAAGATATAACGCGTGTAGAGCAGCCCCCCGATGGCCTGAATGTTGCTCAGTTCCGGGTTCACCGGCCCTGCGCGCTGCGCCAGTTCGATGGGACCGGCGCTCCAGAGGCCGATGCCGAGCACGATCTCCGCCAGCAGCACCAGCGCGATCAGCAGGCCGAAAGGCAGATAGTCGACGAAACCGGCGCGCAGTTCGGCAAAGTCGATGTCGAGCATCATGACGACGAACAGGAACAGGACCGCGACCGCGCCGACATAGACGATGACGAGCAGCATCGCGATGAATTCCGCGCCCAGCAGGATCATCAGCCCGGCCGCGTTGAAAAAGGCCAGAATCAGCCACAGTACCGAATGGACCGGGTTGCGCGACAGGATGGTCAGCGCGCCGCTGCACACCACCAGGGTGGCGAACAGATAAAAGGCTAGCACGTGAATCACAGGATCATATTCCCCTTGGCGCGCGCGGCTTAACGATAGGGTGCGTCGGCGGCAAGGTTCGCGGCAATCGCGCGTTCCCACTTGTCGCCATTCTCAAGGAGCTTCGCCTTGTCGTAGATCAGCTCCTCACGCGTTTCCGTCGAAAATTCGAGGTTCGGGCCTTCGACGACCGCATCGACCGGGCAGGCTTCCTGGCAGAAGCCGCAATAGATGCACTTGGTCATGTCGATGTCGTAGCGCGTCGTGCGGCGGCTGCCGTCCTCGCGCGGCTGAGCCTCGATAGTGATCGCCTGCGCCGGGCAGATCGCCTCGCACAGCTTGCACGCGATGCAGCGCTCTTCCCCGTTGGGATAGCGGCGCAGGGCATGCTCACCGCGGAACCGCGGCGAGATCGGGTTCTTCTCATAGGGGTAGTTGATCGTCGCCTTGGGCTTGAAGAAATATTTCAAGGTCAGCCAGTGCGCCTTCACGAATTCCCAGAGGGTGAAGCTCTTGACGTAGTAACCAATCATTTTTGTGCACCATTTGTGAATGCAGAAAGGGTCACGTCGAGCTTTACCTCACAGAGACCTCGATAAGTTCTGATGGGAGTGATCTTCCCATCCTGCGACCGTTCGGCTTTCGGGTCGAAATGACTGATGTCCGCGTTAAAAAGCGTGCCATCGCTGGAGCGATTGAAAATGGTCAGCAGCGCGGACGGGAAGCCATCTTTAAAAACTGGGTCGAAGTAGTTGACAGTAAACCTGTCGGGCCACTCGTCGGATACCCAGAATGTCGTGCGGTTTCCCTCGGCCATACCGCCACGGACGAAAAGCTTGCCCGAGTCGACGAACTGCGGCGTCTTGACGTTAGTTCTGCCCATCTGACCATACCACAAGGTCAGCCTTTCAAAATTCGTCAGACCCGTCTGGAAGCTGCAATGGAAGCCTTGGCCTGCCTTTTCGGGCACAGCCGCAGAGACCGGCGAGCTAACAGCGGCAATGATGAGGACGAAGAAGGCACCAAAGTTCATCTTATCCCCCATACCTCGTCAGCATGAGGAACCCCGACACCAGGAACACGAACAGCAGCGAGGTCGGCAGGAATATCTTCCAGCCCAGCCGCATCAACTGGTCGTAGCGGTAACGGGGCACTGTCGCCTTCACCCAGGAGAAGACGAAGAAGAAGAACAGGATCTTGGCGAACAGCCAGAGAATGCCCGGAACGAGATAGAGCGGCGCCCAGTCGAATGGCGGCAGATAGCCGCCCCAGAACAGGATGGCGTTGAGCGCGCACATCAGGATCACGTTGGCATATTCGCCAAGCCAGTAGAGCGCGAACGACATGGACGAATATTCGGTCTGGTATCCCGCGACCAGTTCGCTCTCCGCTTCGGTCAGGTCGAAGGGCGCGCGCGCCGTTTCCGCCATGGCGCTGATGAGGAACATGACCGCCATCGGGAAGAGCAGCGGATTAAAACCGTTTCCGTTGAGGAAGCCGTAATAGCCCTTCTGGCTTTCCACGATCGCGGTCAGGTTAAAGCTGCCCGCCCACAGCACGACGCAGATCAGGATGAAGCCGATCGAAACTTCATAGGAGATCATCTGCGCCGACGCGCGGATCGCGGAATAGAAGGGGTATTTGGAGTTGGACGCCCAGCCCGCAAGCACCACGCCATAGACGCCCAGCGACGAAATCGCGAGGATGTAGAGCAGGCCCACGTTGATGTTCGCCAGCACCACACCAACCTGAAATGGCACCACCGCCCACGCCATCAACGCCACCGTGAAGGTGATGATAGGTGCGATCAGGAAAAGCGCGCGGTTGGCGGCCGACGGGATGATAGTTTCCTGAAGGAAGACCTTAAGGCCGTCTGCGAACGACTGGAGCAGGCCGAACGGCCCGACCACATTGGGACCACGGCGGAGCGCCATCGCCGCCCAGATCTTGCGGTCGGCGTAAATGATCATCGCCACCGCCAGCATGACCGGAAGCGCGATCAGCAAAATGCCGATGACGGTCGAAAGCAACCATGCGCCCTCGAACGGGAGGCCGAGATTCTGGAAGAAAGCGGTCACTCTGCGGCCTCCGCGAAGCTTGTCCCATGGATCAGTTCGGCCGAGCAGTGCTGCATCGTCGGGCTGGCGCGGCAGATCGCGTTGGTGAGGTAGAAATCCTTGATCGGCGAGGCGAGTGCGCCGGTCGCGCCGGTCGGCAGCGAGGGGACGGACCAGCCATAGTCGGCCAGCCCCTCGACGCCCAGCGCAGGCACCGCTTCCGCCATCTGTGCGCGAAGCTGTTCGAAGCTGTCAAACGGCAGGCGCGCGCCCATCACATCGGACAGCGCCCGCAGGATCGACCAGTCCTCGCGGGCATCGCCCGGTGCGAAGACCGCCTTGTCGCTGAACTGCACCCGGCCTTCGAGATTGACGTAGGTGCCCGCCTTTTCGGCATAGCTCGCGCCCGGCAGGATCACATCCGCCGCATGCGCACCCTTGTCGCCATGATGGCCGACATAGACCTTGAAGCTGCCTTCGAACGCCGAATAATCGACCTCGTCCGCGCCGAGCGAGAAGAGCAGCTTGGGCTTTGCCGCAGCCACCGCCCTGATGCCGCCGTCGACAGCATAGCCAAGCATCAGCCCGCCCATCCGCGCCGCCGCGAAGTGCAGCAGATTATAGCCGTTCCAGCCGTCCTTGATAAGGCCGAGCGTGCCGACCAGCGCCAGCGTGTCGCCATGCGCGCCGTCCTTGGCCAGCACGCCGCCGCCCACGATCATCGCGGGGCGGGCGGCACCGGCGAAGGCATCGAGCACCGCCTTCGGCAGCTTGCCGAGCAGCGAGGCGTCGTTACCCAGCCATTCGACCTTGTAAGTCAGATCGAATTCCGGGCCGATGCCGAAAACCTTCGCGCCCTTCTTGATCGCCTTGCGGATGCGCGTGTTCACCAGTGGCGCTTCCCAGCGCAGATTGGTGCCGACCAGCAGGATCACGTCAGCGGTTTCGAGGTCGGCCAGCGGGGTGTTGAACACCACCGCAGACAGGCTCGACACATCATAGGCGAGGCCCGTCTGACGCCCTTCCAGCATCGTGCCGCCCAGCTTTTCGACCAGCAGCTTGCCCGCGAACATCGTCTCGCAATCGAGCAGGTCGCCCGCGAGCGCCGCTACGCTGCCGCCATGCGGGACCGCCGCGATGGCCCTGAACGCCTCTTCCCATGTGGCGGGGACGAGCTTACCATCCTTGCGCACGAACGGCTTGTCGAGCCGCTTGCGGACCAAGCCGTCGACATTGTGCCGGGTCTTGTCCGACGCCCACTCCTCATTGACGTCGTCGTTGATGCGCGGCAGCGCCCGCATGACCTGACGGCCACGGCTATCGAGGCGGATGTTGGTGCCGACCGCGTCCATCACGTCGATGGCGTGGGTCTTCTTCAGCTCCCAAGGACGCGCTTCGAACGCATAGGGCTTGGACGTAAGAGCGCCCACCGGGCAGAGATCGACCACATTGCCCGACAGCTCGCTTTTTGCGGCGTGCTCCAGATAGGTGGTGATCTGCATATTCTCGCCGCGATAGATGGCGCCGATTTCCGGCACGCCCGCGACTTCCTCGGCGAAGCGCACGCAGCGGGTGCACTGGATGCAGCGGGTCATGACCGTCTTGACGATCGGCCCCATATATTTCTCGGTAACGGCGCGCTTGTTCTCGTCGTAGCGCGACGCGCCACGGCCATAGGCGACCGACTGGTCCTGAAGGTCGCATTCGCCGCCCTGATCGCAGATCGGGCAGTCGAGCGGGTGGTTGATGAGCAGGAACTCCATCACCCCTTCGCGCGCCTTCTTGACCATTTCGGTCTGCGTGAAGATTTCCTGATTGTCGGCTGCGGGCAGCGCGCACGAAGCCTGCGGCTTGGGCGGTCCGGGCTTCACTTCTACCAGACACATGCGGCAGTTACCGGCGATGCTGAGGCGCTCATGATAGCAGAAACGCGGGATTTCCTTGCCCGCAAGCTCGCACGCCTGCAGCACCGTCGCGCCCGCCGGGACTTCGATTTCTACGCCGTCTACGGTGAGTTTAGGCATTGCGCTTGGCCTCGTACACTAATTCGTCCATCAAAAGCATGCGGGCATCCCCATCCGTATCTGCCCATACCGCACATTCCTGATCGCATTCCCCTGCTGCCTTCTTCAAAGGTTCAGGCAATGTAACGCCGGCTTGAAGAAACGCTGACAGCAGCTTTACATTTCTGTTTTTGACGCTGGCCATCACAGGCTGCCGCGCCGCCAATTCCCGTTCAACTTGCGTAACTATGCTGTCTACAGCAACGCCCTTCTCATGGGTGATACAACGCGCCATTTGGTTTACTCTGATGAGGTGCAGGTCAGCACCTATCGCGTCGATATTGTTGATCGCGTAGCTAACCGCTTCGCTGCCACCACATTTTCCAAAGGAATCAGGGGCTATATGGAATTGAGCGAAGCTATCCTTTTTCCAAACCGCTGAAGCTTCTGCTGCCATGCGTAAAGCGGCAGGTCGATTTGTTTCCCAGAGGCAAACAGCAAGTTCTCTACTTTTGGTCGATGCTTTTCCTGCATTCCAAAACGTATCGCCCACCGATGGTGCAGCCATAGCAACGGATGAGGCCAAAACCGCGCCGAGGGTTCCCGCTGAAGTAAATATTTTAGGCAGCTTCACTCCGCCGCCTCCATCATCGGGGCGCTACCCTTGTTTTCATTGATCCGGCGCTCGATTTCCGGGCGGAAGTGGCGGATGAGACCCTGGATCGGCCATGCCGCCGCGTCGCCGAGCGCGCAGATGGTGTGGCCTTCGACCTGCTTGGTCACCTGGAACAGCATGTCGATCTCGCTCTGGTCGGCGTCGCCGGTGCGGAGCCGCTCCATCACGCGCCACATCCAGCCGGTGCCTTCGCGGCAGGGCGTGCACTGGCCGCAGCTTTCATGCTTGTAGAAATAGCTGAGGCGACTGATCGCGCGGACGATGTCGGTGGACTTGTCCATGACGATGACGGCGGCGGTGCCGAGGCCCGAGCCGAGCGCGCGCAGGCCGTCGAAGTCCATCGGCGCGTCCATGATCTCCTTCGCGGGCACCAGCGGCACGGACGAGCCGCCGGGGATGACAGCCAGCAGATTGTCCCATCCGCCCCGGATGCCGCCGCAATGGCGGTCGATCAGCTCGCGGAACGGGATCGACATGCTCTCTTCGACCACGCAGGGCTTGTTCACATGGCCGCTGATCTGGAACAGCTTGGTGCCGCGATTATTCTCGCGCCCGAAGCCGTTGAACCATGCCGCGCCGCGACGCAGGATCGTGGGCGAAACCGCGATGGATTCCACATTGTTGACGGTCGTCGGGCAGCCATAAAGGCCCGCACCTGCCGGGAAAGGCGGCTTCAGGCGCGGCTGGCCCTTCTTGCCTTCCAGGCTTTCGATCTGCGCGGTTTCCTCGCCGCAGATATAGGCGCCCGCGCCGCGATGGACGAAGACGTCGAAATCATAGCCGGAACCGCAGGCATTCTTGCCGATGAAGCCCTTTTCATAGGCCTGCTCGACGGCGGCGAAGAGAACCTTCGCTTCGTAGATGAACTCGCCGCGGATGTAGATATAGGCGGCGCGCGCGCGCATTGCGAAACCGGCGATCAGCGCGCCTTCGATCAGCTTGTGCGGATCGTGGCGGATGATCTCGCGGTCCTTGCACGAACCGGGTTCCGATTCGTCCGCGTTGATGACGAGGAAGCTGGGGCGACCGTCCTTGCTTTCCTTGGGCATGAAGCTCCACTTCATGCCGGTCGGGAAGCCTGCGCCGCCGCGGCCGCGCAGGTTGGACGCCTTGACGATGTCGATGATGGCGTCCTGCCCCAGCTCCATCAGCTTTTTGGTGTTATCCCAGTCGCCGCGCTTCATCGCGGCGTCGATGCCCCAGTCCTGAAAGCCGTGGACGTTGGTGAAGATGCGGTCCTTGTCGGCGAGCGGGCCAACGAAGGGGGCGGGCGCTGCGGGTGCGTCTGGCATCACCATTCTCCCCGATAGTCGTGATTTTCGGTGACCATCTCTTTCAGCGTGGTCGGGCCGCCTTCGGGCGCGCTCGTCTGGCGGTCGATCTGGGGGCCGATCTTGGGCTGTCCGCCCGACGCGAGCGTGTCGAGGACGGCGCTCATGCTGTCGTAGGTCAGGTCTTCGTAATTGTCGTCGTTGATCTGGACCATCGGCGCGTTGGCGCAGGCGCCCAGGCATTCGACCTCGGTCAGGGTGAACAGGCCGTCCGGCGTCGTCGCGCCCTTCACCAGTCCCTTATTCTTGCAGGCCGCGAACACATCGTCGGAGCCGCGCAGCATGCAGGGCGTCGTGCCGCACACCTGCACATGATAGCGGCCGACCGGCGCGAGGTTGTACATGGTGTAGAAGGTCGCGACCTCATAGACGCGCATGTACGGCATATCGAGCTGACGGCCGATATATTCCATCACCGGCACGGGCAGCCACCCCTGCGTCTGCGTCTCCGCACCGACCTGCCGCTGGGCGAGATCGAGCAGCGGCATCACGGCGGACTGCTGGCGACCGGCGGGATAGCGGGCGATCACCTTCTCGGCCTGCGCGGCATTTTCGGCCGTCCACGCAAACGCGCCCCAGCGCGCGCGGGTTTCGGCTTCGTCGGGGATATGGGGTGCGTCAGCCATTATTGGTCACCAATCCAAACTTCCGGCATTCCAGGCCCAGGAGAACCGGGGACAAAATCAGCGCATTTCCAATCATCCTCGGCCACGTCCCCGCCTGGATTGGGACATACGAACAGATATTCATTGGGGAGGCGTTTACCGACCCGCCCTACATAAATGTCAGAATCGTACCTAGCCTCGCAACCGGGACCACAGGCATAGATCTGCGCGTTATAGCCCGCGACTTCCAAGCCCCGCGCCCTCAATTGCGCGAGCGAGGGGGCATTCGCGCTCGTAACCGGCGCGAAACGCTTGCTCGGGCCAGTCGGAACTTTGCTCTCCGAACAGGATGGTAGCCATCCAAGGCTAACTGTCGCCAGCGTGACCGGAACAACCCCCCTCACCGGTCACACTCCCCGAACACGATGTCCATCGCGCCCAGAACGGCGGTGGTGTCGGCGAGCATGTGGCCCTTCATCATGAAGTCCATCGCCTGCAGGTGCGAGAAGGCCGTGGGGCGGATCTTGCAGCGATAGGGTTTGTTGCTGCCATCGCTGACCAGATAGACGCCGAATTCGCCCTTGGGGCTTTCGGTCGCGACATAGACTTCGCCGGCGGGCACATGGAAGCCCTCGGTGTAAAGTTTGAAGTGGTGGATCAGCGCTTCCATCGAGCGCTTCATCTCGCCGCGCTTGGGCGGCACCACCTTGCGGTCGAAGCTGGCGATCGGGCCTTCGGGCATTTCGTTGAGGCACTGCTTCATGATCCGCGCGGACTGACGGACTTCCTCGACACGGACCATGAAGCGGTCGTAGCAGTCGAAATTGGTGCCGACCGGAACGTCGAACTCCATCCGGTCATAGACGTCATAGGGCTGCGCCTTGCGAATGTCCCACGGAATACCACTGCCCCGGATCATCGGGCCGGAGAAGCCCCATTTCAGCGCGTCTTCCTTCGAGCAGACGGCAATGTCGACGTTACGCTGCTTGAAGATGCGGTTGTCGGCGACGAGGCTGATCGCGTCCTCGAACAGGCGCGGCAGGCGCGTGTCGAGCCAGTCGGCGATGTCGGTCAAGAGCTTGAGCGGCACATCCTGATGCACGCCGCCGGGGCGGAAATATGCGCTGTGCATACGGGCCCCCGAGGCGCGCTCGAAGAAGTTGAGGCAGTCCTCGCGGATCTCGAACAACCACAGGTTCGGCGTCATCGCGCCCACGTCCATGACGTGCGACCCGAGGTTCAGCATATGATTACAGATGCGCGTCAATTCCGCGAAGAACACGCGCAGATATTGCGCGCGCAGTGGCACTTCCAGATTGAGCAGCTTCTCGACCGCCAGCACATAGCTGTGCTCCATGCCGAGCGGCGAGCAATAGTCGAGCCGGTCGAAATAGGGCAGCGCCTGCAGATAGGTCTTGTATTCGATCAGCTTTTCGGTGCCGCGATGCAGCAGGCCGACATGCGGATCGCAGCGCTCGACGATCTCGCCGTCCAGTTCCATGACGAGGCGAAGGACGCCGTGCGCCGCAGGATGCTGCGGGCCGAAGTTGATCGTGTAGTTCTGGATGTCGGTATCGCCCGGCGTAGGGTCGCTGGCGTTGATCGTGTGATCCAGTTTTTCCATATAGTCGGACATCAGGCCTTGTCCCCCGACTTTTCGTTCGCCTTGCTGTCGGTCGGCTCACCCGCGCCGCTGATGCCGGGCTTGTCGGTGGTCTTTGGCGTTGGAGCCTTCTCTCCACCCTTGGGTGCAGCCGAAGGCGGCGGCGGAGCAGCCACGGGCGACGGCGCGCCCGGAGCCTGCGGCGCCTTTTCGTCGCCGGGCAGAATATATTCCGCGCCTTCCCATGGACTCATGAAATCGAAGCTGCGGAAGTCCTGCGCCAGCTTCACCGGCTCATAGACCACGCGCTTGTCCTCTTCGGAATAGCGCAGTTCGACATAGCCGGTCAGCGGGAAGTCCTTGCGCTGCGGATGCCCCTTGAACCCGTAGTCGGTCAGGATGCGGCGCAGGTCGGTATTGCCGTCGAACAGCACGCCATACATGTCGAACACCTCGCGCTCCAGCCAGCCGGCGACCGGCCAGATGTGCGTGACGGTAGGAACGGGCGTATCCTCGTCGGTCGTCACCTTGATGCGGACGCGATGGTTCCGCGTGACGCTGAGCAGGTGATAGCAGACCTCGAACCGTTCGGCCCGGTCGGGATAGTCGACGCCAGCGATTTCCATGAGCTGCTGATATTGCGCGCGGTCGCGCAGCAGCGTCATAGCGTCGGCCAGGCTTTCGCGAACCACGGTGAAGCTGAATTCGTCCGCCGCATGAACGGTTTCGATCAGCATCGGTCCCAGCAGGCCGCCGATTTCCTCGGCGATACCGTCCACGGTCGCGATCTTCGGTGCGGAATGGCCCATATCAGCGCTCAATCGTCCCGATACGGCGGATCTTCCGCTGCAACTGCATCACGCCGTAGAGCAGCGCTTCGGCAGTCGGAGGGCAACCGGGCACATAGATGTCGACCGGCACGATGCGGTCGCAGCCGCGCACGACAGAATAGCTATAGTGGTAATAGCCGCCGCCATTGGCGCAACTGCCCATCGAAATCACATATTTCGGATTGGACATCTGATCGTAGACCTTACGCAGCGCAGGGGCCATCTTGTTGCAGAGCGTGCCCGCCACGATCATCACGTCCGACTGGCGCGGCGACGCGCGCGGGGCGGCGCCGAACCGTTCCATGTCATAACGCGGCATGTTGACGTGGATCATTTCCACCGCGCAGCAGGCAAGGCCGAAGGTCATCCACCAGAGCGACCCGGTGCGCGCCCACTGGAACAGTTCCTCGGTCGAGGTGACGAGGAAGCCCTTGTCGCTGACTTCGCCGTTGAGCGAATCGAAGAAGGCCTGGTCAGGCTGCGTCCCGGCCGGCAGCATCGTGCCGGGGGCGGGCGTCGTGAGTTCTACTCCCAATCGAGTGCTCCCTTCTTCCACGCATAGACGAGGCCGAGCACCAGCTCCGCTATGAAGATCATCATCGTCGCCCAGCCGGCCCAGCCGATCTGGTCGAGGCTCACTGCCCAGGGAAACAGGAACGCCGCTTCAAGATCGAAGATGATGAAGAGAATGGCGACCAGATAGAAGCGCACGTCGAACTGGCTGCGCGGCTCTTCGAACGCGGGGAAGCCGCATTCATATTCGCTGAGCTTGGCCGGATCGGGCTGGTGCGCGCCGGTCAGCCTACCCACCAGCATCGGCAGGAACACGAACGTGCCGGAGAGCAGCAAGGCAATCCCGAGAAAGATCAGGATCGGCAGATATTGGGCTAGATCGACCAACGGTATCCCCTGGGCGAAAGGTTGTGGCCGCGCTTTAGGCCTGCCGCATGTGCGAAGCAAGGCCCGAGGGCGGTGAGAATGAATCTCAACACACTGTTGCGATTACAGGCTGCGGTTCAGTTATCTCACCGCAACGCGCCAGCAACCAGCTTGTGCAATTTGGAATGAATGGCGTCGTTTCCGGCAATGACTTCCCTGCGCTCGATCATCTGGTCGCTGCCGCGGAAATCGCTGGTAAAACCGCCCGCTTCGCGGACGAGCAGCAGGCCCGCCGCCACGTCCCATGGCTGGAGGCCGCTTTCCCAGAAGCCGTCATAGCGCCCCGACGCCACATGAGCGAGATCGAGCGCCGCAGCGCCGAAGCGGCGGATGCCCGCGACCGAAGGCGCGACCGCGCCGAAGATGCGCGTCCATTGCGCCATGTCGCCATGCCCCATGAACGGGATGCCCGTGGCGATCAGGCAATCGCCCAGATCGCGGCGCGACGACACACGCAGCCGCTGGTCGTGACGCCACGCGCCCCGGCTCTTTTCCGCCCAGTAGCTTTCGTCGGTGACGGGCTGATAGATGAGACCGGTCGTCACCTCCCGCTTCTGCCCACCAAAGAGCGGCTCCTCGACCGCGATCGAGATGGCGAAGTGCGGGATACCGTGAAGGAAGTTGGTGGTGCCGTCGAGCGGGTCGATGATCCAGCGCGGCTTGCTGGGATCGCCCGCGATCTCCCCGCCCTCTTCCAGCAGGAAGCCCCAGTCCGGCCGCGCCTTCTGCAATTCCTCCACCAGCGTGCGTTCCGCCTGCTGGTCGGCCTTCGACACGAAGTCGGCCGGCCCCTTCCGGCTGACCTGAAGATGCTCGACCTCGCCGAAGTCGCGGCGGAGCTTCGATCCCGCCTTGCGGGCGGCGCGTTCCATGACGGTGAGAAGGCCGGAGTGCGATACCATTATTATGTCTCCATCCTCCGCCGGGCGGCGAAGGGGCTTTGTGGAAAGGTCAGCGGCTGCGCGGCTGCTGATTGGGGGCGGGCTTCGCGCCAGCGGGCGGCGCGGCGCTGCCGCCGGGGCGCAGGCCACACACGCCGGCCATGACGGTCAGCACCTTGTTAGGGTCTTTCGGGTCGAGCTTGTTCCCGGCCAGCACTCGGGCGGTCGACTCGCTCACCTTGCCGAAAGGATTTTCGTAGAGGCAGGCGAACAGGACATTCTTGACCGGCTCGTCCACATCCTTCGATTGCAGCGCGCTCATCAGCACCTTGAGGTGAAAGGCCGCGGTTTCCAGTTGCGCCTTTGCGGGCGCAGCCGGTCCGGCGGCGATGGCGGGCGCCGACAGGGCGGCGGCCGCGATCAGGAACGCGCTGCGGGCGATCATCAGTCGGCCCGCTTCACATATTCGCGTTCGTAGACATCGACCACGATGCGCGTGCCGGTGACGATGTGCGGCGGCACCATGACGCGCACGCCATTGTCGAGGATCGCGGGCTTGTAGCTGGCGGAAGCGGTCTGTCCCTTCACCACCGCGTCGGCCTCCACCACGGTCGCCTCGACCGTTTCGGGGAGCTGGACGCTGATCGGGCGCTCGTCATACATTTCGAGCATGACCATCATCCCGTCCTGAAGAAAGGCGGAAGCCTCCCCCACCAGATCCTGCGGCAGATTGATCTGCTCATAGGTTTCGGTGTCCATGAAGACGAGCATGTCGCCTTCGGCGTAGAGATACTGGAAATCCTTGGTGTCGAGGCGGATGCGCTCGACCGTTTCCGCCGAACGGAAGCGGACGTTGTTCTTGCGCCCGTCGATCAGGTTCTTGAGTTCCACCTGCATATAGGCGCCACCCTTGCCGGGCTGGGTGTGCTGGATCTTGACGGCGCGCCACAGGCCACCTTCATATTCGATGTTGTTGCCGGGACGGATGTCCACGCCGCTGATCTTCATGGGAAGAGCCTGCCTATATGTCTGATGGTGGAAAAGAGCCGGCCTCGCGGTGAGGCTGGGCGCGCGTTTACAGCGGCGCAGGCCGAAGGGCAAGGGGGCAGGCCCACCGCTTAGCTTCGCATATTTCCCGCAAGTTTTGACATTAGATTTCCTATGACGGACATCTTCTTGCGTCAGACCTGTGATAATAGGCTGCCCCGCAACCCATAGGACAGGTCAGCGCGCGGTGAGCAGGGGCCAGGGATTGACCGCCCGCCCGCCATGCCACGGGTCGCCCTTCGCCATCACATGCACCGCGAAATGGAGGTGCGGCGCGGACGGGTCGGCGTTGCCGGTGCTGCCCACCGTCGCGATCCGCTGGCCGCGTTTCAGCATCGCGCCTTCGCGCAGGCCGGGCGCGTAGCCGTCGAGATGGGCGTAGTAGAAGGACAGCCGGCCATCGGGCGAGCGCTGGTAGAGCGTCCGGCCGCCCGCCTCGCTCCAGAAGATCTTCTCGACCGGCCCGTCGCTGGCCGCCAGCACGGCGGTGCCGCGCGGCGCGAGGATGTCGATGGCGTCGTGGCGGCGCGCTCCGGCCGCCCGTGATTGGGAGAAGGTATCGGTCAGCGCGGACGGCGGCACGCCCTCCACCGGCACGAGCAATGGGCCGGGTCCGACAGGGGCGTGCCGCTCCCGCTCCTTCGATGGCGCGTCAGCGGGCAGGAAGCGCACGCAGAAGCGCAGGAACGCGACGCAGAGCAGCAGCGCCAGCGCGACGCTGCCCCACAGCCGCCACCTCATGCCTGGAATTTCGCCTTGATGCCTGCCTTCACCATCTGGGCAAGGCGGGCGGCGTCCCAGTTGGTCAGGCGGATGCAGCCATGGCTTTCGGTGCGGCCGATTGTCTGCGGCTCGGGGGTGCCGTGGATGCCGTAATGATCCTTCGATATGTCGATCCACACCACGCCGACCGGCCCGTTGGGTCCGGGCTTCAGCACCGCCTTCTCATCCTTGGACGAAGCGTCCCAGAACAGGTCCGGGTTATAGTGGAAATCGGGATTGCGGCTGACACCCCTGATCGTCCATTCGCCCAGCGGCAGCGGGTCATGGTCCGACCCGGTGGTGACGGGAAACTGCGCGATCAGTCTGTTGTCCGCGTCATAGACTTTCAGCAGCCCCTCGGATTTGTCCACGACCAGATGATCGGCCTGCGGCTGGTCCTTCGCGACGCCGAGGCCCGCGAGCGTTTCGCCCCAGCCGCGCTCGTCGCCTTCGATCCGGGCGATGGGCTGGTTCGCGACGGCAGGCACGCGGATGGTGGTCCCCGCCCCGACCTTCGTGCCGGGCGGATTGAGCGCGACCAGCGTTTCGGGCGTCGTGTGGAACCGCTCGGCGAGCTTCTCCAGCAGATTGCGGTAGGTCAGGGCGGGCAGCTTCGCCTGTTCGTTCAGTCCTTTAGGCACATTGAAGAAAGGGCCGCGCGCGAAGCCTTCGGGAATGCGCACCAGCCAGCTTGTCGGGTTATCCTGCCCGGCGAGCAACGCCTGCGCCGTCTTCCGGTCATATTCGCCGGTCACGGGAAGGCCGTTGGCGTCCTGAAAACCGCGCAGCGCCGCCTTGAAGCTCATGCCGTCCCTGCCGTCGATCACGCCGGGCGAAAAGCCGCGCCGGTCAAGCGAGACCTGCGCCTGAAGGATGGGATTGGGCGCGGGAGCCTTGCCCGCCTCCTCCTGCACCATCTGGAAATCATAGTCGCTGCTGGTCCGCGCGCCCGCCTGCGCCTCCGTCCGTTCGGCGGTGGCGGGCCGGTCGGCGGCGCTGTTATTTGCTTCCGTCACCGACACGTTGCAGGCTCCGCACAGCAGGGCGGCAAGCAGGATCGTGTTTTTCAAGGCATCTTCTCCCATCCGGTCGATGCGCAAACGCATCAATCGGACAAAAGCTGCCTGCGACGCCTTGCGAACGGTGGATTTGCGCGGCTCCATCGTTGAGCAGGAAGGCGGCATCCTGCCGCATCCTGCCGGGGAGATGCCGATGCTCGACCGCCGTTCCTTCATGGGCAGCGCCGCTGCCGCCTCCCTCGCCGCCCCCGCTGCGGCGCAGGCGCTCGCCAGCGTGCCGCTGCCCGCCCCTGCCCTGCATGACAGCAGGCCCGACGCCTATTGGGCGGCGCTGCGCAAACAGTTCCTGATCCCGGCGGACGTGGTGAACCTCAATGTCGGGACGGTCGGTTCCTCGCCCCGCCCGGTGCTCAAGGCCATATTCGACGGGTTCGAGACGACCGAGCAGATGACGCAGGCGGGGTCGGAGGATTATCCGATCTGGGGTTACGGATCGTGGGACGAATATCGCAAGCCCTTCGCCGGCTTCATGGGCGCGAAGGTCGAGCAGATGGCGATCCTGCGCAACTGCACGGAGGCGAACAGCTACGTCGCCAACGGTTTCGACATGAAGCCGGGCGACGAAGTGCTCATCAGCGACGAGGAGCATGGATCGGGCGAAATGCCCTGGATGCTGCGGCAGCGGCGCTATGGCGTGGCGGTGAAGAAATTCGCGATGCCCAAACCGCCGAAGGACGCGGCTGACATTCTCAATCGCATCAACGACGCGATCACGCCGCGCACGCGCATCATCTTTGTCAGCCATATCAGCACCGCCACCGGCGTCATCCTGCCCGCGAAGGAAATCGCGGCGCTCGCCCGGTCGAAAGGGATCATATCCGCCTTCGACGGCGCCCATGCGCCGGGGATGATAAAGGTCGATCTCAACGATATAGGATGCGATCTTTACACCGGTTCGATGCACAAATGGCTGTTCGCGACCAAAGGGACGGGTTTCCTCTACCTGCGCGACAGGGGCGTGATGGACCGCGTGTGGAACACCATTGCGACCGGCGGCTACGACGACCCCGCGCGGATGGCGGACCGCTATATGCAGATCGGTTCGTCCTGTATCCCGACCCTCATGGGTCTGAACGCCGCGGTCGAGTTCGCCAAAGGGATCGGCATGGACCGGATCGAGGCGCGCAACCGCAGCCTTGCCGACTATATCCATGCCGAAATGATGAAGCGGGGCGCGGAAAGCTGGACATCGCCCGATCCGGCGCTGCGCGGCGGGATCGCGACCGTCAACGTGCCACCGGTGCAGCGCATGGAGTTGCAGGACTGGCTGTGGACCAACCACAAGGTGCGCGTGCGCGGCGGCAATCCCAGCAAGCTGCGCCTCGCGACGGCCTATTTCCTGAGCAAAGCCGACATCGACCGCTTCCTCGACCTGTTCGACGCGTTCCGCCGGATGAAGGGTATCGCCTGACGGCTTCGTTGCACGCCGTGCCACTTTGTTCTATGGGCCGCGCTGACAGCCCCGGCACCCGCTGATCCTTCCCGATTCGCGTTTGCCGGGGCGCATTGTTTTCGACGCAAAGAGACAGGAACGCGCATGGCTCGTCGCCGCCAGATCTACGAAGGCAAGGCCAAGATCCTCTACGAAGGCCCGGAACCCGGCACGATCATCCAGTATTTCAAGGATGACGCAACAGCCTTCAACGCGCAGAAGAAGGGCACGATTTCCGGCAAGGGCGTGCTCAACAACCGCATTTCCGAGCATATCTTCACCCTGCTCGGCCAGATCGGCGTCCCCACCCACTTCATCCGCCGCCTCAACATGCGCGAGCAACTGGTGCGGCAGGTGGAAATCGTCCCGATCGAGGTCGTGGTGCGCAATGTCGCGGCGGGATCGCTCAGCAAGAAGCTGGGGATCGAGGAAGGGACGCAGCTTCCCCGCACCCTCATCGAATATTGCTACAAGGACGACGCGCTGGGCGACCCGCTGGTGTCCGAAGAGCATATCGCCTGCTTCGGCTGGGCCACGCAGGAAGAGATGCACGACATCGCCGACATGGCGATCCGCATCAACGATTTCATGTGCGGCCTGTTTGCGGGCATCGGCATCCGCCTCATCGACTTCAAGCTGGAGTTCGGGCGGCTGTGGGACGGCGACTATAGCCGCGTGATCCTGGCGGACGAGATCAGCCCGGACGGGTGCCGCCTGTGGGACATGAACACCGGCGAAAAGCTGGACAAGGACCGTTTCCGCCGCGATCTGGGCGGCGAAGTCGAAGCCTATCAGGAGGTCGCGCGGCGGCTGGGGCTGATGCCCGAGGGGCTGGACACGACGGTGCTGGACCTCGACACCCACCGCAAGAAGCGGGAAAAGGAATAAGGAAAGGGCCGGCCGCAGCGCCGGCCTTTTCGTTTCAGGCCAGCGTGGCGTCCGCGATCAGCTTCATGCCCAGCAGGATCATGAGGACGTAGATCAGCGTGTAGAAGCGCGCGGCATCGACGCGGCGGACCAGCCGCACCCCCGCAAAGGTCGACAGGACCGCCACCGGCACCAGCATCGCCGTCGCGATCAGATTCGTGCGCGTAAACTCGCCGAGCGCCGCGTAAGCGGGCACCTTCATCCAGTTCATCGCGGCAAAGGCCATCGCCGTCGTGCCGACCAGCATGTCGCGCGGCAGCTTTTTGGGCAGCACCCACATCTGGAACGGCGGCGACCCGGCATGGGCGAGCTGGCTGGTGAAGCCGCTGGCGATACCGAACAGGAAGCCGACCCAGCCGGGCGAACTGGACGGCAGCACCACGGCGCCGCCCCGCTCGATCCACAGCCGCTGGAGGCCGAACAGCACCGATATGACGCCCAGCGCGCCCAGCACGGCGATTTCGGACACGCGCGCCGCGAACAGCCAGCCAAGCGCGATGCCGATCGTCGCGCCGGGCAGCATGACCCGGAGGATGCCCCCGTCCCAGCTCTTGCGGAATGCCCAGACGCCGACTGCGTCCTGAAGGATGAGGATCGGCAGCATGATCGCCGCGCCGCGCACGGGATCGACGCCCAGCGCCATCACCGGCATGGCGAGCGCCCCGATCCCGGCGAAGCCGCCCTTGGCAAGGCCGGAGATGATGACCGCGATCACGGCGCAGACGATGTAGAGGGGATCGGGATGCATGATCCGCCCCCTAGGCCAGATGGCGGGGCAATGGAAAGGGCGGCATGCGGGTCATAATGGCTTGCCTCCAAAGCGCCACGCGCCTAGGGGGTCCGCAATCCCGATCCGACGCGCGCGGCGCGTGATCCATGCCCATTGCCAAGGAGCTTCCTTCCCATGAAAGCCCGCATCTTCGTGACCCTCAAGGGCGGCGTCCTCGACCCGCAGGGCAAGGCGATTCACCATGCGCTCGAAGGCCTCGGCTTTGGCGGCGTCAACGATGTGCGCGCGGGCAAGCTGATTGAACTGGACCTCGCCGACGGCACCAGCGACGAGGACATCGACGCCATGTGCCGCAAGCTGCTGGCCAACACGGTGATCGAAAATTACCGCATCGAAAAGGGCGCCTGAGCCATGAAGAGCGCCGTCATCGTCTTTCCGGGCAGCAATTGCGACCGCGATCTGGCGGTGGCGTTCGAAACCGCGACCGGCAGCAGGCCCGCTATGGTGTGGCACCGCGACACCGAACTGCCCGATGATATCGACCTGATCGGCGTGCCCGGCGGCTTTTCCTATGGCGACTATCTGCGTTCGGGCGCGATGGCGGCGCGATCGCCGGTGATGCAGGCGGTGGCGAAGGCCGCCGAGCGCGGCGCCTATGTTCTGGGCGTGTGCAACGGATTTCAGGTGCTGACCGAAAGCGGGCTGCTGCCCGGCGCGCTGCTGCGCAATGCGGGCGGGCATTTCGTCTGCCGCGATGTCGCGCTGACCGTCGAGAATGCGCAGACCGCCTTCACCAGCCGCTATGAAGCGGGCGAGACGATCCACTATCCGGTCGCGCACCATGACGGCAATTATTTCGCCGACACGCAGACGCTGGACCGGCTGGAAGGCGAAGGGCGCGTGGCGCTGCGTTACGCGGAGAGCGTCAACGGGTCCGCGCGCAACATCGCGGGCATCCTGAACGATGCGGGCAATGTGCTGGGCATGATGCCGCATCCGGAGCGCGTGATCGAACCCGCACAGGGCGGCACGGACGGTCAGCGGCTGTTCCGCGGCCTCGTCGAAAGCCTGATGGCCCGCGCCTGACGGAGTTTGGGCACGCGGCGGGCGGTTTCAGCCGCCGCGATGATAGTCGTAATCGAGCGAGCGGCCCTGCTGTTTGGTGAGGATCGCGCCGATGATCCGCCCTCCGGCGCGCCGCAGCCGCTCCACCGCCGTGCGCAGCCCGCCATGATGGTTGCGGCCCCATTCGACAACCAGCAGGCTGACCTGCGCCTTCGCGCTGAGGAGCAGGGCGTCGTTGACGCCCAGGATCGGCGGAGCGTCGATCAGGACGCTGTCATAGCGGTCCTGCACCTCCGCGAGTAATGCGTCGAACGCGCCGGTTGCGAGCAGCTCCGCCGGATTGGGCGGCATCGCGCCGCAGGACAGGAGCGAAACGCCCGCCTCGCCGGTTTCGACGATTGCCTGCGCGGCGGACGCCTGCCCGGTCAGAACCTCGCTGATGCCGGCCGTGGCGGGAAGTCGGAACAGACGGTGCTGCACGGGCCGCCGCATGTCGCCATCGACCACCAGCACACGCTTGCCAAGGCCCGCGAGCGCCAGCGCCAGCGCGTGAAGCGTCAGCGACTTGCCCTCCCCTTCCTGCGCGCTGGTGACGAGGATGGATCGGGGCAGGCCGTCCGCCGTCGCAAGCTGAAGCGACGCGGCGATCGGGCGGAAGATGTCGGGCGGCGGCGGATTGTCGCCGGTCGCCGGGACCGCACCGATCAGCGGCAGGCCGACGCGCTCGCCGAGCGTATCGCCCGAAGTCACCGCGTCATCGAACACATGCCGCGCGCCGATCAGCAGCAGGCCCAGCGCCAGCCCGGCGAGCGCCGCGAGCGCCAGCGTCTCGCCCACCTTGGGGGAGAAGGGGCGCTCCGGCACGGCGGCGCGGTCGAGCGGCTGGATGCGCCCGGCCTGAAACCCGGCCTGCGACGCCATGTCGCGATAGCGCTGGAGCAGGCTGTCGTGCAGCATGCGGTAGGTGTCGACGGAGCGGCCCATGATGCCGAGTTGCACATCCCGCCCCTGTTCGGTGCGCGCCTGATCCTCGATCTTCGCGATTTCGCGGTCGATCTGCTGTTCGCCCCGCACGGCGACGTCATATTGCGCGCGCATCGAGCTGCGGATGGTTTCGGCCATCGCATCGGCCTGTTCGTCGAGCGCGGCGAGCCGGGCGCGGGCCTCGCGCATTTCGGGGTGCGCATCCTTGCGGAACTGGCGTTCCTCCGCGACCTGCGCCCGCGCCTGCGCCCGGTCGGCGACAATCTGCTGCATCGCGCCGTTGTTCAGCACATCGGGCAGGCTGTCGGCGCTTGCGCCGCGTGCGCTTTCCCAGCGCTTCTGCGCGGCGATGCGTTCGGCGGTGGCCTGCGCGCGGAAGGCGTTGAGCTGGGCCAGCCGCGCGGCGGTGGACCCTTCGGGCGCAGCGAGCGTGGCTGCGCCTCCCTCGCTCACCGGACGGCCGCTATGGGCGGCATAGGTCGCCAGATCCCGCTCCGCCCGCTCCAGATCGCGGCGCGCGCCGTCGAGTTCGCCCAGCAGGAAGCGGCGCGCCTGCACCCCGGCGTCGAATCCACGTTTAAGGTCGGCGCGGATCAGGCTGTCGGCATAGCTGTTGGCTACGCGCGCGGAGAGCACGGGATTGGCGCTGACGAAGCTGATCTCAAGAATGCGGGACTTGCCCGGCAGGCGGACCTCCAGATGGCTGCGCAGCAGATCGACGACGCGCGCCTGTTCGACCTGCCTCTGCGACTGGCCGCCCTTGCCGTCGGCAGGGCGCTTTTCGCCCATGCCGTCGAAGAATGTGGGCGTGCCGACCAGCGCCAGATCGCGCGCGACATCCTCGGCCAGCGCGCGGCTGCGGAGCACTTCGAGTTGCGTCTGCATCAGCGTTTCGGTGTCGCTGGCGCTCATGCGCTGGGCCGGGCCTGCACCGGCGGCTCCGGCGGGCACGTCCTGCACTTCGACCGAGGCGGTCGCGCGGTAATCGGGGGTCGCCATGAGGATCAGCAGCGCGCCGCCCAAAAGGCACAGCGCCATCGCGACGAACAGGATGATGCGGTGACGGCGGATGACCGCCCAGCTCCGGCCCACGAAGCGCGCCACGCGGGCGTTCCACCGCGTTGCGGACGGTTCCAACTCGTCCCGGTCGAGCAAAGGCGCGGCGCTCCTCATCGACCGTCCAGCGCGATGAAGCCGGTGGCGAGCGCCGGAATGGCGATCAGCGCGCCGCCGAGGATCGCTTTCGCGCGCGACAGGCCGACGACGATCCGGTCGCCCGGCAGGATTTCCACATCGTCCGCCCTGCCCCGGCGGATGGCGGCAAGGTCGAACCGCGCCGCCATGCGATGTCCGTCCATCTGGCGCAGGACGACGACCTCGCTGAGCCCGGCCAGTCGTGTCGGTCCCTTCGCCAGCGCGACGGCCTGAAGCAGGGTGAGCCGCCCGTCGACGGGATAGAGGCCCGGCTCGCGCACTTCGCCGTCCAGCGTGATGCGCCGCCCGACCGCCTGCTTGACGAACAGGCTGACCTGCGGGGACACGAGATAGCGTTCGCCCAGCCGCCCGGCGATCACATCGCTTGCCTCCGCGGCGGTGAGGCCCGCCACGGGCACGTCGCCGATCAGGGGCAGGCGCACCATGCCCGCCGCGCTGACCTGCGCATCCTCCAGCGACAGGCCGGGTTCGTGATAGACCTGAATGCGCAGCACATCGTCGGGCACGATGCGGTAATCCATGCCGACGGCGGGCGGCGGCGGAATGAGCGCATAGGCCGCCTCGCCGCGAGGGGCATCCTCCACGGTCGCGCAGCCGCCCATCAGCACCGCCGCCGCGAGCGGGGCAATGCGTAGAGCCTTGTCGATGTTGCGCTTCATCCGCGCTCCCGCCCAGAAATGACCCTGTCGAGCGGGCGGGTTAACGGGAGTGTCGCGGCATGGCAACCGCAACCGGGATGGGCCGATGCCGCGTCCCGGCTGTCAGACCGCCAGACGGTCCGGCGCGGACCATGGCGCGCGACGAGGCTGGTCGGGCCAGATGCCGCGCGTGTCATACACCGCCTTGTCGGCGCGTTCGTCGACGGGAACGGATTTGAACATGTCATGATCGACAAGAATGACGAAAACGCCGCATTGTTCCAGAGCCGTATCGAGATCGGTCAGTTCCGCGCCGGTGCCCGCGAACTCCATCGGCAGGGCGTGGGCATAGGGTTCGACCAGCCTGACGCGGCGACCGTAGCGGCGGGCGAGGCGGGCGGCGACGTTGACCGCCGGGCTTTCGCGGAAATCGTCGATATTCGCCTTGAACGCGAGGCCGAGGCAGGCGACGCTTTCGCCGGGAAACTGGTCGATCAGGTCGGACGCCTTTGCGACGACATGATCGGTCTTGGCGTCATTCACTTCGCGCGCGGTGCGGATGATGCGGGCGTTTTCGGGATCGCCATGGACGATGAACCACGGATCGACGGCGATGCAGTGGCCGCCGACGCCGGGTCCGGGATTGAGGATGTTGACGCGCGGATGCCGGTTGGCGAGGCGGATCACTTCCCACACGTCGATGTCCATATTCTCCGCGATCACCGACAGTTCGTTGGCGAAGGCGATGTTCACGTCGCGGAAGCTGTTTTCGACCAGCTTCACCATTTCGGCGGCGCGTGCGGTGGTGGTGATGCACGCCCCGCGCACGAACTGGCGGTAGAAGCCCAGCGCCTTTCGCGCGCAGCGGGGCGTGATGCCGCCGATGCAGCGGTCATTGTCGATCAGTTCGACGAGGATGCGGCCGGGCAGCACCCGTTCGGGGCAATAGGCGATGGCGATGTCCCCCGCCCCGCCATGTCCGGGCATCTTCAGGTCCGGGCGCAACTGCGCGAAGAGATCGCGCATCGCTTCGGTGGTGCCGACCGGCGAGGTCGATTCGAGGATGACGGTGTCGCCGGCCTTCAGCACCGGGGCGACGGTGCGCGCGGCCTTCAGGACGAAGGAGATGTCGGGCGCGCGATCCTCCGCCACCGGGGTCGGAACGGCGATGATGAAGACGTCGCTTTCCTCCACGGCAAGGCTGGCGCGCAGATTGCCGCGCGCGACCACGCCCTGCACCAGCCCGTCGAGATCGACTTCCTCGATATGGACGCGGCCCGAATTGACCGTTTCCACCACATGCGCGGAGACATCGACGCCGACCACCTGCGCGCCGCCCCGCGCGATCAGCGCGGCGGTGGGAAGGCCGATATAGCCCAGACCGATGACGGAAACCTTCTGCTTGGTATCGACGGGCATGGATCATCCTTGGGCGCACGAATTGAACGCCCTATGCCGTGCCGCAAAATGCTGAAGATTTCGGTAATGTGCCGGCACCCTCCCCCCGGCGGGGGAGGTGGCAGGCGCATGGCGCCTGACGGAGGGGTGTCACCCTATCCGGCGCGGAACACCCCTCCACCACGCCCTGCGGGCGCGGTTCCCCTCCCCTTACAGGGGAGGATGCCTTTTTGGCCGCCAGTGGCCCGCACTTTAACGGTAGCGAGGTGCAGGCTGCCTTGCCATGTGGAGCGGCGAGCGCACCACCGCCGTGGTGATGATCTGCTTCTTCATCAGCGTGCGGATGCGATCCGCGCCGTCGGGATTGAGCAGCACGACCCGCGTTCCGCCCGACGTCAACGGCTCAATAACGGAGATCGCAACCGAATGACGCAGGCACAGCGCTTCCACTTCCGCGACATTGGCGGCGACATTGACGGCGCGGCTCATGCGGAAAAGACCGGCGAGCGGAATATTGCAACGATGGTGGACGACATGGACGGCTCCTTGCTGGGCAAGCGGGAGCGCGGTGGTCTCTCTGTCGCGGCGATACTTGCAGGCGTAGGGACGCAGCGATGGGCCGTCCCTAGCAGACCGGAGGCCGCGCGTCTTTTTTATTCTCCCGCGACGATGGCGGCGATCCGTTGCGCCGCCCTGCCGTCGCCGAAGGGGTTATGCGCGCGCGCCATGGCGTCGTAGGCGGCGGGATTGTCGAGCAGGGCCAGCACCTCGCGCACGATCTTCGTCCGGTCGGTGCCGACGAGCTTCGCCGTTCCCGCCGCGATTCCTTCGGGCCGTTCGGTCGTTTCGCGCATCACCAGCACCGGCTTGCCGAGCGAAGGCGCTTCCTCCTGCACGCCACCGCTGTCGGTAAGGACGAGGTGGCTCATGTCCATAAGGCGGACGAAATGCGGATAGTCGAGCGGGTCGATCATCGCGACGTTGGGCAGACCGCCCAGCACCGCGTCCATGACCGGGCGGACATGGGGATTGGGATGCACGGGGAAGATGACCGCCACGTCCGGCCGCGCGGCGATGTCGGCGATGGACCGCGCGATGGCTTCCATACCGCCGCCGAAATTCTCGCGCCGGTGGCTGGTCACGGCGACGATGCGCCTGCCCGCGAAACGCTGCGCGAGCGGGTCGAGACCTGCGGCCAGCCCCGGTTCTGTGCGCACGCGGTCGCGGGTGGCGAGCAGCGCGTCGATAACAGTGTTGCCGGTAATATGGATGGTCGCAGGGTCGCGGCCTTCGCGCAGCAGGGCGTCGGCGGCGGCCTGTGTGGGCGCGAAATTCATGTCGGCGATGCAGGCGACGACGCGGCGGTTGACCTCTTCGGGCCAGGGATGGTGGATGTCCCCGCTGCGCAGGCCCGCCTCGACATGGCCGACCGGGATCTTGCGGTAATAGGCGGCGAGGCTCGCCACCATCGTCGTCAGCGTATCGCCATGGACGAGGATGCGGTCGGGCTTTTCCGCGTCGAAGGCGTGGCCGAGTTCGACGATCAGCTTCGCGGTCAGTCCGTCGAGCGTCTGGTTGGGCGTCATGACGTCCAGATCGACATCGGGCACAATGCCTGCAATTTCCAGCACCTGATCCAGCAGCCCGCGATGCTGCGCCGTCACGATGACGCGCGTGTCGACGCCAAGATGCCGGCGCAGGGCGTGGACGACCGGGAACATCTTGATCGCTTCGGGACGGGTGCCGAACACCAGCGCAATCTTCATGATCTTCCTTCGTCCATGGCGGCAATCATGGCGTCGCTCTGGCAGAAAATCGTAACCATCCGCTGAACGGCGGTGCTAGGGGCTGTAGCCATGAACCGCGACAGCTTTCCATGGCCATGGCTGGACGATGCCCCCACCCACGCCCTGCCCCGCCTGCGTCACTGGCTGATGGCGGCGGCGATCCTGTTCGTGATGGGCCTCATCGTCCCGGTCTTCGCCTCCTTCGCCTGAGCGGTCAGGCCTTGATCTTCCAGCCGCGCTTCAGCAGCCCGTAGCACAAAGCGAGCAGCACGATGTTGAGGCCCAGCAGCACCGCACTCCCCACCGCCACATTGGTGTCGGCCGCCGCGACGAAGCCGTAGCGGAAGCCGGAGATGATATAGAAGAAGGGGTTGGCGTGGCTGACCCCCTGAAAGAAGGGCGGCAGGCGGTCGATCGAATAGAAGGTGCCCGACAGCAGCGCCAGCGGGCCGATGACGAAGTTGGTGACGGCGGCGCCATGATCGAACTTTTCCGCCCAGATGGACGTGAGCACACCCAGAAACGCGATGAAGCTGGTGCCGAGCAGGCCGAACCAGAGCACCGCCCACAGATGCGCGGGCGTCACGTGCACCCCGGGCCATGCGACCATCGCGGCCCATAGGGCGAAGCCGACGAACACCGCGCGCGTCACCGACGACGCGACCAGCGCGAACAGCAGTTCGGCCACCGAAATGGGCGGCATCAGATAGTCGATCAGCGTCCCCTGCACCTTCCCCACCATCAGCGAGAAGCTGGCATTGGCGAAACAGGCGTTGATCATGCCCATGATGATGAGGCCGGGCGCGATGAAGTCGGCGAACGGCACCATTTCCCCTCGCAGGCTGACCGTCCGCCCGCTGCCCCCCAGCGCAACGATGAAGATGATGAGGAACATCAGCGTCGTGATCGCGGGCGCCCACACCGTCTGAAGCTGGACCTTCAGGAAACGGCGCACTTCCTTGCGGTAGAGCGCCCAGGTGCCCGCCCAGTTGACGTTGCGGATCCGGGGCACGCCCGGTTCGGCGAAGAGGACCTGATCGGCGGCAATTTTGGGCTGGTCGTTCATGATGGGATCGACTATCGGCTGGTTCGTTGTGCTGCAAGGGGGCAGGTCCAAGGATTTGAACCGGCGGCGGGTGGTTCCCATATAGGGCGCCAATCGAATATTGTGAGGAGTTTTTCATTGTCCTGGACCGACGAGCGCATCGACCAGCTCAAGGCGATGTGGGAGCGCGGCTTGACCGCCAGCCAGATCGCCGACGAACTGGGCGGAGTGAGCCGCAATGCGGTGATCGGCAAGGCGCACCGGCTGGGGCTGCAATCGCGCCCGTCGCCGGTGAAGGCGAACGACGCGCCCAAGAAGGCCTCGCCCGCGCCGCGCAAACTGGCTCCTGTTGCTGCCGAGCCTGAAGTGACCCGCGTTGCCGCCGCTCCCATTGCGCCGGTGAGCGCGCCAGTTCGCGCCCCCGCCCCGCAGCCTGCGCCTGCCGCTCCAGCCGCCAGCGCAGCGGGAGAAGCCGCGCCGCCACCCCCGCCCCGCGTGATTTCGGTGGGACCGGGCGGCTTCCTGCGTCAGGGACCGGGCGATCAGCAGGCGCCGATCCCGCCCGCGCCGCCGCGCCGCCTCGTCCCCGCCAAGCCCAGCGCGGAGATCGCGGGCAAGACGTCGCTGCTCGACTTGACCGAGCGTATCTGCAAATGGCCGATGGGGCATCCAGGCGAACCGGATTTCCACTTCTGCGGCGAAGCGGTGAACCCCGGCTTCCCCTATTGCGTCGAACATTGCGGCCGCGCCTATCAGGCGCAGTTGCCGCGCGGCACCCGCCGCCCGCCGCCGCCGCTGCCCTTCGGCGGGCCGCGCGTCCGCTGACATGCCGATATGAAAAAGGCCGGCCCACATGGGACCGGCCTTTTTTCTGGTTCAGAAGCGGAAGCTGGCGGTAGCCATCACGCTTTGCGTATCGAATTTGTCCCCGCGTCCAATGACGGTCTGGCCGTTGGTGAAGCCGTTATTGAACGCAGTCGGCGCCACCGCCGGATTGGCGTTCGGCCCGGCAACCACCGTGTAGTCGTTCGCCTTGTAGCGGGTCCAGAGATAGCGTGCGCCGATCGAGAAGTTGGGAGCGACCTTCGCTTCCAGACCACCGCCCATCGTCCAGCCCCAGGCATCTTCCTTGGCATTGCCGGGGGTGAATGTGTTGTTGCCGTTGCCGTCCTGCCGGAATGCGTTCTTGACCTTCGCATATGCCAGACCGCCGGTGATGTAGGGCATCACGCCGCCCGGCGTCGTGTAGCCAAGACGCGCGCGCAGATTGGCGTTCCAGTCGATACGGCGCGTGAAGGTGTAGCTGGCCGGGTTCGTCGAAAATTCCGTGACGCTGTCGCTGATGTAGGATTTGCCCGCTTCACCCACGATGCCCGCGACGATGCTGCCAAACTGCATGTCGTAACCGACATGGCCCATCCAGCCGATCGCGTCCTTGTCTCCGCTGCATCCTGCCGCGGGCGTCCGCCCGCGCGCCGCGCCGCCGCATGTCCCCGGCGAGAAGGCGGGGGCGCCGCTGCCAAGCCGGGGCTGATCGTCGAACGCGCCATCGCCGTCGGTATCGAACCGCAGATGTTCCGCGCCGTCCTTCTTCTGGAACGTGTAGCCGAACGATCCGCCGACATAGGGACCGGTCCAGTCCACGCCGCCCGCATCCTGCGCCAGCGCGGGCGTCGCGAAGGCAAGCGCCATCGTGGCGCCCAAGGGCGCAAATTTGCCGAATTTCATGAAGTTGGTCTCCTCACCTGAAGAGAAGGCAGAGCGCCTTCGTCAAGTGATCAGCTAACGATGCGCGCCGCGACTTTGTTTCAGCGGCAATTGTAATTTTTGGTTGCTGCGCCCTGAGAGCGGCGACGCTTGCGTGCGCCGTCGCCAGCCTTATAGCTGGACGGCATGTCCGAAGACCTGTTCGCCGCCCACGCTTCCTCGACGCAGCAATATGACGCCTCCACCATCGAGGTGCTGGAGGGGCTGGAGCCGGTGCGGCGGCGGCCGGGCATGTATATCGGCGGCACCGACGAACGCGCGCTGCACCATCTGGCGAGCGAAGTGCTCGACAACAGCATGGACGAAGCGGTGGCGGGGCACGCCACGCGGATCGAAGTGACGCTGGAGGCGGGCAACCGCCTTGTCATCACCGACAATGGCCGGGGCATTCCGGTCGATCCGCACCCGAAATTCCCCGGCAAGTCTGCGCTGGAGGTCATTCTGACCACGCTTCATTCGGGCGGCAAGTTCGAGGGGAAGGCCTATGCCACCTCGGGCGGTCTGCATGGCGTGGGTATCTCGGTCGTGAACGCGCTGTCGACCGAAACGGTCGTCGAGGTCGCGCGCAACAAGGAACTGTTCCGCCAGAGCTTCAGCCGTGGCCTGCCGCAGGGCGATCTCGCGAAGGTCGGTGCGGCGCCCAACCGGCGCGGCACGCTGGTGAGCTTCGTCCCCGACACGGAGATTTTCGGCGAGCAGAAATTCAAACCCGCCCGCCTCTATCGCCTTGCCCGATCCAAGGCCTATCTGTTCGCGGGCGTCGAGATCCGCTGGAAATGCGCACCCGAACTCATCTCCGACGACACGCCCGCCGAAGCGGTGTTCCAGTTTCCCGGCGGCCTTGCCGACCACCTGAAGGAACAGGTCGGCAACCGGGAATGCGCCACCAGCACCTTTTTTTCGGGCAATCAGGATTTCCCCGGCGAAGCGGGGCGCGTCGAATGGGCGGTCGCATGGCCGCTCTGGTCGGACGGCAGCTATAGCTGGTATTGCAACACCATCCCGACGCCCGACGGCGGCACGCATGAAGCGGGGCTGCGCACCGCGCTGGTGAAGGGCATCCGCGCCTTTGCCGAGCTGGTGGGGCAGAAGAAGGGGAAGGACATCACCGCCGACGACATCATGACGTCATCGGAAATCATGCTGTCCGTCTTCATCCGCGATCCCCAGTTCCAGAGCCAGACGAAGGATCGCCTGACCAGCCCGGACGCCGCCCGCCTCGTCGAAAATGCCGTGCGCGACCATTTCGACCATTATCTGACCGACCATATGGATCGGGGCAAGGCGCTGCTCGCCTATGTGCTCGACCGCATGGACGAACGGCTGCGCCGCAAGCAGGAGAAGGAGGTCAAGCGCAAGACCGCGACCAACAGCCGCAAGCTGCGCCTTCCCGGCAAGCTCACGGACTGTTCGAACGACGACCCGGAAGGCGCTGAAATCTTTCTGGTCGAGGGCGACAGCGCGGGCGGCTCCGCCAAGCAGGCGCGCGACCGCAAGACGCAGGCGATCCTGCCCCTGCGCGGCAAAATCTTGAATGTCGCCAGCGCCAATACGGCGAAGATCCTCGCCAATCAGGAAATCGCCGACATGATCCTGGCGCTGGGCTGCGGCACGCGCAAGGACTGCAACCCCGACCATCTCCGCTACGAACGCATCGTCATCATGACCGACGCGGACGTGGACGGCGCGCATATCGCGACGCTGCTCATGACCTTCTTCTTTCAGGAAATGCCGGAACTGGTGCGGCGCGGGCATCTCTATCTCGCGCAGCCGCCGCTCTACCGGCTCGTCGCGGGCGGCAAGAGCCTCTATGCCAAGGACGACGCGCATCGCGAGGAACTGATGCGCACCGAGTTCAAGGGCAAGAAGGTCGATGTCAGCCGCTTCAAGGGGCTGGGCGAAATGAACCCGATGCAGTTGCGCGAAACGACGATGGACCCCAAGACCCGCAGCCTCATCCGCATCACCCTGCCCGACGACATCGAGGACCGGCAGCAGGTGCGCGATCTGGTCGACCGGCTGATGGGCACCAATCCCGCGCACCGCTTCGCCTTCATTCAGGAAAATGCAGCGGCGGTGGACGGGGAAGCGATCGACGCGTGAAGCGGGTGGCGGGCAGGCTGGCCTTCGCCGCGCTCGCCTTCTGCCTTTGCCTGTTTCAGAGTGGGGTGGTCATGGCCGCCCCCTCCCCGACCTACGCCTCCCGCGCTGCGCAACTCGTCCATATTCTCGGGCAACCCGGCGGCGAGGAGGATTTCTTCTCGACGCTGTTCCTCGACGCCGTGCCGCTGGACCGCTGGCGCGCCGTCGCGGCGGAACTGCGTGCGCAGCATGGGCGGCCGGTCGCACTGGGGGCGGTGCGGACGGAAAGCGACACGACCGGGCAGGTCGAAGTCCGCTATGAGAGGGCAACGGTCGGCTTCACGCTGGTGGTCGCGCCGCAGGCTCCGGGCAAGGTCATCGGCCTGCACATCGTCGGCGTCACGACCGCCGGCGACGGGCTGGACAGGGTGGCGGCAGACCTGCGCGCGCTGCCGGGACGAACCGGCTTCGCCATGGCCCGGCTGACCGAGGCTGGGCCGACATGGCTGCCGGTCAGCGCTGGCGACACGTCCATGGCGGTCGGATCGAGCTACAAACTCTACATCCTCGCTGAACTGGCGCGCGCGGTGGCGGCAGGCGAGCGCCGGTGGAGCGATGTCGTCCCGCTCGGCCCCAAGAGTTTTTCAGGCCGCCTGCTCGGCTGGCCCGACGGCGCACCGATGACGCTGCACAGCCTCGCCACCGCGATGACGAGCGAAAGCGACAACAGCGCGAGCGATACGCTGATGCTGGCGCTGGGACGCGAGCGGGTGGATGCGATGGTGCGCGCGACCGGCCATGCCCTGCCGGATCGCGCCCTGCCGCTGCTGACGAGCGCGGAGGCGTTCGCGCTCAAGATGCCCGCCAATGCCGATCTGCTGGCGCGATGGCGCGCGGGACCGGTCGAGGACCGCCGCGCGCTGCTGCGCGACGAAGCGGCGCGACTGGCGGGCGACCGGGTCGACATCGGCTCCGTCGCGGAAACGCCGACCGCCATCGACAGCGCCGAATGGTTCGCCTCTCCGCGCGACATGGTCGCGGCGATGGACTGGCTGCGCCGCCATGGCGGAGATGCGCTGCCGGTCATGGCGGTCAATCCCGGCATCGCGCCTGCGGACGCGAAGCGATGGCGCTATCTGGGCTATAAGGGCGGCAGCGAGCCGGGCGTGCTTGCGATGACCTTCCTCGCGCAGCGGGCGGACGGCGCATGGTTCGCGGTCAGCGGTGCATGGAACGACGACCGCGCGCGGCTGGACGAAGGGCGGTTCGTCGCCATCATGACGCGCGCGCTCAACCTGCTGGCTGCAGGCGCGGGCGATCAGGCGGACAGCGCCTCGCCGAAACCGACCGAGAGAAATTCGGGGACGGGACCGTTCCAGCCTTCGTCCGGACCTTCGTCGGCGGCCTCACGGCGCTGACGCGGGGCGGCGGGGGGCGGCGCCTTGCGTTCTTCGCGGGGACGGTCGTCGCGAGGACGCTCTTCGCGCGGATGTTCTTCGCGGGCGCGCTCTTCGCGCGGGCGGTCATCGCGGCGCTTGCTTTCGCGGCGCTCGGGCTTGCGCTCGCTCCCGGCGCGCCGCGGGCGGCCCGCCGGTTCCTCGGCTCCGCCGCTGTCGCTGCCCGGCAGTTCGGCGAAGGGAATCTTCGTGCCGATCAGCTTCTGGATATTGTCGATGGCCTCGGCATCTTCCGCCGCGACGAAGGTGTAGGCGACGCCCTTCGCTCCCGCGCGGCCGGTGCGGCCGATGCGGTGGACATAATCGTCCGGATGCCACGGCGCGTCGAAGTTGAAGACGTGGCTGACGCCCTTGATGTCCAGCCCGCGCGCGGCGACGTCCGACGCGACGAGGATGTTGACCTTGCCATCGCGGAACCGCTCCAGTTCGGCGATGCGCGACGCCTGGTCGATGTCGCCATGGATTTCGCCCGACCTGTAGCCGTGGCGCTGGAGGCTCTTGTTGAGTTCGCGCACGGTCGTCTTGCGGTTGCAGAAGATGACGGCGCTATGCACGTCCTGACCGTCGATCAGGGCGCGCAGAGCCTCGCGCTTCTTGCGCGAATCCACCTTCACCAGATGCTGTGTGATGTTGGTGGAGGCGGTCGCGGGACGCGCGACCTCGATCGACTTGGGGTTGGAGAGGAAGCGGTCGGCCAGCTTCTTGATGACCGGCGGCATCGTCGCCGAAAAGAGCAGCGTCTGACGCTGCGCCGGCAGCTTGGTGCAGATATGTTCGATGTCGGGAATGAACCCCATGTCGAGCATCCGGTCCGCCTCGTCGATGACGAGCATGGAGCAGCCGTTCAGCAGGATCTTGCCGCGCTCGAACAGGTCCATCAGGCGGCCCGGCGTCGCGATCAGCACGTCGACGCCCTTTTCCAGCGCCTTGAGCTGATCGCCCATCTGCACGCCACCGATCAGCAGCGCCATGTTGAGCTTGTGATATTTGCCGTATTTCTCGAAATTCTCGGCCACCTGTGCCGCGAGTTCGCGCGTCGGTTCCAGGATCAGGCTGCGCGGCATGAGCGCGCGGGCGCGGCCATGGGCGAGGATGTCGATCATCGGCAGCACGAAGCTCGCCGTCTTGCCTGTGCCCGTCTGCGCGATGCCGATGATGTCCTTCATCATCAGGACGGACGGGATCGCCTGTGCCTGAATCGGCGTCGGGGTGTCGTAACCGGCCTCGGTCACGGCCTTCAACAGTTCATCGGATAGGCCGAGGTCGGCAAAAGTCATTCAGGTGTCCGGGATAGAGAGTGTCGCGCGACCGGGAAGCTGACGCACGCGGAAATCGCGCGCGCCTTGCGAAAATATCGCGCAGTTGTCAAGGAAATCACGTCAATCGTCATCGTCCCGGGGGACCAGACGGCGGAAAAGATCAATAGCACAACTCATCCCGCTGCGCGCCTGCAATTCGTCCCGCCCGGAACAGAGCGAGCCGTCCGCATTCGGCTCGACATAGAAACCCGAATAAAAGCCCAGCGAATCGCACCCGCGCTCCAGCTTCGCGCGATACCGGTGGGTATCCGCCAGAATGAGATCCACCGCGTCGTCCACCGCGATCATCGCGCCGCGAATCGACCGCAGCGCGATGCAGCGCGGCCCCTTCTTTTCCTGCCAGCCGCCATCCTCGTCTTCCGAAGGGCGGGGAGGCGCCTTGCCCCGCCGGGCCATGGGAACGCGGATGATGATGCGCTGCTGAATCGTCATCTGCGCCATTTGCACCGGCTCGCCGGCAGGCGCGATCAGCAGCAGCAGGATAGATGGCAGCAAATCAGACCCCTTTTGCCGGTCCCCTACCGGGCAGCGGTTGAACCGTCGATGAATTCTGTCGCATAGCGTCCTACCATGATTGCACAGCATATTGTCGATCGCTTCGTCGCGATCCTGGGGCCGAAGGGCGTCATCACCGACCCGGACGATATTGCGCCATGGGTCGACGACTGGCGCGGGCGCTATCATGGCCGGGCCGCCGCCATCCTGTCCCCCGCCACCACGCAGGAGGTCGCGGACACGGTCAAGCTGGCGGCGGAGCTGGGCGTGCCGCTGGTCCCGCAGGGCGGCAACACGTCGATGGTGGGCGGCGCGACGCCCCCGGCGGACGGCTCTGCCCTCATTCTCTCGTTGCGCCGGATGAACCGCATCCGCGCGCTGTCGCCGCACGATAATCTCGCCATCTGCGAGGCGGGCGTGATCCTGAGCGTGCTGCACGAGGCGGCGGAGAATGCCGGGCGGCGCTTCCCCCTAAGCCTCGGCGCGAAGGGATCGGCGACCGTCGGCGGCCTCGTTTCCACCAACGCGGGGGGCACGCAGGTGCTGCGCCACGGGACGATGCGCGCGCTGGTCGAGGGGATCGAGGCAGTCCTGCCGGACGGCAGCGTCTTCGACGGGCTGGACGCGCTCAAAAAGGATAATCGCGGCTATGACATCAAGCAGCTTCTGATCGGCGCGGAAGGCACGCTGGGCGTCGTGACGGCGGCGTCGCTGCGCCTCGCTCCCGCCATCGCGGCGCGCGCGGTCGCCTGGGTCGGGGTGCAGACGCCCGCCGACGCGCTGGCGCTGCTGCGGCTGTGCGAAACGATGCTGGGCGACAGCGTCGAGGGGTTCGAGGTGCTGGCGGACGAGACATTGGGCTTTGTGCTGGGGCATATCCCCGGCACGCGCAGCCCCATCGAGACACGCACGCCATGGCATGTCCTGATCGAGGTCGATCATGCCGACCTGTCAGAACCCGGCCCGTCCGAACGGCTGGAGAGCGCGCTTGCCGCCGCATTCGAGCAGGAGATCGCGGTCGACGCCGCCATCGCCGCCAACGAAGCGCAGGCGGAAGCCTTCTGGCGTATCCGCGAATCGCTGTCGGAGGCGGAGCGGGCGCAGGGACCGGCGCTGCAATATGACGTCAGCGTGCCGGTGGCGAAGATGCCCGCCTTCATGGTCGAGGCCGCAGTGGCCGCGGAACGCGCCTTTCCCGGCACGACCGCATCCTCCTTCGGCCATCTGGGCGACGGCAATGTTCATTTTCATGTCCGCGCGCCGAAAGGGACCGGCGATGGCCCCGCATGGATCGCCGCACAGGGGCAGGCCATCAACGCCTTCGTCCATGATGCCGTGGTGGCCGCAGGCGGCTCCATTTCCGCGGAGCACGGCATCGGCCAGATGAAGCGCGCCGAACTGGCCCGCCTCGCCAGCCCGGCGCGGCTCGCCGCGCTACGCGCCATCAAGACGGCGTTCGATCCGCAGGGGCTGTTCAATCCGGGGAAGCTGGTTCCGTGAATGTCATCACATGCCCGGTCCGGCGCAACGCGAATTTCGGGTCAGGCACCGCTGCCAGGAGTTGCCATTTTCAATATCTCCTTCAATTTAAATACTTCTCGCTGACCCGATGGAATTTCGCCCAATTCATATAGGTGAGTAGCCTTTGGCGTCAACACCCGTTCCTGTCCGGTTTTGCCATCGACCAGCGTCATCGTCACATCGGACCTGTTGGACACGAAGACTTCTGCCATCTGCGAATATCGCAACGTGTCCAGATGATATGACTCCGATATTTTATGCCAGATCCAGAATCTATAATTAAACGTAACTTCTCCGTTCGGCGGCACATTTATATAGACTTCTTCATCATGTCTTGGGCCGTATATTTCCTTCGGCTCCACGATGAACTGCTCGTCCCTGCGGCCGGTGCCGGTCCACGCGGCCAACAGAACGCCCTGCAACTGCGCAGGGTCGCCAACCTCATCGGTAACGATGTTGAATCCCTGACGCTCTCTCTCAAACGCCCTGTCCTTGAACATGTTCGTCAGGACACGTTCAACATGAAACACCGCTTTGATAGCGTCGAGCTTCTCGTCATAAGCCATAAAATCAATCGACGTTTTATAGCGCGTAGAAAATATCCCCAGTGGAGCGACTTTTTCTATCAAAAATGCTCTTAATCTGTCGTTAACGCCATTCGCGTTGAACAGATATTTTATCCTGCTGTCGAAGATGTCCTTATCGGGACGTTGCAGGCTCAAATAAAGGCCAATGACGCCGATCAAAGCGAAGAACGCCATATCTTCGAGAAAAGAGGCGGCCAGCGACACCCAGAAACCAGCGAGCAACTGCCCGTCCCCATAGGGAAGCGACGCGGCCTTGATGGCCACGATCAGCGTGGCCACCCCGAAAATGACGATCCCGATCGAAGCGGCGATCAATCGCGTATCGCGCAAATAAGCGGCCTTAATCGCGCGAAAAAGCTTCATTCGGGTCCCCCTGCACGCAAGACATCATATTCGCAGGTGGCGCACAAGAACGATTTGCCCCGAACTGGCAGCGTTGCGCCGACAAAGCGATTGCACAACAGGCTCCGGGCCAGTATCGCCCTGCCCCATTCATCAGTCGGCGCACGGCTGCGGATCGTTCCGCCTGCGCCTCTAACAGAGTGGACCCGATAATGGCCAGCGCGCCCGCCAACAGCCTGCCGATCTTCTACAACGACCTTCTGCCGCTGAGCAGCGCCGACCATGTCGATTACAAGGTCCAGCCGGCCGACGCCGCGCCTTTCCTGACGACCAGTCACGCCGTGCCGCTGACCGTCGACGAGTTCGTGTCGGCGCAGCGTTTCGCGCCGATCATCTTTTCGGCGGGCACCGATTCCGTGCCGCTTCTGCTGATGGGCCTCAATGAAGGCGTGAACACCTTCGTCGACGCCGAGGGCAAGCTGAACGGCCCCGCCTATATCCCCGCATACGTCCGCCGCTATCCCTGGATGCTGGCCAAGCTGCGGCCCGACAGCGACGAACTGTCGCTCTGCTTTGATCCGACCAGCTCGACCATCGGTGCGTTCGACGAAGGCCAGGCGCTGTTCGAGGATGGCAAGCCCAGCGAACTGACGCAGGGCGTGCTCAAATTCTGCGAGGATTTCGAGCAGGCGGCGGCCCGCACCGGCCAGTTCGTCCGTGACCTTGAAGAAATGGACCTGCTGATGGAAGGCGAAGTGTCGATCCAGACGCCGATCGCCGAGCAGCCTTTCGTGTATCGCGGCTTCCGCATGATCAACGAGGAAAAGCTGCGCGACCTGCGCGGCGACCAGCTCCGCAAGATCAACCAGAACGGCATGCTGCCGCTGATCCATGCGCATCTCTTTTCGCTCCAGTTGATGCGCGATGTGTTCGAAGCGCAGATCGCGCAGGACAAGGGGCCGATCCCGAAGCCCGAACTGCCCGCCGAAGCGACGGCCTGAGCTGGCAAAGCGCTGTAATCGGTAGGACAATTCGCCCCTTGAAAGAGCGGGCGACCTGTCCTACCTATGAAACATATGGTGCACCCGCCCCCCTTTCGGGTGTGTCATATGGGCGCCTCCCCCTTTTTGGAGGCGTCTCCTCCCTGAACCTTGGCCACCCCATGCTTGCATGGGGTGGTTTTTTATGGGGCAAAGAGCCGCCGCGCTTTCCCTCACTTGACGGGCGCGCAAGGTCTGCTAGATCGCAGCCCCTGCCGGTTGCCCAGCGCAACCCACGGCCCCTTCGTCTAGCGGTCAGGACGCGGCCCTCTCACGGCTGAAACACGGGTTCGATTCCCGTAGGGGTCACCAAAATCCTCTCCCAGAGGGTTCCAGATGATGCCATAACTGGCTGATTTCTGCGGTTTTCTTGTGGTATAGGTATCCCATGCGGAGCGGCTTCGTGCCACCGGATACCACCATCCTGATGGTATATCTGATGGTAGCGCGGTCCTCCCCTTGCCGGAGATACCATCATGGCGCTTACCGCTGTCGCGATCAAAAATGCCAAGGGCCGCGAAAAGCCCTACAAACTCACCGATAGTGACGGGCTGTTCCTCTATGTCACCCCCAATGGCGGTCGCTACTGGCGGATGAACTATCGCTACCTTGGCAAGCAGAAGACGCTGGCGTTCGGGGTCTATCCCGACACCGGCCTTGCCGAAGCCCGCGAGCAGCGCGACGCGGCCCGCAAGGTTCTGGCGCGCGGCGATGATCCCGCCGAACAGATCAAGCTGGAAAAGGTTGCGGCGGCTGTCGCGGCGTCCAACAGCTTCAAGGCGGTAGCCGACGAATGGCTTGTGAAGGTCGAGCGTGAGGGTCGCTCCGGCGTCACCATGAAGAAGCTCCGCTGGCTGCTGGACTTCATCAACGAATCCATCGGCAAGCGCCCCGTCGCCTCCATCTCCGCGCAGGAACTGTTGGTGATGCTCCGCAAGATGGAGGGTAAGGGCCGCTACGAGACGGCCAAGCGCCTACGCAGCACATGCAGCCAGATATTCCGCTACGCCATCGCCACGGCTCGGGCCGAGCGCGATGTCGCCGCCGATCTTCGCGGCGCGCTCATCGCGCCCCAGCCCGTCCATCGCGCCGCGATCACGAACGCTAACGAGGCGGGCGGCCTACTGCGCGCCATCGAGGCGTTCGAGGGTTTTGCCAACACCAAAGCAGCGTTGCGCTTGCTCCCGCATGTGTTCGTGCGTCCGGGCGAACTGCGCTATGCTGAATGGGCCGACTTCGATTTCGACGAGGCGCTTTGGACCATCCCGAAGCACAAGACTAAGATGCGCCGCGCCCACAGTATCCCACTGTCCGCCCAGGCGCTCGCCATCCTCAAGACCATCGAGCATGACGCGGGCTACAGCTCCTATCTGTTTCCGTCGTTACGTTCTGTGGATCGGCCCATGTCGGAGAACACCATCAACGCGGCGCTGCGGCGCATGGGCTTCGCCCAGGACGAGATGACCGGCCACGGCTTCCGGGCGATGGCGGCGACGCTCCTGAACGAAATGGGCCTATGGCATCCTGACGCGATCGAACGGCAACTTGCCCATTGCGACAACAACGCCGTGCGCCGTGCCTACACGCGGGGCGAATATTGGGACGAGCGCGTGCGGATGATGCAGCACTGGTCCGACCATCTCGACTTCCTGCGTGATGGCGCGAAAGTCATAAAGGGCGATTTCAAGAAGGCAAAAGCCGGGGAGTAACCCGGCTTTCCCTCATTCGGCGCGATCTTCGCGGTAACGCAGGGGATCGGCTATCCAGCGATTGACGGCGGATTCGTACCAGCCGGTTCCGTGCGTGCTGATCGGCACCCGCCGGGGGAACGTGCCCTCTTTGATCTTGCGATACATGGTGGAGCGGGACAAGCCGGTGCGGGCGAGAACAGTTTTCAGGCGGATGATACGATCAGGGCAGTTCATGGGGACTTTCTTCCATTCCTTGGCTATCAATGGCTCCCCCTGAGCCGAGTTTTGGTGATTACAATTTTCCGCTCAAGTGCCTTTGCGAGGACATCCGGTGCCAATCGCAGCCACGGCAGTAAATACAGGCGGACGGCGGCAGACGGCTGTAAACGGATGCGGCTGGCGGTGCACGGCGACGCCGGGTAGCGCTTGGCGGAGCGCAATTTCACATTTCCGTCGCAACTGTGACGCGCACGTCACGTTGTTCGACACTATCGACGCAAAGTTGCGCTGCTGCTGATCAGATTGCGCGCCCGACTCGCGCACCATTGCAGACCTACCTTCCGATGGTCTGCCCGCTGAATGTCAGTTTGCCCCGCGCCATGCCAAAGGCGCAAGCCGCAGGCCATGTCAGTGCCGGTTTCGGTATATTACTGGCAGTTGCAGACTTTATTGCCCCTTGACATCCGCATCCCGCAAACCTTTTGAGAGGCGAAAATCCTGCTTCCGGCTCGCCCCTTCTTTGCTATTGGGCAAATGGGGGTGCCGATGCTGGCCGAACGCGATCAATTGCTCAGCGAAGTGTATGATGAACTGCGCGCGGCGGCCTCACGTATGCTGCACCGTGACGCACCCATGCTTACCTTGCAACCCACTGAACTGGTGAACGAAGCTGCACTGCGGATCATCAGGCTTGAGCAGATGAGTTGGAACGACCGCCAGCATTTCTTCGCCACCGGCGCACGGATCATGCGGCAAGCCATGATGGATGCAATCAAAAGCCGCAAGCGAGCCAAACGCCAGGCACCGAGTATCTTTTTTGAAGACGACCCCGGGAATAGCGGGGTCGATGTCGAGATGCTGGACGCGGCACTCTCAAAGCTGGAAACGATCTCACCCGAACTTGCAAGAATCGTTGAGATGCGGTTTTTCGTTGGTCTTAAACCTGACGAAATCGCTGTTGTGCTGGAAAGTTCAGAATCGACAATCAAACGGCGCTGGCAGACGGCGCGGCTATGGTTGGCCGACGAATTGGCTGATAATTAACCGCAGAGCCGGGTCGCTACTTTCGCAGCTTCGGGAACGTCCTTGGCGGCATCGCGCGCGCCGAGGTTTCCAGCGGCCCGGATCGCAGTCCATTGCCGAACAGCCTCCTGGGCCGCATTGCACGCTGCACGATGGCTTCCTGCACGGGCTAGCACTTCGGCATGGTTAGGCAGTGCGACTGCGAGGTCGCGATTTCGTTGCGGATCGTGGGGTACGCGCGCTAGTCGTTCGCGTCGCAGCGCGATACTGGCGTTGGAGGCTGCGACCGCTTCGGCCATGCGCCCCATATCCGAAAGCACGTTTGCTTCTTGACCGTAGAGGATCAGCAAGCGCTTTTCGATGTTAGCATCTGGGCCGAATGCCAGCACGCGTTGAAGGGCCACAATCCCTTCGCGTGCTTCACGCAGGGCGGCTTCATTCTGCCCGTTAATATCGCCAAGCGTCCCGCTGATGTTGAATTTGGCTTCGCCGAACTTGTCGGTCCATACCAGCGATGTTCCCTTGGCAAGCTCGGCGCGGATGATGGCCTCCGCCTCGCGATAGGGAACAAGTGATCCAGGCTTGTCGCCTGCGTAGTAGATAGCATCGCCGAGACGACCCAGCAGGTTCACTTCTAGCAGGCGGGCATCGCGCCGGTTTACACGCTCAAACCTAACGGCCCGCAGTCGGGAAAGCGCAGAGAACAGCACGGGGACTGCGGCGGCCGGGCGATTTTCGCTCCAGATCATATCATAGGCGCGGCTCTTTTCAGTGACCAGAAAGCCGATCAGCGCGCTCTGTCTGGCCGGGTCGATGGCAAGGGCTTGCCGGAAATAGCCAGCCGCACGGTTATTCAGTTGACGCGATTTGCCGTTGTCAGCCGCCATCGCCCATCGACCGGCAGTGACCCACCCTAGTTCCTCAAGCACTTCTGGATTGCCCGGCTGCTCCTTTGCCAGAACCGCTAGCAAAGCTTCAGCTTGATCGAGTGATTTCGCGGCCTGATCGGGATGGCCGAGGTTCGATGTGCCAGACAATCCTTGCAAACTGGCCAGTCGCCGATAGCCCTGCGCGGTATCGAGCCGAAGGTCGGCTGGCGCATCCCTAACGCTGCCCAGCCGTTCGAGATACTGCCCCGAAACCTCCGCAAGCCGCGCACGGGCGACAACCGTTCCCGGTGCATCGCTCAGATCATCACTGAGCTCGGTGAGCATGAATTTGGCAAGGTGGCGTACCTCGACAAACCTTGCGTCCGCTTCGGCGCGGGCACGTTCGGCCCGGACATACTGGACCGTGCTGATTGCTGTCGCCGCAACCAGCGCAAGTGCGGCCAGCCCGGTCAGCGTCAGACCCTTCCGGTGCCGCTGGATGAAACGGCCCACGACATAACGCCATCCCGCATCGTGTCGCGCCGCCAGCGGCACAAAGGCGCGCATACGACGGATGTCAGAGAGCAAAGCGGCAACGTCGGGGTAACGATCCTCGGGCTTTTCAGCCAGTGTGCGGGCGGCAATCGCGCCCAGATCGCCGTCAAGCTGCCCTACCGGCAGGCGTGTGCCGGGAATGAAATCACCGTCCTCTCCCGGCACCTTGCAACCGAGCATCCCCAGCAGCAACACGCCCAAGCTAAACACGTCACTGGTAATCGTCGGTGCCACACCCACCGCGCGTTCCGGTGCGGCATAGCCCTTGGTCAGCGGATAGGGATCGCCTGTCTCGTCGGTGTCAATCACCGAAATCAAACGGGCGATACCGAAATCAAGCAGATGCACCGCGCCGTCCGCGCTCATCAGCACGTTCGATGGTTTGATGTCGGCATGGATCACCAGACTGCGATGGGCAAAGGCCACCGCCTCACACACCGCCTCGAACGCATCGAGCCGTGCGGTCCGGTCCACCCCGGCCTTGCACAGCGCTTCGGTGATTGGGAGGCCATCGACATAGTCCATCGCCAGCCACGGACGGCCGTCGGCATCGCCGCCATCGAGGATACGCACGATGCCCGGATGACGCAGCCTGGCGAGAATCCGGCGCTCCTCGGCAAATCGGGCTTTGGCGCGGTCACTTGCCAGATCGCCCCGGATCAGCTTGATCGCCACCTGCTGCTGGAACACACCGTCATCACGCTCGGCCTTGACCACCGCCCCCATCCCGCCGCGCGCGATCTCGGCGGTGATTTTGTATGGCCCGATCCGTTTGGGAATCGCCTCAATCACGCCCAACGGCTTGATGAGGCTTTCGGTGGGAAGCAGTCGGAAATTTGTATGCTCATGTGCAAGCAGTTCTTCGACGCGCGCGCGTAAGCCTGCATCCTTGCCACAACGACCTATTACAAATGCGCGCCTTGCCTCGGCGTTATCAATGCCCAGTGCGGCTTCAACAACCTTGAGTGCTAATGAATCGACTGACACACAGGCATCCTGAATTGATTTTTCTACCAAATACCACGAATGACATCGAAAGCCGATTGCGTCGGCGTCATTGCTCCCGGACTATCCATTCCCGGGATCAACCTCTGAATTCGTCAGAGGGCGATAGGTGCGAACGTTGATCTTGTCCTTGAGTTCGTAAAGCTGTTCGGCGATGGAGCGATATTGGCTAGACAGGTTCTCGGCAAAGCCCTGCAAAACTGCCGTCATTTGATGCCGCAGGCTGATCAGGACCTGCGCTTCATCGGCGGTCAACGCGATAACGGTGTCCTTCTGACCACTGGCCTCGAACAGCCGCAAACGATTGAGATAGGGCAGCATTTGTTCCTGAGTTTCGAGCAGATCGTGCATTGTCGTTTCGAGAAGCGGATAATATAGCGCTCTTATCGTAGCGATGGTTTTGAGCAGTTCGATTTCGAGGTTGGGATCGCACAGGAAGATCGACGCCTTGACTGCGGCAAGCCGCACATTGCCGAACAGTTTGAGATCGGATTTGTGAAAATCGGCTGGCTCGAAGTCCTTCGATTCGGCCTGCATCGTCAGATCGCCGATGCCGCTTTGCAGGAAATATTCCCACTTCTCGACCGCGATGCGAAACGCGACCAGTTCGTTCTGTTCATGCGAGCGCAGTCCCGCCCTGATGGCGAGCGAGGCAGCGATGCGTTGCTCGGCAACAGCGAACCGGCTTTTCAGCATGCTTTCAAACCAATTCCGGCCAACATAGGCGAGCACGGCCAGAGCCAAGATCCACATCGGTGTCGATGACAAGGTGGTGACGAGTTCCGTCACCGACCTATAGGGCCTTGGAAGTCAAAGAACGGCGGGAAGGTTGCTACTTCGGCCATCGACTGATCCCGCGACGATAGCATGGGTCAGCTGTAATGCTGGCCAAAGGAGTGGCCACATCGACAATCGCCAGTACCGTCGTTGAAGAAGCTTCCGCACCCGCAACATGTACAGGCTCCATATCCTGCGGTTTCCGGGATCTGATTTTTTCTCGCCTCAGCGAACCTGTAGCTGTTCGGGGCAATCATCTGACTGTCCTCGAACTTTTCATGCATAGCTTTCCACATTGCTTTCCCTTTCGAGATTCCTCGCTGCGAACGATGGCGGCAGAGACACCAAATTGGTAAATGCGTTCACGCCGCCACGGCTCGACCGACCCGTTTAACCGAGATCGCAGTTGATCCGATCGGGCGAGGCATAACCACCTGACACCGAAACTTGATTTGAGCTTTCAATGCTTCCGCACCATGGTCGCACGGGATAGGTTCCGTCGGCATCGGGCAGAGTGACGGTATAGTATGAGTTACTGTTGAAAGGCCCAACAGTCTCGGAAGCAACATCGATATAGACCGATCCGTCAATTCCGCCAGTCCATGAAACATATACGCTTGCCATCTGATTATCTCCTTTTTCTTGGTTAATCGTGCGCTACGCATTATCTGTTTGCCTCGCGTTGCTTGAATGCCTCGGTTCTCTATCGCCCCCAAAGGGCGGGCTTGGGAGGAACGGCAGCCCACCAGAAGGCGGCATCGTCGTCGATTGTGATGCTAGGCCGGGCCAACCCGTCATAGGACCGGGCGTACCCACGTCTCCGCCCTGCTGGGGAAGGTCAGGGATTACAGGCAGGCCCGCGTTCAAGGCGGCGAAGAATGCTTCCGGTTCCAAGCCTGGCCCCGGCATACCGGCGGCGACGGTGTTCTTGATTGCCGCTTGCGCCTGTACCGCGTCGTCCGCGAAGCGTTTGAGATAAGCCTGAAAGCCTGGTAAACCGAGCTTTGCCAGAACGTCAGCATCGGCTTGGTAGGCTTGGCAGAGCGTAACCAGATGGCCAATCATGTAACCTTGCGCTTGAAAAAGTCTGAGTGGCAGCATCTGACCCAGCGTGCGGCAGGATTGCGCCTGCGCGAACAAGCCCCCCATTTGCGCAGCGCAGGGCAAATAGTCCGCGTCAAATTTTGCCGCAATTTCGGACTGAACCACTTTCAGCTCCGCTTCACGGCCCGTCTTAGCTGCATCGGTGGCATCGAGCGGGAGTGGGGCTAAAGTCTTGGTGGAGTGATCAAAACTCCCTCGGGAAACCCGTGCATCGACCGTTCCGGCCATGAAATCTTCAAAAGACATGGGTTGGTTCCCTTGAGACTAGAATTGGACCCGCACACCGCCCGAAATGGCGTGCCCGCGCACGCTATTCCCCCGGTCAAGCCGCCCTTCAATAAAGCCCGAAAGATGGCCACGCTCATCGCGCAAGCTCAGCCCCGCGACATATTGGCCAGTTGAACGGTAGCCGGTGGCATTGAGGTTGTAGCCGATGACGGTGCCCGCCGCGTCCGCTGAGAGGATCGTAGCAGTCTCGCTGTTCGACATATTCTTTACCCAATATGCCCCGGCATAGGGTTCGGCGAACAGTCCTGAGCCGACCTTGCCCGCCCATGACAATCGCGCGCCGAGCCGGGCGACGCTATTATTGTCGCTACCGGGAGCCAGCCGTGTGAAATTATCGATGGCAAAGGTATCGATGCGGCTGTTGCTCCAGCTCAACGCCGCACGCGGGGTAAGTGCAAAGCCGTGTCCAAGCGGCAGGCGGTATGACGCCGCTACCGCGCCCGCCCATGCACGACCTTTGGTTCTGGTCGCTGCGGCAGTGCCAAACAGCACAGCATTGGTCACATCGAACCGCCGCCATTCGCGCCGCACATTGGCTTCGATGGTCAGCCTGTCGCCTGTCAACGCAGCATAGGCTCCCAGAAACGGCACATTCACCTTGATCCGTGTCGCGGGCTGGGTGGCGTCGGCACTATAGGTGCCACCCATGATGCCCAGATGCACGGACCAGCCCCTACCGCCAAGATCGCTCCAACCGAGATCGGCTCCACCCTGGATCGAACGATGATCGAGTTCGAGCCGGTTGGTCGCGCTGGCAAGCTGCGTCGTGCTGTCGGAGATGACGGTCGCCAGCGTCTGGCCGAGACTACCCGAGGTGCCGCGTATCCATAGACCGAGGTGCGGCTTGCCTGAAGCAGCACCCTCGCGGCCAGTGACATAGGGTAGCACGGAGTCATCAAGTGCCGCCGCCGCTGTTGCCGCCGTTACATGTAGTCCGCCCAGCCCGGTGAGCAGCGGATTGAACGCCTGCAAAATACCGAACTGGTTAGCGTTGGTCTTGCTCACCCCGAAGCTCTCACGGAACACGCCCGCGTCGGCAAAGGAAGTGGAGGTGAACGCCCCCGCCGCCGCACCGCCGGTGACAGTAATCAGCGGCAGGAATCCGCCCGCGATCCGCCCCTGCGCCAGCCGGTTGACGGTGACGGCGGTGGTGCCGGTCGCCGTGCCCGTGATGGTCAGCGTATCGGCACGGGCGGTTGCTGTGCTGGCATCAAGGAATATCTGCCCGCCGCCGGTGTAGTTTCCGGTGATTGTGATGGAATTGTTCCCGGCGACCCCGTCCGCCGCGTTGATGATGCCGGTGTTGGCCAATGCGCCCGAAAACGACGAGTTTCCACTGCCTACATTCCAACGGCCTGAGTTGGTGAACAGCGAGGCGCTGACCGACGATCCGGTGACGTTGATCCCGCCGGTCATCGTGCCGGTTGCGCCATTGGTGATGCGGAATGCAGTGCCTGCGGTCGATCCGGCGACGGCGTTGGTGCCGCCAGTGAGGGTGCCGGTGTTGGTGACGACGGCAGTTCCCGTTCCACCCGCGATCAGCCTTATTCCGGTCGTGGTGCCCGAAACCGTGCCCGCATTGTTCGCCGTCAATACACCGGCCAGTTGCAGGCCCGCCACAGTTGGGGTGATATTGAGCTGGACAATCGCGCCGGTGCTGAAGTCGGAATTGGGATCGGAATAGTCTGCGGCGGTGGTGAGATCGATTCCGGTGGCACCAGCAATGCTGCCGGTGGTCGCAACGGTGACCGTGAAATCGTTGCGCGTGCCGCGTCCCCACACTCCGGCGTTACCCGCGCTGATCGTGCCATTAATGTCTGCGGTCGCCGCGCCGGTCGAATAGCCGCTGAACAGCCGGATACCGGTGCCCTGAGCCGCACTGACTGTTTTGCCTGCCCCGACTGTTACCGCAAGGGTGGCGGTGTTGTTGTCAAGCCGGGTTGCCTGCTCCGCAGCAGACAGGGGGACAAACGACCCTACTGCGGTGGAAATGCCCACGCCACTGTTGATGAGCAGATCGATGGCGTTGCCATTGGCGACGGTGATGTTGCCGCCGCCCGATGTCCGGTTGACCGAGACCGCGCCGCTTCCGCTGGTAGCAGCGTCAATCGATGCTGTCCCCAATGTTGCAGTATTATAGTTCCTCAGATCAACTCCGATGGTCTGGGTGAGATCGATCGTGACGTTGCCTGGTCCTTTCTTGAGCGTGTTCGCAGCAATGACGGTTGCCGCAGTAAGGTTCGGACCGAACGAATTGTCGGAGATCAAGCCGGTCCCGGTGCCGATGATCGATACGTTCCCGCGCGTGTCTCCTGTAGCAATCAGTCCACCGAAGATGCTGGCGCTGTTCAGGCCGATCCGGATATCGCCGGTGTTGGTTCCTCCCGAAACCTGAACTATCGCGGCGATGCGTGGCCGACTTGCGGCACTCCCAATATTGCCATTGACCGTTATCGTGGTCGCCGCGTTACGAGTGACGCCTGTCGGGGTGTAGACATTCGCGTTGATACCGAAGCTGGTCGTCAGGATGCTGCCGTTGTTGACCACGCTGACATCGCCGGTGCCGCGCTGCGTGATGGCGATGCCGCCCAGTCCGTTGGAAAGGTCGAGGATCGATCCGTTGTTGGTGATCTGAAACGCGGAAGCTCCCGCACTGGTATCGTCGATGGTATTAGGATTGCCGCTGGATGCGTTGATACCGCCAACCAATGTCCCGTTGGTTGTTATCCGCGTGTCTGCACCACCGATGGCTTGGGTGCGGATTGCGTTAAAGCCGTAATTCAATCCGCCCAGTGAGTAGGAAGCACCCCGGATCGTCGAGGTCGCGCCTTGTGCGACATCAATCAGCCCGGTCGATGTCGTAGTGGATGCGTCGAGTCCGTAAGAACTGGCCGAGATCAGGTCGCCGTTGATCCGCGCAGTGGCTCCGTTACCGCCGCCACGCAAGGTCAGCGCGGTATAGGCAATCAGCGCCTGGCCCGGCCCCAGCGACGCCGCTTGGCTGGCGTTGATCGACGATCCCGCATCAATCGTCACGTTCGCGCCGTTGGTGGCATCACCGTTGACAGTCAGCCCGGTAGTGGCTGCCTGCGTCTCGCTATTTTGGAACCGCACAGAGCGCTTGCCGGTAATCGTCGCGGTCGTATTCGCCCCTGTCGCGCCGTCGCAGATTACGTCGGGCTGTGTCAGATCGCAATTCGCCCATGCCGTTCCCGGCACCATCAACGCTATCACAGCCGCACTCAGCCGTAGCTTTGAATGAATTGTCATGCCGGTCTCCATGCACAGGAACGCGAAGCAAATTTCGGTCTTTGTTATGCTAAGGCGACATCGGCGCGAATTTCGGTTCACCGATTTGAAAATATTTTTTGAGATGGCAGGAAATGCGAGAGGATTTTCGTTATCTCTCGCTCTCGAATGCCCGTTTCCCTTTCCGTTTCCACAACACGAGCGCCTGTTCACGGTCCTCACTGCGCAGCTTGGCCGCAACGGTGAGGAACGCGCCGTAGAGCGCGGCGCGATCGTCATCGGTGAGATCGACCAGTCCGGCTTTCACGACGAGGCCGCCCAGTTCGATCAGTTGACGCGTGCGTTCGCGGCGTTGCACGGCCCATTCGCGCATGTCGGTTCGCGCCTTCTGTGCTTCAAGCCGATACCGCGCCGCTGTCATTCGGCGTAGTGCTGCCTTTGTCGCGATCAGTTCCCGCAGTTCGACCACGCGCGTTGCCTTGAAAGAAGGTAGCCCCGCGCTTGCGCCAGCTCTCCTTTCGTGCGGCATCGTCGGTTTCGGCAATGACCAGCAACGCACCCGCCAGTGTTTCCGCGTCAGTGGCATCGGCTCGGCAAGCAATCACCAGTTCGCCGAGTTGCTGGACGCGGCGTTCTTTGAGTTGACGTGCCTTGTCGGCCAGCGCCTTCAGTTCCGAATCGAAGTCCCTGGGTTTACGCATCGCAAGTCTCCGTTGAGAGTTGATGCGCCCATGATAATAGTGTGCCGCGCGTAATGCTGTAGAGTCGTCGGGACGTTCTGGAACCAGATAGTCCCGAGCAGGATTTTATCATGGGAGGGCGCGCTTATACGTCGTTCCGACGTGCCCGTTGTAGTGTAGATGGATTGCCATCATGGCAATCTTCCATTTCAGCGCAAAGGTCATCGGGCGGGCGAGCGGACGCAGCGCCGTTGCCGCCGCTGCCTATCGCGCAGGCGAACGGCTGCACGATGACCGGCTCGACCGCGATCACGACTTCACCAACAAGTCGGGCGTCGTTCATTCCGAAATTCTCCTGCCGGACAATGCGCCCGAGGAATTCGCCGACCGCGAGAAGCTGTGGAACGCGGTCGAGGCGGCGGAGGTTCGCAAGGACGCCCAGCTTGCCCGCGAAGTCGAGTTCGCCATTCCGCGCGAGATGACACAGGCACAGGGCATCGAACTGGCGCGCGATTTTGCAGGTCAGGAGTTCGTCAATCGCGGCATGATCGCCGACCTCAATGTTCACTGGGATATTGGCGCGGACGGCATGGCGAAGCCGCACGCCCATGTCATGTTGACGATGCGCGAAGTGGACGAGGAGGGTTTCGGCGCGAAGGTCCGCGACTGGAACAGGACCGAGCTTGTCGAGCAATGGCGCGAACGCTGGGCCGATCATGTCAATGGACGGCTTGCCGAACTCGACATTGACGCGCGCGTCGATCACCGCAGTTTGCAAGCACAGGGCATCGGGCTTGAACCGCAGGACAAGATTGGTCCCGCTGCATCACGCATGGGCGAGCGTGGACTTGAGTCCGAGCGCATCGAGGATCACCGCGCCATCGCGCAGCGGAACGGCGAACGGATCATCGCGGAACCGTGTGTCGCCCTGGACGCAATCACCCACCAGCAGGCGACATTCACGCACCGTGACATGGCAATGTTCGTGCATAGCCACACGGACGGGAAAGAGCAGTTCGACCGGGCATTGAGCGCCGTCCGTGCGTCCCCCGATCTTGTCGAGCTTGGCAAGGACGGACGCGGCGAAGATCGGTTCACCAGCCGCGAGATGATCGAGACCGAGCAGCGGTTACAGCGCGCCAGCGAGTTGATGGCCGAGCGGGAACGGCATCACGTGGACGGGAAGGACCGAGCCGCCGCATTGGCGCAGGTGAAAGGGTGCGGGCTGGCGCTGACCGGCGAGCAACGCGCGGCGTTCGAGCATGTAGCGGACGGGCGCGGCCTCAGCGTGGTTGTGGGATACGCCGGAACGGGCAAGAGCGCGATGCTGGGCGTTGCGCGCGAGGCATGGGAGCGCGCCGGATTCGAAGTGCGCGGCGCGGCGCTGTCCGGCATCGCGGCGGAGGGGTTGGAGAATGGTTCCCGCATCGCCTCGCGCACTATCGCCAGCATGGAACATGGCTGGGCGCAGGGGCGCGACCTTTTGACTTCGCGTGACGTGCTGGTGATCGACGAGGCGGGCATGGTCGGCACGCGCCAGATGGAGCGCGTTCTCTCCCATGCCGTCGACGCGGGCGCAAAGGTCGTGCTGGTCGGCGACCCGCAGCAGTTGCAGGCCATCGAGGCGGGCGCGGCGTTCCGCGCGATCCATGAGCGGCATGGCGGCGTCGAGATCACCCAGGTTCGCCGCCAGCATGAGGGCTGGCAGCAGGATGCCACCCGGCAACTTGCTACAGGGCGCACGGGAGAAGCGATCCGGGCCTATGCCGATCATGGCATGGTCCATGCCGCCGACACGCGCGAGGCAGCGCGCAGCGAGCTTGTCGAGCGGTGGGATCGCGAACGCATCGCCGCGCCGGATCAGACCCGCATCATCCTTACCCACACCAATGACGAAGTGCGCGAACTCAATGAAGCGGCGCGCGACCGGATGCACACGAGCAATGCGCTGGGCGATGACGTGCTGGTGAAGGCAGAGCCCGGCAACCGCATGTTCGCCAGTGGCGACCGCATCATGTTCCTGCGCAACGAGCGCAGCCTTGAGGTCAAGAACGGCACGCTGGGCACGGTCGAAAAGGTCAGCCCAGAGCATATCGCCGTCCGCACCGATGACGGGCGCAGCGTCGCGTTCGACACCAAGCACTATGCCCATGTCGATCACGGCTATGCCGCCACGATCCACAAGGCGCAGGGTATGACCGTTGACCGCGCCCATGTGCTGGCAACGCCGGGCATGGACCGCCACGGCGCATATGTCGGCATGTCGCGTCACCGTGAAGGTATGGCGCTCCACTATGGCCGCGACGACTTCAAGGACGAATCCCGCCTTGTCCGCACCCTGTCCCGCGAGCGGGCCAAGGACATGGCGAGCGATTACGAGCGCCGCGACCCAGCGCAGCAGTTCGCCGAACGGCGCGGCATCACCTTCCGCGAGCGTATAGCGGAAATCATCCAGAAGATTCCCGAACGCGCGCGCGGAATGTTCGATGGGTTCCGGCCCAAAGCGCAAGCCCCCGAGCGCGAACCGGGCATGTTCGCCAACTTCCGTCCGCAACCCCACGGGCCAGAAGGAGAGAAGGAACAGGCGCTTGTCCGCCAAGCCCGCGCGCCCGATCCGCGCCGCGCGGTGGAGCGCTACGCCCGCGCTGCCGCCGACATAACGCGGATGCAGGGCCAGGGTCTCCCGGTGCTTCCGCACCAGCGCGAAGCGCTGGACAAGGCGCGCGCGGGAGTGGAGGCGATCCGGCCCCATGCCGCCGCCGATCTCGGCGCGGCGTTCCAGCGCCAGCCCGAGCTTGTCCACGAAGCCGCCGAAGGGCGCGGCCAGGCCGCCATGCGCGCGATGCAGCTTGAAGCTGAAATCCGTGCCGATCCCTTCCAGCGCGCCGACAGGTTCGTCGAAGGCTGGCAGCAGCTCCAGCGTCACCGCGAGGACTTGCAGCGCGACGGCGACTTCCGAGGTGCGAAGCGTGTCGCGCAGGAAATGCACGGCATGGCGAAAGGCCTCGAACGCGATGCGCAGATGGAATCGGTCCTGCGCGGGCGCACCCGTGAACTCGGCATCGACATGGAAATGGGCCGCAGCCTTGTCCGCGATCTCGCGGATTCCGTGCCGTTCGATCACGGGCGCAACCTTGGCATGAGCAGATAGGAAAAAGATATGGAAGACAGATCACTGCCCTTGGATTCCGAACAGGAACCCGATCCGGCGACACAGGCGTTCGCACGGCTTGAAGGCGAAATGGCGCTGGTCCGCCGCGCGGTCCAGAATCTGGCGACCGAGAAGGCGGAAATCGACATTCCCGATTACAGCAACACCCTTGGCGAGATGGCGAAGCGGCTGGTCGCCATCGATGAGCATCCCGCCATGCAGATGACCCCAGAGGATATGGCGGCACGGATACAGGCCGCCGCCGCAAAAGCGCGGCGCGATGACCACGTCGCCCTTTCCGATGCAAAGCAGCAACATATCGAGTCATCCCGCGCCTTGCGGGCGTTGGCCGGAGACGTTGCCAGCTTCAACGAGCAACGCCGCCGCCTCAAATGGGCGGCAGGCGGCGGCTTGCTCGCCGGATGCCTGCTATGGGCTGTCCTTCCCGGCTTCATCGCGCGCATCCTCCCGGCAAGCTGGCATCTGCCCGAACGCATCGCCGCGCGCACCGTGCGCGAGCCTACGCTATGGGAAGCTGGAACCCGGATGATGCGGGCCGATAGCCCGGAGGCATGGCAAGCCATATCCGATGCCGCCGATATACGCCGGGACAACCGTGAGGCCATCGATGCTTGCGAGCAGCAGGCCACAGTGGCCAAACAGCCAGTGCGATGCACGATCAGGGTGCAGAACCGACAGCCGTGACGAAACCAGGCAGTGCCACTCCGGCTCATAATATCTCTATGGACAGATGGCACTTCCGATGGTATCAACAAGGCGCTTAACGCAGATACTGCCGTAAAATCAGTACCTTGCCACGATTGCCGGGTGCCCGTAGGGGTCACCAGTTCAGTCCGTCAGGACATGAACGCTCCTTGGCGGCACGACAAAATTACCTTGCGCTAAGCGAAAGCGGCATGGGCCGCTCGCTCCATTGATGCCAATCACAAGTCCGCTCGCGCGATAGCGCAGCGCCAGAGTGCGGCGTTCGGGGTCTTCCCATTGCTCCACCGTCAGCGGGCGGCCCTCCTCATCGAGCCACTCTACATCTGCGTCGGTCAGCATCGCCACGTCCCGAAGCTCCGGGCAGGCAGCGCGCAGGGCCGCCAGATCGCGCGCATGCTGCTCAAGCTCCCGGTCGCGCCCTTCCCAGTCCAGCCAGCCAATCTCGTTATCCTGCGCATAGGCATTGTTGTTGCCCTGCTGGGTGCGGCCGAATTCATCCCCCGCCGTCAGCATGATCGCTCCGCGCGAGACGAACAGCGTCGAGAGCAGCGCCTTGGCGTCGCTGCGGCGCGCGGCGACGACCTCGGGATCGTCGCTCGGCCCCTCGACACCGTTATTCCAGCTCAGATTGTCGCCATGGCCATCGCGATTATCCTCGCCATTGGCTTCGTTGTGCCGATGCTCGAACGCAGCCAGGTCGGCGAGGGGGAAGCCGTCATGCGCGGCGATGAAGTTGACGGATCGCGTCGCGACATGCCCGAACAGGTCCGACGATCCGCCAAGCCGCGTCGCAAGGTGCCCCAGCATCCCGCTGTCGCCGCGCCAGAAACGGCGCACATCGTCGCGATAGCGGTCGTTCCACTCCAGCCAGCCTTCGCCGAAATTGCCGAGCTGGTATCCGCCCGGTCCCACGTCCCATGGCTCCGCGATCAGGATGCGATCGGCCAGCAGCGGGTCCGCGCGCATTTCCTGCAACAGCGGCGCGGCCGGATCGAACCCCTGCTCCATGCGCCCCAGCGCCGGGGCGAGATCGAAGCGGAAGCCGTCGACACCGGCGTTCCGGACGAACCAGCGCAGGGAATCGAGGATCAGGCCGCGCGCGGGCGGCGCGTTGCAGGCGATGCTGTTGCCGGTGCCGGTGTCGTTGATGAGGCTGCCGTCCGGCGCGTAGCGGAAATAGCCCCGCGCATCGAGACCGCGCAACGAAAGGGTTGGCCCCTGCCGGTCGCTCTCCCCGTCATGATTATATACCATGTCGAGAATGACGCCGATCCCCGCCGCGTGCAGCGCCGCCACGGCTTCGCGCAATTCGCCGATACCGCCCGGCGCGATCCGGGGATCAAGCGCGAAATAGCTGACGGGGTTATAGCCCCATGCGTTAGAAAGGCCGAGCAGCGGCAGGTGCCGCTCGTCGATCCATGCGTTGACCGGCATCAGTTCGACGGCGGAGACATGCAGCGCCTTCAGATGCGCGACGATTGCGGGGTGGCCGAGCGCGGCGACGGTCCCGCGCAGCGCCTCCGGCACATCGGGATGCAGCATGGTGAAGGCCCGGACGGACAGTTCGTAGATCAGGCCGCCCGCCGCAAATCGCGGCGGCTGGTGGGGCAGGTCCGGCAGCGCCGCGGTGACAACCCCCTTGGGCATCAGGGGCGCCGTGTCGCCACCCTCCCCGCGCGGGGCCGCCAGCGCCGGGTCATAGCGGAACGGTCGGTCGATGGCCGTGGCATAGGGATCGAGCAGCAGCTTGTCGGGATCGAACCACAGGCCGCGATCCGGATCATAGGGTCCGTCCGCCCTCACGCCGTAAAGCTGCCCGACACCCACCCCCGCGGCGCCGATATGCCACCATCCGTCCGCGTCTCTCAGCATCGGCAGGCGGGTCTCGCGGTCCTCCACATCGAACAGGCAGAGCCAGAGCTGCTCCGCCTCGGGCGACCAGACGGAAAAGCGCGTGTCCCGCCTCGCGGGCATCAGGCCGGTTCCGCGATCAGCGCGCGGTAGAGCGCCGCATAGCGGGCCGCGCTGTTGCTCCATGAAAAGTCGCAACGCATGCCCGCGCGCTGCATCGCCTGCCACAGCGACCTGTCGGCATGAAGCTGCACCGTCCGCGCGATGGCGGCGTCCAGAGCGCCCGCATCTCCGGCTGCGAACAGCAGGCCCGTCGCCACGCCCGCGCCGACCGCCGCTTCGTTCGCGTCGATCACCGTGTCGGCCAGACCGCCGACGCGCGCCACCACCGGCACGCAGCCATAGCGCAATGCATAAAGTTGCGTCAGGCCGCACGGCTCGAACCGGGAGGGGATCAATATGGCATCGCCCCCCGCCTGAAGCAGGTGGGACAGCGGCTCGTCATAGCCTATCTCCACGCCGACCCGGCCCGGATGCCTGCCCCGCGCGGCGAGGAACGCGCTTTCCAGCGCATGATCGCCCGACCCCAGCAGCGCGAGCTTGCCGCCGCCCGCCACCAGCCGGTCGACCGCGCCCGCCATCAGGTCCATGCCCTTCTGCCAGGTGAGGCGGCTGACGATGATGAAGATCGGCGCATCGTCATGGTCCAACCCGAACCGCGTTTCGAGCGCGCGCCGGTTCGCCGCCCGGCCGCCGAGCGCGCGGGCGCTGTAGCGACGGGCGAGGAGATCGTCGGTCGCCGGGTTCCAGATGTCGCCGTCGATGCCGTTCAATATGCCATGCAGCCGGTCCGCCCGACCGTTGAGCAGCCCTTCCAGCCCCATGCCCTCGGCAGGCGAGCGTATCTCCCGCGCGTAGGTCGGGCTGACCGTCGTGATCGCGTCGGCGGACACGAGTCCCGCTTTCAGGAAACCGATGCCGCCATAATATTCGACCCCGTCCATGCCCCACGCTTCGGGCGGCAGACCGAGGCGCGGAAAGAGGCTGGCGGGAAACCGCCCCTGAAAGGCGAGATTGTGGATCGTCACGACCCTCGGCACGCGGGCCGCCGGGCCGAAGCGCATATAGGCGGCGGTCATCGCCGCCTGCCAGTCATGCGCATGGACGATGTCCGGCTGCCAGCCCTTCAGCGCCCCTTCGGCGATGTCCGCTCCCGCCCGCGACAGGGCTGCAAAGCGCAGCGCATTGTCGCTCCAGTCCTGTCCCGCCGCATCGCCATAGAGGCCACCGTCCCGCGCGAAGATGCCGGGGGCGTCCAGCACCAGCAGGTCCAGCCCATCGGCCTGCGCCGACAGGATCGCGGCAGGTGTGCCGAACAGGTCGGGGTAGCGATGCACCCGCCTGCCCTTGCCGATCCGCGCCATGACGGCGGGATAGCCGGGCACCAGCGAGCGCGCCTCCACTCCGTGCGGCGCCAGCGCGGCGGGCAACGCACCCACCACGTCCGCCAGCCCGCCAGTCTTCACCAGCGGGTAGATTTCCGACGCGACGGACAGCAGCTTGATGGACACGGGCGGCTTTGTCCTTCTACCGAGCGAGCGCGTCGATCATCGGCTGGGTAATGAGGCAGACACCATTGTCGCTCACCCGGAACCGCAGCGCGTCGTCGGCGGGATTTTCGCCGACGATGAGACCTGCCGGGATGATGATGCCGCTGTCCACCACGCATTTGTGCAGCCGTGCGCCGCGCCCGATTTCGCAATTGGGCATGATGACGCTTTCGGTGACGGACGAGAAGCTGTGCGTCCGCACGCCGGAGAACAGCAGGCTGCGGTGCAGTGACGATCCCGACACGATGCATCCGCCCGCGACCAGGGAGGACGTCGCCGACCCGCGCCGCCCATCCTCATTATGCACGAATTTGGCGGGCGGCGTGACTTCCGAATAGGTCCAGAGCGGCCAGCTCCGGTCGTAGAGGTCGAGCGCGGGCACCACATCGGTGAGGTCGATGCTCGCCTGCCAATAGGCGTCGATCGTGCCGACATCGCGCCAATAGGGTTCCAGCTCGCTCTCCGCCCGCACGCAACTGCTGGAAAAGCGGTGCGCGACCGCCTTTCCATGCTTTACGATATAGGGGATGATGTCGCCGCCGAAATCGCGGTTGCTGCCCGGCGTATCGGCGTCGCGCCGCAACTGCCCGATCAGGAATTTGGTGCGAAAGACATAGATGCCCATCGACGCCAGCGCCATGTCGGGCTGGCCGGGAATGCCGGGCGGGTCTTTAGGCTTTTCGACGAAGGCAGTGATGTTGTCCGCTTCGTCCACATGCATGACGCCGAAGCCGACCGCCTCCATGCGCGGCACTTCGAGGCAGCCGACCGTCACGTCCGCGCCGCTGTCCACATGCTGCTGGAGCATGAGTTCATAGTCCATCTTGTAAACATGATCGCCCGCCAGAATGACCATATATTCGGGCGCATAGCTTTCGATGATGTCGATATTCTGGAACACGGCATCGGCCGTCCCTTCATACCACTGGCTTTCGGAGATGCGCTGGCTGGCGGGCAGGATGTCGAAGCTCTCGTTGCGTTCGGGGCGGAAGAAGTTCCAGCCGCGCTGCAGGTGCCGGATCAGCGAATGCGCCTTATATTGCGTCGCGACGCCGATGCGGCGGATGCCGCTATTGAGCGCGTTGGAAAGCGCGAAGTCGATGATCCGCGCCTTGCCGCCGAAATGGACGGCGGGCTTGGCGCGCTTGTCGGTCAGTTCGGCGAGACGGCTGCCGCGCCCCCCGGCGAGGACATAGGCCATCGCGTCGCGGGCGATCGGCTGATATTTGGGGTTCATTGCGGCCTCTCCTTCTTGCGCGCCTGTAGCTCAGCGGTCAGTCATCCAGTTCCAGCATCAGCGTGGCGAAAGGCGGGATGGTGATGTTCGCCCATCCTTCGTCATCGGCATGGACGATGCCCATATTGCCAGCCCCGCCGCCACCATAATCCAGCGCGTCGCTGTTCAGTATCTCGCGCCACTGTCCCCCGCAGGGCAGGCACAGGCGATAGCCGTGGCGCAGGACCGGCGTGAAATGGCTGATGACCACGACCGGCGGCGCGCCGGGCGCACGGCGTGTCCATGCGAAGACGGAATCCGCGGCGGCATCGACCAGCGCCCATTCGAACCCCTCACCCTCGCAGTCACGCGCGTGGAGCGCGGGGTGAGAACGATAGACCCGGTTCAGATCGCCCACCAGCCGCTGCATCCCCACATGCCGCGCATGGTCGAGCAGGTGCCAGTCGAGTGACCGCTCCTCGCTCCATTCGGCGCGCTGCGCGAACTCCTGCCCCATGAACAGCAGCTTCTTGCCGGGATAGCCCCACATCATGCCGTAATAGGCGCGCAGCGTGGCGAATTTCTGCCAGTCATCCCCGGCCATCTTGTGCAGCAGCGATCCCTTGCCGTGCACCACTTCGTCATGGCTCAGCGGCAGGACGAAATTTTCGCTGAAGGCGTAGACGAGGCCGAAGGTGATGTCGTCATGATGATGCGCCCGATGCACCGGATCGCGCGCCAGATAGCGCAGCGTATCGTGCATGAAGCCCATATTCCATTTGAACCCGAAGCCGAGGCCGCCGCTATGGACCGGCTGCGACACGCCGGGCCAGCTCGTCGATTCCTCCGCGATGGTCATGACACCCGGATGGGTGCCGTAGAGCGCCCTGTTCATCTGCTGGAGGAAGGCGACCGCCTCCACATTCTCGCGCCCGCCATGATCGTTGGGTATCCACTCGCCGGGCTTGCGCGAATAATCGAGGTAGAGCATCGAGGCGACCGCATCGACCCGCAGTCCGTCGACATGGAAACGCTCGGCCCAGTAAAGCGCGTTGTTGACGAGGAACTGCATCACCTCGCGCCGTCCGAAATTGTAGATGGCGGTGTTCCAGTCGGGGTGGAATCCCTTGCGCGGATCGGCATGTTCGTAAAGCGCCGTGCCGTCGAACCGGGCAAGGCCATGTTCGTCGGTCGGGAAATGCGCGGGCACCCAGTCGAGGATGACGCCGACTCCGGCCCGGTGCGCACCGTCGACGAAGCGCGCGAAGCCCGCCGGATCGCCGAACCGCGCTGACGGCGCATAGAGGCCGAGCGTCTGGTATCCCCAGCTCGGATCATAGGGATGCTCGCTGATCGGCAGGAACTCGATATGGGTGAAACCCATGCCCACGACATAGGGGATCAGCCGGTTCGCCAGTTCGTCCCAGCTTAAAAAGCCGCCATCCTCGCTCCGCTGCCACGATCCGGCATGGACTTCGTAAATGGAGACCGGTTCGCGGCGGGCGTCGGCCTGCCGCCAGTGCGCGCGGTGACGCTCATCGCCCCAGTCATGATCGAGCGGCGGCGCGACGACCGACGCGGTCGAGGGGCGCAGTTCCGCCTCGAAGGCGAAGGGATCGGCCTTGAGCGGCAACATAACGCCGTCCGCGCCCACGATCTCATATTTATAGGGCGCGCCCGGATGCACATCGGGCAGGAAAATCTCCCACACGCCCGCGTCCGTCCGGTGGCGCATCGCGCCCCGGCGGCCGTCCCACCGGTTGAACGACCCCACCACCGACACACGCCGCGCATTGGGCGCCCAGACCGCGAAGTGCGTTCCGTCGACGCCCTCATGTCGCATCACATGCGCACCGAGCTTGTCGAACAGACGGCCGTGCGATCCTTCCGCGAAATAATAATCGTCCATCGGTCCCAGCACCGGGCCGAAGCTGTAGGGATCGACCAGCGAGAACTCCGCCCCATCGGCATAGGTCGCGATGTAGCGCAGCGGCTGGCGCTTCCTGATCTTCACCTTCCCGCCGAACAGCCCCGCCTCATGCAGCCGCGCCAGATCGCCGACCGGCTTGCCCTCCAGCGTCTGCGCCGACACGCTCACCGCATCGGGCAGAAGCACCCGCGCGACAAATCCCCTGCCGTCCGGATGGACGCCCAGGATCGCGAAGGGATCGTGCTCCTCCCCGCGGACCAGCCGGTCGATCTGCGCGCCATCGGTCATTCAGGTTTCTTTCGTCATCACAGGATCTTCCAGATGTCGGTCGCATATTCGCGGATCGTGCGGTCGGACGAGAACCAGCCCATCCGCGCGACATTGTGGATCGCCTTCTTCGCCCAGAGCTGCTGGTCGAGCCAGAGCGCATCGACCTGTCTCTGCGCCGCGGAATAGCTGTCGAAGTCGGCGGCGACCATGAACCAGTCATGGTCGTAAAGCCCCTGCACCAGCCCCTTGTAGCGATCCGGATCGTCAGGCGAGAAGACGCCGCCCGCAATGGCTTCCAGCGCCTGCGCCAGTTCCCGGCTCTCGCCGATCACGTCGCGCGGGCTGTAACCCTGCGCGCGGCGGTCGGCGACCTCCTGCGCGGTGAGGCCGAAGATCACGATATTCTCCTCGCCCACATGATCGCGCATCTCGACATTCGCGCCGTCGAGCGTGCCGATAGTGAGCGCGCCGTTGACCGCGAACTTCATGTTGCCGGTGCCGGACGCTTCCATGCCCGCGGTCGAAATCTGTTCGGAAAGGTCGGCGGCGGGGATCATCACTTCGGCCATCGACACATTATAGTTGGGCACGAACTGGACCTTCAGCATCCCCTGCACCGACGGATCGTGATTGACCGTGCGCGCCACGTCGTTCGCCAGTTTGATGATGAGCTTGGCGTTGTGATAGCTGGGCGCGGCTTTCCCGCCGAACAGCTTGACCCGCGGCACCCACTCCTTTTCCGGGTGCGAGCGGATCTGGTCGTAGAGCGACACCGCCTCCACGATGTTGAGCAACTGCCGCTTATATTCGTGGATGCGCTTGATCTGGATGTCGAACAGCGCGGCAGGATCGAGCCGGGCATTGAGCCGGTCGCGCAGCAGCGCGGAGAGCGCCGCCTTGTTGGCGCGCTTGACCGCGAGGAACTTCTCCCGGAACGCGCTGTCGTCGGCGAAGCGGTCGAGGTCGCGCAGCTTTTCGGCATCGTCGAGGAAGCCGTCGCCGATCGCTTCGCGGATCAATCCCGTCAGCCCCGGATTGCACTGCATCAGCCAGCGGCGGAAGGTGACGCCGTTGGTCTTGTTGTTGATCCGCGCCGGGTAGAGGCGGTGAAGATCGGCGAACACCGTCTGCTTCATGAGGTCGGTGTGCAGCGCCGACACGCCGTTGACGCTGTGCGACCCGGCGAAGGCCAGATTGCCCATCCGCACCCGCCGGTCGCCGCCCTCGTCGATCAGCGAAATGGCGCCGATGGAGGAATCGGCGAACTGCCCCGACCGGCGCGCCTCGCCCAGCAGACGGCTGTTGATCGCATAGACGATCTGCATGTGGCGCGGCAGCAGCCGCTCGAACAGCGGCACCGGCCAGCTTTCCAGCGCCTCGGGCAGCAGCGTATGGTTGGTGTAGCTGAAAGTGCGGCGCGTAATGTCCCACGCCTCGTCGAAGTCGATGCCGTGATCGTCCACCAGCAACCGCATCAGCTCCGCCACCGACACCGCCGGATGCGTGTCGTTGAGCTGGATCGCCGCCTTGTCGGGCAGGGTGCGGATGTCGCCATGATATTGGACGTGCCGCCGCACGATGTCCTGAAGCGAGGCGGAGGAGAAGAAATATTCCTGCCGCAGCCGCAGTTCCTGCCCCGCAGGCGAGGAGTCCGCCGGATAGAGCACGCGCGTCAGCGCTTCGGCCCGGTTGCTTTCGGCGAGCGCGCCGAGATGGTCGCCCGCATTGAACTTGTCGAGCAGGATCGGGTCGATGGGCTGCGCTTCCCAGAGGCGCAGCGTATTGACCCGCTCGCCGCGCCAGCCCGCAATCGGCGTGTCATAGGCGGTCGCGATCACCCGCTCGCCCGGCCGCCAGCGCATCTGGTGCGGGCCGCAATCCGGCCCTTCCGCCGGATCGACCATGCCGCCGAAGCCGACTTCGTAGCTCGCCTCGCGCCGTTCGAACTCCCACGGATTGCCGTGCGTCAGCCATGTTTCGGGCAGCTCCACCTGCCACCCGTCGCTGATCTCCTGCCGGAACATGCCGTTCACATAACGTATGCCATAGCCATAGGCGGGCACGTCCACGGTAGCCATGCTTTCCATGAAGCAGGCCGCCAGCCGCCCGAGGCCACCGTTGCCCAGCGCCGCATCGGGTTCCAGTGCGGCGATGATGTCGAGGTCGACGCCCAGCTTGCGCAGCGCCACCTGAACCGCGTCCAGCATCTCCATGTTCGACGCCGCATCGCGCATCAGGCGACCGATGAGAAATTCGAGGCTCAGATAATAGACCCGCCGCCCCTTCTCCTCATGCGTTTTCTTCGTCGATGCGATCCACGCGTCGATGACGCGGTTGCGGATTTCCATGATGACCGCGTGCAGCCAGTCGTGCGGCTTGGCGGCGGCGGCATTCTTGCCCATGCGGTAGGTGAGGCGCTCGACGATCTGCTGCGCGAGCAGGTCGGGATCGAGCGGGCGCGGCGTAGGCGTGGGAAGCACGGTTTGCCCCTGAAGGTCCATGGCTGACAATATCCCCCTGTGTGAACGCTGCGATGATGGCATAGCCTCCTTCCCCACGCCATCGCCATTTTTGCAGTGCAGCAAGGACAACGTGCGGGCGGGACTTGCGATCCGCCGCCATCACCTAACCCCGATCAGTTGCGGGAAGGTTTAAGGATCGCCTGCGCCACCCCCTGCCGCAACTGCGCGCGGATGGGATAGGTGCTGGAGGGGAGATGCTGCGTCATGAAGATGCCGATAGTGCGGTGAACCGGGTCGATCCAGAAATAGGTCGAAAATACCCCGCCCCAATAATATTCGCCGCCCGCCAGCCCCATGGCGAAGCCGAGGCCGAAGCCTACGCCCTGATAGTCCGCTTCGCTGAACATGGCGCTCGACAGGCTGGCGAGGTCGCCTCCGCCCGGAAGCTGGTTGCTGCGCATCGCCGCCACCGTGTCGGGGCGCAGCAGGCGCACTCCGTCCAGTTCCCCGCCGCGCAGCAGCATGCGCGCAAAGCGATGATAGTCCGCCACGCTCGACACAAGGCCGCCGCCGCCCGAATGGAAGCACCCCGTCCGCCGCCAGCCGCTGCGCGCGCCATGGTCTGCGACGCTGATGCCGCCGCCCTCGTCCAGCCGCCACGCGTCGGTCATGCGGTCGGCCCTGGCGTCGGGCAGCATGAAGGTCGTGTCCGCCATACCCAGCGGCTTGAAAATCCGCCGCTGGAACACGCTCTCAAGGTTCGCGCCCTCCAGCCGCTCGACCACGACGCCCAGCACATCGGTCGACACCGAATAATTCCAGCGCGCGCCCGGTGAAAACTCGAGCGGCAGTCCGGCGAGCGCCGCGACAAACTCGTCAGAGGTGCGCTTCTGCTGGAATTCGTCGAGGCCCAGCGCCCGGTAGCGCGCATCAATCGGCGTCTGTCGCTGCAATCCGTAGGTCAGGCCGGATGTATGCCGCAGCAGGTCGATCATGCGCATCGGCCGTTCGGGGCGGGGACCGTCAGCGCTCCCCACGCGCAGGTCGGAGAATTCCGGGATCACCGCCGTCACCGGCGTGTCGAGCGCGACCAGCCCCTCCTCCACCAGCATCATGAACGCGACCGAAGTGACGGGCTTGGTCATCGACGCGATGCGGTAAAGCGCATCCTCGTGCAGCGGCTCTCCGCCCTCCCGCGCGTGCCCGCGCACCACCGACAGCAAGGGCTGCTCGTCGCGCGACAGCAGCAACTGCATGTGCGGCAACCTGCCCCTCGCGATGTAGCGCCGGTCGAGATCGTCCACCAGCGCGTCGAGCCGGTCGGCGTTCATGCCGGTCGCGCGGGCAGCGTCGCGGTCGGTGACGGGGATCATGCGGGGATGCTCGATGCGGCGGTCATGCCGGACGGGCTAGAGCAGCGGCGCGGCCACGGCAACCGCTTGCCGATTGCCAAGACCGTCCGCGCGGTTCTATGGCAGGGCCGCCAATCTTTCCAACTGGACCATATGACAGGCATGGCCACCGGCCTCTCCGCGATCTTCATGGGCAACCGCCCGGCCCTGCTCCGCTTCCTGCGGGCGCGCGGCGCGGGGGAGGATGCGGAGGATCTGCTCCAGGACATGTGGATGAAGCTGGAGGCGAAGGATCTGGGGCCGGTCGCCGACCCTCTGCCCTATCTCTATCGCATGGCCAACAACCTGATGCTGGACCGCTACCGTTCCTCGACCCGGCGCGAGCGGCGCGAGCAGGACTGGGCGGAGGGCGCGGGCGGCGTGATGGCCGATCCGTCCGAAGACATTGGCATCGACGAACGCCTCATCCTCAACGAAAGGCTCGATCAGGCGCGCGGCGTCCTGCGCGGCCTTGGTCCCCGCGTCGAAATGGTGTTCCGCCGCTTCCGCATCGAGGGCGTGGGGCAGAAGGCCATCGCCGAGGAACTGGGCGTCAGCCTCACCACCGTCGAGAAGGATCTGCAAAAGGCGTATCGGGCGATGATCGCGCTGCGTCAGACATGGGATACGGAATGATGCGGGCGGCGGCGTCTGATGCCGGTAGGGGCAAAGTGGAAACAGGGCTGGAGCCATGATGAACGAGGATGCGCTGGGTTGGGTGATCCGCACCCGCGATCCCGATTTTACGGACTGGGAGGGCTTCACGCTGTGGCTGGAGGCCGACCCTGCGCATGGGGCGGCCTATGACGCGCTGATGGCTGCGGACAGCGAGATGGACAGCTTCATTCCCGCTGCGCCCGTGGCGATGCCCGCCGCTGCCAACGATGCCGGATCACCGTCCGACCGCCGCCCGATGCGCTGGTTCGCGGGCGGAGCGGTCGCGGCGGTGCTCGTCGCGGCTGTCTCCTTCGCTGTCTCGAACCGCAGCGACATCTACAGCGTCACCACCCGTCCCGGCGAAACCCGCACCATCGCGCTCGATGATGGCACGCGCGTCGAAATGAACGGCGGCACGACCATGCGTTTCGACCGGAAGGACACCCGTTTCGCGGCGCTCGACGCGGGCGAGGCGGCCTTCACCGTGCGGCACGACGCGGCCAACCCGTTCCGCGTCACCGTGGGCGACGACGTGTTCGAGGATGCCGGCACCGTCTTCAACATCGTGCATTCAGCGCAGATCACCCGGATCGGCGTGTCCGAAGGCAAGGTCATCTATAATCCCAAGGCGGAGGCCATCGCGCTGCCCGCCGGGCGCGGGCTGACCGACGACGCGCAGGGTCTGCATGTGATGGATGTCGCCCCCGCCTCAGTCGCGAGCTGGCGACGCGGGCAGTTGATCTACGCCAACGCGCCGGTGACGCAGGTGGCGGAGGATGCGGCCCGCTCGCTGGGCATCGCGGTCCATGTCGCGCCAGCGGCCAGCGCCGCGCGCTTCACCGGCACGATCCGGCTCGACCGCGATCCGCAGCGCTTCTTCGGGCAAGCCGCGCCGCTGATGGGCCTTTCCGCCGTGCAGCAGGGCGGGGTATGGCTGCTGAAGGATATGAAAGAGGGGAATGGGCCGCAGAGCTGACCGCCTTTCCGTCACCGCCCCCCTTCTCGCGGCCGCGCTTGCGGTTGCATCGCCCGCGTCAGGGGCGGAAAGACAGTCGATCACGCTTCCTCCCGGCAGGCTGGGCGAGGCGGCGATCGCGCTCGGCCGCCAGACCGGCGCGAATATCGGCCTGTCCGATCAGTCGCTCGCCTCGATCCCGACGCCCGCCGTGTCGGGCCGTCTGTCGGTGGAAGCTGCGCTCCGGGCGCTGACCAAAGGCAGCGGCGCAACGATCCAGCGTGCGGGAAAGGACGGCTGGCGCATCGTCCGCGCACGGCGTAGGCCTGCCGCATCACCGCCGCCCGCGCAGGCAGCGGCGGCGCCCCCGCCCGACCTTCCGCCTGCCGAGATCGTCGTCACCGCGTCCAAGCGCGACATTCCCCTCCCCCGCTACGCCGGTATGGTCGAGGCGCTCGACAGCAGCCTGTTCAGCACGGCGGAGAGCGCGGCGGGCACCGCAACCCTGCTTTCCCGCGTCGCCAGCCTCAGTTCCACCCATGCAGGCGCGGGCCGCAACAAGCTCTTCATCCGCGCCATCGCCGATTCAGGCGTCGCCGGACCGACACAGGCGACGACGGGGCAATATCTGGGCGACATGCGCCTCAACTATGCCGCGCCCGATCCCGACCTCAAACTCTACGATGTCAGCCGGGTCGAGGTGCTCGAAGGGCCGCAGGGCACGCTCTACGGCGCGGGATCGCTGGGCGGCATCATCCGCATCATGCCCGCCGCGCCCAATCTGGGCCGTTTCGGCGGACAGGTGTCGGCGGGGGGCAGCATCACTCATCATGGCGATCCGGGCGGCGACCTTTCCGCCGTGCTCAACATGCCCATCGTGCCGGAAAAGCTGGCGCTGCGGGTCGTCGGCTATGGCGTGCAGGACGGCGGCTATATCGACGATGTGCTGCGCGGCAAAAAGGACGTGAACCGGGTTCGCACCTATGGCGGGCGGGCCGCGCTGCGCTTCGCGCCGGACGCGGACTGGACCGTCGATCTCAACGCCGTCTACCAGCATATCGACGGCGACGACGCGCAATATGCGAGCAAGTCGGTCGGGCGGCTGGAGCGCGCTTCCTCGGTGGCGCAGCCCTATGCGTCCGACTATATCCTCGGCAATGTCCGTATCGAGCGGGATTGGGACGGGCTGCGCTTCGTGTCCTCGACCGGCTATGTGCGCCACGATCTCGACGAAAGCTACGACGCCACCCAGCAGGGCGGATCGCCCGCGCTGTTCCGGCAGGACAACCGCGTCACCATCTTCTCGACCGAGAACCGCCTGATCCGCGATCTCGACAATGGCCTCGGCTGGATATTGGGCGCCTCCTATCTCGAAAGCCGGTCGACGCTGAGCCGCACGCTGACGGATTACGGCCCGCCGCCCGCCGAACGCCCCGCGCCGATGGAGCAGTTCGCGATCATTCCCGGCGTGCCGATCTACGGGCGCGGACTGCCTGCGACGGCGACCGGCGTGCGCAACCGGATCAGGGAAGCGACGCTGTTCGGCGAAGCCTCCTTCGAGCCTGTGCGCGGCCTCATCGCCACGGTCGGCGGGCGGCTGACCAACAGCAACCTGTCGGGCCGCGCGATCAGCCCGGTCTCGCTGCTTTCGACCGTGGACATCGCGCGCGCCGAAGCGCAGGCGGACCGGACCGAAACGACCCTCCTGCCGTCCGCATCGCTGCTGACCGACGCCATTCCCGGCGTCACCCTCTATGCCCGCTACCAGCAGGGGTTCAGGCCCGGCGGCCTTGCGGTCGACGACCAGCGCGTCCGGCGATACCGCAACGATCGCGTGTCCACAATCGAGGCGGGCGTGCGCAAGGGCGTGCCGGGACGCGACATTTTCGCAGCGTCGGCGAACATCGCCTATACCGACTGGCGTGACATTCAGGCGGACGTGACTGACCGGATCGGCCTGCCCGCCACCGCCAATATCGGCGACGGGCGGATCTACACCGTGGAAGGCCGCGTCGCCGTGCGGCCCGTGCCCGAAGTGACGCTGGACGCCAGCGTCATCTATAATGACAGCCGCCTGACCCGGCCCAATGAATTCGTGCGCGCGCTGTCCTACGCTGGCGGATCGCTCAGCCTGCCCAATGTCGCGGGGCTTGGCGGGCGGCTGGCGGCGGACTATCGCGCGCCGCTGGGGCAGATGGGCCAGTTCAGCCTGTCCGCCTCGGCCCGCTATGTCGGCAAGTCGCGGCTCGGTGTCGGACCCATATTGGGCCGTGAGCAGGGCGATTATGTCGACACCAGCCTTTCGGCCGGGCTGGTCCGCGGGCCTATCCGCTATTCCCTGTCCGTGACCAACCTGCTCGACAGCGACGGCAACCGCTTTTCGCTCGGCACGCCGTTCGACCTGCGCACCGATTATGTGACGCCGCTCCGCCCCCGGACGCTGCGAGCCGGGGTCGATTTCGCCTTTTAGAGAGCGATTTCCTCCGACAAATGATGACGGGATGCCGCATTCGGCTCCGTCCCTCCCGTAACGCGCGCCATCCCAATCCAGCGCGGAACGCAGAGGAGACATCATGCGACATTTTCTGGCCACCACGGCCATCGCCCCGGCGCTGGCGGCGATCAGCCTTGGCCAAGCCCAGGCGGTCACCACCATCGGTTCATCGACAAGCACGCCCGTCAAGACATCGACCGCCGCCAGCGGCAGCCCCGACAGCATCACCATCAGCTCCGCCGGCTCCGTGACCCTGACGAGCGGCACCGCCGTCACGATGGACAGCAACCACGCCGTGACGAATGCGGGCACGATCACCATCAACGATGCCGACAATGCGACCGGTATCCTCGCAGCGCCGGGCACGAACGGCGCGATCACCAACAGCGGCACGATCACGCTGACGGAAAACTACACCGCGACCGATACAGACAATGACGGCGATGTCGACGGTCCCTTCGCCAAGGGCACCGGCCGCAACGCCATCTGGGTGCAATCCGGCGCGGCGCATACCGGCGCCATCGACCATAGCGGCACCATCTCCATCGAGGGCAACCAGTCGGCGGGCATCCGCATCGACAGCGCGCTCATCGGCAACCTGTCCACCAGCGGCACGACCAATGTGGTGGGCGACAACAGCTATGGCGTCCTGGCCCATGACGTGACCGGCAATGTCACCCTGCGCGGCACGACCAGCGTCGCGGGCGCGAACAGCGTCGGCGCGGCGCTGCTGGGCAATATCGACGGCGCGCTCAAGATTCAGGGCGCGATCGTCAGCACCGGCTATCGCAGCACGACACGCCCGACCGACGTGACGAAGCTCGACGCCGACGATCTGCTGCAGGGCGGGTCGGCGGTCGTCATCGCGGGCAATGTCAGCGGCGGCGTGATCTTCGACATTCCCCCGACACTGGATTCCACCAAGCCGGACGTCGACAATGACGGCCTGACCGACGCGACCGAAGGCTCGGCCTCCGTCATCACCTATGGCAAGGCGGCGGCGGTGCAGGTCGGTTCGGCGACGCAGGCGACCAGCATCGGCGCGGTCGCGGCGGGCGGCACCGGCTATGGCATGATCGTGAACGGCAGCGTCGCGGGATACGGGATCTACGACGGCGTCGACGCCAACGGCCTCGCCATCGGCGGCCTCGGCGGCGCGGTGACGGTCGCCAAGGGCGTGCAGATCAAGGGCGCGGTAGGCGCCGTTTCCTACGACAGCAACGCCATTGGCCTTCGCGTCGGATCGGGCGCGAATGTCGGCGCCATCGACGTCAGCGGCACGGTCGGCGCGACCGGATCGGCGACCACCGGCACATCGGCCCGCGCCATCGTCATCGACAGCGGCGCGACCGTCAACAGCATCAGCGTCAGCGGCACGGTCGGCGCGACGGCGCTCGACACGACCAAGGGCACGGCGATCGCCATCGTCGACAATGCGGGCACCGTCTCGTCCCTCTCCAACAGCGGCAAGATCAGCGCTGCGGGCGGCCTGACCAACACCGCCATAGACCTGCGCGCCAACGGCACGGGCGTCACGCTGACGCAGGCGCTGGCCTCCTCCACCGCCACCGCGCCGTCGATCACCGGCGACATCTATCTGGGGTCGGGCAGCGACAGCGTCAGCATCGCGGCGGGCGGTGTCACCGGCAAGATCGACTTTGGCGCAGGCAACGACGCGCTGGCCCTGTCCGGCTCGTCGGCGATGACCGGGGGCGTCGCCTTCGGGGCAGGCACGTCCACCCTCAGCCTCGCCGACACGGCAAAGCTGACCGGCGACGTCGATTTCGGCGGCGGCGCGGGCACGCTGACGCTGGGCGGCACATCGGCGCTTAAGGGCGCGATCGGCAATGCGGGCAATGTCGCGGTGACGCTGAACGGCGGATCGCTGATGGCGACCAACACCGGCACCGTGGCGCTGGCCTCGCTCACCGCCGGATCGACGTCCAGCATCGGCGTCACTGTCGATCCGTCGAAGAGCGCCAGCACCGTCTACACCGTGGCGGGCGCGGCGACCTTCGCCAGCGGATCGCAGGTCAAGGTCAATCTGACGCAGGTCAAGGGATCGGCGGGCGACTATGTAATCGTCCGCGCCGGATCGCTGACCGGCAGCCCGACCGTTTCGGCCACCACCACCCTGCCCTATATCTTCAAGGGCAGCACCAGCAGCGACTCGGTGGCGGGCACCGTCACCCTGTCCATCGCGGCAAAGACCGTGGCGGAACTGGGGCTGAAAGGATCGACGGCCAGCGCCTATTCGGCGATCTTCAACGCGCTGGACAATGACGCCGCCGTCGCCAACGCCTATCTCGGCATCGCGGACGGCATCACGCTGACCGCCAATCTGCGCCAGATGCTGCCCGATCATGCGGGCGGCACGTTCGAGGCAGTCACATCCGGCTCGCGCGCAACGGCACGCATCCTGTCCGACCCCAACGGCATCTACCGCACAGCGGACGGCCGCCTCGGCTTCTGGTTGCAGCAGGTGGGCTTCGGCGGCGCGAAGAGCATCGGCGATACCGCATCCTACGACATCAGCGGCTGGGGCGCGGGCGGCGGCGTTGAATATCTGACCGACTGGGGCGCGTTCGGCGGCTCCATCGCCTATATCCACGCCAGCGATTCCGCCGGCGCGTCGCAGAATGCGGTCGATTCCGATCAATATGAGCTGGCGGCGCACTGGCGCGGGCAATGGGGTCCGTTGCAGGCCTTCGCGCGCCTCTCCGCCGCGACCATCGCCTTCGACGGCACGCGGCACTTCAACAATGGCGATGTGACCCGCACCGCCGAGGGAAGCTGGGACGGCAAGCTCTATTCGGCGACGGCGGGCCTCTCCTACCAGCTTCAGATGGGCCGGTTCAGCCTGCGTCCGGCGGCGGGCGTCGACTATTACCGCGTGAAGGAAGACGGCTATGCCGAAAGCGGCGGGGGCGACGCGTTCGATCTGACCGTGCTCGGCCGCACCAGCGACGAAACGACCGTCAACGGCACGCTGACCGCCGGTTACGATTTCGGCAGCCTCAACCGCGATGACGGATGGTTCCGCATCGAACTGGAAGGCGGTCGGCGGCAGATTGTCGGCGGATCGCTCGGGGCCACCACCGCCTATTTCAAGGGCGGCGACCGCTTCACCCTGACGCCGGAAGACCGCACCAACGGCTGGACCGGCCGCGCGCGCCTCTATGGCGGCACCGATACCTTCCGCGTCGGCGGGGAGTTTGGCGCGGAGGAGCAACAAAATCACGTCGCCCTTTCACTTCGTGCGACGGTTAATTTCGTGCTGTGACGTCTGACAGATGAGCAGGCGGGCCACACCCCATGGACCCTCCCGGTCCGCCTGTTCCGCCGCGGCACTTATGCCTTCCCCAAAGGCGCCGCGGCCATAAAAAGAGGGGCGTCGCCGGTACCCCCGGCGGCGCCCCTTCTTTCTGTCCGGGAACGGCGGTCAGGCCGTCAGGCGGAAAGCGCCTTCTTCACCAGTTCGTTGACGACCTGCGGATTGGCCTTGCCCTGCATGGCCTTCATCGTCTGGCCGACGAAGAAGCCGAACAGCGCTTCCTTGCCGCCCTTATATTGCGCGACCTTGTCCGCATTGTCGGCCAGCACCTTCGCCACCGCCGCTTCGATCGCGCCGGTATCTGAGGTCTGCTTCAGCCCCTTCTCCTCGACGATCCTGCCCGGCTTCTCGCCGGTTTCGAGCATGATCTCGAACACCTGCTTGGCGATGGTGCCGCTGATCGTGCCGTCGGCGACGAGGGCCAGCAATTCCGCGCCCTCCGCCGCGCTGACCGGGCTGTCCTCCAGGCTCCTGCCGAGGCGATTGAGCGCGCCATAAAGTTCCGACAGCAGCCAGTTGGCTGAAGCCTTGGCGACATCGCTTTCGCTCTTGCCCTGAATACGCGCGCCTTCCGCCAGCAGCGCCTCGAACCAGCGCGCGGTATCGGCGTCGGCGGTCAGCGTCGCGGCGTTGTAGGCCGACAGGCCCAGATCCTGCTCGTAACGGCGGCGCTTGGCGTCGGGCAGTTCGGGCAGCGAAGCCCGGCATTCCGCCAGAAACGCGTCGTCCAGTTCCAGCGGCAGAAGGTCGGGATCGGGGAAGTAGCGATAGTCGTGCGCATCTTCCTTCGACCGCATCGAGCGCGTCTCGTTCCGGTCCGGATCGTAGAGGCGCGTTTCCTGCACCACCGTGCCGCCCGCCTCCAGCACATCCACCTGCCGGTTCGCCTCATGTTCGACCACGGCCATGACGAAGCGGACGGAATTGACGTTCTTCGTTTCCGTGCGCGTGCCGAACGCCTCGCCCGGCTTGCGCACCGAGACATTGACGTCCGCGCGCATCGAACCCTGATCCATATTGCCGTCGCACGAGCCGACATAGCGGAGGATCGTCCGCAGCTTGGCGAGATAAGCGCCTGCTTCGGCTGGAGAACGCATGTCAGGCTTCGACACGATCTCCATCAGCGCCACGCCCGACCGGTTGAGATCGACATAGGAGCGCGTGGGATGCTGGTCGTGCATCAGCTTGCCCGCGTCCTGCTCCACATGGATACGCTCGATGCCGATGGTCTTGGTGCTGCTGTCGGGGTTCTTCTCGTCGAGCACGATGTCGATCTGCCCCTCGCCCACCAGCGGGTGATAGAGCTGGCTGATCTGGTATCCCTGCGGAAGATCGGCGTAGAAGTAGTTCTTGCGGTCGAAGCGCGACCATTTGTTGATCTGCGCGTCGATCGCCATGCCGGTGCGCACCGCCTGCCGGATGCACTCGCGGTTGGGCACGGGCAGCATGCCGGGCATCGCCGCATCGACAAGGGACACCTGCGTATTCGGCTCCGCTCCGAAAGCGGTCGCCGCGCCGGAGAAGAGCTTGGCGTTGGACGTGACCTGCGCATGGACTTCCAGGCCGATCACGACCTCCCACTCGCCGGTTGCGCCCTGGATTTTGTATGTGCTCATTATTCGTCACGCCCGTTTTCTACGTAGGCTCGGGGTACAGAAAACCTAATGCGGCTGACTGTCGATGTTTCGGAGTGGCCCTCGCCACCTCCGCTAACGCCGACAGAAAAGACCTGCAGCTTTAGCTTCCCTCCAGCTTGCGCTGATCGCCTCGCCGTAACCGCAATATCGAACTCAATCTCCGTCGGTGCTTTAAACATGTAACGCCCATTGCCTTTAGGCGAAACGATGGCGGCCGATGTTCTTACATCACCGACACCTGCCATGACGGCGTTTAAAGTTTCCGAAACAAACAAACGGAGTTCGTTTGCGTCCGCGTCACTTTCAGCGGGGTTATTCATCTCTTCAGTCATGCTTACCACCACTTGTCCGGCCGCGCCGCGAAGCCCGCGCGTTCTTCGATGGCGAGGCTGGCGTTCAGCACCGTCTGTTCGTCAAGCGCCTTGCCGATGATCTGTAATCCGATGGGAAGGCCCGCCGCGTCCAGCCCGCCCGGCACCGCCATCGCGGGCAGCCCCGCCAGCGAAGCGGGCACTGTGAACACATCATTGAGATACATGGCCAGCGGATCGGCCTGCTTCTCGCCCAGCGCGAAGGATGCGCTCGGCGCGGTCGGCGTCAGCAGCAGGTCGCACTGTTCGAAAGCCTGCTCGAAGTCGCGGGCGATCAATGCACGCACCTTCTGCGCCTGCGTATAATAGGCGTCGTAGAAGCCCGCCGACAGCACATAGGTGCCGATCATGATGCGGCGCTTGACCTCCGGCCCGAAACCGGCGGCGCGGGTCGCGGCATACATGTCCTGCAGGCCCGCGCCATCGGGCAGGTCGCGCTGGCCGTAGCGCACGCCGTCATAGCGCGCGAGGTTGGACGAGGCTTCCGCAGGGGCGATGATATAGTAGGTCGGCAGCGCATATTTCGTGTGCGGCAGCGACACTTCGATCACATTGGCGCCCGCGTCCTTCAGCCACTCGATCCCGCGATCCCACAGCGCCGAGATTTCAGCGTTGAGGCCATCGGGGCGATATTCCTTCGGGATGCCGACCGTTTTGCCGCGAAGGTCGCTGGAAAGGTTCGCCTCCCACTGCGGCACCGGCAGGTCGAGCGACGTCGAATCCTTGGGATCGAAACCGGACATCACCTCCAGCAGGATGGCATTGTCGCGCACCGTGCGCGCCATCGGTCCCGCCTGATCGAGCGAGGAGGCGAACGCCACGATGCCCCAGCGCGAGCAGCGGCCATAGGTCGGCTTGATGCCGCTGATGCCCGTGAAGGCCGCGGGCTGACGGATCGAGCCGCCCGTGTCGGTCCCGGTCGCCGCCGGGCAGAGCCGCGCGGAAATCGCGGAGGAAGAGCCGCCCGACGACCCGCCGGGCGCCAGCGCCGCATTGTCGCCGCCGCCCCGCCGCCAGGGCGAGATGACATTGCCGAAATAGCTCGTCTCGTTGGACGATCCCATGGCGAACTGGTCGAGGTTGAGCTTGCCCAGCATCCCCGCGCCCGCCGCCCACAGCTTGCCCGAAACGGTCGATTCATAGGTCGGCATGAAGCCTTCGAGCATGTGGCTGGCGGCGGTGGTCTGGACGCCCTGCGTACAGAACAGATCCTTCATGCCGATGGGCACGCCGGCCAGAGCGCCCGGCGCCTCGCCCGCCGCCTTCGCCTTGTCGGCGGCGTCGGCCGCTTCCAGCGCCTTTTCCGGCGTCTCGACGATGAAGGCGTTCAGCGCCTTGGCCGCCGCGACATTGGCGTTGAACGCGCTCGCCACTTCGCGCGCGGAAAAGTCGCCCGCGCGGAAGCCGTCGCGGATCTCGGCGACCGTCAGATCGGTAAGCTCGGTCATTATTCGATCACCTTGGGCACAGCGAAAAAGCCATGTTCGGCCTGCGGGGCGTTCGCCAGCACCTTGTCGCGCACATCGCCATCGGTGACGACATCGTCACGCAGCCGCTGGTGATTGGGGATGACGGCGGTCATCGGCTCCACGCCGGTCACGTCCACCTCGCCCAGTTGCTCCACCCAGCCAAGGATGTTGTTGAGTTCGGGCACCATCGCCTGCGCTTCCGCCTCGCTCACCGAAATGCGCGAGAGGCTGGCGATCTTTTTCACGGTCTGAAGGTCTATCGACATGGGCCGCCGCTACCACCCGTTCCGGCGCGCTTCAAGCCGCTTTCGCGCCCCTTGCGCCCACCCCGTTCCTGCGTCAGACAGGAAAGGCTGGACAGCGACGGCACGGGCCGCCGCCGTGGGGAGTGAAACTGAAGGTGGCGCGCAAATTCCTGTATCTGATCGCGACGCTGGTGGTACTGGTGATCGGCGCGCTGCTGATCTACCGGATCTGGGGCACGGAACTGATCCGCATCGCCATGGTCCCGCGGGAGAATTTCACGCCGATCCAGCCCCTGCCCGCCAACGCTTACGACGACGCTAAGATGTGGATCGCGCGTCCCGACATCCCGAACAATCCCGCGCTCTGGACTCCGGCGGGCGTCGGGCCGGGCGCATCGGGGCAGAAAGCCGCGATCTTCTTCATTCACCCCACAAGCTACATCACCACCTTCGGCGACGCGCACTGGAACGCGCGGCTGGAGGACAGGGAGGTCGATGCGACCGCGCGCCGCTTCGTGATGAATCAGGCCAGCGCCTTCAACGGCGCGGGCGCGATCTGGGCGCCCCGATACCGTCAGGCCAATTATGGCGCCTTCCTGACCGATCAGCCCGCAGGCGATCAGGCTCTGGCGGGTGCCTATCGCGACGTTCGCCAGGCGTTTGCCGCTTTCCTGAAAGCCAATCCCGCCGGCCCGCTGATCCTTGCGGGACACAGTCAGGGGTCGCGCCATCTGCTGCGGCTGCTGCGCGAGGAGGTTGCGGGGAGGCCGGTGGAGGATCGGCTGGCGGCGGTCTATGCGGTCGGCTGGCCGGTATCGGTGGAGGCCGATCTCCCTGCCCTCGGCCTGCCCGCCTGCGCGCGGCAGGATCAGGCGCACTGCATCGTAAGCTGGCAGAGCTATGCCGACCCCGCCGATCCCTCCGCCCTGATCGAGACGTTCGAGCGGGGCACGGGCTATGCAGGCAGGCCGCGCAAGGGCACGCACATGCTCTGCACCAATCCCATCACCGGCGCGTTCAACGGCGCGGCCCCCGCCAAAGCCAACAAGGGCACGCTCGACGCACGCGAGGAAGGCAAGCCGCCCCGATTGATCGCCGGCATCGTCCCCGCGCGCTGCGACACCAGCGGCGTGCTCAACATCGGAGAGCCGGTGGACATGGGGCCGTTCACGCTGCCCGGCAACAATTACCATGTCTACGACTACAGCCTCTTCTGGGCCAATGTGCGCGATGACGTGCGAAAGAGGCTGGCGGCCTTCACGCATAAGTGACAGAGGGCGCGCATGACGCTCGTGACGACCGACCGCGCCGCCTTCCGCGCCGCGCTGCCGCAGGGCGGGCGGCTGATCGGGATGGATGTGGGCACCAAGACCATCGGCCTTGCCCTGTGTGACGCCGAATGGACCATCGCCAGCCCCGCCTACACCGTCGCCCGCACCAAATTCGGCAAAGACAAGATCGGCCTTGCCGCCTTCATCGAGCAGCAGCAGGTGAAGGGCGTCGTCATCGGCCTGCCGCTCAACCTCGACGGATCGAGTTCGCCGCGCGCGCAGGCGAGCCGGGCCTTCGCCCACAATATCGCAGACCTTGGTCATCCCATCCTCCTGTGGGACGAGCGCTGGTCGACGCAGGCGGTGACGCGAACCTTGCTGGAGGCGGACGCCAGCCGGGCCCGACGCGACGAACTGGTGGACAAGCTCGCGGCGAGCTACATCCTGCAGGGCGCGATCGACGGGCTGGTCGCGGGACTGGAGTGACGATGAGAAAAATCTGGGTGACAGCCATGGCGGCGCTCTGCACGATGCTGCCCGCAACCGCTTATGCCGGTTTCTACGGCGGCGACGCGCTCTACGAAAGCTGCACGGCGGACAGGGACGCGAAGGATTACTTCGAGCGGTCCTACGAATGCGTCGGCTATATCGCCGGGGCGGTCGATGCGTTCAACACCACGCGCGAGGCGAACGGCCTCAAAAGCTGCATCCCCGGCGACGTGACGCTCAACGACCTGCGCCGCACGACGGTGGATTATCTGGGCAAGAACCCCAGGGACCGCGCCGCCAACTCCGCCTCGTCGCAGGTCTTCGCCGCCATCCGCAAAGCCTGGCCGTGCAAGGCCGCGCCCGCGAAGAAGAAGCTCGCCGCAAGGAAGAAGCGCTGACGGCCTATTCCGTCACCCACTGCGCCGAACCGATGCCCTGCGCATAGAGCAGCGCGGACAGATCGCCATGCACGATCTCCGCCGCCGCCGCCGCGCGCGTCTTTGGCTTGGCGTGGTAGGCAACGCCGAGGCCCGCGCCCTCGATCATCGGAATGTCGTTCGCGCCGTCGCCCACCGCCAGCGTGCGAGCGCGGTCGATGCCCGACGCGATCGCGGCTTCCAGCTCCGTCCGCTTGCGCGCCGCATCGACGATGGGCGTCGCGACCGTCCCCGCGAGCGCACCGTCGGCGATGTCCAGCACATTGGCGACATGCGCGTCGAAGCCGATCTCTCCCGCCACCGGCCCGGTGAAACGGGTAAAGCCGCCCGACACCAGCAGCGTCCGCGCGCCCCGCGCCTTCATCGTGCGGACGAGCGCCTTCGCGCCCGGCATGATCCTCACCCGCTCGATCCGGCAGCGGTCGATGGCGTCGGCGTCCAGCCCTTTCAGAAGCGCCACCCGTTCCCGCAGCGCGCCCTCGAACCCCAGTTCGCCGCGCATCGCCCGCTCGGTGATCTCGGCTATCTGCGGTTTGATCCCGGCATAGTCGGCCAGCTCGTCGATGCACTCGACCGTAATCATGGTCGAATCCATGTCCGCGATCAGCAGTTCTTTCTCCCGGATCGCGACGGGCTGGACGATCACGTCGATCCCCTGCCCCAGCCCCGTCAGAGCGGAGCGGGCGGCGACCGGCTCTGCCGCGAAGAACAGGTCCGCCGCCTTGCCCGCGTCCAGCCACTCGCTGCCTTCGCTCTGGCACCCCGCTTCGTTCAGCCGGTCGGCGGCCTCGGCAATATCCCCCTGCCCCATGGAGCCACTTGCCACTAAGGTCGCGACGAACATGCCTTACTCCAAATCCCAGACAGGCGAATCCCGCCCGCGCGTGGCGCTTATTGCCGGGCCGACCGCCAGCGGCAAGAGCGCGCTTGCCGTAGAGGTGGCGAGGGCCGCCGGGGGGGTCGTCATCAACGCCGACGCCAGTCAGGTCTATGCCGACCTGCGCCTGCTGTCCGCCCGCCCGTCCGAAGAGGAAATGGGCGGCGTGCCCCACCGCCTCTTCGGCCATATCGACGGGGCGGAGGCATGCACCGCCGCGCGCTGGGCGGCGGAGGCGAAGGCGGAGATTGCTGCGGCCCATACGGCGGGACGGCTGCCGGTGCTGGTCGGCGGCACCGGCCTTTATATCCGCACCCTGCTGGACGGCATCGCGCCGGTGCCGGACATCGACCCCGACATCCGCGCCGCCGTCCGCGCGCTGCCGGTGGCGGAGGCGCACGCGGCGCTGGCGCATGAAGATCCGGAAGCCGCCGCCCGCCTCGCCCCCGCCGACACGACGCGCGTCGCCCGCGCGCTGGAAGTGGTGCGCTCGACCGGCGTGCCGCTGAAGCAGTGGCAGCGGCGCAAGGAAGGCGGAATCGGTGACCGGATCGCCCTGTCGCCGCTGATCCTTCTCCCGCCGCGCGACTGGCTGGCGGCGCGCTGCGACGCGCGCTTCGCCGCGATGCTGGAACAGGGCGCGGTGGCGGAGGTAGAGGCGCTGCTGGCGCGCGACCTCGATCCCGCTCTTCCGGTGATGCGCGCCATCGGCGTGCCGGAAATCGCCGCGCTCCTTAAAGGAGACAGCGACATGGACACCTGCATCGCGAAAGGCAGCCTTGCCACCCGCCAATATGCCAAGCGCCAATATACGTGGTTCGCCAACCAAAGCCCGCCCGGCTGGCCACGGGAAATGGGGGCGATGGACAAACTGACAACGGCGGACTTAGCAACTAAATTACAATAATAGGGGGTTGACCGGTCATTTTATGTCCACTAGAGGCAGCCACCTTGCCAAGCCCCGCACTTGGGCGCAAAGGCTTGCGCTTGCGTTTTTTGAAGGAGTTGACACGTGGCCGAAAAGAGCGGCGCGGACATATTGGTCGAATGCCTGGTCGATCTGGGCGTCGAAATTGTGTTCGGTTATCCGGGCGGCGCCGTGCTGCCCATTTACGACGCGCTCTACAATCACCCCACGATCCGCCACATTCTCGTCCGTCACGAACAGGGCGCGACGCACATGGCCGAAGGCTATGCGCGCTCGACCGGCAAGCCCGGCGTGGTACTCGTCACATCCGGCCCGGGCGCGACCAATGCCGTCACCGGCATCACTGACGCGCTGCTCGATTCCATCCCGATGATCGTCATCAGCGGGCAGGTCGGCACGCAACTGATCGGCACCGACGCCTTTCAGGAAGCGGACACGGTCGGCATCACGCGCCACTGCACCAAGCATAATTATCTGGTGAAAGACCCCGGCAAGCTGGCCGGCGTCGTGCACGAGGCGTTCCATATCGCCACAACCGGCCGCCCCGGCCCGGTCGTCATCGACATTCCCAAGGACGTGCAGGTCGCAACCGCGCCCTATGCGAAGCCGGAACTCAAGGTCCACGCCAGCTACCGCCCGCAGACAAAGGCGGACGCGGCGGGCATCGACGCGGCGGTGGAGATGCTGGCCGCGGCCGAGCGCCCCATCTTCTACACCGGCGGCGGCGTCATCAACTCCGGGCCGCAGGCGAGCGCGCTGCTGCGCGAACTCGTCGCGCTGACGGGGGCGCCGGTCACATCGACGCTGATGGGCCTCGGCGCTTTTCCCGCTTCGTCCGACCGGTGGCTGGGCATGCTGGGGATGCACGGCACCTATGAAGCCAACTGGGCGATGAATCAGGCGGACCTGATCCTGTGCGTCGGCGCGCGCTTCGACGACCGCGTAACCGGGCGGCTGGACGCCTTCGCCCCCTACGCGCGCAAGGTCCATATCGACATCGACCGCAGCTCGATCAACAAGATCGTCGACGCCGATGTCGGCATCGTCGCCGATGTCGCCAGCGCGCTGGACGACATGGTCGCGCTGTGGAAGCAGCGCGGGCATCAGGCGCAGGATCTGACCGAATGGTGGGCGCGGATCGCCGGATGGCGGGCGAAGCACTGCCTCGACTATCCCGAAACCGGCGCGGAGATCATGCCGCAGCGCGCCATCGCCGATCTCTACAAGGCGTGCCGCGCGACGGGCAGGGATGTCATCATCACCACCGAAGTCGGCCAGCACCAGATGTGGGCGGCCCAGCATTTCGGGTTCGAAGCGCCGAACAAATGGCTGACGTCCGGCGGTCTCGGCACGATGGGCTATGGCCTCCCCGCCGCCATCGGCGCGCAGGTGGGCAATCCCGACAGCCTCACCATCTGCATCGCGGGCGACGCTTCGGTCCAGATGAACATTCAGGAACTGGGAACGGCCAGCCAGTATCGCCTGCCGGTGAAGATCTTCATCCTCAACAATGAATATATGGGCATGGTCCGCCAGTGGCAGGAACTGACCTATGAAAGCCGCTATTCGAACAGCTATTCCGACAGCCTGCCCGATTTCGTGAAGCTGGGCGAAGCCTATGGCTGGACCGGCATCCGCATCGAAGGACCGCAGGAACTGGAGGCGGGCATCCGCCAGATGCTCGAGACGGACGGGCCGGTGATCGTCGATTGCCGCGTGGCGAAGCTCTCCAACTGCTTCCCGATGATCCCTTCGGGCGCGGCGCATACCGAAATGCTGCTCGACCCCAAGCAGATTGCGGGCATCATGTCGGACGAAGCGAAGGCGCTGGTGTAGGGACGATCCGGTGACAGGACATCTCAAACTGCGCATCCATGTGACCGAGCCATGGGATTTCGAGCGGGAGGCCGGGACGACCGAGCTTACCGGCTGGACCACCGATCATGTCGATCCCGACAATGAAAGCTGGGAAGTCCATCTCGACCATGGCTTCGATTTCGCCAAGCGCCGCATCGGCACCCTGCTGGTCGGCCCGCGCTATGTGGGCGAGCGGCTGGAACGGATGTTCGACGCGGTGGCGGGCTTTCCGGTGCGCCTCGCCCATCGGCTCGACGGCGACTGGCACTTCGCCTTCGTCGCCATGATTTCGCAGCGGCATGACAGGCCCGAACCGGGCCATGACGCAGGCGACGACCATCAGGATCACGGAACCCTCTGATGCATATTCAGGAAGAGTTGAGCCAGCGGCATGTCCTGTCGCTGACCGTTTCGAACGAGGCGGGCATATTGGCGCGCATCGCGGGCCTGTTCACCGCGCGCGGCTATAATATCGACAGCCTGACCGTGGCGGACATCACCCCCGACCATGGCGTCAGCCGCATCACCATCGTGACCAGCGGCCCGCCCAAGGTGATCGACCAGATCATCGCGCAGCTCGACCGGCTGGTGTCGGTGCACAAGGTGACGGACCTGACCGACGCCGGTCCCTTCGTCGAGCGCGAACTGGCGCTGGTGAAGGTCGCAGGCACAGGCGAGGACCGGATCGAGGCACTCCGCCTCGCCGATGTGTTCCGCGCCAAGGTGGTCGACACGACGATCGGAAGCTTCGTCTTCGAAATCACCGGCACTACCGAGAAAGTCGACAATTTCGTCGCGCTGATGCGCCAGATCGGCCTTGTCGAGGTCGGCCGCACCGGCGTCGTCGGCCTGCTGCGCGGGAAAGAGGCAAACTGAATTTCCTCTCCCTCAAGGGAGAGGGTTGGGATGTAAAAAGGGAAGAGACATGAAGGTTTATTACGACCGCGACGCGGACATCGGCCTCATCAAGGGCAAGAAGATCGCCATTCTGGGCTACGGCTCGCAGGGCCACGCCCATGCGCAGAACCTGCGCGACAGCGGCGTCGCCGAAGTGTGCATCGCCCTGCGCACCGGTTCGCCGAGCGCGAAGAAGGCCGAAGGCGCTGGCTTCAAGGTTCTGCCCAACGCCGAAGCCGCAGCATGGGCCGACGTATTCATGATCCTCGCGCCCGACGAGCATCAGGCCGCGATCTACGCCGCCGACGTGCACGACAATCTGCGCCCTGGCGCTGCGCTCGCCTTCGCCCATGGCCTCAACGTCCATTTCGGCCTGATCGAGCCGCGCAAGGACGTCGACGTCATCATGATCGCACCCAAGGGTCCGGGTCACACCGTGCGCAGCGAATATCTGCGCGGCGGCGGCGTCCCCTGCCTGATCGCGGTCCATCAGGACGCGACCGGCAACGCGCATGACATCGCCCTCTCCTACGCCAGCGGCGTGGGCGGCGGCCGCAGCGGCATCATCGAAACCAACTTCCGCGAGGAATGCGAAACCGACCTGTTCGGCGAGCAGGCCGTGCTGTGCGGCGGCACCACCGCGCTGGTGCAGGCGGGCTTCGAAACGCTGGTCGAGGCGGGCTATTCCCCCGAAATGGCCTATTTCGAATGCCTGCACGAACTCAAGCTGATCGTCGACCTGATGTATGAAGGCGGCATCGCCACCATGCGCTATTCGATCAGCAACACGGCCGAATATGGCGACATCAAGACCGGCCCGCGCATCATCACCGAAGAAACGAAGAAGGAAATGAAGCGCGTTCTGGCCGACATCCAGTCGGGCCGCTTCGTCAAGGACTTCGTGCTCGACAACCGCGCCGGCCAGCCCGAACTCAAGGCCAGCCGCATCGCGTCGCAGCGCCATCCGATCGAGGAAACCGGCGCGAAGCTGCGCGCGATGATGCCCTGGATCACCGCCAACAAGCTGGTCGATCAGGCCAAGAACTGACGCCATCCTCCCCTTTAGGGGGGAGGATTTTGGAACGGATCGACCATTTGCAGAAACGATCCGTTCGCCGATGCACCTCTGGATCAATCGGGGGGCGCTGCTATGGTGCAGCGCCCCTTGAGCGTTTCTGGAGAGATGATCCATGCGTAAATTCCTGATCCCCGCCGCCGCCCTCATCGCGCTGGCCGGCGGTTCCGCCCTCGTCGCGCAGATGCCGACCGCCGCGCCCGGCACGAAAGACCCGGCCAAGGTCACCGGCGGCACCTACAAGGTCGATGGCGGCCACACGCAGGTCGTGTTCGCCTGGGATCATATGGGCTTCACCAACAATGCGGGCACCATCGCCGAACCCACCGGCACGCTGACGCTGGACAAGGCGAACCCGGCGAACAGCAAGGTCAGCGTCACCTTCCAGATCGCGAACCTGCGCACCGGCGTCGCCAAGCTGGACGAGCATCTGATGAAGCCCGATTTCTTCGACGTGGCGAAGTTCCCGACCGCGACCTTCGTGTCGACCGGCGTGAAGCCCGATGGCGCGACCGGCGCGGAGATCACCGGCAACCTCACCCTGCACGGCGTGACGAAGCCGGTGACGCTCGACACCCAGTTCTACGGCGTCGGCCCCAGCCCGATGAGCAAGAAGGAAAATATCGGCTTCGTCGCCACCGGCACGATCAAGCGCAGCGATTTCGGCATGGGCTACGCCGTTCCGCTGGTCAGCGACGCGATCGAACTCAAGATCATCGCCGGTTTCGAACAGCAGTAAGATGCAGGCGCGGGCGCGCCTCCTGACGCTGATCGGCGTCATGGCGCTTGCACCTGCCGCGAGCGCGCCGGGCCTTTACCAGCCCGGCCGCTACGCCGTGGACGGCGCCGCCACCCGCGTCCATTTCCATGTGAAGGCGCTCGTCGGCAAATATGAAGGCGACCTGCGCGATCCGCAGGGTGAAGTCGCCATCGACCCCGCCCGTCCCGACCGCGCCGACATCGACATCCGCTTTCCCGTGGACAAACTCACCACCGGCGATCCGTCCACCGACGCGATGCTGAAGGGCGGCAGTTTCTTCGACATGGCGCAATATCCGACGGTGCGCTTCGCCGCCGAAGGCGCGCCGCTCGCCAGTGCGCAGGGCGAAACCCGCATCGAGGGCAGGCTCACCATGCATGGCGTGACCCAGCCTACGACCCTGACCGTCCGCCTCACCGGCGTCACGCCCGACGAAGCGCCCGGCATATCGACGCTGCATTTCACCGGCACGATGGCGGTGGAGCGCAGCCATTTCGGCATGGGCTTTGGCCGCCCCTTCGTCGCCGACCGCGTGGACCTCAGCGTCGACGCGGTTTTCCGCCGCTCCTGATCCCCGCGAAACAGGAAGGGGCTTTACCTGACCGCCGGAAAGCGGTTAAGGGCTGGGACATGCACGGCACGGCGCTCCTTACCCTGCTACGACTTACACGCCCTTAGGCGTGGCTTTTGGGCTGCCTTCCGACTAAAGGGCAGCGTTGATCCGCCTAAGGGCACTCACATCAGTCAAGTCGATCACCGGCGCCCCGACGCGCGCCGCGCAGGAATATATGCCATGATGCTGAAGCAACCCTCGCTGAAATACCGCCCCTTTCCGCAGGTCGATCTGCCCGACCGCCAATGGCCCTCCAACGTCATCACCACCCCGCCGCGCTGGCTCTCGACCGACATGCGCGATGGCAACCAGTCACTGATCGACCCGATGAACGCGGAAAAGAAGCGCCGCTTCTTCGACCTGCTGGTCAAGGTCGGCGTCAAGGAGATCGAGGTCGGCTTTCCCAGCGCGGGCGCGACCGAGTTCGACTTCATCTCGGGACTGGTGCGCGACGGCGCGATCCCCGACGATGTGATCCCGCAGGTGCTGACGCAGGCGCGCGCCGATCTGATCGCCACCACCTTCGAAAGCCTGCGCGGCGCGAAGAAAGCCATCGTCCACGTCTACAACGCCGTCTCCCCCGCATGGCGCAACATCGTGTTCCAGATGGAACGTCACCAGGTCCGCCAGATCGCGGTCGACGCGGCGAAGCTGCTGCGCGACCATGCGGCCAGACAGCCCGACACCGACTGGCATTTCGAATATTCGCCCGAAACCTTCTCCACCGCCGAACTGGATTTCAGCCTCGAATGCTGCGAGGCGGTGATGGAAATCCTCCAACCCACGCCCGAACGCCCGCTGATCCTGAATCTGCCCGCCACGGTCGAGTGCGCGACGCCCAACATCTATGCCGACCAGATCGAATGGATCTGCCGCAACATCTCGAAACGCGACAGCGTGGTGATCTCGCTCCATACGCATAACGACCGGGGCACGGGCGTTGCGGCGGCGGAACTGGGCATCATGGCGGGCGCGGATCGCGTGGAAGGCTGCCTCTTCGGCAATGGCGAGCGCACCGGCAACTGCGATCTCGTGACCGTCGCGCTCAACATGTATACGCAGGGCATCGACCCCGGCCTCGACTTTTCCGACATCGACGAAGTCATCCAGACGGTCGAATATTGCAACCAGCTCCCCGTCCACCCGCGTCACCCCTATGCGGGCGAACTGGTGTTCACCGCCTTTTCCGGCAGCCATCAGGACGCGATCAAGAAGGGTTTCGCCGCGCAGGACGCGCGCAACGACCAGATCTGGAACGTGCCCTATCTGCCCATCGACCCCAAGGATCTGGGCCGCGACTATGAAGCGGTGATCCGCGTCAATTCGCAGTCGGGCAAGGGTGGCGTCGCATGGGTGCTGCAACAGGACAAGGGCTACAAGCTCCCCAAGCGGATGCAGGCGGACTTTTCCAAGGTCGTGCAGGCGCTGGCCGACAGCAGCAGCCGCGAACTCAACGCTGCCGACATCGGCGAAGCGTTCGAGACGCATTACTGCCTGACCGGCGACCAGCCCTACGCCCTCATCGACTATCATGAAGGCGGGCAGGCGGGCGACCGCATCTTCACCGGCAAGATCGGCCACAAGGGCGCAGAGCGTTCGGTGTCCGGGCGCGGCAACGGCCTCCTCTCCTCGGTGCTGGCGGCGCTGCGCGACGAATTTGGCATCGAACTGGAGATTGCCGACTATAGCGAGCACGCCATCGGTGCGGGCAGCGACGTGAACGCCGCCGCCTATGTCGAATGCCGCACGCCGGACGGCCGCACCGTCTTTGGCGTGGGCACCGACAGCGACGTGGCGACCGCTTCGGTCAAGGCGGTCCTGTCCGCCGCCAACGGCATCGCCGTCCGCTGACCGGCCGGGGCGGGGCCGCCACCCGCCCCGCCCGTCATGGCACTGAAGCCCCATCTGCTGCATGGCGGATTTGCCCGGTCCGTCCGTTGAACCGGGCCGTGAGGAGAAAGGGCCACCTTATCCCTGTTATACGCCCGTCAAGAATTGCTTGCGCGCAATCGCGCGTGCGGCGTTCGATATAGGCGGTCGTTCGAAGGAAGAATATCCATGGCCCTCCCCTATCGCAGTTTCGGGTTTCAGGTGCTGGCCGGCATGGTCGCGGGCCTCGCCCTCGGCCTTGTCGCGCGGCAGATCGGCGCGGGGCCGGACGGCGACCTCAACTGGCTGGCGACCGCGCTCAAGACCGTCGGGTCGATCTTCGTCTCGCTGCTGAAAGCCATCGTCCCGCCGCTCGTCTTCGCCGCCATCGTCGCGTCCATCGCCAATCTGCGCGCGCTCGACAATGCGGCGCGGCTTGCGGGGCAGACTTTGCTCTGGTTCGCGATCACGGCGCTGATCGCGGTCGCCATCGGCATCGCCATCGGCGTGATCGTCCAGCCGGGCGTCGGCATGTCGAGCGCCGCTCTCGCCGCCAAGCAGCCCGATTCGGTGGGCGGCTGGCTCGATTTCCTGAAAGGCCTCGTCCCCGGCAACAGCCTTGCCCTGTCGGGCAACACCAAGATCGCGGAGAGCGGCGCGGCGACCACGACGATCTCCTTTAACATCCTGCAACTGCTGGTCATCTCCATCGCGGTGGGCATCGCGACGCTCAAGGTAGGCGAGCGGGCCGAACCTTTTCTCGCCTTCGTCCGCTCGCTGCTCGCGGTCGTGCGCGCGATCCTCGGCTGGGTCATCCGCCTGACGCCCATCGGGTCGGCGGCGCTGATCGGCACCGCCATCGCCACTTATGGCTGGAGCGCGCTGGCGCAGCTCGGCACCTTCACCGCTTCCATCTATCTCGGCCTCGCGCTGGTGCTGCTGGTCGTCTACCCCCTGCTGCTGATCGCCAACGGCCTTCGCCCCGGCGCTTTCTTTGCGAAGGCATGGCCCGCGATCCAGCTCGGCTTCGTGTCCCGCTCCTCGGTCGGCACGCTGCCGGTGACGGAGGCGGTGACGGAGCGGCTCGGCGTCGACCGGGGCTATGCCGCGTTCGCCATTCCTCTGGCCTCAACCACGAAGATGGACGGATGCGCGTCCATCTATCCGGCGCTCGCCGCGATTTTCGTCGCGGGCTTCTACGGCATATCGCTGCACGCCATCGACTATGCCTTGATCGTCTTCGTGTCGGTGCTGGGATCGGCGGCGACGGCGGGCCTGACCGGAGCCACCGTCATGCTGACGCTGACGCTCTCGACGCTCGGCCTGCCGCTGGAGGGCGCGGGCCTGCTGCTCGCCATCGACCCGATCCTCGACATGGGCCGCACCGCCGTTAACGTCGCGGGGCAGGTGCTGGTCGGCGTGATCGTCGCCAGGCGGGAGGGGATATTGGACGAAAGCGCCTATTATGGCGCGGCATCGGCGGAGGCGTCCCCGCTCCCCGCCGAATGAGCGGAAAGCCCTAGCTGGCTTTCTTCAGTTCCGAAGGCCTGTGCGCCGCCTTCTTCCCCGACTTGTCGCTTTTGACAATATATTGCGGGTCGTCCTTCGTCGCGGCGACCTTGTGCCCCTTGATGTGGGTCGTGCCGGTCTGCTTCTTCTCGACCGTGCCCCTGGTCTTGTCCTGCGGCGTGTTCCACTCGACCTTGTCGCCCTTCTTCAACTGCTTCGCCATCCTGCGTCTCCTTGCATCATGACGGAGCAATGTCCGGCGAGCCGCGCCGTTCCCGCCCTGCACCAAAGCGCATGTGTGGGAATCTGCTCTTGCCGAATCAGAATATTCCGTTATTTCTGTTTTTACAGAAAGGACCGTCATGCCATTACTCGACCATCCGGACGCCAAGACTTTTCTGCTCCACTGGGGCGAGATGGGGACGCAATGGGGCGTCAATCGGTCCGTGAGCCAGGTGCACGCCCTGCTCTATCTGTCCGACCGTCCTCTGCCGGCCGACGAGATCGTTGAGCAACTCGGTCTCGCGCGGTCCAATGTTTCTACCGCTCTTAAAGAACTGCAGTCCTACGGTATCGTAAGGCGGGTGCATGTCGACGGAGACCGGCGCGACCATTTCGTCGCGGAATTGGATTTATGGGACATGCTCACCCGCATCGCCGCAGAGCGTAAACGGCGCGAGATCGACCCGACTATAGTGCTGATGGGCGAACTAGCAGCCCGGCTTGCGAAGGATGATACCGCCCCGCGTCATGTGCGCGAGCGGATCACGCGGATGCACGAATTCCTTTCCACGCTGGGCAATTGGTATGAGCAGGTCCGCATTCTACCAAAGCCGACCCTGATCGCGCTCATGAAACTTGGCGGCAAGGTCGCTCGCTTCCTGCCGCGGGCCAAAGACAAGCAGAACTGACGTTTATCGAAACGAAGGTCTCGACGATCGCCTCATTTTTCGGAGGTTTCAGAAATGTCTGACAATGATGACAAAAATATCGACCGTCGACGCAAGCTTGCCTTACTGCGCATTAGCGGCGCGGTCGCTACTTCCGTCGCCATCCTTCTTGGCGTGTATTTCCTTCTGGAGGCTGTGCGGCCCGAAAGCGGCCTTATAAGCTTCTCCTTCCTCCTCGTTCTTCCGGCCGCCATCTGCGCTTTCGCTACCTATATCGGCGATCCACTCGCAGAGCGGAGTAGGTCATTCTACATGACCATGCCGCTTTGGCTGTTGGGCGGAGTTATGCTGATTTCAATTCCCGTGTTGCGGGAAGGAGTGATCTGCGTGGTGATGCTCGCGCCGCTTTGGATCGCGAGCGGCATGGTCGGAGCCTATGCCAGCTATCGGCTACGCGACCGCGCTGGCGACCGGGGCACCTACTGCATAACGGTCCTGATGATACCGCTCCTCGCCATGCAGATCGAACCCTTCATTCCTCTCCAGCAGCCGGAGGCGACGGTCAGCCGGTCCATCGTCATCAACGCCAACCCGGATGAAATATGGCCGTTGCTGCGCGGTATTCCCGATGTACGGCAGGATGAAGGAGCCTGGACATTTACACAGAATGTGCTCGGTGTCCCCCGCCCTATCGGCGCCTACCTGCTGGGGAGCGGGATCGGCGCCATCCGCATGGCCAACTGGGGTCGCAATGTCCGCTTTCGCGAACATATCATCGACTGGCAGCCAGGCCGCGCGATCGGCTGGCGTTTCGACTTCCGCGGATTGGATGCATGGCAGTTTACCGACCGGCACCTGATGCCCGACAGCCGCTACTTCAAGGTTACGACCGGCGGATACCGGATGGAGCCGGTAGGACAAGGGCGCACCCGCGTCACCCTCGACACAAGCTACCGGATGCAGACACCGGTCAATTCCTACTCACGCATGTGGGGCGAAGTCTTCCTCGGTGACATCGAAACCAATCTTCTGACATTGATCCGGCAGAGGGCAGAGCGCGGTTGATCTCTCCTACTCCCTCCAACCCTGACTATACTGCTCGCATCGGGCAGCAAAATATCCTACCGGCGACCGTAAATTTCAAAATTTGTGGGAAAAGTGCGAAGTTAAGCCCATGTCCGATCATCAGGTTCACATCATCGGCGGCGGCCTCGCGGGCACGGAAGCGGCGTGGCAGCTTGCACAGGCGGGCGTCAAAGTGCGCCTGTCCGAAATGCGCGGCAGCGGGGACATGACCCCCGCGCACCAGACCGATGGCCTTGCCGAACTCGTCTGTTCCAACAGCTTCCGCTCCGACGACGCCGACAAGAACGCGGTCGGCCTGCTGCATCAGGAGATGCGGCGGCTCGGCTCGCTCATCATGGCGCAGGCGGAACCGGCCAAGGTGCCCGCAGGCTCCGCGCTGGCGGTCGACCGCCACGTCTTTTCCGATGGCGTCACCCGCGCGCTGGCGGAGCATCCGAATATCGAGGTCGTGCGCGAGCGCATCGACACCCTCCCTACGCAGGGCATGACCATCGTCGCCACCGGCCCCCTCACCGCTCCCGCGCTCGCGGCCAGCATCGGGCAGGCGGCGGGGATGGAGCATCTCGCCTTCTTCGACGCCATCGCGCCCGTCATCCATTTCGACAGCATCGACATGGACAGATGCTGGATGGCCAACCGCTGGGACAAGATCGGCCCCGGCGGCGGCGAGGGCAAGGACTATATCAACTGCCCCATGACGAAGGACCAGTATCAGGCCTTCGTTCAGGGTCTGCTCGACGGCGAAAAGACCGAGTTCAAGGAATGGGAGGCCAACACCCCCTATTTCGAAGGCTGCATGCCGATCGAGGTCATGGCCTCGCGGGGGCCGGAAACGCTGCGCCACGGGCCGATGAAGCCGATGGGCCTCGACGATCCGCGCACCGGGCGCTGGCCCTATGCCGTGGTCCAGTTGCGGCAGGACAATGCGTCGGGCACGCTGTGGAACATGGTCGGCTTCCAGACCAAGCTCAAACATGGCGCACAGGTCGAACTGTTCCGCACGATAGCGGGGCTGGAGAAGGCGGAGTTCGCACGGCTCGGCGGCCTGCACCGCAATACCTTCATTCAAAGCCCCAAGCTGCTGGACGCGACGCTGCGGCTCAGGAGCGCGCCCCATATCCGGTTCGCCGGGCAGATGACGGGGTGCGAGGGTTATGTGGAAAGCGCCGCCATCGGCCTGCTCGCCGGGCGCTTCGCGGCTGCCGAACTGCTGGGCCATGCGCTGACGCCCCCGCCAGCCGATACCGCGCTGGGCGCGCTGCTCGGCCATGTGACGGGCAATGTCGCGACGGCGGACTATCAGCCGATGAACGTCAATTTCGGCCTCTTCCCTCCGCTCTCCGACGTGAAGAAGAAGAGCCGCAAGGAAGCCTATACCGCCCGTGCGCGCGCCTCGTTCGGGGAATGGATGGGGCACATGGCGCTGGCCTGACCCCCGTCCGTCAGCATTTGCAGCGCGGCTTCACGATCCGTTTCGGCGCGGTCGCGGCAAACTCCTCGGGCGTCAGCCTGCCGTCCCTGTTCGCATCCGCCGCGCCGAAACGGTCGGAAGTCGCGACCGCCCACTCCTCGAACGACAGCAGGTTGTCGCCATCCCTGTCCAGCGCCTTGAAAGCCTTGGTCCGGCTGCCCAGCATCTCCACCCGCGTGATGACGCCATCCCGGTTGCGGTCGTAGCGGGCAAAGCGCCTCTGCTCCCGGCTCTGCGGGCTGGCCTCCGCAGGCATGGGCGGCGCTTCGCCGACCGCATCGGGATCGCCTTCGGGCAGCGGCTCCAGCGCGGGCGGCGGCGGCGGCGCGGAGGCGAGCTGGGGCAAGGGCTGCTGGCTGGCGCGCCCCTGCCACCAGAACAGCCCGCCCGCGACCAGCAGCAGCATCGCCATCGCGCCTGCCAGCAAACGCCCCATACGCTCTAACTCCCTGTTTCGCGCCGACGCTATCCCGATCCGCTACCGCCCGACAAGCGCGATCCGCAATATGCGCAGCGCATAGGATCGCGGCAGCCCCGGTGGCGCGCCACGCCCCGCGATCACATCCTGCCGCGCCAGCGCGAAGGCGATGCGCAGCGGCTTCCACCGCCGGGACCAGCGGCCCTCGCCCGCATCCGCCACGATTCCCCGCGCCAGCGTCAGCGCCGCCTGCGCCAGAGCGGGATCGCCGACATGGCCTGCCAGATCCCACAGCGCCCACACCTGCCCCGCCGCGATCAGCCATGCGGGCGGATCGCCCTCGCCCGCCAGCGCCCGGAACAGGCCACCGCCCCGCCCGGCGGCGTAATCGCGCAACTGCCCTTCCCCCAGATCCGGCTCGACCGTCAGGATTTCCCACCCGTCGATTACCGCCTCCAGCCCCGGCGCGCCGATGGCGCCGGTCGCGCGCAGGGCGTCGGCCACCGGCTCGCCCCGCCCCTTCGCGCCTGCCGCATCGTCGATCACCTCGCTCCACCAGGCGAGCCGCATCTGCCCGATCATCGGCTCGCTCGTCGTGCGCGCCACGGCGGCAAGCCGCCCGTCAAACGCCCAGATCGCCCGCGCCCGGTCCGCGTCCGCCCCGGCATGGGCGCACAGCAGCGAGGGCAGCGGCGGCAGTTCTAAAGAAATTGGTAATCCCCCTGGGTGTATTGGGCCATCAAGGCCCGGTCTGAACGGGCCAGGGTCGGGCATAAGATCAGATAGACGATGAAGCAACGCGCGCATCATGGACTGGCGAGGCTGCCCCTGAAACATCTGGGGTCCGACCGCCGTGGCGCAACGCTGGTGGAATTCGGCTTCATCATCATCCCGCTCATCGCGATCGTGCTGGCGGTGGTTCAGGTCGCGATCACCCTGTTCACGCAGCAGACGCTGGAAACCGCGACGGAAAAGAGCGCCCGCCTCGTCATGACGGGGCAGAACCGCGCCAGCAACACCACACAGGCCGCGTTCAAGACGCTGGTGTGCGGCAAGCTGCCCAGCTTTGTGAACTGCGGCGACGTGATGGTCGATGTCGCGGCTTTCCCGACCGTGGCCGCAGCCGACACCTCGACCCCGACCATCACCTACACCAACGGCGTTCCGAGCAATAGCTGGTCCTATAATCCGGGCAGCGATGGAGAGATCGTTCGGCTGCGGATCATGTATCTGGCCTCCAGCGCCGCAGGGCCGCTCAATTTCACCGTCGCGAACCAGCCCAACGGCAAGCGGCTGATGATCGCCACGCTGATCTTCAAGAACGAAACGACCTCGACATGAGGCGGCCCATCCTCATCGACGCGCTCCGCCGCCATCTCGCGGGCATGGCCGCCGTCGAGTTCGCGCTGACCGCGCCTGTGCTCATCCTGATGTTCCTCGGCACCTTTCAGGTGACGGACGCGGTGGGCGCGAAACGGAAACTCGGCATCGCGACCCGCGCCATCGCCGATCTCACGACCCAATATACCTCGATCAGCTCATCCGAAGCGGACTCGATCCTGCAATCGTCCAATCAGATCATGGCGCCCTATAACGCGGCGCCCGGCACCTTCGTCGTCTCGCAGATCTACGTCAGTCCGGCAGGCGCGGCGACCGTGCAGTGGAGCCGCGCGCGCAACGGAACGGCGCGCACCACCGGAGCGTCGGTCACGCTGCCGACGGGCGTTGCGCAGAACGACAGCTACGTGATCCTGGCGGAAAGCAGCTACCCCTACACCCCCACCGTCGGCCTCGCCATCGTCCCGACCATCACCATGAACGAGCAGATCTACATGTATCCGCGCCTGTCAGACAGCGTCAATCTCCAGTAGATTCAGGACAACGCCCATGCCCCTCCCCACCCTCTGCCGCTTCCGCGCCTTCTGCCAGAGCCAGCGCGGCAACGCGCTGATGATCTTCGCCTTCGCGCTGGGGCCGATGGTGATGGGGACCGGCATGGTGATCGACTATTCGCAGGCCGCGCGCCTGCAAAGCAAGATGAACGCCATCGCGGACGCCGCCGCCCTCTCGTCCGTGACCAAGCCGATGATGCGCGTCAGCGCCAGCACCGCGCGGCAGCAGGCGATCAACCTGTTCAAGGGGCAGGCGGCGTCACTCAACGGGCTGGTGTTCGATCCCAACACCCAGTTGACCGTCACCGTCACGGACAATGCCGGCGCCACGATCAACCGCCAGACCACCGTCACCTACAGCGCCACATCGAAAAATTATTTCGGCGGCATATTGGGTCTGCAGGCCATCGCCATCGGCGGCACATCCTCGTCCCGCTCGGCGGACGCGCCCAATATCGACTTCTATCTGCTGGTCGACAGTTCGCCCTCCATGGCCATTCCCGCGACCACCGCCGGGATCGCGGCGATGATCAATGCGACCAAATCGCAGGGCGGCGGCGCGGGCTGCGCCTTCGCCTGCCATCAGACCAGCACGACGACCTCCGATCCGGGCGGCACCAAGAAGGTGAACGGGGTCTATGTCGATAATTATTATATCGCCAAGACCGACCTGAACCTGAAACTGCGCATGGATCTGGTGCAGGAAGCGGTGGCGGACCTGACCGACGTGGCGACAGCGACCGCCGCGGAAAACAAGGCGAAGTACCGCTTCGCCATGTCGAATTTCGACATTTCCTATAAATCGGTGCTGGCCGCTCCGACCACCCCGTCCACCGCCAAGAGCAGCGCGTCGAGCCTTCAGTTGCTGACGGTCTGCCGCAACAATCAGGCGGTCTGCGGCGTCAACGACAACGACCAGCACACCAACTTCACCGCCGCCTTCACTGGCGCGCTCGCCAACCTGCCGCTGGTGCCGGGCAGCGGCTCGAACCAGCCGGGCGACACGCCGCAGGCGATCCTGTTCCTGATCACAGACGGGATGCGCGACGAAAGTTCGGGCGGGCGCAAGCTGGGACCGATCCCGACCGCGCAATGCACCCAGATCAAGAGCCGCGGCATCCGCATCGCCGTGCTCTACACCGAATATCTCTATGAAGCGGCGAACGACAGTTGGTCCATCTCCAACGTGCGCAATCCCTACCTCGCCGCGCCGGAAAAGATCAGCCCCGCGCTGGCAAGCTGCGCATCGCCCGACCTGTTCTACAAGGTGACGACGGGCGACGACATCTCCGCCTCGCTCGCCGCCCTGTTCCAGAAAGCGGTATCGACGGCGCGCCTGACCCAGTAACGCGACGACGGACGCCGGGCAGCCCCATAGGGCCGCCCGGCTCCGGACTTATTTGTAACTGACCTTCTTCGCCGCCTCGACCACGCGAGCGGCGTCGATCAGCGCGGCCTTCTCAAGGTTCGCGGCATAGGGCAGCGGCACGTCCTCGTTGGTGACGCGCAGCACCGGGGCGTCGAGGTCGTCGAAGCCCTTTTCCATCACCACCGCCGCGATTTCCGACGCGATGGAGCAGGTCGGCCAGCCTTCCTCGACCACCACGATGCGGTTGGTCTTTTTCAGGCTCTCCAGCACGGTATCGGTGTCGAGCGGGCGCAGCGTGCGCAGGTCGATGACCTCCGCGTCGATGCCCTCGCCCGCCAGCGTTTCGGCGGCCTCCAGAGCGACGCCGACGCCGATGGAATAGCTCACCAGCGTCACATCCGCGCCCTCGCGCACGATCCGCGCCTTGCCGATGGGCAGGACATAATCGTCCACCTGCGGCACGTCGAAGCTGCGGCCGTAGACCAGCTCATTTTCCAGGAAGACGACCGGATCTTCGGACCGGATCGCCGCCTTGAGCAGCCCCTTGGCATCCGCCGCGTCATAGGGCGCGATGACGATCAGGCCGGGGACCGACGCATACCAGGGACCGTAATTCTGGCTGTGCTGCGCGCCGACCCGGCTCGCCGCGCCGTTGGGACCGCGGAATACGATGGGGCAGCGCATCTGCCCGCCCGACATATAGTTGGTCTTCGCCGCCGAGTTGATGATGTGGTCGATCGCCTGCATGGCGAAGTTGAACGTCATGAACTCAATGACGGGGCGCAGGCCGCCCATCGCGGCGCCGGTGCCGATGCCCGCAAAGCCATATTCGGTGATCGGGGTGTCGATCACACGCTTCGGGCCGAATTCCTCCAGCAGCCCCTGCGTGACCTTGTAGGCGCCCTGATATTCGGCGACTTCCTCGCCCATGACGAAGACACGCGGATCTTTGCGCATTTCCTCCGCCATCGCATCGCGCAGCGCTTCGCGGACGGTGGTCTTCGCATAGTCCGTGCCGTCGGGGATGGCGGGGTCTCTGACCGAAGCCTTCGTTTCGGCGGCGAGCTTGGACGTGCCGCTTTCCGCCTTCTTGGGCGCTTCGGGCGCGGCTTCGGATTTCGCGGGCGGCGTGCTTTCCTCGGCCTTGGGAGCAGGGGCAGCGGCCTCGCCACCCTCGCCCGCCATTTCGGCGATGACGGTGCCGACCTTCACGCCCTCCGATCCTTCGGGGATCATGATCTTGCCGATCTTGCCCTCATCGACCGCCTCGAATTCCATCGTCGCCTTGTCAGTCTCGATCTCGGCGAGGATGTCGCCCGATTTCACTTCGTCGCCTTCCTTCACCAGCCATTTGGCCAGCGTGCCCTCTTCCATCGTCGGCGAGAGCGCCGGCATCTTGATTGCGATACCCATCAATATTGCTCCACCAGTACGTCGGTATAGAGTTCGGCCATATCCGGCTCGGGCGAAGTTTCGGCGAAGTCCGCCGCTTCGGCGACGATTTTGCGGATGTCCTGGTCGATCTGCTTGATCTCGTCCTCGCCGACGCCCGCGCCGACGAGATATTTCTTCACGCCCTCAATCGGGTCCGACTTGTCGCGCATCGCCTGCACTTCCTCGCGCGAGCGATATTTCGCCGGGTCGGACATGGAGTGGCCGCGATAGCGGTAGGTCTTCATTTCGAGGAGGATCGGGCCGTTGCCGTCCTGCACCCATTTGAGCGCTTCCTCGGTCGCGCCGCGCACGGCGAGCACATCCATGCCATCGACCTGAAGCCCCGGAATGCGGAAGCTTTCGCCCCGGCGATAGAGCTGATCCTCGGACGAGGCGCGGTTGACGCTCGTGCCCATGGCATATTGGTTGTTCTCGATCACGAAGATGATCGGCAGCTTCCACAGCTCGGCCATGTTGAAGCTCTCATAGACCTGACCCTGATTGGCCGCCCCGTCGCCGAAATAGGCGACGCACACGCCCCCGTCGTCGTTATATTTATGCGCGAAGCCGAGGCCCGCGCCCAGCGAGACCTGCGCGCCGACGATGCCGTGGCCGCCGTAGAATTTATGTTCGACGCTGAACATGTGCATCGACCCGCCCTTGCCGCGCGAGATGCCCGCTTCGCGGCCGGTCAGTTCGGCCATGATGACCTTGGGATCAATGCCGTAGGCGAGCATGTGGCCATGGTCGCGATAGCCGGTGATAACGCTGTCCTTGCCGGGCTTCAAAGCCGACTGGATGCCGACCGCAACCGCCTCCTGACCGATATAGAGGTGGCAGAAGCCGCCGATCAGGCCGAGGCCGTAGAGCTGGCCCGCCTTTTCCTCGAACCGGCGGATGAGGACCATCTGCCGGTAGAATTCGAGCAGTTCCTCTTTGCTGGCCTTGTAGTCGGACGGGGTTTCGGGGCGAGGCCGGTTATGGTCCGCGCCGGCGGCGGGTGCAGCCGCCTTTGCCTTTGCGCGTGTCGGACGCGGCGTCGTTGGTTTCGCCAAGGCTGTTATCCTTTTGCGTGGGGGTAGGATGGAAGGAAGTCCGATATAGCCGCCCGGTTGCATATATTGCAACCGATGCCCCCGCAAAACGGCGCGAATCCTATAGAGCCGACTGTAATTTGATGTTGCTCGCCACGTCTTTTACGGGCGGCCAACTGCTCCGGGCGGAGTCAGTTCAGCGGCACGACCACTTCGTCGTGATGGACGACGCCCAGTTGGCGGCGAATCAGTTCGTCGGCAAGGTCCGGGTCAACCCGGCGGGGATCGAGCGCCTCGACCCTGTTCTTCAGCTCCGCGCGTGATTCCTGTGTCTTGCGAAGCTCGACCTTCGCTGTCTGGAGCTGCCGGCTATAGTCGCCCCATGCAAGGACGCCGTTCGACCCCAGCACGACATAGCCTGCGAAGAAAAGAAGGAGGAGGATGGCGATCGCCGGACCGAAGGCCGAGAAAAGAAGAAGCCGAAGTTTCGCGATATGCGCCATGGGCCAGAAGAATCATGAAAAATGGCTGGCCGCAAGAGAAAAATCATTCTCCTGCGACCAGCCGCTTCGTTACGGACTCAGCGGAAAATCGAGCGTCCCGCATAAACGGCGATGTCGCCCAGTTCTTCCTCGATGCGGATGAGCTGGTTATATTTGGCGAGCCGGTCGGACCGCGCGAGCGAGCCGGTCTTGATCTGCCCGCAATTGGTCGCGACGGCGAGGTCGGCGATGGTCGCGTCCTCGGTCTCGCCCGAGCGGTGCGACATGACGGCGGTGTAGCGCGAACGGTGCGCCAGATCGACGGCGGCCAGCGTTTCGGTCAGCGTGCCGATCTGGTTGACCTTCACCAGCAGCGAGTTGGCCAGCCCCTTGCCGATGCCCATGGCGAGGCGGGCGGGGTTGGTGACGAACAGGTCGTCGCCCACGAGCTGCACCTTGTTCCCGATCTTGTCGGTCAGCGCCTTCCAGCCTTCGAAATCATCCTCGCTCATGCCGTCCTCGATCGACTTGATCGGATAGTCGGCGCACAGCGCAGCGAGATAATCGGCCATTTCGACCGGGGAGAGCGACAGACCCTCGCCCGAAATCTCATATTTGCCGTTCCTGAAGAACTCGGTCGCCGCGCAGTCCAGCGCCAGCACGACATCGTCGCCGGGCTTGTATCCCGCCTTCTCGATGCTCGCGAGGATGAAGTCGAGCGCGTCGCGGGTGGAGGCGATGTTGGGCGCAAAACCGCCTTCGTCGCCGACCGAGGTGGCCAGCCCCTTGTCGTGCAGGCCTTTCTTCAGCGTGTGGAAGATTTCGGACCCGATCCGCACCGCGTCGGCGATGCTTTCCGCGCCGACCGGCATGACCATGAATTCCTGAAAGTCGATGGGGTTGTCGGCATGTTCGCCGCCATTGATGATGTTCATCATCGGCACCGGCAGCACATGCGCGGACACGCCGCCGACATAGCGGTAGAGCGGCAGGCCGCGCGCATCGGCGGCGGCCTTCGCCACGGCGAGCGAGACGCCCAGGATGGCGTTGGCGCCCAGACGCGACTTGTTCTCCGTGCCGTCGAGTCCGATCATCGCCGCATCGACTTCCGCCTGATCCTCAGCGTCGAGGCCGATGATCTGTTCGGCAATCTCGTCATTCACGGCGGCAACGGCCTGCAGCACGCCCTTGCCCAGATATTTGCTCTTGTCCCCGTCGCGCTTCTCCACCGCTTCATATGCGCCGGTGGATGCGCCCGAAGGCACGGCGGCGCGGCCGAAACTGCCATCCTCCAGCATGACGTCGACCTCGACCGTGGGATTGCCCCGGCTGTCGAGAATCTGGCGGGCGTGAATATCGAGAATGGCGGTCATGATCGCTCCCTGCACTTGGCGTCGTAACGGCGGCCACACGGCCTTTTCGCGCGCTCCGCTTAGCCAGCGCCCCCCTGCTTGGCAATGCGGGGGCTTGCGCGGACGCAAAAAATGCCGAAGGTTTCCTGCGGAACTGCATCCGGCGGCAAGCATTGGGGTCATGAGAACGCACGCGGCGTCCATGGCGCCTTCTGAAAAGGGAGATGAGACGACAATGGCCGAAACGCCCGCAACACCCGCCAAGCGCGGACGCAAGCCTGCCGCCGAAAAGCCGGTCAAGGCGAAGATCGCAAAGGCGAAAGCCGATGTCACCGCCGCCTCCGCCGAAATCAAGGCATCCGCGCGCAAGGCCGCTTCGAAGGCGAACGCCAGGCTGAGCGAGCAGGTCGTGCCGATCAAGGCGCAGGCCACCGAAAAGGCGCGCGTGGCCAGCGAAGCGATCCGCTCTATCGACTGGAAGGCGCAGATCGAACCCATCAGGGAACAGGCGGGCAAGACCGCCAAGTCCGCCGCCGTGATCGCCAAGGACAAGACCGGCACCGCGATGCAGAGCCTCGCAAAGCTTATCTCGGACACGGCCAACACGGTCGATGCGAAGCTCGGCCCGCAATATGGCGACTATGCCCGTCAGGCGGCGCAGTCGGTCGCGGGTGCGGCGGACACGCTGGACAGCAAGGACGTCGACCAGTTGATGACCGAGGCGCGCGATTTCGTGCGCAAAAGCCCGGCTGTCGCCATCGGCGCGGCGGCGGTGGTCGGCTATGTCCTGATGCGTCTGGCCAAAGGCTCCGACGAATAAGGGGCGCTGCCCTACCCACCCGACGCACAGGCCCGCACGGCGGGGCGGAGGCATATAAGTGACAGATGAGCCAGCCGAACCGGCGGTGACGCCGCATGCGAGCGGCGATGCTCCCGACGCGGCCGATGACAGCGTGCGCGCGACGTTTGCGCGACTGATCGAGGATGGCCGCGCCTATGCGTCGGCGGAGGCGGAAAAGCAGAAGCTGCGCGCCGGCATCGTGGCGGTAGGGGTGCGCAATGCCGCCATTCTGGGTGTCATTGCGCTGATCCTCGTTTTCGCGGCCATCGTGGCGTTATTGATCGGCCTGATATTCGCGCTGGCGCAGGTCATCGCGCCAATCTGGGCGACGCTCATCGTGGTGGGCGGCGCGCTGGTCGTGGTCATGCTGCTGCTCCTGCTGGCAAAAGGCTGCATCAGCCGGATGATGAAGGCGATTACGCCATGACCCAGGAAACATCCTATCGGGCCGCGGTGGCCCGCGCCGAAGCCGCCAGGGCGCAACTCCGCCAGAGCGCGCACGACGCCGGAGCGCGGATCGCCCCCGCCCGCCTGAAACAGGACGTGAAGGCGAAGATCAGCGGCGCTGTCAAAAACAGCGTGGCGCGCGTCGGCGACAAGGCGCGCAAAAACCCTGTCGCGGTCGGCGCGGCGGGGGCCGCCATCCTGCTCTATTTCGCACGCCGACCGGTGACGGCACTTTTCCGGCGGCTATACGTTCGCCTGACGAATGCCCGTTCGAATGAATTGGAGACTGACAATGGCTGACATCCGCGCTCAAGTGACCCGCGTCCGCGAAGCCGCGAACGACGCGGCGGCGACCACCGCCGAACGCATCAGGGACGGCGCAGGCAAGGCGCGCGACGGCGCAAGCGACCTGATCGCCACTGGCCGTGACAGGGCGAGCGAAGCCTATGGCGACGCGCGCGACCGCACCCAGCGGGTCGCCACCCGCGCGAACGAGATCGTGCAGGAACATCCCATCGCGGCTGTGGCCGGGGCCGTCGCCGTGGGCGCGGTCGTCGCATGGATGTTTCCCAAGAGCCGCCGCGCGATGAAGGCGCTGCCCGGCCTCGCCTCGACCGCAGGCGCCCGCATCCTCGAGGCCGCCGTCGCCGCGCGAACCGTCGCTGCCGATCAGGCCGAAACGGTGAAGCATGGCGCTGCGAAGGTGCTTGACCGCGCCGGTGACACGGCGGGCGATCTCGTCGCGACCGCAAAGGACGCCGCCGCCGTGGCGCGCGACCGGGCAGCTGCTGCGAAAGACAGCGTCGCCGCGTCGGACCTGTCCACCAAGGCGTCGCGCCTTGCCGACGATGTCGCTTCGGCGGTCGTGGCGAAGGTGGAGGCGCTGGCCGACACGATCAAGGCCCGCCTGCCCAAGCAATGAGGCCGATTGCGACCGCCACCATGCGGTTTTCCCGCGCACTCCTTGGCTGATGGGTGCGGCGATGCTAAGGCGCCGCCATCAGCCAAGGGAGAATAAGCAGGCATGAGCAAGATGCATCTTGTCATGGGTGGTCGCGTTACCAATCCGCAGACACTGGAGTTTCAGGATCTGAGCGCCGTCGATCTCGTCGGCGTGTTCCCTGACTATGCGTCGGCGGAAAAGGCGTGGCGGTCAGCGGCGCAGCGCACGGTCGACGATGCGGAGATGCGCTATGTAATCGTCCATCTGCACCGGCTGCTGGAACCCGAACTCCCCGCCGCCTGACACATCGCAATCCGCTCGCCCTACACGCAGGGCGGGCGGAGCCTTCATTGCACCGAATGCGGCTTGCGGCGGAAGCGCCAGAGCAGCAGAGGCCGGGTCAGCGCCAGCCCCGCCAGGAAGCCGCCGATATGCGCCGCGACCGCGATGCGGCCTATGTCCGCCAGCCCGGCGCCGCCCGCGACGCCGATCATCACCTGAAGCGTGATCCACGCCGCCGCCAGCCAGAGCATCCGCACCAGATTGGCGGAAAGCGGCCCGATGCGGCGGACCTGCTGCTGGCTGTAGAGCAGTGCATAGGTGGCGATGATCGCCGAGATCGCGCCGCTCGCGCCGACCATGGGGTCGGTCGACGACGGGCCGATCGCCCATTGCGCGAGACATGCGGCATAAGCGCCCACGCCATAGAGGACCAGCGTCCCCTTCCACCCCAGCACATGTTCGACCTGCCGCCCGCAGAAGACGAGCATCAGCATGTTAAAGCCGATATGGAGCCAGCCCGCATGGATCAGCGTGCAGGTCAGCGGCGTCAGCCACCATGGCACCGCCGCCATGCCCGCCAGCAGATCGGGCGAGTTCACCCGAGCGGGTATGAAGCCGCCCATGACGGCGGCGTCATTCACCCGGTCCGTCAGGAACAGCAGCAGGAATATCAGGACGCAGACCACCGCCAGAGCGTTGGTGGCGCGGCCGGCGGGAAGGGTCACGGCGTCAGATGAACTCGATCTTGTCGACAAGGTAGAATTTGTCGCCCGAAGGAACCGACACCTCGACCTCATCGCCGACCTCGCGCCCGATCAGCGCGCGCCCCAGCGGGCTGTTATAGCTGATCATGCCCGCCTTGGCGTCGGCCTCGGCCTGACCCACGATCTGATAACGGATCGGCTTGTCGTCCTCGTCCAGCAGCGTGACCGTCGCGCCGAACACGATCCGGTCGCCCGACAGGGTCGTCGGGTCGATCACCTGAGCGCGGGACAGCTTGTCCTCCAGATCGACGATGGTCGCCTCGACCTGGCCCTGCCGTTCCTTGGCAGCGTGATATTCTGCATTTTCCGAAAGATCGCCGTGGGCGCGCGCTTCTTCGATGGCGTCCACGATCTGCGGCCGTTCGGCCTTCAGCTCGCGGAGCTGCGCATTGAGCTTGTCATAGCCCATCTGCAGCATCGGCATCTTCTCGACGGTCGCCATTCCCTAAAATCCTTCGTCAAAACTTCCCTTCGGCGGCTCTGTGGGCAGAGCCGCCCCGCAACCTCATTCCTGTGCAGGGGATCAAGCGTGCGACAGGGGATAATAGGACTGGAGCGCCCGCACTTCAAGGGCGCGTCCCCGCAGCGCCTCGATGGCGTCCGCCGCCGCGACGCTCGCCGCCGCCGTGGTGAAGCTCGCAATCTTGGCCCGCAGCGCGGACGTGCGGATCGCCTTGCTGTCCTTGAGCGACTGCCAGCCCTCGGTCGTGTTGAAGATCAACTGCACGTCGCCATCGGTGATCCGGTCCACGATATGCGGACGGCCTTCGGCGACCTTGTTCACGCGCTCGACCGCGATCCCGTGTTCCTCCAGATATTTGGCCGTGCCGCCGGTCGCGATGATGGTGAAGCCCATCGCGGACAGCTTCTGCACGGCGGGCAGGATGACGGGCTTGTCGCTGTCCTTGACGGACACGAACACGGTGCCTTCCTTGGGCAGGACGGTGCCCGCACCGATCTGCGCCTTGGCGAAAGCGGTCGCGAAATCGCTATCGATTCCCATGACTTCGCCCGTGCTCTTCATTTCCGGTGAGAGCACCGGGTCGACGCCGGGGAAGCGCGCGAAGGGGAAGACGGCTTCCTTGACCGCGATATGGTCGATGGCGTTGCGGTCGATCTTTGGCAGGTCTTTCAGCTTCTCGCCCGCCATCACCCAGCTCGCGATCTTGGCGATGGGCGTGCCGATGGCCTTGGCGACGAAGGGCACGGTCCGGCTGGCGCGCGGATTGACCTCGATCAGGTAGACCGTCTCGTCCTTGACCGCGAACTGGATGTTCATGAGGCCGCGGACGGAGAGAGCGCGAGCCAGCACATCGGCCTGCCGTTCGATTTCCGCGATGACCTCCACCGACAGGCTGTAGGGCGGCAGGGAGCAGGCGCTGTCGCCCGAATGGACCCCGGCTTCCTCGATATGCTGGAGCACGCCCGCCACCACCACATCGTCGCCATCGCACAGCGCATCGACGTCCACTTCGACGGCGTCGCGCAGATACTGGTCGATCAGGACCGGCGAGTCGCCCGACACCTGAACGGCGGTCGCGATATATTCCTCCAGTTGCGCCTGACCGTCGACAATCTCCATCGCGCGGCCGCCCAGCACATAGGACGGGCGCATGAGGACGGGATAGCCGATGCGGTTGGCGACGGCGATCGCCTCTTCCCGGCTACGGGCGATGCCGTTGGCGGGCTGACGCAGCTTGAGCCGGTCGATCAGCGCTGCGAACCGCTCGCGGTCTTCGGCAAGGTCGATGGCGTCGGGCGAAGTGCCCAGGATCGGCACGCCCGCATCCTCCAGCGCCTGCGCCAGCTTCAGCGGCGTCTGCCCGCCGAACTGCACGATGACGCCCGCCAGCGTCCCCGCCGACATCTCGACGCTCAGGATTTCCAGCACATCCTCCGCCGTCAGCGGCTCGAAATAGAGGCGGTCGGACGTGTCATAGTCGGTCGACACCGTTTCCGGATTGCAGTTGACCATGATCGTCTCATAGCCCGCGTCGGCCAGCGCGAAGCAGGCGTGGACGCAGCAATAGTCGAACTCGATCCCCTGCCCGATCCGGTTGGGACCGCCGCCCAGAATGACGACCTTTTTGCGGTCGGACGGCTGCGCCTCATTCTCCGCCTCGCCGAACAGCGGCGCTTCGTAGGTCGAATACATATAGGGCGTCTTCGCCTCGAACTCGGCGGCGCAGGTGTCGATGCGCTTGAAGACGGGCCGGACGCCGAGCCTGTGGCGCAGCGCGCGCACTTCGTCTTCGGTGACGCCGCCGGTCATCGCCTTCACCGTTTCGTGGATCAGACCCGATCCGCGCGCGATGCCCCGCTCCATGCCCCGCAGATTGGCGGACTTGAGCGCGAGATAGGCCAGCCGCTTGTCGGAAAAGCCCATGGACTTGAGCCGCCGCATCCCATCGGCATCCTGCGGCAGGCCATGCTCCAGCACTTCGGCTTCGGCCTCAACGATTTCCTTGAGGCGGTCGAGGAACCACGGGTCGAACTTCGCAATCGCGTGGATCTCCGCGACGCTCAGGCCTTCACGGAGCGCCTGCGCCGCGATCAGCAGCCGGTCGGGCGTCGGCTGGGCGAGCGCGGCGACGATGTCGTCCTTGGCCGCGCCTTCCAGATGCTCGACATTGTTGAAGCCGGACAGGCCGGTCTCCAGGCCACGCAGCGCCTTCTGCATCGATTCGTGGATGTTGCGGCCGATGGCCATCACCTCGCCCACCGACTTCATCGCGGTGCCGAGCAGAGGCTCGGACCCCTTGAACTTTTCGAAGGCGAAGCGCGGGATCTTGGTCACGACATAGTCGATGGTCGGCTCGAACGACGCGGGGGTCGCGCCGGTGATGTCATTCTCGATCTCATCGAGCGTGTAGCCGACCGCCAGCTTCGCCGCGACCTTGGCGATGGGGAAGCCGGTCGCCTTCGACGCCAGCGCCGAGGAGCGCGATACGCGCGGGTTCATCTCGATCACGATCAGGCGGCCGTCCTTCGGATTGACCGCGAACTGCACGTTGGAACCGCCTGTTTCTACACCGATTTCACGCAGCACCGCAATGGATGCGTTGCGCATGATCTGATATTCCTTGTCGGTCAGCGTCAGCGCGGGCGCGACAGTGATGGAATCGCCCGTATGGACGCCCATCGGATCGACATTCTCGATGGAGCAGATGATGATGCAGTTGTCGTTGCGGTCCCGCACGACCTCCATCTCATATTCTTTCCAGCCGAGCAGCGATTCCTCGATCAGCACTTCGGTGGTGGGGGATGCGTCCAGCCCTTCGGCGACGATCCGCCTGAACTCTTCCCGGTTGTAGGCGACGCCGCCGCCAGTCCCGCCCAGCGTGAAGCTCGGCCGGATGATCGAGGGAAGGCCGGTAAACTCCAGCGCGTCGAGCGCCTCTTCCATCGTGTGCGCGATGCGCGAGCGGGCAGACTCCAGCCCGATCTTGTCCATCGCGTCGCGGAACTTGAGGCGATCCTCCGCCTTGTCGATGGCCTCGGCATCCGCGCCGATCATCTTGACGCCGAACTTCTCCAGCGTGCCGTCGTTGAACAGCGCGAGCGCGGTGTTAAGCGCCGTCTGCCCGCCCATCGTGGGGAGCACCGCGTCCGGCCGCTCCTTCTCGATGATCTTCGCCACGATTTCGGGCGTGATCGGCTCGACATAGGTCGCGTCGGCAAATTCCGGGTCGGTCATGATCGTGGCCGGGTTGGAATTGACCAGGATGATGCGATAGCCCTCTTCCTTGAGCGCCTTCACCGCCTGCGTGCCCGAATAATCGAACTCGCACGCCTGACCGATGATGATCGGCCCCGCGCCAATGATGAGGATGGAGGAGATGTCGGTTCTTTTAGGCATCAGAAGTGGCTTTTCCCGATCTGCACCAGCTTTTCAAAAGCGGCTTTATCTAAGCGAATTGTCTGCGAAACTTTGCCAGGCATCTCTCGACCGGGCCGGCCGTAGGTGTCGATCTGGATCAGCCTTTCTCGGCCGCAATCAACCAGCCGCACGATAGTTTCGACCTCTTCATGAGGCCGAGCATTATCCAGATGTTCAACTGTGAAGTCGCGCACCGTAGCCATTGCTCAGTCCCTCCTTAGGTCGATCATCAATGCACGCCCCCCGCCTGCGCTTCGCAGCCCCAGCCGTCATATTCGACGCCGCAGAGGATTTCGATCTGGAGGCACTTTTTCGTCAGCGCACGGATCGAGGCTTCATCGACCGGCTGCACGCATTCGAGGAATAGGAACAGGTCGCCATCCTCATCTTCCTCCCGGTCCAGTTCGACAAAGCCGAACTGGCTGGCGATGGTCAGAACGCGCTCGAAATCCTGCTCGCTGCCCCGGAAGCTGACGTCCACGGGCCGGGCCATGCGCGCGACGTCGCCGTTGGCGGCGAGGTTGGCGAGAACCTCACGGTCCGCCTCCCACTCAGCGGCGAGGCGCGCTTCGTCGACGGGGGGCAGGTTCTGGCTCACGCGGCGACTGAACCTTTGATGCCATCGACGAACCGCTTGAACAGGTAGAAGCTGTCCTGCGGACCCGGCGAGGCTTCGGGGTGGTATTGGACCGAGAAAGCGTTTTTATCCGTCAGTTCGATGCCGCAATTGCTGCCGTCGAAGAGCGACACATGGGTGGCGCGCACGTTATCGGGCAGCGTGTCGGCGTCGACCGCGAAGCCGTGGTTCATCGACGTGATCTCGACCAACCCGTCCGACAGGCGCTTGACCGGGTGGTTCGCGCCTCTGTGGCCCTGATGCATCTTGATCGTCTTCGCGCCCACGGCCAGCCCGAGAAGCTGGTGCCCCAGACAGATGCCGAACACCGGCACATTCTCGGTCAGCAGCGCGGCGATCACCGGCACGGCATAGGCGCCGGTCGCGGCGGGATCGCCGGGGCCGTTAGAGAGAAACACGCCGTCGGGCTTCTGCTCCATCACCTGCTCATAGGTGGCGGTGGCGGGCAGCACGGTGACGCGCGCGCCGGCCTTCACAAGGTTGCGGAAGATATTGTTCTTTGCGCCATAGTCGATGGCGACGACATGGGGGCGGTCGTCGGTCGCCTCCCCTGCCCCATAGCCAAAGCCCAGCCGCCACACGCCGTCTTTCCACAGGCGGCTTTCCTTGCCGGTGACTTCGATGGCGAGGTCCATCCCCTCCAGCCCCGGCCAGCCAGCCGCCTTCGCCGCCAGAGCCTCAATGTCGAAACTGCCCTCGGGATCGTAAGCGATCACCACATTGGGCGCGCCCTTCACCCGGATGAGCCGGGTCAGCGCCCGCGTATCCACGCCCGCCACGCCGATCCGCCCATTGACCCGCATCCACTGGTCGAAAGGTTCGACATTGCGGAAATTGCTGGGCGCGGTCACGTCCTGCCGCACGATGCAGCCGAGCGCATAAGGATTATCGGCCTCCACATCGTCGAGGTTCGTGCCGACATTGCCGATATGGGGGAAGGTGAAGTTGATGATCTGCCCGGCGTAGGACGGATCGGTCATGATCTCCTGATAGCCGGTGATGGACGTGTTGAAGCAGAGTTCGCCCACCGCTTCGCCGACCGCGCCGAATCCGCGCCCGAAAACCGCGCTGCCATCGGCAAAAACCACGACCCCTGTCGCTCCTTTGGGCACAATGAGGGTCTTGGCGTCAGCCATGGTCTGCGGTTCCTTCTTATGCTTTTGCGGGAACCCGTCTGATGCGGGTTAAACGGCCGGTCAGGTAGGCGCGTGGCCCCACAAGGTCAACGTCTGTTAAAAATCTCTTTTGCCGCTATATCTGCTTCTTTCCGCAAGACACAGGATTAGCTCGCCATGATTCGCGACACCATCAAGAGCGCCCAGATCGAATCGATGAAGGCGGGCGACAAGGAACGCCTTGCCGCGGTGCGCCTGATCCTCGCCAAACTGAAGGACCGCGACATCGAACTGCGCACCGCGTCGAGCGTGCCGGACGACGACGCCGTGGTCGTGGAGGTGCTGCAGAAGATGGTGAAGCAGCGCCGCGAATCGATCGACATGTTCAAAAGCGGCGGTCGCGAGGAACTGGCGGCGAAGGAACAGGCCGAACTGGACGTGATAGAGAGCTTCCTCCCGGCCCAGATGACCGAGGACGAAACGAAGGCCACGATCGAAGGCATCAAGGCGGAAGTCGGCGCGGAGAGCGTCAAGGATATGGGCCGGGTGATGGCCGTGCTGAAAGAACGCCACGGCAGCGTCATCGACATGAGCAAGGCAAGCGGCCTGGTGAAGGCGGCCCTTTCATAGGGCGCTTCACCTATTCCCCTCCCGCTTGCGGGAGGGGTCAGGGGAGGGCATGTTCGGCACCGATGGATAAAGGCTACGCCCGCCCTACAGCAAAAGCGCGCGCCCTGCGCCACAATGCGACGGAAGCCGAACGAACATTGTGGCGGGCGATCAGTGCCCGGAAGGTCGCTGGCATCCGGTTCAATCGCCAAGTGCCGATCGGCCCCTTCATTTGCGATTTTGTGGCACGTTCGAACAGACTCGTAATGGAAATCGACGGTGGCCAGCACAACGAGGATGCCGATGCAGAACGGACCAATTATATCGAGGCCCAAGGTTTTCGCGTGATCCGCTTCTGGAACCATGATGTCTTGGGCAACATCGAAGGCGTTATCAGTGAAATCGAACGGGTGATAGCGGACATGCCCTCCCCCGACCCCTCCCACAAGCGGGAGGGGAGTATGGCCGGCGGAGCCTCATGACCCTCACCCCGCAATTTCTCGACGAACTGCGCGCCCGCACGTCGCTGTCGACGCTGATAGGCCGGACGGTGAAGGTGCAGAAGGCGGGTCGCGAACATAAGGCCTGCTGCCCGTTCCATAACGAAAAGACGCCCAGCTTCACAATCAACGACGAAAAGGGCTTCTACCATTGTTTCGGCTGCGGCGCGCATGGCGACGCGATCCGCTGGATGACCGATCATCGCGGCCTGCCCTTCATGGAGGCGGTGAAGGAACTGGCCGCCACCGCCGGAATGGATGTCCCCGCCCCCGACCCGCGCGCCGCGAAACGGGCCGAACAGGCGAAGGGGCTGCATGACGTGATGGCGGCGGCGCAGGATTTCTTCGTCGCGCAACTCGACTCCATCGAAGGCGCGGAGGCGCGCGCCTATCTGAACAAACGCGGCATCAGCGAGGCCACGCGCCGGGCTTTTGGTTTCGGCTTCGCGCCCGACTCGCGCGGAAAGCTGAAGACCGCGCTCAGGGAATTTGGCGACCCGATGCTGATCGAGGCAGGGTTGCTCATCGAGCCGGATGGCGCCGAGCCGGATGGCGAAAGCAAAAGAAAACGCGAAAGCTACGACCGCTTCCGCGGCCGCCTCATGCTGCCGATCCGCGACATTCGCGGGCGGGTGATTGCCTTTGGCGGGCGCATTCTCGGGACCGGCGAACCCAAATATCTGAACTCGCCCGACACCCCCCTTTTCGATAAGGGGCGCACGCTTTACAATATCGACCGCGCTTCCCCGGCCAGCCGCCAGACCGGGCGCATCATCGTCGTCGAAGGCTATATGGACGTGATCGCGCTGGCGCAGGCGGGCTTTGCCGATGCCGTCGCGCCGCTGGGCACCGCACTCACCGAGCACCAGATCGAGCGCCTCTGGAAGATGGTGGAGGTGCCCATCCTCTGCTTCGACGGCGACAGCGCGGGGCAGAAGGCCGCGATCCGCGCCGCCGCCCGCGCCCTTCCACTGCTGCGGCCCGGCCACAGCCTCTGCTTCGCGACGCTTCCGGCGGGGCAAGACCCTGACGATCTCCTCCGCGACAGCGGCCCCGCTGCGATGGACGCGGTGCTGGACAAGGCGCAGTCGCTGGTCGAGCGCTTGTGGAGCCATGAGATAGCAGCCGCCCCGCTCGACACGCCCGAGCAGAAAGCCGCACTCAAACAGCGGCTGCGCGCCCTGTCCGATTCGATCCAGCACCCCGATGTGCGTGCCCACTATGCCCATGAGTTTCGCGAGCGTTACGACGCCCTGTTCTTCGCGCGGCGGGACAGCCAGAACGCCCAGCCGCGCGGCACGGGGGGCAACTCCGCGCCGCGCTGGCAGCGCGACCGGCGCGGCAACTGGAAACCGCCCCTCCCGCCCGCGGGCACCGAAGCGCGGGCGATCGGCGTGAGCGGGCTGGAACAAAGATTGCTGAGCGCCGTTCTTGCCAGTCTGCTGCGCCATCCCGACCAGATCGCGCCGCACCGCGAGCCGCTTTCGGCCCTGCGAATCGCGGATCCGGTCCTCTCGCAACTGCTCGGGGCGATGATCGAGTGCTCGCTGCGCAAAGAAACAGTTGAAACGCATGCCCTCCTTACCATATTGGGCCAAGGTGAAGTGTATAATAGGGCCAAGGGGATGCTCCGGGCCGACACGTTCTCACTCACCCCACACAGGATGACAGCCGATCCCGGTCGCGTGGCGCGCGATCTGGAGGAAGCTGTGCGGGTGATGGCGCAGGGACCGGAGCTGGAAGCGGCGCTGGTGGAAGCAACGAGGCGGTTCGAGAAGGACTTCAGCGAGGAAAATTTCGCTGAGCAGCAGCGCATCCGCGCGCTAAAGGCCGATCACGACCGACGACTGGCGGAACTCGTGCAGCCCGAAGATGGTATTTGATTGCGGTGCCCTGACCGGCATCGCGAAGTGCAAGGCGAAGTAATGGCGACCAAGGCGAACAGCAAGAATAACGGCGCGGGCGATGGCGAGGATGGCGGCGATGCTCCCCTGCTCGACCTCAACGAAGCGTCGGTCAAGAAGCTGATCGCTCGCGCGAAAAAGCGCGGCTACATCACCTATGACGAACTGAACGACGCCCTGCCGCAGGACCAGATGTCCTCCGAGCAGATCGAGGATGTCATGTCCGCGCTCAACGACATGGGCGTGAACATCGTCGAGAATGAGGAAGCCGGCGAGGACGGCGACGATCAGCGCGACGACGACACCGACGATTCGGCCGAGGAAGGTTCGGACGACGACGGCCCGAAGCTCGTCACCGAAAAGAAGAAGGAAACGGTCGACCGGACCGACGATCCGGTGCGCATGTATCTGCGCGAAATGGGCGCTGTCGAACTGCTGAGCCGCGAGGGCGAAATCGCCATCGCCAAGCGGATCGAAGCGGGCCGCGACACGATGATCCTCGGCCTGTGCGAAAGCCCGACGACCTTCAACGCGATCATCGAATGGTCGACCGCGCTCAACAATGGCGAAATGCAGCTCCGCGAGATTCTCGATCTCGACGCGATGCTGTCCAAGGACCCGGCGCCCGAAAATCTCGAAGAGGGCGCCGAGGACGACGATGGCGAGATCAGCGAAAAGACCGCCGGTCCGAGCTTCAAGGAAGAGGAAGAGCCGGAGGAGGAGCCTGCCGACTCGGACGAGGATGAGGACGGCCTGACCGAACGCCGCGCCCGCCGCACCGAGGAGGATGAGGAGGAGGACAACACGCTCTCGCTCGCCCAGATGGAAGAAACGCTCAAGCCGATGGCGCTGGAGAAGTTTGCGACCATCACCGAAATCTTCCGCAGCTTCTCGCAGGCGCAGGAAGCGCGCATGCTCGCCATGGCGAACGGCGACGCTCTCAGCCAGAAGGCGGAGGACGATTATCAGGCGCTGCGCGAAAGCCTGACCGCCGAGGTGGAAAGCGTCCAGTTTCACCAGCAGAAGATCGAATATCTGGTCGACCAGCTCTACGCCTATAACCGCCGCCTGACCGCACTGGGCGGGCAGATGCTGCGTCTGGCGGAGCGGCACAAGGTCAGCCGCAAGGACTTCCTCGACCGCTACGTCAATCACGAGCTGGACGACGCATGGCTCGACAAGGTCGGCGGTCTCGACAAGAAATGGTCCGCCTTCGCCGCTGCCGAAGCGAACGCCGTAGAGCGCATCCGCAACGAGGTGAGCGAAATCGCGCAGGCGACCGGCATGTCGCTGAGCGAATTCCGCCGCATCGTCAACATGGTGCAGAAGGGCGAGCGTGAAGCCCGGATCGCGAAGAAGGAAATGGTCGAGGCGAACCTTCGCCTCGTCATTTCCATCGCTAAAAAATATACGAACCGCGGCCTGCAATTCCTTGATCTTATTCAGGAAGGCAATATCGGCCTCATGAAGGCGGTCGACAAGTTCGAATATCGCCGCGGCTACAAGTTCAGCACCTACGCGACATGGTGGATCAGGCAGGCGATTACCCGCTCGATCGCGGATCAGGCGCGGACCATCCGCATCCCGGTCCACATGATCGAAACGATCAACAAGCTCGTCCGCACCAGCCGCCAATTCCTGCACGAGCAGGGCCGCGAGCCGACTCCGGAAGAGATGGCCGAGCGTCTCTCCATGCCGCTGGAGAAGGTGCGCAAGGTGATGAAGATCGCCAAGGAACCGATCTCGCTCGAAACGCCGATCGGCGACGAGGAGGACAGCCACCTTGGCGACTTCATCGAGGATAAGAACGCGATCATTCCGGTGGACGCGGCAATTCAGGCGAACCTCAAGGAAACCGTCACCCGCGTGCTCGCCAGCCTTACCCCGCGCGAGGAGCGCGTGCTGCGCATGCGCTTCGGCATCGGCATGAACACCGATCACACGCTGGAGGAAGTGGGCCAGCAGTTCAGCGTGACCCGCGAACGCATCCGGCAGATCGAGGCGAAGGCGCTGCGCAAGCTCAAGCATCCCTCGCGCAGCCGCAAGATGCGCAGCTTCCTCGATCAATAAAAAGAACGCCGGTAAACCTGCGTTAACCATCCGTGACGGAAAAGGGCGGCTTACAGGGCCGCCCTTTCTGCGTTCGTATACCGGACGTTTACCCCGCTGCGCTATTGCCTTGCCTCACCCATCCCGCCCCGGCGGGGCAGTTTGGAAGGTCTGGCATGAGCGAAGCGGCACTGCGCTATCAGTTCGGCGATATCGCGCGCATCCTGGAAGCGCTGGTGGCGTCCGATGGCACGGCCTCGCACGCCTATGCCAATCGCGCCAGCACCGGCGTGTCGCGGCAGGCGCTTTTGTCCATCGCCGATCTCGCCGACGCCGCTTATTATCTCTGCATGCTCCATGGCCGCCACCCCGGCGTCGTCGATCATGCGGCGACCCGTTCGGCGGACAATGCCGCCCGCCACTGGCTGATCGAGGCGGCAGACGGTTTCGCGCGCGAACGCTCCTATCTGACGCAGGTGACGGTCGCCGCCGGCCCAGCCCCCAGCACGGCGGGTCAGGCCGATTGCGAAACGGCGGTCAGCCAGCAGCGGCATGCGCTCGACATGCTGGCCCAGTCCGACCGGCGCGGCTGCGCCATGGGCGCGGCGATGGCGCTGGTGCTCGACTGGCGCGCGGTGCGCCATGTGCTCGACATGGCGGCGATTCGCGTAGGGGTGGAGCCGCAGACGTGCATCCTGCCGGATCGCGCCGCGACGCTCGATGTCGCGCGCGCCGTGGGCGGGGAAGACGGCATCGACCGCGCGATCCAGTTCGGCGCGCGCCAGCTTCTGAACCAGCATCGCGGCCTGTGGGATCTGCTCGCCGCGCGGGCCGACGTGCGCGCCCGTCAGGCCTGACGCGCCTTTAACGATTGCACCCTCCCCACGCTTTGCCCTAGGCGCGTTGCACGCAGCAACGGGAGGCAAACGGGCTTATGCGTTTTGAAGGCACGCAGGATTATGTCGCCACCGACGACCTGAAGGTCGCGGTCAACGCCGCCGTGCTGCTGCGCCGCCCGCTTCTGGTGAAGGGTGAGCCGGGCACCGGCAAGACCGTGCTGGCGCAGGAAATCGCCGCCGCGCTCGACGCTCCGCTCATCGAATGGAACGTCAAATCGACGACGAAGGCGCATCAGGGTCTCTACGAATATGACGCCGTCGCCCGCCTGCGCGACGGCCAGCTCGGCGACCCCCGCGTCCACGACATCGGCAACTATATCCGCAAGGGCAAGCTGTGGGAGGCGTTCACCTCCCCCCGCCTGCCCGTCCTCCTGATCGACGAGATCGACAAAGCCGACATCGAGTTTCCCAACGACCTGCTCCAGGAACTCGACCGCATGGCCTTCCACGTCTACGAGACGGGCGAAACCATCGCGGCGGCCGAGCGGCCGGTGGTCGTCATCACCTCCAATAACGAGAAGGAACTGCCCGACGCTTTCCTGCGCCGCTGCTTCTTCCACTATATCAGGTTCCCGGACCGGGAGACGATGGAGAAGATCGTCGAGGTCCACTTCCCCGGCATCCAGAAAATCCTCCTGTCGCGCGCGATGGACATTTTCTACGACATCCGCGAAGTGCCCGGCCTCAAGAAGAAGCCGAGCACGTCCGAGCTGCTCGACTGGCTGAAACTTCTCCTCAACGAGGATATGCCACTCGACGTGCTTCAGAACAGCGATCCCGCCAAGGCGATTCCGCCGCTCCACGGCGCGCTGCTCAAGAATGAACAGGATATCATGATGTTCGAACGCCTCGCCTTCATGTCGCGCCGGCAGGGCCGCTGACGATGGCGCACGAAGGCGGATGCCTGTGCGGCGCGGTGCGCTTCTCGATCGACGCTGCCCCCCTCACCGCGCGCCGCTGCTGGTGCCGCCTGTGCCAGTATCTGAGCGCGGGCGGCGGCACGGTGAACGTCATCTTCCCGCGCGAGGCTCTCCATCTCACCGGCGAAGTCCGCTGGCATGAGGATGTGGCGGACAGCGGCAATGCGATGCAGCGCGGCTTCTGCCCCACCTGCGGCACATCGCTGCTCAGCCGAACGGAGGTGCGCCCGCATCTTGTCGTCGTGCGCGCGGGCGCGCTCGATGACCCCGCGCGCATGGCGCCGCAGATGGAAATATGGACGGAGGCCGCGCCAGACTGGGCGGTCCTCAATCCCGCCCTTCCCCATCATCCGGCGCAAAATCCGCAATAGCCAAATCGGCGCTTGCGTCCGCCGGTATTGGCTGTAGCCTCTCCCCATCGTTCAAGGCCGCGCGAAGACGGTCTGGATCTGGAGAGGGTTGCCGATGCGAATGCCCGCCCGAATTGCCTCCGTCGCGCTGCTGGCCGCTGGCCTGTGCGGCATGACGACGCCCGCGCTCGCCGCCGGGGAGCCGGAGGCATGGACGCCGACCGCGACCGCTCTGCGTGCGCCCGCCGCCGGAATCGTCCTGCCCCAGACTGTAGGCGACCTGTCTCTCGCCAAGAGCGGCGAAGCCTCCAACGGCGGCCGCGCCATCGACAATTATGCGCAATATCTCTCCGAAGACGGCGAGATTCAGGCGACGCTCTACGTCTATATGCCGACCTACGCCGACGCCGCGCTCGCTGCCTATATGACAGACAAGGCGATCATGGCGCGGTTCGGATCGAAGACCCGGCGCACCGCCTATGCCAGCGCGCCCGTGGGCGGCCAGCCGGGCCGCGCCATCCGCGCCGTCTATGACGATGCGGCGGACGGCGCACTCACGACCGCGGCGGGCTTCGTCCATGCCGGGCGCTGGATCGTGAAGCTGCGCGTGACGGGACCGACCGCGCGTCGCGCCGAAGTGGTCGCCGGGCTCGACGCCATGCTCGCCAACCTTGCGGTTGACGATCCCGCCACACTTCACGCGGCCACCCCCGTCCGCTTCGCGCAATGCCCCGCGTCCGACACCGCGCAGGCCAGCCTTGCCCCCGCCGCGACCGGCGAAACCGCCCCGCCGCGCGATGTCGGCATCCCCCGCGACGGTCAGGACAGCCTCTGCGTCCGGGGCACGATCGCGACCGCCGACGGCCGCTTCGAGATGCTGCAACAGGCGGGCCGGGCCGACGGCCCCATCATCGTGCCGATGGACGACAGCGGCACCCTGCTCGCGCTCGATCCGGCGCAGGACGGCGCCGGCTACCGGCTTTCGATCCATATGGTCGGGCAGACGGACCTCTACGGCACCTATGACCGGGCGCCCAATGCAGCGCAGGTCGCCGCCATCATCGACGGCACGGACCCCCAGACCGCGCAGGCCGCTGCCGTCGCCGCCTATGCGGCCAATGGCGATGTCACGGTGCGGCGCGCCTCGACCACGGCGGTGCGCTGATCCTCAGATCAGATAGCCGACCTCATAGACGCCCCAGCGCCGCCCGGCGAAGACCAGCGGCACGAACACGCTGCGCAGCGCGCGATAACGCCCCTCGCCCAGATCCTGCCGGTAGGTGAAGAGGAAGAAATCCCCCTCCCCGTCCAGCGCGCGACGGGTCTGGCCGTCCATGAAAATCTGCCGGTTGCGCGCATGATCCATATTCCATTCGCGCGCGCCGGGCCGCTGGGGCTGGCTCCGTTCGCTGATGTGCGTGGGCAGATAGCCGTTCATGTCGATGAGGCAGCAGCCCACGATCGCACTGTCCTGCGCCGTCCGGCGGTCCAGCACCGGCTGGACGAAGGCATCGGCGAACCGGGTGAAGCCATTTTCATATTGCGGCGGGTCGGACCCCGCGACAGGGCTGTAGGCCGTATCGAACAGCGCATCCCGATCCAGCCGCCCATCCTTCAGCGCCTGTTCGATCAGCGCCGATATTTCGTCCGCCCCTTCCTCCGCCAGCGCGATGTAGCGGCTGTTGCGCGTGCGCCCCGGTCCGTGCGCCGCGCAGTCGAGCATGGCGTTGGCCATCCCCTCCAGCGTTTCGAGCTGATCGCGCGCGCCATCGACCCGGCTGGCATTTTCCGTCGCCGAACGCCGGAACAGCGCCAGCCCCTGACGCAGCGCCGTCACGTCGCCATCGGCAGCGTCGGTGCAATGGACGATAGTGTGCGAACGCTCGTTGAACTGACTGACCAGCGCGGCGATCTCCGCCATGGAAACGCGAAGCTGGTCGATATGGTCGCTGACGTCGCGGCTGCGGCGGATATTGGCTTCCACCCCGCCGATCAGCAGCCGCGCGTCACGATCCAGTTGGCCGAGCTTTTCGCCCACCGACGCCGCGCAATCGCCCGCCTGTGCGGCGAGGCGGCGGATTTCTTCTGCCACGACGGCAAAGCCCTGCGTCGCTTCGCCGCCCCGCGCCGCCTCGATGGCGGCGTTGACGCCCAGCAGACGCGTCTGCCGCGCAATCGCGCCCAGTTCATCGGAAATGCCGCCCACCGCCTCGATGACGGTCAGGAACTGGCGCAGATGCCCTTCCTGCCCGCCCACCTGCCGCGCCAGATCGGTGACTTCGCCGATGGACAGGCCGACTGTCTCATGCCCCTGGGTGATGATCTGTTCGGCGCGTTGGGCCGTCAGGCTCAGTTCCTGCGCGGCGGTGACGCTTTCCGACTGGCTCGCCGCCAGCCGGTCCATATGCGCGCCCAGTTCGCCCAGACGCAGGGCGTCGGCCTGGATACGGCGGTTCACTTCGCCCAGAAAGCCTGCAGTTTCGCTGCATTGCAGCGCGATATCGCCTGACCTTTCCCCCAGGTCAGCCAGTAAGTCGCTATTTTCCAACTTTTCCCCGCTCGAACCGCTTATGTTGGATAGTGCCCTATTAACCATGCACTGCAACACTTAATATTTCTCTTCCGTCACGACCTTTGTCGCATCTTGCATCTCGCCTGCGCTTGATCGACAAGGCGCCATGCTTCTCGATTTTCTCGACGCCCTGCGCGCCGCCGGTATTCCGGCCGGCATCAAGGAGCATCTGCTGTTGCTGGAGGCGCTGGACGGCGACGTGATCCAGCGGCGGCCCGAGGACTTCTACTATCTCGCCCGCGCGACCTATGTGAAGGACGAAGGGCTGTTCGACCGCTTCGATCAGGTCTTCGCCAGAGTGTTTCGCGGCGTTCTGGGCGGAGAAGGCGTGGAAGCCGAAATCCCGGAAGAATGGCTGCGCCTCGTCGCCGAAAAATATCTGACGCCCGAAGAGATGGAGAAGATCAAATCGCTGGGCGACTGGGACGAGATCATGGAGACGCTGAAAAAGCGTTTGGAGGAACAGCAGGAGCGGCATCAGGGCGGCAACAAGTGGATCGGCACCGGCGGCACCTCGCCTTTCGGCAATGGCGGCTATAACCCCGAAGGCGTCCGGATCGGCGGCCAGTCCCGCCACAAGCGCGCGATCAAGGTGTGGGAAAAGCGCGAATTCGCCAATCTCGACAACAGCCGGGAACTGGGCACACGCAACATCAAGGTGGCGCTGCGCCGCCTGCGCCGTTTCGCGCGCGAAGGCGCTGCGGACGAACTGGACCTCGACGAAACGATCCGGGGCACCGCGCGGCAGGGCTGGCTCGACATCCGGATGCGGCCAGAACGGCACAATGCGGTCAAGCTGCTGCTCTTCCTCGACGTGGGCGGCTCCATGGACCCGTTCGTCAAGCTGACCGAGGAACTGTTTTCCGCCGCCACCGGCGAATTCAAGAATATGGAATTCTTCTACTTCCACAATTGCCTCTATGAAGGCGTGTGGAAGGACAATCGCCGCCGCTTTGCGGAGCGCACGCCGACCTGGGACATCCTCCACAAATATGGCCATGACTATAAGGTGATCTTCGTCGGCGACGCCGCGATGAGTCCCTATGAGATCAGCCATCCGGGCGGGTCGGTCGAACATATGAACGAGGAAGCGGGCGCGGTCTGGCTCCAGCGCGTCGCCCGCACCTATCCCGCGACCGTCTGGCTCAACCCGGCGAAGGAAGCCTATTGGGACTATAGCCAGTCGACCAAGATGGTCCGCGATCTGATGAACGACCGCATGTATCCGCTGACGGTCGAGGGGATTGACGCCGCCATGCGCGAACTTACGCGCAAGCGCTGACCTTCCGCGTCTTCCACATGACCGATTTGTAACCCTCGGCGGCCTTGACCTTGCGTCCGGCCGGGCGCATGTCGGCGGAGGATCGGGCGCAGGCGCGATCCTTTTTCCGCAACTCCCGAGAGGGGACCATGTCCAGTAGCGACCATAGTCGAACGACCGTCCCGATGGGAGCGCAGGCGAGCCGCTAACGGCCTTGCCTCTTGCAGCGACCATCGGCACGGTCGCTCCCAAGAGGTGATTTATGAATGCAGCCATCCGTTTCCTCACGGCCCCGCTCCGCCGCGCGCCTGCGTCCCGCGACGTCTATGAGGTGTTCGACAGCGGCCTGACCTTCGGTGAAAAGCTCGCCGACCGCGTCGCCGCCATCGGCGGCTCGTGGACCTTCATCATGGGTTTCGGCCTGTTCCTCGCCGCCTGGGCGGTGCTGAACACGGTCATCCTCGCGAAGCACGCCTTCGATCCCTTCCCCTACATCTTCCTCAACCTGATGCTGTCGATGCTGGCGGCGCTTCAGGCGCCCGTCATCATGATGAGCCAGAACCGGCAGGCGGCGAAGGACCGTCTGGAGGCGCGGCTCGATTATGAAACCAACATCCGCGCCGAATCGGAAATCGCGGCGCTGCACGAAAAGGTCGACCGCCTGCTCGAACGGCTCGACGCCGCCGGACAGAAGGCGTGATCGCTCAGGGGCGGAACAGCACGCCGCCGCTGATCGGCTCGGGCGCGCCGGTGGTGCCGGGGAAACTGATCGCCAGCCCCTTGAGGCTGCGCACCGCCATATAGGCAAACCCCTGCGCCTCCAGCGCGTCGCCGTCCCAGCCAAGGCCATCGACCGGCAGCACCGCTGCCCCCGTCCGCTCCGCCAGCATCGCCATCAGCGTTCCATTGTGCCGCCCGCCGCCCGCGACATGGACGGTGGCGGGCCGCTCGGGGAGGTGCTCAATCGCGCGCGCCACCGCCGCTGCCGTAAAGGCGGTCAGCGTCGCCGCCCCGTCCTCCAGCGAAAGCCCGCGCACCGGGTCGATGCTGAACTGCTCCCGGTCGATGCTCTTGGGCGGCGGCGCGTTAAACCATGGGTCCGCCATCATCGCCTCCAGCCGCGCTTCGTCCACCGCGCCCCGCGCCGCGCACGCGCCGCCCTCGTCGAACGCCGCGTCGCCATGCGTCTGCATCCAGTTGTCGATGAGGCCGCTCGCCATGCCGGTATCGAACGCGATCAGCGTCCCGTCCGCGCCGATGAAGGTGATGTTGGCCACCCCGCCCAGATTGAGCACCGCCGCTGGCTTCTCCAGTCCCGCCGCCAGCGCGCGGTGATAGACCGGCAGCAGCGGCGCGCCCTGCCCGCCCGCCGCCACGTCCGCGCTGCGCAGATCGCCGACCACCGCGATGCCGAACGCCCCCGCCAGACCCGCGCCGTCCCCGATCTGCCACGTCCAGCCCCGCTCGGGCCGGTGCGCGACCGTATGGCCGTGAAAGCCGATGACGCCGATGTCTTCCGCAATATGCCCGCTCCGCCCCAGCAGGTCGGCCACCGCACGCACATGCAGTTCGGTCAGTTCCCCCTCGACCGCGGCGATCAGCGGCTCGAAACCCGGCGTCTCCATCGCCATCGCCCGCGCGCACGCCTCGGTCAGGCGCAGGCGAAACCCCTCGTCATAGGGCATGGCGTGAAACGCCACCGGCGTCACCGCGGCCTCCCCGTCCGTCTCGATCAGCGCCGCGTCGATCCCGTCGCGCGACGTGCCGGACATCAGGCCGATTGCAAGGGTGGATTGAGGCATATCGTGACATTCCGTTCGGGCTGAGCCTGTCGAAGCCCCTTACTAGAAAGAAGTGACGCCCTTCGACAAGCTCGGGGCGAACGGCATCTTTCCGTTCACCGGCTGCGATGCTACAGGCCCGCGCCATGAGCAACTACCAGTCCGACCTCCTGCGCCTGCTCGACGAGCGGGGCTATATCCACCAGTTGACCGATGCGGCCGGCCTCGACGCCCTCGCCGCGAAGCAGGTGGTGCCGGGCTATATCGGCTTCGATCCGACCGCGCCTTCGCTCCATGTCGGCAGCCTCGTGCAGATCATGATGCTCCGCCGGATGCAGCAGGCGGGGCACAAGCCCATCGTCCTGATGGGCGGCGGCACCGGCAAGATCGGCGACCCCTCGCTGCGCGACGAAGCCCGCTCGCTCCTTACGGTCGAGAAGATCGCCGAGAATGTCGCCAGCATCAAACGGGTGTTCGAACGCTTCCTGACCTTCGGCGACGGCCCGACCGACGCGATCCTGGTCGACAATGCCGACTGGCTCGACGCGCTCGAATATATCCCCTTCCTGCGCGACATCGGCCAGCATTTCTCGGTCAACCGGATGCTGAGCTTCGACAGCGTGAAGCTGCGCCTCGACCGCGAACAGTCGCTCAGCTTCCTCGAATTCAACTATATGATCCTTCAGGCCTACGACTTCCTCGAACTGTCGCGGCGGGCGGGATGCCGGCTCCAGATGGGCGGGTCGGACCAGTGGGGCAATATCGTCAACGGGATCGAGCTGTCGCGCCGGGTCGACGGCACGCCTGTCTACGGCCTGACCTCTCCGCTCATCACCACGGCGGACGGCGGCAAGATGGGCAAGACCGCCAAGGGCGCGGTGTGGCTGAACGCCGACGCGCTCTCGCCCTACGACTATTGGCAATTCTGGCGGAACACGCAGGACGCGGACGTGGGGCGCTTCATGCGCCTCTTCACCGACCTGTCGCTCGATGAGATCGCCCGGCTGGAAGCACTCGAAGGCGCGGAGATCAACGAGGCGAAGAAGATCCTCGCTCATGCCGCGACCGCCATGGCGCATGGCGAGGACGCCGCCGCCGCCGCCGCCGAAACCGCCCGCCGCACCTTCGAGGAAGGCGCGTCGGACGCCAATCTGCCGACCGTCAGCCTTGGCGGCGAAGCACTCACCGTCGTTCAGGCGAACACCGCTCTGGGCTTCGCGACCTCCAACAAGGAAGTCCGCCGCAAGCTCGCCGAGGGTGCGATTCGGGTGAATGGCGAAGTCGTGACGGAGCCGACTATCATCTTGAAAGCAGGCGACAAGATCAGTTTCGGCGCAAAAAAGCACGGCCTGATCGTCGACTGACCGCAAAGCGGGTCCAATGGCGCGGCGTTAACCATGCTCGCTGGGAATTTGTTCATTTCCAGCGGCATAGCCTCACCCCATGTCCTCATCGGTCTTCGCCAATCTCGGCCACGTCCTTCGCTCCCGCGACCCTGCCGTCGACCAGCGGCGCGCCCGGCGCGAGCTTGTCGATATGGTAAGCCATGTGACGGCGCGCGGGCGCACGCACGATGTCCAGATCATCAACATCTCCGCGCTCGGCCTCATGTGCCGGACCGACGCCGCCCTGCTCAAGGGCGAGCGCGTGACCTTCTGGCTGCCGGTCCTGAACGACTATGCCGCCGAGGTCCGCTGGGTCGAGGAAGGCCGTGTCGGCGTGGAGTTCGTCTCCCCCATCGCGCCGCGCCTCTACGATACCCTGCTCAGCCTCATCCCGCCGCGCCGGACAGCCTGGTAAACCCCTCCCCCGCCTCGATCCGCTGACGGCTGCGCACCAGCGCTTCGGGCATTTCGGCGCGCAGGAAATCCAGCATCGCCTCCCGCACCTCGCACCGCAGGTCGAACGCCACCCCTGCATTGCGCGCCGACAGCAGCCCGCGCAGTTCCAGCGCATCGGCGCGGTGGTCGGTCACCTGCAGGATCGCGACGCGCCCGTCCCAGCGCGCATTCGCCTTCACCGCCGCGACGAACCGCTCGCGGATGCGCCCTATATCGGCGGCCGGATCGACATAGAGGAACACCGTGCCCAGCAAGTCCGATGTTTTCGTCGTCCAGTTCTGGAACGGCTTTTCGAGGAAATAGGATACCGGCACTACCATCCGCCTGTCGTCCCAGATGCGCACGACGACGTAGGTCAGCTTGATCTCCTCGATCCGCCCCCATTCGCCCTCGACGATGACCACATCGTCCAGCCGGATCGGTTCGGAAAAGGCCATCTGCACGCCAGCGATCAGATTCTTGAGCGCGGGCTGCGCCGCCGCGCCCACCGCCAGCGCGGCGAGGCCCGCCGACGCCATCAGCGATACGCCGATGGTCCGCACGCCCGGAATCGCGATCAGGATCATCGCGATCACCAGGAAACCCACGACGCACTGCGCGATGCGATAGAGGATGCCGACCTTCGTGCGCTGCCGCCGCGCCTTCAGATTATCCTCGACGCTGATGTCGGCATTGCGCTCGAACATCGCCTTGGCCGCGCGCATACCCCGCAGGATCAGCCAGCCGACGAGCAGCGCGAACAGCATCCGCGACCCGATACCCCAGATTTCCGCCACGCGCGGCCCCAGCGCGATCGACTTCACCCCCGCGCTCAGCGCCAGCAGCACCACCAGCCACCGTGTCGGATGGAAGATTGCGGGCAGCAGCGTCGGTTCGATCCGGGATCGTCGCACGATCCGCAGCGCGATCCAGTAGAGCGCCCAATGGACGAGGAAAGCGACCGCCACCGAAGACAGGATCGAAACGGCCGCCATGATCGAGATATGGGAGAGGCTGAGGTCCGGCATCCCCCCGCAACGCCAGGCCACGCCGGATTGTTTCGCAGGTGCGAAAGGTTTCTCCCTTAACCGTCACCCCAACAAACTCATCGTCACCCCAGCGAAGGCTGGGGTCGCCATCGTCATCATCGAAACGCCAGAGATGCCAGCCTTCGCTGGCATGACGAAAAGGCGGCGTCTCACCCGCCGCGCAACAGGCCCACCGCCGCATCCTTCTCGAACAGATAGAGGCAGGTTCGCGCCGCCTGCCCCCGCGCGCTGTCGAGGCCGCCGTCCCGTTCGATCAGCAGATGCGCGTCGTCGCGCGCCGCATCGACCAGCGCCGCCACATGCTCAGGCGTTGCCAGCTTCAGCGCCGCCTCGCCCGACTGCCGCGTGCCCAGCACCTCGCCCGCGCCGCGCAGCTTCAGATCCTCCTCGGCGATGCGGAACCCGTCATTGCTTTCGCGCATCAGCGCCAGCCGCGCCCGCGATGTCTCGCCCAGAGCATTGCCGCGCAGGAGGATGCACACGGACGGCTTGTCCCCCCGCCCCACGCGCCCGCGCAACTGGTGCAACTGCGCCAGTCCGAACCTATCCGCGCCTTCGATGATGATGAGGCTACTGTTCGGCACATCGACGCCGACTTCGATCACCGTCGTCGCGACCAGTATCTGCGTCCGGTTCGCGGAGAAGGCCGCCATCGCGGCGTCCTTCTCCGGCCCCTTCATCCGCCCGTGGACGAGGCCGACCCGTTCTCCGAACCGGAGCTTCAACGACTCCGCCCGCGCCTCTGCCGCCGCCTGATCGCTGCTCTCGCTCTCCTCGACCAGAGGGCACACCCAATAGGCCTGTCCGCCGCCCTCGACATGGCGGGCCAGCGCCTCAACCACTTCATCGAGCCGCGCCGCCGACATGACGAGGGTCTGGATCGGCTGGCGGCCCGGCGGCATCTCGTCCAGCCGCGACACGTCCATCTCGCCATAATAGGTCAGCGTCAGCGTGCGCGGAATCGGCGTCGCCGTCATCACCAGCAAATGCGGCGCGCGTTCCGCCTTGTTCGCCAGCATCATCCGCTGCGCCACGCCGAAGCGATGCTGCTCGTCGATCACGGCCAGCCCCAGCCGCCTATACTGCACCGCCTCCTGAAAGATGGCGTGGGTGCCGACGAGAATGTCGATGCTCCCGTCCGCGAGGCCCATCAGAGTCGCCTCGCGCACCCTGCCCTTTTCGCGGCCCGTCAGGATCGCAATCTCCACCGGCAGCCCCGCCGCCATTCTGCGCAGCGTCTCATAATGCTGCCGCGCGAGGATTTCGGTCGGCGCCAGCATCGCCCCCTGCATCCCCGCCTCGACCGCGTTCAGCAGCGCCATCAACGCCACCAGCGTCTTGCCCGATCCGACATCGCCCTGCAGCAGCCGCAGCATCGGCGTCGCCTGCGCCATGTCGCCCTCGATCTCGCCTATCGCCCGCCGCTGCGCGCCCGTTGGCGCGAAGGGCAGTTTCAGCATCGCGCGCAGCCGCCCGTCGCCCTCGATGGGCACCCCGCGCCGCCGCCGCGACGATTGCCGCACCAGCATCAGCGCCAGTTGCCCCCCGAAAATTTCGTCATAGGCCAGCCGCTCGCGCGCCATGGCGTCGGAGGGATCGGCATGCACTCTCTCCAGCGCCTCGCGCCAGCCCGGCCAGCCCTTCTGCCCGATCAGGCTCGGCTCGATCCATTCGGGCAGCTCGGGCGCGCGGCTGATCGCCTGCGCCGCGAGATCGCGCATCCGGTTGTTGGTCAGCCCCTCCGACAGGCCATAGACCGGCTCACGCGGCGGGATCGTGCCCGCTTCTTCCGGCGGCAGCACATGGTCGGGATGCACGATCTGGAGGTTCTCGCCATAGGCATCCAGCTTGCCCGACACGAATTTCGGCTCGCCCAGCGGCAGCAGCTTGCGCGGCCAGCCGCTGTTCTTCCCGAAATAGACGAGGCTGACGCCATTCCCCTCCCCGTCCACCGCCTGCACCCGGAAAGGCGCGCGCGCGCTGCCGCTGGCGCGATAATCGACCGGCGTCAGCATGATCCCGATCACCCGCCCCGCGTCGCCCATGTCGAGTCTGTCGGTCAGCTTCCGGTCTACCCAGCTCACCGGCAGATGGAAGGCGACATCGACCGCGCGCGCCAGCCCCAGCCGCTCCAGCGGGCGGGCCAGCGCGGGGCCGACTCCCTTGAACAGGGAAATTTCGGCAAAGAGCGGATTGAGAATATCGGGTCGCATGTCTATCTGAGCCGCTCTAGAGCATTTTCGAAGCGGCCGGAACGGCCGCTGACCCGGAAAATGCGCCAACAGATAACGCCGGCCGGGACGGTCCTTCAAACACCCGATTGGCTGGGCTGCCCATGCCTGCTAAAGGAACAAATTGTGAACGACAATCCCGAGATGCGCCGCATCCAGTTCCGCGCATGGCATCGCGGCACGCGGGAGGCGGACTATATCGTCGGCGGCTTCTTCGACCGTTATCACGCGACATGGAACGCAGATGAAATCGCATGGTTTGAACGCTTCATGGAGGAACAGGACGCCGACATCATGGGCTGGGCGCTCGGCACCATCCCCGTGCCGCCGGAATGGCAAGGCCCGATGATGGACCGCTTCCTGAAACTCGACTTCGTGAAGATCCAGAACTGACCTTATCCCCCCTCCCGCCTGCGGGAGGGGGCAGGGGGTGGGCTTTCACTACCCTTTGCGTCAAGCCTGCCCACCCCTAGCCCCTCCCGCAAGCGGGAGGGGAATGAGTTGTAAATGACCGACCTCCCGAAAATCCTCCGCGCCAGGGCGCCCCTCACCCTCTCCGGCGTCCCGGCGGGGTTCCAGCCATGGCTCCTCGCCGACATCGCCCGCGCGGCAACGACCCGCGCGATGTTCATCGCAGCCGATGAACAGCACGCCCGCGCCATCGCCGACACCGCGCCCGCCTTCGCGCCGGAACTGGAGGTGGTCGAGATTCCGGCCTGGGACTGTCTGCCCTATGACCGCGCCAGCCCCTCGCTGCGCGCCGCCTCCGCGCGTCTCGCGGGTCTCTACGCACTTCAGGCGAAACCCAAAGGCCCGCAACTCGTCGTCACCACGCTCGCGGCCATGACCCAGCGCACCCTCACCCCCTTCCGCGTGCGCCAGCTCGTCGCAAAACTCGCGCCCAAGGAACGGATCGCGATCCAGCGCCTTGCCGACATGCTCCAGGCGAACGGCTATGTCCGCACAGACACCGTCCATGACCGGGGCGAATTCGCCATCCGCGGCGGCATTGTCGATCTGTTCCCCGGCGGCGAGGAACAGCCGCTGCGCCTCGACTTTTTCGGCGACGAGATCGAGACCGTCCGCCGCTTCGACCCCGCCGACCAGCGCACCACGGGCAGCGTCGACGGCTTCACCCTCCTCCCCGCCTCCGAAGCGCTGCTGGACGAAGACACGATCAAGCGCTTCCGCCTGCGCTACCGCGAAACCTTCGGCGCGACCGCGACCGGCGACCCGCTCTATCAGGCGGTCAGCGACGGCCGCCGCCTCGCGGGCATGGAGCACTGGCTCCCGCTGTTCGAGGAAAAGCTGGTCCCGCTGACCGACCATCTGGGCGATGCCGTCATCGTGCGCGACCATGGCGTCGCGGGCGCGGCGGACAGCCGGTTCGAGGCGATCCGCGACTATCACGCCAACCGGGTGCAGGCGAAGTCCGCCGATCCCGGCTCCTATCGCCCGCTGAAGCCCGAATCCCTCTATCTCGACGCCGCCGAATGGGACGCCGCCGTGGCGAGCGCGCCCATGCACGCCACCACGCCCTTTCATGAGCCGGAAAGCGCCGCCGTCCTCGACTTCGCGGTGGACGGCCCCCGCGACTTCACCCCCGAACGCACGCAGAACGCCAACATCTACGAAGCCGTCGGCAAGCATATCGACTCGCTCCGCCGCCAGAAGAAGAAGGTCGTCATCGCCAGCTATTCCGGCGGCGCGCGCGAGCGCCTCTCGGGCCTGCTCGCCGACCATGGCGTATCCCGCCTCGCCGCCGCCGACGACTGGCAGGAGGCGCTGGGCCTCGCTGCGGACGGCCGCGTCACGCTCATCGTCCTCGGCCTCGACCACGGCTTCACCGCGCCCGATGTCGCCGTCCTCACCGAACAGGACATGCTGGGCGACCGGCTCGTCCGCCGCGCCAAGCGCAAGAAGAGCGCCGACGCCTTCCTCCAGGAACTCGCCACCCTCACTCCCGGCGACCTCGTCGTCCACCGCGATCACGGCATCGGCCGCTATGACGGGCTCACCCAAATACCGGTGGCGAAGGCCCCGCACGATTGCGTCGCACTCGAATATGCGGGCGGAGACAAACTCTACGTCCCCGTCGAAAATCTCGAAGTCCTCTCCCGCTACGGCTCCGAAACCGATGGCGTAAGCCTCGACAGGCTGGGCGGTGAAGCGTGGCAGCGGCGCAAGGCGAAGATGAAGGAGCGCATCCGCGAAATCGCGGGCGAACTCCTGAAGACCGCCGCCGCCCGCGCGCTGCGCCCCGCCACGGTCGCGGAACCGGACCATGCCGGCTACCCCGCCTTCGTCGATCGCTTCCCCTATCAGGAAACCGACGATCAGGATCGCGCCATCAGCGACGTGATCGAGGATCTTGGCGCGGGCAAGCCGATGGACCGGCTCGTCTGCGGCGATGTCGGCTTCGGCAAGACGGAGGTCGCGCTGCGCGCCGCCTTCGTCGCGGCGATGGCTGGGATGCAGGTCGTGGTGATCTGCCCCACCACCCTGCTCGCGCGCCAGCATCATATGAATTTCGTCGACCGCTTCCGCGGCTTCCCCATCGAGATCGGCCGCCTCTCCCGCCTCGTCCCCGACAAGGAAGCGAAGGCGGTGAAGGCGGGCCTTGCCGATGGCAGCATCGACATCGTCGTCGGCACCCACGCGCTGCTCGCCAAGGGCATCGAATTCAAGCGCCTCGGCCTCGTCATCGTGGACGAGGAACAGCGGTTCGGCGTCACCCACAAGGAACGCTTGAAGTCCCTCAAGACCGATGTCCACGTCCTGACGCTCACCGCCACGCCCATTCCCCGCACGCTCCAGATGGCGATGTCGGGCCTGCGCGAACTCTCCGTCATCCAGACGCCTCCCGTGGACCGCCTCGCGGTGCGCACCTATGTCATGCCGTGGGACGGCGTCGTCATCCGCGAAGCGCTGCTGCGCGAACATTATCGCGGCGGACAGAGCTTCTTCGTCGTCCCCCGCATCGCCGACCTGACCGAAATCGAGGATTTTCTCCGCACCGAAGTGCCCGAGGTCAAACCCATCGTCGCCCACGGCCAGATGAGCGCCACCGAGGTCGAGGAGCGCATGTCCGCCTTCTACGACAAGCGCTATGACGTGCTGCTTTCGACCACCATCGTCGAATCCGGCCTCGACATCCCCAGCGCAAACACGCTCATCATCCACCGTGCCGACCGCTTCGGCCTCGCCCAGCTCTATCAGCTTCGCGGGCGCGTGGGCCGGTCGAAGACGCGCGCCTATGCCTATATGACGACGCCCGCCAACCGCATCATCACCGAAACGGCCGAAAAGCGGCTCAAGGTGCTGTCGGACCTCGACACGCTGGGCGCGGGCTTTCAGCTTGCATCCCACGATCTCGACATTCGCGGCGCGGGCAACCTCGTCGGCGACGAACAGTCGGGTCATATCAGGGAAGTCGGCTTCGAACTCTACCAGTCGATGCTGGAGGACGCGATCCTTGACGCCAAGGCGGGCGGCATTGCCGCCGAACGCCGCAGCGAGGATTTCTCGCCGCAGATCACAGTGGATGCGCCCATCCTCATTCCCGAGGAATTTGTGCCCGACCTCGACCTGCGCATGGGCCTCTACCGCCGCATCAACGAACTGGAGGACAGGCAGGGTCTCGAATCCTTCGCCGCCGAACTCATCGACCGCTTCGGCAAGCTGCCGCTGCCCACGCAAAACCTGCTCAAGATCATCGAGATCAAGCAGAATTGCGTCGCCGCCAACATCGCCAAGATCGACGTGGGGCCAAAGGGCGCGCTGGTCAGCTTCTTCGAGGATCGCTTCCCCCGGCCCGAAGGTCTCGTCGCCTATATCCAGCGGCTCGACGGCGTCGCGCGGCTGCGTCCGGACAGCAAGGTGGTGGTGAACCGCGCCTGGGCCGACCCGCAGGCCCGCCTCAACGGCGCGCTGCAACTGTCGAAGGGGTTGGCCAAGGCAGCGGCATAGGGTGTCGCGTCCGTGTCGCGCCGGTGTCGCGCCGGTGTCGCCTGCGCGTCGCGTCCGTGGCGCGTCGCTGTCGCCTTCATGCTCCCGTCCGGCGCAGATCTGCGTCGGAAAGGGCGCACAACGGTGTGAACTTCGGCGGATTTCGACTGTCGCGTCGGCGACGTCTTTCTTCATGATGCAGCAACGGACCGGCAACAGCCCTTGCCTACATCGGCCATGCGACCGGACAGCAAAGCCCGGCGCTCAAGCAGGAGAACCCCTATGAGCCTCATCCTCGCCACCCTCGCCGCTGCCGCCAGTCACAGCGTCGCGCTGGAACATCATGGCCGGCAACTCGGCGCAACCTACACCGCCCGCGCAGACGTCGAAACACGCACCGTCGGCGCAAGGGCGGGCGCCCGCATGGACAGCCAGCGCTGCCGCTGGACGGCGAACATCGTCGTCGACCGCTCGCTCGATCATGGCCCGGCCCATGCCCGCACCCTGCCTACCGACATGCGCTTTTCCGGCAGCGAGCCGGGCGCCTGCCGTCCGGGCCGCGATCCGGGCGCAGCCGTGCTGGCGCGGCATGGCGACGCGATCCGCGCCAACCTCGCCGCGCTGGCGCAGGCCGACCGCGCGCCGCTGCTGGCGGAACTCGATTCGGCCCGCGCCCTTGCCGTCAACTGATCTCCACAGCCCTGCGGCATGGCTGGGAGCGCTGCTGCTCGCCGGCCATGCCCTTCCCGCCGCCGCCCAATATGCGAGCGGCCCCGCCATCACGCTCGAAGCGATGAGCGACGACCGCCGCCGGGGTCTGAGCTGGAGCGACGGCGATCCCGCCCTGCGCGCCGCGCTCTCGGTGCCGGTCGGCGAAGGACTGACCCTCGACGGCGCAGCCACGACCCTGTGGGGCAGCCCCCGCCATGGCGGCGCGGACGCCGCGCTCGACATCGGGCCGACCTTCGTCCGGCAGGTCGGCGGCTGGCGGCTGGGCGCGGAGGGCCGCTACCATCTCTTCCCCGGAGCATCGCATCAGGGCTATGGCGAAGTCGGCGCGACCGCAGGCTTCACGCTCGGCCCCGCCAGCCTCGATCTCGCCGCCCGCTACGCCCCGCGCCAGTCGGCCATCGGCGGCGACAATCTCTATCTCTCGGCGGGCGCGTCCGCCGCCATCCCCGACACCGCCCTCACCGTCTCAGGCCATGTCGGCCGCTCGACCGGAGAGGTTCGCGACGCAGCGCGCGCCCAGCGGCTGCGCCCCGGCGGCGGCTATTGGGATCATGACATCGGCGTCGACTGGTATCGCGGCCGCTGGTCCGCCGGGCTGCGCTACGCCGATACCGACATCGAAGCCCCCGACAGCCTCCATGCAGGCGCGACCCTGATCGGCCGGCTGGGCGTCAGCTTCTGACTGTCTTTCCTTCTCTCGTTCCGCTAGCATAAGGAAACACAGGGAGGCGATTGTCATGCCCGTCGAACTCACCATCCTCGCCTGGAGCATGATCCTGCTCCTCGTCCACATCTTCGCCGCCGCGCATTTCAAGACGAAGCAATATGGTCCCAGGTGGAACATGGGCGCGCGCGACGAGGATCTGCCGCCGCTCAACCCGCTCGCCGGGCGACTGGTGCGGGCGCAGGCCAATTTCATGGAGACGCTGCCCATCGCCATCGTCGCGCTGATCGGCGTGACGGTCGCGGGCCGCACGAGCGAATGGACCGCGATGGGCGGCTGGATCTGGCTGGCGGCGCGCGTCGTCTATCTGCCGCTCTATGCGGCTGGCGTTCCGGTGGTCCGCACCATCATCTTCCTGTGCGGCCTTGCGGGTATCCTCATCACCCTCTGGCCGCTGCTCGGCTTCTAACCCTCGGCAAGGACGAGGTTGATAAGCTCGGCGGACGGCACCCCCGCCGACCGCAGGAAGCCCTGATAGAAATCGCATCCCTCGCGGCTCAGCAGCGCGAGCTGCTGCTCGGTCTCGACCCCCTCGGCGATGACCTTCAGCCCCAGCGATTTCGCCATGTGGATGACGCCCCGCACCACGATCCGGTCCCGCGCCGTGCCGGTGATGTCCTGCGCCAGACCGCTGTCGATCTTGAGATAGTCGAGCGGCAGGCTCTTGAGATAGGCGAGACTCGAATAGCCGGTCCCGAAATCATCAATGGCGACCGCCAGCCCTTCGGCCCGGAGCGCCGTCAGCAGTGCGCTCGCCGAAGCCACATCCTCGATCAGGCCGCTCTCGGTGATCTCCACCGTCAGGCGGGACCGGGGAAAGCCGCTGGCGTCCACCAGCCCCAGCAGCGATTTCATGAAGCCTGGCTGCGCAATGTCGGCGGCGGTGACGTTGATCGAAAGGCGCAGATCCGAAAGCGCCCTTGGCCATGCCGCCGCCTGTCGCAACGCCGCTGCCTGAATATGCGCCGACAGCGGCAGCATATAGTCGGACCGCTCCGCCGTGGCGAACAGGATACCCGCGCTCAGGGGGCCGTAATGCGGGTGGTTCCACCGCGCCAGCGCCTCCACCCCGATGATCTTCTCGGCATCGACCGGATATTGGGGCTGAAACACGATACCGATCTCCCCCCGGTCGAGCGCGAGCCGCAGGTCGGTTTCCAGCCGGTCCCCGTCGACTTGGCGGCTCTGGCGCTCGGCGGACAGGATGCGGATGCCCTCTCCTCCCGCCTGCCGAGCATCGGCGAGCGCCGTGCCCGCCCGGCGCAACAGCGCCGTCGCATCATCCTCCATCCGGGACTGGGCGATGCCGCAGCGGGTGGTCAGCCGGATCAGGTGATCCCCGGCGCTGAATGGCCGCCCGATCACCCCGATCAACTGCCGCGCGAGGAAGGTCGCCCGGTCGCTCCCCGCCGCTTCGCCGATCAGTCCGACGAGGAACTCGGTGCCCGCGATCCGCGCGACCATGGAGCCGGGGGCGACATCGTCCACCATCCGCTCGATCCGCCGGGCGATCCGCCCCAGCAGCGCGTCGCCCACCACCTGACCATAGGCGGCGTTCATCCGGTCGAACTGGCTGATCGACAGCAGCAGGATCGTCGTCGCCAGCCCGCTGCGCCGGTCCAGCCAGTCGAGCGCGGCATGGCGCGACCGCAGGCCGGTGAGGTAATCCCGGCTCGCCGCATCGCCTTCCGCTCCTTCGGACAGCCACTCGACATCCGCCGCCACGCCGCTGTCCAGCAGCCGCAGATGATGGACGAGCCGCAGCCCGGGCCGGTCGGGCAACGCATGGGCGAGCGCGGCGGGCCGCCCCGCCCGCCGCATCGCCCGCAACGACGCCAGCACGCCCCGCCGCTCGGTGCGTGGCAGGTGACGCAGCAGCGTCGCGGGCTGAACGCGGGAAGCGGGCAGGTCCAGTTGCCGCACCAGATTGTCGCTGAGCGTCAACAGCCCGCTCTTGCGGTTCCACTCCCAATACAGCGCGTCGCCCCGCCGGATACGCTGCGCCCGGCGGCTGTCCTGCGCCCCGCCGCCGACCCGCTCAACGAGGCGATGGGCCGAAGCCAGCGCGCCGCGCAACGCCGCGTCGCCCGGCGGCCCGACCAGATAATGCGTCGCCCCCGCCGCCATGATCGCGGGCGCATGCACCTCATCCGCCGGGTCGAGCAGCGCCAGCAGCGCGCCGCCCCCCGCCTCCATCGCGGGCACCAGCGGCGCGAGCAGCTCCGCCGCGCTGCCCCCGTTGCGAAGATCGACCAGCGCCACCTGCGCTTCGCTGTGGAGAAAGCGTTGCGGCGCATCCTTCGCGCGCCGCGCGCTGATCGGCCGCCAGCCCGCCCGCTGAGCAGCCTCGCTCAGCCCGTCCCGGTCGCCCGGAGACAGGATGAACAGGCTGCGCTGCGTGTCGGCGCTCTGATCCCCAATCACTCTGTTCATGTCCCCGGCGGCGCCCATCGCAATGCCTTAACATCGTGAGGGTTACCGACCTCTTGCCAGCATCGCAACGCCCGGCTCGGTGCCCCTTGCGGAGCGCTTGCGCGTCGCTGGTCCATACCCTAGCTATAGCGCCATGGTTCCGGCTGATCCTTCGCGCTCCATGATGACCGACGGCCTGGGCCGCCGGATCAGCTATCTGCGCATATCGGTGACGGACCGCTGCGACCTGCGCTGCCGCTACTGCATGGCGGAAAAGATGCAGTTCCTGCCCCGAAACGAAGTGCTGAGCCTTGAGGAAATCGCCCTGCTCGCCGACATGTTCGTCGCGCGCGGCATCCGCCGCATCCGTCTGACCGGCGGCGAGCCGCTGGTTCGGCGCGACATCGGCGATCTCGTGCGGCGGATCGGGCGGCATGTCGGCAGCGGCCTCGACGAACTGACTCTCACCACCAACGGGACGCGGCTTTCCGACCATGCCGATATGCTCACCGGTGCGGGCGTGCGGCGGATCAACGTCAGCCTCGACACGCGCGATCCCGAACGCTTCGCCCACATCACGCGCGGCGGCCGGATCGCGCAGGTGCTCGACGGGCTCGACGCCGCCCGCGCCGCCGGGCTTGCGGTCAAGATCAACATGGTGGCGCTGAAAGGCGTCAACGATGACGAAATCCTGCCGATGCTACATTGGTGCGACGCGCAGGGTTTTAGCCTGACGCTTATCGAAACGATGCCGCTGGGCGAAACCGGCGAGGACCGCACTGACCATTATCTTCCGCTGACGCAGGTCGCCGCCATGATCGACGCGCATCATGCGCTGACGCCCCTGCCCGACCGGACCGGCGGCCCCGCGCGCTATCACGCGGTCGACGGGCTGCGTGCGCGCCTTGGCCTCATCACGCCCCTCACCCGCAATTTCTGCGCCGACTGCAACCGTATCCGCATGACGTGCGAGGGGAAGATCTTCATGTGCCTGGGCCATGAGGATCATGTCGATTTCAAGGCCGCTCTGCGGTCGGGCGGCGTCGGTGCGGTGGAGCCGCTCGTCGACCGCGCCCTGCGGCTCAAGCCCGCCGCCCATGATTTCCGCATCGGGACGGATCTTGCCCCGGCCACACGCCGCCATATGAGCGTGACCGGCGGATGAGCACGGACGTCCGGCGAGCGCTTCTCGCCTCCCCGACGCAGGCGGCAAGGGCCGCCGAGGAGCGGCTTCGCGCCGCCTATGACTTCGTGCCGCTGGAGCAGGCCGACATGGTCATTGCGCTGGGCGGCGACGGCTTCATGCTCCAGACGCTGCATTCGATGCTGGAAGCCCGGCGTATCCTGCCGGTGTTCGGCATGAACCTCGGCACCGTCGGCTTCCTCATGAACGAATGGCGGCTGGAGCGGCTCGACCAGCGGCTTGAAAAGGCCAAGAGCTTCAAGGTCAATCCGCTGCGCATGACCGTCGATACGGTCGATGGCGAACGCTTCTCCATCCCCGCCATCAACGAAGTCTCCCTGCTGCGCGAAACCCGCCAGACCGCGCGGCTGGAAGTGGAAGTCAACGGCCGCGCCGTTCTGCCCGAACTGGTGTGCGACGGCGTGCTGGTCGCCACGCCCGCGGGATCGACCGCCTATAACCTCTCCGCCCACGGCCCCATTCTTCCGCTCGGCTGCGGCCTCGTCGCGCTCACCCCCATCAGCCCGTTCCGGCCCCGGCGCTGGCGCGGCGCGATCCTGCCCGAAGCGACCGCGATCCGCTTCACCGTGCTCGATCCGGTCAAGCGCCCTGTCAGCGCCGTCGTCGATCAGCGCGAGGTGCGCGACATCGCCAATGTGGAAGTCGGCATCGACCGCGCGACGCCGCTGACCCTGCTTTTCGACCCCGAACACACCCTCGACGACAGGATCGCGGCGGAACAGTTCATCGCGTAATTTTCTTGTGATTTGCCGCTTGCCATCTTCGGAATCCCGCTGCTATAGGCGCGGCCTGCCCAGCGGAAGCAGGGCTGCTCCCCGATAGCTCAGCGGTAGAGCATTCGACTGTTAATCGAATGGCCGTAGGTTCGAATCCTACTCGGGGAGCCAACATCTTTCATAGAACCCACCTTTTCTGCGCCTTTTAGCACCTTCAATGCCGCACCCTAGAGATAGGTGCGGCTTTCAGTCGTTCGCGGTGAAGCGATATTCGCCGTCTCTGTCTTCCTGCTTCGCCTGCATTTCCCAGCGCGCCAGCGCTGTGATCGCCTGGTCGGCAAGGCGCTTCTGGTCAGCGTCGGCAGTGTAGATCGCCAGCGTCTCGTCTCGCTCCTGCCCGGATAGCGCCTTCATCGGCTTGTTGGCGGTGCCCAGCTCGGCGAGGCGGCGGAGCGTGGCCTTCCGTAGCCCGTGGCCATTGTGGTGCATGAGGCCAGCGGCCACGCAAGCGTCCTTGAACCAGTTGCCGAAGCTCTCCTTCGTGTAGGCGGTGCCCTTTCGAGAAACGATGAAGCAGAACGGGCTCGTCAGGTGGGGCGGCATGGCGACGATCGCTTCAAGCAGTTGCGGAGCCAGCGGCACCCACAACGCCTTGCCAGTCTTCGCCTGAACCACGGGGATTCGGCCCCCTACGATCTGAGCTTTGCCCATCTTAAACACGTCGCATCGACGCTGATCGGTCCACAGATACAGCTCCATCGCCAAGCGCTCCCGGGTGCCGAGCTTGTGGTGGTCGCGATACTGCTGGATCTCGGCTTCGGTCCAAGTGTGAAAGCCCTTGGTCCTTTCGCCGATTGCGACCTTGAGCTTCTCCGACTGGGCGGCGGGGTTGACCTCGCACAGCCCAGCCTTGAGGCAAAAGTCGAAGAACCGGACAAGTTCCTTCCTCAGCTTGATTGCCGCGTTGATCCCGCCCTTGGTCTTATTGCCGACACCCGTCTTCACACGCTTCTTCGCGAGGATCTTGTCGACCGATTCGAAGTTGATGCCGCGAAGCATTCGGGTTCCCCTGTATCCGGAGGTCTCGTCGCCGTTGCGAAAATCCTCCAGCACAGCTTTGACCTTCTGCTGCGTGATCTCGCTTGGACCCAACCGGGTGATCGGGTTCATGTATCGATCCAGAGCTTCGTCCAGCGAGCCCGGCGCCGCGGTCGACCGCGCGATCTTCGGCTTCTCTGCGCTTGGGTTGAGAAAAGCGTGGTATTCAGTCCGGAAATCCTCGGTTCCCAGCGTCGCTTTGAAATATCCACTGGGGAGCCCTTTCTTGCGAAAGCGATACCGGACATTACCGTGCCGGTTCTTCTCCCTGGTAACGAACTCCGGGAGAAAGCGGTTCGATCTGTCGCGCGGCCTTGCCATCACTCGCGATCCCATTCGTTCAACGGCGGCGGCGATTCGCCATCCTCGCCAATGATGACCTCGATGCGTGCAGCTTTCAAATCCATGACTATGCGCGCGCGTTCATATCCAGCCGCCTTCACGGCCTTCGTGGCACGCTCCATATCCGCCTGACTGATGCGCGCTGCCGCTGTCATAGGGCGGCCCCTGTCAGCTGCGACGGGAACTGCCGAACCATCAGATCGGCTGGGATCGGCTGTTTCCTGACCATCTGCTTCATGAAGAAGGCAACGCCCCGCTCCGCGCACTGGTCGCGCAGGTATCGGGCAGCGTCGGCGAATCCCTCCCAGTCTCGCGCGCCATGGCCGCTCTCGCCGCCGCAGATGACCCAGTCGGGTGCGTCATCGCCCAAGTCGACACGCTCGAGCATGGGCTCGACAGAAGCGAAGGTGAATTTCGCTCCGGTGCGCTGCCGTGCCTCCTCGAGCTTGTTGGCATCGCGCTCCCACTCTCTGGCGTTGACCATAGTGGCGCCCAATGCGGCGTTCGCTGGCAGCGGCCGGTGCCCTGCCTCGCGCCGCGTCATGCGGGCGGCGTTGCCGATGCGCTTCGAGAGCAGCAGCCAAGTCAGTGCTGGGGTCGCCTCAATCGTGTCCATCAGCTCGCGCCGCCACAGGTCATCAACCTCAACGTCCCAGACGTCGCCGAGGCTGAGGCAGAACACGGTTGCCCAACTGCAGGTCTCTGCCGCGATGCGGTTCCATCCAAGCGGCTGGCGGCGATACGCAGCGGACGTGCGGGCGCGGTCCTCCCCTGCCCCCCAGATGGCGCGCTTGTGGCGCACCTCCATAAGGGCGCGGGCATAGCAGTTGTCGCACGCTGGCGAGACTTCTGTACATCCTATCCACGGGTTGTACGTGAAGCCCGCTTGGAGAGTGCCGTCGAGCAGTTCGCGGGCTGCCCACTCGATCTTGGTGTCAGCAGCCATCGGTCCGCACCTCCACCACCCGAGCGTTCCGGATCGCGGCGAACCGCACCTCATCTGCTCCGTCCTCGACATTGTCGTTCCAGCAACGCGCCTCAGCAATGCGGAAGCGGCCTTCTGCTGAAAAGCGGCGGTCACCAGCATCAAGAGCAGCCGTCTCGCTGGTGAAATCGTAGGCGTACAGGTCATCATCGACGTCGCCGATCCACCAGCTCCAGTTGCTCATAGCTGCTTCGCCGCGGGCCTTACGCCACGCCTCCAGCATGTCCTGATGCTCATCGGTCCATTCGCCCGAGCACCAAATCAGGTTCAGCAGGTCTTCGATGACCGAATGAGTTTCGTTGTTCAAACCCGAGAAGGCTTTTGCAAGGTCAGCCATCAGAACGGCATCCTTTCCTCATGGTCGACAGGCACCGGCTTGAGCCATCCATGCTCGCGCAGATGCTGCTCAGCCCCGAACATGCAGGCATGGAGATAGCCGAAGGTCTCGCCCGCCTCGCCGAGCGCCTCGGCAAGGAGTTCGCCGCCTTTCATCATACTGGACAGCAGTTCCTCGGCTCGAAGTGCCCGCTGTTCCATTGCAACGATCTCGGCCGCAATCTCCGGCGTGGCGGCGTCGGCATAGTGTTCCTGTCCGCGCAGAACCTGCTTGCCGACATGGTGAAGCACGCTATCGCTCATTGCATCACCTGATGGCTCTCGGACCCCGCCACCATGTCCGCCATCGACTGGCGGGATGATTGGGCGAATATCTCGGCAGCCTCCAAGGCGTCCGCGTCGCTCTGGCGCGCATCGAAGGCCAGGCTCATTGCCGCAAAGCCCATGCTCATCCAGACAAGCGGTCCATCGGCCGGCGTCTTGTCGAGCAATTCCTTGGCGACGGCGCGGAAAGCGTAGGCCAGCGTGACCATCAGGTCCTGCTCTGCCGCGCTTAGAGGTGGCGGAGGCGTCTGGTCAGCCATCGATATTTCCCTCCCGCACCTCGAAGGTGACGGCTACCACCCAAGGGTTGGCCTCCCACGCGCCCGCGCCGTTGATGCGATTCCACAAGTCGTGATACGCCGAGATGGCATTGTTGAAGACGTCGGTGCCGTCGAAGGCAGAGAACTCCGCCGGGTCTTCCATGGTCGGCTCGTATTCGACCACGCCCTCCGCCAGCGCGTCGGCTTCGCTGCAATCCTGCAACCGCTGTACGCGAACATCGGTGACGGTCAGGGTCATGCGCGACAGGCTGCGCGGCATGAACCGGCCCAAGCGCTTGTACCACCGGGGCAGGCCGGGAAATGCCTTGTCGCGGCTGACCAGAAAATCGGCGGGTGGTTCGAACGTGACCATCGCCTTGGCACCGTCGAAGGCCCACTTCGCTTTTCCGCCCTTTGTCAGAGCACCTTCGACAACATGCCAGCTGCCGAACTGATAGTATTCCTCGCGGACGTAGAGGCGGTCTCCAACTGCGAAGCGCAGGTCTTCCGCGGTACTCTCAATCATGGCCTGGTTGCATTGCTCCTGCCTGTCATGCGGGCAGTCGCCGGTCGGGCAGCCATAATATTCCGGGTGAGGGAGCAGGCGCCGTGTCTGGGTCTTTCGACCATCGATCAGAGCACGGACCATCGGCGCGCTGAAAAGGATCGGCCGATCAGCCATTCTGGCCTCCTTTGCTATGGTCGGGAAGCATCGGCAGGACAGTGGGCACTTGGCCGATGCGATATGCTTCGGCGATCTGAGGGCGCATCCACTCACCGACAGTCTCACCGCCAGGCAGCACAATGTTGGCCATGAACTCGCTGTCGAACTCGCTGATGCCGCTTTCGACGGCCTCGAGCTTGGCTTTCACGACGAGAGCAAGGGCCCGCCACTTAGACCGCACGGCCTGCTCGTACAGCTTGCGCGCCGCCTCTTCGGTCCGGGCCCACAGCTTGCCTCGCGAGACATATTCGGTGAACGCCTTGTCCTCCTTCGACGGAAGCGGAAGGACGAACTTCACGTGCCGCCCAGACATACGGAAGGCGATGACTGCGGAGCTATCCTGCCAGCCGTACATGAACTGGTCAGCGCCATAGCGCTCGAGCGTGCGTTCGATCTCATCGCGAGATCTGCTGCTCGTGACTTCGGTCTGGGTGGCGTACTTCGTCACCGCAAGGCCCCACATGCAGCCAAGCCGCCAATCATCAGGAAGAGGAAGACGAGGAACACTGCGAACTGAGCGTCATCTGACGGGCCGGCTTGGACCTGTTGCCTAGTGCGGCGGGCCGGGCGCTGCCGGGCCTTCACAGCGTGCCTCCGCTCAGCGCCCGAACCGTCGCCTTGTTGAGCCCGAAGAGCGGATTGCTGGCGTTGACCGACGCGCGTGCTGGCCTGCCGTTGGCGGCTGGCTCGCGAGACAGCCAGTAACGCTCGTGGTGGGCACGTTCCTCATCGCGCTGCGCCGCCTGGCGCTGGAGATACTCGGTCTTCTCCCTGACCCGCTCGGCCCTCTCCTCCTCAAGCCGCACTACCAGCTCGACATAGGCGGGCGGGTTCGGAAAGGTCAGTAGGAAGCGCCGCAAGGAGCGTAGGGCGTCCTCATGCAGACCGACGCGCGAAGAATTGCTGAACGCCTCAAGGCGGGTGGCGCCGGGAATGTTGCTCAGTCCCCAGATCCGCATCGCGTTGGAGACGTGGACCCAAGGCCAGCGATTGGCAGCCTGCCATTCTTTGAGCTGGGCGCGGACCTCCGTATTGGTGGGAAGGCCGAGGGGCGCGGAGGCGGCGCGCGATTCGCTGATGCTGATGATGACCATGGCGGCACTCCTCAGAACTGGATGCTGGTGTGAGGGACGGTCTTGGCGAGGATAGCGAGGACCAGCTTCTTCGCCGTGTCTTCGTCGACCCCGCACGACATGAAGGCTTCCTTCACCTCTCGCTGGATCTTGGAGCGATGGGCACGGTCGGCCTCCCGCCGCGCCTGCTCCTCCTGCTCGCGGCGAGCGGCTTCTTCGCGCTCCGCCTTCTCGCGCGCTGCTCGGGCCCGCTCCTCCTGAGCAAGGCGCTCAGCTTCCTCAGCGCGATCACGCTCGGCCTGCAACCGGGCCTCATGCTCACGCTGGATGCGATCACGTTCCGCTTGGGCCCGCTCTTCCGCCTCGCGGACGGCGCGATCAGCTGCCTCCTTCCTTTCGCGTTCGATGCGTGCGGCTTCGTCCGCCTGCCGCTGAGCCTCCGCCTCGGCCGCCAACCTCTGACGCTCGGCTTCGGCGCGCTCGGCCTCTTCACGCTCGCGACGCGCTGCGTCCTGACGCTCACGCTCTTCCCGCTCCTCGCGAAGGCGGACCAGTTCGGCCCGATCAGCCTCTTCCTGATCGACGCGGGTGATAGCAGTCAGCAGCGCTGCCACGGTCTCGTCTCGAAGGTCGGTCACCTCTTCGATCTGCGGCCCGAACATATCGTCCGACAGATTACGGCTGCGGATGCGCTCGAGCCGTTCGCGCAGCATCGCCGCGGTGTCGCCGACCTGGATGACCACCGCCGCCTTCATATCCGCAATGATGGAAGCAGCCTCGGCCATCCGGCTTTCCTCGCGCTCTTCCCAGATGGTGAGCGGCGCGCGCGTCTCGTCCTGCAGAGCTTGAAGGGTCTCCTTCACCACTTTGCCAGCAGCATTCACCGTCGCGATGTTGTTGCGCCACTCCTCTGTCGACCGGAGCCGCTCACGATCAATGGCCGACTTTTTCTTGCCGATCTCTGCCGCATTGGCGCGGATGATGTCGCGGCCCTTGGCAGTGCCGACATCGCCCGGGTTCTCAGCCACCTCAGCCCGCAAGGCAGCGATGTAAGCGTCGAGCTTTATCGGGTCCATCAGGACGATGATGGGCTTGTCAGCAACCTCCTTCTTGACCGCCTCGTGGTCGATCGCTGGTTCCTGAACTTTCGCTGCTGTTTTGGCCATCTTACTTGCCTCCCTTGGGGTTGCGGGAAATTCGGGCTTGGGCTTCGTCCAGCGCGGCGTTGACCTCATCGATCAGGGCTGGCGGCAGATCGGAGAGAAGCGGAGCAGCCTCCATCTCCAGATCGTCGTATTCGTCGCGACCGCCGATCACTGCCGCGCGCCGGATGATGTCGATGGCGGCGCGGCGCAGGTCCGGATCTCCGGGCGCCTCCGCGTTCGCCTCACCACGCTGGCTATCGTCAGGACCCTCTGCTTCGTCGCTGGGCTGTTGATCGGGTCTGCTCGCAGTTCGCGCCTTGTGCGCGATAGCTCTCGCCTGCTCGACAGTTTCGTCGACACCGCCGCGAGGAAACTCCTCGTCGGCGCTAACCTCGTTGCGCTTGATCGACATGAAGGACACTTCGAGGTTGGCGATGTCAGCGGCGGTCCAGTTGCGGACCAAACCGACCTTGGCTTCGAGCCGGTCGCGCGCAATGCCGATGCCCTTGAAGGCTTCAACTGCTTCGGCCGCCCGAACCTCCAATGGCTTATCGCCCTTGCCCTTCTCCAGCGTCCCGTAGCAGGTCGCTTTGGCAACCTCCTTGAGATAGGGCGGCAGCACCCGGAAGATGCATTCACGCAGTCTGCGCGCGCCGTTGTTGGCGTTGTTCTCGTAGATGTCCCGCATGTCCGTCAGCAGGACAGGACCGCCGCGCTTGTCGCGCTTATGCGGTACGATGAAGGTCATACGTGCCTTGGTGTTGGTCTCCAGGTCCCAGGCGAAGGCAAGCATCTCGGATTCGTGTGCGCTGTCGTCGCGCGCGAGTTCCATGATCCCATAGTCGATATTGCCCCAGCACCGCGCCAGTTCGACGGCCAAGTGGATGGTCTCCCCGGTGACGCTCTCGCCGCCACGTGGCAACTTGAAGAAGGCTGTCGACGCGACTTCCCACTGTCGGCAGCTCGTCTTTGCCTTCTCGATTGCGCGGGCTTCGTCGCGAGGGCAGCGCTGAGCCACCGTGACAGCGGCCTGCACCTCGGCGACGGCGCGGCTGTGCTCGACTCCAGCCGCTTGGCTGGCCACCTCACCGCGCGACTGGCGCCGAATATCCTCTGCTGAAACCGGCTGGTTCACTTTGAACCCCCAAGCAGGGCGGCAGCGGCGGCGAAGGGGTCGCCGCTGGCTTGGCGCGCCGGAGAGGACCGGCGCGGCGCGGGCCGCCCGCCGGTCGAACGCGTCGCCTTGAACATCGGCACACCCACCTCGTTGATGAGATGCCACATGACCCGCAGCGAGGCTTCAATATCGACCGCAGCGTCGTGCGCGCCTTCCAGCGTTTCGCCGAAGAAGTGCTGCACGCATTCGCCCAGGTTGGGCGCCTTCGGTCCGGGCATCCCTGTTGCGATCATTCGAGGCGTCGCCGGGAGATTGAGGACGAACTTCGACCTGTAGAGAGTGCAGAAGTTCGGACACGTAGGCTCCCATTTGAAGCCTTTGTGCCGCGCCGCCATGATCCGCATCAGCCGACGGTCGAAGGATTCGTTATGGCCGACCATCAGCTGCGCCTTGCCCGCCCAGTCGATGAAGCGGTCCGTCACCTCGACGGGATCGACGCCCTCGTCCATCGCCTGCTCGAGCGTGATGCCGTGGGCTTCGAAAGCCTTGGGCTCCATGACAGCGCCGGGGCCCGGCTTCACGATGCTGACGAAGCGATCGATCTCTGTGCCGTCCATCGTCTGGCAGATCATCGCGATCTGAATGACGTGGGGCTGATGCGGGGCGTCGGAAGGCTGGTGCCAGTCAGGTAGGCCCGTCGTCTCAGTATCGTAGCCAAGGATCATTGGGGAACTCCGTCAGTAGGAAAGCTCGCCGCGCTCGATCGCCTGATTGATCAGTGCCCGTTCGTAGGGCGCCATCATCAGCTGGCGGATTGGCTTCTGGCGTGAGGTGTAAGCGGGCCACTCCCCCGTCTTCACGCATTCGGCGAAGCGGTTGAGAGCGGCCCTGTTGCGCAGGCGCGCGAAATCAATGTCGACGTCGTCCAGCTGGTCGATGGTGACGACGTAGGGATATTCCTTCTCAACCGTCACCAGCACGAATTTGCGCTTGGCAGCGCCGTAGAGCTGCTCGATCACGTCGAGATAATGGGCCGCCGACTGGAAATAGCCGAAGCGGGTCGCCGCACGCTCGTAGACGTCAAGCGAAGCATCCGCCGCAGTCTTGATGTCGGGGATGATTTCCATGGTGGTGGGGAGCACGTCTGGCCGCGCGCGCAGGTAGACCTGCGTCTCGGGCTCGATCGCCACGAGCGTCATCTCAGGCGTGCCAGCTGTGAGCAGCGCCGACGCCAGCTCGTCGTTGACCAGTTGATCGGCCATGGCGAGGATCATCTCGTGCTGCGTCTTCGTCAGCACCGTGCGGCCCTTGCGCGCGGCATATTCAGCGGCGCGCCGGTATTCTTCGAACTCCCGAGACCTGGCGTTGTACCCTTCGGGCAGGATGTAATAGTGGGTCCCGAACCGGTCACTGAGCAACAGCACGTCGTGCAGTGCCTTGCCGATGGCAAAATGCGCCTTCTCCTTCCGCTCCGGGCGGTTGGGGTTCATACTGGACGCAGCCCAGTAATGTCGGGGCGATTTTGACGAGATCAGCTTGAGACCGCTGCTGCTGACGGACGGGCGGACACAGATTTCCCGGCCGTGATAATCTTCCGCTGACACGTCCGGATAGGCGCCGGGGTGTACGATCAGACCGTCAGGCGAGAGAGGAGGCGCGAACAATTCCGTCACCGGACCGCCTCCATTGCCGCCATTACGCGACGGTCACGCTCCGCCTGCGGCAAGGTGTGGAAGTCGGCGGCCTCCCGGGCGCGCTGGGCAGCGATCTCGCCCCTCGTAAACGGCAAATGCCCCGGCGCGCGTTTCGCGTTGATGAGGTCGACGAAACTCATCCCTGCGCGCCCAAGGCAACTGCAACCATGACGAAGGCGCAGAACGCGGTGAGGACAAGCAGGAGCATTGAAATGGTGCCCGGCCGATAGGCGAGCGAAAGCACGTCATGCCGATACGCATCGCGGTCGAACGACCAGTGTGCACGGTCTCGCGAGAGGTCGGCGCGACCGGCATAAGTCAGGGGGGGAGTGCCGGTCGCGCCACACTCGCTGGCGAGCGCATCCGGGTGTTCACAGCCGTTCAACATGAAAGCCTCCATCCGGGCGGATGGATGCTGAGTCAGCCAGCGCCCATCAGCGGGTGATGGCGCATTTGTATGTGCGACGTTCGCACTTAGTCAAGCGATTTTCGCACATAGCGTGCGAAGAAAGTGCGATTATGCTATTTGCCGTAAATCCCGACCGATTCTTGCGTGTCCTTCATGAGGCATTCGACGCGCTGCTTGTGCTGCCATTCGCTGACTTTGTCGCCATTGCCAGCAGCTGCATACGCTGACACAATCTGCGCAGCGAACCGACAGCGCTCAGTTGCTGTGGTGAGCCGATCGAACTCAGAAGCCAGCGCGTCGGCTTTCTGATTGTCCGTCCAAGGGCCGCAATTTGACAGCAGCACGATCGCAATTAGAGGCGTCGCGCGTACCATACCGGCCTGCCTTCAATGTGAGCCTCGCCATCGGCAGGAAACCAGTCGGAGAATATGGGGTTTGTCGAAAAGACTCTCATCTTACCCTCGGGGCCAGGAAGCACCTCGACATTTTTGAGGATGTAGGTGTCCCCGTCGAAGATCGCAAAGGGACCGCCCTGTTTCGGGTCACGATCCCGCCGATCGATAAGTATCTGATCGCCCTGTCGGAAGTCTGGGACCATACTCGTGCCACGCACTTCAATCACCAGCAGATCGCCTGGCGACGCCTTGAGTTCGCCTTCCACCAACGAGCGGGGAAGCAGAGTTTTCCTTCGGTCCCCGTCTGCTGTTCCACCCGCCCCCATACCGGCATGCGTCGGCAGGACCTCGACTGAAACATAGTCACCGAGGAGACCGTCCTCGAACTGTTCCGTTAACCGTTCAGCACGACGAATGATCGTCGTGTCGCCCGCCTCCATCTCGTACTCAGCGATCAGAGCCTCGAGAGCGGCAACTTCGTTCACTTTCACAGAGCGCTTGCCATTCACCAGCTTCGTGGCGGCAGTGCGATCTCGCCCGATCACCTCAGCGATGCGCTCGTGAGGGATGTTGTAGCGCTTGAGACCTTCGATGATTGCTTGCGAATCCATGTCAGCCTTGTGCGATTTTCGCAGTGCGGAGGTAAGTGCGATTGACGCACATTGATGGTGCGATTAAGGTGCGTATATCGCACACCATCAGCGGATCGCTCCTCCATGCTCAGCGTCTTTCAAAAATTTGGCGGAATTCGGCCGATGGCCGCCAAAATCGAGGTGCCGCCTTCGACTGTAAAAAGCTGGCATGCCAAGCGCGACATTCCGGAGTGGCGTCGAGCTACTATCCTGGCTCGCGCGAAGGAGCATGGCATCGATCTCACCGAGGTTGAGCTGATCAACATCCCCGCAGACGCGCCCGCCGAAGAGCGCGCCGCGTGATTGGCTGGCTCCACGGCCCATCGGCGGGAGGCTTTCAGCGCCTCATCCCCTGCCAATTCATTTCCGTCGATGCGCTCGGAACAGCCCAGGCCATCGACACCCCGGCCTGCACGCCGGGTTTCGGCGCGACCGGTGCCAACCTCTCCAGTCCGAGCGCCGGTCGCGCTGATCTTTCCATCACAGTTCATGGTCCTGCCCTGGCAGGCGCGGAGCAATAGCGCAGTGTCGAATGATCGCCTGATTTCACCTGATCGTGCCGGCAACGCGGTTGCGGATGCTCTGCGCCTGTTCGTCGGGCGCGGCCGGCGCTTTTCGGTTGACGATGTGAGCGATGGTACAGGCATCCCGGTCCGCACGCTTCGGAGCTACGTCGCCACAGGCGAGGAACGTCGTACGCCGCCTTCGGACACTCTGTTGGTGCTGGCGAGTTTCCTCGGTCGCGACTTCACTGCCCGCCTGTTGAGCGACATTGGCCAGGGCACATTCGACCTCGACCCCGAGCCCGGAGCGCCCGGCTATGTCATCGCGACGCTGATGAAGGTCGCGTCAGTGTTCGCCGAACTGGGCATGGATCAGGTGTTCTGCAACGGTGACAAAGGCAAGCTGGCGCCGCTGGCCGATCTGGCTGTGTCAGTGCTCATCCCCTTCACGTCGAAGGGGCGCTGACCATGGCAGAATCTTGGCCTTTCGGCGCATTGAGCATGTTCGGCTATGAGGTGATCTATGCCGATCCGCCATGGCGCTATGAAAACTATTCGAAGGCCGGAGAGTGGAAGAACGCGGCTCGTCACTACGACTGCATGTCAATCGACGAGATCGCGGCATTACCAGTAGGGCACCTCGCGGCTCCAAATTGCGCTCTGTTCTGCTGGGTCACCAACCCGCTGCTGGACCGAGCGATCGACGTCATTCGCGGCTGGGGCTTCACCTATAAAACCGTGGCCTTCACGTGGGCCAAGCGCACCCGCCGGGACGGTGGCTGGCACATGGGGCTCGGCTACAGTACGCGCGCCAATGTCGAGATCTGCCTGCTGGCCACCATAGGCGAGGTTGGGCTTCCGATCGACCGCGGCGTCCGTAGCCTCATCATCGAACCGTTGCGTGAGCATAGTCGCAAACCTGACCGCATCCGCGAAGACATCTTGCGCCTCTATGGCGACCGGCCCCGGTGCGAGCTTTTCAGTAGAGCGCACGCCTTCGGCTGGGATTGCTGGGGTGACGAAGTCGGCAAGTTTGACGAAATCCCCGGTCCGCGACGGGACCGAAAGAGGGGCGATGGGCCCAAAGATAGCCTGACAGTCGGAGGGGATACGGGCGGCACACCCTTAGCCAATGCCCGCTCCGATCAATCGCCCTCCGTCGCGCCACTCTTTGACGGAGCAGCCTTATGATCTCTCTGATCCTTTACGCCGTTGTCGCCGGCATAGTCGGCTTCATCGCCGGCTGCTTTTGGGCCGGAACAAGCATGGCCGAAAACATCGCATCCGCTGAGGACCAGCGTGACGAGATGAAGCGTCGGCTCAACCGGATCATCGAAACAGAGCGCCCTACCATCGAGGAGCATCCCGAGTTGGCGCTGATCTACGCCGTCGCCAAGGGGGAGCGGATCTGATGCAGGACCGCAAATTTGCTATCCCAGATCCCACTGAGCCGGATCCGCTAATCGCTTCATTGGTGCGCTGGGCCAAAGCGGTCGGCGGAATTCGCTCAGTTTCCATCTCTGTCTATCAAGCTGACGGCCGGAGCATCACCGAATGCGCTGATCTCGTCCTCGGCACCGACAACGAAGACCGGTGACCGGAGGCTCCGTCCAACTGCGGACATTCCGCATCGCGATCCGCGACGGAAAGCCGGTCCAAGAGGCCGCCGCAATCGCCGGCATCAGCCTGGGCGAAGCCAAACTCCACCTCAGCAGCGACGCCGCCGATCCGCCGCCGCCCGAAGCCTACCTCCCGATCGGCTCAATGAAAGGACACGACATGGCACGAGGCAAGAAAGCTGCCGACAAGCCGATCAGCGGTGAGATTCCGAAGCCGGATTTCGCGCTGGCGATCAAGCTCTACAAGGAAGACATCCGTCCCGCGCAGGCAAAGGTCGGCGAGTTCGCACAGGAACAGTCCACCGCCTACAAGGCGATCAAGAAGCAGGCGCACGTCCATCCCGGCGCCGCCAAGCTGGCGTTCAAGCTGGCCGAGATGGAAGACACGAAGCGCGACGACTTCCTGCGCTCGCTCTATGGCCTGATGGAAGGGCTGGACATCGGTCTCAGCCGCGATCTGGTCGACGCCATGGGCGAGGGCGAAGCGGACAGCATGCCGACCCGGGAGCGCAAGCGCCCTGCTCTCGCCACCGTGTCGCCGCTGAACTGATGCGCGTCCTCGGCCTCGATCCCTCCAAGCGCTCCATGGGGTGGGCGCTCTGGGCTCCCGGTGACCAGCCCGCCTCCGGCGTCTGGGAACTGGGTTCCGAACTCACTTCTCGTGGGACCGTCTTCGCGCGCGTCCACGAGAATATGATGGCGCTCCACCGGCTCGGAGAGATCGAGGCCGTCTTCTACGAGGATCTGGTGAACATCGTGCCGGGATCCCCGGTGCCGACCAACAAGGAATCGATCCTGCTGGCGGCAGGCATAGCCGGTCATATCGAGAGCTTCGGGGACGCGATGGGGTTCCGGATCATCCGGTCCGTCCATCAGGCGACCTGGCGACGGCACTTCATCGGCAAGATGCCCCGCGGAACCAAGTCGGTCGACCTCAAGGCAATGGCTATCGAGCGCTGCCGCCAGTTGGGCTTCCGTCCCACCAAGCACGATCAGGCCGAGGCAATCGGAATTCTCGATTACGCCTGCGACGCCCTCAATCTTTCCCCGCCGTGGAGCGCCTCCGAAGTGCTGCGCCCGGCCCTGAACCTCTGAGGATCTCCCCCATGAGCAAATCCCACGGTCACCAGCAGGTCGCGCTCCTCGACGGTCTGGTGAAGCGCGCCGAAGCGAAGCAGGCAGGCCTCTCCAAGCAAGCCATGGTCATGTCCTATGGTTTCGAGGACGAGACTCAGCTCAACCACGCTATTCAGGCGCTGACAGACGCCGGGGCGATTGCCATCGACATAGACGGCCGCTTCCCCTCGTTCCGCATCTTCCGGAAGAAGATCAAGGCAGCGCTGCCCCTTTCGCGGCCGATCTTCCTGTCGGCCGGATCGCCGGTGCTCGCCGCTGAGAAAGGTTCCGACGCCGTCGACTGGAAGAAGGTCTCGCGCGCTATCGACGTTGCGCGTCGCAACGCCCCGGTCGAACCGCCAGTGCCTCCTGAAAGTGCTCTCCCACAAACTGCGCCCACCTCGCCACCGGTGCCTCCTGCCCAGCAGGAGCCAGCGCGTGCGGCTTCCGGCACCATCCCGCGCAGCAATCAGATCAGCTTCAAGCTCACGCCGGAAGACGTGCGCTGGATCAGCGACCAGTACGATCAGTGCGCGGATGATGCCGAATCCTTCTCCGCCTTCTGCCGGGGGATATTCGTCACCGAACTGAAGCGGCTTCAATCCGCCGGAACAGTCGAGCCGAAGTCCGGCGCCGTGGAAGCAGCGCTCAAGCTGGAGACCGAGCGCGAGCAAATCGTGCCCTTCTACATCGGCTTCCGCCTGCCCAAGGAGGACTTCAACTGGCTGGTGGATGAGATGGACCGGTCCGGTCAGTCGACAGCGCTTCCCGCCTTTGCGCGCGACATGCTGCTTGCTGAGATGGATCGACGGCGCTCCCCTGAAAGCCGCAAGCACAAGATCAGCGCCCAGGTCCTGCGCGCCGCTCGCGAGGAGGGTCTGGATCTCGACACCTTCGTCACCAGCCTGATCGAAGTCGGCCTGACGGCGCGTGAGATGAACCGGAGGGGCGTCTGAGTGACGGCTGACCAGTTTGCCCTTTTCGACGTGCCGTCGCCAACGGAAAGTTCCCGAGTTGTGTCGTGGTTCTCCTGCGGCGCGGCGTCTGCTGCCGCCACCAAGCTATCAATCGATAAATACGGTGATCGCGTCGTAGTGGCCTACACAGACCCGAAGGGCGAGCACCCCGACAACAAGCGTTTCCTTGCTGACTGCGAGAAGTGGTTCGGGCGCGAAATCGTCCAGCTCTCTAGCCGGTTCTATAAAGACCCATGGGACGTGATGCTGCGCGAGCGGTATATCGTCGGTCCCGACGGTGCCAAGTGCACTGGAGAAATGAAGCGCGTTCTCCGCTTCACCTTTCAACGGCCAGACGACATCCAGGTCTTTGGCTACACCGCCGAAGAGAAGGCCCGGGCCAACCGCTTCCGTGAGGAAAACTTCGAAGTTTACCTCGAAACGCCGCTGATCGACCAAGGACTTACCAAGTCCGATTGCAAAGAAATGATCCGCGAGGCGGGCATTGAAATCCCGGCGATGTATCGCTTGGGGTTCCAGAACAATAACTGCATCGGCTGCCCCAAGGGCGGCATGGGGTACTGGAACAAGATCCGGCGGCACTTCCCCGAAGCTTTCGAACGTATGGCACGGATCGAGAGAGAGATTGGCGCCACCTGCATCCGAACCAAAAAGGAAGGTCGTGTCTTCCTCGACGAACTCGACCCCGCGCGCGGCAATATCTTGGATGAGCCGGATATCGAATGCTCCCTCATGTGCCACGGGAGCGATGCTGCGTGAGCAAGCACCGCCTCTACTTCATCGTCCCAGCGTCGCGTCGCCAAGTCAAAATTGGCATGTCAGCGAACCCGTGGACGCGCCTCTACGATCTCCAGGCTGGCAATCACGAGAAACTGTCCATCGATCTGCTCCTGACGTTCCCGGATCGCTCAAGCGCGTGGCGCTACGAGGACGCCATGCACCAGCAATTTGCGGCGCAATGGCTTCACCGGGAATGGTTCACCTATTCGAGCGAGCTTCAGGCATTCTGTCGCACTTGGAAGGAAGGTGGGCGGCCTTCGATCTCGCAGCCGCCCTGCTCGATCAAGCAGGCTATTAGTTGCAGCGGATATCAAATTTCGCGCGATGACTTCCTAGCTAATCTTCGAGCGAGGGCGATTGCATGAGCTTTCGCGACGCTCGATCGATCATGGCCGATATCGCCGTAGCTGGCATGACGCCGGAGCAGATGGTGCTCGTCATGGAGCTGTATGGCTCCGCCGTCGCAGAGGCTGCGAGCGTCACCAAATCCGTTACGAGTAACGCAACGCTACGTACGGCGAATGCTGAGCGGCAAGCACGGTATCGGGCGCGTCAGAAGCAGCGGGAAGCCGGTGAGAGCGTAACGGATGACGTAACGCATAACGCCGCGAGTGACGATGGTGACGTTACGTCTGTTACGCCCACCCCCTCGCCCGCCCCCTCCCTTTTCCTTCCCCCAGACCCCCAACCAAAACCCACCCCCACCCACACCCCCGCGACGGAAACGCGCGCACGTAAGGGGACCCGGTTGGCTGAGGACTGGCAGCCGGAGCCGTTGAGCGAGAAGCACACGGCGATGGTGGAGAACTGGCCGCCCGGCGCCTTCGTCCGGGAGCGGGAGAAATTCCGAAACTACTGGCTCGCGAAGTCCGGGGCCGGCGCAACGAAGACCGACTGGCAGCGAACTTGGATCAACTGGCTGCTCTCAGCTGACGAAAGGATGCCCACCCATGGGACAGGAAATCGCCATCAGGCAGGATCAGGCGGTCACGGCGGGCAGTTCCGCGACCCCGTATTCGATTACCTCGCTCAAAGCCATGGTTCCTAGCTGGCTGGGGCGCGGCCTGTTCGAGGACGTCGCCTATGCCATGCCGGCCCAGATCCCCGCCGATGGCCCGCGCCAGCTTCGCGATGTGGCTCAGCGATTCCGGGACAGCCTGAGCGAGAGGGCCGTTCGCGAAGTGATCGGGCAGCGTGAGGGCGAGGACGGTAAGGTGCACCCGCTCATCTCCGATCCGCTCGACAACATCCTCGCCGAGCTTCGCCTGCGAACCACCGTCAGGAACGAAAGCCGGTCGGAGGCGGAGAGCCGCTTCAAGCTGCTGCGCGACGACTGCCGCCCCCACTGCCTAGAGGCCATCCGAGAGGGCGCCATGGCCTATGCCAAGGCCAACAAGTTCTTCCCCGCCGGGTATGGGGAACTGCTGCCCTACATTCGCGCCGCCGAGAGCGAACGCCAGCGCACCATGTCCAAGCTGCTCGAAGCGGCGAAGCGGGCCGAGGAAGAACTGGCTGAGCGCAAGCGGCTGAAAGATGATCCCGTCGACCCAGCCGAGGTGGCCGCCTTCGTGAAGGAGATGGAATCGGCCGCAGGGATGCGCGCCGAGGACACCAAGAAGAGGGACTATTCGAACCTGCGTCAGCCCAGCCCTGACGAGCTGGCCAAGATGGCGGAAGAGTTCAATGAGGGGCGGCCGGCATGATTGAGGGAAAAGCGAATCCTCGGTTCGGCCCCAATGAAAAAGCGTTGCGGATCGCGATGGACAGAGCGTCTGTCTTCGCCTCAGATAAGCGTTATTCAGAAGACCTGACGCGCCTTCAAATCACCGCAGTTCGGGTCACAATCCCAGCCATCGTATCTGGCCTGGCGCGGCTCGATGACCGCCGAAAGTCGTCGAAGCACTGGAACGGCGAGATAAGCGAGCGCGCGTTCGAGGAAAATGAAGCTGACGCTGCGCTGTGGTTGCTTTGGCTGGATGTCGCAAGGGCAGTCTTCAAGCAGGGGGCACCGGCATGAAGGCGCCCATTCCCTATCACGAATGCCTGTGCGGCGGCCGGGAAGACGATCGCGGCCAGGCTGTCCCGTTCAAGTGCCACGCCTGCGGCAGGATCACCATGGGCGAGTGGAAAGGATGCCGGCGCGTGTCGCCGCCGGCGGAAGGAGCCTTGCTGTGACGATGCAATCCTCCCTTGGGCGTCATGCGTCGTCGATGCGCGACCCCGATCCCGCCGCCGCGCGCCGACTGGCCCGACAGGCATTCCACGAAACTGGCTTCATCGTGCTGGACCCTGCCTGGATCCAGTCATGGGGCGACCGAGAACTGGTGAAGGCGATTGCCGCCAAAGTGCATGGGAAGGCGAAGAAATGATGACGAAGCGGGGGCAGGATCGCCAGAGCGTGCGAGAGGCAGAGGAGCAGCGTGTCGCAGCGCTGTTGAAGCGAGATGCGGATGACCGGGAGCAGGACCGGCGGCGTACGATCGCTGTCGCCCAGGTCGAAAGCGGCGAGTTCGCCAACCTTGACGACACAGTGGTACCGCCGACGCCTGAGCAACTGACAAAGGGGGAGTTCCGACCATATACGCCCCGCGGTGAAAAGGGGACGGTGCGAAGTGTCCGGACCGTGCGCCGGGTTCTGATCAGCCAGATCGCCTACCTCTACAGCCATGGCGTGCTGGACGATGACACCTTTGCAGCCTGCCGCTGGTATAAGGATCGGTACGAGGCCGGCGAGATGGAACCGACTGCACCGGTTGCGGGCTACGGCGAAAGCGTGCGAGGCGACCCGATCTACGGTCATCTGCCCAAATCTCAGTGGGCAGCAGAAGCTCGATCAGATTTCCGCTTTGCCCAAGGCTTCATACCCGACGATGTCTCAAGGCTGTTCGATCTCATTGTTTTGGAAGATCAGACACTTACCAGCGCAGCCAAGGCATCTCGCTGCCGCTATTCTAACGTCCGGGCGGCCTTCCTTCGTGGAGCGCTTGCTCTCCATGGGGGAATTGCCAATCGACTGGAGATTGAAAAGCGATTTCAATGATATTGACTTTTCGGGACATCCGAATCATACGAAATCGAATTGCTGAAAGGCGCGTCCAAAATCGGGCGCGCCTTTTTCGTTTATCTGCAACGGATTAGCTTTTGCGACTCGGGCAGCCTTATCGCTGCTCGTCCGAGCGATCTTCCGCCGCCGGGCAGCACTCACCCTTGCAATCAACAGACGCTCTAGGCTCGACCGAGTGCAGCTGCTCGCGCCGGCGGCGGAAGGACTGAACCATGGCCAGACCGAGAGGTGACGCCAGCAATCTGATCAAGCGTCTCGAGGCAGCCCTGACGGTGGCAAAGCCGCGCGACGTCGTCGACACCACCGTCATGTCGAAGATCGTGGGTATGACATGGCGCAACCTGCTGGTCACCCATATCGAGCCTGACGCTGCGTTTCCGGTAAAGCGGCGCGGCGCGGAGGGCGTCGCATGGGAATTTCAGGTGGTGAAGGTGCTGAGGCACATGATCCGACGGGCGCGCGAACGCATGGCCACGAACGAGGCCGCAGCGCGCCGCGCGCATCAGCTCACCAGCTTCTCGGTTCCTGAGGATCCGGAAGGCCCGATGAGCCTCGCGGATCTCGCCAAGCTGGCGGACCTGACCATTCGGGCCCAGAACGAGAAGACGCGGCAGCGGGAATATGTGCCCGCCGCTAGAGTCCGCGACTTCCTGATCCGCTACAACGCTGCCGTCACGGGCGGCATCCTTGGCATCTCTCAGGTGACTGACCCGAACGGCGGCATGGACCCGGCCGCCCGTGCAGTCATCGACAACGAACTGCGGAACGTGGCGGTCCACGTCGGCGGAATCGTCGACGCATTTCTGAAGGAGTTAGGTGCGGGTCTACAGTAGGCAGGAGCTTGCCAGCGAGATCGAGAAGATCGCCGCCGACGGCTACTGCGCCGACATTGCTGAGATAGCCCGAGGCGTTCGGTCGCATCTCATTCCGCCGGACGACATCGGCACCATCGAATGCGCGGAGACGTCCCGCTATTTTCGCTCCCCCAAGGGCGACAAGAAGTTCCTCTGGAGCAGGGCGCAGACCCCGTATCTCGTCGGGCCTGCCCGGTATGGGTTGGACGATTCGACCTGCCGCGAGGTGATTATGCCCAAGCCTGGGCGATCCGGCGGCACGGCGCTGTTCGAATGCTACGAGTACAAGCTGATGAAGCATGGGCCGATGCCCGACATGCTCATCTACCTTGGGTCCGACAGCGAGGTCGACAGCTACTGCGACAAGGGCTTCCGGTATCTCTTCGAGGATCATCCGGACATCAAGGCGAAGGTCGGCACCGGCAGGAGCGATGACAAGCTCAAGGCGAAGAAAGTCAGCGGGCGGTCTGTCGAGGTGCTGCAGGCCAACACCAAAACGGTGACGGGCCGCCAGGCGGCATGGATGCGGGTCGACGAGCTGGATACCTTTCCGAAGGTGCTCTGCTCGAACTTTCTTGAACAGACCCGCATCCGTGGCCGCCAGTTGGGCTCGCATCGCAAGGTGGGCATCACGTCTCACCCCGACATGGGTTGGGGCTCTGGCGTGGCGCAGGCGTGGACCATGTCCTCCAAGGGCATATTCATCATGCAGTGCCCGAACTGCGGCGGCCATGCATCGCCCTATCCGACCAAGTTCTGGCCCGACGTTCCGCGGTTTCGCTTGGTCTACGAGAAGCAGCCGAAGCACGAGCGCTGGACCCTGTCGCAGCGCCTCAAGGTCGCAGAGCAGACCGCTGTGATGCAGTGCCCTCACTGCCTTGCCGGTCTCGACGACAAGCAGAGATTTGCCATGGTCGACGATGCGGCGGCAGGCCGGGGGACAGGGCGCAACACCATGAGCGGCTGGATGCACGAGGGCCAATGGCTCGACGTCGAAGCCGGCATCATGGGCGAACCCGACGATAATCCAGCGCGCGGCTTCTGGATTCACGGCCTGATGGTCAAGGCCATCACCAACGCCGAACTGGCGCGCGATCTTGAGGGCGCGAACGCCCACTATGAGTCGACGCGGAAGACCGACAAGCTCAAGCAGGTGCTGGCGAAGGTCTTCGCGGAGATTTTCGAGGGCGCTGGGGCTGGTCAGGATCTGGACAGCGCAGGTTTACAGAAGCGTGCATCGGGTGGACATGATGCGTCCGCCGACGGGCAGAAGGACGATCTGCGGTTTACGATCGGTCGATGCCCGGCCTCCGTCCGCTTCATCACCGCCGCGGTCGACGTCGGGCACGGCAAGTTCGACATCAGCTTTCGCGGCTGGGATCTGGAAAGCCGTTCGTGGTGGATCGATCGGTCTACCCTGACGCAGCGGCGCTGGCCGGACGGTGTGTGGCGCGAGCTGCGCCCGACCGACCGCATCGACGACTGGGACGTCCTCTACGAGATGGTCATCGACCGACGTTTCCCCATCCTTGGACGGCCGGGGTGGGCCATGCCGGTGGCGGTGACCTGCATCGACAGCGGCGATGGCAATTCGACGTGGAAGGCGCGAGAATTTGCCCGCCGGTCGATCAGAAGTGGCAGGTACTGGGGCTCGCGTTCCAATCCCTGGCCGAAGGTCAGACTGATCAAAGGCGCGAAGCCTGTGACCGCTCCGCCCCTGCCGGTGGTGCCGCGCAAGGTCAGCAAGGACGAGCACGGCCATGAGGTTACGCCCATCGTGCTGGAGTTCGATCTGGGCGTGCACGGGCTCAAAGAGCAGGCAATCGAGCGTCTCGGTGTAGCGGACGGCGGCCCGGGCCAATGCGAATTCGCCGACGGCATCTCGTCGAACCACTTCGATGAGTATTTCGGCGAGACGCTGAAGGACGGCAAGTGGGACCGGACGGGACCAAACGAGAGCCTCGATCTCTTCGGGTACGAGGAGGCTGGCCGCCAGATGCTCCAGCCCGATCGCAAGGACATCAAATGGGACGAGGGGAAGCTACCGCCGTGGGCAACCCCCGTTCTCATCAGCACGGGGGGAGGTGATCAAGCGGTTGCGGATGAGGGATCACCCGTTCCCACGCCGAAGAAAGAAACCAAGGGAAATCTTCTCCAGCGCTTTGACGCGCTCAATAGCAGGTAGGAAGCGACATTGGCTACAGCAGAGGAAATCAGGGCGGACATCGCCGCGGTCCGCGCTGAGCGGCTGTCGTTGATCCGCGGTGAGCGTGTGAAAGAAGTCTGGCGTGACGGCCGGCGGCTGACCTTCAGCGAGATAACCCTTGACGGTATCTCCAAGGTCCTCACCGCTCTGAACCAGGAACTGGCGGACGTCCTCGCCGACGATGGCGGTTCGCCGCGCCGCCGCGCCATCGGCATCCGGTATTCGAACTGATGGGGCTGATCTCGGACATCGGCGCAGGCCTCAGCCGCGCTGCCTATTCCTTGGGTATCAGCTTCGGCCAGCCCCGCCGCGACGCTGGCCGCAGCGACATCCCTGAGATGAATGGCTGGAATCCGCCTCCCGGGTTTGCCGGTTCGAACAGTTATGGCGAGCGGGACGCCATCCTCGGTCGCGCGCGGGATCTCGACAAGAACAACGCGTGGATCAACGGCGGGCTTGATAGGCGTGTCGAATCCGTCATCGGCGGGTCGATCCGTCTGGCAGCCCAGCCCGAGCTGACCATCCTCAATCGCGATTACGACTGGCGTATGAAGTGGACCGCCAAGACGGAGGCCCGCTTCAAGGTCTGGGGCAAGGACATCGAACGCCGATGCGATGCTCGGCAGATGCTGACCTTCGGGCAGATCACTAAGCTCGCCTATCTCACCTATATCCGCGATGGCGAGGTGGCGGCCGAGATTCGTGACGACAAGCGCGGCATCTCGAACACCACGAACGTCCTGCTCTTCGAAGCCGAGCGCATCAGCACGCCGAGCGACCGGATGTTCGAAGAGGGACCGCTGCTCCGCAATGGCATTGCCTTCTCATCCAGCGGCGCGGCCATCAGCTATTACGTGGCGTCGCGTCACCCGGCAGACAGCGCTGGCCGCAAGACATCGGACCGGTGGGACTATATCCCCCGCTTCGGCAAAACCGGGCGCGCCAAGCTGGTCCATGTGTTCAGCCCCCGCTACGCAGAACAGAACCGCGGCATCTCGCGCCTCGCCGAAGCGATGGTCCCGGCGAAAATGCTGGACCGCGTCGACCGGGCGGAGGTTCAGGCCGCGCTCAAAGCGGCCATTCTGTCGTTCTTCATCAGATCGCCCGGGTCGACCGATGATCTGCAGGCCGCGCTGGCGCCGACCGGCAACGACAATGAGCTGGACGCATGGGTCGACAAGTATCTCGACTATCGTACCAAGTCGCCGGTCCGCATGGATGCGGCGCAGATCGTCCACCTCCTTCCCGAGGAGGACGTGGTCGCTCCGGATGCCAGCCATCCGAATAGCAACTATCCCGCCTTCGCGCGCTTCGTCCTCCAGAAGATCGCTGCGTCGCTCGGCATCAGCTACCCTCAGCTGTCGCAGGACTGGTCGGGCATCAACTATTCGTCGGCGCGCGCCCTGCTCAACGAACTGTGGCGCTCCTTCCTTGAGGATCGTGAGTTCTTCACGCAGCAGTTCTGCACCCCGATCTATGCCGCATGGCTCGAAGTGGAAGTCGCGAACGGGGACATCACTGTCCCGGGCGGCCCCGCCAACTTCTATCGTAACAAGACGGCTATCTGCATGGCGGAGTGGATCGGACCCGGACGAGGTTCGGTCGATCCGCTCAAAGAGGCGAACGCCAACAATCTCGACATCGCAGCGGGCCGCAAATCGACGGTCGCCGCAATTCTGGAGGATGGTCGAGATCCTACTGACGTGATGGCGGAAGAGGACTGGTATCTCAAAGAGCGCGCAAAGCGCGGCATGCCGCCCCCCAACCACAACGTCAAAGCCGCACCGACCGGAGCGGAGGACGATCCGAACGAAAATGAGCCGGCACCAGCCCCGCCGGCGCAACCGGAGCGCAGGGCAGCATGACCGATTTCCCGCTGTGGGCCGAGCGCCTCTACAACCGTCCACTGGCGCTGGACCGGTTCAAGAACGAGGTGCTCTGCGAATTCGCGCAGACGCGCATCACCGGCGCGCGACCGCAAAAGCTGACCTCCGCCACGCTGGACAGGGTTGACCACGATCCGGAGCGCATTCAGGCGAACGAGGGCTTCGCAACATTTCAGGGTCCAAATGGCGTCCGCCGCGCCTTTGCCGCCTATGGTGACATTGCCGTCATTCCGGTCAGGGGGTCGCTGGTTCATCGCGGCGGCTGGCTCGACGCAGAGTCCGGTCTGATCGGCTACGATTTCCTGCTGCGGCAGGCGCGCGCGGCGGCCACCGACGACAGCATCACGGGCATGATGCTTCCGTTCGATTCCGGCGGCGGCGAGTGCGCGGGCATGTTCGCAGCGGCCGAGGAACTGGCCAGCATGGCGAAAGCGGAAGGCGGCAAGCCCATCTATGCCTATCTCGACGAGCGCGCGTGCAGCGCCGCCTACGTTCTTGCCAGCGCCTGCGACAAGATCATGGGCCGCCGCGAGGTAATGGGCGGTTCCATAGCTGCCATCATCAACATGGTCGACAAGTCCAAGATGTACGAGAAGGCGGGACTTGAGCCCATCGTCATCCGAGCCGCGTGGGCAGATCGCAAGGCCAAATGGAGTGGTGTCGAACCGGTCGATGCCGAGACTATCAGCCGCTTGGAAGAGATCGTCGATGAGGCCAGCGAGCAGATCGTCGAGTTCGTTTCTGCGATGCGCAGCGATCGCGGTGTTTCGGTCAAGTCGCTCAAGCAACTGCGGGGTGAGGTTTTCACCGGCAACGACCTGCTCAAGTTCGGCCTGATCGACGAAATCGCGTCTGAACGCGAGGCATGGGACGCGCTCATCGCCGAAGCCCGGTCCGCCTGACCGGCCAACACAGGAGCCAGCATGACCACCAGCAAGCGCCTCGCGGCGCATCGGGCCTCTGCGGCCAACGAAGATCCACAAGTTTCGCCCGCTCCGGTCGGCCCCGGAAAAGACGAGAAGCCCACCAATCCTGACAAGGAGAAACCTTCCATGCCCACCGAAGACGAAATGGCGGCGGCTGCCGAGGCTGCCCGCAAGGAGGCGCACACGAGCGGATTCAAGGCCGCAAACGAGCGCATGAACAAGGTCTTCGCATCCGAACATTATGTCGGCCGCGAAGCCCTCGCCCAGTCGCTGCTCGCCAGCGAAGCCCTCTCCGCCGAGGACGTGATCGGCCACCTCGAAAAGGCGCCGAAGGCCGCCGCCGAGACCACGACCGCTCTGACCGCCGAACAGCAGCAGGCCGCTTCCGAAGCGGCTGCCCGGGAGGAGATGAAGAAGGCCATCGCCGAAACCGGCAACAGCAACATCGACGCCGATGGCGGCAAAAAGCCGGACAAGAAGGCCGAAGCCGATAGCGTCTGGACCAAGGCCTACGGGCTGAACAAGGAGGGCAAGTGACATGCCGGCTGTAGCGTTCAACAACAAGCGCTCGGGCTGCTACCTGGGCGAAAGCAACCCGCCGAACCAGATCAACGAGGAAATCGTCTTTGCCGCGGCTGCCGGCAACTATGACGCGGGCCTTGTGCTGGGCCAAGTGACGGCAAACGAGAAGTTCGTGCCGCACAATCCCGCCGCCTCGGACGGATCCCAGGTGGCTGCTGCAATCCTGTTTCACCCGGTCACCTCGACCGGCGCGGACGTCAAGACGGTGGCAACCCGCAACGGCCCGGCCACCATCAGCCTGCCGTACCTGACCTTCGCAACCGGCATCTCCAACGCGAACCGGATCGCCGCAATCAAGGCGCTACGCGCGCGCGGGATGAAGGTCCTGCCGCAGCACGCCGGCGAATAACCGCCGCTCTTTTCGAAAGGACAAAGCATCATGGCCATTTCCATGGCAGTTTTCGGCGGCGACGCTTTCACGCAGGCGTCGATGATCCGCGGGCTCGACCGCCGCCCCTATATCCCCAATCAGCTCGACAGCGTGATCGGCTTTGAGCCGGTCCGCGCCACCACCGACACCGTCTACGTGATCAGCCGGAAGCGGTACGTCAGCCTGATCCGCACCACCTTGCGGGGCGCACCTATCGAGATGGCGCAGCCCGACGACAAGGATGCGCGTCCGCTGCGTATCCCCCGCTTGGCGAAGGGTGACAAGCTGTACGCGCACGAACTGGCGAACATCAATCCGCTCGAAGATGAGACCGAAACCGACCGCGCCGCTGCCGAGGTCGCCAAGAAGCAGGACAAGCTGATCGGCGATACCGAGGCCACCTTCGAATTCCAGCGGCTAGGCGCGCTCAACGGTCTGGTGCTGGACACCGACGGCTCGACGCTGGTGAACTTCTGGACCGAGTTCGGCATCACGCAACCCAGCGACATCGACCTCACGCTGGACGATCCGAACATGACGATTGGCCAGTTGCGCGAAAAGATCGCCACACTGATCGTGATGCCGATCGCGCGTGCGTCAGGCGCTGGCAACGACCCGCGCTTCCGCGTCAAGGCATTGTGCGGCGACGCTTTCTGGTTTGCCCTGACCGGCCACCCCGCCGTCGAGAAGACCTATCAGAATTATGCTGCGGCGGCGGAGCTACGCGGCGAGCGCCTGTGGGAGGAATTTCCGCTCGGCGGCGTCACCTTCGTCCACTATCGCGGCACGGACGATGGCTCGACCATCTCCATCCCCACCAACAAGGCCCGCTTCTTCCCGGTTGGCGTGCCGGGCATGTGGCAGCACGTCATGGGCCCGATGAACGAGTCCATGCCTCTGCTCAACCAGCCCGGGCGTCGTTACTATCCTTTTCTCGAGAAGGACAAGAGCGAGAAGCAACAGTGGGTCCAGCCGGAGATCTACTCCTACCCGCTCTTCGTAAACGCGCGTCCGGACCTCGTCCTGACGGGCACCATCTGAGGAGTGGCACATGTCGAAAGATAAGATCCTCAAGCAGAAGGTGTATCATAACGGTACGAGCATGGTGGTGCTGAACGCAGGTGACAGGCACACGGTCCCGGAAGATCGCCGCCAGTCCTTCATCGACGAGGGCATCATTGCCGGAAAGACGTCGGACGAACTCGCACGCGAAGCGGCGGAACATGCGGCAGCGGAGCAGGATGGCGACGATGCGTCCCTGTTCACTGCCAAGCACATCGCCGGCGGTCTCTATGAGATCACCGGCCCGGGCCTCGAGCAGCCCGAGCGGGTGAAGGGCAAGACCGAAACCGAGGTTCGCATCGCCGAACTGGTGGAAGCTCACAAAGCCGCCGCCGCTTCTGCCGCGGACGGCGCGGGCGCTCCGCCGGTCTGATGCCCCTTCCCGATCTGGAGAGCCGCACCGAAAAGCTGTTCTCCAAGTCCGACCAGCTGCTGGGCGACACCATCACGGTGGTGATGCCCGGCAGCGACCCGGTGACCATCAAGCGCCAGGTCAGCCATCGCGACAAAACGCGCGTGCTCGACTTCGCCGCAGCCACCGCTCAGGACATTCTGATCGAGCTGGACAAGGCAACCTTCCCTACGCGGCCGCAGGGAACGTGGCGCATCACCCTACCCCGCCTGCCCGGGCGGACATTTGCACCGGCAGGAGCGAATACCGACGAGAGCGGCTTCTATTGGGAGGTTGGCGTCAAGGAGGTGAAGGGTGCCTGAAACCCTTGCCGCCATCCGAAAAGTCGAAGCCGCGCTGATGGAAGCGATCGCCGTGCGCCGCCCCGATCTGCAGGGCTTTGCCGACCGCAGCACCGCCGAGCCGCTGAGCGAAGGCGAATGGCCCGGATACAGCGTGCGCCATGAGGTGAAGTTCAACCTTTCGCCCGAGATGGGGCAGTTCTTCAACGACGCGCTCTTCACCTTCGAGGTGCAAAGCGGAAACACCACCGACGCGACGCTGGACCAGATCAACCAGCTTGCAGTCAGCGACATCAACGACGCTCTTCAGGCTGATCCGACACTGGGCGGCATGGTGGAGGACGTCGAACCTATCGGCTCGGACAGCAGCCAGCCCGAATCCGCCGACGTCGGATCGGCCGTGCTGCAGGTCCGCGTCACCTACTACACACTCATCCGCAGTCACTCGACCATCGTCGGGCACGGCGGCCAGCTTTTCACTTAACCACCGGAGAAACGACCATGGCTGACACGCCAAGCGCGCCGCCGTTGCCCGACGGCAGCGTGGACTTCAACGCCATCCATGCCGCTGCCAAGCGCGGCCACGATCTGGATAAGGCCGTCGAAAAGGCGACCTTCGTTCATCCCGAGAAGGAAGAGGCCGCCAAGGCCGCGGGGGCGGAGCCCGCTGCTTCCGAACCCGCCAGCAGCAAGGAGGACTGATCCATGGGCTTGAAGGCCAACAAGACTGCGCTCGCGGTGGCGCAGCAGCCCCTCGTCGACACGTTCGTCCAGCCCTCGCCGACAAGCGATGTTATGACGGTATCCAATGTCAACTTCAACATTCAGGGCGTGACCGTCCAGAATGAAGAGTATACCGGCACCATCCACAAGAACGGCGACGAGGTGATCGGGAAGAACTGCACCCTCACCTTCAACATTTATCTGCGCCCGCCTGCAGGCGGAGCAGTGCCTGCCGCCAACGCCTACATTCCGGGCCGTGTGCTGCAGGCAGCGAAGTTCACCGAGAATCGCGTCTCGACTGCCATCCCGGCAGCGCCCGAGGCCATCGGCGCCGGCCCCACCACCACATCAGTGACGCTGGGCGCCAGCGCCGCTGCGACGGCGGGCCTATACAAGGGACTGCTCGTGTCGCTCAACAGCATCGGCGCCAGCTATCCCAAGCGGCTGACTCCCATCCGCTCCTACTCCGCTGGTAAAGTCGCCACGCTCATGGAGACCTTGGGCGCGGCACCGAGCGGCAACTATCAGATCCCGCCCCAGCTGGCCTATCAGCGCTCCATCAGCGAGACAGATCCGGACCCGCTGTCGCAGTCGCTCTGGCTCGACGGCCTGCGCTTCGATCTTGTCAACATGCGAGTGTCGGGCCTGCGCATCAACCTACCGGTGTCGACCCGCCAGCAGGGCGCCATCCCGATGCTCGAAGTGACGATGACGGGCACCATCGAGAACTCGGTCGACGAAGCCACTCCGGCCATCCCAGCGTTGGGCGCGGTGCCCAAGTTCCGCGACGGCGACCTGTGGATCGCGAACAAGGCCGTCGGCGGAGCGTCGCTGGTGTTCGACTTCGGCCTGCGCACCGCAGCTCCGCCGAACCCGAACAAGTCCGACGGGTCGGACGCCGAGGAACTGGTGGAAAGCCGCACGACCATCACCGCCGACCTGCAGAAATATCGCAAGGCGCAGTTCGACACCCTCGCGCTGGCCGATGCTCAGGCGCAGCACGCGGTATGGGCGCAGTACGGCATGGGTCCGGGCACCGTCGTCAGCGTGAACGCGCCAGACGCGCGCCTCAACTATCGCTCGCCCAACATCGGACAGGATCATGTGACCGAGACCGGCGACCTGTTCGTGGACGTTTTCGACCGCAACGTGTCGATCGTCTTCCCCTTCTGACCTTCGGAGCTTCGGACCTCACCATCCGAAGCTCCGGACCTTCCAATCATCGGAGTAAGCTGTGGCATCTGTCCCTTATGAGGCCAGCGAGATCGAGCGGTTCACCCCCGCTTCGCTGGCCCACCTTGAAACCCCGCCCGTATTCCGCCTGCGCGCCGCCACCAGGCGCGAGCGCCGCCGCTATGATCGCCTCATGGTCGAAGAAGGCCTGCGCCGTCACGACAAGGACGCGATGCGCGACGAAATCATCCGCGGCCTGCGCGCGCTCTCCAGCGATGACGAATTCGAGCGTTGGGAAATGCTGCTGCGCGCGCACTGGGAAGCGGCGGACGAATTCGAGAACGAGCACAGGGATCTGGCACCCGAAAAGATCCCCGCATTCGTTCCGCCCGGGCCGAGCGAGGACGAGATCGCGCGAGTGACGCGGGGCGTCCACGAAAACTGGGGTCCGCTCCGCAAGATGGCTGCGGACAACCTCATCTTCAACCGCGAAGCCCCTGCCCTGCTTATCTCCGTCATCCTTTCCGGTTGGTCTGGCCTATGCACGCCGTTCCGGTCGCATGAGGGCACCATCCCGCTCGACACCATCGATGCGCTCGACAAGGATCTTGCGAAGCTGGAGCAGGACAATGACCTGTCGCCGGGCAAGGCCTTCGTGGACCTGTACGTCGCGGCCACGAACCGCATGTTCCTGTCAGGGGACGCGGAAAAAAACTCCTCATCGCCTGCGCCATCTCCCAGCGACCAGCAGACTACGAGCCATGGGGCGGAGTCACCAGCTGGCACGTCGAAGGCGTCGGCGACTTCTCCCGAAACCCCAGCGAGCTAGTCGGCGATGACGAGTTCGACCTGCTGCGCCTCTATCACCAGTGCGACCGGGGGCTCAGCGGCATGGTGTGGCCCGACGGCGGGGCGCTGCTCGATCAGCCTGCTGTGCTGGTCCAGGCGTTCAACGTCATTGGCAACCAGCTGGCTCGCCTGAGGAAGGATGCCGATTAGGCCATCGCTCCGTCAGGCGGGGCGCTTCTCGGACTTCAAGCGCGGCGCGATCCAGCAGATGGAAAATGCCGCGCTCGTGGCGACCGATCGCGCAGCTCGGCTGGCCGTTTCGACGCTGAGAGCCCAGATGGCCAGCGCCGGGCTCGGCAGGCTTGGGAATGCGGTTACGTCTTCCTCTGACCTTCGTTCGTCAGGCAGGGTCCACCGCCGCGGCGCGGAGGGCTTCTCGGCCTCCGGTATCGTCCACCTGCGGACGGCGAACGAACGCACGGTTGGCGCCATCATCTCCTATACGGAAGGCGCCGAGATCACGCCACGCGGCCCATGGCTGTGGATCGCCAGCGACGATTTGCAGAAGCGCGTCAAAGGCAATTACCGCATGACACCCGCTCAGTATCGCGCGGGCGGATACGAACGCCGCATCGGTCCACTGATCCAGATCCCAGGGCGTCATCCGGGCGAGGCAGTGCTGATCGTCCGGAACATTACCACCCGCGCCGTCGGCCGCGCCAATCCCCGCCGCCTGCCGAACAGCGGCCGGGTTCGGGCGGGCCGCGTCCTGCAGGATCAGTTCGTCGCCTTCATCGGCATCCGGCGCACCGCCCGACGCGCCCGCGTCAACCCGAATGCCATCTTCGACTGGGCCAGATCGAACCTGCCCACCTTCATCAGCCAAGCCTTGGGGAAGTAAGTGACCGCTCAGTCCTCGATCTTTCCGGCGTTCATTCGCGCCGAATATGACGGCACCGGCAACGGCTTCTCGCTCTTCGAAAAGGAGGCCGGGGAGTCTGCCTCGCGCGTCCGCCGCCAGTTCGAAGCGAACTTCGCCGAGGTGGAGCGTGTGGTGAATGGCGCGCTGTCCCGTGGCCTCAAGCCGACGGGCGCAATGGACCTTGGCGTCGATGGATTCCGTCAGGCGGCGGCGCAGGCCAAGGCGTATGAGCTATCGCTGCGCACCACCCGCGAGGCAGCGCAGAACCTTGCCCTCAGCACGGGCGATACTTCGGCGGCGACCCAGTCCTACATCCAAGCGCTCGGCGCCCAGGTGGTGGAAGCCACTCGTGCGCGGCAGGAGGCGGATGCTCAGGTCACCACCTACACCCGTCTGCAGGCCGAGATTGATGCCACTGCGTCGCGCAACACCGCGCTGGCCGCGTCGTATCGGGAACTATACGCAGAGCAGGCCCGTGCCGCGCGTGACGAAGTTCGCGGGCGCCGGGCGCAAGAGGGCTATAACGAAGTGTTCGCGCCGGGGTTAGCGCGCACGTCGGCCATCCAAAATGGCGCGGGCTTCGAGGCATTGGAACAGCAGGCTCGCGACATGGAGCGCTATGCTCAGGCAGCCGCAGTCCTTCGCGGTGAGCTGGACCCCATGTATCAGGCTCAGCAGCGCTTTAATCAGGCGCTGGACACGGCCGACGATCTCCTCAAGCAGAACATCATCGATGAGCGACTGCATGCGGCGGCAGTCCAGCATGCGCGCGACCAGTTGCAGGCTCACAGTAACGCGATCCACGCCCAGAATGACGGCTATCAGCAACTGGTGCGTGGCTCGGGCGTGCTCCGGCAGGCATACATCCAGACCGGGCAGCAGGGTCAGGATCTCATCATCAGCCTGATCGGCGGCCAGAAGGCCAGCGTGGTGTTCGCGCAGCAGCTGCCGCAGTTGGCGTTCGCCCTCTCCGGTCTCGGAATGCAGGCTGATGGCACCCAGAAGGGTATCGGGCGGATTGCCACTCTGCTCTCAGGTCCATGGGGCATCGCATTTGCTGGCGCTGCCTTTGCTGTCGGCCTTTTGGTGGAGAAACTGTGGCAGCAGGATGAGGCCTCAAAGGAAGCCGAGAAGGCCGTAAAGCAACATGCCGCTGCCATCGACCAGCTGAATGAGGCGATGGAGCGGTCTGTTCAGACAGCCGAGGACAAGGCGCGCGCGGACTTCATCGAGCTGGAGAATGAGCGCGCGGCGACCATCGAGATCCGTAAAAGGACCGCGGCGATGCTGGAACAGGCAAAGGCTCGCCTCGCCCTTGCAGATAAGCAGGGCGGTGATGGATCGGGAGAAGGCGGTGTTGATTTCGGAACAACCGCCGGTGCCACTCAGGAAGCGGAGATCAAGCGTCTGGAGGCCGCGCTCAAGCGCAATCAGGAAGAGATTGACCGTCTGACCCGCACGACGACGATAGCTCGCGGCCAGTATCAAATGCAGATCTTGGACCAGATCAGCACCCCGGAGGGGCGAGCGAAGCGGCGTTGGGACAATGAGATCAATGACGCCATCAGCTCCGGCAAGAGCGCGGCGGAACTGGAGCGTTTGCGTAGCGCACGAGACGCCGAGATCGCTAAAATTCGGGAAACGGAGAAGGCATCTCGCGATGCGGCGTCGGCGCGCGACAAGGAAACCGCCACCGTCAGCCAGATGAGCAAAGTCATTCTCAAGGCATTCGGCGGCACCATAACGTCCACGACCGGCGGCAAGCATGTGGATGGCTCGGATCACTATAAGGGCCGGGCCATCGACTTCGTTCCCGCTGGCGGCATGGGATCGCTGACCAAGGATATGATCCGTCAGGTCTTCGCCGACGCAGGTGTCAGCATTCGTCGAAACGCGCGCGGCGTCGAGCAGCTATTTGGACCGGGTGATAAGGGTCACAATGACCACTATCATGTCGCATGGGAGGGCGGCCGCAACGCCATCAACAGCCAGCGCATCAACGATCAGTTGCAACGTGCGGCCGAGCGCGCGGCGGAAGAAGCTAAGCGTCAGGCAGAGGAACTGCAGCGCGCCGCCGAATCCCTTTTCAGCAAGTTCGACGAAGGCCGGGCATCTGCGCTGGAATACGCCCAGTCACTGAGTGAAATAGACCGCGTGATGCGCGCTGGTGTCATCTCACCTGATGACGCCGTGGCTTATTCGATAGCCGCTGCCCAGCGTAAGACGGCCAACGATAATCAGCGCGAGAAGAACGCGAACGAAGCGCTAGACAAGGCTCTCTGGGATGGTCGGAAGCGACCGACCGATCAGTTCAACGAGCAGCAGGAGGCTGCCTACAAACGTCAGGCCGAAGCTGCACGAGAAGCACAGCGCCAGATAGACATTGGGCTTCGACATATCGCCGACTTCTTCGGCAAAGATGTCGCCAAGATTCTGGACCGCCTCACGGCCAACGCTGGTCCCGATAGCGAGCTTGGCAAGCTCCTCGGCGGGTTCGGGGCTGGAAAGCAAAAAATGTGGGACGGGCTAGGAGAACAACTTGGCGGCATCCTGAAAAAGAGCGGGTTCGACTCCGCAGGCATCGGCAGCGCCATAGGGCAGGTGATGGCCGGTGCTCAGATGGGAAAGTTGTTCGGCAAGGGACTCACTGACGTCTTCGGCATCAAGGGTTCCAAGCTAGGTTCGGAAATCGGCGGTGCCATAGGGTCCCAGATTGGCGGCCCTCTCGGAGCGATTGTCGGTGGCACTCTCGGTTCGATCGCAGGCGGCCTGCTCAAGACCCCGAAGTGGGGCACCGCGGTCCTCACGGGCAACGGAAAAGACGATGTCTCGGTCGCAGGCAACAAGAGCGCCTACCGTGACAATGCAGGCCTCGCAGGCACCTCGATCCAGACGGGGCTGGACCGCATCGCGGAGCAGTTCGGCGTCGACGTCGGCGGCTATCAGGTCAGCATCGGCCAGTACAAGGGCAAGTGGCGTGTCTCCACGACCGGGCGCGAAGGCAAGCTCAAGGGCGGCGCGGGGCGCACCGACATCAAGGACTTCGGCAAAGAGGGTGGCGAAGATGCCATCAAATTCGCCATCTCCGACGCAGTGAAGGACGGCGCGCTGCTGGGTCTGCGCGCCTCCACACAGGTGCTGCTGTCCCGCACGGCCGATGTTGAAGCCCAGCTGCAGAAGGCCATCGACTTCGAGGGCGTCTTCTCACGGCTCAAATCGTACAAGGATCCGGTCGCTGCGGCACTGGATACGCTCGACAAGGAGTTCGGCCGCCTCAAGAAGATTTTCGGCGAGGCGGGCGCGTCGGCTGAGGAATATGCGCAGCTCGAGGAGCTGTACGGCATCGAACGGGCGAATGCGGTGAAAGAAGCCGGGGAGAAGGTGACCGCCTCGCTCAAGTCGCTGTTCGACGAGCTGACGGTGGGCAACGATGCCCGGTCCCTGCGCGACCGGTTGGCTGAGGCGCAGGCGAAATACGATCCTCTCGCCCAGCGCGTCGCGGCTGGCGACACCACTGCCTATGACGACTATTCCGATGCGGCGCGCACCATGCTCGATCTCCAGCGGCAGATCAGCGGATCGGGTGAGGATTATTTCAAGCTGCTCGACCAGGTCACTGCGCTGACGAAGGCCCGAATCGATTCCGAAACCAACGTCGCATCCATTGCATCCGCCCGCCCCGGCCTCTTCGCCAGCGACAGCAGTCTGGCGCCGGTGGTGAGCGCTACGGAGACACAGACCGCGCAGATCGTGTCAGCGCTCAAGGCCAATAACAATGACCTGCTGACGGCAATGAATGTCCAGAACAGCAACATTGTCGCCTTGGTGCGCGCCATTTCTCTCCAAAGCGGCGGCAGCGGCACCAGCGGCCTGACGGCTGTCCGACAGAACTTCTGATGCTGCATATCCTCGCGGAACTCGCTCCCCTCAAGATCAGCGACGGGAGCCGCCCGGTGCTGCGCGCGGCATCGGCGCAGGACCGGCGGCTCAACGGGGTCGCCGGGGGACGCTGGTGGCCCGCCATTTCCAAGCGACCGTCACTTGCCATCCAGTTGTTCGACGGCGACTTCTCAGAAGACGTCGCGCCCGGATCTGCCAGCTTCGTAATTCGCTTGGACGCGCTCCAGAATATGGACGGTTCGGTTCGGTCATACCGATGGGCAGGCGCGCCCGTCACCCTCTATGCGATCGACACAGCCAGCTCGCTGAATGCCGCCGGAAGCTACGACGTTGGCGATATAGCAGGGGCGCGCATCTTCAAGGGCCGGGTGCAGAGCTTCACAGGCGAGGGCGGAGGCCTTTCCGTCACTGCGGAAGTGGACGTGGAACCGTTCAACATCGACGTGCTTGCTCAGGAATATACGGGCACCGGCGACGATGAAGGCGGCGCTGACCTCAAAGGGCGGCTGAAGCCATGGATCTTCGGGCGCGCGCTGAATGTGGAGCCCGTGCTCATCAACGGCGTCGAAAACGTCGTCCAGTTCTCCGCATATCCCATTCAGGGCATCTCGGCACTGTATGAGAGAGGAGCGGCCTCGTTCGGTTCGAGCATCGGAAACTACGCCACATACGAGGAGCTGGTCGCGGCAACCATCCCCGCCGGTCGCTGGGCCACCTGCCACGCGCGAGGCATGGCACGTCTTGGCGCGCCCCCGTTTGGCGTCATCACCGGCGACGTCGACGGCGACAATGGCGGCGGTTTCCTTCGGAAGACGGGTGCCATCATTCAGCGGATCGCGGCAGTGCGCGGCGTGTCATCGGGGCTGATCGACGCAGCGTCCTTCGCCGCCCTCGACTTGGCAGTCCCCTACCCGATCAACATCGTCATCACCGAGCAGACCAGTCTGCTGGAGCTCGCTCGTCGCCTGGCACGGCCCTGCAATGCTCAAGCGGGTGTCGACTTCACTGGGCGTCTCTTCGCTGTGCGGCCCACCATTGGCAGCCCCGCGCTCACGCTGCATGCTCAGGGACGCCGCCTGCCGCCAGTCCGTAGATGCTCCGAGGCTGATGTCAGTCCGCCGTATAAGCGCATCATGTTCGGCGCCAACCGGAGCTGGCGTGTTCACACCTTCGACGAGATCGCCTTCGACGCTGCGCTGATCGATCGGGGCGCCTATGATCCGGCCGAGACGTATCGGCGCGGCAACATCGTATCCCTGCCAAACGGGTCGCGGTGGCTCTACGCGTCAGACACCCCCAAAGCTGGCTCCGCGCCTTCACTCGCCAACAGCGATTGGCAGCTCATGTCTGGGCCAATCACGGCCGGGGACATCAATTATGGCACGGGAGAATCTCTCGAATCGCTCAAGCCTGCGGAACCGGGGGCAACGAATGGCACCCCAGCGGGCACCAACATCTTAGGTCGCCCGGTCGAAGAGGTGATCTTCGACCTCGATCTGAACGGGATGAACTGGCACGATCTCGTCATCCTGACCGACACGCGCAACGCCGTGATGATGGCACGCACGACGCTGGAGGGGCAGGCGATCGGCACGGTCGTATCCAGCTTCAAGGCGGAGCAGACGGAGAATAATCAGGCGGTCGCCGAAACCTTCAGTCTGCTGGGCGCGAAGAGCGGCGACGGTGAGTCGTGGAATTGGAACATCAATAGCGTCATGGTCGCGCCCGGCGTCTCCATGTCGCAATATATGCGGGGCGTGTCCGCCTCGATCGGCGACGTGGAGGCGTCTGTCACCGATCTGCGCACGGTCGTTGTGGGCGCGAATGGCGACATCACCGCCAAGGCCGTGCTGGCGCTGAAGGCGGGCAACAAGATCGTCGGGTTCGTCTTCACCAACAATGGCGAACTGTCCTCGGCTGACTTCGAGTTCGACGCGGTGCGCTTCCTCAAACCGAACGGCTCGCTGATGTGGGGTTATGACCCCGGGCGCGCCAAGGTCATCATGGAAGACGTGATCGTCAACACGCTTGAGGCGCGGTCGGTCAAGACGGAGTCGATCGATGCCAACAGCGTCACGGGACTTTGGTCAGCCTCTTATCCCGATGTGCTGGTGTCGGGAGGCGAAGTCACTCTCGCGGAAATCGTAAATTATGTCGTGGGCGATGACACAGACGGCAAGGCGTTGCTGGAACTGCAATTCACCCAGGACGGCACCCTCAACATCGACACGGCCATGCGGCTGCGTTGCTACATGAATTTCGGGTCGGGCTACCAGCTCGTTCGCGATGTGCCGCAAGGTATCGGCGTATCAAGTGGTAACGCCCGCTGGATACTCAATTCGGGGTTCAAACTGCCGATCATCGCCAATGGGCCGGTCAGCATCAAAATCACCGCTACGCCCTATGCGATCCCCGGTGGCGGGACGTCCAGTTCCTCATACGCTCGCAACATCCTCGTCATGATCTTTGAGGGTTATCGCTGATGACGACGCTGCCTGAAGCTGTTGCCCAGATGATCGTGGTGATCACGAATTTCGCGCATCTCACCGATGAGCTGGGCGAGTGGGTGACCGGCACGGTTGCCGGGACCGATGGCACCGGCCTCTACCCGTTTACGCAGCCGGACGGCACCGTCATCAAGGTGCCCTCACCGCTCAAGATGCTGTCGATGATCGGCGGCAAATATGAGGGGCTGATCGCCGCACAGGCCGCACAACAGCAGGCGGTCAATAATCAGCTTGCGACCTTCGATGGCTCGGTCAATCAGGTGAAGGCGTGGCTGTCCGGCCCGGCCAGTGGCGGGCTGTTCGGCAATGGCCTGTATCCGATCACGCTTTCCACCGGCACCACGGTCAACATCCCCAGCCCGGCGCGGCTGGCGGCCGACCGGCAGACGGTCGCGGCCATCGTCGGCAGCGGGTCGCTGATCGCGCTGGTCGAGGACCGGACCTATGCAACCTATGCCGACCTGATCGCCGCGCCTGTGCCCGCGAACGGCAAGTGGGCGCTGGTCCATTCCGATGCCGACTATGGCCGCAACGGCTATTGGCTGGTCGAGGCGGGCTTCTGGGTCATGAAGGTATCGCTCGCCAGCGAGGCGCTGTTGACGGCGCTGGGCGACAATCTGCGCGGGCTGGTGCGGACGCAGAATATCGGTCGGCAGGCGGAGCCGAGCAAGGTCGGGAGCGGCGTCACCTCGCCCAATCTGTTGCTCTGGAACGACAGCGTGCAGGCGGGCGGCAAGGTGACCGGCGTCTGGCTCTTTGCCGCTGCGACCGGGACGATCCGGCTGCAAAGCTATTCGAAGTCCGGCACCACGGTCACGAAGAAGCGAACCGTCTATCTGAATGTGACCGGCACAGGGTATCAGCTTGTGCCTGCCGACATGATCGTTGACGCGGGCGACTATATCGGTCTGCAAGGTCAGGGCATCATCACCGCCACGAGCAACACTGCTGATGCGGGTGGCTGGTGGGACATCCTCGCCGACCTCGACACCCGCACAGTCGGCGCGCCGATCACCACAGCCCGGCTCGAAGCGCAGTTGCAGATTTCGACCGTTCAGCAGGTCGTTAACGCAGGCGCGATGCTCGACATGGCCGCGAAGGTCGCGGACCTCCTCACACGGGCGAGCAAGGCCGAAGCGCAGCTTGCGCTGTTGCAGGGCGAGATCACCCAGACAGTAGGCATCCTTCGCACGCCGGAAAGCGGCACGGGCGTATCCAACAGCATGTTCATCTGGGCCGATCAGATGGCCCATGACGGCTATCTGAACGAGCTTCGCCTCTTTGCCGTGGGCACCGGCACGCTGCGCCTCGCGCGCTATTCCCGTATCGCGAACGAGGTGACGCGCGAGCAGCAGGTGATGATACCCATCACCAGCACCGGCCTGAAGACGCTGACGGCTGCGGACTTCGGCCTGTTCACCCTCAAGGCGGGCGAACATATCGCGCTCTACGGACCCGGCGTTTTCACCTCGAAGGTCGAGACGCAGGCCGGGTTGGGATGGTGGGCGGTCAACGCGGACGCCAATCCGCGCACGGTGGGCGCGGCGACCACGAACATCCAGCTCCATGTCGCTTTCGACGTTCGTCAGGCCATCCAGACCGTCACCTCTGACCGCATTCTGGCACTGGAGGCGCAGGGTGCGGACCATGAAGTGCGCCTCGCCACCGCAGAGGACATCGCAGACAAGCTGTTCGCGAATGACGTTCAGGAGGTGGGCCGGCGCGTGCCGCCCGTCGACGGCAGTCTCGTTTCCGACAGTCATTTCATCTGGAACGCGCCCATGCGCGGGAACGGCACCCTGACGGAAGTGCAGATTTTCGTGAAGGAAGCGGGGACGTTTACGCTGGTCCGCTGGTCGCGAGTGGATAACACCGTCACCCGCCGGGATGTCCGGACATTCACGCTGCCCGCTGGCTCTGCCGTGCTGACGCCGGGCGACTTCGGCGGCACGATGCCGTTTCTGGCAGGCGAATATGTGGGCCTTCACGGTCCTTTCGTCTCGACGCCCGGCGCAGTGGATGACGGCGGCTGGTTCAACGTCGTCAACGGGGTGGACGTCCGGACGATCGGAGCGCCTGTCACCTCCAATCGGCTGGAGGCGAGCTTTAAATTCGCCCAGAACTATCAGGTCGTGACTGCCGAACGTTTCCGTGAACTGGAAGAGGCGGCAGGCGGTGGAGGCTCGATCGACGATGGCGCGGTCATTCCAAGCCGCGAGTGGCTGGCGCCCGACGCAGCGGAGCGGGCCGCCCCGCTGATTGGCGGTAGGCTTCACCAGCGCCTGCATCCTGTGGTCGGCCGCAGAACGCTGGCGATGTTCGATACCCTGAGCAACATCAGCAACGGAGACAGCAACCCTGCCCTGACCGAAGGGCCGTCCCTCCAGGCAATGATCGGGGCATCGGCGGTTCGCATCACCACCACCGGCGGATCGGAGGTTTCCGTCGCGCCCGACGAAGCCGGGCAACCCGTGGATGTGCGGGGCGGGCAGGTGCGCCTGTTCTTCCGGCCTGTCTCGACCGTCTTCTCCAGCATCGCTGCCCTGACGATCGAACTGCACTCCCACGGCTCGCCCGACGCGCCCACGGGCAACTTCCACCGCCTAAACCCGGACGTTGCGCCATACGACCTGCGACAGCGCCTGACGTCGCAGGAAGGGGCCGGCCTGTGGCAGTCTTGGGGTGTGTCGCTCAACTATTTCCTGCCTGTCGGCGCGGGCGCTGATCTTCAGAACGTGCGGTTCGCCATCTTCAAGGTGCGGTCCGCCTCGGGCAAGTCGTTGAGCATGGAGATCGGCATGATCGACTTCGTGCCGAACCTGCTCAAGAAGGCGAAAGCCATATTGTCGTTCGATAACGGCTATCTGACACACGCCACATATTCCGCGCCCCAGCTCATCAAGAGGGGGTTCCGGGGTGTCTTCTGCCTGTCCCAGATGACCGAAACCCACGACGTCCAGAACGACAAATTCTGCTCCGTCGCTCAACTGCGCGCACTGAACGACCTGCACGGCTTCCAGATGGCGAGTCAGGCTTGGGTGACCGAAGACAAAGGCTTCATTGACGGTCTTTCCGAGAATGGCCGGATGGCGGAAATGGCCAAGGCCAGAAACTGGATGAACGCCATGGGCCTGACAGGGGGCGACCATGGATCATATTTCAGCGCCGTCGATTTCCGCGACCTCGTTGCGCACAACATGTTCCGGAGCCACTTCCGGTCGGTCCGCACGTTCATCCAGCCGATCGGCACGTCCGGCCCCTGCATGTCCTACGGCGAAATGTATCCGTGGGGCGACCCGATGCGGGTCAGGGCGGTGGGCGCAACGCTGGTAACTGACGGGAGCAACGGGGCGCGGCTGATCGCCCATGCGCAACAGGCGGTGGATTGCAAAGGCGTCGCCTATTTCGGCTTTCACAACGAGCAGGACGTGGGTTCCGAACATTTCAATCCCTACATCAACGCCGGGTTCCTGCAACTGCTCGACTGGCTGGATCAGCACAGGGATGTCATCGACGTGGTGACCGAGGACGAGCTCCATCACTACCACCTGCCGCTGATGGCTGCGGCATGAGCGTCGAGGCGAATTTCGGGTGAATATCCAATGGAGCGGGCGGCGATGAGCACCGACGAATTTATGATGCGCTACGTCTATATTCCGCTCGCGGCTTTCACGGGCGCCATCTCCTCGCTTGGCGCGCGGCGGTGGCGGACGATGACGAAAGGCAAGATCCTGCTCGCCGTCTTCATGGGCGCGACCTTCGCGATGTTCGTCACGCCATGGGCGGCGCACGCCATCATGGGCATCAGGGAGGACGACGCGCGCGGCACGGTCGCACTCACCTATCTCTTCGGCATCGCCGCGCACATCATCCTCCCGTGGCTGATCCAGCGCATCGAGCGGATGATCGGAGGAGGAGAAGCGCAATGATCGCCTGGGACATCCTCAACTCGCTGGCGCGGCTGATGATCGCCGCGATCCTGATCTGGAAGCTGATCCGCTTCCCCGCCCTGTTCAACGCATGGGAGCGATACGGGATGAGCGTGGCGGCGGGCTGCTCGATCCTGACCGTCACCGTGATCTGGGAAGCGCAGCGAAGTCCATTCGACGGCTGGGCGACGAGCCTCTTCAGCCTCGGCATCCTCCTTTACTTCATCGGCCGCGCGACCCGGCATTTCCGGCATCAGCAGCGAAATGAGCAGTTCGCCCGCGAGGGCATCAGGCGGGAATAATCAGGCGCACAAGCGCGGCGGCAGGCGGGCGGCGAGTAGATGGCGATGATGGGGTGGCGCGGGACCACTAGCTAGCAATGTGGCTGCCGACTGGAACGACCAGTCCCGACTACTGCGGCATTTCCTCCGGTCGGGTGCTCTCCGACATTCCCGCGCCATCGGTTTGATACCGAGAAGCCCATCAAAAGTAAACTTTGGGGCGCTTTCGGGCGCCCTTTTTCATGGGAGAATGAACATGGGTTCCAGAGATCCCGCGTGGCTACTAGCCGCGCGAGCGCTCCTTGGCACGCGCGAGGCGGCCGGGAGCGCCAATAATAGCACGATCCTCGGCTGGGCCAAGGTGCTCGGCGTCAAGGTGCTGGGCATCATCTATAATGCGGATAGTGTGCCATGGTGCGGCCTGTTCGTCGCGCACTGCCTGCGCGCAGGCGGCGTCGACCTTGGCGGAATGAAGGTCGGCGTCCGGGCGAAGGCTTGGGCGACTTGGGGCAGCGCTCTTGCGGCCGACCGCCTGGCGCCCGGCGCGATCCTCGTCTTCGAGCGGGAGGGCGGCGGTCATGTCGCCTTCTATGTTGGCGAGGACGCCACGCACTATCATGTGCTGGGCGGCAATCAGGGCGATGCCGTCACGATCATGCGGCTGGCCAAGACCCGGTGCGTCGCGCGTCGCTGGCCGACGGGCGTTCCCGTAATCGGCGCGCCGGTGAAGCTGTCCTCCAGCGGCGCGCCGGTGTCGAGGAATGAGGCGTGAGCGACCGGCTTCATCAAATGGGGCTGATCCTGCTCGCCGCGCTCGCCGCTGGCCTCCTATACCTGATCGGCAACACCTTCTCGATCATCGGCAGTCATATCGGTCCGGATGGGCGCGTGCCCTCCGCGGAGGCATTCGGGCTGACCGCGCTGCTACTGTCTTTCCGGGAGGTCATCGGCGCAATCCGGGGCATCTGGGACAATGACACCCGCAACAAGCTGACCGACAAGCTGGCCGACGCTCAACCGGCAATCGCCCCGCCACCGCAAAGCGCGGTCGACGCGGCCGGGCAGGTTGCCGGTGCCGCCGTCGACGCTGCGCGCGAAATCGAGGCAGGGTCATGATCGGGCGCATCCTCGATCCGATTCGCCCCTATTTCGCCGCCATCGCCCTTGCGGCAGTCGTGGCTGGCGGGCTGTGGGTCTGGCGCATCGACACCCTGCGCGCCAGCTACAAGCGTCAGTTGGGCGAACTGCGCACCGAGTATGCCGCCTTCCAGACCCGCATCATCGACCGCACCGCCGAGGCGCTGCGCCTAGATCGCGCGCGCAACGCTCAGGTGGCGGCCGAGCAGCGCGCCGTCATTCAGGAGACCAGCAATGACTATCTCAAGGCTCGCGATGCTGAGCTTGCTCGCCTGCGCGAGCGCCTGCGCGCCATCGCCCCCCAAGCCAATCCCGGTGGTGGCGGAGCACCGGGAGTGCCCGCCCTTCCCGTCCTGTCCACCGGGCCTTTGCGGTCAGGTGAAGCGGCCATCGTGGATGTCGCAGACGCGGAGGTCTGCACCGAAAACACCCTGAGGCTGGAAAGCCTGATGGCGGCCTGGAACGCGGTGGCGGCCATCGATCCCAATGAACGCGTGCCCTTCTGATCCAAAGGAAATTGCTGTGGCCAAAAGCTATCCCGACTTCGCCCTGACCGGACAATGGCAAGATATTGCCGTGGCAACCGGCTATACCGCCATCGCGAATGAGCGCGTGATGCTTCAATCGAAATCGAGAGATGCGGTGCTGATGTTCATCGGCGGAGCATCAGCGCCGTCCGCAGATGACGGCATCGCTGTGTCCTTGGGGAAGGCTCTGTCGGGAACATCGGACCATTTTTGGGTCAAAGGTTCGGGCGAAGTTGCCGTGCTGGTGGAGGACTGATCCATGGAACTGATCAATCCGGCGGGCTTCACGAAAAGGCAGGCTGACAAATGGGGTATCAGCCGCGGTATGCCCATCACTCCCGAAAAGCGCGGGGCTCTTCCCACGCTCACAGCTGCTGACGACACGGGCTTCGTACAGGCAGCGATCGACGAGGCTCTGGCTTACAACCTCCCAGTACAGCTAAATCGGCTCTACCGTGTCGGGGGCATCTCAATTTCAGGGACAGCGGTTGGCTTCTCATTGTCCGGCCCTTCTGGCGTTCAGCAAAAGCGTGGTGCTGGCCCGCAGGGCGGATTCATCCCGTCCGCGAACGGGCAAGAATTTCTCTTGCGCCTCGGTGCGCCGAATTCCGGAAACACCGGAACCTTCGGTTGCGAGCAGACCGTTTTGAACGGCCTGACGTTCTTCGGTGATGACCGCACCTTCACAAAGGGCATGCTGCACGGCCTCAATGCAACCCAAGTGAGTCTGCGCTTTTGCTCCTGGAGGCGTGCCCGTGGACCGGCTGTGTACGGCAACCGCCTTGAGGACTTCTCATGTTGGGACCCGCAAATGTGCATGCTGGGCGGCAGCGATGGCCGCGCGGGCGGCATCTGCTTTGGTGACCTGCCTATTGGCGGGTCAATTGGCAGCAATCGCGTCTATGTCGTCGGCGGTCGCTTCGAATTCATCGACGGCCCACATATCGGCATTGATCCAGCGGCAACCTCCGCGTGGGTCAGCACTTTGGACATCAATGGTGGCACGAAGTTCGAAGTCGGCGACATCAACGCTTCGAATGACGGCGCGGCGGCGACCTATGGCGCGAACCGCGGCAACTATCCCGTTTTCGATTTCCGTGCAGGCGCGATGGAATCCACCAGCCTCGGCGGGAATCGCACGTCGGTCTTTATCAAGGACTATTTCATCAGTCGCGCCAGTGAGGCGGACTATATCCTTGCAACCGGTCCGTGCGACGACATGGTCCTCGAGAATGGCCATTTCAGCGCGAGCAGCAGCGGCGCTTTCAAGCTGGTGCGCGTCCGCGACCAAGCTGGCAACCCGTGCTCGGCACGCAACCTTGTATTCCGCAATCATGGCGTGCGCGAGACGGGCGGTGGCGGGTCCATTACGCGGACGTACGAGTTTGACAACGCGAACTATTATCCGGCTGTGTTGGAGTTGCCGATAGACGATGGTCGCCTCGGTGCAATCAACGCCATCAACAAGATGACAGACGATTTCATTCCGATGAGCCAGATTGCGGCCATTCCGTCCGGCAATGGCGGAGTGACTGCGGGCCGCCGGATGATCCCCGACCCCGCACCCACCACTGACCCTGCGCTATCGTTCGCAGGCAGTGTGATGGCTGTCTATGATAGCGCGGCTACCGACATCGCCTTCCTGGCCAGCAACGATCTTTCGGCCAACCGTGTGCTCGGCCTCTCGGCCGCCCGTAGCGGTCGCGTCCGTATTTGGGTGCGCGCCAAGGCCTCCGACAACACCAAGACGCGCGTTGTGCGGATCGACGATGCAAACGGCACTCTTGCCGCGTCGGCGTCTGCGTCCATGGGGACGACATGGTCTTGGATTCCGCTGATCGTCAATCTGGCCGCCGTTTCAGGTCCGCTTCGCCTCCGCGCGCAGGCGACCACCGGCCAGATTATCTATATCGACGGTATTCGTATCGAGTCGATTGCCGCCCCAGTTACGGCCACCACCGCCGAACTGACCAGCGCAACCAGCGTGGTCAACACGACCCTCAAGGAGGTAGGCCGCGTCGTCTACAACACGACGACAGGCAAGCCTGTTTACGCGACGGGGACTGCGGCAACCAGCGCCTGGAACGATGCTGCCGGGGCGCTGGCTCATACTCCCGCATAGTTCTGAGCGACAGAGGCGTTCAAGTTCCTCTGGTTTGCAGCGAATGGGCGATGGCTGTCCACATTGGCTTGCGCCGCATGTCGCTGTCGAGGGGGAGGCCGCGGACCTGGGGAATCCAGAGAAGCGGCTTCTCCTTGTTTAGCCAGCTATAGCGATCTGAAATACCGAAGCAGATGAAGGCATCAAGATTGTCGTATGAAAACACAAGCTCTGTGAAGTCCCGGGCGAGTTGCGCAACCTCATCGTCACGCTGCGAAGTATCGAACGGCCCGTTCCAATCGGCGACGTCAAATTCGGTCACCATGATCTTGAGACCCATCCCTCTCAGTTCATCGAGAAATGGCCGAAGAACTTTAGATCTGTAAGGAAATCCATATCGGCGAATATGACCATGCAGACCAACACCGCCTATAGGCGCGCCCCGCGCGAGGGCGCGCTCGAGTAACCCGAGAGCCGCCTTGCGGCGACGTTCTGCAACTGGGTGGTCAGTCTCCAGGCCATAATCGCTGAATAGCAAAAGTGCATTAGGATCTGCTCGGCGCGCAGCATGGAACGCCATATCGATATACTGCTCACCGAAGGCGTTTACCCAGATGTTATCGCGCAAGCCATCCTTCCGACCGTCTTCCGGGCGGATGCTCTCGTTCACCACGTCCCAACTTCTGACCCTGCCGGCGCAATGGCCAGCTACACGGCTGACATAGTCAGTTAAAAGTTTTCCATCCGCCTTTTTCTCAAGCTGCTCAATGAGCCAAGGCGGGTCTGCTTTATACCAAATGAGGGTATGGCCATGTACCGCCATCTTCGCTTGGGTCGCCCATTTGAGCATTCGATCAGCGCGGGTGAAATTGTAGCGGCCCGGTGCCACTTCTATCGCCCGACGCTTAAGATCGTTCATTGGCGCTATCAAATTGCAGTTATTTCGCAGAGCGTTCACGAACTGCCGGTCGTTTAGGCTTTCGCCCGCGACGAATGCACCGAATGGCAGATGCGATCGTGCAGCGAGAGCAGCTAGGCCCGCGCCGTCGTCTGAGACGGTGGTCGATTCCAGCATTGATTTTGCCAAAGCAGAGCCGGCTAATGCGCTGCCAGCTCCTGCTATCATCGCGCGTCGGCTCCAAAGTGGGATCGCCATTGTAGCCTCTTCTAATCGCTTCGAAGTGCCGCGAAGTGGTCATCTTCTGGTGCCGAAGGGCGCGCCGGTATGCCGTCACCGCCTGACGATCGAAACGATGGGCGTCCAGCTATAGCCAGCGGAGCGCGCGCGGCAGGAGGCAGCGCAGCGACAGCAAAGAATATGCTCCATATGAAATTGTTGTAAGCCAGAGTCGTCTGCTCGGTCACGTTGATGAGAAGAAAGTATAACAGGAATATAAAATCGAAAGCAGATCGCCGATCAGCGCCACTCGCGAAAATTCGTCCCGCGCGCACAAAAATGTAAATCATCGCGACTGCTGTTACGCAGACGCCTATTGCCCCGATATTCAGCCATGTTTGCATCATTCCATTATGAGCATGTGGCGGAATATAGTCATACATGTTCCAGTTGACGGAGCCGACGCCTTTCGGCGATGCGAAAAATGCCTCGTAGCCAAATCCCAACCACCAGTGATCGCCGCTTCCAAGAGCGCGCCATACCGCAGACCAGATCTTCGTCCGGCCCGACAGTGTCGAATCCTTGCCGAAGGCGGCAAACACATCGTCATCGGTGGCGAAAGTCGCGCCGAATGCCAGAATAATGATCACTGCTCCTATGAAACCCGCGATACCGCCTAGATACAGCAGCCCGGCACCACGCAGAGAGACCAAGATGTAATAGGCCAAGAAGCATATCACCATGGCTCCGATTGCAGTGCCCGAGAAGCTGGCTGTAACCCCGATCACGGACATGGCGAGAATGAACCAAGCCAAGTACGTCGGTCGGGATTTCATCAACGCCAACCCGGCGATCACGCCGACCAGAAGGACTCTTCCAGCGTTGTTCTTTTGAGTGAAGAGACCGGGGATAGCTGGGTAGAACTTGTCATGTGGCATCCCGAGATCAGGAACAACCACAGCAGATATGAGGCTGATCGTGACCACGAACGCGGTCACAAATCCGACCGCTCTGATCAGGCCATCTCGGCCAAGCCTTGCTGACAATCCAACGCTGAAAAGACCGCAGATCAGCAGGAGCGAGGTTCGTCGGATCGTCGCATCGGGAGCAATCGACCAAGTGACAGAAAATACGCAAAGAGCGATCGGGATCCACAGCGGCGCTGACCGCTTGAGCCGCTCAAAGTAGACGAACGGACTTTTGTAAATCGCCCAGAATGAATAGAGGTAGGCGGGTATGCAGAGGGCGACCACACCCACGGCCACATCACCGTCCATGCGCTCAGCAACAGATGAGTTGCCACCTGTAAGCGCTTTCGAGAGGCCACCCGACATCAACGCGAGAGCTAAGCAAACGAACACTGCCTCAAGGTTCGAAACCGCGGGGATAAGCCCTGATGTCCTTGTCCTGACGGCTCTGGTTGCGTTGACGTTCAAATGCGAGCTCCCACCGAATGCGCGTGTCAGCCGTCACCATCCGGCTGACCGAATCTTGCGTAATCCATGGAGTATCATGGGCACAAGAAGAAGGGTGGGGAAACGTGCGAGCAGTCGCTCGGGATATTCGACTAACGGAAATCGAACTTGAATGCTTCAATGCCAGCGAGGATCACAGAGCAACCGTCTTCTTTCAGCCACCCATATGCATTAGAACCTGTCGTGATCCCCGAGCCGGTTTTGGCCATGTAATCCATCGAAATCCGCCGGACTCCGGACGCATCGGTCGGCTCCACCCTGGTCTCGACGTGCTTGAACGAGGCAGGAAAAAGGAGCGTGGGCTTCACCAATCGCACCATATCTGCGTTGGTCCCATCTTCCAAAAGTGGGCAAGATCCAACATCCGATGCCAGTGCTAGATCGCCGTGGTTCGAGCCCATTTGAAGCTTAATAGCCCAAGCAGCAACGAGCACGAATAACACAATTATCGAAGACCTCTGCCACACGTCATTTGCCCCTTATTACCCCTGATGCTCAACTGATCGCATCAACGTAAGGTAACCGTCAATAGGCGTACCAAGATGAACTCTCGTCTATCCGCGCATCGCCTGCATCATGCGCTTCCATTCCCGCTCATTGGGGTATCGGCAGTTTTATAATCGGCATTGCCGCGCCGCTGGCTGGCAGCGCCGATGGAGCAATGATGCTTGGCGCAAAATGCCGCCAGGGTCATCGTATGGAGATCGCCTGATCGCGCTGCCCACCACTGGCCCCAATTGAATTTAAGGTCCAACTCGGCACGCAGCCGCTTGATCGTGCCAGGAGCGATCGGCAGCGCCACGTCACGCAGTCGCTCCACCGAGCGGAGATATTCCGCAAGCGCAGCGATCATGATGACCCTGGGATTGCCTGGACCCGTCATATCCACCGGCCATCCCAGCGGCAGGCTAAAGCCGTGGGCTGTCGGACGATACTCTGTCACCAGCCAGTCGCGCTCATAGACATCGCACAGGCGGTCTACGGCTAGGCTCTCGCGTGTCGGCCTAGGCATCGATCCAGCTCCATGCAAGGACGCGTCCGAGATCGCCGATCCAAGAGGCCGCATCGGCCTCTAGGGCGAGGGCAGGCCATAGCATCACCGCCGCGTAAGGCGCGCCCGGCGGGTCGCGCACCAGCGACGCGTCAATGCCGCCCACAGCATCCATCAGATCGCGCCACATCGCCCGCCCGTCCCGATCACGCCGGGCAATCGCGATGGTTGCCAGCGGATCGGCGCCACCCATGACCGTCACCGCGAGCGACGGCCCGTAAGCCTGCCCCTCTATGTGATAGCCCGGGATCGGCAAGTCGGCGCGTCCGTCTTGCAACATTGCGGCGATGCGCGATGAGGTGTCGGCGATCGTGTCGGTCGACACCTCATCGCGCGGGCTGCGGCGCAACTTGCCGGTGTTAATGGTGAGGTGGTTGAGGTAGGTCATCGCTGCCGGTAACGCCTGTCTTGTTGCTGGGCGAGGAGATGGTCGATCATCGCGCTGGCCTCGACTCTACCGACGCCGTTAAGCAAGATATCCGGCATGCCGAGACGCCGCCTCAGGCCGCCAATGTAAGAGCGTTGTGCGGCAGTGATGCTGGTCTGGTCGGCCTTGCGCGGGTGACGCTTGCGGATGCTCGCGGCCTCTGCGTCGGAGTGGCGTCCCAGGCGGATCACGACGCGCGATCCGCCGCGACCGGCGAGACGGGGCTGTGTCAGCGTTGAGGGGACATCGCCCGATCGTCCGCCGTCGGCATTGAGCGTCGCATCTTTTGACTGATGCGCGCGCCGACGCAGATGTGGTCCCTCGCGCATGGGTAACCACAACCAACTGATGAGAGTCCCGCGCGTGGCCGCGTCGAGTAACTCCTCCAGCAATAGGGCATCGTCCCAAATGGCGTTTGCGGTCAGCATGCCGAGCGATTGGATGTCGAGCGGGGGATGTCGCGTTACGGCGATGTCCCAGCTACCCTGTCGCCAAGCACGCAACACGGCGTCCGCGTGGAGATCGGCGATTGGCATCGGGTCGAGCCGTGTGAAGACGTGAGGGTGACCATCGGCCACCTGTATTGAGACGCCATCTGGCGCATCGATGTCATGATCGTCGCAGCCGCGCATCCCCGATCGGCGTGACGCAAAGCCTGCCGCGAGCGTATCGCGGCAGGCGTATATGTTATGGGAGGCGATCATTTATGAGGCCCGGTAAGGATTGTAGCCCTCTCCGCCCTCGTTGACGCCGTCCCAAAACCCGCGACCAGCGGCGTTTTTGCGGGTGGTATCGACAAGCCACTCGGCATAGCGACGGCGTTCTGCCGCGCCGCGAGCCCAGTCGCCAGCGGTCATGACCAACTGGGCTACCTTTCCGTCGACACGCGTCTCGACCAAGGCGACGGCGGCGGCCTTACGCAGATCGGGCAAAAGATTCCGCAGATAATGTTGGGGGTTGGTCTCGATGTCGGACAAAAGGATGGCTGAGCAAATGCGCCGCTCAACCCGATCCGACTTGCTTTCGACACAGATGCTATCGCCAACCTGGACGACGTCAAACAGCGCGTGGCTGCGGAGGGTGGTAGGGATCGCCTGAAAATTAGCCATTTTCTTCTCCTGCACCCCGGTTCGGCGGTGCGCCCGTATCAGCATCTGGCTGATAGGTTCATCTATACATTCATTTAAGGACGAGTAAAGCACATTTATAGTTTTTGTCTGGCCCTCCCGGATCTCCGCGATAAACGCGCGGTTGGAATGGCCCCGCGTCTCCAGCGCGTCAGCGACCGCTGCGCGCACATCCTTGATGCTGTCCATATGTCCTCCTGACGTCCGAACGTATGGAGAACAAAAATCGAGTCGGTCAAGCGCACGGCTCGTCTTTGAAGTTAATCTCATCACAATCAGGGAGAATCGAATTGCCCGCCACTGCAAGCCGCATCGGCTTCATCACACAGGCTGTCCGAAATGCCATTGCGGGGCCGGATGAGGCAGTTGCATTGAAATACGGCGATTTGGCTCGTGATACGAAGGAGCCGCTTGAGTGCTTCTTCGACAGCGAGGCCGACGCGGCTCTGGTAGCGCAGGAGCGACTGGCTCTGCTTTCTCCTGATCGTCGGCGTTTCCTGAGTGAAGTCAGCGGCGCCGATGTGGGTCGCGGGCTGCAGTTCAATGTGTCTACCCCAACTGCGCGCATCATCGACACTGAGAAAGCAGCAGACCTTCCCGCCGCCACCGTCGAGATCGGCATCGATTACGAGGCTGGCAAAACCATCCTGAGCAACTGGGGATAATCCATGCCTGCCCTGCCCTTCATGCTGCTGCCTCATCCTCTTCCGACGATTGCCACTGGCAATGAGAGGTCCGAGAAGCCCGCCGTCCACTTGGCTCAGTTCAAGCATATCGGCATGACCTGGCGTAGTGCTGGCGCTGGAGCCCTCTGGATACGAGGTGACTTCGGTCAGGATCGCTTGGTCGACTTCATCGGTGTGCTGCAAGCCAACGCCCAGCCCGGCACTACCATCAGAGTAAGGCTCGGCACTACCCAGGCGCAGGTCGACGGCTCAGCGCCCTACGATAGCGGCGCCCTGCCCTTCATCAGCCCCGCCATCTCCCGTGAGGATGGACTCTATCACGCCCATCTCGAGATCCCCTCGCCCGTCACGGCGCGCTGGTGGCGCATCGACATAGGGGGTCACACCGGAGACTTCGAAGCCGCCAAAGCGATCATCGGGCAGAAGGTCACCTCAGGCCGTTATTACGACAAGAATTTCGAGTTCGGGGTGCAGGATCTGGGCGACCTCGATTACGGTCGCTGGGGCGTGCCAGCAGAGGACGAGGGGCTCATCTTCCGCACCGTGACGTTCAAGCTGCCCTGGGTCGTGAACAGCGAATTCGAAAGCGGCTGGCGTCCGCTCATTGAGAAGGTCGGCAAGCGGCAGCCGATCTTCCTCTGCTTCGATCCGCAGGCCACCGCCTACCGCCAGTCGAAGACATATTTCGGCACGTTCCGCGATACCCCGTTCGCCACTGGGGGGGTGAAGCCGGGAACCTTCGCCATGGAGTATGGGCTGCTCAGCTACATCTGATCCGGCGGCTGGTGACCGACGGTAGGGCGGGCGGCGGGTCGCCACAGGGCTCGCCGCCCGTTCGTCATTGGTGATACGGCCGCCAATTCTCTGCCGTAAACAGCTCATTGCCAGCAAAGTGGCCCCGGCGCGTTAACCCGCCTGAGGCGTTCCGGGAGGAAACGGTTTGGCAGTAAGTGCAGCGAACGGCGCGCTTGATCCATTCCCCTTCTATTCCAGCAGCGCGGAGGTAGTCTTCGCGCATTTCTACTTTGGGACGGTCGGCTGCACTGCAGCGGGCGGGGCAATGGTCGGGCGATCTCGCCATATCAGTCTACCTGCACCTTGATGTTCCACCCCAGCTTCTTCGCCAGAGCCTTTGCCGGCGAGGACCAGCCCCAGAAATCCATGGCCTGAAACTCCATCGATAGGGTCTGGGGCGCCTTCTCCTGAAAATCCTTGAGTGTCTGCCGGTCGACCAGCACCACAGGTCCGCGGATCACCGCAGCGTCGGCTATATCGACATGTCCTGGCTCATCACTGCAGCCAGCGCTCTCCGCCACCCATTTCCCCGAAGGGGTCTCCCACAGACGCAGCTCGGTCCACTTGGACCGGTCCCCTTTCGAATTGGTAGTGTGCTCCCCAAGCAGCTTGCCCACGAACTCGAAGGTCGGTCCGCGGTTGGCCTTGATAACCTGATAGCTATAGCCTTGGGCAGCTAAGGTGGGATCGGCGCGTTGGCGATCCACTTCCCGCGCCACAATCTCCTTCTCATCCAGCAGCGAAATGCTCGACAGGGTCAGGTCTCCGATTTTCAGATCAGCCATATTCATTTCCCCGATACCCCCTATGCCACCTTGCGCGTCGACCAGCCGGCGCGCTTGTATTTGAGCCAAGCATTGGAGCGCGCGCGGCAGTAAACCGATTCGGCGTCTTTAATCATGACGCCCTCGCCTCCCTTTGCCCATATCTCGCAGGCCAGCCGCTCCACGTCGGCCTGAGAGGCGGCCCATGTGTCTGGAACCACGGATAGGGCTGGCCCTATCGGTTCTCGGCCCTTCGTGCCCGGCCGCCATTCCCAATCCGCCGATGGGTCAGCGGCCAGAGCCACCCAGTCCCGCAGCATGCGCTTGCGCTCGTACAGGGGGCGAGTGGTGCCGCCCTCTGCCCATTCTGGCGCTGGCATCGCGTCGAAGAGGTGGAGCGTGCCACCTTCCGGTGCGCGAAGCCCCTGCCCTATGTGGCGCAGCGTGGCACGATAGCCGCCGGGCGCCAGGAACTCGCCGTCGAACATGATCGCGTGCCCTGCCGCCTTCTCGATTGATCGCAGGCGATAGGCAATGTGATCTATTCCGCCGATGGGGATTCCCTCCCGAGTGAGAAGTTCGCCGCCGATCCACGCAGCGCGGACCCCGTCAATCTTCTCCTCAATCCATGCACCATGGTCAGGCAGGCCGCCCCGCCACTCGCCCGCAAGCTGCACCAGCTCACGGGAGCGCTTGTTCAAAGCGGGATGGGGGCTCATCGTAGACCTCCTGCTGACCGGTCCGGCCCGCAGCGGCTGTCCACCCAGTCCGCGCCCCAAAGGTGATAGCGCAAGCTGTTGCAGGCTTTATTAATGCAGAAAGCGTGATGATGCATGACGCTCACAGCCATCTGGCTGCGGACGTGATCAACCGCATCATCATCATCGGTGAATATTTCCGTCTCATCGATACGCTCAATCCCGGCATCGGTGAGCGCATCAACATCGCCGCTCTCGCGCAGATTGAAAACGTCCCATCCTTCGCGGGTGGCACGCTCCGAGTATTGCGGCCAAATGGTGCGGGCTACGGTCAGATATGCGCGGGCATCGGCAAGCGTCATGATTTCCATATCACGACTCCCGCGTTTCGATGTCGCTGCCGTTGCGGTAAACGCCGACACCGAAATTTTTGGGAATTATATAGATGACTCCCGAAACCATTAGTCATCTGCCTTCTCGGCTTTCTTGCGTTCGCGCTTCACGCGGCGCTCAACCCGCTTCGCCTGCTGGCCTTTGTCGGCAGGCCGGTAGGCCAGAACGCGGTCGGCAACGGCGTCTAGGATCGCTCGGATTTTCTCGCTCATGCGATCAACTCCTTGTAGGTGAGGCGCTGGCCGATGGCGGCAGCGAACAGCTTGTCGAGCCGGGCAAGCGTGTGGTTCTTCACGTCCCCGTCACCGAGCCGGAAAGCGAACTCGCCGACATAGCGATGCAGGTGCTTTGGCGATGCGTGGTGATAGACGCCGTGCAGCCCGCGCTTGAGCAGCGCGAACACGCTCTCGATGCCGTTCGTGGTGACGTTGCCCCGGACATACTCACCGAGGCCGTGATTGATCGTCTCGTGCCGGTAGAGCAACCCGCCAACGCGGCTGTAGATACCGCTCTCGTCGGTGTGGATGGTCGAGCCGACCTGAACGTGCCGGTGAGCAAAGCCAACCGCGTTGCGCCCCGTGACGCTGGCGCGAACCTCTGCCTTCACGCGTCCGCTCTCGCGTGCCCGACCAGCGATGACGGCAGTCTTACCGACGCCACCCCGGCCAAGGTTCAGCCGCTTGCTCTCGTGCTTCGCCGCTTCCTTGCCGCCGATATAGGCTTCGTCAATCTCAACGATCCCGGCCAGTTCGGTAGGGTCGTTCCCGCAGGCCTCGCGGAGCCGTTGGAGCATGAACCAGGCGGTCTTTTGCGTGACGCCGATCTGCGCGTGAAGCTGGACGCTGCTGATGCCCTTGCGGGCCGTGACGAGCAGATACATCGCGTAGAGCCACTTGTGCAGCGGCACTTTGGATCGCTCGAAAATGGTCCCGGTGCGAATGGTGAAATCGAGCAGACAAGTATTGCAGCGGTAGAAGCCGCCCTTGCGGGTGCCGATGCGATCGACCTCGCCACACGCCGGGCAGGTGGCCCCGTCAGGCCAGCGCTTCGCCTCGAAATAGGTGCGGGCGCTCTCCTGATCGGGGAACATCTGGAACAACTCGAATGTGCTGATGGTGGACTTGGACATGGAGTTAAATACCGCGTGCTTCGGCGATCAGTGCCCGTGCGTGATTACGATAGAGAAGAGCAAGATCAGCCGGCGCGTAACGGGCCATTTTTGCATGGAGGATGGCGTTCTTGATGAGGTCGTTCCGCATTTAAAATCTCCTTCCGATCAAAGGGCTTATCCCAATGACAAGAAGATAACTACCCGAGCGCGCTTCGGGAGTCAAGTATATAATTCCCAAATTTTTGAATCGGTAGACCTCGACATCATCAGTCAGCTTTCGATGATAGATGAAGTGCCAAGCCGCCTCCATGTGCAGCTTCGCGCGTTCTGGCTTGCTAGGATTCAATGTGATTTTCACGTCTCAGCCCTCCAGCCCGTGGGGGTTGTAGACCTCGCATCCTAGATGCTCGGCCAAAGCCTTGGCCCATCCCAGAGCATCGACAGCGACGTGACGTTTAAACTGATCAAGATCGTTCCCGGATAGCCCCCCTTCGTCTATGTCAAAGTCCCGAACATGCATCGCTAGCGGGTTCCGGATGTAGACGCCGATCGCGGTTGCCTCGGTAAGGGGGCAGGTGTCGAAGCCGTCCCCCTCATCTTTCACCGGCTGCACCTCAACCAGCATGGCCGACATCATGGGGAATGTCCGCTTCGTGGCCAGTTCTGCACCGCGGTCACTAAACGTCACGTTCGCCGATACCCATGCGGGCACGAACTCGAAATCAAAGGGATCGTCATAGCCGTTGGCGCTGGCTTCCTGCCAATCCCGATGGACCGGCTCTGCCCACCCGCAGACAGTGGCGCGAAGATCGGCGTAACCGCGATGCTCGAAGGCGGCTTTCACGTTCGGCTCGTCCTTGCGCTCAAGCACCTCTTCCCACAGGCAGGCCGCAGCCTCGGCCGCATCGAACAGACTCAGTTGCTCGAACATGGGTCAAGCCTCCCTGTCGGCGATGACGGCAGGGCAAGGATTGGCGCTGCAATCCGCCTCCGGTCGCCCGCAAGCGGTGCAGGTGAAATCCGGCAGGGGCGGCAAATCTGCGTCCTGCGCCTGATCCTCCCATTCGGCTTGTCCGCCATCGTCCAGATAGCCCCACAATTCCGGCTCCGGGAACGGTTGGCCCTGATACTTGGGCCGGAACGGAGCGCAAAGGCCCGCGAAGCCTTTGCCCTCGTGGGTAGCGTCGCCGTGGAGGCAATCGTAGTGCTGCGCGATGCTCGCGGCCATCTCGGTGCCAATTGCCTCGAGCATGACGCGGAACCGCTCCGCCCGGTCCGGCTGGCACAACTCAAGCGCGTCTATCATCTCATCTATGCGCATCTGCATGGACATGGTCATTCCTTTCAAGTGGCCGATGCTGGCCAGGCCGGGGCATTGCGCCCCTCGAAGCGGCGATAGGGGGTAAGTGCCCCGGTGAGGGGCCGCCGCTTGGAGGGACGGCGCGCACGGGGCGCGCCGCACCGGTTACGCGAAGACTTTGGAGAGGGTGACGGCGAGGGCCAGCATAGCGGCAACCATGCCGCCTATGCGGAGGGTCAGGGTATTAGCCTGAGCGTCGAGCGCTTTCTGTAGCTCGTCCTTCGTCACAAGCTCCGTGGTAGCATGGTGCAGCTCGTCGGCCAATGCCTCCGCATGCTTGCGGTCCATGCCCACGGATTCCAACTTCTGCAGGGTGGCGATGGGATTGTATGCGGTCATCGCTTAGGCCTCCCGGAAGTAGACGATGCCGATGGATTGGACGGGGATGAGCGCGAGGCCGAACTTTGCGGTAGCGACTGCAATCACGTCATCGGAATCGTCGGCCCACCACCACGCGCCATCAATAACCCCACCGGAGATAAGGCCCACGGAGATGTGAGACGGGCACTCATCCCGGTTGTTCTTATGATGGCTATTCCATCCGTTCAAAGCTGTAGAGAACTGTTCGGGCGACATGGGTCAGGCCTCCATACGTTGAGCCAGAGCGCGAAGCTCTCGCGCCGCGCCATCGTTTCCGAGACGCGATAGGCGCTCGTCTGCGGTTTCGTTGATGCGGGCACCGTCATTTCGGTATTCGCCGGGACAAAGTGCCTCGCGGATAAATGCACGGATTGCATAATCCATCCCGAAAGGCGCGCGATGGGCACCGGAGGCGCGATAGGTCGCGTCGGTTAGGCTGAACGCCCCGCCCTCATAGGTAGAGGCCACGCGCTCGATGTGCTGGGCGGTGATGATGTGAGCCATATAATCCCCTCACCCGAACACATGCTGAACAGTGTAGCCGGCATCCTCGATACACAGCGCCCAGCGCTTGCCATCCGAACCGGCCAATGCTGACTGTAGGGCGATGATATGGTTGGCAGCATCGTCACGGGTCGCGCTATCTTCGCTCATCCGCGAGAACGCCTGCTCGGCCGCAGCCGTGGCGCGGTCATAGCCGCCACCACCCGCCGTGCCGCGCTGCATGTCGCCACCCCATATCTGCGCATAGCACTGCACAGATGCGCCGTGCTTAAAGGCGACGCGGCCGATTGCGGCGCCACTGTGGAGGATGACATAGGCGCTGACGTTGGCGAAAGCGCGGTCAAAGGCGGCGTAGGTTGCTTCGCGGGTCATGGCCTTAGCCCTCCGCTTCGCAGCCAGTGAAGCGCATGCCGTGCATAGCGGCGGTGCAGTCCTCCAGCGTCATGCCATAGTCGCGGACGTAGGCATGCCAGCCGTCGCCTTCCTTCACGTTCTGCACGAGGGAATAAGTGGTTTCGGTGGCGGGCTTGGCCGCAATGGCGTGGCCGACGATGCCGTCCTGATAGGAGGCTTCAAGCGTGCCGCCCGCTATGATTGCGAGCGATACAGTGGAGATGAAGAGCATAGCGTTGCGCATGTCGTTTGTTCCGTTCTGTTCAAGTGCCCTTGCCGGGCCAGCGCTCCGCATCGCTGCGTTGCACATTTAGAAAGACAGAACAGAGGACGGCCTGCAACAGTAAAAACGCGGGTCCTACCCAGAACGGGCTGGACGGTTAAGCGGTGGAAAACCCCATTTTTAACTCGTCACCGGCACTTCAACATGTCCGATTGTTAGAACTTCGACTTCTTGATCATTTCTTGATCTTCGGACATGAAAAAAAGCGCCCCGGATATGCACCGGAGCGCTTCGATTGTGCGCGATGGTGTGGATATGGTCTTAAGGCAGCTTGGTGAAAATGTGCTGCCCTTCGACGACGACGTCCCAGCCCTTGTAGGCGACCATCGGATCTGTCGACTTACCCGCCCGGAGGAGGAAGCTCTTCAACTCCTGTTCCGCCGTCCAGGCCGAAATCATGACGGTGTCTCCGTTGGTGACAATGTCGCCGACATCCCGCGCTCCCTTGTCTCTCGGATCGAAGGCTGTCGCAGGATCGAGCCGGATCTCTGGTTCCTCAAAAACCAGACAGGGTTCGTCCGCGACATTTCCTTCAAGCGGGTGCGCCGAATATGTCGTCCACTCCACAACCATTATTGGCGGCGCCTTTCCAGCCTCAACCGGGCGCCAACAGACGAACCCGCTTGCCCCCAGGACAGGAAGGATCAGGCTGCCCTTGGGTGCCGCTGATGCTGGACGATGGATCGCGCGGTGCACCGGCAAACGGAAGTCAACATTGTACGGCATCGCAACTCCTCGACTGTCGACGTGATCGTAGCCCGACCGAAGCATCGACGTCGACTTAGAATGATGCACGAAGATCATCGCAGCGATCGTCGAAGCGACCATCGCACGAATTTACGAGGGTCTGCTGGGTTAATGCGGCGAGACGATCACCGAAGCCGGTCTAGACCGAAAAATCGCATTGCAAGAGCATATGCTCTTCGTCAATATGATGAGCAGCGAAGAGATCGATGATGTCGACGAACCTTATGGAAGGGTACGACGTGCCAGCCAGGCATCGACCTCTTCGCTGCCTCCCAGAACAGTGGAAAGTCCTTGGGGATCTGATCTGTAGGGTAACCCCTGCTGACCCGATACCACAGATAGTGCCATAGCCCAGCCAACGCGCAAGAGGGTAAATGAAGCTTCAGGGACTCGGTTCGTCGATGGAGTGACTCAGCTTGTCGCCGAATTTCAAGCAACGCACGGACTTTCCTGCACCTTGAAAAAGGCAAGAGGGTTTGACCAAATAAAAAATAAATTGGGCCTTGCCACGCAAAACGAACGCTAAGGTCTCATCCGCTGACAACTTGGGATAATGCAACGAATCGGGCACTGACCTTCTCCACCATCTTCATCGCGCGGGTTCCTTGTTGAGGAGGGTTCGGGTAACGCTATCCAGCCAAGCGTCTTCTTCGACATCCTCGGTCAGTTCGAAGGCGTTATCATCTGCAAGACAGTTGCGAGCGTTCTGAAAGCCGTCGCGCCATGCCTGCTCCAGCATCGCCCGAAAAGCCTCCACCTCAGCAGAGAGTGCGATATTCTCAGCCGTGAGGATTTCGTTGGCCTGCCGCTCGCTATCAAGCGTCGTGATCGCCTCCTGATACTGACGGCCTTTCTCTGTCAGGCCAGCCATGATCTCTTCTTGCGTCGCGAGGAGAGATCGCATTGCGGAGTTTTGCCGCCGCAGGCCTTCGAAGGTTTCCGGCACCGGTGCCTTGGATGCCTCGCTCATTCTTCCCGTCCTATCTCAGGGTTGGTGCGGATTGCTTGGGCGATGGTTCTTGACCAACTCGGAGCCGCGATATGGTGACGCTCCGCCACCTTCGCGCACCGCTCCCGTTCGTCGGCGCGGATTGCGGCTTCCTTGACGCACCAGCAGTCCGCTTCCGCATGATCGGACACGGGCGACACGATGCGGATACGCTTGGCACCGCCGCAGTATCTGCAAGTCTCACTCCCCATCGTCACCCTCCCCGCCCGGCTTCGACGCGAGGGCGGTGGTCATGCGCTGCAATTCGCCGTTCACCGCCTCAAAGGCGCACAGCAGGCCCCGGTCAAAATCCTCGCCACGTTGGCCGGAAAACTCGGGTGAGAAATTGCCAGCGGCACGGGCGCGCTTTTCGATGATCGGCGCAAGCAATGGGTGATCTTCCGCGTAGATCGGATTGAGAACCGGAACTGTGAGTGACCGCCCCTCCCCTCCGTTGCCGGTTGCGAACGACGCCTCAATCTGGCGATACATGTCGCTGCCATGCTCATGGCGCTCGAGGCAGTCGATGCACTGGTAATATCCGACCGTAGGAGCGTGTGCCCAGCGATGCTGGCATGGTCCATGACTGACAGTTACGTTAGCAAAAGTGGCAGGCGCAGGCTCGGCAGCGGGCGCGGGATAGCCCCCATCTTCCGCGTCCAGCTTGCGGCCTAGCGCGATTGCCTTGACAGGCTCGGCAGCGGGCGGTTGTGCGAGGGCGGCAATAACGTTGTTCGCTACCGAGCAATCCTCTTCGCGCAGGCGTGCGGCCGTTTGGTCCGCACCGTCATCAAATACGTCCTTCCACCACCATGGATGACCATGATAACCTTCTGCGATAATCCGCGCGATCTCATCCGTCTGCTCTTGCGAATACCATGAGTTTGCATCTGCAAGCAGGGCTGCATCCTCCCCAGCAGCATCGGGAACAGGCGGGTGTGCGTCATGTTCGTTGATCGCGGCGACGTATGGCGCAGTCCACTCGCTCACCTTGTTTTGCTGCCCCGCCATAATCAGGGCGGCGGTAATGTCGCCAACCGCCTTCGTCAGCAGATCGGCCGACACTCCAGCAACAGGGGCAGCATCGGTTGATGCGCCGGTCATCGCCGCTTTCTCGCGCTCAAAATAAGCGGCCAGCGCTTCAACCTCGACCTGGTCAAGTGTCATGCCATGGCTCTGGCCGCCCTTAGCAGCGCATATGGCGACGGCGCGTTTCATCTCCTCTAGCGCCGCTTCCAAGCTATCCGTCATCTTTCCGTCCTTTCGTCTTTCTCGGGAGGAACAGGCTCAACTGGTAGGCGCCGGGCCATCCTTGATACTGAGGGGGTAGATTGTCGCCGGCGATGCACTCGGGGCATGAACAGCGCTGTTGATCGCCGGGTGGCGGGCTGGGCTTCATGCTGGCCGCCAGAGGATCGGCTTCTGGTCGCGCGGAATACGATACCTGCCCCGCGCCATCGGGTGCGTCGGTGCACCGCTTTTCGTCGTGCCCCAGCACCAAAGATCCGGCCACGGCTCCTCGCCGCCTTGCACCTCTTCAATGACATGCTCGATCCACGTCTCGTCCCATGCGATGTTGCCCCAGCATACGAACACCTGAGCGCACTCCTTCGCGACCTTCGCGACGTGCGGGAGGTTCGTCATGATCAGCTGGTCCCGCGCATACCAGTCGTCGGTCAGATGCCAGTCGGCACGCTTCCGGCACTCAGCCGGGCTCGAGGTGCAGAAGGGGTAGAGGTTGACCGCACGATAGCCGCCGAAGCCGAACAGCTGGAACCACGCGTTCCACCATAGGGAGGTGGGATCATCCTTCTGGCCGTCGGCCATCGACGGGTTGCAGCCGATTACACACGCTATCGGCCCCGGTCCCCACCGGCGGCCGAGCTCGATGCGCTCCTCGCCAACGAAAATTGCAGTCCGCTGCATCGTGTCATTGCCGAACAGGTCGGTGCCGAATGGCTTGTTCACGCCGCCATCCACGTCTCAGGCGACCTCAATTCTGGGTGCGGCATTGGCCGCGGGACTCGGCAGGAATACGTGGGCCGATTTCAAGGGTGCGGCATTCGGAAAACCGCAGAAAACCTCAATTTCTCTTCCCCTACTCGGGGAGCCACTTTCCGCAGCGCTGTCGTTTGATCATTCGCGCAACCGTCATCCGATGGCGCCTCACGACGACCCGATGAGTCACCCTCCCTTACTTGATGCTCGGCGCCACGGCGGACATCGCGTGTCTTGCCCTCCGGCGCGCCGGCATAACGCTGCGGAACGCTGCGTTTCGGCATTCCCGAGTGCGAGAAATTAACACCCCCACTTTGCAACGAAGCATCATTCCAAGGAGCCGGGGAGAGCCACTAAAAGGTCGCGGCAACAATAAAGGAGGGGACATTGCGCTACCGATTGCTCATTGCCATCTGCGGAACATGCGTCTCGCACGCCGCACTGGCTCAGGCCGACACATCGGCGACGCAGCCTGCCAGTGAACCAGCGGCGAAGACCGCGCGGTCTGCTCAGGATCTGTCGTCGCAAAGCCTCGGTGAAATCATCGTCACCGCTTCCCGCCGCAGCGACACCGTGCGCAAAACGCCGATCGCCGTGTCCGCCTATGCCGGGCAGAAGCTCGAAGCCGCCCAGACGAAGAGCCTCACCGATCTCGTCGGACCCAGCCCGAACATCCAGATCGGCAACAGCTACAACTCGTCCAACATCACCATTCGCGGCATCGGCAACCAGCAGATCAACGCAGGTCAGGATTCGGGCGTCGCGATCCATTCCGACGGCGTCTATATCGGCCAGCCGTCGCTGACCCTCGCCACCTTCCTCGACCTTGCGCGTGTGGAAATTCTTCGCGGGCCGCAGGGCACGCTGTTCGGACGCAACGCCACCGGCGGCGTCATCAACGTGGTCCCGAACGAGCCGACCGCAGAGACCCATTATGGCTTCGACCTGACGGCGGGCGTCGACCCGGCCCTGTTCCAGATTTCGGGCTTCATCAACGGTGCGCTCAACGAATCGGGCACGCTGACCGGCCGCGTCGCGGCGCAGCAAACCTATAATCGCGGCTTCACGCGCAACCTTCTCCCCAATGGGCCGAACCGTCTGGACGACGCGAAGAACCAGTCCATCCGCGGGCAGGTGAAATGGGAGCCGTCGGACACGTTCAATGCGCGCGTTCTGGTCGAATATGCCAATGACGATTCCAACGGCCCCGCGAGCTTTCTGGAAGGGACGCCCGATCCGACCATTCCGCTGCCCTCGATTCTGGTCGGCCAGTCGCGCGGCAGTGTCGCCAAACGGGAAGTGTTCGCGAACATCAACTATCGCCGGGTTCACTCCTTCAACGCCAACCTCACGATGAACTGGGCGCTGGGCGGCGGAAACCTGAAGGCGCTGTTCTCCTACGCCGATTCGAAGCTGCTGAACGTATCGGACGGCGACGGCACCGCGGCGGAGGATACCTATGCATCCTTCAAGAACACCGCGCGCCAGACCTACAACGAACTGATCTACACGTCCGACAACGCCAAGCCGTTCACCTATCTCTTCGGCGTCAACTATTTCCGCGAGCATCTGGAACAGGCGATTCAGGTTCCCATCGCGGAAGCTCCGCTGGGCGGCGGCGTCACCCTCTACGATATCACGGTGTTCGGTGGCGCGGTTCCGCTCATCACGACGTCCTATGCGGCATTCGGGCGCGCCCAATATGCCTTCACGCCGGACTTCAAGCTGTTCGCCGGTCTGCGCTACACCAAGGACAAGAAATCCATCGTCCAGTATAACAACTTCATCAACGGCGGGGCGCTTCAGTCGTCCTCGTCGAAGTGGGACCGGCTGACTTACGAAGTCGGCGCGTCATACGCATTCAGCCAGACGCTCGACGGCTATCTCAAATATTCGACGGGCTTCAAGGGCGGCGGCTATTCCGCAGGGACGCTGGCGCCGTCCTTCCGTCCTGAAACCAACGCCAACTATGAAGCGGGCCTGAAGGGCAACTTCCTCAACCACGCCCTGCAGGCCAATCTTGCTGCCTTCTACATGAAGTATGACGACCTGCAGGTGAACCAGATCGTCGGCGTCTCCTCCTCCGTCACCAACGCGGCGAAGGCCACGGTTTATGGTGTCGAACTGGAAACCTCGCTGCGCCTGGCCGATCCGTTCCGCATCGAATGGTCGGCCGCCTACCTCAACGCGTCGTTCGACCAGTTCCGGACTGCGGACTCGTCCCGGCCCAATACGTGCGATCCGGGCACCGGGGTGGGCAATGTCCCCTGCTCGCTCGACCTTTCGGGCAACGCCCTGCCGCAGTCGCCCAAATATACGAGCAGCCTCGGCGGTTACTACGACATCGCGACCTCCACCGGAAAGGTCACGCTGGGCGCTCGCTACGACTGGAAGTCGCGCGTCTATTTCACCGAGTTCAACCTGCCCATTTCGGCGCAGAAGGCGGTGGGCAAGCTCAACGTGTTCCTGAATTATGAAAGCGACAATGGCCGTCTGACCGGCAGTCTCTTCGTCAAGAACGTGACCAACGAACAGGTGAAGGGCAACGTCATCGTCGTGTCCTCGATCATCGGCTCGCTCGCGCTCGGCCAGTATCAGCCGGGACGTCAGGTGGGCATGTCGGTGGGCTATCACTTCTAGTCGGGCCTGCACGTCCGACCGGAAGGATGAAACAAGAAATTCTGGCCGGCGAAGCATGCTTTGCCGGCCAGAATGCCTCTGTTTTAAGAGGCCCGAATAGGAAGCTGTCGATCCGCCCTCAAACCGGACCGGCGAAACGAAATGCATTTCTGGAGTGCGCGCGACCATGTCGTCCTTTGATCCGGCTACCGCTCCGAAGGACGTGGTCATCCATTATGACGTTCCGTGCACATTAAGCGACGGGACCGTGCTTCGCGCCGACATCGCGCGGCCCGCAGGTGAAGGGCGCTGGCCCGTCATTCTCGCACGCACGCCCTATGGCAAGGCGGTGGCGCCGGGCTTCACGACCGACCTCACGCATGGCGCGCGCCACGGCTATGTCACCATCGTTCAGGATGTTCGTGGACGCGGCACGTCGGACGGAAAGGCCGATTTCCAGCCCTGGGTCGATGAAGGGCAGGACGGCGCGGAAGCCGTGGAATGGGCCGCCTCCCTCCCCTATTCCGACGGTCGCGTCCATATGAGCGGCCCGTCTTACCTCGGCTTCGTGCAGTGGGCGGCGGCGGCGGAACGGCCACCCTCGCTCCGGGCGATCCATCCCATCGTGCCGGTCGGCCACTTCACCCGATCCTTCATCTACTCCGGCGGCGTCTTCGAGCTGGAACTGAACGGCTACTGGTGGACCATGCTGGGCGTGGAGGCGTTGATGCGCCGGGACTGGGACTCTCCCGAGGCGAAAGCGGAAGCCGTCACGCGCGCGGCCGGGTGGCTCGAAGCGCTGGCGCGGGATGGCTACGACCATCTCCCGCTCGACCGGTTCGCACCTGTGGCGGAGAGCATTCAGGGCGCGCAGCTTTTCGATCTGCTCAGGAACGGCGCGAACGATCCGTCGATGAAGGCAAGCGTCCGGTCGAACGACTATGGGAATATCACCGTCCCCGCGCTGGTCGTCGCGGGCTGGTATGACATATTCATCCGGGGTTCGATCGACCAGTTCGTCGGTATGCGTTCGAAGGGCGGCAGCGAGGTCGCGCGGCAGAAAAGTCGTCTGATCGTCGGCCCATGGGCGCATCATCCGCAGGGAAAGATGACCGGCGAACAGATTTCGCCCGGCTCCGCCGCCATTCAGGCGCTCAACCCCTTCGGCCATATGGGCGCTGCTGCACGCTATTTTTCCTCGCTGGATGAGGAAGAAAATGCAGAAGCGCCCGTCAAAATCTGGGTCATGGGCGCGGACAGGTGGCGCGACGAACAGGAATGGCCGATCTCGCGGACGGTCGTCACGCCCTGGTATCTGTCCAGCGGCGGACGAGCCAATACGAGCGGGGGCGACGGCGCCCTGACGCCGCAGCCGGTCAAGGGCGGCGCGCCGGAGGACGCTTTCGTCTACGATCCTGCCAACCCCGTGCCCACGCGCGGCGGCGCAGTATTCGGGGTAAGCTGCGTTCCGGGCGGCAGCGACCAGAATGTGATCGAAAAGCGCGACGACATACTGGTCTATAAATCCGACATTCTCGATCAGGACATCGAAGTCACCGGGACGCCATTTGTCGAACTGTGGGTGAAGACCGACGTGGTCGATACCGACTTCGTCGCCCGGCTGGTGGATGTGCATCCCGACGGCACAGCGCGCCTCATCACCGATGGCATCCTCCGCGCCCGCTATCGCGACAATCCCGACGACCCCACCCGTCCGGCCGCGCCGCTGGAACCCGGCAAGCCCTATCTGCTGCGCATCGAGCTTCTGCCGACCAGCAACCTTTTCAAGGCGGGGCACCGGCTACAGGTGGATGTCACCAGCAGTTGCTTCCCGCGCTGGGCGCGAAATCTCAACATCTGGGACGAATGGAGCGGCACGCTGGCAGATGCACGGGTCGCGCATCAGCAGGTGCTCCATGACGAAGTGCATCCGTCGCGCATCCTGCTGCCGGTCATCCCGGCGGCAGGCTGACCCCCCGCCCCTGTCCGAGCGCCCTCCCCGGCGGAGCGGCGCTCGCAATGCGATCAGAAGACCGCCGCCAGCCGCTGCGTGACGATCGCCTTCGCCTCCGCGACGATACGGTCGATAAGCTGCCTGACGGTCGGGATGTCGTCGATCAGGCCCGCGACCATGCCGCAGCTCCATGCTCCCGCATCGACCTCGCCATCGACCATGATGCGGTAATAGACACCCGCCACTTCCTCGGCGATGTCCTCGAACCGGATGCTGTCGCCCAGCGCCCGCTCCTTCTCGATCACCTGATCGACGGCAGGGTTGCGCAGCACCCGCTCGGTGTTCCTGAGCGGCCGCATGATGAGGCGCGTGTCCCGCTCCCCGGCCTGCACGATGGCCTGCTTGACCCGCTCGTGCACCGGCGCTTCCTGCGTCGCGACGAAGCGCGTGCCCAGATTCATGCCGTCCGCGCCCAGCGCAAGCGCGGCGACGAGCGACCTGCCGTCCGCCATACCGCCCGATGCGATGAAGGGAACGGAAAGCGCTTTCGCCGCCAGCGGCAGCAGGATGAGGCCCGGCACATCATCCTCGCCGGGGTGCCCGCCGCATTCGAAACCGTCGACGCTGACCGCGTCGCATCCGATGTCCTGCGCCTTGAGCGCATGCCGGATCGACGTGCATTTGTGGATGATCTTGACGCCCGCCGCCTTGAGCGTGGGCAGATGCTCGACGGGATTGTTGCCCGCGGTTTCCACGACCGGAATGCCCTTGTCGCAGATGACCTTCACATAGCCCGGATAGTCGGGCGCGTTCACCACAGGCAGGAAGGTCAGGTTCACGCCGAACGGCTTGTCGGTCATGGCGCGGCACCGGTCGATTTCCGCCGCCAGATCTGCTGGCGTCCGCTGCGTCAGTGCCGTCAATATGCCAAGCCCGCCCGCGTCCGAAACAGCCGCCGCCAGTTCAGCCTTGCCGACGAAATGCATGCCGCCCTGAACGATGGGATATTGAATACCGAACAACTCAGTGATGCGTGTCTGCATTGAAATTTCCTGAACCTTTGCGACGAGTGGTAATGGCGACCGACCGTTCCCGCCATGACCCTATCGCGCAACCGCATGGTCGCAATTTGGGTGTGTGAAAGGCGCGCCCGCCCCTCCGGTCATTCCACGGCATTGTCCCGTTCGACCGTGATCGCCCGCCCATAGGCCGGGCGCGCTTCGAGTTTCCGAAAATACTCGACCGCCGCCTGCGGGAGATCGTCGACAAGGCCCAGCGCCTCCGCGAACTTGATGGCGTAGCCGACTGATATATCGGCCGCCGTAAACCGGCCGGCGCATGCATGGTCCCGCCCGTCGATCATCCCCATCGCGGCTTCCAGCCGTTTGAGGAACCAGCGCTTGTAATCTTCCGCCACCTGCGGATTGCGGCGCTCGGTCGGCTCCAGCATCGTATATCGGAAATACAGCGTCTGCGGGAAGGTGAGCGTCGCCTCTCCCATGTGCAGGAAGTTGAGATAATCGGCATAGGCAGGGTCGGAAGGCGCGACCGACAGCCCCGCTTCAGGATGCGTGTCCGCCAGATATTGCGCGATGGCGGCGGATTCGCTCATCCCCGTTCCGTCCACGATCATGAACGGAACGGTGCCGAGCGGATTGATCTCCAGATAGTCGCGCGCGAGAAACCGGGGCGGAAAAGGCAGCATGCGCAACCTGTAGTCCAAACCCAGCTCTTCCAGCATCCACAGTGCACGAAACGACCGCGCACCATCGCAGTGATAGAGTTCGATCACGTCCCCTCCTTTGCTCAGACCAGCGCATCCGCCGCCGCCAGAGCCTCCAGCCGATCCTCGCCATAACCCAATATCCCGCGCAGCACGCGATCATTGTCCCGGCCATATGGCGGCGCGCAGACATCGTAGCGCGCGGGCGTTCGCGACAGGCGGAACGGCACGGCCTCGATCGTCGCCGTGCCGGACAGGGGATGGTCGATGCGGATCAGATGCCCGCGCGCCTGCATCTGCGGATCGGCGCCCATGCCATAGATGGACTGGACCCGATGAGCGGGAATGCCGCGCTCACGCAGGCTCTGCTCCAGCCACTCCACTTCCCGCCCTGCCGTCCACGCCTCGACAATCGCCTCCAGCGCCTCGACATGCACGCGTCGGGACGGGGCGGTGGCGAAGCGCTGGTCCTGCTCCAGCTCGGCGCCACCCATCAGCCGGGCGAGATCGCGCCATTGCCCGTCATCCTCGACGGCGAGCGCGATCCACTGATCGTCCCCCGCCGCGCGGAATACGCCATGGGGCGCCATCAGCGCATCGCGATTGCCCACCGCCCCCTGTATCTCGCCCGTGACGGAACTGGCCGCGATCTGCGGCGCGAGAAACTGCACGCCCGCTTCGACCTGCGAAATGTCAAGATGGCATCCCTTCCCCGTCCGCCGCCGATGATCCAGCGCAGCCAGCAGCGCCGCCAGACCGAAGCGCGGGGCCACGAAGTCGGTATAGGGACCATAGGGGCCGACCAGAGGCCCGCCCGGCGCGCCGACGATATACTGAAAGCCCGACAGGGCCGCGCCATGGTTGCCATAACCGGAATAGCGCGCGTCGGGACCGTCCTGACCCGACAGCGACGTGCTCACCATCACCAGCCGGGGGTTGATGGCGCTCAGCTCTTCATAGGACAGGTTCCATTTCGCCATCTGGCCGGGCGTGAAGGACTCAACCAGAACATCCGCCCACCGGACGAGATCGCGAACCACCTCACGCGCCGCCTCCTTCGACAGGTCGAGCGACAGCCCGAGCTTCCCGGCATTGCAGGTTTCGAACAGCGCGGACTGCTGCACATCATAGCGGCCACCCGGAAACGGCCCCATGACGCGCGCGGTTTCGACCCGGCGCGACGATTCCACCCGCACCACCGTCGCGCCGAAATCCGCCAGCGTGCGCCCGATCAGGGGACCGGCCACCACCCATGCGAGGTCGAGCACCCGGAGATCGCCGAGAGGTCGCCCGCTCGCTCCGCCCTGCACGGCGGAACAAGGCAGCGACAGACTTTCCTCCAGCCACTCTTCCCGAACTTCCGCGTCGTGCTCGCCCAGCCGAGGCGCGGGCCGAGGCTGCACAAATCCTTCAGGACAGCCTCGGGCAAAAGCGCCCGGCATCCTGTAGGGGCCGAAGGGACCGTCGATGGTCTGAATGAAATCGCGCGCCGCAAACTGAGCGCTTTCGGCCAGATCGGCCACCGTCAGGATCGGCGCTATGCGCACCCCGCGTTCCATCGCGACGCCGACCAGTTCGTCCTTGTGCCGCGTGGCGAGGAAGGATTGCACCCACGCCCGAACGGCATCGAGATCGGCCTCGCTGACGTCCCCGGCGATGATCTTCTCGTGAAGGCCGCTCCAGTCCCAGTTGCTAAATATGGGGTGGAACCAGCCCTCGTCGCGCATCCATGTCATCAGCTTGTTGGACGCGGGACCGGCGGCTGGTCCGATGCCGAGATGCATTTCCGCCAGCCCGTCCGAAACGGTCCATTTCGACTTGCGCGTGATCGAACCGCTGCCGCTCAGGTCCACGACATGTTCGTCCCCCGCCTTTCTGCGCGGCACGAAATCGGCATGCCCCACCCCTTCGGCGAGCACCGCGCCCAGCGTGCACTGCGGCAGCGTCTGCACGACCGCCAGATCGACATGCTGGCCAAGACCCGTATGCGTGCGGTCGGCCAGCGCGATCAGGGCAGCGCTGACGGCGGTCGCCCCGGCGTGGAGATAGGCCTGCGGGACGCTGATGCGCAACGGACGGTCGTCATGGTCGCGCGTCAGCAACAGGGGACCGCCCGCCGCCCAAAGCGTGATTTCGCTGTCCGGCCAGTCATGCTTCGGGCCTTCCAGCCCGAACGGCGTGATCGAAATATGGATGAGGTGCGGATAGCGTTCGGCCAGCGCCCCCGGATCGAGCCAGACCGGACGCCCCTGCGCAGGAGCGCGGGATTCGATCAACATGTCCGCCGATTGCAGCAGCCGATCCCACAGCGCCCCGTCGTGGCCCGGATCGGCGACGATGGAGCGCTTGCCCGCGGCGTAGGTGGCCCAGAACAGGGATCGCTCCCCTTCCGGCCAGTCCGGCGCGAACGGCGCGAGCCGCCGGGCGGCGTTCCCCTCCGGGGGTTCCACCTGCACGACGTCCGCGCCCATCTGCGCCAGCATATGCCCGGCGAGAAGCCCCCGATGATCGGTCAGGTCGATCACCCTGTAGGGCTTCAGAAAGCCTTCGCCATATCCCCCCATATGCGCCAACGGCGTTTACCGGACGAGTTCTTGCAGTCCGGACACCTCCATGCGGTGCTGTTCCGGGCCAGACGCCGGCACATGCTCGCCCGCCCGGTCGCCGATCCTGTCCATCTGCGAAAGGATCGACCCTGCCATATCCTCTTCGCCGATCAGATAGGCACCCTTGGTCATCGTGACATGCGCCCGCGCGAACCGCCCCGCGCCCGCGAGCACAATGGCTCGCGTCGGCGCGTCTTCGGCGCTCAGCGCAACGACCGCCGGAGCGACCATGTCGCTGCCCAGACGGGCGAGGTCGCCGCTGTCGTAAAGGCCGCTGGTCATGCCGGTGGCAGCACTGGGGGCGAGGCTGTTGACGCGGATGCCGTAGCGCTCGCCCTCGATCGCCAGCGTCTGCATCAGGCCGACCAGCGCCATTTTGGCCGCGCTGTAATTCGCCTGACCGAAATTGCCATAGAGGCCCGACGAGGATGTGGTGAAGACGATCCGCCCATATCCCTGTTCCCGCATCAGGTTCCAGACGGCGTGCGTGCAGTGGACCGACCCCATCAGGTTCACCTCCATCACCGCCCGGAAATCCTCGATGGTCGATTTGGCGAAGGTGCGGTCGCGCAGGATTCCGGCATTGTTGACGAGGATGTCCACTCGTCCCCATTGCGCCACGATCCCCTCGATCATTGCGGTCACGCTTTCGCAATCGGCGACGTTGGCGGCACAGGCCATCGCCTGTCCGCCGGCGGCGACGATGTCCTGCACGACCGCTTCGGCGTCCTTCCGGGACAGGTCGTTGACCGCGACCATGGCGCCGTGCCGGGCCAGCGCGAGAGCGTGGGCGCGGCCCAGACCCTGACCGGCGCCGGTCACGAGAGCGACACGCCCGGAAAGCGAAATGAGGGGGGCTGTCATGAAGTCATCCTTTCGATGGCTGGCTCCGCTGCCTGCGGAGCGCGAAGGAGCCGCGCCCGTCAAGGCCGCGCATCTTCGGTGTTGAGACGAATGAGGGGCTTGCCCGAAAAACCGCCGGCGAACAGATCCTCGATGGCCTGGGGAACGCTCTCCAGCCCGTCGCGAACTTCCTGCCACGGACGCACGGTCCCGTCCGCGATCCAAGCGGACATCCGTTCGCGGAAAGCATCCAGCAGGTCGGCGCGGTCGGCATAGGGCAGGTAGCCCTGAATGGTGATCCGCTGCGTCACGATGCGGTTGAGGTGGTGCATCGTGTCGGATGCGCGCTCCTGATTATAGCTGCCGATCATCCCGCTGATCGCGAACCGGGCATTGGGGTTCGCATTCGCCAGCGCGGCGTCGAGATGCTCGCCACCCACATTGTCGAGATAGATGTCGATGCCCTGCGGAGCCGCCGCCGCCAGCTTGTCCTCCAGCGATCCGGGAGTCTTGTAATCAATCACGGCGTCGGCGCCGATTTCCTTCAGCCGCTCGCCCTTGGCGCTGCCCCCGGCCGAACCGACGATCCGCAGGCCGATCGCCTTGCCGATCTGCACCGCGGTGCTGCCGACCGCGCCCGCCGCGGCCGACACGAACAGCGTCTCTCCGGCCTTGGCTTTCGCAATTTCGAACAGTCCATAATAGGCGACGAAGCCGGTCGACCCCATGGCGTTCAGATAATGTTCGGGCGCGCCGGAGGCAGGCAGCTTTTCAAAGGCGGACGCCGGTCCCTGCCCGTAATCGCGCATGCCGAACTGGTGCATCGCCCGGTCGCCGGGTTTGAAGTCTGCGGATCGCGATTCGATCACTTCGCCCACGGCCCAGCCCGGAATGGGATCGCCCAGCCCGTAGGGCGCGAGATAGCCGCGCGTTTCCGCCGACATCCGCACCCGCATGGCCGGACCGACCGTCAGCCATTCGTTCCGGACGCGCACCTCGCCGTCGGCCAGCGGAGCGCTTTCGAAATCGCGCAGTTCGAACAGATCGCTGCTGGGGAGGCCTTCAGCCCGCTTGACCAGCGTCCACGCCCGATATGTGCTTGTCATGACGAACCATTCTCCAGAATTGCAGGGGCCGAACGCGATCCGCGCTCGGCATAGAGGGTCAGCGCAGCGGCAATGCCGAAGCAAATGAGAGAGCCGTAAAAAGGCAGATCGGCCGACGACAGCAGCAGCCCGGCGGCAATGATCGGCCCGATGGCGAGGCCCGCGAACTGCATCGTCACCCAAAGGACGGACAGGCGGCCGCTGGGATCGAGCGTGGCGACCAGCCCGGCGCAATAGGGGAGGATCAGTATCCAGCAGAACATGTAGACGAAAGCCGCCGCCGTAAAACTCGCCCGCCCGCCGTCCAGCATGAAGATCAGAACGGCGATGCACAGGCCCGCGGCGCCCGCTGATATGGGCAGCCGCCGCCCGGCCCTGTCCCCCATGGCCGACACCAGAACGCTCGCGGCAATGCCGCCAACGGTCGCGAAGGACAGAGCGCGGGCGACCGCTTCGCCCGACATGGCGCGGTCCAGCCCCAGCACCCCGACCAGCGGCCAGGTCAGGCCGACGCCGATCAGCAGGATGAACGTCCCGAGCAGCGCGGACAGGCCATAGCCTCGGGCAGGCTTTGCACCTTTCGCATCCGTCGGCCGATGCGCCGCGACGCCTGCGGGCAGCCAGCGAAGCAGCAGAATGGCGAGCGTCGCCAGCGTGACAACAGACATGAACAGCCATTGCGGATGCCCGATGGCGTTGAGCTGGCTCAAAAGGGCCAGCATGACCGTTGTCGCGGTCAGATTTGCCGTCAGATAGATCGCAAAGATACGGTCCGGTATCGGCGTCGCCGCGATGCTTGCGGACAGGATGCCCTGAAGCGCGCCCGCCGCCAGACCCGCGATGAAGCGAGCGACAATCAGCGTCGTGAAGGCCGTGGCGTAAGCGGAAAGCAGGTTCACCGACAGGATGAGAACCAGTCCGACAAGGGCCGCCTTGCGCCGGTCGATCCGGCTCAGCCATGCCGCCACGAAAAGGGTCGTCGCCGTCGTTCCGACCATTTCCGAAGAAGTGATGAGCGCGATCTGGCTGTCGGTCAGCCCGATAGTCGTGGACATACCCGCAAGCAGCCCCGGCATGGCCACGATGATGGCGGCGCTCGCCAGCCCTGTCAGGACGATGGACATCACCGGCAGAACGCCGATCGCTCGGGGCGCAGACGTGGGCAGGGCGGCGTCGCCGTTCATCACGCGCCGATCGTCACGATGACTTTTCCGACCGCCGACCGGCTCGCCAGCCGGGCAATGGCCTCGCCGCCGCGTTCGAGCGGGAAGATCTGGTCGATCCGGGGCGTGATGCGGCCCGCCGTCCACCAGTCGATCAGTTGCAGGATGTTGCGCCGGTTATGATCCGGCGCGCGCTTGGCGAAGCCGCCCCAGAAGATGCCGCGAATGTCGCAGGATTTGAGCAGCGGCAGATTGAGCGGGATCTTCGGTATTCCGGCCGGGAAGCCCACGACCAGATAGCGCCCTTCCCACGCGATGCAGCGGAGCGCCGGTTCGGCATAGTCGCCGCCCACAGGATCGTAGATGACATGCGCGCCTTCCGGTCCCACCCGCTCCTTGAACGCCAGTCCCAGAGCGCGCGCCTGATCCCTGTCGAACGGCGCTCGGCCATAGACCATCACGTCGTCGGCTCCGGCGGCAAGGACAACCTGCGCCTTTTCCTCGCTGGACACGGCGGCCACGACGCGCGCGCCCATGACCTTGCCGATTTCGATCGCCGCCAGCCCGACGCCACCCGCCGCCCCGAGCACGAGCAGCGTCTCGCCAGCGGCCAGATTGCCGCGATCTGCAAGCGCATGGATCGTCGTCGCGTAGGTGAGCAGAAGCCCGGCAGCCGCAACGGGGTCTTGCCCATCGGGGATCTTGAACGCGTCGGCCGCATCGAACACGGCATATTCGGCCAGCCCGCCGTTCGATTGCGCCAGCGTCGCGATCAGGCTGTCGCCCGGCTTCCAGCCCGCCACGCCCTCGCCCACCGCATCGACGATGCCCGAAACCTCGACACCCGGCGCGAAGGGCCGTTGCGGCTTGAACTGATATTTGTCCTCGATGATGAGAACGTCAGGATAGTTGATGCCGCAGGCCAGCACGCGCACGCGCAACTGGCCCGGCCCCGGATCGGGAATAGGGACTTCCGACAGCGTCAGCGATTCCGGACCGCCCGGATCGACGGAAAGCAGAGCTTTCATCACAGAACCTCGAACAGACCGGCAGCGCCCATGCCGCCCCCGACGCACATCGTCACGACGACATAGCGCGCGCCCCGGCGGCGTCCCTCAATCAGCGCGTGCGCAACCAGACGCGCGCCCGACATGCCATAGGGATGACCGATGGAGATCGCCCCGCCATTCACGTTCAGCCGGTCTTCCGGGATGCCCAGCTTGTCCTGACAGTAGATGACCTGCACGGCGAAGGCCTCGTTGAGTTCCCAGAGGCCGATGTCGTCCATGGTCAGGCCGAAGCGCTGGAGCAGCTTGGGAATGGCGAACACCGGGCCGATGCCCATTTCATCCGGCTCGGTGCCTGCCACCGCCATGCCGACATAGCGGCCCAGCGGACGCAGCCCGCGCTCGGCGGCGAGGCCCGCGTCCATGACGACGACAGCGGCCGCGCCATCGGACAACTGGCTCGCATTGCCCGCAGTGACGGTTCCGCCGTCGACCACGGTCCTGAGCGCAGCCAGCCCTTCGGCGGTGGTTTCGGGACGGGCGCCCTCATCCTTGGTCAGCGTGATAAGCTGCGACGATACCGCCCCGGTGGCCTTGTCGCGCACCGTCATGGTCGCCTCGACCGGCACGATCTCGTCGTCGAACGCGCCATTCTGCTGCGCCGCAGCCGTGCGCTGCTGCGACCGCAGCGCGTAGGCGTCCTGCCGCTCCCGCCCGATGCCATAACGGCGCGCGACGGTTTCGGCGGTTTGCAGCATGGGCATGAACATGTCGGGCACCATCGCCACCAGTTCGGGATCTTCGTCGATCCGGAGCGCTTCGGTCTGCACCAGCGAAATGGATTCGACGCCGCCCGCGACGATCACCTTCATCCGGTCGACCATGATCTGCTTGGCCGCCGTGGCGATGGTCATGAGGCCCGAAGCGCATTGCCGGTCGAGCGACATGCCCGCGACTGTGACCGGCAGCCCGGCACGCATCGCCGCCGTCCGTCCGATGGTGGACTGATAGCCCTGCTGCAACGATGCGCCCAGCAGCACATCGTCGACCTCAGCCGGGTCGATGCCGGCGCGGGCCACCGCCGCCCGGATCGCATGCGCGGCGAGCGTCGGCGATGGCGTCGCATTGAAGGCGCCGCGATAGGCGCGCCCGATGGGGGTCCGCGCGGCTGACACGATAACGGCGTCCTGCATGTTCAATCTCCTAGGCAGACCCTTTGGGGTCACACAAAAAACTGGGTTACCCACGTCGCGACGACGGCGGGCTTTTCCTGCCCTTCGACTTCCACGCAGATGTCCTGCGTCTGTTCGAAATGGCCGGGGTTCTTCTCTTTCACGCTCCTGAGCGTCGACACCGAGCGGATGCGGCTGCCCGCCCTGACCGGCGACACGAAGCGCACGCGATCGAAGCCGTAGTTCACGCCCACCTTCATATCCGGCAGCCGCGCCGCGGTGGTCTTCTCCTCCAGATAGGAAAGCAGCGACAGCACCAGAAAGCCGTGCGCGATGGTGCCGCCGAAGCGGGTTTCGCGCGCCCGCTCCGGATCGACATGGATATGCTGCCAGTCCATCGTCGCATCGGCGAACCGGTCGATCATCGCCTGATCGACCGTCAACCAGTCCGAATGGTGCGTGACTCCCCTGTCGGCCTGCAAGCGCGCCAGCATGTCGCTCATCCGGCCCTGGCCTCGTCGAGCGACCGGCCGCTGCGCGCCGCTTCGGCCAGGAGCGGTGACAGCGAGAAGCCCTCGCCCAGCCGGTCCGCATAGCGTTCCAGATCCGCGACGATCTTGGCAAGGCCGACCTGCTCCGCCCAGAACATCGGTCCGCCGGTGTGACGCGGCCAGCCATAGCCGTAGATCCAGACGACATCGACGTCCGACGAGCGCTGAGCGATCCCTTCGCTCAGGATCTTGGCCCCTTCATTCACCATGACATGCATGGTGCGGACCATGATTTCCTCGTCGGAAATGGCGCGCGGCGTGACCCCGGCCTTCGCGCGATAATCGTCGATGATCCCGCTCGCGACGGGGGAGGGAAGATGACGGCGCTTCTCGTCATAATCATAGAAGCCGCCGCCCGCCTTCTGGCCCCAGCGGCCCACGGCGTTGAGCGCGTCGCGCAGGCTTTCGATGCGGGTGGGGTCGCGGTGCCAGCCGATGTCGACCCCGGCGAGGTCGATCATCTGCAACGGTCCCATCGGCATGCCGAAGGCGACCGACACGCGGTCGATCTGGTCGGGCGTCGCGCCCTCCAGCAGCATCTCCATCGCGCCCTCCAGCCGGGGGTCCAGCATCCGGTTGCCGATGAAGCCGAAGCAGACGCCCGACACGACCGGCACCTTGCCGATCTTGCGCGCGGTCGCCATGCCCGTCGCCAGCACGTCCGGCGCGGTCTTCTCGCCGCGTACCACCTCGACCAGCTTCATGATATTGGCGGGCGAGAAGAAGTGCAGCCCGACAACGTCCTCCGGCCGCTTGGTCGCCTGCGCGATTTCATCGACCGACAGGTAGGATGTGTTGGACGCGAGGATCGCGCCCGGCTTGGCGATGCCGTCCAGCCGCGCGAAAATCTCCTTCTTCACGTCCATATTTTCATAAACGGCCTCGATGATGAGGTCGCATTCAGACAGGGCGTTGAAATCCAGCGTCGGCGTCAGCAGCGCCAGCGCGCCTTCGACCTGGGCGCTGGTCATGCGCCCCTTGGCGGCGGTGGCCTCATAATTTTTCCGCATCAGGCCGGTGCCGCGATCGAGCGCTTCCTGCACCATTTCGACGATGGTGACCGGAATCCCGGCAGACAGGAAATTCATGGAAATCCCGCCGCCCATCGTGCCCGCACCGATCACGCCGACCTTTTCGATGGGCCGCAGCGCGACATCCTTGGGCAGGCCGTCGATCTTTGCGGCGGCGCGCTCGGCGAAGAAGGCATGGCGCAGCGCCTTCGACTGCGCCCCCCCCATGAGCGTGTGGAAAAGGCTGCGTTCCTTTTCCTGCCCCTCGGCGAGCGGCAGGCTAGTCGCCGCCCGGACCGCCTCGATGCAGGCCTGCGGTGCATCCAGCCCCTTGATCTTGCGCGCATTCTGTTCCGCGAACCGCTCGAACTCGCCCCCCTCGAAGGAAACGGCGCGCGTCCCGGTCGGACGCGGCGCATCGAGTGTGGCGGCATAGGCGATGGCGTCTTCAACCAGACTCGCTTCCGGCACGACCTTATCCACCAGACCGATGTCCAGCGCCTTCGTGCCGGAAATCGGGCTGCCCGACACGATCATGTCGAGCGCGGCGGGGATGCCGACAAGGCGGGGGAGCCGCTGGGTGCCGCCCGCACCGGGCAGCAGGCCCAGCGCGACTTCCGGCAGGCCGAGCTTCGCGCTCGCGGTCGCGACGCGATAATGCGCGCCCAGCGCCACCTCCAGCCCGCCGCCGAGCGCGGAACCATGGATGGCGGCGACGACCGGCTTGGCGCTGGCTTCGATGGCGTCGATCACCACCGCGAGGCCCGGCTCGGCGAGCGGCTTGCCGAATTCGGTGATGTCTGCGCCCGCGCTGAACATCCGCCCTGCCCCGTGGATCACGATGGCGGACACACCGTCATCGCTCTGGGCCGCGTCTATAGCCTGATAGATGCCGCGCCGCACATCTTCCGACAGGGCGTTGACGGGCGGATTGCCGATCCGGATTGTGAGGACGGTGCCATGGCGTTGCGTTTCGATCATCATATCTCTCTCAAAAAATGGTCTCGCCCAGGGCGCTGGGCCGGGCGAAGGGGTGAGAAGTCGAAAGTCCTGCATCGACGACGAGGGCGTGCCCGTTGACGTAGCTGGCCTCGTCCGATGCAAGGAAAGCGATGGCCCGCGCGATTTCGGCAGGACGTCCCCCGCGCCGCAGCGGGTTGAGCTTGCCGATGGAGCCTTCCCGCCCCTTGGCGCGCGCCTTATCGTAGAGGTCTCTGGTCATGCCGCTTTCGATCAGACCGGGGCAGACCGCGTTGACGCGGATACCCGATCCGGAAAGCTGCTGCGCGGCGATCTGGACGAGGTTCACGACGCCCGCCTTCGACGCCGAATAGGCCGGGCCGCCCGCCCCCGCGCGCAGCGCGGCGACCGATGCGGTGCACACGATGGCGCCGGTCCTGCCGCTATCCAGCATGGCCTTCGCGCCATGCCGCACAGCCAGAAACGGACCGATCAGGTTGATGCGCAGCACCTGTTCCCAGCTTTCGACGCTCTGGTCGAACAGCCCCGCTTCGCCCCCCGTCACGCCCGCATTGGCGCAGACGACATCGACCCCGCCGAAACGGCTCGTGGCCAGGGCCAACATCGCCAGCACATCCTCCTCGCGGCCCGCGTCGCCCTGCATGGTGGCGATGGCGTCATTTCCGGCAAAGCTGTCCGCCAGCGCCGGGCTTGTATCGAAAGCGACCACCCGCGCGCCTTCGCTGGCGAACAGATTGGTCGCCGCCGCCCCGATGCCGGAAGCCGCGCCGGTAATGGCCACGACCTTGTCCTTGAAGCGCCCCATGCTTTCCGATCCTGTCTTCACGCCACCGGCGCGATGGTCATGCCGCCGTCCACGACGATGGCCTGCCCGGTCACATAGGAAGAGGCGTCGGATGCCAGGAACAGGGCCGCTCCCGCCATTTCACCCGGCTCGCCGATACGGCGCAGCGGGATCTGCTGGCTGAATGCCTTTTCCTTTGCGGGGTCTTCCCACAGTGCCTTGGCGAAATCGGTGCGCGTCACGCCGGGCGAGATGGCGTTGACCCGGACCTTGTGGGGGCCGAACTCGACGGCCAGATTGCGGACCATCGCCAGATCGGCGGCCTTCGACAGATGATAGGTGCCGATCATGTCAGACCCGATATAGGCGCCGATCGACGATACGATGACGATGGAACCCGACCGACGCTCGATCATCGACGGCGCGACCAACTGGGCGAGCCAGTGGTTCGACAGGATGTTGTTTTCCAGAATTTTGCGGAACTGGTCATCATTGATCCCCAGCGTCGGCCCATAATAGGGATTGGACGCCGCGTTGCAGACCAGAATATCAATCGGACCCAGCGCTTCCTGCGCAGTCCTGACCAGCGCTTCCAGCGCCGCCTTGTTCGAAATGCTGGCTTCGATGGCCGTCGCGCGCCCTTCGCCGTGGCGCGCGTTGATGGCGGCCGCGACCTCGTCGCAGGACGCCTGTTTGCGGCTGGAAATGACGACGCGGGCGCCCGCCTCGGCCAAGGCCTCCGCAATGGCGCGACCGATGCCGCGCGACGATCCGGTCACGATGGCGATCTTGCCGCTAAGGTCAAACAGGTTGCTCATGGTTCGTTCCTGACTCTGTTGGAAGCCGACTGCATCAAAGCCTTGCCGGGCCTATCGCCATGCCGCCGTCGATGAGCAGCGACTGCCCCGTCATGAAGGCGCTGGCCTCTGCCGCCAGATAGACCGCCGCGCCCGCCATTTCGCCCGGCACGCCGATGCGGCACAGGGGCGTGCGCTTCGTCACCTGCTCGACGCCTGCGGGGTCTTCCCACAGCCGCTTTGCGAAATCCGTCTTCGTGATGCCGGGGGAGATGGCGTTGACCCGGATGCTGTGCCTGCCAAGCTCCACGGCAAGGTTGCGGACCATCTGAAGATCGGCGGCCTTCGACACATGATAGGTGCCGATCATGCCGGACCCCAGATAGGCGCCGAGCGAAGCGACGATGATGATGGACCCTGCCTGCCGCTCGATCATGCCGGGCGCGACGAGCTGGACGAGCCACTGGTTCGACAGGATATTGCCGTTGATGATCTTGTGGAATTCATCGTCCGGAATTTCGAGCGTCGGCCCATAATGCGAACTGACAGCCGCGTTGCAGACCAGAACGTCCACCGGCCCCAGCCGCTTTTCCGTTTCGGCAACCAGCGCCCGCAGATCGTCCTTCACCGAAATGTCCGCCGCGATGGCGGTGGCGCGCGTTTCGCCCGTCTGCGCATTGATCGCGGCGGCAGCTTCCTCGCACGCATCCAGATTGCGGCTGGAGATGACGACCTGCGCCCCGGCGTCCGCCAGCGCCTCCGCGATGGCGCGGCCGATGCCACGCGACGACCCGGTAACGATGGCGACCTTGCCGCTCAGGTCAAACAGCTTGTTCACATTTCCCTCCAGTCTTCATGGTTCTAGGGCGCCGGCCAGCCGGGCCTGTTCCCAGCCGAGCCGCGCCATGGGCACGAGCTTTGCTGCCGCCTTTTCCGCCTCCAGGCTTGAAGCAGTGCCGTCGATGATGCGTTTGCGGATGCCCTGCACGATCCCGACGATGCGGAAGAGGTTGAAGGCGAAATACCAGTGCGGGTTGGCGATGCGCGGCCGCCCGCTCATCTGGCAGTAGAGGTCAGTAATCTCGTCGAGAGAGGGAATGCCCGCCGCCTCCAGATCGACATTGCCCAGCGCCGCAAGCCCGTCCGCGGGCATCAGCCAGTGCGCCGCGAAATAGCTGAAATCGGCGAGCGGATCGCCGATCGTGCTCAGTTCCCAGTCGATGACGGCCAGCACCTTCGGCCGGGACGGATCGAAGATGAGATTATCCAGCCGGTAGTCGCCATGAATGATGGTCGACGCCGACTGTTCCGGCACGGTCCGCGAAAGCCATTCGATCAGCTTTTCGACTTCCGGCACATCCTCGGTCTGCGATGCGCGATACTGGCGGCTCCAGCGCGCGACCTGCCGCTCGAAATAATTGCCGGGCCTGCCGTAATCCGCCAGCCCGACCTGCGCCGGATCGAACCGGTGCAGCCGCGCCAGCGTTTCCACCATCTCGACATAGATCGCCCGGCGCGCCGCTGGCGTCTCGTCGGGCAGCGCGCCGTCCCACAGCGTCCGCCCCTTGATCCGTTCCATGACATAGAATGCCGATCCGATCACTGCGTCGTCCTCGCACAGGGCGATGGGACGGGGCACCGGAAAGCCCTCCGGATGCAGCGCGCTCAGCAGCCGGTATTCACGGTCGACGGCGTGGGCGGACGCCAGCAACGCGCCAGCGGGCTTGCGACGCAGCACATAATGCTGCGTCGCCGTGTCGAGCGCGAAGGTCGGGTTCGACTGGCCGCCCGCGAACTTGTCGAGGCCGATCGGCCCTTCGAACTCGGGGACATGCGCCTCCATCCACGCCGTCAGCTTGCCGACGTCGAGGGCGTTTTCGACGAGTGCCGCCTCAGCCATCGCGGCCGTCCCCATCTGCGCGGGCACGAAGAAAGGCGAACGCCCCCGGCATCAGCGCGTCGCCCCGACATCGCCGCTCGACAGGCTGTCGCCCGCGACATCGCGATATTTCTTGAACTCCGCCCGCGCGATGGCGCGCGCATGCACTTCGTCGGGACCGTCCGCCAGCCGCAGCGTGCGGGTGTTCGCCCAGTCGAAGGCGAGGTCGAAATCGTCGCACACGCCTGCGCCGCCATGCGCCTGAATGGCGTCGTCGAGGATTTGGCACGCCATCATCGGCGCCTGCACCTTCAGCATCGCGATCTCGACCTGCGCGCTCTTGTTGCCGGCCTGATCCATCATGTCCGCCGCCTTGAGGCAGAGCAGCCGCGTCATTTCGATGTCGATCCGCGCGCGCGCGATGCGCTGTTCCCACACCGACTGGCTCGCAATCGGCTTGCCGAACGCCTGCCGCGACAACAGGCGGCTCGCCATCGCCTCCAGCGCGTTTTCGGCCACGCCGATGGTCCGCATGCAGTGGTGGATGCGGCCCGGCCCGAGCCGCCCCTGCGCGATCTCGAAACCGCGCCCCTCGCCCAGCAACATGTTGCTCGCCGGAACGCGCACATTGTCCAGCACCACTTCGCCATGCCCGTGCGGCGCATGGTCATAGCCATAGACGTTCAGCATGCGCTTGATCGTCACGCCCGGCGCATCCATCGGCACCAGGATCATGCTCTGCTGGCGATATTTGTCGGCGTTGGGGTCGGTCTTGCCCATGACGACCGCGACCTTGCAGCGCGGATCGCCGGTGCCGGTCGACCACCATTTGCGGCCGTTGATGACATATTCGTCGCCCTCGCGCCGGATCGACGTCTGGATGTTGGTCGCGTCGGAACTGGCGACATCGGGTTCGGTCATCAGGAAGGCGGACCGGATTTCGCCGTTCATCAACGGGCGCAGCCATTTTTCCTTCTGCTCCAGCGTGCCGTAGCGGTGGAACACTTCCATATTGCCGGTATCGGGCGCGGAGCAGTTGAAGATCTCCGAACCCCAGAACACCCGGCCCATTTCCTCGGCGCAGAGCGCATATTCGAGGTTGGTGAGCTGCTCCCCTTCGAACACGAAGCTGTTGTCGACATGCTCCTGACCGGAATGCGGGGGCATGAACAGGTTCCACAAGCCCTGCTCACGGGCCAGCGGCTTCAGTTCCTCGATGACCTGTATCACCTTCCAGCGCGGTTCCGCCGCCACTTCGGCTTCATAGTCGGCAAGGCGCGGCTTGACGTTGGTCTGGATGAAAGCGCGCACGCGATCGCGAAAGGAAGTCTGGCGGGGTGTAAGTGCGAAATCCATCGTTGAGTCCTTAGATAATGTTTGCGTCCGGTCAGGATGTCAGTCCTGCATCGCGTCAGAGAGAAGCAGCGCGCGCACTTCGTTTTTCATGACCTTGCCGTTGGGGTTGCGCGGCAGGGGTTCGTGGTGAAATCGGATCACCACCGGGATCTTGAACGCCGCCAGCCGCTCCCGCAGCCAGAGCTTCAGTTCATCCTCGCTGACCGAATGCCCCTCGGCGATCAGGCACATCGCGCCGGGTTCCTCGCCCAGCCTGTCGTGCGGCAGGGCGACCACCGCCGCGTCCGTGACGGCAGGGTGGCTGAACAGGGCGTTCTCGACCTCGACGGCGTAGATATTTTCGCCCCCGCGGATGATGACGTCCTTGCTGCGGCCGACGATGGTGCAAAAACCTTCCTCGTCCAGCGTGGCCAGATCGCCGGTCCGCATCCAGCCGTCGCCGAATGTCGCTTCGGTCGCCTGCGGATTCTGCCAGTATCCCATCACGATCTGCGGCCCCTGAACGCATAGTTCGCCGATCTCGCCGACGGGCAGCGGTTCGCCCGCCTCGTTGACGACGCGCAGGTCGTCGACCGGAAGCGGCGGCCCGCAGCTATCGGGGCGGTTCATATAGTCTTCCGCGCTGTGCCCGGTGATCGTCCCCGACGTTTCGGTCATGCCCCAGCCGTTGTAGGGGACGGCGGACAGTTCCCGTTCGATCAGGAAAGGCAGGTCCGGCGCGGCGGGCGCACCGCCATAGGGCACATAATTGAGCGAGCTGAGATCGAACCGGCTCCTCTCGGGGGAATCGATCAACTGCCACGCGATTGTCGGGACGCCGCCCGCCGATGTGATCCGCTCCCGCTCGATCAGCCCCATCGCCTCGATCGTGTTCCACTTGTGCATCAGCACGACCTTGCCTCCGCAGGCGAAGGCGGACATCAGCAGCGCGGCGCAGCCTGTCACATGGAACAGCGGGATCGTCATCAACGTGACCGACGGCGTGAGGTCGCTGATCGGTTCGCCCCGGCGCAACGCGCCGCGCTGGCCGATGAAATCCATCGCCACCAGCCCCGAAAGCATGTTCCTGTGGGTGCCCAGCGCGCCCTTGGGACGGCCCGTGGTGCCGCTGGTGTAGAAGATCGTCAGCGGATCGTCGGGTTTCATCGCCACGTCCGGCAGCGGCAGGTCCGGCAGCCGCCCATAGCCCGCGACCTCGCCGATGATGGATTCGAGCGAAACGATGCCCGGACGGGGCGAACGCGAAACGATGATCTTCAGGCGACCCGCCAGTTCCGGACTGCCGCCCGTCACGCGCTCGAAGCGTTCGTCGTCGCAGATCAGCACCGTGGAGCCGGACTGCTCCAGCGCATAGCCCAGTTCCTCGCCCGTCCACCAGGCGTTGAGCGGCACGGCGATGGCCCCGCACACCGTCGCCGCGAACAGCACCACCGGCCATTCAGGAAGGTTGCGCATCGCGATGGCGACGCGATCCCCCGGCCTGACGCCCTCGCGGACGAAATGGTCCGCCAGCGTCGAAACCGCGCGGAACCAGCCCTCATAGGTGACGCGCTCGTCGTTGAGGACCAGAAACTCCCGCTCCCCATGCTTGGCCCGCACCTGCTTCGCCAGTTCGGCGACATTGTCGGGCAGGCTCGCCCATGTCCGCAATTCGCGACCGTTGATCACGGCCTTGCGGATTTCGAAGCGCGACCCTGGAACGCACAGCTGCGCTTCCGCTTCCTTGAGCGACATAACGGGCCAGGATTTAGTCATTCTGCGCTCCTACGCTTGCAAATTCATCGACCGGAGCCGCCTCGACACCCTCCAGAAACGCGGCGATTTCAGCCACTGCGCGCCCCGCTTCCGGCAGTTCCTGCGGGAAGAGATGGAAGGCATGCGGCAGATGCGGCCAGATGCTGAGATGGACCGTCACGCCCAGCCGCCAGAGCGCGGCGGCGAAGGCGACATCCTGATCGCGCAGATATTCGTCGGACGACGCCTGAATGATGGTCGGCGGGAACCGTTCGAGGATGTCGGTACCGGCTGCGGCGGGCGAAACCAGCGGATCGTCCACGGTCGTGACGCCCTGAAGATAGAGTTCCGCAATTTTGGTCTGCGTCGTCGGCTCGCATGTCGGGTCATCCGAACCGGGCGGCATCCGGTCGGGCGGACGGAAATCGACGACGCCCGACAAAAGGGCCAGCGCATCGGGCAGCCGGGCGTTGCGGGATACAAGGTCGATCACGAGCGCGGCGGAGAGATTGCCGCCCGCGCTGTCGCCCATCAGGGCGACGGACGCGACTTCCATCGGCCCCGCCGGCCCGTGCGCGCACGCATGGAAATAGGCGCGCCGGGCATCGTCCAGACCCGCCGGAAACGGATGTTCGGGCGCAAGGCGATAGTTGGGCGCGAACACCGCCCGTCCGGTTGTCCGCGCGAGGAGGTCGATCAGATGGCGGTGCGTGTCCACCGACCCGGCGAACCATCCACCGCCATGGACATAGACGATATGGTGGCCGGGCTTCACCTGCGGCGGGACGAACCACTCGCCCGCGCAGGTGCCCAGATCGACGGTGCTGGTGGCGCACACCAACTCCCGCTCCGCGCCGGTCAGCGTGTAATTGTCCATGACATAACGCATCGCGACCGGCAGTTCTTCCATCTCATCCGAGCGCGCGATCAGGCCTGATATATGGTCTTTGACTGTTCGGGCCTGCGCCACGCTCGGATGTTGGGTCGGCATCGTTCTGCTGTCGTTTCTTTCTAGAAGTGGTAGCCGAACGAAGCGCCGATCTGCCGTGGCGGCTGATATTGGCCGAGCGCCAGCGAGCCGATCAGCGCGGACACCACGATCACGTTCGATTTGACCTGTTTGTTGGTGATGTTCTTCGCAAACAGGCTGGCCGTGATCCGCTTGTCGTCGCTCTCATAGTTCAGCGACAGGTTCAGCTTGCCCGCCGCCGACTGCGAAGAAACGGGGATGTTGAACTCGCTGAAATAGATCCGCGATTTCCAGTCGTAACGCGCGCCCAGCGTGACCTTGCCCGACGAAACCGGCACGTCGTAATAGCCCCCCGCGCTGACGCTGTATCGCGGCGCCTGCGGCAGATCGTTGCCATCGAGGTCAAACCGGCGGGTGCCGTCGGGATCGACCGTCCCCAGATCGGGGCGGGCGGGATCGCCGGTGCGGAAACGGTCGAAGGTCGCGTGGAGATAGGCGCCCGACACTTCGAACCGCAGCGCCTCGATCGGCCGGATGACGGTTTCCGCCTCGATGCCGTAGATGGTCGCCTTCGCCGCGTTGACGACCTGCGTCGACGCGCCGTTGATCTGGTTCACCTGAAGATTGTTATACTTCATGTGGAAGGCGGCGATATTGGCCTGCAATCCGTGGTCGAAGAACCAGCCCTTCAGGCCCGCTTCGAGGTTGGTGTTCTTTTCCGGATCGAAAGCCGGGGCGAGGCCGCCCGCCGAAAAACCGCCGCCCTTGTAGCCGGTGGCATATTTCGCATAGGCGTCCAGCGTATTGCTGAACGCGTAGGACGCACCGATTTCGTAAGTGACCTGACTGGACGAAGTGCTCTGCCTCGGCAGGATGCCGACATAGCTGTTATAGTCGTCGAGATCGACCTTCTTGTCGTGCGTGTATCGCAGACCGGCGAAGATCTTTGCCTCCGGTGTCAGGGCATATTGGGCGTGGCCGAAGAACGCATAGGATGTCGTGTTGATCTTCGCGCCCAGATCGACCGGCATGGGCAGCAGGCTGATCGGAACCGAAATATCCTGTTGCAGCTTCTCGTGGAAATAGTTGGTGCCGATAATGTAGGTGAACGGCAGCGCCGCGTCCGAGGTATAGAGCAGTTCCCCATAATATTGATGGGTCTTGTTCTTGAAGTCGGAATAGGTGTGCAGCGCGTCGGTTCCGTCGCCGTCCTGGATATTGTGGATCTTGGTATCCGCATAGGAGCCGAGCGCCTTGAGGTCGCCGTTCCCCAGCGCCCAGTTCAGCGTCAGATTGACATTCTTGCCTTCGACCCGCCGCAGCCCTTCATTGCTGTAAACTTCGCGCTTTTTGACGTTGCCGGTCGACTGTCCGACGAGGATCGCCGGAAGAGGCTGGGTGGGATCGGGCGTGCCCTCCAGGAAGGTCGCCGGGCCGTTCGAATGATCGCGCTGATATTCGACCAGCAGCCGGGCGTTGAAGCTGTCGGACGGCTCCCATTTGATCTGGCCGCGGACCGACTGGTTATCCGCATTGTCGAGCCGGCTCGGCGCGCGGGACGTAACCAGATCGTTCGAATAGCCTGCGGGATAGGGCTGGGGCGTCGACAGATTCTTGGTGAAGCCGCGATTATAGGTCTGCTGGGCCGAAAGACGCGCGGTCCAGGTGCCCGACGCATCGAGCGCGCCGCTGACATAGCCTGACGTGTTGATCTGGCCGGGGTCGATGCCCGCCCTGACGTCGAAGCCGTAATGCAGGTCCCGCGTCGGTTCGTTCGGGATGATGTTCACCGCACCGCCGGTAGCGTTGCGACCGAAGAGCGTGCCCTGCGGACCGCGAAGAACCTCGACCCGCGCCACGTCGAGGAACGTCGACAATGTCAGCGCGGGCTGCGCCATGTAAACGCCGTCGACCTGGATGGACACACCCGCGTCCGACCCGGCGTTGATCGACGAACCGTTGCCGATGCCTCGGATCGCGACATTGGCGGAATTGTAGCTGTTGCCGATCTGGATGTTCGGGTTGGGACCGACGAGATCCGTCAGCGACACCGTCTGCGCGGCGCGCAGCTTGTCGCCGGAATAGGCCGACACCGCGATCGGCGTTTTCAGGATGGTCTCGCTTCGGCGGGATGCAGTGACCACGATATCCTCGAACTGCTCCTGACCGTTCCGCTCCTGCGCGGGCGCGTCGGTCGTCTGGGCATGAACCACCGGCACGACGGCAGTCCCGCACAGCAACGCAAGCACGTAATAACCTTTCTTCATGATAACCCCTCCATCGGTTTTGTCTTTTTGTGCCGATTCGTGTTTGATGGATTTCGGTTCGATGGAGAATGATGGTTGATCGCACCCCCGATGTCGCAATTTGCCGCAAGGGGTAAATCGCATTTCGAATGATCGCCTTACAGCCAGAAACGGCCGGAAGAGATCATGGTCAGATCATGGGCAAATTCGCGGCGGACATGCGCCAGATCCTCCGTCCGCGACCCGCTGGACACCAGCCGGATCAGCTTTCCGGTAAACAGCGCCTGCGACAGCAGGGGATCGAGCGGCCGCAGCGACGATGAGATCGGTGTCAAAAGGCGTCGCCACGCGCTGTGCTGGTCCGCAATATCGGCCCAGATCGCCGATTGCAGCGACGGCTGGCGGCTGGCTTCCAGCCATACCCGGTAGATGGCAAGGCTTTCCAGCGCATATTCCGTCGCTTCGCGAAAGAAGATGACGGTTGTCCGGTCGATCAGCCTTTCCAGGCTTTCCTCCCCCCGTTCCAGCGACGCGACGATACGATAGCGATCCTTCGCATTCTCGAACAGGCGATGCTGGGCCGCCTCGATCAGGCTGGCGGTGGTGGGAAAATGATAGAAAGCGCCGGACGGCGAAAGCCCCGCCTTGCTCGCCATCGCCTTCAGCCCGATCGCCGTCTGCCCCTTCGAAACCAGCTCGTCCAGCGTCGCCGTCAGGATCGCCTCGCGCGTCACCGCCGACTTGCCGCTGAGCCGTGCGGGCTTGGCGGCGGCCGCCTTTTCCCCGTGCCCCCAGCGGTCGAGCGGATCTTCCCCGCCATCGAATACGGCCCGCAGATCTTCCTCTGTCGGGCGCAGAACCAGCACGAAAAGCAGCAGTCCCACGGTGATGTCGCCGTAGGAGCGCGCTGCAAGTTCGCTGTCGTCGCCCCCGGACGCCAGCGCCCATTCGCTCCAGACCTTCGCCGCCGCCGTGAACCAGCCGCGCGCAAGGGCAAGCGATTCATGGTGGCGGGGGGCGTCCAATATGATCTCGGTCCAGCATGCGCCCCGGACCCGCTGTTCCCCGGCGACCTTGATGAGGAACTCGACCAGCCAGGATCGCGGGCACCCCGCCCCGCCCGATCCCGCCGCATCTTCGCCGGGAAGAAGCAGCGTGTCTTCGTCCAGCATTTCCTGCGACGCGGCGGCCAATATGTCGAATTTGCTGGCGAAATGATAGGTGGTCGACGCCAGGGAGACGCCAGCGGTGCGGGCGATTTCCCGGTGCGTCATGCCCGCTATTCCGCGTTCCGCCAGAACCAGAATCGCCCCTTCGATGATCCGCTTGCGGGTTTCGATGGACCTCGCCTGCGCGGGCGCCCGCTTGGGTCCACGCGTCCTCGCTGGCATATCCATGATGGCGGAAAGGCGGCGGGCGACGGGCAACGGAGAAGCATCCTCAACTCAGACATGGGCGGCAGGCATTGCCTTGAACCATTTTTTGTCCTATAGTGCAAATTATTTCAGGGACTGGCCACGCAAAGATGGGGCCGCCAAGAGAGAGGCTGGATATGAAAGCGAACCTCTGCCGAGTTCAGGATTCAAGCGGCTATCCATCCATGTTCGGCTCCCAGTCATGGCCCAGCACGGTGCAGGAAGACCGCTCGCTCCTCTTCTCCACCGCAGCGCGCAATTTCGGCGCGGAACAGCTTTCCAGACATTATGTCGAAACATTTTTCGGCGCGGAAAGGGCGCGCGCGCTGATGGCCGGAGCGGGCCTCTGCGACGCGCGGGGCCAGTTGCCCGCAAGCATCTCCCGCGTCGATTTCTGGAACCTGTGCGTCGATGGCGTCTATAAATACGACGACGAAGGCCACGGCTGCACCCCCCGCCCCCTGCCCAAGGGCAGTTGGACCGTGATCTTCACCGCGGTCAATCACATGGACTCGGTGGGCGAAGGGCTGAAGCGCTTCTGCGAGTTCGTGCAGGTCATCCCCTCCGGCATGACGGTATCCATCGGCTATGGGGCGGACGGCATCAATGTCACCTACGCCATGAACGAGCTGTCCGAACGGGGCGAAATCTACGCGGAACTGATCGCCATCGTGTTTCACTGCGTGCTGGTCTGGGGCACCGGCCAGTGGATCGAGCCGGTCCGCACGAGGCTGTCGAGCCTGCTGGCGGACCGCGACGAATCGCTCCTCACGGGCCTCGCGACGAGTTGCTGGCGGCACGGAACGGGCGTCTCCATGGTCTATCCCAAGGAAATTCTCGACCTGCCGCTCGGCGTGCGCCGCTACAAGAGCTTCTCCTTCCACGAATCGTCCGTCTTCATGGAAATCGCGCAGAGGTCACCGCGCGCGACGCGGTCGGACGAGTCCGGCTCGATCGTCGACGAACTGCGCGTGCTGATGCAGGAGGAAATCCCCAACCAGCGTGTCGCCGCCCGCAAGCTCGGAATGAGCGCCGCGACCCTGCAGCGTCGGCTCACGCAGGAGGGGACGAGCTTCCGCGAACTCTCCCGCGAAGTGCGGATGCGCAAACTCTGCACCCTGCTGGCGACCGACGCCAATCTGGACGACATAGCTTTCGATCTTGGTTTTTCGGATCGCCGCAGCCTCTGGCGCGCCTGCTTCGACTGGCTCGGCATGTCGCCGACCGCCTACCGGCTGCAACGCCGCCTGTGCGACAGCTAGGCGGAACGGGCCACAGCAGTGCGCGGGCGCGGACTCGCCAGTCCTAGGCGGGGCTGTCCGCGCCCTGCCGGATATGGCCCAGCAGCAGGTCGGTCACGATCTCGGGGCATTGATCGACGATGAAATGCCCTGCCCCCTCGACGATCTCGAACCGGAAGGGGCCGGTCACATAATCGGATGTCAGTTCCGCCGCATAGCGCCCGACCGTCGCGTCTTCCGTGCCCCAGATATACAGCGTGGGAAGGTCGATGGCGGGCGTTTGCGCACCCGTGAAGCCGCTGGCCCGATACCAGTTGATCGCGCCTTCCACCCCGCCCGGCTCGGCCAGCTTGGCGATATGGACAGCGGCAATTTCCGGCGGGACATGCTGGGTTTCCAGCGCCTCCCGCAACGGCCGAAGCCCGTCGACGCGCATCCGGTCGTAGGCGTCGGCGTCTTTCAGGAAACGGTGATGGCGCGAGCGCTCCGGCTGCTGCGGATCTTCCGCCATCGCCCGCGCGAACGCCGCCGGATGCGGGCGCGACAATATGCTGAGCGTCTTTATCCTTCGGGCATGGCCCGCCGCGACCAGCCACGCGATCTGCCCGCCCCAGTCATGTCCCACCAGATGAAAGTCCGCAACGCCCAGCGCGTCCATCAGGTCGATCGCGTCCTGAACGATGAGTTCCACGCGATAGCTGTCCTCGCCCGTCGGGCGCGCGCCCGTGGAATAGCCACGTTGATCGGGCGCGATGACCCGAAAGCCCGCCGCCGACAGAGCCTCGACCTGCGGATGCCACATATAGCGCGATTCCGGGAAACCATGGAGCAGCAGGACGGTCTGCGCATGCTCGTGGCCCGCAATGTCGACGGTGAATTCAAGGCCGTTCAGGCTGACGCAACGCGTTTCGATCATGTCTGTCTGCTATGGACCTGTTATTCTGCGGTCGGGCTTTTGTAGAAGGAATATCGCATCGTCGAAAACAGCCGGTGGACCATCGGTTCGAACGCTTCGAGCGGCATGGTGTCGTAATTGGCGTCGAACGCGGACTGGTCGTAGAGGTGGCAGAAGTCCGCCGTATATTCGAAATGCGGATGTCCCCTGAACTTGTCCCGCATATGCTGGTCTTCGCCGATATGGTGGAAGAAATAATAGCCCTGGAAGATGGCGTGCTTCTCCACCATCCAGTGATTTTTTTCCGAAACATAGGGCTTCAGGATCGCGGCGGCGAGGTCCGCGTGATTGCCGGAACCCAGCGTATCGCCAATGTCGTGCAGCAGCGCGCATACGACATATTCCTCGTCCATCCCGGCGCGATAGGCGCGCGTGGCGGACTGGACGCTATGTTCCAGCCGGTCGACCGGATAGCCCCCGAAATCGCCGTCCAGCAGCTTCAGGTGCGTCAATATCCGGTTCGACAGTCCAGCGTGAAACGGCTTGTAGTGGCTGTCGATGATCGCCCAGTCGTCTTTTGTGGAATCCGCCATTTGCGTGAAATGGGTCGTGGCGCCTTCGATTTCCTTGGTGTCGGACATTGTCGGACTTTCTTGCATGAGGCTGTGCGACGGCGCGGTCACGCCATCGCACATCTGTTCGGTCAGGCGTCGAAGCCCGGCAGTTCGCGATGGAGGCGGCGCAGGCAGCCCGGCCAGATCAGCTCATAGGCGGACTGGCCACCCTCCAGCCGAAGCGGGCCGCGCGCCGCCATCTGGCGGGCGACGGTATGCTGCGCTTCTTCCGGAGCGATCAGGACCCCGTCGCGCCCGGCGCTCAGCGCCATCACCTGAATCTTGCAGGCCCGTTCCAATATGAACATCGTCCGCCAGCAGTCGCCCGCATCCAGACCGACCGCAAGCGTGCCGTGATTGCGCAGCAGCATCGCCGCGTTGTTGCCGAGGTCGGCGACCAGCCGCTCGCGCTCGTCCAGATCGAGCGCGATGCCTTCATAGTCATGATAGGCCAGCTCGGGCAGCACGGCCAGCGCAGTCTGGCTGAGCGGGAGCAGCCCTTCCTTCTGCGCCGACACCGCGATCCCCTGATCGGTGTGCAGGTGCATGACGAACTTCACGTCTTCCCGCGCGCCGTGGATCGCGGAGTGGATGGTGAAGCCCGCCGCGTTGACCTTGTAGGGCGTTTCCTGAACGACATTGCCGTCCATATCTATCTTCACCAGCGACGATGCCGTCATTTCCTCGAAGAAGATGCCGTAGGGATTGATGAGGAAATGCTCCTCCGGCCCCGGCACGCGCGCGGAGATATGGGTGTAGACCATATCGTCCCATCCGTTCAGCGCGACGAGGCGGTAAAGCGCGGCGAGATCGACACGCATCTGCCACTCCGCCTCGCTGACCTGACTCCTCAGGGAAGGTGTCGGCGACCAGGAACCGTCAGCCATTTCAATCTCCTTTAGCTATTCCATCGAGGGGTGAGCCAGCGACATCGGCGGAAGGCAGAGCCATCCCTATTTGCCCGTCCGGGCGAGATAAGCGATGTCGTTGGCGGTATTTGCACTGATGTCGGGCGCGCATCGCGGCAAAATCTCGACCGCGTGCACCGTTCCGATCAGCGAACGGCACCGGGCGGGCACCCCGGCCGCCAGCAGCTTGCGGTAAAATGCGACGCCTTCGTCATGCAGTGGGTCGCACTCGTTCACGCTGATAACCGTCTGCGGCAGCCCTTTGAGATCGTCTTCCGACGCGAAGATCGGCCATGCCAGCGGATCTTTGCGCTCGAACGCCTCGATACCATAGGCCAGGGTCAGGCGATTGTTGCCGATATTGATGAAGATGCCTTGATTGTGCTCCGAGGACGGATGGTCCGGATGCGGCCACTGCCCCGCGATGAACGGACACAGCGAATAGACGCCGTTGATGAGGCCGATGTCGCCATCGCGATTGAGCTTCAGCGCGGTCGCAAGGGACAGGTTGCCGCCACCGCTCTCACCGGCCAGGGTGATGCGGTCGGGGTCGATCCGCAATTCTTCGGCATGGGCATGAACCCATTTGAGCCCGGAAACGCAGTCGTTGAGGCCCGCGGGAAAGGGCGCGATTTCCGGCGCGGACGAGGGCAGCAGGCTATTGCGGAAATCGACCATGGCGACCGCAACGCCCTGCGCCGCGATGATGCTGCCCCATCCCCGGTAATTGGGATCGAAGGCGGACAGCGTGGCCATGCCGCCGCCATGCATATAATAGACGCAGGGCAGGATTTCCGTGCCCTCGGGGCGGATATACTGGATCTTGATCTCATTGCCGTCCGGCTGCGAAATGAAGGTCTTCGTCTCGTAGACGAGGCCTTTCGTCGGTGCGGAGATTTCGCACACGGCCTCGGCGAAAAACTGGGCGTCCGCCGCCACGGCGGCCTTCGCTTCGGGCGTATTCATGACTTCGATCAGCTCTTCGCGCGTGAGCAGGTCGGGCGCGGCGGGCGTGCCATATTCCCCGAAAACGGCCTTGATCCGTGGGTCTATCCGGGGATCGTTCAAGAGCTTCGTCATTCTGTGCCTCTCCAGTTTTTTACGCATTTCGTCCGATCGCGCGCACCGCGCCATCCACGTGCAGCAGGATAAGGGACCGAGGGACTCATTTCAGAACCGGACCGTTCATCAGCGCGAAATGCTGCGCCGATCATGCCATCGGCACACCATGGGGCAATGACCAGCCCTCGCAACCCCTTGGTCGCGATTTGCGGCAAAACGCCTTCAACCGCCCGGAAACAGGGATCACCCGCGCCGGGAAAAGGCGAGCAGAATTTCGGTGAAGCGTTCGGGCTGTTCCTGTTGCACCCAGTGCCCGGCCCCGTCGATGAAGTGGATGGCGACCGGCTCCGTCGCCAGCCCGTCGCGCATCGCCTCCATCAGTCCCGGCGCCTGATACGGACCCCAGTCGGCCCTGCCCGACACGAAAGCCACCGGCATGGGCAGGCGGCGGCCCTGAAATGGCGTCATATCCCGGCCGGTCATCCCCTCCGCCAGCGCGCTGCGATACCAGTTGAGCGCGGGCTGAAACCCGGTGCGGGCAAACTCCGCGGCGGCGACCGCCAGATCGGCATCGCTCAGCCAGTCGCAGCCCGCGACCTGCCGCACATCGGGCATGATCGCGGCGGCGACCTCCGCCATGCCGCTCTGCGCGGGCATGCAGTAATAATGCGGCAGTCTGGCGATTTCCTCGCCGGTCCATCCCTTCAGCGGGCCGGGCCGGTTCCCGTCCCAGTCGGCGCTTTTCTGATGATAATAGCCGCGCAGAAACGGGTGCATGCCCTGCGGAGGGTTCCACATGTCCGCGTTCGCGTCCGCGCCGCAATAATAGGCCTGATAATGTTTGCGCGGCTGCGGCAACCGCGCCAGCTCTTGATGCACCACATGGTCGAGGAAAGGCGCGGCAGGCGGCGTTCCTGCGGGCGGAGCGCCACCGAAGGGCGAAGCGGAAAGCACCAGCCGGCGCACCCTGTCGGGCCACGCAAGCGCGCAGAAACCCGCGACGATGGAACCCGCGTCATGGCCGACCAGCATGTCGACGGACGGCAGGCCCAGCGCGTCCATCAGGTTAAAGACATCCGCCGCCAGATTGCCGGTGGCATAGGGTTCCAGATCGGTGAGATAGGCATCCGGCTGCGGCGTCGTCCGCCCGACCCCTCGCTGATCCGGCGCGACCACATGATAGCCCGCGTCGGCGAGCAGCGGCATCACCCTGCGCCAGCACCACGCCAGTTCGGGAAAGCCGTGAAGGAGGAGGATGGCGGGCCGCCGCTTCCCCTCATGGCCTGCTTCCAGAATATGCATGTCGAGGTCGCCGACACCGCTGACGATGCGGGACCGGATACCTTCGGGCAACAGCGCCGGGGAAAGCGGCCCCGGATGCGTGGCGGATTGCCCGGCCACCTTTAGTCCCCGCTGAAAACAGGCGCGCGCTTCTCCGCGAAAGCCCTGACGCCTTCCCCATGGTCGGCCGTTTGCGAACAGTCGATATGGCAGCGCACCTCATGGTCCATATAGGCGCCGAACTCGGTGGACAGCGCGCTGTTGAGATGCTCCTTCATATAGGCCAGCGCCTGCGGCGGCGCGGACGCGAGCCGCCCTGCGATCAGCGCCGCCTGCGCCTCCAGCTCCTCGGCTTCGCACACCCAGTTGGTCAGCCCCAGATCGAGCGCGCGCTCGCTCGTCACGCGTTCGGGCAGGAACATCAACTCCTTGGCCCGCGCCATCCCGACCAGCCGGGCCAGCAGATACCCGATGCCGAAATCGCCCGAAAGCGCCACGTTCGCAAACGCCGTCAGCAGGAAGGCCGGACGCGCCATGATCCGCAGGTCGCACGCCAGCGCCAGCGCAAGGCCCGCGCCCGCGGCGGGGCCGTGGATGACCGCCATAGTCGGCTTGGCCATCGCAACCAGCCTGCCCGATGTCGCGCGCTGGATGGCACGCTGATATTCGACCCTCTCGTCCAGCGAAGACGGCGTGATCGGGTTCTCCCCCATCGCCTTGACGTCGCCGCCCGCACAGAAAGCGCGGCCACTCCCCTGAAGGACGACGCACCGCACGTCCCTGCTGTCTTGCGCGAAGGCGAGTTCCCGGTCCATCGCCTCCAGCATCGGATCGCTCATCGCATTGCGCGCCTCCGGCCGGTTGAGCGTCAGCGTCAGGATGCCGTCCTTCAGTGTCGACAGCAGATCGGTCGTCAAGGTATCGCGCTGTGCCAATCCATCCTCCATTTCATTCTCGTTCGCGCCCGCCCGGCCCTTGGCCGTCAGGCGGCGCGGATCTGATCGGGCGTCGTCGAAAGGCAGGTGTCGTCCAGCGCCTTCACCAGCCCGAGGTCGATCTGCGCGCGCGGCAACTGATAGCGGAAGAAATAGTCGCAGGCCGCGCGCTTGCCTTCATAAAAGGCCTTGCTGGCTTCGCCGCCTTCCTGCCCGCGAACAGCGACCATCGCCTGCCACAGCCACAGCCATCCGATCACGACCGTCCCCGTCCCGTCGAGGTAGAGCGTCGCATTGGCGAGGCTGCGCTCCAGATCGGGTTCGGCCAGCGCGGCGCGGGTGGCGTCCGTGACCCAGCCGATCGCTTCGGCCAGCCGGGCAGCGTGATCCGACAGCGCCGGAATGCCCGCCGCCTGCCCGATCGTCGCGTTGATCCGCTCGATCAGAAGGTCGAGGCCGCGCCCCTCCGCCAGCCGGACTTTCCGCCCCAGCAGGTCGATGCCCTGAATGCCGTAAGTGCCTTCATAGATATGGTTCAGACGATTGTCGCGATACAGGCGTTCCACCGGATGATCGCTGGTATATCCCGCCCCGCCCAATATCTGCATCGCCCACTTGTTAGCCTCAAGACAATGTTCGGATGGCCATGATTTGACGATCGGCGTCAGCACTTCCAGCAACAGGGCGAGGTCGGCCTGATCCTCTTCCGCCGCGCTTTTCTGCTCGTCGACCAGCAGTGCGCAATAGGTGCAGAGCGCCAGCGCCCCTTCCACCGCCGCCTTCTGCGCCAACAGCATTCGCCGGATGTCGACATGCTCGATCAGCGGAATCTGCGGCGAAGCGGGGTCTTTCTGGCCGATGCGGCGGCCCTGAAGCCGCTCGTTCGCATAGTCGCGCGAATAGAGATACCCGACCAGCCCGGACATGGTCGCCACATGCCCCACACCGATGCGCGCTTCGTTCATCATATGGAACATGGCGTGCAGCCCCTGGTGCGGCTTGCCGACCAGATAGCCGACCGAAGGACCGTCCTCGCCGAAATTGAGCTGGCAGTTGGTCGTTCCGCGCTGCCCCATCTTGTGCGCCAGACCGACCAGCGTGACATGATTATCCTCGCCCGGCCTGCCCGCTTCGTCGAGCCGCTTCTGCGGGACGAGGAACAGCGAGATGCCCTTGACGCCCGCAGGCGCATCCGGAAGCCGCGCGAGCACGAGATGGACGATATTCTCGCTCATGCTGTGGCCGCCGCTCGAAATCCAGATCTTCGTGCCGCGCAGATGATAGGCGCCGTCGCCCGCAGGATCGGCCCGGGTCGTAATGTCCGAAAGCGACGATCCCGCCTGCGGCTCGGACAGGCACATCGTGCCCATCCACCGCCCCGCGATCATGTGCGAGGCATAGCGGGACTTCTGCTCTTCCGTCCCGAACGCCAGCAACAGGCGCGCCGCCGCCGCCGTCAGCAGGAAATAGTTGGCGATAGCGACATTGGCCGCGCTGAACATGCCGTTCACCGTCATGCTCACCGTATGCGACATGCCCAGCCCGTCATATTCCACCGGAAAACTCTGCGCGGAAAGCCCGGCGTCGCTATAGGCTTTCAGCGCACGCCCGACATAGGCCGGCATCACCGCCTCGCCATTTTCGAAGGTCGGCGGAACCGCGTCGAGCGGCGCGGCGGTCGTCAGATACTCGGTCTCCGCGATGCGCTGGGCCGTGTCCAGAAGCTGCGAAATCAGCTCGCGGTCCTGCCCTTCGAAGGGGCCGGACGCATGCGCCTTCTCCAGGTCGAACATATCGAACAGCAGGAAGTCGAGATTCTGACGATCGACGATGGTGCTCACGGTAACTCCTGGTAGCCAAGCAGTGCGCGAAAAGGACGGCGCGAAAATGCGCACCTGAGCCTTGGTGCGTTCCGGGCGCTGCGGCTAGGACGGTTTGATGCAGGCGAAACATCGCAATCTCGCTCAAGCCGCCCGGCAGTCACGGGCACCGCCGTTGACCATATATGTCACCCGCTCCGTGAGGCGATTGGTCATCGCCGGGGATGGATCAGTAGCATATTGCGACGTATATGAATGGGGTATTCACCCGTTCACCATCCCTCCACATGGTAAAGGAAATCAATTTGTCTGGGAATCTTGGCACCGCGATCGTCACCGGGGCGTCTTCGGGTATCGGCAAGCTGTTCGCCGACCGTCTTGCCGCGCGCGGCTATGATGTTGTCCTCGTCGCCCGGCGCGAAGACCGGCTCCGCGCCATTGCGGCCGATCTGGAAAGCCGTTTCCCGGTCCGTGCCGAAGTCCTCGTCGCCGACCTGTCCGACCCGGCGGGCGTCGCCGCCGTTTCGAAGCGGATTTCCGGCGATCCGTCGGTGTCTTTCGTCGTCAACAATGCGGGCTATTCCACGATCAAGACGCTGGTCGAAACCTCCGACGAGGTGATCGCCAACATGATCGCGCTCAACGTCACGGCCCTCACTACCCTGTCGAAGGCCGCTCTCGTCCGCTTTACGGAAAAGGGCGCGGGCACGCTCATCAACATCGGCTCGGGCGCGGGCTTCGCGCCCTTCCCCGGCGTCGGCATTCCGGTCTACGCCTCGACCAAGGCCTATGTCTTCCTGCTGACCAAATATCTCCAGAACGAGGTCGAAGGCACCGGCGTCAATGTGCGGCTGGTCCTGCCCGGCGCGGTGGTGTCCGAAGGATGGGACGTGGCGGGCGGCGCCGATCTGGAACCGCTGCCCGACGCCATCGTCATGTCGACCGAGGATTGCGTCGATGCCGTGATGGCGGGCGTGGATCAGGGCGAGCCTGTCATCGCCCCGTCGCTCGCCGACCTGTCCCTGCTGGAAGCCTATGACAGCGCGAGCGGAACGCTTCTGCAGTCCATGTTCAACGCAGAGCCTGCCGCGCGCTACGGCCTGCGGAAATAAGCCTCCCTCCCCCGCGCAGGGCATCGGCGTCCGGCCGATGCCCTGCGTTATCGCCCGCGGAAGCGCTGGCGATACTCGCCGGGGGTCAGCCCCACGATGCGGGTGAACAGCTTCCGGAACGAAGACGTGTCGGCATAGCCCACGTCCCACGCGATCCGGTCGATCGGCAGCACGCTCGACCGCAGCATTTCCTGCGCGTTCGCCACCCGCAGCCGCTGGCAATAGTCGGTGCTCGTGAGGCCCGTCGCCTTCAGGAACCGGCGCAGCAGCGTCCGCTCCTCCAGCCCGCCGACTTCCGCCAGCCGCGACAGCCGCGCATCGGTCGCTCCCGTCGCCTGCAGCCAGTGCTGCACCTTCAGCACCGCCAGGTCGCCATGGTCCAGCCTTGGCGAGAAATTGCTGTAATAACGCTGCTCCCGGCCCGGCGGATCGCACAGGAACGAACGCGCCGTGTCCAGCATCACCGCCGACCCCAGAAACCGGTCGATCAGCCGCAGACACAGGTCGGTCCACGCCATCACCCCGCCCGCGGTCAGGATGTCGCTTTCGTCGATCAGCAGCAGATCGGTGTCGAGTTTCACGTCCGGAAAGCGCTGGCGGAATGTGTCTGCGGCGTCCCAGTGCGTCGTCGCCCGCCGCCCATCCAGCAATCCCGTTTCGGCCAGCAGAAACGCGCCCGCGCACACGGAACCGAGCACCACGCCCGCCGCATGACGCACCCGCAGGAACTCGACGAAGGGTGCCGACGCTTCCGTCGTCACCGGCCCCTCGAGCGCTGGCGGCAGCAGCAATACGGCCGGGTCCATATCCCCGCATTCGGGGGCGCTGTCGAATATCCTCTGCGGCTCGCGCTCGCCCTGCTGCCAGTGGCTGATCCGCAACGCCGGCTCGCCCGACCCATTTCTCGCCCGGCGGTCGGCGAATGTCAGGAAATCGGTCATTCCCATCACCGCGGCAGCCTGCGCGCCGGGATAAAGAAGGATGCCGATCTCCATCGGCTGTTTTTCCGCCATTGTCGGTATCGCCCCTTCGAATGTCGTTCGCGCCAATATCAGCATCGTCGCCGCAGCGCTATCCAGTCCATCTTTGCACCGCTTGAAAGGAATAGTTTATGGGCAAGCGCGCCATTGTGTCTGTCGACCTCCAGAATTTCTACCTGGCCTCGGGTCAGTTGCCCCTCACCGGCATCGACGAAGCCGTCGCCAACGCCGCGCGCGTGATCGGCGCCGCCCGTGACCGCAACGAGCCGGTCATCCACGTCCGCCACGAACTGCTTCCCGACACCCCCCTCTACGTCCCAAACAATCCGGCGGACGAGATCATCGACGGCGTTGCTCCGCTGGCGACTGAGGAAGTCGTGGTGAAGCATTATGCCAACAGCTTCCGCGATACCCGTCTGAAGGAGGTTCTCGACGCGCAGGATGTCGACGCGCTGGTCGTCGTGGGCGCGATGAGCCACATGTGCGTTCAGGCGATTGCGCGCGCGGCCTCCGATCTGGGCTACGGCGTCACCGTCGTCCACGATGCCTGCGCGACGACGGAACTCGTGTTCGAAAGCACGGTCGTTCCGGCCGCGCATGTTCACGCCGCCAGCATGGCTGCTCTCGCATTCGGCTACGCGACCGTCACTTCGACGGACGAGTGGCTGGCCATCGCCCCGGCGCCCGAAGTCGCCTGACAGGCGCCGAACCTCAAGAGCACGACCGTCTTCCCTCATGATGGTCATGCCCGCGCGGGGACTTTGATGTTCCCGCGCGTTTTTTTTGACCGTCTGCGCAGAGCGCGCGCGCCGGGCCGCACTGCCGCGTCACGAATGGAAGCGTTGCTTAAAGAGCAACCTTGAGCTTCCCCGGATGCCATTGGACGATTTTTCGATGAGCCATAGACAGTTGGAAAGAGTTCCTTCCGGCTTCGCGGATCGCTCCCCTTTGCTGGAGCGCCGCGCGAAAAAGGGCGGGTGCTTGAGCGGCTGAAAAGGGTCGGCCCAGCTCTGCATCTGCCTCGCCGTCAGGGATAGCTGCGCGGTGGGCGCAGTCGGAAACCGAAGCAAGTCTCGCTTTATCGATGGGCGAGCACATCAGGGAAAAACTCATGACGACCGACCTGCGCGCCCCCCTGAACGACTTGCCCGAACTTGCACAGGATCTTGGCAATTACATCGGCGGACGCTGGGAAAGCGATGAGGCCGAAACCTTCGCGGCGATCAATCCCGCGACCGGCGGCGAACTGGCCCGCCTGCCGCTCAGCACGCGCGAAACCGCCCGCAGGGCCGTCGCCCATGCCAAGGCGGCGCAGCCTGCCTGGGCGCGCCTTTCGACGTGGGACCGGGCGACGCTGTGCGCATCCATCGGCGACGCGATTGCCGCCGCGACCGACGACCTCGCGCGCATCCTGTCGATGGAACAGGGCAAGACTCTGGCGGAAGCCACCGGAGAGGTGACGGCCACGGCCCATGGTTTCCACATGAGCGCCGAACTGGTGCGCTACATGACCGGCGAAGTGCAGACCGGCCAGACCCCCGACCGCCTGTTCCTGACGCAGCGGCACCCGCGCGGCGTCTATGCCGTCATCACCCCGTGGAACTACCCGGTGATGATCCCCGGCGAATATCTCGCGCCCGCCATCGCGACCGGCAATGCCGTGGTGTGGGTGCCCGCCCCGACCACCTCGCTCGTCGCCGCCGCGCTCATGCGCGTCATCGCCAGCGTGGGCCTGCCGGACGGCCTCATCAATCTGGTGCTCGGACAGGGCGCTGTCGTCGGCGATGAAATCGTCGGCCATGAAGATGTGCAGGGCATCGGCTTCACCGGTTCGACGAGGACCGGCAAGAGCGTCGCGGAGCGCGGCGCGGGCAAGCCGATGCTGCTCGAACTGGGCGGCAACGGCCCCGTGATCGTCCGCCGCGACGCGGACCTCGATCTCGCTGCAGAGGCTGCCGCACTGGGTGCGTTCATGAACTCGGGCCAGATCTGCGCCGCCACCGGCCGGGTTCTCGCTGATAGCGCGATTGCCGGGGAACTGGCCGAAAAGATCGCCGAGATCGCCCGCTCGCACAAGCCGGGCGATCCCCTGCATCAGGGCACGACCATGGGTCCGCTCAACAACGCCGCGGTCGTCCAGAAGACGCGCGAGCATGTCGATGAAGCCATCGCCGCGGGCGCACGCTGCATCGCTGGCGGCCATGGCCTGCCCGACCTTGGCAGCGACCTCTTCTACGCGCCGACCGTGCTCGTCGATGTCACCCCCGACATGCGCGTCGCCCGCGAAGAGACGTTCGGACCGGTCGTCCCCGTCATCGCGCTGGACGGCGACGACGAGCTTCTGCGGGTCGCGAACGACACCGAATATGGCCTCACCATGGCGATCTTCTCGCGGGACATGGAACGCGCGATGGCGATGTCGACCGAACTTTCCGCCGGCATCATCAGCATCAACGCGCACACCGTGACGTGGGAAACCCACATGCCGCTGGGCGGCGCGTCGGGCACGAAGAGCGGGATCGGACGGCTCGGTGGCCGCCACACCATCGAAGCGATGACCGAAATGCGCATGGTTACGATCCCCGCGCCCCGATTTGCCGGCAAAGACAAGGGCTGAGGGCGTCGTCCGATGCGACACAGGGGGGAATATAGACCCGCTCGCTTGCTGAGCGGGGCCGTGTCAGCATTCCGGGGCATCCCGGCATGACGGACATGGCTGCACAGCAGGAAGCGAAGATCCGGCAGGCGCGGTCGGCGTTCAACGACGCCCTTATCGCCAAGGATCTGCCCGTCATCGACGCCCTTCTTCAGGCGGATTATGCGGTCATGCCGAGTTTTTCGGCGCGCTGCTTCGACAAGCCCGGCATTCTCGACGTCTATCGCAATTACTTCGCCGATCCCGCCTTCATCACCTTCGACCGCACGCCCGACAGCGTCGTTTTCGGCCCCGACGGAAAACGCGCGGCCGAGACGGGCCGATGGCGCGGATCGTGGCGCGGACAGCCGGACAGGGCGGGCATCTATCACGCCGCCTGGCTTCTCACCGATCGGGACTGGAAGCTGACCAAGGAAAGTTACGTGCTTCTCGAAGGCTAGGGACGCCGCCGCTCGCGCCAGCCTTTTCTAATATTTTCAGGGAATTACAATGAACAACGATCTGCACGACGCGCCATTCGACCTGATCTTCGATCGGGCCACCGTCATCGACGGCACAGGCGCGCCGTCCTATGTCGCGGATGTCGCCATCAGCGGCGACCGCATCGGCATGATCGGCGACCTTAGCGACCGTGCCGCTGTCCGCCGCGTCGATGCGAAAGGCCTGATCCTCTCCCCCGGCTTCATCGACGTGCACACGCATCAGGACAATGCGCTGCTGGTCGGTCCGGAAATGGCCCCCAGCGTGTCGCAGGGCATCACCACCATCGTCACCGGCAATTGCGGCATCAGCCTTGCCCCGCTGGTGCGCGACACCGTGCCCGCTCCCCTCGACCTGCTGGTCTCTGGCACCTCCGGTCCCTTCATCTTCTCCACCTTCGCCGCCTATCTCGACGCCGTGCGGTCCGCCTCGCCCGCCGTGAACGCCGCCCCGCTCGTCGGTCATTCGACGCTGCGTGTCGCCGTGATGGAGGACGTGACCCAGCCCGCGACCGACGCTGAGATCGAGGCGATGAAAGCCCTGCTCGACGAATGCATGCGCGCAGGCGCCATCGGCATGAGCAGCGGGCTTTTCTATCCGCCCGCCCGCGGCAGCAAGGCCGACGAGGTCGTCGCGCTCCTCGAAGTCGTCTCCGCCTATGGCGGCGTCTACACCACCCACATGCGCGACGAAGCCGACGCGATCATGGACTCGCTCGACGAATCCTTCAACACCGCGCGCAGCGCCGACGTTCCGCTCATCATCTCGCACCACAAATGCATGGGTCAACGCAATTTCGGCCGCAGCGTTGATACGCTCGCCCGCATCGACGCCGCCGCCGAAGAACAGTCCATTGCGCTCGACGCCTATCCTTATGTCGCGGGATCGTCTTCGCTGCTGCACGATCTAGCCGCCAAATCCAGCTCCACCCAGATCACATGGTCGACCCCCTATCCCGACCTTGCCGGACGGACCGTGACCGACATCGCCGCCGAATGGGGCATCAGCGAAGACGCGGCGATCGACCGGCTGAAGCCGGGCGGCGCGATCTACCATATGATGAGCCAGGAAGATCTGGACCGGATCATCAGCCATCCCAAATGCATGATCGGGTCTGACGGGCTTCCCCACGACAAGATGCCGCATCCGCGCCTGTGGGGCACTTTCCCCCGCGTTCTGGGCCATTTCTGCCGCGAGCGCGGCCTGTTTCCGCTGGAGGACATCGTTCGCCGCATGACGCAGTTGCCGGCGCAGGAATATGGGCTGGTCGACCGCGGCACCCTTCGCGTCGGCGCCTTCGCCGACCTCGTTCTCTTCGATGCGGACCGCGTGGGCGACCGCGCGACCTACGACGATCCGGCCACGCCCGCCGACGGGATCGAGATGGTCGTCGTCAACGGCCAGCAGGTCGGCGGCACGCGCCGTTCGGGCCGGGTTCTGACCCGCCAGGGATAAGGGGAGCGGCCTCGGGGGATTCTCTCCGTCCCCCGGGGCCGCGAAATCAGGCCCGGACGCTCACAGCCCCGCCAGCCCCGCCAACGCCATCATCGCAACCGACTTCGTCCGCTGCGCCACCATGTCGCGCCACAGGGCGGATTGCGGGTAGAAAAAGTGCATCAGATCGCACCGTATCGCCTCGACCTCCGGGTCGTCGGGATTGCCCTGCGCCTCCGCCCATGCGTCCTTTATCATCAGTTCGGCGAAGCGGTCGGCCTCATAGGTGCCGAACTCCAGACTGATCGGAAGAATGCGGGCGGCGGGCAGCACCTGCCGCACGCCCTGCGCCAGATCGCCCTGTAGCTCGTAAGGCAATCCCTTCCGGTCTTCGAGCAGCGCGACGAAGGGTTCGTCATACCACGCCCGCAACATGGCCGTCTCCGCAGAACCGGGCGTTTCCGTGCAGATCAGCGTGCCGATGCCGAACGGGCCGAGACCCGTGTGCAGATCAATCAGCGCGACGAGGCTGGCGGGTTCCAGCATGTCGCCTGCCACCTGCCGCAGCAGCCCGTGCGACCAGCTCGCCGCGCTGCCGCCATAGCCTAGCCCCCCGGCGCTGTCATACTGCCCCTGGAACACCGCCTGCGCATAGGCGTCGTCGCCATGCGCGCGCCGGAATTGCGCCATCGCTTCCAGCGCCCTGCCCGGCGTCGGCGCGCGCAGGCAGTCGAGGAAACCCGTGCCGACCAGCGCGTCATGCTCCGCATTGACGGGCAGCGGGATCGTCCGGTCGACGAAGCTGCGGTTGAGGTCGACATTGTCGTGCGTATGCCTGCGCCGCCACGCCGCGCCCCATGGGTTGAGCATGTGGATGAAAACCGCGCTCGTGTCCGCGGGCAGCCCCTCGCGCGCCAGTTCGTCGATCAGCGCGACCTGCGCATGGCTTCCGGCATAGCCCTCCACGCCATGATTGCCGCTCACCACCAGCAGCGTCCGCGCCGCCCCGGCCGGACCGATCCGGGCCGCATCGCTGTAGATCGCCTCGCCGCCGGGGCCGGGCTGCGGATGGCGATAACTGCTGACGGGAATGTGCAGCCTCTCGCACTGGCCGAGAAACCGCGCGCGGGCGGAGCTATAGTCATGGGCGAATGCATCGCCGGCGGTCGTCGCAGTCATCTTGGCGGAAATTCCCTGATTGCCATCTGTCGGAGGGCGCGGAAGCCGGGCTTCGATAAGGCCGACGCCCACGCCCCTGTATCGCAAAATCGGGCGCGAGCGAAAGCTCGCGCCCGATCGGAGGACGCTTTTATACTGTCGGTCGTCCTAGAAGCGCTTGTTGATCTGCACCCCGATTTCACGAGGCCGGGTGCGGAACACCACGTCGCCGAAAATGTCGTTCTGCGCGCCGGTATCGCCCAGCTTGTTGAACACATTGTTGACGTACAGTTGCGCGTCCCATCCGCCAGCTTCGCTGACCGCGCCGATGCGGGCATTGACGATGGCGAAATCGCCCAGATCCCGGTTACGGATCGCGCCGTTCAGAAGCTGGGTCGAGAAGAAGGACTTGTAGGTGCTGACATAGCTCGCATCCATACGGACATAGCCCTGCAGCGCGTCGGACAGCGGGGCTTCATATTCGGCCGATCCCGACACCGAATATTTGGGCACGCCCACCAGCCGGTCGCCCGCGATGCCGCCCGTGGTCACGCTCGCCCCCAGCAGCTTCGCATCGGTGAAGCTGCTGTTGAGCGACACGGTCAGACCGGTGGCGACCCGCGCCGTGACGGAGCCTTCCAGACCCTTGATCCGCGCCTTCGACGCGGTGTCGAAGATGGTGAAGCCGCACTGCAACTGGTTGCGGAGCTGGATGTCCTTCCAGTCGATCTGGTATGCCGCCGCGCTGAACTGCACCCGCTTTTCAAGCAGATCGCCCTTCGCCCCGACTTCGTAGCTCATCAGCGTGTCCGACTTGAATCCGGGCACATCGTTGGGGTTGAAGCCGATCTGCTGGAATTCGGCGAGGCACTGCGCGTTCGTCGACACCGGCTGGTTGAAACCGCCCGGGCGGAAACCCTTGGCGACCGTCGCATAGAGCAGAAGATCGTTCGAAGGCTTGAACGACACCGTCGCCTTGGGGTTGAACCCGTCTTCCTTCAGGCTGGCCTTCCGGTAGGCGGCGTCCGGCGTCACGAACAGCGCGAGCGAATTACCGACGAACAGCGAATGCTGGCTGATGTCGAAATAGCGCCCGCCCAGCGTCAGGTCGAGCTGGTCGGTGAAGGAATAGGTCACTTCGCCGAAAAGGGCGATCTGGCGCAGATCCTGCGGCACATTGGCCGAATAGAAGCTCAGATCGTTGACCCCGGTGATCGGCGATACGAACGCGCCCTTCCCGTCCAGCGCTGCGGGCGTGCCGTTCCGGTCGAGATAGTCCGAAAGGCCCGGCCAGGGGCCATCCTGCACGAACCGCTTCTTGAGCTTCGAATAATAGGCGCCCACGACATATTTCAGCCGGCTCTTGTCGTCGGAAGCCAGCCGGATTTCCTGCGCGAACTCGTGATAGCCCTGCTTATTGTAGAGGCCGAGCGCGGGCGCGGGTTCCGCAAATCCGGAAATCACCGACATATAGGCGCGGCCCAGCGGCGTCAGATCGCGGAAGCCCAGATCCTTGCGGTCGAGATAGGATGTCGAAGAACTGAACGTCGCCGATCCCAGATCGACGGTCAGTTCGCCGTTGATAAGGTCCATGTTGCTGCGGCTGCGCGGCTCGACCAGATAGGTCGATGTGAGCTTCGACGTGCGCGGCACCGAGTTCAGGCCGTGAACATTGACTTCGCGGTGCAGATATTTGAGCGCGATGCTGACGGTGTCGGCGGGCTTGTACAGCAACGTGCCGCGCACCAGCCAACTGCTGTCGTCATTATAATTCTTCTTCGAAAAGTCCGGCGACTCATTGTCGATATAGCCGCCCGAGTTGCGATATGTGCCGACCACACGCAGCGCCAGCGTATCTTCGACGATCGGCAGGTTGATTACCGCGTCGCCGCTATAGGACGGGTCGCCCGACTTGGTAATCGAAGCGCGGCCCTGCACTTCGCCCTCGATGCGGTCGAGCTTGGGCGCCTTGGTGATGAAACGGATGGTGCCGCCCATGGACCCTGCGCCATAGAGCGTGCCCTGCGGACCCTTCAGCACCTCGATCCGCTCGATGTCGAACAGGTTGAGGTCGGGCGATGCGTTATTCTCGTTGTTCGTGCCGCCGGGGCTGGTGATCGACACATCGTCCAGATAGATGCCGACCGTTTCCTGCGGTTCGGAGTCCGACGATCCGGAAACGCCGCGGATCTTGACGCGCTTCTGGTTCGGCCCCGCGTCGAACACGGCAAGGCCCGGCAGCGCCGCCGCATAATCCTGAATGCTCTGCGCGGCCGTCCGCTGGAGGGCGTCGGCGGACACCGCGGAGATCGCGGTGGGAACGTCCAGCAGCGATTCCGCGCCGCGCTTGTTGGCCGTCACGACAATGTCGTTGAGGCCTTCGCCGCTCCGCGCGCCATCCACCTGCTGCGCCATCGCCGCATGCGACAGTCCCGCCATCATGATGGCGACAGTCGAACAATAGCGTAGACTGATATTCCGGCAGTTTGACATAATTACCCCCCAAGGTTGGTTGTCGAAAATCGTCGATGTTCGTCCTTGCCTGCCGCCGCGCCGGGACCGTTCTCCCGGCACAGCGCCCCCGCCCGCAGAACCGCGTTCAGGTCCTGCGTTGCGGAAACTGCCCGCGCACCTCACCGATGCGGGATTCCTGTTATCGCCTGTGTCGCGGGGCTGGCCGGGCGCTCCCGGTCCAGCTACCCCGCCCGGTCATACTTCCGGAACATATGCTCCGGTCTGGCGCAGCGCGTCGCCGAACATGGCGTCGAACGCGACCAGCACTTCGCGGCTCGCGGTCTCGGGACGCCCGGCGTTGAAGGGCGGCTCGGGCGCATATTCGATCAGCAACTGCTGCATCTGCGCGGTCGTTTCGCCGAAGATTTCAGCCGCCACGGTCAGCGCGAAGTCGATGCCCGATGTCACGCCGCCGCCGCTGAAGAAGCGGCCGTCGCGCACCACGCGCGCGTCGTCGGGAATGGCGCCGAAGTCGGAAAGCTGATGGCGGAACGCCCAGTGGCAGGCGCTGCGCTTGCCTTCCAGCAATCCCGCCCGCGCAAGGACGAGCGATCCGTTGCACACCGACGTCACATAGCTGGCATCGGCGGCGAGCCGCTGGATGTGGCCGATCATTTCCGGCGTGGCGAGGCTGGTCTGATCCATCCCGCCCGGGACGCAGAGCAGGTCGCACCGGTCGATGTCGGCGAGCTTCTCGGTTCCCTTGTAGACGAGGCCCGGCTCCGTCACGATGTCGCCGCCATCAGGTGTCGCGAGGCGGATGTTCACATTGGGAATGCGGAAGAATACTTCATAGGGACCGGCAAAATCGAGCTGATCGAACCGATCATAGAGGATGAACAATATTTCGAACGGCCTGTCCACTTTTCTGTCTCCATCATTTCTTTGTAATATTTACCCCGGATCGACATTGACCCAAAGGTCAAATTTCCGGCATTTCCAGTCGTGATTTTCGGACGAAACGGGACAGCGGCGAGCGCCGGTCACGCGCCGGTCCTTCACCGCACGCGATAGCGTCACCCGATGCGGGCCAGGCGGATATGGTGCACCGGCCCGAAATCGAGACGCAGCGCCCCGGCCTCGAACGTCATAATGCCGCCGATCGGGGAAAAACCCACCTGCTCGATCCGCCAGACGTCCGCCGTGACCGGCGTCATCCGGTAATCGGCCCAGCCATGACGCCCGCGCAGCGATGCGCTGGCCCCCTCCCCGTCCTCCGTCACGAGGACGGTCAGGTCGAAATCTTCCGAGCGATAATGGCCGACCCGCGTCCCGACGGTCGCGCTTTCATCTATCGCGACTTCCTCCAGGCGATCCTCGTCGGCGAAATCGCTCAGCACGATGGCGTTTTCCTCCACCCGGACCGAGCGCTGGAAGAAAGCCGCCGCTGCCGGAAGCTGAAGCACGCCGCTTTCGTCGGGCGCGACCGGAATGGCGACGCCGCCGTCGATAGCCAGCAGATGAAAGTCATCCTTCGCCGTCAGAGTGACGACCCGCCCGTCGCGCCGCGACACGAACGCACCCGTGCGCTTTTCGTAATCCGCCGTTTCCGGCACGGGCGCGAGGCCGTCGACCATCGCGTCGATGACCTTGAGCGCCAGAACGCTGGCGCTCGCGTCCGACCGGTTGGTGCCGATGCTGATGTCCAGCCTCGCGCCCGGCACCTTCAGCATCTGCGAATTGCCGCTCATCACGTCGCCGGGATGATGGATGACATCGACGCCGCGATATGTCTCGCAGAAGAGGCCGAGGCCATAGCGCGTCGACCATCCGCCCGTCAGACGCTGCGGCTCCAGCATCTGCTTCCAGCTTTCTGCGCTGCCGACGACCGGCGCGTCCATATGCCTCAGCCACGTCAGCATGTCGGCCATCGTCGAAACGAGGCCGCCCGCGCCGCTCAGCTCCATGCTCATATGCGTCTTGGAAAATACGCCCTGCGCGTCGCGGAAATGAAGCCCCGCGCTGTTCGGCACGAAATCGCTGTCCCACCGCCGCAACAGCGTGTCGTGCATTCCGGCCGGCGCGAATATCCGCGTGCGCAGCACATCCTCCAGCGGCTGTCCGCTGATCTTCTCGATGGCGGCGGTCAGCAGCGCATAGCCGCCATTATTATAGCCCCACCGCGTTCCCGGCGCGAAATCGACATCGTCTATCGTCTCGTAATAGGCGAGGATCTGCCGGTCGGTGACGGGGCGGTCGACCCCGTGCATCGCCATGGTCAGCCAGAAAGGATCGCGGATGCCGCTGGTGTGGGTCATCAGCGCGCGCATGGGGGCGCGGGCGACGGCGGGCTTCAGCCCTGGAATATAGCGCCCGATCTCGTCGTCCAGTCCCGCCAGCCCGTCTTCGCACAGCAGCAGATAGGCGAGGCAGGCGAAATGCTTCGTGCTCGACCCGACCCGCATGCGGGTGCGCGGCGTCAGGACGACGGGCAGTTCCATGTTCGCAAGGCCAAAACCCTTGGCGTAGACCGGCACGCCTTCGACCGCGATGCCCACCGCCACACCGGGCAGGTGACCCTGGTCGAATTCAGCAAAGATCGCGTCGATCTCCGCCTCGTCAAATCGGGTGCCGATCTTTGCCACCGTCACGATCACACTCCTTCGATCCCTCCCCGCACGGGGGAACGCCACGCCCGCCGGCGAAGCCTTCTCAAACGAAAGCCGGGGCCAGGCGGTTTACCCACCCGGCCCCGGCCGCAACCCTTAGCTCCGGACCCGCATCGCGGGTCGCAGGATCAGTATTTCACCGTGAAGGTGCCGCCGAAGGTCCGCGGCGGACCGTAGGATGCCAGCACGATGCCCAGACCCGGCAGGTCGTTGAGGTAGGTCTTGTAAACCGACTTGGTCAGGTTCTTGACCCATGCGGTCAAGGCCCAGCGGTCGTCGGAGGCCGCGATGCCGACCTGCGCGCCGACCACCCAGTAGGAGCCGATCTTCGACACCGGCGAATTGCTCGCCTGCAGATATTGCGACGTGCGATAGTTGCCGTTCATCGCCAGGTTCAGCTTCAGATCGCTGCCGATGTCGGTCGTGTAGGACGCGTCACCGGTGAATGTCCATTTGGGCGAGTTGACGGTCGAATTGCCCTGAAGGCTCCGGCCGCCCGCCGTGATGGCGCTGTCGATCTTCGAGTGGAGATAGCCGCCCGCCGCGCCGAACTGCAGACCCTGAATGGGCTGCCACTGCACGTCCAGCTCGACGCCGTCTGTCTTCACCGCAGCCGCGTTGATCGTCACCGGAACCGGCGAGGTCGGGCTGTCGACGTTGATGAAGCCGTTCGTGAAGTCATAGTGGAACACCGCGCCATTGACCTGCAGGGTCCGTCCGCCCAGCAGCGACTTGAAACCGGCTTCGTAAGCGGTGATCTTCTCCGGCGACAGCGAGGTGAACTCGCTCTGCGACGACGCGAAGACCACGTTGAACGCACCCGAACGGAAACCGCTCGACACGTTTGCGTAGAGGAGCAGCTTGTCGATGGCGTCGCTGTTCAGCTCGGGCTTCCATTCCGCGCCGAACTTGTAGGACACATTCTTGTCGTGCCGCTTGCCGCCATTGGCCACCGCCGAGGAGGTGGACAGCGGGAAGATCAGCGTGGTCGGCTTTTCCTGACCCCGGATCACCGACATGCCGTCAGCCAGCCAGGTGCCGCCGTTGATCTTCAGGCTTTCGTTGCTGTAACGCAGGCCCGCGATCAGCGAGAGCTGGTCGGTCAGCGCGAACTCGTTGTGGAAGAAGATCGCGCGCGCGTTCACCTTCTGCCTGTAGTCGGTGTAGAGGTTCTGCGCACCGTCGAGGATGATCAGGCCCGAATGCGACGCCAGATTGTCATGCTGATAATAGGCGCCCAGGACGTAGTTCCAGCGGCTCGGCTGGTTCTGCGAGATCCGGATTTCCTGCGAATACTGGTTGATGTTGAAGGCTTCGTAGGAGTCCAGCGAGTTGACCGGCGAGGAGTCCGAGTCCTCGACGATGAAGCGGTTGAACTTCTGGTAGCTCGAAATCGAAACCAGCTTGGTCCAGCCCAGATCGCGCTCGACGCGGGCGGTGAAGCCGATCTGCTTGGCGCGCATCTGGTGCGGAATATTGTTGTCGGTCGTGTAGGGGTTCTTGTCACCCGGATAGCCGCCATCCAGCGAGCGGCGGCAATTGGCGTCGGCGCCGTTGAGCGTGCCGTTCAGATAGGGCTGACAGAGCTGGGGAGCGCCCGCCGCCAGCGATTCCGGCGTGTAGACACCCGGAACGTCATAGGGCGCCAACTGGCTGTTGTCCCGGCCATATGTGGCGGACAGCAGCACGTCGGTCTTGCTGTCATGGAAGGCCAACTGGCCGCGCAGCGCCCACTTCCGGTCATAACCTTCGGTCTTGCCGGTCAGGGTGTTGCGATAATAGCCCTCACCCTGATGGGTGGTGAAGCCGGACAGACGCGCGGACACCGAGTCCGTCAGCGGACCGCTGACATAGCCTTCGGCGCGCACCGTCTCATAGGTGTCGTAACCCAGCGTGCCGCCGGCGGTGAAGTGATCGGTCGGCTTGCGGCTGTAGAAATTGAGCGCACCGCCCGTGGTGTTGCGGCCGAACAGCGTGCCCTGCGGACCCTTGAGCGCTTCGACGCGGTCGAGGTCGAAAATCAGCAGCGGCGTCATGATGCTCTTCGACAGGTAAACGTCGTCGATATGCACCGCGACCGGCGGGTCGAAGTTGCCGGCGAAGACGTTGACGCCGATGCCGCGGATGTTGAAGGAATTCTGCCCGACGCCATAGTTGATCTGGACGTTGGGGAGGACCGAAGCGAGTTCGGTGACTTCGCGGATATTATGCTTGGCAAGCACGTCGGGCGTCACGACCGACATGGTGATGCCGACGTCCTGCGCCGACTGGGCGCGCTTCTGCGCCGTCACGACGATGTCGGCCAGGCCGCCCTCGTTCGCCTGATCCTGCGCCAGCACGGGCGCGGCGATCGCAACCATGCAGGTGGTGGCAAAAAGGGAGCCGATGGCAGCCCTGGTGAAACCCGCTTTCGAAATTGTCATCATCAACCCCCAATTCTTGCCGATCGAATTACACGCACTTTGCTTTTATGATGTGCGGCACTCGGGCGAACATCCGCCCTGACCCAGCAGTTAAAAACCCGCGGCTGCCTCCTTCGTGTCGGCTATACCGCGCAGTGAAGTTCCTCCGGTCGGACTATGGCTAAATGACTTTTCCATTACATCCAATGTCGCCACCATCAGTCGTCAGTTGCTTTTTGAGCAACAACATGGAGGGGCCGGAACACGCTTCCTTCAAATGGATCAGGCCAGCCGCGCGAAACCGCCCGACTGGCCTGACGCCGTCATTCTGCAACCCTAAGGCCGTCAGACCTGCGGCACGAAGCCGCCGACGCTGCGCAGGGCGTCGCCGAACATGGCGTCGAACGCCTTCAGCACCTCCGGCGGCGCCGTCTCGGGCCGTCCCGCGTTGAAAGGCGGCTGCGGCGCATATTCGATAATCAACTGCTGCGCCTGCGCGGTCGTCTCGCCGAACACTTCCGCCGCCACGACCAGCGCGAAGTCGATGCCCGAGGTCACACCGCCGCCGCTGAAGAAGCGGCCGTCGCGTACGACGCGGGCATCGTCGGGAATGGCGCCATAGTCGGACAGGAGATGGCGGAACGACCAGTGGCATGCGCTGCGCTTGCCCTCCAGCACGCCCGCGCGCGCCAGAATCAGCGACCCGTTGCAGACCGATGTGACGTAGCGCGCATCGGCGGACAGCCGCCTGACATGGTCCAGCACCTCAGGCGTCATCATCGCGCTCTGGTCGCCGCCGCCGGGGATGCAGATAAGGTCGCACCGCTCCACATCGGCCAGCTTTTCCATGCCGCGATAGACCAGACCCGATTCGGTTTCGAGGTCGCCGCCATCCGGGCTGGCCAGCCGGATCTTGACGTTGGCGATGCGGAAAAAGACTTCATAAGGTCCGGCAAAGTCGAGCTGGTCGAACTTGGGATAGAGGACGAACAATATTTCGAAAGGCTCGCTCAAGGCATGTCTCCAGTTGATCTGCCAACATTTTACAACGCCGCCACATTGACCTGAAGGTCGATTTTCCGGCAAATAAGGTCGTGCGAAGCCGCCCGGCTTCCCGTCATGGAGACCCCCGATGCGGATCGCCTGCCTTCTGTTCGAAGACTTCCTGCTGCTCGACGCCGCGGGCGCGGTCGGCGCGTTCGAACTCGCCGCCCGCGCGGGCTGCGCGGGCTATTCGGTCGAAATGATCGCGGCGCAGGCCGGCCCGGTGCGCAGCAGCAGCGGCGCGACGCTCCTTGCCGGGGACATGCGCACCTGCGGCGATTTCCATACCTTGCTCATCCCCGGCGGCGACGGCACCCACGACAGCGCGAAATATCGCGATCTGGCGCCCTTCATCCGGCAGGCGGCGCACGACCGGCGGCGGATCGCCAGCGTCTGTTCCGGCGCCTTCGTGCTGGCGGAAGCGGGCATCCTCGACGACCGGCGGGCCGCGACCCACTGGAACCGCGCGCTGGAACTGGGCCAGCGGTTTCCCAACGTGTCCGTCGACGCCGAAAGCCTGTTCGTGCGCGACCACAATATCTGGACGTCGGCCGGGGTCGTCGCCGGGATCGACCTCGCCCTCGCGCTGATCGAAACCGACTATGGGTCGGAAGTCGCCCGTCGCGTTTCGCAACTGCTGGTCGTCCCCTTCCGGCGCGCGGGCACCCAGACGCAGCATTCCGCCCTGCTCGACAATCTCGCCCCCAGCAACCGGTTCGGCGACCTGATGGCGTGGGCGCGGCAGAATCTGACCGCTGCGCTCGACGTGGAGGCGCTTGCCGACCGCGCCAGACTGAGCGCGCGGCAGTTTTCCCGGTCGTTCAGCGCATCTGTGGGCATGTCGCCCGCCAAGGCGATCGAACAGTTGCGCGTGGAAAGCGCCCGCCCCGCTGTCGAAAGCGACGCGAAATCGCTGGACCAGATCGCGCGCGACTGCGGCTTTGGCGACGCGGAACGGATGACGCGCTCCTTCCGCCGCCTGACCGGCGAAACGCCGCAGGCGCTCAGGCGCCGCGCGCGCGAACGCGCCGAACGGAACCAGGCTAGTTCTGGAACCAGTTGAGCGCCGCCAGCCGTTTCAGCACGGCGGTTTCGGCGATGGACTTGATGCGCCGGGGCGGCACCACCAGTTGCGCTTCTGCGGCTTCGAGCGAACTGTTGCGGATACGAAGCGTCTTGACCAGCCCGGACTCAAGCTGGTGCTGCACCAGAATTTTCGGCAGGATCGTCAGGCCCAGCCCCGATGTCACGAAATGCCGCAGCGCCTCCAGCGAATTGGTGATCATCGTCCGGGGCAGGTCCACCTGCGCTGTATGTTCGGCCGATTTGATGAGCTGCCCGATGCCGAATTCCTGCGGCACCAGACACAGCGAATGGCCGATCAGATCCTGCAGCGTCAGGCTGTCCTCCTGCATCGCCAGCGGATGATCGTGCCGCGCGATCACATAAAGCGGGTGACGCTTGCGGGCGTGGATTTCGACGGCGCTGTGCGGCGGGGGCGCGAAGGCGAGACCGATATTGATCCGTTCCTCCGCGATCAGGCGGATCACCGACGCGACCGGCATCGAATTGAGCGTGATCTGGACATTGGGATATTTGACGCAGAAATCGTTGAGAACCGTTTCGATGATCGCCTCGATGAACCCCTCGCTGCACGCGATCTGCACGTCGCCGCGCTGCAGGCCTTTCAGCTCCTCGAGCTGGGTCAGCATCGTCTTTTCGTCCGACACGCGGCGGCGATAGAAATCGAGCACCAGTCGCGCGGCTTCGGTGGGCAGCACGCCCCGCCCGTGGCGGTCGAGCAGGACGGTGTCCAGTTCCCGCTCCAGAAGCTGGATCTGACGGCTGATGACGGACGGTTCGATGTTGAGCTTGTCGGCGGCGCCGCGAATGGACTTGGCTTCCACCGCCGCAAACAGATAGCCGAGCCGCCGCTCGCTCAATCCGCCGCGCAACATGGATTCCATATCGTCCCTTAACACCGGCTTCTCCCGCGCCCGTTGCTCAAAAGGCAACCAATCAGAGCCTAACGTCGCATTGAAGGTCAGTTCTTGTCAATGTAGCGCTGTGACAAACATAAAATGGCGGAGAATCCCGATCTTTCCCGGCGACTTCACGCCCCGCACCCGTCGATGGAGGCTCTGACGGGGGCAGGGTTTTAAGCGCGCTGGGGCGGACTTCGGGCAATGCCCTCCCGCGCGGCCGGCGATCAAAATCCAATATTATAATTTATTATCAGATATTTACACTAACAGGGATATGTGGACATGAAGACTTTTGGCGATGACGTGATCGGCCCCAACGGCAATGTCATTCCGATCACGCCGGCGGTTCAGGTCGGCAACCTCCTCTTCCTGTCCGGCCAGCTCGCCATGCGCGACGGCAAGATCATCGGCACGACGATCGAGGAACAGACCCATGTCGTCCTCGACAATATCGAGGCGCTGCTGACCCCTCTGGGCAAGTCGCTCGCCGATGTCGCGAAGGTTGCCATCTGGCTCGTCAATCCCGGCGATTTCGCGGGTTTCAACACCGCCTATGCGCAGCGCTTCGCCAAGCCCTATCCGGCGCGGTCGGCGGTGGTGTCGCAGCTTCTGATCCCCGGCGCGCTGGTCGAGATCGAGGTCATCGTCTCCGCGGAATAGTCTCTCCCTTCAAGGTTCCTTCCCATGTCATCACAATCGAAACAGATCATCGTGCTGGGCGCGGGAATGGTCGGGACCAGCGCCGCGCTTGCCTTGCAGGCGCGGGACTATGATGTCGCGCTGATCGACCGCGCCGCGCCGGGCAGCGAAACCAGCTACGGCAATGCGGGCGTCATCCAGGGCGAGGCGCGCGAGCCTTATGCCCTGCCCCGCGACATCGCTACCCTGTGGGGCATCGCCTTCAAACAGGACAATGCCGTCGACTGGGACGTGCGCGGCCTCCTGAAGGCGGCGCCCACGCTGCTGCCCTACTGGTATAATTCCGCGCCCAAACGCCACCGGCGCATCAGTCAGGTCTATTCGGCGCTCGTGGCTCGCGCGAATGCCGATCACGCCGCGCTGATCGCCGCGTCCGGCTCGGAAGCGCTGATCCGGCGCGAGGGCTATCGCCTCATCTTCCGCGACGCCGCGGCCTTCGACAAGATGGCGGGCAAGGCGGAATCGTGGGAAACCATCTATGGCATAAACTTCACGATCGAGGACGGCAAAGCGCTGGCCGCTGCCGAACCGGCCCTGCGGCAGCGGCTGGCCGGCGCGATCCACTGGCATGACGCCTGGACGTGCAGCGACCCCGGCGGTCTGGTCAGAGCCTATGCGGCGCTGTTCCGCAAGCAGGGCGGGGACGAAATCAGGGCCGACATATTGGGGCTGGAGTCCGGCTCCGGCTGGCGCGTGCGCACCAGCGTCGGCACGTTCGACGCGCAGCAGGTCGTCGTCGCGCTCGGCCCATGGTCGCCGCAGTTGCTGGAGCCGCTGGGCTATCGCGTCCCGATGATCCGCAAACGCGGCTATCACATGCATTTCACGCCGGGCGGCGCTCTCCCCAATATCCCCATGATCGACGCGGAGGTCAGCGCCGTCTACGCGCCGATGCGCGCCGGGTTGCGCATCTGCACCGGGGCGGACCTGTCGATCGAGCGCGGCGAGGCAATGCCGCGCCAGTTGCGGCGCGCGCATGCCGCCGCGTCCGAACTGCTCGATCTGGGCGAGCCGGTCGAAGCGTCGGCGTGGCGCGGCGAGCGGCCCTGCATGCCGGACATGCTGCCGGTCGTCGGCGCCGCCGCGCAGCATACCGGCCTCTGGTTCGATTTCGGCCATGGTCATCAGGGCTTCACCCTCGGGCCGACGACCGGCGCACTGCTGGCCGGACTGGTCGCGGGCGATCCGGACCCCATCGTCAGCCGCCTCGCGCTGTCCCGGTCCGTCAAGGATCTGTGATCCGCGCGGGGAGGAGCCGATCCCTCCCCCGATAAAACTCGCTGAACACGCCCTCCGGCCCCGGTCTCTCCTGACCGGGGCCGGTTTCGCATGCCCGCCCCGCGAACCCGCGCCCCAACCGCGCATAAAAAAACCGCCCACCGCCCCCCACAGGCGGTGGGCGGTCAACAGGCCCCCACTTTCTGACGGGTTCGTGCCCGTCAGTTCTTCTTTTTCTTGTCCTGATACTCCCAGTAGCGGCGCGCCTCGTGCGAGATGTAGCCGCGGATCGTATCGGCTTCCGCCGGGGTGAGGCGGCTGCTGAAGCTCACCATCCCGTTATCCTTCAGCGCGCCGTCGATGACGATCATCTTGAAGGTATCGGCGCTGGTCAGCGCGCCCGAATAACGCAGGTCGGGCAGAACCTTGTTGCCGACCGCCGCTTCGCCATGGCAGCGCGAACAGTTGGCGGAGAAGGCCTCGCGCCCCTGCTGGATCTGCGCGGCCGTCCATGTCTTTTCCGGCGACAGGTCGACGCGCTGCTCCACATCCTTGGCGACCGGCGGCAGGGTCGCCTTTCCGCCGAGCGTGAAGGTCAGCAGGCGGCGCGGCGCATTGCGGGCGCCGGCCTGTTCCTCGCCGAAGCCGGTCGTCAGGCCATAGCCCGAACCCCAGCCGACCAGCACCGACACATATTGCTGCCCATCGATCGAATAGGTGATCGGCGCGGCCAGAATGCCCATGCCGGTGGGGAATTCCCACAGCTTGTGGCCATTGCGCGCGTCATAGGCGGTGAAGCGTCCGTTCGCGAGACCCTGGAACACGACATTGCCCGCCGTGCTGACGACGCCGCCATTGGCGGGGTTGGAATGCTCCACGCGCCACACTTCGCGCTGGTTCACCGGGTCCCAGGCGATCAGGCGGCCCTTCTGGGTCTTCACCAGCGCCTTGCGGGCGTCGAAATCGTCCGGCAGGCCCGCCTGCGCGAAGTTGACGCCCAGATTCCATGCGCGCGGATGATATTTATACTTGGCGTCCGCCACATATTTCACCGGAATTTCCATCGTCGGGATATAGACGAGGCCGGTCTTGTGGCTGAAGGACATCGGGTGCCAGTTGTGCGCGGCATAGGCGCCCGGCGATCCGACGAAGGGCTTGCCCGGCTTGTAGCGCGCCTCGGGCGTTTCGATCGGGCGTCCGGTCTTCATGTCGATCCCGGTCGTCCAGGTCTGCGGCACGAAATTCTTCGCCGAAATCAGCTTCCCGGTCTGCCGGTCGAGCACGTAGAAGAAACCGTTCTTGGGCGCCTGCATCAGCACCTTGCGGACCTTGCCGTCGATCTTGATGTCGGCCAGCGTCATCTGCGCGGTCGCCGTGAAGTCCCAGTCGTCGCCCGGCGTCGTCTGATAATGCCAGACATACTGGCCATTGTCGGGATTGATCGCGACGATCGAGGACAGGTACAGATTGTCGCCGCCGCCCGGCGAACGGATGTCCCGCGACCACGGGCTGCCATTGCCGGTGCCGACATAGAGAAGGTTGAGTTCGGGATCGTAGCTCATCGAATCCCAGGCCGTGCCGCCGCCGCCTGCCAGCCACCATTTGCCGTGCCAGGTCTTCGCCGCCGCCTTCAGATAATCGCCTTCGAAGCCCTTGGACGGGTCGCCCGGCACGGTGTAGAAACGCCACGCCTGCTTGCCGGTCTCCGCGTCATAGGCGGTCACATAGCCGCGCACGCCATATTCCGCGCCGCCATTGCCGATGATGACCTTGCCCTTCACGACGCGCGGCGCGCCGGTGATCGTGTAGGGCTTGGTCTGGTCGACCGTGACCACCGACCACACCTTCTTGCCCGTCTTCCGGTCGATGGCGATCAGGCGGCCGTCAAGCGAGCCGACGTAAATCTTGTCGCCCCACGCCGCCACGCCGCGATTGACGACGTCGCAGCATGCCTTGTCGCCCATGTCCTTGGGCACTTCGGGGTCGTAGGTCCACAGATGCTTGCCCGTCTTCGCGTCGAGCGCGACCACCTTGCTCCAAGCGGTCGAGAAATAGAGCACGCCGTCGATCATCAGCGGCGTCGCTTCCTGCGCGCGGTTGACGTCGAGGTCGTAGGACCATGCAAGGCCCAGCTTGCCCGCATTGTCCACGTTGATCTGGTCCAGCAGGCTGTAGCGGTCCTCGCTGTAGGTGAGGCCGGTGGTCAGCCAGCTTCCCGGTTCGTTCTTCTGGGACTGGACGATGCGCTGTTCGTCGACCGGCCGCTCACCGCTGGCAGAAGACGCCTGCTGCCCGGTATTGTGGCAGGCGGCAAGGGCAAATGTGGCCAGCGAGGCCATGAGCAGCGCGTTGCGACGATAGAATCTCATCGTACCATATCCTGTGAATAGACGATCATGTTGTTTCGGTCGCGGCCGGTCCGGGCACCGGATGCCGCGACGGCATATCATAGGCCACCGGCCGGGTAAGCCCATGCCGGCAGAGCGCCGGCATGGGTATGGGATGCTTCAGGACAGGGACGGCCCGTGCCGTCACATCTTGAAGCCGACCGTCGCGCCGAACACGCGCGGCGGACCGTAGACATTGAGCACCCAGCCGAATGCCGGGAGATCGTTCACGTAGATCCGGTATTGCGACTTGGTCAGGTTCTTGACCCAGGCCGATATGGTCCAGCGGCTGTCGATCTCGGCGATGCCCACGCGGCCGTCCACGACCCAGTAGCCCGGTTCGAGATTCGAAGGCGCGTTGACCGCCTCCATATATTGCGACGAACGGTAGTTGGCGTTCAGCGACAGGTCCAGCTTCAGGCCGTCGGTGATCGGATGCGTGTAGAACACCCCGCCCGACGCCGTCCACTTCGGCGAGTTGACCGGACGGTTGCCCTTCAGGCTCTGGCCGCCGGCGCTGATGTCAGAGCGGATGGACGAGTCCAGCCAGCCCGCCGAACCGGTCAGCTCCAGCCCGGTCGTGACCAGGATGCGCGTATCCAGCTCGACGCCGTAGGTCTTGATGTTCGCGGCGTTGATCGTGATCGGAACGGGCGAGGCCGCGCTGTCGACGTTGATGAAGCCGTCGCGGAAGTCGTAGCGGAACACCGCGCCGTTAAGCTGCACGCGGCGGCCGCCCAGTTCGGTCTTGAAACCCGCTTCATAGGCGGTGAGCGTTTCGGGCTTCAGCGACGTCAGCGCCGACTGGGGCGATGCATATTCGGCGTTGAACGCACCCGATCGGAAGCCGGTGGAAACGTTGCCGTAGATCATCAGATTGTCGACGAAGTCGCTGTCGATCTGCGGCTTCCACTGCACGCCCATCTTGAACGAGACATTCTCGTCATGCCGCCTGCCGCCATTTTCGGCGAGCGAGGCGAGCGAGAGCGGGCCGATGATCGTGGTGGGATGCTGGTCTTCGCCCGACGACACGCCGGTCCCCGCATAGGTGCCGCCCGTCAGGTGCAGCTTTTCCGAGGAATAGCGCACGCCCGCGATCAGCGACACCGTCGGCGCGACCTTGATTTCGTTGTGGAAGAACAGCGCGACCGCATCGAGCTTCTGGCCGAAGGGCGAATAGAGGCCCGGCGCCGCGCCGCCTGCGATGGTCAGATAGTCGTTGTTCTTGAACTTGTCATGTTCGTAGAAGGCGCCGACGACATAGTTCCAGATGTCGTTATTCTTCGACGCGATCCGCACTTCCTGCGTGAACTGACCAATCTTGTTGCGGTAATAGGTTTCGATCGACGCGCCCGGATCGCCATCGGAATCTTCCGCGGAATCGCGCAGATAATATTGATAGCTCGAAATGGAGGTCAGCGTCGCCCAGCCAAGGTCATGCTCCAGCCGCGCGGTGACGCCATAGCCCTTGCTGTGGGCCTGATGCGTCAGGTTGCCGTGCGAGATATAGGGGTTGGACGAACCGGGATAATGGCCGTCGCCGCGCACGCAGCCCGCATTCCCACCGGTCACGGTCCCATTCAGATAGGCCGAACAGAAGACCGGCGCGCCAGCGGCCACCGATTCCGGCGTGAAGACGCCGGGCGTGTAATAAGGCGGAAGGTTCGAATGGTCCTTGCCGTAGGTCGCGGACACGAGCAGCGAGGTGTCGGCGCCCTTCCACTGGATCTGGCCGCGCAGCGCGAATTTCTTCTCGTAACCCTCGTCCCGGCCGGTCGTGACATTCTTGTAGAAGCCCTGACCCTGATCGACATACATGCCCGAAACGCGGGCGGAAACCGTGTCCGACAGCGGGCCGCTCAGATAGCCTTCGCCACGGATGGTTTCATAGCTGTCGTAATTCACCGTGCCGCCCACGCTCAGCGTATCGGTCGGCTTGCGGGTGTAGAAGTTCATCGAACCGCCGGTGGTGTTGCGGCCGAACAGGGTGCCCTGCGGCCCCTTGAGCGCTTCGACGCGGTCGACGTCGAACAGCAGCAGGTTCGACATGAAATTCTTCGACAGATAGACTTCGTCGACATGCATCGCGACGGGCGAGTCCAGGTTGGACGCGAATTCGTTCACGCCGATGCCGCGGATGTTGAAGGCGTTCTGGCCAAGGCCATAGTTGATCTGGACGTTCGGGATCGCGCGGGCGACCTCGGCGACTTCCTGGACATTCTGCCGCACCAGCGCGTCGCCGGTGACAACCGACATGGTGATGCCCACATCCTGCGCCGACTGGCTGCGCTTCTGCGCGGTCACGACGATTTCGGACAGTCCGCCATTTTCTTCCTGCGCCATGACCGGACCGGCCATCGCCACCATGCAACTCGTCGCGAGCAGCCCTCGCACGAGAAGCGGCGTCCGCTTGATCGAATTTGTCATATTACCCCTCATTATAAATGACCTGACGATTGTCCTGAACGGAAGGAGAACATTGCCTCCCTCCCTGTTTTTTCTTTTTGTCGCCCACGGCCGCGAAAACTGACCAAAGCCTGACAGCTTCTTTGTCGATCGACCGAATGCATGAGGAGTAAGTAACCTTCGACCATCATCCAATGCCGCCCCAGACAGGCATGCGTTGCTTTTTGGACAACTGGAGCAGCGCCCCGGCGCAACGAAGTCACGGGCATCCGGCGGGGCGCGATTCGCCTGCCACAAGCCGCGCGCGGCGGCCGGATTCCTGTTTTATTTGCATCGGGACCATATTGACCGGCCTCATCGTTGATGAACAAGCAACGGACCTGTGGCCGCGCCATCCTCATTCCCTGCGCCGCAAGGTGGTAAGGTTGAGCATTGCTCATAATTCCACGTGCGGGGAGACAGAGGATTTGGTCGACTTATTACTGCCCGGTTCCTGCGATGGGGGTCGCAACCCGGTGCCGATGACACTTCGCGATCCGACCGCCCTCGCCGCGCCCCGTTCACTCGTGGCGGCGTCGCCTCTCGCACGGCGGGCAGGCGCATGACGCTATCGTCCCGCACGCCCCGCGCCGTCATCGCGGTCCTCTTCACGACCTATCTCGTCTGCTATCTCGACCGGCTCGTGATGGCGAGCGCCATCCCCTTCATCGCAAAAGACCTTCAGTTTTCCGCGACCGAATCCGGCGCGGTCATGAGCGCCTTCTTCGCGGGCTATGCGCTCATGCAGATACCCGGCGGCATGCTCGCCGACCGCTACGGCCCCCGGCGGATTCTGACCTGCGCCATATTGCTCTGGTCGGTCTTCACCGCGCTGACGGCGCTCGCGACCTCGATGGTTTCGCTGGTGGTCGTCCGGATATTGTTCGGCGTCACCGAAGGCGCGGCGCCATCGGCGGTATCGAAGGCCGTGCGCATCTGGGCGCCGGGACAGGTGGGCCGGGTCAACGGCCTGCTGCTGGGCGCGACCCAGCTCGGCCCGGCGCTCGCCCCCCTGTTCGTCGCGACGCTGATCGTCGACTGGGGCTGGCGCGGCGTGTTCTTCTCGCTGCTGGTGCCGGGTCTCATCCTCGCGGCCTTTGTGTTCCGGGTAGTGGGCGACAGGCGCGACGACGCAGCGGCGGAGCCGGAGCATGTCGCCACGACCGCGCCCCTCCCCGCCGGCCGGTCCAGCCTCGGCCATATCCTGCGCTGCCAGCCGATCCTCTGGTCGGTGGGCTGCGCCATTTTCGCCAGCGTCGCCAACTGGGGCATGATGAGCTGGATTCCGACCTATCTCCTCACCCGGTTCGGGCTGAGCATCAAGGATATGGGGATCGCCGCGGCGATGCCCTTCCTGACGGCGGCCATCGGCTATTATCTGGGCGGCCATATCGGCGACCGGCTTTTCCCGCACCGGCGCGGCCTGCCGATCGCCATCGGCCTGTTCCTCGCGTCGCTCGCCACCCTGTCGCTGACGGTCGCATCGACCGCGTTCGCGGCGACCGCCGCCTTCATGCTGATCTATTTCTTCCTGTCGATCGCGCTGTCCTGCCTCTTCTCGCTGCCGCTCGCGGTCATGCCCGCGCCGCTGGTCGCCACCTCGTTCAGCGTGGTGAACGGCGGGGCGCAGATCGGCGCGTTCCTCGCGCCCATCAGCATCGGCGCGATCCTCGACGGCAGCAGGAACAACTTCACGCTCGTGTTCGCCACGCTGGTGATCGTTCTGGCCGTGGGCGGGGTGATGGCCCTGCTCATCCGGCCCGAACGGCGGGACGACCTGCTCTCGCCGGGCGGAATGGCGACCGCCTAGAGCGCAGCGGGACGAAAACGGCGCTATGCGTCGATCGGCAATTCGGTGGTGGCCTTGATCTCGGACAGGGCGACCATCGAATTGACTTCCTGCACCCCCGGCACGCGCGACAGCTTCTCGAAAAAGAAGCGTTCATAGGCTTCGATGTCCCGCGCGACGATCTTCAGCATGAAGTCCACCGTGCCGAGCAGCACGAAACATTCCAGCACTTCGGGAAATTCCCGGATCGCGGCGGTGAACTCCTCCAGATTGGAACGCCCTGTCGCCGTCAGCTTCACCTGCGCGAAGATCTGGGCGTTGAGGCCGATCTTGCGCCGGTCCAGCAACGCCACTTCGCCCCGGATATAGCCCGCATCCTTCAGCCGCTGGATGCGCCGCCAGCACGGCGCCTGCGACAGGCCCACCAGCGCCGCGACATCGGCGGTGGAGCGGCTCGAATCCTGCTGCACGGCCGCAAGGATCTTTCTGTCGAAGGCATCAAGAAATTCTGACATAATTTATTCGCTCTCAATCTAATGATCGAATATATTTATCCCATAATCAGCATAAGGGCGGATGAATAGCAATTTTTATCAGGCCGTGCGGTGATAGGATTGCGGCAAGGGAGCAAAGCCATGACGCACGCCTTCGAAAATGCCGATTTCCAGGAACGCCTCCACGTCATCAACGACGCGGAAACCGGCGTAACGGGGATCATCGCGATCCATTCCACCGCCATCGGCCCGGCGGCTGGCGGCTGCCGCCTCTGGCATTATGACACGCAGACCGATCTCGTCACCGACGCGATCCGTCTGGCGCGCGGCATGAGCTACAAGAACGCGATGGCGGGCCTCCCCTTCGGCGGCGGCAAGGCCGTTCTGCAACGCCCCGAAGGCGATTTCGACCGCGCCGCCCTCTTCCGCGTGTTCGGCGAAGCGGTGGCCGCGCTCAAGGGCGCCTATATCACCGCCGAAGACGTCGGCACCACCATCGCCGACATGCGCGCCGTGCGGCGGCAGGCGCCTTACGTGGCCGGTCTGGAAGTGGCCGAAGGCATGGCCGGTGGCGATCCGTCGCCCTGGACCGCGCTCGGCGTGTTCGAAAGCATGAAGGCCGCCGCGCAGGACGTGCTGAAATTCGACCTCGCCGGCGCCACGGTCGCCGTGCAGGGCGTCGGCAATGTCGGCGGCCGCCTGTGCCGCCTGCTGCGGGACGCGGGCGCGAACCTCATCGTTGCCGACGTCGATAAGGCGCGCGCCGCCGCGCTCGCCGCCGAACTCGGCGCGAAGCATGTCGGCATCGACGAAATCCTCGTCGCGGACGCCGACATCCTCGCCCCCTGCGCGCTGGGCGGCGTCCTCAACGCGGACAGCATCCCCGACCTTCGCGTCCGGCTCGTCTGCGGCGGCGCGAACAACCAGCTCGCGACCGAAGCGGACGGTCAGGCGCTGGTGGATCGCGGCATCCTCTACGCCCCCGACTATGTCGTGAACGCCGGTGGCATCATCAACGTGTCGGCCGAATATCTCGGCGAAACCAGCGATCAGGTCGCCGACCGCGTCGGCCAGATCGCGGGCCGGCTGCTGGACGTGTTCCGCCGCTCGACCGAAGAACAGGTGCCCCCCGGCGTCATGGCCGACCGCCTCGCCCAGCATCTGATTGCCAGCGCGAGGCGGCGTCAGGCCGCGTGATGCGCTTCGACATCGTCACCCGTTCCGATCCGCAGGCGCTGATCCGACTGCTCAACCACTTCGCGCAATGCAGCCTGGTGCCCAGCGCGGTGACGGCGAGCGAAGCGGACGGGCGGCTGACGGTGCGCATCGAGCAGCCGGACGTGGAGGAAAAATATGCGGCGCTGATCGCCGAAAGAATGCGCAATTCCGTGCTCGTCGAAACCGTCAGCCTCCAGCAGGGCGCAGCGGCCTGACCGGCTCACCAAGGATAACAGATGACCTACCCACGCAACGATCATGGCATTCATGTTCCGATGCCCAACGCCCGTCCGGGCGACAGCGCGGACTTTTCGCACCATGCGATCCCGCCTGCGGGCAGCGTCCCGATGCCGCCCGTCGACGTCGCGCCTGCCGACATTCACGGCCACGCCTTCACCCTGATCCGGGTGCTGGACGAAGACGGCAACGCCGTCGGCCCGTGGAACCCCGGCCTTTCGGTCGAAACATTGCGGCAGGGCTTGCGCAGCATGATGCTGACGCGCGCCTATGACGCCCGCATGGTCCGCGTGCAGCGGCAGGGCAAGACCAGCTTCTACATGAAGTGCACCGGCGAGGAAGCCGTCGCGGTCGCCGCCGCGATGGCGCTCGATCGCGGCGACATGTGCTTCCCCACCTATCGTCAGCAGGGTCTGCTCGTCGCGCGCGACTGGCCGCTCGTCGACATGATGAATCAGGTCTATTCCAACAGCCGCGACCGGCTGAAGGGGCGGCAGATGCCGGTCTTCTATTCCAGCCGGGAAGCGGGCTTCTTCTCGATCTCGGGCAATCTGGGCACGCAATACAGCCAGTCGGTCGGCTGGGCGATGGGCGCCGCCGCCGATGGCGACCCGCGCATCGCGGCGGCATGGATCGGCGAAGGCGCGACGGCGGAAGGCGACTTCCACCACGCGCTGACCTTCGCCAGCGTCTATCAGGCGCCCGTCATCCTCAACATCGTCAACAACCAGTGGGCGATCTCCTCCTTCTCCGGCATCGCGGGCGGGGAACGCACCACCTTCGCGGCGCGCGGCCTCGCCTTCGGCATTCCGGCCCTGCGCGCGGACGGCAATGATTTCCTCGCCGTCCACGCCGTGACCAGCTGGGCCGCCCAGCGCGCGCGGCAGGGTCTGGGACCGACGCTGATCGAACTCTTCACCTACCGCGCCGAAGGCCATTCGACCTCCGACGATCCCAGCAAATACCGCCCCGGTTCGGAGGCGCAGGCATGGCCGCTCGGCGATCCCATCGAACGGCTCAAGACGCACCTCATCAACCTTGGCGCATGGTCGCAGGCCGAACATGACGATCTGGCCAAGGCGCTGGACGACGAAGTGCGCGCGGCGGGCAAGGAATCCGAAAGCTACGGCACGCTGTCCGGCGGCGACCGCCCCGCGCCTTCGACGATGTTCGACGATGTTTACAAGGACATGCCTGCGCATCTCGTGGCGCAGCGGTCGCAGGCGGGGCTTTGACGATGGCTGCCATGAATATGATCGAGGCGATCAACAGCGCCATGGACGTGGCGCTGGAACGTGACCGCGCCGTCACCATCTTCGGACAGGATGTCGGCTATTTCGGCGGCGTGTTCCGCGCGACCGACGGCCTTCAGAAAAAATATGGCGCATCGCGCGTGTTCGACGCGCCGATCACCGAAGGCGGCATCGTCGCCGTCGCGGTCGGCATGGGCGCTTACGGCAAGCGTCCCGTGGTCGAAATCCAGTTCGCCGACTATATCTATCCGGCCGCCGACCAGCTCATCTCCGAAGCGGCGCGCATGCGCTATCGCACCGGGGGCGAATGGTGGTCGCCGATCACGGTCCGCAGTCCCTATGGCGGCGGCATCTATGGCGGCCAGACGCACAGCCAGTCGCCCGAAGGCATCTTCACCCATGTCGCGGGGCTGAAGACGGTGATCCCGTCCAACCCCTATGACGCCAAGGGGCTGCTGCTCGCCGCGATCGAGGATGACGATCCCGTCCTCTTCTTCGAACCCAAGCGGCTCTACAACGGCCCCTTCGACGGCCATCACGACCGCCCCGTCCGCCCGTGGGCGAAGCATCCGGCGAGCGAAGTGCCCGAGGGGCACTATATCGTCCCCCTCGGCAAGGCCGCCGTGGCGCGCGAAGGCACCGCCGTGACGGTGCTCGCCTACGGCACGATGGTCCATGTCGCGCTGGCGGCGGCCGAAGACAGCGGCATCGACGCCGAAATACTCGACCTGCGCACGCTGGTCCCGCTCGATCTGGAAGCGATCAAGGCGTCGGTCCAGAAGACCGGGCGCTGCGTCGTCATCCATGAAGCGACCCGCACCTGCGGCTTCGGCGCGGAACTCGCCGCGCTGGTGCAGGAACATTGTTTCTTCGAACTCGAAGCGCCCGTCGAGCGCGTCACCGGCTGGGACACTCCCTACCCGCACGCCTTCGAATGGGAATATTTCCCCGGCCCCAAGCGCCTGGCCGAAGCCATGCGCCGCACCATCGAGATTTAAGTCCATGAATATTTACAGCTTCAAACTGCCCGACATCGGCGAAGGCATCGCGGAGGCGGAGATCGTCGGCTGGCACGTCGCGGTGGGCGACTTCGTCGAGGAGGACGCGCCGCTGGCCGACCTCATGACCGACAAGGCGACCGTCGAAATGACCGCCCCCGTTTCCGGCCGCATCGTGCGGCTGGCGGGCGAAGTCGGCGATCAGATCGCGATCGGCTCCATCCTCGCCGAATTCGAGACGGAGGGCGCGGAAGGATCGGATACGCCTGCCGCCGCCGCGCCGGAACCTGTGGCGGCGGAACCCGCAGCCGCGCCCGAACCCACGCCCGCGCCCGCGCCGGTCGAGGAACCGAAGGCCGCGCCCGAACCCGCGCCTGTGGCCGCGCCCGAACCGGTGGCGCACGCCGCCGCCAGCCGCGTCCTCGCCTCCCCCACCGTGCGCCAGCGCGCGAAGGATCTGGGCCTCGACCTCGCCGACATCAAGCCGACCGAAGACGGCCGCATCCGCCACGCCGATCTCGACGCCTTCCTCAGCTATAACGGCGCCTATCGCACCGGCGGCGGCAAGCGCGCGGACGAACAGGTCCGCGTCATCGGCCTGCGCCGCCGTATCGCCGAAAATATGGCCGCGTCGAAGCGCACCATCCCCCACTTCACCTATGTCGAGGAAATCGACGTGACGAAGCTGGAGCTTCTGCGCGTCGACCTCAACGCCACGCGCGGCGCGAAGCCCAAGCTCACCATGCTGCCGCTGCTGATCCTCGCCATCTGCAAGACGCTGCCCGACTTCCCGATGATCAACGCCCGCTATGACGACGAAGCGGGCGTCGTCACCCGCTCGGGCGCGGTCCATCTCGGCATGGCGACGCAGACCGACGCGGGCCTCATGGTGCCGGTGATCCGCAACGCGGAAAGCCGCAACATCTGGCAACTGGCGAGCGAAATCGTCCGCCTCGCCGACGCCGCCCGCACCGGCAAGGCCAAGTCCGACGAACTGTCGGGTTCGACCCTGACGATCACCTCGCTCGGCCCGCTCGGCGGCATCGCGACGACGCCGGTCATCAACCGCCCCGAAGTCGCCATCATCGGCCCCAACAAGGTGATCGAACGCCCCGTGTTCCGCGACGGCCAGGTGGTCGCCGCAAAGCTCATGAACCTGTCGATCAGTTGCGACCACCGGGTCGTTGACGGCTGGGATGCCGCCAGTTACGTCCAGGCTCTCAAGCGGCTGCTCGAAACGCCGGCGCTGCTGTTCGTCGACGGTTGAGGGCACCGTCGCGTGGGGGGAGGACAGAGCGGTTGACCCAGAACCATCCCCTGCGCGGGCAACTGACCGAGGAAATGCACGCGCGGCGTCTGGCCCATATCCAGGCGCCGTGCGAAATCACCCAGTTGCTCGCCGTCTATTCCGAGGGCGAGCAGCAGGCGGTGCGCCAGCATGCGCTGAAGATCGCGGGCCAGAGCGGGGAAGCCCGCACCGATCTCAACCATCTCACCGCCTCCATCGCCGGGTTCGAATTCACATGGGAATGCCATGCGGAATTTGCGACCTACACCTTCATCCGCTCGCTCGACGCGACGGATGAGCAGGGCGGCTTCACGCCCCTTCCCCCCGACTGGATGGCGGATCTTCCCGCCGCGATCCTGCGCGGAACGCAATTGCGGCTGCTGTCCGCCTCCGATCCCGAACCCACGACATTGCTGGAGGATTTCCATCCCGGCGACCTCGTGACCTGCGACGTGTTCGACCGGGCGGCGACGATCTGGGCCGACTTCCGGCTGCACGATACGGGCTTTGGCAAATTGCTCGTCAAGGATCGCAACCTGTCGGGCGGCGACGCCACCCGGCTGGTCCAGTGGATTCAGGAACTGGGCAATTACCGCAAGATGGCCCTGCTCGGCCTGCCGCTCGCCAAGGAAATGAACGGCCGGCTCAAGCGGCTGGAGGATGAATTCGGCAAGCTCGTCAACGCCATCGCCCTGCCCGACCGGCAGAGCGATGCGGAGCTGTTCCACGAACTGTCCTGCCTGACTGCGGAGCTGAACCGGCTCGAATCCGACGCCAGTTTCCGTATGAGCGCCACCATGGCCTATGCCCAGATCGTGCATGACCGGCTCCAGTCCCTGCGCGAAAGCCGCATCGCCGGGCACCAGACCCTGTCCGAATTTACCGAACGCCGCTTCATGCCCGCGATCCGCACCTGCCAGTCCTTCATGAACCGGGTGCAGCAGGTGTCGCGCCGCGCGGATTCCGCCAGCGGCCTGATGCGCACCAGCATCGACGTGGTGCTGCGCAGCCAGACGCGCGACCTGCTCGCCTCTATGGATCACCGCTCCAACCTGCAACTGCGGCTGCAACAGGCGGTGGAGGGTCTCTCCGTCGCCGCCATCACCTATTATATGGCGGCGCTCCTGCATTATGAGCTGGACGCGCTCCACCATGTCGCGCCCTGGTTCAACCCGACGATCGTCCTCGCCGCCGCCATCCCGGTGCTGATTGCAGTAATCTGGCGCGTCGTCCGGTCGAAAAAACATCCGCTGACCTGACCGGTCCGCGCCGTCGGGCGCACAAACGGAAAAGGGACCGCCGCATGTCCGCGACGGCCCCCTGCTGTTTTTCCGATGCGCCGGATCAGTTGCCGACGACCGCGCGCGGCTCCACGGGCCGGGCCTCGGCATAGCGCTCGCCACTGTCGGCGCGGGCGATGGCCGCCTTCATGCCCGGCTGGACATGGGCGATGGCCTTGCTCCGGCACGCGGTATAGGCGGAAAGGTCGGTGCTCATGCAGACCCGGCTGGCGGCGCGGGCGATCCGGCTGCGCAGCACCGCCTGCTGATCGGCCTTGGACAGGTCGAGGTCGCCGTGGCGGACCTCCATGGTGCGGCCGTTGGACACGAAATCCTCGGCGGAAGCCGCGCCCGCGCCCAGCGCCAGAGTGGCGGAAGCAGCGGCGACGGCGGCGATCTTGAACGAAGCGAACATGGCAATCTCCTCTTGAACCTTTTGAAACCGGCGCGCCGCCAAGGGGGGCTGCGCGGAACGGCGCCGGTGCGGCCGGGGGAGCGCCCTTTAAGGGTCTTGGGGGAAGCGCTCCTTCCCGTCCGCCCTTTCGATCTAGCCGCCCCGCCCGGCGCGCGCGCGCCCGCTTCGACCCGGATGCGACAGGCGTCGGCGAAGCGACAAAGCGCCTGTCTGACCGGACGAACGGCACGACGAACGACATGGCCCGCGCCACCGGCGACATGGAGAAAGCATTAAAGCCGTAAGGGAATGCGCGAATCGAAACGACCGGTGCGATACGCGAAAACGCCCCCGGCGCAAGGGAAGGCCGGGGGCGTATCCAGGCGCTGTCGGGCACACCGGATCGCGAAAATCTCTCAGAGGACAGGACGGCGCTCAACCGGGTGAACCGTCGATGAACGCGCCCTCGCGCCGTCCCGTCCGATGCCCCCACTCTATCGCCGCCTTCCCCCGCCGCAGCCTCCCATCGACGATCCGCGCCACCATTCAGGCAGGCGTCATATCGAAAGGACGAACAACGTCATGGAGAGGACGAACGACATGGCGGCCTTCGCGCGACGATGAAACCTTTGCGCGGGCCACCGGGTTGACGCTCCATCGAACGAAGGAGATTTTTTATGGCTCTGTCCAGACTGGCAAAGTTCGCTACCGCCATCGCCGCCCTTGCGGCAGCCAGCGGCCCGGCCCTCGCCCATTCGTGGGGCGACGCCGGCTATCAGCAGGCGCGCTACCAGCAGGCGCGTTATGACGGCGACCGTCGTGATTGGGAACGCCGCCGCGAATGGGAGCGCCGCCGCGAGCGTGAGGCGCGCCACGACCGCGAAGCCCGCCGCGACTGGAATCGCGGCCGCTATGCCGACCGTCGCGACTGGAACAACCGCCGTGGCGATGTGCGTGGCCGCGACTGCGTGACCAAATATGACAAATATACCGGCCGCTGGAACCAGCGCTGCTACTGATCCCGTGAGAATGGGATGATGCGAAGGCCCGGTCCGGCATTTTTACGCCGGGCCGGGCCTTTGTCTTTCCGGCCATCTTTCGCGTGGCGGCGCGGCTTCCTATCTTCCGCTCTGGATTCCCGTCAGGAACGAAGATAGAACATCGCCCCATGAGCCTTACCCATATCCAGAAGCAGAGCTTTAGCGAATGCTGACCCATATACAGAAGCAGAGCGGCAGCGAATGCTGACCCACATAAGCGTCCGCGGCGCGCGCGAGCATAATCTCAAGGGCGTGGACGTCGATCTGCCCCGCGACTCCCTCGTCGTCATCACCGGCCTGTCAGGCTCCGGCAAATCCAGCCTCGCCTTCGACACCATCTATGCCGAAGGGCAGCGCCGCTATGTGGAGTCGCTCTCCGCCTATGCGCGCCAGTTCCTTGAGATGATGCAGAAGCCCGATGTCGAGCATATCGAGGGTCTTTCCCCCGCCATCTCTATCGAGCAGAAGACGACCAGCCGCAATCCGCGCTCGACCGTGGCGACCGTCACCGAAATCTACGACTATATGCGCCTCCTCTGGGCGCGCGTCGGCATCCCCTACAGCCCCGTCACCGGCGAGCCGATCAGCGCCCAGACGGTCAGCCAGATGGTCGACCGCGTGATGCTGTTGCCGGAAGGCACGCGCTTCTACCTGCTCGCCCCCGTGGTGCGCGGGCGGAAAGGCGAATATCGCAAGGAACTCGCCGAATGGCAGAAGGCGGGCTACACCCGCGTGCGCATCGACGGCGAAATGTACCTCATTGAGGACGCCCCCGCCCTCGACAAGAAATACAAGCATGACATCGAAGTCGTGGTCGACCGCCTCGCCGTCGATCCCGACATGGGCACCCGCCTCGCCGACAGTTTCGAACAGGCGCTGAAACTGGCGGACGGCCTCGCCTATGTCGATCTGGCGGACGGCACGCTGGCGGAGGTTCAGAAAAACCAATCTCCCTTCGCTTCGAGCGAAGTCGAGAAGCCTTTGGAGCAGCGTGTCTCGACTGCGCTCGACACGAACGGCGGCGGTGAAAAGGGCAAGATGAAAAACGCCTCCATCCCGGCCAACCGCATCGTCTTCTCCGAAAAATTCGCCTGCCCCGTCAGCGGCTTCACCATCGCCGAGATCGAGCCGCGCCTCTTCTCCTTCAACGCGCCGCAGGGCGCCTGCCCCGCCTGCGACGGCCTTGGCGAGCGGCAGGAGTTCGACCCCGAACTGGTCGTCCCCAACGAAGCCCTCTCCCTCAAGAAGGGCGCGGTCGTCCCCTGGGCCAAATCCAACCCGCCCTCGCCTTATTATATGCAGGTGCTGGGCAGCCTCGCCCGCGAATATGGTTTCTCGCTCGACACTCCGTGGCAGGAACTCCCCGGCGAGGTGCAGCTCATCATCCTCCACGGCACCGGCGGCAGGCCCGTGACCCTGCGCTTTCAGGACGGGCGCAAAAGCTATGAGGTGAAGAAGCCGTTCGAGGGCGTCATCGGCAACCTCAACCGCCGCCTGCTCCAGACCGACAGCGCGTGGATGCGTGAGGAACTCTCCAAATATCAGCGCGCCCAGCCCTGCGAAACCTGCCACGGCGCTCGCCTCAAGCCCGAAGCGCTCGCGGTGAAGATCGCGGGCGAGGACATCTCCATTTCCACCCGCCGCTCGGTGGTGGACGCGCTCGGCTTCTTCTCCACCCTGCCCGCGCAACTCAACGACCAGCAGAACCAGATCGCCCGCGCCATCCTGAAAGAGATCGTCGAGCGCCTCGGCTTCCTCAACAATGTCGGCCTCGACTATCTGAACCTCGACCGCACCAGCGGCACCCTGTCGGGCGGCGAGTCCCAGCGCATTCGCCTGGCTTCCCAGATCGGCAGCGGCCTCTCGGGCGTCCTCTACGTCCTCGACGAACCCAGCATCGGCCTGCACCAGCGCGACAACGACCGCCTGCTCGTGACCCTGAAACGCCTAAGAGACCTCGGCAACAGCGTCATCGTCGTCGAGCATGACGAGGATGCGATCCGCGCCGCCGACTATATCGTGGACATGGGGCCGGGCGCGGGCGTCCATGGCGGCAGCATCGTGGCGCAGGGCACCCTGCCTGAAATCCTGAAACACAGGGACAGCTTGACCGCCGATTATCTGAACGGCACCCGCCGCATCGAAGTCCCCGCGAAACGCCGCAAGGGCACGGGCAAGAAGATCACCGTCCACAATGCCCGCGCCAACAATCTGCGCGGCGTCACCGCGTCGATCCCGCTCGGCACCTTCACCTGCATCACCGGCGTGTCGGGATCGGGCAAGTCCAGCTTCACCATCGACACGCTCTACGCCGCGTCGGCCCGTGCGCTGAACGGCGCGCGCATCCTCGCGGGCGCGCATGACAGGGTGAGCGGCCTTGAGCATTGCGACAAGGTGATCGACATCGACCAGTCGCCCATCGGCCGCACCCCGCGCTCCAACCCGGCGACCTACACCGGCGCCTTCACCAACATCCGCGACTGGTTCGCGGGCCTTCCGGAGAGCCAGGCGCGCGGATACAAGCCCGGCCGCTTCTCCTTCAACGTCAAGGGCGGCCGCTGCGAAGCCTGTCAGGGCGATGGCGTGCTCAAGATCGAGATGCACTTCCTCCCCGACGTCTATGTCACCTGCGACGTGTGCCACGGCGCGCGCTACAATCGCGAGACGCTGGAGGTGAAGTTCAAGGGCCGTTCCATCGCCGACGTGCTCGACATGACGGTCGAGGACGCGGTGGAATTCTTCAAGGCCGTCCCCCCCATCCGCGACAAGATGGCGATGCTCGCCGAAGTGGGCCTCGGCTACGTCAAGGTCGGCCAGCAGGCGACGACCCTCTCGGGCGGCGAGGCCCAGCGCGTCAAGCTCGCCAAGGAACTCTCCCGCCGGGCCACCGGCAACACCCTCTACATCCTGGACGAACCCACCACCGGCCTGCATTTCGAAGACGTCCGCAAACTCCTCGAAGTCCTCCACGCCTTAGTGGACCAGGGCAACAGCGTGGTCGTGATCGAGCATAATCTGGATGTCATCAAGACCGCAGATTACATCATCGATCTCGGTCCCGAGGGTGGGGTAAAGGGGGGTGAAATCGTCGCGACGGGCACCCCGGAACAGGTCGTCAAGGAACCGCGCAGCTTCACCGGCCACTACCTCGCCCCCCTTTTGGCCCAGCCGAAGACCGAGGCCGCAGAATGACTGGATCCTCGACATTTGATCGCGCCGAGACCGTCCGGGGGACGGTCGAACGCGATCAACCGGAAGGCGGCGTCAAGGGCGGCTAAGTCGTCGCGGAAGGCACGCCGGAAAAGGTGGTGAAGGAGCCGCGGAGCTTTACGGGTCGGTATCTTGCACCGCTATTGGGGCTGGAGGCTGTGGCGGCGGAGTAATTAAGCCTGTTGCGATTGCGCCTGGGTCAGTTCCTTTATGTAAGGGTTAGCTAAAAACTCCCCAAGTGCACCAAGCTCTAGCTCTATATAATAAGGGATTGTTGATAGAAAAGTTGGCAAAGCATTTGGTTTTTCCCAAGACTTCGCTGACCCATCAGAATTTTTTCGTTTGGAATTTTTGGCAAAGGCGATTTTAAAGCCAGCAGGAGTAACACCTTTAAGGCTGCAGAAATTAACCCTGTGGTCATTATCTGCCCCTTCAAACACGACAGAGTCTTTGAATAGCTCGGATGTCAAACTTTTAACATAAGGCTGAACATACACTACCCGTACAATACCTGCGGCAATTATGAGCTTTGTGCACATATGGCACGGCATGGTAGTGCAATATAAAGTAGCGCCGTGAGTAGAACGCCGAAACCGAGCAGCGTCCGTTATTGCGTTCATTTCAGCGTGAACCATTCGACCATATTCGATGATGTCTGATAGCATCGCGTTATGCCAAGGGCCTTTTTCTGAACCGGAATCGCCTGGCTTGGCGAATACCTTTTGTATCATCTCATCTAGATCGAACTCCCTAACCTTTTCAGAAAGCCAACCTTCGGCCTTAAGCTTATCGAGCGCGTCTCGCGCCAAATCCTCTTTGACACGTTGGTTAGAGTCATGACCTATGACGAAATCGCGATGGTCGTGGTCATGGTGGCACCAATAGGTTCCGCCTCCCGGTGCGGGAACTTCGTTGCACCCCATAGATATAATTTCACCATTCTCACCAAATATAGCTGCTCCAACCTGACGAGAAAGGTCTAACCCGTCCTATTCACCAGACGGGATCTGGTGGTTTGGCGGGAGTGGCATAAGCCTCTGATCTGAATTAGGAACTGGGTGTCGAAGCCGAACCTGCCGCAGGGCAGAAAATGCCACAGGCCACACCCGCCATGAATGACGATATCGCAAGCACATTCCGATTCCCAGCGGCCGGGCGCAAGAAAGTCACAGCCGCTTTCGACGGTGGCCGGCTGACATCGGACGGCGGTGTCCTACTCCTGGCGCAGGCCGAGCGCACGATGGGGATTTGCCAGCGGCTTGCGGCTTGCATTGCCGACTGGCGCGATCCTGCGCGGGTGGTTCATCGCCTCGACGATATCCTGCGCGCCCGCGTGTTCGCGATCGCCTGCGGCTACGAGGACGCCGATGACCTCGACGCCCTGCGCGACGATCCGGGCTTCCGGCTGGCGCTGGGCAAGCTGCCGGGATCGGGTGCGGGGCTGGCCAGTCAGCCGACGATGAGCCGGTGGGAGAACGCACCGACTACGCGCGAACTGGCCAGAATGATGGCCGCGATGATCGACATCTACTGCGCCAGCTATCCCGCCCCGCCCGCGGCGGTGACGCTGGATATCGATGATACCTGCGATGTCGTGCACGGTTATCAGCAGTTGTCGTTCTGGAACGGGCATCATGGCGAGCGCTGTTTCCTGCCGATCCATGTCTACGACACCGCCACCGGCCGGCCGGTGGCGATGCTGCTGCGCACCGGCAAGACACCGTCGGGTGTCGAAGCTGCTGGCCACATCCGGCGCCTGGTGCGTCACATCCGCCGAAACTGGCCGGAAACGCACATCACCATCCGCGGCGACGGGCACTATGGCCGGCCCGAGGTCATGGCCTTCTGCGAGGCGGCCAGCGTCGATTACGTCTTCGGCCTGCCGACCAACGCCGCGCTGCGTGGCGATCCGGTCATCGTCGCTGTCGCCGATGCCTGCGCGGTCAAGCGAGCTCAGCGCCAATATCCGGTCCTGCGCACCTATGCTGAGACCAGCTACGGCGCGAAGAGCTGGAACTGCCAGCGCCGCGTCGTCGCCCGGATCGAGGCCAGCACAATGGGCATGGACATCCGCTATGTCGTCACCTCGCTGGCCAAAGGCTCGGCCGAGCACATCTACGACACGCTCTACTGCGCTCGCGGCAACGCCGAGAACCTGATCAAGCGCCACAAAACTCAGCTCGCCAGCGATCGCACCTCGTGCCGCTCTGCAAACGCCAATCAGATGCGCCTCATCCTGCACACCGCCGCCTACTGGCTCCTGTGGCGCATCCAGCAGGAAATCCCAAAAGCCACCGCACTCGCCGCCGCCGAGTTCGCAACGCTGCGCCTGCGGCTGCTCAAGGTCGCTGCCCGCGTCATAGAAACCGCCACTCGCATCCGCGTCGCCTTCGCGTCAGCCTGCCCGGATGCCAGCGTGTTCAGAGCCATCGCCATCAGCCTCAGACCAGCACCCACATAGCCAGCGCGGCTGTGCCGCCGAATCCCCGAGCCCCAGTCCATCAACCTCGAAAAGCCCATTGCTCCTGCCGCGCTGAAAAACGCCGGCCAAGCCGCTCGCCCAGGTCACGCGGCCACCGACAGATCTAGGCGGACCGCCCCCGAGGAGCAGTCTCATGAATAGGCCGGGCTAACGATCTGTAGGCGGCTGCATTTGCGATATACGATGAATACTCATCCATCGTCGGCGATACAAAAGGATGACCAAAGTATATTTTGAATAGTCGTTCACAAGAATCTTCTAGTGTACGCCTCGATGTACAATCCAATATAAAATCTGATTTTGGATAACAATCAATTATTTTTTGTCCATAGTCCTTGTCCGCTTCATCTTCGTCAATGGATATAATCTTTAGAGCATCACTCTCTAACTTGGATGTGTTGGACGTTCTATTGCTAAACCTCATTCTATCTACAAGGTAATTTTTTCTACTTTCAATTGATGAATAGCAGCCAACAAATATTATATTTCTTCCATATATTCTTTCTAACGTGTTATATTCATCAAGTCTCTTAATCTGTCTTATAATATTTAATGTGCGAGTTTTCGATAGATCACGCCTTCTTTCATGACCTCCGTACAGCATCTTTGCAACCCCAATTAAAGAAAGTATGTCACCTCTTCCAGCTTTTTCGCAAAGATCATCTCCGGCTTTTATATAGGCCTCGTAACGTTCAACTTCATTCTTATAACTTTTTTCAACTAAACCATTTTCAGAGAAAAACTCGGTGAGCTTTATCACGTTTGGATGGTACCTTATTTGAGCTGCTTTTTCAGTTATCACTGAAATAACTTGGTTCATATCGATACCGATAGGTGCGATTAAAGCGATGAAGGCTTCTTTATCATTCGAAGTCATTATCTCACCCAAGATTTCTCAAATGCGATGGAACGAAGCAATCTCTCATTGAGTCTTCTGTCAAGGGTGTTATCACCTAGAAGAAGGAACGGGAGCAGAACAGATGAAGAACGCACCAGATGCGAACTGGCTTGTCGAGCTTTTTGTCCAATATCAAGAAACTCTTGATCGACAGACATCAAATATGGAATCGCTTCGCCTAAAACAGGCGCTTGACGATGATAGGAAGTTTCGAAGCCGTCCGAATCGGAGCGCTTCGATGACGCATTCTTCATAGAGTAGTATCGAAGGGCATCTTCTACCATGCGGTAACGCGGCGGCCATGCGCTCGATATTTTGCATTGCCGCCCGTCTATGCTAGCCTATTTGCGTGACCAAACTCGACCCAATCGTCTCCGAGTTCGCGACGACCGAGGAAGCCGAAGCCTATGACGCCTGGCTCCGCGCCAAGGTTGAAAAGGCGATGGCATCCACCAGCCCCCGCATCCCGCACGATCAGGTGATGGCCAAAATGCAGGCGATCATAAACCGCCGCAAAACAGGCGCCTAACCCCCACCCCTGTCCTACACACCCACCGCTCCCCTACCCTCCCGGCAAACCCTCGCATCCGGGAGCGCACAGCCATGACCTTCCACGACATCACCCTCCCCAGCCCCGCGCCGCAGGTGCGCGTCGACGGCTGGTCGCCTGCGCGCCAGCGGCTCTTCGTCGAAACGCTCGCGGCCACCGGGATCGTGCGCACCGCGTGCGAGGCGGCGCAGATTTCGGAGCGCGCCGCCTATGCGCTGCGCATCCGGGCGGACGGGGCGGCCTTTCGGATCGGCTGGGACGCGGCGATCCTGATTGCGCGCGCCCGGCTCGCCGACACGTTGCTCGCCCGCGCGCTGCTGGGGCAGGAGGAGGTCGTGACGCGCGACGAGGACGGCACGGAAATCCGCCGCCACCGCCACGACAACCGGCTCGCCATGTCGATGCTCGCCCGGCTCGACCGCATGGCCGATGCCCCTGCCGAGGGCACCGACGCCGCGCTCGCCCGCATCGTGGCGCAGGATTTCGCCGCCTTCTGCGACCTGCTCTGCCCGCCCGAAGCCTCCGCCCCGGCGCCCGCCACCCCCGCACCCGCAGCCGCTGAACCCGACGCCCCTGAACCCGACGCAGACGAAGCGCGCCCCGCGCTCCCCGCCACGCTCCTCTCTCCCGCCGCGTCGGTGGCGCTCTTCATCGCCGCGCGCCTGCCGCTCACCGCCGCAGAAAGCCGCGCTCGCGCAGGCCGAGGAACGGTGTGAACTTTGCCCGCAACTGGTCCGCCTCGCCAGCCTCCCGCCCGATGAAGCGGCGGCGAAACTGCGCGGCATCTGGTGGGACGACATCGCCGGGGGCTGGCGCACCGACTTCCCGCCGCCGCCCGGCTTCGACGGGGAGGAGAGCGAGGATTATTACGACATCGACCGCTACCGGCGCGCGCTGACCGAGGAGGAGGAGGACCGCTTCGCCGAGATGCAGGACGCGCAGCACCGCCCCTATGAGGAAGCCGCGATCCGGGCGCGCGACGCCTTCTTCGCGCAGGGTGCGGCGGCGGACTGACCCGCCGCCCGCACGGCCCGTCCCCGCCCGCGCTCGCCTTGCCGCAAGCGCTTTGCCGGGCCGGAAATCGCGGAACCTTCGCGTCGGCTGGCCGGTTATCCCGCCAAAGCAACCCTAAAAGGAGACCCCCATGATCCGCACCCTGATCTTCGGCGCGATCGCCGGATATGTCGGCAAGAAGCTGTATGACGAAGGCAAGCTGACCGAGTTCAAGAATGACCTCACGACGCGCTATAACGACGCCAAGGCGAAGCTCGACGAACAGCGCGTGACCGCCCCCGCCGTCGCCACCCCCACCGGCGCGACGACGCAGCTCCCGCACTAAGGGCGTCCCCGCGCGAACCCCGACAGTTTCCGGCGGCACGTCCCCCCGCTCGCCGCCGGCCGCCGCCCGTTCCCTGCCGTATCCCCCCCTCTCACGGCATGGAACGGGCGGTTTTCCGTGTGCGCTCTTTCCGTATCGCCTGCGCAACCATGTCCGCGCTCGCGGGTTGAACCGGCGAGCGGGCAACAACAAAGGAAGCCTGAAATGCGCAAGCCGATCCTCGCCGCCGCCATTCTCGCCATGCTGCCGCTGGGCGCATGCACCTCCGACAATTATGGCGGAGGCTATGGCTATAACCGCCCGGACCGCCGCGGCCCGCCGCCCCGCTATCGTCCGATCCGCGACAATGACTATATCTACCGCGACAATGACGGCCGCTATTATTGCAAGCGGGATGACGGCACCACCGGCACCATCGTCGGCGCGCTGGCGGGCGGCGTGCTCGGCAACATCATCGCGCCGGGCGGGTCGAAGACGCTCGGCACGATCCTCGGCGCAGGCGGCGGCGCACTCGCGGGCCGCGCCATCGACAAGAGTGACGTGCGCTGCGAATAAGCGCAAAAAAGGGCGCGGAGCCAGCCGGTTCCGCGCCCTCTTTCCTATCCGGTGTAAAGCCGCTTACAGCTTCTCGGTAAGTTCCGGCACGATCTTGAACAGATCGCCGACCAGGCCGATGTCCGCCACCTGAAAAATCGGCGCGTCCTCGTCCTTGTTGATGGCGACGATGGTCTTGCTGTCCTTCATGCCGGCAAGATGCTGGATCGCGCCGGAAATGCCGACCGCGACATAGACTTCGGGGGCGACGATCTTGCCGGTCTGGCCGACCTGATAGTCGTTGGGGACATAGCCCGCGTCGACGGCGGCGCGCGAAGCGCCGACGGCAGCGCCCAGCTTGTCGGCAAGGGGGAAGATAAGCTGTTCGAACGTCTCACCGTCCTTCAGCGCCCGGCCGCCCGACACGATGACCTTTGCGCTGGTCAGTTCGGGACGCTCCAGCTTGGCGATTTCCGCGCCGACGAAGGAGGAAAGCCCCTTGTCGCCGGTCGACGCCACGGCTTCCACCGCGCCGCTGCCGCCTTCCGAAGCGGCCTTTTCAAAAGCGGTGCCGCGCACGGTGATGACCTTCTTGGCGTCCTTCGACTGGACGGTCGCGATGGCGTTGCCCGCGTAAATGGGGCGCGTGAACGTGTCTTCGCTCTCGACCGACAGGATGTCGCTGATCTGCATCACGTCGAGCAGTGCGGCGACGCGCGGCGCGATATTCTTGCCGTTGCTGGTGGCGGGCGCGACGAAGGCGTCGTGGCTGCCCATCAGCTCGACGACCAGCGGCGCGACATTTTCAGGCAGCGCATGGCCGAAAGCCGCGTCGTCGGCGACATGGACCTTGCCCACCCCTGCGATCTTCGCGGCGGCATCGGCGACAGCGGAAACGCCCGCCCCGGCGACCAGCAGATGCACTTCGCCCAGCTTGCCTGCGGCGGTGACGGCGGACAGCGTCGCATCCTTGACCGCGCCGCCTTCATGTTCAACCCAAACCAGAGTCTTCATTGTCTTGGTTCCCTTCGGAAAATCAGGCGACGCCCAGCGCTTTCAGCTTGCCGACCAGTTCATCGACATCGGCCACCTTGATGCCCGCCGAACGCTTGGCCGGTTCAACGACCTTGAGCGTCGCGAGGCGCGGGGCGATGTCGACGCCGTAATCGGCGGGCGTCTTGGTGGCGAGCGGCTTGCTCTTGGCCTTCATGATGTTGGGCAGCGAGGCGTAGCGCGGCTCGTTGAGGCGCAGGTCGGTGGTGACGATGGCCGGGGTGGTGAGCTTCACCGTCTCCAGCCCGCCGTCGACTTCGCGGGTGACGTTCACGCTGTCGCCCTCGACCTCGATCTTGCTGGCGAAAGTGCCCTGCGGACGGCCGAGCAGTGCGGCGAGCATCTGGCCCGTCTGGTTACTGTCGTCGTCGATGGCCTGCTTGCCCAGGATGATGAGGCCGGCGCCTTCCTCTTCCTGCACCTTGGCGAGCAGCTTGGCGACGCCCAGCGGCTCGACCTCATCGTCGGTCTGGATCAGGATGGCGCGGTCTGCGCCCATGGCCAGAGCGGTGCGCAGCGTCTCCTGCGCCTTGGCGACGCCGATGGAAACCGCGACGACCTCGGTCGCCACGCCCTTTTCCTTCAGGCGAATGGCTTCCTCGACCGCGATTTCGTCGAACGGGTTCATGCTCATCTTGACGTTGGCCAGGTCCACGCCCGTGCCGTCCGCCTTGACGCGCGGTTTCACATTATAGTCGATCACCCGCTTCACGGGCACAAGGATCTTCATTGCAACATCCTCCGTTATCAATGCCAACACGGGCGCGGGCAGCCCGTTTCCGGACCACCCGCACCCTCGATTTGTTCAGTCAGGCGGAAAAGTGACTCAGGCCGCCTTCCTCACTTCCGCCACGATTTTCTTGGCCGCGTCGCCCAGATCGTCGGCGGGGACGATGGGGAGACCCGAATTGGCCAGGATGTCCTTGCCCTGCTGGACGTTGGTGCCTTCGAGGCGGACGACCAGCGGAACCGACAGGTTCACTTCCTTGGCGGCGGCGACGATGCCGTTGGCGATGATGTCGCATTTCATGATGCCGCCGAAGATGTTGACGAGAATGCCCTTCACCGCCGGATCTTTCAGGATGATCTTGAAAGCGGCCGTCACCTTCTCCGTGGTGGCGCCGCCGCCCACGTCGAGGAAGTTGGCGGGGAATTCGCCGTTCAGCTTGATGATGTCCATCGTCGCCATGGCAAGACCCGCGCCGTTCACCATGCAGCCGATATTGCCGTCGAGCTTGATGTAAGCGAGGTCATATTTGGACGCTTCGACTTCCGCCGCATCTTCTTCGGTCAGGTCGCGCAGTTCGGCGATGTCCTTGTGGCGGAACATGGCGTTGCCGTCGAAACCGACCTTGGCGTCGAGCACCAGCAGGTTGCCCTGCTCGGTCAGCGCCAGCGGATTGACCTCGATCTGCTCGGCGTCGGTGTCGAGGAAGGCGGCGTAGAGCGAGGACGCGACCTTGGCCGCCTGCTTGGCCTGATCGCCGGTGAGGCCGAGAGCTGCGGCGACGGCGCGGCCATGGTGCGGCTGGAAGCCCGCAGCGGGATCAACCGAGAAGCTGTGGATTTTTTCAGGCGTCGAATGCGCGACTTCCTCGATGTCCATGCCGCCTTCGGTCGACACCACGAAAGCGATGCGGCTGGTGGCGCGGTCGACCAGCAGCGCGAGGTAGAATTCCTTGGCGATGTCCGCGCCGTCGGTGATGTAGAGGCGGTTGACCTGCTTGCCCGCTTCGCCGGTCTGGATCGTCACCAGCGTGTTGCCCAGCATGTCGGTGGCATGGGCCTTCACCTCGTCGAGGTTGAAGGCGAGGCGGACGCCGCCCTTGGCGTCGGGGCCGAGTTCCTTGAACTTGCCCTTGCCACGGCCACCGGCGTGGATCTGCGACTTCACGACATAGAGCGGTCCGGGCAGCTTCTTGGCGGCCTCGACCGCTTCATCGACGGAGAAGGCGGCATAACCGGCGGCGATCGGCGCGCCATATTTCGCCAGCAGTTCCTTGGCCTGATATTCGTGAATGTTCATGGGTCCGGCCCGTCCTTGTGCGTTGAAGCGGATGGAAGGGCGATAAGCACAGCAAAGGGGACCGCGCCAGCAAATTTCGCAAAATCACTTTGCAAAATTGCAAAATCTGCGGAGCGCTCCGGCGGGAAAAACGGCGAATTTGCCCTAGAATGCGCAGCCCAGAGCAGCCTTCCCCGTGACCGCGACGATCTCCGGATCGTGCAAAGCGCGGACGTTGTGAAGGAATTGCGCCACGGTCAGGCCTTGTTTTTGAGAGTTGCGGACTGCGCCAAGCGACTGGAGCTTCCGCAACTGCCCGATGCTCAACCCGTCGACCATGGGTCTGGCCATGCAGGCAGCCATGGCGTCGGACAATCCGGCCCCCACAAGGCCCGACCGAACCCGCGATTCGGCTATCGTGCCCACGCACGCCGTGGTGCCGAGCGCGGCCATCGCCACACAAATACCATATCGACTGAACGCCATGCCCTGTCCCTCCGCCTGAACCGGGCGGATGACATCACGGGCAGGAAAGGACAAGACGCTAACCTCCCGTCCGCCTCAATGGGCGCGGGCGATCAGTCTTTCATTCTCGCGGCGATATGCGACGATCTGGTCGGTATAGGCCTGCGCCAGACCGCTATAGGCGGCTTTCCCTTCGGCGGATCGGCTGGCCTGCGCCCGTGCCATCGCCATCTGCTGCCGGTGCAGCAGGTAGTTCACGTCCTTCTCCATGTCACCCTCCTCCCGTTGCCGTGCAAGAGTGTGGTCGATGATCGGATCTTTCCTATTGCCCGTGAAACAGGCTGTAGCATGTCCACACCGTCAGGACGATGCGCTTTGCGCCGAACCGTTTCAGCCCATCCCGAAGATCAGGCGACTGATCGTCGGCGCACTTGGACCGACCTTCTCACATTTTGTTTCGACAACGCATCAAGCCCCTTGGAATAAACGGTAAAAAGTCTAACGTCGCGCCACTGAAAGCGAGGGGGGCCGGGCTTTTGGGGGCACTATATGGCGACTGCTCTGGGCGTCGCTTATCATGAATTATTGCTGTTCGCGGCGATCGGATTCGCCATCGGCGGGATCGACGATCTGCTGGTCGATGGCCTGTTCATCGTCCGCAAGCTCTGGCGCGACTCGACGGTGTATGTCCGCCATCCCCGGATGACGAGCGACCGGCTGCCGCCCTCCGCCGCGCCAGGCCGCATCGCCGTCTTCATCCCCGCCTGGCAGGAAAGCGAGGTGATCGGCGCGATGCTCGCCCACGCCCTCCACCAGTGGCGGGACGCGGACTGCACTTTGTTCGTCGGCGTCTATCCCAACGATCCCGCCACGGCAGCGGCGGTCGAGGGGGCGGCGGCAGGAAGCGATAAGGTCGTCCTCTGCATAACGCCCCGCCCCGGCCCGACGACGAAGGCCGACTGCCTCAACGCCCTGTGGCGGGCGATGCGGCGGCGCGAGGCGCTGGACGGAACATCGTTCAAGGCGGTGTTGCTGCATGACGCCGAGCATGTGGTTGCGGTTGTAAACAGGTTGGCAACGCAATCCCGCGTAGGTCAGGTTTATGGTCAAACACATCACGGATATAAAAGCCGCTTCCGAAACGAAGCCCGCTTACCTTTATGCGCGCTTTAGCTCGCAGGGGCAGCGCGACGGACACAGCATCGAGCGACAGCTAACCTACGGGCGGACCCATGCCGACCAGCACGGTTGGGCCGTCGTTGAGGAAATGACGGACGAGGCGAAGTCCGCATTTAAGGGGGCGAATCGCGAAGACGGTGCCGCACTTGTTGATTGCTGCTGAGAAGTGACCCGGGGAAGCCAGTAATTTTCACTGAGAAGTGACCCATGTTTGAACACGTCCCTGGCTTTGAGCGGGGGACCATGGAGTGTTGGACATGGCATTATTGAGCGTCATCCGGCGCTGGCATTACCGCGATCATCTGTCGATCCGGGAGATAGCCAAGCGTACCGGTCTATCCCGCAACACGGTCCGTAAATATCTGCGGTCAGACACAGTCGAGCCGCAGTTCAAAGTGCCCGAGCGGCCGAGCAAGCTGGATCCGTTCGTCGATCGGCTGACGGTCTGGCTCAGGCGAGAGATGGGCCGATCGCGCAAGCAGAAGCGCACGATCAAGCAGTTGCATGCCGATCTGGTGAGCCTGGGCTTTGACGGGTCCTATGGCCGTGTCGCGGCCTTTGCTCGTGCCTGGCGCGATGATTATCGCCGCCAGCAGCAGATGAGCGGCAAGGGCACCTTCGTGCCGTTGTCGTTCGCACCGGGTGAAGCATTCCAGTTTGACTGGAGCGAGGACTGGGCGATCATCGATGGTGTCCGCACCAAGCTGCAGGTTGCACACTTCAAGCTCAGCTACAGCCGGGCCTTCTTCGTTCGAGCCTATCTGCTCCAGACCCACGAGATGCTGTTCGACGCCCATAATCACGCGTTCCGCGTGCTGGGCGGGGTGCCGCGCCGCGGCATCTATGACAACATGCGCACTGCCGTCGACAAGGTCGGGCGCGGCAAGGATCGGACCGTCAACGCCCGCTTCCTCACGATGGTGAGCCATTATCTGTTCGAGGCAGAGTTCTGTAATCCGGCAGCGGGTTGGGAGAAGGGGCAGGTCGAGAAGAACGTCCAGGATGCGCGGCATCGCCTGTGGCAGCCCGTTCCCCAGACCGAGACGCTCGACGCCCTGAACAGCTGGCTGGAGGATCGCTGCAAGGCGCTGTGGCAGGATATCCCGCACGGGATCGAACCGGGCTCTGTCGCTGATGCCTGGGCCGAGGAGGTGGCAAGCCTGATGCCGATGGGCAGGCCGTTCGACGGCTTTGTCGAATATGGCAAGCGGGTCTCACCGACCTGCCTCGTCCATCTGGAGCGCAACCGCTACAGCGTGCCGGCATCCTTTGCCAACCGCCCTGTCAGCGTGCGGCTCTATCCCGACCGCTTCCTCGTGGTGGCCGAGGGGCAGTTGCTGTGCGAACACCAGCGCATCATCGAACGATCCCATGATGGGCCAGGACGCACTGTTTATGACTGGCGCCATTATCTGGCAGTGGTCCAGCGCAAGCCTGGCGCCCTGCGCAATGGCGCGCCGTTCCTAGAGATGCCCGATGCCTTCCAGCGGTTACAGCGCCATCTGTTGCGCGCTCCCGGCGGCGACAGAGAGATGGTCGAGATCCTTGCCCTGGTGCTGCATCATGACGAGCAGGTCGTACTGCGCGCGGTTACCATGGCGCTGGAGTCCGGTGTTCCGACCAAAACCCATATCCTCAACTTGCTGCACCGGCTGATCGACGGCAAGCCGCTGACGACACCGCCGATCACGGCGCCCCAGGCGCTGAGGCTGGTCAGCGAGCCCCTTGCCAATGTGGAACGCTATGATGCGCTGCGCGGGGAGAACCGCCATGCGTCATGATCCCGCCAGCGGCGCCATCATCGTCATGCTGCGCAGCCTCAAGATGCATGGCATGGCGCAGGCCGTCACCGATCTCATGGAGCAAGGCGCGCCCGCGTTCGACGCGGCCGTCCCGATCCTGTCCCAGCTTTTGAAGGCGGAGACTGCCGAACGGGAAGTGCGGTCGGTATCCTATCAGCTCAAGATCGCACGGTTCCCGGCCTATCGCGATCTGGCGAGCTTCGACTTTGCCAGCAGCGAGGTCAACGAGGCGCTGGTCCGCCAGCTTCACCGCTGCGAGTTTATGGACGTGGCCGACAATATCGTGCTGGTCGGCGGACCCGGAACCGGCAAGACCCACATCGCCACCGCCCTAGGCGTCCAGGCCATCGAGCATCATCGCAAGCGCGTGCGGTTCTTCTCCACGGTCGAGCTGGTCAACGCGCTGGAACAGGAGAAGGCGCAGGGCAAGGCAGGGCAGATCGCCGGAAGGCTTGCCCACTCCGATCTCGTGATCCTCGACGAGCTTGGTTATCTGCCGTTCAGCGCCTCAGGCGGCGCCCTGCTGTTCCATCTGCTGAGCAAGCTTTACGAGCGCACCAGCGTCATCATCACCACCAACCTCAGCTTCAGCGAATGGGCCACCGTGTTCGGAGATGCCAAGATGACCACCGCGCTCCTCGATCGGCTCACCCATCACTGCCACATCCTCGAGACCGGCAACGACAGCTTCAGGTTCAAGAACAGCTCCGCTCAGCAGCCCAAAACCCGGAAGGAGAAAACCCCATCTTGACCCACCCCTGACATCCGAAACATAATCGCAAGGTGGGTCACTTCTCGATGAAAACCCCGGGTCACTTCTCAGCAGCAATCAACAGTCCAATAATAGATCGCGATGATTGCGGCGAGTATCGCGGTGGTCAGGAGGGAGGTAAACAGTATCGCCAAAGGAACCTCCCATCGTTTCAGATTATGCGGTTCGCCGCCTACGTGATCTATCGTAGCAGCCCCTAGATGCGCCAATGCCCGGACCAAACGGCCGCTTCCTGGCTCCTCTCTGGGCATCGAAGCCGATGTCGACGAAGTCTCGTCTCGATCGGCGTTCGATACGATCAGTTCACCGGGATTTACACGGCTGGCAAGATTTGCCGGTTGCACGTGCAATTGCTGCATCGCCTCGCTCTCACGCTGACGAAGCATTTGCGCCGCCTCTCTTCGCGTGCTGACGCCCATGATGCGGACGGCTGCTAGAATGTAATTGTCGATAACGCCGGCGGATGTGTTCAGCCTCCGCGCTATTTCCTTGGACGTTAAGCCCTGTCCAACGAGATGAAGGCAGTCTCGCTGTTTTTCGGAAAGTCCGAACGAATCAGGCATGATGTATGACCTGCCTCAGCTTGGGCGCCTAGTTACGATCCGCTCGTTGGATTCGAGCAGCTTCAGCGCTCTTTCCAAGGCGGTAACGACATATCCGAGTTGCAATGCCTCACATGCCGAGATTGCTGCACGAACATGAGCGATGGCTTGATCATTAACAGATGTCTTTGACGAGGCCGTGGTCGGCCGAAGAAAGTCGGCAGGCATTCCGAAATAGCGGGCAAGGATATCTTGGTCGCGCGCGCTTAGGGACGCGGGCGTGCCGCGTTTGACATATTGTTGAATGTAAGCCGAGTTGCGACCCAGCAGATGTGAGATGCCCGCATAGGTTTCCCCCCTCGCCTGAATCAATTCATCTAAAAAGATGCGCGGCCCCATAGCGATTCCCCCAGATATTAACCATCTTCCTAGGCGATTTCCTATTTTGCAATAGAAACCTGCGGGAAGCGCCTGTTAGCCGCTTTGTGACGCTTAGGCCGGTGACTGCAATGCCGCAGAAAGCCGCTTAAACCCTGAACTTCTTGAGCGGACTGTCCAAGCGATAACGTTCCTCCGCTACCATCTTCGTGAGGCCGAAATTCAGGGTCTTCATAACTACTCTACAGGCCGATGACGGGAAAACCATGGCAAGTTCCTCACCGTCCGCGAAGCGCTGGGCGCCTCCATGCCGTCCGCCGGAGTCGCCTGCGCCTTCGACCGGCAGATGCTGGGGCGCCTCGACGACAGGGGCCATGGCGGCCCCTTCGACCCGGCCTCGCTGACGGAGGATTATGAAGCGGGCCTGCGGCTGGGCGACCTTGGCGGGCGCGGCGTATTCGTGCGGATGCGCGATGCGGACGGCGGAATGGTCGCGACCCGCGAACATTTCCCCGACACGGTGGAAGCCGCCGTCCGTCAGAAAGCGCGCTGGATGGTCGGCATCGCGCTCGCCGGATGGGACCGGCTCGGCTGGCGCGGCGGCCCAGCCGAATGGTGGATGCGCATTCGCGACCGCCGCTCGACTCTTGCCGCGCTCATCCTTTCCGCCGCCTATGCGACGCTCCTGCTCTGGGCGATCCTGATGCTGGCGGGCCTGTTCACCGACATCGCCCCGCCGCCTGCTTCGCCCCGGCTGCGGATGCTGCTCTGGCTCAACCTCTGCCTGATGCTCTGGCGCACCGGGATGCGCGCGGCATTCGTGGGATCGGCCTATGGCTGGCGCTACGGCATCGGTGCGATCCCCCGCACGGTCGTCGCCAACTATATCGCCATCCTCGCCGCCCGCCGCGCCCTTTTCCTCTATGTCCGCTCGCTCCGGGGCCATCCGCTGAGGTGGGACAAGACGCAGCATCATTTCCCCGATCCCGAGAACCTGCCGTGACCGCAGCGCCGGGCCGCCCGCTGCGCTTCTTCGGCGTCGTCCTTGCCGCATGGGTGGCGATGCGTCTGGCAAGCCATGGCGGCATCCCGGCAGACCCGCCCGCCCCGCCCCCGGTCGCCAGCGTTGCATCCATTGCGCCGCGGCTTCCCACCGTTGGGCCGCTTTCGCCGGTTTCCGTAACAGCGCATGCACCCGCGACAGCACTCCGCCCTTCGCCCCGCCTCGCTCCCATCGTCGCCCGGTCATTCGCCGGAGATGGCGGCCCGCTCGATTTCACGCATGGCTCACAGTCCTTCGCCGGCCGTCACCATGGCGGCCTGTCGGAACGCCTTGCCGATTTCGCGCCGGGCGCAGGCATCGCCGCCGTCCCGCTGGCCCCTCCGCCCGATCCGCAGGCCCGCACGCCCGGCCGCTGGCGGGGCAGCGCGTGGATGCTCTGGCGGCCCGATGGCGGCGCTGGCGAAGGCGCAGTCCCGGCGGGACGGCTCGGCGGATCGCAGGCGGGAGTGCGGATCGACTATGACCTGACCCCAGCCACGACGAGCCGCCTCGCCGCCTATGCCCGCCTATCGAGCGCCCTCCGGCAGCCCGCCGCCCCCGAAGCTGCGCTCGGCCTCACCTTCCAGCCGTCCCGCACGCTGCCCGTCAGCCTGGCGGTCGAACGCCGCGCCGCGCTGGGCGACGGCGGCCGCAACGCCATCGCCGCGATGATCGTCGGCGGCTTCGGCCCCACGCCCATCCTCCCCGGCGTGGAAGCGACAGGCTATGCGCAGGCAGGCATCGTCGGCCTCCGCCGAAAAGACGCCTTCATCGACGGCAAAGCCTCCCTCGCCGCGCCCATCGGCGGAACGCCCCTCCGTCTGGGCGGCGCGGTGTCGGGCGGTGCGCAGCCCGGCGTCAGCCGCCTCGACATCGGGCCGGAAGCCAGCCTCCCCCTGCCGCTGCCCGGCATTCCCACACGCCTGTCGTTCGAATGGCGGCAGCGGATCGCGGGCGACGCACGGCCTCGCTCGGGCCTTGCGCTAACGCTCGGGGCGGATTTTTGATCGCCGCCCCGGTCTCCGCGCTTTATCCCGCCGCCTTTTGCCGTTAACGCGGGAGGCAGCATGGATCTTTACCTGCCCATCGCCAACCTGTCGGTGAACGCGCTCGTCATCATCGGGCTGGGCGGGGTGGTGGGTCTTCTGTCCGGCATGTTCGGCGTGGGCGGCGGATTCCTGACGACTCCGCTGCTGATCTTCTACGGCATCCCCCCCACGGTTGCCGCCGCCTCCGCCGCCTCTCAGGTGACGGGCGCGAGCGTGTCGGGCGTCGTCACGCACATGTCGCGCGGCACGGTCGATTTCCGCATGGGCTGGGTGCTGATCGCGGGCGGCGTGATCGGCGCGGGGATCGGCGTCCTCCTCTTCCGCCTGCTCCAGCAACTGGGTCAGATCGACACGGTGATCGGCATCCTCTACGTCGTCATGCTCGGCGGGATCGGCGGCCTGATGGCCAAGGAATCGCTTCAGGCGCTCTACTTCCTCAAGACCGGCAAACGCCCGCCCGCCCGCAAGCGCCGCCATCATCCGCTCGTCGCCGCACTCCCGATGCGCTGGCGATTCTACGGCTCGGGCCTCTATATCTCGCCGCTCGCGCCGCTGCTGCTGGGCATGGCGACGGGCGTTCTGACGATGCTGCTGGGCGTGGGCGGCGGCTTCATCCTCGTGCCCGCCATGCTCTATCTGCTGGGTATGACGACGCAGTCGGTGGTCGGCACATCGCTGTTCCAGATCCTGTTCGTCACCATGGCGACGACCATGATGCACGCGATGACGACCAAGGCGGTGGACCTCGTCCTCGCCATGCTGCTCCTGATCGGCAGCGTCACCGGCGCGCAGGTGGGCACGCGCCTGTCTATGTCGATCCGCCCGGAATATCTGCGCATCCTGCTCGCCGCCATCGTGCTGCTGGTCGCGTTCCGGATGGCGCTGGGGCTGGGCTGGCGGCCCGACGAAATCTACACGATCGAACTGCGCTGATGCGCCGCGCGCTCGCCCTTTCGCCGGTCGCGCTGCTGATCGCCGCCGCGCCCGCGCCGCAACTCGTGCCCGACGTGTCGCAGCGCGACGTGGTGATCCAGTACAGCTTCACCGGCGCGGACCTGCTGCTGTTCGGCGCCATCGTCTACCCCGACGGGCGCAAGCCGGAAAAGCCCGCCGACATCGTCGTGGTGCTGAAAGGCCCGGAACAGTCGATAGTCATGCGCGAAAAGCAGAAGGTGGCGGGCATCTGGGTCAATGCCGACACCGCCCGCTTCCGCTCCGCGCCCAGCTTCTATGCCATGGCATCTTCCCGCCCCATCGACCGGATCGTCGACGATCGCACCGCCGCCATCTACGAGCTTGGCCTCGACAAGCTGCAGCTTTCTCCCTCATCGCTCAACAACACCGCCGAACTCGACCGCTTTCAGGCGGGCCTCGTCGACCTGCGCGCGCGGGCGGGACTGTTCGTCGAGCGGCCCGGCACGGTCGAGATCACGGACGGCGTCCTCTACCGCGCCCGCCTGCCGCTGTCGGCGCGCGTGATCGTGGGCGACTATACCGCCGAAACCTTCCTCGTGCAGGACGGCCGGGTCGTCGCGGGCGCGGTGCGCGACATCGTGGTGCGCAAATCCGGCTTCGAACAGTTCATGGCGACCGCCGCGCAGCGCTGGTCCTTCCTCTACGGCCTCGCCGCCATCGCGCTTGCGGTGGGCATGGGCTGGGCCGCAGGAGCCATCGCCCGGCGCGTCTAGGCTGTGATGATCACCAGCCGGCACGTTTGATGGGTTGGAACGGTCGATCACCGGGGCAGTCGGTGATCGTTTCTCTCGATTGATCCATATAAGAAAACCAATTTCCAACTACGGCGCCTGCCCCCTACATCACGCATCGCAACATCAACCCCTGTTCAAGGAACCGGATCGTCCATGGCTCTCATCAACACTCCCCTTCAGCCCTTCAAGGCCACCGCTTACAAGGAAGGCAAGTTCGTCGACATCACCGACGCCGACGTGAAGGGCAAGTGGGCCGTCTTCTTCTTCTACCCGGCCGACTTCACCTTCGTCTGCCCAACCGAACTGGAAGACCTTGCCGACATCTATCCGACGCTCCAGAATCTGGGCGTGGAAGTCTATTCGGTGTCGACCGACACGCATTTCAGCCACAAGGCGTGGCACGACACCTCGCCCGCCATCGGCAAGATCAACTATTATATGGTTGGCGATCAGAACCACGACATTTCCAACCAGTTCGGCGTTCTGCGTCCGGGCGTAGGCCTTGCCGACCGCGGCACCTTCGTGCTCGATCCGGAAGGCAACATCCAGCTCGTGGAAATCACGCCGGAAGGTGTGGGCCGCAACGCCGCTGAGCTGCTGCGCAAGATCAAGGCGCTGCAATATTGGGTCAGCCACCCCGGCGAAGTGTGCCCGGCCAAGTGGGAAGAAGGCGCGGAAACCCTTGCTCCCTCGCTCGACCTTGTCGGCAAGATCTGACGATTGACAGGGCACCCGCCGGGCAGCGTCCGGCGGGCGTTCACGACCAGTTACCCAATTTCGCATCTGCCGGTCTTCGGGTCGCACCGTCCGGCAGCGGCAGGCCGCGCCCCGCGAAGCGGGCGGCAGCAACGGAGCTACGATCATGTTGGACGCAAATCTCAAGGGCCAGCTCAAGGCCTATATGGCGAACATCACGCAGCCCATCGAGCTGGTGGCGTCGCTGGACGATGGCGCGAAATCGCGCGAACTCAAGGAATTGCTGGGCGAGATTGCCGAACTGTCGGACAAGGTGAGCATCACCGCCGGCACGGCGAGCCGAATTCCGAGCTTCATGATCCGCCGCGCGGGCACGGACATCGGCGTGACCTTCGCGGGCCTGCCGATGGGGCATGAATTCACCAGCCTCGTGCTCGCGCTGCTTCAGGTCGGCGGCCATCCGTCGAAGGCGGCGCAGGATCTGATCCAGCAGATTAGAGACCTCGACGGCGATTATGCCTTCGAAACCTATTTCTCGCTGTCCTGCCAGAACTGCCCTGACGTGGTGCAGGCGCTGAACCTCATGAGCGTGCTCAATCCGCGCATCAGCCATGTCGCCATCGACGGCGCTCTCTTCAAGGAAGAGGTGGATGCGCGCAAGATCATGGCCGTCCCGACCGTCTATCTGAACGGCGAACCCTTCGCCTCGGGCCGGATGGAGCTGGAACAGATCGTCGCGAAGATCGACAGCGGCGCGGCAGCCCGCGCGGCCGAAAAGATCAAGGCGCAGGAGCCGTTCGAGGTGCTGGTGATCGGCGGCGGCCCTGCGGGCGCTGCGGCGGCGATCTACGCCGCGCGCAAGGGCATCCGCACCGGCGTCGCGGCTGAGCGCTTCGGCGGGCAGGTGCTCGACACGATGGACATCGAGAATTTCATCTCGGTCAGCCGCACCGAAGGCCCGAAGCTCGCCACCGCGCTGGAGCAGCATGTCCGCGACTATGATGTCGAGATCATGAACCTGCAAAAAGCGGCCAAGCTGATCCCGGCGAAGGCGCAGGGCGGCTATCACGAAGTCGTGCTGGAAAATGGCGCATCGCTCAAGGGCCGGACGCTCATCCTGTCGACCGGCGCGCGCTGGCGTCAGATGGGCGTGCCGGGCGAGGACGAATATCGCAACAAGGGCGTGGCCTATTGCCCGCACTGCGATGGTCCCTTGTTCAAGGGCAAGCGCGTCGCGGTGATCGGCGGCGGCAACAGCGGTGTGGAAGCCGCGATCGACCTTGCCGGGATCGTCGCACATGTGACGCTGATCGAATTTGACAGCCAGTTGCGCGCCGACGCCGTGCTTCAGCGCAAGCTCGCCAGCCTGCCCAATGTGAAGATCATTACATCGGCGCTGACCACGAAGGTCGAGGGCAATGGCGAGAAGGTGACGGGCCTCAGCTACAAGGACCGGAACCACGGCACGGAGCATGATGTCGAGCTGGAGGGGATCTTCGTCCAGATCGGCCTTGTCCCCAATACCGAATGGCTGAAGGACGCGATTGCCCTGTCCCCTCGCGGCGAGATCGAGATCGACGCGCGTGGCGAAACCAGTCAGCCCGGCATCTTCGCTGCGGGCGACTGCACGACCGTGCCCTACAAACAGATCGTGATCGCCATGGGCGCGGGATCGACGGCGGCCTTGTCCGCCTTCGACTATCTCATCCGCCTTCCCGCCACGGCAGAACAGGCCGAGGCGGCTTGAACGAATGAGGGCGGCTGTCGAAAGATAGCCGCCCATGCATCTTTCAGGCGGCAAAATCGAGCGTCAAACGAGATTTTTCTGATAACGCCTCGCAATTGTAGTTGCTTTGATTACGAACCATTCGCATTAGCGCTTCCACGAATCGTCAGGGAGCACAGATGCACATGAACCCGAAGTCCGACCGTTCGCCCCGGCTCGCGCCCACATTCCTTGCGCTGAGCTGCGTCGGCCTCCTCTCCTCGCCCGCTGCGGCGCTGGCGCAGGATCAGGGCGCGGCAGGGCAGGGACAGCGCCTTGGCTCGATGACCGTCACCGATACGGCGATCGACGAGGAAGGCTATAAGGTCGACGCCCCCTCCTCTCCCAAATATACCGCCCCGCTGCTCGACACGCCCAAGAGCGTCAGCATCATCCCCGCCCAATTGATCCGCGATACCGCCTCGGCGTCGCTCACCGAAGCGCTGCGCACCGTGCCCGGCATCACGCTGGGCGCAGGCGAAGGCGGCAATCCGCTGGGCGACCGCCCCTTCATCCGTGGCTTCGATAGTCAGGCCAGCACCTATCTCGACGGCGTGCGCGACGTTGGCGCGCAGAGCCGCGAGATTTTCGCGGTCGAACAGATCGAGGTCGTCAAAGGCTCCGACAGCAGTATGGGCGGGCGTGGCAATGCGGGCGGATCGCTCAACCTCGTCACCAAAGTGCCGACCGCCGAACGCTTCATTGCGGCGAGCGGTGCCGTGGGGAATGCCGACTACAAGCGGGCGACGATCGACATCAACCAGCCGGTCAGCGATTTCGTCGGCATCCGCCTCAACGCCATGTGGCACGATCAGGACGTGGCGGGCCGTGACGCCATCTACCAGAAGCGCTGGGGCATCGCGCCCTCGATCAAGCTCGGCCTGACCGGTCCGACCAGCCTCACCATCAGCTATTATCATCTCCATACGGACGAACTGCCCGACACGGGTATTCCCTATCTCTACACCGTCGCCAACGCGCCAGCGGGCGTCACCGAAACGGCGCCTGCGGGCCGCTTCACCAATCCGGCGGGCCAGTCTTTCTCGGTGCCGCGCGGCGCTTATTACGGTCTGGCCAACCGCGATTTCCGCAAGACCGACGTCGACAACCTCACCTTCCGCTTCGAACATGATTTCGGCGGCGTGAAGCTGCGGAACACCAGCCGCTATGGCAGCAGCAGTCAGGGCTATCTCTGGACCCAGCCCGACGACAGTCAGGGCAATGTGCTCAACGGTCAGGTGTGGCGGCGCATCAACAGCCGCTATAGCGAGACATGGGGCACGCTGAACCAGACCGACCTGTCGGGCGACTTCAGCATCGGCGGCGTGCGCAACAGCTTTGCCGCCAGCGTCGAATTCAGTCAGGAAGTCGCGCACAACGGCAACTATGTCTCCAACGCGGCGACCGGCACGGCAGTGGCCACGGGCATTAACGCGGTGGGAGGGCGCTGCGGCCCGAATTCGGTCGCGCGTTACAACTGCACCAGCCTGATCGACCCCAATCCCTATGATCCTTGGGTCAGCTATGCGAGCGATACGTCGAACGCAGTGTCGCCCATCGTGCGCAGCGCCCGCAAGACCTGGACACGGTCGTCCACCACGACCAAGGCAGCATCCTTCTTCGACACGATCAGCTTCAGCGATGCACTGCTGCTCAACATCGGCGGGCGGTATGATCGCTACGAAACCCGCGTGACGCCGGGCCTTGTCGCGACGGACACGACCGGCGGACGGCCGACCTTCGCCCGTAACGACGATCTTTGGACCTACAATGTCGGTCTGGTCTTCAAGCCGGCGGAAAATGGCAGCATCTATATCTCGACCGCGACAGCCGCGACGCCGCCCGGTTCCTTCCTCGCCAACGGCACGGAGACCAACGCGATCAACGTCACGTCGCAGGCGCTGACCGATGCACTGAAGGTCGAAAAGACACGCTCCTACGAAGTGGGCACCAAATGGAACCTGCTGGGCGACAGCCTCGCCCTCACGCTTGCGGCGTTCCGCACCGAAACGAAGAACGCCCGCGCCACCGACGCCAACGGCTTCGTCAGCTTCATCGGCGAGCGGCGCATCGACGGCATCGAGTTCAGCTTCAACGGCAATGTCACGCCGGACTGGAATATCTTCGGCGGCTATACCTTCATGGACTCGAAGGTCGTCGACGGTGGCTTCACAGCGACCACGGTCGCGGGCGTCACCCGTTATGCCCCGGCTGCATCCACGGGCCGCTGGTTCCCCAATACGCCGCGCCACAGCGGAACGCTCTTCACCACCTACAAGGTCACGCCCGCGCTGACCGTGGGCGGCGGGGCGATCTACATGGGGAAGGTCTATGGCGGCTATGCCGACCAGCGCACCATCGTCAACGAAGCGGTGGTCGTCTCGAAGCCGCTGGCGCGCATGGTGCCGAGCTACTGGCGCTTCGACGCCAATGCCGCGATCAGCCTGACCGATGCGATCCAGCTTCAGGTCAATGTGCTGAACGTCGCGAACAAGCGCTATTTCGACAAGGCCTACTCCAATCATTATGCCAATCAGGCGGCGGGGCGGACAGCCATCGCGACGCTGAACATCAAATATTGACGGGCGGGGACGTTGCCCCCTTGCCTCTCAGGGCCGCTGGAGACGCATCCCGAAAATGGCGGGGTCGATCTCCAGCATCGGCTCGCCAGCGCCCGCCGGTTCGGGCGGAGGCACCCGGCCGCTGGCCGGGCCGAAGCTCACCACCCGGCTGCCGGGATCGGCGAGCACCAGCGGATCGAGCTTCAGCGCGGCGCTCAGCCTGTCCTGCGTCACCGCGACCAGCGTCCCGATCTTCGTCATCGCAAAGAGCTGCCGGGCAAAGGCGTAAGGCAGGCGGATACAGCCGTGACTGGCCGGATAGCCCGGATTATGCCCGGCGTGGAGCGCTATGCCGTCCCATGTCAGCCGCTGCATGAAGGGCATGGGCGCGTTGCTGTAGAGGTTGGAGCGGTGCCATTGCCGCTTTTGAAGTATCGGATAGTCGCCGGTCGGAGTGCGATGCCCCTTCATGCCGGTCGAGACCGCCGCGACGCCGATGAGGCGGTCGCCGTCATAGACGTGGATGCGCTGCTTTTCGATGCTGATGACCATATAGAGCGGCCCATCCCATGGTCCCTGCTCCATCCAGCGAAAGGCGCCCGGCGCGACGGGCGGCAGGTCGGCCTGCGCATGGCTGACGCTCGCCGTTGCCAGCAGCAGGGTCGAGAGCAGCAGGGGACGGAGCCTGAGAGCAGCCATAACAGTCTTTTAGCCATGTCGGCGGCAAGCGCCAGTCCGGTCGGCGCGCCGGTCCCGAAGCGGGACGAAATGGCGATGCGGTAATAAAATGACGTGGATGGGACGGAGACAGGAATAAAATATTCCCCTTCGCGGCCGCCGGCTGTAGAGGGGCGGCTTACCCCAGATCCAAGGATTGCGTCATGCCTGCCTATCGTTCCCGCACCACCACCCACGGCCGCAACATGGCTGGCGCACGCGGGCTGTGGCGGGCGACCGGCATGAAAGACGAGGATTTCGGCAAGCCGATCATCGCCGTCGCCAACAGCTTCACCCAATTCGTGCCGGGGCATGTGCACCTGAAAGACCTCGGTCAGCTCGTCGCGCGAGAGATCGAGGCGGCGGGCGGGGTCGCCAAGGAATTCAACACCATCGCGGTCGACGACGGCATCGCCATGGGCCATGGCGGCATGCTCTATTCGCTGCCGAGCCGCGACCTGATCGCGGACAGCGTGGAATATATGGTCAACGCCCATTGCGCCGATGCGATCGTGTGCATCTCCAATTGCGACAAGATCACGCCGGGCATGCTGATGGCGGCGATGCGGCTCAACATCCCGGTCGTGTTCGTGTCCGGCGGGCCGATGGAAGCGGGCAAGGCGAATGTGCGGGGCAAGAAGGTGGCGCTCGATCTGGTGGACGCGATGGTCGTCGCCGCCGACGAAAGCTACACCGACGAGGAAGTGAAAGTCATCGAACGGTCCGCCTGCCCCACCTGCGGCAGTTGCTCTGGCATGTTCACCGCCAATTCGATGAACTGCCTGACCGAAGCGCTGGGCCTGTCGCTGCCGGGCAACGGGTCGACGCTCGCCACCCATGCCGACCGCGAACGGCTGTTCCGGGAAGCGGGGCACCTGATCGTCGATCTGGCCAAGCGCTATTATGAGCAGGATGACGAGAGCGTCCTCCCCCGCTCCATCGCCAGCTTCGCCGCGTTCGAGAATGCGATGAGCCTCGACATCGCGATGGGCGGATCGACCAACACGGTGCTGCACCTGCTCGCCGCCGCCTATGAAGGGGGGGTCGATTTCACCATGGCGGACATCGACCGGCTGTCCCGCCGCGTGCCGTGCCTGTGCAAGGTCGCGCCGGCCAAGCAGGACGTGCATATGGAGGATGTGCACCGCGCAGGCGGCATCATGGCGATTCTGGGCGAACTGGAACGGGCGGGCCTGATCGACGCATCGCTGCCGACGGTGCATTCGCCCACGCTTTCCGCCGCTCTGGCCCGCTGGGACATCGGGCGGACGAACAGCGAGGACGTGCGCAATTTCTACCGGGCGGCGCCGGGCGGCGTGCCGACGCAGGTCGCCTTCTCGCAGAGCGAGCGTTGGGAGGAGCTGGACACCGACCGCGAGGGCGGCGTGATCCGTTCGGCGGAGCATCCTTTCTCGAAGGACGGCGGGCTTGCTGTCCTGTTCGGCAATCTCGCCCCGGAGGGCTGCATCGTGAAGACGGCGGGCGTGGACGAGAGCATCCTCGTCTTCCACGGCACGGCGCGGGTCTATGAGAGTCAGGACGCGGCGGTTGCGGGCATCCTGGGCAATGAGGTCAGGGAAGGCGACGTGGTCGTCATCCGCTACGAAGGGCCGAAGGGCGGGCCGGGGATGCAGGAAATGCTGTATCCGACCAGCTACTTGAAATCGAAGGGTCTGGGCAAAGCCTGCGCGCTCATCACCGATGGGCGCTTTTCGGGGGGCACGTCGGGGCTGTCGATCGGCCATGTGTCGCCCGAAGCGGCGGAAGGCGGCCTCATCGCGCTGGTGCAGACAGGCGATCCCATCGTCATCGACATTCCCGAGCGCGTCATCAGGGTCGATCTGGACGACGCCACGCTGGCTGCGCGCCGGACCGAGATGGAAGGCCGCGGGCCAAAGGCGTGGAAGCCGTTCGGCCGCAAGCGGGAAGTGTCGCCCGCGCTGCGCGCCTATGCGGCGATGACGACCAACGCCGCCAAGGGCGCGGTGCGGGACGTGAGCCAGATCGAACGCTGAAAAGCGGCGTCGGCGACGCGACACCGCTTTTCCACCGAAGTTCACACCGTTGTGCGGCTCTAAAGGCGCTCAACGCACGCATTTGCGTGGGTGCGGCGGAGACGACGCGCCACCGACGCGCCCGTGACGCGACGGCGAAGCGACAGGGACGCGCCATCGACGCGACAGGCCGCCGATATCGGACAGATCAGCCGGCGGCTTCGGGATCGGGGGTGAAGAAGCGTTCGATCACTTCGCGGGCAAGGCGCGCGGGGCGGAGCGTTCCGGCGTCGATGCAGCACCAGCTCGATTTGACCTCGGCGAGCACTTCCTCACCCCGGCGAATGACGGTTTCGTAGAAGGCGCGCGCGCCCTGCACCTTTTCGAGGAGGACGGTGGCGATCACCTCGTCGTCGAGGAAAGTCGGCTTGCGGTAGGTGATCTCATGCTTGAGCGCGACCCAGAGATGCTGCGCCACCGCTTCGGACGGCGCGAGCGCGCGCCAGTGGTCGAGCACGGCGCTCTGCACCCATTTGAGGTAGCTGGCATTGTTGACATGGCCCATGAAGTCGATGTCTTCGGGGTCGATGCCGATGGCGTAATCATGGGGAATCGCGTTACTCACAGCGGTGTCAATAGCATCATGGCAGGCTGTCGGATAGGGCGGACGACGAAAAAGGGGCCGGATCGCTCCGGCCCCCTCCCGCGAAACCGCGAAGGCGTCAGAAGCGCCAGCCGACGCTCGCCACCACCTGATGCCGGTCGGTGTCGATGTCGAACCGCTCGCTGGTCGCGCCGTTCGGGAAGTCGATCTTGCCGTCGGTATAGTTGGAATAGCGATATTCCAGCTTCGCGAAGGTGTTGGCGTTGATCGCGCGTTCCACGCCCGCGCCGATGCGCCAGCCGTCGAGCTTGAACGAGGTGTCGGTGGTTTCGTTGGTGTTGCCGGCCAGCACGTTGAGCTTGCTGTTGGTGTAGCCGCCCTTGACGTAAACCAGCGTCGAAGGATTGGCGAGGATGCCCGCGCGCGCGCCGACATAAAGGTCGCGGCCCTGGCTGACGCGCCCGAAACCGAACTGGTCGGTCGGGTCGGTGCGGCTGCTCTTGGCGGTGGAGTCGGTATATTCGCCCTCCACGCCGACGACCGCGCTGCCGAGGTTCACGTCATAACCGACGCCGACACCGTATAGCAGACCGTCGATCGACTGATCGTCGCGGCCATTGTCATTGTCGAAATCGCTGCCCGCGCCGACATGGTCATAGCCCAATATGGCCTCGACACGCGGACCGGTGAAAGTGGGGTTCACATCCTGCGCCATCGCAGGAGCGGCGAAGGTGGCGCCAGCCAGAAGCGTTGCGGCCATCAACTTACGCATAAACGATACTCCAATTGTCATTCTCATATCCCCTGTCAGGGGTGAGACGCCAAAGCCGGAGCAGAACCGTTTTGTTTCATGAACCTCAGATAAACGATTGAAACTGTTGCCATTATGGCACTATCGGCACTCGGTTCATCGCGGAAAAGAGCGGGTCAGACGACCGGCGGAGTCAGCATTCGACCACGTTGACGGCCAGCCCGCCGAGCGAGGTTTCCTTGTAGCGGCTCGCCATGTCCTCGCCGGTCTGGCGCATGGTTTCGATCACCGCGTCGAGGCTGACGATGTGCCGCCCGTCGCCCTGAAGCGCGAGATAGGCGGCGTTGATCGCCTTGACCGCGCCCATGGTGTTGCGTTCGATACAGGGGATCTGGACGAGGCCACCGATGGGGTCGCAGGTGAGGCCGAGATTATGCTCCATGCCGATTTCGGCGGCATTCTCCACTTGTCCGTTGGTGCCGCCCAGAACGGCGGCGAGACCGGCGGCAGCCATCGAGCAGGCGACGCCGACTTCACCCTGACAGCCCATTTCGGCGGCGGAGATGGACGCGCGCTTCTTGTAGAGGAAGCCGATGGCGGCGGCGGTCAGCAGGAAGCGGCGCTCGCCCTCGCGGTCCGCGCCGGGGACGAAGCGGCGATAATAGTGCAGCACGGCGGGGATGACGCCCGCAGCGCCATTGGTGGGGGCAGTGACAACGCGGCCGCCCGCCGCATTCTCCTCATTCACGGCGAGCGCGAAGAGGCTGACCCACTCGAAAATCTGCGCCGGGCCGAGCGCGTCCTGCTGGAGTCGCAGCCGTTGATGGATGGCGCGGGCGCGGCGGCGGACCTTGAGACCGCCGGGCAGCAGCCCTTCCTGCTCCAGCCCCCGGTCGATGGAAGCGGTCATGGCGTCGATCACCGCGTCGAGGAAGGCTTCCGTCTCGCCCTGCGCGCGCCACGCCCCCTCGTTGCGCAGGACGAGGGTGGCGATGGAAAGGCCGCTTTCCTCCCCCTTCGCCAGCATCTCCGCGCCGGAGGAGAAGGGAAAGGGCTGGACGACATTGTGGCCGAGCGGGGCGTCGTCGCTCACCGGCACTTCGCCGGGCAGCACCGCGCCGCCGCCGATGGAATAATAGTCGCGGACGAGGGGGTCGGCCTGTCCCTGAAACCAGGCGGAAAAGCGCATGCCGTTGCTGTGCGCTTCGAGAAACTGGCCCATGCGGAAGAGGAGGTCGCGCTTTTCCTCGAAGGGGATGTGCGTGTCCGCCGCGCTGCCGAAGCGGATGCGGCCTTCCTCCCGGATCGAGAGCAGGATGGCGGGAATGGCGTCAGGGTCGACGCTTTCGGGGCGATGGCCCGACAGGCCGAGGAGGATCGCGCTGTCCGTGGCGTGGCCCCGGCCGGTGAGGGCGAGCGATCCGAACAGCTCGCACTGGACGCGGACGGGGACGGCGGTCAGCGAGTCCATGAACAGGAGCGCGGCACGCATCGGACCGACCGTGTGCGAGCTGGACGGGCCGATGCCGATGGTGAACAGGTCCGTGACGCTGATGGCGGTGGCGGCGTCTATGCGGCAGTCGGTCACGTCAATAATCCTTGGAAATCCGGACGTTCGCGCTTTCGCGGCCAAGCGTGGAGATGGCGGCGAGCAGCGAGAGCCAGCGCGTCACCTGATATTCGATGCGGGTCGCGCTGTAGCCCTGACCGTCGGTGATGAGTTCGACATAGGTCTTGCGCGTCAGATATTTGCCCGCCGCGATCGAGGTGCCCTGCCCCTGCGTCGGGTCGGCGGCGATGATGCGCAGGCGGTCGAGGCCCGCCGCCTTGCGCACCGCGTTGATGGGATCGAGACCGCCCTGCCCCTGCAGCGACCCCACGGCAGAGGCGAGCTGCAGCGCTTCGGGCGCGGACAGGTTGGTGATCGACGTGCCGAACAGGATGCGGGAGAGAAGCTCGTCCTGCGGCAGCGCGGGCGTGCTGGTGAATGTGATATCGGGCTTGAGGCCGGTGCCGCCGACATGGATGGTGGCGTTGAGGTCGCTGACATTGGCTTCGGCGCTGATGTCGAGCGTGGGGTTGGTGGGCACCTTTCCGTCGAACAGGATATTGCCTTCGCGCAGGTCGAAGCGGCGGCCCGCAAATTCGTAACCGCCGCGCACCAGTTGCGCCCGGCCCGCGATGGCGGGGTTGGTGACGGTGCCGCCGATGTCGAGATCCGCGCGCCATTCGCTGTCGAGGCCGAGGCCCGTCACCATCAGGCGGTTGCGCGCCCGCGCCTTGATCGCGAGCGCCCAGGGGACGGTGGTGCGCGGGCGCTCGATCTCCTCGCCACGGCTGTTGATTTCGATCACCCTGAGTTCAGGGATCTGCGCGACGGCGGCGGCGCGGCCCATGGTGAAACGGCTGCGGTTGAGGAGGAGGTCGCCGCCAATGGTGCCGCCCGTGCCATCGGAACGGAGGGTGATGGGGCCGGTCACGGTCGCGGCGATGTCGTCGCGTTCGAGGAGCGCGGCGTTCTCCGCCTGCAAGGACAGGTCCATGCCGACGCCCGCGATCCCGTTGAAGGTGAAGGAACCGGCGCCCGTGATCGCGCCGCCGTTGCGGGCGGTGGCGGAAAAGCTGGAGATGACGAGCTGCGCGCCCGAGAAGCGGCCCCGCGCCTGCACGTCGCGCAGGCGCATGCCCGTCACCGGGCTGGCGATGGTGGCGCTGTCGGTGGCGAGCGTGCCGGTGATGATGGGCTGGCCCAGCGTGCCGCGCATGTCGGCGGAGACCGCGACCGGCCCGCCGATGTCGACGATCTCCACGCCGGTGAGCCGCCAGAGCGTGTCGGCGGTGCCGTTGTAGCGCAACTGCCCGAGGAAGGGCGCGCGGTTGAGCCGCTCGACGAGACTGGAGCCGCCGGGCAGCGGGTGGAGCAGCGCCTGCGCCCGCCCGATGGTCCTGCCGTCCGCGACGAATACCATGCGCGTGGCGAGCCGGTCCTGCGTCAGCACCGCGTTGACGCCGACATCGACGGGGCGGCTGCTCAAGGACAGGCCCGAGCGCGACAGGCCGCGGATGCGCAGTTCGGCCTTGCCGGTCGGCATGGAGCCGTCGCGGGGCTTTACATAAGTGAGCGATCCGGTGGCGAGGCCGCCGAGGCCCAGATTGTCATAGGCGATGTCCAGCAGCGAGAGCGGCAGGCGCTGCATCCGCGCTTCGATCCGCGTCGAATCCTGGCCGAGTTCGCCGCCGAGCTGGAGCGAGCCGCCCGCATAGCTGACGGTCGCGGGCGACAGCCGCCAGCCGTCCGAGGTGCGGGTGAGGAGCGCGGGGCGGTCGAGACGGATGGCGCGCTTGTCGATGGTGCCCTGCGCCGACAGGCGGATGCGGTCGGGCGCGACCTGCGCTTCGCCCTGAATGTCGAAGATGCGGCCGCGCTGGCCCGACAGGCTGGCGCGGATCGTGCCGGTGCCGTCGGTCATCTGCGCATTGGCGGCGAAGCGCCCGACCAACACGCCGCCCACGCGCAGCCCCCGCGCCTGCGCGGTTGCGTTGAGCGTGGTGCGCGACGGAGCGAGCAGGATCGTGCCGTCTAGGCTGCCGCGCCGCACCGCGATGACGGTCGGCCCGTCGAAGCTGGCGTCGTTGGCGGTGAGCTTCAACTGCACGTGCTGCACGCCGTTCACCGGAGTAAAGCCGATGGTGCCGGTGACGGGGCCGGTGACGGCGAGTTGCCCGTCGAGACCGCCTGCCAGAGGGCGGATGTCGCCGCTCGCCGTGACGCCGGACACGGAGAGATCGGCGACGCGCACCACCGCCTGCCCGCCGAGCGGCAGCAGGATGACGCCGCGCCCGGTGAAGGGGCCAAGCACCGATCCGCCATCGGCGGTGTAGCTGTAGCCGCTGGCGTCGGGGACGAGGTGGGCCTTCACATCGCGCAGGCCGAGCGCGTCCATGGGGCGGTGAAGCAGCAGATGGACTTCCGGCCGCTCGATCATGCCGTCCAGCGTCAGGTCCAGCGGGCCGTAGCGTGCGTGACGCCCCTGCGCTTCGATATGCAGGGTCTGGTCGGGATTGCGGATGCCCCTGCCGCTGAGCCGGAGCAGCGGCGAATCCAGCGTGAGACCGGTCAGCGCGACGCGGCCGTCGGGCAGCAGCTCTATAGTGCTGCGCGCGGTCGGCAGGCCGCCGGTCAGGGTGCGCAGAAATTCATTGTCGAGCCGCCGGACCCGCGCGCCCACCGCACCCGACAGGCCGAAACCGCCATCGCGGCGGGGCGTCGCCTTGATCTTGGAGGTGAGATCGACGATGCCGAAATTGCGGATGAAGAGGCCGTTGATCTGGCCGTCGAGGCCGAAGTCGTAACGTCCGCTGGCGAGATCGACCAGCATCACCAGACGCCCGCGCAGCTTGTCCGAGCGGAAGGGCATGGGATTGCTGACGATCTGCTGCCCCTTCAGTTGCAGCACGCCGTCGATCTGGAAATTGCGCACGATCCCGGCGACGAGATCGCCCTGCCCGTCGAGCCGCGCGGCGCGCAGGCTCAGGGGCACGAGCGCAGGACCGTTGCCGGTGCGGCCTTTGCCCTGTGCGCGGACATCGTGGATCACCGTCCTGTCGAAGGCGAGTTCCTTCGCCGTCAGCAGATATTCGTAACCGAGCGCGGCGAATGCGCCGTCGAGGCGGACTTTCGCGGCGACATCGCGCCCGCGCATATTCCTGACCAGCGCCTGCGGCCGCGCGAGGCGGAGCGTCAGGAGCATATTGTCGAGCGCGTTGTTGCGCAGGTCGATGGCGCCGTCCGCGTCGAGATCGAAAGCGGCGGAGCGCAGCGATGCGCGCCCGTCGACGATGCGGTCCACAAGGGTTCCGCTGGCGCGCACGGCGAGGCGCGGGTCGGCCATGCGGGTAAGGAGGCCGTTGCCCGCGATGGCTTTGCCTTCGACCGTCCCGCGCGCGGAATAGGCGCCGCTGCGCGCGGCGAGCACGAAGTCGGCGGCGGGCACGGCGTCGAGCGTGGCGGCAAGGCGGCCGTCCCAGCGGGTCCAGCTTCCCTTGCCGCCGATGCGGAGGTTGGCGGCCTGCTTGAGGCCCGCCATCGTCGCCAGCACGCCGCCTTTGGGCGCGTTGACCGTTACGTCGAGCGAGAAGCGGTCGTTATCGGGCCGGCTGTCGAGCGCGATGGCGAGCAGATCGCCCCCGCCTGCGGTCCGGGCCGACAGGTCGATGACCGCGCGGCCGCCGCGAATGTCCGCGTCGCCCGACATGGTGACAGTCCGCGCCCTGCCGGTGATGGCGGGCGCGATGGCGAGGCGGCCCACCGAAAACTGCATCAGGCGGATGTCGAAGCCGGGAAGGATCGGTCCGCGCCGCTGGGTCGGATTGAGCTTCGGCAGCTTGTGCAGGGTCGCGCGCGGAATGGTAAGCCGGTCGATGTCGAGCCGGTTGGAGGCCCATGCGAAGGGGAACCAGTCCAGTTCCACGCGCGGGGCGTCGAAGAAGAGGCCTTTGGGATCGGAAAGCGTCAGGTCGCGCAGCACGGCGCGGCGGTAGATGCTGCCCTCGATACTGCCGACGCCGATGCGCAGGCCTGAAGCCGACCTGATCGTCGCGACGCGGCTGGCGAGGAAACGGTGGCCCGGCGCGGTGTCGAGCCAGACGAGCGCGCCGACGACGACGATGAGCAATGCGGCGAGGATGGCGGCGACCCAGCGCTGCCAGCGGCCGTCCCATGCGCGGCGCGGCTTTGGCGCGGGCGGCGGTGGCGGCGGGAGCGCTTCGTCGGCCATCAGAAAGCCTGCCCCAGCGAAACATAGACCGCGACCTTCGGATCGCCCGACTGCGGGTTGATCGGCGTGCCGACATCGACACGGATCGGGCCGAAGCTGCTGTAATAGCGCACCCCCAGCCCAGCGCCCACGCGCAGGTCGCGGAAGCGCGGCAGGAAGGTGGTGGAGATATTGCCCGCGTCGACGAAGGGGACGACGCCGAAATTGCCGAAGCGCACGCGCGCCTCCAGCGAAAATTCGGCGAGGCTCTTACCGCCCACGGGATTGTCGTTGGGGCCAAAGCGCGGGCCGATCGCCTGATAGCCATAGCCGCGCACCGACGCGCCGCCACCCGCATAGAAGCGGCGCGAGGGCGCGATCTGATCGACGGTGGAGCCGAAGATCGTCCCGAAGCGCGCGCGGGCGGCGACCACGGTGCGGTCGTTGACCGGCTGGTAGACGCTGCCGTCGAGCTGCACCTTGGTATAGCCGAAGGTCTTGTTCTGGAAGGACAGTTCCGGGCTTACCCGGCCGCCCAGGCGAAATCCCTTCGACGGATTGAGCAGATCGTCGCTGCCGTCATAGGTGAGGCTGACCGGGATTGCCCCGATCAGGAAGGTGCGGCGCGCGCCGCCGGAAAAGGCGTCGGCTTCGTCCGAGGCGATGAGTTCGCCGCCGATGCGCCATACCCATTTCTTCTGGAACAGGATGTTGGTCTGCCGCTCCAGAAAGCCCGAGACGTTGATGGTGCGCGCGTCATAGGCGTCGCGGCGGATGTTGCTGATCGAAACGAGGCCCGTCAGCACATTGTCGCGCCGTTTGAAATTGTTGCGGCGATAGGTGAAGGAGGCGGTCTGCTCCTGCGTGCCGACGACGCCGCGCAGCGTGACCGCGCCTTCGGGCGGGAAAAGATTGCGATGCTGCCAGCTTACCGCCGCGCGATAACCTTCGCCCGTGCCGTAACCGAGTTCGCCCGCGATGGTGCGCAGCGGCGCTGGGCGCAGCGCCACGTCGAGATCGACATGCTCGCCATCGCCCGCATCCACGGGCTTGAGGGTCACGGTCGAAACGAGACCGGTCGCGACGATGGCGCGGCGCAGATCTTCCACGTCCGAGGCCATATAAGGGTCGCCTGCCCTGAAGCGCGCGATGTCCTGCACATGGTGCGCGCTGAAAAGCCGGTCGTCCGCCAGCCGGATCGCGCCGAAGCGGCGGAAACCGCCGGGAACCACGATCATGTCGAGATCGCCCTTGCGCTCCTCATGGTCGATGCGGACTTCGGGTTCGTCGACGCGGGCGAAGGGATAGCCGCTTTGCGCGAGCTTGTCGGACAGGGCGTCGCGGCCCGCGAGGATCGCGTCGGCATCGACCGGATCGCCGACCCTGGGCGGGAAGGCGGCGAGCAGGTCCGCCTGACGGTCGCCCGTGTCGGCAAGGCCGGTGATGTCGACGGAGGCGAGCAGATATTGCGCGCCCGGCACCACGTCGAAGCGGACGGTGAGCCGGTCGCCCGCAGGCGTCACGGCGCTGCGGATGCGGGCGGCATAATAGCCCTTCGCGCGCAGCAGCCGGTCGAGCAGGTCGCGGTCTTCCTTGATGCGGCGGTTGATCTGGGCGAGGTTGGCAGGCTTCCCCTCCCCCGCTTCGAGCGCGGACAACTGGTCGAAGCGGGTCGAGAATTGGGCGTCGGCGATGGCTTCGACGCCGGAAAGCTGCACGGTGTAGCGCCTCTCCTCCCCTGCGTCGGCGAGGACCGGTTCGGGGGCCGCATCGGCGGGCGTCGCCGGGTCGCCTTCCGCCTGCTGCACGGGCAGAGCTTCTACGGGCGCCTGCGTATCGGCGGGGTCGGGCGGCAGGGCGGCGACGGTATCGGGCTGCCCCATATCCGGCCAGTCTATGCCGATGTCGGGCATGGCGTCGAGCGGCTGGTCGGGCGACGGGGCGGCTTCCTGCGGCGGCTGGGGCGCGTCCTGCGCAAGCGCGGCGCATGGGCACGCCAGCAGCAGCGGCGCGATCAGGAGCCGGGTGGCATATGGTCGGCCAGAGAAGCGGCGCCCTGTCCGCACACCATCGGTCATCGCGCCGGTCTAGAGCGAATTGCGCGCTGAGGAAATATCTGTCGGCAGAGGAATGCGCGGGCGCGGGTCAGAAGGACTGGCTGAGCCGGTCGAGCAGCGCGCGGGCGGGGCTGGCGTCCTGCGCTTCGCCTTCGCCCATCATCCGGTCGAAGCGGTCCTGAAGCCGGGCGACGCGGTCGTAGAGATCCTGGCTGCCCTCGATCAGGGAGCGGGCGGCGAAGGCGAACCCTTCGGCCTGCGCGGGTTCGGTGAGGGCGGCGCGGCCGAGGCGGTATTTTTCGTCCGCGAGATCCGCGTCGCCGATTTCGCCCCGCTGCCATGCGCGCTGGCTCAGCAGCCAGGCGATGACATGCATGAGGCGCGTCGTGACCTTGAGCGATTCGCAGGCGAAGGCGACGCGTCGCAACGGGTCGGTGACGCCCTCCTCCCCTTCGGCCCCCCGGTCGAAATAGGAGCGTGCCTCGTCCGCCATGACCATCGCCTCGATATAGAGGCCGTCGACGAGCCGGCGGTGGAGACCGCGATCGAGAGAGGCTGCGCTGCGCATCGGCTTGCAGATGCCATAATCGACGCCGTCTGTCAGCGGTGCGCGACCGGCTTTTGCGCGCTGTCCCATTTGGGATCGTTAACGATGCTTAACCCTGTAACGGCCCGTCAGGCGATGATGTCGGGGACGAGCGCGTCCTCCAGCAGGGCGATTTCGTCGCGCAGGCGCAGCTTGCGCTTCTTGAGCCGGGCGATCTGCATCTGGTCGCTGCCGCCCGCCTCCACCAGCGCGGCGATGGCGCTGTCGAGGTCACGATGATCGACCCGCAGCAGCTCCAGCCGGCGCATGATATCTTCCTGGCTCATCGCGCCCTTTCGTTCCGACGGACTGGTCCCTGTCGGGTGATAGCGGCGCAGGGCGGAGCGGACCATCGCAAATTTTCAGGCGGCCCGCCGCAAAGCGCGATTCGCCGCGAGACAGCGGCAGCGAATCATGATGTATTTCGTCATCCATCACCCTCGTAAGGAGAATGTCATGGAAAACAGCCACGTTTCAGCTCTTTCAGCCAAGCATGCCGGTCTTGAAGCCCGAATCAAGGCGGAGTCGAGTCGGCCCATGCCCGACGCGATCCTGGTGGCATCTCTCAAGAAGCAGAAATTGCGGCTCAAGGAAGAAATGGCGGCACAGCACTGACGCTGGACTGACATAAGCGCGGCGACGATCGGACCGGATGGGGTCCGGCGCCGTCCGCGCCCGGCGGACCCTTTGCAGAAGGACGCCCAAAGCCCCGGACCGAACGCATCGGCGGGGCTTTTTCATGGACGCAAGAATCGGGCGTCAGCCGCGTTTCGTTTTCGCGCTGTGCATCCGCAGATAATCCGGCATCGTCGACTGCGGCGCGCCCGCGCCGACCGGCTTGCGGGTCAGTTGCGGGTCGATGGGCCGGTCGAACGCCACGCCGATCTTTTCCGCGCGCGCCCAGGCGACCACGCCATCGACATGCCCCACGCCGCGAAGGTCGCAGCGGACGCGGACATCGGCGGGAATCGGCCGCTCACAATCGGCCATCATGCCAGTGGCGGACAGGTTGCGCACGCGCGCCTTGCCAAGCGGCGCGCCTTCGGGCGTCGAGATGGCGGCAAGCAGGAACAGGCTGTCGCGCGGAGCTGACCGCGCCGGTCCCCGATCGGAAATATCGTCTTCGTCGTTCATCGCGTCGCCTGCCATCGCTACCCGTTTTCTTTGGCAGGCAGTGTAGGACGCCGATGTGGCGAAAGCGTTAATCGTCGCGGGAAATCTTTTCCTGCCGCTCGTGCCGTTCCTGCGCCTCGACGGTCATGGTCGCGATCGGGCGGGCTTCGAGCCGGCCCAGCGAAATGGGTTCGCCGGTGACTTCGCAATAGCCATATTCACCCTCGTCGATGCGGCGAAGCGCGGCGTCGATCTTGGAGATGAGCTTGCGCTGGCGGTCGCGGGTGCGCAATTCGATCGACCAGTCGGTCTCGCTCGACGCGCGGTCGTTGAGGTCGGGTTCGCGCAGCGGCTCGTTCTGGAGCACGGCAAGCGTGGTTTCCGCTTCGGCGAGGATCTGCTTCTTCCAGTCCCAGAGCCGCTGCCGGAAATATTCCAGTTGCAACGGATTCATGAACTCCTCGTCAGGCGAAGGGCGATAATCTGCGGGAAGCGTTACGGTCGATTTGGGCGGCTTTTCACCGTCTTTATCGGAATTCAGCACCGATGCCATCTGGCTCTCCGACTCGGAGGGCTTCCCGGCGCTTTGACGGTCCGGGCGCCCATGACTTTGATTGCGCGCCTCATAGCCATCGCCGGGGGCCGACACAAGCAGACATTCGTCACACAGGCGGGGCGCGGGAGCGGCTGGCGAGTCCCGGTGCGGGCAACAGGCTTAACGCCGGTTCAGCGGCCCGTGCCATAACGGGACGTTAACCATGACGGTTGAGCAGAAAGCGCAAATCCGCTCGACTTGGAGGCCGGATTCAGAGTTAACGGCATTGCAGTTAAGCCTTTCTTTTGCGTTCTTGCGCATAGGCAAATCCCGTCGGTGCCGGTCCTTTCCTTTCGGACCGCCGCCGACAGGCAACAAGACAAGAGTGGACCCTATGTCGGTACGAATGGCCTTGGCAAAATTATGCGCCTGCACCTGCGGCGGCGCGATCATCGGTGGCGGGGCCGTGCATGTCGCGGAAAACGCGCGGCCGGCGGTGGTCCAAAGCTCCAAGGCCAGCACCAAGGCCGCGCCCCGCAAACATTATGCGGCGCGCACGGTGAAGCGCAAAGTGGTCAAGACCGTGACGGCGTGCGCGCCGCAGACGGTGACGGTCACGAGCCAGCCCGGTCCCGTTCCCCTGCCCGCGCCCATGGTCGCGCCGGAAATGCCGGTCGTGTCGGGCGGCGGCGCGGTGCCTGTAGTGATGGGCGGCGGCGGCCTGGGCGGATTTGGCGGCGGGTTCGTCGGCGGCTTCTTCGGCGGCAGCGGCGGGGGCGGCGGCGGATCGGTCGTGATCTCGTCCACCAGCAGCTCGACCGGCGGCATCAGCAGCTCGACCAGCTCGACCACGGGCGGCGTTTCAACGTCGACCGGCGGCGTGTCGACGTCGAGCGGCAACGTGTCCACTTCGTCCGGCAATGTCTCCACCTCGTCGGGTAACGTGTCGACCTCCTCCGGCGTGAGCAGCAGCTCGTCTTCCTCCTCGTCCAGTTCCAGCTCTTCCTCGTCCAGCTCCTCCTCTTCGAGCAGCTCGGGCGGGTCGAGCGGGGGCAAGCCGCACAAGCCGCCGCACGGGTCGAGCGGGTCGAGCGGCTCGTCCTCTTCCTCCTCGTCGAGCAGCAGCAGTTCCTCGTCGGGCGGGTCGTCCAGCTTCGGATCGACGGGCAGCACGTCCTCGTCCTCCTCCTCGTCGAGCAGTTCTTCCTCTTCTTCTTCGAGCAGCTCGAGCGGGGGGCCGCCCACGAGCACCGGGGGCACCGATGTGCCCGCGCCGCCGATGGTGCTGCTGTTCGGCGCGGCCGCGGCGGCGCTGGTCGCCCGCCGCCGCTTCGCCGAGCGGAAGGCGAAAGCCGCCGCCTGAAGCGGACGCAAGCGCGCAGAGCGCGGATAAGGGGCGGCTCCTTCATCGGGGCCGCCCTTTTTCGTTGCGCGGGCCAGCCGGCGCAGGGTTGCGTGGGCCTGCGCGGAACGGCATAGGCAGGCCCATGCACGACATCCGCTTCATCCGCGAAAACCCCGCCGCTTTCGACGCCGCTCTCGCCCGCAGGGGGCTGTCGCCCGCGTCGGCGGAGATATTGGCGATCGACGAGAAGAGCCGGGCGATCAAGACGGAGTTGCAGCAGGGTCAGGCGCGCCGGAACGAAGCGAGCAAGCTGATCGGGCAGGCGATGGCGGCGAAGGACAGCGCGACCGCCGAGGCGCTGAAGGCCGAGGTTGCGGCGCTCAAGGACCGGCTGCCCGCGCTGGAGGCGGAGGACCGGGAGACGGGCGAGGCGCTGACGGCGATGCTGGCGGCGATCCCCAACCTGCCCGCCGACGATGTGCCCGAGGGTACGGACGAAGCGGGCAATGTCGAGCTGAGCCGCTGGGGCGAGATTCGCGCGTTCGACTTTGCGCCGCAGGATCATGCCGATTTCGGCCCGGCGCTGGGGCTGGATTTCGAGGGCGGCGCGGCGCTGTCCGGCGCGCGCTTCACTGCGCTGCGGGGGCAGATGGCGCGGCTGCACCGGGCGCTGGCGCAATATATGCTGGACGTGCAGACGGCGCAGAACGGCTATGAGGAAACCGGCGTGCCGCTGCTGGTGCGGGACGAGGCGCTGTTCGGCACGGGGCAGTTGCCCAAGTTTGAAGAGGATCTGTTTTGGACAACGCGGCGATTACAGAAAGAAGAGCTGGCCAAAAAATGGGCCGATAGATTTCAAGCTCATTTGCCTGTCTCTGACCCAGCGACCCTTGAAGACTACATGCTCGAGCAGGCCGATGACTTCATTAAGAACGAAGTCCCAAATCCGAGAGAGCGGCTCTGGCTGATCCCGACCGCCGAAGTTTCCCTCACCAACCTTGTCGCGCAGCAGATCGTGGCGGTGGAGAGCCTGCCGCTGCGGCTGACGGCGCTGACGCCCTGTTTCCGGTCGGAGGCGGGGTCGGCGGGGCGCGATACGCGCGGCTTCATCCGGCAACACCAGTTCGAGAAGGTCGAGCTGGTCGCGATCTGCGCGCCGGAGGAGTCCGGGACCGAGCATGAGCGCATGTGCGCGGCGGCGGAGGGCATCCTTCAGGCGCTGGGGCTCCCCTATCGCAAGATGCTGCTGTGCACGGGCGACATGGGGTTCGGGGCGCGCAAGACATATGACCTCGAAGTCTGGCTGCCGAGCCAGAACACCTATCGCGAGATCAGTTCGGTTTCCAACTGCGGCGATTTTCAGGCGCGGCGGATGAATGCGCGCTTCAGGCCCGAGGGTGAGAAAGCGACGCGGTTCCTGCATACGCTCAACGGTTCGGGGCTGGCCGTGGGGCGGACGCTGGTCGCGGTGCTGGAAAATTACCAGCAGGCCGACGGCAGCGTCACGGTGCCGGATGTGCTGCTGCCCTATATGGGCGGGATGACGGCGCTGACGCCGCGGTGAGACGGCGCGGGAAACAGCCGACCGCATGAGGGTGAACGACCCCCAGATGCGGCCGGACATGGCCGGGTTCCTGCGGCGGCGGTCGGCGCTGCCGCTCTGGGCCGATCTGGCGTGGCGGCTGGTGCTGGTGTTCGGCCTTATCGCGCTGGTGCTGGCGCTGCACTGGTTCGGGCGAGACGGCCTCAGGGACAATCTGGACGACCGGATCAGCTTCATCGACGTGCTCTATTTCACCACGGTGACGGTGACGACCGTGGGTTATGGCGACATCGTGCCGGTGACGCCCGAAGCGCGCCTGTTCGAAGCGATCTTCGTGACGCCGATCCGGCTGTTCGTGTGGATCATCTTCCTCGGGACGGCCTATAACCTCTTCTTCCGCAACATCCTCTACAGGTGGCGCATGGCGCGTATTCAGGCCGATCTGCACAATCATATCGTCGTCACGGGCTTTGGCACCAGCGGCGAGGAAGCGGTGAACGAACTGCTGGCGCGCGGCACCGACCCGCGCGAGATCGTGGTGATCGACGGCAGCGAGGCGGCGCTGGTCCGCGCGGAGGCGCTGGGCTGCAACATATTGTGCGGCGATTCGACGCGGGACCGGACATTGAAAGACGTGGCGATCCACCGGGCGCGCAGCATGATCGTGTCGGCGGGGCGGGACGATACCTCCATCCTCATCACGCTGACGGCGCGGCACCTCGCCCCGCGCCTGCCGATCAGCATCGTCGTGCGCAACGAGGATAATGAACTGCCCGCGCGGCAGGCGGGCGCGAGCACGGTCATCAATCCGGTGAGCTTTGCCGGGCTGCTGCTGGCCGGGAGCACGAGCGGCAGGCATATCGCCGACTATATGGCGGACCTTGCCGCGTCCGGCGGGCGGGTGAAGCTCAACGAGCGGGCCGTGCTGCCGGAGGAGATTGGCGGGCCGCTCTCGGCGATCCGCACCGGGCTTGGCGTGCGCATCTACCGCGAGGACCGGCCCTTCGGCTTCTGGGAGGCGGAGGCGCAGAGGCTCCAGACCGGGGACTGCCTCATCGAGATCGTGAACGGCGACGCGCCGCCGGAGGGCGACAGGGACGGCTGACGTGACATTGCGCGCAAAAATCCCTATGTGCGCGGCGATCATGGCAACGAAAATTCCCGACGCCCCGAAGGTGGGCATGGTTTCGCTCGGCTGTCCCAAGAATCTGGTCGATTCCGAACGCATCCTTACCAAGCTGCGATCCGACGGATACCAGATGTCCGCCGACTATGCCGGCGCGGACGTGGTGCTGGTCAACACCTGCGGCTTTCTCGATTCGGCGAAGGAAGAGTCGCTCGAGGCCATTGGCGAGGCGATCAAGGAAAATGGCCGCGTCATCGTGACCGGATGCATGGGGGACGAAGCGGACGTGATCCGCGCGAAATTCCCGCAGGTGCTGGCCGTCACGGGCGCGCATCAATATGAGCAGGTGGTCAACGCCGTCCACGACGCGTCGCCGCCGGTGCCCAACGCCTTCGTCGACCTAGTGCCCGAAGGCGGCCTGAAGCTGACGCCGCGGCACTATAGTTATCTCAAGATTTCGGAGGGCTGCAACCATCGCTGTTCCTTCTGCATCATCCCCTCGATCCGGGGGGACCTCGTGTCGCGGCGCATCGACGCGGTGCTGCGCGAGGCGGAGAAGCTTGTCGCGGCGGGCACGCGGGAACTGCTGGTCATCAGCCAGGACACATCGGCTTACGGCGTCGATGTGCGGCACGAGCCGCGCCTGTGGAAGGGCGAGGAAGTGCGCACGCACATGACCGACCTCGCCCGCGCGCTGGGGCAGTTGCGAACCGCCGAAGGGCGCGCGCCGTGGGTGCGGCTGCACTATGTCTACCCCTACCCCCATGTCGATCATGTCGTGCCGCTGATGGCCGACGGGCTGCTGACCCCCTATCTCGACATTCCGTTCCAGCATGCCGCGCCCGGCGTGCTGAAAGCCATGAAGCGGCCCGCGAACGAAGCCAAGGTGCTGGACCGCATCCGCAAATGGCGCGGCATCTGCCCGGACATCGCGATCCGCTCCTCCTTCGTCGTCGGCTTCCCCGGCGAGACGGAAGCGGACTTCCAGTATCTGCTCGACTGGCTGGAGGAAGCGCAACTGGATCGCGTCGGCGCGTTCCGCTTCGAGCCGGTGGAGGGCGCGGCCGCCAATGATCTGCCGGGTGCGGTGCCCGAAGAGGTCAAGGAAGAACGCTATCAGCGGATCATGGAAAAGACCGCCGCGATCAGCGCCGCCAAGCTCGCCGCCAAGGTCGGGCGCGTGCTGCCGGTCATCATCGACGAAGTGGGCGAGCCGGACGAGGAGGACGGCTCCATCGGCGCGACCGCGCGGTCACAGGCCGACGCGCCGGAGATCGACGGCAACGTCTTACTGCGCGACGTGAGCGCGGGGCTGAAGCCGGGCGACATGATCGACGTGGTGGTCGAGGATGCGGACGAGCACGACCTGTATGGGGCGCCGGTTTAGACGATCCGTCCCCCCTATTCAGCGTCACCCCGGCTCGGACCGGGGTGACGATGGATGGGACTGCGGTGTTTTGCGGGGTCCATCAGCCGCCGACAAATGCGTCCTGATATTCGGTCTTGATCGTTTTGCGGAGCGCCGCGTCCATGGGGACGGCGACTTCGTAGGTGCCCTCGGCATAGGGACCGGCGCTGTAGGGACCGACGACCACAGTGATGCTGTCGATCAGCTTTCCGTCTTTCGAGGTCGGGACGAGCGTCTGTTCCATCGGGTCGATGCAGGCGGTGAAGTCGTCTTCGCCGCTGCGGACCACGGGCGCGCCGCGCTTTTCCGCGCGCTGACGGTCCAGTTCGGCACAGAATGGCGTGGTGATCGCGGCCTTGAACGCCTGCGGCGATGTCATGAGCGCCTTGACCGCCGTTTCACGCTGGCGGGCCTTGTCCCAGAGCAGCACGTCATAGCCGGTCATACCGTGCGCGCCGCCGGTGAAGGCATAATTTTCCGACCGGAGCGCAAGGAAGCGGGGCGTGTCGGCGGCGGTTGTCCAGGCGATGCCGAGGTCGTGCGGGCGGAACGGATAGCCGGAGGATTTGGCGGACGCGCTGTCCTCCTTCGCCATGCGGAGAGCATCGGCCTTTGCGCTGTCCATCTGGCGGCGGAATTTATCGACCAGCGCGGGGATGGCGGCGGCGGACGCGGGATAAGAGAATGCGAAGGTGAGGAATGCGTCCTTCTCCTCGACCTTGAAAGGCCTGGCGGGGGGCGCGGGCGGCTGAGCGCCGGTCATCCGCTCGGCAAAGCGGCTCGCCGCCGCATTCTCCGCGGCGTTGCCCGCTGGCGCGTCCTGCTGCTGCGAACAGGCCGCGAGGATCAGCGCCAGTGCGGCAGCCGCCGCGCCCCCCGCCCTGCGCATCAATGCGCCTGCGCGGTGCGGCAGCGCTCGGCAATGGCCTTGCGCGCATAGTCGCTGTCGAGCGCCAGCCCGGCATTGGACCAGCCTTCCGCCGCGAGCGCCTGCTGCACCGCATGGCTATTGTCGAACCGCCCGCTTTCGGCCAGCGCATAGGCGCGGGCGCGTGCGGCCTGAAGGCTGCGGTCATTACCCGTCATCATCGTCCATCTCCTTGATGTTATGGCCGCAAATCTACGCCTGCGAGCCGCTTCGCGCAAAGGGAGATTGGGTTGGCCGTGCAGGAGGCGCGACAAAATTTTGCGCTTTGCTTGTCCCGCCGCTTGATCCTAAACCGCTCCGCATGACCGATCCCGCCGACCTCCTCAAAGCCGACAGCCAGCAACCCGCCCGCACGATCCATCTGGTCGATGCCGCCAGCTTCGACGGGTGGCTGGCCGCGCAGCCGGAGGGCGTGCGGGCGCTGGTGGCGGCGCAGAAATTCAGGGGCAAGGCGCAGGAGCAGGCGATCCTGCCGGGCGAAAGCGCAGACCTTTGGTCCGTGGTCGCGGGGGTCGCGGACAGGGCGATGCTGGGACCATGGTGCCTCGCGCGGCTGGCCGAAACGCTGCCCGAAGGCGCCTACCGGCTCGCGGAAGGATCGCCGGGGGCGGCGGCGCTGGGATGGCTGACCGCGCAATACCGGTTCGAGCGATACCGCAAGGAGGAGAATGGCGCCGGGCCGCGCGTGCTGTTGAGCGGCGACGTTGCGCGGATCGAGCCGACCGTGCAACTGGCGCGGGCGGTGGCGCTGGTCCGCGACCTTGTCAACACGCCCGCCGCCGACATGGGTCCGCCCGATTTGCAGGCGGCGGTGGAGAAGGTCGCCGTTTCCTTCGGCGCGAGCGTCACGGTCACGAAGGGCGATGCGCTGGAGCAGGGCTATCCGATGATCCACGCGGTCGGCAAGGCTGCGGACCGGGCCTTCGCGCCTCGCCTGATCGAGCTGACATGGGGCGATCCGGAGCATCCGCGCGTGGCGCTGGTGGGCAAGGGCATCTGCTTCGACAGCGGCGGTCTCGACATTAAGCCGTCTTCGGGCATGCGCCTGATGAAGAAGGATATGGGCGGCGCGGCGCATGCGCTGGCGCTGGCGCAGCTCGTCATGGCGGCGGGTCTGCCGGTGCGGCTGCACCTCGCCGTCGCGGCGGCGGAAAATGCGATCGGCGGCAACGCCTTCCGCCCCGGCGACATCCTCGCCACGCGCAAGGGTATCACGGTCGAGATCGGCAATACCGACGCCGAGGGGCGGCTGGTGCTGGGCGACGCGCTGACGAAGGTGGGCGAGGACAGGCCTGAACTGGTGATCGACTTCGCCACGCTGACCGGCGCGGCGCGGGTGGCGGTGGGACCGGACCTCCCCGCCCTCTTCGCCAATGACGATGCGCTGGCGGCGGACGCCGCGACGGCTGGCGCGGAGGTCGACGACCCGACATGGCGTCTGCCGCTGTGGGACGGCTATGCCGATATGCTGAAATCCGACATCGCCGACATCAACAATGCGGGCGAAGGCGGATTTGCCGGGGCTATCACGGCGGCGCTGTTCCTGAAGCGCTTCGTTCCGGAGGGGACGCCGTGGCTTCACCTCGACACGTTCGCGTGGCGACCCGCCGCGAAGCCGGGACGGCCCAAGGGCGGCGAGGCGCTGGGGCTGCGCGCCGTTTTCCGGCTGCTCCAGATGCGATACGGGAGAAAAGGATAAGCGTTCGCAACAAGCCGCGTCCGTTACGCAACCGGATTGGGGATCGCGCGTTAAGGCGACATGAACGCGCACGCTGCTACCATCGAGATCGACCGACCGGGCATCCAGCCGCTGGGCCAGTGGATGCGCACGCTGGTCGATTATGTCCGTTCGGGGAAGCCCGACCTCACCAACCGGCAGATGGCCCTGATGATGACGGTCTATATCGGTTCCGGCCCGCATACGGTGCGCGGCCTCGCCGAAGAACTGCATGTGTCCAAGCCCGTCATCACCCGCGCGCTGAACAAGCTGTCGGCGCTCGGCTATCTGCGGCGGGAGCGGGATGCGGCGGACCGGCGCAATATTTTCATCACCCGGACGACCAAAGGGGCGGAATTTCTTGACGCCTTTCACCATTTCATCGCAGGAACCGGCCGCGATGACAGGCACCCCAAATCCGCAGCGGACCGCTCCGCCTGAAAGAACCCGTTTCGAACTGAACGGCCGGTCCGTCGCGCTCGACCGGCGCATCCATGCCGCGCGCGGCGACCTGGCCGACCTGTCGCTGGCGGGCACGCTGTTTTCCGCCCATTATGCGCGCGCCGTGGCGCTGACCTGCGTGGCGGCGGGCACGCCCGTGCTGGCGTCCACATCGCCCACCGCCGAAGCGGTCAGCGAACTGCTGCGCGGCGAGACATTCCATGCGCTCGACGTGATGACCGACTGGGCCTGGGGCTTTTGCGGGCATGACGGCTATGTCGGCTATGTCCGGCGCGACGCGCTGGATACGCTGGAGGCGGCGACACACCGCGTGACGGCGCAGAGCGCGCCGCTGTTCGGCGGGGCCGACATCAAGGCACCCATCGTCGATTACTGGCCGCGCGGCGCACAGGTGGCGGGCGAGGCCGAGGGCGATTTCCTCGCCTGCGCGGAAGGGTGGCTGCACATGCGCCATGTCGCGCCGGTCGATGCGGTGGCGGATGACTGGGTCGCGGTGGCGCAATCCTATATCGGGCTGCCCTATGTCTGGGGCGGGCGCGGGCATCGCGGCATCGACTGTTCGGGGCTGGTGCAGGTGGCGCTGGCGAGCGCGGGCATTGCCGCGCCGCGCGACACCGACCTGCAGTGCGAAGGCATCGGATCGCCCGTCGACAGCGAGGCGAAGTTGCAGCGCGGCGACATCCTCTTCTTTCCCGGCCATGTCGGCATCATGGTGGACGGCGCGACGCTGCTTCATGCCAATGCGCACTGGATGGCCGTGGTCGAGGAACCGCTGGCGGATGTAGTGGCGCGGCTGGCGGGCGCGCATGCGCAGCGCGTCGTCGCGCGGCGGAGGATTGCGGCATGACCACGAAGGTCTTCATCGACGGCGGGCACGGCACCACCGGCATCGAGATCGCGGAGCGGCTGGCGGGGCGGCCTGAACTGACGCTCCTCACCGTGCCGCAGGAGCGCCGCCGCGATCCCGGCGCGCGGGCCGAGGCGCTGAACGGCGCGGATGTCGTCATCCTGTGCCTGCCCGACGACGCCGCGCGCGAGGCGGTGGCGCTGATCGACAACGGCACGACGCGCGTCATCGACGCATCGACGGCGCACCGGGTGAGCGCGGGGTGGACCTATGGCTTCCCCGAACTGGAGCCGGGCCATCGCGAGACGCTGGCGCGCAGCCGCTTCGTCGCCAATCCGGGGTGCTGGCCGACCGGCTTTCTGGCGCTGGTGCGGCCGCTGGTGCTGGGCGGGCTGCTGCCTGCGGACTGGCCGGTGACGCTATCGGGCGCTTCGGGCTACTCGGGCGGCGGCAAGGCGATGATCGCGGAGTATGAGGGCAGCGGCGCGCCGGGCGCGTTCCGCCCCTACGGCCTGACGCTGGCGCACAAGCATCTGCCCGAAATGCAGAAATATGCGGGCCTCGCCCACGCGCCAATCTTCGCGCCTGCGGTCGCCAACGTCTATCGCGGCATGATCGTGGAAGTGCCGCTGCACCTACACGCGCTGCCCGGCGCGCCTTCGGTGGCTCAGGTGCACGAGGCGATCGCGTCGGCCTACGCCGGATCGCCGATCGTGCGCGTGGCGGCGGCGGAAGAGAGCGCGGCGATGAGCGGCGTCGCCATCGAGCATGTCGGCGCGACCGACAGGCTGGAGCTGTTCGTGTTCGGCAACGAAGCGAGCGGTCAGGTGCGGCTGGTCGCGGCGCTCGACAATCTCGGCAAGGGCGCGGCGGGCGCGGCGGTGCAGAACCTCAATATCCTCGCCGGGCTGCCGGAGACGGCGGGATTGCGGGTCTAGGCAGGGCGCGACTGGCGTCTGATGGCGGGTAGTTTCGGTCCTTTATCGAATGCTCTTGATATACCGGTGCGGACGCTGTGCAGCGGTCATCGGAAGCCAATTCTTCTCAGTCATGGCCGTTTTTTCGCGATAGATGCCAAGAATATACGCCTCTGACGGCGGCAATCATCACTATGATTGCAAACACTGCCGAGAAATAGATCAGGCCTAAACCGGCGACGACCGCCTGGCCATAGCCCTGCATGTCGTCCATGACCTTGTTGCCACGAGCCTCCAGTTCACCGTAATATATATTAGCAGCTATGAACGAGCCGATCAGGCCGCCGAATCCAAGAATAATCCCGAGAATTAAAATCCCAAGACTGCTCCGATATCGGCGAAGCGCGGCCAGATATATCGAATATGGTCCGGAAAGAAAGGATGCAGCCAACATTATCAGGCTTACGACATGAATGACTTTTGACATGCCCTGATCCGTTGTCTCGTAAACTCTCACAGCATTAATAAACGAGCTTGTGAGTGGCGTGTTGAGATGTCTGCCATAAGCGATGTATGTCAGAAACCCGCCCGTCGCCCAACCACCCCAGTCCCGCCACCTCTTTCGTCGTCACCGCAGCGAAGGCTGCGGTCCCGGACGGTCTGAGGACCAGCCGCGCGATGGGATTCCATCAGGGCGGGAAGGCTCCCTCGCGCTATGCGTTATCGTGGTGGATCACCGCCGGAGATGCCAGCCTTCGCTGGCATGACGGGTGGGTTTTCAGGCCGCGTGCAAACCGCCCGCTAAACCCCTGCCAGCCTTTTCGCCTATGCCTTCAGTGCACCGTGCCGACTGGCTGGTTGCAGGCGAGGAGGACGATCAGGCGTTCGATCTGGCGCCAGTGGCAAAAGGTGATGTGGTTGCCGACATCGAGGCTCCTGTTGGCCAGCGACGCTGCTTCATAGCCCGCATTGGCGCCGAAGCGCGCCATCAGATCGGCCGCATCGTCATAGCTGCGGCGATCCGCGACATAAGGCAGTTGCATCAATTTCCCCGCTCTTGCTGGGCCGCTTCGTGGCGGCCTGACCCGAGCCGCACGTGCATCAACTTCCGTGCCAGATCAATCCTTTGGCGTGGGAAGCGGCGGACGAAAGTGAATGGCGGGTTAGGCATGTCCCGCGCCGGGACGCGCTGTCCCGCATCGGGATGGGCGGTCCTGTTCCGGCCCAGCGGCGGGGGCGTTGCGGAAGAGGCTTGCCCTCGCGCGGGCAGGCGTGGCAAGGCCGGGGCATGACGGGCAAAGACAGCAGGAACCCCAGCGGCGCGGGCGCGATCATCGCGCTGCTCATCCTGGCCGGGACGATCATCGGCGGCTTCATGGGGCAGCCGAGCATCGGCCTGCTGACCGGCACCGGCACCGGCGTGCTGATCGCCGTGCTGCTGTGGCTGCGCGACCGGCGAAAGTAGCGCGCGCTGCCGCTTGCCGCCCGCCCCGGCGGCGCATAGATAGAGCGCATGAAGAAGCATTTCATCGCCCTGCCCCTCATCGCGATCGCCCTTGCCGGCGGCGCATTCCTCTATCTGGCGCACGGCGACACCGCCCAGTTGCCGCCGGGCGCGGATACCGGGCCGGAACCGGTCTTCACCGCGCCGCGCAGCGAGATGCTGCCCACCATCAACATCGCCGAAGTGAAGCCATGGGCCGCGAACGCGGCGCCGGTAGCGGCGAAGGGGCTGACCGTCACGCGCTTCGCCGAAGGGCTGGCGCATCCGCGCGCGATGCTGCGGCTGCCCAATGGCGACATCCTCGTCGCCGAAACCAACAGCCCGCCGCGTCCCAAGGAGGGGATTGTCGACCGGGTGATGGCCTATTTCATGGACAAGGCGGGCGCGGGCGTCCCGTCCGCCAACCGCATCACGCTGCTGCGCGACGCCGATGGCGACGGCAAGGCGGAAGTGAGGAGTACGTTCCTGACCGGCCTGCATTCGCCCTATGGCATGGCGCTGATCGGCGACACGCTCTATGTCGCGAACACCGACGCGCTGATGGCCTTCCCCTACAAGGAGGGAGAGACGAAGATCGCGGCGAAGGGCCGCAAGATCATCGACCTGCCCGCGCAGGGGCCGAATTATCACTGGACCAAGAGCCTCGCCGCCAGTCCCGAAGGGCTGCTCTATGTCGGCGTGGGGTCGAACAGCAATATCGGCGAGAACGGGCTGGAGATGGAGCGCGGGCGCGCGCTGGTGCTGGAGGTCAATCCGAAGACCGGATACAAGCGCATCTTCGCATCGGGCCTGCGCAATCCCGTGGGCCTTGCGTTCGAGCCGCGCAGCGGGGCGCTGTGGGGCGTGGTCAACGAACGCGACATGCTGGGCGGCGATCTGGTCCCCGATTATCTGAGCCGGATCGAGTTCGGCGCGTTCTACGGCTGGCCGTGGAATTACTGGGGCGGCTATGAGGACCGGCGGGTGCAGCCGCAGCGGCCCGAAATCCGCGAATATACCAAGCGGCCCGACTATGCGATGGGCAACCATGTCGCCGCGCTGGGCCTGACCTTCACCGACAAGGTGGAACTGGGCGCGCCCTATACGCAGGGTGCGTTCGTCGGGCTGCACGGGAGCTGGAACCGCAAGCCTGCGGCGGGATACAAGGTCGTCTATGTCGGCTTCAACGATGGCGAAGCGGGCAAGGCCAGGCCGGTCGATGTGCTGACAGGCTTCCTCGACAAGGACGGCAACGCGCAGGGGCGGCCTGTCGATGTGACGGGCGACGCCAAGGGCGCGCTGCTGGTCAGCGACGATGTGGGCAATGTGATCTGGCGGGTGACGAAGGCGCGCTGACTTACAGGGCGACGCCGTTGCGCCCTGCCAGTTCCACCACATATTGCCATGCGACGCGGCCCGAGCGGCTGCCCCGCTGCGTCGCCCACTGGATCGCTTCCCGAGGGTCGAAGGACAGGCCGAGCCGGTCGGCATAGCCGCGCACGATGGCGACATAGGCGTCCTGGTCGATGGCGTGAAAGCCGAGGCTGAGGCCGAATCGGTCCGACAGCGCCATCTTGTCGTCGATCACGTCGCGCGGGTTGATGGGATCGTCCTGTTCGGCCAGATGCCGGGGCACGATGTGGCGGCGGTTGGAGGTGACATAAAGGCGGACATTCGCGGGGCGCGCCGCGGTGCCGCCCTGAAGCAGCGAGCGGAGCGCGCGCGCCGCTCCCCCGCCCTCTCCGTCGAAGCCGAGATCGTCGAGGAAAAGGATGAAGGGCCGCGTCGTCGCGCGCAGCAGGGCGAAAAGCGCGGGCAGGCTGGCGAGTTCGTCCACCGCGCACTGGACAAGGGCGATGTCCGCGCCCTCCCCCTGCAAATGGCCGACGACCGATGCGACCGCCGCCGATTTTCCGGTCCCGCGCGCGCCCCAGAGCAGAGCGTCGTGCGCGGCGTGTCCGGCGGCATGGCGGCGGGTATTTTCCAGCAGCACGCTTTTCTGCGCATCAATGCCCGAGAGCAGCGCATAATCGACCGGGGCGAAAGCCTCGACCGGCTGCACGGCGCGCCCGTCCCAGACATAGGCGGGCGCGGCGGCAAGATCGGCGGGCGCGGGCGGCGGCGGAGCGATCCGGTCCAGCGCGTCGGCGATGCGGGCGAGAAGAGCGTCGGTCATGTTGGGGGCTTAAGCGGCAGGCCGCGCGCCCGCAAGGCCGTGCGCATGTCACGACCGTTGCGCATTGGACTTTCGTTCGGGACGGCCGGAGCCTATATCGCGCGGATCGTGACCATCGCTCCATCGACCTTTTCCACCCGATCCTGCCGCTATGGCGCGGAGGCGCTGCGCGAGGCGGCGCTGCTGATCCGGGCGGGCGAGCCGGTCGCCGTTCCCACCGAAACCGTCTACGGCCTTGCCGCCGACGCAACCGACAGCAAAGCGGTCGCGGCGATCTACAGCGCCAAGGGACGGCCGAGCTTCAATCCACTGATCGTGCATGTCGCCGACCGGGCAATGGCGGAGCGGCTGGCGCTGTTTTCGGGGGAAGCGGACCGGCTGGCGGAGCGTTTCTGGCCGGGGCCGCTCACTCTGGTGCTGCCGGTGCGGGCGGACAGCGGGCTGTCGCCGCTGGTGACGGCGGGGCTGCCCACGGTCGCGCTGCGGATGCCCGCGCATCCGGCAATGCAGGCGCTGATCCGGGAAAGCGGCTGTCCGCTCGCCGCGCCTTCGGCCAATCGCAGCGGGTCGATCAGCCCGACGCGGGCCGAACATGTGCTCGCCAGCCTGAACGGCAAGATCCGCATGATCCTGGACGACGGGCCGACGAGCGAGGGGCTGGAATCGACCATCGCCGCGCCGGAGGCTGACCGCATCCGCCTGCTGCGGCCCGGCCCCGTGACGGCGGCGATGCTGGAGCAGGCAAGCGGCCTGCCGGTGGTCGCGGGCGGCGGGGAAAGGATCGAGGCGCCGGGGCAGCTCGAAAGCCACTATGCGCCGTCCAAGCCCGTGCGCCTCGACGCGCTGCGGGCGGAAGGGGACGAATATCTGATCGGCTTCGGCCCGATGCCGTGCGACATGAACCTCAGCGTCGGGGCGGAGCTGCACGAGGCGGCGGCGGCTTTGTTCGCGGCGCTGCATATGGCGGACGCCAGCGCGGCGGGCCGGATCGCGGTCGCGCCGGTGCCGATGGAAGGGATCGGCGTGGCGATCAACGACCGGCTGCGGCGCGCGGCGGCCTGATTCAGCCGCAGTCGCGGTAGCCAGCCTCACGGCATTCGCGGCGGCGTTCTTTTTCCGCGCGCTTGCGCTCGCGGCCCTCGCGCGCTTCCTGCTTGCGCATCTTGCGGCCGTAATTGCGGTCGGCCTCGTCCTGGCTGGTGGTGGTCCAGTCGATCACCTGACCCGTCGCGCGGACCGGCGCGGTGACGACGCTGGCGACGGTGCGCACACAGCCGGGCAGGACCAGCAGCAAAAGCGGCGCGGCGAAAAACAGCTTGGTCTTCATGACTTTGGTCCCCGGCCCGATCGAAATTCACACCGTTGCTAGCAGAGCAGATACAAGCCGCCCACCAGGAACGCCGCGAAACGGGACCAGCCGTTTTTTTTGAACCGCCTTACGCCTCGATGCGGTCGGCGAAGCCCTTGCGCAGCTTGGCGAGCTTGGGTGGGATCACGGCTATGCAATAGGGGTTCCGGTCGCCGACCCGTTCCCAATATTTCTGGTGATAATCCTCCGCCGGATACCATGGCGCGTCGGGTTCGATGGCGGTGACGATGGGGGCGGACTGGTCCGCCTGCGCGCGTTCGATGCCGGCGCGGGCCTGCGCTTCCTGCTCGGGCGAATGGGGGAAGATCGCCGAGCGATACTGGGTGCCGATGTCGTTGCCCTGACGGTTGAGCGTCGTCGGATCGTGCGTCGCGAAGAAGATGTCGAGCAGGTCGGCGTAAGAAATGACATCCGGATCGAAGGTGATGCGGATCGCTTCGGCATGGCCGGTGCGGCCGGAACAGACCTCCTCATAGGTGGGGTCGGGCTTTGCGCCGCCGATATAGCCGCTCTCCACGGCGCTGACGCCACGGAGGTTCTGATACACGGCTTCCGTGCACCAGAAACATCCTCCGGCGAGGGTTGTGACTTCCTGAGCCATGATCGTTCCTTCGTTCGATTTGGCTGCAAAGATAGGAAGCGTCAGGCGGCGGTTCCAGCCTCCGCGACGCGGGCGTCCGCCTTTGCGCGTTCCTCGGCGACCAGTTCCTTGCGGGACAGCTTGCCCACCAGCGTCCTGGGGAGGTTGAGGCGCACTTCCACTTCGCACACCCGCTCATGCTTGCCCAGTTGCGGGTTGAGCCAGTCCTTGAGCGCCGCGCCGTCGATGTCGAAGCCTTCGTTCAGCGTCACGAACGCCTTGGGCTGCTCGCCCCGGTAGCGGTCGGGCACGCCGATGACGAGCGCTTCCTTGATCGCGGGGTGGTGGTAGAGCACCTGTTCGACCTGGCTGGGGAACACCTTGAACCCGCCGACCGAGATCATGTCCTTGAGGCGGTCGACGATCTTCACATAGCCGTCCTCGTCGATGATGCCGACATCGCCGGTGCGGACATATTCGCCCATGAAGACTTCGGCGTCGGCATCGGGGCGGTTCCAGTAGCCCTTCATCACCTGCGGCCCGGCGAAAAGCAGCTCGCCCGGCTCGCCTTCGGGCGGCGGCTTCGTCGGGTCTTCGCGGTCGACCAGCTTCACGCGGGTGCCGGGAACGGGCTGGCCCACGGTGCCGCTCTTGTTGAGGCCTTCATAGGGGTTGGTGCAGACGATGGGGCTGGTTTCGGTCAGGCCATAGCCTTCGATCAGTTGCGCGCCCGTCGCCGCCTCGAACCGCTGTTTGAGTTCGAGAGGGAGCGGCGCGCCGCCGGAAATGCAGGCGCGCAGGCACGAAAAGTCGATGTTGCGGATCGCCGGATGATCGAGCAGCGCCTGGAACATCGTGGGGACGCCCGGCAGCGAGGTTGCCTTCACCCGCTGGACGGCGGCCAGCACCTGCGCAGCGTCGAAGCGCGGCAGCATCACCATCTCGCCGCCGTTCACCACGGTGCGGTTGAGGGTGACGGTGTTGGCGAAGACATGGAAGAAGGGGAGCACCGCGATGATGCGGTCGGCCTCATTCTGATGCGGGTCGATGGACTGCGCCTGCCGCGCGTTGGCGGTGAGGTTCTGGTGGGTGAGCATCGCGCCCTTGGGCGTGCCGGTGGTGCCGCCGGTATATTGCAGCAGGGCGATGTCGTTCACCGGGTCGATCTCCGCCACGGCGCAGTCGCCCGGATTGGCGGTCAGCCGGTCATAGTGCAGCACGCGCGGATCGTCGGGGATGGGCGCGCTCTCGCTCGCCTTGAACCAGCGGAAGAGGAGGGATTTAACGGGCGACAGCATCTCCGCAACGGTGCCGACGACCAGCTTTTCGAGCGTGCTGTTGTCGAGCACTTCGAGCGCGGTGGGCAGCAGCGCCTTCGCCGACAGGGTGAAGAGGATCTTCGTGCCGCTGTCCTCGACCTGATGCTCCAGTTCGGCGGCGGTGTAGAGGGGGGAGAAGTTGACGACGATGGCCCCGGTCATCAGCGCGCCATAATAGGCCGCGACATAATGGGGCGTGTTGGGGAGGTAGAGGCCGACCCGGTCGCCCTTCCGAACGCCCATCGCCTGAAGCCCGCAGGCGATCCGGCGGATCTGCGCGAACATGTCGGCATAGGTGAATTTGCGGCCCATGAAGTCGATCATGATGGCGTCGGGGTGCGCACTCGCGCTTTCCGTCACCATTTCGCCCATGGATTTGGGGGGGAATGTCTGGTCCCAGGCGGTCGGGTGCTGATACCGTTCGCGCCAGATTTTTTCTACGCTCTCCATAAGACGAGTGTATGGGCGCGGCGCGCTTTACGCAAGCGTCAAGCATGGCAAAAGGGCCGCGCCCCGGTGAGGCACGGCCCTTTGAACATTGCCGCTTTGTGGCGGGTTTCGGCGCAGCGTCGGATGACGCTACGGCATCAGACCTCGCCCTTGTTGCTGCTGAACGGATCGAGGATCGTGGCGGCGCCCGAGATAAATTCGGACTCGCTCCTGAGCGCCTCTTCCGCGCGGCGGGCGGCGTCCTCGCGCTCGCGGCGCAGTTCCTCGATCAGCGCCTCGCGGTCGCCGTCCAGACGCGAATCGGTGGGCGCTTCGATCCCCGCCTTCTTCGCGGCGCGGACGACCAGTGCGTCCAGTTCCCGCTGCGAGCAGAGGCCGAGCGTCACCGGGTCTTTGGGCACGATGTTGGAGATGTTCCAGTGGGTGCGGTCGCGGATCGCGGCGATGGTGGTGCGGGTGGTGCCGATCAGCTTGCCGATCGCGCCGTCCGACACTTCGGGATGATTGCGCAAGATCCACGCAATGCCATCGGGCTTGTCCTGCCGCTTGCTGACCGGGGTGTAGCGCGGCCCCTTGGTGCGGCGGACAGGCTCCGGACCCTTGAGCATCTTGAGCTTGTAGTCGGGGTTCGCTTCGCCCTTGTGGATTTCTTCCATGGTGATTTCATGGGCGCGGACGGGATCGCGGCCGGTATATTTGATGCTGGCGGTATCGTCGGCGATGGCCTGCACCTCAAGGATGTGAAGCCCGCAGAATTCCGCGATCTGGTCGAAGCTGAGCGCGGTGTTGTCGACCAGCCAACTGGCGGTCGCGTGGGGCATCAGGGGCTGGGACACGGGGACTTTTCTCCGGCGTAAAAACGATAAGGGCCGCCCAAGCAGGGCGGCCGTGACGGATCAGAGATAGAACATCCTTGGCGCAGCGGCAAGAAAAAGCGTCAGGCGGCGCTGTCCATCACATCGGGGTCGATGGCGTGAAGGCCGGAGAGAAATTCACGCGCGCTGCGGTCCCAGGTGAAGCTGCGGCCATAGGCGGCGCAGGCGGCGCGGTCCTTCGTCAGGGCAGCGGCGATGGCGGCTGACAGATCGTCGCCGAGCGCGCCGGTATCCGGCGTCACGATGTCGATGGGACCGGTGACGGGATGGGCGGCGACGGGAGTGCCGCAGGCGAGCGCCTCGATCATCACCAGCCCGAACGTATCGGTGCGGCTGGGGAAGACGAAGACGTCCGCCCCGGCATAGGCTCCGGCAAGCTCCGCGCCGAACAGGGGGCCGAGGAAATGCGCCTGCGGACAGGCGCGTTCCAGCGTGGCGCGGGCGGGACCGTCGCCGATCACGACCTTCGATCCCGGATGGTCGGCAGCGAGGAAGGCTTCCAGATTCTTCTCGACCGCGACGCGCCCGACGCAGAGCATGATCGGGCGCGGCAGGCCGGCGAAGATGGCGGGCGGCGGAGCATCGGGCGTGAAGGCGGCGAGGTCCACCCCCCTGCCCCACGGCCTGACATTGGCGAGGCCATGGGCGCGGAGCTGCTCCCGCACCGAGCGGGTCGAGACGAGCACCGCCTGCGCGGGGCCATGGAACCAGCGGATATAGCGCCAGAACCATGCGGCGGGCAGGCCGGTGCGCTGCGCCACATAGTCGGGGAAGTGCGTATGGTAGGCGGTGGTGAAGGGCACACCGGTGCGCAGGCACCAGCGCCGCGCGGCAAGGCAGAGCGGCCCTTCGGTCGCGAGGTGCACGGCGTCCGGCCGGAAGGCGGCGATCGCCTGCCCCACCACGCTCGCGCGCACGAGCGCGAGGCGGATTTCGGGATAGGTCGGACAGGGGATCGACCCGTAGAGGTCGGGCGAGATGACCTCGACCGCATGGCCCATGCATTCGAGTTCGGCCCGGATGGTCTGGAGCGTGCGGACGACGCCGTTGACCTGCGGCGTCCAGGCGTCGGTGACGATGGCGATGCGCATGGGATTATTCCTCATCCACCCACATCCGTTCGTTTCGAGCGTGTCGAGAAACGGGTAGCGCAACCTCCGCGTTTCTCGACTTTGCTCGAAACGAACGGCTTCATTTTACGCGGCAATCCGCTCGCCATGGGCTGCTTCACCCGCCTTCACCCGCTTCGCGATCTCGTCGGCCCAGTGGAGCACCTCCATCGTGCCGTCGCGATGCTCGACCAGCGCGGTGCAGCCTTCGACCCAGTCGCCGTCGTTATAATAGGCGACGCCTGCGATCTGCCGCATTTCGGCGTTGTGGATGTGGCCGCAGACGACGCCGTCGACACCACGCGCGCCCGCTTCATGCGCCACCACTTCCTCGAAGCGGGAGATGAAGGAGACGGCGTTCTTGACCTTGTGCTTGGCCATTTTGGACAGCGACCAGTAAGGCAGGCCAAGCCGCTGCCGCACCGCGTTCACCGCGACGTTGAGGCGCATCAGCATGGTGTAGGCGGCGTCGCCCACGAAGGCGAGCCAGCGGTGGGCGAGCATGATCGTGTCGAACTCGTCGCCGTGCAGCACCAGCAGCTTGCGCCCGTCGGCGGTCTCATGGATCGCCTTGCGCCGGATTTCCACGCCGCCGAAGTTCATGCCGGTGAACTGGCGGAACATTTCGTCGTGGTTGCCGGGGATATAGACGACGCGGGTGCCGCGCTTGGCGCGCTTCATCAGGCGCCAGACCACGTCATTGTGGCTGGCGGGCCAGTAGAAGCGCTTTTTCAGGCGCCAGCCATCGATGATGTCGCCGACGAGGTAGATGGTGTCGCTGTCCACGCTGTCGAGAAAGTCGATCAGCATGGTCGCGTTGCAGCCGCGCGTGCCGAGGTGGATGTCGGAGATCCAGATCGTGCGGTAGCGGCGGCGCTGCCCTTCGCGCTCCGGGATGTGGAAGCGGTCGTCGGCGGCATCCTCGACGTCGCTCAGAAAAGGCAGGCGCGTGATGGCGTTCATTTCTCGTCCCCAGAGACCTTCAGTCCTCGGGAGCGATTCCCTAAGCCGCCATTGTTACAAATCCGCACCGGATATGACGGAAATGCTACGGTTTGCGCGGATTGCTATCCTCCCCTGCAAGGGGAACGATGGGCCGGGCATGGATCAGACAGTCAGCACGATCTTTCCGAAATGCTCGCCTGCGTCCATGCGGGCGTGGGCGCTGGCGGCATCCGTCAGCGCGAATTTCCGGTCCATCGCGGGACGCAGTTTCCCCTCTCCGACGAAGGGCCAGACGGTGCGCGCCAGTTCGTCGGCGACGAGGCTTTTGAACCCCACCGAGCGCGCGCGGAGCGTCGAGCCGGTGAGGGTCAGGCGGCGCTGCATGATGGCGGGGATGAAGATGTCCGCCTTCGGCCCGCCCAGCGTCGCGATGGAGACATGGCGGCCATCCTCGGCCAGACAGGCGATATTGCGGGGCAGATAGTCGCCGCCCACCATGTCGAGCACGGCTTCCACCCCGCGCCCGTCGGTGATGCGCTTCACCTCCTCGACATAGTCCTGGCTGCGGTAGTTGATCGCATGGTCCGCGCCCCAGCGGCGCGCCTGCGAACATTTGTCGTCCGACCCGCAGGTGACGATGACCTTCACGTCGAACAGGTTGCACAGGCGGATCGCCATGGTGCCGATGCCGCTGGTGCCGCCATGGACGAGCGCGGTGTCGCCGGACACGACATAGGCGCGCTCGAACAGGTTGGTCCATACGGTGAAGAGCGTTTCGGGAAGCGCGGCGGCCTCCGCCATGTCGTAGCCATCGGGGACGGGCAGGCACTGGCCCGCGGGCGCGACCGCATATTCGGCATAGCCGCCGCCTGCGATCAGCGCGCAGACCCTTTGCCCCAGCAGCGTTTCCGCGCCGCTGCCCGCCGCGACGACGGTGCCGGACACTTCAAGGCCCGGAATGTCCGACGCGCCGGGCGGCGGGGGATATTTGCCCTGCCGTTGCAGCACATCGGGACGGTTGACCCCGGCGGCGGCAACGCGGATCAGCACTTCGTCCGGGCCGGGCGCGGGCACCGGACGCCGTTGCGGCACCAGCGCTTCAGGTCCGCCGGGCGCCGCGATGCCGATCGCCGTCATTTCACCCGGCACCGCAAATTCGTCCGCCATTCCCGCCCTCTTCGTTGCGCCGCGTCAAAATCGACCGGCTGCACCTGAGACCTTATTGACAGAGTGGGGATCAGGGTCAACATTACCCTTATGGACATGGATGAGTATCAGCCGCGCAAGAGCGACGATCCTCTGACCCGCCTGATGACACAGGATCTGGGGCCGTTGTCCGTCGCCGAACTGGACGCCCGCATCGCCGCGCTGGAAGCGGAAATCGCGCGGACCAGGGCGAAGAAGGAAAGCGCCGTTAACCACAAGGCAAGTGCCGAGGCGCTATTCAGGCGATGAACCCGCGCCCCGCCCCTGTCGCCCGTCAGGGCTTCTCCGGGCTGAGGCAGTCAGGCAATTCCGCTGGTCAGGGGGCCCCCCTTGATCCCGCGCCGAGCAATGCCGACATCCGGTTCCACACCGCCCCTCACCGGGGCCAGGAGTAGAACGACAATGCCATCTTTCGCACCCGCCCTCGAAACCACGCTGCACAACGCGCTGACCCACGCGTCGGAGCGCAAGCATGAATATGCGACGCTGGAGCATCTGCTGCTCGCGCTGATCGACGACGAACATGCGTCGAAGGTGATGCAGGCATGCGGCGTGGAACTGGGCGAACTGGGCGACGCCGTCACCCATTATCTCGACACCGAACTCGACAGCCTGAAGGTGGAGGGCGCGTCCGACCCCTCCCCCACCAGCGGGTTCCAGCGCGTCGTGCAGCGCGCGATCCTGCACGTCCAGTCCTCCGGCAAGGATGAAGTGACCGGCGCGAACGTGCTTGTCGCGCTGTTTTCGGAACGCGAATCCTATGCCGTCTATTTCCTGCAGCAGCAGGACATGAGCCGTCTCGATGCCGTGAGCTACATCAGCCACGGCGTCGGCAAGGGAACGCCCCAGCCCGAGCGCCAGGAGACGAAGGGCGCCGCCGAGGAGGAAAAGAAGGTGCAGGACGGCAAGGGCAAGAAGGACAGCGCGCTGGAGCAGTTCACCGTCAACCTCAACGAGAAGGCGGGCCGCGGCAAGGTCGATCCGCTGATCGGCCGCTCCGCCGAGGTGGACCGCACCATCCAGATCCTGTGCCGCCGGTCGAAGAACAACCCGCTCTATGTCGGCGATCCGGGCGTGGGCAAGACCGCCATCGCGGAAGGTCTGGCGCGCAAGATCGTGGAGGGCGAAGTGCCCGACGTGCTGAAGGAAGCGGTGATCTATTCGCTCGACATGGGCGCGCTGCTGGCCGGAACCCGCTATCGCGGCGATTTCGAGGAGCGGCTGAAGGCGGTCGTCACCGAACTGGAAAAGATGCCGCACGCGGTGCTCTTCATCGACGAGATCCACACCGTCATCGGCGCTGGCGCGACCAGCGGCGGGGCGATGGATGCGTCTAACCTGCTGAAGCCCGCTCTGTCGGGCGGGACGATCCGCTGCATCGGCTCCACCACCTACAAGGAGTTCCGCAATCACTTCGAAAAGGACCGCGCCCTGCTGCGCCGGTTCCAGAAGATCGACGTGAACGAGCCGACCGTCGAGGATACGATCAAGATCCTCGCGGGCCTGCGCAGCGCGTTCGAGGAGCATCACCACGTCAAATATACGCCCGACGCGATCAAGGCGGCGGTGGAACTGTCGGCGCGCTACATCAACGACCGCAAGCTGCCCGATAAGGCCATCGACGTGATCGACGAGGTGGGCGCGATGCAGATGCTGGTGATCCCGTCGAAGCGCAAGAAGACGATCACGCCCAAGGAGATCGAACAGGTCATCGCGACGATGGCGCGTATCCCGCCCAAGACCGTGTCGTCGGACGACAAGACGGTGCTGGAATCGCTGACGACCGACCTCAAGCGCGTCGTCTTCGGGCAGGACAAGGCCATCGAGGTGCTGTCCTCCGCGATCAAGCTGTCGCGGGCCGGGCTGCGCGATCCGGACAAGCCCATCGGCAACTATCTGTTTTCCGGCCCGACCGGCGTCGGCAAGACGGAGGTGGCGCGGCAGCTCGCGACCCTGCTCGGCATCCCGCTCCAGCGGTTCGACATGTCCGAATATATGGAGCGGCATTCGGTCAGCCGCCTGATCGGCGCGCCTCCGGGCTATGTCGGCTACGATCAGGGCGGCCTGCTGACCGATGCGGTCGATCAGAATCCGCACAGCGTGCTGCTGCTGGACGAGATCGAGAAGGCGCATCCCGACCTGTTCAACATCCTGTTGCAGGTGATGGACAACGGACGCCTGACCGATCACCACGGCAAGACGGTGGATTTCCGCAACACCATCCTCATCATGACCACCAACGCCGGTGCGTCGGACATGGCGAAGGAAAGCATCGGTTTCGGCGAACTGTCGCGCGACGATGTGCAGGAGGATGCGGTGAAGAAGCTCTTCACCCCGGAATTCCGCAATCGCCTCGACGCCATCGTGCCGTTCGGATATCTGCCGCCCGAGATCGTGGCGCGCGTGATCGACAAGTTCGTGCTGCAGCTGGAGCTGCAACTGGCCGACCGCGACGTGCATATCACGCTGGACGAGGCGGCGAAGGAATGGCTGACCGCCAAGGGCTATGACAAGCTCTACGGCGCGCGTCCGATGGGCCGCCTGATGCAGGAGAAGATCAAGCAGCCGCTGGCCGAGGAACTGCTGTTCGGCAAGCTGGTCCATGGCGGCGAGGTCCATGTCCATATGAAGGACGACGCTCTGGCCTTCGAAATCACGCCCGCCGCGCCCAAGAAGGGCAAGAAGGGCGGCAAGGCGAAGGCCGCACCCGCCGCCTGAGCCTCTGCAACATGCAACGAGAAAGGGCGGCCTGCGAAGGCCGCCCTTTTTTTCCGACCGGCGCGAGGCCCGCGCCTGTTTCAGCCGAGCTGCTGGAGGATGTCGTCCGCTTCGGGCCGGTCGAGCCAGTCGGGGCTGACATGGACCGAACGGACGACGCGGTTCGCGCCGACATGCAGGACCGTGGGCTGAGGCAGCGTCCAAGTGCCCGTGCCGGTCACTTCGCCGATCCATCCGGCGGGCGGCGGCGAAGGCCGGTCGTCGGGATCGAAGGCGATGCCGATCTCGCGCGCGAGCTGGTTGTCGGTGTCGGTCGCGACGGCGAAGGGCAGATGATGGCGGTGCTTGATCTCCGCGAGCCGGTCCGCGCGCTGCGGGCTGAGCGCCACGAGCGGAATGCCGCGCTTTTGCAGTTCGGGGTAAAGCGCCTCTGCATAATAAGGCAGCGCGATGTTGCAGGCGGGGCATCCGGCGAAGCGGAAGAAGATGAAGAGCGCCGATCCGCCCGCCGTCAGCCCATCGAGGGTCAGTTCGCCGCCGTCCACTTCCGGAAAGGTGAAGTTGGGCAGAATGTCGCCCGGCTGGGCCACGGCGGCAGGATCGAACCGCTCGGCCAGCAGGCGGCGCTGCCGCGCATTGCCTTCCAGTTGGGCGGCGGACCAGCTTCTTTCGCGCTCCGCCTGAAGCGCGGCATAACGGCTGCTGAGGGATTCGGTCAGTAGGGTTGCCATCATTTTCTCCTTGCGGGCACGGGATTCGCCGACGGGACAGCGCTCATGCGTCGAAGCCGGGGGACTGGCGCTGCGCCTTGCGGAGCGCGGCTTCCCAGACGAGGTCGTAGTGGGATTTGGCGCCTTCGACCGGTTTGCGGTCGCGGCCGATCTGGCGGCGCACTTCCTCCTGCGCCGCTTCAGGCGCGATCAGCACCCTGTCGCGTCCGACCGAAAGACTGCGAACCTGCGCCTTGCAGGCTTCCTCCAGATGATAGATGCCGCTGAACGCCTCGCCGACCGATGCGCCGAGCGCGAGCGTGCCATGGTTGCGCAGCAGCATGATCTTGCTGTCGCCCAGATCGGCGACCAGCCGCTCACGCTCGTCGAGATTGAGCGCGACGCCTTCATAGTCGTGGTAGGAAAGGCGCGGGATGATCGCCAGCGCGCGCTGGTTCAGCGGCAGCAGCCCTTCGGCATGGGCGGAGACCGCCATGCCGTCCGCCGTGTGGAAATGCACGATGAAGAGCGCGTCGTCGCGCGCGCCGTGGATCGCCGAGTGGATGACATAGCCGGCATAGTTGATGCCATATTCGCTGTCCCCGATGACATTGCCGTCGAGGTCGACCTTCACCAGACTGGACGCGGTGATCTCATCGAACATGAGGCCGAAGGGGTTGATGAGGAAATGATGGTCCGGCCCCGGCACGCGGGCGGAAATATGGGTATAGATGAAATCGTCCCACCCGTAGAGAGCGGAAAGCCGGTAGAAAGCGGCGAGATCGACGCGGACCTTCCATTCCGCTTCGCTGATGCCGCTGTTGCGGAACCGGTCATCCTTCAAGACAGTAGCCATGGCGATGCTCCTTTGAGGGCGAGTGTAAGGGGACGGCGCCGGGCCGCCCAATGAGGATTTCTGAAGGGTAGGACAGCGCCGCTCATGCCGGGCGGACGCGGGGACCGGTCGCGGTGGCGCCATCGGCGCGCACGCCCTCTCGCGCGCCCGTCATGCCGGGCGGCGTGTTCGATCCAAGCGCAAACGGCCGCGCGGGAATCTAGGGCTTGCCGCCGCCGAAGCTGGTGTCGAAGGCGTCCTTCACATCGCGGGGCTGCTTCAGCAGACCGGCGTTCTGAAAGCGGCGGGTGATGCCCTGTTCATGCGCGATGACGGTCGCGTCGATGGGCCGGGACACGCGATTGCTGCGTTCGAAGCTGGCGCGGGCGATGTCGAGCGGCAGTCCCGTTTCCCTCGCCAGCACCTTGGCGAAATCGTCCGGATGCGTGCGCGACCATGCGACGGCCCTGGCTTCGCGTTGCAGGAAGTCGGCGAGCAGAGCGTGTTTAGGCGCAATGGAATCGGCGTTCGCCACGTCGATATAGAGCGGCAGGCCATAATCCTTCGCATCCACCGCCGCGCGCGCGCCTTCCTTGATCGCGACATTGGTATAGGGCGTCCATGTCGCCCAAGCGTCGATGGCGCCGCTGTCGAAGGCGGCTTTCGCGTCGCCGGGCGGCAGGAAAGTGACGCGCACCTTGTCCGCCGGAATTCCGGCCCGCTCCAGCGCCTGCAGCAGCAGATGATGGCCGATCGAGCCGCGCGTGGCGGCGACGGACCTGCCGACGAGATCCTGCGCGCTGCGGATCGGCGAGTCGTTCTTCACGAGGATGGCGAGCGCTTCGGGCGCACGGCTGGCAGGAGACTGCACCGCGATGGCCTTGATCGGGCTGCCGCTCTGCCACGCGAAGATGAAGGGCGCGTCGGCGGCAAGGCCAAGGTCCGCCGCGCCGCCGCCGACCGCTTCGAGCAGCGTCTGGGCCGCGGGAAATTCAGACCATTCGACAGTATAGGGCGCGCCTTCCAGAGCGCCGGAGGCGAGCATCATCGCCTTCACCTGCCCCTTCTGGTTGGCGACGCGCAGCACCTGATCGTCCTTGCGGGAAAAGGTCGCGGCGGCAAACCCTATGCCCGCCACCGCGACGAGAGCCGCCGACAGGATGGCGACGTTTCGTTTCGACATGGATCAGCCCGCCAGCGCCAGACGGGCCGCATCGTGCTCCGCGACCTTCGCGCGGACGAGCGGCAGCAGTTCGCGGCCATAGACGATGGAATCGCCGAGCGGATCGAAGCCGCGGACGAGGAAATGGTCGATGCCGATGTCATAATAGTCGAGCATGGCGTCAGCCACCTGTTCGGGCGTGCCGACAAGGCCGGTGCTGTTGCCCGCCGCGCCGGTCAGCGCCGCGACGCCGGTCCACAGGCGCTTGTCCTGCCTGTTGGTGCTCGCGGTTTCGAGCAGGCGCAGCGAACCCGCATTGGGCGGGCGATGGCCTGTGATCGGAAGCCCCGCAGCCACGCGGTTTTCGCGCACCTGTTCCTCGATTTCGGCAGCGCGTTTCCACGCGGCCTCCTCCGTATCGGCGATGACCGGGCGGAGCGAGAGCGAAAAGCCGGGGCTGCGGCCAAAGCGCGCGGCGGATTTGCGGACGGCGCGCACGGTGTCCTGCACGGCGGCAAGCGTTTCGCCCCAGAGCGCGTAGACATCGGCGTGGCGGCCCGCGACCTCGATCGCCTCGTCCGACGATCCGCCGAAGAAAACGGGCAGATTGTCGGGCTTGATCGCGCTGAACGCCTGGCGGATGTCGTAGAAGCGGCCCTGATGATCGAACGGCTTCGACGCGGTCCATTCCTGCCGCAATATGGTGAGATATTCATCGGTGCGGGCGTATCGTTCCGCCTTCACGCTCTTCGTGTCGCCGTCGCGCGCCATTTCATCGTCCGCGCCGCCGGTGATGATGTGCACCGCGACGCGCCCGTTCGAAAGCTGGTCCAGCGTCGCAAGCTGGCGCGCGGCGACGGTCGGCTGGGTGAAGCCGGGGCGGTGCGCGACGAGGAAGCCGAGCCGCGTCGTCCGGGCGGCGGCATGGGCGGCGACGATCTGGCTTTCGGGACTGTTCGAGGCGAAGGGGATCAGGACGCGGTCGAAGCCCCCCTCCTCCTGCGCTTTCGCCGCCGCATCGACATAGTCGATGTCGAGCGCGCGGCTGCGCACCGCCGCCTGCGTTTCAGAAGCGTTGTTGAAACCGATATAGCCGATGAATTTGACGCTCATGCTGCGTCCTCCTCACTCGAAGGTTCGGGCCGCTCGCTTCTCGACTACGCTCGAAGCGAACGGCGGTGGGGTCTGCCTAAATGACGTAGAAGCCGTGGGTGCCGTCGCGCTCCAGCTGGGCGACGAGGCCATATTCCCAGTCGAGATAAGCCTGCATCGCGGCGGCCTTGTTGTCGGTGCCTTCATAGGGGCGCTTGTAGCGGCCTTCGGGACCGCGCGGGGCGGGCGCGCCGTCGGCGCCGCGCTCCAGATCGACGGCGGACCAGTCGACGTCGAGCACATAGACTTCCCACCCGAGCTGCGCGAGCCAGGACGCGGTCATGTCCGCACGCACGCCGGTCGGGTCGGTGACGACGATGCGCGCGCCGCGCACGGGCGCGTTATGGTCGGTTTCCTGCACCAGTTGCCCGCCCTGCGCGTTGCGGAAGCCGGGCAGATGGCCGCTTTCATATTCGCGCGGCTGGCGCACGTCATAGAGGTAAAGCGTGCGCGCCGTGTCGGCTTTGAGCGCGTCAAGCTCGCCCCAGCCGATCCGCTTGACGCCCGCGCGATAGGCGACGTCGCGGGCATGGGTGCGGGCTTCCTGCGTCGCGGCCTCGTCCACTTCGGGCGCGGTGCGGGTCTGGCCGGTTTCGAGATCCTGCCCCGCCAGCGTCCAGCCGATTGTGCCGTTGCGCAGCGCATAGACCTTGTTGGGGATGCCTGCGTTCACCAGCGACTGCGTGCCGATGATGGAGCGGGTGCGTCCGGCGCAGTTGACGATGATCGTCGTGTCGGGATCGGGCGCGATGGCGCGCGCGCGCAGCGCCAGTTCGGCGCCGGGGACGCTGGTGCCGGTGGGGATGCTCATCGTATTATATTCGTCGTAGCGGCGGGCGTCGAGAATGCGGATGTCGGCCTTTTCCCGGATCAGCGCCTGCACTTCCTCGGCGGGGAGGCTGGGCGTGTGACGGCGATGTTCGACCAGTTCGCCGAACGCCTTGCTGTAGCTGTTGACGTCCTCGAACAGTTCATAGCCCGCGTCGCGCCAGCCCGTGAGGCCGCCTTCCAGCTCGCGCACATCGGTGTAGCCCAGCGCCTCGAACCGCACGGCGGCCTTGCGCGCCAGCCCTTCGCCATTGTCGTAGACGACGATCGGCGTATCGAGCCGGGGGATGCGCCAGCGCGCTTCGTCGTCGACGCGGCGGAGCGGAATCTGCGCGGCGAAAAGGGGGTGGCCCTGCGCGAACTCATGCTCCTCGCGCACGTCGATCAGCGCGATTTCGCTGCCGGTCAGAAGCGCGCGACGGATGTCCTGCGGCGTGGCCGTCTGGATGCGGTCAAGCGTGTCGGTGGTCATGGCTGTTTCGATCTGTCCCAGAAATTGGGGATGACGCGATTGGCGTATCCCGAGATGAAGGATTTGCGCGCGCCATCGGGGGTGTAGGTCGCGCGCTCGACCGCGCCGATATTGGCGCCGTAGACATGAATACTGACGGACGGGCGATCGGCAAGGCCGTTGGTGACGCGATGGATGTCGCCGATGCGCGGCGAGACAGCGTCGACCTGGCCCGCGTGGAGCAGTTCTTCGCTCTCCGCCGCCAGCGCGCCGGATGGCAGGCGGCCGAAGCGCTCCACCTTCTCGGCCCCGCGCAGCACGCCGACGAGACCCCAGACGCTATGGTCGTGGATGGGGGTGGACTGGCCCGGTCCCCAGACGAAGCTGACGATGCTGAAGCGTTCGCGGCTGTCGCAGTGGAGGAGATATTGCTGGTAACGGTCAGGATCGGGGCGGGCGAACTCTTCGGGCAACCAGTCGTCGGTGGCGATCAGGCGGGCGAGCAGCGCGCTGCCGCTGTCGAGGATCGCCTGCTCGTCGCGCGTCGCCGCCAGCAGGTCGGCGAAGGCGGTGACGAAGCCGCGCAGGCGCGTGGTTGTTGATTGCTGCTGAGAAGTGACCCGGGGAAGCCAGTAATTTTCACTGAGAAGTGACCCATGTTTGAACACGTCCCTGGCTTTGAGCGGGGGACCATGGAGTGTTGGACATGGCATTATTGAGCGTCATCCGGCGCTGGCATTACCGCGATCATCTGTCGATCCGGGAGATAGCCAAGCGTACCGGTCTATCCCGCAACACGGTCCGTAAATATCTGCGGTCAGACACAGTCGAGCCGCAGTTCAAAGTGCCCGAGCGGCCGAGCAAGCTGGATCCGTTCGTCGATCGGCTGACGGTCTGGCTCAGGCGAGAGATGGGCCGATCGCGCAAGCAGAAGCGCACGATCAAGCAGTTGCATGCCGATCTGGTGAGCCTGGGCTTTGACGGGTCCTATGGCCGTGTCGCGGCCTTTGCTCGTGCCTGGCGCGATGATTATCGCCGCCAGCAGCAGATGAGCGGCAAGGGCACCTTCGTGCCGTTGTCGTTCGCACCGGGTGAAGCATTCCAGTTTGACTGGAGCGAGGACTGGGCGATCATCGATGGTGTCCGCACCAAGCTGCAGGTTGCACACTTCAAGCTCAGCTACAGCCGGGCCTTCTTCGTTCGAGCCTATCTGCTCCAGACCCACGAGATGCTGTTCGACGCCCATAATCACGCGTTCCGCGTGCTGGGCGGGGTGCCGCGCCGCGGCATCTATGACAACATGCGCACTGCCGTCGACAAGGTCGGGCGCGGCAAGGATCGGACCGTCAACGCCCGCTTCCTCACGATGGTGAGCCATTATCTGTTCGAGGCAGAGTTCTGTAATCCGGCAGCGGGTTGGGAGAAGGGGCAGGTCGAGAAGAACGTCCAGGATGCGCGGCATCGCCTGTGGCAGCCCGTTCCCCAGACCGAGACGCTCGACGCCCTGAACAGCTGGCTGGAGGATCGCTGCAAGGCGCTGTGGCAGGATATCCCGCACGGGATCGAACCGGGCTCTGTCGCTGATGCCTGGGCCGAGGAGGTGGCAAGCCTGATGCCGATGGGCAGGCCGTTCGACGGCTTTGTCGAATATGGCAAGCGGGTCTCACCGACCTGCCTCGTCCATCTGGAGCGCAACCGCTACAGCGTGCCGGCATCCTTTGCCAACCGCCCTGTCAGCGTGCGGCTCTATCCCGACCGCTTCCTCGTGGTGGCCGAGGGGCAGTTGCTGTGCGAACACCAGCGCATCATCGAACGATCCCATGATGGGCCAGGACGCACTGTTTATGACTGGCGCCATTATCTGGCAGTGGTCCAGCGCAAGCCTGGCGCCCTGCGCAATGGCGCGCCGTTCCTAGCCCGCCTTATTCACCAAAAGTGTCCTGAAGGGTTGGCGGGAGTGGCGTAAGCCTCTGATCTGAATTAGGAACTGGGTGTCTAAGCCGAACCTGCCGCAGGGCAGAAAATGCCACGGGCCACACCCGCCATGAACGATGATATCGCAAGCTCATTTGGATTCCCAGCAGTCGGCCGCAAGAAAATCACAGCTGCGTTCGACGGTGGCCGGCTTACCTCGGATGGCGGTGTTCTACTGCTTGCACAGGCCGAGCGCGCGATGGGGATTTGCCAGCGCCTGGCGGCTTGTATTGCCGATCCGCGCGATCCAGCGCGGGTGATCCATCGCCTGGATGACATTCTGCGTGCCCGTGTGTTCGCGATTGCGTGCGGCTATGAGGATGCCGATGATCTCGATGCTCTGCGCGACGATCCAGGCTTCCGCCTGGCGCTCGGCAAGCTGCCGGAATCGGGCGCGGGGCTGGCCAGCCAACCGACGATGAGCCGGTGGGAAAATGCACCGACTACGCGCGAACTGGCCAGCATGATGGCCGCGATGATCGACATCTACTGCGCCAGCTATCCCGCCCCTCCGACAGCGGTCACGCTGGATATCGACGACACGTGCGACGTCGTGCATGGCTATCAACAGCTCTCGTTCTGGAACGGGCATCATGGGGAGCGCTGCTTCCTACCGATCCATATCTACGACACCGCGACCGGCAGGCCGGTGGCCATGCTGCTGCGCACAGGCAAGACGCCTTCTGGAAAGGAGGCGGCGGGGCACATCCGACGCCTGGTGCGTCACCTGCGCCGTAATTGGCCCGATACCCACATCACTATCCGCGGCGACGGGCACTATGGTCGACCCGAGGTCATGGCCTACTGCGATGCGGCCCGCGTCGATTACGTGTTCGGCCTGCCCACCAATTCAGCGCTGCGCGCCGATCCCGCCATTGTTGCGGTCGCCGATGCCTGCGCGGTCAAGCGCGCCCAGCGTCAGTGTCCCGTCCTGCGCAACTATGCCGAGACCCGCTATGGGGCAAAGACCTGGAAGTGCCAGCGTCGCGTCGTTGCACGGATCGAGGCCAGCACGCTGGGCATGGACATCCGCTATGTCGTCACCTCGTTGGCAACAGGATCGGCCGAGCACATCTACGACACGCTCTACTGCGCGCGTGGTCAGGCCGAGAACCTGATCAAGCGCCACAAGTCCCAGCTCGCCAGCGACCGAACCTCGTGCCGCTCGGCCAATGCCAATCAGATGCGCCTGATACTGCACACTGCCGCATACTGGCTGCTATGGCGCATCCAGCAGGCGATGCCCAGGACCGCTGCTCTGGCAAGCGCGGAGTTTACCACCTTGCGCCTGCGGCTGCTCAAGGTCGCTGCGCGCGTCGTAGAAAGTGCTAGCCGCATCCGCATTGCCTTCGCTTCCGCCTGTCCGGATGCCGACCTGTTCCGCGCCCTCGTTCTCCGGCTGAAGCCTGCGCCGACGTAGCCCATGCGGCAGCGCCGCAGAACTCCGAGCCCAGCCCTTCAACCCGAAAAGCCCATCAATCCGAATGCGGTGAAACAAACGCCAGCGATGCCGGTCGTCCGCGCAATACAGCCAGCCGCAGCAAATGCCCAGAGCGGACCCGAAACCGAGCGTCGTGAATAAGAGAGGCTAGAGATGCCCGATGCCTTCCAGCGGTTACAGCGCCATCTGTTGCGCGCTCCCGGCGGCGACAGAGAGATGGTCGAGATCCTTGCCCTGGTGCTGCATCATGACGAGCAGGTCGTACTGCGCGCGGTTACCATGGCGCTGGAGTCCGGTGTTCCGACCAAAACCCATATCCTCAACTTGCTGCACCGGCTGATCGACGGCAAGCCGCTGACGACACCGCCGATCACGGCGCCCCAGGCGCTGAGGCTGGTCAGCGAGCCCCTTGCCAATGTGGAACGCTATGATGCGCTGCGCGGGGAGAACCGCCATGCGTCATGATCCCGCCAGCGGCGCCATCATCGTCATGCTGCGCAGCCTCAAGATGCATGGCATGGCGCAGGCCGTCACCGATCTCATGGAGCAAGGCGCGCCCGCGTTCGACGCGGCCGTCCCGATCCTGTCCCAGCTTTTGAAGGCGGAGACTGCCGAACGGGAAGTGCGGTCGGTATCCTATCAGCTCAAGATCGCACGGTTCCCGGCCTATCGCGATCTGGCGAGCTTCGACTTTGCCAGCAGCGAGGTCAACGAGGCGCTGGTCCGCCAGCTTCACCGCTGCGAGTTTATGGACGTGGCCGACAATATCGTGCTGGTCGGCGGACCCGGAACCGGCAAGACCCACATCGCCACCGCCCTAGGCGTCCAGGCCATCGAGCATCATCGCAAGCGCGTGCGGTTCTTCTCCACGGTCGAGCTGGTCAACGCGCTGGAACAGGAGAAGGCGCAGGGCAAGGCAGGGCAGATCGCCGGAAGGCTTGCCCACTCCGATCTCGTGATCCTCGACGAGCTTGGTTATCTGCCGTTCAGCGCCTCAGGCGGCGCCCTGCTGTTCCATCTGCTGAGCAAGCTTTACGAGCGCACCAGCGTCATCATCACCACCAACCTCAGCTTCAGCGAATGGGCCACCGTGTTCGGAGATGCCAAGATGACCACCGCGCTCCTCGATCGGCTCACCCATCACTGCCACATCCTCGAGACCGGCAACGACAGCTTCAGGTTCAAGAACAGCTCCGCTCAGCAGCCCAAAACCCGGAAGGAGAAAACCCCATCTTGACCCACCCCTGACATCCGAAACATAATCGCAAGGTGGGTCACTTCTCGATGAAAACCCCGGGTCACTTCTCAGCAGCAATCAACAGCTTTTCATCCTTTCTTCCAAAGCTGGAAAATTTCCGATTCAAGCCGCTCTGGACATCATTTTCCGCCTTCGGCGGCAAATCATCCAAATCCGTGACATCGCCATTTTCAAAGGCTGAATTCAGACTCTCATCGATCTTTCGAACCTGATCGATTCTGGAAAATGCCTGCTGACCGAATTCTAAAATATACCCATAGAGCAGCTCATTCAGAATTTGTGATCTTGGCTTGCCGTACAAACGGCATAGCTTATCGAATGTCTGTAGAGTGGCTGTTGGCACGTTGAAATTTACAAGTGTTTTTGTGTCTGTCATATATTCTCCTTAGCTGGTTTTATAATACATCCTTCGGATGGTGCTTCGCACGGTGTTGATGTGTTTCTTGAATGTTTTTTATAGAGATGATTTTTCAGAATTGTTTCTGAAGGTTTTTAGACAATATTATAGAATCAAGGTCCGAAGCTGTTTTCGAACCAAGTCGGGTTTGCGGATGATAGCGAAGGTGGTCGAAGGGGTCTTAGACCCAGCAATCAACTCAGGTGAGAGTTTTCCCAGTCGAACGATTCATCGTAAACGACCTTACTCTGTAGCTTGCTAATGTAGGACACCCATCCCTCGTCACAGAGGGATTGGATGTGAATCTCGTTGTATCCCCACGGGGTCCGAGACCAGCAGTCGCGGATCATCGCAGGATATTCCAGTTCCAGTTCCGGCCGGGGACAATCGAGAATCAGATGGTAGTGGACACGGACACCGTTCCCTCCCTCGATCACCGGAAGGACGTTGATCCGTTTCCCGTACCGAGCAGTAGCCTTCCCATAAACCTGACGGTTCAGAAGGTTCATGAAGTGACGGAAATTCTTCCTAGCTTCGTACATGTCGATCTTCTGATACCGACCAGCAAAACCACCGACACCCGCGATCCCCTGTTTCAGGGTCAGGGTCACAGCGAAGGGGAACGAGAATCGCTGGAGATTCACGAACGACAGGACAGACTGACGGTAGGAAATTCGATCTTGGTTTGTTCTCATGCGGACGTGCAGAACCGATAGTTAGTTTTGTGGTATTTAGGGATGGGATGAAGGGGAGACGGATAGAAATTAAAGAAAATCCGTTCATTCAATATATCCGACACGTCGAATCGCACCAATAGCTCATGAACAACTATGGAAGAAAAATCTGATCCCTGAACGGTCGTCAGGAGATTTTCTATGAGGAAGAGAACGACAGACTGCCGGTTGTGATCGGATCACACCGGGGAGAAGTCAGAAGACTAATCAGTTTCAAATGAGGACTGGTGCCGCTTACGTGACTCGAACACGTGACCCTCGCATTACGAATGCGATGCTCTACCAACTGAGCTAAAGCGGCGTCGGGGCGGGCAGATAACAGTGGTTGGGGCGCAGGACAACCCGCCAATTTCGCCGATGGCCGATAATCCTGCGCGCCGTTCCTCCACCCCCGCCCTGCGCCGGCCCATTAACTCCTATTTTACCATCGCCTGCCAGTGTGGGATATGTGAAGAAGCTTTCAGACTGTGGGTTGGAACGTTCGGATGGATATTCTGCAGGAGCGTAACGCAGACGGCGACCGGGACGACCTGGCCTATCTGGACGGCGAAGGCGTCGATCCGCAGCCTCCTTCGGCTATTTCGGAAGAACGGCGCATGCAGGTTCGCGCCTATAATTACTGGGCGTCCCTGCTGGGCGATCGCGCGCTGCCGTCGATCGAGGATCTTTCGCCGGACGAACTGGAGGATTTCGGTCCCTATGCCGTGCTGCTGGATTTCAGCGCCGGGATCGACAACCCCGCCATCGTCTATCTGGGAACGGCGCTTCGCGAGGAATGCGGTGTCGACGGCACCATCGCCTATATCGACGATGTTCCGGCCCGGTCGCTGCTGTCGCGGCTGACCGATCATTATCTCCAGATCATCGCCAATGCCGCGCCCATCGGGTTCGAGGCTGAGTTCGTCAACCAGCGCAATGCCGAGATCATGTATCGCGGCATCCTGATGCCCTTTTCTTCCGACGACGAGACGATTGATTTCGTGTTCGGCGTCATCAACTGGAAGGAAGTGGCGAGCCACGACATGATGCAGGCTCTGGAGGCGGAAGTGGGCGAAGCGCTGCGCACCGCGCCGATGCCGCATTCCGCCGTGCCGATCTGGGCGGATGGCCCGGCCGGGTCGATGATGGCCGACGGTGAGGAAGACTCGCTGGACGAACTCGATCTGTCCGGCATGGAGTGTCCGCAGGAGGATGCGTCGCTGGCCGACTGGCTGGCGCTGGCGCGAGAGGGTGCAGCGCGGGTGCGCATCTCGGAGGCGCGCAGCCATGCTGCGCTCTATCGCGCGGTCAGTCTCTCCTATGATTTCGCTCTGGTCGCACGGGCGCGCCCTGCCGACTATGCCGAGTTGCTGCACGATTATGGCGTCAAGGCGCAGGCCCGCAGCCCGATGACCGCGATCATCAAGCTGGTTTTCGGCGCCACTTACGACAAGACCCGCATCACCGAATATGCAACGGCGCTCGACCATGCGATGCGCCGCGATCTCGAAGTCGGAACGCTGGCGGAATATCTTGGCGCGTATAAGGGCGGGCTGAAGGCGCTTGTGTCGGAGGAGCGCGCTCTGCGCCGGTCGCATCAGACAGCGAAGCCGGATCGCGCCACGGTCGCGCGCCGCGCCATGCGCGCCGCTCCTCCGCTGGCCGCCGCTGCCATCGGCACCGATGAAGACGGGCTGGCCGTCGTCGTCGCCCGGCGCGAAGCGGACGGCAGCCTTTCCATCGTGGCGGCTCTGCCGGAAGGATCGGATCTTGGCCGGAAAGTCATGATCGCGTCGGCGAAATAGGCAGATTTTTCGGGGAAATGCGGGTGGTCTCAGTGACTCGCCCTTTTCGCCCACACTGCTTGAATCATTTAATTTCAATTTCGAGACATTTTATGTCGGGACCAGACTTGAGCCTCCGACGGTCGCGGCGCATATAGTCGTTCATGCCGAGGAGTCGTCTGGCGGCGATCCAGTGCCTCCTCCGTTTAGGAACAAGCGGGATCACCCGCGGTGAGAGGTGAAGCGAATGACGGCGCTGGCGAACGCGAAGAATGCGCAGGTTGATGGCAAGGTTCTGGAGTCTCTGGCGCAGGCGCTGAGCCGTGGCGCATTGCCGGGCGAGAGCGAGGGATTGGACGAGGCGGCGCTCAGGGACGCGGCGACCTTCCTCGCCCGCGCCGCAGCCGGCCGCAAGCCCGGCCACAGCGCCGTCGCGGTCGAAACGCTGGGCGAAGGCGCGACAGGGCGCTTCATGCGGCTGGCGATCATCAACGATGACATGCCCTTCCTCGTCGATTCGATTGCCAATGTGCTGGCGAACGCGGACATCACGATCCATCGGCTGCTGCATCCCGTCCTGTCGGTGGAACGATCCGCAGACGGGGCGCTGACAGCCATTCTCCACGACGAGGCGGCGGGCGCGCGGCGGGAATCGATGATCTATATCGAAGCCGACCGGGCCGACGCCAAGGCGCGGCGGACGCTGGAAAAGGCGCTGGCGGAAACGCTGGCGGACGTGCGCGCCGCGGTGGCCGACTGGTCGAAGATGCAGGCCGCGATGGCCGCGGACGCAGACATGGTTCCCGATGAGGAAGGCGCGGCGCTGCTGCGCTGGTTCCTTGCGCGGCATTTCACCCAGACCGGCCACGAGATCGTGCATCGCGACGGCAGCAGCAGTCAGCCGCTCGGCATCTGCACCCGGCATGACAGGCCGCTGATCGCGCCAACATCGCTGGACGCGGCCTTCCAGTGGTTCGAGGAAGGCAAGCGCACGCCGCTCATCATCAAGGCGAGCCGCCTTTCGCGCGTTCATCGCAGCGTATTGCTCGACCTCATCATCATTCCGCTGCGTGAGGGCCGGGAGGTGAAGGCGCTGTCGATCCACGCGGGCATGTGGACGAGTTCGGGCCTGACCGCGACGCCGGACAAGGTGCCGCTGCTGCGGTCGGCGCTCTCGTCCCTGATGGACAAGTTCGGCTTCGATCCGCAGGGCCATGCGGGCAAGGCGCTGGCGCATGCGCTGACCGCCCTGCCGCACGACATCACCATCGGTTTCGACCGGGAGACGCTGGAGCGGCTGGCGCTCACCTTCATGTCGCTCAGCGACCGGCCTCGTCCCAAGCTGGCGCTGGCAACGAGTCCGCTGGCGCGGCACCTCTACGCCTTCGTCTGGCTGCCGCGCGACGAACTGTCGACCGCGCGCCGCGTCAGCATTCAGGACATGCTGGCGCTCAAGAGCAACGGCACGGTGTTGAGCTGGTCGATCGCGCTGGAAGAAGGAGGACTGGCTCTGCTGCGCATCACGCTCGACCTGCGCGAAGGGGGTGTGGTGCCCGACGATGTGGCGCTCGACCGGATGCTGAAGCAGATGGTGCGCGGCTGGATACCGGCGGTCGAGGAAGCGCTCGCCGCGACCGAGGAGCCGGGCCGGGCCGCCGCGCTGGCGCAGCGTTTCGCGGGCGGCTTCCCCCTCGCCTACCGCAATGGCGCGGGGCCAGAGGAAGCGGCCATCGACATCCGGCTGATCCATGGCCTTGCAGGGGACGGCGACAAGTCGATCCGCATCTACCGCAATGCCGAGGACAAGGCCGAGCGCCTGCGCCTCAAACTCTACAGCCACGCGACCGTCGCCCTGTCCGAGGTCGTCCCGGCATTCGAGAATTTCGGCTTTCGCGTCATCGAGGAGATGACCACCGCCATCGACAATGGCGCGCTCGGCTATGTCCAGCGCTTCGTGCTGGAACTGCCCGCAGGGGCCGATGCCGACGCGGTCGTGGGCCGGGCCGAGGTCGTGACCGAAGCTGTCGCGCATGTGATGGAGGGCCGGGCGGAAAATGACCGCTTCAACGAACTGATCGTAACGGCGGGCCTTTCGCCCCGCTCGGTCGTGCTGTTCCGCGCGCTCTATCGCTACCTTCGGCAGGCGGGCGTCGCCTATGGCATGGCGACCTTTGCGGAGACGCTGCGCAAGGCGCAGGGCGTCGCGACGAACCTCGTCACCCTGTTCGAAGCGCTGCACGATCCTGCCGCGCGGGACGGCGCGGCGGACCGGATCGCAGCGGCGCAGGCGGAGATCGACGCGGGGCTGGAACAGGTCACGGCTATCGACGAAGACCGGGTGCTGCGCCTGCTGCGCGCCGTCATCACCGCTACGCTGCGCACCAACTTCTTCGGCGACGCGGCGCGGGAAGCGATCGCGTTCAAGCTGGACAGCGCGCAGGTGCCGGGCCTTCCCGCGCCCCTGCCCTGGCGCGAAATCTGGGTCTACAGCCCGCGTGTTGAGGGCATTCACCTGCGTGCGGGACCGGTGGCGCGCGGCGGCCTGCGCTGGTCGGACCGGCGCGACGATTTCCGCACCGAGATTCTCGGCCTCATGAAGGCGCAGCGGGTCAAGAACGCCGTCATCGTGCCGACCGGCGCGAAGGGCGGCTTCTATCCCAAGCAACTGCCCAATCCGCAGGCCGACCGCGACGCGTGGCTGGCGGAGGGCACCGAAAGCTACCGCATATTCATCCGGGCGCTGCTGTCGGTGACGGACAATATCGTCAAGAACAGGGTCAGGCATCCCGCACAGGTCGTGGTGCATGACGGCGACGATCCCTATTTCGTCGTCGCAGCGGACAAGGGCACGGCGACCTTCTCCGATGTCGCCAATGCCATCGCGCTGGAGCGCGACTTCTGGCTGGGCGATGCTTTTGCGAGCGGCGGCTCCAACGGATATGACCATAAGGCAATGGGCATCACCGCGCGCGGGGCGTGGATCAGCGTTCAGCGCCACTTCGCCGAGATGGGCGTCGATGTGCAGAGCGAGCCGGTCAGCGTGGTCGGCTGCGGCGACATGTCGGGCGACGTGTTCGGCAACGGCATGCTGCTCAGCAAGGCGATCCGGCTGGTGGCGGCCTTCGACCACCGCCATATCTTCTTCGACCCCTCGCCCGATCCGGCGAAAAGCTGGGAGGAGCGTAACCGCATGTTTGCGCTGCCCCGGTCGAGCTGGGACGATTATGACAAGTCATTGATTTCCAAGGGCGGCGGCGTCTTCCCCCGCAGCCTCAAGCGCATTGCGCTGTCCGACGAGATGCGCGCCGTGCTGGACGTGACGGACACGGAGATGGAGCCGACCGCTCTCATTTCCGCGATCCTGAAAGCGCCTGCCGACCTGCTCTGGTTCGGTGGCATCGGCACCTATGTCAAATCGACGGCACAGAGCCATGGCGATGTCGGCGATCCCGCCAACGACCGCCTGCGCGTCAATGCCGAACAGTTGCGCGTCAAGGTGGTGGGCGAAGGCGCCAATCTGGGCGTCACGCAGGCCGGACGCATCGCCTTTTCGCTGAAAGGCGGTCGGATCAACACCGACTTCATCGACAACAGCGCAGGCGTCGACTGTTCGGACAATGAAGTGAACATCAAGATCGCGCTCAACAAGGAAATGGCCGAAGGCCGCCTGCCCTTCGAAAAGCGCAATGCGCTGCTGGGCAGTATGACCGATGCCGTCGCCGACATCGTGCTGGAGGATAACCGGCTTCAGGCGCTGGGCCTCTCCATCGCCGAAGCGGGCGGCGCGGCCAGCCTCGCCAGCTATGTGCGCCTGATCGAGACGTTCGAGGAGAGCGGGCGGCTGGACCGGCAGGTCGAAGGGCTGGCGGCGAACGACCAGTTGCTGCGGCGCGGACAGGACGGTCAGGGGCTGACGCGGCCCGAGCTTGCAGTGCTGCTGTCGACCGCCAAGCTCGCGCTACAGGACGCCATAGAGCATGGCGACCTGTCCACCGACGAGAGCATGGCCGCCGAACTGATGGCTGCCTTCCCGCCTGCGATGCAGAAGAAGGAAGCCGACGCGATCGGGGGTCATGCGCTGCGCAAGGAGATCATCGCCACCAAAGTCGCGAACCGGATCGTCAACCGCCTCGGCCTTATCCATCCGTTCGAACTGGCGGAGGAAGAAGGCTGCTCGCTCGCCGACCTCGCCAGCGCGTTCCTGATCGCCGAACGGCTCTACGACATCGGATCGCTGTGGGCGGACATCGACGCGGCGGACATGTCGGAGGCGGCACGGCTGGCGCTGTTCAGCGACATTGCGGACGGGATGCGTGCGCAGATCGCCGACATATTGCGCGCCCTGCCGGCGGGCAGCCTGCCGGGTGAAGGGCAGGCCAAGCTGGCGGCCGGCGTCGGCAAGCTGGCGGCGAAGGTCGACGACCTGCTGACCAGCGAGGCGCAGCGGCGGTCCAACGGCGTGGTCGAGCGGCTGCTGGGCCTTGGCGCACCGGAGGCGCTGGCGCATCGCACCGCGGGCCTGTTCAAACTGGACGGCGCGGTCGGCATCGCCGCGTTGGCGGATCGGCTGGGCGTCGACGAGATCGCGCTGACGCGGGCCTTCACCCATCTGGGCGAAGCGGTCGGCATCGACTGGGTCCAGTCCGCTGCCGCGCGCATGGAGCCCACCGATCCGTGGGAGCGGCTGCTCATTTCCGGCGTGGCGCGGGACATGCAGCAGGTCCGGCTCGACTTCCTCGCGCTCAGCAAGGGCAAGGATGTCGCGACCCATGTCGAAGACTGGCTGAAGGCGAAGGGCAACCGGGTGCGGCAGTTCCGCACGCTGGTTCAGCGGGCGAAAGCGGCGGCGACGCCCAATGTTGCGATGCTGGCGGAAATCGCGGGACAGGCGCGAGGCCTGCTGGCGCGCTGACGCCCGGAGGCTTCATCTCTGCCCGGATGAAGCCTCGTCAGGCCCGTCAGGGCTGATCGTCGGCGGGCGCGTCGTCGGGGTCGGGAATCACGACTTTCGGCGCGTCCTTCTTGCCGGGCGTGCGCAGTCCCTCGCCATAAATGGGCACGACCGGCTCGGCGGGCGCGCGGCCATGGAGGGCGTCGATCTCCGCCTGCCGCTGCTTGAGGTAAAGGTCGCGATAGACGGCGTAGGGATCTTCTTCCTTGCGGATTTCGCGGATCGTCTCGTCGAACGCCGCACGCTCGCCCAACTGGTTGAGGATCGTCGCGGGGATGACGACGCTCGGCTTGTTGAACGGCGAGCCCACGACGAAAGGCAGGATCATCTTGTCCACCGTATCGCCGATGATGTCGCGCAACGTGGTCGGCCCGACGATCGGCAGGTAGAAATAGGGACCGGGCTTGACGCCATAGAAGCCCAGGGTGTTGGCGAGACCGTTAGGCCGGTAGGGCAAATGGAAGGGCTTGCGCTTGGCGACATCGACGAAGCCCGCCAGCCCCAGCGTCGTGTTGATGCCGAAGCGCCCCGCCGTCTCCATCGCCTTGCCCGGCTTGAACTGGAGCAGATAGGCCGCGAACACGATCGGTTCGCCAAGGTTGGAGAAGAAGTTGCGCAGCCCCTTGCGCACGGGGCGCGGAAGACCCTTGTTGTACGCCTTCGCGACCGGCTCCACCACCGCCTTGTCCACCGACTGCACCGCCTCGAAACTCTTGGCGTTGAGCTGTTCGAGGGGGTCGCGCTGCGGCGCGCCCTTTTCGCCGGTGACGACGATGTCCTGCGGCTGATCGCCCTGCGCGGCGGGCGGTGACGCAGGCGTTGCTGCGGGCGGTATGGTCGCCACAACCGGAGGCGCTGCTCCGGCCTCGGCCTGAACGCCGCCTATGATCATCATTCCTGCGGCGACGGCCGGTAACAGCATATATGTCCCTTTTGGCGCGCAGCCAGCCGACATCCGGCCGCTGCCGTCAGGACGCTCCGCACACGCGCAGCCCGTCCTGAATTATCATGACAGCGGCGCTAGGCTCCCCGACGAGGCGGGTCAAGAGATGCGACAGCGAAGGCGACAGCTTCGAACGCATTGTAAACGCATCCTGTCGTGGCGCTTACATGTTTATACAATTTTCAGGGTCGCGTGAGTTTGCAATTGCGAGTCGTTCGCGGTATGCGGTCGACCTCATCGCCAGCCGGACTCTCCTGACCACCCATGCACGGAACTACCCCCCTTGCGCAGCCCCGGAAAAAGGCCAGGGCTTTCTGGCTGAAGCAGCTCCATAGCTGGCACTGGATCAGCTCGGCGGTCAGCCTTGTCGGGCTGCTCCTGTTCGCGTTCACGGGCATCACCCTCAACCACGCCGCCGATGTGGAAGGCGCGCCTGCGACGGTGGAAAAGAGCACGACGCTGCCCGCCAGCCTGCGCCCGCTGGTCGCGCCGGACGGCAAGGCTGACGAGAAGAAGCCCCTGCCCGCGCCTGTCGCCGAATGGATCGCGAAAGCAGTGGGGCAGAGCGGCGCGGGCGAAGCCGAATGGTCCGCCGACGAAGTCTATCTCGCCCTGCCGCGTCCGGGCGGCGACGGCTGGGTCTCGATCGACCGGGCGAGCGGCGCCGTCACCAGCGAAAGCACGAGCCGGGGCTGGATCAGCTATCTCAACGATCTGCACAAGGGCCGGAACACCGGGACGGCGTGGAAATGGTTCATCGACATTTTTGCGGTCGCCTGCTTCCTCTTCGCGCTGACCGGACTGCTGCTGCTGCAACTTCATGCGAAGAAGCGGCCGACAACGTGGCCCATCGTCGCGGCCGGCCTCGCCATCCCGGCGGTCCTCGCCATCATCTTCATCCACTAAGGGAAATACTTGATGTCCATCAGCCATCGCCTGATCCTGACCGGCACGGCGGCGCTTGGAGCGGCGGCAACGCCCGCTGGCGCGCAGACGATGACCGTCAGCATCGGCATCCCGCGCCTGTCGGTCGCGGAATATCACCGCCCCTATGTCGCGATCTGGGTTGAAAAGGAGGGCGCGGCCCCGCGCACCCTGTCGGTCTGGTACGATAATGACAAAAAGAACGGCGAAGGCACCAAATGGCTGCGCGACGTCAGGCAATGGTGGCGCGCTTCGGGAAGGACGATCAGCTTTCCCGCCGATGGCGTGACCGGCGCGACGCGCGCGCCGGGCGATCAGAAGATCGCCTTCACCGCTGGCAAAGGTCCATTGGGCGCGTTGTCGCCGGGCAACTATACGCTGCTGGTCGAAGCAGCGCGCGAAGTCGGCGGGCGGGAAGTGCTGCGGCTGCCCTTCGTCTGGCCGCCAAAGCCCGGCGCGACAGTGAACGTCAAGGGAAGCACGGAACTGGGCGCGGTGGCGCTGACCTTCGGCAAATGAGGGGAACGAGGATGAAGACGAGACATGTGATCGCGGGCGCCCTGGCCGCCCTGATGCTGGCAGGCACCGCGCAGGCGCACCGGCAGTGGATGATGCCGTCCGCGACGACGCTGTCGGGAACGGATAGCTGGGTGACGGTGGACGCCGCCATATCCAACGATCTTTTCTATTTCGAACATTTCCCGATGCCGACCGACAATATCGTCGTGACCGAGCCGGACGGCGCGACGGGCCGGATCGAGAACGCCGCCAAAGGGCGCTACCGCTCCACGTTCGATGTGCACCTGACGAAGCCCGGCACCTATCGCATCGCCAGCGTGACCAGCGGCATGATCGGCAGCTACATGCTGAACGGCAAGCGCGAGCGGCTGCCGCGCGGCACCACGAAGTCGACGCTGGCGACTGCCATCCCTGCTGGCGCGACCGATGTGCAGACGGCGGAGATGGCCAACCGGAACGAGATTTTCGTGACGCTGGGCGCGCCGACCACAACCCTGTTCAAGCCGACCGGCGAAGGGATCGAAATGGTGCCGGTGACGCACCCCAACGATCTGGTCTCCGGCGAGGCGGCGACGTTCCAGTTTCTGCTCGACGGCAAGCCCGCTTCGGGCCTTAAAGTCACGGTGATCCCCGGCGGCATCCGCTATCGCGACGCTCTGGGGCAGATGGACCTTGTCGCCGACAAGAATGGCAAGGTCGCGGTCAACTGGCCGCAGCCGGGCCTCTATTGGCTGAACGCGACGCTGGGCGGTGGCCGTGAAGGTGGCGAGGGCGCGCCGCAGCCCGCCGGTCCGCCGCAGCGCCGGGCTTCCTACATCACGACGCTGGAAGTGCTCGCGCCCTGATCGCAGCGCCTCCGCCCGTCCGCATCGCCATCGCGCCCGGCCTGTCGCCCGACATCTTCGTCGCGCGGCGGCGGTCTGGCGCAATTGCGACGCTGGGCGGCGAAACGATGGGGACGAGCTGGTCCGCGCAGATCGTCGATCCGCCGGAAGAATGCGCCGCGACGATCGAAACCGTGCTGGCGCGCGTCATCGACCAGATGAGCAACTGGGAAGCGGACTCGGCGATCAGCCGGTTCAACCGGACGCCGGTCGGGGAATGGATGGCGCTCCCCCGCGACATGCTGACGGTATTGGGAGCGGCGCTGGAGGTCGCGCGGCTTTCGGATGGCGCGTTCGATCCCGCAGTGGGGCGGATGGTCGCTGCATGGGGGTTTGGGCCGGGGACGGCCGATGCAGCGCCCGCCACGGGACGGGCGCATCCATGGACCGCGATCGAAATGGGCGACGAACGGGCCAGACGTCTGGCCGATGTCGCGCTCGATTTTTCGGGCATCGCCAAGGGATTTGCCGTCGATGCCGTCGCCGAAGCGCTACGCGGCATCGGTGTCGACAATGGGCTGGTGGAGATCGGCGGCGAGCTGCGCGGGATCGGTGTGAAGCCCGACATCCAGCCCTGGTGGGTCGATATGGAAACGCCCCCCGACATCGCCGTCCCGCCGCTTCGCGTGGCGCTGAGCGGCCTCGCGGTGGCGACGTCGGGCGATTACCGGCGCTTTCGGGTGGCGCAGGGGCGGAGGCTGTCGCATAATATCGACCCTGCGACGGGAGAGCCTGTCGTCGATTCCCTCGCCTCCGTGACGGTGCTGCACGACAGCGCGATGATGGCCGATGCATGGGCGACCGCGATCCTCGTGTCGGGCGCAGGGCGCGGTATGGCGCTGGCCCAGCGGCACGGGCTGGCAGCGCGGCTGATCGAACGCGCGCCCCTGCCCCGCGAGCATCTCAGCCCGGCGCTCGCCGCGATGCTGGATTGAGGCGCACCCCAAAAAGAAACCCCGCCGGAGATGTCTCACGGCGGGGCCAGGTTCAGGGAGGTGTCACTCCAAAGGGGAAAGAGTGACAAAGCCAATATAGACAGGCTGCATGAACAATCAATGACCGGATCATGCCCATTTATCCACGAGGACGAACAGGTCAGCGCGGTGCCGGTCCGTCGAGCTGATGCCCCAGCCCCTGCCGCCAGAAGGCGATGCGGGCGGCACGCGTCTCTTCAGCCATCGCCGGGTCGAAACGGGCGGCGGCGCTGCCCATGGACGCCGCTTCGGCAAGGCTCCGGTGAAGCCCCGCGCCCACGCTGGCCAGCATGGCGGCCCCCAGCGCCGTGGTTTCGGTATCGGCGGGCCGCTCGACCGGAATGGCGAGGATGTCCGCCAGATCCTGCGCCATCCAGTTGTTGACGCTCATGCCGCCGTCGATGCGCAGCTTCGACCAGTCCGCCCCGTCCGCCGCGAAAGCGGCCTGAAGATCATGGGCCTGATGCGTAAGCGATTCCATGGCGGCGCGCACGATATGCGCGCGCTTCGTCCCCAGCGTCAGCCCGGTGATGGCCCCCTTCGCATCGGGCCGCCAGTGCGGCGCGCCAAGCCCGGCGAGTGCGGGGAGAAACTGCACCCCTGCGCTGTCGGGCACCGAGGCCGCGAGCGCTTCGCTTTCCCCGGCATATTGGATGATGCCCAGCTCATCGCGGAGCCATTTGATGAGGCTGCCCGCGACGAAGATCGAGCCTTCCAGCGCGTAGATGCGCTTGCCCGACGCCTGATACAGCACGGTGCCGAGCAGCCGGTGCGCCGATGCGGGCAGGCTCTCCCCCATATTGGTGAGGATGAAGGCGCCTGTGCCGAATGTCGCTTTCGTATCGCCCGGCGTCAGGCAATTCTGGCCGATGGAGGCCGCCTGCTGATCGCCCGCAAGGCCGCAGATCGGAATAGGGGCACCGAGGATCGCGGGATTGCAGGTGCCGAAATGGCCGTAATTGTCCACGACCTGCGGCAGCGCGCGCCGCGTCACACCGAACAGGTCCAGCAAATCCTCATCCCAATCGGCTCCGTCGAGCGCCAGCAACTGCGTGCGGCTGGCGTTGCTGGCGTCGCTGATATGAAGGCCACCGGTCAGTTTCCACACCAGCCAGCTTTCCACCGTGCCGAAAGCGAGCCGGTCGCCCAGTTCGCGCGCCTGCGGCACATGATCAAGGATCCAGCGCATCTTGCTGGCGGAAAAATAGGGATCGAGGATAAGGCCGGTGCGCGCCTGCACCCGCTCCTCATGCCCTTCTTCCCGCAAACGGGTGCAGAAGGGTGCGGTGCGGCGGTCCTGCCACACAATAGCGCGGGTGATCGGCTCGCCTGTCCCCCGGTCCCAGGCGACGACGGTTTCGCGCTGGTTGGTGATGCCGAGCGCCGCGATGCGATCCGCGCCGCCCGCTGCCGCGACGGCTTCGCGCACACAGGCCAGCGTTCGGGTCCAGATTTCGGCGGCGTCATGCTCGACCCGGCCGGGCTGTGGATAATATTGCGTCAGTTCCTGCTGCGCGACATGCATCGCCCTGCCGTCGGGGGTATAAACAATGGCGCGTGTCGATGTGGTGCCTTCGTCGAGGACGAGAATATGGTCCGCGCTCACGCCGCTTCCCCCAGATAATGTTTCAGCGTTTCGACCTGTTCTGCCGTCAGGCGGAGGCCGAGCTTGGTGCGCCGCCAGAGGATGTCATCGACCGTCCGCGCCCATTCGTGGCTGCGCAGATAGTCGACTTCCGCGCGGGTCAGGCCATGGCCGAAATGGGCGCCAAGATCAGCCAGCGAACGCGCCTCCCCCAGCCAGCGCCGCGCCCGCGTGCCATAGGCGCGCGCGATCCGGTCCACGCTCGCCGCGTCGAGAAAGGGATAGTCGCGGGCAAGGCCGCCCTTCAGCGCGTCGATCCCGTCCATGGCAAAATCGCCGCCCGGCAGCGGCGCGGTCGCGGTCCAGTCGCCTCCCGACAGAGCCGGGACGTGCGGCTTCAGTCGCTCCACCGCTTCGTTCGCAAGGTGGCGGTAAGTGGTGATCTTGCCGCCGAACACGGAGAGCAGGGGCGCGCCGCCCGCTTCGTTCAGGTCCAGCTCGAAACTATAGCCGCGCGTTGCCGCTTCGGGTTTGCCCGATCCATCGTCGATCAGCGGGCGCACACCGGAATAGGTCCAGACGATATCGGCGGGCGTGATCGCCTTCTCGAAGTAGGCGTTCGCCGCATCGCAGAGATAGGCGATCTCTTCCTCGCTCGCGTGAACATCCCTGAGCGATCCGTGATGGTCGCGGTCGGTGGTGCCGATCAGCGTGAAGTCGCGCTCATAGGGAATGGCGAAGAAGATGCGGCCATCGGGGATTTGGAAGAAATAGGCGTAGGGGTGGTCGAACAGGCGCGGGACGACGATGTGCGACCCGCGCACCAGCCGCATATGCCTGTCGGTCTGCTCGTGCGCCTTGCAGAGCAGGTCGAGCACCGCAGGGCCGGCGGCATTGACGACAGCGCGTGCGCGGAAGCTGCGGTCGCCGCTGCGGATCAGCCACCCTTCTCCGCCATGCTCCAGCGCGTCCACAGGCGTACGCGTCAGGACCGTGGCGCCCCTGTCCGCCGCGTCGCGCGCGTTGAGGATCACGAGCCGGGCGTCGTCCACCCATCCGTCCGAATAGATGAAGGCCGGGCCGAAACCGGACTTGAGCGGAGTGCCAGCGGCGTGGCGGCGGAGATCGACCGCCTGCGTCGCGGGCAACCGCGTGCGCCCGCCAATATGATCGTAGAGGAAGAGGCCGAGCCGCAGCAGCCAGCGCGGGCGAAGACCCTTCACATACGGCAGGACGAAGCGCATCGGCCGGATGATGTGCGGCGCGATGGCCCAGAGCCGCTCCCGTTCCGAAAGGGCTTCGCGCACGAGACCGAACTCATAATGTTCGAGGTAGCGCAGGCCGCCGTGGATCAGCTTGGTCGAGGCGGAGGAGGTGCCGCTGGCGAGGTCGCCCTGTTCCAGCAGCAGGACGCGCGCGCCCCGGCCCGCCGCATCGCGCGCGATACCGCACCCGTTGACGCCGCCTCCGATGACGGCAAGGTCATATGTCTCGTCGGCTCTCTCGTTCATGCGGCACCGTCGCATTCACTAACCGCTTGCGGTGGGGCGGGCAAATGGACGCTAGGCCTCGCGGAACCGCCGCTTGTCGATATGGGTGATCCGGCAGGCAAGGTCCGCCTCCCCCGACGCAACGATATAATGATCGCCAGCATCGACGATCCCGGTCGTGAACACCACATCGCGCACATAGACCTGATGCTCCAGCGGCCCGATGAGATCGGCGTCGGGTTCGATCAGCGCTTTATGATCGGTGCGGATCACCCTGGCGGGATCGTCCCGGTCGAGCAGCGACCAGTAGGTGCGGTATGTCCCGACCGACTCATTGGGTTCGACCCCGTGCCAGAGCGTCAGCCAGCCTTCCTCCGTCAGGATCGGCGGCGCGCCCCCGCCCATGCGCGCGGTCGCGAGAGTCGCGGCATGGGGACGGATGCCGGGCTTTTCATGCGGTTTCCAGAAACGCGCATCGGGCGACAAAGCGAGGTTGATGGACGGCCCCGCGCGCCACTCGCTGCCCGGCGGATAGGCGAAATAGACGTCGCCCAGGGGCCGGGTCTGCGCCCAGTAATGACCGTCGATCAGTCCTTCGAAAATCAGCATGTCCTTGTTCTGGTGATCGAGCGCGATCCCTTCATACCGCCAGTCCAGAGCATTGCGGGAACTGTAAATGGTGGAACATTGGCGTTCGGGGCTGACCGAACAGGTGGTCATGAACCAGCGGTCGTCCACGCGGCTGATGCGCGGGTCTTCCACGCCGTAGCATTGCGCGCTGCGGGACGGCGTGATGGCGCGGTCATAGTGGAAGGCGACGACATCGAGACCGTCGGGCGACATTTCCACCGGGAGCAGCCATGACAGCGAGGTGAGGCCCATCACCTTCCACCCCGCACTCATCATGCGGAAGGTGCGCGGATCGCTGATGTCCACATCGTCCAGCGGCCACGCGTCGAGCACATAGCCCGCGTCGCTCCACCGGATCGCATGGACATGCCCGTCCCACACCGGATCGCGCAGCGCCTCGGCGACGCGCACCATCAGCAGCAGGTTGCCGTTGGGCAGGCGGGTCAGGCCCGGATTGAAGGCGCCCAGCACATAGGTCGGCGCATCCACCTTCCCTGCCAGCGGCGACCGGCCAAGGTCTATGACGTCCGGCGTCAGGACCAGACTGTCCTTGAGGATATGGCTCATTCGCGCTCCAATAGCGGTTCGACGCGGATCAGCGACAGGGCCGCGCGGCGCGGCTGGGTCAGCATGGTGCGCACGGCGACGGCGATGTCCTGCCCGCGCAGCATCCTGTTCTCCGCGATCAGGGCGGCCTGTTCGTCGGCCGGAAGTTCGGGATAGTGGAAGTCCGCTCCGGTGAAGCCCGGCTCCACCAGCCCCACCTTGATGTCGCGCCCGGCGACTTCCTTCCGCAGCACCTGCGCGAAGGCTTCGATCCCGGCCTTCGCCGCGACGTAGATGGAACCGCCGGGGTTGCGGGAAACGGCGGACATGGAGCCGATGAACACAAGATCGCTCCCTCCTTCCATGACCCCGACCGCCTTGTGCGCGGTTAGGAGATAAGCGGTGAAATCGACGGCGATCCTGTAGCGCAGATGGCTGGCCTCACTCTCTGCCAGTGCGCCTGCCGGAACCGCAGCGTTGGCAATGACGATGTCGGGCGCGCCGAAATAACCCTGCGCGGCTTTGAAGACCCGGTCGACGCCGTCGGGATCTGCCAAGTCGAGCGAGATGCCGTCGCCCGTTCCCACCTCCCCGATCCGCGCCAACGCGTCGGCAAGATGTTCAGGCGTCCGGCCGCAGATGAACACGTCCACGCCTTCGCTCGCCAGCAGGACAGCGATGGCGCGACCGATGCCTGTCGTCCCGCCGGTGATAAGCGCCCTGCGGCCTTTCAGCGACGGACAGGCGGTATGCGCGTCGGATAAATCGGTCATGCCTGCCCCTGATCGTGGTTGCGCAGCGACAACGCGCCATGCCGGTGCGCGTTGCAGCAGAATCTTTTCACCGGAAGACAGGAAGATGTTTCGATGCTGCTGCGCAGCAACTTTTGCGGCCCGTATGAGTTAACCAACCGCGATCCTCCGCCTGCGTTTCGCGCGGGCCGCATCAACAAGGAAATGTTCATGAAGCGTGGCGCGCTGTGCGACGAGGTGCCTGGGGTGGGACACATAGCTCTCATCGGGAACAGCGTTCCCCGCCGTTGCGGCATCGCCACCTTCACCACCCATTGCCATGATGCGATGAAGCAGGCTTTTCCGTCGCTGCGCATCGACCTTTACGCCATGGACAATGGCGCCGACGGCATCGTCTATCCCGATAACATCCACGTGATCGCACAGGACGATGTAGCCGCCTATTCCGAAGCCGCCGCCCGGATCGAGGATAGCGGCGCAAAGGCGATCTGGCTCCAGCATGAATTCGGCATCTTCGGCGGCCCGGCGGGCGACCTGATCCTGCGGCTACTCGACCGCACAAAGCTGCCGCTGGTCGTGACGCTGCACACGATTTCCGATGCGCCAAGCGCGGATGAGCGCCGCGTGATGGACCAGATTCTGCGCCGCGCCAGCCGCATCATCGTCATGGCTGGACGAGGGCGGGACATCCTCATCAGCGACTATGGCGTCGATCCCGCAATCGTCGCCGTCATCCCACACGGCGTTCCTGATCGTCCCTACGTCGAACCGGCGACGATGAAACCCCGCTTCGGATGGGACGGGCACAAGGTCATCCTGACATTCGGCCTGCTCGCGCCCGACAAGGGCATCGACCAGATGATCCGCGCCATGCCCGCCGTCGTGGCGGCCCACCCCGACGCGCTCTATGTCATCATGGGAGCAACCCATCCCAATCTCGTCCGCGAACAGGGCGAGAGACTACGAGATGGGTTGAAAACTCTGGCGGCGCAACTGGGCGTTGCGGGCAATATCCGTTTCGTCGATACCTATATCGAACAGGAGGAATTGCTCGATTTCCTTCAGGCAGCGGACATTTACGTGACCCCTTACGTCAACCCTGCACAGGTCGTGTCGGGAACGCTCAGCTATGCGCTCGGCATGGGCAAGCCTGTCGTTTCGACACCTTATGTGCAGGCCATCGAAGTGCTGGCGGAGGAACGCGGCGTCGTAGTCCCCTTCCGCGATCCAAAAGCGCTGGGGCTGGAAATTGTGCGGCTGCTGTCTGACGACGCGGTGCTCGACGGCCATGCGCGCCGCGCCTATGCCTGTGGCCGGGCGATGATCTGGAGCGAGCTTGCGCACAATGTCGGCGGGCTGCTGAGCGCGGCCTGTGCCGGAGCGCCGGCGCGGTTCAGCCCGCGCCGCAGTTATGCGCTCCTGAAACCGGACATTCGGTCGATCGTGCGGATGAGCGATTCCACGGGCATGTTGCAGCATGGCATCCTGTCCGTTCCCGACCGCAACCATGGCTATTGCATCGACGACAATGCGCGCGCACTGATGCTGATGGTGCAGGCAACCGAAGTCGCCGCGGACGAGCGAGACCGCTGGTCGGGCGTGTACGCCGCCTTCATCCAGCATGGCTGGAATCCGGATATCCAGCGCTTTCGCAACTTCATGAGTTTCGACCGCCGCTGGCTGGAAGAGAAAGGGTCCGAAGACAGCAACGGGCGCACGCTCTGGGCGCTGGGCGTCACCATGCGCGAAGCGGCGCAGACTCCCATCGGCGAATGGGCGCGCAGGCTGTTCAACACGGCGGTGGAGCCGCTGTCGGCGCTCGGGTCGCCGCGGGCGCGCGCCTTTGCGATGCTCGGGGCGGCGGCTGTGCTGGAGGTCGATCCGGATCATCGCGCGGCTCGCACCATCCTCACCAGCTTTGCTGACGCTTTGATGGCTCTGCCCTATGCGCCGCAGCCTCCGTCATGGGTCTGGTTCGAGGACGTGTTGGCCTATGACAATGCGCGACTGCCCGAAGCGCTGCTGCGTGCGGGGCGGATACTGAAGCGCGACGACATGATACGGCGCGGCCTTTCAAGGCTCCGCTGGCTTTGCGGGCAGCAACGCTCACCCGAGGGGCATTTCCGCGCGGTCGGATCGGAAAGCTTCGGGCGCCCCGGCAAGCCGCCCCTCCCCTATGACCAACAGCCTCTGGAAGCATTGGCTACAGTGGAAGCGGCGATTGCCGCGCATGCCGTCGATCCGAAGGGTGGCTGGCTGGCGCAGGCGGAATCGGCCTATCGCTGGTTTTTGGGGCAAAATGACCTCGACACGCCGCTCGCCACGCCGTTCAACCAGGGTTGTTACGATGGCCTGACACCGGGTGGCCCCAACCTCAATCAGGGAGCGGAATCACTTTTGGCCCTGCAACTTGCATCCTGCGCTATGAACCGTATCGTTGGGCTGCTATCAGGCGGCGAAGTGACGCACAATTCGGACAAGCCCTCCGTTTCTGCCTGAAGCGGAGGAGCACAGGACTGCATGCCGCAAAAAATCAACGCGCTTCCGCTTCGTCTCACGGCCGATCCTACCCGTGTGGTCGTGAGGCCCTTTCACCTTGCTTTGCAGGGCGCACGAGGCGCGCCGAGCCGGACGCAGCGCATTACCGAAGCCGTGCTCGCCCTGTCGGACTCAGAAGTGATGAGGGGTCTGAACCATGTGCTTGTCGGGTTTGAGGCGCGCCACTGGCAGATGCGGCGCGTGTTCAAGACGCGCTTTCAAGACATCGCCCATCGCCTGATGATCGACCCCGACAGCATCGGGGACGAACGGTCACAACTGATCGGCGCCTATTTCTGTCACGAATATAGCTATGCCGCGGCGGCGCTGATGAACCCGAGCGTCGTCCCTCATCCCGACCAGAGCGGCCTGTCGCGCGGCAATATGCGCATCGTCATGTCGCTGCGCGCGGTGGGCGAAGGGCACATCAGTTCCATCGCCTTTCGCGAGGGGATCATATCGCAGGACGGCGATCTGCACCTCGCGCCCGAGCCGCCTTTCGCCACCGCCGCCGACTTCCACGGCGACGAGGAGCAGGACAAGGTCGGGCCGGTCAGGATCTATCGCCATGCCGACAGCAACCTGTCAGGCACGGTGATCTTCCCGATCACAGCGGCGCAGGCCAAGGGCCTTGAGGATCTGCGCCTCGTCGCCTTTACCCATGACGATGGCACGCGCGAATGGCTGGGCACCTACACCGCCTATAACGGGCGTGAAATCCAGTCTGAGATGATGCGGACCAGCGATTTCCGCAGCTTCCAGCTTTGCCCCCTGTCGGGCAGCGCGGCGCGCAACAAGGGCATGGCGCTGTTCCCGCGCAAGGTGAACGGCCGCTACATGATGATCGGGCGGCAGGACGGCGAAAATCTTTACCTCATTCAGTCGGACGACCTGCTGGACTGGGGCGAAGGGCAGCGCATCCTGACGCCGCTTCACCCTTGGGAACTGGTCCAGATCGGCAATTGCGGCGCGCCCATCGAACTGGACGAAGGCTGGCTGCTGCTGACGCATGGCGTCGGCGCGATGCGGGAATATTCCATCGGCGCGGTGCTGCTGGACAAGGCGAACCCCGCCAGAGTGCTGGCGCGGTCGAGCCAGCCGATCCTCGCCGCGTCGGAAGACGAGCGCGAAGGCTATGTCCCCAATGTGGTCTACACCTGCGGCGCAACGAGGATCGGCGACCAGATTTTCATGCCCTATGGCGTCGCCGACAGCAGCGTCGCCTTCGCCTTCGTCGGCATATCCGAGATGCTGTCCTTGATGGTGTGAATTTCCGTGACGGGTCCGGCACGCGCGCGCCGTCCTTCCCGTGTCACTCTTCCCCCCGGAGTGACCCTGAACCTCGGCCCCGCCGTGAGCATCGCTCCGGCGGGGTTGTTTTTGGCGGGTTCGGCTAATCCTCGACGATTGCGCTCTGGCGGCGCGTGTCGCGCATCCGCAGATAGACGATCAGCGAAATCGCGATCATCGCGGTCACATACCAGTAGAAACCCCGCTCCCACCCGGCATCCTTAAAGCGCAGCGCCACATATTCGGCCGTCCCGCCGAAGATCGTGTTGGCGAGTGCATAGGGCAGCGCCACGCCCAGCGCGCGGATATGCGCGGGAAACATCTCCGCCTTCACCACCGCGTTGATGGAAGTATAGCCCGTCACGATGACGAGACCGCCCAGCACGAGCAGGAAGGCCGTCACCGGATCGCGCGTGGTTTCGAGCGCGGCGAACAGCGGATAGGTGCAGAGCACGCCGAGCACGCCGAAGCTTACCAGCAGCGGCTTGCGCCCCACCCTGTCGCTCAGGGCGCCCGCCAGCGGTTGCAGCAGCATGAAGAGGAACAGCGTGCCGCCATTGATGCGCGAAGCTGTCTCACGGTCGAAGCCGCTCGTATTGACGAGGAATTTCTGCATGTAGATCGAATAGGCGTAGAAGGCGAGCGTGCCGCCCGCCGTCATCATCAGGACCGTGAACGCCTCGCGCGGGTGATGGCGGAACAGCGCGGTCATGCTCGACCGGGGCGCGTCGCTGCCGCTCGCGTTGCGGAAGCTTTCGGTTTCGGAAAGGCCGCGGCGAATCCAGAACACCACCACCGCCAGCGCCGCGCCGATGGCGAAGGGGATACGCCAGCCCCACACATCGAGCGCCGCTTCGCCCAGCATCGTCTGCAGCGCGAGCAGCACCCCGATCGCCAGCAATTGCCCGCCGATCAGCGTCACATACTGAAAAGACGAAAAGAAACCGCGCCGCCCCGCTCCGGCCATTTCGGACAGGTAAGTTGCGCTCGCGCCATATTCGCCGCCGATTGAAAGCCCCTGCATCAGCCGCGCCAGAATCAGCAGTGCCGGCGCGAGCAGGCCGGCACTTTCATAGGTCGGGGACACCGCGACCAGCAGCGATCCCGCACACATCAGTGTGACGGACAGCGCGAGGCCGCTCTTGCGCCCCCTCCGGTCGGCGTAGATTCCCATGATCCATGCGCCGAGCGGCCGCATGAAGAAGCCGACCGCAAACACGGCCGCAGCCCCCAGCAACTGCGCGGTCTTGTCCCCGGACGGAAAGAAATGGGGCGCGAAATAGAGGGTGAACGCCGCATAGGCATACCAGTCATACCATTCGACGAGATTGCCCGTCGATCCGCCGATGATCGCCTTCGCCCGCTCCCGCGCGGTCGGGCTGGATGGCGTCGGAGACGGTGCGGTCATGCTAAGCGGCGTTCCGTGCAGGAAGAGGTCGGGACAAAGGAAATCAGGGCGACCTCCGGTTTGGCGAAACGGCTGGCATCGCGCAAGGGCGCACGGTCCTTCGCCGACGCCTATCTCTCGACGGCGCTCCTCAACTGCTCCCGCAGCCAGGTGAGGCCGGGATCGGCTGCGCGCGCCTGATGATATTGCATCATTTCCTGCATCACCGGCAAAGCCATCGGAGGCTCCATGATCCGCAGCGGCAGCGCCCGTGCCATCACCTGCGCGAGCCGTTCGTGCATCAGGGCCAGCCGTGACGTGCCCGGCAGCATCCATCCGACCTGACTGAAAGCGGCGCATACGATCTCGATCCGCCGCCGGTCGCCATGGTCGCGCAGATGGTTGTCGATGAAGGTGCCGTCGCGAGAGACGCTGACGGTGACGTGTCCGGCCCGATGATAGACCTCCTCCGTCAGCCCGTCCCGGATCAGGGGATTGCCGGACCAGCCGACAACGACATGCCTTTCCTCGAACAGCAGTTCCCTGGGATGCGGTCCTTCCAGAAAGCGCTCGGGCGATACGATCAGGTCGATGTCGCCATCCTCCAGCCGTTCGGCGATATCGTTGCGCGGCAGGGTGATCTCCAGCCGCACATTCGGCGCGATCTTTTCGAGGCGTTCGACCAATGGGCCGATGAGGACCGTGGTGACATAATCCGACGCCACGATCCGGAAAAGGCGCTGACTGTCGGCGGGATTGAATGTGAGCCCTCGTGCGATCAGCCCGCGCAGGTCGGCGACGAGCGCGGAAATTTCGGGCGCCAGCGACAGGGCCGCGGCCGTGGGAAACATCTTCTTCCCATGCTGGACGAGGATGTCGTCGGCAAAGGCTTCGCGCAAACGCCGCAGCGCCGCACTCATCGCCGACTGCGTCAGGTTGAGCCGCCGCGCCGCGCGCGTCACATTCCGTTCCTCGACCAGAATGTCGAAGGCAACGAGCAGATTGAGATCGAAGCGGTCCAGCCTCATCAATCATCACTTTCATTTGTGATTATGCACATATTTCATCCATTTTACGCAATCTCAGAAATCTGTCACTCCGCTTTTCAACCGGCGCAGATCGGCTGCGAAAGAGAGGAGATGACATGAAGAAAATCCTTTGGGGTGCGACCATGCTGAGCGGAGCGCTGGCCCCGCAATGGGCGGCGGCGCAGGCGGGCGCGGATCAGGCGAAAGATGGCGGCCTCACGGAAATCATCGTGACGGCGCAGCGGCGCGAGGAGAGCCTGCAAAAAGCGGCCATCGCGGTGACCGCCGTCACCGGCAGCGATCTCGTGCGATCGGGCATCACCGAAACATCCAACCTGGGCAAGCTGGTCCCGGCGCTGGTGGTTCAGCCCACCGGCGGCACGACCAGTTTCTTCCTGCGCGGCGTCGGCACCAATTCACAGAACAGCTTTTCCGAAAACGCCATCGCGTTCAATTTCAACGGCGTCTATGTCGGCCGCCCGACCGCACCCGCAGGCGTGTTCTACGATCTGGAGCGGGTCGAGGTGGTGAAGGGGCCGCAGGGCACCCTCTATGGCCGCAATGCGACCGGCGGTGCGATCAACGTGCTGCCCAAGAAGCCCGTGCTCGGCCGCTTCGGCGTCGAAGGCATCGCCGAATATGGCAATTATGACAGCAAGAAGGGTTTCCTCGCCGTCAACCTGCCGCTGGGCGATACGGTCGCGCTGCGTGTCGCGGGGCAGGTGGTCGACCGCGACGGCTACATCTCGGACGGTTATGACGACGACAAGGGCGAAGCGGCGCGCGCGTCGCTGCTCATCAAGCCGTCCGACCTCTGGTCCATCACCCTCGTCGGCGATTATTATCATCAGGGGGGCAAGGGCGCTGGTGCGGTGCTGCTGCCCAGCCGGGCGTTCGCGGTGCCGGCCGTCGAGGACCGGGTAAGCATTTCCGACAGCCGCGCCATTGCCGCAATCAACGGCTATGCCGCGACGCTGTTCGCGCCGCCCTTCTGCGCGGGCGGATTCATCCCCAGCGGCTGCATCGAAAATGCAGGCAAGGACGGCTATCTCAACAATCATTTCTACGGCCTGAGCGCTCAGGTCGAGGGCGACATGGGCTTCGGCACGCTGACGGTGATCCCGGCGTGGCGGCGGTCGGAAGCCAAGTTCCGCACCTATCTGCCCGGCTTCCGCGGCGAGATCGAGGATAATGCCGAGCAGATGTCGCTGGAGGCACGGCTGACTTCCGCCAATGACCAGCGGCTGCGCTATGTTCTGGGCGCCTTCTTCTTCAACGAGCAGCAGGATACGCTCAACTATTTCCGGCAGGGACGGCTTTCGACCACGCGCTTCACGCCGCGGCTGAAGACGCAGAGCCTTGCCGCGTTCGGGCAGTTGACTTTCGACATCGCGGACGGCTTCCGCCTGATTGCGGGCGGGCGCTATACGCGGGAGGACAAGTCGCAACTCACTTCATCGGTATCGGGTGGCCTGCCGGGACCGGTCGATCCGCCGCTGGGCGCGCCGATCACGGGCGACCTCACCTTCACCAAATTCACCTGGAAGGCGGGTGTGGAAGTGGATGCGGGTCCGGCGTCGCTTCTCTACGCCAATGTTGCGACGGGCTTCAAATCCGGCGGCTTCTACGTCGCTTCCCCGCCGAACAACAGCTTCGCGCCGGAGACGCTGACGGCCTATACGGTGGGCGCGAAGAACCGCTTCTTCGGCAACAAGCTGCAACTCAATTTCGAGGCCTTCTACTGGGATTACAAGGACCAGCAGGTGACGTTCGTGGGCGGTGTGCGGACGGGCAACGGCCTCTTCGCGCAAGGGTCGCTCACGACCAACGCGGGCAAATCGCGCATCTACGGCGCGGAAGCCGAAGCCCGCTTCGCCCCGACGCGCGACGACCTCTTCAACCTCAACGTGCAATATCTGAACGGCAAATATAACAGCCTTCAGACTGCGAACTTCTCGCCCACCGGCGCGCCGGTCACGACCGGCTGCACCATCACCGGCACGCGGCTCGCCAATCCGGGCGTCAACGGCGCGCGCTTCTACGACATCGACTGTTCGGGCAAGCCGACCGTCAACTCACCCAAATGGGCGATCAATGTCGGCTACCAGCACACATTCGCGCTGGGCGGCGATATGGGACTGGTCGCGGGCGTGCGCTCCAACATCGAAAGCAGCCGCTTCATGAACGCGAACTACCGGCCGGAGGAAAAGCAGGGCAGCTTCATGATGTCGGACGCCTTCCTCACGCTGGAAGGCCCGCAGGACAGATGGAGCATCACCGCCTTCATCAACAATATCGAGGACAAGGAAGTGCTCGCCCGCGCGGGCACGCGCCCGATCCTCGACTTCCCGGTGGGCACGCTGCGCCCGCCGCGCACCTATGGCGTCCGGGTGGGATTCAACCTGTGACACGCATGACCGTGAAGGCAGCGGCGCTCGGTGCGCTGCTGCTGTCCACATCGTTGTTCGCACAGCCGCCCGTCGCGCCTTCCGGGTCGCAGTTCGTCACATTGGGCACGATGGGCGGGCCGGTTCCGGACGGTCGGCGGTCGCAGCCCGCCAATGCCATCATCCGGGGCGACAATGTCTATCTGGTCGATGCAGGCGACGGCACGGTCGGCCAGCTTGGCCGCATCGGCGTGCCACTGACGAAGGTGCGCGCCGTCTTCCTCAGCCATCTCCATATCGACCATGTCGGCGGCCTGTCGGCGATCCTCGGCCTGCGCAACCAGACCGAAGCGCGCGACGTGCTGACCGTCTATGGCCCGCCCGGCACGCAGGAGATGGTCGCGGGGCTTGTCGCCGCGCTTCAGCCTTCGGCAAAAGCGGGTTACGGCATCGTCGGCAAGCCCTGGGCGCCGCCGCAGTCCTTGGTGAAAGTCGTCGAACTGGCGGACGGACAGACGCTGGGCGTCGACGATTTCCGGGTGAGCGTCGCGCAGAACACGCATTACGACTTTCCCGCAGGCAGCGCGGAGGACCGGGTCTACAAATCCTTCGCCTATCGCTTCGACCTGCCGGACCGGTCGATCGTCTATACCGGCGACACAGGGCCGAGCGACCGGGTCGAAAAGCTGGCGCGTGGGGCCGATCTGCTCGTCAGCGAGATGATCGACATCGACGCCACGCTGGATCGGGTGAGTAAGGTCAGTCCCAACATGCCGCCCGCCGTCAAGGCGACGATGACACAGCATCTGACGACTCACCACCTGACACCGCAGGCCGTGGGAGAACTGGCGGCACGAGCGGAGGTCAAGGCGCTCGTCGTCACGCATCTGGCCGGCGGAACCCCCGGCGAGGCACCCTCAACGGCATACGACATTGCCATTCACCGATCTTTCAAGGGGCCGGTGACGATCGCCAACGATCTTGACCGGTTCTGACCGGCCGGTCCTCGCAGTTCAGGAACGACAAGGCTTTATGGACAAGGCAAATATCCTCGTCATCGGCGGCGGCATAGGCGGCCTGACTTCCGCCATCGCGCTGCGCCGGGAAGGGTTCGACGTGACGGTCATCGAGCGCGATCCCGACTGGTCGGTTTATGGCGTGGGCATTATCCAGCAGTCGAACGTGCTGCGGGCCATGCATCATCTGGGGCTGCTCGACGAATATGTGGCGTCGGGCGCTGGCTTCGACACGGTCGAGATTTTCGCACCGGACGGGACGAAGGTGGCGCAGGTGCCCTCGCCCCGGCTGGTGGAAGGCTATCCGGCGAATATGGGCGTCGGGCGGCGGGCGCTGCACAAGGTGCTGGGCGACCGCACCATCGGGTCGGGCGCTATCGTCAGACTGGGGGTGACGGCGACCGCGATCGAGGAGCGGGAAGACGGCGTCGCCGTTCGCTTTTCGGACGGGACGAGCCGGAATTTCGATGTCGTCATCGGAGCGGACGGCGTCTATTCCCAGACACGCGCGACAATCTTTCCCGATGCGCCGCAGCCGGAATTTACGGGTCAGGCGGTGTGGCGTTACAATCTGCCGCGGACCGAAGGCATGGACGCGCTTCAGGCCTATAACGGTCCGATCGGCGTCGGACTGGTGCCGATGTCTCCGGAGGTCATGTATCTGTTCGCGACGACGCCGGAACCGGGCAACCCCCGCTACCCGCGCGACGGCCTTGCGGCGGCAATGCGGTCGAAGCTGGCCGCCGCCGCGCCTCAGATTCGCGCTCTTGCGGAGCTGATCACGCAGGACGATGCGGTCGTCTATCGCCCGCTCGAAACGCTGATGATCCATGGGCCATGGCACAAGGGCCGGGTCGTGCTGCTGGGCGACGCGGTTCATGCGACCACCCCGCATCTGGGCCAGGGCGCAGGGATGGCGATCGAGGACGCGATCGTTCTCGCCGAGGAACTGGCGAGAGCGGAGACACCGCAGGCCGCCTTCACCGCCTATCGCGAACGCCGCTACGAGCGGTGCCGTTACATCGTCGAACAGTCGCTGGCGATCTGCATGGGGCAGATCGGCAGGGGACCGGCGGTCGATAATCACAAGGCGACGGCAGAGATGTTCGCCGTCGTCTCTCAACCGATCTGAAGGAAGTCGTTATGAGCCGTGTCACGGAAATACGTTATGTGGGTTATGGGTTGCCGGATGTGGAGGCGGAGCGGGCTTTCTATAATGACCAGTGGAAGCTGGTGGAGGCGGGTTCTGGGGACGGGATGGTGTATTTCGCGGCCGATGGCGGAGCGGAGGGCTATGTGGTCCGGCTGCGGCAGGCGGACGAGAAGCGGGTTGATGTGATCGCGCTGGCGGCGGACAGCCGGGCCGATGTCGATGCGCTTCACGGACAGGTGGCGGCGTCGGGATGCCGCATCATCTTTGCGCCCAGGGATCTCGACACGCTGGGGGGCGGCTATGGCTTCCGCTTCTTCTCGCCCGACGGTCTGCCCTTCGAAGTGTCGAGCGACGTGCATGTCCGCGTGCCACGGACGCTGGAGCGCTGGGAAGGCGTGCCGCAGAAGATCAGCCACATCGTGCTGCATTCGCCCGACCACAAGGCGCTGGTGCAGTGGTTCTGCGACGTGCTGGGCTTTAAGGTTTCGGACTGGCTGGGCGACTTCATGGGCTTCCTGCGCTGCAACGCGGCGCATCACCGCATCGCCGTGCTGCCGGGACCGCCCTGCCTCAACCATGTCGCCTATGACATGCTCTCGGTCGACGACATGATGGTGGGCATCAACCGCCTGAAGCAGAAGGGCACCGACCTGCGCTGGGGTCCGGGGCGGCACACGGCGGGCAACAACACCTTCAGCTATTTCACCACGCCCGCAGGCTTTGCGGTCGAATATACCTCGGAACTGGAGGAAGTGGACTTCGAGGCCCATGAGGCGAAGGTCCATGTGCCCGGCCCCAAAGTGATGGACCAGTGGGGCATCGGCGTTGGCGGACCGCAAACCATGCCGCATCCGGAGGCCGACAGCGGCCTGTTCACGGGCGGGGAGGTGTAAGCCCCGTGGCGCTCTACGAACCCTTCCCCAACTATATCTGGAACCTCTCGGTCGCGATCGCGCTGGAGAGCGGCGGGCGCATCGGCGAGATCGTCGACATGTGCCAGCCGATCCTCGACGCCGCCGCCAGCGGCGCGGACGCGGGCACGCCCATGTTCATGAAGGCATGGGCGGGCATGGGCGACAGGCTGCTGGACCTTGCCGCCGAGGATGAGGGCAGGGGCCGCGCCTACTCCGCCTCGAACAAGCTGGAGCGCGCATCGCTCTACCTCTTCGTTGCCGAACGGATGCAGGGCCATGGCGCGCCGGGCCGCGCGGAAACCTATGCGAAGGCGCGCGCTGCCTTCGACCGTTCGACGAAGCTCGGGCGGATCAATCGCGAGCGGGTCGAGATCCCGCTCGATACCGGCACCATGCCCGCGCTGTTCACCCGCGCGCCGGGCGAAGGGAAAAAGCCTGTCGTCGTCTTCTGCAACGGTCTCGATAGCTGCAAGGAACTGCTCTACTGGACGGGCCTTCCGGTCGAACTGGCGCGGCGGGGCATCTCCACCCTGTGCGTCGACCAGCCGGGCTCCGGCGAAGCGCTGCGGCTCCAGAACCTCCCCGTCGATCCGCACAGCGAAAGCTGGGCGAGCAAGGCGGTGGACTGGCTGGAGCAGCAGAGCGACGTGAACCCCGGGGCCATCGGCATGACCGGCATATCGCTCGGCGGCCATTTCGCGCCGCGCGCGGTCGCCTATGAGCCGCGCTTCGCCAGCGGCGCGGTGTGGGGCGCGAACCACAACTGGCGCGAGGTGCAGGACAGGCGCATGGCGCGCGAGGGCGAGAACCCGGTCCCGCATTACTGGGCGCATGTCCACTGGGCCTTCGGCGCAAAGGATCAGGACGACTTCCTCGCCAGGTCGGAGGCCATGAACCTCAACGGTCATATGGACCGGATCAAGGTGCCCTTCCTCGTCACCCATGGCGCCAGCGACCGGCAGATCAGCCCGTCCTACGCCGACGATCTCTACGACCAGCTCATCAACTCCCCCCGCCGCGAGAAGATGATCTTCACCCCCCGCGAAGGCGGTGTCGAACATGTCGGCGCCGACAACATGGCCTACGGCCGCGACCTCCTCGCCGACTGGTTCGCCCAAACATTGGGCGGAACCACGGGGTGATGGGAACGACCGCATTCATCGCCCGCGAGACGATGGTCAGCGCAGTCATAAACGGCGCGATCAGCGCGGCTTTCTTCCTCGGCCTGTTCGGTTTGCGGGACGCGGTGCCGGTTACGGGATGGGGCGGCTATGCCGTCGACTTCGTGCCTCAGAGCGCACCGGTCGCGCTGATGGCCTGCCTCGTTCCCGCGCTGCTGGCACGGCGGGCGGTGAGAACGGGGCGGATCGCTTCACCGGAACTCCCCGGCGTGGCAGCATTGTTCCGAATGGCACTTATCTGTGCGGCGCTGTCCGCCCTGCTGGGCGGGGGCGTAGCGATGATCTGGATCGGCAGCGGCATCGCCGCGCTTGCGCCCCTCCCCGCCTTTGTCGTCAAGATCGTCTATGGCGCGCTGATCGGCGCGCTCGTTACCCGGCGCGTGCTGCAACGGCTGCTACGCCCAACCCCGCTTGCAAAGGACTGAACTGCCATGGATTTTCTTCCCGTTCGCCGCATCGTAACCGGTCATGATGCATCAGGCCGCGCCATCATCCAGCAGGACGGCGCAGTTCCGCGCGTCCAGCGCATCGGCGGGGAGATCGGTCCGATCTTCCATGAAGTGTGGAATACGCAGGCGACGCCCGCCCCCATTGATGCCGCGTCCGGCGAGCCGCCCGAAACCGGCATCATCCTCGCCCCACCCAAGGGCGGCACCCGCATCCGGGTGCTCGATATCCCGCCGGAAGGAGAGGCCATCCGCGCCATGTCGCCCGAAGAGGCGCAGGCCCATTTCGCCGAGGTCGGCGCGGGCAGCGCGTCGGCGCATCATGGCGAAGGATCGCGCCATGCCCTGATGCACCGAACCGAAACCATCGACTATGGCATCGTGCTGGAGGGCGAGCTGGTGCTCATCATGGATGAAGGCGAAACCACCGTGCGGGCGGGCGACATCGTGATCCAGCGCGGCACCAATCATGGCTGGTCCAACCGGTCGGACCGCAACTGCCGCATCGCCTTCATCCTGATCGACGGCGCTTTCGAGCCGGACCTGAAACGCTGAGATTCCCATGCGGCTGACGGTTACGGGTGCGGGCGGGTTCATCGGCCGGGCCGTGGTGCGCAGGCTGATGGCGCAGGGCGTGCCGCCATCCGACCTGCTGCTGGTCGACCGCGCCTTCTCCGAGGCCAGCGCTTCGCCGACGCTGGTCGGGGATCTCACGGACGAAGCGGTCCTGAGCGCGGCGACGGCGGAGTGCGACGCGCTGCTGCATCTGGCGGCGCTGCCCGGCGGTGCGGCGCAGGCGGACCCCGACCTGTCGCGCCGCATCAACCTCGACGTGCCGGTGCGCCTGATCGAGCGGATGGAAGGGGGCAGGCTGGTTATCGCAGGCTCCATCGCGGTGCTGGGTGGCGCGCCTGCCGGACCCGTCAATGACGACAGTTTGCGGCGTCCCGACAGCGTTTACGGGACGCACAAGGCGATGGTAGAATTGGCGTTCGGCGATGCCGTCCGGCGCGGCGCGATAACCGGCGTGCTGGTGCGGCTGCCCGGGGTGGTCGCGCGACCAGTCAGCGCGGGCGGATTTGGGTCGGCATGGATGAGCGACATCTTCCACGCCGCGCGCACCGGCCAACCCCTGTGCCTGCCCGTGGCACGCGAGGCGACAAGCTGGCTGGCGTCGGTCGAGGTGACGGCGCACAACCTCGTTCACGCCCTTTGCGCAGATTTCGCAGTCGCCGCTCCGGTCACACTCCCCGCCCTGCATGTGCGGATCGGCGACCTGATCGACCGGCTATCGCAGCGTTTCGGATATGATGGCTTCACGCATGCCGAAGATGTGGCGGTCCGGCGCATGTTCGGCAGCTATCCACCGCTTGCGACGCCGCTTGCCGAAAGCCTTGGCTTTGTGCGGGACAGGGATCTCCCCGCGCTGATCGACGCCGTGTTCGCGCATGAGGACGGCGTGGCCTTCTGATGCACGATTGAATGAGCCGGGCGTCACCAGCCGAAGACATATCTCTCGCGGCGGACATCCGCGCCGCCGCGCAGGGTGCCTGTGCCGGGCACGACGCCGGCCGCGACGATGCCGGTCGACACGCCGAACGGACCCAGCACATCGAGCTTATGCCCCCGCGCCGACAGATCGTCGCGCACCTGTGCGGGAACGCGATCCTCGATCTCCAGCACACCTGGTTCGTCCTTCTTGATTCCGAAGGAGCCGTGGAAATGGTTGGAATTGATGCGCGGCGCTTCAATGGCGGCCTGAAGCGGCTGGCCGAAAGCGAGAACGCGCAGCAGGACGTTCATGATCTGCTGATCCTGATTGTCCCCGCCCGGCGTGCCGATGGCGAGGAACGGCGCGCCGTCCTTCATGACGATGCAGGGGGAGAGCGTCGTGCGCGGCCGCTTGCCGGGAGCGAGCACATTGGGGCTGTCGGGGTCCAGATCGAAAACGGTCATGCGATTGCTCATCGGCACACCCGTGTTGCCGGGGATATAGGCGCCGCCCAGCATCCAGCCCGAACTGGGCGTGCAACTGAAAAGATTGCCGTCCCGGTCCACCACTTCGATCGCGGTCGTGTCGGCGGTCGGGCGCGGCGGCGCCTTGAGCATATGGGGTGTGAAGACGGGCGTGGTGCGCGCCTTGCCCTCATAGGCCCATGGGTCGCCATAGCGATGGTCGAGCGAGGCGCGGCTGGCGATCTGCGCCGCGCGGGCGGCGGCGTAGCTTTTCGACAGCAGCCCCTTCGCCGGAACGGTCGCGAAATCGGGATCGCCGAAATACATGTTGCGATCGTCGAAGGCGAGCTTGATGGATTCCGCGACGATGTGGAGATAATCGGCCGACCCCGGCTCCATGGACACGATGCCCGCCGCCTCGGCGATGGCGAGCGCCATGAGCATGGCTGGCCCCTGACTCCAGAAACCGCCCTTACAGACGTCATAGCCAAAGATGCGGGCAGTGGCGGGCGCTTCGACCTTGCCCTTGTAGCGCGCCAAATCCTCGTATCGCATCAGGCCGCCGTCCCGCTCCATCGCCGCGCCGATGCGCCGGGCGATGTCGCCCTTGTAGAAAGCGTCGCGCCCCGCCTGGATCGCGGCCTTGCGATCCTTGGCTTTGGCGAACGCCGCCGCATCGGCATCGGCGATGATCCGCATCGTGCGGGCGAGATTGGGCTGGCGGAAGATTTCGCCGGTGCGGGGCGGCTGTCCGCCGGGATAATAGGCGGCATAAGCATCCGCCCATTTAGACGTCGCCTTCTGCTGGCTGACAAAGACTTCGGCGAGGAAATTATACATGACGAAACCGTCCGCCAGTTCGATGGCGGGCTGCATCACCTGATGCAGGGTCATGGTGCCGTTAAGTTGCAGAGCAAGCGCCATCGCATCGACCATGGCCGGAATAGTGCCGCCATTGGGACCGTTGCCGGGGATCACGCCCGCCGCGGCGAACCGGGCGGGCGTCGCGAGTGCGGGCGCCGTCCCCTGCCCGTTCACGACCGAGACCTTTTTCGCCTTCGCGTCATAGATGATGGTCGGTGCTTCTCCGCCGAAGCCGAAGTGGGAAATTTCGGTGACAGCGGCGGCGAACACGGCGGCGACACCTGCGTCGGTGGCGTTGCCGCCAGCCATCAAAATGCGCGTCCCGGCAGCCACCGCATAATGGCGGCCCGCCGCGACAATGCCGAAACTGCCGACGATTTCAGGCCGGAGGGTTTCTCCCGCACTCACCAATCTGGTTGGTTCTATCGCCGCTTTCGGTGCCGCCGCGGTTTGCCCGCCCGCTCTTCCCTCCAATCCGGTTACAACCGCCCCAGCCATGGCTAGAGCGGCAAGCTCGCGGCGGGAAACCCTGTTTTCCGGCCTTTCGGTCATGATCGCTATCCCCTGTTCGTGACCGGCAACCTGCGAAGAGAGGCGCTGTCAGTCGATCCGATCCAAAATCAACGAAAGGCGCGGCCATCTCCGCCATCCATATTGGTGCATTCAATAAATTTCACATTTCTTTCAATTTGAGTGGCGGAAATTTCGCGGTCATCAGTCTTATGGAAACGAAGCGTGCGCCGGAGCGGGGTGGCGGACGCATCTGTGGCGCTGTTTTCATCGCCCTCGATAACTCGCGCCCAAGGGGAAGGTGCCGGCAATCCAGTTCATGGGGGTCTGCTGATACGCTGCCCGGAATTCAAGAACGACGATCGCGCCCACCGCATTCCACGCGGGCTACGGGACGCGCTTGCCCGGTCAGTCAGCCGATAAGCCCGCACGCCCTGGAATGGCCCTGAGGAGAAGGCGCATCGCAAACAGGGGAACAGAAACATGAGGGTCAAGATCAAAGCGAGACATTTGCGAATATTAGCCGGAGCAAGCCTGAGCGCCTTCGCCATCGGAAGCGCGGCGGCCCAGACGGCCAGTGACGCAGCGCCTCAGAGCGAGGAACAGCCGGCGGCGGAAATCGTCGTCATCGGATCGCAGATCAGGGGTGCGAACACGACCGGCGCCCTGCCCGTCAGCGTCGTGGGCGAACAACAGATCGAAGCCGTGGCGGCGGTATCCGGCGCAGACCTGTTCCGGTCCATCCCGCAACTGGGCGGCGTCACCTTCAATGAACAGGTTCTGGGCGGCGGCAACGCCAACGCGGCACGCGGCGACGTATCCACCGTGTCGCTGCGCGGCCTGGGCCAGGGCAATACGCTGCTGCTCATCAACGGTCGCCGGACCGTGCTGCACCCGACATCGCAGGCGATCACGGGCGTGATCGATTCCGGCGTTCCCACATTCGGCTACAACGCCAACACCATCCCGGTCGGCAACATCGCCCGCGTCGAAGTCCTGCGCGATGGCGCAGCGGCGCTCTATGGATCGGATGCGGTGGCGGGTGTCGTCAACAACGTGCTCAATTCCGATTACAAAGGCGCCAAGTTCGATATTCAATATGGCGGCGCGGAAGGAACCAACCTGCGTGAGCTGGCCGTGAACGGCCTTGTCGGAACGGACTTTGCGGAAGGCCGCGGCAACATCTCGCTGTTCGCCGGCTATGCGCGTAAGTCGAAGCTCTATCTGGCCGATCAGGATTATACCGCCGTTGCGGACCGCCGTCCGTTCGTGGCGGGCACAAGCTTTGCGAACGTCAACGCCTTCAATGGCACCGGCACGTCGACACCATGGGGCACATTCCGCGCCCTCAACGCCACACCGAGCGCGAACGGCGTCGTGAGCTTCCTCAACCGGAGCATCGCCAGCAACGGGACCGCGTTCAGCAACGCATCGGCCCAGTGGCATATCCAGCCCAACACCAACAGCGGCTGCCGCATCGCGGCGGGGACGCCGGGCATGTGCTATGACGATGGCAATGGCGTCACTGAAATGGCGAATATCGACTCCAACCTGCGTTTCGATTCGCCGGGCACGTTCAAGGATCTGACCACCCAGCCGTCCGTGCGGCGCATCAATCTGTTCGCCAATGCGCATTTCGACCTGACGGATAATATCACCCTGTTCGGCGAGGCGGGATTCTATCGCGGCGTCACCCATGCCACCATCGGCGCGCCGGGATCGCTGGCGAACATCCCGATCACGGTGGCGGCCAATGCCTACTGGAACCCGCTGGGACCGGTCGGTTCCGCCAACCGCCTGCCGGGCCTGTCCACCGCCGTCGTTCCGGCGGAGGGGCTGCCGGTGCAGATCACCGCGCTCAGCTATGTCGATGTGGGATCGCGGCCGGTCGATGTGACCAACTACCAATATCGGTTCCTGGGCGGCGTGCGCGGCAGCCTTGGCGACTGGGATTTCGACAGCGCCGCGCTCTACACCTGGGCAACCGCGGCGGATACGCAGAGGAATTTTTCCAACACATTGCTGCAACGGGCGATCAACCGCACGACGCCCGACGCCTATAACCCCTTCAATGGCGGCTGCATCGACAAGCCTTCAATCGGCGATTGCACCCCCAATTCGCAGGCGACCATCGACAGCTTCATGATCGACGCGACCCGCCGCACACGCACCAGCCTTGCGCTCGCCGACTTCAAGATTTCGAACAACGATCTGATCGGATTGTGGGGCGGTAACAGCATCGGCGTCGCTGCGGGCATCGAATATCGCCGCGAAACCTATCACGACAATCGTTCCACCTATCAGGGCGGCGTCGCGGGCGTCGATACAACCTATACCGACGCGGTAACGGGCATCTTCTACGGGTCCGACCTTGGCGGCGCCAGCCCCTCGCCCGACGTGCGCGGCAAGCGGAACGTCAAGTCGGCCTATGCCGAACTCGCAATCCCGATCTTCAGCCCGGAAATGGAAGTGCCCTTCTTCCGCTCGCTCGAATTCCAGATCGCGGGCCGATACGAAGATTATAGCGACGTAGGATCGGTCGCGAAGCCCAAGATCGCGGGATCGTGGGAATTGCTGGAGGGCATGCGGCTGCGCGGGTCATGGTCGCAGGGTTTCCGCGCGCCGAACCTGGAAGTCATCAACACATCCACGCTCGACCGCGTGAACACGGGCATCGACTATGTGCTGTGCGAAGCGGACGTGCGCGCCGGGCGGATCGCCAACTTCTCACAATGCGCGCGCAGCATTTCCGTCCTGCGGCGTAGCGGCGGCAACCCGAAGCTGAAGCCGGAGGAATCGACGAGCTGGAGCTTCGGCGCGGTCTTCTCGCCGCCACTGGGCGATGGGTGGGGCAAGGTCACTTTCACGGTCGACCGGTGGAAGATCCAGCAGAAGAATGTGGTTGGCCTGCTCGACTATCAGAATGCGCTGAACCTCGACTATCTGCTGCGCACGCAGGGCAGCAGCAATCCCAATGTGGTCCGCCGTGCCCCAACCCAAACTGACATTGATCTGACCGCCGGAACCGGGCTGGCGCCCGTGGGCGAGTTGCTCTACGTCGTGGCCAATTTCCAGAATTTGCTGCCGGTCACGGTACAGGGCATTGATTTCGGCCTCGATTATTATCTGCCAACGGCAGCGCTCGGCACCTTCTCGTTCAACGTCAACGCATCGCGCCTCATCAGCTACTTCGTCGATGCGCCCGCCGCCGTGCAGCAGGTGATCGACGCGCAGGGTGCGGGTGAGATCAGTCGATCCGTGCCCGTGCAGGGCGGCGGCGACGTGATCGGGCGCGATGGCCAGCCGCGCTGGCGCATTTCCGCTACGCTCGACTGGACGATGGGGCCGGTCAAGATCGGCGCTTTCACCCAATTTGTCGACGATGTGTATGAAAATGCGGTGTTCGACGCGACCAACACGAAGTGGGTGGTGAAGGGGCAGACCACCGTCAATCTCTACGCACAATATACGTTCAAGAATGACGGACCGCTCAACGGTACGTCAATTCAGGTCGGAGCGCGCAACATCTTCGATAAGGACCCGCCGCTCGCTTCCACCGGCTATCTGTCGAGCGTCTACACGCCTCAGGCGCGCTACTGGTATACGAGCATCAAGAAGAGCTTCTAGGCTCTGTGGGGAGAGCGTGCTGCAGCGCCCTCCCCTTTTTCAGGAATGAGGATTTATATGGCCGACCGGCGTCCACCTTCCGCTTCTCTGGATCGACGCGAAATGCTGGCGGCGGGGCTGGCGGGCGTCGGACTGGCTGCCCTGCCCCGTTCGGCGAAGGCCCAGTCGGGTGCGCGGGCGCCCGATGCGCCGCGATCAGGCGGGGCAAGCGTCGCCGCGCATCGTGTGGAAGTGCCGATGCCCCATGGCGGCGTGACCGCCGGGCACCCGCTCGCCGCCATGGCGGGCACGCGCATGCTGATGCAGGGCGGCACGGCGGCGGATGCGGTCGTCGCGGCGATGGCGGTCATGAACGTGGTGGAACCCTGGGCATCGAGCGCGGGTGGCAACGGCTTTGCCACCTGCCTCGACCGCAGGAGCGGGGCCGTCCATTCGCTCGCTTTCACCGGCGGCGCGCCCCGGCTGCTCGATCCGCAGGTCGATCCGGCGGCGCTTGACCATGGACCGAAGGCGCTGACGGTGCCGGGTGCGTTCGGCGGGTGGATCGCGCTCGTCCGCCGGTTCGGAAAGCTGCCGCTGTCGGTGCTGCTGGAACCCGCCATCGGCTACGCCCGCGACGGGCATCCGCTCGATCCGTCGATTGCCCTTTTCATCGCCCGCGCACAGAAGACGCTGGCGCTCTACCCCAGCAGCGCGGCGATTTTCCTGCCGGGAGGAAAGCCCCCTGCTCCGCGCTCGATCTTCCGCAATCCCGATCTGGCGCGCACCCTTCAGTCGCTGGCGGATGCAGAGACGAAGGCGCTGAAGGGCGGCGCAGACCGCGACCGTGCGCTTCAGGCGGCCTATGATTATTTTTACACCGGCCCCATCGCGCAGGAGTTCGCCCGATTCTCGGCTGAAACGGGCGGATGGCTGCGGCTTGACGACCTGAAAAGCTATCAGCCGCGCTGGGACAAGCCGGTCACGACGAATTATCGCGGCCTTGATGTCTTTTGCAGCCCGCTCACATCGCGCACCGGTCTGGAACTGTGCGAGCAGCTGAATCTTGTCGAAGGGTTCGATCTCGCGGCGCTGCCGCCGGACGATCCGCGCTTCACGCATCTTCTGATCGAGGCGATCAAGGTCGCCAAGGCGGATGTCTATAAATATGCCGCCGATCCCAGGTTCAGCCAGACACCGGTCGAAGCGCTGCTGTCGAAGGCCTATGCGGCTCAGCGGCGCAAGCTGATCGACCCGGCCCGTGCGGGCGTCTACCCGGAAGGCGGGACGCCGACGCTCGCGGCTCTTCCGGCCAGAAAGTTCGCGGCGCGGGACGAGCGCACGCGCGGTGGCGACACCACCAGCCTCTCGGCCGTGGATGCGGACGGCAATGCCATCGCGGTCACGACGACAGTGGGCGGCGGATTCGGCACCTTCCTCGTCATGGGCAGCACCGGCATCCTGTTCAATAACGGGCTGCGCCTCGGCTCCACCGCGCCCTACGCCGGCCACCCCAACATGCGCGCGCCGGGCAAGGTGCCGCTGCTCGGCAACGGTCCGACCATCGTCCTCGACAAGGGACGGTTGAAGCTGGTCTTCGGTTCGCCGGGCGGCGAAACGATCGGCCAGACGCAGTTCCAGTTTCTCGTCAATGCCATCGACCGGCAGATGCCCATTCAGGCCGCCATCGAAGCGCCGCGCTTCGCTTTCGACGCAGATCCCAATTTCTACAGGCCCGGTGCGGCGATCACCGTTCAGGCGGAGGACCGCTTTTCGCCCGCGGTGCTGGAGGGGCTAACCGCCATGGGTCATCGGATCGAGCCGGTCGGCCCCTATGCCATCGGCAGCGTGCAGGGGATCATGGTCGATCCGTCCGGCACCCGGATGGGAGGGGCCGACCCGCGCCGCATGGGATATGCGGTCGGATACTGAATCGGGAATATTAGAGAGAACAGGGGACGCAGGGCATGACCGGATCGTTGCAATCGACCATAGCCGCATTTTTGCTCGCAGGCGCGCCACTCGCCCATGCGGCGCCCGCCAACCTGCCCCCGCCCGGCGGAGAGAAACCCGTCGCGTTCGATGTGCATGAAGGCACTTCGATGGCCGTATCCGTGTCTCCGGACGGCAAATGGCTTGCGGTCGATCTTCAGGGCAGCCTCTGGATCGTCCCGGCAAAGGGCGGCAAGGCGGTGCGGATCACCGACTATTTCAACGATGCGCGCCAGCCGGTCTGGGCGCCGGACGGCAAGGCGCTCGCCTATTTCGCCTATCGTGAAGGCGGCTATGATCTATGGACGATCCGACCGGATGGCAGCGGCGCGCGCAAGCTGACGCAAGGCGCCTATGACGACCGGGAACCGGCTTTCTCCCCCGATGGCGGGACGATCGCCTTCTCCTCCGACCGCAGCGGCAATTACGACATCTGGACGCTGGATCTGACATCCGGCGCGATCAAACAGGTCAGCAGCGCTCCGCGCGAGGATCGCATGCCGACATGGTCGCCCGATGGCGCACGGATCGCCTATTCCGGGACGGAAGGTGCAAAGACAGGCCTCTACGCGACCACGCTCGCCACCGGAGCCGAAACTCCGCTGCGCGAGGTCAAGGGCCGGGTCGACGCGCCGTCCTTCGGGCCGAAGGGGGAACTCGCCTATGTCGTGCAGGATGCGAGCGGCAGCCGGTTGGAAATAGACGGCGCCCCCGTCAGCGGTGCGGAGAATGTTTTCCCCTTCCGCGTTTCGTGGGGGAAAAGCGGCTATTATTATGTTTCGGACGGCAAGCTGAGGCACCGCACCAGCACAAAGCTCTCCACCATTCCCTTCTCCGCCACGCTGGAGGTCGTGAAGCCCCAATATAAGCGCGCCATGCGCGACTGGGACAGCGAAGCGCCGCGCAAGGCGCTGGGCATCGTCCATCCGACCATTTCGCCCGACGGCAGCCGCATCGCCTTCGTCGCTCTGGGCGACCTCTATCTGATGTCGTCGAAGGGTGGGACGCCGGAAAATCTGACCAGGGACGGGGCGCTGGATGCCGACCCGGCATGGTCGCCCGATGGAAAGCAGATCGCCTACACGTCCGACAAGGGCGGCGGTCTTCCGCAACTCTGGGTCCGCGACCTTGCGAGCGGCAAGGACCGCAAGCTGACCGATATCGACACACAACCGCTCGGCGCGGCATGGTCCCCGGACGGGAAGCGTATCGCCTATATCGACGTTGACGGCCGCTGGGGCGTTGCTGGCGTCTGCATCATCGACGTCGCGACCGGCGCGATCACGCGGCTGCAAGGGTCGCTCGGCCAGCCGGGCAGTCCGAGCTGGTCAGCGGACGGCAAATATGTCGCGATCAGCCTGTCCTACAAATATTCCAACAGCTTCCGGGAGGGGACCAATCAGGTCTATGTCATCCCGGCGGACGGCAAGGGCGAACCCTTCTGGCAGATCCCGGAAGCCAACATGTCGATGGACACGCGCGGCGGCGGCGGCCCGACATGGTCGCCGGACGGGACGAAGATGGCAGCGATCTACGAAGGGCTGCTCAAGATCTGGCCTGTCGATCCGGACGGCAAACCGATGGGTCCGCCACGCAGCTACAGCTCCGAAATCGCCTATTTCCCGACATGGACGGCGGACTCGAAGACAATCCTTTACCAGTCTGCCGACAAGCTGAAGACGGTCGATCTGGAAACCGGAAAGGTCACGGACATCCCGCTGGACCTGACCTACCGGCTGGCCAAACCGACCGGGAGCACAATCGTCCATGTCAGCAATCTGGTCGATTCCGTCCGCGACGAGACGCAGCACGACAAGGACATCGTGATCGAGGGCAACCGCATCGTCGCGGTGCAGGATCATGACCCGGCCTTGCATGCGGCTGGCAAGCTGGTCGACGGGACCGGCCTGACCGCCATCCCCGGCCTGATCGAACATCACAGCCATGTGCAGAAGGATTTCGGCGCGAACCAGCACAAGGCGTGGCTCGCCTATGGCATCACCACCGTCCGCGATCCGGGCGCGCAGGTCTATGACGGACTGGAGGACCGCGAGGCGAGCGAAGCAGGCGTGCGGATCGGGCCGCGCATCTATACCGGCAGCCCGCTGATGGAATGGCAGCGCGTCTATTATAAAATGGGCATCGCCGTCTCCAGCCCCGCCCATCTGGAGCGGGAACTGAAACGCATCCGTCTGCTCAAATATGACATGATGAAAAGCTATGTCCGCATGCCCGACCTTTACCAGCGGCGCATCGTGGAAGCAGCGCACGCGATGGGAATCCCGGTGTCGGGCCATGAAATCTACCCGGCCGCCTATACTGGCGTCGACGCGACCGAGCATCTGGGTGCGACCAGCCGGCGCGGCTATTCGCCCAAGCAGGGGCCGCAGGGCATGGCCTATGAGGACGTAGTCCAGTTGTTCGCGCGCAGCGGCCGCACTCTGACGCCCACGATGTTCGGATCGCTCACGGGCTATCTGGAGCAGCATCCCGCCTATCGCGACGATCCGCGCGTCAACCTCTACCCGGTATGGGCGCAGAAATCGGTGCGGGATCAGGACCCCATGGCGGCAATGCTGCGGCCTCTGATGGCGGGCAGCCTCAAGTCGCTCAAGGCCATGTATGACGCAGGCACCTTTGTAACCGCAGGAACGGACACGATCATCGCGACAAATCTCCATTCGGAAATCGCATCCTATGTCGATGCGGGCCTGACACCGTTTCAGGCGCTCCAGACCGCGACGGTCAACAGCGCCAGGGCGCTATTACTGGATGCCGGAACGCTTGAGGCGGGCAAGCTCGCCGACATCGTCCTCCTGAAAGGAGACCCCCGCGCCGACATCGCGAACACATTCAATGTCGCCAAGGTCATCGCGAACGGCAATGTGTTCGACGAGGAGGATCTGGTGCGTCCGCCCAAAGAATGATCGCCGGAAATCTTGATAGCCTGTGGCCTGAGCGAACCCGCCTGCGTTTTCGCTTGCCACAGCTCCCTCTTAGAAAATGCAAATGATTCGCAATTGCTGTTGACTCTGCGAATGCGTCGCAATAGTTCGCCATCGACCAGATGGGGGAATTTATGCGAAATAGTCAGAATGTTACGACGCCGGCTTTTCTGGCGCTGTCCTGCTTCAGCGCGCTCGCGGCAGCGCAGCCCGCTGTCGCGCAGGAAGAGAAGCGCAGCCTGGGCGGCATGACCGTCACCGATACGGCAATCGACGAAGATACGCCGAAGCGGGACGAAGCTGCGTCTCCCAAATATACGCGTCCCCTGCTCGACACCCCGCAAACCATCACGGTGATTGGCAAAGAGACGATCCAGCAACAGAACCTGCTGACTTTGCGCGATGTGCTGTCGACTGTGCCGGGGATCACCTTCGGCGCGGGCGAAGGCGGTTTCGGCTATGGCGACCGCATTATTTTGCGCGGGCAGGATGCGAAGAATGACGTCACCATTGATGGCGTCCGTTCAGGCGCGTTTCTTAATCGGAACGAAGTCTATAATATCGAACAGGTCGAAGTCACCAACGGCGCCAACTCCGTGATGAACGGTGGCGGTTCGGTCGCGGGCACGATCAACCTCGTGACCAAGCGTCCGCTGGCTGACGATCAGATGATCTTGAATGCCGGCATCGGCACGGACAATTATTATCGCGGCACCGTCGACATCAATTCGCGCGTCAACGACCTGATCGCCGTCCGCCTGAACGCGGTCTATCATGAGAATGACGTGCCCGGTCGCGATGTCGAAAATTTCAGGCGGTGGGGCGTGGCCCCTGCGGTCACGATCGGCATCGACGGTCCGACAAGCCTGACCCTTCAGGGTGAATATCTGGATGACAAGGCGATGCCGCAATATGGCATCCGCTATTATCCGCGCGAAGGCGGGTTCCTGCCGGAGTTCGACCGGAGCGGCTATTATGGCTTCGCCAACCTTGATCGCCAGAACAGCAGGACCAGATCGTTACAGGCCATCTTCAGCCACGCCTTCAGCGATTCCGTCAGCATCCGCAATCTGACCCGATACGAGCATATCACGCAGGATACCGTGACCAGTCAGCCGACGGGCACATTCTGTCTCGCCTCCACCGGGTTGCAGCCGCCCGATGTAAACACCGGTATTGCCGCTGCATGCACAGTCCGGATCGGGACGACCGCCGCAGGCCAGACACTGACCATTCCGGCGGGCTATTATCTGCCCACCGGCGGCCGCGGCAGTCAGCGCTTCATCTCGAACAAGACGGCTTATAATCAGCTCGATCTGAGCGCCGAGTTCGATACCGGCGGCATCGGTCATACGATGGTGATCGGCGCGTCCGCCCTGTGGGAGCGTTACGATCAGCGTCAGGGCAGCATCGGCCGCACCGGCAATGGCTTCGATCCCTATGCCGCGCCCTTTACCGCGCCAGCGACCGGTGCCGGGACGGCCAATCCGGCCTATGATGCCGGCGCGAGCCTCGGCTCCTACCTGCCGCTCGTCAGCATTTCCAATCCGGGACAGATCGTAGCCGGCCCTGTCGCCCCGGCCGGTCAGGTCGCCCGTGTTTATGGCGACAACAATTATGTCGGCCCCGTCAACTTCATTCTGGCGAGCCATGCCATCGGGGAGCAGACCAGCTATGCAGCCTATCTGTTCGACACCATGAAGTTTGCAGACTGGCTGGAACTTAACGGCGGCGTGCGTTACGAGAAAGTGGAAGGTTTCAACTACAGCGTCAGCTATAACACCGTCGCTGGCTCGCCTATGCTCGGCCAGCCTGCCAGCGTGTCGGCGCGCCTGTCGACCAGCGACCACCTCTTCTCCTTCCGCGTCGGTCTGGTCGCGAAGCCGACGCCCGAAACCAGCGTCTATATCGCCTATGGCAATTCCAGATTGCCTTCGAAGGCGTCGGTCGACGGCTCATGCACCGCCGCCAATGCGTCGGGCGGCAGCGGCACCTGCTTCGTGAAGCCGGAAACCACGGAAAACTACGAAATTGGCGCGAAGGCCGATCTGTTCGACAGGAAGCTGCTGCTGACGGTCGCGGCGTTCCGGAACGATCGGAACCAGATCAAGGTCGTTTCCGGCGATCCCACCCTGCCGGATCAGGCGACCGACGGGTTCCAGCGGGTCGAGGGCATTTCCTTCGGGGCGTCGGGAACCGTGACAGGCAACTGGACGATTTCCGCCAATTACATGTATCTCAGGAGTGAAATCAGACAGGGCGTATCGGACTTCTGCCTGGCCAACCCCGGCGCGACGAGCAGTTCGGCTGGCAACTGCGCCAACAGCCCGGCTTACCCCGATCCCACCCGCGGATATGCGCTCACCAATACGCCGAAGCATTCAGGCAGCCTGTTCACAACCTATCGGTTCGGCTTTGGTCTGCAGCTTGGCTATGGTTTGACATATCAGGGCAAGTTCCTGCTGAACCAGCCAACTCTCGCGCAGCTCACCGCCGGAACCTATGTCGGCTATCATGTGCCGAGCTATACGATCCATCGTTTCATGGCGAATTATCCGATCACGCCCAGTCTGACCGCGCAGGTCAACATACAGAATTTCACGAACGAGAAATATGTGACCACCGTCCGCAACGCCGTAGGAGGGAGCTGGGCACAGCCGGCTTCAACCCGTTCAGCGGTCTTCAGCCTCAACTATCGTTTCTGACCGAAGGTACTTTGGGATACGGACGGGCCATAGGTGCAGAAATTGCACGATGCCCGTTCGGACGAAGCCGCCCGATATATTTATAACTGCAATAGTGGGACACGATTTGCCCCCTTTCAGTCGCCGTTGGCATCGACCATGAAAACCGTGGGTTTGCCCCGCGAGGCGGGGTCCCATCCCGCCGATAATGCCGCTCGCACCCCTCGGGAAGCAATCGCGTCGTTGATGTGCAGGCGGCCTTTCGGCAATCCTTTCATCAGGCGCTTGGGCGCCGGAAATTCCAGTACCGCGCCGCGCGGCATGTCTCTGCAACGTAAAGAGACAGTCATCCCCTTCCAGCCATCGGAAGAGGACAGTTGAGGCTCGCTCAGGAGTTGCCAGTCATATTTCAAACCGTCGATCTCGACAGTGCCGCTGCGGCCGGGTGATTGAACCATGTCATGCCCTTAGCATGTCGTCAGCGTTACTCCATCCATGGTATCGAGAATGCAGGATCGTGTCTGTTGCCCACGGAGGCTGCCATCCCAAGCACGGCAGTGCGTTCTGGAGGAAAGCTGGAATGACAATCTTTCTTACTCGTTCAACCAGCCGGACAGGATCTCGCCCTTATGCCCTTCCGGCGCCAATGCCGCGCGCAAAGCTTCCAGCAGTGGCGGCAGCGTCTGCGTGAAGGCGTAAGGCGGATTGACGATGAAGAGACCCGCGCCGTTATAGATGCCGGGTTGCTCGCTATCGTACAGCCAATGCTCCACCCGCAGCAATTTCGGTATGCCGAGCTTGCGTAACTGCTGCTTCCACTGCTGATGCGTGGCACGGTCTTTCAGCGGAAACCAGATCACCGTCACACCATGCGCCCATTTGCGGTGCGCAGCGGCGAGGGTCGCGGTGATGCGCGCGCGCTCGTCCGTCTGCTCATAGGGTGGATCGACCACAACGACGCCGCGCGCAGTCCGGGGAGGCAACATGGCGAGCCAAAGTTCGTAGGCGTCGCGTTCATGCACCGCCGCGCGGGTATCCCGCATCACCGCGCGCAGGGTGTGAGCATCCTGCGGATGCTTTTCGTTGAGGATCAGGACATCCTGCGGACGCAAAAGCTGCGCCAGAAACCGCGGAGAGCCGGGATAGAGATGTGGTTCGCCACCCATATTCACCGCCCGCACGGCAGCGCGGTAGTCGTCCAGCAGGGGGGTCGGGTCGGCGAAGGCCCGCAGCACGCCCGACACGGCCTCGCCGGTGCGCTGGGCCTCGTCGCCGCGAAGGTCATACAGTCCACACCCCGCATGGGTATCCATCAGGGTCAGCGCGCTCTCCTTGAGCTGCAACGCCCGCACCAGAGCTATCAGCAGGCTGTGCTTCACGACATCGGCGCTGTTGCCGGCATGGAAGGAATGGCGATAATTCATGGCAATTCAAAATCCTGACCAGCGGTCGTTACACGAGCGGCTGAACCTTTTGCCAAGCAAAGCCATTGCGCGCCAGTATCGAAGGATGTCGAAGCCCAGCGGCCGACGGCGCAAGCTATTTCGTGCCGGCTGCCCGCCATGGTCGGAGACCAAGTCGCTCGCGTCATTGGCGGATAATGGCTCAAGAAGTTTTGCACGTCGCAATATCTGGCTGGGGCGGCAGGATACCCAGCCAGCTTCGCTCTAAGCATTTGAGGATAAAGGAACTTTGCCCTCCTCCGCCATGCAGGAGCCATGGCGGGGGCCACAAAAGGGGCCACGCAGATGACGAGCATTCAATATGTCAGCCGCAAGGACGGCATATATTATTTCCGACGGATCATCCGTTTAGGGGAAGATAAGCCTTTTCGCTTACGCGTTTCGCTCAGGACCATAAGTTATCGCCAGGCCAAGGCCATCGCGCCGGCGCTCGCGATGGCATGCGAGGTGATGCGGAACAGGCTGATGACGACAATGGGGCGAGACGGACTGTCGGCAGCGCAAAGGGCCGAAATTTTCAAGCGCCAGATGCTGCGCGAGCGCGACCGCATCGAGGCGGGGCACGCCCAGCTCCAGCTTCTGGATCTCGGCGGGCAACTGCCCGCCGACGCGCTCAGCTTCCGGCTCGACGCAGGCGAAGCGGTCAGTCGTGATCTTGCAGACAATGGTGCCACAGGCGAGTTTTTATTCGTTCGAATGCCGGACGAAAACGCCCCTGATGACGATGACCACCCCATCGAAATCATGACTTGGCAGGATTTCGCGGGATCGCTGGCGGCGGATGATCCCAATGCAGCGGTCGCCGATCATCTCCATTCCCTTGGCATCGACGCAACCGCGCTCAACCGACAGATGGCGCTCAGGGTTGTGCATCAAGCCGCTGTCGAGGCTTTGCGGGAATATAAACGCAACTTGGAAAATCCCGGCGCGGCCTATCCGCCCGTTCCGGTCGCCGGCGCTGACTTGCCCGCCCCATCACTCCCCGCATGCGCGACAGGCGGTCCTAGCCACGGAGGAACGCAACCGCCAGTCGCGCTGCAATCGCCTTGGGCCAGGATGACAGCTTCGCAAGCGGCAGCGGCCTTTATCGACGCCAACCCCCGTACCGGCGGACACGACGGGAACGCTCGTAAAAAAGGCAGCAGCTGGACAGAAAAAACGCGTGAGCAGTTCAAATTGCCGGCCTTGTTGCTGGAGCAGGTTATGATTGGGCGGCCGCTGGCAACCATCACCGACTTCGATCTGGTCCAACTCGACAGTTGCTTCAACAGTCTGCACGGCCCCAGCTTCCGAAAGTCGCCCCGCCAACGAGGAATGACGATCCAGGAGATTGTCGAGGAAAACGCCGCAGCAGTCCGCAAGGGCGAAATCGCCGAGGACGAAATCGGACTGGGGATCGGCACGACCAACCGGCACTGGGGATTTCTTCGCCAGCTTACAACTTGGTTCCAGCGCCATCAGCCGATTGCCAACCTTGATTATAGCGCCTTCATCATGGACGATGACCGAGATCCGCGATCGCTGCGCGACACTTACAGTGTCGAAGAGGGACAAGCTCTTTTTGCCCTTCCGCCATGGACGGGTTGCGCTTCCTCAACCCGCCGTTTGATGCCAGGCGAAACGATCATCCATGACGCCTGCTACTTTGTGCCTCTCATCGCCTGGTACACCGGGCTTCGCCGGGAGGAAATTTGCGGCTTGCAGCTTGTCGACATCGAACAGGAAGATGGCCAGTGGCATTTCAAGGTGCAGGTAAACAGCGAGCGGAGGCTTAAAACCAGAACTTCCCGTCGGCTGGTTCCGTTTGCTTCGGAATTGGGACGGCTGCGCCTGCCTGAATATGTTGAGGCTCTTCGGGCCGCAGGTGAAACGCTGTTGTTCCCTGAACTGGCAGCGGAAAGTGGCAAGGGCACGAAAGGTGATGCCTACTATAAAAACCACTGGAGAAAGCTTGCTACCCGCCTGCCTTTCCTTGAACCGGGCCAAGCCATGCATTCATTTCGCCACACGGTAACGGACGAGTTGAAGAATTTGAGCGTCTTTGAAGAAGTGCGCGCAGATCTGGTCGGTCATGCAATACAGTCAGAAACTGGGGGGCGATATTCTAAGGCCGCGCGACTGGGACCCCTACGCGCAGCCGTTGATCAGATCCCCATAGTTACGTCCGCCTTGACCGCGCCGCCCCTCGCGCTGTTGCCTGCTGGGATGCGTATGCCGCGCCGGGCGCGTGCGCCGCGACAAACATGATAACTATTTTCGATTGGCGAAGCTCAATGGCGCGGCGCGGGCTGCCATCACCCCGGTCGCGCCAAACACCAAGAGGACGACTGCCTGTTTGCCTGTGGTAGCTGGTAACCAGGGCGACCTAATCCATATTATCACGATAGGCGACTTGTGGACTTCGAATCAGCGGATCGTGAAAGGGGAGGGGACGCGGCTTTACCGCCTCAAAATGGACGACCGCTGATAGGTTCGACCCGATTTGATTGAGGGATTTGGATCGCCGAGCGCTCCCTCCCGGCGCCAACGCAGAAAATTGCTGTCCCTCGGTAGTCGCGCGGGTAGGGCGTGATCTTCGTATCCGTCATCCCAGACCCACGTGGCGGAAACGTGCCGGTCAAGCGTCTTAAGAGGGGGCGTTGCGCCCGGCGATCTTGGGGAAGTGCCAGGGCATGAGGGAATCGAGGTCCTTGTTGCTATGACCGTTGGCAAGCTTGGTGAGGGTGGCGGTGAGCCAGGCGAGCGGATCGACGTCCGAGAGTTTGCACGTTTCGAGAAGGCTGGCGAGCACCGCCCAATTGTCTGCCCCGGCATCGCTGCCGGCGAACAACGAGTTGCGGCGCGACAGGGCAATCGGGCGGATGCTTCTTTCGACCGTGTTGGTATCGAGCTCGACGCGGCCGTCGAGCAGGCAATAGGTGAGCTGCTGCCAGTGGTTGAGCATATAGTTGATCGCTTCGGCCATCTTGCCCTTGGCGCTGAACCGGCCGAGGTTCTTCGAGAGATAGTCGCGCAGGTTATCGAACAGCGGCTTCAGTATCAGCTGCCGCCCTTCGAACCGCGCCTCGGGCGAGGTGTCCCTGAGCGTCGCCTCGATCTTGTAGATCGCCGAGAAGCGACGGAGCACCTCGTCGGCAACGGGCTCCTTTTCGCGGAAATCGTAGAACTTGCGCCGCGCGTGAAGCAGGCAGAATGCGAGGGTGACGCCATTGCGGCGCTTGATCTCATTGTAGCCGGCATAGCCGTCCACCTGGAGCACCCCGGCGAAGTCGCCGAGATGGTCGATCGGATGCATGCCGCCGCGGCCGGCGGCGTACATGTAGACGACGGCGGGCGGCGCGAGTCCGCCCCATGGCCGATCGTCGCGGGCATAGGCCCACAGCTGGCCGCTCTTGGTCTTGCCGGTCCCGGGCGCCAGCACGGGCATGCGCGTCTCGTCGGCGAACAGCTTCACCGAACTTCGCAGCTCGGCGAGCAGATGCTGCCTGAGCGGAGTCAGCCACCATCCGACGCGCCCGACCCAGTCGGCGAGCGTTGCCCGGTCGAGATCGATCCCCTGGCGGGCGTAGATCTGGGCTTGCCGGTAAAGCGGAAGGTGATCGGCGTAGCGCGCGACGATGACCTGGGCGACGAGCGCGTCGGTGGGCAGGCCCTGATCGACGATGAAGCTTGGCGCCGGCGCCTGGGTGACGCCGCCCTCGTCGCAGCCGCGGCAGCCATAGCGCGGACGGCGGGTGACCAGCACGCGGAAGATGGTGGGCACGACGTCGAGGCGCTCGGTGACGTCCTCGCCGATGACATGAAGATCGTTGCCGCAGCAGGCACACTGCTTGTCTTCGATGTCGACGACCTGCTCGATACGCTCGAGATGGGCGGGCAGCGCTCCACGGTTGTTGCGGCGGCGGCGCTTTGTCTCGCCGGTCGCGTCAGCCTGGTCGATCAGCGCTTCGAGCCCGGCCTCGGCGCGCGACAAGGCAGCTTCGAGCTCTTCGAGCACGAGCTGGTACTGGTCGGGATCGAGCCGCTCGGCGCTCTGGCCGAAACGGTGGCGCTTGAACTGGTCGAGAATGTCGTTGAGGCGCTTGACCTCATCGCGGGCGGCCGCGAGCGCGTCCTCCATCTCGGCGGCCTTCGCCTCGGCGATGACGGCGGCGTGTTCGGCCGCTTTCGCGGTGGCGAGCGCGATGATCTCGCGCGCCTCAGCTTGGGCCGCAGCGCGGGCGAGCGCCTCGTTCTCGGCGTTGATGCGAACGATCTGCTGGTCGCGTTCGGCCGCCTCGGCGGTCAGCTTCGCGATGGTCGCGAGCAGCGCAACTGGGTCTTTGCAGGAGGCCGTCAGCGGGTCCATGGCAGGCATCGAATCACATGCGTAACGACGCGTCCAGCGCAGTTGACTCGGCCTGTCGCGACTATCTCACGCATCAGCGAAACCCTCGATTTTAGGCGGATTTACGCGCCTTGGCGCGCGGTGCCGACGCCAGTCCATGCCCGAGGTGAGTGCTGCCATCTGCGCCGCCGTGATCGAAAAACTGCCATCGACCGCCGGCGGCCAGGCGAATCCTTCGGCGGCCTCGGCGCGCTTGGTCATCAGCCAGATGCCGGTGCCGTCGAACCACAGAATCTTCAGCCTGTCCTTCCTCTTGGAACGAAAAATATAGGCGACTCCGCGCCACGGATCCTGGCTCAACTCGTGCTGGACCTTGGCCACCAGCGTGTCGATGCCGCAGCGGAAATCGATCGGCTTGGTGTAGATCAGCACCTTGGCGTCGCTGCCCGGCCCGATCATCGCGCCCTCAGCAGCGCTGCGATTACCGAGGCGACCAGCGTCGAACTTGCGCCGTGGGCGACCATCACTGGCACGCCGCGCACTTCCATTGCGACCTGCACCACCGCGTCCGGCAGCAGCCGCGCGTTCGCGGCCTCCGGTTCGAGCAGCACCGCCGGCACCGATGTCGGCTCGATGACCGCCGGCAGGAACATCGCCCTGTCCTCGCGCGCCGCGTCCTCCGCCATCTCGCGCAACTCGCGGCGCCAGGCATATATCTGGGCCGGAAGGACATCGAAACACGCGGCCACCTCCGCCATGCTGCACGCCGGATCGAGCGACAGCTCCACCACCGCGCGCTTCTCTTCCAGCGTCCAGCGCCGTCGGCGCCCGTTCTCCACGCCGCCACTGCCGTCGATCTCTTGCTCCACGTATCCGTCATCCCAGACCCACGTGGCGGAAACGTGCCGGTCAAGCGTCTTAAGAGGGGGCGTTGCGCCCGGCGATCTTGGGGAAGTGCCAGGGCATGAGGGAATCGAGGTCCTTGTTGCTATGACCGTTGGCAAGCTTGGTGAGGGTGGCGGTGAGCCAGGCGAGCGGATCGACGTCCGAGAGTTTGCACGTTTCGAGAAGGCTGGCGAGCACCGCCCAATTGTCTGCCCCGGCATCGCTGCCGGCGAACAACGAGTTGCGGCGCGACAGGGCAATCGGGCGGATGCTTCTTTCGACCGTGTTGGTATCGAGCTCGACGCGGCCGTCGAGCAGGCAATAGGTGAGCTGCTGCCAGTGGTTGAGCATATAGTTGATCGCTTCGGCCATCTTGCCCTTGGCGCTGAACCGGCCGAGGTTCTTCGAGAGATAGTCGCGCAGGTTATCGAACAGCGGCTTCAGTATCAGCTGCCGCCCTTCGAACCGCGCCTCGGGCGAGGTGTCCCTGAGCGTCGCCTCGATCTTGTAGATCGCCGAGAAGCGACGGAGCACCTCGTCGGCAACGGGCTCCTTTTCGCGGAAATCGTAGAACTTGCGCCGCGCGTGAAGCAGGCAGAATGCGAGGGTGACGCCATTGCGGCGCTTGATCTCATTGTAGCCGGCATAGCCGTCCACCTGGAGCACCCCGGCGAAGTCGCCGAGATGGTCGATCGGATGCATGCCGCCGCGGCCGGCGGCGTACATGTAGACGACGGCGGGCGGCGCGAGTCCGCCCCATGGCCGATCGTCGCGGGCATAGGCCCACAGCTGGCCGCTCTTGGTCTTGCCGGTCCCGGGCGCCAGCACGGGCATGCGCGTCTCGTCGGCGAACAGCTTCACCGAACTTCGCAGCTCGGCGAGCAGATGCTGCCTGAGCGGAGTCAGCCACCATCCGACGCGCCCGACCCAGTCGGCGAGCGTTGCCCGGTCGAGATCGATCCCCTGGCGGGCGTAGATCTGGGCTTGCCGGTAAAGCGGAAGGTGATCGGCGTAGCGCGCGACGATGACCTGGGCGACGAGCGCGTCGGTGGGCAGGCCCTGATCGACGATGAAGCTTGGCGCCGGCGCCTGGGTGACGCCGCCCTCGTCGCAGCCGCGGCAGCCATAGCGCGGACGGCGGGTGACCAGCACGCGGAAGATGGTGGGCACGACGTCGAGGCGCTCGGTGACGTCCTCGCCGATGACATGAAGATCGTTGCCGCAGCAGGCACACTGCTTGTCTTCGATGTCGACGACCTGCTCGATACGCTCGAGATGGGCGGGCAGCGCTCCACGGTTGTTGCGGCGGCGGCGCTTTGTCTCGCCGGTCGCGTCAGCCTGGTCGATCAGCGCTTCGAGCCCGGCCTCGGCGCGCGACAAGGCAGCTTCGAGCTCTTCGAGCACGAGCTGGTACTGGTCGGGATCGAGCCGCTCGGCGCTCTGGCCGAAACGGTGGCGCTTGAACTGGTCGAGAATGTCGTTGAGGCGCTTGACCTCATCGCGGGCGGCCGCGAGCGCGTCCTCCATCTCGGCGGCCTTCGCCTCGGCGATGACGGCGGCGTGTTCGGCCGCTTTCGCGGTGGCGAGCGCGATGATCTCGCGCGCCTCAGCTTGGGCCGCAGCGCGGGCGAGCGCCTCGTTCTCGGCGTTGATGCGAACGATCTGCTGGTCGCGTTCGGCCGCCTCGGCGGTCAGCTTCGCGATGGTCGCGAGCAGCGCAACTGGGTCTTTGCAGGAGGCCGTCAGCGGGTCCATGGCAGGCATCGAATCACATGCGTAACGACGCGTCCAGCGCAGTTGACTCGGCCTGTCGCGACTATCTCACGCATCAGCGAAACCCTCGATTTTAGGCGGATTTACGCGCCTTGGCGCGCGGTGCCGACGCCAGTCCATGCCCGAGGTGAGTGCTGCCATCTGCGCCGCCGTGATCGAAAAACTGCCATCGACCGCCGGCGGCCAGGCGAATCCTTCGGCGGCCTCGGCGCGCTTGGTCATCAGCCAGATGCCGGTGCCGTCGAACCACAGAATCTTCAGCCTGTCCTTCCTCTTGGAACGAAAAATATAGGCGACTCCGCGCCACGGATCCTGGCTCAACTCGTGCTGGACCTTGGCCACCAGCGTGTCGATGCCGCAGCGGAAATCGATCGGCTTGGTGTAGATCAGCACCTTGGCGTCGCTGCCCGGCCCGATCATCGCGCCCTCAGCAGCGCTGCGATTACCGAGGCGACCAGCGTCGAACTTGCGCCGTGGGCGACCATCACTGGCACGCCGCGCACTTCCATTGCGACCTGCACCACCGCGTCCGGCAGCAGCCGCGCGTTCGCGGCCTCCGGTTCGAGCAGCACCGCCGGCACCGATGTCGGCTCGATGACCGCCGGCAGGAACATCGCCCTGTCCTCGCGCGCCGCGTCCTCCGCCATCTCGCGCAACTCGCGGCGCCAGGCATATATCTGGGCCGGAAGGACATCGAAACACGCGGCCACCTCCGCCATGCTGCACGCCGGATCGAGCGACAGCTCCACCACCGCGCGCTTCTCTTCCAGCGTCCAGCGCCGTCGGCGCCCGTTCTCCACGCCGCCACTGCCGTCGATCTCTTGCTCCACAGTCACCCCGCCGAATCAAATTACGCGATATGCACGCGGGACACTCAAAGCTCATGGCCATCTACGCCACGTGGGTCTGGGATGACGGATACTGCTCCACAGTCACCCCGCCGAATCAAATTACGCGATATGCACGCGGGACACTCAAAGCTCATGGCCATCTACGCCACGTGGGTCTGGGATGACGGATACTGATCTTCTCAACCAGGATCGGCCAGTTCCGAGAACTGGCGCTCATCGTGGTCATGAGGTTACCGGCCCTGATCGGCCGCGCCTGCGGTTACGATTTGACCAACCTGCATCGCAAGACATCAACCGTATCCGTCATCCCAGACCCACGTGGCGGAAACGTGCCGGTCAAGCGTCTTAAGAGGGGGCGTTGCGCCCGGCGATCTTGGGGAAGTGCCAGGGCATGAGGGAATCGAGGTCCTTGTTGCTATGACCGTTGGCAAGCTTGGTGAGGGTGGCGGTGAGCCAGGCGAGCGGATCGACGTCCGAGAGTTTGCACGTTTCGAGAAGGCTGGCGAGCACCGCCCAATTGTCTGCCCCGGCATCGCTGCCGGCGAACAACGAGTTGCGGCGCGACAGGGCAATCGGGCGGATGCTTCTTTCGACCGTGTTGGTATCGAGCTCGACGCGGCCGTCGAGCAGGCAATAGGTGAGCTGCTGCCAGTGGTTGAGCATATAGTTGATCGCTTCGGCCATCTTGCCCTTGGCGCTGAACCGGCCGAGGTTCTTCGAGAGATAGTCGCGCAGGTTATCGAACAGCGGCTTCAGTATCAGCTGCCGCCCTTCGAACCGCGCCTCGGGCGAGGTGTCCCTGAGCGTCGCCTCGATCTTGTAGATCGCCGAGAAGCGACGGAGCACCTCGTCGGCAACGGGCTCCTTTTCGCGGAAATCGTAGAACTTGCGCCGCGCGTGAAGCAGGCAGAATGCGAGGGTGACGCCATTGCGGCGCTTGATCTCATTGTAGCCGGCATAGCCGTCCACCTGGAGCACCCCGGCGAAGTCGCCGAGATGGTCGATCGGATGCATGCCGCCGCGGCCGGCGGCGTACATGTAGACGACGGCGGGCGGCGCGAGTCCGCCCCATGGCCGATCGTCGCGGGCATAGGCCCACAGCTGGCCGCTCTTGGTCTTGCCGGTCCCGGGCGCCAGCACGGGCATGCGCGTCTCGTCGGCGAACAGCTTCACCGAACTTCGCAGCTCGGCGAGCAGATGCTGCCTGAGCGGAGTCAGCCACCATCCGACGCGCCCGACCCAGTCGGCGAGCGTTGCCCGGTCGAGATCGATCCCCTGGCGGGCGTAGATCTGGGCTTGCCGGTAAAGCGGAAGGTGATCGGCGTAGCGCGCGACGATGACCTGGGCGACGAGCGCGTCGGTGGGCAGGCCCTGATCGACGATGAAGCTTGGCGCCGGCGCCTGGGTGACGCCGCCCTCGTCGCAGCCGCGGCAGCCATAGCGCGGACGGCGGGTGACCAGCACGCGGAAGATGGTGGGCACGACGTCGAGGCGCTCGGTGACGTCCTCGCCGATGACATGAAGATCGTTGCCGCAGCAGGCACACTGCTTGTCTTCGATGTCGACGACCTGCTCGATACGCTCGAGATGGGCGGGCAGCGCTCCACGGTTGTTGCGGCGGCGGCGCTTTGTCTCGCCGGTCGCGTCAGCCTGGTCGATCAGCGCTTCGAGCCCGGCCTCGGCGCGCGACAAGGCAGCTTCGAGCTCTTCGAGCACGAGCTGGTACTGGTCGGGATCGAGCCGCTCGGCGCTCTGGCCGAAACGGTGGCGCTTGAACTGGTCGAGAATGTCGTTGAGGCGCTTGACCTCATCGCGGGCGGCCGCGAGCGCGTCCTCCATCTCGGCGGCCTTCGCCTCGGCGATGACGGCGGCGTGTTCGGCCGCTTTCGCGGTGGCGAGCGCGATGATCTCGCGCGCCTCAGCTTGGGCCGCAGCGCGGGCGAGCGCCTCGTTCTCGGCGTTGATGCGAACGATCTGCTGGTCGCGTTCGGCCGCCTCGGCGGTCAGCTTCGCGATGGTCGCGAGCAGCGCAACTGGGTCTTTGCAGGAGGCCGTCAGCGGGTCCATGGCAGGCATCGAATCACATGCGTAACGACGCGTCCAGCGCAGTTGACTCGGCCTGTCGCGACTATCTCACGCATCAGCGAAACCCTCGATTTTAGGCGGATTTACGCGCCTTGGCGCGCGGTGCCGACGCCAGTCCATGCCCGAGGTGAGTGCTGCCATCTGCGCCGCCGTGATCGAAAAACTGCCATCGACCGCCGGCGGCCAGGCGAATCCTTCGGCGGCCTCGGCGCGCTTGGTCATCAGCCAGATGCCGGTGCCGTCGAACCACAGAATCTTCAGCCTGTCCTTCCTCTTGGAACGAAAAATATAGGCGACTCCGCGCCACGGATCCTGGCTCAACTCGTGCTGGACCTTGGCCACCAGCGTGTCGATGCCGCAGCGGAAATCGATCGGCTTGGTGTAGATCAGCACCTTGGCGTCGCTGCCCGGCCCGATCATCGCGCCCTCAGCAGCGCTGCGATTACCGAGGCGACCAGCGTCGAACTTGCGCCGTGGGCGACCATCACTGGCACGCCGCGCACTTCCATTGCGACCTGCACCACCGCGTCCGGCAGCAGCCGCGCGTTCGCGGCCTCCGGTTCGAGCAGCACCGCCGGCACCGATGTCGGCTCGATGACCGCCGGCAGGAACATCGCCCTGTCCTCGCGCGCCGCGTCCTCCGCCATCTCGCGCAACTCGCGGCGCCAGGCATATATCTGGGCCGGAAGGACATCGAAACACGCGGCCACCTCCGCCATGCTGCACGCCGGATCGAGCGACAGCTCCACCACCGCGCGCTTCTCTTCCAGCGTCCAGCGCCGTCGGCGCCCGTTCTCCACGCCGCCACTGCCGTCGATCTCTTGCTCCACAGTCACCCCGCCGAATCAAATTACGCGATATGCACGCGGGACACTCAAAGCTCATGGCCATCTACGCCACGTGGGTCTGGGATGACGGATACCATCAACCTTTGGGATGTCGCATCTTTTCAAAGTCGATGATCTTCGCCGGCCCCTGCGATGCGCGGCCCACGAACCAGTCAATTTCGTCGTTCCACTGCTCAGCAGTAAGACCCGACATATCAAGCGCCCACGCCGGTGGCGAACCCAACTGGCGCATCGCCAGTAATATCTTCCTTTGCAGCAGCGGGTCCCTGGCTGCCTCCCGCGCCCAGTCGACTTCGCCCTGCCGTGTTCCTCTGGCCGCATCATGCAAATTGACCTGCGGGTCAGCCAACATGTTCAGAAGTGCGGTGGCGATGAGATCTTCGATAAGCGTCCTTTCGGCCTGGCCACCTTCGGTCATCATTCGTCTCCCGGCCACGCATCGGCTGATTTAAGATTGTCTAGAACGTGAAGGATGTTCAGGAATGTGTCTCCATCATCCACAACCGAACCGGCTGGGAAAGCCGCTACCACAGCGAGCGCCAGGCTCTAGCATGGCCGACCGTCTCAAAGCTGAAGTTGGCGACTGTTGCATATTCAAGGCCTTGCCATCATGCGGGTCACGACGCTCAAATATTCGCGCATGTAGGACGCGGTGGTATCCGTCAGGTCGATCAGATCGCGGCGTTTATCCTTGGGATCCGGCCATCTCCGCAACAAACCTTCATCTGTCATTTGCTTCACCGCCCGCAGGGCCGTGGTCATGGGCACGGACGCTGCAATGCACACGCTGGACACGGAAAGCGTCTGGTGCTCGAGGCGTGCGCGCATGAGATCCAGAAGTATGTCCCAAACCGGGTCTGCGAAGAGGCGGTTCGAAAAATATCGCATTCGCAGTGAGCGCCCACTCAAGATCGTTTGCAACGTCGCATTCAACTCTTGATCTGATAGCTCTCCAGAAGTCGAAACCTCGCCACCGGGCTCGTTCATAGACGCAATCAATCGGGTGAGTTGCAAGCCGATTCCCGACAAAGACTCTCGCCTCTGGAGATCTAAATGCTCCCGTAAACGACCGATGGCTCGACGCAAGGCCGTGGCGAACGTGTCCACGTTGAAGGGACGGACAACCACATCGACTGCTTTGGAACGCAAGGCTTCCAATGCGAAATCGGCGGTGAGCGTGTCGGTAACGATGATTGGAACAACAGGCCGACCGTTATCGGCCCGTAGCAGGAGCTCTTCAATAACTCTGAGTCCCCCTATATGGGGCATTTGCTCGCTTGCCAGAATGATCTGTATGGAAGACACACGATGAAGGAGATCAATTGCGTCGCCGAGGTTGGTTGCACTGTGATACTCATAGCCCAGCGTTCCGAGCACGTGCTGACAGTCACTCAACGCCGCAGGGTCATGCTCGATCACCATGACTGCCGGCTGGATGAAATCAGGTCGATCAATAGCAGCCAGTGAAATGACCGAACTCTCGTTCACGAAGAAATGCCCCTTGTTTTTGTTAAGCCCTAAATTCGCGCAGACTTTCACGCACGTAAAACTAAATGTTCAATTTTTACTTTGTCTTCCTCTCGCCATTTATTGTACCACCCGTTCCCATAACCACTTATCGACCCCGCGCCTTGATCCACATCAAAGTCTTGTTTCGCACCGGCCTTTCCTTGGCTAACCTAGTTTAAGGGATCCACGGCTCGGCCGTTACGGAGCACCTCATAGTGCAAGTGCGGTCCCGTAGAGCGACCGGTGGAACCGACATATCCTATGACGCTGTTTCGCAGGACACGCTGTCCCGGCTCAACCGCAAGGCGTGACATATGGCCATAGCGGGTGGCCATCCGCTGACCGTGATCGATGGCCACCAGCAGGCCATAGCCACCGCTCCACCCGGCCTGCGACACAATGCCGTCCGCAGCCGCGCGGACGGGCGTGCCTATCGGCGCGGCAAGGTCTATCCCCTGGTGATTCCGCATGCCGCCCAGCAGCGGATGAGCACGCATGCCGAAAGCGCTCGTGATACGCAGGAAAGCAAGCGGCTTCGCTGCAGATTCGGACAGAGGGAATTTGGTTGGGGAGCGCAGTGACAGGTTGCGCCTCAGTGCACCTGTTTCGTCGAAGCCATCAGCAGACTGATCGAATTTATTGAGGACCTGTCGCGGAGCATCGGTTTCGTAGATCGCCGCGAGCGATGGCACGCGCCTGGGTTCCTCATGCCAGGCATCCATCAAGCGTTCGTATTGATCGTCGCCGAAGCCGAATTGTTCATCCTGTGCTGCCCGTTCCGACGCTGCGACAGAATTTGGCTGAAGCAGGAGCAGAAGGGCGGCTGAGCAGGCTGAACTAATCCGAGCATAATTCACGCGCATGGAGGGTCGCTCGTTCGTGCGAGGAGAAAATATCTTAGCGATAGATGAGCCGTTCCGCCCGCTGAGCGGTCGCCGACCCAAGACGGCCATGGAACCGGAGAATTTCACCGAGCCGAACCGGATCACCTACAAAAAGCCCCCGGCGGTTATGCCGGGGGCTTCGCCCATCCCCGGCATAACCGGGGATAGTCCTTCGTATCAGAACACGTAGACGTTGGTGTTCGCGCCGACCGTGTCGAGACCGGTCAGGCCAGTCACACCGGACAGTTCGATGACCGTGTCCGTCACAGCTCCCTGGCTGAAGACATAGCTGTCACCCAGGTACTCGAACACGAGGGTTTCACCAACCGCATCCGCTGCGGTGTTCGCCAGGCTGCGAGCCTCGGCGAGCGTGGCCGGCCCAGCACCCGTGAAGGTAAGAAGGCCATTCTCGAGCTCGTAGCCAGAGCCAGCTGGCGCAGCGTCATCGGCCTGAACTGCGGAAGCAAGCGTGATCACGTCGAAGCCGCTCTGTGCAGCAGCATCTTCAGCCGTCCCCTTCTCGAAGCCGACGATCGAGCGATCGTTGGCAGCAGCCAGGACATCGTCGCCTGAGCCGAGAGTGATCGAGCCACCCGCAGCCAGATTCGCCAGATCAAAGGCCAGATTACCAGTGAGCGCCGACGCATTCACCGACGTTACCTGGTTGCTCAGATCGAGATTCAACGCCTGAGCACCCGAAACGGTCACGTTGGTCAGCGACGCACCAGTGAAGTCAAGGTCATTCGTAGCGTTGGCACCCCCCGAAACGACCGACAGCGTCGTCGCGGCACCAGCATTGATCTGGAGGTTCGTAGCATTGTCCGTGGCGCCAGTCGCGGCATCGAAGAATGCCGAGTCGAAGACCGCGTTGACGGAGGTAGCATTGGTGGTGACCGAAGCATCTCTATTGGCGGCGGTCGTTGCGGCGCTCGGAGCGGTCAGTTCATCGATGTCGAGGGTGACGGTCAGCGCACCAGGCGTCGCCTGGTTGAATACGAGATCGTTGACAACGTTGGTATCACCCGTGACGCGGTATCCGACATTAGCGCCAACATTGCTCAGTTGAGCCTGCGTAGCACCTACATCGCCGGACGCGACGAACTCGGTAACGGTGTTGTTGGTCGCCAAAATGTTGACGTCAAGCTCCTTGTTGAGGCCAACCGCATCGAACACTTCGAAGTTCGAGAAAGCGCCGATGTTCGCCGCCCCCACGATGTTGAGCAGGAGCGTATCCGAGCCTGCACCCGCGTCGATCGTGTCGCCGGCATTGACCGTCGCGCCACCGGTCACGTTGAACGTGTCAACGTCCGCACCGAGGTTGATAGTCAGCTTGCCGTCGCCGCGGCTGTTGAGCGTGACGACGTCATCACCGTCGCCAGCATCAACAGTCGTCGTGCCCGCGCCCGTGGTGTTGATCAGAATATCGTCGGCGCCAGCGGCCGTCGACACTGTCGCGGAAACTGTTTCGTCCACCGATGTAGCCGAAGCGTCAACGGCAGTGGCCGTGACAAGCTCCACGATGTCGTCGCCGGCGCCCGTTTTGATAGTCGCAACCGAACCAGCGGTGCCACCACCGACCGTCCCGTCGAAGAAGATGCTGCCCGCGCTCGCCGAAGCGTCGATGGTGCGGATGTCAGCGGAAGCCGCGCTTGCCGCGTTTTCATTGACAACGAGGATTGTCTCAACCGCAGTATTGACGGAGAAAGTTTCAACGTTGGCGCCAGCATTGGCTACCAGGATGAGGCTAGCTTCGTCTGCATCGGTCTCATCGCCCTTAACAATCGTTCCGGACACCGAAACCGAGTTGAGCGAAGAAGTCGCCGATGTGGGCCCCCCATTTACAACGATCAGCTGATCATTCGGACCGCCGAAGATGCCCGTTCCACGCGTGTTATCCAACGCAATCGAGACCGACGTTGCAACATCAGTCGCCTGAACATTGAGCCCAGCGCTCAGATCAGCATTGCGGAAGCCAGCGACCGTGCCTTCGGACAGGTTGGTGACGTTGTTGGCGGCATTGATCTGCCACAGCTCCTCCACCCCGACAAACTTCGATGCGTCGGCAATGTTGGCGGCGGCGGGCGTCGTATTGATGATGTTGACAGTTTCGATGTTCTGGATCGAAGCCGTGCTCGGGAGCGTTCGATTGTTGTTTGCATCTGTGAAGATGTTGAGCGTATCGGAACCCGCACCACCGTCGAGATCGTCGAAATCCGACAGCGTGTTTGCTTCATCTCCAGCGGCACTCACCGTCAGCGCATTGAACACGTCATCGCCATTGGTGGCAACAAAGGTATCGGGCCCAGGAGTCAAGGTCAGTGTCTGCACGGCGGTGCCGCTGCTGCTGTCAATGGTGGTTGGCACCACGGGCGAGGCTGCAGTAGACGGGACGGTAGTGCCGCCGAGGGTCAGGCCCGAAGCAGAAACCTTCGCTTCAACGGTGCCGTTGGCGAAGCTGATCAGCGTGCCGTTGGTGTCGTTCTGCAGGGTGATGCGAGCAACCTGAGCGCCGCTGCTAAACACCAGCAGCTGATTACCGGCCTGCTGGAAGGTGTAGGACGAGGTGGCGCCCGCTAGACGAACCTGCTCGACATTCTGGTCGACGACAATGCCGGTTGCGTTGTTGGTGTAGGTGACGGTTTCGGTGCCAGCGGCGCCGAACACGTTGCCGCCGAAGGTCACGCCAGTGAGATTGTCACCCGACGAAAGATAAAGATCAGCCATTTGCTTGCTCCAGGAAAACTGGGATGTCCAGTTAGGAAGGTTATTGCACTGTGACGACGATGATCCCGCCCTAGAGGGGGCGGGATCACACCAGGATCAGGCGAAGGTGCCTGCGCCGAAGACAGTATTCAGGTCGCTCGGGCCGAACAGCGCCTCATCCTGCGCCCGGGTAAGACCCGTCAGCACTATCTGCGTCACCTGTCCGCTGTTGGCATATTGGATAGTCGCCTGGCCATCGGTGAAGTCGCTGTTGTTGAGCGTCCCCGGATTGCCAGCCGGGCTGACGATCTCGTCGCCCGCACCGAAGCCGCTGATGGTGTGCACATAGTTGCCGGCTTCCACCGTGTAGGTGACGTCGCCCGCCGAAGCGTCGCTCGTTCCTGCAGCGTTGATCGTCACGCCCGTCGACGGCGGCGCGGTGACGTTCACCGTGACCGTGTATTCGGTCACTGCGGTGCCGTCGCTCACCTGGATGGTGAAGTCGTCGGTGCCGACAAAGCCCGCATTCGCGGTATAGGTGTTGGTCGCCAGATCGATCGTGCCATTCGCCGGGCCATCAGTGGGGCTGATGGAAGCGGTTAGTGCATCCCCGTCAACGTCCGACGCGCTGATCGTGAAAGCCTGCGAGGCGCCCGATACAACCGAGAAGGCCCTCGTGGCCGACGCATCGATGGTCGGTGCGTCGTTCACAGCCGCAAGGTTGACGGTGACGGTCTGGGTCGATGAAGCACCAGCCGAATCGGTCACAGTCACCGTGAAGGTATCCGTGCCATTGAAGTTCGCGTTCGGCGTGTAAGTGAATACGCCATCCTGACCACCCGTTACGGTGCCATTCTGGGCGCCCGCGGCCGAATAGGTCAGCGCGTTATTCTCTGCGTCAGTCGCCGAGACAGTGACGGTCGCAGCAGCATCTTCCGTGCCGGCCACGGTCTGAGTTGCGGCAACGGTCGGCGCAGTGTTGGCCGGCGGGGGCGGCGGGGGAGCCACGGTGTCATTGTCATCATCGTCGCCACCAGACGCCGCAATCGCGATCAGACCGCCCGCTGCAACGACGCCGCCGATGATCAGCGGAGTGCTGACGCCACCGCCACCGACGCCAGCACCGGCGTCCGCGCCGCCGGAAGCCTGGGCGAAGGAGAAGGCCTCGCCGCCGAACATTCCAGCGGAACCGGCCATGGAACCGGACACATCGGCCATGACGTTAGCAAACGAGAAATCGCCGGCGAGCGACGCGTCAGGCGCGAGCGTGCCAGGCACCGCTTGCTGCAGCTCATCGGCTTCACCCTGCGGCAGAACGGCAGCGGAATGATAGGCTGCGGCCTCTGCAGCTGCCGCCTCGTCATGGGCCTGCTTCTGTGCAGCCTGCTTGTCATGATGGTCTTTGGCGCGGCCGAGCACCTTCGCTCGTGCAGCTGTCGCCGTCGTTACGTTCTTTGTCATTTTTCCCCCAATATGGGCTAGAACCGAGGCGAGATGGTCCTCGCTGGCGGTGGTCTAGCAACGGCATTCGCCTTGAACCAAGCGCAACTGGAGCCGGAATGCTGCCAATTTGAATGTATTGGGGGCGGACAAGGTATAGATCGGCGGCTATATGCAGTATCGCACTGAGGTTAAACGCGGTGAAGCGAACCTACGGCGACGCGCCCTGGTCGATTTATCTAGCGCTCCGTCATGGCTTCGCTCAGGGTTTTGTTGATCGGCTTTGTCAGATAGTGCCATACTGTGTTTCGCCCTGTCTGGATCTCGGCGGTCGCTGTCATTCCAGGCTGAATCTCGATTTTCTCACCTCGCAGATGAGGCTTCATTGGGCGCGGATCCGCGATGATGTGGACCCGGTAATGATAAACCTCGCCCTGCGGGCTCTGCTCAGCGAGCGTATCGGGGCTAACATACGTAACCCTGCCGAGCGCTGATCCGTAGATTGACGAATCATAAGCATCGAACTTGACGGAGGCGGGTTGCCCAACCCTGACATAGGCAATGTCGCTGGGTGGCATTTTGGTCTCCAGGATCAGCTGATCGCCGGTGGGTACGATGCTGACCACCTCGTCGCTCGGCCGTAAAACGCCACCAATGGTGGTGAGTCGAACATTCTTCACGATGCCATCCACCGGGGCCACAATGCGGGTATCTGCAAGCGCATCGCTGCGCTGATTGAGCACCTCCCGAGCGGTGACGAGATCTTCCTCCGTCTTGGTATATTCGGCCTGGAGATCCTGGATATATTTGTTTTTCGCATTCACGATCTGCGACTGAATGTCGGAGACGCCGCGCTGCAATCGCAGCACATCGGCCCGGCTGACGTCGCCATGTTGGAGCAATGGCATGTTCATGTTCAGCTCCTGCTCCATTAACCCGAGCATGGCGCGCAGTGAGGCAAGCTGATCCTGCAGCGCCTGCCGCCGTTTCTGGTAGAGCAGCGTCTGATTGGCCATGAAATCCGGGAACGGCTTTACTTCCGCGGGAAACTCCAGTGGTCGGTCGAACAGTTCGGCATTGATCCGCGCCATGCTTGACATCAGCGAGGCGACCTTGCCCTGCGCTTCGCCGACTGCTGCGCTGATCTTGGTGTCATCCAACTGGACCAGCAACTGACCCTTCTTCACGGCCTCACCTTCGTGAACAAGGATATTCGCAATCTTGCCGCCGTCGGTGCTCTGAATGACCTGAACCCGGCCGGTGGGGATGATCTGACCGGGCGCGCGGCTCACCTGATCGAGCTCCGCCCAGAAGGACCAGATCAAGGCGAGCGAAAAGAAGGCTATGATCCCGATGATGATCAAGGAGGATGGTCGGAGCCATCGGTTTCGGAAAGCAGGAGAGATTTTCATGCGCGTGCCCCCTTCGATGCATCCGCCACCTGATTGGCGGGCTGCGGCACTGATGGTGTTTTTTTCAGCCGGTTGAGGATCTCGCCCGTGGGACCATCAAGGGCGATCTGACCATTGGCCATGACAAAAACTCGGCTGGCGAGGTTCAGTAGCTGGAGCTTGTGCGTCACCAGTATCAATGTGGTGTCGAGGGTGAGGCTCGCCTGCAACGTGCGCAGGACGAGCGCCTCGGTATCTACATCGAGATTGGCCGTCGGCTCGTCCAACAAGATCAGCTTTGGCTTGGCGAGGAAGAGCCGCGTGAGCCCCGTCAGCACCCGCTGCCCGCCGGAAAGTCCCCGCCCACCTTCGCTGATGGGTAGGTCAAGACCGCGAGGATGCGCCGTGATAAGATTGGCGAGGCCCGTTCCTCGCGCTGCTTCCATGATCTCATCGTCGCCCGGATCTGAAAGGCCCAATGTGAGATTATCGCGAAGGCTGCCGTTCACGAGGCGATAGTCCTGCGGCAGATAGCCAATCTGGGCGCGCAGCAGATCCTCTGCGATCTGGCCCATATCGAGCCTATCCATGAGGATCTGCCCTTGCGCAGGGGCATAAAGTCCAGCCATCAGCTTGAGCAACGTCGATTTGCCAGAGCCTATGCCGCCAATCACACCGATCCGTTCGCCCGCGTTAATCTCCAGCCGTGGGATAACGACGCCGCTGCGCTGTCCGGGATAGGCAAACAAGACATTGTTGAACAAGAGGGTGGGCGAAAGGCGGTTGGGGCGGAGCTGGTCCACGTGCGGTGGCCGATCTACCGGCAGTTGCAAGATATTATCCAGCATTTGCAGAGATATTTTCGAGTAGGTCCACTGCACGAGTAGGGAGGGAAGCTGGCCGAGGAGAGGCCCGTTAACCCGGCCCGAAAGGATGGAACAAGCAATCAGCGCACCCATAGAGATGCGATTTTCAAATACTTCGACCGCACCCCAGGCGATGAGGCAAACATAGGCGATCTGCTGGATTGTGCCGAAGATCGTTCCGGCCATCGCCTGCAGCCTTTTCACGGGCAATTCCGCTGCATGCACCTCTTCGAGCAAATGGTTCCAACGTGATAGCAAGAACCATTGGCCCCGATTGGCCTTCATGGTTTCGGCAGCGTCCAACGCCTCTACAAGGAGACCATTCTTGCGGTTGCCACTTGCCTGCGCCTTGCCCGTGTTGTCGCGAATGAGCCAGGCGAAAATCAAGGCCACCAGAATTGCCAGAGGGAAGGAAATTGCCAGAACGATCGCGATGACGCCGCCGAGCTTGGCGATTACGACGATGAAGAGAATGGCAAATGGCAGGTCGGCAAGAGCAAACAACGCCGAGGATGACAACATCGCCCGGATCTGCTCCAGCCCCTTCAACTGCGCAGCCGTGGTGCCGATCGACGGAGGCCGGGCGTCCAGTCGGACCTCCGCGGTCCGCGAAAAAAAGAATTCCGACACTTCAGTGTCGATTTTGACCGCATCATCCTCAAGCATGTTTGCTCGCACTACGCGAAGGATGAAGTCGAACAGAATGGCCACGATCGCGCCGGCCGTGAGGACCCACAGCGTCGAGAACGCGCCCCGCGGCACCACGCGGTCGTAAACCTGCATCGAGTAGATGCTGGTCACCAGGGCGATGAGATTAACGACGAATGTGGCGAGTATCGCAAAGAAAATGGCATGCTTCCGGCGAAACACCGCCGACTTGAACACGTCGATGGCCCTTGTGAAGGTCTGGCGGCCCGCAGGGAGCGGGATGACCAAGTCATAAAGGTGCGCTCGGTCGGCATCGCGCCAGGTGGTGCTGATGCCCTCCTTGACGATGCTCAAGCGATTGTCGCTCTCCACCCGCTCGGCCACTGCCCAGCCGTGATCGGGGTGGTAGACCAGCAGCGGGAACTCATGCGCGCGCGGTGTTTCCACATAGGGCGTTGGGGGAGCCCAGCCCATTGTCTGGCAAACCAGGTCAAGCGTCGCCGGGTCGTCACCACTGATGTCGCGGGCAGCATCGGCCCAGTCAGGTCGCAGATCGACCCGTCGCATTCGAGCGAGTGTCGCAATAGCTGCAACGATTGCGTTCGTCACGTCAATTCCCCCCACCGGCTGCAAGCTGAGCCGACTGTTCAAATGTTGGGCGCCAGCGCCCGCTTCGCAGCATCACCCGCACGGCAGCGGACATCGCTGTGACCTGGGCATCCACCCTGCCCATTTGCGCCGTAACGGCCTCGCGCAAAGCGTTCATCACGTCGAGCCATGATCGCCGGCCGGTGATAAACTGACGCATGTAGCTCTCGCTGACGCGGGCCGCCGTTTCCGATGCTCCCGTGGAAATTCGAGCGCGCGCCCTGGCCGCATCATATTCGATGAGATCGTTCGTGATCTCGCGACGGAGTTGCTGTTCGCTCACGCGCACATCCTCGAGCGCGCCCTGGATCCTCAGCCGCGATCTTTCGACCTCGGATATTTGGCTCAAGCCGCCAGTGGTCTGCTGCCGCAAGACAAGCCCGACTCTGCTGCCAAACACATCATCATAAGAATACTGCGCATTTAATTGTGGCAGGATCGACGCCTTGCTGGCGCGCAGGTCAGCTTCGGCAACTGTCACCAGACCGCGCAGGCGCCGCAACTCGGGGTCGTAACCTACGGCCTGCTCTTCTAACGCGGTCCGGTTTGCCAGTTCGACAACCTCATATTTCGGGATTGCACCGAGATCATAAGCGGGGTCGGCGATAAGTTCTGCCAGGATCCGCAATGCAGACCGGCGCTGAGCGCGGGTGACCGTGTAGTCCTGTTCGATCTGGGCCGCCCGCGACCGGGCAAGATCAAGGTCGGCAAGGGGGCTCACCTCTTGCTCGACCCGCCGTTCCATGGTGCCGACCAACCGCTGATGCTCTTGCAAGCTCTCGGCAAGCAATTGCTCTCGCTGAGCAAGGCGCACGACGTCGAAATAGGTTTGGGCCGTTGTTTGGGCAAGCGTCACCACGGTTTCGACATAGGAGGAGGCAGACACGTCTTCCGCCGCCTTCGCGCGGCGGATGTCCGCGCTGAGCCGCCCGCCGGACCATATTGGAAGCTCGGCAACTACTTGCGGTTCCGGCGAAGCATCAGCGTCGAGATAGGCCAAATTGCCGGTCAAGCTGGGGAACCGGCGCCATTTAGCGGCTCGGACGTCGGCTGCTGCAGCGCCGAGCGCCGCACGAGCCGATTTCGCCGAGGGATAGTTGCGCGTCACGATGTTGACGGCCTGGTCTAGAGCGCGCGGCACCTGGGGGGGCGGCTCTGTCCAGCTAATCTCTGGTAAATGACCCTTCTCGACCTTCGGCGCTGGCGGACCATAGGGGACAAGAGGACCTTGCCTGGCTTCCGTGTCTGCCTGCACTGCCGCACTAGCTGCGGGGAGCGCAGAGGCAGACGTCTCGACCAATGGCTGGACAGGCAGCCCGCTTGCTCCTGTCTCGCCGATGGGCGCCCCGCCTTGCGCCATGGCAGATGACCCGACGAATTGAACCGCGCAGATGACGGCGATCGCACCTAACGCGCCTCCCCGAGACGAACGAGCAAAAGCTTTGCGGTCCAAAATTCAGTTTCCTGGCTAAATGTAAGTAGAAATGAGGGCGCGCTAGCGTTCGATCGTTAGATTGCGAGCGCGATGATCCTTCTCATCCTTGGTGAGGCTAACCAGTCCCGCCCGCTTGAGGCGCTCGAGCACTGCGTAAAAGCCTTTGTAGGATGTAGCGGCTACCTCCATCGCCTCATTGACGCGAAGCGGCCCTCCAATCATGAGGCGAAGAAGCACCCTCGCCTCGGGAGTGAGCAGCCGGAGCTGCTTCTTCCTAAAAAGCCGCGCATCGAAATCGATCAGTTCTCGCCAGCGCGGATCGCCGGTGTCGATCATCAGCAGGTCTTCAGTGTGGTCGTCCTCCATTGCCGATTGCCTGATCTTCCAAGGGTGGGAAGGTCCGTATAAAGTTTATATGTAAATGTCACACATAAAATGTCGCCGCCGGCATGTTTTTTCGGAGGGGCACGCGGCAGTGAAGAAGGCGGCAGCGGATAACGCAAGGAGCTGATCGTCGGTTAAGCGTTCCGGTTGTTAACGGCGGTCAGATTCCAGACCAGCACGGCGGAGTAAAGCAGGCCATTGAGTCTGAGCGCGGATGATGTGCAAAGGGCTTCGCTTGGGGCCCTTTGCATATTTGCCGTTGCGGCGGATCAGACGCTAGCGTGGGCGGGAGTGGCCTGGTTTTTGCTCCGCCCTGGCAGCGCGGCGGCGGTGAGCGGACTGCTTGAGGCGGTAGCTGTCGCCGTTCATGGTCAGGATGCTGACGTGGTGAGTAAGCCGGCCGAGCAGCGCTCCGGTGAGCCGCTCGGACCCAGAACTTGCGTCCAGTCGTCGAACGGCAGGTTGGACGTGACGATCGTCGATCCCCCCTCGTAGCGCTGCGAGAAGGTTTCGAATAACAGTTCCGCACCCGTGGACGAGAGCGGAACGTAGCCCAGTTCGTCAACGATTAGCAACTTCACGGCGGCAAGGTCGCGCTGCATCTTGAGCAACCGCTTTTCGTCGCGGGCTTCCATCAACTGGTTCACCAGCGCCGCGGCGGTGGTGAACGCGACGGTGAAGCCCTTCTGGCAGGCCGCCAGGCCCAGCTCGAGCGCGAGGTGGGTCTTGCCCGTCCCGCTGTTCCCCAGCGCAATGATGTTTTCCCGCCGCAGGATGTATTCGCAGCGCGTCAGCTCCAAGACGAGCATCTTGTTGAGACTGGGGATAGCCGTGAAGTCGAAGGTGTCGAAGCTCTTCATCGCCGGGAACCGGGCTGCGCGGATCCGGCGCTCGACCGTGCGGCGCTCCCGGTCGATCAGTTCCAGCTCGACGAGGCGCAGCAGGTAGCGGGTGTGATCGACGCCATGGCGCGCGCATTCCCCGGCCAGCTTCTCATACTCGCGCAGGACCGTCGGCAGCTTGATCTGATTGAGGTGATGCGCGAGCAGGACCTGCGGCGTGCACGCCGTCGTGCCGGCCGACATCCTGTCGTCCGCTGCCCTGCTCATGCTGCCAGTTCCGGCAGGAGAGTGGCATAGTCGGCGGCGCGCGTCGCATCTTTACCTCCATTTTGGGCAGGTGCGGATAGGAGGCCAGATCGAGCCGGGCGGTGCGGCGCTGGATGCGCGCCAGCGCGATCTGCTTGCTCGCATCGAAGCCGATGGCGCCGATGTGGATCGCCTCGTTCACCGCGAAGGTGACCACCTCAATCGGGATGGCCTGGTTTGTCACCGCCCTGCACAACCGGTCGTGCATCGCACATCGTCTGGACTCTGCTTATCCAGGAATGAGGTTTTTTCTTCGCAAAACGTTTTTTTTGTGTCCGGATCGACACCGCGCACGAAGTCCTTGGTATCCCCAGACTAATATGAGATCGTAAGAAATAAGACAGTAAGCGAGTAATGTCGTGTCCACCACTTTAGCCCCTGCCTCTGTCGCTATGCTCTGTCGCCAGGGGCGGTGGAACGACCTTACTCGTCAGGCGGGGCACTCCCCCTCCCGAACCCACCCCAAGTATGGGGGGTCGGCATGACCACCCCGCTGGATAAGGATGGCGACCACGCCCCTAGGCATCGGCCTCGCCGCGAGGACCTTCGCCTGAGGCTGTCGCCAGAGGACATGGCCGTTTTCGATGCAGCCATTGCGGACATGGGTTTCAAAGGCCCGCATGCCCGACAAGACTGGCTGCGCTCTCAGATCACCGGCATGGCCGCTCAGCCAAAGCGCAGTCGGGGCAAGGTTCGGCCCTCACATCAGCGGTTGCCGATGGCCATGCCCGGCGGACAGGAGGCGCTCGCGCTACTTGGCAACGTCGCATCCGACCTGCGCGACATGCAACGTGATCTTCGCCGCCTGCGTGAATGGCTGGACCGCATCGACCCCGTGTTCATCGCCGACGAGCATCGGGAGCGTGTCCGGAATGAGCTTCCGCTAGCCGCCCAGCGCGTCACTGCCGATATCGGCCGTATCGAAGCGCGGATCGGCACGCGGTTGGAGGAGGCGATTGACGCCATCCACAAGGCAGTGCGCCCATGATTATCAAGGTCGTCCGGGGCAGCTGCTTCGGTGGCGTGATCGACTATGTTACCCGGCGCGGCAAATATGCCGGCCAGGCCGACGCCCGCGTGCTTGAGGCGCCGGGTCTGTTCGATCATCGCACCTTCGCTGCCCAGCTGGCTTATGATGCCGCGCGGGATCCTAGACGCAGCAAGCCTGTGGTGCATCTGATTGCCCGCGCGGAGCGGTCCCTTACGGATGCGCAATATTCAGAATTGGGCAATCGGATGTTGAAGGTCGCTCGGCTTGAGGGGCGCGCGCATATCAAGGTGGTCCACGACGAACCGGATGACCATGAGGATAATGGCCACCTCCATCTTGTCGTGTGCGAGGTTGACGACGAAGGCAAGGTTCCCGCGCGCTTTCTCTGGGATAAGGTCAATCGCCGGGAAGTGACTGCCGAGGCAGCGCGCCATATGCCGAAGCGGTCCGTTGAGGGTCGGGCATGGGACAGCCAGTTAGCCTGGCGGCTTACCGCTTTGGCACGTGAGATTGAGCTCGAGTGGGGCCTTCGCCAGCTCAGTTCAAAGAGGGCGGCCCGGAATTCGGATGAACCGCAAATCAGCCGTGCCCAGCAGGAGCATCTGACGCGCACCGGACTGGTCCCGCTTCAGGATCGTTTCTTCCATGAGGTTCGCCATGCGCTGGCTCTGCCCACATGGGAAGAACGCGCTGCGGCGCTGGCCGTCCACGCGCTCGTCCTGCGACCCCATGAGGTGAAGGGCCGCGTGCGCGGCCTCATGGTGCAGAGCATCAACAACAGCAAGGACGCTGTGAAGGTTTCGGCATTCGACCTCGGCGGTATGCAAAAGCTCGACGCCAGCGCGGACATGCCGTTTCTCACCTGGCATCCTGAATATAAGGCCGCCGTCAACCTCCGCAAAACCAACATCGAATCCCGCAATGACCACTGGCGTGCCACGCAGCGCCAGTTTCACCTGCATTACCAACATTGGCAGGCCGCGCAAAAACGTCGGAATCTTGCCTTTAATCAGTATAAGCGGGCCAGGGCGCGAATTATCGCGGAGTTCGATGCGCGGCTGAGCGATGAACCGGACAAATTCCTGCATCGCGACATTCGGGCTGAACGGTCTGGCGAATTAGCGCTGATCAAGGCCGATCGGGATTTCGCGCTTCTGGAGGCAGGCCCAAAGGCGGCTCGTCCGACCTTTGCTGACTTCGTGGCGCAACGTGCGGACCAAGGCGATGCCGCTGCAGCTGAGGTCCGAAAGGATCTGCTATCCAAGACCTCTGAAACGCGACGACAGGCTCTTGACGAGCACAGGGCCCAGATTGCCAAACTCGCGGAAGCGGCCAGGGCAATCCGGGCGGATGCTGCACGGCTTCGTGCACAGCTGTCTGGGCTCGTCGCCAACCTGCGCGACAGTGTGGAACCTGCCCGGAAGCAAGCGGTTCGGATCCAAGCCGCGGCTTTGCATCGCAGCAAAATGACCGGCTGGAAGCTGGCGCGGAAAGCACGCGACTTGGCCAAGCGGTTGATTGAGCGGCTCGACAGCGCTGGGCACCGTATACGGGTCGTGCACGGCCGGGTCATCATCGACCGCTTCCAGCCAGAGAGGGAGGCGCAAGAACTGATAAGCGACCCGGCTCACCTGCTGATTTTCCAGATCGCGGCAGAGAGGCAAAGCCTGGCTATAAGATCGCTATGCGATGCTGTTGGAGGAAGTGCGGCCCTTGGCATGCGAGATGGGCGAATGGCGATCGACATCGCTGCTCTTCCGGCAGGCGTTCATGCGCATTTGCGGTGGCAGGGGGAGCCGGAAGTCCGAGCGGTTCTGGGCGATCTGCACGAGCGGCATGAGCAAGAAAGAACACGTGCCGCAGCGGAGTTTCAAGCCGAGAAGAACCGAGGGATGTCCGGTGCGCTCGCGGCACATCGTCTCAAGGCTCAAGCGACAGCGGCACGAGTTGCCGACCTTCGGGCGAAGCTTGTTGCAGCGGCACAGGAGCGTCAGGAAGACAGTTATGCCACAGCTATATATCTGTCGGCTTGGCGGTCGGCGTTACAGGATTTCCCAGTAAGTCAAATGATTGACGAGCGCCAGGCACGCACCATCGAAATCGGCGCAATCAAGGAGGTGCTGAACGATAAGGCATGTTACGGCGAGCATGTCGTCAGGAAGGTGATCGCTGCGCGGACTCCGGCGACGGCGATCCTCGGATCGGATGCGAGGCCGACGGACTGGGCTGATACCATGCTCAACGCAGCCCTCGAACAACCGGACATCAAGCGGCGAGCGGATGAAAATCGTGTTCGGGCCGCTGAAGAGGCGGAAATGTCATCTCGGTTTAGCGTGTTAGATAGGATGGAGCGGGCAGCGCGAGAGGAAAGCGCGAGCGACGGTTCTTGGGCAAACCTTTATAGCGAAATATTGCCCAAGCGGCCGGTCGATTTAGCGGCAGACCGGCATGATCTTTACAGATCGATCGATCGCGAGATTGCGGCCAAACTCCTCCAGCAGGGCTTGCCGTGGACTGATGTCCGCCACTCATTTGCCCGCTTGTCACCTCTCTCTTCGGACCTTCCAGGCGGAGTTCCCTTCAAAGATCATGTCGATGCCACGATGGCTGAGAGCGTAGCCGAGCTGCCACCGGCCGAGCAACGGAAGCGAGAGGCTGAACGGCGATCGTGGATTCGGCAGATGCGTCCAAGCCGGTCTGACGGGAACCCCGTCGAAACGCACATCAGCCTTCCCATGCAGCTACCGACGGCGCCTACAGCCTTGCCCTCATCCATCGACGCACCACGCCCTCGGCAAGCCCCTACTCGCGCAGCGAGGCGGGATGTCGTGCAGCAACGGCAGGACACGGGACGCTTTTTTGCACCTGATGGCCAGCCTCATGGACCGCTCAAAGAATTGCTGGAGGACATACAGCAAAACCGCGGCGACTATAAGCTTCGGGACGGCCAGCTTATTGCGCCTGGTTGGGCCGATGATGATCAGAAGAGCCTTCAAATTCTTCAGGAGCACTCCAATATCGGCGCCCTGCTCAAGCGGGCATTTGAGCAGGGCAAAGGTAAAGCGCGCGATCCACGTTCCGCGCGTCCGGCGGAACTGGAGCGCTAGACTAGTTCCTGCGGGATCGGCAGATCTGTCGCCCTGCAGCCGGAGCGCGTCCGTTCATGTGCTTATTCCGTAATGGGTTCCACGAGCCGCTTCGGGCGAGAGGGCCTGAGTCCGGCGCTCAACCTGTTTGCTGCCAGCTGCATCTGCGCGGAATGGAAGTCGCGCGAAAGGCGCAGAGCCGCGAGTTCGTTGACCAAGACCCTTTCCCGCGATCGCGATTCCGCCAGTAGCGCGGCCAGCCGTTCCTTTTCTTTATAGGCACTATCCCGTTCAGCATAAACCTGACACATCGCAACCGTGTCAGGCTCGGCGAAATCGCGGGGCAAGGTGATGGTGACCGACCAATTATCGTCGTTCACCTGCTGCATCGTTGCAACTACTCCGCGCTGCGTCACGCTAGGCATGCTTGTGTCAGCAGAGCGGTTGCCGGCACGCCATTCATCCAGCTGCTTATAGAGGCCGCCACCCGGTGAGCGTTCTAGATGCAGGGCGATCTGATAATTGGTCACTTCGCCGCTATGACCGGGCTGCTTGGCAATCTCCCTCTTCGCGCGGGCAAAATCTTCTTCGGTATGTCTGGCCATTAATGCCTCCTATCGGCAGGGCCGCGCCGTCGTGATCGCCGCGATATCGCAGCGGCTGGGACAGCATCGCCCTATTCTCAGCTAGTGCCGCGACGATATCGCGACTAAGCCTCGCCTCGTTAAGGTGCGGTCCAGCCTGCCGGAGGCTGAGCCATATGTCGCCGCAAGCGGCGAGCGGTCGTTGCCCAGCCTCGTCGCATCGCGGCGATATCGCCGTCCTGTGATAGAGCGACGACCAGCGAGAGGAGAGCAATTGCAATGGCCCTCGCGCGACGCATCGCGCCCGGTCCGCCACGACGGCGGGCGGCCCTTGCCGCAAGCATTGAGCCCACCGCCGCCAGCAACTCAGCGATCATTGCCAGCTGTGTCGGCGCCATTGATTTTTCATTCTGATCGGGCTCGCCATCCATGCGGGAATTATAGGAGGCGAAAACGCTGCAGCAAACCACCTCGTGCATGCGGATCTGGTGCGGCGTTGATTGGCACTATCGCGGCGATATCGCGATGATTGGAGTTGCGTCGCGGCATGATCGGCTAGTCATGCAGTCACTGTGGAAAAGCCACAGGGAAGAGGGCGCGCGATATTGCGCTGGTGTCAGGCGATCGCGCCATACGCGGATCACCAGATTTGAAGTCCCACCATAGCGGGTTTTCCGTAACCGGAGATCGTTAAGGGAAAAGGCAAGACGCCGCCCAGCGGCTCCGGTCCGCGACCGCTATCCGGCGGTGCGTCCCCATGGAGTAAATGAAATGCGACAGTGGCAGCGTCCGCCGCTTCAATATCCGCACGAGCACGTGACGGTGTTCGATCTCGAAACAATCGTCGATGAGGAGATGCCGGACGGCAGTTTCCCGCCTTGGCCCCGGCACAAGCCAGTAGCTGGCTCTTTTCTGACCGCCCACCGCCAAGGGCAGGACCATGACTTCACCCTTAACACATTCATCTGCCGCGAGGGCGGGGAGGAGCACTTCCTGCGCAAGGCCGACGCTTTGTTCCCCTCCGGATCAATGGCGGTAACGCTGAACGGACGCGGATTCGACACGCAGGTGCTTCGGCTACAGGCTCAGCGCCACGGCCTCTACGACTTGCGCAATATTGCCCGGATCGCCGAAGCGGGCAGATACGACATCGACCATCTTGATCTTCTCGATGCTTATGGCGGGAGGGGGGCGTCGCTTGCCGAGCTTTGCAACGCCTTGGACATTCCGGTGAAGACCAGCGTGTCCGGGGCCGATGTTGGTGATCTTTGGCGACAGGGCGATGTGAGGGCGGTGGCACGGTATGTGCAGGAGGATGTGCTAGCGAGCTACCTTGTCTACCTGCATGCCATAGCCTGGCGGCAGGGTGATGAACGGCTGATAGCGTTGCCGCTGGCCGATCTCAGCGTATGGATCGAGAGCGAGCCGAAGCTTCAGCACTTGAAACCCTTTGCGACCTGCCGTCCCGCCCTATGGGCGCGCTCCCGTGCGCCGGCGCTGCGTGCAGAGGCCGCCCTTGCTGATGCCGAGCTTCGGCGGAGGCGGGAGCGCGACGAAGCCGCGTTCGCCGCCCGCTAGGTCGGCTTCACCCCTCCTCCATCCAGACCAATTTGCGCGCGCTCATCGCTCCGGCTGTCCCCGGGGGTGATGGCGCGCGCCTGCATATCAGGACATGTTTATGACCCACGATCCCATCACCTTTGTTTCCCTCACTGTGGCTGCCGTTTCCATACCCGCCGCCGCGAAAAGCGATGCTGCGCCGGGCACGCATCTGATCGGCGCGGGGCTATTTATTGCCACACGCGATAGCTCCCACTGGCGGTTCAGCAGCGAGGCCGCCATCATCGCCGCAGGCGAGAAAGAGCAGAACCTGTTACTCTGGCTTGCCGACCGGCTGCCGTTGGCGGACACGTTGATCGGCTGGCAGATCGATCACCGGCTGGTGCCAGCGCTGCTCGATGCCGCTGCTCATGCGGACGCGACGATCGCGCACCATTTCACGCTGCGCCTCGCCCGGGCGCTCCGCAACAATGTCGTCGATCTGGCGATCGACCGGGGCGGCGCAGCGGCATCTGCTTTGTGGGAAGTTGCGGGAGAGGCTGCCATCGCTTCGCCGCGCATGACCGCAGATGCCTTGCTCGGCAACTGGAGCGTCGGCCGACTCGATCTCTTGCGCGCTGACTGCGGGTCGGAGGCGTTGGCCATCTGGCTCCTCTTCCTACGGCAGGCGCAGACAATGGGTCTGGACGCGGAAGACGAGACCGTCGCCTGGATGCGCCGCCGTAGCAGCATCCATTTGATTAAGAGCGAGCCCCGCGCACTTGGAGCGGAAAGGCGTGAAATCGGGATCCGTGAAGAGCGGAAAAAGTGAAATCCCCGGCTGACATGCCGTCACCTGAACATTGGAGTATCTGAATGACACACCCTTATCTCGCACGCAGTCAGGCATGGGCTTTGGCATTGCGGACCCTGATGGGTTATCCACCCCATCAGCCGACACGCCAGACCATGAGCTTCTGCACCAGCGGTCCGCGTGATTTCGCCGATATCGTGCATCTGACCCAGCTCGCCACTCAGACGCGGACGGACATGCTGCATCTGACCTTTGCCGAACTGGATGACCCGGAACCATGCTTGGTATCGCTGGTGTTGCACCAGCCTCTCTGCGTCGAATGGATGCCGGGCTGTCAGCTCTATGCGGCAAGCGACCGGGCTCCGGTCGAGTTGCTTCAAGGGGAAAGGCGCTGGTGCATCGACGAGCGTAACCAATTGGTCAGCGACAAGTTGCCGCCTCGCCATCTTCTGGTCCGCGGCGAACAGATCGCTTGGGCGCGCTGGCGCAAGGCGGCAGTGGACATGGATGGCATCGAACTCACGGGCAACAAGTTCGTGCCCCAAGGGAAGCCTCTCGCCGATGCCCTGCCGACCGAGGCGATCAAGGTCGTCGGCTGAACCATCGCTTCAATTACCGCGTCGTCAGGACGCCTCCAGCGCCGCTCCTGTGGGCAGCGTTCGCGTTTTTAAGGAAACCTATATGTTCATCACCCAGGATCAACTTCGTCAGGCCCGCCGGGAGCTGGTTGTCCGTCCTCGCAGCATATCGCGGATTGAATGGCCGGACTTCAAGATCAGGCCGATTTCGGAAGAATGGCAGTATTTCGGACGCGTGCCTGCGTATAAGTCGGCGGTTGCGAACACCGCCTACATCTGGCGCGACAGCGAACCGGTCGACCGCTTCGGCCCCATGCCTGCCCGTTTCGCAGCGCGTCGTTTCGAACTGAAAGGGTCGGGCTTGTTGCTGCCAGCGAGCGCGCCCCTCTGGGCCGGGTCGGATCCTTATAAAATCTGGTCGGAGGCGGACGCTGTGGCCGTCGCCACGCGCGATCCAACCGCCGTCGCGGCGTGGCATGCCGTGATGGATATCCCCCTCAATGTCCGGCCGGAAAACTGGCGCTGGCTCTGTGAAGGTTTTCTGCACAGCCAGCTGGTGCAGCAGGGCGCCGCGGTGGCGTGGGCGATTCACGCCGTGGAAGGCACCGATGGGGAGTGGATCATCAGGCCCCATATGCATGCCATTGTGACCGCACGTTACTGGCGCCGTGACAAGCGCCATGGTCGCCGTCACCCCAACTGGATCGGCAGCTGGGCGCAGCAGAAACGAATGGAATTCGCTTGGCGGCGGCGCTGTTCCAGCATGCGCGATCTCACGCGCGCGGGCTTCTTCGTCAACGGTTGCTGGCCGTCGCTGATCCGCTAACGACGTTTCCCCCTTCGGCACGCGATGATAGCGATGCCGAGGGGGCTTTATCACGACGATTGGGTTGACATCCCTTTGCAGATGACCCGGACGAGCCGTCCGAAGTCTCAGCGTCAGCTGTGCATCCGCCTTTCTAATCAGCCGTTGCACCGGTCAGCGGCCATCCGGCTAACCCGCCAAAGCCGGTGGTTCGATGGCGTCGCCGTCAGGCCCGGTCCCCATTTTGCCGATCGTCAACGCCATGCACTTAACCCTGTAATTGCTACAGCCCCTATATAGCGTGTCACCGGCATCATAAGGAAATGGCACCGTGGCCGGCGGCTGCTGCGGCGGATCAGCCGACAATGGCGGTAAGACGGACGATCGCGTCTTGCGACGCGCGCCTGGAATCACCGTGAAACAGACTAGAGGCGACCTACCCTATATCGAATGACGCGCTCCGCTGGCGACGTTCCATAATCCGGCGGGCGCTTTCGGCCTCCCGCATCCACGAATCGGCGGCGGTGAGGCAGATCGCCCGCACATTGGCCAAATCGCACAATTCTGCTTTGCTGAGGTGATGTTCGGCCTGAGCTGTGCAGAATTCCACAGATAGGGGGTTCATCGCTCAAGCCTTTCCATAAGCGAAGAGGCCCACTCGGCGGCAGGGCGGGCCTCAGGTTCCAGGCTGTTCTGTGAGGGGAACAGATCAGCCTGCCTATGGTGAACAATCTCAATGATCGGTAGTTCCTCGCCGCGACACGTCGGCTGCGCTCCCTGCTGGTGTGATCGCATCCAAACGGACTATCCATAAGCGCGCTAAGCTGCAGCGCTCTCCAGTGTTACACTGATGACGATTCAAGGTCATGGCCTCGTCAGCCGTGCATTGCTCCCACTAGGGAGGTGAATTTGAACGCAGAAACACAGGAGATCCTCGACCAGTTCTACTGGAAAAATGGCCCCTGCTGCGCCGGCTGCGACCACTGGCGTCCCCTGAGTGCGTTTGTTGGTGAATGTGAGAAAAGCACGCTGCATCCAGTGGCCGTTGAGCCACGAAGACGTTATGATGGTGGAGTCGTGACTACGCTAAGAGGCAGGAATGTAACCGAGCGGCATCATAGATGTGAAGCTTTCGAGGACAGCTTCCCATGGCAAGCCATGCCGCTGCCCTACCTGGAATGTATCGGAGCGCTATCCGATAGGAGAAAAGTCGAATATCCGCGACTAGAGCGGGGAGGCGATGGTGAATTCGCTACCTAGGGCGACAGGGCTTGCCTTCTATTGATGGCGGTTAAGCGCGTATTCCCGCCCGTTCCACCGCTCGACGGGAAAGCAGAACCCTGGCCCACCAATTTCGATGTCAGGCCAGCCGCCCACGCCTTTTGCGCGAAGAAAATTGGGGATGCCGTGGCTTGCAGTTATCAGTTTCCAGTCGCCGCTGGCCTGTTTGCTCACGATGGTGAAGCCGGTGACGGTCATGCCGAAGCAGTAGGTGCCGCCTTCCATGATGACCGCCTCGACTTGCCCGTCGCCGTTCAGGTCCCGCACCGTCTCGATCGTTCCAGGGCTATAGCTTGGGGTGCCTGGGTCACCACATGCGCGCCATTGGCCGCGCTCCAGCTTAAAACCGCCAGCCCGAAAAGCGGCAGCGCGATCGGCGGAGGACAAGTTCGTCTGGCTGGAGGCAGGCGATGCCGTAATTAGGAACGCAATGGAAGCGGCCGCTAATTTCATGTCACTCTCCTCGTCCAGAGTGAAACAGTCCCATTATCAGCGCAACCGGCGCACCATTCAATGGTGCATTTGGAGAAGTCGGGCAGAGATTAGTGCTTGCTAAGGTCTCAGCCACTGTCGGTGAGACGCCATGTCCGAGCGTGGTGTCGGGTGGCTCGCCTCGAACATGTCGGTATCGAGGGTTAGTGTTGCGACCAGAGCCTCAGACATGGGAGACGAGCCATGGAACGGAGTACAACATTTATCGGGCTGGATGTAAGTAAGGAAACGATTGCGGTCGCGATTGCCGAAGGTGGTCGTCGCGGTGAGGTGCGGTTTTACGGAACCATCTCCAGCAAACCCGAGGCCGTGGCCAAACTGGTCAAGACGCTGGCGGCAAAGCACGGGCCGCTGGCCTTCGCTTACGAGGCAGGGCCAACCGGCTACGGCCTGTATCGGCAGCTGATCGAACTGGGCTATGCCTGTCACGTGGTGGCGCCTTCGATGACGCCAGCACGGCCCGGCAGCCAGATCAAGACCGATCGCCGTGATGCCGTTGTTCTGGCCAGCCTGTTTCGAGCCGGCGAACTCACATCGATCTGGGTTCCCGACACGGAGCACGAAGCCATGCGCGACCTCGTCCGGGCTCGGATTTCGGCGGTAGAAGCAGTTCGTCGGGCACGGCAACAACTGCTGTCCTTCCTTCTGCGCCATGGTCGAACCTACAACGGTGGCATCAAACATTGGACCAGGAAGCACCGCCGCTGGCTCGGCGATCAGCGTTTCGATCACCCAGCTCAGCAGATTGCGTTCGAGGAATATAACCGCGCCATCGAGCAGGCGGAGGTTCGCCGTTCGCGGCTTGAGAAGCAAATCGAGACGCTGCTGCCCAACTGGTCTCTCCATCCAATGGTGGCAGCTATCCAGGCATTGCGGGGCATATCGCTCATCGCAGCGGTAACGATCATTGCGGAGGTGGGCGATTTTCGGCGCTTCGCCAATCCTCGTCAGCTTATGGGTTGGCTCGGACTTGTACCACGCGAACGGTCGTCGGGGTCAACGCGCTCGCAGGGGAACATCACCAAAGCAGGCAATAGCCGGGCCCGCCGCATGTTGGTGGAAAGCGCCTGGACCTATCGGCTCCCTGCCCGGGTCGCTGGAGACCTCCTCCGCCGCAGCGCCAATCTCTCCCAGGAGGCGCGGGACATCGCGTGGAAGGCGCAGGTCCGCCTCTGCGCGCGCTACCGTCGCATGCTGCGTTCGGGGCGGCCAAAGAATGTCGTGACAGTCGCCATCGCACGCGAACTGGCTGCCTTCGTCTGGGCAATCGCCATCCAGTCTCCCGCCCCGGTGCAAGCCGCTTGACGCACCTCAACTAGACAGAAAAGGAGCCGCAAGTTCCTCATTCATGCTGTGCAGCGTCGGGCGCGGTGGCCGGTCAGGGCAACCCTCGATTTGATTCAGCGAGCAACACTCGCGCCAGTTGAGACAGCAGGAAGGTCCGAGACGAACCACGGTCCTGCGGTAGCCAACCCGCGTATCAGAGTCTGAGCAACCGTCGTCTTAGTGCCGCCGCGTCCGACCCTGCACAGCCGGTATCCCCTGCACGCCGAACGAGGCGGCGAAAACCTGCGAGCTCAATCTTGAAATCGGACATGAGAATCAAAAGCCCCGCCTACTCAGCGCAGGAACGGGGCAAGTTTGGGTCGCACTGCAGGACAAATGCCTGCATGATCAGAATGCCGCATTTCCGTTACGGAATCGATACCGAGATTGAAGGGGAGAAAAGTTTCGTGAAGTTGGCTCGTTCTGGCTTGCGATCCCTCGCGGCTTTCGAGTCATTCGCGCCATCCGGCGAAAGAAAGACGAAAGCACTGCCCCTGGCATGCACGTCGATCGCAGGCACAAGCAGATTCAGGCAGCCTCGCCGATAGCGCTCCTTGCGGACCTGGAGAATAGGGTCCATATTGGTTCTGCAGGGGCCACGGCCAGGTGCCTTGGCACGGGCCACTGACGTTCAAACGCAGAGTTTTCTCTATATTTTCAAAGGCTTGTTGATCTCAGTGAGATTGGCTGGGGCGGCAGGATTCGAACCTGCGCATGGCGGTACCAAAAACCGCTGCCTTACCGCTTGGCTACGCCCCAGCAGGGCCGGCGAGCTTCGCCGGTGCGGCACGTCCTATAGCGCGTCATTCGCGAAAGGAAAGCCTAGTCATGGCGCTTCGATGACGCCAATATGGGTCAGGCTCCTTCCATCGGAATCACCCCGCATCATGTCGGTTTCCAATGCCCAGATCGCTCCTGCATCCCCGCTGTTCCTGCGCGAGGACGAAATAAGGCGCGGGATCGAAATGCTCTATTTCGGCTATGCCGCGCTCACCCGTTCCATCGACGAGGGGCTGGCGGCGCAGGGGCTGGGGCGCGCGCATCACCGGGCGCTTTATTTCATTTCGCGCCAGCCGGACCTGACGGTCAAGGATCTGCTGCGCCTGCTGTCGATCACGAAACAGTCGCTGGGCCGGGTGCTCAACGACCTGATCGAGGGCGGCTATATCGAAACGCGCACCGGGACGAGCGACCGCAGGCAGAAGCTGCTGCGGCTCAGCCCTGCGGGGAAGGAACTGGAAGCGTCGCTGTTCCGGGCGCTGCGGGAGAAGATGGCGGCGGCCTACGGTCAGGCAGGGCAGGGATCGGTGACGGGTTTCTGGCGCGTTCTTGAAGGGCTGATCCCCGATGCGGACCGGTCGATGGTCTTCGGGTTGCGCACCGGATAGTTGCTCTTACGCAACTTTATTCACGCTGCTGCGCTTTACCGGCTCCAAGACGCTTCATGACAAGGGCAAGAGGAGCCAAAAATGCGTAAAACCCTGATCGCCGGACTGTCCATTCTGGCCGTTGCCGGCCTGTCCGCATGTTCGGAAAAGACCGAGGACAAGGTCGCGAACGCGGGCGCAGCCGTGGGCAGCGACATCGACAACAATCTCGATGCCGCCGGCGAGAAGATCGACAACGGTCTCGATCATGCGGGCGCGGCCATCGACCGGAGCGCCGACAAGGTCGATGCGGCAGCCGACAATGCAGCCGCCGACGCGAAGCGCGAAGGACGCGAAGCCAAGCATGACGTTGGAAGCGCAATCGAGGATGCCGGGCGAGACATCAAGAATTGACCAGCGTCCGATTGCACGGGCAAAGGCGGAAGGGGGCGTGAGGAGCGCCCCCTTTTTTCATGCGCCCGTCAGCCGCGGCGGAAGACCGGCGGACGCTTTTCGAAGAAGGCCGCGAACGCCTCTCGCGCTTCGTCTCCGGTCAGCGCAGCGCGGAATGCCTCCGCTTCTTCCTGCATCCGGGCGTGGAGAGCGGCAGGATCGCCTTTCATCAGGCGCCTCGTAGCGGCCAGCGCCTGCGGCGGCTTGGTCATGAGCAGCGCGGCCTTGGCGCGGGCGTGGTCGATCAGTGTTTCGCCGGGCACCACTGCCGTCAGCAGCCCTGCCCCATCCGCCGCCGCCGCATCCATCGGTTCGCCGAGCAGAAGCATGGCCGCCGCCTTCGCATGGCCCATCAGCGCCGGAAGCAGCAGACTGGAACCCGCCTCGGGCGCGAGGCCCAGATTGGCGAAGGGCATGACGAAGCGGGCGTCCGGCGACGCATACACAAGGTCGCAGTGCAGCAGCATCGTTGCGCCGACCCCGACAGCGAGACCCTGAACGGCGGCGACCAGAGGCTTGTCGAACGTCGCTATCGCCTGAATGAAGTCGAACGCCGCCGCGCCGCCTTCCGGCCCCTTCATGAAATCGCCGAGGTCATTGCCCGCACAGAAGGCGTCGCCGCGACCGGCGAGCAGGACGGTGCCGATTTCCGCGCGCGCGGACGCATCGGCGAGCGCGGCGATCATCGCGCGATACATGGCGGCGGTCAGCGCGTTTTTCTTGTCCGGGCGGTTGAGGTGCACTTCCAGCACGCCGCCCTTCTCCACGATTGCGACATCCTCGCTCATCGAAAGCCTCTCTTTTGATCGGTCCAAGGAAATTGTTGGCGCACCCGGCGCGCCGCGTCTATCCCCCCTCATCTCTCCCGTCCATCCGGTACAACGCCCATGAATCGCCTGCGCCAAGCGCTCGATCCCTTCCTGCTGCTGCTGATCGCCACGGTCGCCCTAGCGTCCTTTCTGCCAGCGAGGGGTCCGGGCGCAGCGGTCGCGGACGGGATCGCGGACGCGGGCATCGTGGTTCTTTTTTTCCTGCATGGCGCGAAATTGTCGCGGGAAGCGATTTTGGACGGGGCGAAAGCGTGGCGGCTGCATCTGGCGACGCTGGGAACGACCTTCATCGCCTTCCCCCTGCTGGGGATCGCCATCGTCCGATTCGGCGTTGCGCCGCTCTCGCTGCGTAACGGTGTGCTGTTCCTGACGCTGCTTCCGTCGACGGTGCAATCCTCCATCGCCTTTACCGCCATCGCACGCGGCAATGTCGCCGCCGCCGTGGTGAGCGCGTCCTTTTCCAACCTGCTGGGCATCGCCGTGACGCCGCTGCTTGTCGCGTTTCTGATGGAGCGGAGCGGGAGCGGAAGCCTTGTCTCATGGTCATCCGTGGAGAGCATCCTGCTCCAGCTCCTGCTGCCCTTCATTCTGGGGCATCTGTCGCGCCCGTGGATCGGCGGCTTCGTCGCCAGACACAAGGCGCTGGTGTCGAGCGTCGATCGCGGGTCGATCCTGCTGGTCGTCTATGCCGCCTTTTCCGCCGCGGTGGTCGAGGGGCTTTGGTCGAAGGTTTCCCCGGTCGAGCTGGCGGAACTGGCGGGGCTGTGTCTGGCGATGCTGACGCTCATCCTGCTCTTCACCTTTGCCCTCGGTCGGATCATCGGACTTTCGCGCGAGGAAGCGATCGTGCTGCAATTCTGCGGATCGAAGAAGAGCCTGGCGTCGGGCGTGCCGATCGCGGGCGTGCTCTTTCCGGCGAGCGCGGTGGGTCCGGTGCTGCTGCCTATCATGCTGTTCCACCAGATTCAGTTGATGGCGTGCGCCCTGCTGGCAAGGCATTATGCCCGGCGGGCCGAGCCATAAAGAGACAGCGAAGTAGACAACTGAATCGATTTTGCGCGATCATTATTTTGCGTATGTAAAAGATATGGCTGTGGGGGCTGGCAATGGATGGTGACGGATCGAAAGCGGATGATCCCGACGCGGGGTGGAGCCTGCCCGCATGGACATATGGCGATCCGGACTTCTTTGCAGCGGAGGTCGAGCGTGTGTTTCGGCCCGCATGGCAGATCGCCGCGCACGAGAGCGACCTGCCCTCCCCCGGAGACTATCATGTCTTTGATTTCATTGATGAAAATATCGTTGTCATCCGGGGAGAAGACGGCGTCGTGCGCGCCTTCACCAACGTGTGTCGCCATCGCGGCGCAAGGATCGTAGAAGGACCGACCGGCTGCGCCCGCAAGCTGGTCTGCCGCTATCATGGCTGGACCTATGAAAGCGACGGGCGGCTGAGCGGCGTGCCGATGAAGGCAAGCTACGGCAGCACCTTCGACATGGCGGATCATGGTCTTGCGCGGGTCGAGCTTGAAAACTGGCAGGGCTTTCTGTTCGTGCGTCTCGCCGACGATGGCGGGCCGTCCGTGGCGGAGATGATGGCGCCCTATGCCGAAGAGATCGCGCATTACCGCCTGCCCGATCTGCGAGCGCTGGGCCGGGTGACGCTGCGTCCGCGGGCGGTCAACTGGAAGAATATCGGCGACAATTATTCGGACGGTCTGCACATCGCCGTGGCGCATCCGGGCCTCAGGCGGTTGATGGGCGACGGCTATGGCGTCGAGGCATCGGCCTATGCGGACAGGATGTGGGGGCCGATCGTGGAGAAGCCTTCGTCCAACCTGTCCGAGCGCGCCTATCAGCATTTCCTGCCGCATGTGTCTCACTTGCCGTCTCAGCGGCAGAGGCTGTGGACCTATTTCAAGCTCTGGCCCAACTTCGCGTTCGACATTTACCCCGATCAGATCGACTTTATGGCGTGGCTGCCCGTGTCGCCGACGCAGACGCTGATCCGGGAAATCAGCTATGCGATTCCCGACGAGCGGCGGGAGATGAAGGCGGCGCGCTACCTCAACTGGAGGATCAACCGACAGGTAAATGCGGAGGACACCGCGCTGGTCGCACGCGTTCAGGCGGGGATGGCATCGCGCAGCTTCACCGTAGGGCCGCTTTCCGAAAATGAAGTGGCGCTTCGGCATTTCGGGCGAAGGATGCGTGCGCTGATCCCGCAGGCGCGGCTGCATCATGCGCCTCCGGCTGGATGGGGCAGGGCATGACCGAGCGCTACGATGCCGTCATCATTGGGGGCGGGCATAACGGGCTGGTCTGCGCCTTCTACCTGGCGCGGGCGGGCTATAAGGTGCGCATTCTCGAACGGCGCGACGTGATCGGCGGGGCGGCGGTGACGGAGGAATTTCACCCCGGCTTCCGCAACTCGACGGCGAGCTACACGGTCAGCCTGCTCAACCCCAGGGTGATCCGCGACATGGCCCTGGCCGACCATGGCTATCGCGTGATCGAGCGCCCGATCAGCAATTTTCTGCCGCAAGAGGACGGGCGCTATCTGAAGCTGGGCGGCGGCATTGCCGCCACGCAGGCGGAGTTCGCGAAATTCAGCGCGCGCGACGCCGAGGCGCTGCCCGCTTATTATGATGCGCTGGAGGTCGTGGCGGACGTGCTGCGCGATCTGGTGCTGAAAAGCCCGCCCAATGTCGGCGGCGGGTTCAGCATGATCGTCGATGCGCTGAAGCAGGGCCGCCGCATCGCCGCGCTGGGGCTGGAGCAGCAGCGCGACGTGCTCGACCTCTTCACCAAGTCGGCGCGCTCCTTCCTCGACGGCTGGTTCGAGAGCGAGGCGGTGAAGGCGGCTTTCGGTTTCGACGCGGTGGTCGGCAATTATGCCAGCCCCGACACGCCGGGCAGCGCCTATGTGCTGCTGCACCATGTCTTCGGCGAAGTGAACGGGAAGAAGGGCGCGTGGGGGCACGTCGTGGGCGGCATGGGGTCGATCACGCAGATCATGGCAAAGGTGGTGCGCGCCATGGGGGTGGAGATCAGCCTCGACGCGCCGGTCGCGCGGGTGCTGGTGGATGGCGGCCGTGCGGTGGGCGTGGCGCTCGAAAGCGGCGAAGAAGTGATGGGCGGTGCGGTGATCGCCAATGTGGGGCCGAAGCTGCTTTACGAGCGGCTGATGGATGCAGCCGACCTGCCCGCCGACTTCGTGAAGCGCATTGGCGGCTTCAAGACGGGATCGGGCACGTTCCGCATGAATGTGGCGCTTTCCGCCCTCCCCGATTTCACATGCCTTCCCGGCGTGGGCGAGCATCACCAGTCGGGCATCATCATCGCGCCGACGCTGGATTATATGGACCGCGCCTTCATGGATGCGAAGCGCGACGGCTGGTCGAAGCAGCCTATCGTCGAGATGCTGATCCCCTCGACCGTTGACGACAGCCTTGCGCCCGAAGGATGCCATGTCGCCAGCCTCTTCTGCCAGCAGTTTGCGCCGGAGCTTCCAGACGGACGAAGCTGGGACGAGGAGCGGGAGGCGGCGGCGGACGCGATCATCGCCACGGTGGACGCGCACGCGCCGGGTTTCGCGACGAGCGTGATCGCGCGGCAGATCCACTCGCCGTCAGACCTCGAACGCAAGTTCGGGCTGGTGGGCGGCGACATCATGCACGGTCATCTCTCGCTCGACCAGATGTGGTCGGCGCGGCCGGTGCTGGGACATGGCGCCTATCGCGGGCCTTTGAAGGGTCTTTATATGTGCGGGGCAGGCACGCATCCGGGCGGCGGCGTCACGGGTGCGCCGGGACATAATGCGGCGCGCGAGGTGCTGCGCGACGGGTCGATCTTCGGGCGCTGGCGCGGGCGGACCTGAAGCGCCCTTGCCCTGCCCGTCCCCCTCCCCTAAAGACCCGGTTCATGCCCGATTTCGCTATCCCCGATGCGCCCCCCGAACTGACCGGGCGGGCGCTGTTCCCGCATCGGCATCTCCTGTCCATCGCCGACCTCAAACCCTGGGAAATCCGCTTCCTTCTCGATGAGGCGGAACATTGGGCGCAGGCGAACAAGGGTCAGACGCGCAAGCATGACGACCGGCTGGCGGGGATGACGCAGATCAACGCCTTCTTCGAGAACTCTACCCGCACTCTGCTGTCGTTCGAAATCGCGGGCAAGCGGCTGGGCGCGGACGTGGTCAACATGGCGGCGGCGACGTCGAGCGTGAAGAAAGGCGAAACGCTGATCGACACGGCGATGACGCTGAACGCCATGGCCGCCGATGTCATCGTGATCCGGCACGCCAGTTCGGGCGCGGTGGCGCTGATCGCGGACAAGGTGGATTGTCCGGTGCTGAACGCGGGTGACGGCTGGCACCAGCATCCCACGCAGGCGTTGCTCGACGCATTGACGATCCGGCGGCGCAAGGGCGGTTTCGAAGGGCTGATCGTCGCGATCTGCGGCGATGTGCTGCACAGCCGGGTGGCGCGGTCGAACATGCTCTGCCTCGCGGCGCTGGGCGCTCAGGTGCGCGCCGTCGCGCCGCCGACGCTGCTGCCGCCGGAGGTCGAAATGCTGGGCGCGACGCCCTATACGCGCATGGACGAAGGGCTGGACGGCGCCGACGTGGTGATGATGCTGCGGCTTCAGAATGAGCGGATGGACGGGGCGTTCATCCCGTCCGCGCGCGAATATCATGCGCTCTACGGCCTGACGCCCGAGCGGCTGGCGCTGGCGAAGCCCGATGCGCTGGTGATGCACCCCGGCCCGATGAACCGAGGCGTGGAGATCAGCAGTTCGGTCGCGGATCATCCCGAGCGGTCGGCGATCACCGAACAGGTGGCGATGGGCGTGGCGGTGCGCATGGCGTGCCTCGACGTGCTGACGCGCGGGGCGCGCGGTGTGGAGGGATGGTCTTGAGCATCCCGACCAACAAGGAAAACGGGGCGGGCATGAGCCGGATTGCCATCGTCAACGGGCTGCTGGCCGATCCGGCGGGCGATTCCCCCGCACCCGGCACCGTGCTTATCGAGGGCGATCGGATCGTCGCGGCGGGCGCTGTTACGGTTCCGGGCGATGCAGAGCGGATCGACGCGCACGGACAGGTTGTCGCGCCGGGGCTTGTCGACCTTGGCGTCTTCGCAACGGACAAGCCCGCTTTCCATTTCGGCGGCATCACGCGCGCGGCGCTGATGCCCGACCAGCGCGCGCCGCTCGATGAAGTCGGCCTGATCCGGCAGGCGACGCGGGCTGGCAAGCCTGACTTCTGGGTGCATCCCATCGCGGCGGCGACGCGCGGCCTTGCGGGCGTGGAGATGGCCGAGATCGGCCTGATGCAACGGGCGGGCGCGAAAGCGGTGGCCACGGGCCGCCAGTGGATCGCGGATTCGGGCGTCATGCTGCGCATCCTGTCCTATGCCCACGGCCTTGGCCTCACCGTCATCGCCCATGCCGAGGATGCGGGCCTGACGGCGAAGGCGGTGGCGACGAGCGGAGAGACGGCGACGCGGCTCGGCCTGCCGCACGCCCCGGCCTGCGCCGAAGCGATGGCGATTGCGCGCGATCTGATGCTGGTGCGTCAGACCGGTGCGGCAATCCATTTCCGGCTGGTGACGACAAGGGCGGGCTTCGACCTCATCCGCGCGGCGAAGGCGGAGGGGCTGAAGGTGACATGCGGGATCAGCCCGGCCTATCTGTTCCTGAACGATCAGGCGATGACCGATTTCCGCACCTTCGCCCGCCTCTCCCCGCCGCTGCGGCATGAGGATGACCGGCAGGCGAGCCTGCGCGCGGTGGCGGACGGGACGGTCGATGTCATCACCTCCAGCCACGATCCGCGCGGGCCGGAGGACAAGCGTTTGCCCTTCGCCGACGCCGCGCCGGGCATGGCGGGGGCGGAGACCTTGCTGGCGCTGTCGCTCAATCTGGTGCGCGAGGGGTTGGTGTCGATGGGGCGGCTGATGGCGCTGCTCGCCGCGAACCCCGCGCGCATTCTGGGTGTCGACGCGGGCAGCTTCGCGCCCGGTAGCGCCGCCGACCTGATCTTCGTCGATCCCGACGCGCCGTGGATCGTCGACAGCGCGAAGATGGCGGCGGCCGCGGGCAACACGCCGTTCGACCGGCTGCCGGTGCAGGGTCGTGCACGGCGGATCATGAAGGGCGGCATGTTCCTCTAAGGCGGGGCGCTGGCGGCCCGCCGGAAACTTTCGGAACATCCTTTCCGCTTTGCGCGCTTGTTCCCTCGCAGCAAGGGGATAGCGATGACGGAACGGGTAGCGCAGCAGGTCCATGCGGAGGCGCCATGGCAGATACCGGCGCGTGGCTGGTGGGAAGTGCTGAAGCGCGTCTATGCGAAGAAGAGCGCAAACCATCTGAGCCTGCTGGCGGCGGGCGTCGCCTATTATGCCTTCCTGTCGATTGCGCCGTTGCTGGCCGCCGTGGTGCTGACCTATGGCCTGATCGGCGATCCCGCGCTGGTGGCGGAACATGTCCGCTCCATCATCACGGTGGTGCCGCGCGAGGCGGCGAAACTGATCTTCGATCAGTTGATGGCCGTGGTGACGACCGCGAAGCCCGCCATCGGATTTGGCCTGCTCCTGTCCTTCCTGCTCGCCATCTATGGCGCGACGCGCGCTTCGTCCGCGACGATGGAGGCGCTCAATATCGTTTATGAGGAGAAGGAGGCGCGCTCGATGCTGTCCTTCTATCGCGTGTCCATCGGCATCACCTTTTCCGCCGTTCTGGTGGTGGTCGTGGGCGTGCTGGCGGCGTCGGTGCTGGGTTTCCTCCAGTCTTTCGTCGATGGCTGGGGTCCGGTCGCGATCTTCTTCGTGAAGGCGCTGACATGGATCGCGGCGGGCCTGTTCGCCAGCCTCATCTTCGCGCTCATCTATCGATTCGGGCCGCACCGCCGCCGGGCGCGTTGGCAGTGGCTGACGGCGGGATCGGTCGTCGCGACACTGTTCTGGCTGCTGGCGACGCTGGGCGTTTCCTTCTATGTTTCGCGCTTCGGCAATTATAACGAGACCTACGGGTCGCTGGGCGCGGTCGTGGTGCTGCAACTGTGGCTCTATGTGTCCGCTTTCGTGGTCCTGCTGGGCGCGCAGCTCAACCAGGAAGCCGAGCGCCAGACCAGCGCGGACACGCAGGTCGAGGAGCCGAAAGCGGCCTGATCCCGAGCGCCATAATGGCGCTTGCCCTGCCGACACGCCCACGCTAAAGCGCCCTCCTTCGCTGGCTCGCCGCCAGTGCAGGAGTGTAGCTCAGTTGGTAGAGCGTCGGTCTCCAAAACCGAATGCCGGGGGTTCGAGTCCCTCCACTCCTGCCAGTCGGCAGCCTGCGCGCCCTTGAAAATTCATGGGTTCGCAGGTAAGTGCGCCAGCGAAAGATGGTCGCGGAGCAGATCGGCCGCACCCCCGGACGCCAAAACAGGGCGGGATCGGGAGGGCGGACTGTTGCTCCGCGATCGGTGTTTGTGTGGAAGGCAAGAAGGCGGACGATGGCGAAGGTAACCCCCGGCGAATTCGTCAATCAGGTGCAGACCGAAGCGAAGAAGATCGTATGGCCCACCGGCCGCGAAACGGTGATGACCGGCGTGATGGTGGTGCTGATGACGTCGCTGCTGGGCATGTTCTTCTTCGGCATCGACACCTTCTTCGGCGCGATCGTCCAGTGGCTGCTCAGCCTGGCGTCGGGCCGGGCTTGAGCGAAGACGGGAGTTTGAGACTGTAACATGGCGCGCTGGTACATCATCCACGCCTATTCGGGCTTCGAAAGCAAGGTCAAGGAGTCCATCCTGGCCGAAGCCGAGCGCATGGGCCTGTCGCAGCTCGTCGAGCAGGTCGAAGTGCCGACAGAGACCGTGACCGAAGTGAAGCGTGGCAAGAAGGTTCAGGTCGAACGCAAGTTCATGCCGGGCTATGTCCTCGCCAAGCTGGCGATGAACGATGACATTTACCACCTCGTCAAGAACACGCCCAAGGTTACGGGCTTCCTCGGCTCGTCCGGCAAGCCGCAGGCGATCAGCGAGAGCGAAGCCGCCCGCTATTTCGGCGCGCAGAAGGAAGCCGAGGCCGCGCCCAAGCACAAGATCAGCGTCGATTACGAAATCGGCGACAGCGTCAAGGTGCTGGACGGTCCCTTCGCCAGCTTCAACGGCGTGGTCGAGGAACTGGATTTCGAAAAGAACCGGGTCAAGGTGTCGGTGTCGATCTTCGGCCGCGCCACCCCGGTCGAACTGGATTTCGAACAGGTCGAACTGTCGAAATAAGGAATTTCCGGGCAACCGGGGATATGCGCGGGAGAAGGACTTGTCCTTCGTCTGGACCGCTAAACTTGAACCGGACGCGTCGCCAGCGGCGGGTCCAGCAACAGAGTGAGACACATGGCCAAGAAGATTACCGGCTATATCAAGCTTCAGGTGCCAGCCGGCGCCGCCAACCCCTCCCCGCCGATCGGCCCTGCCCTGGGTCAGCGCGGCGTCAACATCATGGAATTCTGCAAGGCGTTCAACGCCTCGACGGAAAAGATGGAAAAGGGCACGCCGCTGCCGACCGTCATCACCGTCTATGCGGATCGCTCCTTCACCTTCATCACGAAGATGCCGCCTGCCACCTACCTCATCAAGAAAGCCGCGAACCTGAAGTCGGGTTCGAAGGAGCCGGGCAAGATCAGCGGTGGCAAGATCAAGCGTTCGCAGCTTGCCGAGATCGCGCAGACCAAGATGCCCGACCTCAACGCCAACGACATCGAAGCGGCGACGAAGATCATTGAAGGCTCCGCCCGCGCGATGGGCCTCGAAGTGGTGGAGGGCTAAGAACATGGCAAAGCTGACGAAGAAGGCGAAAGCCCTGGCCGCTGCGGTCGACCGCGAAAAGCTGCACGGCGTTGACGAGGCTCTGGGCCTCATCAAGACCCACGCCACCGCCAAGTTCGACGAAAGCGTCGAAATCGCGATCAACCTCGGCGTCGATCCGCGTCACGCCGACCAGATGGTCCGCGGCGTCGTGACCCTGCCCGCAGGCACCGGCAAGGACGTGCGCGTCGCTGTGTTCGCCCGTGGAGACAAGGCTGAAGCGGCCACCGCCGCCGGCGCCGACATCGTGGGTGCGGAAGACCTGCTCGATTCGATCCAGGCCGGCAACATCGACTTCCAGCGCGTGATCGCCACCCCCGACATGATGGGTCTGGTGGGTCGTCTGGGCAAGGTGCTCGGCCCCAAGGGTCTGATGCCGAACCCGAAGCTGGGCACCGTGACGCCGAACGTCGCCGAAGCCGTGAAGGCCGCCAAGGGCGGTCAGATCGAATTCCGCGTCGAAAAGGCCGGCATCATCCACGCCGGTCTCGGCAAGGCGAGCTTCCCGGCCGAAGACCTGCGCAAGAATTTTGACGCCTTCGTCGATGCGATCGTCAAGGCGAAGCCGTCGGGTTCGAAGGGCAAATATGTCCGCAAGATCGCCCTGTCCTCCTCGATGGGCCCGGGCGTGAAGGTCGATGTGGCGGAAGTCGCTTCCGTCTGAGCGGCTGACGATAACCGATAAAGGGGCCGCCTTCCCTCCTTGCGGGGGAAGGCGGCCTTCTTATTTTCAAATTTCATCCTCCCCTCGCAGGGGAGGTGGCAGGGTGAAGCCCTGACGGAGGGGCGTCCTGCTATCGAGAGGGGACCCCCCTCCACCACCAGCTTCGCTGGCGGTCCCCCTCCCCTTACAGGGGAGGATTTTGGAACCGAAGGACTGACCTTCCTTCGGGCTTCCGATCCCCGGAAGTATGAAAAGGTCTCCTGTATCCGTCGGCATATGGCGGGTCGCTTTTACCGATGGAAAACAAGAATATGGCATTCGATACTCTCCCCCCTCTCCTGTCGCAGGCGCTCGTCGCCAAGGGCTATGAGACGCTGACCCCCGTCCAGTCCGAAGTGACGCAGGAGGACGCGGTTGGCCGCGATCTGGTCGTGTCCGCGCAGACCGGGTCGGGGAAAACCGTCGCCTTCGGCCTTGCGATGGCGGGCGAGCTGCTCGGGGCAGGCGACAGCCTGCCCCCGCCGCGTCAGCCGCTGGCGCTGGTGATCGCGCCCACCCGCGAACTGGCGTTGCAGGTGAGCCGCGAGCTGGAATGGCTCTATGGCGCGGCGCGCGCGCGCATCGCGACCTGCGTCGGCGGCATGGACGCCGCGAAGGAGCGCCGCAACCTCGGCCACGGGACGCACATCGTGGTCGGCACGCCGGGCCGCCTGCGCGACCATCTGGAGCGCGGGGCGCTCGACCTGTCGGCGATACGCACCGTGGTGCTGGATGAAGCGGACGAGATGCTCGACATGGGCTTCCGCGAGGATCTGGAGGGCATTCTCGATAGCGCGCCGGAGGGCCGGCGCACCCTGCTCTTCTCCGCGACCATGCCCAAGCCCATCGTGGCGCTGGCCCGGCGCTATCAGAAAGACGCGCTGCGCATTTCGACCGTCTCCGAAGAGCGCGGCCATGGCGACATCAGCTATCAGGCGCTGACCGTCGCGCCATCCGACATTGAAAATGCGGTGGTCAACCTGCTGCGCTATCATGAAGCGGAGACGGCGATCCTGTTCTGCGCCACGCGCGACAATGTGCGGCACCTGCACGCCAGCCTCACCGAGCGCGGCTTCGCCGTGGTGGCGCTGTCGGGCGAGCATAGCCAGAATGAGCGCAACCATGCGCTTCAGGCGCTCCGCGACAAGAGAGCGCGGGTGTGCGTGGCGACGGACGTGGCGGCGCGCGGCATCGACCTTCCCTCGCTGTCGCTGGTCGTTCATGTCGAGCTGCCCCGCGACGCCGAAACGATGCAGCATCGCTCCGGCCGCACCGGCCGCGCGGGCAAGAAGGGAACGGCGGTGCTGATCGTCCCCTACCCCCGCCGCCGCCGCGTCGAATCCATGCTGCGCGGTGCGAAGATCCCGGTCGAATGGGGCACCCCGCCGAGCAGGGAAGCCATCTTGGAACAGGACAATGCGCGGCTGCGCGCCAGCCTGATGGAACGGGCGGAACTGGACGAGGCGGACTGGGCGCTGGGCGCGGAACTGCTCGCCGAAAAGAGCGCCAAGGAAATCGCCGCGATGCTGGTCAAGAGCGCCCGCGCGGCTCTCCCCGCGCCCGAGGAACTGCTCGACGGCAGCGAAGCGCCTGTGCGTAATGACGGGCCGCGTCCGGGGTTCGAGGACACCCAGTGGTTCCGCATGGACATTGGCCGCCGCCAGAACGCCGACCCGCGCTGGATACTGCCGCTGATCTGCCGTCGCGGCCATGTGTCGCGGCAGGAAATCGGCGCGATCCGCATCGCCGCCAACGAGACGATGTTCGAAATCCCCAAGGCCATCGCCAGCCGCTTCATCGCGGCGGTCAAACGCACGGGGCAGGCCAGCGACGAAGGCGCGGACGTGGCGTTTGAACCCGTCGATGGCGCACCGCGCGAGCAGGCGCGGGAGAACCGGCGTCAGGGTGGCCGCCCGAACGACCGCGGCCCGCGTCCCGGCAACTACGCCCCCCGCCCCTTCAAGGGCGGCGGCGGACGCAAGGGGCCGCCGCGCGGCCGCTGACCTTTCGGACAGGCTGGCAGCGAAAGGGCCGCTCGTTCATTCCTGACGGAATGCGCGACGGCCCTTTTCTCGTTCCGGTGCTGGGCGACCAGCTCAGCCATGATCTTGCCGCGCTGCGGGCGGTGGACAGGGACGATGCGGTCGTCCTGATGATGGAGGTCGCCGACGAAACCACCTATGTGAAACATCACAAGGCAAAGATCGCCTTCATCCTGTCGGCGATGCGCCACCATGCCGAGGCGCTCCGCGCCGAGGGATGGACGGTCGATTATGTGCGGCTGGACGATCCGGACAATACAGGCTCCTTCACCGGCGAGGTCGCACGGGCGGTGAAGCGGCATCGGCCCCGCGCTATCCATGTGACCGAAGCGGGCGAATGGCGCGTCCGCGCGATGCTCGAAAGCTGGGCGGATCGCTTCTCCATTCCCGTCACCATCCATGAGGACGACCGTTTCCTCTGTTCCCATGCCGAGTTCGACACATGGGCGGCGGCGCGCAAGCAGATGCGGATGGAGTTTTTCTACCGCGACATGCGGCGCAGAACCGGGCTGCTGCTGGACCAGGATGGCCAGCCCGAGGGCGGACAGTGGAATTACGACGCCGAGAACCGCAAACCCGCGCCGGGCCGCGACCTGCTGATGCCGCAGCCCATCCGCTTCCGGCCCGATGCCGTCACGGAAGAGGTGCTGGGAATCGTGGCGGAGCGGTTCGCCGACCATATCGGCAGTCTCGATAGCTTTCATTTCGCCACGACGCGCGAGGAAGCGCTGCGCCAGCAGAAGCGCTTCCTAGACGAGGCTCTGCCCCGCTTCGGGGACTATCAGGACGCGATGCTGACCGACGAACCGTTCCTCTGGCATTCGGTCCTGTCTCCCTACCTCAACGTGGGACTGCTCGATCCGCTGGCGCTGTGTCGAGAGGTGGAGACACGCTTTCGCGCGGGCAAGGTGCCGCTCAACTGTGCGGAGGGCTTCATCCGCCAGATCATCGGCTGGCGCGAATATGTGCGCGGCGTCTACTGGCACGAAGGACCGGATTACGGATCGCGCAACGCCCTCAATGCGACGCGCGACCTGCCCGGCTTTTACTGGACGGGCGAAACAGACATGCGCTGCATGGCGCAGGCCATCGGCCAGACCATAAGCCAGGCCTATGCGCATCATATCCAGCGGCTGATGATAACGGGCAATTTCGCGCTGATCGCCGGGATCGACCCGCGGCAGGTCCATGTCTGGTATCTGGAGGTGTATGCCGACGCCTATGAATGGGTGGAAATGCCCAATACCGTGGGCATGGCGCTGTTCGCCGATGGCGGCCTGCTGGGGTCGAAGCCCTATGCGGCGGGCGGCGCCTATATCAACCGGATGTCGGATTATTGCGGCCGATGCCGCTATGACGTGAAGAAGCGGGTGGGCGAGGACGCCTGCCCCTTCAACGCGCTCTACTGGGATTTCATCGCCCGCAACGGGAAGAAGCTGGCGCGCAACCCGCGCATGGCGATGCCCTATCGCAACTGGGCGAGGATGACGGACGAGGACCGCGCCGCCATCCGCGAACAGGCGGCGCGGTTCCTCTCATCGCTTGCCTAGCCCCTGTCCCGCGCCGCAGAGCGTCAGCATCCGTGCCGCCAGTTCCCGCTCGCCCATGACGATATGCGGCACGCCAAGCGTCTCCAGATGCGCGACTTCCGCGTCACTATGCGCACGGGCGATGACGTTGAGGTTGGGGTTGAGGTGACGGGCATGTTCGTGGATCGCGCCGCCCTCGAACCCTTCGGGCACCGCAATCAGCATGTTGCGCGCTTCGCCGATGTTCGCCGCGCGCAGATGCCGGTCTTCCAGCGCGTTGCCGCGCACGACGATATGGCCCGCCTCGCCTGCTTCCTCCGACTTTTCCCGGTCGTCCTCGATGACGACGAAATGGACGCCCTTGGCCGCAAGGGACGCGGCGATCAGCTTGCCGACGCGGCCATATCCCACGAGAATGGTGTGCCCCATATTCTGCGCGATCTGGCTGTCGGCGGCGGAGGGCACGTCCTCCTCCTTGCGATGGTCGCGCACGATCATCGAGAAGAGGATCGGGTTGAGGAAGATCGACACCATCGCGCCCGCCAGAATGAGGTCGCGCGCATCGGCTGGCAGGACGCCGAGGCCTGTCCCGAGCGATGCGAGAATGAAGGAAAACTCGCCGATCTGCGCAAGGCTGGCCGCGATGGTGAGCGCAGTCACATTGGGATGGCCGAACGCGCGCACGATGCCCCATGCCGCAATCGACTTGCCGATGACGATGATGAGCACGGTGGCCAGCAGCGGCAGCGGCTGTTCGACCACGATCGAGGGGTTGAAGAGCATCCCCACCGACACGAAGAAGAGCACCGCGAACGCATCGCGCAGGGGGAGCGTCTCCTCCGTCGCGCGGCGGCTGAGCGGCGTTTCGCCGAGGATCATACCCGCGAAGAACGCGCCGAGCGCGAAGGACACGTCGAACACATAGGCCGCACCGAACGCAACGCCGAGCGCGATGGCCAGAACGGCGAGCCGGAACAGCTCGCGCGATCCGGTGTGGACGACCCAGTGCAGCGCCCAGGGGATGATGCGGCGGCCCACCACCATCATCACCACGACGAAGCCCGCGACTTTCAGCAGCGTGCCGATCAGCGGCGCCAGTAGGGCCGACGCTCCGCCCCCATCGGCATTCTTCATGACAGTAGCGAGCGCGGGCAGCAGGACAAGCGCGAGCACCATCACCAGATCCTCGACGATCAGCCATCCGACCGCGATCCGTCCGCGCCGCGTATCGACGAGATCCGCGCCCTGTAACGCGCGCAGCAGCACCACGGTGCTCGCGACCGAAAGCGCGAGGCCGAACACGAGGCCGCCCATGAGCGTCCAGCCCATGAGGTGCGCAAGGCCCATGCCAAGCAGGGTCGCCGCCGCGATCTGAACCAGAGCGCCGGGCACCGCGATATTGCGGACCGACAGCAGATCCTTGAGCGAAAAATGCAGCCCCACCCCGAACATCAGGAGAATCACGCCGATTTCGGCGAGTTCGTTGGCAAGGCCCGCGTCGGCGACGAAGCCGGGAGTGAAGGGACCGACGAGGATGCCGGCGACCAGATAGCCGACCAGCGGCGACAGCTTCAGCCGGTGGGCTATCGACCCCATGATGAAGGCGACGACAAGACCCGCGACGATGGTTCCGATCAGGGGAGTATGATGGGGCATGATTGTTTTTCTCTTCAAGCGGCCGGACGCGCATGGGTGCGCGCCCGGCCCTGTTCACGTCATTCCACGATGCTCATCATGGTCATGGCAAGCATTGCGGCTGCAAGTCCAAGGCCAGTCATGACCGCGGGCATGAACCACCAGGGCGGACGGCGCCGGGGGCGCTCGTCCAGCGGATCATCGTCATGGGGCATGGCGTCCCTCCTCTATGCCGACGAAAGCCCGCGCGAAGGCGAGCGGTTCTCTATGGTCAGGCGGCTGAGGGGGGCGCACGGGACCGGCCAGTGCGAAGAAGAGAGACAGGGATGTGGACAGGTGCAGGCCGCATCCCGCCGGACGTGAGCATGACGCGCGCCCCGGCAAACAGGCTCAGCAGCACCGCCAGAATCGCCACGAAGGGCGCGACCCTGCCGTCTGGCAGCCGTTCCGGCGACGCATCGGTGCGGACCGTGGGACGGGTCTTCACCACCACTTCGCTGGTCGCCGGGTTGAAGGCGGAGCCGCGCGTCCGGCTGAGCGGCGGGCCGAGCGGCGCGAGGGCGGACAGCAGCGTGACGGCGATCAGGGTCCAGAGCGCAGCGAGAATCGCGGGGCGGTGGCGCCCGCCTCTTCCCTTCTGCCGGTCTGCACCGCTATGCCGCATCGTCGCTCCTGTATCGTCTGTCCCATAGATAAGGTGCCGGTGCCGTCAAAACCACCCCGCAAAACCGCGCTGGATCGGTTGACAGGGCAGCCTCATTCCACTAACGGGCCACATTCCCGCGCGGGTCGACAGGGCTAGTCCTTGATGAGCTGCGTAAAGCAGATTTGAACGAGAAGAGACAAGCCATGTTCGCTATCGTGCGCACGGGCGGCAAGCAGTATCGCGTCGCCGCCGGAGACAAGATCGTCGTTGAGAAGCTGGCCGGTGAAGCCGGTGACAAGGTTACGCTGGGCGATGTCCTGCTGGCCGGTGAAAATGGCGACCTCAAGGACGCGTCGAAGCTGACCGTCGCCGCAGAGATCATCGCGCAGGCGAAGGGCGAGAAGGTCATCGTCTTCAAGAAGCGCCGCCGCCACAATTATCGCCGCAAGAACGGCCACCGCCAGAATCACACGATCCTCAAGATCGTGTCGATCGCCTGAGCCGTAGCGCAGAATAAGGAGTTTAGGTCATGGCACATAAAAAAGCTGGCGGTTCGTCGCGCAACGGTCGCGATTCTGAGTCGAAGCGCCTTGGCGTCAAGAAGTTCGGCGGTCAGGACGTGATCGGCGGCAACATCATCATTCGCCAGCGCGGCACCCGCGTCTATCCGGGCCGCAACGTGGGCATGGGCAAGGACCATACCCTCTTCGCGCTGGACGAAGGCAAGGTGGTATTCCACACCGGTAAGCTCGGCCGCAAATATGTGTCGGTCGACGCGGTAGCCGAAGCCGCCGAATAACGGACGATCGTATGACGGGTCGTCCTCCGCAAAGGGGCGATCCTCCCGGTGTCCGGACAAGCAGTCCGACACCGGTGTCCGAGGCAACAAGGGGCGCTCCTCATCATGAGGGGCGCCCCTGTTCGCGTTGGGCGACATCCCCCTCGAAAATCCCTCAAGCCCCTGGAACCAAGCGGCTTTTCACGCGTCATGCGGGCAAAGCCGCCAGCCAGAGGCAGCGTCGTCAAGCCGTCATCATGGGCAGCTAACGGCGCATCCGGAGGAGAGAAGAGAATGTTCGCCCGCACCCCGCGCCTGTTGCTGCGTCCCGGCTGGATGGAAGATGCGCCCGCGCTGGTTCACGCCATCGACGACCCCGCCGTCGCACGCAACCTGACGCATGTGCCCTGCCCCTACACGCTGGCCGACGCGGAAGCCTTCCTGTCGATGCCGCAGGACAGCCGCCTGCCGCGCCTGCTCGCCTTCACGCGCACGAACGGCGCGCCGCGCCTCGTCGGCGGATGCGGGCTGCATCTCGACGAGAAGGGCCGCCCCGAGCTGGGCTACTGGATCGCGCGCGCCTATTGGGGGCTGGGTTTCGCGACCGAAGCGGGCCGGGCCGTGCTGGGCATGGCGCGGGCGGCGGGGGTCACGGACATCCGCGCCGGGCACTTCATCGACAATCCCGCGTCGGGCAAGGTGCTGCGCAAGCTCGGCTTTCGCTGCACGGGAGAGACAGCATCGCGCTTCAGCCTCGGGCGCGGCGCGGCGGTCGATTCCCTGATCTTCGAAGAAGGCGAAACCGGCGAAATGAACGACGATCCGGCGATGGAGGTCTATCGCGACGCCATGCTGGCGGCGGCCTGACGCCCGCGCGACATCCCTAACCGGGGGGATTGCGCGGGCGGTCGAACACCCGAGTGGGCTTGCCGCCGTAGAGCGTGTCGGTCAGCGGGGAAAATCCCAGCTTCTCCGCGACCCTGATAGAGGGCGCATTGTCGGGTTCGACGATGCAGCGGAGCGAGGGCGCATCCGCATGGGCGTCTGCCCATCGGATGACGGCGGTCATGGCTTCAGTCGCGATGCCCTTTCCCCACGCCTGCGGCCCCAGCACCCAGCCGGCTTCGGGAACGCCCTCCAGTTCGGGGATGCCGCGCTCCGCGCTGAGCAGGCCCGCTTCGCCCAGGAACGCGCCGCTTTCCCGGTCCTCGATTGCCCACATGCCGTAGCCGAGCAGCGACCACATGCCCGCATAGCGCAGCAGGCGGAACCACACCGCCTGCGCGTCCTGCGCCATCCCGCCGATGAAACGGACGACATCGGCATCGGACCAGAGGCGGCGGCAGGCGGCATAATCCTCCACCCGATGCGCGCGGAGGATGAGGCGGGGTGTTTCGAGAATGGGAGCGCCGGACATAGCAGGATAAGACAGCCCCCGCCCCCCACGGTCAAGCGATGGAGGGCAAGGCACTCTCCATTCGCGCATCCTCATAGGGCGTGTCGGCCAGCGCGATCAGCGCCCGGTCATCCACCTTCCACGGATGGAAACCGGGCAGGAAATAGCCCAGCCATGGCAGCGCTACGCGCCGCACGATGCCGGGCCTCGCCAGCGCATAGTGCAGCAACCCGCCCCATGCGCGAATGCCCGTGATCCCGTCCTGCCGCAGCAGATCCACCATGCCGCGCGCGCGATGGTGGAGGAAATGGCGCGTGACGATCAGCATCATCAGCGACCTGACCCACCAGCGCCTGAGGCGCGGCCAGTCGCGGGTGGCATGGACCCAAGTGTCGTGCGCCACGCCCTTATGCTCGATCTCCTCGACGGCATGCCAGCGCCACAGCGCGGCGAGGTCCGGGTCCGCACCGTCCAGATGGCGCGGATCGCGCAGCAGTTCATGGGCGAGGATGGCGGTGAAATGCTCCAGCGCCATGGTCGCGGCAAGGCGGACGATGGGCGGGCGGCGGTAGGCGAGGTCCAGCACCATGGTCACGTCCGCATCGAGGCGCGATACATCATAGCCCTGATCCGTCACCTGTCGGTTGAAGGCCAGATGTTCGCGGCTGTGGACGACCTCCTGCTTTATGAAAGCAGCGATCTCCTGCCTCAGCTTGTCGGAGGCGCCCTCGCGGAAGGCGCGGACAGAGTCGATGAAGAAGGCTTCGCCGCGCGGGAAGGTGATCGACAGCGCGTTGAAGAAAGCCGTGGCGAAGGGATCGCCGTTCAGCCAATGTCGCTGCATCCTGCGTGCCCGTCCGAAGCGGCGGTCGCGCGGAGTGATGGTGAGGTCGACGGGGGTCATGAGACGCTCCTTTCGATACTGACATTGATGTAAATATGAGATACTGACAATCATGTCAATAAAACGCGGACGCCTTACTCCCGACGAAAGCCGCCTCGCCGCTGTGGAAGCCGCGCGTGCGTTGCTGATCGAGGCAGGCCCGCAGGCGGTGACGCTGAAGGCCGTGGCGGCGCGGATTGGACGAACGCATGCCAATCTGCTGCATCATTTCGGATCGGCGGCGGGATTGCAGAAAGCGCTCGCGGCGCATCTGGCCGAAGTCATCACCGCGAATATCGGCGAAGCGGTGGATGCTGCGCGGCGCGGCGAAGTCAGTCCGCGCACCATCGTCGACATGACCTTCGACGCGTTCGACGCGCAGGGCGCGGGCGCGCTGGCGAGCTGGATGCTCTCGTCCGGCAACGAGGACGCGCTCGATCCGGTGGTGGAGGCGATCCATCGCCTCGTCGACAAGCTGGCCGCCAGCGCGCTCACGCCCAACCTCGCCGGCCTGATCCGCGAGAATACGCTGATGCTGGTGCTGCTGGCGCTGGGCGATTCGCAACTGGGCGGGCCGATGGCGGCGGCGATCGGCCTGTCGCGCGAAAAGGCGCGGGAGATCGCGACGCGCAGCCTTACTTCGGCGCTGCTGGCGGAAGCTGTGACCCATGCGGCGCAGGCCAAGGTTTAACTTTGGCCCATATGGCGCTATGGGCGCGCCATGCATTTCCTCGATCAAGCGAAAATCTATATCAAGTCCGGCTGGGGCGGCCCCGGCGCGGTCAGTTTCCGGCGTGAGAAATATGTCGAATATGGCGGCCCGGACGGCGGCAATGGCGGCAAGGGCGGCGACATCATTTTCGAAGCGGTGGCGGGTCTCAACACGCTGATCGACTTCCGCTACACCCAGCATTTCAAGGCGCAGCGCGGCCAGCCCGGCATGGGCAAGAATCGCTATGGTGCGGGCGGCGAAGACCTTGTCATCAAGGTGCCCGTGGGCACGCAGATCCTGTCCGATCCCACCCCCGTCGACGGGACGGAGGACGAGGAAGACGGCACGATGGAATATGAGCAGGAACTGCTCGCCGACTTTACCGAGGTGGGCCAGCGGCTCGTGCTGCTGCGCGGCGGCGATGGCGGGCGCGGCAACCTGTCCTACAAGACCAGCACCAACCGCGCGCCGCGCCAGCATGGCACGGGATGGCCGGGGCAGGAAATGTGGGTGTGGCTGCGCCTGAAGCTGCTGGCGGACGTCGGTCTTGTCGGCATGCCCAACGCCGGCAAATCGACCTTCATCAATCAGGTCACGAACACCAAGGCGAAGGTCGGCGCATACGCCTTCACCACCACCAAGCCGCAGCTTGGCGTGGTGCTGCACCGCGACCGGGAATTCGTGCTGGCGGACATTCCGGGCCTGATCGAAGGCGCGGCGGAAGGCGCGGGTATCGGTGACCGGTTCCTGGGCCATATCGAGCGGTGCCGCGTGCTGCTGCACCTGATCGACGCAACGGGCGAAGATCCGGTCGAGCAGTTCCGCATCGTGACCGACGAACTGGCGGCCTATGGCGGCGGGCTGGACGAAAAGCCGCAGCTTGTGGTGCTCAACAAGGGCGACCTGCTGGGGCAGGAGCTGATGGAAGACATCGCCGATCAGTTGCGCGAAGAGGCGGATGTGGAGGAGGTCTTCATCATCTCCGGCGCGACCGGCGATGGCGTGGGCACGCTGCTGGACGCGGTGCTGCCACTGCTGGACCAGCCGCCCGAAAACGACGAGGATGAGGAAGCGCCTGCGGCCGAAAAGCCATGGTCGCCGATCTGATCATGGCATTGTCCCTCCCGTTCGGTGTCGCATGACCCACCCCCTCTCCGGCTTCCCCCCTGCCCTCATCCGCCGCCTGGTCATCAAGATCGGGTCGGCGCTGCTGGTCGACGGGGACGGGCAGGTGCGCACCGGATGGCTGCGCACGCTGGTCGGCGACGTGGCGGATCGGCGCGCGGCGGGGCAGCACGTCATCATCGTTTCGTCGGGCGCGATTGCGCTGGGCGCGCGGCGGCTGAAACTGCCCAAGGGCGGGCGCGGCTCCCTGGAGGATGCGCAGGCGGCGGCAGCGACGGGGCAGATCGCGCTGTCGCAATGCTGGGCCAGCCTGCTGGAAGAACGCGGGATCACCGCCGCGCAGATGCTGGTGACGCTGGACGATCTGGAAAACCGGCGGCGCTACCTCAATGCGTCGGCGACGCTGGAGCGGCTGATGGCGCTGGGCGTGGTGCCGGTGGTCAACGAGAATGACAGCGTGGCGACGGCGGAGATCCGCTTCGGCGACAATGACCGGCTGGCGGCGCGCATCGGACAGGCGGCACGGGCCGACGCGGTTGCGCTGCTGTCGGACGTGGACGGGCTTTACACCGCCAACCCGCACGCCGATGCGAGCGCGATGCTGATCGAGACAATAGAGACGATAGACGATGCCATCATGGCGATGGCCGATGGCGGTTCCGCATCGGGCATGGGTTCGGGCGGCATGGTGTCGAAGATTCAGGCGGCGAAGATCGCCACCGGGGCGGGCGCGCACCTCGCCATCCTGTCGGGCAAGGTCGATGCGCCGCTGTCGCACTGGGCGGGCGGCGGCAGGGGGTCGATCTTCCTCGCGGCGCAGGGCAAGGGGGCGCGCAAGGGATGGCTCGCCGGGCGGCTGACGACGCGCGGGCGGCTGGTGGTCGATGCGGGCGCGGAGAAGGCGCTGGGGCGCGGCAACAGCCTGCTGCCCGCCGGGGTGGCGCGGGTCGAAGGCGTGTTCGAGCGCGGGGATGTGGTCGACATCGTGGCGCAGGACGGCCGCGTGATCGCGCGCGGTCTGATCGAATATGACAGCGATGCCGCCGCGAAGATCGCAGGGCGTCGCAGCGAGGAGATCGCCGCGCTGCTGGGCGAAATGCCGCGATCCGTGCTGGTCCATCGCGACCATATGGCGATGGTCTGACTTCATGGCGTTCCGCATTGCAATAACGGGTGCGACGGGCTTCGTCGGGACCGAGGTGCTGGAACAGGCGCTGGCCGAAGGGTTGCGCGTTAATGCGCTGACCCGCAAGGCGCAGCCGCCGCGTGCACGGCTGAAATGGGTGCCGGGGTCGCTGGAGGATGCCGCCGCGCTGGACACGCTGGTGCGGGATGCCGATGCGGTGGTGCATATCGCAGGCGTGGTCAACGCGCCCGACCGGGAGGGTTTCGAGGCGGGCAATGCGCGGGGCACCATGGCGGTGATCGACGCCATGCGGCGGCGGGGCATCCGGCGGCTGGTGCATGTGTCGTCGCTGGCGGCACGGGAGCCGAAGCTTTCCGACTATGGCTGGTCCAAGCAACTGGCCGAGAAATATGTGAAGGCGAGCGGGCTGGACTGGAGCATTGTGCGGCCGCCGGCGATATACGGACCCAATGACCGCGAGATGCTGGACCTGTTTCGCATGGCGCGGCGGGGCATCATGCTGCTGCCGCCGGGGGGGCGCCTGTCGGTGATCCATGTCGGCGATCTCGCGCGGCTGCTGCTGGCGCTGGCGCAGGAGAAGGAAGCGAGCCTGACGCGCACCTATGAGGTGGATGACGGCGTTGCGGGCGGATGGGACCACAAGGCGTTCGGCGCGGAAATCGGGCGGGCGATGGGGCGTCAGGTCAAAACGCTGGCGACGCCGCAATGGCTGCTGTCGCTCGCGGCGCAGGCGGATCGGATGGTGCGTGGCAGGCGGGCCAAGCTGACGCCCGACCGGGTTAGCTATTTCTGCCATCCCGACTGGGTGGTGGGAAAGCGCAAACAGCCGCCCAAGCGGCTCTGGGTGCCGCAGGTGGCGACCGCCGATGGCCTGAAGGCGACGGCGGCGGCCTACCGGGACAAGGGCTGGCTCTGAACAGCGGCCGGACGGGCACGCCGAAGCGACACGCCGAAGTTCACACCGTTGTCGAGGGGTCGGCGACGCAAATCCGCCATTTTCCGTGGACGAGAGCAACGTGACGCGCCGGTGACGCGCCGCCCACGCGCCTGTGACGCGACGGCGAAGCGACGCCGACGCGCCATGGCCGCGACAGTGACGCGTCAGCTATCGCCGGGCGCAGGCTTTTTCGCGCGCTGTTCGGCGAGAAATTCGCTGATCGCCTGCCCGCTGGCGTTGAGCAGCGGATAGGTGCGCGCGTCGCTGAGCCAGTCGGGGCGGCGCGCCGCGCTGCCGTAGAAAGTGTCGTAGACGAGGCTGAAGGCGAGGAAGACGAGCGTCGCGCCGATCAGCCCCTTGACCGCGCCGAACCCCGCGCCGAGCACGCGGTCGACCGGGCCGAGCACCGACTGGCGCGTGCGGCGGCCGATGGCGCGCGCAATGAGCTTGCCGATGCCGAAGGTGACGCCGAAGACGAGCACCAGCGCCAGCACCGCCGCGCCGCCGGGCGTGCCGACGAAGGCGCTGAGCAGTTCGGCGACGGGCGAATGGAACAGGCGAATCGCGAAGATCGCGAGCACCCACGCGATGAGCGAAAGCGTTTCGAGCACGAAACCGCGCATGAGGCCGAGCACGGCGCAACCGCCGATGGCGACGAGGACGAGGATGTCGATGGCGTTCATGCGCCTTGCTGGCTATCCGCGCCCGAGCATCTGGTCAACAAGCTGGCTCAGGGTCTTGAAGCCGCTGACCGCTATGCCCTTGACCCCGTCCGCCGCCGAAGCGGGGATATAGGCCCGGTTGAAGCCGAGTTTGGCCGCTTCGCGCAGGCGCAGCGGCGCATGGGCGACAGGGCGGATCTCGCTCGACAGCGCGATTTCGCCGAAGAGGACGACATCGGCGGCGACGGGCCGTTCCGACAGGGCGGAGATGAGCGCGGCGGCGACCGCAAGGTCGGCGGCGGGATCGCTCAGGCGATATCCGCCTGCGACGTTCAGATAGACTTCCGCCGTCGAGAAGCTGAGGCCGCAGCGCGCCTCCAGCACGGCGAGGATCATCGCGAGCCGCCCGCTGTCCCAGCCGACGACGGCGCGCCGGGGCGTCGCGCCGCTCGACAGGCGCACGACCAGCGCCTGTATCTCCACCAGAACGGGCCGCGTTCCCTCCAGCGCCGGGAAAACGGTCGCGCCCGTCACCGTTTCGTCGCGGTGGGTGAGGAACAGGGCGGAGGGATTGGTGACTTCCTCCAGACCCTCCGCCACCATGGCGAAGACGCCGATCTCGTCGGTGCCGCCGAAGCGGTTCTTGATGGCGCGCAGGATGCGATATTGATGGCTGCGCTCCCCCTCGAAAGCCAGCACGGTATCGACCATATGTTCGAGCACGCGCGGCCCGGCGATGCTGCCGTCCTTCGTCACATGGCCGACGAGGATGAGCGCGGTGCCGCGCTGCTTGGCGAATTTGATGAGTTCCTGCGCACTGGCGCGGACCTGGCTGACCGTGCCCGGCGCGCCTTCGATCAGGTCGCTGTGCATGGTCTGGATCGAATCGATCACCAGCAGCGCGGGCGGCGGGCCGTCGCCCAATGTCGTGAGAATGTCGCGCACGGACGTGGCGCTGGCCAGTTGAACGGGCGCGTTGCCGAGGCCGAGGCGCTGGGCGCGTAGGCGGACCTGATCGGCGGCTTCCTCCCCGCTGATATAGGCGACCGACAGGCCGCGCGCGGCGATCCGTGCCGCCGCCTGAAGGAGCAGGGTCGATTTGCCGATGCCGGGATCGCCGCCGATCAGCGTCGCCGAACCGCTGACGATGCCGCCGCCCAGCGCGCGATCAAATTCGGCGATGCCGGTCGAGGTGCGCGGCGGCAGTTCGACCCGGCTGTCGAGGCCCACGAGCGTAATGGCGCGGCCGCCGCCCTGCAGGTCATGGCGCGCGGAAAAGACGGTTTCGGCCGCTTCCTCCACGATGCTGTTCCATTCGCCGCAATCCTCGCACTGCCCCTGCCACCGGCCCGTGACGGTGCCGCATTGCTGACAGACGAACTTGCGCTTTGCCTTGGCCATGGCTTCGCTATGCCGCTCCGGCGCGAACATTGCAAGAACATAGCAGGAGGCTCTGGAAACATCGGGGCGGCTGACGCATTGATCGGGCATGACCATGATCCGCGTCGCGAGCTACAATATCCGCAAGGCCATCGGAACGGACAGGCGGCGGGTGCCCGAGCGGGTGATCGAGGTGCTGAACGAGGTCGATGCCGACGTGATCGCCCTTCAGGAAGCGGACCGGCGGTTCGGTGTGCGGTCCGCCGCCATTCCGCCGCAGCTTCTGGAGAAAGCCAGCAACTACAAGCCCGTGCCGCTCAATGTTCAGGTCGATTCGATGGGGTGGCACGGCAACGCACTGCTGGTGCGCAAGGAGGCGGAGATCGGCGCGCACGATGTGCTGCACCTCCCCTATCTGGAGCCGCGCGGCGCGACGATGGCCGAAGTCGCGCTCAAGGGCGCGACGCTGCGCGTTTTCGGCATGCATCTCGACCTCTCCGGCCTATGGCGGCGCAAGCAGGCCGCCGCCGTGATCCATGCGGCGGGCCAGCGCGAGGCGATGCCCACGGTGCTGATGGGCGACCTCAACGAATGGAGCGCGGATCGCGGCTGCCTCGCCGACTTCGCACGCCATTACAGCTTCGCGCCGTGCGGGCGCAGCTTTCATGCGCGCCGCCCGGTGGCGCGGCTCGACCGGATCATGCATTGCGGGCGGATGACGCTCAAAGGCTGCGGCGTCCATGAAAGCGCGGCGGCGCGCAAGGCGTCGGACCATCTGCCGATCTGGGCGGATTTTATTGTTCGCTGACGTCAGTCTCCGTTCGTTTCGAGCGTGTCGGGAAACGGTTGGCGCAGCGCCTGAGGCTTCTCGACTTCGCTCGAAGCGAACGGGTTGCATCCCGCCCCGCCCTCTGCGACGCTGCTTCCATGAAGGAGAGGGAATTACGGCTGGCGCTGGTCTGCTATGGCGGGATCAGCCTTGCCGTCTACATGCATGGCATCACCAAGGAAGTGTGGCGGCTGGCGCGGGCGAGCCGGGCCTTTCACGACCATGTTCCTGCCAGCGACGGCAGCGAAGCGGTCTACCGGCAGGTGCTGGAAGCGATCGAGGCGGAAAGCGGCATCCGGCTTCGCGTCATGCCGGATATCATCGCCGGTGCGAGCGCGGGCGGGATCAACGGCATCTTCCTCGCGCAGGCGATAGAGACCGGGCAGTCGCTGGAGCCGCTGACGGACCTGTGGCTCGACAATGCGGATGTCGACCGGCTGCTCGATCCCGATGCGCGGCCCGCGCGGGCGCTCACGAAATTCTGGGCGACGCCGCTCGTCTGGATGGCGGCGCGGCGGCCGGGCGATGCGGTGGAGCGGACGGTCGCGCCCGACACGCGCGAGGAGGTGCGCATGAAGCTGTCGCGCTTCATCCGCTCGCGCTGGTTCGAGCCGCCTTTCGGGGGCGACGTGTTCACCGGGATGCTGATCGACGCGTTCGACGCCATGGAGGCGAGCGAGCGCGGGCCGGCGCTGCTGCCCGAAGGCCATCCGCTCGACCTGTTTGTCACGGTCACGGATTTTGAGGGGCATCCGCAAAGTCTCAATCTCAACAGTCCGCCGCAAGTCATTGAAACTGAACATCGCCTGTCCATCGGCTTTCGGGCGCGGGGGCGCGATGCGCGGGCCTTTGCCGACCCTGTCGAACTGTCGTTCGCCGCCCGCGCGACGGCGAGCTTTCCCGGCGCTTTCCCCCCCTTCACCGTGCGGGAAATGGACCGGGTGCTGAAGCGCCGCCACCGGAGCTGGCCGACGCGCGACGCTTTTCTGGCGCGCGCCCTGCCCCGCCATGCGGCGCGAGGGACAGCGGAGGACGCCGTGCTGATCGACGGATCGGTGCTGGCCAACGCCCCGTTCGCGCAGGCCATCGGCGCGCTGCGTAACCGGCCGTCGCGGCGGGAAGTGGACCGGCGCTTCGTCTATATCGACCCCAAGCCCGGTCATCGTTCGATCCGCCTCAATCGCGAGGGCGAGCAGGAGGATGCGCCGCGCGGCGACGACGCGCCGCTGCCCGGATTTTTCCGCACCATCTTCGGCGCGCTCAGCGACATCCCGCGCGAACAGCCGATCCGCGACAATCTGGAAGCGATCGACCGGCATTCGGCTCGGATTCGGCGAATGCGGCGCATCCTCGACGCGCTGCGGCCCGGCATCGAGGCGGAGGTCGAGGGTGCGGTCGGGCGGATGCTGTTTCTCGACCGGCCGACGCCCGCGCGCCTGTCCGGCTGGCGGGCCAGAGCGCAGCAGCGGGCGGCGGGCGCGGCGGGCTTCGCGTTCCCGGCCTATGGGCATCTGAAACTGTCGGGCATCGTCGAATCGCTCAGCGACCTTCTTTTCCGCCTGTCGGGCGAGGAAAGCGCGATGATGCGGGAGGCATACCGGCAGGCGGTGTGGAGCGAGGTCCGGGCGCGGGGCGCGGATCAACTCGGCGAAGCGAACGGATCGGCGAGCGGGCCGGTGGATTTCTTCCGCGCCCATGACCTCGCCTTCCGCATCCGCCGCCTGCGTTATGTCGCGCGGCGGTTGGCCGAGACGCTGGAGCTGGAGGCGGAGAGCGACGATCCGACGGTGCAGGCGATGCACGACGCCATTTATGGCGCGCTGGCGCTCTATGCCGAATGCGAGGATGCGGATTTTCATGGCGAGGCGGTCGTGGCGGCGGCCAAGGCGGTGCCCACCGATGCGGGCGCGGCGCTGGACGCGGTGGCGGACGCGCGCGGCCTCAAGGCGCGGGACGATGCGGCGGACGAAATGCTGGCCGAAGCCTTTGCCGCCCTGCCCAAGGGCGGCCGCCGCACGATGCTGCTCGCCTATCTCGGCTTTCCCTTCACCGACATCGCGACACTACCGTTGCTTCAGGGTGACACTCTGGATGAATATGATCCGGTGAAGGTCGACCGGATTTCGCCGGAGGATTGCTCCGCCATCCGGGCGGGCAGCGCAGACGTCACTTTGAAAGGCATAGAATTCAATAATTTCGGTGCCTTCTTTAGCAGGGCTTATCGGGAAAACGACTATCTCTGGGGTCGGCTCCATGGCGTCGAGCGGCTTCTGGACATCGTGAATAGTGCAACACCCGTGGCAAGCCGTCTTTCCCCCGAGCGGCTGGCCGACTATAGGCGGGCCGCGTTTCTGGCGATCCTGGAAGAGGAAGAGTCGCGGCTGTCCCATGTGGCCGACCTCATCGCCAGCTTGCGAAAGGAAATCGGGTGAGCGGGCGTTGGATGCTGGTTCCGGTGATGCTGATGCTGGCCACGGCCGGCTGCCGCGACACGTCCGATCCCGTGGCGGAGACCAACAGCACGCCGCCCAAGCCCGTTGCCGTGGCGGAAGCCGCGCCCGAGACACCGCCCCCGCCGCCCGAACCCGTCGCCCTTCCCCGCCCCGGTCCGAAGGTCACGGTGCGCGCGCAGCCCGCGCCGCGCAATCCGCTGGACCTGCCGCCATCGCCCGACGATGGCGCGGTGGAGCCTTTTCCCCGAGAAGTCACCGCTTTCATGGTGGACCGCGACGGATGCGACCATTTCCGGGGAGAGCAGCCCCATGACGCGGAACGGCGCGCCTATATCGACGAGAATGTGACCGAGCTGTGCACCGGCACCGATGCAAGGCTCGCCATGCTGCGCCGCCGCTACGCCGCCGATCCTGCGGTGATCGCCGCGCTCAAGGGATATGAGGACCGGATCGAGGCGCCCGCGAGCTATTGACGCATCAGGCGATGGCGTCGATCGCCTTCGCCATGTCCACGTCCCGCTGCGACAGGCCGCCCGCGTCATGGGTGGTGAGCAGGATGTCCACCCGATTATAGACGTTCGACCATTCGGGATGATGGTCCGCCTTTTCCGCCATGATCGCCACGCGCGTCATGAAGCCGAAGGCGGCGGCGAAATCGACGAAGGTGAAGCGGCGCGAAATGCCGTCCGGCTCCGCCACCGCCGTCCATTGCGGCAGGTCCGCCAACGCCAGCGCGCGCGCTTCATCGCTCAACTTCCCGATCATTCGACCCTATCCCGGCTGTGTGCTTTGGCTTATGTGGCAGCGATGGCATCCGACGGTCAACCGCCCCTCTTCGCGCCCACCGCGCAACAGATCGAGACGCTGGCGCTGGAGGCGCTGTCCCGCCTGCCCCCGCCCTTCAGCGAGCATCTCGCCCATGTCGTCCTCTTCGTCGAGGAATTCGCGGATGAAGACGTGCTCAGGGAGATGGAGATCGACGATCCGTTCGGCCTGACCGGCCTCTATACCGGCCGCCCGGTCGGACAGGACGCGCAGACGGGGGACGCGCCGCCGACCGTGCATCTCTACCGCCGCCCCCTGCTCGACGAATGGGTGGAAACGGGCGTGCCGCTCGATGCGCTCATCACGCATGTCGTAGTGCATGAGATCGGCCATCATTTCGGCCTGTCCGATCTCGACATGCATGTGCTGGAGGACATGGTCGCGCCATGAGCGGCGCGTCCCTGCGGCTTTGCGATGTCGCCTGCCTGCGCGGCGAGCGCCTGCTGTTCCGTGGCGTTTCGCTGGACCTGGCGCCGGGTGGCGCAGCGCTGCTGACCGGACCCAATGGCGTGGGCAAATCGAGCCTCCTGCGGCTGTGCGCGGGGTTGCTGCGCCCCTATGCGGGATCGGTGGAACGCGAAGGGCGGATCGCGCTGAGCGACGAGCGGCTGGCGCTGGATCAGGACGCGCCGCTGGAGCGGGCGCTGGGCTTCTGGGCCGGGCTGGACGGAGCCGTGCCCGGAGCGGTCGGGGCGGCGATGGATTCCGTGGCGCTGGGACCGCTGGCGCAGGTGCCGGTGCGGATGCTGTCCACCGGGCAGCGCAAGCGCGCGATGCTGGCGCGGGTGATCGCGAGCGGCGCGCCGATCTGGCTGCTGGACGAACCGGGCAACGGGCTGGACGATGCGTCGCTGGCGCTGCTGGGCGATGCGGTCGGAGCGCATCTGGCGCGCGGCGGGATCGTGCTCGCGGCATCGCACCAGCCGCTTCCCCTGCCCGCCTGCACGACGATGGCGCTGGGTGACTATCGGCCCGAGGTGGCCGCATGAGGGCGCTGCGGCTCCTGATCGCGCGCGACCTGCGGCAGGCGTGGGCGTCGGCGGGGCTGTGGCTGCCCGTCGCGTTCCTGCTGCTGGTCGCCAGCCTTTATCCCTTCGCTGTGGGACCGGACGCGGCCGTGCTGGCGCGGACCGGCGGCGGCATGATCTGGATCGCAGCGCTGCTCGCCTGCCTGCTGCCGGTCGACCGGCTGATCGCGCCGGACATGGAAGCGGGCGTGCTCGACCAGATCGCGCTGCGCGGCATCGGGGAGGAGATGCTGGTGACGGCGCGGCTGATCGCACACTGGCTGGGGTTCGGGCCGCCGCTGATGCTGGCGAGCCTGCCTGCCGCCGCGCTGCTGAAGCTCGACGCGGGAACGATCCTCAAGCTGGAGGCGGGCCTGCTGCTAGGCACGCCTGCGCTGGCGGCGCTGGGGCTGCTGGTCGCGACGCTGACGGCGGGGCTGCGGTCGAGCGGGGCGCTGGCGGGGCTGCTGGCGCTGCCGCTCGCGGTGCCGCTGCTGATCTTCGGCGCGGGATCGCTGGGCGACGGCAGCGGGGCGGCGATCAAGTTTCTGGGCGCGGCGTCGCTGCTGCTGGTGGCGATCACGCCCCTTGCCGGGGGCGCGGCGATCCGCGCCGGGCGGGAATAGGCATCAGGCGGCGAGTTCCACCCAGACCGGCGCGTGGTCGCTGGCCTTTTCCCGGCCGCGGAAATCCCTGTCCACCTGCGCGTCGATCATGCGGTCGGCAGCGGCGGGGCTGAGCAGCAGATGGTCGATGCGAAAGCCAGCGTCGCGCGGCCATGCGTTCATCTGATAGTCCCAGAAGGTCCAAACGCCACCGCCAGGATGGCGCGATAGCAGCGCATCGGTCCACCCGTCCCCCAGCATACGGCGATAGGCGGCGCGGCTTTCAGGCTGCATCAGCGCGTCGTCGGCCATGGCCTTCACCGAATAGGTGTCCACATCGCGCGGGATCACATTATAATCGCCCGCCAGCACGGCGGGCACTTCCTCCGCCCAGATTTCGGCGGCGCGGGCGCGCAGCCGCTTCATCCAGCGCAGCTTGTAGTCGAATTTGGGGCCGGGCTGCGGATTGCCGTTGGGCAGGTAGATGGAGGCGACGCGCACGCCCTTCACATCGGCTTCGAGATAGCGGCTATGCTCGTCCTCCGCCTCGCCCTCCAGCCCGCGCCGGACCTCGACCGGGGTTTCGCCGCGCGCGAGGATGGCGACGCCGTTGAATCCCTTCTGCCCGTGCCAGATCGCGCCGTAACCGGCCGCTTCTATGTCCTTGACCGGGAAGGTTTCGTCGCTGGTCTTGATTTCCTGAAGGCAGGCGATGTCGGGCCGCGTTTCGTCGAGCCATTCGATCAGGCGCGGCAGGCGGGCCTTGATCCCGTTGATGTTGAAGGTGGCGATGCGCATGGGAAGCGGCGTCACACCGAGAAGCTGGTGCCGCAACCGCATCCGGCGGTCGCGTTGGGGTTCGTGACCTTGAACGCCTGCCCGCCCAGATCGGAGACGAAATCGACCGCCGATCCGCGCACCAGGTCGATGCTGACATCGTCCACGACCAGCGTCACGCCGTCGCGTTCGACCGACAGATCCTCCGGCTCCACGGCTTCGGCCAGACCGAAGCGATACTGGAAGCCGGAGCAGCCGCCCCCTTCCACCGACAGGCGCAGGATCGCTGGCTTGCCCTGTTTGGCGGCAATCGCCGAGACGCGGGCAGCGGCGGATGGGGTAAGGTCGATGTCAGCCATGATGCTTCAGATAGGAGCAAGCAAAAGGCCCGGCAAGCGTTGCTGCCGGGCCTTTGCGAAACTCTTGGACGGAGTGGGGTCAGTCGACCGCCTTTTCATCCGCCTTGGTGGGGCCGCCCATCGCGACGGGCGGCTTGGTGTTCATCGCCACCAGATAGTCGGGACCGGCGACGAAAGGCAGCGGATTGATCGCCGCGCCGTCGACGCGGACTTCATAATGGAGGTGGCTGCCGGTGGAACGGCCGGTCGACCCCATGAGGCCGATGATCTGGCCGCGCTTCACATAGCTGTTTTCAGCGACGAGCAGCTTGGACATGTGGCCGTAGCGCGTTTCCATGCCGCTGCCGTGCGAGATCTGGACGAGGTTGCCGTAGCCGCTGGCCCAGCCCGAGCGGCTGACGATGCCGTCGGCGGTGGCGTGGATAGGAGTGCCGATCGGACCCGGAATGTCGATGCCCTTGTGCATCCGCGCGCCGCCGTTGAAGGGATCGGAGCGGACGCCGAAGTTGGAGGTCAGCGAAAGCTTTTCGACCGGGCGGCCCGAGGGGATGTAGGCGGCGGTTTTGGCGTTGCCGTCCATCCGCTGAAGGCTGGCGAAGAGATTGGAGAAGCCGACGTCGGACGGCCCGAGCGGGCTCATGTTGATTTCGGTCGCGTCGCCATAGGGATCGTCGCTTTCGGCCGCGTGGGCCGGGGCCATCGCACAGAGCGTTCCGAAAACCGCCATGCCGGTGAAAGCCTTGATAACCATATTTGCGGACCGGAACCAAATCGCCCCGCGCGCATTACCCGAATGAAGAACCGACATGCAGACCCCGACTATGTCACCGGAGGCTGTTGCCACTCGGCGCTTGGCTTGTTTCAAATCTTTTGGCGACCTGGATCGCCCCCGCTGAGCGCAGACTGCAAATCCCGGCTCAGCTTGCAAGCGGAACGTAAAAATCTTCGGTTAAACCGGCCTGTCGACGCGCCGAGTCGTTGAATGGCGGCTTCAGAGTCCCACGAAAATGCCGTTTCACAAGGATTTGGTAATGATTGGCGGCGTTCAGCCCCAGTCCGTTCGTCGCCCAGCCGAACCAGTTCGTCCCCGCCGACACATGCCGAATCTCGTCGATCATGATGCGCCGGAGTATCCGCGCCGATGCGCTGTCCCCCACATGCTCGAACCGCTCGACCGTGGCGGGCGTGATGTCGAGCGCGCGGGCTTCCAGCACCATGGGCACGACGGCGAGCCGGGCGAGCGCGTCATGCGCCGTCTCCTCCGCCGCTTCCCACAATCCGTCATGCGCGGGCAACGCACCGTAATGGCTGCCCATCTGCCGCAGCCTCCGGTCGAGCAGGGCGAAGTGCATCGCTTCGTCCGCGCCGACGCGCATCCATTCGTCGGTGAAGGCGGACGGAAATTCTCCCCCGAACCGGCCTATGAGATCGAACGCCAGGTCGATGGCGACACATTCGATATGGGCGAGCGCGTGGAGCATCGCGATGCGCGCGCGGTCGGAGCCGATCCTGCCGCGTTTGGGCATCCGGTTGGCGGGCAGCAGTTCGGGCGCGGCGGGGCGTGCGGGCCGGTCGGGCATCGCGGCGTCGAAGCGGTGCGCGAGCCGCCCGAGGCGCCATGCGCGCGCGACCGCCCGCGCCGCCATCAGCTTGGCCGCAGGATCGGGGGTCAGCAGCACATGGGCGCAGGCCGCGCCGACGCTGGCGATGGAGGGCGGAAGGGTCAAAGCGCCCGCACGGCCTCCAGCACCTCCTGCGCGTGGCCCTTCACCTTCACCTTGGGCCAGACGCGCGCGACATGGCCGCCCGCGTCGAAAAGGAAGGTCGCGCGCTCGATCCCCATATATTTCCGGCCATAGAGCGATTTTTCGGCCCATGTGCCGAACGCCTCGCAGGCCGCGCCGCTTTCCTCGTCCGACGCGAGGATGACGGAGAGGCCGTATTTCTCCGTGAATTTCTTGAGCTTGCCCGGCTTGTCCTTCGACACGCCGATGACGGGGACGCCGGCGGCGGCATAGGCGTCGGCCAGCGCGGTAAAATCCTTCGCCTCGCTGGTGCAGCCGGGCGTATCGGCCTTGGGATAGAAATAGACGACCAGCGGCTTGCCGCGATAGGCGTCGAGCGTGAAGTCCACGCCTTCCGCATCCTTCAGCGTCACGGGGGGTATGGCGTCACCCTTGTCCAGCATCTTCAGGCTCCTGATAGGGGGCGGCGAGCGCGCCCCAGCTTGTCGACACGCATTGCCGCGCCTCCGCGTAGCTTTCAAGCAGCCTGTCCCAAGAGTCAGCCCCGCACGCCCGCGCCACGAGCGGGCGGGTCGCTTCGGGCGGCTCGGTCGAGGCGGGCGAGACGAGGCGGGAAACGATGAGGAAGCGGGTGATGAGGTCGTGCGCGGCGATCAGGCCGGGGGGCAGGTGCCCCGCCGCGACCAGTTCGGCCAGCGCCACCGACAGGTCGGGGTCGAACGCCATGCGATGACGGAACTGAGTCACGTGGATGAGAAATTCGAGATCGACGAGGCCGCCGGGCACCAGCTTCACATCGAGATCGCTGGCGGGCGGTTTGTGGCGGGCGATGTCGCCGCGCATCTTGACCGCTTCGCGCGTCAGGCTGTCGAGATCGCGCGGGCGCTGGAGCGTTTCGTCGAGCACGGCATCGAGCGCGGCGCACGCCTCGGGCGATCCGAACACCGGCCGCGCTCGGGTGAGCGCCAGATGCTCCCACGTCCATGCCTCCTCCCGCTGATAGCGGGCGAAGCTGTCGAGGCTGACCGCGAGCAGCCCCTGCGCGCCCGAGGGGCGCAGGCGGGTGTCGACTTCGTAGAGGCGGCCCGAGGCCGTCTGCACCGAGAGGGCGTTGGTGACACGCTGGGCGAGGCGGTTGAAATATTGCGTCGCGCCCAAGGGCTTTGGGCCGTCGCTTTCGGTCGCGAAATCGCCGGTGAAGAGATAGACGAGATCGAGGTCGGAGGCATGGGTCAGGACGCCGCCGCCCATGCGGCCGAGCGCCAGGATCAGCAGTTCGCCGCCCGGCACCTTGCCATGAGCAGCCTCGAACTCGGCGACGGTGGCGCGGCCCAGCGCCGCGATCGCGGCCTGCGCGACACGGCCATAGCCCCTGCCCCCCTCCAGCGGATCGCCGCCCCGGACGATCTGCGCGCCGATGGCGAAGCGGCGGTCGTTGACGCGCTGGCGCACGCGGTCGAGCAGCGCCTGATAATCCTCGCCCGGCTCCAGCGCGGCGAACTGCGCCGCGAGTTGATCGACAGGCGGTGCGGGGTCGAAGGCGGATGCGTCGATCAGGCCGTCGAGCAGCTCCGCCCGCCGCCCGAGCGCGTCGGCGAGCGTGGGCGCGTGGCTCAATATCTCCGCCAGCAGCGCGACGAGCGCGGGGCGCGCGGCGAGGAGCTTGAAGAAATTGATCGCGCTCGGCAGGCGGCCAATCATGTCGTCGAGCCGGTTGAGCGCGCGCGAGGGATCGGGCGCGGTCGCGAGCGCGCGCATCAGGCCGGGCAGCAGCGCCTCCAGCGCATCGCGCGAGGGCGCACTGCGCAGGGCGCGGATCGTGCCCCCACGCCAGCGCGCGATGCGGGCGAGCGGCGTGTCGGCATCGGCAAACCCCATGTCGGTGAGCTGCGCCTTCAGCCGGTCCTCGTCGCGGGAGAGGGACGCATCCTCCTTCTCCGGCGTCAGGCGGTCGTAGTTGCGGCCGACCCATTCGACATGGGGGCGCAGCAGCCCGATCAGCGTCGCGCCGTCCTCCGCCCCGTGCAGCCGCGCGACATTGTCGAGCGCTTCGGGCGATCTGGGCAACTCGTGCGTCTGCCGGTCCTCGACCATCTGGAGCCGGTGTTCGACGGTGCGGAAAAGGACATAGGCGTCATCGAGCCGCGTGGCGGCGTCCGCTTCAACCACGCCCGCCGCCGCGAGCGCGCGCAAAGCCTCGCGCGTGTTGCCCGACCGGAGCGAAGGATCGCGTCCGCCGTGGATCAACTGGTGCACCTGCGCGAAAAATTCGACCTCGCGGATGCCGCCGCGCCCGCGTTTCAGATCATAGCCCGGCCCGAATGCCTGCCCCTGCGCATAATGGTCGCGGATGCGGCGGCTGATGTCGACGATGGCGTCGATGGCTCCGAAGTCGAGATTGCGCCGCCAGACGAAGGGGCGGATCTGGCGCAGGAAATATTCGCCCAGTTCTCTGTCCCCCGCCGCAGGGCGCGCGCGGATGAAGGCCGCCTGCTCCCAGCCGAGCGCGGTCGATTCATAATAGCCGATGGCCGCTTCCACCGGCAGCGCGATGGGCGTGGCTTCGGGCGAGGGCCGCAGGCGCAGGTCGACGCGGAAGACATAGCCGTCGCCGTCGCGCGCGGTGAGCAGTTCGCTCATGCGGCGGCCGATGCGCACGGCGGCGTCCGCCACATCCTCCCGCTCCCCATGGGGCAGAGTGCGCGGATCGTAGAGCAGTATCGGGTCGATGTCGGACGAATAGTTGAGTTCGCGGCTGCCATGCTTGCCGAGCGCCAGCACGACGAACCCCTTATGCTCGGCGTCGGGATAGCGTTCGCGCATCGCCGTGGCGAGCGCTTCCTCCAGCGCTTCGTCGGCGAAATCGGACAGGGTGCGTGTCACCCGGTCCACGTCCCACGCACCCGCAAGGTCCGCGCCCGCCACCGCCAGCGCCAGCGCGCCGCGCCGCCGCCGCAGCGAGCGAGCGACCGGATCGTCGGGCGCTGCCACGTCCCGAGCCGCGCCGAGCGCCCCTTCGAAATCGCCGTCCCGAAGCGCCCCGGTCACAGAAGGAAAGCGGTCCAGCGCCCGCGCCAGAAAGGGCGAATGCGCCCTGATCCTCTCCTCCGTCGGTGCCCATTGGGTCACATTGACTCTCCCGCCTTTTCGTCTCCGGTTCGGCGCTATTGCCCGCACCAATGCCGATTGCCAGAAACTTTTGTGCAACAAGGCCGTTTGGATGTCATGGACTTACAGGGCAAATCCATCGGCCGATCGGCACCGGGACGGGATGCGGGACGACAGGTCGTCACCGTGCGCAGTCCCGCGCCCTATGAGGGGGTCGGCAATGCTCTGCGCTCCACCTTCGCGCCGACGCGGGAGACGCTGCCCGCCGACATGATGGTGCTGCTGGACAGGCTCGACCGGCATTAGTCCGTCAGCACGGCATTAACCTTTTCCTGCTACGCGAAGCCGTCATTCGTAGCGGAATGGGGTTGGCATGAACTACCGCGTTTTTGCGCTCATCACTCTGGTTGCAGCGCCATTGCTGGCGATCATGGCGGATTCGGTGGCGGGCAGCCGGCACGGGACCGATCGAACCGCGGGACAGGCAGAGCCGCTGGCGCCCGTGCAGTCGCCGCCCCCTGCCCCGATGGCCCAGCCGCAGCCCGCGCCCGAGCCTGCCGCCGTCCTGTCTGCCGCCCCCGCCTTCGGCCAGCCGACCCCCGGCGCCGGGGAGCCGATGCTGCCTCTGGGCGAGACCAATGCGCAGGACGGCGCGCAGAACGTCAGCCGCTAAAGCCTAGATCGCACCGCCGAACGTATCGCACTGCGACGGATCGCCGGTGGACAGCCCCTTGCGCAGCCATTGCATGCGCTGCGCGCTGGTGCCGTGGGTGAAGCTTTCCGGCACGGGCCGACGCCCCGCCGCCCTCTGGAGCGTGTCGTCGCCGATCGCTTCGGCCGCGCGCATCCCTTCCTCCAGATCGCCCGGCTCCATGAGGTTGGTGTCGCGCGCCGCCCAGACGCCCGCATAGCAGTCCGCCTGCAGCTCCATCTTGACCTGAAGCGCATTGCCTTCCGCTTCCGACGCGCGCTGCTGCGCCTTGCGGATGCGGTCGGCTTCACCGGTGACGGTCTGGATATGATGGCCGACCTCATGCGCGATGATGTAGCCGATGGGGAAGTCGCCCGGCGCGTTGAACCTGGTTTCCATCTCGCGGAAGAAGTCGGTGTCGAGATAGATGCGCTGGTCGGCGGGGCAATAAAATGGCCCCATGGCGGACATCGCCGCGCCGCAGCCCGACTGGCCGTTCTGGCTGTAGAAAACCAGCGTCGGCGGCGGATAGCTCTGCCCTTCCGCCTTGAAGATGTCGCTCCAGCGGCGCTCGGTCGATCCCAGGACGCGCAGCGAGGTGCGCTGGACATCCGACAGATCCTCCAGCTTCGGCCTTTCCGTCTGCACCGGCTGGCCGCCGCCTCCGCCGCCCACGAGGCTCAGCGGGTTCATGCCCATCACCGCCATGACGATGAGCACCACGACGATGCCGCCGCAGCCGAACCGGCTGCCGATGAGCGGGAGCAGCATGCCGAGGCCGCCGCCCATTCCGCCGCCAAAGCCGCCGCCCCGGCCGTCCTGCACCTCGAAATGGCTGCTTTCCTGTTCGTCGTCGAGCCGCATTCTGCCCTCCCTGTTCGCCGGTCATTTCCTAGGCGATCCGATCGCAGGAGGGAACTGCCCGACCGGCCGGAAAGTTGCGCGATATGTCCCGATTGTTACGACAAGTTCAGTTGGAATGCCGCGCCCACATTCTATATTGCACTGCGACATGGCAGACATGAACACTCCCGCATCCGATTCCAAGCCGCCCCGCCGCGCACGCACGCCGCTGCCGCTGCCGCGCGAGGTGGCGCTGCTGTTGCAGGGCGGGGGCGCGCTGGGTTCCTATCAGTCGGGGGTCTATGAGCGGCTCGACGAGCTGGGCGTCGATGTCTCCTGGGTTGCGGGCATTTCCATCGGCGCGGTGAACGCCGCCATCATCGCGGGCAATCCGCCGCACCGCCGCATCAGCCGGCTCAAGAAATTCTGGTATACGGTGTCGGGCGGGATGCCCAACGTCATCCTGCCCGAAATCGACCATATCCGGGAAGCCGCGCACCTCACCGCCGCCAGTGTGGTCGCCGGGTTCGGCGTGCCGGGCATGTTCCGCCCGCGCCTCTGGCCCGCGACGCTGATGCCCGAAGGGACGCCGGGCGCGATCAGCTTCTACGACAGTTCCCCGCTCAAGGAGACGCTGGACGCCTGCGTCGACTGGGATCTGCTCAACGATGGGCCTGTCCGGCTGTCGGTGGGCGCGGTGGAGGTGGAGACGGGCAATTTCGCCTATTGGGATACGCGCGGCCCCGGCGGCAACACGCGGATCGACGCGCGGCACATCATGGCTTCGGGCGCCCTGCCGCCGGGCCTTTCGCCGGTGGAGATTGACGGGCGCTGGTATTGGGACGGGGGCATCGTCTCCAACACCCCGCTGGCTCATGTTCTCGACCACCAGACCGAGGATATGCTGGTGTTTCAGGTCGATCTCTTCCCCGCCGAAGGGCCGATGCCGCGGCAGATGACCGATGTCTATTCGCGCATGAAGGACATCCAGTATAGCAGCCGCACCCGGCAGGTGACGGACCAGTATCTGCGCCTGCGCCGCGAACATGGCGCGATCAAGGCGCTGCTCGACCGGCTGCCGCCCGAACTCCAGCGCAGCGAGGAAGCACAGGCGCTGCGTCAGTGTCTGGATCAGGGATCGGTCAACATCGTCCACCTCATCTACCGCACCCGCAACTGGGAAAGCGGGGCGAAGGACTTCGAATTTTCCCGCTCGACCATGCTCGACCACTGGAGTCAGGGCCGGGAAGCGGTGGAAGAAGTCATGCACAAGGGCGACCTCATCGCCCGCAACATCGTCAACGGCCGCAGTTCGTCCTTCGACCTCGACGCCCCCGATCACCTGAAGGAGAAGAGCGCATGAGCAAGTCCCTCGCCGGCAAGACCGCCCTCATCACCGGTTCCACATCGGGCATCGGCCTCGCCTATGCCAGGGCGCTGGCGGGTGAAGGCGCCAATGTCGTCATCAACGGTTTCGGCGATGCGGACGCCATCGAGAAGGAACGGGTCGGCCTTGAGGCGCTGTCCGGCGCGAAGGCGCTCTTTTCGGGCCATGACCTGACAAAGGTCGACCAGATCGAGGCGATGATGAAGGAAGCGGCGGACGCCTTCGGCGGCGTCGACATCCTCATCAACAATGCGGGCACCCAGCATGTTGCGCCGGTGGAGGAATTTCCGCTCGACAAATGGGATCTCATCATCGCGCTCAACCTCAACGCCGCGTTTCATACGACGCGGCTCGCGGTGCCTTATATGAAGCAGAAGAAATGGGGGCGGATCATCCAGACCGCGTCGGCCCATTCGCTCGTCGCCTCGCCGTTCAAGGCGGCCTATGTGACGGCCAAGCACGGACTTGCCGGCTTCACCAAGACGGTCGCGCTGGAAGTCGCGACGTTCGGCATCACCGCCAACTGCATTTCGCCCGGCTATGTCTGGACGCCGCTCGTGGAAAACCAGATTCCCGATACGATGAAGGCGCGGAACATGACGCGCGAGCAGGTCATGAACGACGTGCTGCTGGCGGGCCAGCCGACCAAGCAGTTCGTCACCGCCGAGCAGGTTGCTGCGACCGCGCTCTATCTGTGCAGCGACGCGGCGGCGCAGGTGACGGGCGCCAATCTCAGCATCGACGGAGGCTGGACGGCGCAGTAAGCCGTTCATCTTGCAGCAAGTTTCCGTGTCCTTTTTGCAACGCAGCGAGATTTTCGGGGCGGAAGGGAAACCAGCGAAGATTGCCGTGGGTTAAACCCTCGCAAACGCAAACATCAACTTCGCAGGATTTTCCCTTATGAAAAAATATCTTCTCGCCGCGGCGATGGTCGCCGCGCTGCCTTCGGCTGCCTTCGCGCAGGACACCGCGCCTGACGGCACCGACGCCTTCGGCATCGAACCCTATGTCGGCGTACTGGGCGGCTATCACACGTTCGACCGTGGCAGCGAGTTCGGCCGCATTCCGGGCGAAACCATCATGAACGGTGCGCTCATCAGCGGTATCGCGGGCGTCAACGTGCCGCTCGGCCCCGTTTTCGTCGGCGTTGAAGGCAACGCCACCAAGGGTTTCAGCGACATCGACTGGGAATATGGCGTGAAGGGCCGGTTCGGCGCGCGCGCCGGTGAAAGCGGCCTGATCTACGCGTCGGCTGGCTATCAGTGGGTCAACGGCAAGGGCGGCTGGCCCGACCGCAAGGACTGGATGTACGGCGCGGGCGTCGAGGTCGGTCCCAAGGAGATCGGCATGGGCGGCATCACCGGCAACAGCGGCGTGCGCGTCCGCTTCCAGGTCGACACCTACGACTTCGACAGCTTCCGCCCGATGGCCGGTCTGGTGTTCCACCTCTGACCGTTTCGTCAGGCTGACGGCCGAAGGCCCGTCCCTTCAAGGGGCGGGCCTTTTGCTTTTGCCCCTTTTCCGCCGCGCATTTGCGCCTATGCTCCCGCCCCAGCAAGGGAGACATTCGCACATGCGCCACGCGTTAACGGCCTTTCTGGCCGCCGCCAGCCTTTCGTCCATCGCCGCCGCACAGACACCCACGACGCCGCCGCCGCAGAGCGAGATCGGCGCTGCGGTCGCGAAGGATATGGACGGGCTGATGACGCTGTATCGCGATCTCCACGCCAGTCCCGAACTGTCGCTTCAGGAAGTGAGCACCGCCGCCAAGCTCGCCAGGCGGCTGCGCGCACTGAAATTCGACGTGACGGAAAAGGTCGGCGGCACGGGCGTCGTCGCGGTGATGAAGAACGGCTCCGGCCCGGTGCTGCTGATCCGCGCCGACATGGACGGGCTGCCGGTCGTCGAGCAAACCGGCCTCGACTTCGCGTCGAAAGTGCGGACCAAGACGCCCGAAGGCGTGGAAACGGGGGTCATGCACGCCTGCGGCCATGACACGCACATGACGGCCTTTATCGAGACGGCGAAGCTGCTTGCCGCGCGCAAGAAGTACTGGGACGGCACGCTCGTCATGATCCTCCAGCCCGCAGAGGAAGTGGGCAAGGGCGCGCGCGACATGCTGGAGGATGGCCTCTACACCCGCTTCCCGCGCCCGACACACGCCATCGCCTTCCACGATGCGGCGAACCTGCCCGCCGGGCAGATCGGCTACACGCCGGGCTATGCGCTCGCCAATGTGGACAGCGTGGACATCGACGTGAAGGGCGTGGGCGGCCATGGCGCCTATCCGCAGACGACGAAAGACCCCATCGTGCTGGGCGCGCGGATCGTCACCAGCCTGCAAACGCTGGTCAGCCGCGAGCAGGAACCGCAAGATCCGGCGGTCGTCACCGTGGGCAGCTTTCAGGGCGGGGCGAAGCATAATATCATCCCCGACGAAGCCAAGCTGCTGCTGACCGTCCGCAGCTATTCGGACGAAACGCGCGCGAAGCTCATCGAGGGCATCCGCCGCATCGCGCGCGGCGAGGCGATTGCGGCGGGCGTGCCGGAGGACCGGATGCCGGTGGTAACGGTGAAGGACGAGTTCACCCCGTCCACCTATAATCCGCCCGAGTTCGCCGAGCAGATGGCGGGTATCCTGAAAGCACATTTCCCCGAGGGGCGCGTCGTGCGGACCGCCGCGGTCATGGGCGGCGAGGATTTCGGGCGCTTTTACCGCGCGGACAAGAGCATCAGCAGCTTCATCTTCTGGGTGGGCGGTGTGCCTGCCGACAAAATGGCGGCGGCGAAGGCGGGTCAGGCGACACTGCCTTCGCTCCACAGCCCCTTCTGGGCGCCGCAGGCCGATCAGGTCATCGCCACGGCGAGCGAGGCGATGACCGTGCTGGCGCTCGACATACTGAAAAGGAAATGAGCGGCCGGGCGCCCCGATGGAGCGCCCGCTTCTGCCACCGCGTCAGGCGCCGAAGCCGCCGTCGATCGTGTGGAACGCGCCGGTGACATAGGACGCCTCCGGACCCGCGAGATAGGCCGCGAGGCCCGCAATCTCATCCGCCCTGCCATAGCGCTTGATCGCGAGGAAGGGCTTGACGATGTCAGCGATGCCGCCTTCCGCCGGGTTCATATCGGTGTCGATGGGGCCGGGCTGGATGATGTTCACGGTAATGCCGCGATCGCCAAAGTCGCGCGCCAGTCCACGGCCCAGACCCTGAAGCGCCGATTTGGTGAGCGCATAGGCCGCCGCGCCCGCAAAGGGGACCGCATCGGCGTTGACGGAGCCGATGACGATGATGCGGCCGCCGTCGGGCATCCGCCGTGCGGCTTCGACCGACGCATGGTAGGGCGCGCGGACGTTGATGTCGATCATGCGGTCCACCTCGTCGGCGTCGAAGGTGAGCGGGTCGCCGATGATGGCGACGCCTGCGTTCACCACCAATATGTCGAGCGGCCCCTGCGCGGCGACGACATCTACCACCTGCTGCCGGTCGGCGGCGTCGGATCGGACGGCGGTGGCGCCTGTTTCCGCCGCCAGCGCCTGCGCTGCGTCGTGCGAGCCGGAATAAGTGAATGTCACCTGCGCTCCGTCCGCGGCGAACCGGCGGACGATTGCCGCGCCGATGCCGCGGCTGCCGCCGATGACGAGTGCCTTTTTGGATGTGAAGTCGGTCATGGGAGCTTTCCTTGAGAATTTTGTAGCAGTCGCTATGTATAGTACCGATGCGCCGATTCAAGGATTTTTATAGTGGTCGATAAAGAAAAATCGAAACGCCGTGGCCGACCGCGCGCTTTCGACCGGGACAAGGCGCTCCGGACGGCGCAGGCGCTGTTCCACGCGCATGGCTATGAGGGGGTCGGCGTGGCGGCGCTGGCCGAAGCGATGGGCGTCAATCCGCCCAGCCTCTATGCCGCATTCGGCAGCAAGGCCGCGCTCTATGAGGAGGTGCTGGCGCGCTATGACTGCGCCGCCGCTCCGATGCGCGACCTGCTGGCGCCGGGCGGCGATCCGGCGGCGGCTTTGTCCGCTTTTTTGCGGGAGACGGCGGCAATCTACGCCGCCGATCCGCAGGCGCCCGGCTGCCTGGTGCTGGAGGGCGCGAGAGGCGTCGATCCGGACGCGAGCTGCCGCGCGCGTGCCTTCTTGAACGACAGTTGCAACCGGATGCGCGACTTCGTGGCGATCACCCATCCCGACAAGGCGCAGGTCGTGTCGGATTATATGGCGGCGATCATGTCCGGCATGTCCGCCGATGCGCGCGCGGGCAAGACACCGGAGCAGATACTGGCGGTGGCGGACATGGCGGGGCTGGCGATCCGGGCGATGCTGGGCGGGCGCTGACCGCCCCCCGCATCGCTGGGCCTGTCGGATCATCGGGCCTGTCGGATCATTGGGGCCGGTGGCCCTTGCGCCATTTGGTGAACAGGTGGCGCGCCAGCATCGGCAGCGGCATGCGCAGCAGGTGCGAACGCAGGTAGAAGGCGAACACCAGCGGCTTGCGCGTTTCGCGGCCCCATCCGTCGCGGGCGAGCAGGCGGGCGATGAAGAGCCGGTCCCGCAAGGTCAGGCGCGTGCCCGCGCCGTAGATCGCACCTGCCAGCCTGCGGGCCTGTCTCACATCGCGGGCAAGGCCATGGCGTTCCGCACGTCGATCCAGATCCGCCGGATCGCACTCCCGGAGGAGACAGTGAATGTCCCACAGGTTGCGCAGCCCGCCCTGCAGGTCTCCGTCGGCGAGCATATGGGCGGCGGCATGGATCACGCGGTCTTCGGGTGAGAGGACATACAACCCCTCCCCCGCCGCGACGGCATCGGCGAGCATCGCCTGCGGATCGGGACGGGGGCGCGCGGTCAGCGGCAGGATGTTGTGGTGCACGTCGATCATCCGGTCGCGCTCGGCATGGATCAGGGGCGGCAGTTCGTGCATCCACTGGCGGTAATAGGCGTCGTCATAGGCGTCTTCCTTCACCCATTCCCAGCCCGCCGCCAGCAGTGCGCGCTCCACCTGATCCATCGCCGCGCGCGGCACGAGGATGTCGAGATCGCCGATGAAGCGGCCCTGCGCCGCTTCAAGGCCAGCGGCGGCATAGGCTGCGCCCTTGAGCAGCACCGGCGGCACACCGGTCCCGCGCAGCGCGAAGGCGGCGCGGTCCGCTTCCCAGAGCGCCTGTTGCGCCTCCCGCTCGGCGTCGGCGCGGGCGTCGTCCAGCACGGCGCGGGCGGCGGGCGGCACGGCGCGCTCCTCCAGCCGGACGGCCAGCGTCGCGATCAGCCGCTCCGCCTTGGCGGCGGCGAGCAGTGCGTTCCACTGCGCAGCGCGGAGCGCTTCGACGCTTGCGGGATCGCGCAGGGCGCGGACCAGCAGCGCGGCGCTCATGCCAGTTCCTCCCACAGCCGCTCGACCATCGCGACGGCGGCTTCGCCGTCGGGAAAGTCGATGGCGCGGGCGGGCACCTGCTGCACGAAGCGGGTCAGCGCAGCGAAGCCCGGCTGCCCGAGCGTCACATAGTTGGTCGACGCCTGTGTCATGCGCATGAAGATTTCGGCCTGCCCGACCGGCCTTTCGTCCTTGGCGTGACCGAAGCGCGGGAAGAGAAGCAGCGCGGGCATCGCCCCCTCCCCCATGCGCGCGACGGCGTCGGCGCGCGGGACCATGTGGCGGATGTCTCCCTTCGCCGTGCCCCGCAACAGCGGTCCCATGCGGGCTTCGCCGACTTCCCCCTTCACCACGTCGATAGCGCTGTTCTTGAGGCTGACGAGGCGGGGGAAGGGCAGGATTGCGCCGCTCGTCAGGTCGAGGAGCGCGAACTCGTCGCCCATGAAGCGCCAGCCGCGCTCACCCAGCAAGGCCGCCAGCGTCGATTTGCCCGAGCCGGACTCGCCCGTCATGACGAGCGCGCGCCCGTCCTTCTCGACGCTCGATGCATGGAGCAGCAGGTGCCGCCGCCAGCCCAGCGCCATTTGCAGGTTCATCCCCATTTCCGCCGCCAGCAGCCCATGCGCAAGGCTCATCGGCGCGGCGTCGGCAAGGCCATGGTCGCCGGTGATGAAGATGGACGGGCGCACCCAGCGGCGCAGCGCGCCGGTCGGCTGGAGCCGAACGGTGAAGTCGGCGATGCACCCGTCCGCATCCGGATAACCGGCATAAAGCCGCCGCAGCGCCGCAATCGGCGACGCCCATGCAGAGCCGATGCGGAAGTTCGCCGGACCGATCTTCAGGGTCAGCCTGTGCCTCATGCCGGGCGCACCAGCCCCAGCGCTGCCAGCGATTCCAGATGCGCGGCGATGGCCTCCACCGCCGCATCGCGGGGTCCGAGGTCAAAGTCGCGCGCGAGATCGTCGTGCAGCGCCGCCGCCGTCACCGGTGCGCCGCTTTCCATGCGGGCGAGAATCTCCGGCACGGGGCTGATGACCATATGCGTCTGACCCGAGCGGCGGTGATAGAGCAAAGTCAGGTCATCGAGCGCGCAGGTCAGCAGCGCGTCGGCTTCGCTCCGGCGATAGGCTGTCGTCGCGGACAATGATGGCACCCCCGGATCGCGTCTCCCCCCTTCTCTAGCGCGGGAGAGTAGCCAAGTGCCTAACGTATCAGCACGGGGCTGGCGATGGGCGTCGCGTTCGCCTGAATGCCGACCAGCGTCCTGAACGCGTGGAGATAATGGTCGAGCGCGCGCTCCACGCCATGATCGCGCACGGCGGCGGTCAGCCTTTCGGGCGCGACCGGATGCGCCATCGTGCGTTCGACGGCGCGCGCGAAGGCGGCGGCGTCGCCCACCGGCACGACCGGATGCTGCGCCGCCGCAGCCATGATCGGGCGGATATTGGGCGTGCAGTCGGTCGAAACCACCTGCGTTCCGCAGGACAGCGCTTCGATCAGGGTGGCGCCCAGCCCTTCCCAGCAGGATGGCTGGAGCAGAATGTCGGATTCCCCCATGAGGGCGGCCAGCGCATCGGGATCACCGACATAGCCGGCGAAGGTCACGCGGTCAGCGATGCCCAGCGATTCGCTCCGGTCCCGCAGCGACGCTTCGAGCGGCCCCTGCCCCGCGATGGTCAGCCGCCAGTCGATGTGGCGCAAGCGGGCCAGCGCCGCCAGCCCGGTCGCATGGTCCTTCTGCTTTGCGAGCCGGCCGACCATCAGCAGCCGCCACGGCGCGTCCGGGCAGCGACCTTTGCGCGACGCGCCGATCCGCGCCATGGCGGGCGTGACGGTGGGGCGCGGCAGCAGGCGCACCGGGCCGGTTGCTTCCAGCAGATCGCGGTCATGCGCGCCCATGACGATGGTCAGATCGCTGATGCGGCTGATCGCGCGAAACCGGCTGAGCCGCGCAAGCGTCGGCAGGCGGTGCTTTCCGGCGTGCACGATCGGGTTGGAAATGCGCGCCACCGCCTTTGTCGGTGTCCCCCGGCACGCCAGCGCCACCAGCATATTGCTCTGATTGCCCGCCGAATAGAGGATGTCGGGGCGATGGCGCCGGACCATGGCCGCGAGGCGGGGATATTGCGCGATCATCGACAGGCGGCGGGCCATGCGGGGCGCTTTGACCTGACGCACGGGGACGTCGGGATCAATGAGATGCGCCGCTGGACCTTCCAGCCTCGTCATCCACAGTTCGACCGGAATGCGTCGCCGGAGCAGATGGTTGGCGAGGAGGATGGCGACGCGGTCGAGACCGCCGTCGCCCGGTTGATAGAGATAGATCGCGACAAAGGGTCTGGACCCTTCCGGGCCGCCATACTGAAACATCGACTGTTCCCCTGTAGTATGCGACCCGCCCTGTCTGTGACGGAGTCAAACCGGGAAATCCATCCAAAGTTCAGTTTGTTACAATGCAGAAACGATATATTTCGGCGTCGCGATCCGGCGGACGGGGTCCGCCTGTTTCGAGACCTAGCGCGGCATTTGCAGGGAAGCGTAGCAGGTAAAGCCGCTGGTGCCGCGCTGAAGGCGGCGGATATAGTTGAGATAGGCCTGATTCTGCTCGTAGCTGGTGCCGGGCAGCCGCCCGCCCTGCATCGCCTGCTTGACCTGTTCACCGGAGAAGGGCCGCCCCGCGCCGGGATAGGCGCCCTGCGTGCCCGCCGGGACCAGATTGCCGTCCGGCGCGATATAGTTGCTGGCGCGGCCCTGATCGGGGACCGGGATGGTGCAGTTGAGCACCGACGCGGCGGTGTTGGCGAGCGCCGGGCGGATCGACACGATGGCCGCGCCCGCGACCGCTCCGCCCATCAGCAACTGGCGGCGCGAGGGAACGGGCAGCGCGGCGTCGGTGCGCCCTGCCTCTTCGCCCTGCGCGGCATCCTGCGGCTGCGTCGGTTCGTTCATCTGCGTCCCTATTTCTGTCAATGCGCTTGCCAAAGCGTCACGATTGGCCGCTATTGGGTTCAGACATCGCAGCAAATGCGGGAAATATCCAGCGCGGTAACCATGAATCGACTGACCACTTCCCAGATCACCGCCTCGCTCGCCATGCTGCTTCTGGGCACGGGGGGCGCGCTGGCGCTGGGCGCGTCGGCCATCGCCATCGCGCTGCCGGTGCTGGCGGGCCTTGTCGTCATGCTGATCTGCGCCGAAGGGACGCCCACCGGCACGGACACCACACCTGCGGACGCGGACATTCCCGACTTTCCCGATCATCCCGCCTTCGCCAGCCTGATGGAAGCGATCGCCGACCCGCTGATGCTGGTCGAGCGCGGGCGCATCCTGCGCGCCAACCGCGCGGCGCAGCGGCTGCTGGGCAATCATATCGAGGGGGAGGACGCACGGCTCGCCATCCGCCACCCCGCCGCCGCCGAGCGGCTGTCGAGCACGGCCCCGCTCGCCGAGCCGCTGACCATCGAACTGGTCGGCGTGGGCGGCCGCGATGCGCGCTGGCAGATGCGCATCGCGCCGGTGGGCGACGTCGCCGACATCCGCCGCCTCGTCCACCTCGTCGATCATAGCGGAACCCATGCCGCCGAGCGGATGCGCGTCGATTTCGTCGCCAATGCCAGCCATGAACTGCGCACGCCGCTGGCCGGAATACTGGGCTTCATCGAAACGCTGGCCGACCCGGAACTGGGCAAGGACGGGGAAACGCGGCAACGCTTCCTCGGCATCATGGACGGCGAAGCGCGGCGGATGCAGCGGCTGATCGACGACCTCATTTCCCTGTCTCGCATCGAATCGGAAAAGCATCGCCTGCCCGACATGCGCGTCGATCTGGCCGAACTGGCGGCGGAGGTGGTCGGCGTCTTTCGCTCCAGCCACGGCGAGCGGGGCCGTGACGTGCAGATGGACATCGCGCCTGCCGTGCCCGCCGTTCAGGGCGACCGGGCGCAACTGTCGCAGCTTCTGCACAACCTCATCGGCAATTCGGTCAAATATGGCCGCCCCGGCACGCCAATTCATGTGTCGCTGACCGAAGGGCCGAGCCGCATGGCGAAGCTGATCGTCGCGGACGAAGGCGAAGGCATCGCGCCCGATCATCTGCCGCGCCTCACCGAACGCTTCTACCGCGTCGATTCCGGCCGCAGCCGGGCGATGGGGGGCACGGGCCTCGGCCTCGCCATCGTCAAGCACATCGTCGAGCGGCATCGCGGGCGATTCGATATTGCCAGCACGCTGGGCAAGGGGGCGACCATCACCGTCCTGCTGCCGCCGCCGGTCGAGGAAAGCGCGCAGAGGAACGACGAGAAAAAGCGGCCTTCGGCACTTTCGGGCACGGTGTCATGAAAATGAAACCGATATGTCACAAAGCGGCGACGAACCGCGATTAGGGGCGTTCTCCGACAGGGGGGCGGCGACACGGGACTCGCGGCCCTGAATTTGGAGACCCGCGTGAAAAGCTCAGTCCTGCTCGCCGTCAGCGTTGCGAGCCTCTGCACCCTCACCGCCTGCGGTGACGGTGCGGGCGGCGCAAGCACGACGCGCGACCAGATCCGGGCCGTCGGTTCTTCGACCGTCTATCCCTTCGCCACCGCAGCCGCTGAAATCTTCGTGCTGGGAACGCCCGGCATGAAATCCCCGATCATCGAGGCGACCGGCACGGGCGGCGGCATGAAGCTTTTCTGCTCGGGCGTCGGCGCGCAATATCCCGACATCGAGAATGCGTCGCGCCGCATCAAGAAGTCCGAGTTCGAACAGTGCCGGTCGAACGGCGTCCGCGACATTGTGGAGGTGCAGATCGGCGTCGATGGCCTCGCTTTCGCCCAGTCGAAAAATGGCCCGCCCATCAGCCTGACGCCCAGGATCGTCTATGAGGCGCTGGCGGCCAGTCCCTATGGCAAGGGCGACAACCGGGCGCAGACGTGGAAGGATGTCGACCCTTCCCTCCCCGCCGTCCCGATCACCGTCCTCGGCCCGCCATCGACCAGCGGCACGCGCGATTCGCTGGCCGAACTCATCCTGGAAAAGGGATGCCAGACCGACCCGGCGATGAAGGCGCTGAAGGAAGAGGACGAGAAGAAATATAAGGGCATCTGCACCCGCGTCCGCGAGGATGGCCGCTATGTCGATGCCGGCGAGAACGACAATCTGATCGTCCAGAAGCTCGGCGCGAATCCCGATGCGGTCGGCGTGTTCGGCTTCAGTTTTCTGGAGGAGAATAAGGACAGCCTGCGCGACGTGCCGATCAACGGCATGCAGGCGACCTATGACACGGTTTCGACTGGCCAGTATCCCGGCGCGCGGCCGCTGTTCGTCTATGTCAAGAAAGCGCATATGAAGGCCATTCCCGGCCTTGCGGGCTATCTCGACGCTTTCGCGGTGAACTGGGGGCCGGGCGGGCCGCTCACCAAGCGGGGCATGGTCGCGGCGCCCGAAGAGGTGCGCGCGAAAAACGCGAAGATCGTCAAAATGCTGACCGTGCTCGACGGCACGGATCTGAAGTAAGGGACTATGACCGGACCAGCCATCCTCCTGCTGCTCGCAGGCCTCGGCGCGATCGCCTGGGTCAGCGCCCGCGCCCGCGCCGTCCGATTCCAGACGGCGGCGCGCGCGTCGGGCCGCCGCGACGCGGTGCATTCGCTCCCCGGCTTCCACGGCTGGTATGTGGCGCTGTGGGCGGTCGCGCCCGCCGCGCTGTTTCTGGCGGTGTGGGCGAATGTGTCGCCCGGCCTCGTGACGCAGAGCGTGCTGGCGGACCCCGCCGCGCGCACCCTGCCCACCGACGCCTTCGCCCGTTCTGCCATTCTGGGCGAAGCGCGGGCCATTGCTCAGGGCGATCAGGCCGCCGCCTTCAACCCGGCGAGCGAACCGCTGGTGCAGCCCTATCGCGAAGCCGGATCGCATTACGGCATGGCGGGCGCGGCGCTGGCGCTGGTGCTGGCCTTTGCCGGGGGCGCCTATGCCTTCACCCGCATCCGCGCCGACTTCCGCGCTCGCACGCGGGTCGAGCGGCTGGTGATGGCGCTGCTGCTGCTGGCTTCGCTGCTGGCGATCGTGACGACGCTGGGCATCGTCGCGTCGCTCCTGTGGGAAAGTTTCCGCTTTTTCTCGATGGTCAGTCCCGTCGATTTCCTCTTCGGCCTCAAATGGTCGCCGCAGTCCGCTGCGATGGGCTACGGCAATAATGATGCGTTCGGCGCGGTGCCGCTGTTCTGGGGCACGATCTTCATCGGCGCGATCATCGCCATGATCGTCGCCATTCCGCTCGGCCTCATGAGCGCGATCTACCTCACCCAATATGCCAGCCCCACGGTGCGCCGCTGGATGAAGCCGATGCTGGAGGTGCTGGCTGGCGTGCCCACGGTGGTCTACGGCTATTTCGCGGCGCTGACCGTCGCCCCGGCGCTGCGCGACCTTGCCGCCGCCATCGGCATCGGCGGCGCCAGCAGCGAAAGCGCGCTCGCCGCCGGTCTGGTCATGGGCGTGATGATCATTCCCTTCGTGTCCTCCATGGCGGACGACAGCATCGCGGCGGTGCCCCAGTCCATGCGCGACGGCAGCCTCGCCATGGGCGCGACCACCAGCGAGACCATCCGCCGCGTCCTGATCCCCGCTGCGCTGCCGGGCGTTGTGGGCGGCGTGCTGCTCGCGGTCAGCCGCGCGATCGGCGAAACGATGATCGTGGTGATGGCGGCGGGCCTTGCCGCGAACATGACGCTCAATCCCTTCGCCAGCGTGACCACGGTGACGACGCAGATCGTCCAGTTGCTGACCGGCGATCAGGAGTTCGACAGCGCCAAGACGCTGGCGGCCTTCGCGCTCGGCCTCGTCCTCTTCATCGTCACCCTGCTGCTCAACATCGTGGCCCTGCGGGTCGTGAAGAAATATCGCGAGGCTTACGAATGAGTTCCGCTCCTCTTTCCGCAGAGCGCCTGCCTACCGACTGGAAATCGGATGCGATGCAGCGGCGGATCGCCCGCCGTTATGCCTCCGAACGGCGCTTCAGGGCGGTCGGACTGCTCGCGGTGCTGCTGTCGGCCGCGTTCCTCGCCTTCCTGCTCGTCACCATGATGGGCAACGGCCTGCGCGGCTTCACCCGGACCGAGATTGCGGTGAAGATCGACTTCCCCGCCTCGCCGCTGAAGCTCGACCCCGCCGCCATCACCGACAGGGCGCTGGCCGAAGCCGGACTGCCGACGATGACGGGCGCGGTCGCGGAAAAGGCGCTCGGCCCCGATGGCGACGACCTGATCGCTCCGACGGCATGGCTCGCGATCCGCGATGCGATTAAGGACGATCCGACGATCCTGCGGCGGACGGCCACGATCGAACTGCCCGCCGCGACCGCCATCGACCTCGCCAACAAGGGCAAGGGCACGCCGGAAGCGGAAGCGGCGGTGGAGCGGCTCAAGAAGGCAGGCGTCCTGTCGACCGGTTTCAACGCGACGTTCCTGTCGTCGAGCGACGGCACCGATCCGACGCAGGTCGGCATCTGGGGCGCGTTCAAGGGGTCGCTGCTGACGATGCTCGTCACCCTTTTGCTGAGCTTCCCCATCGGCGTCGCGACCGCCCTCTATCTGGAGGAATATGCGCCAAAGGCGTGGTGGACCGACATCATCGAAGTGTCGATCAACAATCTGGCGGCTGTGCCCTCGATCATCTTCGGTCTGCTGGGCCTGTCGATCTTCCTCAACTTCCTGCACCTGCCCCGTTCCGCCGCGCTGGTGGGCGGAATGACGCTGGCGCTGATGACCATGCCGGTCATCGTCATCGCCGGTCGCAATGCGATCAAGGCGGTGCCGCCCAGCATCCGCGACGCCGCGCTCGGCATCGGGGCGTCGCCGGTGCAGGTGGTGTTCCAGCATGTCCTGCCGCTCGCCCTGCCCGGCATCCTGACCGGCACGATCATCGGCATGGCGCGCGCTCTGGGCGAGACGGCGCCGCTGCTGATGATCGGGATGCGCGCCTTCATCGCGACGCCGCCGGGCGGCGTCACCGATCCGGCGACCGTTCTGCCGGTCCAGATCTTCCTGTGGTCCGATGAAGTGTCGAAGGGCTTTGTCGAAAAGACGTCCGCCGCGATCATCGTGCTGCTCGTCTTCCTGCTCGCGATGAACGGGCTCGCCATCTACCTGCGCAACAAATTCGAAAGACGGTGGTCATGACCGAAGAACAGAAAGCCCTCGCCCCCGCCGACCCCAAGATGACGGCGCGCGACGTCAAGGTCTTCTACGGTACCAAGCAGGCGATCAAGGGCGTGTCCATCGACGTCGACATGGACAATGTGACCGCGTTCATCGGCCCGTCGGGCTGCGGCAAGTCGACCTTCCTGCGCACGCTCAACCGCATGAACGACACGGTCGCGTCGGCGCGCGTCGAAGGGACGATCACGCTGGACGGCGACGACATCTACGCGCCGTCGATGGACGTGGTGCAGCTTCGCGCGCGGGTGGGCATGGTGTTCCAGAAGCCCAATCCCTTCCCCAAGTCGATCTACGAAAATATCGCCTACGGCCCGCGCATCCACGGCCTTGCCGCCGGGAAGGCGGACATGGACGTGATCGTCGAAAAGTCGCTGCGCCGTGCGGGCCTCTGGGAAGAAGTGAAGGACCGCCTGCACGACAGCGGCACCGCGCTTTCGGGCGGGCAGCAGCAGCGGCTGTGCATCGGTCGCGCCATCGCGGTGGAACCCGAAGTCATCCTGATGGACGAACCCTGCTCCGCGCTCGACCCCATCGCGACCGCCAAGATCGAGGAACTGATCCACGAACTGCGCGGCCGCTACGCCATCGTGATCGTCACCCACAACATGCAGCAGGCGGCCCGCGTGTCGCAGCGCACGGCCTTTTTCCACCTGGGCGAACTGGTCGAATATGGCGTGACATCCGACATCTTCACCAACCCGCGTCAGGAGCGGACCAAGGATTATATCACCGGACGATACGGCTGATCCGGGGGAGACGAACTATGGCTGAACATACGATCAAGGCTTTCGACGAGGAAATCGACACGCTGCGGGGGCTGATCGCCGAAATGGGCGGACGGGCCGAAGCGGCGATCGAGAATGCGATGGTGGCGCTGCTGCGGCAGGATCGCGACCTTGCCGCGCAGGTGGTCGCCGACGACAAGCGCATCGACGCCATCGAGGCGGAGGTCGAAAAGCTCGTCATTCAGGTCATCGCGCTGCGTGCGCCGATGGCCAACGACCTGCGCGACGTGATCGCGGCGCTCAAGATCGTGAGCGTGGTCGAGCGGATCGGCGACTATGCCAAAAATATCGCCAAGCGCGTGCCGCTGATCGCCACCAACAGCCGGACGATGGAGCCGGTGTCGCTGCTCCCGTCCATGGGGCAGGTCGCGGGCGAGATGGTGCACGACGCGCTCAACGCCTTCGCCGCGCGCGATCCCGATCTGGCGCTGGCGGTGGTCGAGCGCGACACCGTGGTGGACGATTTCTACAACAGCGTGTTCCGCACGCTCGTCACCTTCATGGTCGAAAATCCCAAGACGATCAGCGAGTGCGCGCATCTGCTGTTCGTCGCCAAGAATATCGAACGCATCGGCGACCATGCGACCAACGTCGCGGAGATGGTCTATTATGCCGCGACCGGCCAGACGCTGCCCGACCGCGAGCGCCGCCAAGATCTGCAGCCGGAGGAATAGCGCATGGCACGGGCCAGAATGCTGCTGGTGGAGGATGACGCGGCGCTCGCCGAACTGCTCATCTGGCATTTCAAGCGCGAGGATTTCGAGGTCGCGCATACCGTCGATGGCGAGGAAGCGCTGCTGATGGCGCAGGAGAGCACGCCCGACATCGTGCTGCTCGACTGGATGGTCGAAAGCCTGTCGGGGATCGAAGTGTGCCGCCGCCTGCGCCGGATGAGCGGCACCGCCAATGTGCCCATCATCATGCTGACCGCGCGCGGCGAGGAAGAGGATCGCGTGCGCGGCCTCGAAACCGGGGCGGACGATTATGTGACCAAGCCCTTCTCGCCCCGCGAACTGGTGGCGCGGGTGGGCGCGGTGCTGCGCCGGGTGCGTCCGGCGCTGGCCGGGGAGACGCTGACCTTCGCCGATGTCGAAATGGACACGGTGGGGCACAAGGTCCGCCGCAGCGGTCAGGTGATCCCGCTCGGCCCGACGGAGTTCCGGCTGCTCAAGCATTTTCTGGAGCATCCCGGCTGGGTCTTCTCGCGCGAGCGGCTGCTCGACAGCGTGTGGGGGCAGGACAGCGACATCGAACTGCGCACGGTGGACGTGCATATCCGCCGCCTCCGCAAGGCGATCAACGGCGATGGCCGCTATCAGGACATCATCCGCACGGTCCGGTCGGCGGGCTATGCGCTCGACACCGACGGAGCGGGCTGAGCGTCAGCCTGCCCCTGCCGCCGCCGGATAGGCGTGGAGTTGCGGGAAGACGTCCTCCGGCTGCTTGATGTCGGGCAGGATGTAGACGTAGCCGCCCTTCTTCGCGAACAGCGGGCTGACCTGCGCATAGAAGCGTTTGGGCACGTTGATGCAGCCGAAGGTGATGCGGTTGTCGGCAATGTCGGGGCTGAGCATCCGGGCGACGCGCTTTTCCTTCGGGTTGCCGGGCGGGATGGTGTGGAGCGCCACCGAAGTGGCGTAATCGACCCAGAGCACGCGGGTCTTGCCCGCCGCGACCCCGAATTTCGCGAGAAAGCGCCCCGCTGGCGTCGTCTTTTCCGCCGGGCCGATCTCCGCCAGCGACTTGGCGCCGATGCCGGGCGTGGCGTCGTCGCCCGCCATGATGCCGATCAGCACGGGCGCGTCGGCGATGCGTTCGCCCTTCGCGTTGAACAGCCAGATGCGGGCGGACTGCTTGTCGATGATGGCGTAGGGCAGCCTGCCATTGTCGCGCGCCGACCCGACCCAGCCCATGACCCGCTGCGCCGGGGGCGTGGGATCGACGGTCATTTCAGTAGCGTCGGGCTGTCTGGCCGGTTTGGCCGGTGCGGCTGCGGCCTCCTTGCCCTTGCGCGGCTTCTGCGCGGCGAGGGCGGGCGGCGTGGCTGCGAGAGCGACGATCGAGAGCGCCATCGCGAACGACGCCTGCGGCAATTTCATCATGGAAGGTGGCGACTCATGTGGAAGGGCCGGAGCTTATGCCAAGCCCCGGCCCTTTTCCAATCTCGTATCAGTTGCGCGGGCGCTTGCGCTGCGCTTCGGCCATCCGCTGTTCGACGCCATCGACGCGCGCGCCGAGCTGGTCGAGGCGCTGACCGTTCTGCTGCGCCAGACCCGAGGCCGAGCGCGCTTCGCCCAGCGCCTGCTGCGCGGTGGCGTCGGTCTGCTGGAGCTTGGAGTCGAGCGCATCGACGCGCTGGTTCACGGTGGCGACCTGCTCGCGCACGAAGCCCTTGGTGGCGCAGCCGCCAAGGCCCAGCGCGCCGACCAGCACGAGCGAGAGGGGAACGATCTTCTTGACGGAAGGCGACATGGTTATTGCTCCTTTAATTTTCCAGGCGAAACGTTTCCAAGCGGAACAAGCATCATCCGGCAAGAAAGGTTCCGACGATTTGTGCATCACGCCCGACCAGTCGAGCAAGATGAACGGATTGAAAGAAAAGGATTTTTCACCTTAAGTTTAAGAAAAACGCCCCGACATCATGGTCAGGGCGTTGCTTTACTTGCACTTTCGCGGCGGCGGTCAGGCCGCTTTGCGCGCCTTGAGCAGTTTCTTCATCAGCATGTCGCGTTTGAGGCGCGAGAGGTGGTCGATGAAGAGAATCCCCTCCAGATGATCCATCTCATGCTGGAGGCAGGTGGCGAGCAGGCCTTCGAGCTGCTCCTCATGGATGCGGCCTTCGCGATCCATCCAGCTTGCGCGGATGACGGCGGGACGCTCCACTTCGGCGAACTGGTCGGGGACCGACAGGCAGCCTTCGTTATAGACCGAGAGGTCTTCGGAGCCTTTCAGGATTTCCGGGTTGATGAACACCATCGGCTTCTTGACCGGTGGCGCGCCTTCTTCGTCGGACTCGGGTTCCTGAAGATCCATCACCAGCACCCGCTTGGGCACGCCGACCTGGATCGCGGCAAGGCCGATGCCCGGCGCGTCATACATGGTGTCGAACATGTCGTCGATCAGCGTCTGCAGATCGTCGTCGATGGTCTCGACCGGGGTCGAGATGGTGCGCAGGCGCGGGTCGGGTGCTTCGAGAATGGGACGGATTGCCATGGTCCGAACATAGGCGGAACGCAGGATCGATTCAAGCCGGAGGCGGCGGGGTGTTCATGATCCCTGTTCGCTTAACTTCGCATATTTCCCGCAAGTTTTGACATAGTATTTCCTATACCGGACATTTTCTTGCGCACGCCTCCCTCGCGTGCACCCTGCCGGGATAGGAGACAAGGCAAAGGTAGGACAGGTCAGGCCATCGGCCGGCGCGCGCGCAGCGCCTGCGCCAGCGTGCCTTCGTCGAGATAGTCGAGTTCGCCGCCGACCGGCACGCCATGGGCAAGCTGCGTCAGGCGAATGGGGAAGCGCTCCAGCCGCTCGGCAAGATAATGGGCGGTGGTCTGCCCCTCCAGCGTGGCGTTCATCGCCAGCACCACCTCGTCGATGCCGCCCGCCTCCACCCGCGCAACCAGAGCGTCGATGCCCAAATCCTCTGGCCGCACCCCTTCCAGCGCGGAAAGCCGCCCGCCCAGCACATGAAAGCGGCCGGGGAAGAGGCGCGAGCGGTCGAGCGCCCAGAGGTCCGACACATCCTCCACGACACAGAGCGCGCGGGCGTCGCGGCGCGGATCGGCGCAGATGCCGCAGGGATCGACGGTGTCGACATTGCCGCAGATGCCGCAGGTGACAAGCCGTTCGTTCACCGCCTCCAGCGCGCGCAGCAACGGCTCCATCGCGCTTTCCCGGCGTTTGAGGAGGTGCAGCACCGCGCGGCGCGCCGAGCGGGGGCCAAGGCCGGGCAGACGGGAGAGCGCCTGCGTGAGGGCGTCGATTTCTGGTGAAGCCATGGACCGAGATAAAGTGTTGCAACTGTCGCACACAAGGGCTTTGAGGACGCGCTATGCGGATAATCTATATGGGCACCCCCGATTTCGCCGTTCCGGCCCTCGATGCGCTGATCGGCGCGGGGCATGAGGTCGTCGCGGCCTACAGCCAGCCGCCGCGCCCGGCGGGCCGGGGCAAGGGCTTGCGCCCCTCCCCCGTGCATCAGCGGGCCGAAGCGCTGGGGATCGAAGTGCGCACGCCGCTGTCGCTGAAGGAGGCGGACACGCAGGCGGCATTCGCCACGCTCGACGCCGATGTGGCGGTGGTGGCGGCCTATGGGCTGATCCTGCCGCGCGCGATCCTCGTCGCGCCGCGCAATGGCTGCATGAACATCCACGCCTCGCTGCTGCCGCGCTGGCGGGGAGCAGCGCCGATCCAGCGGGCGATCCTGGCCGGGGACAATGTGACCGGGGTCACGATCATGGACATGGAAGCGGGCCTCGACACCGGACCGATGCGCGCCAAGCATGTGACGCCGGTGGAGGACAAGACGGCGGGCGGGCTGACCGCCGAACTGGCGGAAGCGGGCGCGGACCTGATGGTCGAGGTGCTGGACGATATTTCGCTGCATCCGCCGATGGCGCAGCCGCAGGAGGGCGTGACCTATGCCGCGAAGATCGACAAGGCCGAAGCGCGGATCGACTTTGCCAAGGGCGCGCATGGCGTCGAGCGGCAGGTGCGGGCGTTCAATCCCGCGCCGGGCGCTTTCTTCCAGTATCGCGGCGAGCGGTTCCGCATCCTTGCCGCCCATGTCGAGCATCATGGCGGGGAGCCGGGCGTGCTGCTGGACGACAGCCTGCTGATCGGCTGCGGCGCGGACGCCATTCGCCCGACGCTGATCCAGCGGGCGGGCAAGGGCGCGATGAGCGCGGGCGAACTGCTGCGCGGCTATGAGATGCCCGCGGGCAGCCGCGTCGATCCGTGATCCGTCCATGACCCGTTTCGCCTTCACCGTCGAATATGATGGCCGCCCCTTCATGGGGTGGCAGCGGCAGGCGCACGGGGCCAGCGTCCAGCAGACCGTCGAGGACGCGATCCATCAGGTGACGGGCGAGCGGGTGGCGGTCCACGCAGCAGGGCGCACCGACGCAGGCGTCCATGGCCTTGGCATGCGCGCCCATGCCGATGTGGAAAAGCCGATCGCGCCGTTTCGCCTGATGGAAGCGCTCAACGCCGTGATGCGGCCCGCGCCGGTCGCGATCCTAGATTGCGTCGAGGTGCCGGGCGACTGGCATGCGCGATTTTCCTGCATCGGGCGATCCTATGTCTATCGCATCGCCAACCGCCGCGCGCCGCTGACCTTCGAGGAAGGGCTGGTATGGCGGGTGATCCAGCCGCTCGATGCGCAGGCGATGCACGCGGCGGCGCAGGTGCTGGTGGGGCGGCATGACTTCACCACATTCCGGTCGGCGCACTGCCAGTCGGACAGCCCGGTCAAGACGCTCGACCGGCTGGATGTGGAGCGTGACGGCGACCGCATTGCGATCTACGCGGCGGCGCGGTCCTTCCTCCACCATCAGGTGCGGTCGATGGTCGGCTGCCTCGCGATGGTGGGCATGGGGCGGTGGAGCGCGGACGATCTGCGCGCGGCGCTGGAGGCGCGGGACCGCGCGGCGCTGGGCCTCAACGCGCCGCCGGACGGGCTGTATTTCGTGCGCGCGGCCTATGCCGGAGCGGAGACGGCGACGCGGACCTGATTTTTTCCCGCGCGCTTGGCGGTCAGCATTGCCGTGTCGGCCCGCGCGATCAGGCTGTCCAGCCCGGACTCGCCTGCCTCCGCAACGGCGAGGCCGATGCTGCCGGTGATGCCCCTGCCGCAGCCGGCAAGCGCAGTGCAGAGCCGCTGCGCCCGGTGCAGCGCGCCGTCAGCGTCCTCATCCAGCATCAGCAGCACGAACTCGTCGCCGCCCAGCCGCGCGATCAGGTCGCTTTCGCCCGACGGTGCGCGCAGAAGCCGGGCCACCTCGACCAGACAGGCGTCGCCTGCGCCATGGCCTTCGCGGTCGTTGAGCTGTTTGAACCCGTCCAGATCGAGGAAGACAAGCGAGCATTGCGGGAGCGAGGCTCCCGTATCGCCGATCCGGTCCCGCGCGCGCGAGGCAAAGCCGCGCCGGTTGAGCAGACCCGTCAGCGGATCGTGGATCGCCTCGAAACTCGCCTGCCGCAGTTCGGACAGATCCTCGATCACCGCGACATAGAAATCCGGTTCGCCTGCCTCGTCCCGCGCCATGGCGACGGTCAGATTGACCCAGATGATCGCTCCGTCTGCGCGGATATATCGTTTTTCCATCGAATAGCGCGGCAGTTCGCCAGCGTTCAGCCGCGTGAGCAACGCTTCGTCCGCGCGCAGATCGTCGGGATGGGTGATCTGCTGGAAGCCGGTGCGGATCAGCGTGTCGGCATCATAGCCGCTGATGGCGCAGAAGCGCGGGTTGACCAGCAGGAAGCTGCCGTCCAGCCCGACATGCGCCATGCCGACCGGCGCATGGTGAAAGGTGGCGTCGAACCGGCGGCGGGCGCGGGCCAGTTCCGCCTCCATCGCCCCGTAGCATTGAGCGGCGGTCTCGCGCGCCAGTAGATCGACGTCATGCCCCTGCGCGGGCGCGGAAAACTGCTCGTGCCAATGCCTGCTCATCCCCGACTCTTTGCCGCGAAACTGGTAAACATGACCTTATCGAAGCGGTGGCCGCAGAAAATTTCAGGAGAGGCGGGTGCGGAACGGGGTGAAGTCGGTGTGCTCGTCATAAATGTCCAGCCCCTCGCGCCGCTTGACGAAGCCGACCACGGCATAGGTGACGGGGGTGAGCAGCGCTTCCCAGCCGACCTTCATCGCCCAGTTCGTCACCATCACCGTCACGACCTGCGCATCGGTCCACTGGCCGTAGAAGGCGAGCGGGTAGAAAAGGATGCTGTCCACCCCCTGCCCCACCACGGTCGATCCGATGGTGCGCATCCAGAGATGCTTTCCCTGCGTCAGGATCTTCATCTTGGAGAGGACGAAGCTGTTGGCGAACTCTCCCGCCCAGAAGGCGCACACCGACGCGAAGACGATGCGCCATGTGCTGCCGAACACGGCTTCATAGGCTTTCTGGTCGGGCCAGCCTTCGGCGGGCGGCAGGGCCACCACGACCCAACTCATCCCCGCCATGAACAGCATAGCGGCGAACCCCGCCCAGACGCAGCGCCGCGCGCGGGCATAGCCATAGACTTCAGTGAGCACGTCGCCCAGCACATAGCCCAGCGGAAAGAAGAGGATGCCGGCGCCAAAGGTGAAGCCGCCCACGCTCGACAGCTTGGCCGCGCCGATCAGGTTCGAGAGCAGCAGGATGGTGACGAACGCGCCCATGAAAAAGTCGTAATAGCGCAGCGGCCGTTCCCCCAGCGCGCCTGCGTCGATCCGCTGCAATGTCCCGTCGCTCATGGCCGCGATGATTATCGGCTGCCCTGCCGATTGCAAGCGGCGCGCGCGGCCGCTATTCGCAGGGCGCTGCGGCCCCGTAGCTCAGTTGGATAGAGCATTCGCCTTCTAAGCGAATGGTCGCAGGTTCGAATCCTGCCGGGGTCGCCAATCCTTGCCTTCGCTTTCCAGATAGGCCTGCGCTTCCTCGCGCAGCCGGGCGCGGGTGGCGTATTGCTGCGCCATTTCCCAGTGCAGCCGGGCGGCAAGCGGGTCGGTGAGCGTCTGCGCCGTCTTCAGCTCCTGCTGTTCGCGGCGGCGATAATAGAGGATGTCGTCGTCCTCGTGCATCTTCTGTCTCCCGTCTGTTCCCGTCTGTTCCCGTCTTCATGCAACCATTTCGGATGGCGATCCATTACCTGGATCAAGACGGGGACAGACCGGACAAGCCGTCCGCGGCTCAGAGAATCGTCTGGCCGGTCTTCGCCCAGTCGGCGGCGAAGCCTTCGAGACCCTTGTCGGTCAGGACGTGCTTCGACAGCATGCGGATGACCGCCGGGGGCGCGGTGATGACGTCCGCGCCGATCTTCGCGCAGTCGAGGACGTGGATGGGGTGGCGCAGCGAGGCGGCGAGGATTTCGGTCGTGAAGCTGTAATTGTCGTAGATGAGGCGGATGTCTTCGATGAGGGCGAGGCCGTCGAAGCCGTTGTCGTCATGGCGGCCGACGAAGGGCGAGATGAAGGTCGCGCCCGCCTTCGCCGCCAGCAGCGCCTGATTGGCGGAGAAGCAGAGGGTGACGTTGACCTTCGTGCCCTCTCCGGTCAGCGCCTTGCAGGTCTTGAGACCGTCGATGGTGAGCGGGACCTTGATGCAGACATTGTCCGCGATCTTCCGCAAGATTTCGGCTTCCTTCATCATCGTCTCATGATCGAGGGCGACGACTTCGGCGGAGACGGGGCCGTCCACCACGCCGCAGATTTCCTCGATCACTTCGAGGAACTTGCGGCCCGACTTGTGGATGAGGGTCGGGTTGGTTGTGACGCCATCGAGCAGGCCGGTGGATTCCAGATCGCGGATTTCGGCGATGTCGGCGGTGTCGACGAAGAATTTCATGGCTGTCCCCTGACAAGCAAAGTGATTCGTTGGCTGCGCCTATAGCGTCTCCCGCCTGTCCTGTCCTACATGGGGCGGAAATGTCCCGCGCCCGTGTCCTCCTGCTGAACGCTGCCCTCGGTCCCCTCGACTATCGCGTGCCCCACGGGATGCGCGTGGAGCCGGGCAGCATCGTCGTCGCGCCGCTGGGTCCGCGCCAGTTGATCGGCGTGGTGTGGGAGGAGAACAGCTTCCCGCAGGTCGAGACGGTGGGCGACAACCGGCTGCGCAACCTGCTGGAGGTGGTGGACGCGCCGCCGATTCCGGAACCGCTGCGGCGGCTGATCGAATGGACGGCGGACTATTATCTCTCGCCGCCCGCCGCCGTGCTGCGGATGGCGCTTTCGTCCATGTCCGCGCTGGAGGGCGCGCGGACGGTCATCGAGTATAAGGCGACCGGCGCGGTGCCCGAGCGCATGACCGAGCAGCGGGCGCAGGCGCTGGAGCGGATCGGCGAGCGGCAGGGGCTGATCCGTGAGCTGGCGATGATCGGCGGAGTGAGCGACGCGGTGATCCGCGGCCTCGTCAGGCAGGACATCTTCGAGGCGGTGGAGGTGAGCGTGGATACGCCCTTTCCCACGCCCGATCCGGACCATGCGCCGCCCGCCCTGTCGGAGGCGCAGGCGGCGGCGGCGGGGCAGATGGCAGATGCGGTGCGGAGCGGGGACTTCGCGCCCTTCCTGCTCGACGGCGTCACCGGGTCGGGCAAGACGGAAGTCTATTTCGAGGCGATTGCAGCGGCGATCCGCGCGGGGCGGCAGGTGCTGGTGCTGCTGCCCGAGATCGCGCTGACGGAGCCTTTCCTCGAACGGTTCGAGAAGCGTTTCGGCACGATTCCCGTCAACTGGCACAGCGGCCTTCGGCAGAGCGAGCGGCGGCGGGCGTGGCGCGCCATCGCGAGCGGGCAGGCGCAGGTGATGGTAGGCGCGCGCTCGGCGCTGTTCCTGCCCTATCCGAAGCTCGGCCTCATCGTCGTGGACGAGGCGCATGAGGCGAGCTTCAAGCAGGAGGATGGCGTTCACTATCACGCGCGCGACGTGGCGGTGATGCGCGGCCTGATCGAGAAATTCCCCGTCATCCTCGCGTCCGCCACCCCCGCCATCGAGACGCGGCATCAGGTGGAGCTGGGCCGCTATGCGGAGATCAGGCTGCCGTCGCGCTATGGCGGGGCGGAGATGCCGGACATTCACGGCATCAACCTGCTGACCGACCCGCCCGAGCGGGGCCGCTGGATCGCGCCCGAACTGGTCAAGGCCATCGACGAGACGCGGGCGAAGGGGGAACAGAGCCTCCTCTTCCTTAACCGGCGCGGCTATGCGCCGCTGACCTTGTGCCGCCATTGCGGCTATCGCTTCCAGTGCCCCAATTGCACAGCGTGGATGGTCGAGCATCGGCTGACCCACCGGCTCGCCTGCCATCATTGCGGGCATGTGACGCCAGCGCCCCGCCATTGCCCGGAATGCAAGGAGGAGGATTCGCTGGTGGCCTGCGGCCCCGGCGTCGAGCGGATCGCGGACGAGGTGAAGGCGCTGTGGCCCGACGCGCGCACCGCCATCGTCACCTCCGATACGCTCTGGTCGCCGGCAAAAGTCGCGGATTTCGTGAAGTCGGTGGAAGCGGGCGATATCGACATCATCGTCGGCACGCAGCTCGTCACCAAGGGCTATCATTTCCCGAACCTGACGCTGGTGGGCGTGATCGACGCCGATCTGGGGCTGGAGGGCGGCGACCTGCGCGCGGCGGAGCGCACATTCCAGCAGATCGTGCAGGTGGCGGGGCGCGCCGGGCGGGGGCAGAAGCCGGGCCGCGTCTTCATCCAGACGCGGATGCCCGAGAGCGAGGTCATCAAGGCGCTGATCGACGGGGATACCGAGAGATTCTACGAGGTCGAGACGGAGAACAGGCGACGCGCGAACGCCCCGCCCTTCGGCCGGTTCGCCGCGATCATCGTGTCGAGCGAGGATGCGGACGAGGCCGCGCAGACCGCGCGCCTGATCGGCAAGTCCGCGCCGGCGATCGAGGGGATGCGGGTCTACGGCCCCGCCCCTGCTCCGCTGGCGGTGCTGCGGGGGCGGCACCGGCATAGGCTGCTGATCCACGCCAGCCGACAGGTCGACGTGCAGGGCGCGATCCGGGAATGGCTGGGCAATATCGCCTGGAAATCGGGCACGCGGGTGGCGGTGGACGTCGATCCCTACAGCTTCATGTGATGGGAAGCCCCGTTCCCAGCCCCTGCCGCGACCTCTGTGCGCTCGACGCGGCGCGGCAGACCTGCACCGGCTGCGGCCGCACGATGGACGAAATCGCGCGCTGGAGCGGCATGACCGACGCCGAACGCACGGCGATCATGGCGCGGGTGCGGGGTTTCAGGCCGCGCTGACTGAGGCGGACTGCGCCCTGCGGCGACGGGACACCGTGGATGCTTCTTCCTCATGATCCTGCGGTGCGCCCAGAAACTGCGCGACGGTGCCGCCAGAGCGGTCCGGACGGTCACGGAAGAAAAAGGACAGCATTTCATGCACCCACACGCGGCGGCCCATGCGATAATACCATCGGATCGCATGCCGCAATTTGGGATCGCGGTGCCATATCCATCGCCGCAGGGCGCGCGGGCGAAGCTGCGCGACCGCCTCTATCGCCTTGACCCAAAGGAACAGCCGCCAGCGCGGCATCGTGCGCATGCCGAGCACCTGATGCTTGTAATCCCATCGCGTCAGGTCGGACTGCACCACGGTCTTGTCGGCTGCGATCCGGTAATAGGGGGTCCAGCGATGCGGCGTCACGTAAAGCGCCTGAATCTGGTCGGCGTCGTAGGCGACGAGCTGGCGCAACCCGCGCAACAGATCGGGGTCGGTCTGGTCATCGAAACCCGCCACCCATGTGACCATCGACAATATGTCATGCTCCCGCAGCAGCCGGATCGCCTCCCGGTCGGTCGCGACCGCTCCGCCCTTGCGGATCAGCGCAAGCGTCGCTTCATCGGTATTCTCCATGCCCAACAGGAACCGCTCAAATCCGGCTTTCTTGTAGAGATGCAGGATGTCGGCATCGCGCACGATATCATCGGCGCGTGTCGATCCGACCAGCGTCACATCTATGTCCTCCGCGATCAGCGCTTCGAGAAACGCCTTCCAGGGCTTGCGGCCCGCGCTGGGGTTTTCGTCGGCGAAATTGAAGACCTGCACGCCCTGTTCGCGATGGAGCCGCGCGATCTCGCCCGCCAGCAAAACAGGATCACGGTGTCGCCATCGCGTCCAGAAGCCGCGCTGACCACAATAGTTACAGAGATGCGGGCAGCCGCGCGAAAACTGGATCACTACGGCGCGCTTGCCGCCCCAATAGCTGTAGCGGCTATGGTCGATGAGTTCCCAGCCAATCCGGTAGGCATCGAGGTTCGTGATGACCGGCGCGGGCGAGGTGCCGACGATCTCTCCGTCCCGGCGGAACGCGATACCGGCAATGTCGTCGAGCGCTGCGCCCGCCTCGAGGGCCGCCATCAGCCGGCGCACCGTTTCCTCTCCTTCGCCGCGCACGATGGCGTGAACATACGGTTCCGCAGCAAGGATTTCGCGCCAGAAATAGGTCGGATGCACGCCGCCGTAGAGGATGAAGGTTCGAGGAAGAACCTGCGCTACCTGCGCGGCTACCGCGCTGATGATAGGCTGCGCCGAAGACGATCCGGAGTGGCCGAAGAGAACTGCATCGGGCGCCCGGCGAACGATCTCGTCAATCAGGTCCGGCAACGGCACTGGACCATGTTCGCCATCGAGCAATGCCACGTCATGTCCGCTGTCTATCAAAGAGCCGCCTACATAAAGCAGCCCCAGCGGCGGCAACTGCTCCTTTGGTATCCGACTGCCGATGGCGGGATGAGGCACATTGACCAGCAAGATTCGCAATCGACACCCTTTCCTTTCTCGCGTCTCTATCCCAGCACAGTGTTAAAGGGATGAAAACAGGAGAATTTTGGATGTCGTTCCTTCAGCTTTCCTCTTTCTCCCGATCCAGCAGCGCACGCTTGCGCTCCAGTCCCCAGGCGTAGCCGCCGAGGCCGCCGTCGCTGCGCAGGATGCGGTGGCAGGGGATGAGGACGGCGAGGCGGTTGTCGCCGCAGGCGGTGCCCGCCGCGCGGACGGCGGCGGGGCGGCCGACGGCGGCCGCGAGCTGCGCATAGCTGCGCGTCTCGCCGGCGGGAATTGCGCGCAGGGCCGCCCACACGGCCTGCTGAAAGGCGGTGCCGCCGACATCGAGCGGCAGGTCGGGCGCTGCGGCGGGATCATCGACCAGCGCCGTGATTGCGCCAGCCAGCCTGTCGAGGGCGGCGTCGGCGGGGCGCAGGTCGGCCTGCGGGAAGGCGGCGCGCAGGTCCGCCTCGCCCTCGCCGAAGCTGATGCGGCAGAGGCCTTTGTCCGTTGCGGCGACCAGCATCGGGCCGAGGCTGCTGTCCGCCACCTTCCACCGGATCGTGACGCCGCGCCCGCCTTCCTTCCATGCGCTAGGCGTCATGCCCAGATGCGCCCGTGCGTCGGCATAGGCGCGGCTGGGCGCTGCATAGCCTGCGGCGTAGATCGCGTCGGTCACATTATTCTCCTTTTCCAGCGCCGCCTTGAGCCGTCCGGCCCGCAAGGCGCGCGCATAGGCGGCGGGCGTCGCGCCGGTGGCGCGGCTGAACAGGCGGTGGAAATGATGCGGGGCATAGCCGACCTGCGCCGCCAGCGCCTCCAGCGAGGGCATCTCCTCCGCCGCTTCGATGAGGGCGACGGCGCGCTCCACCGCCAGCCGGTCGCGCCCCAGCTCATCGGGGCGGCAGCGCAGGCAGGCGCGGTATCCCGCCGCCCGCGCCGCCGCGCCATCGGGCAGGAAACGCATATTCTCACGCCGGGGATGGCGGGCGGCGCAACTGGGCTTGCAGTAGATGCCCGTGCTCGTCACGCAGCCCACGAAGCGCCCGTCGAAAGCGCGGTCGCGGCGCAGGAAGGCGTCCCAGCAGGCGTCGTCGTCAGGCGGCAGGGGCGAAGGGGGCGCAAGAGCGGTCATCTGGTTCATAGCCTATGCTATAATGCGCCCGCGCGCGCCATGCTTCCCGCGCCTTGCGTTCAAAGCGGCGCGTATCGTCTTTTCCCGATTGCGCGGGACACCGCTTCGCATATGAATGCGCGACGATGCTTCCTGTCCTGCGCCGCCTCGCCCTGATCCTCGCCCTGCTCGCTCCCGCCGCCGCGCGGGCCGAAAGTCAGGACATCGCCGCCGCCGCGCGCGGGGTGGTGCGCGTGGCGCTGGTCGCGACGGACGGGTCGGAAGCCTATTTCGTGGGACATGGCAGCGGCTTTGCGGTCGCGCCGGACAAGATCCTGACCAACGCTCATGTCGTCGAGCTGGCGCGCGAGGAAAAGAACCTCGTCATCGGGGTCATCCCGTCGGAGGGCACTAAGACCTATGGCGGGCGGATCATCGCCTATTCGCCGGGCAACGACCTGGCCCTCATCCAGCTGGAGCAGGGCCGCCTGCCCGTCAGCACATTTTTCGCGGGAGCCGTCGCGGACGGCCAGCATGTCACCGCCATCGGCTATCCCGGCACGGTGGACCGGGCGCAAGGCCTCGGTCTCAAGCAACTGGTCGAGCCGCTGGCGACGGTGAAGACGAGCGGCAACATTTCGGCAGGCCGGGCGAGCCGCAGCTTCGACACCCTGCTCCATACCGCCCCGCTCGCCGCGGGGAACAGCGGCGGGCCGCTGGTGGACGATTGCGGGCGGGTGCTGGGGGTCAACAGCTTCGGGTCGGTGTCGGACGGCAATGACGCCGAGTTCGGCTTTGCCGTGTCGTGGCGCGAGGTCGCGTCCTTCCTGCGGCAGGCGGGGGTGGCGTCGCTGCACACGGTGGTTCCGTGCCGGTCGATGGCGGAGGCCGACGCCGCCGAAGCGGCGCTGACCCAGCGGGAAGCGCAGGCCAGCGAACAGAAGGACCGGGCGAGCGCCGAGGCGCGCGACGCCGCGCTGACGAAGGCGCGGGAGGACGCGGCGCAGGACATCATCACCGCGCGCGAAAATGTGATGGCGGGGGCGGCCGTGCTGCTGGCGCTCGCGGTGCTGGGCATGGGCGCGGGCGGGCTGTTCTACACGCAGGGCAAGGAGAAGCAGGCGGTCTGGTTCCTGGCGGGCGGCGGCGTGGCGATGCTGGGCGCCCTCGGCCTGTTCCTGCTGCGCCCCAGCTTTTCGGGCATCGACGAGCGGGTGAAGCTGCCGGAAGACAGGGGCGTCACCAGCAACGGCGCCTATGCGTGGGCCGGCGACAATGTGTGCAGGGTCGACCTCAATCGCAGCCGCCTCACGGTGTCGCAGCCCAACGATGTCGGCTTCAACTGGACCGAAGGCGGCTGCGTCGACGGCAATATGCAATATGTCGCCAGCGGATCGGCATGGCAGCGCACCGCCATCCCCGACGAGGGCAATTATGTGACCGCCAGCCAGTTCGACCCGGCAACCGGCACGCTGCGCATCGAACGCTGGCTGCCCGACCTCGACACGATGGACAAGGTTCGCGCGCTGACGAAGGACAAGGGGTTCGCCGGATGCGGCGGCGACTCAGACCTGCTCACCCGCATCGCCGGGCTGCGCAGCGATGTCGCCGCGCTGCTGCCCGCGCAGCCCAACGAGCGGATCGTCTATCATTGCCAGAAGGGCCGGCTGGCGCCTGTCGATCCGGCGCCCTGACGGCGCGGCGACGGCGGAAATACTCATGCAAATAAGCCGGTTCCGGCACTTATGGCCGAATCATGTCACGCGACTTGCATAGTCACAATGTCGCTGCTAACCGGCCCGCACAGGGGCACGGGACGGGATTAGCCCGCGCCCTCTTTTTGCATGACTGGCATGAACGACAGGCCGGTGCGTCAAACGGAGGACGGTAGAAGCGTGGAGATGAGCGGCGGTATTCAGGCCAGTCTCAGCGGCCGCTACGCGGTGGCGCTGTTCGATCTGGCGCGCGACTCGAACGCGCTCGACACGGTGGCGGGCAGCCTCGCCGCTTTGAAGGCCGCCGTCGCGCAATCGGCGGATTTCAAGGGGCTTATCAACAGTCCGGTCCTCAGCCGCGATGCAGCAGGCAAGACGATCGGCGCGGTCGCATCCTCCATGGGCATCGACCCGCTCACCACGAAATTTCTGGGCGTGCTGGCGCAGAACCGCCGCCTTGCGCAGCTTCCCGCCGTCATCCGCGCCTATGAAACGCTGCTGTCGAATCACAAGGGCGAGGCCCGCGCCGAAGTGACGAGCGCGCACCCGCTCGACGCCGATCAGGTCGCGGCGCTGGCCCGCAACCTGCGCACCCGCGTCGGCCGCGACGTCGCCATCGACGCGAAGGTCGACCCCGCGATCCTGGGCGGGCTGGTCGTCAAGATTGGCAGCCAGATGATCGACAGCTCTATCCGCACCCGACTGAACACCCTCGCCATGGCGATGAAAGGCTGAAGGCTTACAATCATGGACATCAACGCCGCAGAAATTTCGAAGGTCATCAAGGACCAGATCGCCAATTTCGGCACCGAAGCACAGGTCAGCGAAGTCGGCTCCGTGCTGACGGTGGGCGACGGCATCGCCCGCGTCCATGGCCTCGACAATGTGCAGGCCGGTGAAATGGTCGCCTTCGCCAATGGCGTGCAGGGCATGGCGCTGAACCTCGAAGCCGACAATGTCGGCGTCGTGATCTTCGGATCGGACGCCGAGATCAAGGAAGGCGACACGGTCAAGCGCACCGGCACCATCGTCGACGTGCCCGTGGGCAAGGGTCTGCTGGGCCGCGTCGTGGACGGCCTTGGCAACCCGATCGACGGCAAGGGGCCGATCCAGTACACCGAGCGCAAGCGCGTGGAAGTCAAGGCGCCGGGGATCATCCCCCGCAAGTCGGTGCACGAACCCGTGCAGACCGGCCTCAAGGCCATCGACGCCCTCGTCCCTGTGGGCCGCGGCCAGCGCGAACTCATCATCGGCGACCGCCAGACCGGCAAGACCGCCGTCGCCATCGACACCTTCATCAACCAGAAGGGCATCAACGCGGGCGACGATGAGAGCAAGAAGCTCTACTGCATCTACGTCGCCGTGGGTCAGAAGCGCTCGACCGTCGCGCAGATCGTCAAGCAGCTCGAGGAAAATGGCGCGATGGAATATTCCATCGTCGTCGCCGCGACCGCTTCGGAACCCGCCCCGCTCCAGTATCTCGCGCCCTATACCGGCGTCACCATGGGCGAATTTTTCCGCGACAACGGCATGCACGCCGTGATCGTCTATGACGACCTTTCCAAGCAGGCGGTCGCCTATCGCCAGATGTCGCTGCTGCTGCGCCGCCCGCCGGGCCGCGAAGCCTATCCCGGCGACGTCTTCTATCTGCACAGCCGCCTGCTGGAGCGCGCGGCGAAGATGAACGACGCCAACGGCGCCGGCTCGCTGACGGCGCTGCCGATCATCGAGACGCAGGCGGGCGACGTGTCGGCCTATATTCCGACCAACGTGATTTCGATCACCGACGGCCAGATCTTCCTCGAAACCAACCTCTTCTATCAGGGCATCCGTCCGGCCATTAACGTCGGCCTTTCGGTGTCGCGCGTCGGCTCCGCCGCGCAGACCAAGGCGATGAAGAAGGTGTCCGGCTCGATCAAGCTGGAGCTGGCGCAGTATCGCGAAATGGCGGCCTTCGCCCAGTTCGGCTCGGACCTCGACGCTTCGACGCAGAAGCTGCTCAATCGCGGTGCGCGCCTCACTGAACTGCTCAAGCAGGCGCAGTTTTCGCCCCTCCCCTTCGAGGAGCAGACCGCGTCGATTTTCGCTGGCACCAACGGCTATCTCGACGCGATCCCGGTCAAGGACGTCAATCGCTACGAGGAACTGATGCTGGCCTATCTGCGCCACGATCACCCCGAAGTGCTGACCGCGATCCGCGACAGCAAGGATCTGGGCGACGACGCGAAGGCCAAGCTCAAGGCCGCGCTCGACGCGTTCGGCAAGACTTTCGCTTAATCGACGTTATGCGCCGCGCCGGTTCGTCCGGGGCGGCGCCATGAAGGGTGCAACATGCCCAGCCTCAAGGAACTGAAACTTCGCCGTGACCCGGTGAAGTCCACGCAGAAGATCACCAAGGCGAAGCAGATGGTCGCCGCCGCGAAGCTGCGCAAGGCGCAGGCCGCCGCCGAAGCCGCGCGCCCCTATAGCGAGCGTCTGGAAGCCGTGGTCGCCAGCCTTGCGACCAAGATTGCGGGCGGATCTGGCGAAGGCGCTTCGCCGCTGCTCGCTGGCACCGGCAAGGACGATGTGCACCTGCTCGTCGTCGCCAACTCCGACCGTGGCCTTGCGGGCGCGTTCAACGCCAATATCGTCAAGGCCGCGCTGGCCAAGGCGCGGGCGCTGGAGCTGGACGGCAAGAAGGTGCTCTTCTACCTGGTCGGCCGCAAGGGCCGTCCGGTCATCAACCGCACCTATCCCGGCAAGATCGTGCACCAGTTCGACACGACCGGCACCAAGGAACCCGGCTTCGCACAGGCGCAGGAGATCGCGCAGGAACTCTCGCAGATGTTCCTCGACGGCAAGTTCGACGTCGCGCACCTCTTCTACTCGCGCTTCAAGTCGGCGCTGGCGCAGATCCCGACCGAGCAGCAGATCATCCCGGTGAAGATCCCGGCGGACGCGGACCGCAACGCCATCCCCGCCACAGTCGAATATGAACCGAGCGAGGAAGCGATCCTCGACGACCTGCTGCCGCGCAACGTGTCGATCCAGCTTTTCAAGGCATTGCTGGAAAACAATGCGTCGGAACAGGGCGCGTCGATGACCGCGATGGACAATGCGACCCGCAACGCCGGCGACCTCATCAACAAGCTCAACATCCAGTATAACCGCAGCCGCCAGGCCGCGATCACCACCGAACTGGTCGAAATCATCTCGGGCGCCGAAGCCCTCTAAGTGCAGGCAAGGACATCAGTCATGGCAACCACCAATAATGTAGGCCGCATTTCGCAGGTCATCGGCGCCGTCGTCGACGTGACCTTCCCTGATGCGCTCCCGTCGATCCTTTCGGCGCTGGAAACCAGCAACAACGGCCAGCGCCTCGTGCTGGAAGTCGCCCAGCATCTCGGCGAGAACACCGTCCGCACCATCGCGATGGACTCGACCGACGGTCTGACCCGCGGTCAGGAAGTGACCGACACCGGATCGCAGATCAGCGTTCCGGTCGGCCCCGCGACGCTCGGCCGCATCCTGAACGTGGTCGGCGAGCCGATCGACGAGCGCGGCCCGGTCGCGACCGACCTCAAGTCGCCGATCCACGCGAAGGCTCCTGAGTTCGTCGACCAGTCGACCGACGCGTCTATCCTCGTCACCGGCATCAAGGTCATCGACCTGCTCGCCCCCTATGCGAAGGGCGGCAAGATCGGCCTGTTCGGCGGCGCGGGCGTGGGCAAGACCGTGCTCATCCAGGAACTCATCAACAACATCGCGAAGGGCCATGGCGGCACTTCGGTGTTCGCGGGCGTGGGTGAGCGGACGCGCGAGGGCAACGACCTCTATCACGAATTCCTCGACGCGGGCGTCATCGCCAAGGACGCGGACGGCAACGCGATCAGCGAAGGCTCCAAGGTCGCGCTGGTCTACGGTCAGATGAACGAGCCGCCGGGCGCGCGCGCGCGCGTCGCGCTCTCGGGCCTGACCATCGCCGAATATTTCCGCGACGTCGAAAATCAGGACGTTCTGTTCTTCGTCGACAACATCTTCCGCTTCACGCAGGCGGGCGCTGAGGTGTCGGCGCTGCTCGGCCGTATTCCTTCGGCGGTGGGCTATCAGCCGACGCTGTCGACCGACATGGGCGCGCTGCAGGAACGCATCACCTCCACCAACAAGGGGTCTATCACCTCGGTGCAGGCCGTCTACGTTCCCGCGGACGACCTGACCGACCCGGCGCCTGCAACGTCGTTCGCGCACCTTGACGCGACCACGGTTCTCAACCGCGCCATCTCCGAACTCGGCATCTATCCGGCGGTCGATCCGCTCGATTCGACCAGCCGCGTTCTCGAGCCGCGCGTCGTGGGTCAGGAGCACTACGAAACCGCCCGCGCGGTGCAGGCGATCCTCCAGAAGTACAAGTCGCTGCAGGACATCATCGCCATTCTGGGCATGGACGAGCTGTCCGAAGAGGACAAGCTGACCGTCGCCCGCGCGCGCAAGATCCAGAAGTTCCTGTCGCAGCCCTTCCACGTCGCCGAAGTTTTCACCGGCATCAGCGGCAAGTTCGTCCAGATCGAGGACACCGTCCGCTCGTTCAAGGCGGTGGTCGAGGGCGAATATGACCACCTGCCCGAAAACGCCTTCTACATGGTCGGCGGCATCGACGAGGCGGTCGAAAAGGCCAAGAAGCTGGCTGCGGAAGCGGCGTAGGATGAACCATTCCCCTCCCGCTTGCGGGAGGGGTTATAGGGGAGGGTCTGTCTGGGGACGGCCTTCCTGAACACCCTCCCCCGACCCCTCCCGCAAGCGGGAGGGGGGAGACAGAGAAAATGGCACTGCATTTCGAACTCGTGACTCCGGAAAAGCTCGTTCGTTCCGACGAGGTGTATCAGGTGGTCGTGCCCGGCACCGAGGGTGACTTCGGCGTGCTGGAAGGCCATGCGCCCTTCATGTCGACGATCCGCGACGGCGCGATCCAGATCTACGCCAGCGCGGGCGCTTCGCCGGAAATCATTCCGGTCGAAGGCGGCTTTGCCGAGGTGAATGAGAAGGGTCTGACGGTCCTCGCCGAAAAGGCGGGCTGATCCGGCTTTGGACCGCGGCCTTGCCGACGATCCGGTGAAGGGGCGCTTTCCGCGCCCCTTTTTCTTTGCCATGACGATGCGCAGATGACCGCGCCCGCTTCCCCCGTTCCGGCAAAAGGCCTTGAGGGCCGCTGGCTGCTCGTCGCGCTCGCGGGCTGGCTGGGGGTGGACCAGTTGCTGCTCTGGCGCTTCCTGGGGATGCCGGGATGGACGATCGCGCTGGGCGGAGCGGCGGCCGCGGGGCTGCTCGTCTGGCTCCACCGCGCGTCCGCCAGCCTGCCGCGCGTCAGCACGGGCGCGCTCGCACTGAGCTTCGCAGCCGCATTCCTGCTGATGCTGCTGGGCGGCGAGGGCCGGTTTTTCTACGCCAATATCGACTGGCAGGTTCGATATGCCGTCATGCGCGACATGAGCGCCTATCCTTGGCCCTTCGTCTACACGGCGCGGGGGTTGCCCGAGTTGCTGCGCGGCCCCATCGGCATGTTCTTCGCGCCCGCGCTGGCGGCCAAGGCGCTGGGCGCGCGGGCGGGCGACATCGCGCTGCTAACGCAGAACAGTTTCCTGATCGGTAGCCTTCTGGCGCTCGGCTCGACGCTGTTCGGGACGCGGCGCGCAAAGATCACGGCGCTGATAGTCGTCGTCCTGTTCAGCGGTCTCGATGCAGTCGGGCGCATCCTGTTTCGCGGCGGGCTTTCCGATCATATCGAAAACTGGGCCTATCTCCAGTATAGTTCGACCATCACGCTGGCCTTCTGGGTGCCGCCGCATGCGATTTCGGGCTGGGTCGGCGCGCTGGGCTTCCTGCTCTGGCGCGCGGGGAAGCTCCCGCCCGGCCCCTTCCTCGCGCTGCTGCCGCTGACGGCGCTCTGGTCGCCGCTGGGCCTGATCGGCGCGATGCCCTTTGCCGCGCTGGCGGGCGTGCGAACACTCGCCGCGCGCAGCCTGCGCGGGAGCGACATCGCCCTCCCCGCGCTCGCCAGCCTGATCGCGGCGCCGGGCCTGCTCTATCTCGCAGCGGCGGGCGGAGAGGTCGGCGCGCGGCTGCAGGCGCTGCCGCCGGTCCAGTGGGGAGCGTTCGAGCTGCTGGAAATACTGGTCTATGTCGCGCCGCTCGCCTTCCTCGTCCGCAGCCCGCGTTTCGGGCGCGATACGCTGGCGGTGCTGACGGTCTGGCTGCTGCTGGCGCCCTTCGTCCAGATCGGCGCGTCGAGCGACTTTCCCATGCGCGCGTCGATCAGCGCGCTCATGGTCCTCGCGGCCATGGTAGCGGACGGCGTGAACGACGCGGCGCGCGCGCGCCCGGTCCTGATCGGGCTGATCGCCATCGGGTCGATCACCGGCTTCATGGAAGTTCGCCGCGCCCTCATCCACCCACCCGCGCCACAGGTGCGATGCGACCTGTTCGATGCGTGGAAGCAGAGCTTCGGCGATTTTCCGGTGAGCACCTATGTCGCGCCGCTGGATGCCGTCCCGGCCCTCGTCCGCCCCGCCGATCCGGCGCGGGTCAGCCCGCCCCGCCCCGCGCGATGCTGGGACGGGCACTGGTATAGCCCGGACGAAGCGTCAGGCTGACAGGATCGCGTAGAGCGACAGGCCGATGGGAAAGCGGATGCGGCCGAGCAGGTGCCGTTCCCAAGAAAATATGCGGCGCAGGAGCGCGTTGACCGGCGGCGAGGGCTGCGCATCGAGCGCTTCCTTGCGGCGCAGGAGCCGGTGCGCGGTGCGCATCGCCATGGCGAGGGGGAAGAGCAGGCTGTTGAAATAGCCGATCCCCTCAACCTTCAGCCCCGCTTCCTCCGCCACGCGGCGCAGGCTGGCGAGGGTGTAGCGGCGCTTGTGGTGGTGGATCACGTCATGGTCGGACCAGAGCCAGGGCACGGCGGGGACCGTCAGCAGGATGCGGCCGCCTGCCGCCAGCCGATCCCTAAGCGCGGCGAGCGAGGCGCGGTCCTCGTCCACATGCTCCAGCACGTCGAGGATTGCGATGAGGTCGTAGCGGCTGTCATCGAAGCCGATCCGCGCGGGCAACATGCCCGGCTCCACACGGGCGAGGCCACGCGCGCCGGCAATCTCCCGCGCCTGTGCGTCATATTCGAGAGCATCGACGCACCCATGGCTGGCCAGCATGGCGAGATTGCCGCCGGTGCCGCATCCCGCCTCCAATATGCGCGCCCCGTCGCGAGGCGCGATGCGCTGGCGGATCAGGCTGTCGAGGATGGCGCGGCGGGCGACGAACCACCAGTGGCCGCCCTCCTGCGTGCTCATGCTCGCATAGGCTGAACGGTCCATCTTTCCTCTTCCCCCTGCGCGGTTTCGACCGCTTCCGGCTCCGCCGAAGAGCGCGCCACGACATAAAGCGGGCGCTGGCGCACTTCGCGCGCGACCCGGCCCAGATATTCCCCGATGATGCCGAGGCTCAGAAGATTAAGCCCGCCCAGCATCAGCACCGCGACCATGATGGAGGCATAGCCCGGCACATCGACGCCCGTGGTCATCGTGCGCACGACCAGCCATGCGGCATAGGCCATCGCGAGCAGCGCAACCGCGCCGCCGATATAGGACCAGATGCGCAGCGGCATGGTGGTGGACGCGGTGATGCCGTCGATGGCGAGCGACCAGAGCTTGCCCAGCCGCCACTTGGTCGCCCCTGCCCCCCGCGCGGCGCGGACGTAATCGACGGTCGCGACCTTGAAGCCGACCCAACTGAACAGCCCCTTGTGGAAGCGCGCCTGTTCGCCAAGCTGGCGGATCGCATCGACGGCCTGCCGGTCGAGCAGGCGGAAATCGCCGACATCTTCGGGAATGGGATAGTCCGACATGCGGTTGAGCAGGCGGTAGAAGCCGCGCGCGCTCAGCCGTTTGAACCAGCCGTCGCTCGAACGGTCGATGCGCCGCGCATTGACCACCTGCGCGCCCGAAAGCCAGGCGCACACCATGTCGACGATGACGGCGGGCGGGTCTTGCAGATCGACGTCGATGGGAATGACCGCGTCGCCGGTCGCATGGTCGATCCCGGCCGCGAGCGCGGCTTCCTTGCCGAAATTGCGCGAGAGCGACAGGTAGCGCACATCGGGATTGAGCCGCGAGAGGATCGCCAGCAGATCGGCGGTCCGATCGGTACTGCCGTCGTCCACGAACAGATATTCGGCGCTCGCGCCCGGCCCGATCAGGTGCAGCGCTTCGTCCACCGCAGGACGCGCGGCGTCGAGGAACAGCGAGAGCGCTTCCTGCTCGTTATACACCGGAATGACGATCGAGAGCGTTCGCATGGGATGGGCGCGGCTTTCCCTCATGAAGTCCAGCGTCCGGTATCGGCGACATTGGTTAACGGGCGGTAAGCGCGGGGCGTGCGATCACGCTTTCTTTACCATGAGTCTGGCAGGGAGGCGGCGATGCGGTCTTATCCCCTCCTGCGCCATCCGCTTGTCGCGCTCACGCTGCTCGGGCTGGCGCTGATGCTGCCTGCCCTGTTGTGGGGGCCGGGAACGACGCATTTGCATCAGTATAATATCCTGTGGACCGAGCATTTCGGGCAGGAGATGGCGGCGGGGCATTTCTACGAGCGCTGGCTGCCCGCCAGCTTCGAAGGGATCGGTAGTCCGGCCTTCTATTTCTATCCGCCTTTCGCTTACTGGATCGGCGGGGGGCTGAACGCGCTCGGCATTCCGGTCCTGACGGCGATCAATCTGACGGGGCTTGTCCTGCTGGTCGCGTCGGGCCTTGCGATGTATCGCTGGCTGGCCGCGCGGGGGACGCATCCGCTGCTGGGGGCGGCGCTCTATATGGCCGCGCCCTATCATCTGCACGACATCTATGTGCGCGGCGCGCTGGCGGAGGCGGCGGCGTTCGTGTGGCTGCCGCTGATCGCGCTCGCCATCGACCGGCTACCCGAGCGGCGTGCGACGCTGCTGCTGGCGGCGTCCTGCGCCGGGCTGCTGCTCAGCCATCTGCCGCTGGCGATGCTGACGGCATTTTTCCTCGTCACGCCGATGGTGGCGCGGCGATGGTGGCGGCGCGATCCGGTGCTGGTCCCGGCAGCGCTGGCGGGCGCGATGGCGCTGTGCCTTGCGGCGTTCTACCTGCTGCCCGCCATGACGCTCCAGAGCCATGTGTCGATTTCGCTGCTGTGGGGTCCCGATTATCGCGCGACCGACTGGTCGGTGCTGAACGCGAGTTTCGAGCTGTTCCCCAGCCTTGCCCTCGGCCTCATGCTGCTGGCGTGGCCCGCCGCGCGGAGCTTCTGGGGCGCGATGGCGATCCTGCTGGCGCTGCTGTCGGTCCGGCTGATCCCGTTCGTCTGGGACATCGAGATGCTGAACAAGGTGCAGTTTCCGTGGCGGGCGCTGTGCCTTGCGGAATTTGCGGCGGTGACGGCGATGATGTCCGTGCGGCTGCGCCCGGCGCTGGCGGCGGGCGGGGCGCTGCTGCTGATCTTCCCTTATGCGTTTACCGGTTTTCTGACCGCCGCCTTCATGGGCAGACCCGACGATACCGCGCAGATCGAGCGGATCGCGCCCGATGCGCCGGAATATCTGCCGCGCGGGTTCGACCTGACCCATGTCGAGCGCAAATATCGCTGGACCGACATGTCGGCTTATCGCGCCCTGCCGCGCGGCGACGCCATCCTCGTGCGGCGCGCCGGGCCGGTGACGCTGGGCCATGCCGCCTTCCCGATCTGGCGCGTGACGCGCGACGGTCAGCCGGTGGCGAGCGCAGGTCCGTTGATCCACTTTACCGCGACGCCGGGCCTTTACCGGGTCGAGCGCGTCACATTGTGGCAGGAGCGATGGGGCGCCGCGATCAGCCTTGCGACGGCGCTGCTCCTTGCGCTGATGGCAATGGGTCAACGCCGCATTAGCCATTTGTCAAAGTTTGCGACCTATTCACCCTTATCACCCCGATTGGATCGACCGGCGCGTCTTGCGTTCCGGTCTCGACAGAGTGGCGGAGAAGTATGAGCGCCTTTGGACGGAAGAATGGACCTGCCGGTATCAAGCCGGGTTTCGGCGTGGCCCGCCCCATGCAGGGCGGCCCCGCCCCCCGCGAGGAAGCGCCTCGCGGCGGTGAGCAATTCCCTCCGCTCGACATCGCGTCCCTGCCCGGCGAAACGCCCGTCGATCCGCTCGCCGCGCCCACGAGCCAGATGCAGCGCAACGCCGACGCCATGTCGCGCCTGTCCGAACGCGCCAATGCAGAACATGTGCCCGACGCCGGACCGCAGGGCTTTGAAGCGAGCGTCCACAAGATCAAGGAACAGGTGCTTCCGCGCCTGCTGGAACGTGTCGATCCCGAAGCGGCGGCGACGCTCACCAAAGATGAGCTGGCGGAAGAATTCCGTCCGATCATCATGGAAGTGCTCGCCGAACTGAAGCTGACGCTCAACCGGCGCGAACAGTTCGCGCTGGAAAAGGTGCTGGTCGACGAACTGCTGGGCCTTGGCCCGCTCGAAGAACTGCTGGCCGACCCGGACATCAGCGACATCATGGTGAACGGCCCGGAACAGACCTATATCGAAAAGAAGGGCAAGCTCCAGATCGCGCCGATCAAGTTCCGCGACGAGGAGCATCTGTTCCAGATCGCCCAGCGCATCGTCAACAAGGTCGGCCGCCGCGTCGACCAGACGACGCCGCTGGCCGACGCCCGCCTGCCCGACGGCAGCCGCGTCAACGTGATCGTGCCGCCGCTGTCGCTGCGCGGCACCGCCATCTCGATCCGTAAATTTTCGGCCAAGCCGATCACCATCGACATGCTCGCCCAGTGGGGTGCGATGTCGCCCAAGATGGCGACGGCGCTGAAGATCGCGGGCGCGTGCCGGTTCAATGTCGTCATTTCGGGCGGCACCGGTTCGGGCAAGACGACGATGCTCAATGCCCTGTCGAAGATGATCGACCCCGGCGAGCGCGTGCTGACCATTGAGGACGCGGCGGAACTTCGCCTGCAGCAGCCGCACTGGCTGCCGCTCGAAACCCGCCCGCCGAACCTTGAGGGACAGGGCGCGATCACCATCGGCGACCTCGTCAAGAACGCCCTGCGTATGCGCCCTGACCGCATCATCCTGGGCGAAATTCGTGGCGCGGAATGTTTTGACCTGCTCGCCGCGATGAACACGGGCCATGACGGTTCCATGTGCACGCTGCACAGCAACTCGCCCCGCGAGTGCCTCGGCCGTATGGAAAACATGATCCTGATGGGCGACATCAAGATCCCGAAGGAAGCGATTTCCAAGCAGATCGCCGATTCGGTCGATCTCATCGTGCAGGTGAAGCGCCTGCGCGACGGTTCGCGCCGCGTCACCAACATCACCGAAGTGATCGGGATGGAAGGCGAAGTCATCGTCACGCAGGAACTGTTCAAGTTCGAATATCATGACGAGGACGACAGCGGGAAGATCGTGGGCGAATATCGCTCCATGGGCCTGCGTCCCTACACGCTGGACAAGGCGCGCCAGTTCGGGTTCGACCAGCCTTTCCTCGAAGCCTGTCTGTAAGGACGGCCCACGCGGGTTTGACTTGCCTCGCCCGTGCGGGCGAGGCACATCATCCTCTCCCCACAAAGAGAGGATTCCCCCTGCATGAACCGTCTCGCCCTGTTCGCCGCCGCCGTGGCGCTGATCCCCATGGGAGCCGCGATTGCGCAGCATGAAGGCCATGAAGGCCATGGCAAAGCCGCCGATCCGGTCGCAGCCGCCGTCGCCGCACCCACGCGCACGCCCGCCAATGTCGCCCGCGACAGATACCGCCATCCGGTCGAGACGCTGACCTTCTTCGGCGTGAAGCCGGGCAGCCGCGTCGTCGAATATGCGCCGAGCGGCGGATGGTATACCGAGATTCTCGCGCCGCTGCTGCGCGACAAGGGGACGTTCTACGCGCTCCAGCCGACCGGCAGCTACCTGCCCAAATATCGCGAGTTCCTCGCCGCCAATCCGGTCTATGACAAGGTGCAGGTCGTCGCCTATCCCGAAGAGACCGCGAATATCCCCGCGAACAGCGTGGACACGGTGCTGACCTTCCGCAACGTTCACAATATGGTGATGGGCGGCAAGGAGGCCGAGACCTTCAAGGCCTTCTTCACGATGCTGAAGCCCGGCGGCACGCTGGGCGTGGTCGACCATCGCCTGCCCGAGGATCGCGACACCGCACTCGAAAAGACGAGCGGCTATCTGAAGGTTTCGACCATCCGCCGCATCGCGCAGGAGGCGGGCTTCGAATATGTCGGCAGCTCCGAAATCAACGCGAACCCCAAGGACACTGCGGACTGGGAAAAGGGCGTGTGGACGCTGCCACCGGTGCTGCGCAACGGAGACGTCGACAAGGCCAAATATCTCGCCATCGGCGAAAGCGACCGCATGACGCTGAAATTCCGCAAGCCCATGAAGTGACAAGTGGCCCGGTTGCGCAATGGCGCAGCCGGGCTAAGGGGGTGGCGTGACCGCCGACGACACTCACTCCCGCCCTCACCGCCCGATGCTGGCCATTGGGCTGCGGTTGATCGCCGTCATCTGCCTGTCGGTCATGTTCGTGGGCGGGAGGATCGCCGCCAATCACGGCGTCAATATCGTCGAAACCGTCTTCTACCGCCAGCTTATCGCGATGCCCGTCGTCTTCGTCGCCGTCCTGCTGACCAGCGGCGCTTCGTCCCTGCGCCCGCATCGCATCGGCGTGCACGCCAGCCGCATGATGGCGGGCGTCATCGGCATGGGGCTGAACTTCCTGTCCTACATCCTGCTGCCGCCTGCGGAAGCGGCGGCGATCGGCTTCACCATGCCGATATTCGGCACGATCCTGTCGGCGCTGGTGCTGCGCGAGGCGACGGGCATCCATCGCTGGAGCGCGGTGCTGCTGGGCTTTGCCGGCGTGGTGGTGATGATCCGCCCGGATGCGGGGCATTTCCCGATGCACGGCGTCCTTGTCGCCATCGCCGCCGCGATCCTGACCGCGATCACCAGCCTGATCCTGCGCGAACTCGGGCGCACCAACCCGCCGGGCGTGACCGTCTTCTGGTTCACCGTGCTGTCGATGGGGCCGCTGGGGATCATCATGCCCTTCTTCGCCCAGTCGCATGACGGCTTCACCTGGGGACTGCTGGTGCTGATCGGCACCATCGGCGGGCTTGCGCAGCTTTGCATGACGGCCGCGCTGCGCTTCGGCCCGGTGGCGACGGTGCTGCCGATGGATTACAGCGCGATCATCTGGACGACTTTGCTGGGCGCGGCCATCGGCGAAGGATGGCCGATGGCGACAACGTGGATCGGTGCGGTCCTCATCATCGCCAGCGGCCTTTATATTGCGTGGCGCGAACATGTCCGCGCCATTCCGCCGATCGTCAGCCCAGCAATTCCGCCTCCAGACTGATGTCGGCGTTCAACAGCTTGGAGATGGGGCAATTGGCCTTCGCCTTGGCGGCCAGTTCCTGAAAGGTTGCGTCGTCCGCGCCGGGGACCGTAGCCTTGAGCGTCAGCCTGCTCGCGGTCACGGCAAAGCCGCCATCCTTCTGCTCCAGCGTCACGACGGCGCTCGTTTCCATCTTGTCGGCGGTGAGACCCGCTTCGCCGAGGATCAGCGACAGCGCCATGGTGAAGCAGGAGGCGTGCGCCGCCGCGATCAGTTCTTCAGGATTGCTGCCCGGAACGCCCTCGAACCGCGTGGCGAAACCGTAGGGATAGGCGTCGAGCGCGCCGCTCTGGGTCGAAATGGCGCCCTTGCCGTCCTTGAGACCGCCGGTCCACACTGCCGACCCGCTGCGATTGATCTTCATCTGCCTTGCTCCTGCTGCTGAAAGCGGAGGAACCCCTGCGGTCCCCCATGGTTGCTCCCCTATAGGCCATAAGCCGCAGGAGAGTGACATGACTACCGAAACAGACGAAAATCTTCGCGACCTGATCGCTTCCGACCGGGTGGAAGGCACCCCGGTCTATAACCGCGAGGGCGAAAGGCTGGGGCGCATTTCGCACTTCATGGTGGAAAAGCGGTCGGGGCAGGTGCGCTATGCGGTGCTGTCCTTCGGCGGATTTCTGGGGCTGGGCGAGGATCGCTATCCTCTCCCATGGTCGATGCTCGGCTACGATACCGGGAAGGGCGGCTATGTCGTCGATCTCGATGCACGGGTGCTGGATCAGGCGCCCCGTTTCGGCGACGACGGGCGGCCCGACTATAGCGAAGATTATGGCCGCAGCGTGTATAGCTTTTACGGTCAGATCTACCCGTGGTGAGCCGTCGCGGGGAGCGTGCGACGAACCTGTCTCCCCGATGAACGGGCTGCCCAGATTTCACCACATTTCATCGCCTGCCTATTGTCTACCAAAGAAATAGAATTAGGTTGGAAGCTCGGACAAGGATGAGGATCAGACGATGGACCGATTCGGATTTTCGGGTGAGGCGCGGCAGCCGGTTGTCCTGACGATCCCCGGCCTCAACAACAGCGGACCGGGTCATTGGCAGAGTTTGTGGGAAGAAAAGCGCGGCGACTGTGAGCGCGTCGATCTGGGAAGCTGGGCCAGCCCCAGCCGCAATGCGTGGGTAACGCGGCTGGATGCCGCGATCCGGGAGGCGAATGCGCCAGTCATCCTTGCGGCGCACAGCCTCGGCTGCCTTGCCGTGGGCTGGTGGGGCGCGCTCCAGAGTCAGGCCTATGGCTGGCCCGTGACCGGCGCGCTGCTGGTCGCGCCGCCCGATTGCGACCGGATGGAAACGCCTGAAACCATCGGCGGCTTCGGACCTGTTCCGCGCGCGCAGCTCCCCTTCCCCTCGATCCTCGTGGCGAGCCGCAACGATCCCTATATCTTCTTCGAACGCGCCCACAGCATCGGCAAGAACTGGGGCAGCGAGTTTATCGACGCAGGCTATGCCGGGCACATCAACGCCGATTCGGGCCTTGGCGACTGGGCGTTCGGCCAGTCGCTGCTCGAACGGCTGATCGACAATGCGCAGGAACAGGCGAGCGCGGTGCGGCAGATGCGCCCCGCCGTACCCCTTGCGCAGCAGGACAGCAAGGCAGCGCCGACGCTCCATCCCTGACAGGCTCACCCCCGTAAGGGGCGCGACAAGACAAACTTGCGCGCCCCTTATATTTGCTTTTTTGTCTATCTCATCAGTTGAGATAAAGGAGGGTCAGAGAGGGATATATGACCGACCATCGCACCATCGACATTCGCGACGCCCGTCCGGCCAGCCAGCGCATCGACATCGCCGCCAGCATCGAAAAGGTGCGCGACGTGCTCGAAGGGCTGCGGTTCGGGTCGATCACGCTCACCGTCCATGATGCGCGGGTCGTGCAGATCGACGTCACCGAAAAGACGCGCCTCACCAGTTGAGGCCGGGCGTCCCGTCCTGATTGAAGCCCGCGCGGGATCGCGCGGCGGCTGGCGGATCGGGGGACCGCCCGCGTCGAACACAAGCCCCCCAAGAGATCGACCGGACATCCGGAACAAGGGGAATAGCATGATTGCGCGTAAAATTCTGCTCGCCAGCGTAGCGGGCCTGTCCTTCCTGTCGCCTGCCGCTTTCGCGCAGGCCGCCCCGGCGGACGCGGCGCCCGATCAGGCCGACGCCGCATCCTCGCCGCGCGGCGACGTGATCGTCGTCACCGCCCGCCGCCGCACCGAAACCGCGCAGGAAGTGCCGCTCGCCATCTCCGTCATCCGCGGCGACAGCATCGAGGCGACGGGCAATTTCAACGTGGTGAAGCTGCAGCAGCTCGCCCCCACGCTTCAGGTCTACACCACCAACCCGCGCAACACCTCGGTCAATATCCGGGGTCTGGGCGTGCCCTTCGGCCTCACCAGCGACGGGTTCGAGCAGGGCGTCGGCATCTATGTCGACGATGTCTATAACAGCCGCGTCGCGGCGGCGACGTTCGATTTCCTCGACGTGGCGCAGGTCGAAGTGCTGCGCGGGCCGCAGGGCACGCTCTACGGCAAGAACACGACTGCGGGCGCGATCAACATCACGACCAACCAGCCGACCTTCGATTTCGAAGGCCGCGCGGAAGTGACGGCAGGCAACCTCAATTACAAGCAGGCGAAGGCCGCGATCTCCGGCCCGCTCACCGACAGGATCGCCGCGCGCGTCGCCGTGGCCACCACCAGCCGCCGTGGCACGCTCTATAATGTGACGAGCCGCCGCTGGATCAACGAGCAGGACAATCTAGGCATTCGCGGCCAGTTGCTGTTCCAGCCGACCGAGGATCTCAGCATCACCCTGTCGGGCGATTACAGCAAGCAGGACCCGGAATGCTGCGGCACGACCTTCGTGCGCGTGGGCACCACCCAGCGTCCGATCACCCGGCAATATGACGAGCTGGTCAAGGCGATCAACGCCAATCCCAACCCCGCCTATCCCGGCCGCGTCTATCAGGTGCCCAGCCGCAATCCCTATGACCGGCTGAGCGATCTGGATTCGAACCTCAACGCAGGCAACAAGATCGGCGGCGCGTCGCTCAAGGTGAAGTGGAATGTCGGCTCAGGCACGCTGACGTCCGTCACCGCCTGGCGCTTCTGGGACTGGAAGCCGGAAAATGACCGCGACTTCACCGGCCTGTCGATCGTGTCGAAGTCGCAGAACCCGTCGCAGCAGGATCAATATAGCCAGGAATTCCGCTATAATTACGAAAGCCAGAAGATCGACTTCGTGGTCGGCCTGTTCGGCTTCAAGCAGCGGATCGACACGCAGGGTACAGAACAGCAGGGCGCAGACGCCGCCCGCTGGAGCCTGACCGGGGCGAATGCGGCGAACCCCGCCACGCTTCAGGGGCTGACCGCCAGCAACACCCAGTATCTGAAGGCCGACAGCGCCGCCCTGTTCGGGCAGTTGAGCTGGAAGGTGACGGATGCGCTGACCATCCAGCCGGGCGTGCGCCTGAATTACGACAAGAAGTCGGGCTATTATCAGCGCGTCGTGACCAATGCGCAGGGTCAGGCGATCAGTTGCACCGCAACGCCCGCCCCCGGCACGATCGCGGGGACATCGTCCCAGTGCGGCGTCTATCAGCCGCAGGTCAGCGCGCCGTCCGACAGCGCCTGGAACTTCACCTATGACTTCAACGTCAATTACAAGGTGACGCGCGACGTCCTCGCCTACGCTACTTACGCCAAGAGCTTCAAGACGCTGGGGATCAACCAGAACGGCCTGCCGCTCAACGCCGACAACACGGTCAATTACGATGCCAGCACCGTAAAGCCCGAGTCCGTCAATCATTTCGAAGTCGGCCTGAAAACCCAGTTCTGGGACCGCCGGGCCACCTTCAACCTCTCCGCCTTCCGCACCGAGATCAAGAATTTCCAGGCGACGGTGAACGGCGGTCAGTTCGGCACCGTGCGCGGCTATCTCGCCAATGCGCAGAAGGTGCGTTCGCAGGGTATCGAAGCGGATTTCAAGGTGGTCGTCAGCGATCGCTTCACCGCTTACGCCAACGGCGCGTTCACCGACGCCAAATATAAGAAGTTCACCAACGCGCCCTGCCCGCCCGAACTGTCCGGCGGCACCATCACCACCAACCCGGCGCTGTGGAGTCCCGCAGGGCAAGCCGGGACGACCGCCAATCCGTCCTACAGCCGTCCGCAGTGCGACATTTCGGGTCAGGATCTGCCCGGCGTATCCAAATGGGCTTTCTCCTACGGCGCGGAATATAACATTCCGGCCCACCTGCTCGACAAGGACGGCCAGGTCTATCTGGGCGTGGACGGCAATTACCGGTCGCACTGGAACTCCAACGCCTCGCCGTCCATCTATACCGAGGTCAAGGGCTACGCCCTCACCAACCTGCGGGCAGGCTTCCGGGGCGAAGGGTTCGATGTGTTCGGCTGGGTCCGCAACGTCTTCGACGTGAACTATATCGAGAACCTCCAGGTCGCGCCGGGCAACACCGGCCTGATCGCCGGGCAGGTCGGCGACCCGCAGACCTGGGGCGGGACCATCAAGGTCAGCTTCTGATCCATGTCCTGATGGGGCGGCCAGCCACGGCCGCCCCATTTGCGCCTGCCCCCGCGCTGGGGTAGAGCGCATCCATGTCCACCACCTTCACGCTCGACACCGCGACCAGCCGGGCCAATCCGACGCCCGCGCCGATGAAGCGGCTGACCGTCCCCGCCATTCAGGGCCGCAAGGTCGATGGGCGCACCGCCGATCCGCTCGTCATGCTGACCGCCTATACCGCGCGGCAGGCGCAGTTGCTCGATCCGCATTGCGACATGCTGCTGGTGGGCGATTCGCTGGGTCAGGTGATCTACGGCCTCCCCTCGACCCTCGCCGTGACGCTCGACATGATGATCGCCCATGGCGCGGCGGTGGTGCGGGGCAGCTATCACAGCCTCGTCATCGTCGACATGCCGTTTGGCGCTTACGAAGCATCGCCGCAGCAGGCGTTCGCCAGCGCCAGCCGCATCATGGCCGAAACGGGCGCGGCGGGCGTCAAGCTGGAAGGCGGCGCCGCGATGGCGGACACCGTCGCTTTCCTGACGCAGCGCGGCATTCCGGTGATGGGCCATGTCGGCCTCACCCCGCAGGCGGTGAACGCACTCGGCGGCTATGGCGCGCGCGGCAAGAGCGAGGCGGAACATGCCAAAATCGTCGCCGACGCCAGCACCGTCGCCGATGCAGGCGCGTTTGGCCTGGTGATCGAAGGCGTGATGGAGGATATTGCCATCGCCGTCACCGACAGCGTTTCCATCCCCGTCATCGGCATCGGCGCATCGGCCCATTGCGACGGTCAGGTGCTGGTGACGGAGGACATGATCGGCATGTTCGACCGCGTGCCCCGCTTCGTGAAACGCTTCGACAATGTCGCGGCGCTGATCGACAGCGCCGCGCAGCGCTATGCCGCCGATGTGCGCGCCCGCGCCTTTCCGACCGACGAACAGGTCTACCGCCCTAAAAAGTAATTTGCGCTAAAGCCCAGCGCCGCTATTGATCGCGCCTTGCGCCAACCTGTTTCTGTTCCATGTGCCGGAGAATATCGTGGCCCTGACGCCGCAAAATAGCGAAGTCTTCATGCGTGAGGTCGATGAGGCCGTCCGTCAGGACCAGCTTCTGACCTTCTGGCAGCGCTATGGCCGCACCGCCATCGCCGCGCTCGTGCTGGGCCTCGCGGCGTTCGGCGGCTGGCTCTACTGGCAGCATTACAGCCGTACCCAGTCCGAAACGACATCCGAAAAGGCGGACGCCGTGCTGACAAGCGCACTCGGCGGCGGCAATCCCGACGCGAAGGAACTCGACGCGCTGGCGCAGGCCGGGCAGCCCGGCTACCGCGCCGCCGCCCTGCTGACGAAGGCTGGCGTCGCTTCGCGCAAGGGCGACGCGAAGGGCGCGATCGCCATCTATGCGGCGATGGCGGCGGACGATGGCCTTGACCAGCCCTATCGCGATCTGGCGCTCATCCGCCAGACCGCGCTGGAGTTCGATGGCCTGAAACCGCAGCAGGTGGTGGACCGGCTGAAGCCGCTCGCGGTCGAAGGCGCGCCGTGGTTCGGCAGCGCGGGGGAACTGGTCGCGCTCGCCTATGTGAAGATGGGCAAGACCGACCTTGCCGGGCCGATGTTCGCGGCGATGGCGAAGGATGCGCAGGTGCCCGATTCGATCCGTTCACGCGCGCGTCAGATGGCGGGCGTCATGGGGATCGACGCGGTCGAAATTCCGGCAGAGCCGAACGAAGGATAAGCGAGCGGATGGTGAGCATGAAGAGCCTGTCGCCTCTGGGGCGGAGCGTCACGGTGGCCGCGATGATCGCGCTGGTCGCGGGCTGCGGCGTCGTGGGCGGCAAGAAGGGCGGACCCAAAACCCCGGTGGTGGGCAAGCGCACGTCGATCCTGACCAACGAACAGGGCGTGGAGGTCGATCCGGCACTCGCCGATGTGACGGTCAGCCTGCCCGCGCCCTACGTCAACGACGCATGGGCGCAGCCGGGCGGCGACCCGTCCAAGGCGATGGGCCATGTCGCGCTGGGCGGATCGCCCGCGCAGGTGTGGAGCGCCTCGATCGAGGGCAGCTCACCGCAGGCCCGTCTTGCCGCAGCGCCAGTGGTGTCGGGCGGCAAGCTGTTCGTGATCGACAGCGGCGCGCATGTCATCGCCTATGACGCGGCGAGCGGATCGAAGCTGTGGCAGACCAGCCTGCCCGCCGACAGCAAGGGCAAGGGCAATAATGGCCGCGCCCTCTTCGGCGGCGGCGTATCCGCGCTCGACAACCGCATCTACGCCAGCACGGGCGTCGGCGATGTCGCGGCGCTCGACGCGGCGAACGGCAGCATCGTCTGGAAAAAGCATCTGGGCGGCCCGCTGCGCGGCGCGCCGACGCTGGAAAACGGCCATGTCTATGTGATGGGGCAGGACAACCAGATCTTCGCGCTCAATCAGACAGATGGCGAGACCCAGTGGACCGACAGCGGCACGCTTCAGGTGACGGGCATCTTCGGCGTCGCCGCCCCCGCCGCCGCGCAGGGCACGGTGATCGCTGGTTACAGTTCGGGCGAAATCAACGCCTATCGCTATGAAAATGGGCGGCAGCTCTGGGGCGATGCGCTGTCGCGCACCAGCATCTCGACCGCCGTCGCCAGCCTGACCGACATCGACGCCGACCCGGTGATCGACCGGGGCCGCGTGTTCGCCATCGGACAGGGCGGGCGCATGGCTTCCTACGAACTGACCAGCGGCCAGCGCCTGTGGGAAATCAACATCGCGGGCATTTCGACGCCGTGGGTCGTGGGCGAATGGGTGTTCGCCGTCACCAGCGACGCCAAGCTGCTCTGCGTCGCGCGCGCCACCGGCAAGATCCGCTGGATCAGCCAGTTGCGCCGCTGGCAGAAGGAAAAGAAAAAGGACAAGGCGATCCGCTGGACCGGCCCGGTGCTGGCGGGCAATCGCCTGATCGTGGTGTCGACGCGCGGCGAAATGGCCTATGTCGATCCGACCAGCGGATCGGTGCAGGCGACCGTGGATATGAAGCGGTCCATGTCGCTGTCGCCCATCGTCGCCAACAACATGCTCTATGTGCTGGCCGACGACGGAAAGCTGACAGCGTTCCGCTGACGCCACCGCTATGCTATGCGGCGCACCCGCGCAGGCCACGCCTGCGCGGGTGCGCTGTTTTTGAAGTCATGATTCTGGAAGGAAATGGGCCATGCTGCCCACGGTAGCGATCGTCGGACGCCCCAATGTGGGCAAGTCCACCCTGTTCAACCGCCTCGTCGGCAAGAAGCTGGCGCTGGTGGACGATCAGCCCGGCGTCACGCGCGACCGGCGGGAGGGAGAGGCGCATCTGCTGGGCCTCGACTTCACCATCATCGACACGGCGGGCTATGAGGACGAAGATCCGCAGTCGCTTCCCGGACGGATGCGCATCCAGACCGAGGCGGCGGTGGACAATTGCGATGTCGCGCTGTTCATGATCGACGCTCGCGCCGGCATCACCCCGCTGGACGAGGAAATTGCCCGCTGGCTGCGCGCCAACGACGCGCCGGTCGTGCTCGTCGCCAACAAGGCGGAAGGGAAAGCGGCGGACCCCGGCGTGATGGAGGCTTTCGGCCTTGGCCTTGGCGAACCCATCCCCTTTTCCGCCGAACATGGGCAGGGTCTGGCCGACCTGTTCCAAGCGCTGCTGCCCCATCTGGAGCGGGAGGATGCGGAGGATGAAAAGGAATTTTACGAGGATGACGAAAGCGCACCGCTCAAGCTCGCCATCGTCGGCCGCCCCAATGCGGGCAAGTCCACGCTCATCAACCGGCTGCTGGGCGAAAACCGCCTGCTGACCGGTCCGGAAGCGGGCATCACCCGCGACAGCATTGCGGTCGACTGGCAATGGGTCAGCCGCGACAACGCGATCCGCCCCGTGCGCCTGATCGACACCGCGGGCATGCGCAAGCGCGCCAAGGTGCAGGACAAGCTGGAAAAGCTTGCGGTCAGCGACGGCCTCAACGCGGTGAATTTCGCGGAAGTCGTGGTGCTGCTGCTCGACGCGACGCGGGGACTTGAGGCGCAGGATCTGCGCATCGCCGACAGGGTGCTGGAGGAAGGGCGCGCGCTCGTCATCGCGCTCAACAAGTGGGATACGGTCGAAAACGGGTCGGCGCTCTATCAGGGCATCAAGAAGGCGCTGGACGACGGTCTGGCGCAGGTGCGCGGCGTGCCGATCATGACCGTGTCCGCCGCCACCGGCAAAGGGCTGGACGATCTGATCCACGTCGCGTTCGAAACCCGCACCGCCTGGTCGCAGCGCATCTCGACCGGGGTGCTCAACCGCTGGTTCGAACGCGCGCTGGAGGCCAACCCGCCCCCCGCGCCGGGCGGCAAGCGGATCAAGCTGCGCTACATCACCCAGAACAAGACACGGCCGCCGACCTTCGTTCTGTTCGGCACGCGGCTCGACGAACTGCCCGAAAGCTATCGCCGCTATCTGGTGAACGGCATCCGCAAGGAACTGGGTTTCGGCGCGGTGCCGGTGCGCCTGACGCTGCGCAGCGCCAAGAATCCCTATGGCAACAAATAAGGCCGCGCCGGTCGAGATCGACGCGCGCGGGATGAAATGCCCCTGGCCCGCGCTGCGCGCCGCGCGGGCGATGCGGGAAGGCGCGGGCGCGGTGCGCGTCACCGCCGACGATCCGGTCGCGCCAACGGAACTCGCCGCGCTGGCGGAGGGGCATGGCTGGGCCTTCACGCGGACCGGAACGGATCGCTTCCTCCTCGAAAAACAGGGGTGATCGGCGTCTCCCTGCGCACTGAAAGCCTGCCTTAACCGGCTGTTTACGCGCCGCACCTACAAGCGTCCGGTCTAGGCAAAGGAGCGCTCGGGTGTCCCACGACGATACCGAACTGGTTAATCTCGCCCATCTTTCCCGTTCGCGGGCGGAGCTGGGCGCGGCGTTCCTGCGCATATTGGGCTATTTCCGCGAAGATGGAGTCAAGTCGATCAAGGCGGTGGAAGACGCATTCCGCGCCCGCAACTCCGCCGCGCTCGTCAGTCCCGCGCATACGCTGAAGGGCGAATCCGCGCAATTCGGCGCCTATCGCCTCAGCGCCATGGCCGAGCATATCGAAATGACCGCGCGCCGCTGCGTCGAGGCGCGGCAGGGACCGGAAGAGCTGATCGAAACGATCGTCGCGCTGCGCCCCTGTTTCACCGAGACGATGGCTCTGCTGGACCGCGAAGCCAGTCCGACCGTCCTGCGCCGCCCCGGCGCCTTCGGCCGTCGCGTCGACATACCGGTGGCGGGTTTCGGCCGGGCGGGCTGACAATCAAGTCTTGAAATAAAACCGGTCCTGGCCCCATATGGCGGCCATGACGCGCTTCTCTCTCCTCGATCTCGTTCCTGTCCGCGAAGGCGGCAGCGTGGCGTCCGCGCTCGCCGATGCGGCGGACCTTGCCGCCCACGCCGAACGGTTGGGCTATCACCGCCTCTGGGTGGCGGAACATCATGGGATGGAGGGCATCGCATCGGCCGCGACGGCGGTCGTGCTCGCGCATATCGGCCACGCGACCTCCACCATCCGGATCGGGGCGGGCGGCATCATGTTGCCCAATCATTCTCCGCTGGTGATTGCCGAACAGTTCGGCACGCTGGAGGCGCTGTTCCCCGGCCGCGTCGACCTTGGCCTCGGGCGTGCGCCGGGGTCCGACCAGCGCGTCGCGCAGGCGATCCGCCGCAACCTTGCGGGCGGGGCTGACCAGTTTCCCCGCGACGTGATCGAATTGCAGGCATTCCTCGCGGGCGACCAACGGCTCGGTATCGAAGCGACGCCCGGCTCGGGCGCTAATGTGCCGATCTGGATATTGGGATCGAGCCTGTTCGGCGCGCAGCTCGCCGCCGCGCTGGGCCTGCCCTATGCGTTCGCCTCGCATTTCGCGCCTGCCGCCCTGGACGAAGCGCTGATGATCTACCGCCGCGATTTCCGCCCTTCGGCGCAGTTGAAGCAGCCGCATGCGATGGCCGCGTTCAACATATTCGCCGCCGATACGGGCGGGGAAGCGCAACTGCTCGCCACATCCATGCAGCAGGCGTTCGTGCGGCTGCGCACCGGACAGCCGGGGAAGCTCCAGCCCCCTGTCGCGGGCTATTATGAAAGCCTGCCGCCACAGGCCAGGGCGATGCTGTCCGATGTGCTCAGCGTGTCGTCGATCGGCACGCAGGCCGATGTGGAGCGCGACCTTGCCGCCTTCCTCCGCCGCACGCAGGTGGACGAGGTGATCCTGACCTCCCAGATTTTCGACCATGAGGCGCGCAAGCGGAGCGTCGCCATCGCGATGGCGGCGGCTCAGGCCATCACGGTGCGCGAAGCCGCCTGACGCCGCGCCGCCAGCCGCCCGCCGCTCAGCACCCCGGCGGCGGCAGGCGCAATGCGCTGCAGGCCGCTGGCGACCGGCACGATCACTGCCAGCACAAGGAAAGGCTGTGCGATCAGGTAGAGCGGATAGAGCGGCTCGCCCATCCGGCCCGACAGTTTCCCGATCAGCGGCCCGCCCACCCAGATGAGGATGAGGTGCGCGCAGAAGAGGAAAAAGGCGTAAGGCTCGATCCGCAGGAGCGTTGCACGCGCGGGGCTTGCCGCCAGCGCCCATGCGATCCGCCAGAAGGCGAGCGCCGCGCTCACCCGCACCGCCAGATCGAGCGCTGCCTGGCTGCTGCGCAGGCCAGCGTCGCCGATGACGATGGCGCGATAGAGCTGCGCACCCATCAGCAGCAGGAAAGGCAGCAGCGCGGGCAGCAGCGGCATCGCCGCCACCTTCTCGGCCCAGCCGTGCCGGCGCGCGATAATGCCCGTCGTGAAGAAGAACAGGATCGACGCGCGCATCAACACCGGCGCGCCCCACCCCGCGATATGGCACAGGCCCGCCACCGCCACGACCATCGCCAGCGCCCATGTCGGCAACCGGATCAGCACCGGCGCCGCCACCATGCACAGGAACAGATCGCGCAGGAACGGCATCTGGACGTTGATGTCAGGATTGCGGCTGACGATGAGCACTTCCTGCGCCAGCCACCCGATCGACTGCGGCGTGGGCGCCTGCAGCCCCGCGACCAGCGCCGCGCCGGACACGGCCAGGATCGCGATGATGTTCCACAGGATCATCGGCAGCAGGATGGTGCGCGCCTTGCGCCCGATATGCGCGCGCCAGTCACGCGTGGTGCGCGATCCCGCGACCAGCCAGCCGGATATGAGGCCCAGCAGCGGCACCGCGCTGCGCCCGAACACCTCCATCAGAAACCAGCGCAGATTGTCCTGCGCGCTGCCGTGCATTTCCGCGAGGGCCACGCCGCCCTGACCGGTCCAGGCATGCACATACACCACGCCCAATATGCAGATGACGCGCGCAATGGCGATCGCGTCGGACCGGCGTGCGATGTCAGAAGAGAAAGAAGCCGGCAAATATTCCATCCCGATTGTTACGCCTGAACAATGCCTTGGCCATGGCGGCTGTTCCTTCGGATGCCAAGTTCTTGTCCGAAATGGACCGCTGCTCACCTGCCCTTAACCCTCGCAGGCGCAGGAAAATGGCCCCGCATCCGGCCATAAAGCCGTTCTTTACTTTCGCCCCCTATGATCGGCCTCCTGTGCCGGATGCGGGTCCGGCCGCTTGGGGAAGATAACAACCATGACCCATATGCCGGGGGTGGACCAATTTACGGCCGCGCTGCCGAATCATGCGAACGCCTATCCGGCGATGGGCATGCTGTTCCAGATCGCGGGATCGAGTTCCAAGGCGCTGTTCGACGCCCAGCAAATCGCCTTGCTGGGTCACGACGCCGATCCGTGCATCGCCATGGCGGGTCAGGTGGGCAGCCAGGTCAAATTGCGCGTGGGCGGCAGTTGGCTGATCGCCAGCGTCCGGTCGCTGGTCCTCGACCAGACGAACCATGGCATCGTCGCCGATATCGACTTTCTGGGCGAGGGCGACGAGGAAGCGCTGACGGGCCGCATCCACCGCTTCCGCCGCGGCGTGACCCGTTATCCGACGCCGGGCACCGACATCTTCCCCGTGTCGGCCGCCGACATGCAGCAGATCTACGCCGCCGACGACCGCGCGAACATCGAGGTCGGGACCGTCTATCCCACCAGCGACACGCGCGCCGCCCTCTATGTCGATTCCATGCTGGGCAAGCATTTCGCGCTGCTGGGATCGACCGGAACCGGCAAATCGACCAGCGCCGCGCTCGTCCTTCACCGCATCTGCGACCTGTCGCCGCAGGGGCATATCGTGATGATCGACCCGCATGGGGAATATGGCGCGGCATTCGCCGGAAACGGCGCGGTGTTCGACATCAACAACCTCGCCCTGCCCTACTGGCTGATGAATTTCGAGGAGCATTGCGAGGTGTTCGTGACCGCCGAGGGCGCCGAACGCACGGTCGATTGCGACATCCTCGCCAAATGCCTGCTCGCCGCGCGGTCGAAGAACCGGCTCGCGGAGACCATCGGTCGCCTGACGGTGGATTCCCCAGTCCCCTATCTGCTGTCCGACCTCACCACCATCCTGTCGAACGAGATGGGCAAGCTGGACAAGGGCACCGGCACGCTGCCCTATATGCGGCTCAAGACCAAGGTCGAGGAGATCAAGGCCGACCCGCGTTACGCCTTCATGTTTTCCGGCATGCTGGTCGCCGACACGATGCAGCAGTTCATCGCCAAGATTTTCCGCCTGCCCGCAGACGGCAGGCCGATTTCGATCATCGACGTTTCGGCGATGCCGTCCGACATCACGTCGACCGTGGTGTCCGTGCTCTCGCGCCTCGTCTTCGATTACGCCATCTGGGCGCGCGACGAACCGCAGCGCCCCATCCTCCTCGTCTGCGAGGAAGCGCATCGCTACATCCCCAGCTCCAGCGTGGGCGGCGGGCAGGCGGTGCGCCGCATCCTGGAGCGGATCGCGAAGGAAGGCCGCAAATATGGCGTATCGCTGGGCCTCATCACGCAGCGCCCGTCCGATCTGGCCGAAGGTGTGCTGTCACAGTGCGGCACGATCATTTCCATGCGTCTCAACAACGACCGCGATCAGGCGTTCGTGAAAGCCGCCATGCCCGAAGGCGCGCGCGGCTTCCTCGATTCGATCCCGGCACTGCGCAACCGGGAAGCGATCATCTGCGGCGAGGGCGTCGCCGTGCCGATCCGCGTCGCATTCGACGATCTGGAAGCGCATCGCCGCCCCGCGTCGAGCGATCCCAGCTTCACGCAGCTCTGGCGGCAGAGCGGGCAGGAAGCCGACATCCTCGACCGCACCATCACGCGCTGGCGCAATCAGGGGCGCTGACCCCGCGCCTACCCGGCGGGCGCGATGCGTCCGGCGGGTTCAGCCTCGCTATTCACGGTTTCGCGGCATTCCTCCGCGTGCACCGGCGCGATCAGCTTCGCCTTGCGCCAGCCGCCATGCAGGTAGACCGCGCTCGCCAGCGCCAGAGATGTGACCGACCCGGCGGGAAAGCTGAGCCACAGGGCGTCCGCACCCAGCAGCGGGTAGGCGAGATGATAGAAGCCGAGGCGCACGCCGAACAGGGTGAAGATGAGGATGAGCAGCGGCTTTACCACCACGCCATTGGCGCGCATCACGCCGAACAGGATCATCGTGCAGCCGAACAGCAGGAAGCTCCACGTCACCATCGTCTGCATGTTCCACGCCGCGTCGATGGCCGCGCGGTTGCTGCCGAGGAACAGCGCCAGCAGCGCTTCGTGGAACAGCAGGATGACGCCGATCATCGTGCCCGTGATCGCGAGCTGATAGCCAAGGCCATAGCCCGTGATCCGCCCGATCCGGTCCCAGCGCCCCGCGCCCACATTCTGCGCCGCCATGGCGCTCACCGCCGCGCCCATCGCCATCGCGGGCATCTGGAGATAGGTCCATATCTGCTGCGCCGCGCCATAGGCCGCCGTCACCAGCAGCCCCTCCCGGTTGACGAGGCCGATCATGACGAGGCCGGACGCCGACATGACGATCATCTGCAAACCCATCGGCAGCCCCTTGGCAGCGAGAATGCGAAGCTGGTCGGGCGCGGGCCAGAGCCAGCGCAGCTCGCTCCCGCGCAGGCGCAAGGGCAAGTCCTTCGCGTAGATATAGGCGATCACGCCGATCAGGCTGACGAAGCCCGCCGCCGCCGTCGCCGCCGCCGATCCCGCGATGCCGAATGCGGGCACCGGTCCCAGCCCCAGGATCAGCACCGGATTGAGCACGAGGTCGATGGTCACGCTTACGATCATGAAGATGAGCGGCGTGCGCGCGTCCCCCGCTCCGCGCAGCCCCATCATGATCATGAGACCCAGCAGTGAGGCGGGCATCGCGATGAAGATCACGCGCAGATAGACGAGCGCCATGTCATAGGCACCCGCGGGCGTGGCCAGCAGCCGCAGCAGCGCGGGCGCGCCGACCCAGCCCGCCGTCGCGACGCCGATCCCGAGCATCGAGCAAAAGCCGATGGCGGAACCGAACGCACGCCGCGCCGCCTCCATGTCGCGCCGCCCTACCGACTGACCGATCACGACGGTCGACGCCATGCCGAAGCCGAACACGACCGAAAACATGAGGAACATGATGATGTTGGCGTTCGCCGTCGCCGCCAGCGCCTGCGTTCCCAGAAAGCGGCCGACCCAGATCGCGTTGATCGACCCGTTCAGCGACTGGAGGATGTTGGACAGCAGCGTGGGGATGGCGAACAGCAGCAGCGCCGACGCGATCGGCGCCTGCGTCAGATCGCGTGTCCCTTTTGCCGGTCCGCTCATTCTCTCACTCCCCTTACCCGCGCCGCGATCATCCTCCCCTTGGAACGGGAGGTGGCATTGCGTAGCAATGACGGAGGGGTGTCGCCCTCACGATGGCGGGAAACCCCTCCACCACTTGCTACGCTAGCGGTCCCCCTCCCCTTTCAGGGGAGAATCGCCTACCCCAACCGCTCCAGCGCCGCTTTCAGCCGCTCCGCCTCCGCGCTTTTTTCGCCATGGTCATCGCGCGCCTTGGCGACGGCTTCGGGCTTCGCCTTTTCGACGAAGGCGGGGTTTGACAGGCGGCCGCCCAGCGAATCCCGCTCCTTCTCCGCTGCCGCCAAGGCCTTGGCCAGCCGCGCCTTTTCGGCGGCGATGTCAATCACGCCCTCCAGCGGCAGGATGAAAGTCGCCTCGTCGATGACGATCTGCGCCGCGCCGCCGGGGGGCGCATCGCCAAAGCTCAGGCTCTCGACCCGGCCCAGCCGCGCCAGCGCCACGCCCTGCCGGTCGAGGCGGCGGTGCGTCTCCTCCTTGCCATCGCGCACCACCATCGGCAGCTTCGCGCCCGGCGGCACGTTGAGTTCGGTCCGCGCGGTGCGGATCGCGCTCACCAGCCGGATCAGCCAGTCGATCTCCGCCTGCGCTTGGCTGTCCACAGCCGCCAAGGCAATCGGCCAGCGTGCGACGATCAGTTCATTCTCCCGCGCGCCGGTCAGGTTCCATAACTCTTCGGTTATGAAAGGCATGAAGGGATGGAGCATGACGAGGATCTGGTCGAACGCCCAGCCCGCGACCGCCTGCGTCTCCGCGTCCATCGCGCCCTTGGTCAGTTCGATATACCAGTCGCAAAACTGGTCCCAGACGAAGTGATAGATGGCGTTGGCCGCCGCGTCGAAGCGCAGGTCCGCCATCGCCATGTCGATCGCCTGCACGGTTGCCACCGTTTCGGCGACGATCCAGCGGTTGACGGGGAGCGCGGCGTGTGGCGCTTCATGCGTGGTCGACGCCGTGACACCGTTCGCCTGAAGGAAGCGCGCCGCGTTCCACAGCTTCGTTGCGAAGTTGCGATACCCCTCGACACGCTTCTCGTCCATCTTCACGTCGCGGCCCTGGCTTTCCATCGCCGCCATGAAGAAGCGCAGCGCGTCCGCGCCATAGGTGTCGATCAGGCCCAGCGGATCGACGACATTGCCCTTGGACTTGGACATTTTCTGCCCGTCCGCCGCGCGCACGAGGCCATGGAGGTAGAGCTTCTTCCACGGAACCTCACCCATGAACTCCTGTCCCATCATCGCCATCCGCGCGTCCCAGAAGAACAGGATGTCGAATCCGGAAATGAGGAGGTCGTTGGGATAGTGTTTGGCCAGCAGGTCGGTCTGCTCCGGCCAACCCAGCGTCCCGAACGGCCACAGTGCGGAGGAGAACCATGTATCGAGCACATCGGGATCGCGCCAAATTGACAAGCCAATGCGTTTTTCAGCATCTTGCCTGCTATCGACTACGCTGATCTCTTGGCCTTCTAGAAGAAACGGCTTGTAAGCGTCAGTCGCCAAGCGAATTGCTTCTTCTTCTGTTTCCGCAACGAAGATATCCGGCTCAACATTGGGGCCTTTGGCGATGTTGTGCTCGCCTCGTCTCCAACCAAACCAAGCCGGTATCCGGTGCCCCCACCAGAGCTGCCGCGACACGCACCAGGGCTGGATATTGTCCATCCAGTTGAAGAAAGTCTTCTCCCACGTCTTCGGCACGATCTCGATGGCACCGTCGCGCACGGCCTGCGTCGGCGCGACCGCGAGCTTCGCGGCGTCGACATACCATTGGTCGGTCAGCCACGGCTCGATCACCACGCCGGAGCGGTCGCCATAAGGCGTCTGGATTGTGCGCGGCTCGAAGTCGGCGGCGATTTCTTCGCCCTCCTTGTTCTTCGTGACGTGCGGCACGAGGAAGCCGAGCGCCTTCATCTCCTCGACCACCGCCTTGCGCGCGTCGAAACGGTCCAGCCCCAGATACTCCTCCGGCACCAGCCCGTCGGCGGTCTGCACTACCTTCGCGTCGGCGTCGAACATGTTGAGCATGTCCGCCGCCCTGATGTCCGCGCGCTTGCCGACCTCGAAATCGTTGAAGTCATGCCCCGGCGTGATCTTGACCGCGCCCGATCCCAGTTCCGGGTCGGCATAATCGTCACCCACGATTGCGAGTCGCCGTCCGGTGATCGGCTGGAGAATTTCCTTGCCGATGACGTCCTTGTAGCGGGCGTCATCGGGATGCACCGCGACCGCCATGTCGGCCAGCATCGTTTCGGGCCGCGTCGTGGCGACAACGATATGGTCGCTCCCGTCGGCAAGCCTCACTCCGTCCGCCAGCGGATAGCGGAAGCGCCAGAAGCCGCCCTGCGTTTCCTTCGTCTCGACCTCAAGGTCCGAAATGGCGGAGCGGAAATGCGGGTCCCAATTGACGAGGCGCTTGTCGCGATAGAGCAGGCCGCGCCGGTGCAGTTCGACGAACACCTTGACCACGGCCTTCGAAAAGCCCTCGTCCATGGTGAAGCGCTCGTTCGCCCAGTCCATCGAGCAGCCCAGCCGCCGCAACTGCCGCGTGATCGCACCGCCGCTTTCCGCCTTCCATTCCCACACCTTCGCGACGAAATCCTCGCGCGTATAGTTGGTGCGCTTGTCCTGGCGCTCCTCCATCCGCCGCTCGACCACCATCTGCGTCGCGATGCCCGCATGGTCGGTCCCCACGACCCACAGCGCGTCCTTGCCGCGCAGCCGCTCGTAGCGGACGGCGATGTCCTGCAGCGTATTGTCGAGCGCGTGGCCGATATGCAGGCTGCCCGTGACGTTGGGCGGCGGGTTGACGATAGTGAAGGGCGCGGCGTCGGGCCGTTCCGGGCGGAACAGGCCTTTCGCCTCCCAATGCGCATACCAGCGGGCCTCGATGTCGGCGGGGTCGAAAGTCTTGGGCAATTCGGTCATGGGAAGCGGCCTTAATCGCCCGGCCGCTTCCATTCCAGCGCTTTTAGGCGTCGGCTATTTCGCCGTCCATCTGTCGAGCCATCCCAGCGCCTCGCCATACCATTGCAGCGAGTTGCGGGGTTTCAGCACCCAGTGATTCTCGTCCGGGAACACCAGCAGCTTCGACGGGATATTCCGCCGCTGGAGCGCGGTGAAGGCGGCCAGCCCCTGCGTATAGGGAATGCGGAAGTCCTTTTCGCCCGTCACCACCAGCATGGGCGTCTTCCACCGGGCGACGTGATTGACCGGGTTCCATTTCTCATATTCGGCGGCCTGCTCATAATAGGGGCCGCCATGTTCCCATTCGTCGAACCACAGTTCCTCGGTTTCATATGCCATGGCGCGGGCGTCGAACACGCCGTCATGCTGGACGATGCATCTGAACCCGTCGGGCCACTGGCCCTCGATCCAGTTCATCATATAGCCGCCGTAGCTCGCCCCCAGAGCGCAGGCGTTGCCCGCATCGACCTGCGCGTCCTTCGCCGCGGCGGCGGCGAGGCCGAGCTTCAGGTCTTCGAGCGGCTTTCCGCCCCAGTCCCTGTTGATGCTGTCGGTGAAGGCCTGCCCATAGCCGGTGGAGCCGTGGAAATCGACGATCACCGCCGCATAGCCATGCGCCGCGAACGCCTTTGGATTCCAGCGGTAGGACCATGAATCGTTGAAGCTGCCCTGCGGTCCGCCATGGACGAGGAAAGCGACCGGCAGCTTGGGCGCCGCGCCGCTGGCGGACGGGTTCAGCGGCTTGACGATCTGCCCCCAGACCGTGTCGCCATTCGCGCCCTTAAAGCTGAACCGCTCGACCGACACGTCATCGACGCCGTCGAGCTTCTGCGCATTGACGCTGGTGAGGCGCGCGGGCCTGCCCTTCGCTGGCATCTTCCAGAAGTCTGCGGGCGACTGGATGCTGTCGAGCGCGTACACGAACCCGCCTTTGGGCAGCGGCACGACGCTTGCCGCATGGCCCCTGCCGGTGAGGCGCGTCACCTTTCCCGACGCGGCATCGACCCGGAACACCGGATTGTCGAGCACATCGTTGGCGGTGACGAGCAGCCCCTTGCCATCGGCGTCCCAGGCGACAGAGCCGACCGAACGGTCCCACCCTTCGGTCAGCGGCTTCGTTTCACCGGTCGCGATGTTGCGCAGCATCAGCACAAGCCGGTCGCTTTCATAACCCGGCCGCTTCATCGCGGCATAGGCGAGCCACTTGCCGTCCGGCGACACCGCCGGCATCGTGTCCGTCGCCTCGTTGGCGGCGGTCAGGTTCACAGGCGCAGCGCTGCCGTCCGCCGGAACCGAGAAGATGTCGAGATTGGTCGAAAGCGGCTCGATTCGCCCCGCCTCGCGCAGCGTGAAGAAGAGCGTCCGCCCGTCCCGGCTCCAGGCCAGTTCCTCCGCCCCACCATAGGGCTTCGACGGCGCGTCGCCGACAAGGCTTCCCATCACCGACACAGCCGGACCACCCGACAGCGGCATGACGAAGACCTGCGACCGCTGCCCGTCTGCCCATCTGTCCCAGTGGCGCACGAAAAGCTGGTCATAGACCCGGCCCGTGCCCGCATCCTTCGGCGCGTCGGGCTTCACATCGTCGATGGTCTTCGCGCCCACGGGCCGGTCGGCCCACAGCGCGACCCTCGTCCCATCGGGACTGATGAGGAAGCCGGAGATGCCGCCCGGCGCTTTGGTGATCTGCACCGGCTCCCCGCCCGCCAGCGCCACGCGCCAGAGCTGGTCGTCGCCGCTCGCGTCCGACTGATAATAAAGGCTGGCGCCATCGGGGGAAAAGACGGGCGCCGCCTCGTTCCTGTCCGGCACCGACGCGATCAGGCGCGGCGTCTGCCCCGCTCGCCCGATGTCGAGCAGGTAGAGGTCGGTCCGTCCGCGATTGGCGGCAAGGTCGGTGGTGCGCAACTGATAGGCGAGCCATCTGCCATCGGGCGAGACGGCGGGCGCGGCCACGCGGTTGAGGCTCACCATATCGGCGGGCGTGAACGGACGGGCCAGCGCGGGCGCGGCGTTCATCGCGAGCGCAGCGACGGCTCCCAGAAGATATGTTTTCATGAATATCACCCTTGCATCGGATGGCGATTCGCGCCGACGCAGGACGCGCCGGTCAGCGATCGTCAGGATGCCAAGGGTCTAGGCCGCGCGAACGGCCTTGTGCAAGCGCCGGTTCAGCGACCGCCGGTGATGCGGGCGATTTCCTTCGCCACCATGTCCTCGACCAGCGCGGGGAGCCGCGCGTCGAGCCATTCCTTGAGCATGGGCTTGAGCATCGCGCGCACCAGCCCGTCGAGCGTATTGTCCTGCCCGGCCGCCGGAGCCACCAGCATAGAGGACAGGGCCGATAGCGAATGGCGCGCCGCGACTTCGCTTTCCATGGACAGGATCGAGTCGTCCGACGCGGGGGCAGCGGGCGCGGCGGCGGCTGTAGCCTTGGGCGCGGCTTTGGGAGCGGGCATGGGTTCCTCCGCGATCTCGTCGGTCAGTTCCAGCACTTCGTCGGGGTCGGCGGGAGCAGGCACGGGTGCCTGCGCCGCGGCCTTTTCGCCGCGTGAACGGCGCAGCGGAGCGGCCTGAACCGCTTCCTCGCCTTCCTCGGCGATGATCCGCTTGATGGACGAGAGGATCTCTTCCATCGAGGGTTCCTTGGTCATGTCACCCATGGAGTTTCCCCGTCCAAATTTCACCACGCGCCGTTCCGCTTCACATCAAAATTACTCGTGCGGGTTAACAAGCGGTTAAGGCTGTTGCGTCGTTGCGGCAGGGACATTGGCATTTTGTGCGGGCGTGTCAACGGTCCGTGTCGCCACGGGCCGGGGCGCGGGGTCGAAGTCCCAGTCGAACCACTTGCCCCTGACCCGCTTGTAATTGACCATCGGATCGTAGAGCGCGCCCGCGCCGAGGTTCAGGTCATCGGCCTCGGCATGGCCCATCGACGCCAGCAGGCTGAAGCCCGCGACATAGGCGTTGCGCCGCGCCGAAACGAGCTGCACCCGCGCGCGGAGCGCTTCCTGTTCGGCGTCGAGAATGTCGAGAATGGTGCGGCTGCCCACGGAATTTTCCGCCCGCACGCCTTCCAGCGACAGCGAGGATGCCGACACGGCGTTTTCCGCCGATTTGATGGTTTCCAGCGACGCCTGCCAGCTTGCATAGGAAGCGCGGGTCTGGGCGATGACGCCGCGTTCGGTTTCGATCGCCTGCTCGATCGCCTGCGCTTCGAGCGCCTGATTCTGCCGCACCTGCGCGCCGGGACGGCCGCCCTGGTAGAGCGGGATCGAAATCTGCACGCCCGCTGCCGCCTGCTTGTTGATCTGCGGTCCTTCGATGATGTTGCCGTTGGCGTCCTGCGCGCTGCTGTTGAGCGAATGGAGATAGTTGGTGTAACCCGCCTGCGTGTAGGCCGAGACCTGCGGCAGCACCGCCCCCTTCGCCGCCTTCACATCATAGGCGCGCGCCTCCCGCTGCTTGTTGGCGGCAAGAATGTCGGGATTGTCGCGCAGCGCCACCTGCACTGCGGAATCAGGGTCTGCGGGAAGGCCGGGAAGCTGCGGCGGCGGCTCTAGATTGTCGGGCGCCTCACCCACCAGCGCGATGTAATTTTCCTTGCTGGTGATCAGGTTCGCCTCGGATGTCTGGAGGTCCGACCGGGCGAGCGCGAGGCGCGACTGCGACTGCGCCACATCGGTGCGGGTCACGTCGCCGACCTCGAACCGATCGTTCGTCGCCTGAAGATTGACCTCCAGCACCCGCACATTGGCGCGGTTGAGCGAGACGATGGCGGTGTCGCGGATTACGTCCATATAGGCCGCAACCGTCTGGGAGAAGATGCTCATCTCCGTCCCGCGAAGCTGCGCCTGCCCGGCGTCCACGCGCGTCTTGGCCGCCTTGATGCCGTTGCGCACCTGCCCGCCCGCGTAGATCGGCACGGAAAGCTGCGTCTGCGCGTTCACCGTCCGCTGGGGCGAAGTAAAGCTGATCGTCGGCTTGAGGATGCTTTCCTCGTAGGTGCCCGACAGGTTGAGCGCCGGACGGCCGCTTGCCTTCTGGATCGCGACGCCCTCATCAGTGGCGCGCTGTCCCGCGCGCGCGCCGGTCAGCGTCGGGTTGCTGGCATAGGCCTTCGCCAGCGCGCCCTGCAATGTTTCGGCGCCTGCTGGCGCGGCCAGAGCGGATGTCAGCAGAAGCAGGGCGGCAACAGCCCGCCGTCCACCCGATTGATGCTTCGCCGTCATGTGCCCCCGCCTGCTCCTGCGCGTCAGAAAGTAAATGCCTTGGGCGCGCCGAAGCCCGGCAGCACCACCATTTCGATATCCGTCAGGCGCGTGAGGCCCAGAACGCCCCCGACCGCGCGTCCGCTGCAGAGGCGCGTAACGCCCCGGTCGATCAGCCCGGTCACGACGCGCGCCCCATCGGCGAGTTGCTCAACGAGCGCGGCGGGCACTTCCTCCACCGCCCCGTCGATGAACAGCAGGTCATATGGCGCGCCAGCCGAAGCGCCCTGCGCCAATGGCCCGCGCACCAGCGTGGCGCCGGTCGCCGCCGTTTCCGGCCCGCCTTCTTCCTCGACCGCCGTCACCGTTGCGCCCAGTTCGCCGAGAAGCGCGGCGGCATAGCCCGTCGCCGCGCCGATCAGCAGAACCCGGTCGCCCGGCTCGACCTGCGCTTCCTTGAGCAACCGTCCCGTCACCAGCGGCGCATTGAGCGCGCGCCCGTTGCCCAGCGGCACGGGCCGGTCGATATAGGCGGCGGCGCGGCGGCCGGCGGGCACGAAATCCTCGCGCGGCACCTTCGCCATCACGGCGACGACGCGCGGATCGTCCACGTCGCTGGTGCGCAACTGGCTTTCGACCATGGCGGCCCGCATCGAAGAGAAATTCTGCTCGGTCACGATAAGTCCTCGCTTGGCACAACTGTATTGACAATGCAATACACTAAGGCGTCTCCCGACCTCTAGATCAGCCACTCGCCCTCGCCAAGCGGCTTTGCGCCGCGCCGCACAAGATTCTTGGGGCCGCCCGCCGATCCCCGGCTTGACTTTGCCACCAAAGCCGCACATTTGCGGCCACCCACCGCACCGAGGCCCGATGGCGGAGTGGTGACGCAGCGGACTGCAAATCCGTATACGCCGGTTCGATTCCGGCTCGGGCCTCCAGTACCCTGTCAGCAGATGCGTGCTGATGGTTGAAAAAACCTTAGATTTCCGCTAGTTTAGAGGCACTCGCTGATCGTCAGCGACTGCCTCTGTTTGCCTCTAAATTTGGCTGATCGGGGCAAATTTGGGGGCCTCGCCAGGCCCTCCACATCAGCGAGGCCCCCAAATGGCGCTGACCGACACCGCAGTCCGCAACGCGAAGCCCAAGAACAAACCCTACAAGGTCACGGACGGGCAAGGGCTTTACCTGCTGGTCAATCCGGGGGGCAGCAAACTCTGGCGCGTCAAATATCGACGTAACGGCGTGGAGCGAAAGCTGGCGCTGGGTTCGTATCCTGAAATCACGCTCGCCGAGGCGCGTGCAGCACGCGATGCGGCTCGCAGGCAACTTGCCCATGATGTCGATCCCAACGCCGCCAAGCGTCAGGCACGCATCGAAGCGAGCATCCGCGCCAATAACAGCTTTGCCAGCGTGGCAGAGGAATTGATCGAGAAGAAAACGCGGGAGGGGTTGGCAGAGCCGACGCTGAAAAAGATGCGCTGGTTCGTGAAGCTGCTTGGCGGAGAATTCGGCAAACGTCCCATCGCAGAGATCACCCCGCAGGAACTGTTGCACGAACTTCGTAAGCATGAGCGGCGGGGCCGGCTGGATACGGCAAATCTTCTCCGAGCATTCGCCAGCCGCGTGTTTCGCTACGGGGTGGCGACAGCACGAGCCGAGCGTGACCCAGCCCAGTTGCTCATAGGTGCGCTGACAACAGCGAGGGTCAAGCATTTCCCCGCGATCACCGATCCGGTGGCATTTGGCGCGTTGCTCAGGGCGATCGAGGGTTATCAGGGCGATCCCTCCGTCATGTATGCCCTGAAACTCACGCCCCACGTTTTCCAGCGTCCCGGCGAAATCCGGCATATGGAGTGGAAGGAGGTGGATTTTGAAAAGGCGGTCTGGATCATCCCGGAAGGGAAGATGAAAATGCGCCAGCCCCATTCGGTGCCGCTATCCCGGCAGTCGCTGGCGATCCTCGCGGAAATGCGCTCCCTGTCCGGTTCCGGACGTTATGTGTTTCCGTCGGTCAGGACGCGCGAAAGGCCGCTCAGCGAGAACACGATCAACGCTTCCTTGCGCCGTATGGGCTTTCCCAAGGACCAAATGACCGCGCACGGCTTCCGCACGTCCGCATCCTCGCTGTTGAACGAATCCGGCAAATGGAACCCCGACGCTATCGAACGGGCGCTGGCGCATATGGTCGCAGGAAGCGTCCGGCGCATTTACAACCAATCGGCCTATTGGCGCGAACGTGTTGCAATGGCCCAATGGTGGAGCGACTATCTGGACGAATTGCGAGGTGCGGGCAATGTCCCCCGTCAACGGGAGAAGATTGAGCGATGGACAACGACGACGCCCGCTCCCTTCGGAGAATTGTCTTACAGCTACTCCATGAGGACGAAGATGAAGCACGAAGGGAACTGGACGACATTATCCGAACAGTAGCGGAGAATATCGGACGGGAATCTTCTCTTTATACGTGGGCTGTCCCGGTCCTCCTCACTATTCCGCCATTGCTCATGACAGCGTTCTTGATCGCTAGGCCATTCTCGAAAACCGCTGGAAACATCCTTTTTGGGGCAGCCCAGGTCTCATGTCTCATCCCGCTATATGCCTTATGGAAATGGGGCCGCTTTCAATATGGGCGCGGCTGGCTGTGGACACCGCGTGAAGCCCTGTATCTGAACGCAAGCGACGAGACGAAAGAGACCCTCGAGAAGTTCTTCGCCTATATCCAGCGTGAAGGCGGCCCGAAGGCATATTTCAGGGATCGCAAAGGCAAAAAGCACTATCTGGATCGCCGCTATTCGTTCGGCAAGCTGCGTGTCCTCTTGCTTTCGGAGTTCGGAGCGTTCCGGTCGCTTTGCCTCTTGCCGGGAGGAAAGCGCGTTTCGGAGGCAATCAAGATTGAGGCCGACCCCAGTGAGATTATCAATGCCCTTAAGATCAAGCCCAAGCGAGGGTCGGGACCAGGCCGGAACGTCAAATATGCTTATATCGAAGCGATTTTCGATTTGCGTAGCGATCCGAGGCTGGAAACGCTGGACCTGAAAGATGAAGCTACGGCGATCCATGCCATCACCGATTGGCTCGATGAGTGGTTCGACAGCTCAGCCAATGTCTCCGGCGAGATACCAAAACGCGATCGACTGGTGCCCTACGCCAAGAAAATTTACGCTCATCTGAAAAATTCTGTGGCTCCCAATGACCGCTGACCGCCGTTTTTGATTTTTGCGAATCGGGAGGGGCTTTTTGGCGGGCGGCATTTGTTTTCCGTCCCGCGCGTCATCAGCGGATTTCTGCAGCTTTCCCATTACGGGGTGGGCCACTGGCAACCCTGTGCAACTTGCCACGTCTCCCGCCGCAGTCGGTCGGCCAACTTGGAGACGCACATGGAACCTCTCGCCATATCCATCAATGAGACCGCCAAGGCGCTCGGCGTCGGGCGATCATCGGTCTACGCCCTCATAAAGTCCGGCAGCCTCGACGCTATCAAGATCGGCAGGCGGACCTTGCTCACCACCGAGTCCATCAAACGCCTGGCGCAATCCCGAACTGCCATCTGATGCATCGGCGCTTTGCGCCCGCGTCTCACCCCATCTCTGGCCCCGCCAATCGTGGAATTCACGAAAGGACACCCCATGCCCATTTTCCGCAAGGCCGTTGACCGGCTTGCCGACTTCATGCGCCGTGATCGCAAGATTACCTATCGCGCATTCATCGACGCCCGTGTCGCACCCTATGTGACGCCGCTGCTCGACAGAATTGTTGCCGACGACGAGGACGGCGACACGCTGCGCAATTCGCTGATCCCGTGGCGACGATCTCAACGCCCACCGATCGCGATCTATCGCGGCGATGTTTCCACCTGCCGGATCGACGGGCCCTGGCAGGTGGTGGATCGGCACTGGCTTCCCCTGGGCGGCCTGATTCTCACCAGTGGCGTCACAGCCCACCTCAATCCGTTCGAAGCGCGCGCGCTGCACGAGCGGATGCAACAGGCGATCGAGAAGACGGTCCTCGCATGGGTTCGCGAGCATGACCTCTATGCCCCTCGCAATGTCCCGGAGGAGATCGATCGGAAGGCGGCCGACCTCGCCGCCAAGGCGATGATAGCAGCATGGATTTGCAGGCAGCGTGAAGCCACCAGTGGGCCGGAAGGTATCGCCTGCGAGGCCAGCGATTGCTGTTTGGGCGAACCCAGCGGCGCCTTGTGCGAAGCCTGCCGGAAAGGATCGGATCATGCCTGACCAGGTCGCTATTTTTGCGAGGTCGCAGGGCCGCGATGCTTCGCATCGAGCCCACAATTCAGATACACACCTCACGCACGGGTGCATCGCGCATTTCTGCGGGTTTGACGGGATGCGGATAGCATCCCGTCAAACGGGAGGACACGGCAACGGCGCAATTGCGCCGTTTTCCGCGATGGCGAATAGCATCTCGGCTGGAGCGGTGCGATGAGCGCCCGCGCCCAGACCGTGCGGCTCTCTCCGGCCCAGCACCGCACCCTTGCCGGCTTTGCCAGACAACGCGGCCTCAGCGAATATGCCATGCTCGCCCGCGTCGTGGACACGGGGTTGGCCGCCCTCGCTCAGGGGGCAAGCAGCGCGATCGACGCCCGCGAGATCGTCACCGAACTGGCATCGGTCGGTACGCGCATCGTGGATGTGGAGCGGATGCTGGACCGCGCGTTGTTCACCGCCTGCGCTGCCTATTGCTACGCCCGCAGCGCCGCTAGTGGCGCGCGCAAGAGTGACGCGATCCTCACCGAGGAGATCACCGCCGCCTACAATCGCCAGCGGGGCCTCGCGCGGGAGAACCGGCCATGACCCGCCCCGACGATCGCCGCAACCATGCCGATGCCCTGCGCAAGCATCATCTCAGCACGCAGGGCGCGCGGCTCAAGCGGCAAGCCCTGATCATGCTCGCCTCCATTGCTCTCGGCGGACTGACACTGCCCAACATGATGCTAGGCCGCGACACGATGCTCGCCACCGGCACCTACTACTGGGCGAGGACCAAGCTCTGGGCCGTTTCCGGCTGGGAGGCGGACACAGGGATCGACGTTCACTATCCCGACCATATCGAACAAGGCCGATCGGCGCGCCAGATCATCGCCCATCCCTATTTCCGGCGGCGCGTCGATCTTGTCTGGTCCTATGGAAAGTGGGGCAGTGTGCTGGGCTTCGGCACCTGGCTTGTGGGCCTGATCGCCTTTCGCGGCGCTATGGCGCGGCGACGCGAGCGCCTCCTGGCCGATCGCTGGATCGGCGGAACGCAAGTGGTGGACGAGAAGCAGCTTGCCAGGCTGACCGGGAAGGAGGCTGACGCACGCCCCCTGTCGATCGGCAAGGTGCTGATCCCCCCCCGTCTGGAAACCCGCCACATGGCGATGATCGGCACCACCGGCAGCGGCAAGACCACCGCCCTGCGGCAATTGCTCGACGGCATCGAGGCGCGAGGCGAAGCCGCGCTGGTCTACGACACCATCGGCGAGTTCATCGCGCACTATTATGATCCGGCGCGCGGCGACGCGATCCTCAACCCGTTCGATGCCCGCTGCGCCTTCTGGTCGCCCTTCGCCGAGATCGCCCATCCAGCCGATGCCGACCGCATCGCCCACCAACTGATTACCGAGACCGGCCAGCACGACAGCGACGTGTGGCTCGATACCAGCCGCATCCTCGTCGCCAATATGATCCGGGCTCTGTGGCAGGAGAACAGGCGCACCCTGCCCGACCTGCTCCATGCCCTGAAGAACCGGCCCAAGGACGACCTCAAGGAATGGCTCGCCACCAGTTCGTCGGCCCGCACCTTTGCCGACGATGCCGACCGGGCCACGGGCAGCGTGCTGTTCATGCTGGCGAAGGCAGCGGACCTGATCCAGTTCCTGCGCGCTGAGGACGGCAAGGCGAAGCCTTTTGCCTTCCGCAGCTTCATTGAAGCGCTCGACCGGCATCCGGGTGCGCGGCCCTGGATATTCGTGCCGAGGAAGGAGGACTACTTCGAAGCCTCGAAACCGCTCCTCGCCTGCTGGCTGGAATGCGCGGCCAGCGCGGTACTGGGCCTGCGCCCTTCCGACGATCGGCGTATCTGGTTCGTGCTGGACGAACTGGCCGACCTGCCGCGCGTCGACAATCTGGCGCGGCTGCTGCCGGAGGGCCGCAAGTTCGGCGCTGCGGTCGTGCTGACCTTCCAGGCACTGGGGCAGATGCAGCACCGCTATGGGCCGCAGATTGCCGAATCCATGCTGGGCTGCTGCAACACCAAGCTGTTCCTGCAGACCATCGACAGTGACACCCGCCAATGGGCTAGCCAGACCATCGGCGATTGCGAGATGGAGATCCGGACCAAGACCGACATGCTGGGCGATGGCGACGAAGGCCACCGCATCAATCTGGGGCGGATGCGCGAGGTGCGGCCTGCCGTCATGGAGAGCCAGCTCCGCCTTGCGCGGCACGAGGGATATCTCCTGCTCCCCGACGGATTGCCAGTGGCGAGGATCAGGCTGACCGCCGATCATATCGCTCGGCGGGGCAAACCCCACCAGCCGGGGTTCATCGCCGCCGATCCGGCGACCATGCTCTGGGGACAGGCCGCCAGCAGCACAGTTCCACCGCCATCGTTGTCATCAGCATCCCCCTCATCAGGATCGTCGTCACCCACCCCGAAGCCCGACAGTCAGGGGCCGGTGTGATGGTGGCGTCCGTCTCTGCACTCACCAGTTCGGCGCAGGCCAGCAGCTATTACGAGGCCGACGACTATTATGCCGAGGGCGGGCTATCGCCCTCCGAATGGCAGGGGGCTGGCGCGGAGGCGCTGGGCCTGTCCGGCGAGGTGGATCGCGATGCGTTTCGCGCCTTGCTCGACGGCAGGATCGGCTACCAGCAGCTTGGTAAGTTCCGCGACGGGCAGTTGGAGCATCGTCCCGGCTGGGACGTGACCCTGAGCGCGCCTAAGTCGGTGTCGATCATGGCCGAGGTCGCGGGCGACCGGCGGTTGATCGAGGCGCATGGTGAGGCAGTGAAAACAGCGATGGCCCATGTCGAGCGCCATATGGCCGCCACCCGCATCCGCGATGGCGGCACGGTCGCCCGCGAGGCGACCGGCAATCTAGTGATCGCCAGCTTCCAGCACGGCACCAGCCGCGCCCAGGACCCGCAGCTTCATACCCACAATGTCCTCATGAACGCGACGCAGGGCGAGGACGGTGCCTGGCGCAGCCTCGAACCGCGCGCGATCTATCAGCTTCAGAAGCAGATCGGGGCGATCTACCGGCAGGAACTGGCGTTGAAGGTCCGGGAACTGGGCTATGAGATCGAGGCGGGCAAGGAGTCCCTGTTCGAGATCAGGGGTGTCTCCACCGAAGTCATCGAGGCGTTCAGCACGCGGAGCGCCGACATCGAGGCAGCACTTTCCGAGCGCGGTACATCCCGAGAGACCGCCACCGCCGTGGAGAAGCAGGTTGCCACGCTCGATACCCGCGAGGCCAAGGTTGCCGCTGATCATGGGAGCCTTGTCACGGAATGGCGGGAGACGGCCGCCAAAGCGGGGTTCGGGGCCGAGGCCAGGCTGGCGATGGTCCGGGAGGCCGAAGCGAAAGCCGCCGATCCGGCCCATCGCGCGGCCATGGAATTGCAGGGGGAGAATGCCGCTGCCCGTGCTGTCGCCCATGCCGCCGACAAGCTGGGCGAGCGGCAGTCGGTGTTCTCTGTTGCCGCCCTGCAGGAGGAAGCCGGGAGGATCGGGCTGGGTCGGATCGGATACGCCCAGATCGGGGCGGCGATCGAGGTGGCAACGAAACAGGGCGAGTTGATCGACCGTATTCATATCGATCGGCGTGTTGCGGAATTTGCCGGGTTCACCACCCGGCAGAATGTCGAGACCGAAGCAAGGATGCTCAGGATCGAGGCCGAGGGGCGCCGCACGCTTACCCCCATCGCATCACCGCTTGCCGCCGCCAAGGCTGTTGCCGGCGCAGCGGCGCAGGCCGAGCGCACAGGCCATGGCTGGAATCCCGATCAGCGCGCCGCCACCGAGCAGCTTCTGACCAGCCGCAACCGTATCACTGCCGTCCAGGGCTATGCCGGCACCGCCAAGACAACGACCGTGCTGGCGACCTTCGCCCGCGAGGCCGAAGCGCGGGGGATAGCCGTGACGGCCCTGGCTCCGACCGCGTCGGCGGCGATGGTGCTGGGCGAAGCGCTGGACACGCGCGGCGATACCGTTGCCCGGCATCTGCTGTCGCCACAGAGGTCCGATCTCACCCGGCCCGCCGCGTGGATTGTGGACGAGGCATCGCTGTTGTCGGCGCGCGATACCGCGCGGCTGTTCGACCTGGCCGCAAAATATGACGCCCGTATCGTGCTAGTCGGTGACGTGAAGCAGCTGGGGTCAGTCGAGGCGGGTGCGGCCTTTGCCCAGTTGCAGGGCGCTGGCATGGAAACCGCCAGGCTGGCCGAGATCGTGCGGCAGACCAACCTCGCCACCAAGGATGCCGTGCTGGCGTCGATCGAGGGGGATGCCAGGAAAGCCATGGCCGCGCTCGATCGGGGTAGTGGGCGGATCATCGAGGAAGCTGACCGGGCCACACGCTTCGCGGCCATTGCCGAGCGGTTTGTGGCGCTGGACAAGGCCGAGCGTGTCCGTACCATCGTTGTCGAGCCGTCACGCGAGGGGCGCGATGCGTTGACCGCCGATATTCGCGCGGCGCTCACCCGGTCGGGGGCACTGTCGGGGCCCGCCGTCCCGGTGGAAGCCCTCGTCAACAAGGGGCTGAACCGTGCTGAGGCGCGCGATCCCTTGAGTTACGACAAGGGCGATGTGGTTCGCTTCACCCGTGACTATGCCGACAAGGGTGTGGCCCGTGGCGAAGCCTACCGCGTTGAGCGCATCGATCCGGCCAAGGCCGCCATCGCGCTCAAGACCGAGGATGGGCGCAAGGTGGACTGGCGTTTGCGGCAATGGGGTGCGGGGCATGCCCAGGCCTTCTCAACCCAGCCGATCGACCTGAAAGCCGGTGATGCAATCCGCTTCACCCGCAATGACCGGGAGGCGGGCCGGATCAATGGTGGGCGCGCGGAGGTGATCGCCGTGGATCAACAGGCCCGCACCGCGACCATCCAGATCGGGCGAGGAACGACGGAAACGCTCCACCTCGATTCCGCCCGCGACCGGCATATCGCCCATGGCTATGTCGATACCGCCTTTGCCGCGCAGGGGCGCACCGCCGATCATGTCATCATCCATGCCGACAGCAAGGCGGTCAATCTGGTCGATCAAAAATCCTTCTATGTGGGGATATCCCGAGCAAAGGAATCCGCGACCATCTTCACCAATGATCGCGGCAAGCTGGTTGCGGCGATCAGTGAACGGGCCGGCCAGGTGCAGACTGCTATCGCTCAGGCGGCGGCATCCGGGTTGGCGGCTGGCACCGCGAAGGGAGCTGGTCTTGGGTGAGGCTTGGCTTACGCCCACAAGCCTAAAGGGGCGGCGTAAATCAGTTGTCTTATCCCGTTTTTCTAACCCACCGTTTGTTTGTTCGCTTCACCGCAAAGGAATGACCGGGGTTGGGACAGTCCGAACTGTCCGCTTTGCGGCGATCATGGTCGGTAAGCTGCCGTCCGTTCGGTAGAACCACCAAACGTCCGCATAGCCGGACATTCGCGACTGTCGGGTGCGTACCGATCTGGAAACACAGCCATTCGCAGTAGCAATCGTTGGCGATCGCCTAGGCTGTGTTTCGACCAGTCCTTATTAGATATGTTCCCGCAGGAAAGCACCGCAAGGAGATAATCTCTGTACAGCGAATATGGACAAACGGGCAAATATTTGCTAGATGGCGCAAATTCACTGAGCAGGAAATAAATTGAAATTTGAACTTGAAGAGCGCGAACTGCTTGACGGCCTCATCGCTACCATCGCAGGTTTGCCCGAGGGACAGGCATGGATCGGTGGCCGGGAGGTCGCGATCGGACCCCGCGGGCGAGTCGATGCGATCGTCGAAGCTCTCGTCGCCGGACGTCCCCTCCAGCTCATAGTTGAGGCGAAGCGGGAAGCCTTTCCGCGTGATGTGCGTGAGACGATCTGGCAACTCCGCAATTATCTCGCCCATTTGCCAGACAGCGATCGTGAGATTGTCCCCTTCTTCGTCGCCCGCGCCATTTCGCCGGGCGCCCGCGATATCCTCCGCGAAGAAGGCATTGGCTTCTACGACCTGGGCGGCACGCTCTACATTCCCGCGAAACAGGCGTTCGTCTACATTGATCGCCCCGCACCTCGCAAAAGCAGCAAGATCTTCGATTCTGTCTTTCAGGGGCAGAAGGCGCGCGTGGTGCGGGCGGTTTTTGCGCGCCGCGATGCCTGGCTGAGCGTCAAGCAGATTGCCGAGGAAACCGAGGTGTCGCCGGCCACCGCCTCGGCCACGCTCAGCGAAATGGAACGGCGCGAATGGGTCGATGTCGAGGGCGCGGGACCATCCAAGCTGCGCCGATTGCGCTCCCCACGCTTGTTGCTGGATGCCTGGGCCGAGTATATCGCTGACCAGAAGCCGCCGAAAATCGAGCGCTACTATGTGCCCGGTGCGGATGCCGACGGACTCGCTCAGCGGCTCGACCAGGCATGCCGCCACGCCGACGCTGCCTACGCCGTGACCTCCGACGCCGCTGCGCAGGCTTACGCGCCATATCTCTCGAGCATTTCCCAGGTCCGGTGTCGGATCGTCCCCGGTCCGCGCCAGCGCGATGCGCTTGAGACCTTGCAGGCGCGGCCGGTCAGCGAAGGATGGAATCTCGGTGTGATCGAGACACGCGCGCGCGGCGACATCACCGTCGGCGAACGGCTGGGCGGTGTCTGCCTTGCCGAGCCACTGCAAGTCTATCTTGATCTGCTTCAGGGCACTGGTCGCTCAAAGGAGATGGCTGCACATCTTCGTGCGGAAAGGCTGGAAGCCTGATGGCCAAGCCACAAACGATCGATGGCTATGAGGCCGCAGTAACCGTAGGCTGCGAACGCGTGTTGGTGACGCTTCTACGCGGTCTCGGACCATGGAAGGATTCGGTCTATCTGGTTGGCGGCCTGACGCCCCGATATCTCATCGCGGCCCGCCCTCCAGAGGTCCCGCGTCACGCCGGCACGGGCGATGTCGACGTTGTCGTCGACATGGGGCTTCTCACTGACATGGAGGCCTATGCGACGCTCGAAGATAATCTCCTCGCAATGAATTTCGAGCGAGTCACCAACGACAAGGGGCACAAGGTGTCCTGGCGGTGGCAGACGAAGATCGATGGCAATGCGACGCTGATCCTCGAATTCCTCGCCGATGCGCCAAATCTGGCTGGTAGCAAGGTCACCGAGCTGCCCACTGACAGCCAGGTAACGGCGATGAATATTCCGCACGCCTCGATGGTGTTCGACCTGCACGAGGCCAAGGAGATCACCGCCGAGCTGCTCAATGGCGGCGGGCGGACCACCGAGGTCGTGCGGCATGCCGATATCGTCAGCTTCACCTGCCTGAAGGCGTTCGCATATGATCAGCGGCATGAGGGCAAGGACGCGCACGATCTTGTCTATTGCCTCGAACATTATGAGGGCGGCATCGATGCCGTCCATGCCGCGTTCAAATCCGCGCTGGAAGGCAAGCATGGCGATGTGATCCGCGAGGCGCTTGGCCGCTTAGCTGTCCGGTTCTGCGACGCAAATCCCGACGAGAGCTATTTGCGCGATGGCCCGGTGGCGGTTGCCCGCTTCGAGCATGACGATGCCTATGTCGATCGTGACGAGGAATTGCGCAACCGGCGCATTCTGCGCCAGCGGCAGGCGGCGGACATCCTGCGCGCGTTCCTGTCACCATTCCTATGACGGCCGTCGCGGACGGGGACATCCTCGACGCCGCGATGGTTTTTCGTGCCGCGCTTGATGCGGTCGATGCCGATATCTGGCTGGCAGCCTGTTGATTGCTGCTGAGAAGTGACCCGGGGTTTTCATCGAGAAGTGACCCACCTTGCGATTATGTTTCGGATGTCAGGGGTGGGTCAAGATGGGGTTTTCTCCTTCCGGGTTTTGGGCTGCTGAGCGGAGCTGTTCTTGAACCTGAAGCTGTCGTTGCCGGTCTCGAGGATGTGGCAGTGATGGGTGAGCCGATCGAGGAGCGCGGTGGTCATCTTGGCATCTCCGAACACGGTGGCCCATTCGCTGAAGCTGAGGTTGGTGGTGATGATGACGCTGGTGCGCTCGTAAAGCTTGCTCAGCAGATGGAACAGCAGGGCGCCGCCTGAGGCGCTGAACGGCAGATAACCAAGCTCGTCGAGGATCACGAGATCGGAGTGGGCAAGCCTTCCGGCGATCTGCCCTGCCTTGCCCTGCGCCTTCTCCTGTTCCAGCGCGTTGACCAGCTCGACCGTGGAGAAGAACCGCACGCGCTTGCGATGATGCTCGATGGCCTGGACGCCTAGGGCGGTGGCGATGTGGGTCTTGCCGGTTCCGGGTCCGCCGACCAGCACGATATTGTCGGCCACGTCCATAAACTCGCAGCGGTGAAGCTGGCGGACCAGCGCCTCGTTGACCTCGCTGCTGGCAAAGTCGAAGCTCGCCAGATCGCGATAGGCCGGGAACCGTGCGATCTTGAGCTGATAGGATACCGACCGCACTTCCCGTTCGGCAGTCTCCGCCTTCAAAAGCTGGGACAGGATCGGGACGGCCGCGTCGAACGCGGGCGCGCCTTGCTCCATGAGATCGGTGACGGCCTGCGCCATGCCATGCATCTTGAGGCTGCGCAGCATGACGATGATGGCGCCGCTGGCGGGATCATGACGCATGGCGGTTCTCCCCGCGCAGCGCATCATAGCGTTCCACATTGGCAAGGGGCTCGCTGACCAGCCTCAGCGCCTGGGGCGCCGTGATCGGCGGTGTCGTCAGCGGCTTGCCGTCGATCAGCCGGTGCAGCAAGTTGAGGATATGGGTTTTGGTCGGAACACCGGACTCCAGCGCCATGGTAACCGCGCGCAGTACGACCTGCTCGTCATGATGCAGCACCAGGGCAAGGATCTCGACCATCTCTCTGTCGCCGCCGGGAGCGCGCAACAGATGGCGCTGTAACCGCTGGAAGGCATCGGGCATCTCTAGGAACGGCGCGCCATTGCGCAGGGCGCCAGGCTTGCGCTGGACCACTGCCAGATAATGGCGCCAGTCATAAACAGTGCGTCCTGGCCCATCATGGGATCGTTCGATGATGCGCTGGTGTTCGCACAGCAACTGCCCCTCGGCCACCACGAGGAAGCGGTCGGGATAGAGCCGCACGCTGACAGGGCGGTTGGCAAAGGATGCCGGCACGCTGTAGCGGTTGCGCTCCAGATGGACGAGGCAGGTCGGTGAGACCCGCTTGCCATATTCGACAAAGCCGTCGAACGGCCTGCCCATCGGCATCAGGCTTGCCACCTCCTCGGCCCAGGCATCAGCGACAGAGCCCGGTTCGATCCCGTGCGGGATATCCTGCCACAGCGCCTTGCAGCGATCCTCCAGCCAGCTGTTCAGGGCGTCGAGCGTCTCGGTCTGGGGAACGGGCTGCCACAGGCGATGCCGCGCATCCTGGACGTTCTTCTCGACCTGCCCCTTCTCCCAACCCGCTGCCGGATTACAGAACTCTGCCTCGAACAGATAATGGCTCACCATCGTGAGGAAGCGGGCGTTGACGGTCCGATCCTTGCCGCGCCCGACCTTGTCGACGGCAGTGCGCATGTTGTCATAGATGCCGCGGCGCGGCACCCCGCCCAGCACGCGGAACGCGTGATTATGGGCGTCGAACAGCATCTCGTGGGTCTGGAGCAGATAGGCTCGAACGAAGAAGGCCCGGCTGTAGCTGAGCTTGAAGTGTGCAACCTGCAGCTTGGTGCGGACACCATCGATGATCGCCCAGTCCTCGCTCCAGTCAAACTGGAATGCTTCACCCGGTGCGAACGACAACGGCACGAAGGTGCCCTTGCCGCTCATCTGCTGCTGGCGGCGATAATCATCGCGCCAGGCACGAGCAAAGGCCGCGACACGGCCATAGGACCCGTCAAAGCCCAGGCTCACCAGATCGGCATGCAACTGCTTGATCGTGCGCTTCTGCTTGCGCGATCGGCCCATCTCTCGCCTGAGCCAGACCGTCAGCCGATCGACGAACGGATCCAGCTTGCTCGGCCGCTCGGGCACTTTGAACTGCGGCTCGACTGTGTCTGACCGCAGATATTTACGGACCGTGTTGCGGGATAGACCGGTACGCTTGGCTATCTCCCGGATCGACAGATGATCGCGGTAATGCCAGCGCCGGATGACGCTCAATAATGCCATGTCCAACACTCCATGGTCCCCCGCTCAAAGCCAGGGACGTGTTCAAACATGGGTCACTTCTCAGTGAAAATTACTGGCTTCCCCGGGTCACTTCTCAGCGGCAATCAACACACAAGCGCGGCGACGTCGGTCAGCATATGAGCGGCGTCGGACAACAGCGCCAGGCTATTGAAGACGAACCCGCCGATACCTCGGCGATGAGGTAGGTCGAGGTGAGCGCAAGCGCCCATCCCAACATATTCGCGTTCGCGCCGGCCGTATGATCGTGGCTGTGGCCAGCTCCTTCGTGGTCACGCGCCATGGGACATCTCCTCAAATTGGCCTGTCGGACGTTCGTCGCGATCGGCAGCGCGCTGCCCAAACCGGGCATAGAGTGTGGGAAGAACGAACAGGGTCAGCAGCGTTGCCGAGATCAGCCCGCCGATGACCACCGTTGCCAGAGGCTTCTGAACCTCGGCGCCGGCTCCGCTGGCAAAAGCCATGGGCACGAAACCCAGGCTTGCGACCAGCGCGGTCATGGCAACAGGCCGCAGGCGCTGGATGGCTCCGGTCCTTGCCGCCTCGGCCCGGCTCATGCCAGACCGGATCAAATCCTGGATCGAACTGACCATGACGAGACCGTTGAGGACTGCGATGCCCGACAGCGCAATGAACCCGACGGCTGCCGAGATCGAGAAGTCCATCCCCCGCACGAACAGCAGCAGGACACCGCCAACCAGCGCGAACGGAACGCCCGTGAACACAATCGCCGCGTCGCGCACGTTGCCGAGAGCTCCGTAGAGGAGCAGCAAGATGAGCACGAAGCAGGCCGGGACGACCAGCTTCAGCCGTTCGCTTGCTGACGCCAGATTCTCGAACTGTCCGCCCCATTCGAGATAGCTGCCCGCGGGCAAGCGCACCTCGCTTGCGATCGCCGCCTGCGCGTCGGCAACGACGCTACCAACGTCGCGTCCACGCACATTGGCCTGAACGACAACACGACGTTTTCCGTTGTCACGACTGATCTGATTGGGGCCGTCGACCACCGCGATGGTCGTGACACTCGACAGCGGCACATAGGAACCACCCGCTACTGGCACCTGCACTTGGGCAAGTGCTCCGAGATCGGCCCGTTCGGCTTCGGACAGGCGGATGACCACCGGGAAACGCCGGTCACCCTCGAAGATCATGCCGGACGTTCGGCCGCCGATCGTGGCGGTAATGGTATCCTGCACGTCCTGCGCCGTGACCCCAAGCCGCGCCATCGCGTCACGATTGACGCGAATATCGAGCATCGGAAGTCCACTTGTCTGCTCGACCTTCACATCGGTCGCGCCGTCGGTCTTCCGCAACACCGAAGCGATTTGCTCGGCTGTGCGGTTCATCGCTGCGAAGTCGTCACCGAAAACCTTGACCGCGACATCTCCGCGAACGCCAGCGATCAGTTCGTTGAACCGCATCTGGATCGGCTGGGTGATCTCATAGGCATTGCCCGGAACCTTGCCCAGCTCCGCTTCCAGTCGTTCGACCAACTCGGCCTTGCTGAGGCTTGGGTCTGGCCATTCGTTGCGCGGCTTGAGGATCACGAACATGTCGGTGGCGTTGGGCGGCATCGGATCGGACGCGAGTTCCGCCGTGCCGGTCTTGGAGAAGACGAACTTCACCTCCTTCTGCCGCGACAATATCCGCTCCAGCGGCACCTGCATCGCCTGGCTTTGCTGGACCGAGGTCGCCGGGATGCGCAGCGCCTGGATCAGGACATCACCTTCGTCGAGCTGTGGCAGGAAGACCTGACCCAGCGAAACGAACGCCACTGCGGCAATGGCAAGGCTGCCGATCGCCGCACCGATGGTGATCGACGGCTTTTTCATCGCCCGGTCGAGACCGGGCTCGTAGCGCTGCTTCAGCCACGAGATGATCCGGCCGTCTTTCTCCTCCACTTTCTTCGACAGCCAGATCGCAATCATGGCCGGCACGAATGTCAGCGACAGGATGAAGGCGAAGGCCAGCGCGATGATGACCGTCAGCGCCATCGGCACGAAGGTCTTGCCCTCCACGCCCGTCAAGGTGAGCAGTGGCACATAGACGAGAATGATGATCGCCTGCCCATAGACCGAGGGGCGGATCATCTCGCGCGCCGCGCTCGCGACATTCGAGAGCCGCTCCTGGAGACTGAGCAAACGGCCTTCATGATGCTGCTGTTCGGCGATCCGCCGCAGGGCATTCTCGACGATGATAACTGCACCATCGACGATCAGCCCGAAATCCAGTGCGCCAAGGCTCATGAGGTTTGCCGACACGCCCGCGCGCAGCATCCCGAACCCGGTCAGGACCATCGTGATGGGAATGACCAGGGCGGCGATCAGCGCGGCCCGGAAATTGCCGAGCAGCAGGAATAGTACGACGATGACGAGCAGCGCGCCCTCGCTCAGGTTCTTGGCGACGGTCTTGATCGTCGAGTTCACCAGCGCCGTTCGGTCAAGTACCGGTTGGATGACGACGTCAGGCGGCAATGAGGCGTTGATCTCCTGAAGGCGGTCGGCAACGGCCGTCGCCACCGTTCGGCTGTTCTCTCCGATACGCATGACCGCTGTGCCGACGACCACTTCGGTCCCGTTCTCCGATGCAGAGCCCATTCGGATCGCCTGACCTGTCTGAACCGTCGCGACCTGATCGAGCGTGATCGGCACACCTTCCCGGGTCGCGATGACCGTCCGCGCCAGTTCTGCGTCGTTGCGGATCAGGGCATCGGATCGGACCGCGAGCCCCTCACCGCCACGGTTGACGAAGCCGCCGCCGACGCTCGTATTGTTGCGTTCGAGCGCAGTGCCGAGATCGGTCAGCGTGAGGCCGACAGATGCCAGCTTCTGGACATTGGGGATGACCAGATACTGCTTTGCGTAACCGCCGATGGAATCAATGCCGGCGACGCCGGACACGTTCTTGAGGAGCGGCGTGACGATCCAGTCCTGCGCGGTGCGAAGATAGGTCGCCTTGTCGGCCTCGCTCGTCAGCCGCTGACCTTCTGGCGTGATGTAGCTTCCATCGGGCTGTTGGCCAGGTTCGCCGGGCCGGTGCTTGTCGTCGGCGCGGTGCTCCAGGCGAACGGTCCACATATAGACCTCGCCAAGCCCGGTCGAAATCGGCCCCATTTCGGGGCTGGCGCCGCTGGGCAAATTTTCCTTCACCTCCTCAAGGCGTTCGCCAACCTGCTGGCGGGCGAAGTAAATGTCGGTCGCGTCGGTGAAGACGGCCGTCACCTGCGCGAAGCCGTTTCGGCTCAGCGAGCGGGTATATTCTAGGCCGGGAATTCCGGCGAGCGCGGTTTCGATCGGGAACGACACCTGCTTCTCGACCAGTTCGGGCGAGAGCGCGGGCGCACGCACGTTGATCTGAACCTGGTTGTTCGTGATGTCCGGCACGGCATCGATCGGCAGGCGGAACAGGGAGTATGCGCCAATCACGGCGGCGACAGCGGTGAGAGCGAGGACGAGCCAGCGCTTCTCGACCGCCCATGTGACGATGCGAGCAATCATGGCTTAGTCCTCGTGCGCTGCTTCGCTCTTGCCGAGTTCGGCCTTGAGCGTGAAACTTCCGATGGTGGCAATCCGCTCACGGCCCGAAAGCCCCGAGCGGATGAGCACCGTGTCGCCGGCGGTGTCGCCGAGTTGGACCGGTGTTGCCTTGAAGCCCGTCGCCGTGCGCACGAACACGACCGTTCGCCCTTCGACCGTCTGCACGGCTGTCGACGGCACGCGAACCGCGGAGGGGCCGCCGTCGCCGGCAAGCTGCACCGAGGCGGTCACGGCTTCGCCGACACGCCAGAGGTTGCCGCCATTGTCGAGTGACGCGATCGCCGGCACCAGCCTGGTCTGCGGATCGAGCGCAGGAGAGACGAAGCTGATCTTCGCGGTCGCCGAGCGACCGGATGCGCTGACCGTGACTTCTGCTCCCGGCCCGATACGCCCCGCATCCTCGGGCTTGAGGCTGAGCGACAGCGACACCTTCGAGAGATTGGCGACCCTGAACAGCTCGGCATCAGCCGCGACAGTCTGGCCGAGCACTACCGGTCGCGCGATCACCTGACCGGAAATCGGCGCGACGATACCGAGGCGGTTGAGACCGCCGCCGCCCCCGCCGGCCGCCGACACCTGGCTCTGCGCCTGGGTAAGTGCGATCCGTGCTTCGGTTGCCGCGGTTCGCGCGGCGATCAGATCCTGCTCAGGCGAGACGCGCTGGGCGAACAGCCGCTGCTCGCGCGCCAGGTTGGAATTGGCCAGAGCAAGCCGAGCACGCGACGCCTCAACCTCACCCTTGAGCTGCGCAGCCTCGCGGCTCTCAATGACCGCAAGGGTCTGGCCCCGCGAAACGCCTTCGCCGAGATTGCGGTTGAGCGCGACTACACGCCCGGCAATCGCCGCTGAGACGACCTGCGTAGCCTGCGGATCGCCGTCGATCGTCGCCGGCAGTTCGATCGTTCCGGCGCCCCCAACCAATGGCGCCGCGACCTGTACGCCAGCGGTCGCTATCTGTTCGGCCGTCAGCGTGATCACGCCTTCATCCGCGTGGCCGGCTTCCTTGGGCTGCTGAGATGTGGCTTCATTCGTCGGAGTGCCCCCGCCACAGGCAGCAAGCATAAGCGCGAGCGACATTGCGCCCGCCAACTGAATATTCTTCATCACTGGTTCCCCCCATGAGGCGCGGGGGCGGTCAGTCGCTCGAGCCGCGCGCGGGCATTCTGGTAGTTTGCGAGCGCATCGATCGCGGCGACACGGGTGTCGGCGAGGGTGCGTTCGGCATCGAGCAGGTCGAGTTGGCCGAACTTCCCTTCGCGATAGCCGATACGGGCGATGCGGGCGGCCTCCTGCGCCGCAGCGAGCGCCGGTCCGGCGGCGGCGCGTGCGGACGTTTCGGCGTTGGCAGCCTCGGCTTGTGCTTCGGCAATGGCCTGCTCGACATCGAGCGCAGTCATTCGCCGACGTGCCTCCACCCGTGACCGCTCGGCGCTCGCCTGGGCGACCGCCGCCTTGCCATTGTTGAACAGCGGGATCGGGATCGACACGGTGAACACTGCAGCGGTGTCGTTGGTCGCCTCCAGACGCCGCAGCGCCGGACCGATGTTGAGGTCGGGAACGCGATTGGCGCGCGCTAGGCGGATGCCGGCATCGGCGATCGCCAGATCGGCATCCGCTGCCGCCAGCGTCAGCGTGCCGGATGCTGAGGGCAGGACGGTTGGGCCATAGGTCGCGGCCGGAAGGCGATCGAGCAGCGCAACGTCGAGCCCGCCATCGATGGGACGTCCCACGCGCCGCGCTAGGCTGAGACGGGCAACTTCGGCAAGTCGCGCCGCACGCTCAACGCTGGCCGCCGCGTTGATCCTGGCGACGTCGGCCCTTTGCTCTTCGAGCGGCGATGCTCGGCCAGCCTGTACCCGCACCCTTGCGGCTCGCAGAGCATCATCCGCGATGCGGAGCTGGTCACGCGCCGTCGCGAGCCGCCGTTCGGCAGAGATCGCCTCGACATAGAGCGAGGTAACCTGAAGCCGGACATCGGCCGCAGCGATCGCCGCCTCCAGTTCCGCCCGCGAAAGCTGGGCGTTGGCGACAGCGACACGAGCGCTGCGTTTGCCACCAAGTTCGATGGGCAAGGCGACACCCATCGTCGTTTCGGCGCTTCTGAGGCCACTATAGGGACCAGTGCCGGCGACGTTTTCGACCTGGGCCTGGGCCACCGGGTTAGGACGCAGGCCGGCGACCGTCCGGTTCTCCTGTGCCGCCTCGATGCCGGCATTGGCCGCGTCCGCCGACGGTGCCGCGCCGCCAGCGACGGCAACGGCCTCTTCTAGCGTCAAAATCGGTGCCGACGTATCGGCCGATATACGCTCCTGTTGCGCCTCCGCCACAGAGGCACAGGACGCCGCGGCAAGCATCGCCGCGAGCAATTTGTTCATGAGTATCCATTCCTGACTGATGAGCGTCAGGCCGGCATGTGCCGACCGGCGAAATCGTCAGGCTTGGGGAGGCCTCTGCAGGACATTGCCATTCGCGTTCGGCACAGGGGCGCTCAACTGACCGATACCTGGCATGACCATGAGCACAGCAGTCTCGGGGCCGCAGGCAATGGCTGGCGTTCCGACATCATGCCCATGGCAGGCGTTGTGATGGTGCGGCAGGCCATTGTCGCTGTCCGCAGGAACTTCGTCACCATCACCCGGCGCGTGGATAGTCAACTCGATGCCGAGCACGCTCCCGCCCGCCGCTTCAGCGGCATGCGCCATGCCTGCGAAGGCGGTCAGCACCAGCATTAGACAGGCAAGAAAAGGGCGGAGCTTACGCATCATCTACCCCCTATCACTCCGCCGCCACTGTGTAACTGACGTTTTCCCGGGCCAACTCTTTGCGCGCCTGCATGATAATTTGCGTACCCCCGGAAATGCCGAGTGCCGCCATGATGCCGGCGACGATCAGGTCGGGCCATGCGGTGTCGGTGCCGAACACACCAGCTGCGGCGAGGACGACCGCGATGTTGCCGATCGCGTCATTGCGCGAGCATATCCAGACCGATCGCATGTTCGCGTCGCCGCTGCGGTTGCTGTATCGCAACGTCTGCTTTTGCCAAAAACAGTCTTTCAGGTGGCAAGCCGCGAACGGCAGCTTCGTCCCAAACGCCGCGAAGTTGGCCCCTCGCCGAAGGCGAGGAGCCGATTGGTCAAATCTCGGTATTCTCGGCGAGGGCAAGCGCATCTTCCACGTCAATCCCGAGATAGCGCACCGTATTCTCGATCTTGCTATGCCCGAGAAGGATTTGGACGGCTCGAAGATTGCCGGTGGCCCTGTAGATGATCGATGCCTTCGTTCGCCGAAGCGAGTGGGTTCCATACTCGCTTCGCATCAAACCGACCCCTGTCACCCATTCATCGACAAGCCGAGCATACTGGCGAGTGCTGAGATGCCCATTATGATCAACTCGGCTCGGGAACACATAATCATCGACCGTGCCGCCCCGGCGTTCGAGCCAAGCTAGCAGGCTTGCGCGAGCGTCTGGCAGCAGTTCGAATTGAACGGGCCGGCCTGTTTTCTGCTGCATGACGATCGCCCGCGTTCGGATCTGCCCGCCGCTGACAAGGTCGCCAATTTTCATCTGCACCAAATCGCAGCCCCGAAGCTTGCTGTCGATCGCCAGATCGAACAGCGCCCGGTCTCGCAGGCGGCGGCGCTGATTGAGGTAGAAACGGATTTCCCAAATCTGCTTCGGTTTCAAGGCCCGCTTTACACCCACTGTCCTTCCGGCATTCCAAACCGGGCGCTTGGCGGCGGTGAGTTCTGTTTCAGGCATCTCCATGATCGTTCTCCTTTGGCCACATTGGCCATCTGAAGAACGCTTGCCGATGAAGATCCGCCGGAGTGGCAATGCGGCTCGCGCCGACCAACTCACGACATTCTACACCGGCCGCCTGAGCGTCGGCTAAAACCGAGACCTGCCATAAACATGTCTCGAAGAGCCTCGGGTTAACGCCTACACGAAACGCCGTTCACCTCGAACGGTCTCCTCGTCAGAAGCAGAAAAAAGTTCATCCAGATCAAACAAATGGTGCGGTTTCCAGCTCTCAGCTGGCGGACCCTTGTTTTTGACAATTTATATGTTAAAAGAAACGCATGAAACTCGAAGAGCTTTCGGCGACTACCGGAGCGACAATCCGGCAGATCCGCTTCCTGATTTCCGAGGGGTTCGTCCCCTCGCCCGCAGGCGGGCGCACTTATGCTACTTATGGTGAGGCGCACGTCCAGGCGATCCGTCGCTTTCAGCGCTTGAAGGGCCTTGGCTTTCCCAATGCAGCAATCCGGCTTCTTCTTGATGCGCGCGAGGGCGTGCCCGTGCCGGTGATGGACGGCCTGACACTGGTGATCGCACCCGATCTGATCGGCAGGGATGCTGACCTGGATCGGATGATCGCGCAGACCGAAACTAGACTGCGCGAGGCATTTTCAGGCGGTGTAACGAAGGCGCGCAAGCGGGCGGCTGGCTGATCATGCGCGGGATCCGAGGGAAGCACGACGATGGATAAGCTGATCGATCCGCTTGTGCCCTTGTTCCGGCCGTCGCTCGCCCCGAGACCACCCCTGCTGCTCGATAAAACCGAGATCCGCCTTCGCCTGGTTCCACCGATTGCCCGTCTGATCGTCGCCCGAACATTCACCAATCGCGAAACGGTGCCGATCGAGGCGGTGCTGACGATGCCGCCCGCGCTTACCGGCGAAGTGGTTCACGGCGTGGAAGTCCGGATCGGCGAGCAACGATGGACTGCGCAGGCATGGCCGAGGCGTCGGGCCGAAGCCGCCTATGACGGCGCGGCGGTTGACGGCAGCCGCGCGATCCTGCTCGAAGACCTCAAGCGCGGATGGCGGACCTTGTCGGTGGCGGGTGTGATGCCGGGCGAGGTGGTCTCGCTGGTGTGCGAAAGCGCGATCGCGCTTGGTCCGACCGGAGAAACCGTACGGCTCTGCCCCGGGGTCGATCCTGACCTGGCTGCTCCTGCCGTGCCTGAGCACCTGACTCCTCGCCAGACCAGCGAGCCTCATCCGATTACGCTGCAGATCGAGGGCGCGAATGAGCTCATTGTGCGGTCGGGGGGAACTGATCTTCCGCCCAGGCAGCAGATCGGCAATGCCCCAATGATGCTGGAAATCGTCATCCCTGCAGACTTCGAGGGCAAGGTGACGGACTGGTCCGCCGACGATGTGCGTGCGGAAATGGGCTTGCGCATGGCGGAGCAGATCGCAGCCCTGCTTGACGGTGACAGGCCAGTCGATCGCCAGCGGGTTCGCGATCTTGCGCTGAAGGGCAATTTGCTGACCAGCGAAACCAGCCTGGTCTTCGTAGGCGCCGAAGGCGAAGCGACCGGGGTGCTGCCGGCCATGCGCAAGCTCGCACTGGTCGATGCGGTATCCTCCGACGTGCAGGCGGTTCCGTCTCAGGCACCGGCAGTCGAGCCTGCTGCGTCTCCGCTCGCGCCAGATGGCGACTTTCCCGCCCCCGGCCGGGCCCGTAGGTTTGCCGTGCGATGGCCGACCGTCGGAGCGCGGCCGCCTTGGCACGTCCGGCTTGGCAACTGGTGGCGCAACAGGAGTCCCCGCCGGGAGGTCTCTACCGATATGTCGCATCTGGGCACGCAACTTCGCTCTGCAGCTTCGCAGGTGCTGTGGAAACAGGATGGGGTGCTGGCGCTGCGGTCGGGTGATGTGGGCCATCTGCCGGGCGAGGTTGCGACAATGGTCAGGGACGTCGCCGCGGTTGAAGACGTGCGTCAGGCCGCCACGGCGATGAACCTCGCGGCGGATCATCTCGCCATCGCGTTGTTGGCACAAGCCGCTGCATCTGCTGGCGTGGCTTCGCCCGATCTGCTGGCTCAGCTGTTCCCGGATCGACTGCCGCTCCCCTTTGAGCGGTTGGCCCGGCAATTGGGGGTAAGCGCATGAGATCTATGGTATTAGCCGGAGCGCTGGCGCTGGCTGCTCCGCATGCCAATGCGCAACCTTCTTTGCTCGCGCCATGGGGCGCCCGAAGTGGCGAGGAACTCGCGATAGATACCGCACGAGGACCCTGGGCGCGGCGCTGGATGGGACGGAGCGACGTCGGCGCTGTCATGCTCACTGTCTATCGGTCGGCGGAAGACGCGAAAGAGGTCGCGAGGTTTTCGCGCGGACTGAGTGACGGGCCTGAGCATGATGATGACCTGGCGTTTCTCGGGGGCTATCTTCCCCACGCATGGCGGGCGCAGGTACGTGCGATTCAGGCGACTGCTGACATTTCGGATGCACGGGGTCTGTGCGTGATCGTTGGGACAGGCGAGAAGCCGCTCCGGCTCTGCATGGCCAGTCGGCACGACAGCGCAGCCGTTGCGACCGTCATGACTTCGCTGGACCGCGATACCGCCATGGAAGCGGCTATGCTGCTGGCGCGTTATGCGGCGCGTCATCCTATGCGCGTTGCGGGATGACAGCGGACCTACTGTTCTTCCTTCAACCGCTTTTCGAGCAACGCGCGTGCTTCCGGCGTCAGGCCCTGATCCGCTCCGGCATTGCCGGCTGGTGGCGGCGTGCCTTGTGTGCTCGACGGGCTACCGGAATGCTCGACCAGATAGCGATCGACGTTGCGATGACCGGTCGTCGGAACCGAGGGGTCGCTGCCAGGCAATGATCCGGTCAAACCGCTCGGAGCGATCTGTCCCTCTTTCCCGCGCAGGACATCGCCGACCATTGTGCCTTCCTTGGGCATATCGACGCCGCTGAACCCGCGGCTGGTGACGCCCTGAACGCCGGGCTTGCAGGGGATGGGATCGGCCGGCGTGCCTTTCAGCCAGTGGATCGGCCAGTCCCATCCTGTGGTAATCCAGCTCACAAGGCCGAATGGCTCCTGCTCATTTGCCTTGAGCGCAAAGCAATGGCGATCAATTGCCTGCGCACGCGCGCCCCAGATCCAGCAGCCGAGCAGGGCGATCACAGCCAGTCCCAGCAGATTGTTCGCTACGTTCGAGAACTTTCCCACCATATGGTCCTTTCAAAATAAGCGTAGGGCTCCGGCTGTTTATACTGTGGGTTAGAAAGACATCGTCCCCTGCTGACCTTCGCATCTAACGCCTGGCCCAATCTGCACCTGATCGCAGCGGGGGAGCGAATTTGAGGGCGGGCTGAAGTCAAAGACGCCATTTGCCGGCGGGGCCGATTGCGCGCGGCGTCGGGCGGCTCTCGCCTGCGCCGCGCGCCGCTCATAATCGGCGACTTCATCACCGAACAGGGCACGACAATCCCGCACACCGCGTTGCGCGACATCGTAGCACACGTCGCCCCGGCGATTGCCTGCCATGGGACGCGTGAACACCCACCAGAGGCCTGCGGCGTCGCCATCGCCCCACCAGCGCAGGACAGCGGGACCATCTTCCCGGCTCCCGCCGGCTGGCGAAGGCAGAGCCATGGCGTCAGCCGGAATTGCCTTAGTCGTTCGGGTCACGTCGCCCGCATAGGTCTTGCCTGTCGGTAATTGCCCGGCCGCCGTGTCGAAGAGCATGACCATAGTGATGTTCTTGGCGCGCGAGTAGAAGCTCGGCACTACCACCGGGCTGGAGAAGTCGCCATCATGCGGCCGCAGTTCCAGTGCGCGCAGTTCCGCATCTGGCGTCCAGGCTTTGGCCACCGCCATGGCGAGCGCGACATTGGAGGCCGCATCCCGGCCCGCACTGCTCGCCGCATTGGTCATCGCATCGACCTGCTTCCTGGCATTCGGTCCGATGGGTCGGAACCACAGGATCTTCTGCTGCATCATTGCGACCATGCCGCCGCCCGTCACCGGGAGCCACTGACCCTCGTCATTCCATCCCTGACCTGAAACGAAGCGCAGACCAGCGTCGCTCGCCGACATCTGTCCGCGGTCGATATGAAAGGCATAATCATCATCGGCGACACCTTCGCGGACGATCGCGACATAGCTGCCGTCCGCCGCCACACGCAACCCGATCACGCCGGCCGACTTGTCCATATTGGGCTGGAAGATCGCGACCGACCAGGTGCCGCAGAAATGGCCGATACCCGAGCGGTCACCGGCATCCGCCGGGCGCGCCATGCCACTGCGCATGCGATTGACCCAGAAATCCAAGCTGCGCCAGCGCGGGTCATCGCTGGCGAGCGTCCCTCCCGTCGCGGGAGGGGTAACGCAATCGCCTGCCTGCTCCAGCTTTTCATCAGATAGTGAGAGGTGCTGCGCCGCAGCTGTCGTGCGGGCGTTGGCGGTTTCATGACCGTTCTTTGCGGCATCGCAGGCGCCGACCATGAATGCGAGAAGCAGCGTCGCCGTTACCGAAACCCCGAATCGCGCCATGATCGATCCCCTTCAGATGATGACGATCTATCAGGACATGTTTCTTTTGACAATGTATATGTTATAAGAGCATCGAGTTTTGTCGAACCCCTTGGCCGGACGGAAGGACATGCGCCGTGAAGGATGACGAGGAACTGCCGATCGACCTTACGAAGCTCTACTTCGTGCGGATCATCGAGACCCGCGCGGCCGTGGGCCTGTTCTGGTCGGGGTGGCGGGGGTTGCAAATTCTGATCCCGCGCCACATTGATCAAAGGCGCTGCGAAGTGGCGAAGATTGAGCCGCTGGCTGGCATTCTGTTCGTGGACGGGTCGGATTTTCGCCAGCAGGCCGTTGCGGAAGGCTATGAGCACCGCTGCGCGTTGACGGACGGTCTTGCTCAGCAACTCTTCGACGACGATGGCAGGGTGTTTGGATTGCCCCTGACGTTCGAGCCGCTCTGTCGGACGTTCAGCCTTGGAGAGGATGTTGCGACATAGGATGGCAACCGGCTTCGCGCCGAGTGGTATGCCCTTCGGGTCGGCGTGACGCGGGCGAAGCGGCGCTGGCTGCCGCGGTTGGCGGCGCTCGGTTCAGAACGCCCATTGCGCGTCGCTCAGGAGCCGGGGTCAAGGATCATGACGCTGACGCAGACCAGCAGGAAGACGGGGATGAAATTGGCGACGGCGATCGCCGATGCGCATCGTCTCCCGCCACGAGCCCGAACGATGCCGACAGCGGCAAATAAGCAAAGAAGCGCCATCGCCGCATACTGGGCGATCACCATCCGTTCCCGGATGTGCGTGCCGACCGCATGATGGTCTATCACGAAAGGACCGGAGAGAATCGCAAGACCCCACGGTATGATCATGAACGATAGGGCCTGCAGACGACGCTGTACCTCGGGTGCCCTCGGAAAGGAGCGGACGACGATCACAACGGATCCGATCCACGCGAGAAGCAGGACCCAAATGAGCATCGGGAGTTGTCTCCTTCTTGTCTTAGGGGAGCGCCCCCATTTCCGTCTCGTGAAAGACGTTGGTACGCCGGAGGATCGCAAGGAATGTCGGTCTCTAACCCACGACTTTAGGTGCGGAAGCGTTGAAACACCCTGACTATTCGGTCGATCGGATCCTGCTTGAAGACCTCATCGATATCGTTCTGCCGCGGATAGGTTGTCACCAACAGCAAAGGAATGTCGGCCACACTGGCAGAGCATGTCGCCTGGCGGCTTTCAGCCACCGGTCGGGCCATGCAGAAGGCCAAGAGATTGTCCTTGCCACCAAAGCTGGTTCTGGCCGATGATCCAGTCGGCAGGCCAACGATATCCATCGTTTCGTCCAAAATCCTCTTTCCGCCCTCAGCGTCGGGCTTGCCCGGCCTCGCGATCGGCTTCTTGAGATAATAGACGGTAACCGGCGGGTCGCCTGAGAAGGATATGGTCGCACGACCGACATAGCTAGCGCCGGCTGGCGGATCGATATTCACTTCATATTGTGTCACGCGGCTTGCGCCTGCCCCGCTACCGATGGGCGGCAGGATGCTGGCGAGCATGTTGGCAGCCTGCTGGCGAGCCGGCGTGGGGGAGGGCGCTTGGGCGGGTGCAGCCCCCCCCATAAACTGCAACGCTTCCTGAGCGACTCCATTGACGCGCTCGCTCGTGGATCTGTCCTTATCCAGCTCAGCGATGACTGCCCGCCAGCCTGGCGAATTGGCGCTCGAGGCATCCCCCATCAGCTTCGGCGACCCCACTTTCCCACTTTCGGCAGCCTGCCGATTTTGCTCGGGCGCTCGGCTGCAAGCTCCCAGAGCCATAACCGCGCATATCATGATCACATCTCGCTTCATCCGAGCCTCCCAATCCAGGTGGCTCTTTTGACAGATATTATGTCATAAGAAAAGTGGCAATTTGTCTGAGTTGCAGGAACTGAGTTCCAAAGCGCGCTACGTAGATTACCGACGGAATCCGCCCAGACATGCTCGTGCTGGACCGGCGGCGCGATTTGCGAGAAATGTCCGGTTTCGTCGGGAACCGTCGTTGGCGGATGCCATCGAGAATGACGGGTATGTCCCACGACGCGGCGCTCTTCTTCCGGCGGCACGCGACCAAACCAAGTCGTTCACTAAGAAAGCAGCGTACGTCCGTTTCAGACAGCAGCCGCCATCCGGTTAAGAGCGACAATCCACGATCCAGAACGACCGGTGGATGTTGAACCTGTAGACTTCGTCGCCAAACAGCTTCCACCATCGGGCCATGCTGCGGTTGAGGCGAATGAAGCCACTACAGGAGTTCGCATCCATCCACGCTACGTCCGCAACCAATGGCGTTTTCTTGTTGAACGGAACGACGATCGTGCCGCCGTAGCTGTTGCCCGGGTCGACGGTCGTGGTCTGGAGGAAGCTGCCGTCGATGCGGTCGAGCGTATAGTCGAGCTTCCGGTCGATCCCGCGGATGACCAACGCTCCGCCTGCGACGACGACGGTACGTGCTCTCACCGGCCCGCGGTCGACTACCACGCGTCGAACATGATGGGCCGGCGCACGCCGAACGACCTGTGCGGAAGCGATGTCGGGGGGCGTCACCGCGGCGCTGAGTCCCGCGAGGGCGACGAGTGTCAGGCGCCTCGCATAGGCGACCTTTGAACGTCGCCCGGCACTGCGGCGGCCGATATATTCGATCTAATCCGGCTTCAGATGTGCCAGCTTCGGGGCGACCTCCGTGGCTATTCGAGCAAGCGAATTGTACCAGATTTCGGGCGTGTCGGCGTAGTCGAAGCCATAGACGAGCAGCGCACCAAAGCCACCTACGTCATGATAGATCTGGTCCAGCCGCTCGGCCACGGTGTCGGCCGTGCCGACGACCCAGTTATGTTTGGCGCAGTAGGCCGGCGTGACGTCGGAGTCCGGGACGGACGGATCATGCTTCACGAAATCGAGGATCTTGGCGCGTTTGAGGAAGGGGATATAATATTCCGCCATCATCCGACCCATCGGCCCCTCCACGGCGAGCCGCGTGGCTTCCGCGTCGGTATCCGCGATCAGAATTTCCCGCACCAAGCGCCAGCTCGACCGGAGCGCCGTGCGGCCGCTGCGGGCAGCGCCTTCCTCCACCGCCTCCCAGTGCGATCCGACGAAGGACGGATTGAGATTGACGCTCATCGGCATGAAGCCGCGCTCGCCGGCCATTTTCAGCGTTTCTGAGCCCTTCGACACGCCAGCGATGCCGATCGGAGGATGCGGCCGCTGGAAGGGCTTGAGGTGCGCACCCAGATGCTGCTCCGGGATCGGTTCGGGCTTGCGAACGGTCCAGAATTTGCCGACATGCTCGAACGGCCCTTCTTCGCTCCAGAGCCGCAGCATGATTTCCAGCGATTCGCGCGTCATGTCGCGGTTGGCGCCGGATGCGCCGTCGACGTTGAACATCGCGAAGTCGGTCGGGATCGCCGATGCCGCCATGCCGACCATCAACCGCCCGCCCGAGATATGATCGAGCATCGAGATGCGGTTCGCCAGTTCGGCGGGGTGATGGTAGGGCAGGCAAAAGCCGCCCGGCCCCAGCCGTATCGTCTTGGTCTGGAGCAATGCCTGCGCGATCAGCAGATCGGGCGCCGGATTGGGCTCCCAGACGCAGGTGTGATGCTCACCGAACCAGGCCTCCGTATAGCCAAGTTCGTCGCACCAACGCGCGGTCTGCAAATCCCAGTCATATCCGGCCTTCAGGCCGCGCTCGGGCGGATGCGAAGGCATCGTGAAATAACCAAAGTCCATGGTGCAAATCCTCTCCGATAAGCCCGCCGACGATATGTCGTGTCCACGGCCGTCGATCATCGGCGGCATCGTGCCGCCAGACCGTGCTGCCCGCGCAGTTGATATCAGGGGTGATTTTGCGTCCATGCCGTTTACGGCAAGGCTGCCTTGCGCGTTATCTGCTCGATTCCGGTCGGAAAACGCCCCATGAACCGGTCAATCGACGCGCCCGGATGACAGGATGACGATGCAGGATTTCCAGCCTTTTCCCACCGATGCGCTCGGCCATGTCGATCCGGCGCTGCGGAACGCCGCACGCGAAATATGGGCGCTGATGACCCGCGACGATGTCAACCTATCGATGCTGCGTGCCGGGCGGTCCGTGCCGGATCGCCAGTGGCGGGACGATGTTCCCGTGAGCCGAAAGCTGATCCCCGGTGCGCCGGGCGATCCCGACATACCGATCCATATCATCAATGCTAGGCCGGGCCTTTCATGTCCCGGCATCCTGCATATGCATGGCGGCGGCTTCGTCACCGGCGCCGCCCATCACGACGTGGCGATGCTGCAGGACATGGCGCGATCGCTGGACGCCGTGATCGTGTCCGTCGATTACCGACTTGCGCCGGAAGTCCGCTATATCGGTTCGGTCGAGGACAATTATTGCGGCCTGGCCTGGATGCACGCCCATACCGACGAATTGGGCGTAGACCGGGCGCGTATAGCAATCGCCGGGGAAAGCGCTGGCGGCGGCCATGCAGCGCTCCTTGCCATCGCTGCGCGAGGCCGAGGCGAATATCCGATTCTGTTCCAATCTTTGGTCTATCCGATGCTCGACGATCGGACCGGCAGCAGCCGCGCGGTGCCACCCCATGTCGGCACGCTGATATGGACGCCGCAATGCAATCGGCTGGGTTGGGAGGCCCTGCTGGGCGAGCCACCGGGAACCGACAGCGTGCTCCGCGCGGGCGTACCGGCGCGCACGGCCGATCTTGCGGGACTGCCGCCAGCGTGGATCGGCGTCGGCGCCGTCGATCTGTTCGTCGACGAGGATATCGACTATGCCCGCCGCCTGATCGACGCCGCCGTGCCGACCGAATTGCTGGTCGTGCCGGGCGCCTTCCACGGTTTCGATCTGCTGGTACCAGACAGCCCGCCCGCGCGGCAGCTACAGCAGGCCAGATTGAACGCATTGCGGCGCGCGTTCATACCGGCCTGACCAAGATAGCAAATTGATTGCTGAAACTGCTTGTGATAATTCGCGCTGACAAGTTGGTGTCGGCACGCGGAGTTCGCCGTCGGGATGAAATCAGGCGGCAAGATCGATCGACCGGTGGGCAAAGCTGAAATTTCAGAAGCGCTCAGCCTGATATTGTTCGTCCATCTCGCGGTGGCGGCTGATGCCGACAAGGCGCTGACGGCGACGGGGCTCAGCCGGACACATCACCGAATCCTGTTTCTGGTCGCATTGCGGCCCGGCGTGACCGTGGGTGAGATCGTGACCTTGTTGAGGGTCACGGCGCAGGCGATACAGGCACCGCTGCGGACGCTGATCGAAAGCGGGCTGATCGAACAGCAATCGTCGGAACGCGACAAACGACGGCGGCATCTGGTGCTGAGCGAGCGCGGCCAAACATTTCTCACTGCGCTGGCCGACGCGCAATATGCGCGGATCGCCAAGGCTCTGGACGATGCCGGGGCCGGACCGGTCCAGGGCTTCCTGAGCATCATGCAAGCGATGATGGATGAACATGATCGCCAGTGGCTCTATCCGGCGGAGGAACCCACCGATGAGATGACCCGACTGAAAGAACTGGTTCGTCCCAGTCAGCCGGCGCCAGCCACAAAAAACGCCCGATCGCGCCGGCCGCACTAAGAGCGACCGTTTTCCGTCACGATTCCGGCGACGATAGCCCATATTTCCCCGTTCGGCGGCAGATCGAAATCGCGCCGAACGCGCAACGGGCACCACCGGGCGCGATTGACTTATACCAACTAGATATATATAGTTTCTTGCATTCTTATTCCACGGCGCGGCGCGCGGGCGCATATCATTTCAGCGATAACAGCGAATATCTCAGGAGACCAAGATGCCCGGAAGGTTGGAAGGCAAGGTCGCGATCGTGACCGGTGCGGGAACGCGGGGCGACGGGATAGGCAATGGCAAGGCGTGCGCGATCCTGTATGCACGCGAAGGCGCTAAGGTCGTCGCCGCCGATATCGATATGGACTCCGCTCAGGCGACGGCGGACCAGATCAATGCGGAGGGCGGGGAGTGCATCGCCACCCGCACCGACGTATCGCGCACCGACGATTGCCGCGCCATGATCGACGGCTGCATCGCGGCGTTCGGAAAGCTGGACGTGCTGCACAATAATGTCGGCATCACCGAATCCGGCGGGCCGGTGGAATATGCCGAGGAACAATGGGACCGCATGATGCGGATCAACGCGAAGAGCGTTTATCTCACCGCAAAATTCTCCCTGCCGCATATGGAACGGAGCGGGTCAGGCTCGATCGTGAATATCGCGTCGATCAATGGTGTTCGGACCCTGCCCTTCGCCAAATTGGGATATGCCGCGTCCAAGGCCGCGATGATCGCCATCTCGCGGGAAATCGCGATCCAATATGCAGCAAAGGGCATCCGCAGCAACGTTGTGCTGGTCGGCCTCATCAAATCGCCCATCGTCGTGCAGAATAACACGCAGCTCTACGGCGGCGACGTTGAGCAGATGTGGGCGACGCGCGACGCGATGAGCCCGACGGGCAAACAGGGCGAGGTGTGGGATATCGCGCAGGCCAGCCTCTTCCTGGCGTCGGACGAATCCCGCTATGTCAACGGCACCGTGCTGCCGGTCGACGGGGGCTTGATCAACATGGTCAAATTCTGAAGCGCGTCCTGCGACGAAAGGGCGGTGCCGAGATAGTCCCGGCACCGCCCTTTCGTCACCTGTGCGGCTGACCGGTTAGCCCGGCCGCCACACCATTTCAGGCGGCCAACCGTTGCTGGCTGCCCCGGATCAGACGACCGGGCAGCGCCCCAGTCGGGATGCCGTCGCGCCATGTGATATGGCCGCTCAGGATCGTAGCGCGATAGCCTTCGGGCACATCCGTCAGCCGCCGCCCGCCATTGGGCAGGTCGCGAACGGTAAAGGGGCGATGCAGCTTCAGCCCCTCATAATCGATGACGTTGATGTCCGCCTTATATCCGGGCGCGATGACGCCGCGATCGTTCAGGCCCACCGCCTGCGCGGGCTGTTGCGTCATGGCGTGGATCACCCAGGACAGCGGAAGCTTGCCCGAAGCACGATCGCGCGCCCAATAGGTCAGCATAAACGTGGGATAGCCGGCGTCGCAGACCACGCCATAATGGGCGCCACCGTCGCCCAGCCCGATCAACGTGTCGTCGTTGAGCATGATCTCGCGCACGGCCTCCAGATCCCCGTCGGCATAGTTGGCCAGCGGCATCAGGAACAATGCCTTGCCATCGTCTTCCAGCAGCAGGTCGTAGGCCATTTCCTCGGGCGTGACACCCGCGGCGGCGGCGCGTGCGGCGATGCTTTCTTCGGGCCGCGGCTCATAATCCGGGTCCGCACCGAGCGGGAACATGGCCCCGAAGCGACGCATCACGCCGAACATCGGATGACCGGTATCGACCGGCGTCTCACCCAGCAGCTTGGCCCGTATCTCCGGCTTGCGCAATTCAGCCATCCGCTCGGCAAGCGGCAGGTCGGCAATGGCGAGATAGGAGGGGCACAGCGCGAACGGATTGGTCGATGCGTCGAAGCCCAGCAAGGCACAGGTCGATCGGGTATGAACCTGCGCCTGGAAGGTCAGTCCGTCCTCCCGGTTGAGGTCGTTGATGATCGCGATATTGTCGCGCCAGCCGGCGGGATCGTCATGATATTGCGCGAAGGACATCATAATGGGCCGGCCCGATCGCCGCGCCACGTCGCCCAGATCGAACAATTCTTGCTTGACCCGGTCCTTGTCGATGTTCGGCACGACCTGGATAATGCCGCTGTCCGCCTCCTTCAGGGCGCCGCTGATGGCATGGAGTTCAGCGAAGTCGGATTCATAGGTCGGGATCGCCTCGCCCCGGCTGTTGCGGTGCGATGTCACGCGCGATGTGGCGAAACCGAGCGCGCCGACGTCGATCGCCTCGCGCACGATCTGCCGCATCTGCTTCAGATCCTCCTCCGTCGCCTCTTCGCGGCGCACGGCGCGCTCGCCCATCACATAAACGCGCAATGGCGAATGCGGCAGATAGGCGCCGACGTCGATGTCGCGCGGGCGCCGTTCCAGCGCGTCCAGATATTCCGGGAACGTCTCCCAGTCCCAGCTCAACCCTTCGGTCAGGACGATTTCGGGAATGTCTTCCACGCCCTCCATCAGGCAGACGAGTTCCTCATGGTCCTGTTTCCGGCAAGGCGCAAAGCCCACGCCGCAATTGCCCAGGATCGCGGTGGTGACACCATGCTGCGTCGACGGCAGCAGGCGGTCGGACCAGATCGCCTGGCCGTCATAATGGGTATGCGTGTCGACGAAGCCCGGTGTCACGATCAGGCCGGTTGCGTCGATTTCCTCCGCGCCCTTGCCATCGAAAGCGCCGACGGCGACGATCAGGCCGCCCGAAACAGCGACATCGGCCTTGATCGGATCGGCTCCCGTTCCGTCCAGAACCGTTCCGTTCCGAATCACGAGATCGAATTCACTCATGTCATCGTCCTTATGTGATATCCGCAGCGGAGAAATGCTGCGGCGGATGCACGCGCCATGGTGCATCGCCCGATGCGCTCTTGCCCGGCGTCTCTCCCCCGTCGGAAACGCCGGGCGCGCATCGGGTTACGCCTTGATGTTGTAGAGCTTCTCGGCGTTGCCGCTCAGCACCTTCTGAATATTCTCCGGTCCCAGATCGCCCATCGCCGCCGACACGCCATCGACCGGATACAGGCAGGTGGGGTGCGGATAGTCGGTTTCGAACAGGACATTGTCGACGCCCACGTCGCGGATGACCTGGGACAGGTTGCGGCGCTCGAACCAGAAGCACGCATAGAAGTTGGTCGCGAAATATTCCGACGGCCGGCGCTGAAGGCTGGGCTTGGTCAGGATTTCATAATATTGGTGGTCGAGCGCCTCGAGCAGGAACGGCACCCAGCCGATACCGCTTTCCACCGAAACGAACTTCAGCTTGGGGTGACGATCGCACACGCCCGACAGGATGAGGTTTGCCATGACCCGCGCATTGCCGAAGAACAGCATGGCGCCGCCCAGCAGCCCCTTATGCTCCATGTCGAAGGAGGGCCAGGCCTGGTCGCCGAACCAGTCGATCGATTGTTCCGAACCACCGATGTGGAAATTGACCGGCAGGCCCCGATCGGTGCAGACCTCCCACAGCGGGTCCCAGGCGGTGCTGCCCAGCGCGGGCAGCAGATTGCCCTGATTGTCGGTCTTTGTGTGCGGATCGGGATTGATGTTGATCCCGCGTAGGCCCATGTCGGCGCAGCGGATCGCTTCCTTCACCGATCCCTGGATGTCCCACCACGGCAGCAGCGCCATCGGGAACAGCCGATTGCCCGATTCCTTCTGCATCTGCGCCATTGCATCATTGTAGAGCTGCATCGACAGCAACCGGAGTTCCGGGTCGACATTGGCCGCCCGCTGGCCGCCGAAGCCGAGCAGATTGGGATAGATGATCTGCGCCGAAATGCCGTAGTCGTTCATGAACTCCAGGCGTTCCTTGACCTGCGACGCGCCCAGATGCACTTCCTCCATCTGATATTGCAGGAAGGCGAAGCCCGGCGGCTTGGTGCCGTCCTTGAGAATGGCGCTGTTGGGGCAGGCGCCCTTGCCGATCAGCTTGTCGCCGTCGATCACCCACGCCTTTTCGCCGTTCATGACCTTAACCTGCGGCACGCGGTCCTTGAACTTTGCCGGCGCCCGCGAAATCCACATATCGTGCGGTTCCGACAGGTGGGTATCGACGTCGATGACCTTATAGCCTTCGAAGCAGGAAGCTTTTGTGGGATGCGCCTGTATAGTCACTCAATGATCCTCTCAAATGAAATTTGGATATGGCCCGCTATCGGCAAGGGCCGATATTGATGCTGGGAACCCCGCGATTATTTGCCGAGCCTGGCGGAGGGGCAATTCTGGATTGCTAAAGGCAGTGTTGTGAATTGCGTCTTCGGCCGCCGTCCTGCCGCCACTTTAAAGGGCAACCATTTGTTCGAAGGCGGTGATCACCTCGAACAGCAGCGGCACGTTGTTTTCGGCGAGCGAAATGCCGCCGCTTTCATCGCGCTCGATATGCTGATCCAGAAGGAAACATCCCTGGGCGATGTGTCTCGGCCACATGGTCTGCAGCACGGGCCGAAGCGCATGATCCATCATCTGCATGTGCGCAATGGTGCCCCCGGTCGCGAGCGGCAGGACCACTTTGCCGCGCAGCGCATATTGCGGCAGAAGGTCGATGAAGATCTTGAGCAGGCCGCTGTAGCTGCCCTTGTAGGTGGGGGTGATGACGACCACGGCATTGGCCTGCGCCAGTTTCGACAGCGCGTCGGCGATGGCCCCGTCGTCCACATCGGCCCGCGCGAGCGCGGCGGGCGGAAGCTCCCGGACGCGGATATGCGCGATCGAGCCATAGTCGTTGGTCAGCAACCGCTCCAGATAGTCTCCGACCATCTCCGAACGCGATGTCTGGGACGCGCTCGCGCTGATGATCACCAGGTCGTGGCGCGGGGCTGGCGCTTCCGATGCCTGCTGGCTCGCTGCGCTCGTCATGACGTCCGACACATGCTTATGGGGCGTTTCATCGCCGCTGCCTCTCCTGAAAAACCGAACCGCGCTGGAATTTCATGCCGCCTGCGCGGGGACAATTCCTGTTTGCGCAAACAAGACTTTGGCAATCGCCATGCTTGTCTTGCGACCGACGAAGCGCCACAAAAGGTCGATGACGGATCAATCCAAGCTGAAACAGGCGACTCCGACACATACCTGGCCCAGAGCCGGCTTCGACCTGGTATCCTTGAGGATCGTCCTCGCCGCCGCCGAAGAGCAGAGCTTTGCCGGCGCAGCGCAGCGGGAAAACACGTCCCTGTCCGCCGTCAGCCGTCGCGTTGCCGAACTGGAACAGCGCGTGGGCATCGCCCTCTTCGACCGCCATGACCGGGGCGTGGCGCTGACCGACGCAGGCGCGCGGTTCGTCGAGCAATTATATGACGTCTTCGAACGGTTGGAACTGATCGCGCTCGACCTGGAAGCGGTCGGCAAGGGCACCCGCGGCCTGGTGCGGATAAGCGCACCCATGTCGGCCATATCCGGCGATCTCCCCGCGCGCATCGCCGATTTCATGCGCAAACATCCCGGCATAGAGGTCCAGATCACCGAAGAGACCGCCGTGGCCGCCATCCATGGCGTGACGGTGGGCGACATCGACATGGCGCTCATCCCTGGTTCCCCGCCTCCCCCCAACCTGCTTCTCTTCCCCTGGTCGGAGGATGAACTGGTCGTCATCCTGCCCAAGGGTCATGCCCTGGCCGGCCGGGAGGCCGTGACGCTGGAGGATCTAGCCGATGAGCCCTTCATCTGCATGCCGCGCGACAGCGGACTCTTTGCGATGTATCGGCAAAAATTGAGCGCGGTCGGACGGAAGATGAAAGAGCGCGCGCTGACGACCAGTTTTGAATCGATCCGCCGCATGGTGTCGGAGGGTCTGGGAATCTCGATCCTGCCGGGCACGACCGTCCATCCCTATGCGGAGAAGCTTGGCCTCGTGGTGCTCAGGCTCGATGAAAGCTGGTCAAAGCGCCCGCATTTCTTCTGCACGCGAGAGGCCGATCGCTGCTCGGCCGCCACCAAGGCGCTACTGGCGCACCTGACGGCCTGACATCAGGCGGAAACCTCCAGCGCACCGGCCGCTTCCAGTTCGTCGACCAGGATCGGGAAAGACACGACGCAGGATTGCATGCCCAGCGAACTGGCGAGCCGGATGACGTGCAGCAGATCCTCGCCCGAACAACCCGACGCCAACGCCGCCGTCGCCGACGTCCTGATGCCCTGCTCGTTCAAATGGGTCACGGAAACATTGGCCGCGAACAGCACCAGTGCCTTTTCGCGCGGCGTCAGCGCACTCGTCGCATAGGGGACGCGCAACTGTTCGAGATAGGTCGGAAAATAGTCGTCGGACAGGGCGAGGAGCAGGTCATGGGCCTCGGTCCAGACGCCCAGGCTCTCCGCAAACTGGCTTTTGAGCGCCTCGTCCTTTTCCTCCATAGGGCGCTTCGCCTGTTCACGCAGGGGGTCGCCCTCCGGCACCAAGTCGAGGATGATCGGCAGGCCGACGAGATGCGATTGCATCCCCAGGAAGCTGACGATCTGGATCACCTCGACCAGCTGCTCGCGCGTGCCGCCCAAGGCAAGCGCGGCCCGCATGTGCAGGCGCGTGCCGGTGTCGAACAGATGGGTGATGGATGCGTCCAGGGCGACGGCGACCAGATGATGCAACAGGGGGGACAGAGTCGAACTCTTCTTCACCACCCCGCCCGTTGCGACCAGCTTTTCCAGGAAATCCGGGCACAGGATCGCCATCGCATCATATTCGTCCACCCAGAAGCCGCGCAGGCGGATGAACTCCTCCTTCACCGCCTTGGCGCGCCCCGTCAGTTCCCTGTTCGCCATCATTCTTACTCCAGCGCCGCCGCGTCCTCGACCTTGTAATAGGGGCCGGTCATGATGCCCCCGTCGACCGGCATGATGACGCCGGTGACATAGGATGCGCCGTCCGACAGCAGCCAGGCCGCGGCCTGCGCCAGCTCGCGTGGGATACCCGCCCGGCCGAGCGGAATCTGGCGCAAGCGGCGCGCATTCTGCTCCGGCGAACTGTTGCCGCCCTCCTTGGACATGGCCGAGGGGCGAGACCGGCCTGGGCACACCGCATTCACGCGGATGCCCCGATCGCCGTAATCATGCGCGCCGGTCAGGGTCAGGCCCACGACGCCGAACTTGCTGGCGGCGTAGGCCGCATTCTTGCCGAAGGCGCAGATGCCGGTGAGCGACGAGGTATTGACGATCGACCCGCCGCCCGTCTTGAGCATCTCGATGATCTGGTGCTTCATGCAGTAGAAGACCCCGGACAGATTGATATCCAGCACGCGCTGAAACTCTTCGTCCGATGTTTCGTGAAATTCTCCGGTCTGCACCACGGCCGCGTTGTTGAACGCCCCGTCGAGCCGGCCATAGGCGGAAACGGCGGCCGCGACCATGTTCTGGACCGAAGCCTCCGATGCCATGTCCGCCGCGACGAAATCGGCCGTGCCGCCGGTATCGCGCACGATGTCGAGCGTTTCCCGGCCGCCCGTTTCGTCCCGGTCGGCAAGGATCAGGCGCGCCCCGGCCTTCGCCAGGATGAAGGACGCCGCCCGGCCGATGCCGCTGCTTGCCCCGGTGACGATGATCGACTTGTCCTTGAGGCCAGGAATCTTGGCCAGATCGTCGTCGAGATATAGTGACAGGTCCATACGGACTCCCTCCCATAAACAGATTTTCTTGTTTGATCCGGCCTATATTCGCGGATCCAAGTCGGCTACCGACATCGATTAGATTAGGTTCGCATCGACCAGCTATTGCCCATTATGCAAAGCAGGCTCTCACCCGAATTCAGACCGCACGCACCTTCAGATCGGAGGATTTCTGTTCGGATTCCACTTCATTGGCAAGGCGCCGATAAGGTGGAATGGCCCAGAGATACATCAATGCCGAAAACAGCATCATCGGCGGAATGACCATGATCGTGGCGTAGCGGATGCCGGTGGCGAAGGGGAACAGATTGTCCGACGCCAGCGCCACCAGCGTGGGGCCTGCCATGCCAAGGACCAGCACGATGAGATAATAGATGGCTGACACGCGCCCCCTTATCTCGCCGGGCACGACGTGATGCAGGGCGGCGTTGCCGACGCCGGGCGGAATGCCGGCAAACAGGCTCGCCACGCCGAAGACGATGACCAGGTGCCACGGGTCGGACTGCAGCGGATAGAATATGCCGAACATCGCGGCGCACACGATCGAAGCCGCGCACACCACCAGCCGCATGTGCGCACCGAACCGCATCAGCGCGTCGCCGATATAGCCGCCGCCGATAAGGCCGATCGGCAAGGCGACGAGCATGACGCTGCCGACGACCATGCCGATCGTCGCCGAATCCCATCCGTGGACGCGCGTCAGCAGGGGGGCGATCCACGCCAGCATTCCCAGTTGCACCGTGTTGGCGGAACCCATGGCGACATGATGCCGCGCCAGGAGCGGCCAGTTCTGGCGGTAAAAGCCCTTGATCATGCTTTCGCCCGGCCGCCCGGCGGCAGTGGCGCTCGTCTTGCGCAACGGATTGGGCAGGGTGGACAGAATGAGCGCCATGATCAGCCCCGGCACCGCGAGGATGACGAAAGTAAGCTGCCAGGGGCGCAGCGTGCCCAGCAGCGGCACGACGATGTCGCCATGACGGCTGAGGGCGCCGATGACGACACCGCCCAATATGAACGCCAGCCCGGCCCCGACCGCGCCGCCCATGACGAAGATGCCGAGCGCAAGGCCGAGCCGATCCTTCTTGAAGGCGTCCGAGATCAGCGAATAGCCTGCCGGATTGAGCGCTGCTTCGCCCAGCCCGACGCCGGCTCGCGCGGCGAACAGCGTCCAGAAGCTGCTCGCCAGTCCGCACAGACCCGTCATGACGCTCCACAGGCCAAGCGCAGCCCCCAGCAACCGTGTCCGGTTCACCCGGTCCACCAATATCCCCATGGGGATGATCGCCACGGAAAAGGCGGTGATGAATGCAGGTCCCTGAAGCAAGCTGATCTGCGTATCGCTCAGCCCGAAATCCGCCTTGATCGGTTCGACCAGCAGGTTGATGACGATGCGGTCGAGCGACGACAGCAGATAGGTGATCCACAACACCGCCAGCAGCAGCCAGGGATAGTAGCGGGATTTCTGGTCTATCATGGCAGCAGCCTCTCCGGCGAAGGGGCGTCCTGCGCGGTCCGCCACTTATGTCCCGTGACTTGCAACGTCACCCTCTCGCAACCCGTGATGCCGGGCGATATATTGCTCTTCATGACATGGACATAACCCAGCCCCCTCCCCGGCCAATTCTCCAATCCGCAACGCAGGCTTTTATATGCGTCGCCGGGACGATGGGCCGGGACGAAGGGCCGAGATCAGCGGCCGGCGATCAGGGGCAGCGCGGCGGAAAATCCGGTCGGGGTCAGAATGCTGCTGTGCATCGCCTCGACCATGGGCAGCGCCAGCGGCACGAACTCGTCGCGATATTGGGGTTCGGCGCGCATGGCGGCATAGCTGTCCGCGCGATGCTGATGATCCTCAAATTCCCACAGATGGAAGACATGATTGAGGTCGCCGATGTCGGACGTCCAGAAGGCCAGCAATCTCATATGGCGCTTGGCGGACGGCAGCGCCAGCCGCTCGAATGCATCGAGATAGCTCGCCAACATACCCGGCTTTATCCGGTAGCGCCTGAATTCATGGATCATGATTGTCCTCTTCCTCAGCCGGACGGTCGCAAAATGGCGTGCCGCTTCAATTCTTCGCCAGGCCCTTGGTCAGGCGGTCGGCATATTCGTCCCCGATGCGGTCGACGCTGTAGGGGCCATCGCTGCGAAACCACTGGCCGATCCAGTTCAGCGCCCCCATGATCGCGAAGGTCGCGAGCTTCACATCACATGGCAGGATCGACCCGTCCGCGATCCCGCCTTCGATCGTCGCGCGGACGCGGGCATCGATGGCGCGCTTGTAACCGCGCACCTCATTGCGCAGGATGTCGGGCAGGTCACGGTCCTCCAACCGGATCATCACCGATCCGTAATCCACCGTGATCAGCCGCGCATAGGCGCGAATGATGGCGCGCAGCTTTTCTAGCCCCGGTCCCGCGGAGCGTTCGATCCTATCGAGTTGTTCGATGATCACCTGGTTGCTTTGCCGGAAGCATTCGACCAGCAGATCGTCCTTGCTGCTGAAATAATTATACAGCGCCGGTTTGGTGATGCCCAATTCGTCGGCGATGTCGGTCATCGCGACTCGGTGCGAACCGCGGGCCAGGAACATGTCCGCCGCCGTCAGCAGCACCGCCATGCGCTTCGCCTGCCGCTCCTGATCGCGCGTCACGGCATTCTTCCAGAGGCTGGCCGGTCGCCTTGGTGCGCTCTCCAGCCTGTCCGCCGCAAGGGGACCGCGCTTGTCATTTGACATGGTGCATCCTTATTACTAGTCGGTAACTTAATATCCAAAAGGTATGGACCAGGAAAGCCCTTATGAGTCGGACCGTATATATCGCCGGTGTCGGCATGACCCCCTTCGTCAAGCCCAGCGTTTCGCCATCCTATATCAGCATGGGCGCCACAGCTACGCGCGACGCCCTGCGGGACGCGGGGATCGACTATGCCGACCTGCAGCAGGCCTATGTCGGCTATGTCTATGGCGACTCCACCAGCGGCCAAGCAGCACTCTACGATGTCGGCCTGACCGGCATCCCGGTCGTGAACGTCAACAATAATTGCGCGACCGGATCGTCCGCCCTGTATCTGGCGCGCCAGGCGATCGCGTCGGGCGCGGCCGATTGCGTGCTGGCGCTGGGCTTCGAACAAATGTCGCCGGGCGCCTTGCAGGAACATTATGCCGACCGTCCGACCCCGTTGGCGCGCTTCATCGACATTGCGGAGGATACGCCCGGTGCGGGCAACGCGCCCATGGCGATCAAGCTGTTCGGCTCGGCCGGTGTGGAATATCAGGCGCGCTACGGCGTGGACGACGCGGTCTTCGCCCAGGTGGCGGTCAAGGCCCGCCGCCATGCGGAACATAACGAGCGCGCCGTATTCAGAGGGCAGGTCACGGTCGAGGAGGTGCTCGCCTCCCCGCGGATGCTGGGGCCGATCACCCGGCTCCAATGCTGCCCGCCCACATGCGGCGGCGCGGCGGCGATATTGGTGTCGGAACGGTTCGCCAAGGCGCGCGGACTCGACGCCCGCGTCGCCATTCGCGGCCAGGCGATGACGACAGATTTCGGTTCGACCTTTGCCGAACGCAGCCCGATGAAGGCGGTCGGTGTGGACCTGACCCGTGCTGCGGCGGACAAGGTGTATGAGGAAGCGGGCATCGGCCCGGAAGATCTGGACGTGGTGGAACTGCACGATTGCTTCACCGCCAATGAAATATTGAGCTATGAAGGGCTGCGACTGACCCCGGAGGGAACGGCCGCCCGCTTCATCAGCGATGGCGACAACAGCTATGGCGGGCGCATCGTCACCAATCCGTCGGGCGGCCTGCTGTCCAAGGGCCATCCGCTTGGCGCCACAGGCCTTGCCCAATGCGCCGAAATCAGCTGGCAGTTGCGCGGCGAAGCGGGGGTGCGACAGGTCGACGGGGCGCGCGTCGGACTCCAGCATAATCTGGGCCTGGGGGGAGCCTGCGTCGTAACCCTCTACGAGAAGCTGTGATGCCCGCGGTCGATCGCGCCTATGTCGGCCACCGCTTCCGCCCCGTGGCCGCGGTCGTGGAGCCGCGCCGGCTGCACGCTTTCTTCAAGGCGATCGGCGAAACCAACCCGGCCGTCATTGACCCGGACGAAAGCGGGCTGGTCGCCATTCCGCCGACTTATTTATTCTGCCTGGAAATGCTGGATGCCGACAATCCCTTCGGCTTCGTGGAGGAAATCGGCATCGGGATCGGCGACATCCTGCACGCCGACCAGAGCTTCACCTATCATCGGCCCGTCCATGTCGGGGACCGGCTGACCTTCCAGGCGCGCGTCAGCGACATATTCGACAAGAAGAACGGCCAGCTGACCTTCGTCATCCAGCATGTCGCGGTTACGGACCAGAATGGCCGGCTGGCGGCGGAGATCCGCCGCACCTTCGTCATCAAGCAGGAAGCGCCCCTCCAATGAGCGCCCGCCCGCTGCATATCGAGGAAAGCTTTCCTCCCATCACCCGCGCGACGCTCGCTTTCTATGCCGGCGCGTCGGGGGACGTGAACGAAGCGCATGTCGATCTGGACGTCGCGCGCGCCGCAGGATTTGACGATGTCTTCGCGCAGGGCATGTTGGTAATGGCCTATATGGGCCGTGCGGTCACCAATGCCGTCCCACCCCACCGGCTGCGCGCCTTTTCGACGCGGTTCAGCGGCATCACGCATCTTTGCGATGCACTGACCTGCAGCGGCACGTCGGGCGAGCCGTTCGTGGAAGATGGCGAACGCCGCGCGGCCATCGATCTGGAAATGAAGAACCAGGCGGGCGACATCAAACTGCTCGGCAGAGCCATCTTCGCGTGTGAACAGGACGAAACGCCATGAAGAAACTGGAAGGAAAGGTCGCGCTCGTCTCCGGCTCGGGCCGAGGGATCGGCCGCGCCATCGCGCTGAAGCTGGCGAGCGAAGGCGCGCGCCTGATCGTCAACGATCTGGACGCCGATCCGGGCGATGCCGTCGCAGCCGAAATCATCGCAGCCGGCAGCGACGCCATCGCCGTCAATGGCGACGTGACCGCGCCCGACTTTGCCGATCGCTTCATCGACGCCGCCACGGACGGCTTCGGCGGGATCGACATCATCGTCAACAATGCCGGCTACACGTGGGATTCGACGATCGGGAACACCCGCGACGATCAGTTCGACGCCATGATCGACATCCATCTGAAGGCGCCCTTCCGCATCCTGCGCGCGGCCTCCGCGCCCCTTCGCGCGCTGGTGAAGCAGGAAAGCGCGCAAGGCCGCCGGCTCCACCGCAAGGTCGTGAACATTTCCTCCATCGCCGGGCTTTCCGGCAATGCCGGCCAGGCCGGCTATTCGTCCGGCAAGGCCGCGATCGTCGGACTGACCAAGACGATGGCGAAGGAATGGGGCCGGTTCAACGTCAACGTCAACGCCGTTGCCTTCGGCCTGATCGAGACCCGCCTGACCCAGGCCATCGCGGCGGAGCAGGCGACCATCGACATCGCCGGCAACCAGATAAAGGTCGGCATCCAGCCGCAGATGATCGAGGCATGGGCCAAGACCATCCCGCTGGGGCGCGCGGGCGTGCCGGAAGAAGCGGCGGGCGCGGTCTATCTCTTCTGCACCCCCGAATCCGACTATATCACCGGAGAGGTGATCATATGCGGCGGCGGTCTCACGGGCTGAACCGCGCGCGTAGAAAGGGCAATGCCATGACCACCGGCCAGCACCCGTCCGCACCTGCCCCGCGCATATACAGCCTGCCGCGACCGGACTGGCTTGCGCTGCATGACGAGGAGGCGATCGATCCCGCCCGCCCGATCGTCGACCCGCATCATCATCTGTGGGACCGTCCAGGCGAGCCCTATCTGGCCGATGCCGCGATCGCCGACATGACGTCGGGCCACAATATCGTGGCGAGCGTCTATGTCGAATGTCACAGCATGTATCGGCCCGACGGACCCGAAGCGATGCGCCCGGTCGGCGAGGTCGAGTTCGCGGCGCGAGTCGCCACGCTTGCGCAGCAGGATGGCGACGGGTCGCCGGCCCTCTGCGCCGGGATCGTCGGCCATGCCGATCTGATGCTGGGCGATGACGTCCGCGCCGTGCTGGAGGCGGAGATCGCCGCCGGCGGCGGGCATTTCCGAGGCATCCGGCATTCCACTGCCCATGACGCGGACCCTGTCGTCGGCAGCATCTATCCGGTGCGCCCACAGGAATTGATGGCTGAAACCGCCTTCCGCCGGGGTTTTGCTCACCTGGCGCATCTCGGCCTCAGCTTCGATTCCTGGCTGTTCCATCCGCAGATGGACGAGTTGCTCGACCTCGCCCGTGCCTTTCCCGAAACCACGATCGTGCTCAACCATTGCGGCGGCCCGATCGGCGTGGGCCGCTATGCCGATGATCGCGCAGCGGTGTTCCGCGACTGGAAGGCCGCAATCGGTCGGATCGCGGCGGCGCCGAATGTCCATATGAAGCTGGGCGGCCTCGCCATTCGCTTGCTCGGCCGCCTTTATGAGAAGCGGCCGGTGCCGCCCTCGTCCGAGGAACTGGCGTCCGCATGGCGCCCCTATATGGACAGTTGCATCGACATGCTCGGGCCGGATCGCTGCATGTTCGAAAGCAATTTCCCGCCGGACAAGGGGCAATGCAGCTATCGCACCCTGTTCAACGCGTTCAAACGCATCGCTGCATCCTATGGCGAAGCGGAAAAGACGGCCTTGTTCTCCGCGACGGCGGGCCGGGTCTACCGGCTTGAGCTGGACTGACCGGCCGAACCGGCGACAAGATGCTCGATCAGCAATCGCGTCGCGGCCGATCGCCGTTCGGGCTCGCGCGCGCACAGCACCAATGATCGCCGCGCCCAGCTTTCATCCAGCTTGCGAACCATGAAGGCATTGTCGTCGGCATGCGGGTAGGCGGCCGCGGCCGGCAGGATGGCGACGCCCAGACCTTCCGACACCATATGACGGATCGATTCGAAACTGGTGGCATGGGCGCGCTCGTTAAGCTGCTGGCCCATCGCATGGACCTGCTGCCGATAGAGCGACAATAGCGCACTGTCCCGCTGCATCCCGATGAACGGATCGCCGATCAGATCCTCCAGCCGGATCGAAGCGCGCCCGCCCAGCGCGTGATCCATCGGCAGGATGACCACCAGTTCGTCTTCCAGCCACGGAATGATGCTGAGGTCGCTGGGCGGCAAGGTTCCTGAAATCAGCGCCAGATCGGCCGTGCCGACCGAAACCGCATGGGCGGCCGCCGCGCTCGTCTCCTCGGTGATCATGACCTCGATGCCGGGGTTGGCGACGGTGAACGCCGCCAGCTTGGCCGGCAGCTCGCCGACCGTCGCCGACATATGCGCGTGGAGCCGCACCAGCCCCCGCGCCCCGCCCCGCGCCGCCTCCAGGTCGAGCGCCATCCGGTCGAGCCGTTCGAACACATCGTAGAGTTGCGACACGAATGTCTTGCCCGCGTCGGTGAGCGAGACCCCCCGGTCGCGCCGATCGAAAAGCAACACCCCGATCCGGGCCTCCAGTTCGGCGACGCGCCGGCTGACGGCCGATAGGGATGTATTTTCGCGCTGCGCCGCGGCGGCGAAGCTCTGCTCTTCGGCCGCCGCGACGATGAGCCTCAGGCTGACGAGGTCGAGCCCCAGCCTGGCCCATTTCGCCCGTACCGGCGGCGATCGCGACGTCATGCTCATCAAGCCCTTGCAGCTATGGCGAAGCGCGCTGCCCCGCTCATGGTCCTGCCTCTCAGCTAGCCGCAGGAAAGCGCATCTTCAACCATTTGACGATGATCGCCATGCCCTTGTCCCGTTCGGTCAGCGGCAGGCCGTAATGGTCGCCGTCGATGAAATCCATCGTCTTGTCGGTCGACGGGCAGGCGTCCACCTGCGCCTTGTTGTCGTCGGGGAAGCAGACATTGTCGCCGCGATAGGCCAGCATCAGCAGCGGCTCGTGGATCGAGCCCAGATTGCGCAGCACATTGGCGCGCGATGCCGTCGACCAGCTGCTGAGCCACGCGCGCGGGGTGATGTATCGGGAAAAACCGCCCGGACCGTAATTGCCGCGCATCACATCGGTCGTGGCGACCGATCCCACTTCCCGCCGCGATTCCCAGCTATGGAGCGACAAGTCGCAATAGGCCGGGTTCGCCTCCGTGCGGTAGATGATCATATAGCGCCCGGCAACCGCGCGACGGCGGATGAAATGCTGTTCCTCGACAGGCAGGTCGGCAAAGCCGGGTTCCGCCATTTTGGCCTTGTAGAAGGCGTTTTCCGCGATCCATCCGCGGGCCTTCGCGTCCAGACGCGCGACCCGCGCGGCCTGGGCCGCACGATAACGTTCCAGAAATTCCGGCGCATATCGGCTGGATTCCGGCGGCTCGCGATATCCGTTGGCGGGATTATACATGTCGAGCGCGGGATCGACCGACAGCGGATCATCCTCGTTCACCACCGACGGATCGATGACGCTCAGCATCAGCGCCCCCTCGCCCGGATGGGTCGCCATCATGATGAGCCCGTCGGCGCGGGGCATCTCGATCGAATTGAGGTCCAGCGGCTCGCCGGCCGCCGTATCGGTCAGCCGTTCGCCCGGCGTCTTGCTCGCCTGTTCCTGGTAGAAGGTGAAGAGGCCGCCGCCGCCGCTATTGCCGACCAGCACGATCTTCTCGAACCCCATTTCCTCCTTCAGGAACCGGAAGCCGGCGGCGAGATCCTGGACGATCTTCTCATGCTCGCAATCGACATCGTTGTTGAGGCCGCGGCACTGATGCCCATAAGCGGCATAGCCCGCCTCCAGCACATGCGGGATCACATAATGCTGGCTCATGTCCGCGCGCGGATGAGAGAAGCAGACGACCGTCTTTTCCCCTCCGCGGGTATAGAGCACGCCCCGCGACGGCACGCCGTCGGCTGCCTTGAACGGCAGGATGCGCGTCTGCGTCCCTTCGGGCAGTCCGGGAAAATCGATGACGCCCACGCCCGGCGCAGACACCTGATGCTGGGTATGCCGTTTCCCTTCCACTGCGATTTCAGCCATGATCCTGTCCTTTCTTGTCCATCTGCGGCGGGTCGCGATCCCCATGGGTTCGTCGCGACCTGGCCATCTGTTTCATCGGTCTATGTGACGGGGGCTGCATCCTGCGCGTCGATACGGCGGATCAGCCGGCGGTAGGGCGGAATGGTCCACAGCCACAGCAACGCCGCGGCGACCAATCCGGCAGGGACGACCAGCGCCGTCGCGTAGCGCATTCCGGTCGGAAACGGAAAGAACAGGTCGGCGATGCCCGCGATCAGGGTCGGCCCCGCCATGCCGATCATGCTGAGGCAGAAGGAGTAGATCGCCGAGACCAGGCCCCGTATTTCGCCCGGCACGACATGTTGCAGGACGGCATTGCCGACCCCCATCGGCACCGTCGCAAACAGCGCCATGGCGCCGAACGCCAATATGGCGGCGGCGGGCGACTGCACAAGCGGATAGATCAGACCGAATATGGCGGCCAAGGCGACCGACACGGCACAGACGACAAGGCGTATGTGCGGGCCTTTATGGATCAGTCCATCGCCGATCATGCCACCGCCCAACAATCCCGCCGGCGCGCCGATGATCGACACGATACCCACGGCGAACCCGACATCGGCGGGCTGCCAGCCATGGACGCGCGCGAAGAGAGCGGCGATCCAGGAATATCCCGCCAGCAGCACCATGCTGCACAGCCCCGACGCGAGATGATGCCGCGCCAGCATCGCCTGGTTGTCGCGATAGAATTGCGCAAGCGCCCCGGACGATGCGGGATCGTCCGCGCGGCGCTGACCGATCAGGCGCGCCGGTTGCGGCATCATCGCGATGATCGCGGCCAGCACCAGGCCGGGCAGCGCCAGCACGATCAGGGTCAGCTGCCAGGGATGCAGCGAGCCCAGTCCTGCAAACACGAAATCGCCATGCCGGCTGAGTTCCCCCACAGCATATCCGCCCACGACCAGGGACACGCCGGTCCCGATCGCTCCACCCGTGGTGAATATGCCTAGCGCCAGGCCCAGTCGTTTCTTTTCGAAGGCGTCCGATATCAGCGAATAGCCCGCCGGCGTCAGCGCCGCTTCGCCCACGCCCACCCCGGCCCGCGCGACGAACAGCATCCAGAAGCCGCCCGCCAAGCCGCAAAGCGCCGTCATGACGCTCCACACGCCGGCGCTCCAGGCCAGGAGGCGCATCCGATCCACGCGATCGACCAGCATGCCCATCGGGATGCCCGCGATGGAAAAGAGCAGCACGAACGCCAGGCCCAGCAGCAGGCTGATCTGCGTGTCGGTCAGGTCCAGATCCGCCTTGATGGGTTCCACCAGCAGGCTGATCACGATCCGGTCGATCGATGCGCAAAGATAGGCGAGCGACAGGACGGTCAGGAGCAGCCAGGGGTAGTAAGGAGACCGGCGATTGATCATGAACATCGTCTCCTTGCCTGGAAGAGGATGTCATGCGCGTCGCACGGCCGGTCCGCGCGCCGATCGCGCTCCATTCCCTCCCCGGATCAATTGTCGTGGGCGGCGATGCCCTCATCGGACATAACCGTCGCTTACGGCGGCCGTATAGTGCGCAAGTTGGGAGGCTGGATTGCACAATCCAGAATTGTTCGCCCCGACCGCACAGGCCGATATCCACTCAAGCAATCTTGGTGCGCGGAGCCCTTTGCCCACGGGCGCGGCCGTTCGGCCGTGCGGGTCGATCATCAGCGACGCCGCCGCCAAGCGATAGGATGAACAAGGAGATCGAGGATGGATGAAGTCAGGAACCCGAGGTTCGAAATATCCGGCCTCCATCACCTGGCCCTGGTGGTCAAGGATATGGACCGCACCATCGAATTCTACCATCGCATACTGGGCATGCCCCTCATCAAGACGATCGACATTCCCAACGGCCGGGGGCAGCATTTCTTCTTCGATGTCGGCAACGGCGCATCGCTGGCCTTCTTCTATTTCCCCGATGCCCCGGAAGCTGCGCCCGGCATCGCCAATCCGCCGTTCCCGCAATCGGTCAGCGCGCATGGGTCGATGCATCATGTCGCCTTCCGGGTTCCCGCCGACAAATTGCAGGAATATCGCGACATCCTGGTCGCCGAAGGAGTCGAGGTGACGGAGACCTGGTATCATAATGATCCGCTCGACGACATCACCGTCACGGAGCAGCCGACCAGTTTCCTCGGCTCCATCTACTTCACCGATCCCGACGGCATCATTCTGGAACTGGCCGACTGGATGCGCCCGATCCATCCCTCAACCGACGTGCATCATGATCGCGTGGTCGACGCGTCGGGCAACGGCCGCTGGATCAAGCGCGAGGAAGCAGTGGCCTAGGCCCTCGGCCGGCCTCTCATCGACGACTCCGGCGTGGAAACACCGGCATAGTCCCGTTTGTCACGGCGCGGCGGCCCGCCGTTCGCGCCCATCGCGTCAGGTATCGCACATGGCCACTCTCGCTTCCCGTACCGCTCCGGCCGTCGCCCATCCCGATCGCTTCTTCATCGACGGGGAATGGGTGGCGCCGTCAGCCGGCGCCAGTTTCCAGGTCGTCACCCCGTCCACCGAGGAGGTCTATCTGACCGTGGCGGAGGCGCAGGCACAGGACATGGATCGCGCCATCGCGGCGGCGCGGCGCGCCTTCGACCACGGCCCATGGCCGCGCATGTCGCATGCGGAGCGGGCCGCCTATCTGAACGCGATGGGTGAGGCCCTGACCGCGCGCCAGGCCGAAATCGCCGACATGTGGACGAGCGAGATGGGCGCCCTGCGATCGCTCAGCGGCGCGATGGTTCCGGCCTCGATCGGCGCGATGCATTATTACGCCGACCTCGCCGAAAACTTCGTCTTCGAAGAACGGCACAAGCCGGCCGTCGGCCACACCGGCCTGCTGGTGCGCGAACCGGTCGGCGTCGTGGCCGCCATCGTGCCGTGGAACGCGCCCTTCAAGCTCATCATCTACAAGATCGCCCCTGCCCTGCTGGCCGGCTGCACGATCGTGCTCAAGCCTTCTCCCGAAGCGCCCGCCACCGCCCTTCTGATGGCCGAGATCGCGCAGGCGGTCGGCCTGCCGGCGGGCGTCCTGAACGTGTTGGTCGCCGATCGGGGCGTGTCCGAACGGCTGGTACGCAGCCCCGATGTCGACAAGGTGACCTTCACCGGATCGAGCGGTGCCGGTCGCAAGATTGCGTCGATCTGCGGCGAGCGCGTGGCCCGCTGCACGCTGGAACTGGGCGGAAAATCCGCCGCGGTCGTGCTGGAGGATTATGACGTCGCGGCGGTGGCAAGGACGCTCGCCCAATCGACGCCGGTCCTGACCGGACAGGTCTGCGCTTCTCTGACCCGCGTGATCGTTCCGCGCAATCGCCACGACGCGCTGTTGGACGCGATGGTGGCCGAATTTGCCCGGCTGAAGGTCGGCGACCCGTTCGACCCGGCCATCCAGATGGGACCGCTCGCCACTGCGCGCCAGCGCGATATAGTGGAAAACTATATCGGCAAGGGCCAGGCTGACGGGGCCGTCCTTGCCACCGGGGGCAAGCGCCCCGCGAGCCTCAATCGCGGCTTCTTCATCGAACCGACGGTGTTCGGCCAAGTGGACAATCAGATGACGATCGCTCGCGAAGAAATATTTGGCCCGGTGGTCAGCGTTATCCCGGCCGCGAGCGAGGCGCAGGCCATCGACATCGCCAACGACTCCCCCTTCGGCCTCAACGCGGCGGTCTTCACCAACGATCCCGACCGGGCCTATGCAGCCGCCCGCAACCTGCGGACGGGGACAATCGGGCAAAACGGGATGCGCACCGACTTCACCATCGCCTTCGGCGGGTTCAAGCAATCGGGCATAGGCCGCGAAGGCGGGGTCGAAGGCCTGCTGCCCTTCCTGGAAACCAAGACGATCGTGCTGGACGGCCCACCGATGCACCTCGATTCCTGAAGAAAGGGCTAGAGCCCACCCCGTCAGGACGATGGCGTTAGCTTGGACTGCTGCCGGGCCACCAGCCCAGCCACGATGTCCTTATGCTCGACGGTGGTATGCGCCAGGGCCTGCATCGCACCGGACAGTTCCAGCACTTCGGCCAAACGCAATTCCCGCCCACGCATCAGCAGCCGCTTGGACATGCGGACCGCATCGCCCGAATTGACGGCGATCCGCTTCGCCAGCGCCAGCGCGGCCGGCATCAGTTCATCATCCTCGACGACCTTCGAAACAAGGCCGCAGGCCAGCGCCTCCTGCGCATCCATGCGATCGCCGGTAAACGCCATTTCGCAAGCCTTGGAATAGCCCACGATCCGGGGAAGTAACCATGCCCCGCCGTCGCCGGGGATCAGCCCGACCTTCACGAAGCTTTCGGCGAAAATGGCGGATCGCGCGGCGATGCGGATGTCGGCCATGCAGGCAAGATCACATCCCGCCCCGATGGCGGGACCGTTGACCGCGGCGATGACGGGCACTTCCAGCGTCTGGAACATCATCGGCACGCGCTGAATATTATGAGCATATTGCGCCGGCGTCCGCACCGGATCGCCGCCGCCCAGGCCGCCCGGCTGGCCGATCGACTTGAGATCCCCGCCCGAACAGAATGCGCTGCCCGCGCCGGTCAGGATGGCCACCCGCACATCCAGATCGCGGTTCATGCTGTCGAGCGCGTCGACCAGCGCATCGACCGTTTCCTGCGCGGAGATGGGATTGCGGCTTTCGGGCAGATTGAGCGTGATGGTCGCGATGCCATCGGCAATATCGAGGAGAACGGGCTTGGTCATGATATCAGCCTATCTGAGATTGAGCCCGCGCGCGATGATGCCGCGCAGGATTTCGCGCGCGCCACCGCGCAGCGAGAAGGAGGGGGACGCCAGCAGCGTCGTGGCAAGCGACGCTGCGAAATCCTGCCCTGTCAGATCGGGCTCGGTTGCCACCAGCAGGCGCGCCACCTCTATGACCTCCTGCTCCAGCACCGCGCCCAGATCCTTGACGATGGCGGCCGCGACGGTCGGGTCTTCGCCCCGCTGCAACATGCCGGCGACCGAAAGCGACATCTGGCGCAGCACGGCCACCTGCCCCGCCAGCCGACCGAGCGACGCGGCGGCATGGGCAGAAGGGCTGTCGCCCAGCGCCCGCGCCAATTCCACCAGCAGGGGGAAGGAGGACAGGAACCGTTCCGGCCCGCTGCGTTCATGCGCGAGTTCGGAAATCACCTGCTGCCACCCGCTGCCCTTCGGACCCAGCAGCGCGTCCTTCGGCAGCAGCGCGTCGCTGAAATGGATTTCGTTCAGATGATGCTCGCCGGCCATGTCGAGAATGGGGCGCACTTCGATGCCGGGCAGCGACATGTCCACGATGAACTGGCTGAAGCCCGAATGTCGCGCATCCGAAGAGGGCGCGTCCGTGCGGCAGAACAGGATCATATAGTGGCTGCGATGGCCGTTGGTGTTCCAGATCTTGGTGCCGTTGACGACCCAGCCCGCATCCGTTTCCACCGCCCGCGTCCGGGCGGAGGCGAGGTCTGACCCGGTGTCCGGCTCGCTCAGACCCGCGCAGAAGAATATCTCGCCGCGCGCGATGCCGGGCAGGTAGCGCTGCCGCTGCTCCTCCGTGCCGACGCGCAGGATCAGCGGCCCGGACTGACGGTCGGCAATCCAGTGCGCCGACACGGGCGCACCGGCCGTCAGCATCTCTTCCAGCACCACATAGCGTTCGAGCGCGCTGCGTTCATGCCCGCAGTAGCGCCCGGGCCACGTCATGCCGAGCCAGCCCCTCTCGCCGACCTTGCGGCTGAAGGCGGCATCATGTCCGGCCCAGCTCAGCGCGCGTTCGGCCGGTTTGCGATCGCCTATCTCGACCGCCAGGAAATCGCGCACTTCCTGGCGCAGCGTTTCCATCGCGTCATTGGACGGCACCTGCTGAAAATTGAAATCGACCATCCGCCCGTCCTATGCCCCTGCCGTGATCGCCGGCCACAGCGCATCGGCGCCGGCGCGGGCGATCCGCTGGCCGTAGACCAGATTCCACTCGGCCTCGTTCCCGAACTCGTCGCGCCAGGACCAAAGCCGCTTGGTTAAGAATTGCAGATCATGCTCCAGCGTGAAGCCGATCGCGCCATGCACCTGATGCGCGATCGCGGCGCCGGCGCCCGCCGCCTCCCCCGCCCGCGCCTTGGCGATGGCGACATCGGGCAGCAGCCTGCCCGTCGCCAGCGCCGCGCGCGCCATCGTCGCGGCCATTGACGCCACGGCGGTGTGGGTCGCCAGCACCGCCAGATTTTGCTGGATCGCCTGGAATTTGGATAAAGACTTGCCGAACTGCACCCGGTCCTGCGCATATTGCAGGGCCATGTCGGTGGCGCGCTTCAGCCCACCTGCAATCTGCATGGTTCGGATCGCCGCGCCGATCGCCCGCATGTCGTCCGCCGTGATCGGCGATGGAACGCCGCTGACGGCGACATCGTCGATCGTCACCCGGTCTCGCGGCTCGCCCGCGACATTGGCGCCCGGCGCGACATCCGCGATTTCGGGATCGAGCAGCAGCAGTGCGCCATCGACCAGCGCCACGATGCCGGCCTGCCTGCCCCACGGCACGCGGGCGGCGACCAGAGTGTCCGCCGACCCGTCGAACGAGGCAAAGGTCAGGGGGCCGGCCGGCACCGGCAGCCCGGCCCGGTCGAGCAGCCAGGCGGCGATCATCGTTTCGGCCAGTGGAATGGGCGCGGCATATTCGGCCGCCAGATCGACCAGCGACAGGGCGGCGGCGATCGGCAACGCAGCGCCGCCGCCTTCTTCAGATACGAGAGCCAGCGTCAGCCCTGTGCTTTCGACCGCATCCCACAGCGCCCCCGGCCACTGCCCGACGGCAGCGGCCGCCAGCACCTGCCGGTCGCAATGATCGGCGAAGACGCGCTCCGCCATATCCCGGATCATGATCGTAACGTCGTCAGACATGCGCGGCTGCTGCTTTCATGCATGTGATCGCGCCCTTGCGCGCGAGCGCTTCGATGTCCGCCGGATGGACGCCCCATTCCAGCAGGGCGGCCTCGCCGCCGGCGCCCGGGGCTTCGGGCGGCGTGGGCAGGGCCGGGACGGTTCGACTGAACCGGGGCGCGGGCGCGGGTTGGGTGACGCCGTCTATCGTGACGAATGTGCCGCGCGCGCGATTATGCGGATGGTGCGGCGCGTCCGCCATCGACAGGACCGGCGCGAAACAGGCGTCGGTGCCCTCCAGCAAGGTGCGCCACTCGGCCTGGGTCCGCGTCCTGAACAGCGCCTCCAGCCGCGCCTGGAGATCGGGGTCGTCGCCGCTTGCGGGATCGATCCCGATCAGGCCGAACAGGATGGCCCGGAACTTGGGTTCGATCGGCCCCACGGAGACATAGGCTCCGTCCAGGCATTCATAGACATTGTAGATGGCCGAACCGCCGTCCAGCAGATTTTCGCCTCTTGGCCGGGCGTGCAGGTCGGCAAGGCGCAAGCCGTAGATCATCGTCATCAGCGATGCCGTGCCGTCGACGATGGCGGCATCCACGACCTGCCCTTTGCCCGACTGGCGCGCCTCCAGCATCGCGGCCAGCATCCCCATCACCAGATAGAGCGAGCCGCCGGCATAATCGCCCAGCAGGTTCATCGGGATGGCGGGCTTTCCGCCGGCGACGCCGATGGCGTCCAGCGCCCCCGTCAGCGCGATATAGTTGATGTCGTGGCCGGCCGCCTGCGCCAGCGGTCCGTCCTGCCCGAACCCTGTGACCCGCCCATAGACCAGCCGGGGGTTGCGCGCCAACGCCGCGTCCGGCCCCAGCCCCATCCGCTCTGCAGCGCCGGGGCGAAACCCTTCGATCAGGCCGTCGGCCTTTTCGATCAGTTCCAGCGCCAGATCGATGCCCGCGGGGTTTTTGAGGTCGATCGCCAGCGACCGGCGATTGCGCATGACGAGGTCCAGCGCGACCGGCTTGCGCAGCCCTGGTCCGTGATCATCGGAGCGACACAGGCGCAGCACCGTGGTGCCCATATCCGCCAGCAGCATCGCGGCCAGCGGTGCCGGCCCGATGCCGCCAATCTCTACGATGCGAAACCCCGCCAGCGGACCCATGTTACAGGTCCCCGCCATTGGCGACGCGCAGCACCGGATCGGCCGATCGCGCGGCCAGCATCTGGCGGGCTTCCCGCCGTATCTCGTCCCCATGTTCGTTCAGACGCGGCGCTGGGCCGGGCGCGCCCGGCTGTGTCGCGCTCCACCGGCTGGGTATCCGCATCCCGCGTATCCTGCCTTCGCTGGGGTGGTCGAGTTGCTCGAAGAAGCCGGTCGCGGCCAGATGCGGATCGTCCAGCAGGGACTGGAGGTCATGGAGCGGCATCACCGGAATGTCCGCCTTTTCCAGCAAGGCCATCCATTCGGCGGTCGTCTTGGTCAGGAATATCTGCGCCAGGTCGGCGTAGATGGCGGCGATATGAGTGGTGCGGGTGCTCTGGTTCTGCAGGCGCGGGTCGGTCTGCGCATCGTCCCGCCCCAGCATCTCGAAGAACCGCTTCCATTGCTTGTCATTGTAGATCAGCACGCAGACATGGCCGTCGCTCGTCTGCATCGGCTTGCGATCGGGCGCGAGCAGCCGGGCATAGCCGCCATCGTCGAGCGGCGGGTCGAAGGTCAGTCCTGCCATATGGTCGCCCAGAACGACGCTGACCATCGTTTCGAACATCGGCACGTCCACACGCTGTCCCTCGCCCGTCCGTTCACGGTGCACCAGCGCGGCGAGGATGGCGTTGACCGCATGGATGCCCACCATGCGATCCGCGATGGCGATCGGCAGATAGGCGGGCGCCGCGCCGGGCCGGACCAGCGCGGACAGCGATGCCGCGCCCGATGCCCCCTGGATCAGGTCGTCATAGGCCGGCTTCCCCGCATATGGCCCGTCCTCGCCATAGCCGAACGTGCCGACATAGATGATATCGGGTTTGACGGCCGCGACATCCTCATAGGCCAGGCCAAGCCGCGCCATGGCCTGTGGCCGCAGATTGTAGAGCATCACGTCACAGGTCTGCGCGATCAGCAGCAATTCCTCGCGATCCTGCGGCTGCTTGAGGTCCAGGACGATGCTGCGCTTGCCGCGATTGGCGGTCAGGTAGATGCCCGACATGCCGGGATTGCGCGCCTTGCCGATCAGCCGGACGATGTCGCCTTCCGGCGCCTCCACCTTGATGACGTCCGCGCCCATCTGCGCCAGCAGCAGCGACGCATAGGGCCCCATCAGGACGGTGGAAAGGTCGAGTATGCGAATGCCCTGCAAGGGTCCGGTGCCGGCCATGATCCTGTAATCCTCGCTCTGTCAGCTGCCCGGCGTTGCCATGCCCAGATCGATCCCGCGTTCCCGCAGCACGTCCTCGGCGATGCGGAAGGCGTCGTTGCACGCCGGAAGGCCGCAATAGATCACCGACTGGAGCAGCACTTCCTTGATCTCTTCGACCGTGCAGCCGTTATTGAGGGCGCCGCCGATGTGAATCCGCAATTCCGCGCCCCGGTTCAGCCCGATCAGCATGCCGATGCACGCGATGCTGCGCAGCTTGGGCGGCAGGCCCGGCCGCGTCCAGATTTCGCCGAAGCAATAATCCTCGCCCAACCGGCGGATTTCCTGGTTGAACCCGTTGATGCCGGCCTGCCGCCGCTGGAAGGTTTCCTCGCCCACCACATGGCGCAGCAGCGCCATCGCCTCGTCCCTGTCGAACCGGGGCGCTCCGTCCTGCCGCGCGCTCATTCTGCGGCCTGCTGGGCGGGGAGCGGGGCGGAACCGACCGTCGCGCCCGCCCATTGTTCATAATGCTGAATCGTCGCCGCGAAATCCTTGTCGCCGCCGCCCTGCGCGATGGCGAAGGCCAGCATCTGGCGCACGACCTGGCCCACCCACATCTGCGCGCCCGCCGCGTCCGCTTCCTCCAGGCAAAGCCGCACGTCCTTGTGCATCAGCGTGGTGGCGAAGCGTGGCGGAAAGGTGCGCGGCATCACGCATTGCGGGATCTTGACGCTGGTCATGAAATTCTGTCCGCTCGAAACGTTGAGCACGTCGAGCATCTGCTGCGCGTCCAGCCCCAGCTTCGCGCCCAGCACAAGCACTTCGAAGGCGCCCATGGCGTTGACGGCGGCCAGCATGTTGTTCACCAGCTTCATCGACTGGCCCATCCCGGCCTGCCCGCCCATGTAGAACAGCTTGCCGCCGACGATCTTCAGCAACGGCTCGATCGCGTCATAGGCGGCCTTGTCGCCCGCGGCCATGATGGTCAGCGTCCCCTGCTCCGCCGCGCTTACGCCGCCGCTGACCGGCGCGTCGATGAAAGCGACGCCCTTTTCGGCAAACCGCGCGGCCAGCCGCTCCGTCGCGCGCGGCCCGGTGGTCGACAGGTCGATGACGATGCGCGTGGCGCCGCCTGCCATGATGCCGTCAGGCCCTTCGCACACGGCCGATACGATGTCGGGCGTCGGCAGGCTCATCAGGATGACATCCGCTTCGGCGGCGAGTGCGGCCGGCGTTGCGACGATCCTGGCCTCGTCTCCGGCGATCGTCCGGGCGACGGCCGGCGAGATGTCCTGCACGATGACCGGCAACCCCGCCCGGATCAGGCACCGCGCCATCGGCCCGCCCATATGCCCCAGGCCGATAAAGCCCACCGTCGCCGTCCCGGCCAAGACGCTGGCTGCAATGTCCGTCATATATTCCCTCTCCTCGCCGGCAAACCCGGCCGAGCGCCCGATGGTCAGTCTCATTCTGTCTCACCGCCGCGTGCGACGACGCCCCGTTGCCTCGGTCTTCCAGCGGCAACGAGACGACGTCCTGGGTGGCGGCGCGTGCGCGTCAGGCGACCTTGAGCGTCTTCTGCTTCTTGAACTGCGGCGCGACCTCTTCCTGGAACAGGGTGAAGGAATCGAGCAGTCTCTCCGAACCATAATAGGGCGGATACATGGACAGCAGCGACGTCATGCCGACCTTCTCCTGCAGTTCGGCCACCTTGGCCGCGACGGTGCTGGGCGAACCGTGGATCAGGACGTTCTTGGATACCAGGTCGGCATACCAGTCCCCGCCCCTGCTGGCGTAAAGGTCCGGCGACACCGTGCCCAGATAGCCGACGGTCTGCTTGCCGTCATACATGTTCATATGCTTGAGGATGCCTTCCTCGGTGATCTTGCGCGCCTTTTCGTCGGTTTCGGCGACATAGACCCAACGCGCGATGTCGATCTCGCCGAAGGCGGGGTTGGACCGGAGCGCGTCGGGCGTCTTCTCCATTGCCTTGCGATACATGTCGCCCTCGGCGGCAAGCTGCTCGGTCGAGGACAGGCCGGAGAACATGACGCCCAGGCCGCGGTCCGCCGCCTTGTGGATCGACCGCTCGGTCGCCGCCGCCAGGTAGAGCGGCGGATGCGGGCTCTGGATCGCCTGCGGGAAGATTTCATAGTCGCCAGAGATGTCGACGTTGAAATATTTGCCCTTGTGCGTGACCTTCTTCTTGGTGAGCAGGTCGTAGATCAGCGGCAGCGCCTCTTCCTGGATGTCGCGCCGTTCGTCGAAGGGAACGCCGAAACCCGCGAACTCATAGGGGCGATATCCCGACCCGAAGCCCAGCAGGAACCGCCCGTTGGTCAGCACGTCGAGGAAGGCCGCGTTTTCGGCGACGCGGACGGGGTGCGCCATCGGCAGGGTGACGACGGCCGCGCCCAGCTTGATGTTCTTCGTCTTCGCGGCAAGATATGCCGTATAGGCGAAGATGTCGGGCATGATCCCATACATGTTGCTGAAATGATGTTCGGCGATCCACGCCATGTCATAGCCCAGACGATCGACAGCAACGACCATCTCCGTTACTTGCCGGTGAATGTCGTGATAAGGATAGGCATCCTTGTTGATGTCGGGCTGCGACGTAAAAAGTACACCGAATTCCATGAGCCTCTCCAATCGTCTCGATAATGGGGTTGCCCACATCAAACAGGGCGGAGGCTTTGAAAGCCAATACAAAGGGATGCTATGAGAAATGCCTTTTGATTATGGCGTGATATTGGCCGAAAAAGGCAGCGTTTCCGCCGATCCTGGCGATCGGAAAAGCGCGCGGTCCCTGCTCTCGACGTGACGATGAGGGCCGGGACCGCGCCGCACGCCATCAGTCGCATTGCAGACGGTAGGAGTCGCCGTCGCGTTTGACATGGCCCGCCGTCACGCCCGCCCAATGGGTTCCGATCACCAGGATCGGCTTGTCGGCGGCGTCGGAAAACACCTGTTCGCGCGTCCGCACCGACTGCTCGCCGTCGAAATCCCAGCGCAGGCTCCAGTCGGTATGGACGAGCTGGCTGGGGTGATGGGCCATGTCGCCGGTAATCAGCGCCTGCTCCCCGCGCGACGCGATATGGATGCTGACATGGCCGGGCGAATGACCGGGCGTGGGCACCAGGGTCACTTCTTCGCAGATTTTGTGGGTTCCCTCGACTAGGTCGATCAGGCCGGCTTCGTGCACCGGCGCGACGGAATCGTAGAATGTCGCCTCCATCGTGTGGATGAATTCCGGGTCCGGCACCATGTCATAGGGCGCCTTCCAATATTCGAACTCGGTGCGGTTGAGGATGTAGCGCGCGTTGGTGAAGGTCGGCACCCATTTGCCGTCGACCATCATCGTGTTGCAGCCGACATGATCCGCATGGAGATGGGTGCACAGCACGGTGTCGAAGCTTTCGCGCGGATAGCCCGCCGCCTCCAGATCCTCCAGCAGCAGGGACTGGATCTGCGCCAGCTCCTCCGACGGGCCCCGCCCCTTTTCATAACCCCAGCATGTGTCGACGATGATCCGCCGGGTCGGCGTCTCCACCACCAGCGCATGATAGCTGAATATGCCGGTCCCGTCCGCCGTCAGGAAATTGGGTTGCAGCCACGGAATGTCCAGCAGCGCCTGGACCGTCGCCTTCGGGAACAGGTGGGTCAGGTCATGCTCCTCCACGCAATCGACGAATTTCGTGATGGTGACATCGCCGATATGCCAGACCTGCTGGGGTGCGTCGCCCTGCCCCCTGCCTCTGATGTTCGTCATGGTCAGTGCCTCTCCTTTGAAACGCCGGTCCCTTTTTCGTCGGGCAGGGCGTAGGCGATGATGTAATCGCCGACGGTTGAATTGAGCGTCTTGAAGCCTGCGGCGGCGATGGCGATGAACTGCCGCCCGCTCTGGGGCGATCGGTAGCTCATCGGGGTAGAATGGCCGCCGGCCGGCAGCCTGGCATCCCACAGCAGCTTGCCTGTGCGCGTGTCGAAGGCGCGCAGATGGTCGTCCTGCGACGCGGCGATGAAGGTGATGCCGCTGCGGGTCGCCATGGACCCTCCGAAGCTCGCCGTGCCGATCGTGAAGGGCAGGTGAGACCGCGTCCCCAATGGGCCGGAATTTTCCGCCGAACCCAATGGCCTCGTCCAGATCAGCTTGCCGCTGACGAGATCGATGGCGCTCATGGTGCCATAGGGCGGACTGGCGCACGGCACCTGCAAGGGCGAGAAGAAGGGCCGGACATCGACGGCGACCGGCGTTCCCATCTGCGGGCCTGCGCCCGCGAACGTCTTCTTGCCGTCCGCGTCATAGACCTCGATCCCGCGCCGGTCGGCTTCGGCGCGGGTCAGCAACTGCACCCACATGGGCATCTGGGTGGCGTTCGCCAGTAGGATATGGCGGTCCGTATCGATCGTGACGCTGCCCCAATTGCTGCCGCCCGCGGTGCCGGGGTTGATAAGGCTGGGCGTGAGGCCTGGCGGGGTCAGCTTGCCGTCATAACGCGCCTGCTTGAAGGCGATGCGGCACCAAAGCTGGTCGAGCGGACTGACGCCCCACATGTCGCTTTCCGCCAGGTCCGGTCCCGCCAACGAGGGCATCCCTACCGAAAAGGGCTGCGTTCGCGACAGGCGCTCGCCGGCGACCGCTCCGGCCTGCGGCGCGGGCCGTTCGACGACGGCATGGACGGGCTTGCCCGTCTCGCGATCCAGCACGAATAGCTCGCCGCGCTTGGTGCCCTGCACCAGCAGGCGGCGGACGCGGCCGTCGGCCATCGGAACGTCCGCCAGCGTGGGTTGCGACGACACGTCATAATCCCAGATGTCGTGATGCGTGCTCTGGAACACCCAGCGCGGCTTTCCGGTCGCCGCGTCGATCGCCACCGTGGCGCTGGAATATGTCTCGTCGAACGGGCGGCGCTGCCCGCCATAATAGTCGGGCGTCGGATTGCCCATCGGGGCATAGACCAGGCCCAGCGTTTCGTCCGCGCTCATCGGCGCCCAGCTGTTGGGCGTCGATCGCGTATAGGTTTCGCCTGCGGGCGGCTCGGACTGCCGATCGGGACGCCCGACGTCGAAGGCCCAGGAAAAGACCCCCGTCACCGCATCATAGGCGCGGATGACGCCGGAAGGTTCGCCCCAATATTGATTGTCGAGCACGCGCCCGCCCAGGATGATGCGCCCGCGCACGATCACCGGCGCGGAATCCACGAGATAATAGCTTTTGGGCACATGCCCCATGCCCGGCAGCAGCGACACTTCGCCATTCTTGCCGAAGCCCTGGCAGCGACGACCGTCCCGCGCATCGACGGCGATGATCCGGGCATCGACGGTATTGGTGATGATGCGCGTGGCGCAGGAGCCCGTCGCATCAGGCACGCGATAATAGGCGACCCCCCGGCAGCTGCCATAGGGGTCGGTCATCGCCCCCGATTTCGCCCGCCACCGCTCCTTCCCGGTCTCCGCATCCAGGGCGACGATGTCGTTCCACCCCGTGCACAGATACAGCGTGCGATCGATCTTGAGGGGCGTCACCGACAGGCGCGGATATTGCCCCTTGGGGTCGCGGCCGGTGCGATAGGTCCAGGCGACCTTCAACCCGGCGACATTGTCGGGCGTGATCTGCGACAGGGGACTGAACCGCGCGCCGCCCGCATTCTGTCCCCACACCGCCCAATCGCCATTGTCGTCCGCCCCCTGCCCCGCCTGCCGCGTGGCGATGGACGTCATGCCGTTCTGATAGATGGGGTCCAGAGCCACGGGCCTCAGCGTATGCAGACCCGCGCCGATCGCCACAGCGGCGACGGCCGCCAGGCCGATCGCCAGCGGCCGGGGAAAGGCTCTGCCGTGCAGCAGACGCCGAAAGCCGGGAATGAGCAGGAAAAGTCCCAGCAACACCGGCCCTACCAGCCGCGGGATCAGGCGCCATCCGTCCGCCCCGGCCTCCCATATTCCCCAGGCGATCGTGCCGAACAGGATGGCGAGATAGAGCAGCGCGCCCTCGCACCGCCGCGCCCACAACAAACCGCCGGACAGGATGAGGCCGACACCCGCGATCAGATAATAAGGCGATCCCTGGAGCGCCACCAGATATCCGCCCCCGGCCGCCAGCGGCAGGCCCGTCGCTATCAGGATGGCGGCATAGGCGCGCAGGCCCCAGATCATCATCAAATCACCTCTCCCTTTCCCAGTCGCTCGTTCATGAACCGATCAAGGCGGCCGCATCAGCGCGTGGGCATCCCCGCCATCCTATACCCGTCATAAAATAATATCAATTTACTTGTTGTATATTCTTGTATCATTAGCCTATCATGTCGCCATCGCAGGCTCCGGCGCGACGCCGCGCTGCGATCGCCTTGCGTTGTCGACAAGCGAGACCATGCCCATGCAGTTGATATCCCATTTCGAGAGAGCGGTGCGGCATCACCCCGATCGCATCGCGTTCGTGCAGCCCAACGGCGCGGCGATCAGCTATGCCGCCGCCGCGCAGGCGGTCGATGCGATCGCCCGCGCGATCATGGCGTCGCGCCTGAAGCCCCATGCGACCGTCGCGATCTACGGACCGAATGATGCGACCAGCTTCCTCGCCGTGCTGGGCGTGCTGCGCAGCGGACGGGTCTGGGTCTCGCTTAACGCCCGCAACCTGATCGACGACAATATCGCTCTTGCCCGGACCATGGAGGCCAGGGCGCTGCTGTTCCACAGCAAGTTCGAGGCGGAAGCGGCGCAGATCGGTTCCGCCGTGCAGGGGCTGGACCTGTGTATGTGCCTCGATGGTCGCAGCCCGCTCGGTCGTTCGCTCGACAGCTTGCGATCCGACGCCGACCCGGCGCTCCCGCCCCTTGCCGATGACGATGATCGGCCCTGCACCATCTTCGCCACCGGCGGCACCACCGGCCGGTCGAAGGGCGCGGTGTGGACCAACCGCACGTGGGAAACCCTCATTGCCAACTTCTGGACCTGCGCGCCGCCCTCCGACCATCCCGTCCATCTCTGCGTCGCGCCGATCACCCATGCCGCAGGGATATTGGGGCTGATGCTGCTGCCCAAAGCACCGACGAACATACTGATGACCAGCGCGGATCCGGCCGCCATCCTGGACGCCATCGCCCGCCACCGGGTCACGCACCTGTTCCTGCCGCCGACCGTCCTCTACGCCCTGCTGTCCTACCCGGCGCTGGGCGACCATGATATCTCGTCGCTGCGCTTCTTCCTGATATCGGCCGCGCCCGTCGCTCCCGAAAAGCTGCGCCAGGCGGTCGAAACATTCGGTCCCGTGATGTGCCAATCCTTCGGGCAGGCCGAAGCGCCCTTCTTCCTGACCTATCTGTCGTCCGCCGATCTTGAACGCGCGGTGCAGGCGCCCGCCAGCGCCAAGCTGCTGCACAGTTGCGGCCGGCCCACCATGTTCTCCGATGTCGAAGTGATGGACGATGAAGGACGCATCCTCGCCGCCGGCGAGCCCGGCGAAATCGTCGCGCGGGGCAGCCTGGTCATGGCCGGCTACTACAGGAATGAGGAGGCGACGCGATCCGTGTCCCAGTTCGGCTGGCACCATACCGGCGACATCGGCATCAAGGACGAGGCCGGCTATCTCTACATTGTCGACCGCAAGCGCGACATGATCATCTCCGGCGGCTTCAACATCTTCTCGACCGAGGTGGAGGGAGCGCTGCTCGCCCATCCCGCCATATTGGACTGCGCGGTGATCGGCATACCGGACGAAAAATGGGGCGAGGCCGTCACCGCCGTGGTCGCGCTCAAGCCGGGGCAGGATGCGACTGCCGACGAACTCATCGCCCATTGCAAAGCCCTTCTGGGTTCGGTGAAATGCCCCAAGTCCGTCGAGATCTGGGACAGTCTGCCCAAGAGCACGGTCGGGAAGGTCCTGAAGCGGTCGATCCGGGATCGTTTCTGGCAGGAGCAGGCACGATCGATATGAGGAAGGTCCGCACAGCATGATACCCATGGTTCCGGAAGGCAGCGACGATCCGATCGTCGCGGGCATTTTCGCACGCCTGAAAAGACGGTGGGGCACCGTGCTGCACCTGTATCGCGTTCTTGCCTGGTCGCCCGAACTGGTGCGCGCCTGGGCGCCGTTCGCCTGGGCGCTGCGGTTCGAGATGACCGCGAGCCGGCGGCTGCGCGAGCTACTCATCATCCGCATCGCCGCCCTCCTCGACGCCGAATATGAATATGCGCATCATCGCCATCTTGCCCTGGACGAAGGCGTCACCCCGGCGCAGATCGCCGCGCTGCCCGACTGGAAGGCGTCCGACCTTTTCGACGAAGGCGAGCGCGCCATTCTCGCGCTGGCGGACGATCTGGCGATGAGCCCAGGCGCGTCGAGCGATACCATGGCGCGGCTGCAAAGCCTCTTTTCGAACCGCGATTGCGTCGAACTGCTGGTGACCGGCGGTTTCTATTGCGGGGTCGCGCGCGTGATCAATTCGGCGCGCGTCACGCTGGAGCCTGATCATGACAGCCTGAGGCCGCGCAACGATTGACGCAAAATCGTCAGCCCTGCCGCATATGACCGGCTGCAACTTGTTCATGCCGGGCAATGCGCGCCGGAATCGACCCACGCCTTGAACAGGATGCCGAACTGCGCCTGCGTGCCGGGCACGGGTGTTCGATCGCCACCGGGATGCCAGCCCCATCCAACCAGCTCGTCGGTCGCCATATGCTCTTGCAGCGCAGCCATATCGCGCCCGCCATTGCGTTCGGGGTCCTTGATCTGACGACAGATCTCGCCGATCGTCTTGCCCTGCCAGGCCATTTCCGCCGGCGCCAAGGCCCATTTCGGATTGCCCGGAACGCCGGCTACATCGTAATTTTCCTGCTGGTGGCAGGCATTGCAATGCAGCCCCGGCGCGCCGATCCCGCCCTCGGCGCCCACGACCCCCGGCATGTGCGGGCGCATCGCATCCGTCTGGGTCGGCCGGTCGGTGGCCGGGTGGCAGTTCATGCATCGCGGATGCTGCAACACCTTCCCCACTTCGCCGAACAGGGCCAGCGAGCGCTGCGCGGGGTCCGCGATCGCCGCGAAGTCCGACGCGGGCCTCAACGATGTCGGCAGCACGGCATCCGCTCTCGTCGCGGCCCGTCCGCCCGCCACCGCCGCGACCCCGCCGGCCAGCAGCAGAAGGGCAAAATGGCGGCGCTTCATGCCGCCGCGTCCAGCGTCTTGGCCGCCTTGTGGATCGCCGCGCGGATGCGCACATAGGCGCCGCACCGGCACAGATTGCCGGTCATGGCAAGGTTGATGTCCTGGTCGGTCGGGCTGGGCACTTCGCGCAGAAGCGCCACCGCGCTCATGATCTGCCCCGACTGGCAATAGCCGCACTGCGGCACGTCGCCGTCGATCCAGGCGTCCCGCACGGCCTTGGCTTCCGGGCCGTCCAGTCCCTCGATCGTCGTGATCTCGCCCACCACCTGGCTGATCGGCACGGCGCAGGATCGCACCGCCATCCCGTCCACATGGACCGTGCAGGCGCCGCACATGGCGATGCCGCATCCGAATTTGGTGCCGGTCAGTCCGATATGGTCGCGCAGCGCCCACAGCAGCGGCGTATCGGCCTCCGCCTCCACCTGTCTGACTTGGCCATTGACCGTGATCGAATAGTTCATGGACCGCTTCCTTGCAGTGGCGACAGGGGGTTGGGGGCGAAATGTCGCATGGTCAGAATTTGACCCGGACGGATGCTTCGACCTGCGCCGGCGCGGCCCAGTTCGCGCCGATGCCCAGGCCGTTCTGCGATGCCTGGTTCAGATAGTTGGTGTCGGTCACATTCTTGCCGGCCAGGGCCAGCGTATAGCGTTCGGACGGGTCCATCCATTCCGCGCGCAGGTCGAGCGTCGCATAGCTTTCCTGCGGCAGCTTCTGCACCAGGTCGAAGTAGAATTTGGACGTGTAATAGAGGTTGCCGGACAATGTCATCGTCCCGCCCCCCACGCCGGCCGTGAAACTGGCCCCGGCATTGGCCGTGAAGTCGGGCGCACGCGCCAGATGGAAGCCGCTTGCGTCGATCACTTCATTGACGAAGGTGCCGGTCGCCAGAAACCTCGCGAGATTGAAGGTCGGCGCGCCTGGAAAGCTCCGATATCGGGCATGACTCCAGTTGCCGCCGACATTGACCGCGAAATGCTCGTCAAGCGCGTAACGTATGTCGGCGTCGATGCCATAGAGCCTGGATGACGCCGCGTTGGCGATCAAGGTCGTCGCGATGCCGTCGACTATCCGCGACTGGGCAAGCTGTTGATTGCTATAGTCGTAATAATAGCCCGATATGTTGAACGACAGGTTCCGGGACGCATATTTATACCCGGCCTCATACGCCCATATCTCTTCCGGCAGGATCGGCGTTCCCGGCGTCGTCGTGGAACTGATATTGTAGATCGCCGCCTTATAGCCTCTGGATACGGACGCGTAGATGTTCGACGCATTGTTCAGCTGATAACGGATCACCCCACGCGGCGTCAGGCGGCTCGTCGTCAATGTCGGCGGCCGCCGCGGCCCGATCGCCAGGAAGTTGGAATAGGCGTCCTTCAGCGAGTCACGGGTATAGCGCAGCCCTGCCGTGACGAACAGATTGTCCACGATCTCATAGGTCGCGTCGCCGAACACGGCGCGCGACACGCTCTTGATCCCCGATTCCAGCAGCTGCGGATAGGGCGGGCGCGCGCCCGGCACGCCCGCCGGCGCCAGGCCGACATAGGGCCATTGCGAACTCCAGTCCGAATAAAATGCTCCGACGGTCCATTGCAGCCGCCCGCCGGGCTTGGAATTGACGATCACTTCCTGGGTGAACAGCGTGTCCTCTTCCTTGGTCGACTGGGCCGTCACGGCAAGGTTGGTCAGATCGATCGAATAGAATTGCTCCGAATCGTCGGTGCGATACTGGGTGTAGGACGTGATGTCCGCGAACCCGGCATCGAGCGTCGCCGTCAGCTGATAGGCGTTGGACCTGCTGATGAATCCCAGCTTCTCGTCCTCGGCGATCTGGCCCCGCCGCGTGGCGGTGATCGCGCCCGGCCGGCTGCAGGTGACGCAGCCGGGCCGGCCCTCCAGCACATAGGCGTTGAGCAGCGATCCCGTCGGATCGTTGCGATAGGCATGTTCATAGCGGAACAGCAGCGACAGCGTTTCGGTGGGGCGGACGAGCAGCCCGGCCCGCACCGAAAAATTCCGGTATCGGCCCGCATTCTTGTCGCCGGTGAAGATATTCTCGATCCACCCGTCGCCGCGACCATATTGCGCGGAAAGATCGACGGCGATGTCGTCGGTCAGCCCGGTCGTGGCATAGAACTGATAGCGCTGCGCGTCATAGCTGCCATAGCCTGCCTCCGCGACGACGCTGGTCTCGTTGCTGGGCTTCGCCGTGTTGACCAGAACCGCGCCGGCGGTGGTGTTGCGGCCGAACAGCGTGCCTTGCGGCCCCTTCAATATCTGGATGCTGTCGATATTCATCAGCTGGAAGTTCGAAGAGGCGAGCGCGACGCTCGCGAAACCGTCCAGATAGAGCGCGACGTTGGACGAACTGCCCGGCAGATAGTTGGACGTGCTGATGCCGCGGATGGTGGGCGTGAAGAAACTGTAGCGGGAATCGAACCGGACGCCGGACGTCAGTTTCGAAATATCCTGCAACTGAACGACGCTGGCCTGCCGCATCGTGTCCGACGACAGGTTCGCGATCGTGATCGGCACGTCCTGCAACCGCTCCGCGCGCCGCTGCGCCGTCACCACGATGTCCTGCGTCGTCGGTTCTTCGGCCACCGCATCGGCATCGTCTGCGGCGCGCGCCTGCGCGGCCTGAAGGCCAAGCATGACGACACCGCATAACAGCGGCAAACGGACCATCCGGTAACTGCGCATCTACCCTCCTCATCCTCTTTGTTTATCTATTTATTATATGTCCTGGTCGATCGGCGGTCAGGGGACGGATCACGGCAACGCGAGATCGATGTCCGCGATCCAGGGCCGCTCTTTTCGTCGCCACGCTTCATAGGCTTCGATATCGGGCGCCCTGTCCGTCGCCCGCGCGATCTCGTCCACGCCAGCGAGCAAATCCTGCTTGCGCCGGGCGTCGACCTGGAACCGGATCGCCGGGCCGCCCGCCGGCTCGACCGTCTGCGCGACCAGATCGACGCTCATGTGCGCGGTGGCGGGATCGGACACCACCCGCATCAGGCGACGAACCACGGTTTCGGGCAGGGTGATCGGCAATATGCCGTTTTTGAAGCAATTATTGTAGAAGATGTCGGCAATGCTCGGCGCGATCACGCAGCGTATGCCGAAATCGAGCATGGCCCAGGGCGCATGTTCGCGGCTCGACCCGCAACCGAAATTCTCCAGCGCGATCAGGATGCCAGCCCGGTCCCAGGGCGCCCGGTTCAATATGAAATCGGGTTCCTGCCGCAGCGACCAGAACAGCTTGTCGCCCAGGCCCTGGCGCTTGGTCGTCTTGAGGAAGCGGCCGGCCAGGATCTTGTCGGTATCCACGTTGGACATCGGCAGCGGCGCGGCGACGGCGGACAGGCGGGTAAAGCGCTCCATCGTCAGAAGTCCCGCGCATCGACGATATGGCCGCTCAGCGCGGCGGCCGCCGCCATGGCCGGCGACATCAGGTGGGTGCGCCCGCCCGGTCCCTGCCGTCCCTCGAAATTGCGGTTCGACGTGGATGCGCAGCGCTGCCTTGGGCCAAGCTGATCGGGATTCATGCCCAGGCACATCGAACACCCCGCCTCCCGCCATTCGAACCCTGCGTCGATGAACAGGCGATCCAGCCCCTCGGCTTCCGCCGCCGCCTTCACCTGGCCCGATCCGGGCACCACCAGGGCACGCACGCCCGGCGCGACATGGCGGCCGCCGATCACCGCTGCGGCGGCGCGCAGATCCTCGATCCGGCCATTGGTGCAACTGCCGATGAAGGCCATGTCGATCGGCGTGCCGGCGATCGGACGGCCGGGCTCCAGCCCCATATAGGCCAGCATCGTCTCCGCCTGCGACCGATTGGCCGGATCGGCGATGGCGGCGGGATCGGGCACGATGCTGCCTATGCCGGTCACCGCCTCTGGGCTGGTGCCCCATGTGACCATGGGCGCCACGTCGCGCGCATCGATCTCGACCGTGCGGTCGTGAACCGCGCCATCGTCGGACTTGAGCGTGCGCCAATAGTCCTTGGCCCGTTCGAGCGCCTCGCCCTTGGGCGCCAGCGGCGCGGCCGCAAGCCAGTCGAACACCTTCTGGTCGGGGGCGATCATGCCGGCGCGCGCGCCTGCTTCGATCGACATGTTGCACAGGGTCATGCGCCCCGCCATGTCGAGCGCCGTCACGGCTTCGCCGGCATATTCGATGACATGCCCGGTCGCCCCGCCGGTGCCGATGCGGCCGATGATGTGCAGCGCCAGATCCTTGGCCGTCACCCCCGCCCCCAATTGATTGTCGACGCGGATCAGCATCGACCGCGCCGGCTGCTGGAGCAAAGTCTGGGTGGCCAGGACATGCTCGGCCTCGGACGTGCCTATGCCGAATGCCAGCGCCCCGAAGGCGCCGTGGGTGGAGGTATGACTGTCCCCGCACACGATGGTGGAGCCCGGCAGGGTCAGCCCCAGTTCCGGCCCGATGATATGGACGATGCCCTGCCGCGCGCTGCGAAGCGGCACATAGGGGATGCCGAACTCGGCGACGTTCCGCTCCAGCGTCTCGACCTGCTCCCGGCTTTCCGGCTCCAGGATCGCGGCCACGCCGCCGGCCCGGTTGTCCGTGGGAACATTATGGTCGGCCACCGCGATCGTCCCGCCGGGGCGGCGCACGGCGCGACCGGCGGCGCGCAGCCCTTCGAAGGCCTGCGGGCTCGTCACTTCGTTCACCAGATGGCGGTCGATGTAGAGCAGCACCGCCCCTTCGCCCATGGACGCCACGACATGATCGTCCCAGACCTTCTGGAACAGGAGGCGCGGCGGGTGAGGCGCGCTCATGATGCGATCGCCAGGCAGCGGCGCGCGCCGATCGCGTCGCGCACGCGACCGCCGATCTGCGCGCCCGGCAATGCCGCCACCTTGAGCGCCGCGTCGATCAGCCGGTCCATGTCGATGCCCGTCTCGACGCCCATATGGTCGAACATCCAGACCAGGTCCTCGGTCGCGACATTGCCGGTGGCGCCCGGTGCGAAGGGGCAGCCGCCAAGCCCCGCCGCCGCCGCGTCGAACACCCGCACGCCCGCATCCCAGGCGGCCAGCACATTGGCGGCCCCCAGACCATAGGTATCGTGACCGTGAAAGGCCCAGCCGCGCACCTGCGGAAAACATGTCCGCACCGCGCCGAACAGCGCGCGGACCTGCGCCGGATCGGCGCGGCCGGTGGTATCGCACAGTGCAATCTCCACGTCGGCGGTCGCCGCGACCAGCGGCTCCAGCAGGGCCAGCACCGCATCCTGTTCGGTCCGCCCGACATGCGGGCAATCGAAGGCGGTGGCGATATTCAGCCGCATGGTGCAATCCGCCGGCATCGCCGCCACCATCTGGGCGTAATCGGCGGCCGACTCCATCGGCGTGCGGCGGACATTGCCCATATTGTGCCGCTCGCTGACCGACAGGACCGCGCTCAGATGCCGGGCGCCCGCCTCCAGCGCGCGCTGCGCATGGCGGGCAGTGGGGACCAGCACCTGCGAATCCAGGCCCTCCAGCCGCGCGCTCGCAGCCACGATGTCCGGCGCGTCGGCCAGTTGGGGGAGCGCGCTCGTGCTGACGAAGGACGTCGTTTCCATCCGCCGGACCCCGCTGGCATACAGGCTCTCGACGATCGCGATCTTGGTGGGCGTGGGAATGAAGGGTCCGACCGACTGAAAGCCGTCTCGCGGTCCGACCTCGACGATTTCCACGGCTTGGGCGGGCATGGTCATATTATCCCCTCCAGCTCCAGCGCATGGATCGCGCTGCTTGGCAGGCCTAGCAATTCGCCCAGCACCGCATGATTATGCTCGCCCAGATCGGGGCCGGTCCATCGGATCGTACCTGGCGATTCCGGGACGTGCGGCACCATGCCGGCCTGCAGCACCGTGCCGAAATGCCGGTCGGGCACTTCGCGCACCATCCCGCGCGCGCGATATTGCGGGTCCGTGGCGCAATCGGCGGCCGTGAAGGCCTTGCTGTTGGGAATGTCCGCCGCATCCAGCAGGGCGACCAGCCGGTCGGCGTCATGCGTGCGGCTCCACTGCGTGATGACATGGTCCAGTTGCGCTGCGTTGGCGACACGCTCTGGATTGCTCGCATAACCGGGCGCGCCGATCAGTTCGGGACGCCCGATCAGCCGCATCAGGCTGGCGAACAGGGGTTCGGAATTGGCCGCGATCAACACCCATTCGCCGTCGGCGCTGGGATAGGCATTGCTCGGCGCCGCCGTGGAGATCGCGCCGCCGGTCGGCTGCTTGATCTTTCCCAGCGCGCCATATTCCGGCAACATGCCTTCCATCATGCTCAGGATGCTTTCGGTCAACGCCACGTCGATGGTGCGGGCCTTGCCGTCGCCATGGGCGCGATCCCGCTGCCAGAGCGCGGCGACCACGCCGAAGGCGGCGTAGAGGCCGGCGATCGAATCTCCGATGCTGACGCCGACGCGCACGGGCGGCAGGTCGACCACGCCCGGCGCATGGTTGGTCAGGTAGCGCAGGCCGCCGATCGCTTCCCCGATGACGCCGAAGGCGGCGCGACCGGCGCCCGGCCCATCCTGGCCGTAGCCCGAAACATGCGCGACGATCAGGTCCGGCCGTATCTCCCGCAGCCGGTCGGGGCCAAGCCCCATGCGCTGCAACTGTCCCGGCCGGAAATTTTCCACGATCGCGTCGCATTGCGCGACCAGCTGCAAGACCAGATCCCGCCCCTTTTCCGACTTGAGGTCGATGGTCACGCTGCGCTTGTTGCGACCATGCATGGACCACCACAGCGAACGGCCGTCGACCATCGCCCCCCACTGGCGCGCGGGATCGCCGGTGCGCGGCTCGATCTTGATCACGTCCGCGCCCAGATCGGCCAACAGGCGCGCGCAGAAGGGCGCTGCGACGAAATGGCCGATCTCCAGCACGCGAAGGCCCGCCAGCATGGGCGCGAGCGGTGGCGGCGAGGATATCTGCGGTGCGGGCGTCATAGCCGCGTATCTGCCGCGCCCGCCGCCGCGCCGTCCATGCCGTTTCCCACAAGCCTAAATTGCACAAGCCGCTATGCCGTTGGAGCGGAAACTTCCCTAAGTCCCTGCAGGACAGGGGACGCGCAGCGTTCGGGAAAGGAGCGGACACGACATGGCACGGACAATCATAGTAACCGGCGGTTTCGGCGAACTGGGCCGGCGCGTCGCCGCGGCGTTCGCGGCCCAGGGCGATCGGGTGGCGCGCGTGGATTTCGCCCCCACCGCGCCGGAAGCTCTGGCGGGCGCGCTGGACTTAGGCGGCGTGGATCTGACCGATGCCGACGCGGCGGCCGCCGTGGTGGACCAGGTCACGGCCGCGCTCGGATCGCTGGACGTGCTGGTCAACATCGCCGGCGGCTTCGTCTGGCAAACGCTGGCCGATGGCGGCCCTGCCACATGGACGCGGATGTTCGCCATGAACGCGCTGACATGCGTCACCATGACGAAGGCGGCGCTGCCCGCGCTCAAGCAGGCGCCTTCGGCACGCATCGTCAATATCGGCGCGGGCAGTGCGATCATGGCGGCCGCCGGCATGGGCGGCTATGCCGCGTCGAAGTCGGCCGTCCACAAACTGACCGAAAGCCTTGCCGACGAACTCAAGGGCAGCGACATCACCGTCAACGCCATATTGCCGAGCATCATCGACACGCCGGCCAACCGCGCGGACATGCCCGACGCGGATTTCTCCAGCTGGGTTCGGCCTGCCGCGATCGCCGACGTGATCCTGTTCCTCGCCTCCCCCGCGGCGCGCAGCATCAGCGGCGCGCTTATCCCGGTAACGCGTGGCGCGGCATAGCCCCGCCTTGCATCGCCCCTATTTGGGCGCAGCCGACAGATAGGCGATCAGGTCGGCGCGATCGGCGGCGTTGGGCAGGCCGGCGAAGATCATGCGGGTGCCGGGGATCGCCGTCTTGGGTGAGGCCAGGAAGGCGTCCATCGCCTTGACGTCCCAATTTCTGCCATAGGCTTTCATCGCCGGCGAATAGGTGAAGCCCTCGACCGTGCCCGCCTTGCGGCCGATGATCCCGGCCAGCGACGGGCCGACCATCTTCTTGCCCGGCGTCATGCTGTGGCAGGCGGCGCAGCGCGCGAACACCATCTTTCCGTGCGCCGCATCACCCGCCGCGACCGCCGGGTTGGCGACCGCCAGTCCATAAGTCGATATCAGCGCCAGCGCGCCCTTCCTCAACCGCATCATCCAGGTCCCACTTCGCTGCTTTTCTCGATGCCCCGATGCTTTGACGACGCCTCCGGCGCCCGCAATTCCTGTTTCCTCAACTCAGTGTTGGACAAGCGACAAGCGCCGCCGCCCGATCCACCGTGCTAGCTGCCTGCCGACGCCGCGAAGCGTGACTGTTAGGAGGAGGACCGCCGCATGGATATCAGGGGCCAATTGGCGATCATTTCCGGCGGCGCGTCCGGCCTTGGCGCCGCGACCGCGCGGGCCATCGCGATGGCCGGCGGCCGCGTCGCCATCCTCGATCGCGATCCTGCGGCGGGACGCCAGGTCGCCGACGCGACCGGCGGCCTCTTCTTCGATGTCGATGTCGCCAGCGAGGCGCAGGTGGCCGACGCGATCGCCGCCAGCGCGGATCGTCACGGGCCGCCCCGGATACTGGTCAACGCCGCCGGCATCGTGCGCGATGCCGAGATTCTCGACGATGCGATGACGCCCGCGTCGCTCAAGGATTTCGTCGATGTCGTCACCACCAACCTTGTCGGCACGTTCAATTGCACGCGGCTGTTCGCGGCGGCGGCGGCGCGATCCGCGCCTGTGGGCGATGGCGAGCGCGGCGTGGTCGTCAATGTCGCCTCGGTCGCGGGACTGGATTCGCCCTCCAGCCTCACTGCCTACAGTGCTTCGAAGGCGGGAGTCGGCGGCATGACGCTGGGCAGCGCGCGCAGCCTTGCTCCCTGGGGCATCCGCGTCGTGGCCGTCGCACCGGGTCAATTCGACACGCCGATCTTGTCGGTTTCCGGCCTGTCCCGCGCCGAACTCCAGCAGCAGGCGGCCGGCTGGGTGCCCTTCCCCAAGCGCATGGGGGATCCTGCCGAATTTGCCGAACTGGTGCTGGCGATCTGCCGCATCCCCTATATCAACGGAGACGTGATCCGCATCGACGGCGCAGGCCGCGCCGCCTTTGCGCGCGCGGGCGTCGCCGGAGACGGCGCCATCGCGTCCTAGGGCAGGACATCCTCCGTTCCGGCGATCCACCGCGCCTTCCAGCGCCCGGTCATGACGAGCCGCCTGACCTCCGTCCGCACGCAGCGATGCACCGCCAGCGCCGCCTCGCTCAGCGGCCGGAGCGACGAATAGCATAATGTCACGTCCCAGTTCATGCCCGGATCGGTCAGGGGAACGACCGCGACATTGCTGTGGGACACCTGGTTCAGCGTCGGCCCCGGAAGCAGCGTCACGCCCTTGCCCTGGTTGACCAGCTCGACCATCAGCGTCAGCGCATCGACCTCGATGATCTCGCTCGGCATGAAACCGTTCTGATCGACAAGGTCGCGCAGCGTGTGCGGCCGATGCGGCAGGATCATCGGCATGTCGCCAATCTCGTGCAGCGCGATCGGCCGGCCGCTCTGGACGAACGGCGCCTGGGCGGGCGCCAACAGAAAGAGATCCTCGACCAGCAGCCGCTCCTGCACCAGAACCTTGCTGGCGCTCATGCCATAGAGCAGCGCCAGGTCCATGCTCCCGCTCAGTAGCCATTCGTGCAGCAGCGCGCTGAAACCTTCGGCCATGCGCAGCCGGATGCCGGGATAGGTCTTGGCGAACTGCCCCAGGAAAGGGTCGGCGAACATCGGCATCATCGGCACCGGCATCCCCACGCCCACGGTGCCGGTCAGCTCCGAACTGGCGCGCCGCTGCTGGAACAGGCCCTTCACTTCCTCGAACTGGTTGAGAAGGCGGGTGCAATGATCCAGGAACAAGGCCCCGTCCGACGTCAGAACCAGGCCGTGACCCTGCCGGTGAAACAGCTTGGTGCCCAATTCCTGCTCCAGCAATTGCATCTGCCGGCTGAGCGCGGGCTGGGAGATACGCAGGATGGAGGATGCGCGGGTGATATTCCGAAAGTCGGCGACATGCACGAAGTAGCGTATTTGTCGAAAGTCCATGTCGCCCTACCCCCGCCTCATGAAAAGCTGGGCGCACCCATGTCCGGGACGGGCGCGCGTGCCTCCCCGGCCGGCGCGAAGGATCGTCGCGCGACCAGCAGGCTGATCGCCGCAACCGGGCCGGCCACCGCCGCCAGCAAGGCGATGGCGTCGCTGATCTGGTTGCCCGGCACGTCGATATAGGCGCCGACGAACTGCGGCCCGATCGTGTAGCCCATCAGGTTCATGACCAGGATATTGATCGCGATCAGCCGCGCCCGGATGGCCGCCGGCCCACATCCCTGGATCAGCAGCGAGGACAGGGCGGTGTTGATCGGAGGAAAGGTCGCCATCGCGAGCCCCAGGCCGACGAACAGCATGAGGCGCGACCCCACCGTCATGGCCAGGAACGATCCCAGCGACCCGATCACCACGCATGTCAGGATCATGTGCAGCAACCCGTCGCCTCTCCCCTTGCGGTCGATCCGCGCCGCGATGGCAGGCCACAGGAACGTGCCGACCAGCCCGGTGCCGATCCCGATCAGCCCGAACATATAGCCCGCGTCGGCCGTGCCATAGCCATGTTCGCGCGCCAGCAGCGTCGCCGACCAGGACAGGATGGCGAACAGCAGGGCGCTCATCGATCCCAGCGCCAGGTAGAAAGGCAGGTAGAAGCGCCAGTTCGCACGCAGATAGGCGATCAGGTCCGCGGTGCTGCCCCCCTGCGCCAGCGGCCCCGCATCGTGGTGGCGCGCCGGCTCCCGCACGGTGAGCAGGAAGATCAGCGCCATGACCAGGCCCGGCGCGCCGACGATCAGCAGCGTGATCCGCCACGGCGCCATGCCGATCGACGGGCTCCACGACGTCGCGACCTGCAGCGCCGCCGCGCCCAGGATGAAGGAGCCCGTCACCATGAAGCTGCTGACCGAACTATAGACGCTGATCGGCAGGCGCCGCCGATCCTGGTCGAACAGATCGGCGATCAGCGATATCGCCGCCGGTGTCAGCACCGCCTCGCCGATGGCGACGCCGCTGCGGCAGATGAGCAATTGCAGGAAATCCTGCGAAAAGGCCGACAGGATGGTGCACAGCGACCAGATCGCGACCCCCGCCGCCAGCACATATTTGCGCACGCTCCGGTCCAGCAGATGCGCGAGCGGCAGGCCGGTGACCGAATAGAGCAGCGCAAAGCCGACACCCAGCAGCAGGCCCATCTGCGACGCCGACAGTGCAAAGGCGTCGATGATGGGTTCGGCCAGCAACGCCAGCGCGAACCGGTCGACGATCGAAAGGCCGTAGAGCAGGCTCAACAGCCCGACGACATACCAGCCTGACCCGTTCCGTGCCCGTTCCATGCGCCTCTCCCTTCTCCACCCCGCCGTTTTTTTTTCGCGGCGTTGCGCTACGATCCTTCGATCAGCCCGCTGATGCGGCTCCCGCGTCGCCATAGGACAGGTCCTCCCGCCCGCGCCGACCGACCGGCGTATCGGGCGTGAAGGAACCGAAATGGCGGACATTGCTCGGCTGGACCTGTGACCAGTCGAAGATCAGCGTCCGCAGCGCGATCCGCCATTCGCCTCCGCGCCTTTCCAACCGGTCGATGTAGCGAACGCCGATGACCAGATCATGGGCCGCTTCGACGTCGATATGGTCGATCCACGCCGCGCCCAGCACCGCCGCATTGCCGGCGGCGGTGGGGACGCTGCGATGGTGCACGATGGCATAGGTTTCGCCCGACGCGCGGTCGCCGCGAAGATCGACCTGCATCGTCGTTATGGCATGGTGGGTCGCCGCATATTTGGCGGTCATCGCGGCCATCAGCGGCTCGGCGAAATCCCGTGCGACGGCGGTCGGCCTGCCCGGCCCGAAACCGCCATCCTCCCAGAAGTTCGACCGGAAAAGGGCAATATCGGCACGGTCCAAGGCGCGGCAATAGCGGTGGACGACATCCTCGATCGCGCGCCTGTCCTCAAGCCGCGACAGGCGTTCGATCAAGGCCTGCTCCGTCGCCGGACCGGCCTGATCCCGATCGCGCATATCCTGTCCTCTCCCGCCGATTGGCTTTGCGCCACTCGACGGGACGAAGCGTTTCTAGGCAATGGCTGTTTGCGCAAGCCTGCCTATCGGTCAGGGCATCTCGCCTGCGTTCAGCTTCTCGATCACCTCCGGCGTGAAGCCGATATGATCGACCGGCGCGGGCGCGGCCGGATCCCAGCTATGCCGGTCCCCGACCGTCAGCCCGCCATCCACCACCAGATGCGTGCCGGTCATGAACCGGGACTCCGCGCTGCTCAGGAACAGGCAGGCGCGCGCGATATCCTCCGGCAGGCCGGCCTGCCGCAGCGGCTGTATCTTGGCCGCGTTGCGGATCACCAGCTGCCGCGCATTTTCCGCCGCCTGGCCGGTCAGGCCCAGGTAGCGGGCGAAGATCGGCGTCGCGATCACGCCGGGGCAGATGGCATTGACGCGTATGCCATGTTCCGCCAGCTCGGCGGCCGCGCAGCGCGTAAGCTGCAGCACCGCCGCCTTCGCCGTGGAATAAGCGATCGGTCCCCAGCCATATTCCAGCGCCGCGACCGACGCTGTGTTGACGATCGCGCCGCCGCCCGCCTTCTTCATCGCCGCCGCGGCATGTTTGATGCCCAGCATCGGCCCGCGCAGCACCAGGTTCATGATCCGGTCCCACAGCTCCGTCGTCATGTCCAGGATACCGGTGGGCGGTCCGGGAAAGGCGGCATTGTTGAACATGATGTCGATCGTGCCGAAGGCGGACCGCGCCTTGTCCACCGCCGCTGCGACATCCGCCTCGACCGTCACGTCGCAGCGCGCGAACACCAGCCTGTCCCCATGCGCCGCAGCCAGCGCGCCGCCACCTTCCTCGTCCACGTCGGCGACCACCACCTTCGCGCCCTCGGCCAGGAAGAGTTCGACCGTCGCCAGCCCCATGCCCGAAGCGCCGCCGGTGATCAGGGCGACCTTCCCTTCGATGCGACCGGTCATTGCGCCTTCTCCTTCAGCATGGCGAGTATGTCGGGGTTCAAATTCGCCTCCCCCTTCTGCGCCGCATGCTGCGCGACGCGCGCATTCTGGGCGGACTGCAATTCGCCCCGGAACAGCGCATTATTGTTGCGCAGACAATGTTCGGACGCATGGCGGTTGACGTTCAGCCCATTGACCTTGGGCATGACGTGGCGGGCGATCAGTTCGTAGGATCGCTTCGTTTCCGCCCAATCGGCCCAGGGGACATGGATCTGGAGGAAACAGCCAAAGCCCCCCGACTGTTCCTGCAACCGGGCGATCTGCGCGATGCAGTCGTCCGGCGTGCCGATCACCGCAAACCCCGTGTCGATCATCGCGTCCACGGGGTCCAGCCCCGGCGCGGGACTGAACGGCAGCGCCGCGACCGACGCGAAATAATCGACCCATTTGGCAAGGCCGTATCGCATATTCTCCCGCGCCTTTTCCCGCGTTTCCGCGACATGGACAGGGCCTGCCAGCCGCCAGCGGCTGCGGTCGACGCGCTGCCCATGGTCCTGCGCCATCTGCTCGGCGATCGCCCAGTTGGACCCCAGCCCGTTGAATGCCCCGGCGGATGTCGCCCCGATCGACAACATGCTGAGGCCCCACTGCCCCGCCGCCCGCGCGCCGGTCGGCGACACCATGCTGGCGACGGCGATCTCCATGCCCTGTTCATCATAGGGTAGCAGTTGAAGCCGGGCCTCCTGCAGCGTGAACCACTCGTTCCGCGTCGTCACCGTCTCGCCGCGCAGCAACCGCACCAGCGGCTCGATCGATGCGTCCAGCCTGTCGCGGACGCTGGACGTGGGGATGCCCTGCATATGGGCGTCGGACGGCAGCGATCCCGGCCCGATCCCGAACATGGTGCGCCCGCGCGTCAGATAGTCGAGCTGCCGCATCCGGTCCGCCAGCATCAGCGGGTGGTGATAGGGGACAGACGATACGCCGGTGCCGAACTTGATCGTCCGGGTGCGCTGCGACGCCGCGGCGATGAACACTTCCGGGCTGGCGTTGATCTCGTAGCCACCCGAATGATGCTCGCCCATCCAGAACTCGTCATAGCCGAGGCGATCCAGCCACTCGGCGAGTTCCAAATCGCGTTCGATCCACAGCATCGGATTCTCGTCGACCGGGTGGAAGGGGGCGACGAAGGCGCCGAAGCGAAGGCGGGAAGATGGCATGGGTCGCTCTCCTGGGACGCGATAGTTCTAGAATTTGCCCGAAGGCGCGGGCGGCGCGACCGGCTTGCCCGTCGCCGTCTCGCGCGCGATGCGCCGCACATACATGTGCAGGTCCCCGATCTCGGCCGTGGTCAGTTCCTCGAACCTGGGCATGCCGTTTTCGGCGAGCGCCCCGCCGTGCAGCAATTCGGCGAGCGCCGCCGGATCGGCCGCGATGCCCGATTCCTGGAGGTCGGGCGCAGGCGCGCCGGACGATCGACCGTTGAAGCCGTGACACACGACGCAGCCCTTGTTGTTGTAAAGCCGCGCGCCACGGTCCGCCGCCGCTTGGTCGATCGCCAGCGCCGGGTCGTCGATCGGGGTGACGGTGAAGTCGCGCGGCGCCGTCCAGGGCAGCTTCGCCCTGCCATCGAGCGCGAAGGTCAGCAACCGGCGCGGCTGCGCGCCATATTTCCACCCGGCCCTGGTGAACAGGGCCAGCGACTGAGTCGATCCGCCATAGCCGACCAGCACCGACACATAGTGCCGTCCCCCTATGCTGTAGCTGGTCGGCGCGGCGATGATGCCCAGCTTGGCGTCGAACCGCCACAGCCGCCTGCCGGACCGCCCGTCGAAGGCATTGAAATAGCCGTCGAAATCGCCCTGGAACACCAGGTCGCCGCCCGTCGCCAGAACGCCGCCGTTCCACAGATCGCCTTGCCTGACGGACCAGCGCGGCTTTTGCGCGACCGGGTCCCAGGCGATCAGCGCGCCGGTCGCATCGTCGGCATCGACCTTCAGAAGCGTGAACTCGGTTCCCCCCCCTTCGAACAGCGCATTTGGCGACCGGGCATAGCGGGCCGCCAGCTTGATCGTCGGAATATAGACCAGCCCGGTGCGCGGGCTGAACGCCATGGGCTGCCAATTATGCGTGCCGAAGGGGCTGGGCCAGAAAGTCACCGGTCCATCGGCATATCGGATATTGGGCGCCTCCACCGGGCGGCCGGTGGCGATGTCGATCCGCTCGGCCCAGGTGACCTTGCCGGTTTTCTCTGCCGACAGCAGCTTCCCCGTGTCCCGGTCGATCACGTAGAAGAAACCGTTGGTCGGGCTCTGCATCAGCACCCGGCGTTCCCGCCCGCCGATCGTCAGCCGGGCAAGGATGATGTTCATCGTCGCCTTGAAATCCCAGGCTTCGCGCGGATTGACCTGATAATGCCAGATATAGCGTCCGGTATCGGCATCGACCGCGACGATCGAGGACAGGAACAGATTGTCGCCGCCGCCGGGGCTGCGTGCTTCGGGATCATAGGGGCCGCTATTGCCGGTGCCGATATAGACGCGGTCGAGTTCGGGATCGTAGGTGAAGCCGTTCCACGGCCCGCCGCCCGTCCCGCGCTTCCAATATTCGCCGCTCCATGTCTTGGCCGCCATCGCCATGGCGTCGCTCTCATGGCCCTTGGCCGGATCGCCGGGGGCGACGTGGAAGCGCCAGGTCTGCCGGCCGGTCTTAGCGTCATAAGCTGTCAGATAGCCGCGCTCGCCATAATCGCCGCCGCCGTTGCCGATGACGACCTTGTCCTTGTAGGCGAGCGGCGCGCCGCTGATATACATGCGCGACGCTTCGTCCACGGTCTGGCGGCTCCACAGCATCTTGCCGCTGCGGGCATCGATCGCAATCAGCCGGCCGTCGCGCGTGCCGACGAACAGCCTGCCATTCGAATAGCCGACGCCGCGATTGACCGGAAAATGCGACCGCTGGTTGGCGACCCGATATTTGTAGCTTTCCGGGTCATAGGTCCAAAGCAGCCGGCCGCTCGCGCCGTCCACGGCGTAGACCTTCGACATCTGCCCCGTAAAATACAGGATGCCGCCCACCACCAGGGGCGCGGACTCCAGCGTCTGTTCGCCGGGCAGGTCGATCGACCAGGCAAGGCCCAGCCTGCCCACGTTGCGCGTGTCGATCTGCGCCAGCGGGCTATAATATTGCGCGTCGAACGCGCCGCCGGTGGTCGGCCAGTCCTGTGCCGGCCACGCCCTGATCTGTCCACCGCCGCCCCGCGCGACCGCGACGCCGGCCAGGCACAGGCCGGCAAGCGCCGCCGCCAGGCCCCGTCTCCCCACCCCCCTATCGCGCCTGGAAACGGATCGGCATGCGCTTGATGCCCATGCCGAAGCAGGACGCGACCCGGTCGATCTCGCCGGCAACCTCCATATTCTTCAGCCGCTGGAGCGCGGTCATGATGATGCGGCGGATTTCGAGCAGCGCGATATAGCGGCCGATGCAATTATGCGTGCCATAGCCGAAGGACAAATGCGGATTGGGCTTGCGCTCCAGGTCGAGCATATAGGGATTTTCGAACACCGTCTCGTCGCGGTTGGCCGATGCCAGCCAGGCGATCAGCCAGTCGCCCTTCTTGATCGGCTGGCCCGCGATCACCGTGTCGGCGGTCGCTACCCGCAGCATCTGGGGCGACGGCGTGGTCCAGCGCACCATTTCTTCCGCCGCTTCGCGCTCGCCCTCCGGCGCCAGGCGCAGCCGCTCGGCCTGGGCGGGATGGTTGATCAGCGCCAGCAGTCCTTCCGAAATCACGTTGCGCGACGTCTCGAACCCGCCCAGCAGGAAGGACCAGCACCACCACAGGATATTCTCTTCCGGCACCAGATCGTCGCCGATCTTGGCCAGTGCAGAGCGGGCGATCAGGTCGTCCGTGGGCGATGCCCGCCGCGCCCGGATCGCGTCGCGCAGATAGTCGATCTGGAATTTCTGGGCGATGCGGAAGGTTTCGAGCGGCGTATCGCCAAGCTGGACGTCGGGGTCTTCGTTGTTGATCGCGCTGTTCACCGAACTGTGCAGCATGTCCCAGTCGGCGCGCGGCAGGCCCAGCATCATGCAGATGATGTACATCGGCACGCGCGCCGCGACGTCGCCGACGAACTCGCATTCGCCCCGGTCGATGACGCCGTCGATCAGCTCGTCGCAGACCTGCTGGCAAAGCTCCGTCAGCTTGGCGACCTGGGCCGGCCCGAACGGCTTGTAGACCGCCTTGCGGATGTCGTCGTGGATCTGGCCGTCGGTGAAGGTGGGGATCAGCCCCACGCCGCCTGCCTGGCGCGCCTCGGCCGTGTCGTACATATGCGGATCGGTCGGCATCTGGCTGCCATATTCCTGCGAGGAGAATAGCTGAGGCTGGTTCAGCACCTCGCGAATGTCGTGATAGCGCGTCACCGACCAGAAGCCGCGATCTTCCCAGGCCTGGGTCCAGGCGACCGGCGCGCTGCGGCGCAGTTCGCGCAGCAGCGGATGGAATTGCGGCGCCAGGAAGAAGGCGGGATCGCCCAGCCGATGAACCAGCGACAACATGTCGCCGTCCGCCGCTGCCGTCGGTAGAATGGATGTCCTCATCGCGTTGCTCCGCCTGCAGCGCCCGGGCGCCTCGCTTCGATCATGCGGCGGGAATCGCCCCGCCGCATCGTGGATAATGACAGCGGACAGACCTGCCCGCTCGCGGACCGCCCCCGGACATCGCGGTCGGAAGGCGGTTCCTCGATCAGAATTTATACCCCGCCGAAATGCCGTACATCCTGGGCGGCGCATAGGAGAGGGGCGCAAGCACGCCGACGAAGTCGCTTGCCACGCTGATATAATGCTTGTTGAGCAGGTTCGTCGCGTACAGCCCGACCCGGAAATGATCGTTGATCTCCAGGTCGATATTCGCGTTCACGATATGCTGCGGCTGGATGCGCGCGCGCGGCGCGTCGATGATGTTCGCGAGCAGCTTCTCGCTCTGATAATTATACTGCGCATGAAGCCGGCCGGTCATGTCGCCGATCGGGAATTCGTAGCTGGCATCGACAGACGACGACCATTTGGGCGCGTTCTGCAGCCGCTCGCCCTTCATGTCGATCGAACCGCCGGTGCCCAGCTGATACTGGAAATCGGCATATTTCGCGTCGAGATAGGCCAGTGCGGCGCTCAATGTCAGGCCGGTGACCGGCACCGCCGTCAACTCCGCCTCTATGCCCTTGATGTGCGAGCTGGCGGCGTTGATGATCGTGGACCCGACCGTGCTGCCCGTGACCGGATCGTTGATGAAGTAGATCTGCGACAGCTGCATGTCGCGATAGTCGGTGTAGAATCCGGTCAGGTTGGCCCGCAGCCGGCGATCGAACAGATCGGCCTTCACGCCCACTTCGAACGTATCGACATATTCCGGGTCATAGGGGCCAAGGTCGGACGCGAGCGACAGCCGTCCCACAAAGCCACCAGATTTGAAGCCGCGCGCCCAATAGCCGTAGAGCATCAGGTCGTCGGTGGGCTTGTAATCCAGGCCCAGCTTCCAGCCGACATTGTTCCAGCTCTTCTTGCCGCGCGGCGGCGCGACCGATCCGAAATCGATGCTGTTGGGCTGGCCGGTCGCCGGATCGATGCCGTCCTGCGTCGTGATGCCGCTGGCCGACAGCGTGGTGCGGGTGGAGGCCAGCATGCTCGTCTGTTCGTGCGTGTAGCGGATGCCCGCCTGCAGGCGAAGCTGGTCGGTCAGGTCGAAATAGGCCTGCGCGAAGCCCGAAATCGAATAATTGTCCTGATCCTGCGAACTGGACTGGTGCAGGCCGGGGAAGCTGTAGGTCACGGTATCGGTGGCGAAATCATAGGTGGTCGGCCCGGAGAAATTGAGCCGCAATATGCCCAGCTGCTTGTAATGGTCCCACATGGCGAAGCCGCCGACCTGCAGCTTGATCCGATCGGTCAGGTCGACCGCGGTGCGCAACTCCTGGCTCATCTGCCATGCCTTGGTGCGGCGACGCGTGTCCGCCTGCCAGACGGTCGATGCGCCCTCGTCCGTATAGTCCAGCAACGTGAAGGACCGATAGCCGGTGATCGCGGTAATGTCGCCGATCGCGGTATCGTAGACGTTCAGCGTCAGCGACGCGCGATAGCTGTCCAGATTGCTTTCGTCCTTGATCGGGTCGACGACATTGCCGTTGGCATCGAGCGGCCCGAACGTCTGCGCGCCCACATATTTGTCCGGCGCCTTGCACCGCTGGCCGACCGCCGAGCAGGGCGATGCATATTGGTTGCGGAAACCCGTCGGCACATAGGCCGCCTCGCCCGGCAGCGCCCCCTGGATCACGACCGGCGCGCCGTTGCGGGCGCGCACATATTCGCCGGACAGGGTCAGGTCGAAACCGGCATTGGGGCTGTATTTCAGCGCGCCCCGAAACAGGGTGGAATTGCGCCGGCCCAGGTCCCGCCCGTCGACCACGTTCCTGATATAGCCGTCCCGCTGGTCGTGCGAGATCACCACGCGCGCGGCAAGCTGCTCGTTGATCGGCACGTTGAGAGCGCCCGCCGCCCGGAACTGGTCGTAATTGCCGTAGGTGACGTCCAGCTTGCCGCCGAAATCCTTCTGCGGCTGGGTGTTGATGACATTGACGACGCCGCCAGTGGTGTTGGCCCCGAACAGCGTCCCCTGCGGTCCGCGCAGCACCTCGACCCGTTCCACATCGTAAATGTCGGCGAGCGCGCCCATCGAGAAGAATTGCGGAATGCCGTCGATGACGATGCTCACCGTGTTGCCGGCATAGGGGTCCGGCTCGATGATGCCGATGCCGCGAATGGTATAGACGGAGCTTTGGGACTTGGTGCCGTTGGTGCCGACCTGCAGGTTGGGAACCGATCCCTGCAGCCCCTGCAGCGTCGTCGCGTTCAGATCGGTCAGCGCCTGCGCGGTAACGGCCGCGACGGAAATCGGCACGTCCTGCATGTTTTGCGCCTGCTTCTGCGCGGTCACGACGATGTCCTGCAGGCCGACATTGTCCGTCGCCTGCGGTGCGTCCTGTGCCGACGCCGGCGCGGCGATGCCGCCCACGACAAGCATCGAAATGCCCGACAACAGGGCTGAAACAGCTTTCTTCACGGTCACCCTCCCATATTATTTTTCAGTTTTTGGTCGTCATTTCCGTGCGACCTGCCTTTGATGCCGCCGCGGGGGCGACACGCCTGGCCTTCTCCAACGGCGCCGGGAAGATCGAAGCATTGCCCGACTGCCCCTGCCCCTGATCGAATTGAATCGACGGATTTGGCGAATAAGCCGTCCATGACCCTATCGATTTAATCGAGTATTTCAGTATATTTCAATAATATCCATTTAGTGCATCAAATATTTCACCGCATCTATTTCGTGATTTTACCATTTTACTTGAACGATAGAGACGTCTGATAATCCTATCTGCACCTTCACTCGATTAAGGCTGTGTCACTTTAGCGCAAAATGAAAATATAAACGGGGGATATGAGAAATGCCTTTTGCTTATAGCACCGCCAGAGGACGTTCGGGCATCCGCAAAAGCTAGAGGCAGGTTTCCGATTTACGGGATTGTGAGGATCTCGGCCGCCATCCTAGACTGGCGCGACAGGTCGAGGTCGAGCAGAGCGCCGCCCGCCGCGTGAGGAGAGAATGCGGCCGTGATCGCGCTTGCCGTTCCTGTACACCGTCCGTCGGCGCCGGCCGTTCGACCCGCCCCACTGCCGGCTTCCATGCCTCGCACCGACACCATAAGGGCCTCATCATGAACACTTGCGGCACGATGACCCGGCGCCAGTTCGTCCTTCAATCCGTCGTCCTCGGCGGCGGACTGGCGATCGGCATGCGCGTGCTGCCCGAAAGCGCCGCCGCCAATGTCGGCGATCCCGCCGCCGGCGATATCGAGATGAGCGCCTGGCTTGCGATCGCGCCGACCGGGACGGTGATCCTTCAGACGCCGAAGGGCGAGGCGGGCAACGGCACCAACAGCTCCATGGTGCTGTATCTCAGCGAAGAACTGGGGTGCGATCCGACCAAGGTGAAACTGGAACCGGCGCAGGTCCGCCGGGACTTCCGGGAAAACAAGGTCTACTCACGGCCTGGCGGCCATGAAACATGGTTTGCCGGCCGATCGAACGAATTGCGCGAAGTGGTCCAGCAGGTCGGCGCCAGCGCCCGCGAGCGGCTGAAGGCCGCCGCCGCCGCGCAATGGAATGTCCCGGCCGCCGATCTCGTCTCGAAGGACAATGCGATCCTCGACCCCGCGTCGGGACGCCGGCTTGGCTATGGCGAACTGGCTGCCGCGGCCGCAGCGATCACGCTGTCGAAGGAGCCGGCGATCAAACCCCCGAGCGCATGGACCCTGATGGGCAAGCGGTCGGTCAAGCAACTCAATGCCGCATCGAAGGTCGATGGATCGGGCATCTATGGCATAGATTTCCACATGCCGGGCATGCTCTACGCGGCGGTCCGCCATGCGCCCGTACAAGGCGCAAGATTACGGTCGTTCGACGCGGCGGCGGTGAACTCCATGCCGGGCGTCGTAACCGTGATCGCGCTCGGGCCGGAGCACGACACGTCGACGCCCGTTACGTTCCAAAGCCGGTTGCGGGCTGCCGTCGTCGTGGTCGCCGACCATTATTGGAACGCCCGCAAGGCGCTCGACGCCCTGCCGGTGGAATGGGACGAGGGCGATCTCGCCACCGCCAGCAGCACCGGCTATCGCGATCAATATCTGGCGAGGCTCGATACGCCGGGCAAGGTCGCGAAATCGGTCGGCGATGTGCCGGCTGCCATGAAAACCGCGCGGACCGTGGTGGAGGCGACCTATGAATCGCCCTATCTGGAACATGCGCCCATGGAGCCGCTCAACGCGACGGCCCACGTCACCGCAGATCGCGTCGATCTATGGCTCTCCACCCAACAGCAGGAGAATGCCCGGATGGTCGCGGCGGAAGAATCCGGCCTCAGCGAAGACAGGATTTTCGTCCACCCGATGATGGTCGGCGGGCAGTTCGGACGGCGCAACCATAATGACGAAGTCCGGCAGGCGGTGGCGGTCGCCAAGGCCGTCGGCAGGCCGGTTAAACTCATCTGGGCGCGGGAGGAAATGATGCGGCAGGGCCGCTATCGCCCGAACGCGATCACGAAATTCCAGGCCGGGCTCGGTCCCGACGGACTGCCAACCGCCTGGTTCGTCCGACAGGCCGGCCACAGCTTCCAGTTGCAGCAGGACCCGAATTTCACCGGCTTCGACGTCATCGCCATGCGCCCGCTCTCGACCGAGAATGAATATAGCATCGACAATATACTGGTCGAATTTCACCCGATGGTGACGAATGTCATGGCCCACAGCTTCCGTGGGTCGGGGGCGGGTTTCCAGCTCGAATCCTTCGTCGATGAGGTCGCCCATGCCGGCGGCACGGACCCTGTGGAACTGCGGCGCTGGCTGCTGCGCAACGCCAAGGACCCGGGCTGGCTCAAGGTGCTGAACGAAGTCGCGGAAAAGGCCGACTGGGGCAAGCCGTTGCCCAAGGGGCGTGCGCAGGGCATCGCCATTATCCTCGACCATGGCAACATCAATGCCCAGATCGCCGAAGTCTCGGTCACGCCACAGGGCGACCTTACGGTCCACAGCATCGACGTCGCCTTCGACTGCGGCCATGTCATCAACCCGGACGGCGTCCGCGCGCAGATGGAAGGCGGCATCCTCTTCGGCCTCAGCAATGCCCTGCATGAGGAAATCACGATCGAAAAGGGCCGCGTGGTCCAGGGCAATTTCGACGATTATCCTTTGCTGCGGATCAACGAGGCCTGCGAGGTCCGCGTGCATTTCGGCGGCAACAGCGGCGGTGACAAATGCGCGCCCTGCGGCGAAGCGCCGGTGCCGCCGGTGACGCCGGCGGTCTGCAATGCCATATTCCGAGCCACGGGGAAGCGCGTGCGCTCCTTCCCGCTCAGCAGGCACGACCTGCGTTGGTCCTGAAGAATCGGGAAAGAAGGAAGGTCGAATTGAAACCCATCTCATTCAAGAATCGCGCGATCGACATGGCCGGAAATCTCTACGTTCCGGACGGTTTCGACGCGGGCAAGACCTATGCAGCCCTCGTCCTCGCTACGCCTGGCAGCAGCGTAAAGGAGCAGATCGGCGCGATCTACGCGGAGAAAATGGCGGCGCAGGGCTTTGTCGCGCTCACCTTCGACCCGTCCTACCAGGGCGAAAGCGGCGGCGAACCGCGCGACCTTGAAGACCCGGCGGCGCGTGTCGAAGATATACGGTGTGCAGTCGACTATCTCGTGACCCAGCCCTTCGTTGACGAAGAGCGCCTGGGCGTGCTCGGCATTTGTGCAGGTGGCGGCTACGCGGTTAATGCGGCGCTCACCGAACACCGTTTCAAGGCGGTGGGAACGGTCGTGGGCGGCAATATAGGGCGCGCCTTCCGCCAGATGTCGCCCAGGGAAGAGATGCTAAAGACGCTGGAGGCGGTCGGCAAGCAAAGGACGGCAGAGGCCCGCGGCGGCCCGCCCAGGCGCGATCCGTGGATTCCCGATAGTCTTGATGAAGCGCACGCCGCGGGCATTACCGACCCGGACCTGCTCAAGGCGATCGCATTCTACCGGGAATCCCGCTACACCCATCCCAACTCGACCAATCGGATCCTGTTCAGAAGCTTTGGCTATCTGCTGGGTTTCGATGCCTTCAACCTTGTGCCCGAACTGCTGACGCAGCCCCTTCAGGTCGTCGTCGGCGGCGTTCGTGGCAATACCGGCCAATATGAGCACGGGCAAAGTCTGTTCGATCTCGCGCCGACCGCAGACAAGGATTTCTTTGTCGTCGAAGGCGCGGGTCATTATGACATGTACCATATCCCCGACTATGTGAACCAGGCCGTCGGCCGGCTGGCACCCTTTTACGGCAGGCATCTTGGCGTAAAGCTGCGGTAGACGCACGCGTCTCCGACTGGCCGCACCTCCACCCTTGCGATGGATCGTAGCTGACGCCGGACCGGATCACGGGTGCCGGATTGGGTCGCGTCTGGGAATCAGCACGGCCTTGATGCAGTCGCCCCTGTGCTGGGCTGCCACTGCGGCATTGATCTCGCTCAGCCGATAGGTTCGCAAGAGCTTGTCGAACGGAAACCGCCCTGCGCGGTGGAGGGCGACCAGTTCGGGAATGGAGCCGTCCAGGTCGCTGTCGCCTCAATGATGCCGATGATCCGGTGACCATAGGTGATCAGCGCGGCGAGGTTGATCTTGATACTGTTGTCCGGCTTTGGCGGCACGCCGACAAAGCCCAGCATGCCATGGCTGCCGAGCGACGCCAGCGCGGCGTCCACCAGCGCCTCCCGCCCGCTGGTTTCCAGCGCGAATTCCACGCCGTCCGGCACGAGCGCGCAGATCGCGGCCGTCACGTCGCCCTCCGCAGCATCGATCGCATGGGTCGCGCCCAGATCGCACGCCATCGCCCGGCGCGAAGCCAGCGGCTCGACCAGGATGATCTTGACGCAGTCCCGGATCGACCGCAGCCATCACCGCCGCCTGGCCCACCGGGCCGCCGCCGAAGATCGCCACGGTCGATCCCGGCCCGCAATCCAGCGATCGCATGATCGCGCCCGCACCGGTTGATCTGCCCCCCGGTTAGTGGCCCAGAGACTATGATAGTCTGGACCACGAAAGGGTCGATGAATGCCGAACAAGAAGCACAAGCCGGAAGAGATTATCGGAAAGCTGCGTGAAGTTGAGATTGCGCTGGCGCAGGGAGCGAGCACGGCTGAAGCCTGCCGCCTATATGGCGAATCTACCCGCTCGCAGGTCGCGGTGTGCGAACGGCGGCTGTTGTCAGAGACCGTCGTTCAGCGCGCCGGCTCGGTATGACCGCTTCGTCCCAGCCCAAGTCTTTCCTACTCCGCCTTCCCGATGAATGCATCACGGGTTTCGAACGTCTTGATCTTTAGGCCGTAGCCTCGGTGCGATTGCGCTTGCCAAACAACGGCGAATCCCGAAAGAATCTTGGCAATGCGCACCGATACCGATCACCTTCCTGCGGCAAAGCAGCGCGAGCTTGAGCGCATCGTCGAGGTCATTTTCGAGGAGTTTCGCGACGCAATCGAGAATGCCACCGGCCCCCGGAAGGGCGCGCGCATCCTGAAGGTCGTCCTCTTTGGCAGCCATGCGCGGGGTGACTGGGTGGATGCGCCGCTGTCGGCAAACCAGTACAAGTCCGACTACGATATCCTCATCATTGTCAGCCAGAAGGAACTGACCGACCGGGCTGCTTACTGGGCCAAGGCGGAGGAGCGGCTGATCCGCGCCTACACAATCGAGAAGACGCTGCGCACGCCGGTCAATTTCATTGTCCATTCGCTGCACGAGGTGAATGACGGCCTCGCCCACGGCCGCGTCTTCTTCATGGAAGTCGCCAACGACGGGATCGCGCTTTACGAGACGGACGGCAGCGAACTGGCGACGCCCAAGCCGAAGACACCCCAGCAGGCGCTCGACACTGCAAGAGAGTATTTTGAAGAGAACTGCTCGGGTGCAGCTAGCTTCTTTCGTGGCTACGCCGACGCTCGTAGACATGGCGATTGGAAAAAGGCCGCCTTCGACCTTCATCAGGCGGCTGAACGTCTCTATCAGGGCCTATTGCTCACCCTGACTTTCTACACGCCATATAATCATAATATCGCCTTCCTGCGATCGCTGGCCGAAGGGCTAGACCGCCGCCTCTATGGCATCTGGCCTGGAGCCACGCACGGCGAACGCGCCATGTTCCAAAAGCTCAAGGAAGCCTACACCAAGGCCCGCTATTCCAAGCACTATCGGATCAGCGAAGAAGAATTGGCATGGCTTGGCGAACGCGTCGAGGAACTTGGCCGCGTCGTCCATCAGGTCTGCTCGGAACGGATCGCCGAACTGGAAGCCGCCGCCGGGAAATAGCGGTCCCGCCAGACAGCTTGCCCGGATTCCTCCAGTCTGGCATATTCGGCGGCACGGGATGGAAGGACTGGCGGCCATCCCGGGGATAACCCTGCTAGGCATTATGTAGGTCCGGCCGTTAAGGTCGGGCAGTTGCTGCAAGCCGCGATGGCGGCGCACAGCGGACACCGCTTGCACCATCCGCGCCCAGACGCGCGGACCGCTGGTGTGCGAGCTGCAAATGACACCCTCTATCGACGTTTACGCTCGCGAAGTGGTGATGGCGCGCGTCAATCATCTGGTCCGGCGCAAACAGAATGAGATCGAACGCATCGCGCGTATCATTCGCGCCTGCTTCGAGCCCGAAAAGGTCCAGGCGCCCCAGCCAGGGCAGATCAAACGGATCATCCTTATCGGCCCCTATGCGCGCCGGTCCTGGTATGAGGACCGGCAAACAATCCAGTTCTCGGATTATGAATTCTGGATCGTCGTCAACCATCCTGCCTTCCAGGATGAGCGTTGCTGGCAGCGGGTGCGCGCTGTCATCGACAGCGAATTGGGCAATCGATGCGCGGTCGATATCGATATACTTGCCAAGGCCGACATCCGCATCGCCAGGATCGAGCGCGACACCTTCATCCTTGATCGCATCGAAGCCGGCATCACGCTCTACCGCGCCTCGCGCGACGCCCCGCTGAACGATCGCGAATGTCGGTAGAGAAGGCAATGACCCCCTCCCGTTCTACGGCAGCCTTCGAGGCGCTTTACCGGACAGAATATGCGCGGGTTCTGCGTTTCTTCCGAAAGAGGGTGGGCGGAGACGATGCTCCTGACCTCGCGCAGGAGGTTTTCGTGAAGCTGTTCGCTGCGGGAGTTGTCGAACAAATCGAGAATCCGCCAGCCTATCTCACCCGATGCGCGCGCAACCTTCTTATCAGCCACGCGCGTCGCAGGGCGTCGGCACACATCGTCACCTGTCCGATCGACGAGGGTCGGGATGCACCGGCGCCTCCCGAGCAAACATGGGGAATTGAGGAGGGAGACATCCGAAGGGTTTATCGGCGGACACTGCTGGCCATGCCGCGCAAGACCCGCCGCATCTTCCTGATGCACCGGCTGAAATGCATGACCTATGCGGAGATCTCCGAGCAGGTCGGCATCGGCTACGCTGGCGTCGAATATCATATGACGCGTGCCCTGGCACGGTGCCGCATGACGGCTTCTGTGCATCGATTGTAGAATGGCTTCCTAGGCTCGCGATTGAGCGCCGCCAGCGGCGCGATCTTGCCACAGTTCTGGAGGGAGAAAGAGGCTCTGCCTCTCTCTCCCTGCAAGGTGCCGCTTTGGGGCCGTGGCTCGCTGCGCTGCGCCCGCACCACCCCCGGCACCGGACCTTGCCCCCACTCTCTCCGCCCCTCGCCGGGTCGGCAGGGGTCATGCGCGGCATGACCCGCTGCGCGGATTGGAAGGGAGTGAAGACGATGACCCAGAACACCGGCAAACAAGACCCGCACAGCCGTATCACCGACCGCATTTTGGCTGAACTTGAGCAAGGCACCCGTCCCTGGCTGAAACCGTGGAGCGGCGGTGACATGGCCAAGTCCGGGCAGACTCGACCCTTGCGCGCTACCGGCGAGTCCTATCGCGGGATCAACGTTCTTCTTTTGTGGATAGAGGCGCAGGCATCGGGTTTCGTCAGCCCGTCATGGATGACCTACAAGCAGGCGCAAGCCTTGGGCGCGCAAGTGCGCAAGGGGGAGCATGGCACAACCGTGGTCTATTATGGCGACAGCACAAAGACCCTACATGACGATTCCACGGGCGAGGATCGGGAACAGGGCTTCCGTTTCCTGAAGACCTATACCGTGTTCAACGTGGCGCAGATCGAGGGCTTGCCCGAACGATTCCATATCGTGCCTGAATCTGTGCCGGAGGTGGAGCGCATCGAAGCCGCCGAGGCATTCTTTGCCAGCATTCCGGCGACCGTGAACCATGGCGGCGACAGGGCTTACTACATCCCGTCGGCCGACCGCATCCAGCTACCGCCCTTCGCAGCTTTCCATGATGCCCACGGATATTATTCCACTAGGGGCCATGAGACCGTGCACTGGACTCGGCACGAGAGCCGCCTTGATCGCAACTTTGGCCGGGAGAGATGGGGCGATGAAGGGTACGCACGGGAGGAATTAGTAGCATTATCTGGACAGTCTGCACCGTGCCTCACGCACACTTGAACGGTATGTTTTGGCGCAACGCAGGGGGGCATCAGGCCGGATGAAGCGCTATCCATAAGCTGGCGTAATCCGGCCTGATGACCACCGTCCCGCAGGCGCGCAACGTGTGCGATCTGGAGTTGGGAGGGGGTCTGGGGGAGGGACTGACAAGCTGTGGATACTTCAGGTGCGTCGATCGTCATTCAGGAGCGCCGGACGGCGGATGGCCTGGACTCCTACATCCCGGTAATCCTGCGTGATGGTGCGATCTATGATCTCCACCTTGAGCGCTACTTCCTCGATTTGCCGCTGAACGGTTCGCGTTCGCGACACTCGTTGCGCGCCCATGGCTATGATGTTCTGGTCTGGGTTCGCTTTCTCGCTTCGGCCCGTGGCAAGTCTGTTTGGCAAGCCGATGCCAATGATGTCGGTGCCTATCATCGTGCCCGGCGGCGCAGCGATGCTGAGTTCCGGATTTCGGCATCGACGTGGAACCGGGCGATTGCCTCGCTCGACAAGCTTTATCGATGGGCCGAACGGGAGGGTCTGATCGAGCGTACACCTTTTACGCATCGTCAGGTCTGGCGACGATCGCACGATGGGCGCCGGGCGGCAGTCACGGGCCGCAATGACGCCTATGAGCGCGCAGCCCGTCGTTCCGACGTCCGTTTCATCGATCTCACCGATTACCGCGCCTTCCGGGAAGTTGGTTTGCGCGGCCTGACCGTTGAAGGGACCGAGCGTCCTGGAGCGCGTGACCGCAATGGCGCGCGCAACGCGCTGTTCGCCGATCTGCTGGTCACCACCGGCCTGCGCCTGGAAGAGGCATCCCACTTGCTCGCAGCTGAGATTCCGGTTTGCGACGCCCGCTCGGAACGTCAGCGGCGGGTCGAGCTTCCGGCGGCACTTACCAAGGGTGACAGGGGGCGAAGCATGCTGCTACCGCGCCGTTTGTTGCCGGTGTTTGACGCCTACATCGCCGTTGAGCGAGCGGCGGCCGTCGCCAAGTTCGCACAGCGCCGTGGCTGGGAAGCCATCGACCGCCCGATCTTCATCCACAGCCCCTCATTCGGGCAGCGCGCATTGCCTCTCGTTGGCGGTGGCACGATGGACATGGAGGTCGTCACACCGGATGAACGCGCAAGGCTTGTTATTTGCGCTGACGATGGAACGCCGCGCGAAGCCGCGGTCCTCTGGCTGACCGAGGTGGGCCATCCTGTGTTGCCCAACTCGTGGGAAGCGATCTTCGCACGGGCAAGCCGCCGTTGCACGGACGCAGGCATCCCGGTCCGGCTTAGCCCCCATCAACTCCGGCATTCCTTTGCAGTCCACATGCTGGCCATGCTGATCCAGCGCCGCCTCGCCGACGCAGCGGCACCAGTGGGCGCCATGGAAGGTTATCGCCAGCTGGTCGGCGATCCGCTTCAACAGGTCCAGCGATTGCTTGGCCATTCGAGCCTCGCGACGACCTCTATTTATCTGGATCACCTCGCCACGCGTGCCGATACCGTCGATGCGGCAGTCGAAGAGCTGTTGGCACTCGTACCAGGCTATCTTCGATCATGAGCGCTGCTCCACGCAAAGGACGCAAGGTCAGCTTCGAGACCGAGGCGGCTGCGCCCCAAGCCGATCCATGGTCGCAGATCAGCACGCTGCGCTTCATGATTCATCCCTTATATGGCGGCGAGCTGCTCGTCGATTTCACGGGCTTGCGGCCGCGCGGCCTGGCGCTCGCTTTTGCCCGGAGCCTGTTCAAGCTGGCCGCACCGCGCGGCCCCATCATGGTACGTTCCTCCCTCAAGACATACGCCAACCAGCTGCCAAGCTTCTTTGCCTACCTGGCCGGGACAGGCGACCGGATCAACGGCCCTGCTGACCTTCGCGCCCATCACATCGATGGATTTGAGACATGGCTCAGCGCGCAGGGCAAGTCTCGCGTGCATGGACAAACCTATGTCGCCAAGGTCGTTTCCGTCCTACGTCGCATCGCGGACGACAGCCCTGAGCTTGTCGATTGCGGCTTGCGGGAACGACTGCGCTACGTCAGCTCACACGCACACGTTCGTTCCCGTCCACGCGATGCCTACAGTCCGTATGTAGCCCGCCAGCTGCGCGATGCGGCACGCGCGGATATTGCTGCGATCGAGGCCCGCTTGCGATCGGGGCCACAGATCGATGAGGTGGCGCAGATCGATGGCGCATATTGCAAAGCCCATGCTGCCATCGAGACATACGGTGTTCTGGGCTACCGTGATCCCACGTTTCAGAGCCTGTACAAGCTGCGCAAAAAGCGCGATCTCACCAGTGACAGGCTTAACCTGAGCCTCCACGCAGCCCACTATCTTACTGCCGACGATATCGTCCCGCTTCTTGTTCTGCTCTTACTCGAGACAGGGCTTGAGCTGGAGTGCTGCAAGTCGCTCACCCTCGATTGTCTGCGCAATGCCGCAGGTGGTACCGTCGATATCGCCTACACCAAGCTGCGGGCACACGGTGCCGAGCACAAGACAATCCGGGTGCGTGATCGCGGCTCATCCACCCCTGGCGGTCTGATCCGACGCATCATCGCCCTATCGTCCAAGGCCAGGGTCCATAACTTTAGCGATAACCTTTGGGTCTATTTTCAGCCGGGCGAGATCACCGCAGGTATTCGTCAACTGCGCTTGAAGGTCAGTGCCTGGACGCAGCGCCATTGTATTACCGATGATCAGGGTAAACCGCTCCATCTGTGTCTTTCGTATCTGCGCAAGACGCACAAGGCCTTGTGGTATCTGAAGACCGAAGGCCACATGGCCCGCTTCGCCGTAGGTCATACCGTCGATATCGCGGCACGGCACTACGCCGATATTCCCTCCCTCAGACCGCTGCACGAGCAAACCGTGGCAGATGCCCTCGAAGAGGCGCTCGCTGGTCCAATGATCCTGCCTCCTCAAGACGAGGACCGGCTGCGCGGCAAGTTGGCAAGCCCTGATCCCGATGATGGGGGCATTTCAACCGCACTGCTCGATGGCGAACAAGACGTCTGGCTTGCAAGCTGTGGCAACTTCTATTCCAGTCCCTTCGCATCCGTCGGCACGCCATGCCCAACACCGTTCTGGGCCTGCCTCGATTGCCGCAACGCGGTCATTACCGCGCGCAAGCTGCCTGCCATTCTCGCCTTTCTCTCCTTCGTCGACGCTCAGCGGATCGGCCTGAGTGCCGCTGATTGGACCGCCAAGTTTGGTCATGCCCATGATCGCATCGTTCAGCAGATCCTGCCTGCCTTCGCCGAAGGCGTCGTGGCAAGGGCCCGTGCGCAAGTCGCGAACGACCCTCCCACGGTCTATCTGCCGCCAGAGGCACGGGTATGACCGTTGTCCAGCTTCTGGCGGAGAGCGACGATGAGCGCGATGCCCTCCCTGTGCTTATGTCCGCGCCTTTGCGCCCCGGCTGCGATCGCGCGCATATTTCACGATACGGCGATCCGGTGTGGGATCTGGCTCCCGGCGTATTTCGCGACAACGCGCGGCGCTGCCATGTCACGGTACATTTCGGCGGTATTGAAGACCCATCTATTGCTGATGCCCTGCGCCAGATTCTCCATGCGCGGCTCAATGTCGATCTCCCCGGTCACCGTTCGCGGCTTGAGCCGGCCGGGGTGCGCGGCGAGGCCAACCGGACCTTGCGCTTTTTCGACTTCGTGAAGGCTCAGCTGGGGCGTTTCGATCTCGGCCGGGTCGATCAGGCTCTGGTCGATCGCTACGCCGGATCTTTGCGCCTTGCCGGGCTGCGCCCAGTTGTAGCGGCAGCGCTGCTGCGGATCGTCTTTGACCTGCACGAGTTGCAGCATCATCTGCCGACTGCGCACCTGTCCTTCGAACCGTGGCCGGGACGAAGTCCGTTTTCCGTGGCGGGCGCAAAGCATATTGCAGGGGAGAACCGGACGCCGCGCATTCCCGAATCGATCATGACGCCGCTGCTCTCCTGGTCGTTGCGCTACGTGACCTGCCACGCAGGCGATATCCTTGCCGCACGGGCGGAACTCGATCGCCTTGAAGCAACGCGCAACCGTCTGATTGCCGCTGGGGAAGGTCTGGATCCCGCTGTTCGTCGGTTACGGCAACGCGAACGCCTTCTCGACTATGTTGCATCCTTGCGGCAGCATGGGCGCGGCATTCCGATCTGGACCACGGCACATAACGGCGCAACGCGAACAGACCCGCAAACCGGCGCCGTCACGCCGCCGATCAACTACCACCTGATCCACCTCCATGCCGGTATCAACGCGCAGGCCGAACCTGCCATGCACCTTGGCCTCGCCACCGGTGCACCAGACCTCATCGCCGCTGCCATCGCAGAACTCGGCACCGAGATCGGCGGCATGGATACGCCCATTTCTGCCGATCCCGATACTGGCCTGCCTTGGCGCACCCGCTTCGATGCCAAGGTTTTGCCCCTCGAGGAAGTCATGCTGCAGTCCGCAGCCTATATCGTATGTGCCTTTCTCTCAGGCATGCGGGACAGCGAGATCCAAGCCATGAGGCAGGGATGCCTGTCTATTACCAAAGCCGAAGACGGTACGATCTTGCGGCATCGTATCAAGTCCACTGCTTACAAGGGCAAGCGCGGCGGCGGCGAGGAGACCGAGTGGGTTACCATCGCGCCAGTCGCTGAAGCCATCGATGTCCTCGAACGCCTTTCCGCGCGTGCAGGGCAAGCGCGCGGAACAACGACCCTGTGGCCAGTCCTCACGCTCCGGGCCAATACCAAGACGCACGTCTCTGCAGAGATAGTCCGGCAACTCAACCGGTTCCGCGATCACCTCAATGACCAATTCGGATCCGCGCAGGCACCCGTCATTCCTGCCGGACCCGACGGCCGACCATGGCGTCTGACAACGCGTCAGTTTCGCCGCACAATCGCCTGGCACATCGCCAACCGGCCCTTCGGAACAATTGCCGGCATGATCCAGTACAAGCATGCCAGCGTTGCGGCTTTCGAAGGCTATGCTGGCAGCAGCCGGTCCGGATTTCGGGGAGAGATCGAAGCCCAGCGTGCGCTCGGGCAGATCGACGATATCCTTGTCTACTTCGACGAGCGGCAAAGTGGCGCACGCCTTGGCGGACCTGCCGCGAACAGGGTCGGAGTTGTGCTTGATACTGCCGCCCACGAGTTGGCGCCGCTACCTGCCATGATTGCCGACCGTCCACGTCTGCGCACCATGCTGGGCAGTCTCGCGCGGACATTGCATGTCGGCCCGCTGGCCGATTGCTTCTTTGATCCGGCAACTGCCCTGTGCCTGAACCGGAGTTCGGAGCCAGGCGCAAGCGGGCCAATGATCTCCATGTGCGAACCGGTCCGCTGCCCCAATGCCTGCATCGCCGAACGGCATCGCCCGGCATGGCAGCGCGGTGCTGATGAGGCACGGTTGTTGTTGCGCGAGAAGCGGCTTCCAGAGCCGCAGCGGGTGACGCTTCAGGCCGAGGTGGCCAGAATCCAGCGTGTTCTTGAACAGATCGCACCGGGTACCGCCACACCGCATAACGGTATGGCGGGAGAGGAAGAGGAGGCGGGTTTGCGGGTGACGGATTGAAGGAGCGGAAGACAGTTTCCCTCCGCCCGTCGTGGAGACCTGCCATGTCCCGATCCTACCCTGCTACGCCGCGAGCCGACGTCTATTCGCGCATTACTACCGAGATTGTATGTGCCATCGAAGCCGGTGCCGGCGATTGGCGTATGCCCTGGCACCATGATGGCGCTGCCACCACCAGGCCGCAGAACGTCACCTCCCGCCGCCGCTATCGCGGCGTCAACGTGCTCGCGCTCTGGATCGCAGCCGAAGCGGCTGCCTATTCCAGCGGTCTTTGGGGGACCTATCGCCAGTGGGCATCGCTTGGCGCACAGGTCCGCAAAGGTGAACGCGGAACGACGGTTGTGTTCTGGAAACAGGCCGCATCGCGCACCGATGATGATCATGACGATGGCGAAGCCGGACCCGGCCGCATGTTCGCGCGGGCCTTCACCGTGTTCAACCTCGCCCAGGTCGAGGGCTATGAACCCTCACCTGTCGCAGTTCTACCCGAGGGCGAGCGGTTCGGGCACGCCGAAGCTTTCGTCGCGGCCCTCAAGATCCCGGTCACCGAGGGCGCCTACGATGCGCACTACCGGATCGACCTCGATCACATCTTCATGCCGACCTTTGCCTCGTTTCGGGATGCATCAGCACAGATGGGCACGCTTTTGCATGAGGCGGCCCACGCCACAGGGGCAAAGCACCGGCTCGACCGCAACTTTGCCGAACGTTTCAAGCGCGACAGCTTGGCGATCGAGGAAATTTGCGCTGAACTGACCGCATCGTTCGTGCTCGCCGACCTCGGGATCGCTCACCATCCGCGGGCCGATCATGCCGCCTACGTAGCATCGTGGTTGCGCGCACTCAAAGACGACCCTCGTGCCATCTTCACCGCCGCCAGCAAGGCGCAGGCGGCCGCCGACTGGATGCACGCCCAGCAGCCCCAGCCTGAGGAGATGGCCGCATGATCCGCGCCCCGAAAATTTGCGGTGGAAGTCACATTAGGGCTGGACTGTCAGGATATATCGCGGAACTAGGCGCTGCCTTCCTGGCCGCCGATCTGGGGCTTTGTATTGAGCCGCGCCCTGATCATGCCAGCTATATCGCAAGCTGGATCAAGGTGCTGCAAAACGACACCCGCGCCATTGTCCTAGCCGCCGCCCATGCCGAACGCGCCGTTGCTTATCTGCACCAACTGGCGGCCACAGAAGCGATCGAGAAAGCAGCGTAGATTATTTTGATGAGGCCGCCCCAAGAAGGGGCGGCCCCTTCGCTTGTCCCACCCACCGACCCCATGCGCGGGCCGCTCCCTTCGATCGCGGCTAATTGGTTTCAGGCAGCAAGCGTTGATATCGAAGCCCGCTTTCCACCCGCACGCGGCGCGACGGAAATCTTCACCCGAACGTCCCGGTTGAGCCGGTCGAGAATGCGCGCCTCTCCGCCGCGCTTCGCAGTGCCGAGAAAGACGGTCGCACGCTTATCGTTTCGCCCTTCCGGACACCATGGGCCAGACCACCGCCCGCACGGCAGAGCAGCGCAACCGCTACATCCTAACTTTATGTGAAAGCATCCTGATCGCTCACGCTTCGCCGGGCAGAAAGGCCGAAGCCTTGGCGCATAAGGCGAAAGCATTGGGCTTGCCGATCTTCACCTTGCCATCGGCCTCCAATTTTCATTTACTGGCCATTGGGGCAGAAGTCGTTCCCGAATAGCGGGACGGAAGCAGGGGGTTACGTGGCAAAGGCGGAAGCATCAGTCGAAGAACTCGTGGGCATGGTTGAGCGTGGAGAACTTCGGTTGCCAGAGATGCAAAGGCAATATGTCTGGCGGTCTCCGCGCGTTCGCGATCTGATGGACTCGCTTTATCGCGGTTATCCATCGGGAGCGATCCTGTTGTGGGAGACCGACGAGGCCGTTCCGCTTCAAGATATGGCGATTAGCCAGGCGGAAAACTCCTATGCCACGACGCGCCTGCTGCTGGATGGCCAACAGCGCCTGACTTCCCTGTCTGCCATCATCCGGGGTGAGCCGGTAAAAGTTCGCGGACGGGTGAAGCCGATCGAATTGCTGTTCAACCTCGAACACCCCGAACGGCAGGAAGTTATCACGGAAGTCGATGAGGACGCCGACGAAGAGGCAACCGAGACGGACGAGGTGGATTCGACTGAGGACGATCTCCAAAGGCGGTTTGAGCGGATGACCTTCGTTGTAGCCACCAACAAACTCGCCGCACTGGCCCAATGGGTGAAAGTGTCGGAGGTGTTCAAGAGTGACAGCGATACGAGCTTCTTGAAAAGCGCAGGCGTCACTGGCTTCGATGATCCGCGATATGAGAAATATAGCAAGCGGCTCGCCCAGCTTCGCCGTATCCGCAAATATGTCTATCGCATGGATGTCCTCGAACGGTCGTTGACCTATGAGGAAGTCACCGAAATTTTCGTGCGCGTGAACTCGCTGGGTGCGAAGCTGCGCAGCTCCGATTTGGCGCTGGCGCAGATCACGGCACGGTGGCGGCACAGCCTCGAGATTTTCCAAAAGTTCCAGACCGAATGCGCCAAGCTGGGCTTCGATCTGGACCTTGGCATCCATCTGAAAACACTGATTGCCTTCGCAACTGGGCAATCACGGTTTCTGACAGCGGGACGGCTATCGCTCGATGTGCTCCAGACTGGCTGGAAGGAGGCAACCGAGGGAATGCGGTTCGCCATCAACTTCCTCAAGAGCAATGTCGGCATCGATGGCCCAGCGCTGCTCTCCTCGCCGTTCCTGATGATCGTGGTCGCCTATTTCGGACACGCCAAGGGATATGCATTGTCTCCTGAAGAATCCGACCGCTTGCGGCAATGGGCATTGTTGGCCAACGCAAAGGGGAGGTTTTCACGCGGTTCCAGTGAGACCATTCTCGATCAGGATTTGGGCATCATATCAAAGGGCGGCTCAGCCGACGCACTCATCGATCGGGTTCGGCTGCAATTCGGTAGGCTCAACATCACGCCCGAAGACCTCGAGGGGCGCGATCAGCGCAGTTCGCTCTTCAAGACGATGTTCCTTACCTTTAGGGCGCTTGGCGCGAAAGACTGGACCTCGAATCTGCAAATCTCGCTGGATCATTCGGGTTCACAGCATCGGCTTCAATTTCACCATTTCTTTCCCAAGGCGCTGCTTACCAAAAACGGCTTTTCGTCACGCGATGCAGATGATGTCGCCAATCTGACTTTCATTGGCGGACGCACCAATCGCAAGATCAGCGACAAGGCTCCGTCGATTTATCTCGCCGACTTTCTGACCAAGCAGGGGCCGGGTTTACTCGCGCTGCAAGGTATCCCATCAGAACCTGAGTTGCTCGAAGTCGGGAGCTATCGTGCCTTCCTTGAAGCGCGGCGGGTGCTGCTGGCGAAGGCAGTTAATGAGTTTCTAGGTGTGACGGACGAGTAGGTCTATCTTTGCCAAAACGCTCGATCACAGATGAGGAAATCAGTTTGATCAAAGCCATGCTCCGCATGGGGATGAAGAACAAGGATATCCAGTTCTACTTCAATCGGCAGGATCGGGCGGTGAATTCTGGCCGGATCACCGGCATTCGAGACCGCAGCTATGGACCGGAAATCGCCGCCGCCAGCGAGGACGAGGCGAAGGCGTTCATGGCGAGCTTCACGCCATCGGCTGTCGTTTCCCCGGTGTTTGTCGCCGCGCCGGTTCCCGCAAAGCCTGCCGACCCGATTTGCGAAGCGGTTCTCCGGTCCTTTTTCGCCAAAGGCAGCGACGATATCTGGCGATGCATAGCGGGTGAATCTGACGAGTTCGAGTGCAAGGAGAATTTCAATCTCAAGGGCTTTGGCAAACCGCTGAAAACCATCGCCGGGTTCGCCAACCATCGCGGCGGCTATCTTTTTTTTGGGGTGAAGGACAAGCCGGACGGCTTTTCCGTCTGCGGCCTCAAGGATGATCGTTTCACCGATACTGACCAGAATAAGTTCAGCCAGACTATCCGCGCTGCGCTAGAGCCGACACCCCGCTTCCGTGTCGCAACGTTGAAACTCGATGAACTGATCGTGGGCGTGATCCACGTTGAGGCGCACAACTCCAAGCCGGTGATCGCAGGCAAGACTGAAAACGAACTGATCGAAGGGTTCATCTACTATCGCTATCCCGGCGAAACCCGGCCAATCTGCTACGCCGATCTTCGTGCGATCCTTGATGAACGTGACAGGCAGAGCCGCGAATCAATCATGCCTATGGTTCAGCGCCTGCTAGGCGACGTGGACAAATTCAGGTCAGAGCTTTGAAGCGAACGGCGGTTGATCACCCATAACGATGCCGATCTTGGCGCTCAGATGCACCGGCAAGGCTTGGACCAGCCCAAACATCTGGTCGTCAGGAAGCGGACTGAAAATCAATACACTCAACCCACCATCATCCGTTTTGATGGCCGCCGGGGAATAGCCGCGCGCTTCGAGGTGCGCGATGGCAGCAGCTTCATTTTCGGGAAGGACGCTAAATCTCGTGGGTATTGCCTTTGCCATGGAGTATATTTGCCGCCTATTTGACAAGGACGCAATTGACGCGAACGCTGTTGATTGATTCAAGGCTGCTTTTTGGAGGCAGGCTTGAGCAGGGGCGATCTCACCGAAGCGGAATGGTGCGTTCTGAAAGGCCTGTTGCCCATAGAGCCTGAAAATCGCGGGCGAGGCAGGCGACCAGGGCAGAACCGCTCGATCATCAACGGCATCCTATGGCGACTCCGTTGCGGTGCACCGTGGCGCGACGTGCCGCCAAAATACGGAAGTTGAAACACCATCTATCGCCGCTTCCGGCGATGGAGCGAGGCCGGGGTCTGGGAGACCGTCGCTGTAACGCTGGCCGAGATCATGGCGGACAGCGGTTACTATAGCATCGACAGCACTACAGTCCGCGCCCACGTCTCGGCAGCGGGCGGAAAAGGGGGACTCATCGACGCGCTCTTGGCCGCTCGCGGGGCGGGTTCACCAGTAAGCTTCACTGCCTGGCCGATGCCCTCGGACGACCGCTCGCCTTCCTGCTAACGGGCGGCGAAGCGGCAGATTGTCGGGCGTATGATGCTCTGATCGACCTGCCTGAGCGGGTGCCCGATGCCTTCCTTGCAGACAAAGGCTATGATGCAGACGCGATCCGCGCCGACCTAACCGCGCGGAACATTGACGCCGTCATTCCCGGTCGATCAAACCGCCGCGTGAAGATCGACTACGACCTGACGCTCTACCGACAGCGCAACCGCATCGAGCGCATGTTCGGCCATCTCAAGATCAACCGCGCCATCGCCACGCGCTATGACCAACTGGCCAACAGCTTCCTCGGCATGGTCCATCTCGCCACCGCCAGATGCTGACTCAAATTTGTCCACGCCGCCTAGAGCTTGGCCCGCAGGATGCCATGGTTGCCAATCTGGCTGATGGCCAGTTGGAAGGTGGGCAGCGGTCGATATTGATCGATCCGAAATCGCTGGAGCAGATCAAGTTCATCCGGGAAGGCGAGTTCAATGAGGTGGATGGCGCACCGACGCTTCGCGTCATCGGCGATGCCCAGACCGTCCCTGCTGAAATATTGTCTCCAGTAAGGACGGTGCGTGAGGAAGTGACCGTGGACGCCATCCTGCGAAATTTCATCAACCGCACACCCGTCGAGCAGCCACTGTCATATTTCAAACAGGTAAGTCACGAGCAGGGTTACACACTTCCGATTTTCTATTACTTGCATCTCGCTGGGCAGTCTCGCAAGGAAGCAGCGGCAACGTTGCGGTCCTACAAGAACGCTCGCGAAAATTCGCGCGTTGAGATTACTAAGCTGCTCAATGGCAAGAGAACCCTGCATTTAAAGTTGGGCAGTACGCGCGGCGCTACGTTCAATCGCATTTACAACGATCCAGAAACAACGATTGCCACTTACCAGCAAGCGAAGGATGTATGCTCCGCATTAACGGGAATGTGGGAGGCAGATGCCCCCAAATTCGATCATTTCCATAGTCTGCTACAGATGAGCCTGGCCGTTTGGGAAGCAAGCGACAATGACAGAGACTTGCTTGGATATATTCGCCGGGCCGCCTCTCGCCTCGACGAACTGGAATATGGCGCCCTAGTACCGAACGAATAGGGGCCTCGTTGGGGGCACATTCATATCGCGAATAGTGTTAATTAGTTGAGTATACGTGGCAATATCGCCTTATTTCGATTCCGGCTCGGCTCCATTCCTTCCCGAATGCCCGGCTTTTCAGAGCGCCCGATGGCGCGGCAGGGAAGATTGGCCATCGACGTGCGGACCCTGCCGCCGGCATTTCGCCGATGCGCGATTCTCCCCAACCCCTATTTTCGACAAAATGACGCGGGCATGTCACACAGACGAATGCTGCGTCGTCATGGCGGTATCCACCACGATGAAAGGAACCGAACCATGAACGACCGCACCAACATCTATTCCGCTGGCGGCCCCCTCTTCAAAGCCTGGTATGACCTGTCCATGCAGGTGGAGAAATGCGGCCTTGAGAAGAGCCTTCTGGAACTGGTCAAGATCCGCTCGTCCCAGATCAACGCCTGCGCCAACTGCCTCAACATCCACACGTCCGATGCGAGCAAGGCAGGCGAGGCGGAGCAGCGCATCCATCTGGTCGCCGCGTGGGAAGAAGCCCCCTGCTACACCCCGCGCGAGCGGGCCGCTCTGGGCTGGACCGAGCATCTGACGCAGGTCGCCACCAAACGCGCGCCCGACCATGTCTTCGCCGCGCTCGAGGCGGAGTTCAGCCCGGAAGAACAGGTGCAACTGACGCTGGCGATCAACGTCATCAATGGCTGGAACCGGCTGGCGGTCGGCTTCCATCTCTACGATCCGGCGCTGGGCTGGGCCGAGTGACGGACGAAAGCGCCGCGGCCTTCGACGCGCAGCGAGCCACTTTGCTGCGCGTCGCCTATCGCATGCTCGGGTCGATGGCCGATGCGGAGGATGTGCTTCAGGAAGCCTTCATCCGCTGGGCCGGGGCGGACAGGGAAGCGGTGCGCGTCCCCGCCGCGTTTCTCCGCCGCATGGTGACGCGGCTGTGCCTCGACCATCTCAAATCCGCGCGGGTGCGGCGCGAAGACTATGTCGGGCCGTGGCTTCCTGAACCGGTCGTGGAGGCGGAGCCTACGGAGGATGTCACGCTTCCCCTGATGCTCGCGCTCGAACGCCTTTCTCCGCTCGAGCGCGCGGCATTTCTGCTGCACGATGTGTTCGCAGAGACGTTCGACGATGTCGCGCGATCCATTGGCAGGGACGCCGCCGCATGCCGTCAGCTCGCCGCCCGCGCGAGGGAACATGTGCGCAGCGAGCGGACGCGCTTTCCGGTGGACCGCGACCGCGGGCTGGCGATCGCATCGGCTTTTTACGAAGCGTCGCGGGATGGCGATGCAGCCAGACTGAGCGCGCTGCTCGCGGACGATGTCCGCTTCTATTCAGACGGCGGCGGCAGGCGCCCTGCAGCTGGCCGTATTCTGGACGGCGCGGTCGAGGTCATGCGCGGTCTGTCAGCCATTTCCCGGCTGCGGCGCGGTATGCCCGAACTGGTCAGACGGGCATTCGTGAATGGCCTGCCCGGCTTTGTCACGAAAGAGGCGGACGGAATCTTGCAGACGACGGCGCTGCTGATCGAGGATGGCCGGGTGAAGGCAATCTATGTGATGCGCAATCCCGACAAGCTCCGGCATGTGGAGGGCGCGCCCCACTGACTCCGGGTTCAGATGATGCCGATGAGCAGAAAGATCGCGACCCACACCGGGACGGCGATCATCATGCCGATCAGGATTCCGTGGATGCTCCGGGGCGCAATCGCCCGATGGCCATAGTCCAGCATGTTTCTCTCCTGTTCTGAGAAACAACGACGAATCTGCGGCTCCGTTCCCCAAATCTTTTGAAAAACAATCGCCTATCCTTCGACACCCGATGCACCGCCCCTATCCGGCGTATCCAGCAGCGCCGCGATAGCGGGCGAAACGGGTCCGCCCCGCCGCTCCAGCGCATCGATCGTCGCGCGCGCCATCGCACGATAGGCTGGCAGCATTTCGGGGCAGTCTCTTTCCAGCGCCGCCAGATGATCCGCCACCGTCCCGGCGTCGCCGCGCAGCAGCGGGCCGGACAGCGCCGCCATCCCCCGGTCGAGACTGTTGTCGAGCGCCGCCCGCGTCAGCGGAGCGAGCAGCGCGCCCGGCTCCTCCACTCCCGCCGCTTCCAGCGCGGCCCGCGCCCCGGCGATCAGCGTCACCAGATGGTTGGCGGCGTGGGACAGAGCGGCATGATAAAGCGTCCGATGCGCCTCCGCCACCGCAACCGGCACTCCGCCCAGCCGCCGCACCAGCGCCTGCGCCAAAGCCATCGCTTCGTCATTCGCAGCCGTCACGGCGAAGCACGCGCCCGCCATCCGCGCGACTTCGGTGGACGTGTCCCCCGTGAAGGTCATCGCCGGATGGATCGCCGCTGTCAGCGCACCCCGATACGCCAGCGGGTCAAGCACCGCCGCGCCGCTCCGTCCGCTCACATGAAAGATGAAAGTGCCGGGCCGCACCGCGCCCGTCAGATCGGCCACCACCGTTTCCAGAGCATCGTCCGCCACCGCCAGCGCGACGATGTCGCATTGCGCGCAGAGCACCGCCGGACTCTCCGCCCCCTGCCCGCCGGTCATCGCCGCCGCCGCGTCCCGCCGCGCAGGATCGCGGCCCCATATCTTCACCGGCGCACTCGCCGGATCGCGCAACGCCAGCGCCACCGCGCGCGCAACGCGCCCCGTTCCCACCACGCCGATCCGGCGTCCGGTCCAAAAATCCGCTCCGAAATCCGACATGCCGCTCTCGACTTCTTGCCGCCGCGCTTTAATCTCCACCCCATGATGAAACTCTTTATCGGCAACAAGGCCTATTCGAGCTGGTCGCTGCGGGGCTGGCTGGCGTGCAAGCTGTCGGGCCTTCCGTTCGAGGAAGTCACCGTTCCCCTCTATGACGAGGCGTGGGAGAAGCGGCGCGAGGGCGACGAGTTCGCGCCGTCTTCGGGCAAGGTGCCGATCCTGTGGGACGGCGACGACATCGTCGTGTGGGACAGCCTCGCCATCGTCGAATATCTGAATGACAAAACGGACGGCGACCTGTTCTGGCCCGCCGATCCCGCCGCGCGCGCCATGGCCCGTTCCATGGCCGCCGAAATGCATTCCAGCTTCGCCGCGCTCCGGCGCGAGCACAGCATGAACATCCGCCGCATCTTCGACGCTGTCCCGCCCTCCGACGCCGTGGCGCAGGACATCGCCCGCATCATGCAGCTCTGGGCGCAGGCGCGCGCGCGTCACGGCGGCGACGGCGAGTATCTTTTCGGGGACTTTTCCGCCGCGGACCTGATGTTCGCGCCGGTCGTCACCCGCTTCATCACCTATCAGCTTCCCGTCGCCCGCTTCGCCGAAGCCTATATGCGCGCTATCATCGCGCATCCGTGGATGCAGGAATGGATCGGCGGCGCGCAGGCGGAAGACTGGGTGATCGACCGCTTCGAAATCCCGCCCCAGATCGCCTGACATGAGCGATACCGCGCCCGAGACGAAGGAGGCCGCCGCGATCCGCCGCCGCTGGATCACGCTGGGCGAAAGCGTCGCGGTGCTCGCGGTCGTGATTTCGGCCGTCACCCTCTATCTCAACTGGGCGGACAAGCGTGAGGAACGCGCGGAAAAAGCGGGCGAGAGCCGCAAGGCTTCGGCCCGCGCCGCGAAGCTGGTCCTGCGCGCCGCCTCGGTCGGGGACGACCGCATCGCGCTCGCCGCCAGCGATCCGGCGCAGATCATCCAGAGCCAGACGATCCGATTCCCCGCCGCCCTCGCCCTTGCGCCCGTCGACACAAGCGGCGACGCCCGGATCGAGGCGGGGTGGTTCGACGGGGCGCTCAAGAAGGCGCGCGCCAGGGCGAAGCTGCCCGACGAGAGTGTCGGCGACGAGCGGCTGCCGGTCGCCATCGCGACCCGCTTCACCGCGGGCGGCGACACCCATGAGAGCGTCGCGCTCTACGACATCGGCTATGGCATCAAGGGCGGCTGGATCGCGGGGCACAGCCTGACGTTGCGCGGCGTCGCCCGCGTCGAAGGGCTTTCCGCGACGGGAGCGCAGGTGGCGGTCGATGCGCGCTGGGCGCGGCTGACAGCGAAACGGCCCTAGCCCTGCTTTGCCCCCTGAAACCTAAAAGCGCTTTGTGGCGCGCCGTCCGATGGACGATGTGGCATTCATGACCATAGACTTCTTACACGCCGTTGCGGGGCTGCTCGTCGGCCTGCTCGTGGGCCTCACCGGCGTGGGCGGCGGATCGCTGATGACGCCGCTGCTCGTCCTCTTCTTTGGCTATTCGGCCAAGACGGCGGTCGGCACCGATCTGCTTTTCGCCGCCATCACGAAGATCGCCGGGTCCGCCGTCCATGGATCGCGCGAAAGCGTGGACTGGGCCATCGTGCGGCGCATGATGCTGGGCAGCGTGCCCGCCGCGCTGGTCACGCTGTTCCTGCTCTCGCAAGTGGGAGAAGTGGGCCAGTCCACCGAAAAGATCATCCTGACCACGCTCGCCTCCCTGCTGGCCCTTACCGCCGTGGGCGTGTTGGCGCGAAGCTGGCTGTTCCGTCACCGCGACGTCGTCGATCCGCCCAAGTCACGAACGGGCATCTTCGTCAGCACCACGTTGCTCGGCGCCTTTCTGGGCGCGGCGGTGACGGTTTCGTCGGTGGGCGCTGGGGCCATCGGCGTCACCGTGCTGCTGACGCTCTATCCCCGGCTTCAGGTGTCGCGGATCGTCGGGTCGGACATCGCCCATGCGGTGCCGCTGGCCCTGATCGCGGGCACCGGCCACTGGCTGATGGGCGACGTCGACGGCACGCTGCTGACGAACCTGCTGATCGGTTCGATCCCCGGCGTGATCGTCGGCAGCTACCTCTCGTCGCGCGCGCCCGACCGGCTGCTCCAGCCTCTGCTCGCCGCCGTTCTGGCCGTGTCGTCCTGGCAGTTGTTCGTCAAGGCCCGCGCGGCCGAAGCGCCGCGCGTTCACACCGCTCAGCCCGCCCTGCCGACGAAAAAGCCCGGCGCGCTCTGAAAGCATTTTCAGGTTGACCGTTCACGGTCAACGACTCGGAAAATGCGACCTCAAAAAAGAAAAGAGCGCTTTCGCCGAGGGCGGAAGCGCTCTTTTCTGGCGGCCGGGCCTTTCACCTGTCAGGCGGCGATCGCAGGGATCAGCCGACGATTTCTTCGGGCTTGAAGAAATAGGCGATCTCGATCGCCGCATTTTCCTCACTGTCGGAACCGTGGACCGAATTGGCCTCGATCGATTCCGCATAGTCCCTGCGGATCGTGCCTTCGTCGGCATTGGCGGGGTTGGTCGCGCCCATGATGTCGCGGTTGCGCTTTACGGCGTCTTCGCCTTCCAGCACCTGCACCACGACCGGGCCGGAGATCATGAAGGCGACGAGATCGGCGAAGAAGGGGCGCTCCTTGTGCACGGCATAAAAGCCTTCGGCCTGCTCGCGGCTCATGCGGATGCGCTTCGACGCGACGACGCGCAGGCCCGCTTCTTCCAGCTTCTTGGTGACCGCCCCGGTCAGGTTGCGGCGCGTGGCGTCGGGCTTGATGATCGAAAAGGTGCGCGTGACGGCCATGGCCCTCAATACTCCGGATTGTTGGAAAGTTGCGCGCCCTTTAGACGTGGGATCGCCGGGCCGCAAGAGGGGGCGTCGCGGGCAGTGGCGCGCGCCCGACGGCAGAGCGGCTATCCCCCCTTCACCCCAGGATGAAGTCGACCCCCGCCTTCGCATGGATATGGGTGCAGTCGTAGATCGGAAGCACGTTCGCCTTCACGTCGACGATCAGTTCCAGTTCGGTGCAGGCCAACACCACCGCCTGCACGTCCTGCTTGGCGATGTCGGTGAGTTCCGACTTCATGAAGCGCTCCGATTCCTTGCTGACCTTCCCCACAGTGAGTTCGTCGTAGACGATGCGGTCGATGCGCTCGGCAAGGTCCATGTCGGCGGGAAGGAGCGAGACGCCGTGGGCGACGAGACGCTGGCGGTAGAATTTCTCCGTCATGACGTTGCGGGTGCCGATGAGCGCGGCGCGCTCGATCCCGTCCGCCTGCATCCGCGCGCCGACGACTTCGGCGATGTGGATGATGGGGACGCCGACTTCCGCCTGCACCTGATCGTAGACGCGGTGCATGCTATTGGCGCAGATGAGCAGGCTTTGCGCGCCCGCCTGCTCCAGCCGCCGGGCCGAGGCGATGAGCTGGCCCGCCGCGCAATCCCAGTCGTCCTCGCTCGCACATCCTGCGACCTGTGCGAAGTCGAGGCTTTCGATCAGCAGCGGCGCGCTGTGCTGCCCGCCCTTCGCGCGGTGCACGGCCTGATTGATGATGTGATAATAGCGCGCGGTCGAGGTCCAGCTAAGGCCGCCGATCAGGCCGAGTTTGCGCATGATGTTCCTCAAATCCCCGATATGAAAAGGGACGGCGGAGCGCTGCCCCGCCGTCCCGTTGATGGTTAGGGGAAGGCCCGGTTAGTGGGCAAGCCCCTTGACGATTTCCTCGACCATCTTCTTCGCGTCGGCCAGCAGCATCATGGTGTTGTCCATATAGAAGACCTCGTTGTCGACGCCGGCATAGCCCGCGCCGCCCATGGAGCGCTTCACGAACAGCACCGACTTGGCGTTGGCGACGTCGAGGATCGGCATGCCGTAGATGGGCGATGTCTTGTCGGTCTTCGCCGCCGGGTTGGTCACGTCGTTCGCGCCGATCACGAAGGCGACGTCGGCCTGACCGAATTCGCTGTTGATGTCCTCCAGCTCGAACACCTCGTCATAGGGGACGTTGGCTTCGGCCAGCAGCACGTTCATGTGGCCGGGCATGCGGCCCGCGACCGGGTGGATGGCGTATTTGACGCTGACGCCTTCCTTCTTGAGCAGGTCGCCCATTTCGCGCAGCGCGTGCTGCGCCTGAGAGACGGCCATGCCGTAGCCGGGCACGATGATGACGCTGTCGGCCTGCTTCATCAGGAACGCCGCGTCCTCCGCGCTGCCTCGCTTGTAGGGGCGGTCGACCGCCGCCGCGCCGCCGCCCGAAGGGCCGGTTTCCGCGCCGAAGCCACCCGCGATGACGCTGATGAAGCTGCGGTTCATCGCCTTGCACATGATGTAGCTGAGGATCGCGCCCGACGAGCCGACCAGCGCGCCGGTGATGATCATCGCGCTGTTGCCGAGCGTGAAGCCCATGGCGGCGGCGGCCCAGCCCGAATAGCTGTTCAGCATCGACACGACGACCGGCATGTCCGCGCCGCCGATGGGGATGATGAGCAGGAAGCCGATGACGAAGCTCAGCGCCGTCACGGTCCAGAAGATCCAGGGACTCTGGTCGGTCACGAAATAGGCGATGAGGCCCAGGATCGCGGCCAGCGTGCCGAGGTTGATGAGGTGGCGGCCCGGCAGCATGATCGGCTTGCCCGACATGTTGCCGTTGAGCTTGAGGAAGGCGATGACCGATCCCGAGAAGGTGATCGCGCCGATGGCGACGCCAAGGCCCATTTCGATCCGGCTGGCGTTGTGGATCTCGTCCGTCAGCGGATCGAGAATGCCGAACGCGCCGGGGTTGAGATAGGCCGCCGCGCCCACCAGCACGGCGGCGAGGCCGACGAGGCTGTGGAAGGCCGCGACGAGCTGCGGCATCGCGGTCATTTCGATGCGGCGTGCGATGACGAAGCCGATGCCGCCGCCGACGATAATGGCGCCGACGATTTCGGGCAGGCTCACCACGTCATGCGTATAGAGCGTGGTGGCGACGGCGATGCCCATGCCGACCATGCCCATGCGGTTGCCGCGGCGGCTGGTCGCCGGGCTGGACAGGCCGCGCAGCGCGAGGATGAAGAGGACGCCCGCGACCAGATAGGCGAGCGCGACGAAGGGCGAGACGGGCGCGAGTTCGTGCATCACTTGCGCTCCTTCTTCTTGTACATGGCGAGCATGCGTTCGGTGACGGCGAAGCCGCCGAAGATGTTGACCGACGCCAGCACGACCGCGAGCAGGCCCAGCACCTTCGCCGCGATGCTCCCGGCCTCCGCCGAAGCGACCAGCGCGCCGACGATGATGACCGACGAAATGGCGTTGGTGACCGCCATCAGCGGCGTGTGCAGCGCGGGCGTCACCGACCACACCACATAATAGCCGACGAAGCACGCCAGCACGAAAATCGAAAGTATGGAGATGAAGTCCATCCAGATAGCCCCCCCTAATATCTGATCGGTATGAACGTTGTGGTCGTATAGCTGTGAACAGCAAATGTTTTCATGAGAAGAGGCTGATCGATACGTAGAGCTACCCCTTCGGCTTCCGCGTTCAGAATAGTAAACCGCGCTCCGTATACATCCACCGATTGCGGGAACGGTCCCTTCGCATTGAATTTAACAAAATTCGTCAAAGACTGTGTTTTACCGCGACCGCCATAGTCCAGAAAGAACATGCGATTACCGTAGATGTTGAAATATTGCTCGTACCGCAAGGCAACGAAGAAATCGCCTTTGATCTCCTCCACGGGCCGCTGGGTGTAGGGAATATCAACCGATAGAGCCGATTTTGGAATTGTCCCTTCGACCATCAGCAGCCCGGTACCACCTGGCATTCCGAAAGCACTATCAAACCGGCCGTCCTCGTTGCTATCGAGTAAGCAGATGGCGAGCCCCTTTATCGGCTTGACGAAGAGCGAGGCCTTTGCGCGGCTAACTGTATCCAATGCGCAATAGGCTCGACCTTGTTGAGTCAATGCCTGGACCAACTGAGAGCCTGCTTCAACGCTCAAGCCGTTCGCTGAAATTTCGACAGACTGATCCAGCGTAGCCAAACTCATCGGAAGCAGCGACTGCTTGAGGACGATTTCGCCGTCTTTAACGCTGCGCTCAGTAGTTGAAGAGTCGGTCGGAGGTTGGACCCTCCAGACCGTAAGCAGAGTGGGACGGGCTTCTGCCCACGCAGGATTAGGGCCGATCAGCGTGACCAATCCGAGCAGGATCAGGACGATGCAGCCCCTCACCCCAGCAACCGTTCGTTGACGACCTTGCCGCCCTGCGTCAGGCGGATGGCGTTGCCGATTTCCTCGTCCAGCACGGGCGCGTTCTTTTCCTTGTCCCAGAAGGCGCTGAGGAAATTGAACAGGTTGCGCGAGAACAGGGCCGAAGCGTCGGTCGCGAGGCGCGAGGGCACGTTGCGGTGGCCGACGATCTTCACGCCGTGGCGCTCGACCACTTCGCCCGCCACTGCGCCTTCGACATTGCCGCCCTGCTCGACCGCGAGGTCGACGATGACGCTGCCCGGCTTCATCGTCGCGATCTGCGCGTCGGTGATGAGGCGCGGCGCGGGACGGCCCGGAATGAGCGCGGTGGTGATGACGATGTCCTGCTTGGCGATGTGGGCGGAGACGAGTTCGGCCTGCGCGGCCTTATATTCGTCCGACATCTCGGTGGCGTAGCCGCCGGTGCCTTCGCCCTCGATCCCGGCGACCTTCTCCACAAAGATGGCCTTGGCGCCGAGCGATTCGATCTGTTCCTTCGTCGCGGCGCGCACGTCGGTCGCGCTGACCTGAGCGCCGAGGCGACGGGCAGTGGCGATGGCCTGCAGGCCCGCGACGCCCACGCCCATGATGAAGGCCTTGGCCGCAGAGACGGTGCCCGCCGCCGTCATCATCATCGGGAAGGCCTTGCCATATTCGGCCGCGGCGTCGAGCACCGCCTTGTAACCCGAAAGGTTCGACTGCGAGGAAAGGATGTCCATCGACTGCGCGCGGGTGATGCGCGGCATGAATTCCATCGCCAGCGCTTCATGCCCCGCCGCCGCATAGGCGTCGACGCGGGCGCGCTCACCGAAGGGATTGAGGCCCGCGACGATCCATGCGCCCGGCTTAACGCCGCCAAGGCTGTCGGGCGCCGGTCCCTGAATGCCGAGCACGATGTCCGCCCCGGCAAGCGTCGCGGCACGTGTCCCCACGGCAGCGCCCGCCGCCGCATAATCGGCGTCGGCAATCGACGCCGTCAGACCTGCTCCGGCCTCCACGGCCACGTCCGCGCCCAGCGCCTTGAACTTCTTGACCGTTTCCGGCGTGGCCGCGACGCGCTTTTCGCCCGCTGCCTGTTCCTTCACCACCGCTATCTTCATCAGCGCGGCACCCCCCTTATGCAAAATTTTCGACGCGCGGCCCTAGCTGGAGATCAGCAGCACCACCACGGTCGCCACCGCCACGCTGGCGATCGTGCCCCACTTCACCAGCCCGACGAAGCCGGCATAGGTCTGGTTCGCGCTCTTCATGTCGTTGGACGCCATATGCTTCCCCTCGTGCGATCGTTGACCCGAAACCCTTATCGGCAAGATCCCTTACCCTCAACCCAAGGCGGTGCAAGAAAATCTTGAGTGGGTTAAGCGCGCCTTTACTCCCGGACGCTACGGTAAGCCCCCTGTCATTGAAGAGGGGTCCGGATGACGCGCGACGGCGTACCGATACTGATGCTGATCGACGACGAGCCGGCGCAACGCCGTCTCGTGTCGGCGCTCGCCACGCGCGCGGGGTGGCGCACCATCTTCGCGGCGGACGGAGAAACCGCCATCGCGACGCTGGGAACGCAGGACGGGATGCAGCTCGACGCGATCCTGCTCGACCAGTGGAGTCCCGATTACGAACCGGCGGGGCTGATCCGTGAAATCCGCGAGCGCCGCCCGGCGCTGCCGATTCTGGTGCTGACCGCGCACAATAATGTCGCGGTTGCGGTGGACGCGATGCGCGCGGGGGCGACCGACTATCTCGCCAAGCCGATCGCGCCCGAACGGCTGCTCGCCGCGCTCAACGCGACGCTGGCGGACGGATCGGCGGGCGAGCTGCGCCCGCTGACGGAGAAGATCACCGCCCCGCTTTCGTTCGAGGATGTGGTGGGCGCTGCGCCCCAGTTCCGCGCGGCGCTCGCCATCGCGGCCAAGGCGGCGCGGGCGCGCGTGCCCGTGCTGATCGAAGGCGAGAGCGGCGTCGGCAAGGATGTGATCGCGCGCGCGATCCATGCCGCCTCGCCGCGCCACAAGCAGGCGATGGTGACGGTCAATTGCGGCGCGATTCCCGCCAACCTCGTCGAATCGGAACTGTTCGGCCATGAGCGCGGTGCCTTCACCGGCGCGTTCGACCGGCATGTGGGCAAGTTCGCGAGCGCCGACATGGGCACCATCTTCCTCGACGAAGTGAGCGAGATGCCGCTCGACGCGCAGGTCAAGCTGCTGCGGGTGTTGCAGGACGGCGAGGTGCAGCCCATCGGCGCGCGGCGTCCGATCCATGTCGATGTGCGCGTGATCGCGGCGACCAACAGGAAGCTGCTGGACGAGATCGAGGCGGGGCGGTTCCGCGAGGATCTTTATTATCGCCTCAACGTCGTGCAACTGACCGTGCCGCCGCTGCGCGAGCGGATGGGCGATGTGCCTGCGCTGTGCCGACACCTGCTCGCGCGGATCGCGACGCAGCCGGGGATGCGGAGCCTGGGCCTCACCGACGATGCGCTGGCGATGCTGATGCAGCATGGCTGGCCGGGCAATGTGCGCCAGTTGCAGAACGCCCTGTTCCGCGCGGCGGTGCTGTGCGAGGGCGACGCGCTGACGCCGCAGGATTTTCCGCAGATCGCCGCGCAGATCAGCGCGCGGGCGAGCGCCGACATTCACCAGCTTCACCCCCGCCCTGCGCCTGCCTCCCACCGCGAAGGCGCGGGCGTGACCCTGTTCGAACAGGACGGCCATGTGCGGGCGCTCGCAGATATCGAAGCGGACGTCATCCGCCTTGCCATCGGCCATTATCGCGGGCGCATGACCGAGGTCGCGCGGCGGCTGGGGATCGGGCGATCAACGCTCTACCGCAAGCTCGCTGAACTCGGAATCGACAGCGCGGCGTGAACGGGCTGTCGTTTCGGGACCAAGCATCGTTGTAATATCCGGGCGGCTATGCTTTGGAACGGGGCATGAAACATGCCGCCTTCGCCGCCGCCATCGCCCCTGCCCTCCTGCTGCTGGCCGCGTGCGGCCGGACCGAGCCGGTCGGCGACATGCCGAGCCAGGAAGAGCTGGCCGCCGCCGCCAATGCGGCCGCCGCGAACGCCGTCGCCAGCAGGCAGGACGCGGCGGAAGAGGTCGAGAGCCGCAACTATGTCAATGTGGAGCGGGGCTTTTCGATCACGCTGCCCGAAGGCTGGACACGGGACAAGGGCGCGAGCAGCGCGGACGGCATCGTCGCGCAGGACCCCGGCGCGGGCGCGGATATCCGCGTCTTCTGGCAGAAGAATGACGGCGACCAGACGCTCCAGCAGATCGTAGAGGCGATCAGCAACGGGGCCGAGGGCGTCGATGGCGACTATATCGGCGAGAATGAATATCGCGGCACCGCCAATGACGGCGAAGGCAATAATGTGGCGGTGCGGCTGGTGAAACAGGCCGATGGCGGGATCGTGACCGCGACCTTCGTCTATCCCGAAATGCTGAGCGAGCAGTATCAGGGCATCGCCGACCGGACGCTGACCAGCCTGCGCGTATTTGCGCCCAAGGCGGCAGCGCAGGAAGAGGCTCCGGCCGCCAACGCCGCCGCGCCGCAATAGGATCGCGGACGCTTAACTTCGCATATTTCCCGCAAGTTTCGACATTTCGGAACAGAAGTGGGATATTTTGTTGCGTCGCCTTCGCCGTGCGAGCGCTTGCGGTGACAGGGACATGTCTGCTGCCCCATTCGGGGCGGATAGGACATGCCGCCGGGCGTCAGACCGCGCTCAGCCCCGCGTCGGCGAGGCCGCGCCAGAGGTGGAGCGCCTGCACGCTTTCCTTCACGTCATGGACGCGGACCATCTGCGCCCCCTGCTGCGCCGCACGGAAGGCGAGCGCGATGGAGCCGCCGAGCCGGTCGGCCGCCGGCGCTTCGTTCGAGAGCGCGCCGATGAGCCGCTTCCTGCTGCCCGCGAAGAGCAGCGGCACGCCCAGCCCCTGAAAGGTCGCAAGGCCGTTCACCAGCGCGAGGTTTTCCGCCAGCGTCTTGCCGAAACCGAGGCCCGGATCGACGATCAGGCGCTCGCGCGCGATCCCCGCGGCGAGGCAGGCGGCGATGCGGCTTTCGAGATGGTCGAAGACGGCGGCGACGACATCGCCATAGCCCTCCGGCCCGAGCGCGGCGCGGTCGTGCGGATCGTCGCCAGCGGAGGGGGCGTGCATCAGGACGATGGGGCAGTCGGCGCGCGCCATGACTTCAAGGCTGCGCGGATCGTGCGCGAGGGCGGACACATCGTTGACGATGGCGGCGCCCGCCGCGAGGGCGGCTTCCATCACGGCGGCCTTGCGCGTGTCGATGGAGACGGGGACGCCCGCCGCCGCGAGCTTTTCGATGACCGGCACGACGCGGGCGATCTCGTCGCCTTCCCAGACCTTGTCGGCCTTGGGCCGCGTCGATTCGCCGCCCACGTCGATCAGCGCCGCGCCCGCCGCCGCCATCGCGAACCCCGCGTCCGCCGCTGCATGCGGATCGGCCATGTGCTGCCCGCCGTCCGAGAAGCTGTCCGGCGTGACGTTGAGGATCGCCATCACCTGCGGCGAATCGAAGCGGATCGTGCGGTCGCGAAGCGCCAGCGGCGCGCGCGGAGCGGAGATGGCGGCGGCGAGGCGCTGCGCACGCCCGGCGAGCGGATCGGGGAGCGTGGCGACGGTCGCCTCGAACTCCGCCACCGGCACGATCTGGCGCGCGATGCGGCGTTGGCCGTCGAAAGCGCTCAGCTCATAGCCCTGAAACCAGATCAGGCCATTGCCCATGCGCGCCGCGCTGCCGTCCGGAAGGCCGATCGGCGACGGCACGAACCAGACGGGCCGAAGGTAGAGGCGGGCATGGGCCGGGAGAGGAGCGATCATGAACTATCCCTATCCGTTCGCTTCGAGCGAAGTCGAGAAGCCGCTGCGAGACCGTGCCTCGACTTCGCCCGACACGAGGGGATTTTGCGCAGCGAAGGTTAAGGCTCGTTCGCCAGCAGGTAGGTCTGGCGCAGCGTGTCGATGGGTTGCAGCTTGCCGCCCGCCTCATGGTGCCAGAAGGTCCAGCCGTTGCAGCTCGGCGCGCCCTGCAGCGTCGCGCCCAGCTTGTGAATCGAGCCGGTGTCCGTCCCGACGCTGAGCGATCCGTCCGCGCGGACCACCGCCTGCCAGCGGCGCTTCGTGTCGGTCAGGACCGTGCCGGGATCAAGATAGCCGGTTTCGACCAGCGTGCCGAACGCCACCTTGGGCTGCTGGCGCGCGGTCTGCATGATGGTGAGCGCGCTCTCGTCGAGCGGAAGCGCGGCCTCGATCCGCTCCAGCGCGACTTCGATATAGTCCTCCTCGCGCTCGATGCCGATCCATCTGCGCCCCAGCCGCTTGGCGACCGCGCCGGTGGTGCCGGTGCCGAAGAAGGGATCGAGCACCACGTCGCCCGGCTTCGTGCAGGCGAGTAGGACGCGGTAAAGCAGAGCCTCGGGCTTCTGCGTCGGGTGCGCCTTGGTCCCGTTGCGCTTGAGCCGCTCGGGACCGGCGCAGATCGGCAGCACCCAGTCGGAGCGCATCTGAAGCTCGTCGTTGAGCGTCTTCATCGCCTTGTAGTTGAAGGTGTAGCGGGCGTCCTCCCCCTGGCTCGCCCAGATCAGCGTTTCATGCGCGTTGGTGAAGCGGGTGCCCTTGAAATTGGGCATGGGGTTGGACTTGCGCCAGATGATGTCGTTGAGAATCCAGAAGCCTTCGTCCTGAAGCGCGGTGCCCACCCGGAAGATATTGTGGTAGCTGCCGATCACCCAGATGGTGCCGTTGGGCTTCAGGATACGGCGCGCCTCGCGCAGCCATGCTTTCGTGAAGCGGTCGTAGCTGCCGAGCGTGTCGAACTTGTCCCAGTCATTGTCGACGGCATCGACGCGGCTGCCCTCGGGACGGAAGAGGTCGCCGCCGAGCTGGAGATTATAGGGCGGATCGGCGAAGATCATGTCGACGCAGGCGTCGGGCAGCTTCGCCATTTCGGCGATGCAATCGCCGCGCAGCAGGCGGTCGGTGGCGATCGCCGCACTGTTGTCCACCGGCGCAGCCGCTTTCCTGCGTCGCGGCGCCGCGACCCGCTCCATCACACCCATATGTTCGTCTGCCCCCGTTCGTCTTGAGGACCATGCGATGAGTCCTCGGGAGTCCGGCGTCAAGATCAGCGACTTAGCACGCACCGTTCGAAAATTGGTTAACGCCGCTGTGCTGTGGAGGATGGACACAAGATGTTGAGTCGAAGCGGGCGGCGAAGACTCAAGATGGCGCGGTGTGGCAGGAAAGACTCATCGCGGCCCCGCCCCGGACTTTTTTTGGTTAACGCGCTGGGGGAGCGGAAAAAGGCGGCGGCATTGACCGATCCATAATCGTCGGGTTATGCGTTAACCATGACGAACCAGCCTGCCCCCGCCGCTCACCCGGCCGCCGCCGACGCGCTGTTCAAGGCTCTGTCGGACGGCACGCGGCGCGCGCTGCTGGAGGCGCTGGTGCGCGACGGGGAGCAGAATGTCCAGACGCTGACCCGCAGCGCGGGCGTGTCGCAGCCGATGGTGTCGCGCCATCTTGCCAAGCTGCGGCAGGCGGGGCTGGTGACGGCGCGCCGCGCGGGGCGGGAGACCCATTATGCCGCGCGCGTGAAGGGGCTTGGCCCCGTGGTGCAGTGGATGGCGGTGCACGGCGCGCTCTGGTCGCAGCGCTTCGCCGCGCTGGAGGGACTGGGCGGACGATAGTAGGGCCGGACAAGGCGGCGCACTGTCCTTTTCCGCTACGGTTTCCGTTCGACGAAACGCTCTTGCAACTGACTTGCAGCACGCGCAAAGGAGCGGAGGGGGTAGTGTGAATATGCGAGTCATGAGCGAGGCGCTGCCTCCACCGGTACGTGAGCGGGCAAGATTTGTGCGGGAAACCGCTGACGTGCGGCGTCAGGCACTGATCGACGCGACGGCGGCCTGTCTGGCCGAAAAGGGCGTGGGCGGAACGTCCGTGCGCGGCATATGCGCCAAGGCCGGCGTGTCTTCGGGACTGCTGACCCATTATTTCGAGGGCGTCGATGCGCTGATCCTCGCCACCTACAAGGATGTGGGGCGCAAGGTGTCGGCGGCGGTCAACGCGGCGGTGGATGCGGCGGGCGACGATCCGCGCGACCGGCTGCGCGCGGGACTGGAAGCGAATTTCGTGGCGCCGGTGCTGGACCCGGACCTGCTGGCGACGTGGATCGCCTTCTGGAGCCTCGTCAAATCCGACCGGGATATCGCAGCGGTCCATGCGGAAGTTTACGCCGGGGCGCGCGGACAACTGGAGGATCTGCTGCGTGCGGCGGCGCCCCACCTGCCCGAAGCCCGCATCCGCATCGCGACGATCAGCCTGCAGGCGCTGGTCGACGGGCTGTGGCTGGAACTCTGCCTCGACCGCAGCACCTTCTCGCCCAGGGAAGCGCAGGCGATGGTCGCCGAAGCGATGGACCGGCTGATCGCGGCTTAGATCGTTCGCCGCATTTTCCGAGCCAGCGGACGGGTCCGTCCGCTTCGAAAATGCTCTAAAGCAGCACGAGCTGCGCCACCGGCGCGAAGCTGCGGCGGTGGAGCGGGGTCGGCCCATGTTCGCGCAGCGCGGCGAGGTGCCGGGCGCTGCCATAGCCCTTGTTGGTTTCCCAGCCATAATGCGGGTGGTCGGCGGCGGCGGCGATCATCATCCGGTCGCGCGCCTCCTTCGCGAGGATGGAGGCGGCGGCGATGGAGAGGCATTTGGCGTCCCCCTCCACGATGGCGGTGGAGGCCCAGCGCCATTTCGGGCAGCGGTTGCCGTCCACCAGCACATGCGCGCAGTCGTGGGACAGCGCCTCCACCGCGCGGGTCATCGCCAGCATCGTCGCCCAGAGAATGTTGATATCGTCGATTTCCTCGACGCTCGCCATGCTGACGCCCCAGCAGAGGGCGCGCGCCTTGATCTCGATCTCCAGCGCGGCGCGGCGGGCGGCGGTGAGCTGCTTGCTGTCGTTGAGGCCGTCCGGGCAATCTTCCTGCCGCAGGATGACGGCGGCGGCGACCACGGGTCCGGCGAGCGGTCCCCTGCCCGCTTCATCGACGCCCGCGACGAGGCCGGGATGATGGCGCAGCTCGTGAGCGAAATCAGGCCCGGACTTAGTCACCAGCGTCGCCATAGCGCGCGGCGAAGGCCGCTGCGTCCCAACCGTTTCGGTCCATTGCGGCAAGCAGATGATAGAAGGGCGTGCGACCCAGCGTATGACCCATCGGTCCATGGCCTGCCCCCAGCCCCGGTGCGGCGCCGAGCGCGGCGGCGACGAACGCCTCCGCCCGGTCCACCGCCTCACCCAGCGACAGGCCCGCGCCCAGCCCCGCCGCCACTGCGCTCGCCAGCGTGCAGCCCGTGCCGTGGCTGTGCCGCGTCTCCACCCGCGCGACCGAATAGTCGGCCATCATGTCGGCATCGACCAGCAGGTCATGGATCAGCGGGCGGTCGTCGTCAGGCTGCTGCGGCAGATGCCCGCCCTTCGCCAGCACCACCGCGCCGATTCGCTCTCTCAACGCCTGTGCCGCATCCTCCAGCTCGTCGAGATTGGCAATAGCCCGACCGCTCAGCGCTTCAAGTTCCGGCAGGTTGGGGGTGATGACCGTGGCGACCTGCATCAGCTTTTCGAAGGCGGCGACGGTCGCTCCGTCGGCAAGGCTTGAGCCGCTGGTGGCGACCATGACGGGATCGAAGACGACAGGGACGGAAAGCTGCGCCAGCCTGTCCGCCACGGCGCTGGCCGTCTCCGCGCTGCCGATCATGCCGATCTTGACCGCATCGACGCCGATGTCGCTGATGCAGCTTTCCATCTGCGCCAGCACCATGTCGGTCGGCACGGGGTGGACCGCCTGAACGCCCAGCGTGTTCTGCGCGGTGATGGCGGTGATCGCGGTCATGGCGTGGCCGCCGAGCAGCGTCACCGTTTTGATGTCCGCCTGAATGCCCGCGCCGCCGCCGCTGTCGGACCCGGCGACGATGAGGATGCGCGCGATGCTCACCCCTTGAAGCGCCGCTGGGTCGAGGCGGGATTGCTGGCGAGCGCCTTGCCCGTTCGGGTCGGGCGGTCCATCAGTTCGCCGCCGCAATTGGGGCAGCGGTCGTCGAGCGCTTCCGCACAGGGCGCGCAGAAGCTGCATTCGAAGGAGCAGATGAACGCGCCCGGCGCGTCGGCGGGCAGGTCCGCGCCGCAGCGTTCGCAATCGGGGCGCATCTCAAGCATCGAAACGCAATCCGTTCGGGCTGAGCCGCTCAACTGCCTGCTTGCAGCAGGCGCTCAGGATAAACTTCACCGAAGGTGAAGTCGAAGCCTCTGTCAGAGCGGGGGCGAAGACACCTCCCTGCGGTCGGCGGTGCCCTTCGACTTCGCTCAGGGCGAACGGTAATTTCGTGCTACTCACGCCGCGGCCTTTTCCACGGCGGCGCAGATGCGGTCGACCACGTCGCGCACCTGATCCTCGCGGTCGCCCTCCGCCATGACGCGGATGACGGGTTCGGTGCCGGAGGGGCGGATGACGAGGCGGCCCGAACCGGTGAGTTCGGCCTCCGCCTGCGCGATGACGCGCTTCACATCGTCATGCTCCAGCGGCTTTCCGCCGGCGAAGCGGACATTTTTGAGGAGCTGCGGCACGGGGTCGAACTGGTGCAGCGTTTCGCTGGCGGGCTTGCCGGAGCGGACGAGTGCGGCCAGCACCTGAAGCGCGGCGACGGTGCCGTCGCCGGTGGTGGCGTAATCGGACAGGATCATGTGGCCCGACTGCTCGCCGCCCACATTGAAGCCGCCCTCGCGCATCCTCTCCAGCACATAGCGGTCGCCGACCTTGGTGCGTTCAAGGCCGATGCCTCGCCCCGACAGGAAGCGTTCGAGGCCAAGGTTGGACATGACCGTCGCGACGAGGCCGCCGCCGCGCAGCGTGCCTTCCCTGGCGAAATTGGCGGCGATCAGCGCCATGATCTGATCGCCGTCGACAAGTCGGCCCTTTTCGTCCACGACGATCAGGCGGTCGGCATCGCCATCGAGCGCAATGCCCACGTCCGCGCCCGCCGACACCACGGTTTCCTGAAGCAGCAGCGGCGCGGTCGATCCACAGCCATCGTTGATGTTGGTGCCGTTGGGATCGACGCCGATGGCGACCACGGTCGCGCCCAGTTCCCACAGGGCCGAAGGCGCGACCTGATAGGCGGCGCCGTTGGCGCAATCGACGACGATCTTGAGGCCGTCGAGCCGCAGGTCGGCTGGGAAACTGGACTTGACCGCGTGAATATAGCGGCCGCGCGCATCCTCCACGCGGCGGGCGCGGCCGATGTCCTTCGACGCGGCGAGCGGGATGTCCTGCCCCAGCAGCACCTCGATCCGCAGTTCGTCCTCGTCCGACAGCTTGTAGCCGTCCGGCCCGAACAGCTTGATGCCATTGTCATAATAGGGATTGTGGCTGGCGGAGATCATGACGCCGAGGTCCGCGCGCATCGAATGGGCGAGAAGCGCGACGGCGGGCGTCGGGATCGGGCCGAACTGCACCACGTCCATGCCCACGGCGGTGAAGCCCGCGACCAGCGCATTTTCGACCATATAGCCCGACAGCCGCGTATCCTTGCCGATGACGACGCGGTGGCGGTGGCTGCCGCGCAGGAAATGCGTGCCCGCCGCCATGCCGACCTTCATCGCGAGGTCGGCGGTCATGGGCCACTGGTTAGTGCGGCCACGGATGCCGTCTGTGCCGAAATATTGCCTGCTCATGCCGCCTTCCATGCACCGATCCGCCCATGGCTCGCAACCCGGCAGCGCGTTCATGAGCAATCTTTAATCGACTTTCCCGGCGGGCGGCGGCATCCCGGAGGCATGGAGCCATTCAATGCGTTCGTGGACGGGCTTTCCGCCGCCGTCTTCTTCAGGGTGCCGCTGTTCGGCGCGCAGATCGAGCTGATCGTGCTCTATCTGGCGGTGCCGATGCTGTTCTTCACCGCATGGCTGGGTTTTCCCAATGTGCGTCAGGTCGGGCGGGCGCTGCGCATCCTGCGCAGCCAGCCGCGCGCGGGCGAGGCGAAGGGCGATGTCAGCCAGTGGGCGGCGCTTTCCACCGCGCTGTCGGGCACCATCGGCCTTGGCAATATCGCGGGCGTGGCGGTTGCGCTGACGATGGGCGGGCCGGGCGCGATCCTGTGGATGTTCGTCATCGGCTGGTTCGCGATGACGGTGAAGATGGCGGAGGTGACGCTGGGCCTCAAATATCGCGTGTTCGACCGCCGAGGCCATGTCCATGGCGGGCCGATGTATGTTCTGAAAGCCGTGGGCGCGGCGCGCGGCTGGCCGAAGCTGGGGCTGGCGCTGGGCGGCGCCTACGCCTTCTTCGCGCTGTTCGGGGCGATCCCGATGGTGCAGGTCAACCAGAGCTTCGCGCAGGTGAAGGTGGTGACGGGCCTCAGCAACGGGTGGGCCTATGGCGTGTTTCTGGCGGGGGCGGTGGCGCTGGTGACGCTGGGCGGGGCGGCGTGGCTGGGCGAAGTGGCGAAGCGGCTGACGCCGCTCAAGGTCGCGGTCTATCTGATCGGCGTCGCGGCGATCCTGATCCTGCATGCGGGCGAGATACCGGCGGCGCTGGCGCTGATCTGGAACGGCGCATGGTCGGGCGCGGCGGCGACGGGAGGCACGGTCGGGGCATTCGTCGCGGGAATGCGGCGCGCGGTCTTCGCCAGCGAGGCGGGCGTCGGATCGGCGGTGATGGCGCACAGTCTGGCGCGGGTTCGGCATCCGGTGTCGGAAGGGCTGGTCGCGCTGTTGGAGCCGTTGCTCGGCACGATGATCGTCTGCGCGCTGGGCGGCCTCGCGCTGGTGGTCGCGGGGACCTGGAATACGGGGCTGGAGGGGATCGCGATCACATCCGCCGCTTTTGCCAAGGTGTCGCCATGGTTTCCGTGGCTGCTGGCGGTCGTGGTGTTCCTCTTCGCCTATTCGACGCTGGTGGCGTGGGGCTTTTATGGCTTGCAGGCGTGGGGCTATCTGTTCGGCCATGGACCCGGGGCGCAGTGGACCTACAAGATTCTCTATGTCGTCGCCCTGCCGCCCGCCGCCGCCATCGACCTTGGCCGGGTAGTGGGCATCGTCGATTCGAGCTTTTTCCTGATGGCGATCCCCAACGTGATAGCGCTTTACCTGTGCGCGGGGGAATTGCGGCGCGATGTGAGGGCGTATCTGGCGAAGCCGGATGATCCGGTGGCAGGCGCGTAGCGGCTGACGGAGGGGTGTCGCCTTCCCGATAGGGGGATACCCCTCCACCACTCGCTTCGCGAGCGGTCCCCCTCCCCTTCTAGGGGAGGAATAGAAAAGACCCCGCTCCTTTTCAGGAGCGAGGCCCGTAACCCTCGAGGGTCGGAAAATCAGATCTTGTCGCCGAGCGCGCCCTTGACCGATCCGGACACATCCTGCGCCGTGCCCTTGGCCTTCTGCGCCTTGCCTTCGGCCTGCAGGCGTTCATTGTCGGTGGCCTTGCCGATGCCGTCCTTGACCGCGCCCGCAGCCTTGTTGCCGGCAGCCTTCAGCTTGTCGATGGTCTCACCCATGATAAAACTCCTTTCGTCGTTACCTGGGTTGTCAACGAAGCGGGCGCGGCAGGGTTGCAGACGTTACGGGGCGGTAATCATTAAACTTCGGACAGGTTTCAGAGCGGCTTTTCGTAGATCTGGTAGATCTTGTTCACCGTGCCGTTGATCGCGTCGGCGATGGCGTTCATGCCCTGATTGTCGTCGAGCACCCAGCCGAGTTCTCCGCGGTTCGATCCATAGCGGGCGACGGCGTTGCGGCGGATATATTCGATCATCATGAAAGCGAGCTGGCTCGCCATGCGCGACGACTGCAGGCGCTGCACCACGCCCATCAGCGGCACGCGCATGGTGCGGCATTGCGGCTTTCGCAGCCATGACAGCAATTTGATCCAGCGGAACGGGAAGAGCGACCCGTTGAGCGGTTTCAGCGCTTCGTTGAGGTCGGGCAGCGTCATCATGAAGGCGACCGGCTCGCCATCCAGCTCGGCAATCATGATGAGATCCTCGAACACGATGGGCTTCAGCTTCTTGCCCGTGTGCGCGACTTCCTCGTCGGTGATGGGGACGAAACCCCAGTTATTGCCCCATGCGTCGTTGAGGATGCCGAGAATGATCGCGGCTTCCTTGTCGAACTGCTTTTTGTCGACCTGCCGCACGCGGATGCGCGGGTTTTTCTCGCCCGACTGGACGATGCGCTCGATCAGCGGCGGGAAATTCTTCGTGATGTCGAGTTCATAGGTCTTGAGCTGCTTGACGGGGGTGTAGCCCGCCCCTTCGATCATCGCCTGATAGCGGGGGCTGTTATGGCCCATCATGACGGTGGGCGGATGATCGTGGCCCGAGATGAGGAGGCCCGGCTCTTCCCAGATGGAGAGCGAAATCGGCCCCAGCACGCGGGTCACGCCCTGACCGCGCAGCCAGTCCTCGGCCGCGGCGATCAGCGCCTGCGCCGTCGCGTCGTCCTCCGCCTCGAACATGCCGAAATTGCCGGTGCCCGGACCCATGCCCTGTTCGGGCGGCTGCTGCGTCGCGAGATGGTCGATATGGGCGGAGATGCGCCCCACCACCTGCCCGCCGCGCCGGGCGAGGAAATATTGCGCCGTCGCATGACCGAAGAACGGATTCTTGCCGGGGGTGAGCAGCTCCTTCACCTCGGCCTTGAGCGGCGGCACCCAGTTGGGATCGCCGGCGTAAAGCCGCCATGGCAGGTCGATGAAGGCCTTCATATCAGCCTTGCCGGAAACGGGGGTAATCACCAGATCGGTCTGCGCCACGGATGCCGCCTTTTGGAAAACGAAGTTGGCGAGCAGTTCCACGCTTGTCCGCGCAAAGTCAATTGCGCTCGGGAAAGCGGGTGGCAACATGGTGAATATGTCATGGTGCTGCCATGATGTCAGCGCATTTGGAGGCTAGATCGGCCCGCATGACGAAGCACGACCCCATTCTTGCCGCCGCGCAGCGGGCGCGGGCTGCGATCCCCGACGACAGCGCGATGCTGCGCGCGGCGGCCGATCTGGCGCGCGAATTTTCCGTGGCGGACCCGCGTATCTTCTGGAGCGACATGCTGGCGTCGGCGCTTGTCGGCTGGGGCGCGATGGCGGGCGCGATCCTTGTCGACAATGTGGCGGTCGCGGTCGGCTGCGCCATCGTGGCGATGCTGGCGCTCTATCGCGCGGCGAGCTTCATCCATGAGCTGACCCATTATCGCAAGGGCGCGCTGCCGGGATTTCGTGGGGCATGGAACCTGATCGTCGGCCTGCCGCTCATGATCCCTTCGTTCATGTATGAAGGCGTCCACACGCAGCACCATGCGCGCACCCGTTACGGCACCAGCGAAGACCCGGAATATCTGCCGCTGGCGCTGATGAAGCCATGGTCGCTGCCGCTGTTCATCGTGGTGGCGGCGCTGGCGCCGGTGGGGTTGATTCTGCGGTTCGGCGTGCTGACGCCGCTCAGCCTGCTGATCCCGCCGCTGCGCGCCAGGGTGGTGGCGGAATTTTCGGCGCTGTCGATCAACCCGGCCTATCGCCGCCGCGCGCCCGAAGGCGAGTTCGCGCGCATGTGGGCATGGCAGGAAGCGGGCGCGTGCCTCGTCGCGCTGGCGCTGATCGGCAGCGTCTTCGCCTTCGGGTGGAAGCCGCTGCTCGTCTATATGGGCATCCATGCGGCGATGACCGTCATCAACCAGCTTCGCACTCTCGTCGCTCACCTCTGGGAAAATGAGGGCGAGGCGATGACGGTGACGGCGCAGTATCTCGATTCGGTCAACGTGCCGCCGCCCGGCACCCTGCCCGCCCTGTGGGCGCCGGTGGGGCTGCGCTATCACGCGCTGCACCACCTGCTGCCGAGCGTGCCCTATCATGCGCTGGGCAAGGCGCATGCGCGGCTGATGGAAACGCTGGACGCGGAATCGCCGTATCGGAAGGGCAATTATGCCGGGATGATGCCGCTAGTCGGCAAGATCGCGCGGAGCACGATGGGCCGTTAAGGGCGCTCTCCCGAAATTTTTTAGTTGCGGGTTGAAACGGGATTGGAGCCGCCCATATGGGTGCTGTTCCGGTCTTTCTTCCCCCCTCTAGGGACCGGGACGCCCCCTGTGGAAGGCTCTGCGCGACTCCCCTTGGTCGCCGGAGCCTTCTTTTTTGGGCTATTCTTCCGTGCGGAAGAGAACGGTTTCGCCCACCAGCAGGAAAAGGAAGAAAGGCGCCCACGCCGCCAGCACCGGCGGATAGGCGCCGAGGCTGCCCATCGCGAGCGAGAAATTGTCGGCGACGAAATAGGCGAAGCCCAGCGCCATGCCGGTGACGGCGCGCAGGAAGAGCGCGCCCGACCGCGCGAGGCCGAAGGCGGCGACCGAGCCAAGGATCGGCATCAGCAGCGCGGAGAGCGGCCCGGAAATCTTGTGCCAGAGATTGCCCTCCAGCTCGGCGGTGGGGCGGCCCGCGTCGTGCAGGTCGGCGATGGCGGCGCGCAGTTCGTCGAAGGTCAGCGCGTCGGGATCGACCTTCGCCAGCGTGAACTGGTCGGGGCGGATGTCGCGGCCGAAGCGGACGGTGCCCATGTCGCGGACGGTGCCGCGCGCCACGTCGAACTGGCGGGCATTTTCCAGCACCCAGCTTTTGCTTGCGGCGTCATAATGGCCGCGCGGCGCCTGCACGATGGTCGTCAGGCTGTTGTTGACGCGGTTGTAGATTTCCACCTTGCGCAACTGGACGTTGGTGCCCCGTCCCGCGACGATGGCGACGTTGACGAGATTGTTGCCGTCGCGCACCCACGGGTTCGACTTGACCCCGCTGTCGCGCGGGATCGGGCCGTAATCGACCGCCTGCCATGCGCTGAGCGATGCGGTCGCGCGCACGACGATGCGTTCGTTGAAGACGAAGCTGAGCGCCGACATGCCGAGCGCGGCGGCGATCAGCGGCGCGAGGATCTGGTGCGCGGACAGGCCCGCCGCCTTCATCGCGATGATCTCGCTGTTCTGGTTGAGCGTCGCCAGCATGATGAGCGTGCCGAGCAGCACCGAGAATGGCAGGAATGTGGCGGCGATCTGGGGCGCGCGCAGGCCCGCATAATGCCACAGTTCCGCGTCGCCATTACCGGCATAGGCGAGCACGTCGCCCGATTCGCCCAGCAGGTCGAGCGTCAGGAGGATGGCGACGAGCATCGCCAGCACGGCGAAGCTGCGGGTGAAGAAGAGCTTCACCATGTAGAGCGCCATCCGGCGCGAGGGGAAGAAATCGAGGTTCATGGGGTTCAGGCCGCTCCTTCCGCGGCATCGGGCAGCGCGTCGCTGCGGCGGCGGCGCAGGCGCAACAGGCGCACGACCTGCTTGCCAAGCTTGCCGAACGCATATTCGAGCGCCGCGATGGGCTGGCCGCCGGGCCGGTGGGCGAGAACGTGATACATCCACAGCACCAGAGCGGAGGCGAGCAGGAACGGTCCCCACAGCGCGATGATCGGGTCGATCCGGCCCAGCGCGCCGACGCTTTCGCCATATTGGTTGATCTTGTGATAGGTCACGATGAAGATGATCGACAGGAAGACGCCGAGCGCGGAGGTCGATCGCTTGGGCGGGATCGCGAAGGCGAGCGCGGCGAGCGGCAGCAGCAGCATGAACACCACCTCCACCATGCGGAAGTGGAAATTGGCGCGCACCTCGTCCTTCAGCTTGGGCGGGGTTTCCTGGCTTTTCCCGATGACGAACAGTTCCGGGATCGTCTTTTCCCGGTCATTGTCGCGCCCGCGGAACCGCTCGATCTGGGGCAGGTCGATGGGCAGGTCGTGGCTGGAGAAGGAAAGTATGCGCGGCGTCTTATATTTGGGGCCGTCATTGACCAGCACGCCGTTACGCAGGCGGAAGATGATGGTGTCGGGATCGTCGGTGGCGAGGAAGGTGCCCTGCTCCGCCGTGACCGCGACCGACTGGCCATTACGGCTGACGGCGCGCACGAAGATGCCCTGAAGATTGCGTCCTTCCTCCTTGCTGCGTTCGATGCGCAGCGTCATCCGCTTGCCCAAGGTCGTGAATTCGCCGACCTTGATCGACGCGCCCAGGGCGCCCGAGCGCAGTTCGAAACGCAGCGCCTCATAGGCGTGGCGGGAGAGCGGCTGGACGAAGCCGACAATGCCGAAATTGATGATCGCGAGCGCGATCGCATACATATAGGGCACGCGCAGCAGGCGGCGGTAGGACAGGCCGACCCCGCGCATCACGTCGAGTTCCGATGTCGTCGCGAGCTTGCGGAAGGCGAGCAGGATGCCGAGCATCAGGCCGATGGGGATCGCCAGCGACATATATTCGGGCAGCATGTTGGCCAGCATCCGCCACACGACGCTGACCGGCCCGCCCTGCGCCGCGACGAAATCGAAGAGGCTCAGCATCTTGTCGAGCAGGAACAGCATCGCTGCGATCACGAAGGAACCCAGCATGGGCAGCGCGATCAGACGGGCGAGGTAGCGGTCGGTGGCGGTCAGCATTCTCTAAGTCGTCGTTCCATCACCATGTTTTGGCCGCAAACCCATCCCATATGCCGATGAGTAAGTTTGCGGGGGCGAACAGGGGCTGTCCGTCCGGTCCATTCCGGTCGGCTATAGCTTCCAGGAGTCTGATGGTCATGTTGAAAGTTGCACTGGGGTTCCTGTCGGCGGCGGCGGTCATCGCATCCGTTCCGGCAATGGCCCACGGGCAGGAAATCGCCAACGATCTCGAACGCTGCGGCCCCAATGCGAAGGGACCGGCGGTGCTGGTCGACGTGCGCGGCTTTGCCGCCGCGAGCGGCACGGTGCGCGTCCAGTCCTATCCCGCCACGAAAGCCGCATGGCTGACCAAGGGCGAATGGCTCAACCGCATCGAAACGGGCGTAAAGCCCCGCGACGGCGCGATGCGCTTCTGCGTGCCGGTGCCGCAGCCGGGCCGTTATGCCATCGCCGTGCGGCACGACCGCGACGGTAACGGCCGGACCGACATTTCGCGCGACGGCGGGGGATTTTCCAACAATCCCAAGCTCAGCATCTTCAACCTCGGCAAACCGGGCGTGGAGAAGGCGGCCTTCAACGCCGGGGCGGGCGTGACGAAGATCACCATCACCCTGCAATATATGTGACGGCATAGATGGTCTGCGTCGCGCTCCTGTCCAATCCCAAATCCACGGGCAACCGGCAGACGCTTCCGCGCGTGCGCAGCTATTGCGCCAACCATCCCGACATTTTCCATTATGAGGTGGAGCATGTCGATCAGATCGGACGCGCGTTCCAGACCATCGCCCGCGTGAACCCGGCCGTCATCGTCATCAACGGCGGCGACGGCACGGTGCAGGCGTCGCTCACCGAACTCTATCAGGGCGAGCATTTTCAGGGCCGGGTGCCCCCCATCGCGGTGCTGCCCAACGGCAAGACAAACCTCATCGCGCTCGACCTCGGCATCCATGGCGACCCGATCAAGGCGCTGGAGCGCATCCTGGAGATCGCCAAGTCGGGGGTCGAGGATCATGTCGTCGCGCGCGAACTGATCGCCCTGTCGGACGGACAGGCTGGCTCGCGGCCGGTGCTGGGCATGTTTCTGGGCGGAGCGGGCCTTGCCGACACGATGCTCTATTGCCGCAACCAGATCTATCCGCTGGGCCTTTCCAACGGCCTCAGCCATTTCATCACGGCGCTGGCGGTGCTGTTTTCGCTGCTGTTCGGCATCCGTGCGCGCTTCCTGCCGCCGTCGAGCAAGCCGGTGCGCATCTCGCTCATCCGCGACGGCGAGCTGGCGGGACGCTTTTCCGTGCTGATCGTCACCACGCTGGAGAAGCTGCTGCTGGGCGTGCAGACGGGCGGCGGCGGGCGGGGCCGCATGAAGCTGATGGCGGTGGACCAGAGCCTGCCCGCGCTGCTGCGCCTGTTCTGGGCCAGCATCTTCCGCCGCATCGGCAAGGCGCGGATGCAGGGCATTCATCTGGAACAGGGCGACATGATCCGCATCGAGGGCGACAGGAGCAGCGTCATCCTCGACGGCGAACTGTTCGAGGCGTCGGAAGGCAAGCCCATCGTGCTGCGTTCGACCGAGCCGGTGCCGTTTCTGCGCCTCGCCGCCTGAACGGCCTTTCCTCCTCTCCATTGGGCCGCTCGACAACAGCCTGCACTTGCGCCAGAGGCTCGGCATGTTCGGCCTGATCGCTTCCATCCTTTTCGTGCTCATCTGGTCGACGGGCTTCATCGTCGCGCGGGCGGTCGCGCCCCATGCCGCGCCGGAAATGGTGCTGGCGCTGCGCCTGCTGCTGACGACATTGCTGCTCGGCGGCGCGGCGGCGGTGGCGGGACAGGGCTGGCCGCGCGGAAGGCGGCTGGGGCAGCATCTGGCGGCGGGCGCGATGCTGCACGGGATATATCTGACGATAAGCTGGTGGGCGATCAGCCACGGCATGCCCGCGGGCATCATGTCCCTGCTGGGCGCGACGCAGCCGCTGATGGTCGCGGTGGCAAGCGTCGCGCTGCTGGGCGAGCGGTTGCCGGGGCGGGCATGGGCGGGCCTCGCCATCGCGATCACCGGCGTCACCTGCGTGCTGCTGCCCGCCATCGAGCGCAGCGGCGGGGGCGGCGTGCCGGTCATTCCGGCGGTGCTGGGGGTGTGCGGCATCATCGGGATGACAGCGGGCACGCTGATCCAGCGCGGCGAGATCGGTGGCGATCCGATCCTGATGTCGGGCGCGGTGCAGAATCTGGGCGGCGCGGCGGTCGCCATCGCCGCGATGCTGATCGTGGGCGAATGGCGATGGGACAATAGCCCCGTGCTGTGGCTGAGCTTCGGCTGGTCGGTCGTCGGCCTTTCGGTCAGCGCGCTCAGCCTGCTGGTCTGGCTGGTGCGGCATCAGGGGCCGACGCGCATGTCGATGCTGCTGCTGCTCGTGCCGCCGCTCGCCGCCGTCGAGGCGTGGGCGCTGTTCGGCGAGCGGCTGGGGCCGGTGCAGATTGCGGGCTTCGCGCTTGCGCTGGGCGGTGTACTGCTCGGGCGGTCGGGACCGAGGAAGGTCGCGCCGCTGGAGGCGGCGGAAGGCGCCTGACGATCAGCCTTCGCGCAGACGCTCGTGGTGGCGGATCACCTCGTCAATGATGAAGCGCAGGAATTTCTCGGTGAAATCGGGATCGAGACGGGCGTCGGCGGCCAGTTGGCGCAGGCGCGCGACCTGCCGTTCCTCACGCCCCGGATCGGCGGGCGGCAGGTCGTGCGTCGCCTTGTGTTCGCCCACCGCCTGCGTGATCTTGAAGCGTTCGGCCAGCATGAACACCAGCGCCGCGTCGATATTGTCGATGCTTTCGCGGTAGCGCTTGAGGGTTTCGTCCATGACGGCGTCTCCGGTTCCAGATGGCGCGCTTTTTGCCGCTTCCGGCCCGCGGCGCAAGCTATAAGACTTGCCTTTCGCGCGATGCGCCGCCACATGGGCCGGGTCATGACCGCACCCGCCCCCGGCAACGTTCACCCCATCGGCCGCGCGAAAGCGGAGCCGTCCCTCGCCCCGATCATGAATCTCGTGGCCGACGGCATGAATCAGGTCAATGCCGTCATTCTGGACCGGATGCAGTCGCGCATCCCGCTGATCCCCGAACTGGCCGGACATCTGATCGCGGGTGGCGGCAAAAGGCTGCGCCCGATGCTGACGCTCGCCTGCGCGGACCTGGTGGGCTATGCGGGGAGCCGCCATTACAAGCTCGCCGCCGCGGTCGAGTTCATCCATACCGCCACGCTGCTGCATGACGATGTCGTCGACGGTTCGGGCCTGCGCCGGGGCCGCAAGACCGCCAACATCATCTGGGGCAACAGCGCCAGCGTGCTGGTCGGCGACTTCCTTTTCTCCCGCTCCTTCGAACTGATGGTCGAAGCGGAGTCGCTCAAGGTGCTCAAGATCCTGTCCGGCGCGTCGGCGATCATCGCGGAGGGCGAGGTCAACCAGCTCACCGCCCAGCGCAAGATCGACACGAGCGAGGAACAGTATCTCGACATCATCGGCGCGAAGACCGCCGCGCTCTTCGCCGCCGCCTGCCGCATCTCCGCCGTGGTCGCCGACCGCAGCGAGGCGGAGGAGCAGGCGCTCGACGTGTACGGCCGCAACCTCGGCATCGCGTTCCAGTTGATCGACGACGCCATCGACTATGAGTCGGACGGCGCGACGATGGGCAAGGATGCGGGCGACGATTTCCGCGACGGCAAGGTGACGCTGCCGGTGATCCTCGCCTATGCGCGCGGCAGCGAGGAGGATCGCGCCTTCTGGAAAGCCGCCATCGCCGGGCACCGGATCGGCGAGGAGGATCTCGCTCACGCCACCGGCCTGCTGCGCAAGACGGGCGCGATCGCCGACACGCTGGCGCGCGCGCGCCATTATGGGCAGCGGGCCATCGACGCGCTGGGCCGGTTCGACGCCGGACGGGCGAAGGCCGCGCTGACCGAAGCGGTCGAGTTCGCGATTGCGCGCGCCTATTGAGGATAGGGGCGGGTTGGTCCGTTCTTCAACCTGTCATCCGTTCGCCCTGAGCGAAATCGAAGGGTTTGGCTGAGCGAAGCGAAGCCACTTCGCCATGCTCAGTGGAGGGCTTCGACTTCGCTCAGCCCGAACGGGGAAATTTCCATGATCCTGTCCCCCGAAACCATCGCCTTCCTGATGGCCGCCGCGCTGATGGCGGGATGTATCGACGCGATGGCGGGCGGCGGAGGCCTTATCACCCTGCCTGCGTTGATGGCAGCGGGCATTCCGCCGGTGCAGGCGGTGGCGACCAACAAGCTGCAGAGCTGTTTCGGCACGTTCGGCGCATGCGTCGCCTATGCGCGCAGGGGGCATATGGACCTTGCGACCTACAAGGGTCCGGTGATCGCGGCGTTCGCCGGATCGGTGGGCGGCGCCTGGCTCGTCCAGCGGGTCGATCCGTCGATCCTCGCGGGGCTGATGCCCGCGCTGCTGATCCTGATCGCGGGCTATTTCACCTTTTCGCCCAAGCTGGGCGAGGCGGACCGGCACGCCCGCGTCGGGATGGCGGGCCTTTCCGGTCTGGTCGGGATGGTCGGTTTCTACGATGGCTTTTTCGGGCCGGGCGCGGGAGCCTTCTACACCACGATCTTCATCGCGCTGGGCGGGCTGGCGCTGCTGCGCGCGACGGCGCAGACGAAGGCGGCCAATCTTGCCAGCAACCTCGCCGGGCTGCTGACGATGCTGGCAGGCGGGCATGTGATCTGGATCGCGGGCTTCGCCATGGCTGTGGGCAGCATCGCCGGCGGGCAGATCGGGTCGCACCTCGCCATGCGGTTCGGATCGCGGCTCATCAAGCCGCTGCTGATCGTCATGTCGCTGGCGCTGACCGCCAAGATGCTGCTGGACCCGAAGAACCCGATCCACCTCTACCTGTTCGGCTGAGGGTTCGGCTGATCGGGCTGGGCAAGCGTGGCGACGCGGCGGCGCAGTTCATCGACGGCGAAGGGCTTGGTCAGCACTTCCATCCCCGGTTCGATATGGCCGTGGTTCAGGACCGCGTTTTCGGCATAGCCGGTGATGAAGAGCACGCGCAGGCCCGGACGCATCGTCCGCGCGGCGTCCGCCACCTGCCGTCCGTTGAGGCCGCCGGGCAGGCCGACATCGGTGACGAGCATGTCGACACGTCCGGCCGATTCGAGGATGCGCAGCCCCGAAGGACCGTCGCCCGCCTCCAGACAATGATAGCCAAGATCGGTCAGCGCATCGCACACCAGCATCCGCACCGAAGGTTCGTCGTCGATGACGAGCACGGTCCGGTCCGAGTCCGTGGTAAGCGCGGGTTCGACGAGGATCGGCGCATCCTCCTCTTCCTCGCCCCGGTGGCGGGGGAGGTAGATGCACACCATCGTGCCCTGCCCGACTTCGGAATAGATACGGACATGGCCGTTGCTCTGCCGCGCGAAGCCATAGACCATCGACAGGCCAAGGCCCGTCCCCTCCCCGATCGGCTTGGTCGTGAAGAAGGGGTCGAACACACGCTCCAGCGTCTGCTTGTCGATGCCGGTGCCGGTGTCGCTGGTGCAGACTGTCACATATTGGCCCGGCGTCAGTCCATGGTCGCGGGCGGTGCGCTCATCCAGCCAGCGGTTGGCGGTTTCGATCGTGATCGTGCCGCCATCGGGCATGGCGTCACGCGCGTTGATGCAGAGGTTGAGCAGCGCATTTTCGAGCTGGTTGGCATCGACCAGCGCGGGCCAGAGGCCGCTCGCGGCGATGGTCTGCACCTCGATCTGCGGCCCGACCGTGCGCCGCACCAGTTCGGAAAAATCGCTGAGCAGCCGGTTGACAACGGTCGGCTTGGGCGAGAGCGTCTGACGGCGGGAGAAAGCGAGCAGACGGTGGGTGAGCGCGGCGGCGCGGCGGGTCGCCCCCTGCCCGGCGGCGAGATAACGCTCGACATCCCCCGTCCGCCCCTGCGCCAGCCGGACGCCGATCATCTCGAACGCGCCGGAAATACCCGCCAGCAGATTGTTGAAATCGTGCGCGAGGCCGCCGGTAAGCTGGCCCACCGCCTCCATCTTCTGCGCCTGCCGCAGCGCGGTTTCGACTTCCTCACGCTCGGCCAGCGCCTCCGCAATGCGCGCCTCCAGCGTCTGATGCAGTTCCTGCTGCGCGCGCTGCGCGTTCACGCGGTCGGTGATGTCCTTGAAAAGCACGGCGACCTGCCGGTCTTCGAACGGCCCGACGCGGAAGCTATGCACTTCGAGATGATGGCCGGTCGCGACCAGTTCGCGTTCGAAGCGGATCGGCTTGCCCGTATGCAGCACCGCGCCGTAAAGCTCGACCCAGCCGTCCGCTTCGTCCGGCACCATTTCGCGCAGCTTCTGGCCGACGACATTGCGGATGCCCGCATGGCGCTCATAGGCGGCATTCGCCTCGACATGGATATAGTCGCTGAGCGGTCCGTGCGGTCCATCAAAAAATTCGATGATGCAGAAGCCGTCATCCATCGTTTCGAACAGGGTGCGGTATCTTTCCGCATCCCCCGGCAGGATCGCCATGCCCGTCATGCCCCTTCGTGCGCCATCCGCCACGCGTGCGCATGACTTCAGCTTCTTATTCGCCCGCAACGTTCGAGACGGCAACTGTTTCCGTGGAACCCGGCCGCCCCTTGCCCCAAAGGGCATTTGGCGCGAGAGGAACGGCGATGACCGACCTGCCGATCCATGCCGCGCTGCCCGATCTGCTCGCCGCGCTGCGCGAAGGGAGCAACGCCGTGCTGGTGGCGCCCCCGGGCGCGGGCAAGACCACGGCGGTGGCGCCCGCTCTGCTGGGCGAGCCATGGTGCACGGGGCAGGTGCTGCTGCTGTCGCCCCGGAGGCTGGCGGCGCGGGCGGCGGCGGAGCGGATCGCCGAACTGATGGGCGAACAGCCCGGCGGCACGGTGGGCTACGCCACGCGGATGGACAGCAAGGCGAGCGCGCGCACGCGGCTGCTGGTGCTGACCGAAGGCATTTTCGTGCGGCGGATACAGGACGACCCGGAACTGGGTGGCGTGTCGGCGGTGCTGTTCGACGAAGTGCATGAACGCAGCCTCGACAGCGATTTCGGGCTGGCGCTGGCGCTCGATGCGCAGGAGGCGCTGCGGCCCGACCTGCGGATCGTGCCGATGTCCGCGACGCTGGATGGCGCGCGCTTCGCGTCGCTGCTGGGCGGCGCGCCGGTGATCGAGAGCGAAGGGCGCATTCAGCCGCTGGAACTGCGCCATATCGGACGCGCGGCGGAAAAGCGCATTGAGGATGAGATGGCGGGCGCGATCCGCCGGGCGCTGAGCGACGAAGCGGAGGGCGACCTGCTCGCCTTCCTGCCCGGCGTGGCGGAGATCGAGCGGACGGCGGAGCGGATCGAGGGGCTGGCGGAAGTCCACCGGCTGCACGGAAGTCTCGATCCGGCGGCGCAGCGCGCGGCGATCCGCCCGTCGCGAGAGGGGCGGCGCAAGGTGATCCTCGCCACCGCTATCGCGGAAACCAGCCTGACCATCGACGGCGTGCGGATAGTGGTGGACAGCGGGCTGGCGCGGCGGCCCCGCTACGACCGGGCGGCGGGCGTCACACGGCTGGTGACGGAGCGGGCGAGTCAGGCGGCGGCGACGCAGCGGGCCGGACGCGCCGCGCGGCAGCGACCCGGTGTCGCCTACCGACTGTGGGAAGCGGCGGCGAGCGCGGGGATGCCGCCCTTCGACCCGCCCGAGATACTGGAAAGCGACCTGTCGAGCCTGCTGCTCGACTGCGCGCTGTGGGGCGTCAACGATCCGGCGAGCCTGCGCTGGCTCGATCCGCCGCCCGCCGCCGCGGTGGAAGAAGCGCGGCGGCGGCTGACGGTGCTGGACGCGCTCGACGGGGACGGGCGGATCACGGCGCATGGGAAAGCGCTGGCGAAGCTGCCGCTGTCACCGCGTCTGGCGCATATGCTGGTGCGCGCGGGCGAGATGGGGCTGGCCGAGGTGGCGGCGGAGGTCGCCGTGCTGCTGGGCGAACGCGGCGTCGGCGGGCAGGACATCGACCTGACGCTGCGGCGGCAGCGCTGGCGGCGGGAAAGCGGCAGGCGCGCGGATGCGGCGCGGGGGCTGGCAAAGCGGTGGGCGACTTTATTGAAGCCCCTCCCTTTCAAGTCGAAGGGAGGCGCGGGACTCCCTTCGAGGGTTGGGGTGGGTGCCTCCGCAGGAGGCTCGCTTCGCTCGCCACCCACCCCCAGCCCCTCCCTGGAAGGGAGGGGAGAAAATGACGTCGGCCTCTGCCTCGCCCTCGCTTTCCCCGACCGGGTGGCGAAGCGCCGGTCGGCGGATGGCGCGGACTGGGCGAGCGTGGGCGGGCGCGGCTTCCGGCTCGATCCGCTGTCGCCGCTGGCGCGCGAAGAGTGGCTCGCGGTAGGCGAAGTGCAGGGGAGCGCGGCGGGCGCGCGCATCCTGTCGGCCGCCCCCATCGGCGAGGCGGACGTGATCGCCCTGTTCGGCGCACGGATCGCGGAGCATCGCACGGTGCGCTTCCGGCCCGCCAGTGGCGGGATCGAAGCCTTGCGCGAACGGCGGCTGGGCGCGGTGCGTTTGTCGAGCGGATCGGATGACCGGCCCGATCCCGATGCGGTGGTGGCCGCGCTGGTGGAGGGCGTGGCGCAGGGCGGCCTTTCGCTTCTGCCATGGTCGGACGCAGCGCAATCGCTGCGAATGCGGGCAGCATTCGCGGGGGTGGAGGCGCTGTCCGACGAAGCGCTGATGGCGACGCTGGACGAATGGCTGCCGCCGCTGCTGGCGGGCAAGCGAAAGCTGGGCGACATCGACCGCTCGCACCTGTCGGGCGTGCTGGAAGGGCTGATCGGATGGGAGGGCAAGAGCCAGCTCGACCGGCTCGCCCCGCCCGATTTCCGTTCCCCCGCCGGAAGCCATCACGCCATCGACTATGCCGCCGAGGGCGGGCCGCGCGTGGAACTGCGCGTGCAGGCGCTCTTCGGCCTCAGCGAGCATCCAACGGTGGGGAGCCAGCGTATCCCGCTGCTGCTGTCGCTCACCTCGCCCGCCGGACGGCCCATTCAGACGACGCGCGACCTGCCGGGCTTCTGGGCAGGCAACTGGCGCGACGTGGCAAAGGAAATGCGCGGCCGATATCCGCGCCATCCATGGCCCGACGATCCGGCGGCGGCCAGCGCCACGCTGCGCACCAAAAATGCCGATGCGCGGTCGAAGTCTTGACTTCGCGCCGAGCGCTGGTGCAACGCGGCAGGAGATTTTACCGGAGTCCTTCGCGATGAGCGCGCGCATCTACCAGATCCAGAAGAACGCCATGCAGTCGGGCAAGGCGCTGACGCACAAATGGGTGCTGGATTTCGCGCAGAGCGAGGCAAAGAAGCCCGATCCACTGACCGGCTGGGCCGGATCGGGCGATACGCAGAGTCAGGTCAGGCTGACCTTTCCCTCGCAGGACGCGGCGGTCGCCTATGCGCAGAAGCACGGCCTCGACTACAGCGTGCTGCCCACGCCGCCCAAGACGCTGAAAATTCAGGCCTACGCCGACAATTTCCGCTGACGCGCGGAACATGGCTGCACATTCGGGCGCGTTGCTGCCCGATTGACGCCTTATTCGCTTGCCAAAGAGCGGGTCGGGGCGGCAAAAGCCGCGCTTTGACGGAAAGACCGGGACGACAATGACGGATCGCAGCGCAATTTTCGACAGCGTCACCGCGCAGATCGAACCCTTCAACAAGAAGGGCATCGACCTGACCGAAAGCACCAGCTTCGCCGGCGATCTGGAGTGGGACAGCCTGACGGTGATGGACTTCGTCGCGGCGATCGAGGACGAATTCGACATCATCATCACGATGAACATGCAGGCCGAGATCGAAACCGTGGGCCAGCTGGTCGACGCGGTGGCGAAGCTCAAGACTGCTTGACTGATTTGAGATTTCCGTTCGCCCTGAGCGAAGTCGAAGGGCGTTGCTGAGCGAAGGCGAAGCATAAGCCTCGGCTCCGCTCGGCTAAGGGCTTCGACTTCGCTCAGCCTGAACGGCTATGGGACGATAAACATATGACCGACGCAGCCGCCACCGCGAACGACGCCCGCACCCCCGCGGAAAAGAGCAACGCGCGCGACCTCTTCTCCAAGTTCGACGGCCTGATCGCGGAGCGCGAAGCGCTGCTGGCGACGGGCGTGCGCGATCCCTTCGCCATCGTCATGGACAAGGTGCTGTCCCCCACGCAGGCGGTCATCAAGGGCAAGGACACGATCCTGCTCGGCACCTATAATTATATGGGTATGACCTTCGACCCGGACGTGGTCGCGGCGGGCAAGAAAGCGCTCGACGAGTTCGGCGCGGGCACGACCGGCAGCCGCGTGCTGAACGGCACCTATCAGGGGCACCGGGAAGTCGAGGAGGCGCTCAAGGATTTCTACGGCACGTCCGGCGCCATGGTCTTTTCGACCGGCTATCAGGCGAACCTCGGCGTCATTTCGACGCTGGCGGGCAAGGGCGACTATGTCGTGCTCGACGCCGACAGCCATGCGTCCATCTATGACGGCTGCTTCCTGGGCGATGCGGAGATCGTGCGCTTCCGCCACAACAGCGTCGAGGATCTGGACAAAAGGCTCGGGCGCCTGCCCGCCGACGCGCTGAAGCTCGTGGTGCTGGAAGGCGTCTATTCGATGCTGGGCGATGTCGCCCCCCTGCCCGCCATGGTCGCGGCGGTGCGCAAACATGCCAACTGCATGATCCTTGTCGACGAAGCGCATGGCATGGGCTTTTTCGGCGAGCATGGCCGGGGCGTGTATGAAGAACAGGGCGTCGAGAAGGACGTCGATTTCGTCGTCGGCACCTTCTCCAAATCGGTGGGAACGGTCGGCGGCTTCTGCGTTTCCAACCATCCCAAGTTCGAGGTGCTGCGCCTCGTCTGCCGCCCCTATGTCTTCACCGCGTCGCTGCCGCCCAGCGTCGTGGCGACCGCCGCGACCAGCATCCGCAAGCTCATGCACGCGGGCGAAAAGCGCGCCCATCTGTGGAAGAACAGCCAGCGGCTGCACAAGGGGCTGACCGATCTCGGCTTCAAGCTGGGGACGGAAACGCCGCAGTCGGCGATCATCGCGGTGATCCTGAGCGACCAGACGCAGGCGGTCGCCATGTGGCAGGCGCTGCTGGAACTGGGTCTCTACGTCAACATGGCCCGCCCGCCCGCGACGCCTGCGGGCACCTTCCTACTGCGCTGCTCGCTGTGCGCCGAACATAGCGACGCGCAGGTCGAACAGATCATCGGCATGTTCGAAGCAGCCGGCAGGGCGACGGGCGCCATCGACTGACCGCCACGGCGGGAGCGCCGGTCAAGCAAGAAGCGACGAAACGCGCGCATAGTCATATGGGCAGTTTCGCCTTGCCTCCGCTTAGGCTAAGGATAGCTCCGAAATGGCCGAAGCCGATACTCACATGGAACAGGGGGGGGCGTTGCGCGCGCTCGCACGCCGTGTCCTGCCATTCCTCCTCGTGCTCCTTCTCGTGGGATCGCTCGGCGCGCTGCTCTACACCGCGAGCAACGCCACCCGCGACCATCAGCGCGCGCTTGCCGAACAGCAGCGCAGCTTCGAAGTCATCGCGCTCGCCCGCCGGTTCGAAGCGCAGGTCGCCCGGTCCGAAGTCACGCTGGCGCGCTATGTCATCAGCCTCGATCCCAATACCGGGCGGCTGTTTCAGGACCAGTGGCGCGCGGCGGCCAGCCAGCTCAGGACGCTGGCCTTCGCCACCCGCAAGTCGACATGGCAGCGAGGCAATGTGGAAGCGCTGGGCTACGCCTTCGAACAGCGCGGCCGCACGCTGAACGCGATCGGCCTGCGCACGACCTACGATCAGAAGATGGCCGCGCTCGCCGCCTTCCATCAGGCGGGGAAGAGCCGCGATCTGAAACGCATCACCGCGCTGCTCAACATCGTCATCGACGCGGAAAATGCGCGCCTGCGCGAACGCAGCCTCGCCGTGACGCTGGCGGGGGACCGGACCGAATGGGTGGGCAAGACATCGCGCCTGCTGGGGCTGGCGCTGCTGGTGAGCGCGCTCTTCACCGCGTGGCTTGCGCATTCGGCCTATGACGACCGGCGGCGGGCGCGGCGGCAGGCGGAGCAGGAGACTGAGCGCGCCGATCGTCTGGAGGCCGCCGTGCGCGCCCGCACGGCCGAACTGTCGGACGCCTATGAACAGTTGCAGCGTGAATCGGCGGAACGCGCGGAGGCGCAGGACAATCTGCGCCAGATGCAGAAGATGGACGCCGTGGGCCAGTTGACCGGCGGCATCGCGCATGATTTCAACAATATGCTGGCGGTCGTCGTCGGCGGCCTCGAACTGGCCAAACGCAACCTGCGGCTGAAGCCTGTCGAGGCGGCGCGGCATCTGGACAATGCGCTGGACGGCGCCAACCGCGCGTCGGCGCTGACGCGGCGCCTGCTCGCCTTCGCCCGGTCCGAACCGCTGCTGCCGACCGCCGTCGATCCCGACGCGCTGGTCGCGGGCATGGCGGACCTGATCGACCGCACCATCGGCGACCAGATCATCGTCACGCTGAACGGCAAGGCGAGCGGCTGGCGCATTTTCGTCGACCAGCATCAGATGGAAAACGCCATCCTCAACCTGTGCGTCAATGCGCGCGACGCAATGGACGGGCGCGGACACCTGACCCTGTCGACCGCGCAGGTGAGCCTCAAGGCAGGCGAAGTGGGCGACTGCGCGGCGGGCGACTATGTGGAACTGAGCGTCGCGGACGATGGATGCGGCATGACGCCCGAAGTGCTGGCGCGTGTGTTCGAACCCTTCTTCACGACCAAGCCGGTGGGCAAGGGCACGGGCCTTGGCCTCAGCCAGATTTTCGGTTTCGTGCGCCAGTGCGAGGGCGAGATCCGGATCGAATCGCAGGTCGGCGAAGGCAGCAGCGTGCGCATCTACCTGCCGCGCTGCACGACCGAGGCGGAATGCGACGCGGATGCCGTCCAGCCCGGCGGCGGGCCGGTGGAACAGCCGCCCACGCGCATCCTCGTCGTGGAGGACGACCCGCGCGTGCTCAATCAGACGATGGCGGCGCTGCGCGAACTGGGGCACCTCCCCCTCGCCTGCGATCACCCGTCGAAGGCGGCGCGCCTGCTGGCGAACAATGGGGACATCGGCCTCATCATCAGCGACGTTCTGATGCCCGACATGACCGGGCCGGAAATGATAAAGGCGCTGCCGCCGCATGTCCGCCACCTGCCGGTGCTGTTCGTCACCGGCTATGCCGGCGATGTCAGCCAGGGCGCGGATTTCGAAGGGCATCTGGTGCTGCGCAAGCCCTATACGCTCGCCGCGCTGGGACAGGCGCTGTCGACCGCGCTCAGCGGATTGCCCCACCCCGAAGCAGCCGCGGCAGCAGAGTAAGCGCGCCGATCAGCGGCCAGCGCCGCTGCCATGGCCGGATCGCGATCTGCGTCCCGGCATGACGGTTGATCTTCCACGCCAGATAGTCGATCCCGCCCGCATAGGTGAAGCTGGCCTTCGCCAGCCGGACGACGGACAGCCATTTGCCCCGCCGCTGGAGCCTGCGCCATTGCGCGGCGGCATCGTCCGGCGGCGGGGGCAGGCCATCGGCGAGCGCCGCCTCCCCGAAGCGGCGGTAGCGGTCCGGATCGGCATCGACGATGGAAAGCGAGCGCCCCTTCCGCTCGGCGCGCAGTTCGGCACTGTAGGTCTGCGCGAAACCGGCCTGCCAGAGCGCCAGCACATCCCCCTCCCCATCCGCCATCGGCCGGGCCAGCGACAGCAGCGTCGGCGCGGCCTGCGCCACGGCGGCGACGGCGCGCTGACGGGCGAGATCGTCCGCGGCCCAGAGCAGGCGCGAAGGCTGGGCGAAGCGCGCCCACACCGACACATTGTCCGCCGCCGGGCTGTTGAGCCGCGTGAAGTCGGCTTCGGACAGGACCGCATATTTGGCGATCAGACCCTGATGTTCGAACGGAAAGACATTGGGCGGGATCAGCCGGTTGGCGCGCGCAAGCCAGCTCTTGCCATAGGCGGCGGGATAGTCGGACACGATCAGGTAGAAATCGAGCATCAGCCCGTCGAGATGGGCTTCGCGCAGGCAGGAGCCGTAGAAGAGCACCGCCCGCGCCGCCTGCGGATATTGTGCCGCAAGCGCGCCCGCCATCGCGGCGGCGCGCGGGTCTGCCGGTGCGGAAAGTTCGGCGGCGACCAGATCGGAAAGACGCGACGGCATGCCTCGCCCTATCGCGGCGCGCGCGCGAAATGAAGCGGCTTTCAGTCCCAGCGCAGCGGCAGATGCGTGCACGCTCCGACATTGCCGCCCTTCATCCGCACAGGCGCGGCGGCGTCGAGGCGGAAAGGCGGAATGTCCGCGAGCCATTCCTCCAGAAAGACGATCATCTCCATCCGCGCCAGCCCTGCCCCGACGCACCGGTGCGCGCCCGCACCCATGGTCGTGTGACGGGCGGCATTGAGGCGACGGTCGAATCGGACTTCATGCGGCGCGTCGAAACTGGCGGCGTCGAGATTGTGGAGGATGCCGGGGAGATAGACGATGTCGCCCCGCTTCAGCGCCACCCCGTCGACCGCCATATCCTCCACCACATTGCGGCTGACCGATACGGTCGGATAGCGGCGCATCAGTTCGTCGGCGGCATCGGGGATCAGCGCCGGATCGGCGCGCAGCGCAGCCTGATCGTCCGCATGGCGCGCCAGATGCAGCGCCGCCATGCCGACCGCGGCCACCACCGTGTCGAGGCCGCCGAACAGCAGGTTGCGGCACATCCGGCGTGCCTCGTCCAGCGTCCACGGCCTGCCCGCGACCGGTTCGGCGAGAATGCGGCTGAACAGATCGTCGCCCGGATGGGCCATGCGCTGTGCGATATAGGGCGCCAGATAATCATCGGCCGCGTCGCGCAACTGCTCGACGGTCATCGTGCCGTCCGGGCGGGTCAGTTGTGCGCCCAGTGCCCGCAGGCGGGGGCGATCCTCCAGCGGCACGTCGATCAGCGTCAGAAAGATGTGCAGCGGCAGGATTTCCGCGAAGTCGGCCATGAACTCGCACCCGCCGCGCGGGGCAAGGCCGGCGATCAACTCCCGCGCCACCGCCCGCACCTTCGGTTCCATCGCGACGATATGCCGCGAAGCGAAACCTTTCATGACGGCGTTGCGATAGCTCTGATGCTCGGGCGGGTCCTGTTGCAGGGGGATGAAGCGCATGACATCCCCCAGTCCCGGCGTGACGGCGAGCACTTCGCTCGACAGGCGGCGGTTATCGGCCCAAAGATCGCGCACGAGCGCACCGCGCGTGGCGATCCAGTGGCCGCCATTGGCGCGCGTCCAGACGATGCCCGGACCGTCGGGCGTGGCGAGCGCCTCCCATGCGGCGAAATAATCCTGCTCGACGCCCGGCGGGTTGAAGATGTCGAAATCGACGATCCGATCCGCCGGAACATGCGCGGGCGCTTCGGCAAATAGCATCGCTCTCCCCTCCATCTGCTGCGCCAGGTTAGAGCGCCGCGAGGGGAGAGGAAGCTGCCATTTTCGCCAGCTATCCGGTACGGCCGGGGCAGCGAGCCTTCGCCCGCAGCCCCGTCTTCACCCTATTCCGCGGCCTGCGCGACGTCCGCTTCGGTCCAGCTCAGCACCGGCTTGCGCGCGGCGAGCGTTTCGTCGAGGCGGCGGCGGGGGGCGTGATAGGGTGCGCCCTTCAAGGCTTCGTCTCCGGCCTTCGCCCGCTCGGCGAGGCTGCGCAGCGCCATGATGAACTGGTCGAGCGCGGCCTTGCTCTCGGTCTCGGTCGGTTCGACCAGCATCGCGCCGTGGACGACCAGGGGGAAATACATGGTCATCGGGTGGAAGCCTTCGTCGATCAGCCCCTTGGCGATGTCGAGCGTGGTGAAGCCTTCGGCCAGCCCCTTGTCGCTGAACAGCGCCTCATGCATGCAGGGACCGCTGTGACCGAACGGCGCGTCGAGCACGTCGTCCAGGCTGCGCAGCACATAGTTGGCGTTGAGGACGGCGTCCTCCGCCACCTGCCGCAGGCCGTCCGCGCCGTGGGAGAGGATATAGGTCAGCGCGCGGGTGAACATGCCCATCTGGCCGTGGAAGGCGCACATGCGGCCGAAGCTCTGCGGCATTTCCTCGCCGACATTATCCTCTTCGATCAGGTGGATCGTGCCGTCCGCCATGCGCGCGGTGTAGGGGAGCGGGCCAAAGGGCGCGAGCGCCTCGGACAACACCACCGGGCCGGAGCCGGGTCCGCCGCCGCCATGAGGGGTCGAGAAGGTCTTGTGCAGATTGATGTGCATGGCGTCGACGCCAAGGTCGCCGGGGCGCACGCGCCCGACGATGGCGTTGAAGTTCGCGCCGTCGCAATAGACGAAGGCTCCCGCCGCGTGGACCGCGTCGGAAATCACCTTCATGTCGCGTTCGAACAGGCCGCAGGTGTTGGGATTGGTAATCATCACCGCCGCGACGTCCGGACCGAGCCGGGCCTTGAGCGCTTCAAGATCGACGCGGCCGTCCGGGGTGGCGGGAATATCCTCCACCTTGTAACCGCAGAAGGCGGCGGTGGCGGGATTGGTGCCGTGCGCACTTTCGGGCACCAGCACCACCTGCCGCGCGTCGCCCCGCGCTTCCAGCGCCGCGCGGATGCAGAGCAGGCCGCACAGTTCACCGTGCGCGCCCGCCTTGGGCGTCATGGCGACACCGTGCATGCCGGTCAGCCTGATGAGCCAGATGGCGAGTTCATTGATGACGGCAAGCGCGCCCTGCACCGTCGATTGCGGTTGCAGCGGGTGGATGTCCGCGAACCCCGGAAGCCGCGCCATCTTCTCGTTGAGGCGCGGGTTGTGCTTCATGGTGCACGACCCGAGCGGGAAGAGGCCAAGGTCAATGGCGTAATTCTGGCGGCTGAGGCGGGTGTAGTGGCGCACCGTCTCCTGCTCAGACAGGCCGGGCAGGCCGATGCTGTCGACGCGGGCGAGACTCCCGAGACGGCTGGCGACCTGGGGCGTATCGGCGAAATCGACGCCGGTGGTGTCGGTCGAGCCGATCTCGAAGATCAGCTTTTCCTCCAGCATCAGCGCGCGGTTTCCGGTGGCGGTGGCGGGAGCCATATGCGCTTCCTTGACGGGTTCGGGCGCGGTCGGGCGGCCTTCCTTGAGCATGGTCATGCCAGTTCCTCCTGCAGCGCAGCAGCGAGCGCTTCGATGTCCTCGGGCGTCGTGGTTTCGGTGACGGCGACGACGAGGCCGTTGCCGACGGCGGTCGAATTGGGGAACAGACGGCCGAGCGACACGCCCGCCAGCACGCCCCGGTCGGCAAGGTTGCGCACCGTCTCGCGCGCGTCCTTCGTCAGCACCAGCGTAAATTCGTTGAAGAAGCTGTCGTTGAGCAGCGTGACGCCCGGCACCTGCGCCAGTTGATCCGCGGCCTGAACCGCGAGCGCATGGTTGAGGCCCGCCAGTTCGCGCAGCCCCCTTTCACCGAGCAGCGTCATATGGATGCTGAAGGCAAGCGCACACAGGCCCGAATTGGTGCAGATGTTCGAAGTCGCCTTTTCGCGGCGGATATGCTGTTCGCGGGTCGAAAGGGTCAGCACGAAACCGCGCTTGCCCGCCGCGTCGACGGTTTCGCCGCACAGACGGCCCGGCATCTGGCGGACATATTTCTGCTTGCACGCAAAGAGGCCGAGATAAGGCCCACCGAATTGCAGACCGACGCCGATCGACTGACCTTCGCCCACGACGATGTCCGCGCCCATATGGCCCGGCGCTTTGATCGCGCCCAGCGCAACGGGTTCGGTCACGACCGCGACCAGCAGCGCGCCCGCCGCATGGGCGGCGTCGGCGAGCGGGGTCAGGTCGGCGATGCGGCCCAATATGTCGGGATACTGCACGACGACGCAGCTTGTGTCCCGGTCGATGGCGGCGATCAGCGCGTCGATGTCGGTCGCGGCTTCCAGCGTCGGGTCTTCGTGCACCAGCGCGTCGCCGGTGAACTTCGCCATAGTCTGCGCGACCGAGACATAATGCGGATGCAGGCCCGACGAGAGCAGCGCCTTGCCGCGCTTCGTGATGCGGCGGGCCATAACAATGGCTTCCCAGCAGGCGGTCGAGCCGTCATACATCGACGCATTGGCCACATCGCAGCCCAGCAGGCGTGCAACCTGCGTCTGGAATTCGAACAGCACCTGAAGCGTGCCCTGCGCGATTTCCGGCTGATAGGGGGTGTAGGCGGTCAGGAACTCGCCGCGCTGGATCAGATGATCGACGCTGGCGGGAACATGGTGGCGATAGGCGCCTGCGCCCAGGAAGAAGGGCGCTTCCCCCGCCGACAGATTCTGCCGCGCCAGAGCGCTCATATGGCGTTCGACGGCCAGTTCGCTGGCATGGAGCGGCAGTCCCTCTATCGGACCGGACAGCCGCGCCTCGGCGGGCACGTCCACGAACAGATCGTCGATGGAGGACGCGCCGACGACGGAGAGCATCTCCTGCCGGTCGCTGTCGGTAAGGGGTAGGTAGCGCATTTCATTCCTTTCTAAGCCCCTCCCCTTCAGGGGAGGGGTTGGGGTGGGGTATGGCCCTATGCGTCGCGCGTTGAGGCAAACCCCACCCCCGGCCCCTCCCCTGAAGGGGAGGGGAGAATGTCGGTCAAAGGCTCGCGACGAACTTCTTGTAGGCGGCTTCGTTCATCAGGCCTTCCAGCTCGCTCGCGTCGGCGATGCGCAGCTTGAAGAACCAGCCATCCTCTTCCGCGTCGCTGTTCACCAGCGCGGGTTCGTCCTCCAGCGCGCTGTTGGCTTCCACGACTTCGCCGGAAATGGGGGCGTAGACGTCCGAGGCGGCCTTCACCGATTCGACAACCGCGGCGTCGTCGCCCTTTTCGAAGCTCGTGCCTTCGGCAGGCAGTTCGACGAAGACGATGTCGCCCAGTTGCTCCTGCGCGTAATCGGTGATGCCGACCGTGGCGATTTCGCCCTCGACATCAATCCATTCATGTTCGTCGGTGAAATAACGGCTCATATGGATACTCCCCTTCGGCAAAGATGTGACGGTCAGGCCTTGCGGCGATAGCGGTGCGGAACGAACGGCATGGGCGCGACCACGGCGGCGATGCGCTTGCCGCGCACCTCGATCTCCAGCGGCGTGCCGATGGCGGCGTGGGGCAGGCTGACCCAGCCCATCGCGACCGGCGCGCCGACGCTGGGCGCGAAGCCGCCGGAGGTGACTTCGCCCACTTCGACCGATCCGGCATAGATTTTCGCGCCTTCACGCGCGGGCAGGCGGCCCTCGATGGTGAGGCCAACGCGCTTCGTGCCGGGGCCGTCCGCCAGCTCCTTCATGACGCGGGCGTGGCCGATGAAGCCCCCCTCCTCGCGCCGCCGCTTGCCGATGGCGAAGCCAAGGTCCGCGCCGATGGTGCTCACGGCGGGCGTCAGGTCGTGGCCATAGAGCGGCAGCCCCGCCTCCAGCCGCAGCGAATCGCGCGCGCCAAGGCCGATCGGTTTCACTTGGCGGAGAGCGCACAGCGCATCGGCGAGCAAAGTCACATCGTCGGCGGGCACGCTGATCTCGAACCCGTCCTCGCCGGTATAGCCCGACCGGCTGATCCACAGCGGCACGCCGCGCCACGCGAACAGGCCCGACTGCATGAAGAGAAGATCGGCGGTTTCGGGGATGAGGGTCGAGAGCGCCTCGCCCGCTTCCGGTCCCTGCAAGGCGAGCAGCGCCTGCTCGTCCATGTGGTTCATCACCACTTCGTCGGGCAGATGCTCGATCATCCAGCCAATGTCGTCATATTTGGTCGCGCCGTTGACGACCATGTAGATCGCTGCACCGTCGAACGCGCCGCCGCCGAGCCGCGAGACCATCAGATCGTCGAGAATGCCGCCTTCTTCGTCCAGCAGCATCGAATAGCGCTGGCGAAAGGCTTTCAGTCCCTTGATGTCGGCGGGCAGGAGAAGCTCCAGCGCCTCGTCGATGCCCTCGCCGGAGAAAGTAAGCTGGCCCATATGGCTGACATCGAACAGGCCCGCATGCTCGCGGGTCCACAGATGCTCGGCCATGATGCCTTCATACTGGATCGGCATGTGATAGCCGGCAAAGCCGACCATGCGCGCACCCTTCGCCCGGTGCCAGCCGTCGAGCGGAAGCTCCTGCAACGGCAGCTCTTCTTCCAGATGGGCGATGTCGTCATTGGCGGTCATGAGAGGCCGGCCTTTCCGTGAGAGGTCGTGTGGCGACAGGGATAGCCTGCCCTCAATGCGGGCAAGATCGCTGCCACCCCCTCTGTCACGGAACCTGAGAGCTTTGACCAGCGGTCGCGGGACCGGATGGCTTACCCCTTCGGTGGGACGGTGTTGCGCCGTCCGCTTTCCAGAGTGCCTTGCGCCCGATGCGGTCCTTTGGCCTGAGAGATTCCGGGGCGGTTGCTCCTTCGGCGACGGGTCTGGCCTCAAAGGCCGCCCATGCTCTCCCGCATCGTGCCCGGCGGACGAATCCGCCGGAGACGCCTATCGCATTGCGGCAAAGGACAGGGCGCGTCAATCCGCCAGAACGGGAAGGCCGTAGATTTCCGCGTGGCGCTTTTCGGCGTAGCGGTCGGTCATGCCCGCGATGAAGTCGGCGATGTGGCGGCTGCGGGACGGCTCCTCCAGCGCGCAATCGTCGCGCCATTCGGGCGGCATCAGCGCTGGGTCGGCCTGATAGGCGCGGAACAGGTCGGAAACGATGATTCGTGCGCGGTCGGCGGCGGCGAGCTGTTCGGGATGGTGGTAGAGCGTCGCATACATGAAGCGCTTGAGCACCCGTTCCTGCTCGGCCAGTTCGGGCGAGAAGCCGACGAGCGTGCGTCCCAGCGCGCGGACATCCTCGACCGTCTCGATCCGCGACTCTGCGATGGCGCGGCGGGTCGTGGCGATAAGGTCGTTGGCCATCACGCCGATCTGTTCGCGCACCAGTTCGCGCAGCAGCCGGTCCTGCGGCACATCGGGATAGCGCGCCCGCACCCGGTCCCAGCAGCTTCGCACCAGCGGCACTTCAAGCAGTTGTTCGAGCGCAAGCAGCCCGGCGCGCAGGCCATCGTCAATGTCGTGATTATCGTAAGCGATGTCGTCGGAAATGGCGGCCAACTGCGCCTCCAGCGAGGCGTGGCTGGCAAGGTCAAGCGGGTAGAGCGCGTCGATTTCGCGCATCGCCCAGCCGGGACGGGTGACGGGGCCATTATGCTTCGCCAGCCCCTCAAGCATCTCCCAACTGAGGTTCAGCCCCCGGAACAGCGGATAGGGACTTTCCAGCAGCATCAGCGTGCGCAGCGTGTGGGCATTGTGGTCGAAGCCGCCATGCGCCTCCAGCGCGACTTCCAGCGCATCTTCGCCTGCATGGCCGAAGGGCGGATGGCCGATGTCGTGGGCGAGGCAGAGCGCTTCGGTCAGATCCTCGTTGAGGCCGAGCGTGCGCGCGGTGGTGCGGCCGATCTGCGCGACTTCGAGGCTGTGGGTCAGGCGGACGCGGAAATGATCGCCGTCGGGGGAAACGAACACCTGCGTCTTGTGGCGCAGGCGGCGGAAGGCGATGGAGTGGATGATACGGTCGCGGTCGCGCTGGAAGATGTCGCGCGGCCCCCGCGCCTCGCCGCCCGTTTCGGGATGGAGGCGGCCCCGGCTGGCGTCGGGGTGGCAGGCATAGGGCGCGAGGCTGGTCATGCCCGCCCCTTACTCGCCCCCGAGCTTCTCCACCACCTCTCCCGCGTCGCTTTTCCACGCGAACACGTCCGCGCCGTCCGCCTTGAGCTTCGTTTCCAGATCCCTGGCGCGGGTGAAGCTGCTGAACGGGCCGACGAGCAGCCGGTTAGTGCGGCCCCAGCCCGCGCTCCACGCGTCCTGCGGCGCGAGGGCGGAATATTTGCCGCGCAGCCGCTTCATGGTGAAGGAAAGCGCGGACTTGCTCTGGCCGACGCCGACCTGAAGCCAGTTGCGCGACGGGTTGGCGGCGAGGCGCTTCTTCTCTTCCGCTTCTGCCTTGGCCTTCGCATCGGCTTCGGCCTTCGCCTTGGCGGCGGCTTCCTTCTTCGCCTTGTCGGCGGCGGCCTTTGCGGCGGTCTGGCGTTCGGCGCGGCGCTGCGCCTGAAGCGCGGCGATTTCGTCCAGATTGACGGCGGCGACGCGGGTCTCGCGCTCGGTCTCGGGGACGTCGATGGCGCGGATGATGTCGGCGAGCGTGCGCGTGGCTTCGGGATTGGGCAGCGGCACGGAAGACGGCGGCGGCGGTGGCAGCGCGGCGGCGGTCTGGACGGGCGTGGGCGCGGCTGCGGCGGGCGAGAGCGTTTCGAAGCCGGGCGCGGGCGGTCCCTGAACCGGCGCACTGCCCGAAGCGGCGGCCTGACGCACAGGCGCGGGCTGCGGCGCTGGCGTGGCGGCGGACGGAAGCGATTGGGTAACGGGCGTCGCAGCAGGCGCCTGCGTTGCGGGCGCGGGCGTGGCGAGCGGGATGGACTGGCGTGCGGGCGCCGGGGTCGGTTGCACGGCGCGCGGGACGGACGGCTGCGCGCTTTGCGCCTGCGCCAGTTGCGGCTGAGAGGGCCGCGTCGTCGGCTGTACCGGGCGCGTCGCCTGCGCGCTGGCGAGGCGCTGGGCTTCGCGGGCCTGACGGCGCTGCTCCGCGCGGGTGAGCGCCTTGGGCTGCGGGGTGGCGGCGGCAACCGTCGTCGCAGCAGCGGCGGGCGGGCGCGAACCGACGACGATACCGGGCGCGGGCGGGGTCGGCACGATGGCGGCGATGCTTGTCCCCACCTGCTGCGGGAAATGGCCGAAATGTACCGCCGCCGCCTTCTGCGCGGCGGTCAGATAGGGCATTTTCTGCATATAGGGCGTGATCGCCGTCGCGAGCTGTTCGGGCATGGTCTGGAGCGCGACCTTGCGCGCGTCCGTCTGCCTGTTGTTCATCGCGTAGATGAACGCGCGGTATCGCCACGCGGCGCGGTCGCTTTTGTAGAGCAGCGGGTCCAGCACCTTGTCCGCCGCCTCCACCTGCCCCGATATGCCGAGCGATGCGGCGTAGCGGCGGATCAGTTCCTCATCCTGCGGCGTGCGGGCGAGAGCAGCCTGATAGTCGCGCTGCGCCCCTGCCTGATCGCCGGTCATGTCACGGGCAAGACCCCGGTCGGACAGGAGATCGGCTTCGGGATAGCCGAGCCGCGCCGCCTCGTTGAACTGGCGGAGCGCTTCGACGGGATTCTGGAGCTTGAGCATCACCCGGCCCAGCCCGGCCTTGACCCGCCCGTTATTGCCCTGCACCGCTTCGGCGCGGGCGAAGAAACCGGCGGCGGCGCGCGGATCGTCGAGCGCCAATGCCGCTTCGCCCGCGCCAATCAGCGCGCTCATGTCGCGCGGGTTGGACGCGAGGCGGGCGAGATGGCTGTTGAGGTCGGCCGCGCCGAGGGGGCGGGTGAGCTGCGACTGGTCCGACTGGGCCTGCGCGGCGAAGGGCGCGGCGGCGGCAAGGGCGAGCGCGGAAATCAGGTGCGTTATGGGTTTCACGTCCGGCCCTTAACCACAATGCTGCTGAACGGGGAATGGCTGCTCATGAAAAAGCGCGCCGGACCGCCTTGGACGGTCGGTGGCGCGCTTGTCCGGGGCGGGCGGCGGGGCCGCGCCGCTTACTGGTTGCTCTGGCGGTTCAGAAAGCGGGGAATGTCGACACCCGATGCGGCATCGTCCGCGCCGGAGGTTTTTTCACTGCCGCGCGTCAGGCCCGCCATGCGTTCGAACAGGGTGCCGCCGGTCGACACGCGCGGAGCGGGCTGAGCGGGGGCGGCAGCAGGCGCGGCGGGCGCGGCGCTTTCCTCGCCCAGCACCAGTTCATCCTCGTCCGCATCTTCGTCGGAAAAGATCGCGGCGGGCCTGGGCGGGGAGAAGGGCGCGGACGCAGCCGGTTCGACCGGCGCGGGCGCGGGCGCTTCGGGCACGTCGAGTTCGAGCGCTTCGGCTTCTTCCGTTTCCGGCGCAGCGGGCGTCGGCGGCGTCAGCGTGACGGCGGGCTTGGGCGCTGCGGGCGCGGATTGCGGCACCGCGACCGAGGGACGGCTGGCGAAGCTGAAGGGCTGGGTAAGCGGCTGGGCCTGCCCGCCATTGTCACTGTCGATGCCGGTGGCGACCACGGACACGCGGATCTTGCCGTTGAGATTGTCGTTGAACGCCGACCCCCAGATGATGTTCGCATCGGGATCGACCAGTTCGCGGATGTGGTTCGCGGCCTCGTCCACTTCCATGAGGCGCATGTCGTCGCCGCCGACGATGGAAACGATGACGCCCTTCGCGCCGCGCATCGACACGCCGTCGAGCAGCGGGTTGGCAATCGCCTTTTCCGCCGCCTGAAGCGCGCGGCCGTCGCCTTCCGCTTCGCCGGTGCCCATCATCGCCTTGCCCATTTCGCCCATCACCGAGCGCACGTCGGCAAAGTCGAGGTTGATGAGGCCGGGCATGATCATGAGGTCGGTGATCGACCGGACGCCCTGCTGCAACACCTCGTCCGCCATCTGAAAGGCTTCCTTGAAGGTGGTGTTGGGGTTCGCGATCAGGAACAGATTCTGGTTCGGAATGACAATGAGGGTATCGACATGCTTCTGCAGCTCCTCAATGCCCGCTTCGGCCGACTTCATGCGGCGATTGCCTTCGAAGGTGAAGGGCTTGGTCACGACGCCGACCGTCAGGATGCCACGGTCGCGCGCTGCCTTGGCGATGACGGGGGCCGCGCCGGTGCCGGTGCCGCCGCCCATGCCGGCGGTGATGAAGCACATATGCGCGCCGTTAAGCGCTTCCTCGACCGAAACGATGGTCTCTTCCGCCGCCGCCTTGCCGATTTCGGGACGCGAGCCTGCGCCCAGACCCTCCGTAATCTGCGGGCCGAGCTGGATGCGGCGTTCGGCCGGCGAGCTGTTGAGCGCCTGCGCGTCGGTATTGGCCACGATGAAGTCCACGCCCTCTACCGAGGCGGCGATCATGTTCGCGATGGCATTGCCGCCCGCGCCGCCGACGCCGATGACCGCGATGCGCGGCTTCAGTTCGTCCACATGGGGCGGGCTGATCTCAATGCTCATAATATTAGCTCCCTCAGCTTCCTCGTCAGGAAGCGACACCGTCATATACTGTTAACACCAGAAAATAGCCTTTTTCACCAGCTATTTTCACCTGAACGCAATTTTGTTCGATCAGTAGTTCGTCTTGATCGCACGCATCATCCTTTGCCACCACATCGGCGTCCCCAGCCGATGCACCGTCTGCGGCGCAGGGGCCATCGCGCGGAGATCAACCGGGTTGGAAGCGCCGTAAAGCGCGAGGCCCGCCAGCGTCGCGAAGGCCGGGCCGCTATGCGCTTCGGGCATGGCGGCCAGCCCGCGCGGACGCCCGATCCGCACCGCCCGGCCGAGCGCGCCCTGCGCATAGTCGGCAATGCCCTTCATCTCCGCGCCGCCGCCGGTCAGCACCACCTGACGCCCGGTCGAATTGAAGCCCATGCCGGACAGCGCCGCATTCACCTCGATCATGATCTGGTTCAGCCGTTCGCAGATCACGCCCACCAGCGCCGCGCGCGTGATCTTGCCGCCCTCCGCATTCGGCCCGGCGGCCTGCCCCGGCAGCGCGCTGTCGCCATGGGGCGGCGCGATCTCGATCATCTCGCGGAAGTCGCGCGGGTTCTGCATCGCCGAACCGTAGAAACATTTGATCCGCTCCGCCTGACTGCGGCGGATGCCGAAGGCCGAGGCAAGGTCGTCCGTGATGTCGGACGCGCCCATCGGGATGGAATGAAGGCCGACCAGCATCCCGCCCGCATAGAGCGACACGTTGGTGACGCCCGCGCCCAGTTCCACCAGCGCCACGCCCAGATCGCGCTCCTCCTCCGACAGGCAGGCAAGGCCCGTCGCGATCGGCGCGGCGACGATGGAATTGACGTTGAGATAGGCGCCGCGCACACAGAGGTCGAGATTGGCGAGCGGCGCGCCGTCGGCCAGCACGACATGGATGTCGACGCCCAGCAGGTCGGCGTGCATCCCCAGCGGCTTCTTCACCGGCACCTTGCCGTTGATGGTGAAGCAGGTCGGCTGGGCATGGAGCACGACCCGGCCATCGGGGTCGATGCCCTGCTGGCCGGTGGTGAGGAGATCGTCGATGTCGGTCTGCTCGACGCGGTATCCGCCCATGTCGCGCTCGACCGTGACGACGTCGCTGACGAGACTGCCGCCCGAAAAGCTGACCCACACATCTTCGATGTTGGTGCCCGCCACGCGCTCGGCCTGCTCGACGGTTTCGCGCACGGCGAGTTCGGTGCGCTCCATGTCGGCGATGAAGCCGCGGCGCACGCCCCGGCTTTCCCGCTGCCCCGTGCCCAGAATCGCGAGTTCGCCCGTGTCCGTGCGTCCGGCGATCAGCGCCGACACTTTCCAGGAGCCAATGTCGACCGCCGTGATGAGCTTTTCGACCTTGGGCTGCGCCATGGGATCAGCCTTCCTCACCCTGGGACGGAGCCTTGTCGGCGGAGGCGTCGGTCGGCTTTTCCTGAACCTGCCCCTGCGGCAGCCGCAGGACGAAGCGGTCGGGATCGCGCATGTCGAACTTCACGATGCCGCGCCCCAGCAGCCGGTTGACGCCGTCCATCCGCGCGAAATTCACCAGCGCGGAGGCGGAGGATTTCTCGCCTTCGGGCAGCGAGAGCGTCTCGCCCGACTGGAAGCGCAGATCCCAGCGGCGGTTGCCGACCCATGTCGCGCCCGCCAGCATCGGTTTCAGCGCCGGCGCATTTTCCATCAGCTTGTTGAGGCCTGCCGTCTGCCGGTTCGCATTGGGACCGACGACCAGCGGCAGGTCGGGCATCGCGCTGGCCGACACCGCCTGCAACACCACGCCGTTGACGTCGATCAGGTGCAACTGGCCTTCATGCTGCCACACGGCGACCGGTTCACGCTCCACGATGTCGACGACCAGCGTGTCGGGCAGGCGGCGGGAAATGCGCGCGTCCTTGACCCAGCCCAGTTTCAGCATCTCCTCGCGCACTTTCGGCAGGTCGAGCGAGAGCATCGAGCGGTCCACCTGCCCCAGCGCGATATTGTAGACGGGCAGCTCGTCCATCCGCTCGACGCCGCGCACCTCGACCTTGTCGACCTCGAACCCGGCGCGCGCGGCAAGATCGGCGGCCTGCGCGCGCATCATGCCGGGGACGCCCGCGAAGATCGCGATGCCGATGACGACGCCGCCGATGATCGCGACGATGGCCCAGCTCGCCATGCGCTGAAGCGTGGCTTCGCTGACGGGGAGATGCTCGATCACCTGATCGACCCAGCTCTGGCGCTTGAGCGCCCGGCCGCGACCGCCCTTCGTCGCGCGCCCCTTGGCGCTGCTGAGCCGGGCGGTGCCGCCGCGCCGGATGCGTGCTTCAGCCATGTTTCTCCCCCGCCCTTGCTGCATTGGCGGCGCGGCCCAGCGCCTCCTCGACAATCATCTCGACTAGAGTCGCATAGTCAATACCCAGCCTGGCCGCCTGTTCGGGCACGAGGCTCAATGGCGTCATGCCCGGCTGGGTGTTGACCTCCAGCAGGAACAGCCCCTCGACGCCCTGACTGTCGTCCCAGCGGAAGTCGGAACGCGACGCACCCTTGCAGCCAAGCAACTGATGGGCGCGCAGCGCGATCGCCTTGCACGCCTCCCCGATTTCCGCCGGGATGTCGGCGGGGCAGACATGTTCGGTCATGCCGTCGGTATATTTGGCGTCGAAATCGTAAAAGCCGCTCTTGGGCCGCAATTCGGTGACGAGCAGCGCCTCGTCGCCCAGCACGGCGGTCGTCAGTTCGCGGCCGCGAATATAGGGTTCGGCCAGAAGCTGCGGGAAATCCTGCCACGGCCCCACGCTGTCGCGCGCGATTGGGTTCCCGTAATTGCCCTCCGCCGTCACGATGGCGACGCCGACAGAGCTGCCTTCGTTGACGGGTTTCAGCACATAGGGGCGCGGCAGCGGGTCGCCGTCGAACAGGCTTTCGCTTTCGACGATATTGCCGCCGGGCATCGGGATGCCGTGCGGGACGAGCGCCTGCTTGGTCAGTTGCTTATCAATGGCGATGACCGAGGTGGCAAGGCCGCTATGCGTGTAGGTGAGACCCATCAGGTCCATGAGACCCTGAATGGTGCCGTCCTCGCCCGGAACGCCGTGCAGCGCGTTGAAGACCACGTCCGCCTTCGCTTCGGCGAGCCGCTGGGCGACGTTGCGGTCCATGTCGATGCGGGTGACGCGGTGGCCGCGCTGCTCCAGCGCCTTGGCGACGCCCTCCCCGCTCGACAGCGACACCGGCCGCTCCGCCGACCATCCGCCCATCAGGACGGCGACATGCCAGGGACCGCGGGTCATAGAAAACGCACAGTATAATGGCCGTTCAGGCTGAGCGAAGTCGAAGCCCCGCACTGAGCCGAAGGCGAAGTGGCTTCGCTGCGCTCAGCCTTGCCCTTCGGCAGGCTCAGGGCGAACGGGGTGTCAAGGTCGCTCACTTCGCCAACCCCACGCGCTGAATTTCCCATTCCAATTCTATTCCACTTTTGTCTTTGACCCGGCGACGGACTTCCTCGCCCAGCGCTTCTATGTCGGCGCTGGTGGCGTCTCCGGTGTTGAGCAGGAAGTTGGTATGCTTCTCGCTCACCTGCGCGCCGCCGATCTGGAGGCCGCGACAGCCCGCTTGATCGACGAGCTGCCACGCCTTGTGCCCGTCCGGGTTCTTGAAGGTCGATCCGCCGGTCTTGCTGCGCAGCGGCTGGCTTTCCTCGCGCGCGGCGGCGATGCGGTCCATTTCGGCCTGGATCGCGGCGGGATCGCCGGGGCGGCCTCGAAATGTCGCGCTCACCACGACAGCCCCTTCGGGCAGGGTCGAGTGGCGGTAGGTATAGCCAAGGTCGGCGTTGGCGAGCGTCACCCGCTCGCCCGAGCGCAGGACGATGTCCGCTTCGACAAGGATGTCGCACGTCTCGCGGCCATAAGCGCCGCCGTTCATGCGCACGAAGCCGCCCACGGTGCCGGGGATGGAGCGGAGAAACTCAAGTCCGGCGATGCCCGCGTCGCGCGCGGTCGATGAGACGAGAATACCCGAAGCGCCGCCGCCGCAGGTCAGAGTGGTGGCGTCCAGCCGCTCCACTTTCGCGAAGGGCTTGCCGAGGCGAACGACCACGCCGGGCACGCCGCCATCGCGCACGATGAGGTTGGAGCCGAGGCCCAGCGCCATGACCGACACCGAAGGATCGAGGTCGCGCAGAAAGGCGGAGAGGTCGTCCGCATCCTGCGGCTCGAACAGCCATTGCGCCGCGCCGCCCGCCTTGAACCAGACGAGCGGTGCAAGCGGCGCATCGGCTTTCAGCGAACCGCGCACGGAAGGAAGGGCAAGGGTTTCGCTCAAGAACGAAAGCCCCACAGGTTCATCCAGCCCTTCACCGCGCGCATGTTCGCTTCGCCAGCCTGCTGCGCTGCGCGGCTGGTTTCGACCTGGCGCTGCGCCGCGTCGACCATGTCGCGCGCGACTTCGATCCCCTTCATCTGCGCGTCGATCATGCGCTTCTGCATTTCGAGGCCCACGGCGAACAGCTCGAACATCAGGCGGCTTCCTTCGCTTTTTCCGCGACCGCAGGCGCAAGGCCCGCCGCCCATTTGGTGATGTCGCCCGCGCCGAGGCAGATGACCATATCGTCTGGCTGGATGTCGGCGGCGATGTGCGCGGCGAGATCGGCGGCGTCCGCCACGGTGGCGGCGTTGCGGTGGCCGCGCCGCTTGAGGCCAGCGACCAGCGCGGCGCTGTCCACGCCCTCGATCGGCTGCTCGCCCGCGGTGTAGACGGGCGCGGCATAGACGATGTCGGCGTCGTTGAACGCCTGCTGGAACTCGTCCATCAGATCGTGCAGGCGGGTGAAGCGGTGCGGCTGGACCACGGCGATGACGCGGCCTTTCGCCCCCTCTCGCGCCGCGGCGAGCACCGCCTTGATCTCGACCGGGTGGTGGCCGTAATCGTCGATCACGGTGGCAACGCCGCCGCCGACCGCGATTTCGCCGACCTTGGTGAAGCGGCGCTTTACCCCGCCGAACTTCGAAAAGCCGGTCTGGATCGTCGCGTCGTCGATACCCATCTGCAGCGCCACGCCAATCGCCGCCATGGCATTGAGCACATTATGGCGGCCCGGCATCGGCAGTTCGATCCCCTCGATCCGGCGGGTCGATCCGTCCCGCTCGCGAATCTGCACGTCGAAGCGGTTGCCGCCGGGTATGGGCTGGACATTCTCTCCGCGAAGGTCCGCCTGCGCCGAAAAGCCGTAGGTGACGATGCGCCGGTCCTGCACGCGCGGCAGGATGGCCTGCACTTCGGGATGGTCGAGGCACAGCATCGCCGCGCCATAGAAAGGCACATTGCCGACGAACTCGACGAAAGCGTCCTTCACCCGGTCGAAGCTGCCATAATGGTCGAGATGTTCGGGGTCGATATTGGTGACGACCGCCAGCGTGCCGTCGAGCCGCAGGAAGCTGCCGTCGCTCTCGTCCGCCTCCACCACCATCCAGTCGCTGTTGCCCAGACGCGCGTTGGAGCCGTAGCTGTTGATGATGCCGCCGTTGATGACGGTCGGGTCCACCCCGCCGGCGTCCAGCAGCGCAGCCACCATCGAAGTCGTCGTGGTCTTGCCATGGGTGCCCGCGACCGCGACGGTGGACTTCAATCGCATCAGTTCCGCCAGCATCTCCGCGCGGCGGATGACGGGAATGCGGTTTTCCAGCGCCAGCTCCACCTCCGGGTTGCCGCGCTTGATCGCGGTCGAAGTGACGACCACGGCGGCGTCGCCCAGATTTTCGGCCTTGTGGCCGATCATCACCCTGATGCCTTTGCTGCGCAGCCCTTCGATCACATAGCCTTCGGCCATGTCGGAGCCCTGCACGGAGTAGCCCAGATTGTGCATCACCTCGGCGATGCCGGACATGCCGATGCCGCCGATGCCGATGAAATGGATCGTGCCGATGTCGGTGCCGACACCCTTCATGCGGGAACTCCCTGGAGATTGAGCGTGGTCGGCGTCGGGCCGACCTTGACGGGGTCATTCATGATCGGCGCCTTGCCGATGCTTTCGAGCAGGTCGGCCATGTCGCGCGCGGCGTCGGGGCGGCCACAATTCCATGCGCGTTTCGCCGCATTCTGGAGCGCGCCGGGTTCCATCGCCATTTTCTGCATCTGCTTGGCGAGTTCGACGGCGGTGAAGCGGTTCTGCGGGATCGTGCGCGCGCCGCCCGCTTCGCTCATTTCGCGCGCATTGGCGGTCTGGTGATCGTCCATCGCGCTCGGCAACGGAATGAGGATCGCCGGGCGGCCCGCGCATGTCAGTTCGGCCAGCGTCGATGCCCCCGCCCGCGCGATCACCAGATGCGACCAGCCGAGCTTTTCGGGCACGTCGTTGAAATAGGTGGCAAGGTCGGCGGGGATTTCCATCTCCGCATAGACCTTCCGCACGCGCTCGATGTCCTCGGCGCGGCACTGCTGCGTCACCTGAAGGCGGCGGCGCAGCGCGATGGGCAGCATCGACAGCCCCTCGGGCACCACGCTCGACAGGATCGTCGCACCCTGACTGCCGCCGATGACGAGGACGCGGAAGACGCTTTCGTCGGTCAGCGCGGGAAATTCCTCCTCGCGGAGCTGCTTCACTTCCTCGCGCACCGGGTTACCGACCAGATGCACCTTGTCGGCATGGCGGCGCCTGAGGCGCTGCACATCGGGATAAGCGGTGGCGATGGCGTCGACCCGGCCCGCAAGCAGGCGGTTGACGCGGCCCAGCACCGCGTTCTGCTCGTGGATCGCGGTCGGAATGCCGTCCGCCAGCGCGCCCAGCAGCGCGGGCATGGCGGGATAGCCGCCGAATCCCACGACAGCGGTGGGGCGGAAGGTTTCGTTGAGCCGCCGCGCCATCGCCCGCCCGGCGAGGATCGCCTTCAATGCGCCGGGCCAGCTTGCCGGGTTCTTCGTCATGCGCCCGGCGGGCATGACATGGACCTGCGCGCTTTCGAAGATGCCGGGGATCTTCGCCCCGCGCTCATCGGTGACGAGCGCGACGCGGTGGCCGCGCGCCATCAGCTCCTCCGCCACTGCATGAGCGGGAATCATATGGCCCCCCGTCCCACCGGCGGCGAGGACGAAGTGACGGGAAATGCTCATCGACCACTCCATTTGACGACCGTGTGCCGACCCATGAAGGGATTGCGCCGCGTGAATGCGAGCAGCAGGCCGACGCCGATACAAAGCGCCAGCATAGAGGAGCCGCCATAGCTGATAAAGGGCAGCGTCATGCCCTTCGAAGGAAATATCTGCGCATTGACGCCCATATTGATGATCGCCTGCAACCCGAACTGGGTGGTGAGGCCCGCGGCGGCGAGAATGGTAAAATTATCCTCCTCGTCCAGCAGGCGCAGCAACACGCGGACCACGATGGCGAGATAGACGCAGGCGATGGCGATGCAGGCGAGCAGGCCGAACTCCTCCCCGATGACGGAAAAAATATAGTCGGTATGCGCTTCGGGCAGGCGGAACTTGTTCTGCCCGCCGCCCGGCCCGACGCCGGTAAAACCGCCATGGGTGATGGTGCGGAAGGCGAGATCGGTCTGGTCCGGTCCCGTGTCCATCTGGACGCCGATGCCGAGGAAGTCGTTGATCCGCTGCCGCCCGTTCTCATAGAACATGTAGACGCCGACGAGGCCCGCGAGGCCCACGCCGCCCAGCATCGCGATCCACTTCATCTCCAGCCCCGACAGCAGCAGCAGGCACCCCCAGCAGGCGAGGAAGATGACGGTCTGGCCGAAGTCCGGCTGCTTCATCAGGATCGCCGCGATCAGGAGCGTCAGCGCGCCGGTCAGCGGCATCACCGGCAGGCTCATATCCTTCGTGCGCAGCGACAGCAGCCACGCGATCGTAACGACATAGGCGGGCTTGAGGAACTCGGACGGCTGGAAACGGAAACCGGGCAGGTCGATCCAGCGCTTCGCGCCGTTGACCGTGCTGCCGAGGAGCGGCACGGCGAGCAGCATCAGGAAGAAGAAGGCGCAGAAGAAGATCGCCAGCCGCCGCGCCTGCGGACGGGGCAGCATGGAAATGACGAGCATGATCGGCAGGCCGATGAACACCCACATCAACTGACGGTAGAAATAGATGAGCGGATTGACCGCGACCTGCGCCGTCGAACGGTCGATGGCGGCGACGGGCGATGCGGCGGCGACCGCGACGAGGCCGATCGCCATCAGCGTGACGATCAGCGACAGGAGCACGCGGTCGATCTCCCAGAACCAGATGGCCAGCGCCGTGCGCTCGCGCGGGACGGTGCGGCCCTTGAAGCCTTTCACCAGTTCGCCCGGTCTGAACATGCCCGTTCCGCCTTCCCTGTTCATGCCCCTGCCCCCGCTCGTTCTTCTATTCGAGTGCCTCGACCGCCGCGACGAAGGCGTCGCCCCGCGCCTCGAAATCGCGGAACTGGTCGAAACTGGCGCAGGCGGGGGAAAGCAGCACCACGTCGCCCGGCTGCGCGATGCGTGCGGCACGGCGGACGGCGGCGCTTAGCATCTCGCTGTCGTCCACGGCCATATGCGGGCGCAGCAGATCGGCGAACATATGCCCCGCTTCGCCGATGGTGTAGGCATGGGCGACGTTCGCGAAATGCGGCGCGCACTCGTCCAGATTGTCGGTCTTGGCAAGGCCGCCGACGATCCAGTGGATGCGCGCCTTGCCGTCCTTTGCGGGCCATGCGGCGAGCGCGGGCGCGGTGGAGGCGGGATTGGTCGCCTTGCTGTCGTTGACGTAGAGGACGCCGTTGCGGGTGCCGACCGCCTGCATGCGGTGGGGCAGCGAGGCGTAGCTGGCGAGGGCATTGGCGATGGTTGCTTCGTCTATGCCGAGCGCCTGTGCGACAGCGATGGCGACAGCCGCGTTCTGCGCATTGTGCGGCCCTTGGAGCGAGGGCCAGCCGAGTTGATCGACCGGGTCGATGTCGGTGGAGGCCACTTCGACGACGCTGGCGTTCAGACCTTGAGCAATCGAGCGGCTCGGATCGTCCTGCGTCGCGATCACCGCGGCATGGCCGGCCGACTGCATCTCGAACAGCCGCGCCTTGGACGCCACATAGCCCTCGAACCCATTGTAGCGATCCAGATGATCGGGCGTGATGTTGAGCAGCACCGCGACATCGCAGTCGAGGCTCTGCGTCAGGTCGATCTGGTAGCTCGACAGTTCCAGCACATAGACGCCCGCGCCCTTGAGGTTCGGCTCCAGCGGCGGCTGGCTCAGGATCGGCAGGCCGATATTGCCGCCCATGACGGTAGGATAGCCCGCCTGCTGAACGATGTGATGGATCAGCGCGGTGGTGGTCGACTTGCCATTGGTGCCGGTGATGCCGACCACCTTGTGCGGCGGGAGCGTCGGGCGGGCGAGCGCGAACAGTTCGATGTCGCCGATGATCGGCACGCCCGCCAGCTTCGCGCGCATGGCGATGGGATGGCGGTTCAATGGCACGCCGGGCGACACGACGATGCCGTCGAAGCCCGCAAGGTCGATCTCCATCGGATCGCCGAGTTCGGCTTTCCCTTCGACCAGAGCGCGCGCTTCCTCGCGGCTGTCCCATGCCACGACGCGCGCGCCGCTCGCCGCCAGCGTTTCGACCGTGGCGAGGCCGGATCGGGCGAGGCCGAGCACGGCGTAGGTCTTGCCCCGGAAAGCGTCGGATACGATCATGCGATCACCGCAGCTTCAGCGTGGCGAGACCGGCGAGGGCCAGCACGAAGGCGATGATCCAGAAGCGGATCACCACGGTCGGTTCGGCCCAGCCCATCTGTTCGAAATGATGGTGGATCGGCGCCATCTTGAACACGCGCTTGCCGGTGCGCTTGTAGAAGAAGACCTGGATGATGACAGACAGCGCCTCGACCACAAAAAGGCCGCCGATGATGCCCAGCACGATCTCATGATGCGCCGTCACCGCGATCACGCCGATGGTGCCGCCCAGCGCCAGCGACCCGGTGTCGCCCATGAAGACGGCGGCGGGCGGCGCGTTGAACCAGAGGAAGGCGAGGCCCGCCCCGATGATCGCGCCGCACAGGATCGTCAGGTTGCCCGCGCCCGGCACATGCGGGATGCCGAGATAGGTCGCGAAGTCCGCGCGCCCGACGAGATAGACGATGAGGAGGAAAGCGAGGCTGGCGATGATGACCGGCATGGTCGCAAGGCCGTCGAGGCCGTCCGTCAGGTTCACCGCATTGCCGAACGCCACGATCACGAAGGCCGCGAAACAGAAATAGAAGGGGCCAAGCTCGATGGCCGGACCGTTGTAGAAAGGCACGTAGAGCGCGGTGTTGCCATGGCTGTGGACGATCATCCAGGAGGCGACACCCGCGATCAGAAACTCCGCCAGCAGCCGCGCCTTGCCCGAAAGCCCCTTGTGGCTGGCCTTCGTCACCTTGTCATAATCGTCGAGGAAGCCGATCGCGCCGAAGCCCAAAGTCACGAACAGGCAGGCCCAGACATAGATGGACGACAGGTCCATCCACAAAAGGACGGACGCGACCATCGAGGTCAGGATCATGAGGCCGCCCATGGTCGGCGTGCCGCGCTTGGCGAGGTGGCTCTGCGGGCCGTCGTCGCGGATCGGCTGGCCCTTGCCCTGCCGCACGCGCAGCCAGCCGATGAAGCGCGGACCGATCAGCAGCCCGATCATCAGCGCCGTCGCGATGGACGCGCCCGCGCGGAAGGACAGGTAGCGGATGAGGTTGAAGATCCCCGCGAAATCCATGGTCTGGGCAAGCCAGTAGAGCATCAGTCTGTGTCTCCGTCACGGGCGGCGTCGGCAAGGGCGGCGACGAGGCGGGACAGGCCCACCCCGTTCGAACCCTTGACGAGGATCGCGTCGCCCGCGCGCATTTCGGTCTGGATGAGGGGGATGGCGGCCGCCGTGTCGGGCACATGCGCATGGGGAATGCCGCCGCCCAGTGCATCGGCCAGCGGGGTCATTTCCGCGCCGACGAGGATCGCATAATCGACGCCATTTTCGGCGAGCGGATCGGCCAGCCCGGCGTGAAGGTCGGCGCTGCGGTCGCCCAGTTCGCGCATCCCGCCGAGGATCGCGATGCGGCGGCCCGCCTGTTCGCGGCCCAGTTGCTTGAGCGTCGCCGCCATCGACAGCGGATTGGCGTTGTAGCTTTCATCGATCAGCAGCGCTTCGCCGCCCGCAACCGGCAGGACGCGGCGTTCGCCCCGGCCCGGCAGCCCCGGCATTTCCGCGAGCGCAAGGCCCGCTGCCGCCAGATCGCCGCCCACCGCCTCGACCGCCGCCAGCACGGCGAGCGCATTCGACACCCAGTGATCGCCGGGCGCTCCGACCGTGAAGCAGATGTCCGCATTGGGCAGCGTCGCCGTCACGATGCTCCCGCCGCTGGGGGAGCGCACGACATCGAGCGCGCGCACGTCCGCCCCTTCGCTCATGCCGAAGGTCAGGATATGGGCGGCGTGCCGCTCCGCCTTGGCATAGAGCGTCGCGACATGCGGGCTGTCATAGGGGATGATGGCCGTGCCGCCGGGTTCCAGCCCCTCGAATATCTCGGCCTTGGCTTCCGCAATCTTTTCCTCGGTGCCGAAAAATTCGATGTGCGCGGGCGCGATGGCGGTGACGATGGCGACGTGCGGACGGACCTGACGCGTGAGCGCGGCGAGTTCGCCCGCATGGTTCATGCCCATTTCGAACACGCCGAACGCGGTTTCGCGCGGCATCCGCGAAAGGCTCAGCGGCACGCCGACATGGTTGTTGTAGCTCTTGACCGACCGATGCACCCGATCGGGACAGGCACGGTCGAGGGCGAGAAACAGGGCTTCCTTCGTGCCCGTCTTGCCGACCGACCCGGTGACGCCGATCACCTTGCCGCTCATGCGCCTGCGCGACGCGCGGCCCAGTGCTTCGAGCGCGGCGGCGCTGTCGGGGACGAGGATATGGGGGTGATCGACCGCTTCGCTGACGATGGCCCCGGCTGCGCCCTGATCAAACGCCTTGCCGACGAATTTGTGGCCGTCCGTCGCCTCGCCCCTCATCGCGACGAACAGGTCGCCCGGCCCGACTTCCCGGCTGTCGAACGCAACGCCCGAAACGGCGAACGGCGCCGACGCGGCGCCGCCCGTGGCTTCAGCGATCTCGGCGAACGTCCAGAGCGGGGTCATCACCATCCCCGTTCGCTTCGAGCGAAGTCGAGAAGCAGCCACGCGAACCGAACGGATGTGAGAGCGCGGCGCATCACCCCGCGCACTCCCGCGCAACGGTCACATCGTCGAAGGGCAGCACCCGATCGCCGATGATCTGGCCCTGTTCATGCCCCTTCCCCGCCAGCAGCACGATGTCGTCCGCCCCCGCCTGCGCTATGGCGGCAGCAATAGCGGGGCGGCGGCCGCCAATCTCCTCCGCTCCGGGTGCGCCCGCCATCACGGCGGCGCGGATGGCGGAAGGCTCTTCCGAACGCGGATTGTCGTCGGTCACGATGACATGGTCGGACAGGTCGGCGGCGACCTTGCCCATCTGCGGGCGCTTGCCCGCGTCGCGATCCCCGCCCGCGCCGAACAGGGTGATGAGCCGCCCGCGCGTATGGGGCCGCAGCGCCTCGATCGCGGCGCGCAGACCGTCGGGCGTATGGGCGTAATCGACATAGACCGGCGCGCCCGCGCGGGTGATGACGGCGCGCTCCAGCCGTCCGCGCACCGGTTGCACGCGGGCGAGCAGCTCCAGCACCTTCGCGGTCTCCCCGCCGGTCGCGATGACGAGGCCCGCCGCCGTCAGCGCATTCGCCGCCTGGTAGGCGCCGATCAGCGGCAGGTTGATCTTATAGGCCTGGCCTCCAAGTTCCTGGGCCGCCTCGATCTCCAGCGTCTGACCCAACTGGGTCGGGGTGCGGTTGGCAAGGCGCAAGCCCTGCCCCTGCACCCCGACGCTCAGCACACGAAGCCCCCGCTTGCGTGCGCGCTGGATCGCCTTGCCGGACCATTCGTCGTCCGCCCAGATGACCGCGTGGCCATCTGCATTCACCACCTCGTCGAACAGCCGCATCTTGGCGTCGAAATAGCTGTCCATATCGCCATGATAGTCGAGATGGTCGCGCGACAGGTTGGTGAAAGCGCCCGCCATAACGGGCAGCCCTTCGGTGCGATACTGGTCGAGACCGTGGCTCGACGCTTCGAACGCGGCATGGGTGATGCCCTCGCGCTTCAGGCCCGACATGTTGGCGAGGAAGGTGACGATGTCCGGCGTGGTGAGACCCGTCGACACCTGATCGACCGAAGTGGTGACGCCCAGCGTGCCGATGGAGGCCGACTTGTGCCCCAGCATCCGCCAGATCTGGCGCGCCAGTTCGACGGTGCTGGTCTTGCCGTTGGTGCCGGTGACGGCGACGGTCACGTCGGGGAAGGGCGCGAAGAAGCGCGCGGCCATCTGCGCAAAGAGGCGGCGGGGATTGGGGTCGGCGATATGCGCCGCGCCCTCCACTTTCGCTTCAGGCCGCGCGACGACCGCGACCGCGCCCGCCTTCACGGCGTCAGCGATGAAATCCTCGCCATTGACGCGCAGACCCTGAAATGCGCCGAAGACGGTGCCGGGCGCGACCTTGCGATTGTCGATGGCGAAGCCGGTGACGGGCGCGTCGGCGTTCCCGCCCGCGTCCGCACCCAGCCCTTCGACAAGCGATCCCAGACGCATCATTCCTTCTCCGCGTCGCCGTGGAGCAGCGGCATGAGATCGGAAATATCGACGTCGCGCTGTTCGTCCGGCATCACGCCCAGCATCGGGCCGACCCGCTCAACCACGCGCTTGACCACGGGCGCGGCGGTCCATGCGGCGGTGCGCAGGCCATATTGACCCGTCGCCTCGTCCATGATCGCGACCACGACGTAGCGGGGATTGTCCATCGGGAAGGCAGAAGCGAAAGTCGTCACCAGCGAAGTCTTGTTATAGCGCCCTTCCTGGGGCTTTTCAGCGGAACCCGTCTTGCCGCCCACCCGGAAACCCTTGGCGTCGGCGCTCCGTCCTGTACCCGCCGCGACGATCATCCGCAACAGTTGGCGCATCCGCGCGCTGGTGGCGGCGGAAAAGACGCGGCGGCCTTCGGGAACATTGGTGGGGTCGAGCTTGCGCACGGTGGCGGGCCGCCAGATGCCGCCATTGACCAGCGCGGCATAGGCGGCGGCGAGGTGCAGCGGCGTCACCGCGATGCCATGGCCGTAGGATGTCGTCATGCTGGTGATGCGGCCCCAGTTGGAAGGCCACAGACCCGCCGCGCGTTCATGGAACTCAATGGGTGCGCGCTGATCGAAATCGAGGCTGCGGAACAGCTTCTGGAGCGGCGCCGCGCCCATTTCATCGGCGATGCGCGCGGTGCCGATGTTGGAGCTGTGCACGAGGATTTCGGGCACGTTGATCCAGCGGCCGAGCGGATGGTCGTCCTTGATGCGGAAACCGCCGATGGGAAGCGGCGCGGTCGCGTCATAGCGCTTGCTCATGGAAGTGACGACGCCCGCGTCCATGGCGGCGGCGATGGACAGTGGCTTGAAGGAGGAACCCAGTTCGTAGCGCGCCTGCACCATATGGTTGCAGAGCGGCGATTCGCTGCACCTCTTACCCGCATAATTCTGGAGCTTGTTGGGATCGAACACGGGAATCGAGGCCATGGCGATGATCTCGCCGGTGTTGGCGTCCATGATGATGCCGCCCGCGCCCTTCGCGCGCGTCTGGACGAGTTGCGCGTAAAGCTCGCTTTCCAGCGCGCCCTGCACCCGGCTGTCGATGGAAAGGGCGAAGGGCTGGCCCAGCCGCGCGGCATCGGTCAGGCGGTCGTTGAAGGCGGCCTCCGCGCCCATGCCCCCCTGCCCCTCCGCATTGGGGGCAAAGCCCAGCACATGCGCGGCGAGCGTGCGCTGCGGATAGAGCCGTTCCTTTTCGCGCGGAAATTCGATGCCGATTTCGCCGAGCGCGTTCACCGCCGCGACTTCCTCCGGCATGGCGCGGCGGCGCAGATAGGCCCAGCCGCGCCCGGTCAGCTTTTTATAGAAAGCCGCTTCGGGTTCGTCGGGAAAAATCTCGTGCAGCTTGCGCGCGAGTTCGGCGGGTTCGCCGATCAGCTTCGAAGGGCGCACCGCGATCGAATAGGCGTCCATCGTGCGGGCGAGGGGCACGCCGTTGCGGTCCACAATGTCGGCGCGCGCGGGCAGCAGCCCGCCCAGCCCGTCGCCGCCGCTCCCCCCATGCGAAAAAACCCCCACCCAGGTCAGGCGGAGGACAAGGACGCCGGTGATGGCGAGGAACAGGATCAGCAGCAGCATCAGCCGGTTGTGCGCGGTCGCTGTCAGGTCGACCCGCTGCCGCCCGGCGCGTGCACCGCCGGGCTGGACGATGATCGTGGCCATCAGCGCACCTCCTTGCGTTTCTCGCGCGCCGCCTTGGCGGTAAGGTCGCCCAGCGTGCTGTCGTCGAGCAGCTTGGCGTCCAGCATCGCCATACGTTCAGCCTTGCGCGCGACGGGGTTGGGGCGCGACACGTCCGCGTCGGCCTTCGCCTGCTGCGCCGCCGTTTTCGGCGCAGGCTTGTCTAGCCGGTCGACATTGTCGGCGGCGTGCGCCTCGCGGATCACGGCGATGTCGCTGCGGATCTGGGTTGCGGCGGGGCTTTCGGGCGCTTTCTGCGTCGCGGCGGGCAGGTCGGCGGGGGTTTCGACCATCGCGACCATCACCGGCGGCGCGACATAATCGGGACCGTTGGGCTGCACCCCGTCGAGATGCGCCAGCGCCTGCTCCCCGCGCAGATATTGCTGCGCCGTGGGGGTCGCATAGAGGAAATCATGCTGGTTCCAGCTTTCGAGCTGCCGCATCGAGGATCGGGCGCTGAATTCCGTCTCCAGATAGCGGATGTCCGCCTTCGCCCGCGCGATCTGGGCGCGCACCTTCATCAGCTCGTTGCGCTCGGTCGCGACCTTGAGCGACACCATATAGGCTCCCAGCGCCCCCAGCGCGACGAGGATCACCCAGATCAGGCTTTGCAGTCTTTTGACGGCGATCATGCGCGGGCGCTCCGGATGGAGGAAACAGGGGCGGAAGTGCGCACGGCGCTGCGCAGCGTGGCGGACCGGGCGCGGGGGTTGCGCGCGAGTTCCGCCTCGCCGGGCCGCACCGCTCTGGCAGGCTTGGCGAAGGTGGGAGCAGGACCGGCGGCCCGTTGCGGCAGGTGGCGCGATCCCGCCCCTTCCCCGCCGCTGCGGTTGCGCAGGAACTGCTTGACGATGCGATCTTCAAGGCTGTGGAAGGTGACGACCGCCAGCCGCCCGCCTTCTTCCAGCAGCGCTTCGGCCGCTTCGAGGCCGCGCTCCAGCTCCTCCAGTTCGCGGTTCACATGGATGCGGATCGCCTGAAAGGTGCGGGTCGCGGGGTCTTTCTTGTCATGCGGCTTGTAACCCAGCGCGCGGCGGACCACAGCGGCGAGCTGCGCCGTGCGCTCCAGCGGGCGCGCCTCCACGATGGCGCGGGCGACGCGGCGCGAGCGCGGTTCCTCGCCATAACGGTAGATGACGTCGGCGATATCCTCTTCCGGGGCGGTGTTGAGGAAATCGGCGGCGCTCATCCCGTTCTGCGCCATGGTCATGTCGAGCGGACCGTCCGACTGAAAGGAAAAGCCGCGCTCCGCCCGGTCGAGCTGCATCGAGGAGACGCCGATGTCGAGCGTGACGCCCGCCACCGCCGTCACGCCGCGGTCGGCCAGCAGTTCCTCCATCCGGGAAAATTCGCCGGGGATGAGCGCGATGCCATGCGCATCGGCCACCGCCTGTCCTTCCCGGATCGCATCGGGATCGCGGTCGAAGGCGAAGACGCGCGCACCCGCCAGCGCCATGGCGCTGGAATAGCCGCCCGCGCCGAAAGTGCCGTCGACATGCACCTCGCCAGGGGCGATGGCAAGGGCGTCGAGCACTTCAGCGAGGAGGACGGGGACATGCGGGGCGGCGGGCGCGCTCACTTGACCGCTCCGGCGGCGCGGGCGTCGATCCAGCGCTGGACCTTGTTGCGGATCAGCGCCGGGCGGTCGGGGCTGGCGACCAGCGCTTCGGGCTTCCAGATCTGGAAATAACGGCCCACGCCATAGAAGAAGATCGCGTCGTCGATTTGGGCTTCTTCCTTGATATCGGGGTGCAGGAAGAAGCGCCCGCCATCGTCGAAATTCACGTCCTCGATGGTGCCGAGGCGGTTTTCGCGTTCCAGATCGGCGTTGAAGGGGCGACCGGCCTCATAGGCCTGCCGTTCGAGCTTTTCGACTTCCTCGAACAGGTGGATCTTGTGGCTGAGGCCGAAACCCGTGGCGCAGCCATTGTCCATATGGACCGACAGGCACAGGCGGTTCTGCCCGCCGCTCGCCTGCGTGACCAGCTTGCGCATCTCCAGGGGCAGCACGAACCGGCCTTTGCCGTCCGCGACGCTGAACGCGTTGCCCGAATAGAGGATGACGTCCGACACGCTGGAAAATGCCCCTTGTTCCTTGGGGCACAGGCTTCCCGTCGCCGGAATCGCAAAAGCGAATCCACGCCACAGGACCGATCAGCACCTGAAACCCCAATGCAGGTTACTTACCAAGCATAGGTTTGGCTGTGAAGGGATTTTTTGGGAGGAGCTGGGAAAATCAGGTGAGAAACGGGATTAGCCGATTTTCTACTCCTCTTCCAGCCTGTTTTCTCTTTTTGTTCTGGCGCACGACCGCCCCTTATCCCCGCGCACGGCCCACACGCCCAGCATCGCCCAGCCTGTCCCGGCCAGCACCGCCCAGCGGATCGCCGCGAGGACATCGTCCGCCTGCCGCATCCAGATGCCGGGCGAGGACATGGACACGCCCAGCCAGTTCGCCACCACGGCAGGCGTGTCGGCGCTCCATATACGGGGATCGAGCGGCGAAGCAGGATCGGCGAGCCAGAGCCTGTCGTCGATCGGGTCCGCGTCTCCCACCAAAGTCACCGCGCCGCGCCCGATCCGCCGCGTAACGGCCACGCCATCCGGCCCCAGCGTCGCACCGGACAGGGTGACAAGCGCGCCATCGGGCAGGAAATGCCGCTCCTCCCCCGCGATCATCCTGCCGGACAACGGGATGCCCCAATGATCGGCCAGCGGACCGAGCAGGCTGACCGGCGGCGCGCGGCGGCGGTCGCCGAGCGGCAGGGCGGACGGCCAGCGCAGCGCCGGATCGGCGAGCACCAGCGCCTGCCCCCCGCCCCGCACCCAGTCATCGAGCGCCACCATCTGCGCCGGAGTCATCGCACGCGGTTGCGCCAGCAGCAGGCGGCGCGCGCCGCTCGCGCCAAGGCGCAGCGGATCGTCGAGCGGCTCGACCGTGAAGCGGGTGCGCAGGACGGTGACGATGGGCGCGTCCCGCCGCTCCATCCCGCCCGCTCTCGGTTCCGCCCAGAACAGGGGGAGCGCGGTGATGACCGCCAGCTTGGGGCGGTCCGCGGCCTGCCGCAGCGGCTGGGCAGGGCCGCGCCAGACGAGCAGTCCTGCCACGATCAGCACGCCAAGGCCCAAAGCGCGCGACCGCCCCTGCCGACGGATGCATCTCCCGCCCGCGCCCGATGCCGCCGCGACCGCGAGCAACCCGGCGGCGGCGACGGGCGAAGGCGCGCGCGCCGATGCGACAGCGCAGAAGAGGAGAGCCATGCCCGCCGCGCCGATGCCCAGCCACAGCATCACCGGCGCCGGACGCCGCGCGAGCGCGAACCCCGCCGCCGCCATGACCGGCGCCGCGGCCATGCTCCAGTCCCACGGATCGGCCTGCCCCGTCAGCCAGGCGCGATGCAGCCCGGCCAGAAAGACAGCAAGCGCGGGCAGCCAGAGCCAGAGGAATCGGAAAAGGCCCGCCTTCATGGGCGGAACATGCCTGCCCGGACCTGCACGTTCAGCGCTGCTGCGACGACTGGTTCGGGTCCTGATCCATCGGTTTGCGGATATTGGGATCGGGCTGGAGATCGGGAACGATGGGCGCCTGTTCCGGGGCGGGCTGGACGCCGAGTTCGGCCAGCGGCTCCTTGGGCGAGACGGCGTTCTGCGTCAGCGTCGGCACGACCGGCGGCGGCAGCGCGGGATCGTCCAGCCGCGCCTTTTCGATGACGATATTGGCGAGGCCCACAAGCAGAACCACGCCCGCCAGCCCGGTGAGGCCGATCTGGACGCGCTGCAACCCTTCCTGTCGGCGGGGCGTGTCAGCCATGCAACCCTTATGCGTTTTCCCGCCGCGACCCGTGTCGGCGATTAACCATTGTGCGCGAGCCAGGGGAAGACCGTCAACCCCTTAGATTCCAGCCATTGCCGGTTGTAGAGCGTGGACAGATAGCGAAAGCCCGTGTCGCACAGGATGGTGGCGATGCGTTTGCCCGGCCCCAACTGCTTCGCCAGCGCCACCGCGCCCGCCACATTGATGCCGGACGAGAGGCCAAGGCACAGCCCCTCCTCGCTCAGCAGACGGCGGACCCAGTGCAGCCCCTCTTCGTCCGAGATGCGAAACTGCGTGTCGATGGGCGCGCCTTCGAGATTGGCGGTGATGCGTCCCTGCCCGATCCCTTCGGCGACGCTGCTGCCCTCGGCCTTCAGCTCGCCATGCGCGTAATAATTGTAGAGCGCCGCGCCATGGGGGTCGCTGAGCGCGATGGTGACGCTCTCGTCCTTCGCCTTGAGGCCAAGGCTGACGCCCGCGATGGTGCCGCCGGTGCCCGCCGCGCAGGTGAACCCGTCGATGCGGCCCTCCATCTGTGTCCAGATTTCCTCGGCGGTCCCGACGATATGCGCCTTGCGGTTGGCGATATTGTCGAACTGGTTCGCCCAGATCGCGTTCTCCGTCTCCTCCGCGATGCGGCGGCTGGTGTGGACGAAATGGCCAGGATTGGAATAGGCGGCGGCGGGCACCGTCACCAGTTCTGCCCCCAGAGCGCGCAGCGTGTCCATCTTCTCGCGGCTCTGCGTTTCGGGCATGACGATTATCGTCCGGTATCCCTTGGCGCTGGCGACGAGGGCGAGGCCGATGCCGGTATTGCCCGCCGTCCCTTCGACGATGGTGCCGCCGGGCTTGAGCAGCCCCTTTTCCTCAGCGTCGTTGACGATGAAGAGCGCGGCGCGATCCTTCACCGACGCGCCGGGATTGGCGAACTCGCACTTGGCGAAGATGTCGCAGCCGGTTTCCTCTGAAGGACCGGCGAGGCGGACGAGCGGGGTGTTGCCGATGAGGGCGAGGCTGTCGGAGGCGTGAAGCATGACAGCGGGATAGCCGAGGCCGCACGGCTTTGCCAAGCAAGGGAATGCTGCCCCGCCTCAAGCGCGCATTTTAACCTTTGGCGCGGCCGCCGTCCCAATGCGGGACGCGGCCAAATCGGGTGAAGAAGTGGCGGCCTCCTTGCTGTAGGGGCGGCAGGATGCAGGCGACAGTGAAACAGGCAGGATGGCATGGTCGCGCGGCGATCGCGCTGGCCGCGCTGCTTCTGCTGGTCGCGCCGCGCCTCATCACTGCAGCGCCGCTCGACATGCTGGCGGTCTCGCGCGACCATCGCCCCGTCGATCCCGCCGAAGAGAGCGGACAGAATTTCCCCGGCTCCGCCTTCTTCTTCGCCGAGGGCGCTTTCGATCCCGCCCCCGGCGCGGAGCCGGTGCGCAGCGCGCATGTGCTGGGCCTGGATCAGGTCGCCGCCGCGCCCGCCGCCATGTTCCGGGGGCTGACCCCGCTCGACAGCTATCGCGCGCTTAATTGCCTGACCTCCGCCATCTATTACGAAGCCGGGAACGAGCCGGAGGACGGCCAGCGCGCGGTGGCGCAGGTGGTGCTCAACCGGGCGCGCAATCCGCTCTGGCCCGCGTCGGTCTGCGGCGTCGTCTATGAAGGATCGGAGCGCGCCGACTATAAATGCCAGTTCACCTTCAGTTGCGACGGGTCTATGATGCGGCTTCCCGCCGCCGTCGCATGGATGCGCGCGCGCCGCGTGGCGCAGGAGGCGCTCGCCGGGCGGGTTTATGCGCCGGTCGGGCTTGCGACCCATTATCACACGCTGGCCGTTCATCCCTCATGGGCCGACAGCTTGCGCCCGGTGGCGGTGATCGGCGCGCATATCTTTTATCGCAATCCCGGCTTCAACGGATCGGCGGCGGCGTTCGGGCGCGTCTATGCCGGGCGGGAGCTGATTTCAGGACCGGCGCGCACGGTCTGGCCTGCGCGGACGGCCCAGCCGGTCGAGATGATGGCGGCGGGGCTGGCTGTCCCTCCGATGCCTTCTGCGCCCGCGCCTGCCGCCGCTCCTGCGCCCTCCTTTGAGGACACCCTTCCCCAATCGACGATCCGTCCGGAATATCGCAACAGCGGCCGTCCGCTGATCTGATCGCCGCCGCCTTCCGCCGCAGGGGAATATTTTATCCTTTAATCTTGGATAATCATGCAAGTAGCTGAAATCGCCGCAGAAAAATAATTGCATTTTTTCGCGTCGGACCGGAACCAATCGACACTCCGGATGGTTCTTACATCCGGATAGCAAATCTTTTGCCCCCCGCTCTTGCTATCCATAAAATATGAGCCCGGAACGTCTTCCCCCCCGACGCGTTCCGGGCTCAGCATTTTTGGGGCCGGTTTTCCGCTGAAATCTTTATTCTTTCCGTCTGCGGAACGTTATATCGCATGGCGGGTTTTGCCTCTCGTTCCCGCTGTGGCGGGCGCCCGATTTCGAGAGGAGACGTTCGATGACGAAGAAGATTCTGGCCGCCGTGCTGCTGACCGGCTCGCTCCTGGTTGCCGCATGCAACACCGTCGAAGGCGCTGGCCGCGACGTGCAGAGCGCGGGCAAGGCCGTGCAGGACGCCGCCGACTAAGCCTTTCCCTTTTAGCTCCCTAGCATGGCCCGCCCTTACCGGCGGGCCTTTTTTATGCCGGCGTCAGGCGGACGCTTCTTCCGCCGCCGCGTCGCGCGCCTGCCTGCGGTCGGTGAACCAGATGGCGACGATCGTGATTTCGTAGAGCAGCAGCAGCGGGATCGCGAGCATCAATTGCGACACGACATCGGGCGGTGTCAGCACCGCCGCCAGAATGAATGCGGCGACGATCATGTATCGGCGCAGGCCGATGAGCTGCGCCCGGCTGACGAAGCCCGCGCGGTTCAGCAGCATCAGCAGCACCGGCATCAGGAAGCAGATGCCGAACGCGAGGATGAACTGCATGACGAGACCGAGATAGGCGTCCGCGCTGGGCAGCGCCTCCACCGCAAGGCCGCTGCTGTTCCCCTGATAGCCGAGGAAGAAATGAAACGCCGTCGGCATCACCACGAAATAGGCGAGGCTCGCGCCAAGGGTGAACAGGAAGGGCGTCGCGACGATGAAGGGCAGCAGCGCCTTCTTCTCCTTCGCATAAAGACCCGGCGCGACAAAGGCCCAGAGCTGATTGGCGATGATCGGGAAAGAGAGGCAGAAAGCGCCGAATACCGCGATCTTCACCTGCACGAAGAAGGCTTCGTAAAGCTTGGTGTAGACCAGCCGCCCGCCCCCGTCGCCGAACGCTTCCTTCAGCGGATGGACGAGGATCGCGAAAAGCTGGTCGGAAAAATAGAAGCTGATCGCCCCCGTGACGAAGAGGGCGTAGACGCATTTGAGGAGGCGGCTGCGCAACTCGATCAGATGGTCGAGCAGCGGCGCCTTGCTGTCGTCGATGTCGGAAATCATGCCGCCGCGTCACCCTTGCGCACGGGCGCGCCGTTCACGCCCGCCAGATAGGGCGGCCCCTCGGCTGCGGCGGCCGGCGCAAACGCGGGCGGTGAAGGCTCTGCGACGACAGGCGGATGCACCTCGGCCTCGGCGGATTGCGCCGCTGCGGAAGGATGCCCTTCCGGGTCGGGCGACGGCAGCGAAGCGGCGGTTTCGGGCGGATGCTCGTCCATGATGCGCTTGTTCTGCGCAGCCCATTTCTTTTCCAGCTCTTCCAGCTCCACCTCGCGCACCATGGCGTCGATGCCGGTGCGGAAATGGCGCGCCATGCCCTGCGCCTTCCCCACGATCTGCCCCACCTTGTAGAGCGCGCGCGGCAGATCCTTGGGACCGATGACGATCACCGCGATGATGACGATCACCAGAAGTTCGGACGAATCGATACCAAACATGGGGCGCTACCGGCCTGTGCTGGAGAGGAGGCTCAGGCCTTGGTCTTTTCTTCCGTCGCGCCCGAAACCGTGGTTCCCGAATCCTGTTCGGGGACGCGATGGCCCTCGATCCGGGTGGCGGGCTTGGCGGCGGGCACGTCGTCGTCCTCGGCCATGCCCTTCTTGAAGCTCTTGATGCCCTTGGCCACGTCGCCCATCAGGCCGGAAATCCGGCCGCCACCGAACAGCAGCATGACGACCAGGAGCACGATGACCCAGTGCATCAGCGAAAAGGAACCCATTTTAATATACTCCTAGCAGAAGCCCTATCTAGGGTGCAGGCCCGTAAATTGCGAGGTCGAGATGGAGACGAAAATGGTTGCCGGGAGGGAGAGCGCGAAGCGGGATAGCGGGACTATCTCGCGAGCGCTCGACCGCTCCGGCGATCATTTTCGTCCCACCCCTTCGGGGCAGGATTGCCCGGGCGCTGCGGCGCGTCGAAGCGCTCGAACGGGGCAACCGGCCCGTTCTTCACGCTTCTCCTCCCGCAGCATCCCGAACAATCCTGTCTCGATCCTCGTAATTTATGGGCCTGCACCCTAAGCGTCTTCGTCGTCATTTTCCACAACGGATTGCCCCGCAAGACCCTCCAGCGCCAGATCGACCGGATCGAGCAGGCCCGCAGCGCGCAGATCGTCCACGCCGGGCAGGTCGCGGCGGCTGCCAAGGCCGAAATGGGAGAGAAATTCGGGCGTCGTCGCATAAATCAGCGGACGGCCCGGCACTTCGCGCCGCCCGGCGGGGCGGACCCAGCCTGCCTCCATCAGCACGTCGAGCGTGCCCTTCGCCACCTGAACCCCGCGAATCGCCTCGATCTCCGCGCGGCTGACCGGCTCATGATAGGCGATGATCGCCAGCGTCTCCATCGCCGCGCGCGACAGGCGGCGCATCTCGTCCTTCTCGCGGCGCAGGATATGGGCGAGGTCGGGCGCGGTCTGGAAATGCCAGCGCCCGCCCCGCTCCACCAGATTGACGCCCCGCCCGGCATAATGATCCGCCAGGGCGGACAGCGCCGTGGACAGGTCGCCGCTTTCCCCCACATGCAGCCGGATCTCGGCGGGCGTCAGCGGCGCTTCGGCGACGAACAGCGTCGCTTCCACCGCGCGCAGGAAATCGTCCGGCTCTTCCGTCACGCCCGCGCCTCCGGCACCGCCGCGCGCAGGTAGAGCGGCGCGAAGATGCCTTCCTGCGCGATCTCCAGCCGCCCCTGCCGCGCCAGTTCGAGCGCCGCGACAAAGCTGCTCGCCAGCGCCGACTTCGCCCTCGGCGCGTCCAGTTCCTCGGGCAAAAAGGCTTCGAGCCGGGTCCAGTCGAGTGCCGCGCCGACCAGCGATCCGACGCGCTGGATCGCCTCGTCCAGCGTCATGACCGGACGCACGGCGATGGTGTGGACGACCGGCTGCGTGCGCGCGCGGACCTGCCCATAGGCGGCGATGAGATCGTAGAGGCTCGCCTGCCACTGCGCCTTTCGGACCATGCGCAGCCCCTCGGGCGCGCGGCGGGCGAACACGTCGCGCCCGATCCGGTCGCGCGCCATCAGCCGGGCGGCGGCGTCGCGCATGGCGTTGAGGCGCTGAAGCCGCAGGTGCAGGCGCAGCGCCAGTTCCTCAGGACTGGGATCGGGCTGCTCCGCCTTGGGCAGCAGCAGCGCTGACTTGAGGTAAGCAAGCCACGCCGCCATCACCAGATAGTCCGCCGCCAGCTCCAGCTTCAACTGCCGCGCGCTGTCGATGAAGGCGAGATATTGTTCGGTCAGCGCCAGGATCGAGATTTCGCGCAGATCCACCTTCTGCCCCCGCGCCAGCGTCAGCAGCAGGTCGAGCGGCCCCTCCCAGCTATCGAAGCTGACGGTCAGCGTATGGACCGGCGGAACCACGGGCGAAGCGAAGAGGTCGTCCATTAAATCCTCCCCTGCAAGGGGAGGTGGCAGACGAAGTCTGACGGAGGGGTGTCCCCCTGTCGATAGCGTGACACCCCTCCACCATCGCTACGCGACGGTCCCCCTCCCCTTGCAGGGGAGGATGAGACGGGGTCCGCCCTCAAGCCGCCACCAGTCCCAGCAGAGTGTCGCGCGTCGCGATCAGTTCCTCCATCGGCGGCTGGTCTCCGCCGCGCGTCACCGACGCCATCGCCCGGTCCAGCCGGTCGCGGGCGGCGTCGGTGATGTCGGGCAGGCGTTCGGCGATGCCCGCCATGTCGTCCATCCGCCCCCAGCAGTTGAGCGCGATGTCGCATCCCGCCGCGATCACCCCGGCCGCCCGATCCGGGATGCTGCCCTGCAAAGCCTGCATGTCGAGATCGTCGGACATCAGCAGCCCGTCAAAGCCGATCGACGCACGGATGATCTCACCGATGATCGTCGGCGAAAGGCTCGCCGGGCGGTCCGCATCCCATTCGGTATAGACGACATGCGCGGTCATCGCCATCGGCGCGGATCGCAGCGTGCGGAAGGGCGCAAGGTCGGTTTCCAGCGCGTTGAGGTCCGCGTCTACCACGGGCAGTTCATGATGGCTGTCGACCATGGCGCGGCCATGGCCGGGCATATGCTTGACGATGCCGACGACGCCGCCCTCCGCCAGTCCTTCCAGCGTCGCGCGGCCCAGCGCGGCGACGCGCATCGGCTCCGCGCCCAGCGTCCGGTCGCCCATGATGTCGCTCGCGCCCTCCTGCCGCACGTCGAGCAGCGGCAGCGCATCGACCGTGACGCCCACGTCCGCGAGCATCAGCGCGATGGCGCGGGCATTGGCTCTGGCGGCGGCGATGGCGCTCGACGGCGCGCGCTCATAGAGCCGGTCGAACGCCGCGCCCGCAGGAAAGGCCGGCCATACCGGCGGCTGCATCCGCGCGACCCGCCCGCCTTCCTGGTCGATCATGATGAGCAGGTCGTCGCGTCCGTGCAGGCTGCGCAGATCGTCGGTCAGCGCCCGCATCTGGTCGCGGTCGACGCAGTTTCGCTTGAAGAGAATATAGCCCGCCGGCTGCGCCTGCGCGAAGAAAGCGCGTTCGTCGGGCGTGAGAACGGGACCGGACAGGCCAAAGATGACAGGCTTCATGAGGGAGATGGTAGCGGCTGGCCGCCCCCGTGTCGAAGGGCTTTATGCGCCCGTCAGCTCACCACGAGGCAGCTTTCCCCCGCGACCTTGAGCTTGCCGCAGACAAGGCTCGCCTGCCCGCCCGCCGCCGCGCGGAGGCGATAGAGGGTGCTGCCGCCGATCTCCACCGGCTCGACCGTCATGGCGAGCGGGGCGAGATAGGCGAATCGCTTCGACAGCTTGCCCCATGCGTCCTTGGCCAGCGCCGCGTTGCCATAGGCGCCAAGCTGGATCGTGCCGCTGCGCGCGGCCTTGGGCGCTGCCGCGGTTGCGGGGGCGCGGGTTTCGTCCTCCACTTTCGCCGTCACACTTTGCGAGGGGCGGGCGGGTGCGGCGGGGCGGCTCGCGACCGGCGCGGGCGCGGTCTTGGCGATGGGGGCTTCGGGCACGCGGCTGGGGTCGATGCGCCCGTCGCGCACGACGCCTTCGCTCGCGGCGTAGCTGGCGTCGCCCTCGCCGTCGAACTTCTTTGCATCCGCCTCGTTTGCCGCGACCTTATAGTCGCCTGCGGGCGCGGCGATCAGTTGGCCTTCGCCCGCACCGCCGCCGCCGGAGCGGTTCTGCACCCACCACACGCCCGCCACGACCGCGCCGACGATGGCAAGGCCCAGCAGGATGAAGCCCAGCAGCTTGAGCGGGGAGATGCCTTCATCCTCGACCTCGTCGAATGCCGGCTCCAGCCAGGGCAGCCTGTCATCGTCGTCCAGATCCAGTCTTCCCCGCGCATAATCGCCCATGCCAGTCCTTCCGCCTGTTTGCCTCAGCCCATTTCCGTGAGAGCGGCCACGCCCATAAGGGCCAGCCCGTTGCGGATAATCTGCCCGATTCCCCTCGCGAGGAAAAGACGGGTTGCGGTGAGTGACGGATCGTCGGCCAAAATGACGCGCGCGCGCGGATCGTCGTTGCCCATGTTCCACCAGCCGTGGAAAGAGGAAGCCAAGTCATTGAGATAGAAGGCGATCCGGTGCGGCTCCCGCCCCTGCGCCGCGCCATCCACCACACGGGGGAACTGCGCGGCCAGTTTGACGAGGGCAAGTTCCGCCGTCCCAAGAAGGGACAGGTCGGCATCCGGCAGGACGATCCCCGCCTCCTCCGCCCGCCGCCCGAGCGAGGAAATGCGCGCATGGGCATATTGGACGTAGAAGACGGGATTGTCCTTCGACGCTTCGACCACCTTGGCGAAATCGAAGTCCATCTGCGCATCGGCCTTGCGCGTCAGCATGGTGAAGCGGACGACATCCTTGCCCACTTCGCGGACGACATCGGCCAGCGTCACGAAATTGCCCGCGCGCTTGGACATCTTGACCGGCTCGCCGTCGCGCAGCAGGCGGACCATCTGGATCAGCTTCACGTCGAAGCGCGCGCGCCCTTCGGTCAGCGCGGCGACGGCGGCCTGGATGCGCTTCACCGTCCCGGCATGGTCCGCGCCCCATATGTCGATCAACTGGTCGGCGGTCTGCGCCTTCTGGAAATGATAGGCCATGTCCGCGCCGAAATAGGTCCATGCGCCGTTCGACTTCTTGATCGGCCGATCCTGATCGTCGCCGAACTTCGTCGAGCGGAACAGCGGCAGCTCCACCGGTTCCCAGTCGTCGGGCAGCTCGCCCTTGGGCGCTTCGAGCGTCCCGTCATAGACAAGGTCGTGCGCGCGCAGCCAGGCTTCGGCCTCGCCCGGCTTGCCCGCCGCCTGCAATTCCGCCTCGGACGAGAAAATGTCGTGATGAATGCCCAGCAGCGCCAGATCGTTGCGGATCATGTCCATCATCTTCGCGACGGCGAAGGTGCGGAAGAGGACGAGCCATTCGCTCTCCGGCGCGCTTGCGAAACGGTCGCCATGTTCGGCGGCCAGAGCCTCCCCCACCGGGACCAGATAGTCGCCGGGATAAAGTCCTTCGGGGATCTCGCCGACATCCTCGCCCAGTGCCTCGCGGTAGCGCAGATGCGCCGAGCGGGCGAGCACATCGACCTGACCGCCCGCGTCGTTGATATAATATTCGCGGATCACCCTGTGCCCGGCATATTCGAGCAGCGTCGCGAGCGCGTCGCCCACCACCGCGCCCCGGCAATGGCCCATATGCATGGGGCCGGTCGGGTTGGCGGAGACATATTCGACGTTGACCGTCACCCCGTGCCCCACAGTCGAGCGGCCATAATCGTCCGCATCGGCATGGATCGCCGCCAGCTCCTCGCGCCATACCGCGTCATTGAGCGTCAGGTTGATGAAGCCCGGCCCGGCGATGGCGGCGCTCTCCACCTCGTCGAGAGCCTGCACTTTGGCGACAATCGCTTCAGCCAGCGCGCGCGGATTGGTGCCCGCAGGCTTCGCCAGCACCATCGCGGCGTTGGTGGCAAGGTCGCCATGGCTCGGGTCGCGCGGCGGCTCCACCGTCACGGGCTTGCGGTTCAGGCCTGCGGGCAGCGCGCCCTCGGCCTCCAGCGCGTCGAGCACGGCGTCGAGATGGGCGGTGAAACGGGTGTAAAGGGACAAGGGACGAAACTTTCCTGCAAGTTCCGTTCGCCCTGAGCCTGTCGAAGGGCTGCTCTTTTCTTTCAAGAAGGGCAGGGCTTCGACAAGCTCAGCCCGAACGGTGGAATGGGACTAAGCCTTAGCGGGTCGCATTATATCGGAGCTGGTCCTGCGTCAGGTTGAACCCGACGAGCAGCTCGAAACTGGTGCGCTGGAGCGCGGCCTTCACGTCCGGCTGGGCGAAGGGGTCGATGGCGGCGTCGGCATCGCCCGCCTTGCGCTTCTGCGTGATCTTGGCCTGCACGTCGGCGGGCAGCGTGGCGGCGGCCTTGTCGACATAGGAACCCGCCTTCGCCTGCGCGCTGGCGCGATAGGCGCCGGGCGCGAAATTGAGCGTCACCTGCCCCACCCGCTTGGCGATCACATTGGTGCCCGCCTGCACCACGGCGGAATAATAAGGCAGCGTCACCTGCCGCGCGACGCTGGCGTCGGTGCGGCGCGCGTTCACGGTGAAGGTCGCTTCGGTATAGAATTGCGCTCCGTCCGAGCAGGTGGAGCGCAGGTCGGTGATGTTCGCCACCACGTCGATGGCGGACGCGTCGGTGCTGTTTGCCGGGTTGAACAGGGTGACGTCGCCCGTCCCAGCCGGGATCGCCGCGCTCGGGCAGGCGGAGCGCACCGCGACCACGCCGCCCGTCGCGTCGATCTCGCCGCGCCGCGAACAGCCCGCCAGAGCGAGGGCGAGCATGGCGGTCGTGGCGACGGGTGCAATCTTCACGGGCAGACTATCCTTAACAGGCGCGGCCGTCGGGGCGGCCAGCTTTGCGCTTCCTTATCCATCCCCCGCCCCCCGCGCAACCTCAAGGCTCTTTCTTCGCGCGGCACATTCGCCTAAGCGGCGGAGCATGACAGACGCGCCCGCCGCCCGCCGCCCCCTGACCCTGCTGATCGCCGCGCCGCGCGGCTTTTGCGCCGGGGTCGACCGCGCCATCATCATCGTGGAAAAGGCGATCGAGAAATATGGGGCGCCCGTCTATGTCCGGCACGAAATCGTCCATAACAAATATGTGGTGGACAGCCTGAAGGCCAAAGGCGCGATCTTCGTCGAGGAACTGGATCAGGTGCCCGATGGCGTGCCGGTGGTCTTTTCCGCCCATGGCGTGCCCAAGGCGGTGCCCACGAAAGCGGAGCAGCGCGGCCTCGACTATCTCGACGCCACCTGCCCGCTCGTCAGCAAGGTCCACCGCCAGGCCGAGCGGCAGGTCGATGCGGGCCGCCATATCCTCTTCATCGGGCACAAGGCGCATCCTGAGGTCATCGGCACCTTCGGTCAGGTGCCCGAAGGCACGATGACGCTGATCGAGACGGTCGAGGACGCCGAAGCCTTCGCGCCCGCCGATCCCGACAACCTCGCCTTCCTGACCCAGACCACCCTGTCGGTGGACGACACCGCCGCCATCGTCGCCACGCTGGAGCGCCGCTTTCCCACCATCGCCGCGCCCAAGGGCGAGGACATCTGCTATGCGACTTCCAACCGCCAGACCGCGGTCAAGGCCATCGCCGCGCGGTGCGAGGCGCTTTATGTGATCGGCGCGCCCAACAGCTCCAATTCGCTGCGCCTCGTCGAAGTGGCCGAGCGCGAAGGAACGCGCGCGCGCCTGATCCAGCGCGCCGATGAGATCGACTTCGACTGGATCGGCGACGTAGCGACGCTGGGCCTCACCGCAGGCGCATCCGCGCCCGAAGTGCTGGTGCGCGAAGTGGTTGACGCCATCGCCGCCCGCTTCGACGTGACCGAGGAACAGGTCGAAACCGCACGCGAAAGCATCGCTTTTAAGCTGCCGCGCGGGCTGGAGGCGGCCTGATCCATGGCGGTCTACACCCATGTTCCCGCCGAAGAGATCGACGCATTCCTCACCCGCTACAACGCCGGACGGCTGGTATCGGCCAAGGGCATCGCGGAGGGGGTCGAGAACAGCAATTATCTGCTCGAAACCACCGGCGCGGACGGAAAGGGTCATCGCTACATCCTGACGCTCTACGAAAAGCGGGTGGATCAAGCGGACCTGCCCTTCTTCATGGACCTGCTCGACCATCTGGGCGCGCGCGGCTGCCTCGTCCCGCGCTTCATCGCCGACACAAGCGGGCAGCGGCTGCAACAGCTTGGCGGCCGCCCCGCCTGCCTCATCGAGTTTCTGACCGGCATCAGCGTGACCGAACCGACCCCGGCGCAGGCGAAAGCGGCGGGCGCGGCGCTGGGCGAGCTGCACCGGGCGGCGCAGGGCTTCGACGGAGAGCGGCGCAACGCGCTCGACATCGCGGGCTGGCACGATCTGGCGGCGAAATGCGGCGACGATTTCGACAGCATCGCGCCGGGCCTTGGCGCGCGGGTGGCAGAGGAACTCGCTTTCCTCGACGCGCACTGGCCCGCCGATCTGCCGCGTTCGGTGATCCACGCCGACCTCTTCCCCGACAATGTGCTGATGCTGGGGGACCGGGTGACGGGCCTCATCGACTTCTATTTCAGTTGCACCGACATCCGCGCCTACGACCTTGCCGTCACGCACAGCGCATGGACGTTCAGCCATGACGGCGGCGCCTTCTTCGCGGATCGCGCGGCAGCGCTGGGCGCGGGCTATGGGCAAGCGCACGGCCTGACCGACGCGGAGCGCACCGTCTTCCCGATCCTGTGCCGGGGCGCGGCTCTGCGCTTCCTGCTGACGCGCGCCTATGACTGGATCAACACGCCCGCCGACGCGCTGGTGACGCGCAAAGACCCGCTCGCTTACCTCCGGCGCCTCGACTTCTATGCGAAGGCCGATCCGACGGGCCTGCTCGGCGCATGAGCGACCTGCCGCAAGTCGAAATTTTCACCGATGGCGCATGCAAGGGCAATCCGGGTCCGGGCGGCTGGGGCGCGGTGCTGCGCTTCGGCGCGAAGGAGAAGGACATTTCCGGCGGCGAGGCGCAGACCACCAACAACCGCATGGAGATGATGGCGGCGGTCGAGGCGCTGAACAGCCTCAAGAAACCGTGCCGGGTGACGCTCTATACCGACAGCAAATATGTGATGGACGGCATCACCAGATGGGTTTTCGGCTGGCAGAAAAATGGCTGGAGGACGGCGGACAGAAAGCCGGTCAAGAATGCCGAACTGTGGCAGGAACTGGTAAAGGCCACTGCCCGCCATCAGGTGACATGGCAATGGGTGAAGGGCCATGCGGGCCACCCCGAAAACGAACGCGCCGACGCACTCGCCTGCGCAGCGGCGGAGAGCTTCCGAAAGTAGGCAGGTCCTCCCCTTCAAGGGGAGGTGGCGCGCGCGAAGCGCGTGACGGAGGGGTATCCAGTTATCGGGAGGGGGCCACCCCTCCACCACTTCGTGGTCCCCCTCCCCTTACAGGGGAGGAATTTCGGTGTAGCGCATTCCCCAAGATCGCCTCGATCAGCGCCACGTCCTCAACCTTGTCGGCGTCGATGCAGGCTTCGGCCTTCTCCATCGCCACCAGCCGCGCGTCGAGGCCGAACCTGCGCCCCACCCGCGCGATCCCGCCGCGCAGCGTCAGGATGCGCAGCGCCGCGCCGATCAGCGCCAGCGGGCCGAAGGCGGCGAGGATCTTCCACCCCTTCTTGCGGTCCTGCTCGACCTGCTGCCACAGCGCGATGACCCGCTTCGCCCGCTCGCTGCCGAACCAGAAGAGATTCGCGCCCGACCACCAGCCGTCGCGGAATTTCAGCCACGTCCGCCGCGACTGCGGGTAGCGCGCCAGCAGAGTGCGCCGCTCCACCAGCGCGACGGCAATGTCAGCGCCGTCCGCCTCGCCGACGAACTGGTCGAGCATCGCGCGGTCGAGCAGCACATGATCGGCGGTCGTCACCAGCAGCGGATAGCCAACGCCCTCCCCCTCCATCAGCGCCAGCAGCGACGATGCGATGCCCTGCCCGCCCGCCTCGAACCGCACGCGCGGGTCGGCGGCGAGCCATGCGGTCGCAGGATCGGCAGCGTAGAGGTCGGGCCGCTGGGTGAGGATGATGAGCCGCGCCACCGCCGGATGATCGAGCAGCGCGCGCGCGGGATAGTCGATCATCGGCCGCCCCGCGACCGGCGCGAGCGGCTTGACCGCCACGCCTGCCGCCACCGCGATAGGATCGGGCGTCGGGCGCGCGCCCGCGAGCAGGATGGCAGTGACGGAGGCGGTCATCCCCGCCCGTTAGCGCAGGTGGCGCAGCCCCGCCAAGCGGCTTGTTTCCCCGGTCGGCGCGGGCGGAGCGGCGGACGCCTGCGCAAAACTGTCGTGCAGCCCCACGCGCAGCCCCTGATATTGTGCCAACTTCGCGCGGAACGCCGCGAGTTCCGCCCCGGCAAGCTGCGCCGTGGTGGTGAAGCGCACCGACAGCGGATTGACCGTCACGCCGTTGCGATAGAGTTCGTAGTGGAGGTGCGGCCCGGTCGACAGGCCGGTCGATCCCACATAGCCGATCACCTGACCCCGCCGCACGCGCTGACCCGGCACCGCCGCGATCCGGCTCATATGCGCATAGCCGGTCGCAAGCCCGCCACCGTGCTGGAGCCGCACATAATTGCCATGCCCGCCATGCCGCCCGGCAAAGGCGACGACGCCATCGGTCACGGCATAGATGGGCGATCCGTAGCGCGCCGCAAAGTCGATGCCCGCGTGCATCCGCGTATAGCCAAGGATCGGGTGCCGCCGCATCCCGAAGCCCGAAGACATATGCCCCGCGACCGGGGAGGACAGGACGCCGCGCCGTTCGCCGACGCCCGACGCCTCGAACCATTCGGTGCGGCCATCCTTGGTCCATTTGAGCATGTCGATGGACTTGCCCCGCGCGCGCTTGAGGCCCGCGTAGAGGAGCTCGCCGACTTCCACGTCGCCGGTTTCGGCGCGGCGATATTCCGTAACGATGTCGTAACGGTCCCCCGCGCCGATCGCGCCAAGGTCCGCCTGCCCCGCAATGACGCGCAGGAAGGCCTGCACCGCCTTGGGCGGCGCGCCCGCCGCGCGGGCCGAGCGATAGATGCTGTCGCCGACCACGCCCTGAATGCGCAGCGGCGTGCTGTCGACACGGATCGGAACGCGGCGGACGGAAAGCACGCCCCCGTCCCGCGCCATTTCCACGTCGAGGTCGAGCCGCGCGCGGAAGGAGAGTTTGTCGAGCGGCCGGGGCCGGTCGCGGCTGGCGCGGCGGCCAAGGACGATGTCGAGCCGGGTGCCGGGCTTCACGCCCGCGCCGATGTCGCCGCCCACCATGCTCATGACGGTTGCGACGTCCCCGCCGCTCACGCCTGCGCGCGACAGGGCGCGGGCCAGCGTGTCGCTGCTCCCCACCTGCGCGCTGAGTTCGATCTGCGGGCGTTCGGGCGTCGCGCGCAGCGGCTGCACCGCGTCGGTCGATCCCATATGCCGCCCGCTGTCCGCACCCAGCGCCAGCGGCGTAATCATCTGGCTGCGTACCTCGTCATACTGCGCGTCGGAGAGGACCGGGCCGGGCGCGCCGGGCACCGGCTGGAAACCGGGGGAGAGATAGAGAGCGGTGGCGCACAGGCCAAAGCAGGTGGCAAGGCCGCGAAACCATGTCCGGCTGCCGATCCGCTGGCCAAGGTCGGGGACCAGTTCGACTTCGTCCGCCCATTCGCGCAGCCGCGCGCGCCAGTCCTGCGGCGGCTTCGGCGCGCGCAGGACTTCGGCCGCCCATAGCGACGCCGTGGCGCCGCCCTGCTGCATTCCGAACGAACGATCCTGAAACAAACCCGCATTCCCCCCGGGGGTTGAGCCGCCCGGCAACGTCCCCCGCGCCATGCGTGGGCGGCACCGTTGTGAAGCCATAGGGTTAATGTCAAATAAAGAGGTCGCCGCGCCCCTCCTCCCCGCGACGAAGCGTGGCCTTCCCCCGATCATCTGCCTGACGGACAGGGAACCCGTTATTCCCCTTGCCGATCCGCCGGGCGTGCCCGACATAGGGACGACCATGGCCCAGTTCGCCCGCTCCCCTGTCACTGCGGTCCTGGGACCGACCAACACCGGCAAGACCCACCTCGCGGTTGAGCGCATGTGCGCCCATTCCAGCGGCATGATGGGCTTTCCGCTGCGGCTGCTGGCGCGCGAGGTCTATGACCGGGTGGTGGCGATCAAGGGCGCGGACAAGGTGGCGCTCGTCACCGGCGAGGAAAAGATCGTGCCGCGGCAGGCGCAATATTTCCTCTGCACCGCCGAATCCATGACGCTCGACCGCGACTTCGCCTTCGTCGCGCTGGACGAGGCGCAACTGGGCGCGGACCCGGAGCGGGGCCATATCTTCACCGACCGCATCCTGCGCGCGCGCGGGCGGGAGGAAACGATGATCCTCGGTTCCGCCAGCGTCGCCCGCGTGGTGAAGGCGCTGGTCCCGGACGTGGAGATCATCGGCCGCCCGCGCTTTTCCACTCTTTCCTACGCGGGCGCGAAGAAGCTGTCCCGCCTGCCCAAGCGATCCGCCATCGTCGCCTTCTCCGCCGAGGAAGTTTACGCCGTCGCCGAAATGCTGCGCCGCTTCCGGGGCGGGGCGGCGGTGGTGATGGGCGCGCTCTCCCCCCGCACCCGCAACGCGCAGGTGCAGATGTTCCTCAATGGCGAGGTCGACTATCTGGTCGCGACCGACGCCATCGGCATGGGCCTCAACCTCGATGTCGCGCATGTCGCCTTCGCCTCGCTGCGCAAATTCGACGGACGGCGCACCCGCCGCCTCACGGTCAGCGAAATGGCGCAGATCGCGGGCCGCGCGGGGCGGCATCACAAGGACGGCACCTTCGGCAGCCTCGGTCATGAAGATGGCGACGCCGCGTTCACGCCTGAGGAGATCGAGGCGATAGAGGCGCATCGCTTCCCGCCCATCGACCAGCTTTTCTGGCGCGACGGCACGCCCCGCACCGACAGCATCGCCCACCTGATCGCCGATCTGGAGGAAAAGCCCGGCCGCCCCGAACTGCGCGCCGCGCCGGAGGCGGTGGACCTCGCCGTGCTCAAGCGCCTCGCCGACGATCCGCTGGTGATCGAACGCGCGCGCGGCCAGCGTCAGGTGGCGCGGCTCTGGGCGGCAGCCAGCCTGCCCGATTTCCAGAAGCTCGGCGCGGACCATCACGCCCGTCTGGTCAGCAGCATCTGGCGCTTCCTGTCCGAAGAATCGGGCCACATTCCGCGCGACTGGTTTGCGGGACAGGTGGCGCGACTCGATTCGGTTCAGGGGGACATCGACACGATTTCGGGCCGCATCGCCGCCGCGCGGACATGGGCCTATATCGCCCACCGCGCCGACTGGCTCGCCCATCCCGCCGAAATGGCGGAGCGCACCCGCGCCCTTGAAGAAAAGCTGTCCGATGCGCTCCACGCCGCGCTGACGCAGCGTTTCGTGGACCGGCGCACCTCCGTCCTGCTGCGCGACATCGGCCAGAATGCGAGCGATCTGCCGGTCACGGTGGAGCCGGACGGGACAGTCTGCGTCGATGGCGAGACAATCGGGCGACTTGACGGCTTCCGATTCTCGGTCGATCCCGCTACGCGGCTTGCCGATCGCAAATTGTTGCTGGCGGCGGCCGACCGCCGGCTTGGAAAGGTGTTGCGCGTGAAGGCTGAAGAACTGGTTGCGACTCCCGACGCGGATTTCGCGCTGACGGACGAGGCGGGGCAGGCGCCGGGCATCGCGTGGGGCGACACGCCGGTCGCGACGCTGCTGGCCGGGCCGACTTTGCTGTCGCCCGAAATCCGCCCCGACCGCGCGCTGCTGGCGCTCGGGCAGGATGTGCAGAAGCAGGTCGTCGCCCGCCTCGCGACATGGTTCGACGCGCAGAAGCAGAAGCATCTCCTCCCCCTCGTCAAGATGAGCGAGAGCGCCGCCGATCCCGCTGTGCCGCCGGTGGTGCGCGCGGTCTTCGCCCAGCTTGCCGATGCGGGCGGCATCATCGCGCGCATCGACCTCGACGCCGCACTTGCCCATCTCGACAAGGACCAGCGGCATCTGCTGCGCAAGGCGGGCATAGATATCGGCGTGCTCGACATCTATCATCCCGGCCTCCTCAAGCCCGGCGCGGCGCGCTGGCGCTCGGCGCTGCTGGCGGCGCGGATTGCGAAGCCCTGCCTGCCGCTGCCCGGCCCCGGCCTGACGCTGATCCCCGCGGGCGAGCGGCCTGCGCAGATGGGCGCGCGGGTCGCGGGCTTTCGCGGCTTTGGCGACCAGATGCTGCGTATCGACATGGCCGAACGCATGGCCCGCGCCGCGCATGAAGCCATCGCGAAGAACGAGCCTTTCATGGCGACCAGCCCGCAGATCGTGTCGCTGGGCCTTAATGAACCCGCGTTCCTGACGCTGATGCGGCTGGCGGGCTTCCGCCCCGTCGAGCCGGTTGCGCCCGCCCCCGCCCCGGTCGCCGAACCCGCCGAAGCGGTCGAAGGCGCGGAACCCGTCGAGGCCGCAGCCCCTGAGCCGGCCCCTGTCGGCGCGAACTGGGCCTTCCGTGGCCGCCAGAAACCGCGCCCTGACCGTCAGCCCCATGGCGGCAAGCCCCGCGCCGCGCGTCCCGAAGCCAAGGGCGAAGGCGACCGCCGTCCGCCGCGCGACCGTGGCCCGCGTCCCGCATCGTCGGGCAGCACGCCCGCGCCTGCTAACAACGCCTTTGCGGGCCTCGCCGAGCTGCTGGGCCGCAATGGCTGACGCGGCGGCGGTGGGGCATGGCCCCAGCCTTCGCATCGACAAGTTCCTGTGGTTCGCGCGCCTGTCGAAAAGCCGCTCGGTGGCGCAGGCGCTCGCGGAGGACGGGCATATCCGGTTGAACGGCCGCCGCATCGACCGCGCCCATGCGCCGGTGCGCGCAGGCGACCTCATCACCTTCCCGCACCCCAGCGGCGTCCGCGTCGTGCGCGTCGTCACCCTCCCTTCCCGGCGCGGTCCCGCCCCCGAAGCGCTGGCCTGCTATGAGGAACTGACGGTCGGCGGCTGAGGGCGTCGCCTACAGCGGGCGGGGGGCGCTACAATCGGCCTGCGACTTTCCGATAGGACCGGGGCGGCGCAACAAAATGTCAAAACTTGCGGGAAATATGCGAAGCTAAGGGGGCGGCGGCGCGAAAACCGCCCCTGTGCCGGGGCCAATAATATCCTCATTGACCTTCATCGCCCGCGCGCATAGCAGGGCCGCGATTTGACCGTAGAACCAAGAGTGCCCAGCCCATGACCTATGTCGTCACCGACAACTGCATCCGCTGCAAATTCATGGATTGCGTGGAAGTCTGCCCCGTGGACTGCTTCTACGAGGGCGAGAATATGCTGGTCATCAACCCCAATGAATGCATCGACTGCGGCGTGTGCGAACCCGAATGCCCTGCCGAAGCGATCCTGCCCGATACCGAGAACGGCCTTGAAAAATGGCTGGAACTGAACACCAAATTCAGTGCCGAATGGCCCAATATCACGGTGAAGGGCGAAGCGCCCGCCGATGCCGAGGCCATGAACGGGGTCGAGAACAAGCTGGAGCAGTTCTTCTCGCCGGAGCCGGGTTCGGGCAACTGATTTCCCGCTTCTAGCGCTTTCGATCCGGCCCCACCCCCAGACTTTGTGTCCGGGGGTGGTAATTTTGTTACGAATCTGCTAAAGCGGTCAGCGACGGCTGGACATCCCCCTGTCCCGCCCTGGAGAATGAACTTCATGTCTTGACGGCGGCGCCGTGGACCTCCCGGCATGTCCCTACACGCTCATGCCCCGCGTTCGTCCCGTTCCCCCGGTCAAATTGGAAAGGTATCAAATGGCTGCCAAGGCGCTGTCCTTTGACGTTGGTGATTATGTCGTTTACCCCAAGCATGGCGTTGGCCGTGTGATCGAACTGCAAAAGGAGCAGATCGCGGGCATGGAGCTGGAGCTGTATGTGCTCCGCTTCGAAAAGGAACGCATGACGCTGCGCGTGCCGACCAACAAGGCCGAGGGCGTGGGCATGCGCAAGCTGTCCAGCAACAAGACGCTGGAAGAGGCCATGGAAACGCTCAAGGGCAAGCCCAAGGTCAAGCGCACCATGTGGTCGCGCCGCGCGCAGGAATATGAAGCGAAGATCAATTCGGGCGACCTCGTGTCGATTGCCGAAGTGACCCGCGACCTGTTCCGCGCCGACGACCAGCCCGAGCAGAGCTATTCCGAACGCCAAATCTTCGAAGCGGCGTCCAGCCGCCTCGCGCGCGAACTGGCCGCGATGGAAGAGACGGACGAGCCGAGCGCGCTCAAGAAAATCCTGCGCATTCTCAACGAAGCCGCACCGAAATACGCCAAGCTGGAAGGCTGAGCCTTCCCCCTTCGCGCCATGTAAGAAAGGGCGCTCCGGTCCGACCGGGGCGCCCTTTCTTTTTGCCCGACAGCGGCAAAACTCGGTCTGGCGCTACTCGCCGTTGGCGCTGCTCGCCGCATCCTTGGCGGCATCGCCCACATCGCTTGCGGCCTGACCGACCTGGGTCGCGGCGCTCGACACCGCGTTGTCCTTGTTGGTCTGGCTGGAAATCAGGAAAAAGGCCGCCACCGCGACAACCACCACCAGCAACAGAATGGCGAAGGTCATGCCGCCACCGCTGCGCTTTTCGATCACGGTCGTGGTCGTGGCGGGACGCTCTTCATACTCGGCCATGGGAAACTCTCCTCCTCGTCATGCACCCCGCCCGCAACAATGCGTAACGGGTGCGCAATGTTCCGGCGGAGTTGACGGAGGACGGAGCGGTCAGTCCGCCCTGGGCACGAACGCGCCTTTTTCGCGATCCTTGACCACCCGGTCGGCGCGGAAGACCGATCCGCTCATGGTGATATAGACGCCCGGCTTCGCGACCTGCGCGGCCGCGAACGCCATGCCGAGGTTGAAACTCGCGTCGCTCTCCCCGAAACGCGCCGGGGCGAGCGCGCCGACCAGCACGATGGTCTTGCCGGGGATGGCGGCGAGATGCTTCGCCGTCTCCGTCATCGTATCGGTGCCATGGGTAATGACGACATGGCTTTCAGGCGCGGCGGCGACGCGGGCGTAAATCAGCGCGCGGTCGGCATCATCCAGTTCAAGGCTGTCCTTGCGCGTCACTTCCTCGATCCGGAAGGGGCGTTTGACCCGCGCGATCTCCAGCAGCCTAGCCACCACGGTTTCGCCGACCTGATAATCGGACAGCGCGTCGAAATAGATTTTGTCGATGGTCCCGCCAGTGGTGAGCAGCAGGATGGGCGCATCGGGAGAAAGCATGGATCGGTCCTTTTACGCGCCGCGCGCCATCGCCTCGCCCCGGTCGCGGGCAGCCGCCAGCGTATCGGTGAGGAGCGTCAGCAGCCGCTCGTCGGCGTCGAGCACATTGAGACCTTCGCGCGTCATGCCGCCGGGCGAGGCGACCTGATCGGCGAGCGTCGCCGGACTGACCCTGGCACGCGCGGCCATGTTCGCGGAACCCTGTACCGTGGCGAGCGCCATGCGCGCGGCCTGATCGACGGGAATGCCGATGGCCTCCCCCGCCCGCGCCAGCGCGTCGACGAAACGGAACAGGAAAGCCGGGCCGCAGCCCGACAGCGCGGTGATCGCGTTGAAGAGCGCTTCGTCGCCGATCCACTCCGCCAGACCGAGCGGTTCGATCAGCGCCCCGGCCTGCGCGCGGCTCTCCGGCGGCGTGGCCTCATCGGTGAAGAGCGCGGTGACGCCCTCCCCCAAGCCCACAGGCAGGTTCGGCATCGCCCGCACGATGCTCTGCGGCGCTGGGAATTGCGCACGCAGGCTTGCCAGCGGCGTGCCAGCGAGGATCGAGAGGATAGCGGTGTCGGCGCGGCAGAGCGGCGCGAGCCGCGCGGCGACATCCGCCAGTTGATAGGGCTTCATGCCGAGCAGCACGGTCGTTCCCGGCTCCAGCTTTTCGGGATAGTCGGTGAGGACGGCGACACCCTCCGCCACCGCCCGTCCACTGGGCCGCAGCACCGTCACCCGCGACGGATCGAGACCGCAGTCGAGCCAGCGCGCCAGCATCTGCCCCGCCATATTGCCGCATCCGACCATGAAAAGATGGCCGGGCCAGAGCCTGTCCATGCCGCTCAGGCCTCGCCGCGCGTTTCGATCAGGCTGGCGGAAATCGCTTCGGACGGCGACTTTCCGCCCCACAGCACGAACTGGAAGACAGGGTAGAAACGCTCGCACTCGTCGATTGCGGTTTCGACCAGCAACTGCGCCTGATCGAGCGTCAGCGTGCCGCCCGCGCCCACCAGCGCGCCGTGGCGGAACAGGATGATGCCGCTCGACGACCAGAGTTCGAAATGGCCGATCCAGAGCTGCTCGTTGATGAGGCCCAGCGTCTCGTAGATGGTGGCGCGCTTTTCCTCCGTCACCCGGATGTCGGGAAGAGCGAGGAGCTGAAGCACCTGATCCTCGTCGCGCCAGATGCCGCGCAGTTCATATTGCGCCCATGAACCCTGCGTGTTGGCGACGATCTCGTCATCGCCAACCTGATCGAAACTCCAGCCATGCGCCTCGAAAAAGGCGGCGAGCATGTCGATGGGCGCCGCTTCATGGCTACCCTGTTCATATTCGTCACTGTCCATCATCGCCGGGCCTTATCACCCAAGCGGACGAAAAGACAGATGGATCACTCCGCGTTGCCCGCCTTGGGCGCCGATGGCTTCACGCTCTTCCGGAGCGGTTCGCCCGCCTTGCCTTCCAACGCGTCGAGCCGGGCTTTGAGCAGTTCGACTTCCTCACGCGCCGCCGCCGCCATGGCCTTGACCGCATCGAACTCCTCGCGCGACACAAATTCCATGCCGCCGATCCATTCCTTCGCCCGTTCGCGCGCGTTGGATTCGAACTCGCGCGTCATCCCCGCCACGGTTCCGGCGGCCCCGTTCACCAGCTTGGCCAGATCGTCGAAAAAGCGGTTCTCGCTCTGCATTGCACTATCCTCATTGCGCGGGCAGGCACGCCCACTCGTCTATAATTGGGTCTTGAGCGCCGGAGCGACAAGGGTATCGGCGTCGGGATTCAACCGGCCGATCTCATAGTTGAGGAATGAAGCGAAGGCCAGCCAGCCGAGATAGGGCAGCAACAGCAGGCCCGCGACGCGGCGGATGCGCCAGAACAAAGCTGCGGTGAGCGCCACCACCGCGAACAGCGCGACGATCAGCAGCAGCGCGCCGTCCACCTGATGCGCACGAAAGAAGAGCGGCGACCAGGCGAGGTTCATCGCGAGCTGCAGGAAGAACAGCGCAATCGCCGCCCCCCGCCCCTTCGCCCCGCGCGCATGAAGGACGATGGCGAAGGCGAGGCCCATGAGGATGTAAAGGATCGTCCATGCAACACCGAACAGCCAGCCCGGCGGCATCAGCGCGGGCTTTTCCAGCGCGTCGAACCAGCGATTGCCATAGCCGCTGTTGGCCATCCGGCCGGAAAGGAAACCCAGAAACAGGATGGCGGGCACCGTAACCAGCGCCCAGCGCAGATAGGCGAGGCGCAACTGGCCCTGCGACGCGATCTCATTCATCGACGGCAACACTCCCCGCAATGTCACTCCGCCGGATCGGGCGAATCCTGCAATGCCCCATCCAGCTTGCGACTGACGGTTTGCGGAGAAACCGTGCGCTTGGCAACGCGTGAATAGAAGATCGGGATGAGGAAGAGGGTGATGAGCGTCGCGAGGCTGACGCCGAAGACCACGACGACGCCGATGGAGTTGCGCGCCGCCGCCCCCGCACCGCCCCGCAGGACGAGCGGCACCGCACCGATCACCGTCGCGATGGATGTCATGAGGATCGGGCGCAGGCGGCGCTGCGCCGCCTCGCGGATCGCCTGCGCAACCTCCATCCCCTCGTCGCGGAGCTGGTTGGCGAATTCGACGATGAGGATGCCGTTCTTGGCGGCGAGGCCGACCAGCATGACGATGCCGATCTGGCTGTAGAGGTTGATCGACCCGCCGGTCAGCGCCAGCCCCAGAGCGCCGCCCGCCACCGCCAGCGGCACCGTGGCGATGATGACGCCGGGGTGGATGAAACTCTCGAACTGGGCGGCGAGCAGCAGATAGACGATGAGGATGGTGAGGCCGAAGACCAGCCAGATCGACCCGCCCGTTTCGCGCAGCGACTGGCTTTCGCCGCGATAGCCGATGGCGAGCACTTCGGGCGACTGGCGCGCCTGATCCTCAAGGAAGGTGAGCGCTTCGCCGAGCGAGGTGCCGGGCGCCAGTGCGGCGGTCAGCGTGATGGCGCGCAGCTTGTTGTAGCGGTTGAGCTGGCGCGGCCCCGCCACCTCGCGCACCGTGACCAGCGAAGAGAGCGGAATGAGCGCGCCGCTGCGGCTGCGCACGTTGATGCGTTCGAGATCGGCGAGGGTGCGGCGGCCCTGATCCTCCGCCTGCACGACGACACGATATTCCTCGCCCCGGTCGACATAGGTGCCCACGCGCCGCGACCCGAGCAGGCTCTGCAGCGCCTGACTGACATCATTCACGGAAACGCCGAGGTCGCCCGCGCGGGCGAGATCGGTTTCGATCCGCATCTGCGGCTTGGTTTCCTTGTAATCGCTGTCGACGTTGATGAGGCCGGGATAGTCTGCGGCGGCGGAGAGGATACGGTCCCGCGCGGCGATCAGGCCTTCATAGGTCGCGCCGGCGAGCACGATGTTGACCGGCAAGCCCCGCCCGCGCCCGAGGCCCGACCGCGGCGCTGCGTTGCCGCGTATGCCGGGCTGGTCGGCGATCACCCTGTTGATGATGGCGGCGACTTCGGACGTCTTGATCGTGCGGTCCTCCCACGGGCGGAGGAAGGCGATGACGTTGCCGCCGTTGAAATCGTCGGTCGTGCCGAAGCCGGAGGGCGTGCGGATGACAAGATTCTGGAGCGTCCCGTCCTTGCGCAGGAAGGCAAGGTCGTCCTCCACCTTCTTCATATACTGCATCATCCGGGCAAAGCCGGTGCCTTCGGGCGCGGAGAGTTGCGCCTCGACCACGCCGGTGTCTTCGGCAGGCGCAAGCTCGCTCGGCAGGCGGGTGAAGAGGAACGCCGCGAGCGCCAGAAACAGCGCCACGCCGGCCAGCGGCAGCAGCGGCCTGCGCAGCACATGGTTGAGCCAGCGGGCATAACCGCTCTCCAGCCGCTGAAACCGCGCGTCCACCCAGCGCGCCAGCCGCCCGCGCTCTGCGGTCTTGAGCAGCTTGGAGCAGAGCATCGGCGCGAGGCTGAGCGAAATGAAACCCGAAAAGCCGATGGCCGCGATCATCGCGATGGCAAGCTCGCGGAACAGAAGCCCGGTCTGCCCGGCAAGGAACATGACCGGCACGAACACCGCGCATACGACCAGCGTGGTGGAGATGATCGCAAAGCCCACCTGCCGCGATCCGAGGTAAGCGGCGACCAGCGGATCGTCGCCCTGCTCGACCCGGTGATAGACATTTTCGAGCACGACGATGGCGTCGTCGACCACAAGGCCGATGGCGAGCACGAAGGCGAGCAGCGTCAGCAGGTTGATCGACAGCCCCAGCAGCCACATCACCGCGCAGGTCGCGAGCAGGCAGATCGGCACCGTCACCGCCGGGATCAGCGTCGCGCGGACCGATCCCAGAAACAGGAAGATGACGAGGATGACGAGCAGCGCCGCCTCGATCAGCGTGTCATACACATTCTCGATCGCGCGTTCGATGAAGAGCGATTCGTCGGTGCCGATGGCGACCCGCATCCCCTGCGGCAGGCTGGGCTTCATCTCCTCGATCAGCGCCTTGGCGCGCTGCGCCACGTCCAGCGTGTTCGCGCCGGACTGGCGGATGATGCCGATGCCGATGGCCGTCCCCTGATTGGAGCGGAAGCTGCTATAGGGATTTTCCGCCCCTTTTTCGATCCGCGCGACATCGCCCAGCTTCACCTGATAACCGTCCGCGCCGCGTCCGACGACGAGATTGGCGAACTCGTCAGGCGTGGCGAAGGGGCGCTCGACGCGCAGCGTCTGGTTCTGGTCCCGCGATTCGAAGCGCCCGGCGGGCAGCTCGACATTCTGCTGGCGCAGCGCGTTTTCGACATCGGCCGGGGTCAGTCCGAACGCCGCCAGCCTGGCCGCGTCGAACCAGACGCGCGTGGACGGGCGCGCTTCGCCGCCGATATTGACGCGCGCGACGCCGTCGATGGCGGCGAAGCGGTCGACGACATTGCGGTCGAGATAATCGCTGATCTGCAGGGGCAACCAGCCGGGGCGCGAGAAAGCGAGAAACAGGATCGCGCGGGCGTCCGAATCCACTTTGCGGATTTCAGGCGCGAGCGCGTCTTCGGGCAAGTCCTCCACCACCGATCCCACCCGGTCGCGCACATCGTTGGCGGCGGTGTCGATGTCGCGGGAGGGATTGAATTCAATGTTGATGTTCGACGTGCCGTCCTGCGAGGTGGAGGTGATCGTTTCGATCCCCTGCACCCCCGCGACGGCATCCTCGATCAACTGGGTGATACGGCTTTCCACCACCGATGCGGCTGCGCCGGTGTAGGTCGTCTCGACCGAGACGATGGGCGGATCGGTGTCGGGATATTCGCGCACCGACAGGCTCATATAGCCGACGATGCCCACGATGCAGAGCAGCACGGCGACGACGGCGGCGAAGACCGGGCGGCGGACGGAAAGGTCGGAAAGCTGCATCGGCCTAGCCCGCCTTGCCGGCGCCCGGCGCGGCCTTGTCTCCGGCGAGGCGAACGGTCGCGCCGTCCGTAAGTTTGACGACGCCTTCGGTCACGACCTTCTGGCCCGCCGCAAGCCCGCCGGTGATTTCGACGAGACCGTTCTGGCGGACGCCGGTATCGACCTTGACCCGTTTGGCGGTGCGGCCTTCCAGCACGAAGACGAAGCGGTCCTCGCCATCGCCCACGACCGACAGTTCGGGCACAGCAAGCGACTGGCGCTGGCGAGACAGAACGCTGACGGTCAGCAGCATGCCGGGCTTCAGGCGGCGGCCCGGATTGGGCAGGATCGCGCGGACGCGCACGGCTCGGGTGGCAGGGTCGATCACCGGGTCGATGGTGGCGATGGTGCCGTTGAACGGCTGGCCGGGCCACGCCGCCGACACCGCCTTGATCGGCATCCCTTCGCGGATTGTCGACAGGCGCGTTTCGGGCACGGTGAAGTCGAGCTTGATGCGCGAAATGTCGCTGACCGTCGCGATCGCCGTCCCCGCCGGGATGATCGCGCCCGCCGATATGGTGCGCAGGCTGACGAAGCCGGAGAATGGCGCGCGCACGACGCGGTCGGCGATGGCGGCGCGGGACTGGTCGGCGGACGCCTTCGCCGCGTTGGCGATCGCAAGCTGCTGGTCGAGCGAGGCGGCGGTGGCGAAGCCGCGCGCTTTCAGCGCCTGTATCCGGTCGAGCTGCTGCTGCGCCTGCTTCGCCTGCGCCTGCGCGGCGGCGAGTTCGGCCTGTTCCTGCGCCACCGACATGCGCGCGACCACCTGCCCCTGCCGCACATAGCCGCCATCGGCGAAGTTCAGCGCCTCGATCCGTTCGGTGACGGGTGCGGACAGCACAACCTGTTCATTGGCGAGCGCGGTGCCGACCGCCTCCAGATCGTCGGTGAAGCTCGTGCGGGAAATGGCTGTCGCTTCCACCAGCGGGACCGCGCGCGGCTTCTGTTCCTTCTTGCCGCCGCAGGCGGACAGGCTGAGGGCGAGCGAACAGGCGGCGAGAAGAAGCGGAAACGGGCGCATCGTGGTGGGCTATCGGGCCTTGTGCAAGGATACAAGCTGGCCCTTGGTGGCGGCGTGTATCATTATGTATCGGGGCGTTTAACGAAGCTGGCGGGCTTATCCGCCAAGCCGGGCGTGGAGGAGGAACTCCACATTGCCCTGCGGTCCGGTAATCGGACTTTGCGTCAATCCCGCGACGGCCCAGCCCTGTTCTCGCACCCAGTCCTGCACCTCTGCGCATACCCTGTCATGAACGGCCGCGTCGCGCACCACGCCATTCTTGCCCACCTCCTCTCGCCGCGCCTCGAACTGCGGCTTGATGAGCGCGACCATCTGCGCGCCGGGGCGGGCAAAGGTGATCGGGCGCTCCAGCACCTTGGCGAGGCTGATGAAACTGGCGTCGCAGACGATGATGTCGATGGGATCGGCGATGTGGGCTTGCGTGAGGATGCGCGCGCTCGTCTGTTCGTGAACGATGACCCGCGCGTCAGAACGGAGCTTCCAGGCGAGCTGGTTGGTGCCGCTGTCGACCGCATAGACTTTCGCCGCGCCGTTCTTCAGCAACACGTCGGTGAAGCCGCCGGTTGACGATCCGACATCGAGCGCGACGAAGCCGGTCACGTCGATGGCGAAGGCATCTAGCGCGTGGGCGAGTTTGATTCCGCCGCGCGAAACCCAGGGATGGTCGCGGCCGCGCACGTCGAGTTCGGCGTCGGGGGCGACCTGCTGCCCCGCCTTCTCGATCTTGCGGTCGCCAAGGAAGACGAGGCCCGCGAGGATCAGCGCCTGCGCGCGCGCCCGGCTTTCGGCAAGGCCATTGTCGACGAGCAACTGGTCGGCGCGGACCTTCGCCATGGTCAGCGCACCAGCGCCGTCAGCGTCGCGGGCGTCAGAAGCTGCGGCAGGGTCTGCGCTTCCCCGCCCGGCGCATACCAGAGGTAGAGCGGCACGCCCGAGCGGCCCTGGCTTTCGAGGAAGCGGGTGATGGCGGGATCGGCATTGGTCCAGTCGCCGACCATGACGGTGACACCGGCCCTGCGGAAAGCGTCGCGCACTTCGGTTCGGTCGATGGCGGCGGCTTCGTTCGCCTTGCAGGTGAGGCACCAGTCGGCGGTGAAATAGAGGAAGACAGGCTTCTTCCGCGCGCGCAGTTCGCCCAGTTTCGCGACATCGAAGCGGACGGCTTCATCGCTTTTTTCGGCGGCAGCGGGCGCGGAGGCCGGGAGCGCGAACGCAGCCCCCGCGAGCAGCGCGAGCGCCGTCAGCGCAGCGATCCAGCCGCCGCTCCTGCCCGAATGCTGGCGGCTGCCGAGCCACCAGAGGAGAAGCGCGAGGGCGAGCGCTGAGAGGATGCCGATGGTCATGCCCGGGACGCCACGCTGCTGCCCCAGCAGCCATGCAAGGCCGATCGCGGTCAGGAACATGGGGACGCTGAGGATTTTCTGGAAGCGGCCCATCCATGCACCGGGTTTTGGCAGGCGGCGGCGCAGCGCGGGGATATAGGCGAGCAGCAGGAAGGGCAGCGCGAGGCCGAGGCCCAGCCCCGCAAAGATGGCGAGCGCGGCTGCGAGCGGCAGCAGCAGCGCCGCGCCCATCGCCGCCGCCATGAACGGCCCGGTGCAGGGCGTCGCGACGAAGGCGACCAGTGCGCCGGTCCAGAAGGCTCCCGCAAGTCCTCCCTTCCCGGCAAGCCCCTCGCCCCCGCCATAGGCGCGCAGTTCGAACAGGCCCGCAAGGTTGAAGGCGATGGCGACCACCAGCAGCAGCAGCGCGAGTATGATGCGCGGGTCCTGCAACTGGAAGGCCCAGCCGACTGCGCCTCCGGCGGCGCGCAGGGCGAGCAGCACGCCGCCGAGCGCGAGGCAGGTGAGGATGATCCCGGCGGCATAGGCCAGCGCCTCGCGCCGGACGGTGCGTTCGTCGCCGCCCGCCTTGGCGAGCTTCATGGCTTTCAGGCCGAGGATGGGAAAAACGCAGGGCATGATGTTGAGGAGGAGACCGCCGAGCAGCGCACCGCCCAGCGCGGCGAGGATCGCGCCCGCCTGCCCCCCACCGGCCGCGCCCTCGACCGCGCCGGGACGGGCGGTCAGGAGAAAGCCGACATGATCGCCGGTGCGCAGGACCGCCTGCACCGCTCCGCCCTTGGCCGGTTGCGCGGCCTCCGTCTCCACCAGCAACCGGTCTCCCTGCCGCGTCACCGTCTGCGGCGCGGCGTAGCGGGCGAAACCCTCGGCCAGCGGGAAGAGATGCACCTCGCTCGCCCGCGCGCTTGCCGGGAAGGGAACGGAAAGGCGCAGCCTGCCGTCCTTGACATTATAGATGGCCTCGGACCCGAGCGGGCGCGGCAGGCGCGTGCGCCATGCGTCGAACATGGATCGCTTCGATGCCGGAACATCGCCGTCTCCCGCAACCAGATCGAGCGCGAGGTCGCCGCTCTGCGGCACGCATACCTTGTCGGTGCAGGCCAGCCAGTTGGCCTTCGCCCGGATCGGCAGCGTCGTTCCCGGCGCGATGCCCGGCGCCAGCGTCAGGGTCGAGAGGATCGCGTGCGGCCCTTCATAGACATGGTTCATCAGGCCCGCGATGACGAGCGTTTCGGGCACCGGATAGCGGAGCGGCCCGACGCTGACGCCCTTGGGCAGCGTCCACTGGACCGTCATGCCAAGGCCCGCGTCGCCGGGATTTTCCCAATAGCCGTGCCAGCCCTTCTCCGGCGTCATGGCAAAGGCGATGCCGGTGGTCGCACCTGCCCGTGGCGCATCGCTCTCCGCGACGAGGCGCGCGGCGATATGGAGCGGGCCGCCACCGAACGCACCCTGCGCCCGTGCGTCGGAAAAGCCCGACAGCAGCGCGAGCGTCATCAATATGACTTGAAAAATCCGCATCGGGCCTCTGGTCGCGACCATGGCTCGGGGCTAGGTCGCTCCCTATCCGCCGTCAAGGCACCGGAAGGTCATAGTCATGTGGAAAAAAGTCGCAGCCGCCCTCCTCGCCGCCACGGCCATGCCTCTGGCGGCGCAGGCGCCTTCCCCTTCGCCGGTGGCGAAGGAGACCATGCCCGCCACACCGCCCCGGCTGATTGTTGCGATCAGCGTCGACCAGTTTTCCGCTGACCTGTTCAGCGAATATCGGCAATATTATAGCGGCGGCCTGAAACGCCTGACGCAGGACGGCGTGGTGTTCCCGCGCGGCTACCAGAGCCATGCCGCGACCGAAACCTGCCCCGGCCACTCGACGATCCTGACCGGCAGCCGCCCGTCGCGCACCGGCATCATCGCAAATACATGGTTCGACCTGTCCACCGCACGCGCCGACAAGGCAGTCTATTGCGCAGAGGATGAAAGCCAGCCTGGCACCAGCAGCGACAAATATGAAGCGTCCCCCATCCACCTGCGCGTGCCGACGCTGGGCGGGCGGATGAAGCTGGCCAATCCGGCGACCCGCGTCGTATCCATTTCGGGCAAGGATCGCGCGGCGATCATGATGGGCGGGCCGACCGCCGATCAGGTCTGGTGGCTGGGCGGGCCGCAGGGCTATGTCAGCTACAAGGGCGTCGCGATCCCGCCGCTGGTGGCGAAGGTGAACGAGGTCATGGCGCAGCGTCTGGCGCAGGCCAATGCGGGCTTCGACCTGCCGGCTCAGTGCGCGGCCAAGGACTTCCCGGTTCGGGCGGGCGACAAGGTGGTCGGCACTGGACGCTTCGCGCGGGCGGCGGGCGACTATAAGGGCTTCCGCATTTCGCCTGAGCAGGACGCGATGACGCTGGCCTTCGCCGCCGCCGCCATCGAGGCCATGGACCTTGGCAGACAGGCGCAGACCGACATCATCTCCATCGGTCTGTCCGCGACAGACTATATCGGCCACACCTACGGCACCGAGGGCACCGAAAGCTGCATCCAGATCGACCGGCTCGACAGAGAACTAGGCGCTTTCTTCGACCGGCTGGACAGAGACGGGATCGACTATGTGGTGGTGCTGACCGCCGATCATGGCGGGCACGACCTGCCCGAACGGCACCGGATGAACGCGATGCCGATGGAGCAGCGGGTCGACAAGGCGCTGACGCCCAAGGCTCTCTCGGACGCGGTGGCGGCCAAGGCCGGTCTGGCGGGCAGGAAGGTGATCTGGGGCGACGGACCTGCGGGCGATCTTTATATCGACAGGGGACTGACCGCCCCGCAGCGCGCAAGGGTGCAGGCAGCGGCGCTCAGGCTGCTGCGCGCCCACCCGCAGGTGGAGACGGTGTTCACGAAAGCGCAGATCGCCGCCACGCCCTCACCTTCCGGGCCGCCCGAAAGCTGGACACTGCTTCAGGAAGCGCGTGCGAGCTTCGACCCTGAACGGTCGGGCGATCTCCTCCTGCTGCTGAAGCCCCGCGTCATGTCGATCCCCGAACAGGCCGTGATGGGCAGCGTCGCCACGCACGGGTCGCCATGGGACACCGACCGGCGCGTGCCCATCCTCTTCTGGCGCAAGGGCATACAGCATTTCGAGCAGCCGCTGGGCGTCGAGACGGTGGACATCATGCCGACCCTCGCCGCGCTGATCGGCCTGCCGGTGCCGAAAGGTGACATCGACGGACGCTGCCTCGACCTCATCGCGGGCGACGGCGATAGCTGCGCGGCAAGATAGCTAGATATTCTCTCCCAACCCGTCCGTGCTTTCCACGAGAGCATGGACGCGGTGCGGGGCGGAGACTTCGACGCGGCTGGTGACTTCGTAGCGGGCCTTCGCCTGACGGACATTGCTGTCCGCGGGCACGCTGTCGGTCAGCCAGACATTGCCGCCGATGACCGAGCGGCTGCCTACGATGATGCGGCCGAGCACGGTCGCGCCCGCGTAGATTACCACATCGTCCTCGATGATCGGATGGCGCGGCACCGCCTTTTCGAGCCGACCCTTCTCGTCCGAGGGGAAGCTGCGCGCGCCCAGCGTCACGCCCTGATAGAGGCGCACCCGGTCGCCCACGATGGCGGTTTCACCGATAACGACGCCGGTGCCATGGTCGATGAAGAAGCTGTGGCCGATGCGCGCGCCGGGATGGATGTCGATCCCGGTCTTGCCATGCGCGATTTCCGAGATGATTCGCGCGACGAGCGGCGCGCCCAGCACATGCAGGCGGTTGGCGAGGCGGTGGTGGATGATCGCCAGCATCGACGGGTAGCAGATCAGCACTTCATCGACGCTGCGCGCGGCGGGATCGCCCAGAAATGCGGCGTCGACATCGGTGTCGAGCAGTTCGCGCAGTGCGGGCAGGCTCTGCGCGAAGGCGCCGATGATGCGGGCGGCTTCGGCGTCGACGGCGGCCGCAGGCTCGTCCTTCAGCGCATAGATGAGTTCGAGCCGGATCTGCCCGTAGAGGCGGCTGAGCACAGTTTGCAGCGTTTCGGCGACGAATGCGTCCTCATTGTGGAGACGCACGAAGCTGGGGCCGAGGCGCAGCGGGAAAAGCGCGCCGCACAGCGCCTGCATGATCTTGGTCAGATTGTCGCGCGAGGGGAAGCCCTCCGCGCCATATTCCGCGTGATGCTGCTGCGCCTGCCGCCAGCGGGCGCGCGCGGCGCTCAGCTCCGCGACGAGCTGGTCCACGTCCCAATATCCCTCGACGATGCGGTCGTCTTCCGCTCGGTCAGCTATCATGATCGCCTCTTGCCTTTCAGGGCCAAGGACATAGCCCGGCAAAAGGCGACCCGATAAACGGGTTTTGTTGGGCGACCGATAATTTCTCTTTCTAGGTCCGCTTCACGCGCGGCAAGACGAGGCAGATTTCGGCGCGCAACCCACCGTCGGGCCGGTTGGCGAGGGTCAGGCGGCCACCTTCCGCCGCGACGGTCTTCTGCACCACGGCAAGGCCAAGGCCGAGGCCGCGCGTGTTGCGCTGGCGCGCGTCGTCGAGGCGGGAGAAGGGCCGCAGCACTTCCTCCAGCCGGTCGCGCGGGATGCCGGGGCCGTCATCGTCCACGCGGATCAGCACTTCCTCGCCCTTGCGGTCCACCGACACGCGGGCGCGCTGGCCATAGTGAAGCGCATTCTCGATCAGGTTGCGCACCGCGCGGCGGAGGGAGAGCGCACGCACCTCCATTTCCAGATGGTCGAGGCCATCATAAGTCACGTTCTGCCCATGGTCCTGAAAGGCGTCGACGATGGTGGCGACGGTGACGGCGATGTCGGTGCGGACGGGAGTTTCGGGATCTTCGTCGCCGCCCAGATAGGCGAGCAGCGATTCGAGCATCGCCCCCATTTCTTCCAGATCCTGCCCCATCGCCTCCTGCACTTCGGCGTCCCGCACCGATTCGAGGCGCAGGCGCAGGCGCGAGAGCGGTGTGCGCAGATCGTGGCCCACGGCCGCCAGTGTCTCCGTCCGTTCGTCGATCAGGCGGTGGATGCGGCCCTGCATGGCGTTGAACGCGGCGATGAGGTTGCGCACATCGCTCGTCCCCGCCTCCGGCACGACGACTTCCTGCCCGCGCCCGATCATATGCGTTGCATGAGTGAGATCGCGCAACGGCGCGAGGGTGCGGCGGATGAGCAGCCATCCCGCGATCAGCAGCGCCAGCACCGGGATGAGCGCCATGCCCATGCGGCCGATGGTGAAGGCCCATTTGCCGCCATTGTGCCGCATCCCGAAATAGAGCCAGCTCCCGTCCGGCAACCGCAGGCCGCCGTTGATTTCCGAATGACGCCCCGGCGTGATGCGCAACCAGAGGCCCGATTTTTCGAGGCTCGGTTCCCACGCCACGATCTGTCGCCGCATCCGCTCCAGTTCCCGCGAGAGCGGCGGCGGAGGCGGCGCGACGGGGGACCAGTGCACGTCATAGCGGTCGGTCGTGAGCTGGTAGCCCAATGTGGGCCGTTCCTCGCGCGGCTGTTCGGTGAGCAGCTTGCGCGCGATGATGAGATGTTCGGCCAGCCGCCGGGCTTCGTCGTCCTGAAGCGAAAGCTGGCTCGCGCGTTCGTAGATCAGCGTGCCGACCGCGAATTCCAGCGTGACCGTCAACAGCAGGATCGCAAAGAGGCGGCCCAGCAGGCCGAGCGATCCTCTGAAATGCAGGTTCAAGCGCGGGTGACTTCGGCGTTGAACATATAGCCGACGCCCCGCACAGTGGTGATGGGCGCTGCCTTGTCCATCGTGGTGAGCTTGCGGCGCAGGCGGCTGACCAGCACGTCGATGCTGCGGTCGGAGCTGTCGCCCATGCGGGTGCGGGACAGTTCGATCAGGCGTTCGCGCGCGATGACGCGCTGCGGATGGCTGAGGAAGGAGCCGAGCAGGTCGAATTCCGCACCGGTCAGTTCCACGACGGCGCCGGTGGGCGAGCGCAGTTCGCGGCGGGGGAAATTGACGCTCCATCCTTCGAAATGGGCTTCGCTCTCGCGATGCTCGTCCGGGCCGCGCTCTACGCCGACGCGGCGCAGGATGGCGCGGATGCGGGCGATGAGTTCGCGCGTGCCGAAGGGTTTGGGGAGATAGTCGTCGGCACCGAGTTCAAGCCCGACGATCCGGTCGGTCTCGCTGCCCTTGGCGCTGATGAAGATGATCGGCACGTCGCTCTTGCGCCGGATCTGGCGGCAGAGGTCGATACCGTTGGTGCCGGGCAGCATCACGTCGAGCACGACGAGGTCGACCGGGCCAGCTTCGAACGCCACCCACATTTCGGGTCCGGAGGAAGCAGGCCGCACCTGATAGCCATGCTCCTGAAGAGCGCGGGCGGTCAGCGTGCGGAGCGGCGGGTCGTCCTCGACCAGGATGATCGACGGAGCGGTCATGATTTCGTCAGCGCAACATGGATCATGTGTGCGGGATAAGGTGCGGCCCGGCGCGGGTCAACCGCGCCGGGAGCCTGAACGGCCGAGCAACAATTTGTCACGGGCCGGAAGGATAGCGGGCCGGACGGACCGACCCGCTATCTCATGGATCAGAACGCAGCGGAGATGGAGAAGACCACCGTGCCGCGCGCGATCGACTTGCCGGCATTGTCGGGATCGACCACCGAGAAGTTGGGACGGATGTAGTTTTCTTCGACGCGGGCGATGTCGGTGTCGACATAGGCGATGCTGGCGGTCAGCGGCGTGCCGGGGATGGCAAGGTCAGCGCCGACCAGCCAGTCCAGATACTTGCCGGTGGGCGCGGCCGAGGTGCCGTTGGGGCCAAGGCCCGGATTACCCTTCGACCAGCCCAGATGCGCCTTGAGCGAAACCGGCGTGTTCGGAATCGCGCCGCTCACGTCGCCCCAGACATACAGGTTGTCGTTCTTCTTGCCCGGACGGAAGACCGTGCAGTCCGCGTCGCTGCATACTTCGCCCAGAGCCTGCTGCTTGGGCGCATAGGCGACGCCGAGAAGTCCCTTCACAGGGCCGATCTGGTGCGACAGCTTGCCGAAGAGTTCGGCGAAGTCGGTCTTGCTGAGGCCCGAGGGATACATGTACCAGGTCAGGCCCATGTCCAGCGTCGAACCTTCGCCGAGCGGAACGGCGTAACCGCCGATCAGGTCGAGTTCCATGTTCGCGCCGCCGAAAGTCCCCCAGCCCGAAAGGTTGGACGCCCAGGTGCCGACATAGGCACCGCTTTCATGCGCGATAGTGAAGCCGCCCTGCACCGCCATGCCACGATCGCTCTGTGAAACACCGCGCAGACGATAGTCCGACACGAGTGCCACGCTGCCGGTAACAGTGATGGGCTTTGCGGGTTCATCCTGTGCAAATGCCTGGGCGCTGGAAAGGAGCGCGATGGCGGCACAAGCGATTTTATACTTCATGAACATTCCCCTTTTACGAAAGAATGTTCCGTCCTGCTTCCGTGATCCGACGATCTGTTGCGCCGTCGATATCATCGGACGGACGCAGGGATAGGCGCAAAAGTGGGCGGTCGCAAAGCTGTTTTTCTTGCAGGTGCGAAATGCATTGGCGTCCTGTTGCGCGGCTGCAACATTTTTCGCGCGATCGTAAAAGAAAGGCCGCCGCCTCCAAGACGCGGCGGCCCAGTATCCTGACGGTCGCGGGGGGCGTGACGTCAGGCGACGATCTGGCGCAGCCTGCCGGTTGCGCCGAACAGTTCAACAGGCTCCCCCGCCCCGCGGCGCCGCGACACCCATTCCCGCAGCATTTCGGCGCAGGTGTGGTCGATATGGGCCAGCCGTTCGACATTGAGAATGATGAGACCTTTGGCCGGAAGCGACTCCAGCTTCGCCGACAGCCCGGGGAGGCTGAGGAAGGTGGCGGACCCCTGAAGCGCAACCTCCTGCGCCTCTCCGCGGTCCGCCTGCTGGACGTCGAGACCGAGGCGGCGGGCATGGGGCAGCAGTTCCAGCAGCGACAGGCCGATGCCGACCAGCACGCCGGTCAGGAGGTCGGTCGTCACCACGCAGATCAGCGTCGCCGCCCACACGATCGCCGGAAGCGGACCGTAGAGATGGAAGAGATGCTTCACATGCGAAAGGCTGACGAGCCGGACGCCGGTGATGACCAGCACCCCCGCCAAAGCAGCCATGGGAATCTCACGCAGCAGCCAAGGCAGCAGCGCGACGAAGCCGAGTATCCAGAAGCCGTGCAGGATGGTGGACAGGCGCGAGGTGGCGCCCGCCTGCACATTGGCGGAGGAACGGACGATCACGCCCGTCATCGGCAGTGCGCCCGCGAAACCGCAGAGCAGGTTGCCGATGCCCTGCGCGCTCAGTTCCTTGTTGTAGTTGGTGCGCACGCCATTGTGCATCCGGTCGACCGCCGCCGCTGACAGCAGGGTTTCCGCGCTCGCAATAAAGGCGATGGCGATGGCCGTGGTGAGAATGGCGGGATTCATCAACTGCGCCACCAGACCCTGTTCGGGCAGCGTGACAGCCGCGACGATGCTTTCGGGCACCGCGACGCGGGCGACCGGCAGGCTGAAGAAGAAGGCGACGAGCGTTGCAGCAACCACGCCCACCAGCGCGCCGGGCAGCAGCTTCATCGAGGCGGGACGGAATTTCTCCCAGCCCAGCATCGCGAAGATGGTGACGAGGCCGACCATGAAAGCGGTGGCCGCATCCTGATTGGTGAGGCCGAAAATCTGGCCCGGCATCGCGATCAGGTTGTGCAGGCCGCTCGACAGCGGTTTGTCGTCGAAGAGAACGTGGAACTGGCCGACGACGATGAGGACGCCGATGCCCGCCAGCATGCCGTGCACGACCGCAGGCGAGATGGCGCGGAACCAGCCGCCTACCCGCGCGATGCCCGCAACGACCTGAATGGCGCCGGCGAGGATCAGAATGGGGCCGAGCGCGGACAGACCCTGTTCGCGCACGATTTCGAAGACGATGACCGCAAGGCCGGCGGCCGGACCGCTGACCTGAAGCGGAGAGCCTGCGAACAGGCCGACGATGATGCCGCCGATGATGCCGGTGATGAGACCCTTTTCCGGCGGCACCCCTGACGCAACGGCGATCCCCATGCAAAGCGGCATCGCCACTAGGAAAACGACGATCGACGCCGTGAAGTCGCGTCCGAAATTGACGCCGGAAAGGGCTTTCAGCATGGCTTACTCCGCCGCGACGGCAAAGGAGGTGTCGCCCGCCAGACGGCGGGCCTGGGGAAGCGCGACGGGCAGCGGCTCGCCCTCGCGCAGCGGAACGAAGCGGCCGGTTTCACCGTCGAGACCGAGCACCTGACCGGCATGGATGTCGACATACCAGCCGTGCAGCGCGATCTCGCCCCGCGCGATGCCCGACGCGATCGACGGGTGGGTGCGCAGGTGCGCAAGCTGCACCACGACATTTTCCAGCGCCATGTTGCGGAGCTTTTCCGCGTCACTGAGGTCGGCGGGGTAATTTTCCTTGCAGACCTTCTGCGCGGCATGGCTGTGGCGCAGCCAGGCGGCGACGTTGGGCATGGAGGTAAGATCGGCTTCGGTCGCCAGCGCCTTCATCGCACCGCAGTCGCTGTGGCCGCACACGATGATGTCGCGCACGCCCAGCACCATGACGGCATATTCGACCGTGGCGGTGACGCCGCCCAACTGGCTGGCATGGGGAGGAACGATATTGCCCGCGTTGCGGCAGACGAACAGGTCACCCGGCTCCGCCTGCATGATATGTTCGGGTACGATGCGCGAATCGGCGCAGGAGATCATCAGCGCCTTGGGGCTTTGCCCTTCATTGGCGAGCCTGCTGTAGAGGCTGTTCTTGTCGGGATAGGTTTTCTTCTCGAAATTGAAGACGCGACCGATAAGCTCGTTCATGATCCTGTCCTTCTCACATGTCGTTGCCGGTGCGGGGGAAACCGGCTCAGATTGCAGGATAGGCGACAGGTTTTGCTGCGTCGCAGCGGGTTTGTAAGAAAGCATGTCTGGAGAGGACCAGACTACGAAAGCCGGTTGCCCGCCTCTTTCAGCGTGCAGGCGCCTCAGCCGCGATCCACGACGGCGCTGAACATATAGCCCGCGCCGCGAACGGTCACGATGGGCGCGCGGCGCCCCTGCCCACCCAGTTTCCGGCGCAGGCGGCTGACCAGAACGTCGATGCTGCGGTCGGACGAGGGCGTGTCGCGCACGCCCGCCAGTTCCATCAGCCGCTTGCGGGGAATGATGATACGGGCATGATCGAGAAACACGCCCAGCAGCGCAAATTCCGCCGCCGTCAGGTGGACCTTCCTCTCATCGGGCGCGCTGACTTCGCGGCGGGTGAAATCCACCGTCCACCCCTCGAAGCGCGCCTGTTTGCGGTTGCGCGAACCGCGCACACGTTCAGCGCGGGTGCGGCGCAGGACGGCGCGGAGCCGCGCGGCGAGTTCGCGGACCGAATAGGGCTTGGCCATGAAATCGTCCGCGCCCAGCTCAAGCGCCACGACGCGATCAACCTCGGTGCAGTTGGCGCCGACGAGGATGATCGGCACGTCGCTGCGTTCGCGCAGGTCACGGCACAGATCCATGCCGTCCGCGCCGCGCAGTCCCGCATCCAGCACGACCGCGCCGACGTGGGCGCTTGTGAGCGCATGGAAGAGGGCGTCCGCCGACGCGGCGGGCATCGCGCGAAAGCCGGTCTGTTCAAGATGATCGTGCACGGTCCGCCGCACATCCCCTTGCGTTTCGGCGAGCAGGATCAGGGGGCTGGCCGGGCGAGACATGCCGCTTTGCGGCGGCATCGCGCCGCCTTCACCCTCCGCGACGATCTGGCGGGACATGCATATTCTCCTCCAGCCGCCCTGCCGATCCGGTGCGGGGGTGGCAGCCTTGCATAGCGGAGGAGGATGTCCGCCATATGGGCCGGGGATGACAAATTGTTGCTGATCCGTCGCTGTCCTATTGCGCGGCTTCCATCATCGGGGCCGGTTCAGGGGCGAGCGCGTGATCGAGAACATGCGCCAGCCACAGCGCGTCCGCGCTGGCGCGATGCCGGGCGCTGACCTGCGCGCTCGCCCGCGCGATGGCGGCAGCGACGGTCGCGGAGGATGTCCCGGCTTCATCGAACAGGCTGCCCGCATGGTCAATGGCGAAGGGGGCGGGCTTTCCGGCAGCCTCGGCCAGCCGGTCGAGCCAGTATCGGTCGAGGCTGCTGTCGGACACGAGGCGGCAATTTCCGACCGTCTGCGCCAGTTCGGCCAGCACCTGCGCGGCGGGCAATCCTTCGCGCAGAACGCGGTCGCGGGTGAGGTTGTGCAGCGCCTCCGCCTCTGCGGTCCAGTCCCACCCCAGCCATTCGTCCGTCGGACGGATCAGCCAGCTCCGGCTCATGACCGGAGTGGCAATGCCGACCTCGATGGGGAAAGACCGTCCGTGGCGCGGCAGGCAGGACGCCTCGAAGTCGATAGTCATGATCGTCAAGGCGCGGCTCCAGCATGACGGCGCGGCCGCCCCCTCCCCAAGGCTGCCACGCATCGGCCCGATACCCCCTTCGCCCGCAACTATGTCAGGCCGAAGTCACACACCAGCCGGTTGTGGAAAAATCATATGAGGCGGACCGTGGGCGGGACGAAGCGCAAGGCGGTCGCGACAGCATCGCCGACTTCTGCTAGCCGGTGGCGAGGAAGCAAGGATGCCGTGCCGCATGACCGTGATCGCCGCCTATCTCTATCGCAACGGGCAGCGGGTCCGTCCCGTCGCCATCGACGAACGCGTCGCCTGTGCGCAGGACAAGTCGGAATTTATCTGGATCGGCGTCGCGGACCCTTCGCCCGGAGAGATGAAGACGCTGGCGCGCACCTACAACCTTCATCCGCTGGCGGTCGAGGACGCGATCAACGCGAACCAGCTTCCCAAGGTCGATGTCTACGGCGACCAGTTGTTCGTCGTCGCGCGCACCGCGCATATCGAGGATGACGGCATCCATTATGGCGAAACCGCGCTCTTCATCGGGCAGGACCATATCATCAGCGTGCGTCATGGATCGGCGCGCGCCCATCTCAAGCTGAGAGCCGAACTGGAAGCGATGCCCCAGCGGCTGGCGCAGGGGGTGGATTATGTCGCGCACGCGATCCTCGACTTCATCGTCGACGGCTACCTGCCGATCATCGAGGGAATCGAAGAGGAAGTGCTGGCGATGGAACAGCAGATGCTGGATCATTTCCTCGGGCGCGAGGAAGTGACGCGCATCTTCACCCTGCGGCGCGAGCTGATCCGCTTTTCTCGCATCCTGGTGCCGATGCATGAGGTCGCGACCAAGTTCGTTAAGATCGACCTGCCCTGCGTCGATCCGGAAGCAAGGCTCTACTTCAATGACGTGCGCGATCATGTGCGGCGGGTGCAGACGATGGTCGACGACCTGAGGGAGATATTGAACAGCGTGTTCGAATCGTCCAACCTGCTGGAGCAGCAGCGCACCGGCGACATCACGCGCCAGCTTGCGGCATGGGCCGCGATCCTGGCCGTGCCGACCGCGATTGCGGGCATTTACGGCATGAACTTCGAACATATGCCCGAACTGCGCACGCGCTATGGCTATTTCGTGGTGCTCGGCGTGATCGCGGTGATCTGCGCGATCCTCTACACCCGGTTCAAAAAGCTGAAATGGCTCTGAGCGCTCAGGCGTCGGCCCAGCGGCGCAGGAGATTGTGATAGACGCCGGTCAGGCGGATGACATCGCCATGGTCCTGCCCCAGTTCGGCGGCAACGCCCTGCACGGCACGGTCGAGATCGAAGAGCGTCTGGCGCGCGGCATCGTCGCGAACCATCGACTGAAGCCAGAAGAAACTGGCGACCCGGCGACCCCTTGTCACGGGTTCGACCCGATGCAGCGAGGATGACGGATAGAGGACCGCGTGCCCGGCGGGGAGCTTGACCTGCTGGACGCCGAACTGCGTTTCGATGGTGAGTTCGCCGCCATCATAGGCGTCCGGTTCTTCGAGGAACAGCGTCATGGACAGGTCCGAACGGACGCGCAGGCCCGTGGACGACTGGACGCGCACGGCATTGTCGACATGAACGCCGAACGCCTGCCCGCCTGAATAGCTGTTGAAGAGCGGGGGGAATATCCTGAGCGGCAGCGCCGCGGCGATGAACAGCGGCGAACGGCCCAGCGCCTCCAGCACCATCTGCCCTGCCTGCCGCGAGACGGCGCTGTCTTCGGGCAATTGCAGGTTGCGCTTGGCGAGGGCGGATTGCGGGCCGGACGTGGCGTTGCCGTCGATCCAGTCCGCAGGGTCGACGAGCGCGCGGATGGCTGCAACGCCCGCTGCGTCGAGCAGGTCGGGAATGGCGATCAGCATCGTGTCAGGCCGCGCCGGTCTTCAGCACGAAGGGGATTTCGACCGTGCCCCGCACGCGCACCGGCTGGCCGCCGCGCAGGGTCGGCTTCCAGCGCCAGCCCTTCACCGCGTCGCGGGCGGCATCGTCGAGGCGCGGGAAGCCGCTGCTCTGGGCGATGCTGATGCTTTCGACCGAGCCGTCGAGACTGAGCACCAGCGCGAGCGCAACCGTGCCCTGCTCTCGCCTGCGACGACTTTCAATGGGGTAGCGGGGCGGCTTGCCCGACAGCATCTGGGTGCCGAGGTCGCTCGCCTGCACGATAGCGGGGGGAGCCGGAGCTGCCGCAGGGGCGGCGGCGGGTGCGGGCGACGGGGGCGCGACTATGGTGGGCGGCGCAAAGGCGACCGGCGCGGGCGCGGTCTGCACCTGCGGCGCGGATGTCACGGGCGTCTGGACGAGCGGCGGGGGCGCGGCGACCTGCGGCTGCGCAGGCGGCGGCGTGTCGGCAGCGGCGGGAGGCGGGGGCGGCGGCGTCAGATTGACGACGGTCAGCTTCGCTTCCTGCCGCCTCTGCACTTCATTGCGTATCTGAAGGAACAGAGCGAGCAGCAGGCCGTGGACAAGGACGATCGCCAGAATGACGGGCAGGTTCAGGCGCGATTGCGATCCGTAGCGCGCGGGAGCGACGGGGAGCGCGGCCGGCGCCGCATGCGAGCGCGCAGCCGGTTGAGGCTGATCGAACAGATCGGACCGGTCGTCGTCGAACGCGCGGCTTGCGGCTTGAAGCATGTCCTGCCTCCCTTCGCCGCCGCCATAACGCGAACACTAATGCGAATCAATTGCGGTTTTATCCGGATCAACAGATAGCGCCCGCGCGAACAGCCAGCAACGGATCGCGCTGGCGAGATTGGGGGTCGATGCCGCCGCCAGCCGGGCCGTGTCGATGCGGGCGATAAGAGCGTTGAGCGGCAGCCCCTCGCCCTGTGCCGCGCGGCGCAGCGCGTCCCAGAACAGCGGCTCCAGACTGATCGCGGTCTGGTGCCCGGCGATGGTCACGCTGCGCTTGACCGGCGGCGCGAAGGGCGGCTCCGGAGCCATGTCGGAACCGCCCCTGTCCATCAATACATATGCTGGCCGCCGTTGATCGACAGCGTGCTGCCGGTCACGAAGCCGCCTTCCTCGCTGCAGAAGAAAGCGACGCCGCGCGCGATTTCATGCGCCTGTCCAAGCCGGCCGACCGGGATTTTCGCGACGATCTTTTCCAGCACCGGCGCGGGCACGGCGGCGACCATGTCGGTGTCGATATAGCCGGGCGCGATAGCGTTGACGGTGACGCCCGATTTCGCGCCTTCCTGCGCCAGCGCCTTGGTGAAGCCGTGGATGCCCGATTTGGCGGCGGCATAGTTCACCTGCCCATATTGGCCCGCCTGCCCGTTGATCGAGCCGATATTGACGATGCGGCCCCAGCCGCGCTCGCGCATCCCGCCGAAGGTCGCCTTCGCCATGTTGAAGCAGCCGCCAAGGTTGATGCGCATGACCTCGTTCCAGTCATCGAAGCTCATCTTGGCGAGCACGCCGTCGCGGGTTATGCCTGCGTTGTTCACGACGATGTCGATCGCACCCAGATCCTGCGCCACCTGCGCGCAACCGTCTAGGCACGCCTGATGATCGCCCACGTCCCATTTATAGGCCGCGATACCGGTCTGGTCGGAGAAGGCCCGCGCCTTCTCCTCATTGCCTCCATAATTGGCGGCGACCGTGTAGCCCATGTCCCTCAATGCCAGACTGATCGCTTCGCCGATGCCCCGTGTTCCACCCGTCACGATCGCCACTCTCGACATATGCGCATCCTCTTCCTGGAAACAGGGTCAGTCGATCCAACCCGAAAGCTCGCGGCTCAGCAGCCTCTGATACAGGGTGATAGCTTCGCCGGACGCATTTAGACAGGGCAAATAGGCGAATTTCTCGCCGCCTTTCGCCAGAAAAACCTCTTTCGCCCGCAACGCGATTTCCTCCAGCGTTTCAAGGCAGTCGGCGGCAAAGCCCGGTGTCACGACAGCAACATTGCGGACACCTTTCTCCACCATTTGAGCAAGGGTCGATTCGGTCTCCGGCTCCAGCCATTTCGCCCGGCCGAAACGCGACTGGAAGCTCATATGGACAGGGAGCGGCAGCGCCTCGCGCAGCAGGCGGACGGTCTTGACCGACTGGCAATGATAGGGGTCGCCCAGATGCAGCGTGCGTTCGGGCATGCCGTGGAAGCTGGCGAGCAGCGCATCCGGCGCGAAGTTGAGCGCGGACAGATGCGCTTCGATAGATCCCTTCAGCGCCGCGATGTAAGCGGGATCATCATGATAGGGCGGCAGCGTGCGAACGGCGGGCTGCCAGCGCATCGCCTTCAGCGCGGCGAAGGCGGCATCGTTCGCCGTGGCGGTCGTCGCTGCGCTATATTGCGGGTAGAGCGGCGCGAGGAGGATGCGGTCGCAGCCCGCCTGCTTCATCGCGGCGAGCCGCGAGGGGATCGAGGGATTGCCATAGCGCATCGCCCAGTCGACCAGCACCTTGTCACCCAGCGCCTGCTGCACGCCGAAGGCGGTGTCGCGGGTGTGGAAGGCGAGTGGCGAACCGCGCTCGGTCCACACCTGGCTATAGGCATGGGCCGACTTCTTCGGACGGGTGGTGAGAATGACGCCGCGCAGGATCGGCTGCCACACAAGCTTCGGGATTTCCACCACGCGCGGGTCGGAGAGAAACTCCGCGAGGTAGCGCTTCACCGAGGCCGGGTCGGGGCCATCGGGCGTGCCGAGGTTGATGAGGAGAACGCCGACGCGCGGCGCGGGAATGGCGGGATGGTCGGGGGGCCGGATCATGCCATGCTCCCTAGCGGAAGCGAGCGCAGCCTTTGCCCTGTCCATGTGAACAGGGCGTTGGCGATGGCGGGCGCGACAAGCGGCGCTGCGACATCGACGACGCCGACCGGCGCGGCGGTACTGCGAATGAGTTCGACGGTGACTTCACCCACATCGGCGAGGCGCGGCAGGCCCATGCGGCCCATGATCGCGCGCGCCGGAAGCCCCTTGGCATAGGGCACCGACGCGCCTGTCGCATAGGCGAGGCCGTAGATCAGGCCGCGCTCGACCTGCTGGCGCAGGATGTCGGGATTGACGGCATCGCCCGCGTCGATGGCGGCGACGATGCGGGTGACGTTGATGCCCTCCCCTGCCATTTCCGCCTCGACCATCACCGCGCCATAGGCGCCGCCACCCATATGCGCCGCGATCCCCTGACCGCTGCCCTCGATCCCGCCCTGCCAGCCGCCCATCGCGGCGGCGGTGGAAAGGCACCGGGCAAGACGGGGGTTGCCGCCGAGCATCTGGATACGGAAGGACAATGCCTCGACCTTCGCCAGATACGCCAGTTCGTCGATGAAGCATTCGGTGAAGAAGGCTCCATGCAGGCGGGCGTTGCCCGGCGCGAAGCCGAGGGCCAAGCCCACGTCCGCCGGATAATGGTCGATCGCCCAGTTGGGAACGGCATAGGGCAGCGCCACGCCCGCGACGGCGAGCCGGGTCGAGGTTCCGGCGGCATCGGCGGCGGCCTGCGCTGGCGACTTGCGGTCGGCGATGCGGCCCCATGTCTGTGTCATGGCGCAGGGGGCGGCGACTTTGGCCAGCCAGCCTTCGATTGCGCCGTTGCGGCCGAGCTTGGCTGCCATGCGCGCTTTGGCGGGGGCGCTCGGGCGGTCCTGAATGACATCCTCCGCCCGCGACCAGAGAAGCTGCACCGGGCGGCCCATTTCCTGCGACAGGAGCGCCGCCTGCACGCCCGCGTCCCAGTCCATCGCGCGCCCGAAGGAGCCGCCTGCGTGGAGGGGGTAAAGCGTAACGGCATCGGCGGACAGGCCGAGCGCGTCGGCGATGGCGTCCCGCGCGAGACCGGGGGCTTGCGTCGCCATCCAGACTTCGGCCCCCTCCCCCGTCACCCGCGCGGTGGCGCAGGGCGGTTCGAGCGCGAGGTGCAGGCCGGCATCGACCTGATATTCGCTGGCAAGGATGGTCGCTTTCTCGAACACGGGGAGCAGGTCGCCCTGCGCATAGAGCCGCTTGCCCGCACCGCCGGAGAAAGCCGCTTCCAGCGCGCCGTCGATCCCTTCGCTGTCAACCGGGCGGCCGCGCAGGGTGAAGACGGGATCGGCGAGATCGAGCGCTCTGTTCGCCGCCCACCAGTTGCTCGCCACCGCCGCGACCCAGCGGTCCCGCTTTATGAGCTTGAGGAAGCCGGTGACGGACGCGGGCGCGCGTTCGTCAAGGCCTGCGAGGATTGCGTCGCCGATCGGCCCCTGCCGGATCGAAGCGAAGACCATGCCGGGCAGGCGGATGTCGGCGGCGAAATTATGGCTGCCGTCGATCTTGGACGGGGTGTCGAGGCGCGGCAGATCCTGTCCCGACAGGCGGCCGTCCTGCCCCTGACGATAGGGAAAAATGGTCGGAAGGTCGAAGTTCACACCGTCGCTGGCCACCTCGCCAATTTTCATGCGGCGGTCGGCTCCATCGGTGATGAGGCCATCCTGAATGTCGCAGCTTTCCCACGGAACGTCCCAGCGCGCCGCCGCCGCCTTGCACAGCAGCACGCGCGCGGCCGCGCCTGCGTCCCGGCAGGCGTCGTGGAACATCGCGACGGACGTGCCCCCGCCCGTCAGCATCAGCGCACTGCGCGTCGCATATTGATCGAGCGCCCAATCGCCGGCTGCGCCGAAGAGGCGCGTCCAGTCGCTTTCCAGCCATTCCTTCGCCAGCAGCGTGTTGGCGTAGAGCGGGCTGACGGGTGCGCTCTGGACAGCGACGGTGCGCCAGTCCGCGCCCAGTTCATCGGCGACGATCTGCGGCAGCAGGGTGGTGACGCCCTGCCCCATTTCCGTCTGCGGGACGACGACGATGACCTGCCCTGAACGGTCGATCTTGAGGAAGGCGTTGAAGACCGTCTCGTCCGGCCCTGCCTTGAGGTTGGGCCTGTAGTTGCGCGGCCACAGCCCCCACGCGATGAGCAGCCCCGCCGCCCCGCCGCCGCCGACCAGCAGGCTGCGGCGGTCGATGCCCTTCCTCCCGGTCGCAAGCTGTCGCGGTGCACGCCCCATAGGCGTCCTGATAGGGGGCGGCGATGCGGTTGCCTAGCGCTATTGCGGCGAAATCGGCGCGACGCCGAGGCGCGGTATCTCGATGGCGGGACAGCGGTCCATCACGACCTTCAGGCCCGCGCTTTCCGCGCGGGCGGCAGCGGCTTCGTTGACGACGCCGATCTGCATCCAGACCGACTTCGCGCCCGCCGCGATGGCATCGTCCACCGCCTCGCCCGCCGCTTCGCTGCGGCGGAAGATGTCGACCATGTCGATAGGCACCCCGATGTCGGACAGGCGGCCCCAGACGAACTCACCATGCACATGCTCGCCCGCAAGTTGCGGGTTCACGGGCAGGACGCGGTAGCCATGGTTTTGAAGGAAGGCCATGACCGAATAGCTGGCGCGGTCGGGCCGGTCGGATATGCCGACCAGAGCGATGGTGCGGGTTTCGTCGAGCAGGTCGGCAATGTCCTGCGGGGCGGTAAGCGGCATGGCGTGTCTCCTTCCCATTCCAGATGGGGAGCGCCGGGCACTGTGCAAGGCAGTTGCTTTGCCGGGACACGGGACTAGCGTTGGGTGATGTTCGATATTCTTGCCGCCGATCTCGCCGAACCGCAGACCGTCGCCCTGCTCGCCCTCCACCTGTCGGGCATGCAGGACAACAGTCCCGCTGGCGCCGTATTCGCGCTGGATCTCGACGCCATGCGGGCCAGCGACCTGAGCGTCTGGACCGCATGGGATGATGGTCATGTCGTCGGTATTGGAGCGTTACGCGCGATCCGGCCCGATCATGGCGAGATCAAGTCGATGCGCACGCATCCGGACCATTTGCGGCGGGGCGTCGCAGCAGCGATGCTGAGGCACATCCTGGCGGAGGCGCGGGCAAGGAGCATGACGCGGCTGAGTCTGGAGACGGGCAGCGGACCGGCCTTCGATCCGGCCCTCACGCTTTACCGTCGGCATGGCTTCATCGAAGGTCCGGCCTTTGGAGACTATGAAAAAAGCGCGTTCAATCAGTTCCTGCATCTGAGCCTGTAGGTCAGGCAGTTTTCAGCCAATCGGTGAGCTTGCGGGCGATGGCCATGAAGGCGTCGGCGTGCGCGCCTTCTCCCGCCGCAGGAGGATCGCCCGCATCGGAGCGGCGGCGGATGTCGATGGCGAGCGGAATGCGGCCGAGGAAGGGGGCGGAAAGGTCGCCCGCGACATGCTCCGCCCCGCCCTGCCCGAAGGGATCGGAAACTTCGCCACAATGGGGGCAGGCGTAGCCCGCCATATTCTCGACCACGCCGACGATGGGGACGCCCGCCTGATCGAACAGGCTGACGGCGCGGGTCGCGTCGATGAGGGCGAGATCCTGCGGTGTGGAGACGATGAGCGCGCCTGCGGGCTTGTGTTTCTGCACCATCGAAAGCTGGATGTCGCCGGTGCCGGGCGGCATGTCGACCACCAGCAGTTCGGTGTCGCCCCAATCCGCGTCGATCAGTTGCCCCAGCGCATTGCCGGCCATCGGGCCGCGCCATGCCAGCGCCTTACCCGGCTCCACCAGATGCGCCATCGACAGCATCGGGATGTCGGCGACGCCGGTGACGGGCACCAGCTTCTTGTCCTGCGCGACGGGCTTCTTGTCCTCGCTGCCCATCAGCTTCGCCTGCGAGGGGCCGTAAATGTCCGCGTCGACGAGACCGACCTTCACGCCCAGCCGGTGTAGTGCGACCGCGAGGTTGGCGGACAGGGTGGACTTGCCGACTCCACCCTTGCCCGATGCGATAGCGAGGATGCGCAGCGGCTTGCGCTCGGCGGTCTCGACGACGCGCACTTCGTTCACGCCCGGCACAGTGAGGCCGCCTTCGCGGATGGCGGCGGCAAGGCCTTCGCGCTGCGCCGGGCCGAGACCCGCCACGTCGAGGACCAGAGTCATCACCCCGTCCTTCACGCGCGGGACGCTGGCGCGACCTTCGGTCAGGGCGGAAAGGCG